>NZ_LT607413.1:0-2400000 GCF_900091495.1 Micromonospora echinospora | reverse complement strand
GCCCTCACCGCCGACCTCGCCCGCATCGAGGGCGAGCTGGCTGACCTGAAGGTCACCCGCACCACGCTGCGCATCCTCACCGCCGCCGAGTTCACCGCCGATGACCCGACGATAGCCAGCGCCCCCTACCAGCAGATCCTGACGGTCCTCGACACCACGACCACCGGCATGCGGGCCAAGGACATCTGCCTCGCCCTCGGCGTCGACCCCATCCCGAAACACGTCGAGAGCGCCCGCGCGAAGCTCAAACGCATGGTCAAGCATCACGTCCTGACCGAGAACCAACCCGGAGTGTTCACCCTCACCCCGAAACGGACCTAACCTAACGAACCGGCCTCTCAGAGGAACGACGAGGACCCCGTCGGGGGCGAGCTGGTCGGTCCAGGCGGGTGGGATGTCACTGGCCTCGACGGTCACGATGATCGCGTCGTACGGCGCCCCTGCCGGCCAGCCGGTGTCCGCGTCGGCCTGCGCCACGTGGACGTTCGGGTATCCGGCGAGGTCGAGGGCAGTCCGGGCGTTGGCGACGATGTCGGAGTCGATGTCGATGCTGGTGACCGTGCCGTGCGGGCCGACGACCTCGGCGATGAGCGCGGCGTTGTAGCCGCCGGACCCGATCTCCAACACCCGCCCACCCGGCTGCAGGCGGGCGGCTTCCAGCATCATGGCCTGGAGCCACGGGGCGGAGATGGAACTGGTCGCGCGTCCGTCCGGGCCACGTTTCGTGATGACCACGTCGTCGGCGTACGCGGCGTTGACGCTGACCCCGCCGGGGGCGAACAGGTGCCGCGGCACCCGGCGAAATGCCGCCTCCACCGTAGGTGAGGTGATCCGGCCGTCGGCGAGCAACCGGTCGATCAGCCGGTTCCGGGCCTCCTCCGGGCTGTTATCGGTTTCCGGGACGGTGTCGAGCGCGGAATCAGCCATGATCAAACCTCCGGTCGGTGGGGCCTCGGCGCGAGCGGCGCGACAATATAGGGCGCATGCGACATAATGCGCCTCCCTCGTTGGGTTGTGGCGCTTACGTCGATGTACCGGCAGTGGGTGTTGCCCGGATGACGGCTTCGGCGGCGTCTAGGGCGTCGGCAATTTCGGTCAGCAAGCGCTCGGGTATGCGGCCGGCGTCGAGTCCGCAGGCGCTAACCTGCTGGGTGAGTTGTTCGGCCTGTCGTTGGTTGAGGATGGCGCGGCATCCGGGGTGGGCGAGGACGTCTCGGGCGGCGTACCCGTCGCCGCTGGCCCGCTCGATGAGGTCGGCAGTGATGGTCTGTGCCACAGGCTGCTCGACGCCGCCGAGCGCGTCGGCGAGGCACATCCCCAGGCGGGTGTGGAACACGACGAGGTTTGCTGCTGTGGTGTCCAGCCCCTGGTAGGCCGCGACGGCGTGTCGTTGGGTGGTGCTGGTGATCGCGGCTTGCTGGCACAGCAGGGTCAGGGATGCGGTGACGGCGCGTTCCCACGGTTCGCCCGGCTCGGTGTCGTGCAGTAGCTCCAGGGCGCGGGCACGTCTGCCTGCGGTGGCGTGGGCTATGACAGCAACCTGCCGGCCGTCGAGCATGCGGCGGCCGATGCCGTTGCGTTGTTGGAGCCGGTAGTAGGCGTCGACCCATCGACCGGCGGTGGCGAGGGCGTGCGCGCCGCTGGACAGCAGGACCGTCCAGAGCCATTGGCGGAGTTCGCGGTGTGCGGTGGGCTCAGGCGTCAGGTGTGCGGCGGGAACGGTGATGCCGTCGATGGTGGTGTCGGTGCGGGACGCAATGGCCCCGTAGAGGGTTTCGAGGAGCCTCCATGCTCCGGTGCCGTCGCCGGCGCGGGTACGTAGCCGGGCAAGATTGATGATGGGTTCGAGGCTGTGACTTGCTGTTGGGAAGTCGGGTGCGGGGTGAACGAGCGCGGAGCGGGCGAGCCGTGCTGACCATTGCCGGGCCAGGTCAGATCGTCCGCAGTCTGATGCGAGCAGGGCGGCGAGGTTGACCACGGCGGTTGCGGCGGCAGGGTCGTCATTGCGGGTGGCGGCGGCAGCGCGGCGGGTCAGGTCGGTTACCCGCTCGGGCAGTGGGGTGCAGGCGGGTCGGGGCCGGGCGACGAGGGGGAATCTACGGGCTTGAGCACCGGTCGGGTCCATCAGCCGGTTCCCGCTCTGGCTGCGGTGACCGTCGCGTGGGCGTGCTGGTAGGTGGCCTGTGTGGCTGGTTGGACGGTGGGGTCTGGGCCGAAGATGACGGTGGCAGTGTGGGTGGCGAGGACGGCCTGGGTGGTCGCGGGGAGGCCGATCCGGTTCATCGCGAAGATGACGTGGTGGGCGAGGATGTCGCGAAGCCCACGGTGGAGGTTGCCGGTGCCGGCGAGGTGGGCCAAGTCGCGGCCTGCGGTGGTGAACGCGGCAGCCCATTCCACCAGCATCAGGTGCGGCCACGCCGGTTGGTTGAGGTTGGTCAGGTCCGTGCTCATCAGCCGGCGCAGCCCTGCCTGGAAATCCGGGGTCTTGTCGGGGATCGGGTTGTCGGGCGGGGTCCGGTGGTGGGCGATCTTGGACCAGACATCGCCTTGCTCGTACCAGTCCAGGCCGGCCGCGCGTAGCAGGGTGCTGGCAAGCAGGATCGCGAGCTCGCGGCGGCGACGGGTGGTGGGGTCTGCTGCGGTGGTGGCGAGGTAGCCGAGTACGTGCCGGCTGTCGGCCTGCCACAGTTCATGCGCGACGGCCATCGCTTGGTCACCGCCGAAGGCGCGGGTTTCGGGCTCGTAGACGACCTCGACCGCGCGGGTGATGTGCCGTTCACGGATGAGGGCGTCGAGGCGGGTGAAGAGGTGCTCCCGCGCGATGGTGGTCTCCTCGGTGGGGAGATAGCGCAGCCGCCACTGGGGTGTCTTTCGGATGAAGAACCAGCCAGCGATGCTCCTGTCGGCTTCCGCTTTGACGAGTATGGGGGCGAGGTGGGTGACGGCGGTGTGCTCGGCCCGGTCCGGATCGGGCAACTCGAGGGTGATCTGGAGCCACGGCGACGGCATCATCGCGTTCCTTTGGTGGTGAGTGGCGGTTTGCGGGTCGGGTGGTGTTAGGCGAGTAGGAGGACTGCGTCCCACGCGGACATGGGTGGGGTGCCGGTGCCGACGGCGTGTAGCGCGAGGGCGGCTCCGGCCGCGCCGTCCATGAGTTCCGGTTCGGTTATCGGCTCGCCGAGTAGTTGGGCGGCGAGGTGGCCGGACAGGTCGGGTAGTTCGGCGGCCAGTACCGGGCTGCGGGCGTCGACCGCCATGCGGAATGCGGCGTGGAGCAGGCCGGCTTTGCCGTGGCACAGACCGATCTCAGGGAGTAGGGCGGGTCGAGTCGGGTCGCGCAGTGCGGCCAGGATCGCGCGTTCGGCCGTTGCCTGTCGGCGGGCGTCGCCGAGCGCGATGCCGGCCAACTGTTGGGCCCGGGCAGTGCCCGCGATGCCGTAGCACCAGGAGGGCCGGGGACGAAGCGACGGTTCGAGGCGGCCGGTGTGGTCGATGGTGAGGTATCCAGGCCACCACGGGCCGGCGTCGTCGTCCCGGCGCCACTGATCGGTCCAGGCGCAGAGCCGGGCGAGAGCGTCGCGCAGGCTGGTGGTGGTCAGGTCGTGAAGGACAGCGAGGGAGAGCAGCGCGATGACGGCGCTGATGCCGTGGGCGACTCCCAGGTTCCCGTGCCCGTGTGGGTGGTCGGAGTCGGGTTCGCCGGACAGGCCGACCGGCATCCACCACGGCGGTAGATCGGTGGTACCGCCTTGGCCGGGGAGAGGGCGGGTGAGGCGGACCAGGTAAGCGAGCACGTCGCGGGTGACGGGGTGGTCGGGGTGGCGGTGCATGTGGTAGACGCCGAGTCCGGTCAGGCCGTGGATCAGGTCGAACTCGCGCATCAGCAGCGGGTCGCCCCGGTCGATGCGGGCATTGGCGTCGGCCAGGCGCCCTCGGGTGAGGGTGATGGTGGTGTCGTCGAGCGCGGCCAGCGCGCGCCGGTACCGGGTCGTGCCGGCGGCGTGCAGGGCGAGGCCGAGGGCTGGTGCGCCGTGGAACAGGTTGGCGTTGCCGCCGGCGCTGATCGGCTGGGACGCGGCGAGTTTCAGCCAGGTGTGGGCAACGGTGTCGTCGCCGTGGCCGGTGCGGGCTCGTTCGATGTGCAGCAATGCGATACCGACCGCGCCGCCCGCGAGGGATTGTGGCCTCGCTCGCCCCTGGAATGCGGGCTGGATGGCTTGGGGGTCGGCCAGTGCCTCGGCGATGGCTGCCGATGCCGCGAGCGCGCTCGGGTCCGTGGGGCTCATGGTTGGCTCCGGGCGCGGGCGGTCCAGCTCAGCGCGGCGGCACGGGCCAGGTGCAGGCAGGCGCGTTCGCTGTCCGGGTCGGGGCCGATCATGCGGGTGTGGTGCAGGTGCAGCAGGTCAGGCAAAACACTGTCCACGGCGGCTCCTGCGGTGTGCAGGGCGTCACGGTAGGTTTTCAGCGCCTCGCGGCGACGCTGCCAGACAGTCCGCAGTTCGGTGCCGTCGCCGAGTATGTCCAGGCCGGTCTGGTCGGGGTTGGCGAGCGCGACCGTGCGCTGGTAGACGTCGCGGGGTGGGGCGGGCCGGTGCGGGCGCGTGTGGTCGATCAGCCATCGCATACCGGCGTTGGTGTCGCCGATCAGGGCGGTAGTGATGTCCAGCAGGCTCGCCGCGGTCACCGCACGGACAGCGGGTGCCGGCCTGCCATGAATGGCGAGCAACTGCGTGAGCGCAGCTGCGGAGTCGGTGGCGAAGACCTCGTCGGCGGCGGTGCCGGCGGTGGGTCCGCCGAAGCGGGCGGTCTCCGGGTAGTCGGTGTCAACCTGTACCCGCGCGAGCAGGCCGACGCGGCGCAGGTCGTGTGTCCACTCGGCGAGCGTCGCGGTGCTCGCGTCACCGGTCAGCCTCAGCCGCAGGTGCGGTTCCGGGTCGCCGTAGCGCAGAAACCACCACCGTGCCTGTTGGCTGAGCTGGCGGAGCAGAGACGGAAGGTGCCGGGTGAGGATCGGTGTCTGCCGGTCGGGATGGCCGTACAGCTTGACGAAGAGGCGGCCACCGCCGCCGGGGAGGTGTCCGTACTCGCGGACGTCAACCACGGGTGCGGTGGCGAGCGTGCGTGGTGGTGCTGCCGGGTCGACCGTCGCGGCCAAGGGGACGACGATCTCGTGGGCGTGCCCGCCCATCCAGCCAGCCGTGTCACGCGGGGGCGCGGCGCGCAGCACGGCGGTCGGGGTGCGACGCAGATGGTCGCGCAGCAGTGCCTGATGAGCCGGCTCGGCGAGATCCAGGCGGATGCGTTGGTCGCTCTCGCCGAGGTACACCCCAGGCGGGCAGCCGGCCGTGTCGCGCCAGGAGGCCAGGGCCCGGCTCCACTCCCGCCAGCTCGTGGCGGGAGCGGGCAGGGCGCTTGCCCGTAGCAGCCAGCGTGCCGGCGACAGGATGCTCCGCTGGTAGCGCAGGGCGGGTAGGAACGGCAGACCGCTGGCAGCACCCCAGTAGAACCCGCCACACGGTGTGCTGAAGGCGGTGGGGGCCTCGGTGAGGAACCGCACGATCGGCAGGGTGTAGTGCACCTGCTCGACCGCGTTGAGCACGATCGGCTCCACCACACACCGCCGGGAGACCGACACCAGGTAGACCCGGTCGGCGTCAGCGGTGACCGCGATGTCGTCCAGCGCGATCCGGTTGGGTGCGTTGACGTGGTACTCCCCGAGCGAGACCTGGTGCGGCATGACTTGTGGGGCGCGGGCCACGTCCTCGGTGACCGTGTAGGGGGTTACCGCCGACACCTGGACATGCAACGCACCACGGGTCACGCCAGGTAGGGCCGCGTACTCGCTGGCGATGCGCTGCCGATCCGCAGGGTCGAGCAGGTCTAGGAACCGGCCGGTGACGGTGCCGGCGTTGCGGGACACTCCGACCACCTCCAGCCGAAACTCACCCCGGTCGAGGTCCCGCGCGGTACGGGCGTGCACGGTGACGGTCAGCTCGGTGCTCGGCTGGACGTGCCTGACCGGTGCGCTGTCGGCGAGGTCGGTGATGGCGGCGTCATCGAGCACGATCTCGCGTTCGCGTCGCAGCGCCGCTTCCTGGGCAAGGGTCAGCAGCTTCCGATCACGCGCGGTCAGGGCCGGCGGCGGTGTGGGAGTGGTGCCGTGGTAACCGGCGGGGTAGCCCAGGCCAAGGTCGGCGTCCACCGCGTCACGGACCGGTACGACCGCATGGGGTCCGTAACGCTCGAGGAAGCGGCGGTGCCAGGCCGCCCACCCTCCTCGACCGACAGTCGCGAGACGCACCAGGGCACCGGCCGCGCTCGCCGCCTCTACCGCGACGATCTCAGGAACACGCACGTCGGCGTCCAAGCGCAGATCGACTGCGACAGGTGACTCGTCGGCGGGGTGTAGAACGGTCATCGTCTCGGCCAGCCGCGCGCGCTGCCGCGCGCCGGTCGTCGCGGTATCCGGAGCAGCCCGCTGCGCGAGGGTGTGCAGTACGCCGAGCATCGCACGTGCCCGGGCGAGCGCGCCGTCGTCTGGGGTGCTCTCGGCGGCGTCGGCCACCGCCTGCTGGAGGCCGACAGTGACGGCGGACAGGGGATCAGTGCAATTAGTCGCCGGCCGTAGCGCGCTCAGCAGGAGCCGTTGCGACACCATCTGCGCGAGCAGCGCGTGCACAACGTGAACGGGGACGGCGTGATCGGTGGCGAGTTTGCTGGCCAGATCGTCCAGTCGAATCGATTCCTCCGCTGCCGTCAGCGCCGCGAGTACCGGGCCGGTGGCGCGTACCTGTACCTGGGTGGGCGGCTCCCCGAGATTCTGATGGGGGCGGTGCTCCAGCACGATCTGCCCATCCCGGCGCGCCAGGAGGTTGTTGGCGCGGACCGTCAGATGCGGCCGAAGCACCGGATCGGCCTCCAGCCGGTCGACCAGGCCCGAAAGCCACGCCGCCCGTACCCGAAGCACCGCTCGGTGCCCGTCACCGAACCGGACGGCGGCGGTGGGGGCCAAGCGGGCGGCGGCGACCCCGGCGAACAAGCCGTACGGCGTCGCCCGGCCACGCGCCCGCAGCAGGTACCGCAGGACCGACACGACTACCCGCCGCGCCTCACCCGCCCCGACCCGGCTGGCGCAGACCGCGCGGACACGGTCGGCGAGCACGGGGCTGGCCAACTCCACCGCCGCCGCGAACTGCGGCACCGCGAACACCTGCTCCAACCATCGCTCCCACGACCCTGCGGCCTCCGCGCCAGTCAGGTCCGGCCAACCGCCGACCAAACAATCGGGAGAGCAGGTCGACGCGCGCACCACCAGCGCATCCAGGTACCGGTACACATATCCTCCCCTGGGAACGGGAGGCGTCTGGCCACGCGGACGAAACCCACCTGGCCAGACGCCCCAGGTCTCCGGCCTACGCCGGGCAGGTGGTGCTGCAGGCGGACTGGCAGGTCTTGCCGCACCCGTCGTTCGTCATGTAGATCAGCTTGTCAACACTCTCGCCGGACTCGATAAACGTGATGTCCAGCTCCCAGTCATCCGGCCCGAACTCGTCCTTCTTCCCGTCCACCGCCACCGGCGACGCCAGCGGGACGGTCCGCTCCTCGGTCATGATCGACACGACAGCCTCCTTCGAAAGGGTTGTGATCCACCCGGTGCCCCGGCTGGGACGCCGGTAGCTGTCAGCGCCAGGACACCGCGACGGCGCCGTGGCGCTTCGGCACGTACCAGCCGTCCGGCACGCCTGCGCTGGTGGGCAGGTACTCGATCCGCGCGGCCCCGCGACGGCGGAAGTCGGCCGCCCAGCGGCGCAACAGCCCGACATACCTGTCAGCGACCGCCTCGGCCTGCGGGCCGTAGGCGTAGACACCGCTCTCCCATCCGCCGAGGCCCTCGTTCTCGCGTTTCGTCCGGTAGGCGAAACTGCCGCCCTCGACCACGGCAGCCGTGCCGTAGATCACCGCCGGGCTGAACACGCCCTGGTCCACCAACTGCTGGCTCGCGTACAGGAAGGGCACGTGGGACGCGCTGGTCACCACGAACAACTCCAGCTCGTCGGGCATGTCGAACGCCGCCCCGGACCACCGCTCGATCCTCGGTGCGTGGACCGCCTTACGTAGGGCCGGCACGTCGAAGCCCGGGTCCGGCCCGTCCATACGCAGCGTCGCCTCGCCGTTGATCGGCACCAGCGTCTCGGAGTACGTGCCCGCGCCCTGCATCGGCACGAACCCGCCGAGGCAGTAGCTGTGACTGACGAGGCGCCCTTCGGCCAGGTCGAAGGCGACGCAGCGGGACAGGCCGGCGAACCGCAGTGGCACCACGATCCGGCCGTGTTCGGACAGTTGGGCGATCCAAGCCGGTGGGATGTCCCACGCTCCGACCGTGACGATGATCCGGTCGTACGGTGCCTGCTCCGGTACACCGTATTCGGCGTCGGCCTGCACGACCCGCACCCGGTCGTAGCCGGCGGTCTGCAAGCAGGCGCGGGCCCGAGCGACGATCTCCGGGTCGATGTCCACCGACGTCACCGCACCCTGCGGGCCAACCAGCTCCGCGATCAGCGCCGCGTTGTACCCACCCGAACCGATCTCCAGAACCCGCATCCCCGGCTCGATCTCGGCCTGCTCCAGCATCACCGCCTGGATGTGCGCCGCCGACACCGAACTGAGCGCCGTACCGTCCGAACCGGTCTTCGTCACCAACGGGGTGTTCGAGTCGTACACCACATCCAGGGACTCCCCTGGGGCGAACAGGTGACGTGGCACGACCGAGAACGCGGCAGCCACCGCCTCCGACCTGATCGTGTCCGCGCTCAGCTCCGCCACCATCGCCGTCCGCAGCGCCATGGGATCTCGCACAGCGCTCTCATTTGCGGTAGTCATGTGATCACATCCTGGCCATTTGGTTGGTTCCCCGCTGCCGGCCAAGGTCCACCTGCAGGCGGTTTCGGGAGAGGTTGCGGAGCGGCCGCCGTCGCACCGGCCATCAACCTCCGCTGCTCCGAACCGGTCCGGCATCCGCGATGCCAGGCACCAGTAGACGCAACCAAACGCATGTCGAACACCCTCGACACCGATTTTCGACACGGCCCCATCAGGCCCCTCGAAGGCCTCAACCAACAGGCCCCTGAACGGCGGTGCGCTGGCTGACTCGCATCGCTGCGGTCGGCTGAAGTCGGTCGCCGCAGTTCAACCGTCGCCTTCCAGGAGAGGCGCCACGGGACTGACCGTGCGGAGGAGGGCTATCAGGGGCGACGCACGCTCAGGTAGGCGGAAGGGCTCATGATCGATCGCCAGCAACTCCAGGAGGCCAGGGAAGCCCTCGGCAGAATGCTCGCCACGCGGCGCAAGGCACGCGGAATGATCCAGAGCGAAGTCGCTCGAGCGGTTCTCACCACCCGCAGCACCGTGGGGATGGTGAAGTGGGGCAGACAGATCGTCGACCGGGTCTTCTGGCAGCAGTGCGAATCGGTGTTGGGTGCCGGGGGCGAGCTCGTCGCCGCCTACGACGCCTACCGGCAGCTCGAACGACAGTTCCGGACCGAACAGGAGTCGGCCGAACGCAAGGCCCGGTGGGCTGCGCTCGCCGACACGATCACCGAAGTCGACGTACCCGGTCCGGCGCTCCCCACGGTACCGTCCGCCGCTGAGCTCCCCCTGTCGGAGATCACGTCCGGTCCGCCCCGTCAGCGCACTACCGAGGGCAACCCGACCCCGGCAACGACGACGGGATGGTTCCGGCCGAACTTCCGCACCGGACCGCTGAGGATCGCCCTGTGCGGAAGCCGATCAACTGGTGTGAACAACACCCTGGTCGACGACGCGGTGGCTGCGGTCAGCCGACTGCTGATGAACCACCGCTGCACGGTCGACCACGGCCCAGTGGGCATCGGGATCGAGATCATGACGTACATCGCCGACCATTACCGCCCACCCGCCCTGCAAGCTGCAGTCGGCCTGTTCGGTCGGCCCAACGTGGTGCGCAACGCCGATTTCCTACTCATCATCGGTGGCGGCCGGGGCACCCTCGACGAGGTGTCGACGGCACACCTCGACGATCTCCGCCTTGAACTCCGGCGTGAACGCCCTACGCGGCCGACGTGGCTTCTTGCCCATGCCTTCCATGATGAACATCCTCCCGAGGAGCACACAGCCCCTCTGAGCTGGGATGTCCGTCAAACCGGGTCAGGCCCACATCACCCACCGACCCACCAATGCCCGCCACATTCTTGATCATGCAGCGTACGGTGGAATGAGTAGCCCCGGCATGGCCTGCGCCCGCCGGGTGAGCGCGGTAACCGCGCGGTCCCTGCGGCGTACCTCTCGGACAATCCGCCAACCCTGCACGTCACGGTAGTACGCCACAAGAGCAGGCTCGACCGTGGCACGTCGCACGCAAACCCGACCGGCCCGGGCCGCGTGGTCCAGCGCCCACCACGCAAGCTGACAACCGACCCCCTGCCCCGCATACCGCGGATGGATCCACGTCGACGCGACAAACAATCCTGGCCGCGCGCGTTCCTCCTCGGTCCACAACCACGCGGGCGACTCGTCATACAGGCTGGTGCACCCCACGACCTCGGCACCATCCACAAGCACCCATACCGGAAACTCCCGCGTCCCCGCCTGCCCTGCGAGAGCCCCCGCGACGGCATCCGACCCCGGCAGCCCACGCCGATGCAACCACCTCACCCGATCGCGAATCACACCCTCGATCGCACCCCGGTCAGCCACCCCGGCCGGACGCACCCGCCACACACAGCCCCCTCATCAACAGGTCACGCACCGCCGCCAGCCGAACACCGTGCGAGATTACCCGCAGCCTCACACGCTGCGCCTTTTCAAGCTGATCTTGCAGCTTGGGGCGGGTGTGGGAGCCGGTGATCGATGGATGGGAGGCTCCAGGCAGGGCAGCTGTCGATTAAGACCCGAAGCCCCGACCGGGGGCCTCGCCATGCTGTCCTACCCCGCCAGGATCCCGTTGTCCAGCCGAACCTGAACCACCTCGCCGAGCTCATCCGCGTCCGCCGCAGGCAACGCCGATCCCGGTGGTGGCGCTTGGAGCCCGGCCGGCAGGCCCTGCTCGCCCTGGCCCAGCTGCGCAACGGCGACACCTACAGCGCGTTCAGTTACGTAGCACCTGCTCATACACAGCACGGTGCTTACCTGGGCCCTTGTAATCTGAGATCACACGAACACCATGCTCCATCCGGTCGCCGAGAACGTTTCGAAATCCGAGGGCAATCCACGCCGCATGTGCAGCGTGATTATCCGGCTCAGAGGTCAGAAAGATTCGGCGGCATCCCCACTCCTCTGCCTGTCTCTTCGCCGTGTCAAGAAGTGCCCGGGTGACGCCGCGCCGACGGTGCCCGGGGTCCGTCATGACATCCTGGACATACACCTCGTCGGGCTCGTCCTGGCTCCTGAAGGCAATCACCGCGCCGATGACCTGATCTCCGACGACCGCCAGCGGGCAGGTCGAAGAGAACAGCTGAGAGTACAACCAATAGTCCGAGGAACCTCTTAGCCGGATGTATGGATCGCCCATGGCGAGAAGCTTCTCCAAGCCAGGAATTCGATCAACGGAAAGTGGAACAATATCCATCAGGGCATCCTTCCGCTCAAACCGACAGATGCCACAAGGTCACGTGCGGCTGTAACCGGATCTAGGGCATCCGTCACCCCTCGGCCAACAACTAGGATGTCCCAGGAACGCCGGTCCCTAACAATCATATCGGTCGGTTCAAAGCCACCGGATACCGCGACTGGAAGCTGCGTCCAAGACCGCAGAAGCTCCGCTTGATCAAGTGGGTGGTTACCGGCAACCCCGAGGTCGATATTCGTGGTGATCGCGAACGCGTCCACTCCGGCTCTCTCCATGTCCCTTACCCAATCTTCAGCAAGCCGCCCTTGCGGTACATCGAGCATGAGTGGCACACCGAGCCGCCTACTTGCGCCCACGGCGGCTGACACACTAGCGACACTTGCCGGCCCGATCAGGAGGACAACATCAGCCCCGGCTTCCGACGCCAGAACTACCTGGTCTCGCCCCCAGTCGGCTGACATCATTTCTGCAACGACAGTTGCCTCTGGAACCTGCTTCTTCACCTCGCCGATTGCCCTCACGCCTGCGCTCTTGATAAGAGGGTCACCAATCTCGATAAGCCTCACGCCAGCCGCGACGGCGGCTTCAGCCACCGCAACTGCCTGCTGAAGATCTCTGACGTCGAGCGCGATCTGGAGTGAGCGCCTGTCCCTCAGCCGCCGGAACATCTCCTTGCTGTTGTTTGGTCCGGCCACGATAGCCGCACGGTGACCCGCAAGGGCCTTCGCCTCAGCTTCCACAAGCCAGTCCCTTGCAACGAGGCCCTCGTTGATAAGCCGAGATTGAACGTCCGCTGGAAGTGTCAAGGCACCTGATTTAAGCTCGCGCAGGAGCCCGAACAGCGCATTGCGAAACGACTCTTCGTCGCGGATCGCGGGCCGTCCGGCCTTGAGAAGCAAGCGTTGAACCGCCACGCGAACGGCTTGGGGGCCGTCCCTCCAGACGGCCTCATCAGCAAAGGCAAGATCGGCCACGTCTGTGGTCGATCCCTGACGGCTACTCAGTCCTTGGAGCAACCTCTCACGCACATGCCAGTTGCGATCAAATAGCAAAGCTTTCAACCGGTGGCGGTCAATCGTGATGTCAGATTGACCCAAAGCAGCGGCAACGGCCGCCCGCACTTTATAGTCAAGGTCCTCGACTAGAGAGCCGAGGATGGCGTCAGGGATTTTCCGTGCCGCGACGCGTTCGTCACCAAGCGCGTCGCCCAACGCGGCGCGGACTCGCCAATCCGGGTGGCCCAGAAGGACCTTGAATGCATCCGACCCGATGTCATCATCGCCGAAGAAAACAAAGAAGTGCCTTGCAAAGAACACCGCATCGTCCACCGAGTCAAGCCGGGCTGACTGCACGAATTCTCGGATCGCCGTCACGCTAAGGCGCCCGTCAACACAGGTGACTATGTCAACCCAGATCGGCGGCCCAAACTGGCGAAGTACGCGAAGAATCCAACCAAGATAGTCGCCACCTAATGCTGCGGCAGCGGCCCTGCTCCGCAATAGAGCTCTGGCTAATAGCAACCCACTGGGCTGGAGACAACGGCGAGCACAATCTCGTAACACATCACCGGTAGCGAAAGCCGCGTTGTCACCGACCAGCTCAAGCATCAACGGCACAGTGTCGATGACGCTGGCCGCTGGCACCTTCGCCATAGCAGCCAACAATTCCGGAGACGTGGCGTCTAATCCCTGCAGCAAAAATTCTAGGATCCCTCGCAAATCGGCGGATCCAGTGGTAGCCGACGCCAGTTCATTGAGCAAGGCGACAGATCGCGGCGAGCTCCCCCAACTTTCAACGACCCGAGCGAGCCAACGCGCGAACAGATACTCTCGTATCACATCGTGATCTAAAGCAGAGCTCGCGGCGAGGGATAGTGTCGCCGTCTGCGCGACAGCTCTCTCGGAATCCTCACGCGTGAACTCTTTCTGCAGTAGGTTGGTGAGGTTGCGAGGAAGCGTCGGCAGTAGCTGCAGTCGCACCGAACGCGCCAACCCATAAATTGCCTGATCTGGATTTAAGCCTGACGACTTCAGGATAGACTCGACACAGAATTCGACAAGGCGGAAGGAGTTTGTCTGGCCATCGGAATTAGTCTCGCCCGCCGCTCGCATCAGGCTCATATACAGCGGCAGCCTAGCGAAACCACGAAGTCTCGTCGGCATGACGTCGAACGCCGGTTGCCCCGTACTGCGGCTTCGATCCCAGACTCGCCGCGCCGTGCTCGTGTCCCAGAGCCCGAGCTGCAGAGAACTGCCGACGTTCTGTGATTGCCCGGAAGCCACCGAGGCAGCAAGTACCGGGTAAGGAGCAAGTTCGATCTCGGGCGGCGTACGGAGGATGAGTACAAACCTCAGCCGCTCGGATAGAACTTGTCGGAGGACCCTGTCGAGCTGTCGACATACCCGGTCTATAGCCATTCTCGTTCTAGGGTTGTCGATCACCACAAGAAGTGGCCGGGTAAGATCCTTGCTTTCCCTCTCAAGCGCCAAGAGAGGATCGGGCCCAGCAATTGAAGAGGCGTAGCGTAAGATCTCTCGGGCTAGATCCGCGTTCTCCTCGGCCCACAGGTCTCCCGCCAGCAACTGAACATCAAAGCCTGCCGCCTCGTCAGCCAGGTGACGGGCAAGTCTGGTCTTGCCACACCCTGGTGGGCCAGTGATGAGATATGCGCGCGACGCCGATGACAAGAAGCCCGACAATACTTGCTTGATGTCGACAGGCGGCAAGTAATAGAGGCTTTCGGACCGTTGGCGTTCGAGCGCCGCTAGAATCGCGACGGTTCTCTGACTTGAGCGCGCGCCGAGTCCATCTCGGGCTAGAGTCTCTTCTGGTGCAACGCCTCCGGTTCCTGGCAAGGAGGCCGTTCGGTCCGCCAGAAGCGCTCGGGGATGCCGACTAACTGGCGCAGAGCTGCCCCACCTTGCCCGACGCGCCGCCTCCTCGCGCTCAGTCTGATACTCGTGCTCGACCATCCGATATGCGCGGTAGGCGGCAATCAACTCGCCATTCGCGTCCAGCAGAGCATCACACCGCAGCCAAAAATCCTCGTCTACTACTTGCGCACCCGTCTCTACGCCGGCCACGCTGCTGCGGGAGGTTGGGATCCCTTCAGCGATGTCCTGCTGGCGCAATCCGCGGGTCTTCCGCCAGGCCGCAAGCTTCGAGCCGAGCGCGCGCTTCGCCTCGCGAAGCCCATCTGGTGACACCACACTAGGTCCCTGCGACTTGTCCGATTTGATGTTGATCACTAGATCCAAGTGGCCGCCGAGACATCCCGCTTCGGTTCGGGGTGATCAATACACGCGTGGGGCCCGCCTGCGAGATGGACGGCCAAGAGCAGCCCTTCAACTTGATCATGGCGGTCGCCCTCGACGGGGCGGCGGCAACACGCATGGCACCTCCTGGTTGAGCCCAACACCAGCGCCACCTCACCCTCACGAACCGTACAGGCATGCCCACTGGGGCCCATACATCGTCGGCCCACCATACGGACGACGGGCCAAACCGCAGAGGGCAGCCCAAACGTCCCTGCTCGGCAGCAGTCGGACCGGACGGGGTTGGACTCAGGGGATGCTCGTCGCACGAGCACCCACCGAGCACCCAAAGGTCCACAAGGGACGAAAAAGCGAAGGGGCCCGACCCGCGTTTCCGCAGGTCAGACCCCTTGTGATCTTGCGCGCCCGAAGGGACTCGAACCCCTAACCTTCTGATCCGTAGTCAGCCACCCGGAGAGCCCACTTCTAATTACATCACTTTACCAAAGCTCGTCCGATTGTCTACCCGCAAATCCGGGCTGGTCCGGCTGTATACCGGCAGGTCCTAGCCAAGTGCAGGCCCCGGGAGGCGCGGTGTCATCCCTGACGAGAGCCGCCTGCGGCCCGAATTCCGGAGGGGTCCCCAGATGTCCGGGTCGATACTTCGACGTCCGAGCACCCACGGAGCACCACCTCGCGAAGAACGAGCGCTGCCGCCGTGACACCGACCGGCCAGTAGAGGCAGATTTTGGTGGTTTGTCTTGACGTCCCAGCCTGGTCCTCATCATTCACGGCTTCGCCGCTATGGCGTCAGCCCGTACGGCGGTGCAGGAGGACCTACGCTCACCCCAGTGCGTGGTGGGACCGGCCACTCCGGGATCAGAGCATCGCCGCCGGTGAGTTCGAGCGCGGTGATCGTGGCCAGGTCCTGTACCGCCTGCACGAAGCCCTCGACCCACATCAGGGTGATGGACGTCTTGCCGTCCTTGCGGTCATAGAGCGTCCCGGACGCGTTCGGTGCGGTCTGCGGGTCGTCGCCGTGCGCGAGCCGGTTCCGGACCGCCTTGGCATCGCGCAGGTAGTCGTCCAGGCGCTGCGCCTCGATGGTGGTCCACAGCCAGCGCCCACCGCGCCCCGGCTCGGGCTGCGCGCGGACCCGGGCCCGCCACCGGCCGGTCACATCGGAGACGCCGAGGTGCTGGCTGAACCGCTGACGGATCCGTTCCATGGTCGCCGGCGTGCCCTGCGGGGGACCTCCGTGCGCGCCAATCACGTGGTTGAAGAACATCTCGAACGGCCCGTACGTCAACAGGAACGCCCCGTACCTCATGCTCCGGTACCGAGAGTTCCGCCTCGCCTCGTCCATGTTGTCGCGGTGGATAGTGATCAAGTCCACCGGGGTAACCAGCCGCGCCGCCAAAACACTCAGCGCATCCTCAACCGCTGCAACATTCACCACGACCGCGAGGGTACTGACCGACGACCGAAGCTGACCGACCCCTCCAACGAGATCCGGCTCGGACGGCCTCGGGTGGATACCCCCACCCCGCAGCCCGCCACCAGGGCAATCCAGCTCAGATATCACTTATCGGTGCCTGGTAGTGATGCCCGGGGCAAGCCGACGGGTACGAGGAACCCTGTCTGTGGATCAGTTTTGTGCCGCACCTTGCCGGGGCGGCGAGGCTTACGGCGCAAACGGGGCCCGAACGTCTGGGGCGCCGATCGTAGGATCGCACCTGCGGCCGGGACCGTTCACCGATAGAGCCGCCGCCTCGATAGTTGCGGCACTGGGTGGCATCCTGTGGATCGTGAGGCCTAAATGCTCCCTGTACGTGGACGTCGGCTACCTGCTCAGCGCCGCAGCGGTCCGGGTGACGGGGACGTCGCTGCGGAACGGGATTCAGGTCGACTACGAGTCACTGATCGACGCGCTCGTCCAGCAGGCCGAGGCGCTGTCGGAGCTGCCGATGTTGCGCGTGCACTGGTACGACTCTGCGACAGACGGTGTACCCGACGCCTCGCAGCAGTTCATCGGTGAACTGCCCAACGTCAAGCTGCGGCTCGGCCGGTTCGGCGTGGACGGCCAGCAGAAAGGTGTCGACCTGCGCATTGGGCTCGACCTGGTGATGCACGCACGCAACGCAGTTGCGGACGTCTTCGTCCTCGTTTCGGGAGACGATGATCTGACCGAGGCCGTGGAGGAGGCCCAGGTGCACGGGGTACAGGTCATCCTGCTCGCCGTCCCCAACGGGCAGGACCGGCCCCATGGCATCAGCCGGCATCTGATCCGGGCGGCCGACGGGCTCAAAATCATATTTCCGGACGCCATCGACCATGCCGTGACGAAGGTGGAGACACCCTTGGCGGTGCCGTCACCGATGGCGGTGTCGCTGGGCGGGCACCCGCGTGCCAAGGCCCTGTTGACGGGCTTCACCGCGCAGGAAGGCTCACGAGCACCCCGCCTGTCGTCCGCGCTCGCGTCCAGCGGGGCCCTCGACATCAGGCCGGGCACGACGAATCACGAGGACCCTCCTGACCTTGCCGAACAGATCGGCTCGGTCGTCACCAACGTCCTGACGACTTTCCGCAGTTCCGCCACGCCGGAGGCCCTGGCGGAACTCACCGCCGGGAAACCATCGATTCCACGCGATATCGACAAAGCCTTACTGACCGACCTGTCTGACCGCCTCGGTGAAGTCGATTTAAGTGAAGCCGTGCGACACCAGCTTCGGGCACGGTTTTGGGAGCAGTATGGCCAGGCCTAGCTGGCCGCTCATGCGGATGCCGGGGTGGTCATCCCGGCACGGGTGGCGAGGCGTCGGTCGATGGTGCTCAGAAGCGTGGGCAAGGCCGGCTGGTCGAAGCCTTCGTAGAGCAGCTTGAAGCGGTGCAGCTTCGGGGCCTTGTTCTTGTCGTACCCGTGGATGAGCCCTGGCTGGAAGATGTCGCGGTTCTCATCCTCCTGAACGTTGACGAGTCCGAGTCGCTCCAGCATCTGGTGGGCCTGGTAGGTGTCCCGGCCGAGTCCAAAGTGAATGATCCTCCACTCGCCTTTGAGAAAGTGGTACTCCGCCGCCGGCCACCGGTAGCGAAGCCAGGCCAGCATCAGCAGGAAGACGATCTCGCTGTCCTCTAGGACATGGACCCAGCCGTTGAGAAAGAAGCCGGTGGGTAGGTACGGCAGACCATCACCAACATCCGCGACGGTGGCTGGACCTTCGCCCACGGCCCGCAACTCGACGCCGATGTCGCCACTCGCATGAGCGCCGACCTGAAGATCCTCCCGCCGGAGTGAACACGCCAGGCGCCGCACAACCCTCCGGCATCAAGCGATGCGACAACCGGCAACGCTCTCAACCGGTTTCCGCGATGCCGAACCGGTGCTGATGCTCTGACCTCGGTGGCCGCACCCGAACCATGTGGTCCACTGGGCGCTCGCCTGCACGCGGAGTGCCGACGAGGCCACCTGTTTCGTCGCGGCGCTGAGCGCCCAGGGCCGGAGAACACCGATGGGGTTGGTGGATCGCACGGGTGCCGGCCTGTCGGGCTGCCTTGGGGGTGTCCTGCGTCGATGGCCAGGCCGACCGTGACGGCAGCGTTGGGCAGGGCGGCTCCCCCCGTGGCCGCCCTGTTCAACGTAGTCATGCAGGGTCTGAGTCGCCTCCACGGGACCGTAGCTGGTAGCCACTGGGGTGAGCGACGGAGTTGCGTAGCTCTGCCAGTGCGCTTTCGATGCCGTGGTTGCACTGGCCGCGCAGCAGGCCGACCTGGCGCGCCCACGCGCGCAGGTCAGGCCCATCGTGATCTTGCGCGACCGAAGACTCGAACCCCTAACCTTCTGATCCGTAGCCGCTGGTCACGCCCAGCGGTACCCCAGACGTAGACCCTGTCCGACGAAGCGGTACCGCCTGCGGCTTGCCGGATCGAACGGGTTCGGCAGCATACGGATTTGGCGGTTCTCATTCATGACGTTGGTGACCACGAGAAGCCGCCACCGCCGATTCCGGGCGTTCTCCTGCGCCGCGATGACCTGGGTCTCGCCCAGCTCGATTCGCCCGCCATCCCCGAGGGTGGTCTTGACCTCGTAGTACCAGGTGCCACGCCGGCCGGGGATCTCAAAGTCCCAGCCCAAGGTGTCGTCACCCTTGCCAGGGAAGACTCGCTCGCGGTACCCCGACACCCAGCACTCCGGGCTGAAGTCGGTGCCGTACTGCCGCTCCAGCCACCGATACGCGAACCACTCGCCAGCGAAACCCACCCCCAGCTTTTGCAGGCTTGACAACTCGGAAGCGAACCCACCGCCACCAAGGCCGCCACCGGCGATCCGGCTGCCGAGGCCGGAGCCGGACCGGGCGTCGGTTTCCTTGAGGCCGGTGAACCTGCGTGGAGTGGCCAGGAACGCGGGTGTTCGGTTCAGCGAACTGTCGAGAGCCACGCGTAGCGAGGCGAAGCCGTCTTCCAGGTCGAACGGCTTGTCGTCGATGTTCACCGTCCGCCGCTGCAGTGCCCGTTCGGCGCGTTGCTGCCGCTCCTCGGCTTTCTGACGGTCGAGGTCATCGGGAGTCAGACCGAGCGCGTCAACATCGTCGGTCACGGGCATGCCCGTCGGCCAGACGCCGAGCGTTTGCAGCCAGCGCAGTACGTCCGGAAGCGCCAGGATAGCGAAGTCGAGCGCGCCGGCCGAGTCGAGCGTTGCGCGCAGCGCTGGTCCTGCCGACGCCTCGTCAGTCCACGGCGTAGGCACAGGCCGGCTGTGCCGTTCGAGCCAGGCGCGCACGAGCTTGGCTAGGCTGCCGGCGGCGGTGTCGACCAGCTCGGCGTTGGCCTTGGCGCAGTCGCTTCGGCGCGACAGGGGCGGGCCGCTAGTTGGCGGCTGTTCGCCCAGCCGCGCCGCGAGTTCCTCCTCGACGCGCGCCGCCATGAGATCGGTCGAGAGCACGTCGATGGTTGTGCCCCACTCCGGGTTCGGGGCGAGCAACTCAACACGCCGGAGCTGCGGCCAGTCCGGCTGGGGGTCGCCGGCCGCGAAGCGGTCCCACCGATGCCAACGCAGCCGGTCGAGCAGGGAGTCGCGCTGGCGACGTATGTGGTCGGCGAAGTCCTCGGCGTGTTGCGCGCCGTAGTCGATGAGCGGATAGCGCCCGCCCATGCCGGACAGGGTGGCGTTGAGTTCGCGTACCGGGATCTTCAGCTGTTGCTGGAGCGCCGTGAGCGTCGGAGCGTCGAGCGCGGCGGCGAACAGCTTGTCCGGCTCGTGGTCGAGTCGGTCCCCCAGCGCAGTAAGCCGGTCTCGGGCCTCCTGCTCGCTTTCCACCGACGACGGCGAGTCGGGGTCGAACGGCGCGGCCGCCTCGGCGTCCAGGAAATGCGCGACTACTGGATAGAGCCGGTGTAGTACGGGTCGCAGGAGGGACTGGATTCGCCGCGACATCGTCCGGACGTTCTCGGCCGTGACGTCGCATATCTCGGCCACGTCGTCGTCGGCGAGCTGGGCGACGGGGACGCCGCCCCGCCGCGTCCGCTCCGCGGCCCACCGGAATGTGCGGCCGTAGTCCCGCCGGCCGATGAGGTATGCCAGCGGCTCCGCCATCGCCTCCAGCATGTCCCAGTCCAGATCCGGCTCCGCACCCTCGACGATCAGGGTCGGATGCGCGGCGTCCGGCATCGGCAGCACCCCGTGCAGCCGGTCCGGGAGCCGCCGGGTTTCCGCACCGAGGCGCACCTCGACGGTGCCAGCGAAGGCGACCCGCACCCGCCGCAACGCGTCGAGCGTGTCGTCGAACGCCCGCTGACCGAGGCGGGTGAAGTGGCTGCGCTGGTGTTCGAGCAGCGTCGCCACGAACAGCGGCAGCCACGGCAGGATGCCGACAATCGGTCGGGCGCTGGCGACGGCCGGCGGGCCGAACTCGTGGCCGTCCAGCAGCACGACCGGCGTGACGCTGCTGGCACGTGAGACCCGGTCACTGAGGCGGCGGCGCAAGATGGCAGTCACCGTCTCGGGATGCGCGTCTACCTCGAGGACCCGCCACCCGAAGTCGGCCATCAGCCGGAGCAGGCTCTGCTCGTCGTCCCGCGACGCGACTACCACTTCGGGCGGTTCCTGTTCACCACCGGCCGGCTCGAGCGGCAGGGCTGTCGACGAGCCACCGATATCGACAACGAGATAACCCCGGGTGTCCGGCGGAAACGGCTCCGCCTCGGCGCCACGGCCGGCACAGGCCGCCCACGCCGCCCGGTACGTGTTGTTGAACTGTGCCGCGTGCATCTCGGCAATCGCACCGGTGTGGAAGAGCACGCCCAGGTGGCGCACCAGGCGCGGGGCATCGGCGTCCCGGCCCCACACGCCAAGGCCCAGCTCGGTCAGCCGCCGCAGCGCCATCGTGTCGTCGTCGAGCAGATCACGCATCGGCTTGGCGAGCAGCGTCGCGAACCGCGGCGGGACGTCGTCACTGCGAACCGGAAACGTCCAGCACTCGGCCGGCCTCGCGAAAGCTCCGCCGCTCTGGCCGGGTCGTTGCGTCGGCATCCAAGCCACCGTACGCAGGAACGCGCCGAGCGGCGTGCATCGCCGTTGCGGGTTCTTGTCGCCGGGCCGGTCGCGTTCCCAGACGGTCGCCAAGGCGTCGGCCGGCCAGGCACCCTTGAGTCCGCGCAAAATCTGTCGTGCCAGGTGCTGGCGCACCCGGTCGGTCAGCCGCTCCCAGTCGGCCTGTCCCGGCATCCACCAGAGCGGGCTTTTTACCACGTATGGGGTGGACGGATACCAGGCAGCGGAGGTCGTCGGCAGGGCCTTCGCCCACTGATCGCGGACCGGATCGGGCAGCCCGCGCACGGCCGCGAGCCGATCACGGGTCAGCCCACGGCCGTTGATCTCGCGGCTGTCGCGTACCGATGCGAGCGGCAACACCTCGCGTACGCCGATGCGCCGCAGAAAAACCACCCAGTCGGTGACGCGGTCGCCGGCTCGCATAACCTGCGCCGGGGATGCCAGCAACCGGCCCGCGAGCGAGTACAGCTCAGCCGACCGGTCCTCCGGAGTGGCCGCGATCGCGGACAGCTCCTTGCCGTTGGTACCCGGCCAGTCGGACGAGAACAAACATTCCTCGGCGACCATCCAAGCGCCGTTCGCAGTCGGCAGTCGCAGGCCCAAGGCGGCCAGGTCGGTCTTGATACGGGCACCACTGCGGCTCAGGTTGAAGACAAACGTCAGCGCGTCCCGGGCGACCCGCTGCGCCCGACTGTCCGCGAGCACGCCACGGATGTGTTCGAGGATGCCCCGCGTCTCGAAACCGCGCACGAGCCGGTTCTCCTGCAGGAACTTACGCGCCGGGGTCTGTTGCCGGTTGACGTGCCAGGTCAGCTCGCCATGCAGATAGAACAGCCGGTTGGACAGGCTTGCCGGCAGCGACAGGTCGGCGCCGGGGTCGACGTCGTCCTCGTCGGCGATCCGCTGGGTCGTCGGCGGGAAGAACGGCGCGGCCTCCCGGCTCGCGGGCGTCTCGCCGGTCCGGCGGCCGGCGCACGGCGCGAGCTCGTCCAAGTCGGTCAGCAGAATGCGCCGCGCCCGCAACGCCTCGGGCGCCTTCTCGAAGAGTCGCGCAATGTCCGCGTAGGCCCGGTCCCAGTCGCTGAACGGGCGGCGCTCGCGCTGCATCACCGCCATCATCTGCTCAACCCAGCCGGCCAGACGCTCCGGCTCCGGCGTCACGTCAAGGCCGAGCCGCGACAGCAGGCACCTCAGCCGCGCCTGCCGGCGCATCGGCAATTCCCGCAGGAACTCGGCGCCGCTGGCGGCTGTCGCGAACGCTGCGGTCAGCATGCCTGCGTCGGGCACGGGCCAGCGCCATGCTGCCGCTGGTGTAAGCCAACGGCCGGGCGCCTGTGCGGGCAACAACGGACGCTCGCCCAACGGTCGGCCCTGCTCCTCGGCGCTAGAGGTGAGCAGCCCCAAACGGTCGTCGTCCCAGCACAAAAGATCGAGTACAGCGGTGGAGGCGGCGTTGTCCGGCCAACTAGTGAGCGCCTCGGCCGCGTCGAGGCATAGTTCCGCCGCAGAGGTGAGCAGCAGCCCGTTCAGCGCGTTCGTCTCGTCGATGTCCGTGCGGGACAGGTCGGTGAAAAACGGCGCGTTGAGGTGCCCCGCGAACGGCGACGGCGCCTTACGGCCCATCGGCAGGAAGGTGTAACACCGGCCGACGTGCGCGTCCGTGGTCCCGTACGGCACGGCGACCGAGACTTCGACCGCCGCCGTCGACTCGGCATACCTGGGGTCGAGCTGGCGCCGGCCGATTGCCTCCTGCACCGCACGCCGGTAGGCGGCCGGATCGACCTGCCGAGACAGCACCAGATATGTGCCGTCCTCGTCCAACGTCACAAGGTCGCAGGTAAAGTCACCGGCCACCACCGGCACGCTGCCGCGTACCCGGGTCAGCACCCGCTCTTCGCGGGCGGAACCGTCCTCTCTCCGGACAGTGACCCGTTCCAGCCGCTTCAGAAACAGCATGAGCGGCACCTCTGACGCTTCGAGCTCGTCGAGGCGCTCGGCCACCGCATCGACGGCGCCCTCGTCGAGCGGCAGCCGCACCACGGTGGCATAGCCGTCGGCCCACAGCGCGACCACCCGAGCGGGCGTTCCCTCGGCCGGCAACGTGATGCTGTAGAGCGAAACCTCGTCGATGATCTGCCGAGTGAGCACCGGGTCAGCGCCGACCAGCCCTGGCACGTCGTCCTCGGTAGCAAACCGGAAGCAAAACCCCGGATCTCCGTTGTCCAGCGTGCTGTAGACCTCCGGATCTGTGCATATCTGCAGCACGCTCTTGAAGCCGACACCCTTGTTGCCGATGCCCTCGCCGATCGGCTTGTCACTCAGTCCCAGTGAGCGGATCCGCCGGGCGTTGCTGGCAGTGAACCCGCGCCCCGTGTTGGCGACGTAGAGCGTGCCGTGTGCACCCTCGCCACGCGCCAAGACCACCGCGATGCGCCCGCTGCCGCTGTCCGCCGGCTGCGCGTCATACCCGTTTTGAATCAGCTCGAACAGGAAGCGGCCGCCATACTCCCGCATGGTCTGGCCGATCATGCTTTTCTGGCTGAGCGCGAAGTCCTGGTCCTCCCTGGTCATCAGCTGAGCGCGGACAAGGCGCTCGGCTCCATCACGCAGCAGAGCATCAGCCTCCGCACGTGAAGCCGGCTCGTTACCCACCATTTGCTTCTCTATCTCCCGAGATGGACCGAGGGCCACTCAAACGTGATCCTCAGGAATGCGACGCCCACACTTCGGGCGGCGCCCTGGCCCCGTCTTCCTGGCAAGCGCTGCAAGGGACCCCAATGATCTTGCGGCAGTGGCGCCGTCAACGGAACGGCGAACCACCACTGGCCGCGCCGCGGCGCTGGACGGAAACACTTCTACGCCTCCGTCCTCGAAAGTTGGCCCAAAGCCGGTCGGACGGCATCCAGCCAGCCGACCGGGCCTCCGATGTCGCCAGGCGCCGCGGACCGGGCACTACCGTCTCTTGCGTTCCAGGCTGCTGCGGAGGTTCTTCGCGCCCGCCTCCGTGACTCCGGCGTGCGCCAAGGCGTACCCCACAACAGTGTCGACGTCGAGCACCCCACCACGCACCACCGCGTCCAGAGCGTTGCGGGCGTGGTCACGCTCGTGCCTTCCGGTCCAGTTGTTGTGGCCGCCGAACAACAGGGCCCGGTCGAGGGCCTTCTGTGCCTCGGGATTCAGCGCCGGCACCTGCGGATACACTCCAGACAAGTCCACCGCCCGAATCCCGGCAGCCCAACCGGCCAGCGGGGTCATCGCACTCTCCAGAACCACGAGCGCCGATCCGCGCGCCAGATCAGCCGCCTGGCGCAACGACCGGGCGTCCGGGTGGAACGCCAGCCCGGCGCCGCGTGGCCGGTTCCGGTCGAGCGGGCAGCTGAACCGGTAGCGGGTGGCCAGCCGGTGGACCGGGCCAGGGCCCCGTGCGCCTTAGCCGCGTTGTAGAACACCACTGGCGTGACCCCATCGAGGGCAGCCTGCTCCTCAATTCACTCGACAGCAACCTGCTCGAGTTCCTCCCACCGCTGCAGATTCTCATCAGCGTCAGGAATCCACGCGGCCACCCGCAGCAGGCTCGGATGGTGCCGCCACGGTTCGTCCGGCTGACTGGCCACTCCATGCCTCTTTCATCAGGTATGTGTGGCCAGTGAACCAGCAGGGTCTGACATAGAGCCAGCCGCCGGATGCCCTGAGGTTCCTGGGGTAGATCGAAGGCTTTCGGCCATGCTCCGACGGAGCTGAAGCAAGTCATTCGTGGCAGCAACGAAGAAGTACCCCCCGATGAGCTGCGTGGACATGCGTTCCGCACCATCGCCGGCCCTCTGTTCGAAACCAAGAACACCATCCGACGGCACAGGAAGCTACCCGCCGCAACCCCGCAATCCATGAGATGAGGCGGATCCATTGCCGAAACCGTGCACGAGTCGTTAGAGGCAGGGCGACCCATACTCTCCTTCAACTATGTTCCGTTGCTTAACTCGAAGTCGAACGGACTCGTCGGCCTTCGTGGCCATCAAAGTCAGTTCAAAGACCTGCCCGGACCCAGAGTTAACGAATTGCACAGTCTGGCCCACATCAATAAAAAGAGGATCACAGAAGGCTGGTCCAGCAAATACGTTCATTATTGCACGGTCCGAATAGGCCGAAGACAGCCCTATTGCGATAGATCTATCGTAGAGCTCGCTCGCCACTCCGATGACAACGGTTACCGTAACCGTTTGCTCTTTAGGTGCGGCTGGTGTGCGCGATGCGGTCATTGACGGGGAGTCAGTCGCGCCAGAGGGCGATGACAAGGTGAGCGAGGCGCTTGGGGAAGGTGTCCCATTTGGCCGGTCAACGATAAGGCCATCTCCTGCGCGTACAGCTTCCTTCGATGAAGGTAGCAGTGCCGCAGGAAGGGCCAGCGCAAGTGCGACGGCCGCAACGGCGGCAAGAGCGACGCGGGCCCGCCTAAGGTGAAACGCAACGGCACCGGTGATTGCGGCGACCAGCAGTAAACCTGCCGTCATGACGCGACGCCAGCCATCAGGAGCCACTTGAGATGCGCCGAATACGATAGAAAGCACCGCGACCACGTAACCGAGCCAAGCCGCATCGAAGAACCCATGCCGCGCAGGAAGATCACCATGGCTGCGAGAGCTGTCTTGGAGATCGCTACCACCAGAGACGACTCCAGTTTGCACTTCAGGAGTGGTCGGGCCGCTCTCCCCCGCAGGCAGACGTAACAAGGGAGTCGAGACCGGAGGCCTCCTCGCAGCCAGCCACAGTCGTTGCGCCTTCGCGCCTACGCGCTCCTCGTCAACGGCCGGCACCCAGCGGGCCAGCGCGACCGTGAGTGAAATCGCGTCGTCTTGGGTAGCGGGTAACTCTCGGCCGCTGATGATCCGATGGAGCCTGTCTCGCCTCGGCGCCCCCGGCAGGTCGCCCTCGTTGGCGATGGCGGCGGCGATCTCGTCCAACGTCGGGGTCCCAGCCTGGAGATAGAGATCGAAGAAAAAGTCCCTCAGCTGTCGGGCCGGACCTGCCGCAAGGTCGACCGGTTTGATCGCGCGGCGACGCCGCCCCGCTTGTCGCTTCTCACCGTCAGCCATCGATAGAAGCATCCCGCACCGAGGCCA
Source organism: Micromonospora echinospora (assembly GCF_900091495.1). Lineage (NCBI taxonomy): Bacteria > Bacillati > Actinomycetota > Actinomycetes > Micromonosporales > Micromonosporaceae > Micromonospora > Micromonospora echinospora. Next base: position 2,373,480 of record NZ_LT607413.1, on the reverse strand, counting down.
CCGCGGTCACCGCAGGGTCACTAGTCGAAGGCTTGGTTGATCTTGAAAGAAGCCCTGATCTCCGTGTTGGTTCATCCTGCCGCGCCGCGTCTGACGCCACCTCCCCGACGAGGCGTGACGGTTGGGACGCATGGCCAAAATCCGATCATCCGTTCGGTGACCGGCATAGCACCTCGGGCCTTGATGCGCCGGCCGGACCGGTGGACCGTCGCTGGTGGACGGCAGGCTCGTTGCGTGAAGTGCCGCATCCGCGATACTCGCGCACCTCTAGGAGGCAGCCCATGTTGATCGCCGGCCCCATCGCGCAGCCTGATGAGCCTGTCGTTGTCGAGATCGACGGGCTGCTGTGGAAGCCCTGTCCCGGGGCGACCGCAGCCGAGTTCGAGGCCGCGAGGTCTCTGTTCATCGAGGTGCACCGCGAGGCCAGGTGGAACCGGTGGGTGGAGACCGAGCGCGCTGCGGACCTGGAAGCGGCGATGGCGGTGATGGGGCAGTGGACTCGCGCGGAGCCAGGCTTCCGGCAGACGGCCCCTCAGGAGGTTGAGGAGTGGCTCGCCTCCTGGAAAGCGGAGTTCGAGGAAGAGCAGGCTGATCGGGAACGACAGCGGCAGGCCCGAGCGGCTGGATACGACGAGGGTCGTCATCACGCGCGACTGGCGCTGCTGGAGCAGCAGTCGATCCTCACGGGCCGAATTGCCGAGCTGACCGGGCTACAGGACGGGACACGCTTCCCCGCTATGGAGGAGCAGCGTCGAGCGGCTGAGATCGCGAAGCTGGACGCGGAGGTCGCCGAGACCGAGGCGAACATCATTGCCCTGCAGCGCGAAGTGGGCGCCCCCGAGACGGTCGTTGACGTCAACGGCTGGCTGCCCTCTCAGCGGCGGGAGCTGGCGCTGACGAACTTCATCTACTGGCGCTGCGACGAGGTGCAGCGGCTCAGGGCAGAGGTAAACCGACTCACCGCCGAGGCGGAATCGGCGGATCAGACACAGCGGCGCGAGCGGCGCGCCGAGGCAGATCGGGTCAGGCGGAAGTTCGACGCGCTACGGGCGATGTCACCGCTCGCGGCAAAGGACATGTGTCCCGACTGCTTCTCACCCGCCACTGGGCATGGCTGGTCCTTCGGGGAATTCGATTTCCCTGTGGGTGGTCCGTGCCCAGCGTGGCCACGCTGGGCTGCGCGGCTGGGCCGCGCACGCGAGATGCTCATGTCGCACCAGAAGCGTCCTGAGGCTGTGGCCGCGCCGAACCCGCAGCCTCTGGCGGTCATCTCCTCCGGCAAGTCAATCGATGAGGTGATCGAGGAACTCAGTCGCATACGCGCCGAGCATCCGGGGGCCGAGGTTCGCCGCGGCAACCGCAACCGCTGGGAGATCTGGCCCAGCAGAAACACCACCCCCGACACCGAGAAGGATCGCTAGGACCAGTGGTGGAGATGACACCGGAGCTGGTCCTCGACCGGGTGAGGGCAGCGGGCGGGCGGCTGAAGCTGGAGGGCCTGGACGAGGCGTCCCTTGCCGGGTGGCGACGCGCGGCGAAGGTCGCCAAGCTGCGGCTGCTACGAGCCGGTCCGCAACGACTACGTACCTGGTCGTCGCCGGGTGGCATGTCCTTGCTGCTGGTCGAGGTGGACCGCCAGGGCGTCGAGTCGCCGGCGCTGGCGCCGCCGGAGACGCCAACCCGGCAGTGGGTTCCTCCGCCGCATCCTCGGCCCCGCACGCAGGAGTTCCTCGGCCGGATCGTGCCGGTTCCCTCGACGGCGCGCCGCCCGCACCGAATCGTCGAGGACCTGATCGAGGCGCTGAACTATCCGGAGCGGATGATCTACCAGCACCGCCCGTACCTGATGCCGAACAAGCGTCGGCCGGTGCAGCGGATACGCCAGATCTGGCAGGCCATCCTCACCGAGGCCGAATTCCGGGGCTACGAGACGCTGTTCCGGCACAACCGGCGAGACCACTACGACAGCGGCCAACTCATCCTGCGCATCGACCATGACGAGTTCCCGATCCGACTCGACGGTGAGCGGGGCCAGCCGCTGCAGCTGACGATCAGGGAAGTGCATCCGACACGGCGCCGCGGCTACGACACCTGGACCGACACCCCCGACCACCCCCTGCACGAGCAGCTCGGCGAGGTGTTCACCCACATCGAGCGGTGGGCAGACCTGCTGATCGAGCGTCGCGAGGCCGACAGACGCCGCGAGCTGCAGCGCATGCGCGAGCGCGAGCGGCGCGAGACCGAGGCCCGGCGCCAGTTCGCCGAGGACCACCGGCGCAGGACCATCCAGGCGCGTATCGGCGAGCGGCAGTTCGCCGACGACGCCCGCGCCTACGCCGCAGCGCTGCTGGCCGTCGTCGATGACCTGCAACCGGACCGCGCAGACAAGGTACGGGCCTGGGCAGACTGGATCCTGCGGCATGCCGACCAGGTGGATTCCCGGCTCAACCGGGAGGGTATGCCGAAGACCCCGAAGCCCGAGCGCGACGACCTACGGCCGTACCTGCCGCCGGGGCACTGGTACTAGCCGTGGTGCCAGCGGCGGTTGGGATGCCACGGCCGCTCCGGCGGCGCGTCGCTGGTCTTCTGGGCGTGCCGCCGTCGTGGCGCTGGCACGGTGGCTGACGGCGGGGGGTCGTCGGGAATGCCGGGCGGGTCGGCCAACGGGTCAAGGTTGTCCGCGTAGGTGTACGCCCAGGCCAGCCACGGATCGTCGATTGGCATGCCGGCGGTGACGAGGTCGCCGCAGTAGGCACGGACGTCCTCGGCCAGCAGCCACGCACCCACCTGCTCCCGCAGAATGTGGTCGCGGTGCGCCGTGACCGCCCGCTCGCGTTCCTGTCGCAGTCGCTGCTGCTCCGCCTGCGCTGCGGCCTCCTGGCGGTCGTGCAGTCGTCGGCCTCGCCGGCGTAGGTCCTCAAGGATCGAGCGCAGTTCGTCCTCGAGGCGCTTGCGGGCGTAGTCCTTCCACTCGGCGACCCCACCATCCGGGTCGGTGACGGTCAGCACGAGACGCAGTGCCCAGCGGGCTCCGCTCTCCTCCCGCATCCGTATCTCGATCGGCTGTTCATCGACGACCATGCTCAGCAGCGCGTCCGTGCCGGAGCGGATGCCCCACCCGCGTGAGCCCGCCTCATCGCACAGCGCTTGTAGGAGAAGCAGTGTGCGGGACCGGTTCTCGTCAGAGGCCGGCAAGCGGTTCGGCTGGTCACGCAGCTGGTTGACGACCGGATGTGGATCCACCAGCAGTTCGGGGACCGGAACCGATGAGCGGCTACTCGGCTGGTACCGCTTGCTCGGGTGACGGCCCCGCCGCAACTCGATGACCAGGTCGCCGGCGTTGCGCCCGCGGTGGACCAGATGCCAGCCTTTCGGCACATGCCCACCGGAGCGCACCGTGTGGATGAGTCGACGCCACGCCGCCCGCACTTGCTCGGGCGGATCGAGGACCTGCAGGGACCCGCCCGCCTTCTCCAGCAGGTCCAGTAAATCCTGTACGGAAGCGGGCGGCGTCGTGGAGCCGGGCAGGGCGTCCATCACGCCATGCTCGCACCCCTCCTTCAATGAGGTGCGACGACACGGCGGTTATACCCGCCGCTGGTTCCGCCCGGGAAACCACCCGCGCCGTCTTCGAGTGCGAGTTTGTGCGACGAAGCCCGTCCGGTGACGGTAACGATCCGAAGAATGAGGTACTTCGTGCCGTGCCAGACGCGAGGCGGGCTGCTGCAAATGTCAGCACCGGCCCGCTGGCCGTCTGACGCTCGGCGTCGTCGGACTATCCGGTCTCCGACGCTGGATCGCGCTGGTACACCCCCAACCTCGTCGCCTGACCAGACCGCACTTCGCTCTGCCGTGACGCCTCCGGGTACAGCTTCCGTATGGTAGGCGCAATGAGCACTGCGGCACACTGCTCGTCACCGCGCACGTGGACGTTGGCGGCAACCACCGATGGCCACCGGCGGCCGCGATGAGAATTGATCCCTCCCGTTTCGTTGTCGGCGACGAGTGGGCATACCGGGCGCGCGATGACGCCCACTCAGAGCGTGTCCAAGTCATGGCGGTCACGCCGAAGAAGACGAGTGCCCGTGTCGAGGTCAGGTTCCTTGACGACCCTGACGGGCGGACCGAGAACGTGCCGGGATCGCGGCTGCGCGTTCCGTGGGCTGAGGTAGCGCAGTTCGACGCGACGATGTCGAACTGGCAGCGGCTCAACGATCTTGAACTCGACAACACTGAGCAGGCCTGCGTTGAGGAAGTCTTCCAGCTGCTGATCGCCGAAGAGATCGCGGAGATCGAGTGGTCTCCCGTCGAATGCGCCACCCGAGTCAGCGACATGGGCCAGCTGAGCAGCCTGATCCGCGTCCCAGCAGAAGAAGTCCTCGCCAGCGCGGAGTGGTTCGACCTCGACGGCGACACCATGATCTCTCCCGCCGGCACGCTCCTTATCGCCGAGGCCGCCTGCCGGGCCAACCCCACAGCCGTGCTCGACCACGTCATCGAGGAGGAGGCCAAGTCTCGTCACAAATGCAAGCACGGAGATGAACGGTCCAGCCTGAGCGCTCGGGGGCGGGAGCCGACAACACCGGAGTGGGAGTACCACGTATACAGGCGGTTCGACCGGCCTCGCCACGAACTTTTGCGCCAGTGGTGCGGACACCGGGCCGTGACAACCCACGAACGTCTCCTCGCGGCCGAGGCCGAGACCCAGCGGTTGAACGTCCTCGTCACCCGTTTGATCAAGGTACTGGAACAGGCCGGCGACACGACCATCGCCGCTGTGTACGCGGAGGAACACGACCGGGAGCGCATCACACCGGCCACCATCCGCCCCTTCGTCGACCGACCGCTACACCCCTCCGAAATTCCGGTACGCGAGATCCGCGTCCGGCGCCGCTGGGGTTACTGAACCTTGGCGGTCGCCTCCCGATCACTATCGGGAGCGAGACAAGCAATCGCTGCAGCCGCCGGACTTGGCTTCCAGTGCCCCAGTCGTGACGGCACCCTGCTCAACAATCGTGTTTGCGCTCGTCCGGGTATCGAACATCTGAGGCACCCGGAGCAGCAAGGGCCGGGGGCTTGTTCGATCAAGCGTCTCCATCTCCGCCAGCTCACCGAGGAGGTCCATCGCCTGGTCGTTGTCGAAAGGATCGTCCCCCCAGCTTCCCCATCAACCACCGTCCTCCTCGCACCATAGGCCAGGAACACTCCCACCTGGCAGTTCTCGATCCTGCCGGGGGTGCCCGAGCAGTGCCGGGCGACCCCGGCCGACCGCACACCCTTCTTCAGGAACCCGATGCCATCCACGATCAGCACACCGTGCGGGTCGCCGAGGTGCTCGACCACGTAGTCCCGCACGTCATCGAGGACGGCGTCAACGTCCCAGTCCGCCCACCGCAACAACCGCTGCAACCCGTCCGGCGGCACGTCACCGGCCTGCTCCGCCAGGGGCCACCCGTTCTTCCGGTCCAGACCGGAGACCAGCCCACGTAGGTAGTGCCGCAACCGTCGACGAGGCTCTGACCTGCTTAAACACGGACCGATCCGACCATGAAGCCGGTCTGACTCAGCGCACCACCGGTCGACATCAACATCCGTCACGCACTGCCCAATGAGCCCGAATCGAACTCGATTCGCCTACTGCCGTTGCAGTACTAAGATCCCAACCGAAGCTCATGCTGAGTCGTCTTCCACGTGCCACTCCGCTGGGCGCGGCCATCTACGGTCCATCATCCGGGTAGGTTCCCACATGCCAAGCAACTTCACCGCCGACCCCTCGACGCTTCGCCAGCTGATCCTGCAGCCGGGGCAGGGGTTCTATGTTCCTGCCTACCAGCGCGACTTCACCTGGGGTAAGGACGAGATCAGTCGGCTGTTTGAGGATCTAGAGCAAGGGATCACAAGGGCCGCGCAGGGGAAGATGCCCTCGACATTCCTGGGCTCGGTGATCCTCGTCAGTGACAGAGACAGCGTGATGCCAAAGCATGTAGACGCGCTTCCGGCGACGGTACTCCAGGTTGTAGACGGCCAGCAGCGGCTTTCGACACTACTCACCGTGTTCGTGGTCTTGTCGAGGTTCGTCTCTGACGATATGCGGTGGCTCCAGCAGCAGATCGACGGAGGGTCTACGGACCAGCTCGACATCTGGTTGCTAAACACGCTGGGCGAGCGGCGCGACGAGCTCCTTGACACGATCGCTTCCAAGACCTACTCCGGCACGGGCGAGTTCAACATGAAGCCCCGGCTTATTCGCCAAGTGAGTGACGTATGGGGTAATGACGCGACTCATGCTGCCTACGAGAGCGACATCGCGTGGCTGCTGATGGAGGCGGCTCGCTACCGGATCCGGAACCAGCAACATATCGCAATACCGGCGCCCTCGACCCGGCCACACCTGGAGCTGGTACTCCGGGTGATCACCAAGCACATCGATGATCTACGGAAGGGCGCCGACGAGGTTGATTGTGAGGTCCTCACAGAGCTTCAGTTCCTTTCGAACATCGGCATGGCGAAAGCCCTCGTCGGGTCCAATTCGGACCCCGTGGTAGCCCCAGACGTGCTGGATGACCGTCGGAAGTCAGCCGCACGTCTCCTGGTCGTTGCGTCGTTCCTCTTAAACGGCGTGCTGGTCATCGACGTCAAGGCACCCGATGAGGACTACGCCTTCGCGTTGTTTGAACCCCTCAACACCACCGGACAGCCCCTGACCGCCTTGGAGACGCTGAAGCCGTTGGTCGTGCGCAGCGAAGGCGGAATCACGAACTACAGCACGTCACCTTCGGCGGCGCCGTTCGGTCGCGTCGAGTCTTATTTCCCGTCCTCCATGCGCGCGGACGACCGCTGGAAATTGTCAGCCGACATGCTTACCGCGTTCGCTCTGGCAGACACAGGGCGAAAACTGCCGCGGACTCTTCTCGATCAACGGCAGTACCTCCGCCTTCAGTTCCAGTCCGTCGCGACACCGGGCGGAAGCGTCGCGGGGGCTCGGGCGTTCGTCGGTCAGCTTGCCGACGTTTCGGCCTTCCTATTCGAGGTCTGGCCTCGTCCCGGCCAATCCCCACTCATGCCATCCGGCACCGATCTGGACCGCTTGTGCTTGGAGGTATTGCGGTCGACTAACCACACAGTCGTCCATGCCTTGCTAGCACGCTATTACTCCGAGTGGGCCGCTAACCCGAGTCCCGCTAACCGAGATGAGTTCATGAGTGTCTTGCGAGCCGTGACTGCCTTCTGGGTGCTCTGGCGGACGTCACGGGCGACGACGAGAGGGATCGACGACGTTCATCGCAAGCTGATGGCCGCCGGCCACTCCGAGACAGGGCTTCCGGCCATGGCGAGGCGCGCTGCTGACGCTTCGGCGACTCTGCCAACCGCCACGGAGGTCCGTGCGGCCTTGAAGAGCCTTCTGTCGACACGCGGGAACATAGCCACCGAGGCCGAGTGGGTCGCAAAGGTGACAGTGCAGCCGCTGTACCAGACCAGCAAGCAACTTGCGAAGTTCATCTTGCTGTGCGCCCATGACGACCGGATCGAAGATAATGCCGCGCCCGGCTTGGTTAGGCGCGGCGTTTCCGGGTCCTTCCGAGCCTTGACCCCCGAGGCCTGGGAATCCCACTACTCGGTCGAGCACATCGCACCACAGAATCTGGCCCATGGCGACACCTCGTACGAGCAGGCTATTTACGACCAGGGACTCGTGGACCGTCTCGGCAACCTCACGCTAATGCCAGTTGACCTCAATGAGCTCATCGGGAACAAGGCATGGTCATATAAAAGGAGCATCTTCACGGTCTTGTCTGAAACCGACCCGGATGCACGGGTGACCCACATGCAGCGGCAGCTACCAGGTCTCGCTCCGAAAACGAAGAGCGTTCTGCAGTCGGCCTCATACCTGCCGTTCTGTGAGTTCCTCGACAAGCAGACAGCGTCGATCCTGGCCCGCGCATATGTGGCACAGCGCGGACAGCGCCTAGCAGAGCTTGCGGTCGAGCGGTTGTGGCCAATGCTGGCATGAACGACATGCGAATCAGGCAGGGACGAGAACCTCGGCTGCCCCATCGTCATCACTCCTACCCGCCGGCATAGTCCGTTCTCCGGTGCGGTGTCGATGTACGCGGCATCGCACCCGACGCACGTCTACCCGCTACCGAGCGGCACACAGGCGAGGTTCTCGCCCACGGCCGGTCCTTCCCGCTTGCCCGGACTCGCTGTGGAACGTGAGTGGCGTCCGGAGTGAGCCGCTCCGCGATCGTCGGGGCCCGTAGCGGCTCCTCCGCCAGCAGATCAACCAGCTGACGGTCACGGACGGAATCACCCGACACTCGATCTCCGTCTTCAGCGTCACCACTGCTGAACCCTGGCTGAACCGCTCAGCCTGCTGGTCCTGCTGCTCAACCACCACCGCCTGGCGGTACGTCCGCGAGGCAATCACCCTGCTCGCGACCCTGGCCGACGACCTGAACGCCTGCGCGGCACGAGCCGCACGGCTGGCCTACGCGATCCTCGACGGCACCCCTATCCCGATCGACCGGGTCACCGACCAGAAGCCCTACTACTCGGGCAAGCACAAACGACATGGCATGACCGTGCAGGTCTTGGCCGATCCCGCCGGCCGGCTGGGCTGGGTCTCACCCGCCCTGCCCGGCGCGGTCCACGACCTGACCGCCGCGCGAACCGTCGGTCTCGTCGACGCGTTGACCAGCCGCGCGGTGATGACCTTCACAGACAAGGGCTACAAGGCGCCGGCGGCACCACCCGGACCCCGTTCAAACGCCACCAACACCGGCCACGGTTGCCGCGACGCCAGAAGGCCGTCAACCGAGGCCACGCCCGAATCCGAGCCGTCGGCGAACGCGACGTCGCCACCATCAAGACCTGGAAGATTCTGACCAAGCTGCGCTGCTGCCCACGACGCGCCACCGCGATCGTCCAGGCCATCCTCGTCCTACACGCCGTCGAGAACGACCGTCACTCAGGATGAAAAGGGCTGTGAAGGTTGCTCTTGGCTGGCCTGGGGCTGGCTGGCAGGGTCGGCGTCATGATCGCGGGCCTGGGTGTGGCTCATGAAAAGGGTGGCCCCCGCGGGGTGCTCTCAGTGAGATCTGCCCACCCGGCTCGAGGTCGGGGCGCCGGCCCTGCCCCTCTCGGTGGCTTGATCAGAAGCTTGCCCGACCCGTGGCCGCGGGTCGTGGCCCATCACAGTCCTGCCGCGAGAGCACATCCCGGGCCGGCGCCGCCACGACGTCTCCCCGGAAAGGCAGGACGCCGCCATGGCCATCGTCGCAGACCACTACGACTTCGTCATCGGCGTGGACACCCACGCCGCTTCACATACCCTCGCACTCATCACCGCCGGCACCGGCGCAGTCCAGCAGCAGGCCCAGTTCCCTACCAGCCCGGCCGGGCTACGCCGCGCCACCGCCTGGATCCAGCGTCACACCCAGGACACGACAACGCTGATCGTCATCGACGGCGCCGGATCCTACGGCGCCACCTTCACCGAACAGCTCACCGCAGCCGGTTTGACCGTTGCCGAAGCACCCGACGTCCCGGCCATCAGCAGGCGCCGCCACGGCAAGAGCGACGCCCTGGACGCCATCGCGATGGCCCAAGCAACCCGCAGCCTGAACATCAACGAGCTGCGCTGGCCCCGCGCGACCGGTGCCCGCACCGCCCTGCGGGTCCTGATCGTCGCTCGGGAACAGATGAGCGGCGAACGCACCCGAGCCGTCAACGCGTTGACCGCCCTGCTGCGCACCGTCAACCTCGGCATCGACGCCCGCCGCGCCTTGACCACCACGACCATCACCACCATCGCGGCCTGGCGCACCCGAGACGAGAATCCGGCCCTGGCCGTCTGTCGAGCCGAGGCCATCCGCCTGGCCCGGCGCATCCGGGCCCTCGACGCCGAACTCGCCGCCAACCACACCACCCTGCACGAAGCCGTCACCATGCAGGCGCCGCAACTGCTCGACCTGCCCGGCGTCGGCGCCGTCGTCGCCGCGACCGTCCTACTGGCCTGGTCACACCCCGGACGCATCCGCTCCGAGGCCGCGTTCGCCGCCCTGGCCGGCGCATCACCACTACCAGCCTCATCAGGCAACACCACCCGACACCGACTCAACCGCGGCGGCGACCGACGCCTCAACCGAGCCCTCTACACCGTCGCACTGGTCCGCATGGGCCACGACCCCCGCACCCGCGCCTACGTCACCCGCCGCACCGCCGAAGGCCGCACCAAACGCGAGGTCATGCGCAACCTCAAGCGCTACATCAGCAGGCAGCTCTTCCGGACCCTGACCGCCGCCCACACGGCAGGAACCACCCCTTGACAATTATAGAAGCATCTCAGTCAAGATCCCGATCGGCGGCTGCCGTATTAGAGGCATCTTGTCACCTAATTCTCGACGCGTCGTACGATGTCACGGTACCGCGCTACCAGGTCAGGGTGTTGTCGGAGACGGTCTTCTAGTTCCACACGCGTCCACCACTCGGCGTCGAAGTCGCCACGCCGGCGAATGTCTTCGAGCCTGTTGAGTAGACTGCCACTGATCCGCCGGGAAACCACGAGCATGAAACCGTCGGCTCGATGATGATACATAGTGGTTAGCAGGTCATGCACGTCACTCACACCGACGGTTTTCATCTTTGCCTTGCATTGCACGATGAAGTTGCGGCGGATGAATGGGCGTTCACTGTCAGGCTCTAGAGCTCGACCCATAGCGGGTCGCATCCACTCCAGCACCAAGTCGCGCCCTCCGTCGCGCTCGGTCGTCGGCCCCATACTGCGTACCCTTTGAGGATCAACCCCTGGCTCTCGAATGAGTAGGTCGCGAACCAGCTCCTCGAAGCGGCCAGCATTGATTGGCTCGTCCCACTCGAACTCTTCCGGCCCGAATAAGCGGACAGCCTGCTCCCGATGCCAACGCAGGACTCGCTCTCTCTCACGTCCATACCTCGTTGTTCCACCATCAGTAGGCAGGAACAGCAGGTGTTCGTCTCCGACGACGAACAGACAGTCATCTAGTGGGAGAACTAACGGCGTCCCTGAGCGATGGTTTTCCAGGCGGCGCAGCAGGCGGATCGCTCGAGTCTGCAATCGGCCCGGCTTGTAGCTACGCAATGGCTGATAGTCGATCAAGGTACCGCCCGGTACAGGAGTTTCCTGAATCGGCCTTGCAATAGCTAGTGCAGTTTTAGCCTTTTCAGCGATCGCGGGGCACCGGAATACAGACGCGCCGTTCAAAGTGGACCGGTAATGCCGCCAACTGTAATCCGCAGAGCTACGCGACCCGATGTAGTCATCCTCGGCCAGATCTCTTCTGTCGAAGAGTTCGTAGGCGACATCATTGGCCCAGGAAGTGAGGGCGTCAGCGTCGAACTCGAACGTGCGATGATCGTCTTCTTCTTGCGGAAGCGCACAGCCGAGAAGGTCGTGCAACACGTCCTCCACGACCCGCAGTCCGACGACTAGCCGGATCGCGTTTTCTCGTCCGCTGAACCCGGGACCCTCTGGCTGACGTGGGAATAGCCACCTGCCCCAAATCTCGCCCGGCAATTGCTTTGCAGGATGAGGCACCTGGCTTGTCGCGAGACCGAAGAGTCCAGCCTTCCACAATGCAGCTTGGAGAACCGTCGAGTACATGTCATTCAAGTCTGTACGGTCGCCGGGCCACCAAAATGATTCTGCACGACAGAAGTAGGCCGCGTGCCAGAGGTCATCGGTCTCGATTTGTACATGCAGCTTGATGGGAGAGCAGGCCGCCCCCATCAGGACGCGCTGGCCGCGCTCCACCATCTCGAATCCGTACGCCATCGCGCCGAACTTCAAAGCATCGATCAACACAGAAGCCACGATAGCGGCCAGGGTGCCAACTTCGTGGTCCGTGGGTTCGAAGCGATGCGGCCTATCCGCAGGACAAGCGAGCCTGGATGTCCGGCTGCCACAGCTTCGGCCGAGCCCTGGTCCGCCGCTGCCGGGCGTGCCCTTCCAACATACGTTGGCTCAATCAAGCTTCGCAGGGGGAGTCCGAACAAGCCTGTGGCCCTGAAGGCGGTAGCCGGCATTGACCAGGCGTATCCGCCATCCCTCCTGCGTTCCGATGGAGCTGCTCGCCTCAAGTAGTCCGGCCTTCTCTTCCTGGCGTGTGAGCCGGGCGAACTTCTCACGCTGAGGGTAGTCGTCGGCGACGAACGTCTCTTTACGGTGCAGAACGGGAGGGTTCGCCGACTCTCGGAAGTCCGTGTATTTCACGTCGAGTCGCCGAAGGTCTGCGCGTACTGAGGTGGCGAGCGTTGGGTGCGGGTCCTGATCGAACTGCGGGTAAGAGAGGTAGGAGACCTTGGGGCCGGTACGTGACAGTTTGATGATGTTGGCGTCGGCGACGCTGCCAGTAAGAACGCGGGCGCATCCTTCGTAGACCCGAAGTAGTGGGCTGAGCTGCTGCGATGCAGCCTGGTGCACGTAGAGGGCTTCAGGCGTGAGTTTGCCGATCTTAGATTGTCCGCATGCGGCGTTCACGGCGCTCTGGTCAGCGACACGGTGCAGCAGTTGATCGGCACGACCGCATGCTGTGCTGTAGGAACCGAAAAGGGCCTTGATGTCCAGGGCGATGTCGCGGGGAAGCTGCGATGCTTTGGGCCGTTTAGTGAAGGCTGCTAGTGCCAGGTAGACGAGAAGGTCCTGCTGGGCGCGATCCTGCGCGGCTTGAAGGTCGAGATCCCATTCTTCCGCGCCGATGACCTGGCGGAGGATGGCGGCTGCTTCTTTGATCGATAGAGATGCGGTAGCGAGTCGGTCAGCGTGGCCGTTCAGTTCCCACAGCTCCGGAAGCCGGCCCCGACCAGCGACGAAGCCGTGGATCTCCTCCATGACGTCGCGGTGGGTGTCGTAGAGCGCCTGGCGGATCCTCGGTCGGCGCGTCGGAACGGATCGCCGGCGGGTTCGGGAAGCGAGTAGAGACTGTGCGTGGCTCTCGTCGCGGAAGATGTAAAAGATGCCGGGTGCTGCGGCGATGCAGTCCGTCTGGAGCACGGTCTTGAGCCACGTTTGCAGTGCCTCTTGTGTGAAGAACTTCTGGAATGTCCCTCGGGTGGTCAAGATGCCGTCGCCGTGCCGCTTTCCTGCGACCGTGCGAGCTTCCCAGTCGGGACGGGCGGCAACGACGAGCGCCTTCCCGGCAAGCGCCCAGGCGGTGCGGAGTGCGTGCGCTCTCTCTGCCGGGTCTTCAATGACGTTCACGACGTAACCGAGGTTGACGACGTCGGCCGGCCGGATGTCTGCTATCGGCCGGTGCCCCGGGTCCCAGCCGTCGGCCTCGTAGCCAAGAGATCGCAGTCGGGCGATGTCGTCGCCACGACCGCATCCGTAGTCGAACAGGCTGGTGCTCGTGGTGATGACACCGTCCGCGATGGCCAGCGCGATCGGCTTGGACAGATCTGGCCGAGCGATCGCGGTGCGGTGGCGCGGAATCGCCTGTTTAACGTCCATGGTCACTATATTGTGCCCAGACCAGGTCACGGTTGGCTCGCCGCGCGGAGGAGGGCGTCTCCGCGCGGCGTTCCCTGGCGAAGCGGCGGCCTGTTGGAGCGATCGTGAACGCTCTACACGTGCTCCTGGCCGGGTCGGAGTTCCCAGGTCGCGACGTTCATGTAGAAGTGGTCGAAGTGCTTGAGCCACGCGGCGATCGTCTCGGCCACCCGACGTGCCTCGCGATCCTCGAGCCCGATGCGTTCACTCAAGGAACGCTGGATGTCCAGGTTGCTGAGCCGCTCGCCTTTGAGGAGGCGACTCACCTCGTGTATCGCGGCAAGCCGTTGTCGGACCGCCTCGTTGAATGTGGCTTCGTCTAGTCCTAGGGGCACGTCCAGGAAGGCCAGGTCATGGACGTATCCATCGCGTACTGCTGAGGAGGCGTCGGCCTTGCCGGTGTACGCACCGTAGAGGTGGTCTGGCCGGCGGGTGACGGGATACCAGGCGGCGGACGGGACGTCTTCGCCTGCGACGATGATCGAGGCGCCTTCCGTTTCTTGAAGCAGCTTTGCCTGTTCACAGACGCTGGCCGCCATTTCTTCTGTAGCGGGAACAGCGGTCAGGTCAATGCGCTGAAGCAGGTGTTGGACCTCAGGGTGGTCCCTGTCGACTTCGACGAGAAGCTCTAGATTGTGCCGTGCAGTGGTTCCGAAAGCCTTCCTGGTGAGGTTCGCCGATCCGACAAGGCCAGCTGTGTCCGCGAGAAAGAGTTTCGCGTGCAAGTTGTGGCACAGCCGCACGCGAAGACGCTCGTCCTCCTGGATTAGATAGATGATCTCGGGGTCGGACACTCCGGCCGCGACCTCGGCCGCCGACCAGCGTGTCACGCAGTCGATCCGCTGAACGGATGCCGGGGTGGCAGCGAGCACGGTCCGGAGGACCTCAAGCTTGATGAACGGAGCTATCAACCGAACGTGATCGGTGGCACCGTTGAGCAGCGTCCGCACCTGTTGCCAGATGCGTTCGTCAGCAGTGCTCACTCGTCGTCGTCTCCGTCGTCAAGGAAGTGGCGGGCATAGCGTCCCCAGTCTTGCCGCGCCTCAGCGATCTTCGCGCGCTGTCTCTCGCCTGGAATCTCGTCTTCCATCCTGGCCCAGGAGAAGATCAGCAATTTGAAGGTGTCCGCGGCTCGACTGAGGCGCTCGCGGAGAGCGTCAGCGTCGGCGTTGTCCGGGACGTCTTCGAGGACGGTCATGAGCTCCCGGTGCAACGGGTGGTTGCTGTTGAAGATGACCTGGAGCATGCCGGCCATGAGGTCGATGCTGAAGAATGCGGGTGAGTCCTCGAAGTTGGAGATCCACCGTACGCGGATGTCCTTCGCCAGATCCTCGTCAACGAGCGCCTCGGCGGTCTCCTTGTCGATGTGGTGGCGGTTCGTGAGCGTGTCGACCTGCTGCTGACGCTTCTGCTCCGGTTCAGTCTCCTGGTCGAGTTTGTCGGTCTGGCCGAGGCGGCCGTCATCGCGGCGCCTGTTGATCGCGTCGTTGGCCTTCTTGGCTGCTTCGTCCTCGTGGCGCTTGTTGTTCTTTCGCGCGCCGACACGCTGCTGCCTGATCTGGCGGCGCATCGTGGGCAGAAGCTTCTCCTGCAGGTAGAAGGCCAAGTCGATCAGCGGCAGTCGAGGATCGCCCCGCTCGGCAAGCCGGTCCTTCAGAGCCTTGAAGGTCTCGCCCGGTTCCGCCTCCGCCTTCCAGTCGAAGTGGGCGAGTTCTGCGAAGTGTGTCGCTGTCTGTTTGTTGTTCGTCACGCCGAAGGCCGCGTCGAGCTCACGGGGGAAGTCGACCTCGACCCCCCACCACCGTTCGATCGGGTCGTAGCCGATCGCCCATGAGGTATCGAGACTGAGTTCGCGGCCCTGCCGTACCAGGGAGACACCGATGTTACGGGCTGCATGCTTGCCCCACGGATGGGTACCAGCGTCTGTGTTCGGGCTCGCGTTCGCCGGCCAAGGGTGTCCGCTCACGTTTGGCTGGCGAGCCTCAGGGCGGGCAATGGAAGCCCGGACAATGACGTCGTGTGTCTGCCCGTTATGGGTGATAGGCAAGCGCACTACGCCGGGGTTGTCCTCGTCGCCTATATCGGACGGCATGAACATCGGCTTGTCGGCGAATGGCGCTGGCGTGCAGGTAGGGTGAGTCAGGTACAGCGGGTCGTTGGGGCTAACGAACCGTTCGCCGTCGATGACGTCGCCGTCACGCACGGGTACGAGGCGGATATCGACGCTGCGGTGGTCGGTGCCTTCCTCCGGCGGCTTGAGATAGTGGCGGTAGACCCGCCCGATCAGTTCCTCGGTGTTGCGCAGCGTGGCGGCAGCTCCGTACCACAGGACACGGTCGAGATCGCTCCAGACTACCAGCGTGCCTGACTCACCGAGACCATCGCTAAGCTGTTGCCACTGATCCGGGACACGCTGATGCACCGGCTCGGGGACCTCGTCGAGACCGTTCTCGATTTCGTCTAGCCAAAGGTAGGTGTAGAGCGCGTTGCCGGCGCCGTTGGTCCAGGACCAGACTTCGACCTTGCGGCACTGGGACATGCTGGAGTTGGGCAGGCCCATGCCAAAGCGGCCGATCCGTTTGCTGTTGCCGCCGCGGCCGTCGCCGAACTTGAGAGCGCGGCGCAGCGTGTCGCCGTCCATGCCTTTGCCGTCGTCAAGCACAGCGATGGTCTCGATCCGGGGCCGGACGTGGCTTTGCCCGGGCTTGGGCCGCTCTTCGCAGGCGAACACCTCGACGAGGTTCGCCTCAGCGTCGATGCTGTTGTCGATGAGTTCCGCTAGCGCGAAAGCGGTGTTCTTGTAGCCGTTGTCACGCATCGCTTTGACCGTCAGCTCGGGGCTGACGATCCGGTAGCCGGCCGCAGGGTTGGTCACGCTGTCTCCCATACGTCTTCCCAGTTCATGAAGGCTTCAGCCACGTCACCGAACCCGGGCAACTCGGGGTCGACGACCGTAACGATCTCGCAGTCGGGCGTACCGCCGGCCTTCGGTCCGCGGATGACTCTGCCGACCATTTGGCTGTAGAGCACGAGCGACTTGGTGGGCCGCGCGATGACCGCGGCGCTCGCCGCCGGCGCATCGAAGCCTGTCGTCAGGACACCGTAGTTGCACAGCACCATCGGCCGCCGTGATCCGCCTTTGAATCGGCTGATCACCTGTGTACGGTGTCGCGTCGACGATTCTCCGGTCACGAACGCCGCGTCGATCCCGAGCGCGGACAGCACCGCAGCGATGAGCCGACAGTGATCCACCGACGCAGCAAAGACCAGGATGCGGCGATGCTGCTTGATCAGATCGAGGACGGTGCGCACGACCTGCAGGTTCCACTGCTCGTCGCCAGCGAGCCGGGTGACGATGTCGGCGGGGATGTCGAAAGAACCCGCCAGCGCCCGGCGGTCGGCGTCGGTCAGCTGCACGCCGGTCTCCGAGGCGACCGTGCGCATCGTCGGTCGCGACAGATAGCCCTGTTCGATCAGCGCTGTCACCGGGTTGGTGTAGCCGTCGATGCGCAGCATCACCTTCTGCCGGAAGAAGAAGTCCGAGAGCTGCTCATCTTTGGCGATCTCTGCCCAGGTTCGACCGGGCGTAGCCGTCAGGCCAAGAAGGCTGGCGCGAGGGTTGACGGTGAGGTCTTCCACGACACGCTGGTATGTCGGTGCGATGATCTGATGCGCCTCATCGAAGACGACGAGGTTGCATCGGGCCGCGAGGCGACGCAGGAACGTCTCGTCTCGCTTGGCCAGGGAAACGGCCTTCTCCAGGCCCAGAACCAGCAAGCCGTCGCTGACCTTGCCGAGATCAGCACTCTCGCTTCCCCATAAGCGAACGAGGTCGACCGCTCGGTTCCCGAGCTTGGACCATGCGCGTTCGAACTCGGCGGCCGCCTGCTCCAGCAGCTCCTGTCCATGGGCGAGCCATACGACGAGCGCAGGCTCGTGTTGGCGCAGGTGGTCACAGATCAAGTTCATGCCGGTACGGGTTTTGCCTACCCCGGTGGGCAGGTGCAGAACGACCCGCCGGGCACCGTCGTACAGGTGGTCACGTACCCGCGCGGCGGCGTCACGCTGGTGCGGGAACAGACCGTAGTCCGCCGGGCAATCTCCGGTCGGCCGGGGCGCGGGCGCCGCCACCCGGTCGACCGCGAATCCGAGGAACTCCAGCAATTCCTGCCGTTGGCCCACGGTCCACTTCGCTGACTTCAGGTAAGCCGCCGGGCCCTGTCCATCGTCGGTCTTGCCGAGCCGCTGGGCGAGTTCGGCCTGCTTATTCGCAGGCAGGAAGGCGAGGAAGGCTGTCCGGCTGTCCCGCGAGGCAATCAGCTTTTCCGCATCGATGGCAGTGGCCGCTACCGCGCGGAGCTTGTCGTCCTCCGCGACGCCACCCTCGACAAGATCGAGCAGGCCGCACAGGTCGGCACCGAGCTGATCCCGGATGTAGGCGATGGGTACACCCTCAAGGACGGCCTTGAAAGACATGCCTGGTGACCACGATGTCACGCGCCGACCACCCCGTACCCCCTCTGAACACCCTGCCGTTGAGGCCTTCTTGGCGATGAAAGCACTCGGGTACGACAGAACTGCGCCAGGGTAGCGCAATCGGTGCCGACTGCGACAGGGCCGTTTGTACGACACCGGTACGCATATTCCTCCCTGTCCGACCGTTCCTGATCACATTGGCCGACGGATTAACGCGGGGCTGAAGGTGCTATCTTCCGACTCCTGCACGCACGATTCCCTTCTCTCGACCTACAGGGTCGCTGCTCACGGGATCGGTGCACTCCTGGGGGCGAGACGCCGCAGGGGCCACTCGACCGCCAGGAGTGAGCGGAGTAAGGTTGCGTCGTGACCGGAGATCAACTCAGAGGAGATAGGACAGCACCACCAACCAACTCCGCTTATCTGGACTACAACGCGACCGCCCCGGTACGGCCGGAGGCGGCGTCTGCCGTCCTCGACACACTGCGGGTACCCGGGAATGCTTCGAGCCCGCATGCGGCAGGACAACGGGCCTCGGCGCTCGTCCAACTCGGCCGGTCTCAACTCGCCGAGCTACTCAGGTGCTCACCGAACGAGCTTGTGATCACCTCAGGTGCCACCGAGGCGAACAACCTTGCGCTGCGCGTAGCGGCGCCGGACGGCGGCCAACTCGTGGTCAGCGCCACCGAGCATCCCGCAGTGTTAGAAGCCGCACGCCAGATCGCTACCGACCAGGGATGTGACCTGACGATCATCGGCGTAGACCGCGACGGGCAGCTGCGCCTCGATGAACTGCACGCCGCGTTGAACAGCCCGCTACCTACCGTCGTCTCGATCATGGCTGCGAACAACGAGACCGGCGTGCTCAACGACATCCAGGAGATGGCCGAACTGACCCGTGCCGCCGGCGGCATCTTCCACACAGACGCGACACAGCTCGTCGGCCGGCTCCCCCTTGACCTTTCGACCGTCACGATCGACATGCTGTCTTTGTCCGCACATAAGTTCGGCGGTCCGCAGGGTGTCGGAGCGTTGTTCCTGCGGCGGGGACTTCCGGTCGCGCACCGCCCGCTCGTCCGAGGCGGTGGTCAGGAACGGGGATGGCGTGCGGGGACACTGAACGTCGCCGGGATTGCCGGCATGGGTGCCGCCGCAGCTGCTGCACAGGCGCAGCTCGACATCGAACGCGAGCGGACAGCTCAACTACGCGATCGCCTCGAGGCGTTGGTGTTGGCGGCGCTCCCGGACACGCAGATCAACGGACGTTCCGTGCCCCGCCTGCCGGGCGTAAGCAGCATGACTTTCCCTGGCGCTCCTGCAGACGCCGTTCTTTCTGGGCTCCCGGAGGTGGCAGCCTCGGATGGCAGTGCGTGCTCCTCCGGCGCACTAGCCCCGAGTCACGTCCTCCTCGCCATGGGGAGAACGGCGGAGGAGGCGGAGAGCACCGTCCGGTTCTCTCTCGGTCATGCCACCACGAAAGCGGAGATCGACTTCGCGGCCGAACAGGTCGTATCCGTCGTGCGCCGCGTTAAGGAAGCGATGTGGGTGTCGTGAGCCGCCGCCTCGATCGCTAGCGCATTCCAGTACATCACCTCGCTGAGGAGCTTCGCCCCGCCATGCTCGAGATCAAACTCAAGGACGCTGCGGTCCCGTCCTTCGCCCGCCACGAGACCTTCGCGCCGCGATTCGGCTGGTTACACAAGGCATACACCGCCCTACGGGACCCGAACATGGGCAGCGAGGTCTTCCTGCAGCAGGAGGCGCCGGTCCGCCTAGGCGTCGGCAAGAACATGGTCAATGCCATCCGGTTCTGGTCATACGCCTTCAAAATCACGGCCGAGCATCCACGCGGTGCAAACTCGCGTGCATTCGCCGCCTCCCCAACGTGGGAGGCACGGTGGCTGCTGGATGAGAACGGCGCCGACCCCTACCTGGAAGACACCGCTAGCCTTTGGCTACTGCACTGGTGGATGCTGAGTGGTCCGTCCTACACCCCGACTTGGTGGGTGGCCTTCAACTCCATGTCGTCCTCCCGGTTCACCGAGGACAACCTGACTGAGACGGTGATCCGGCAGGTCCGCACCTCGGAGTGGGAGCTTCCGGTCCGAACCTCGATCGCCAAGGACGCCGACTGCCTAACCAAGATGTACGCACGACGTAAGACACACACGGGATCGCCGGGCAGCTTCGAGGACCTGCTGGATTGCCCGTTCCGCGAGCTCGGTCTGCTGGAGTTCGCCGGAACTCAGAAGAGCGGCGACCGGGAAGAGCGCGTCTGGCAGTTCACCAATACCGCTCGGACTTCGCTGCCAGCCAGAGTGATCGCCTATACCTGCCTGGACTACGCCGATCGCAACCCTGCGCTTCGTCAGGGCGGCTCGATCGCCCTGGCACGGCTCGCCAACGAACCCGGTGGCCCGGGACGAGCGCTGCGCCTGCGTGAGCCGGAAATCGTTGCCGCGCTTGAGGAGGTGCTCATCAGAGACGAGCTGGAACTCTCCCAGGGTGTGGGCCAACGCAGTCTCGTCTTCAAGCGCCCGCCACGCGACCTCGCCTGGGATGTGCTCGACGGTCACTACGGCAACGTTCGTCAGCGCCCGGGCTTCCCTGACCGCGAGACCTGGTATCGCGAGTACCCGGACGCTGGCCGTGTCATGACGTCACGCCGCGAGGGCCGCATGGACGGCCAGCTCACCCTGACGGGAGCCACCGCATGAGCAAGTCAACGACAAGCACGGTACGTGACGTGGAGACGCCGGAGGGCATCCGCATCGTCAGTAGCCAACTGCGATCGACGAACCTCGAACGCGATGTCATCGATGCGCAGCTCGGCCCGATCTACATCGGTGTGCGCGCCCAGGACATGCTCGACCGCGTCACGGCCGCCCTCGAGGACCGGACACGCACCCGGGCCTGGGCCTTGACCGGCCCGTACGGCACAGGGAAGTCGACGCAGGCGTTGCTGATCGCCGCGCTACTTGGCCGGGACGCCGCCCGCCGCGCCGAAGCCGACCGGCGTCTCGCCGCGGCCAGCACGACCCTGGCCGAACGATTCGCCGCCGCCCGGGAACGGTGCGCGCCGAACGGCATGATCGGTGCGATCGCCACAGCTCGGCGGGAGTCCTTGTTCGACACCCTGGCCCGAGCGCTGCGTAACGGTGCCGCGCAGGCGTGGCCGACACGACGCACGCCGAAGTCTGTCACCGCCGCTCTCACGGACTTGGATGCACCGGACGCCGGCAGCGAGCACATCATCGCTGCTGTTCGCGCTCTGTGCAGTGACAGTCCGCTGCTGTTGGTGATCGACGAATTCGGCAAGAGCCTGGAGCACCTCGCCGCCCGCGGCGAGTTCGCCGATGGGCAGGCGGACGTGTTTTTGCTTCAGGAACTCGCCGAAGCCGGTGCCGGAACACGTGGTCTGCCGCTGCACCTCCTGACGCTGCAGCATCTCTCCTTCGGCGACTACGCCTCCCGCGCCACCAACCTGCAGAGTCGCGAATGGGCCAAGATCCAAGGCCGGTTCGAGGACATCACCATGACCACGCATCTCGGCGACGCGGTGCACCTCATCCAACGGACTCTTGACCACAGCGAAGTCAGCCCAGAGGCAGCAACGCTGATCCGTAACCACGCCGAGTCCGCCGAGCAGGTATGGACGGCACAGGGACTCGACGGCGTCATGGCCGCCGACGCCGATCTGTTCGCCAGCGTCTATCCCCTGCACCCGCTCACCGTTGCCGTCGCCCCACTCCTCGCCGGCCAGATCGGGCAGCACGACCGCAGCCTGACCGGGTTCATCGCCAGCGACGAGCCCCACACCGTCGCCCGGTTCCTGGCACAGCACTCCCGCAAGGCACCCAGCCGTGCCAGCACCGTGCGCCTCGCCGACGTCTTCGACTTCTTCCTCGGCGCCGGCCGCACCACCCTGCTGGCCTCGGCCAACGCGAGCCGGTGGATCGAGATCGACACTCGGATCAGCGAGGCCAACGGCCTACCTGAAGATGACCAGGAAGTCCTCAAGACCATCGGCCTACTGAACCTCGTCGACGCGTCCGGTGCCCTCCGCGCCAGCCTCGATACAGTCCTGTTCGCTCTCACCGATCCCACCGACACGGCTGACCCGCAGGCGCGCCAGGCGCTGTGGGAACGCATCGACGGCCTGATCGACCGTAACTTCCTGGTCCACCGGGAATTCAGCGACGAGTACCGGGTCTGGCAGGGCAGCGACGTTGACCTCGGTGCAGAAATCCAGACCCTCATCGAGCGATGCGACGATCACACTGCGGTCAACGTGGTCAACCGCTACCTACCAGTGGCCGTAGTAGCGGGCCGGCACAGCCAGAGCACCGGCATGCTTCGCCACTTCATCACCAGCGCTTCCGACGCGGAAACCGGGACGGTCACCGGATGCCAGATCGGCGAGCCAGCCGACGGAATGCTGCTGTTCCATTTCGGCGACGAGAGCACCATCCCGACCGTCAACTCGCCCCTGCCCGTAGCGGTCGGTATCAGTGGGGACGCTAAGACGGTGCTCGCCGCCGCCCGCTACCTGCACGCGCTGGAAGAGCTTTCCTACAACGACGACTACGACGCCGTTGCCCGTCGTGAACTGACCGAACGAATCGCGCAGGCGAACGCAGAACTCGCCACTCGGGTCGCCGCCGCATTCACGCCGAACCTGCTCGCCCCCAACTGGCACCTGATGGCACCTAACGACAATGGCACCGTTCAGCGTCCCCGAGGCGCCGAACCGTTAGCGGCCCGCAGCCTCGCCGGCGTGGTATCCGCTGCATGCGACGCGATCTATCCCTACACGCCGGAAATTCGCAACGAGATGCTCGGGCGTCATCAACTGACGAGCCAAGGTGCAAAGGCCCGTCGCGAGCTGATGGAAGCCATGCTCACACGCCCCACCCAAGCCAATCTCGGCATCGATGGCTACGGCCCCGAACGCGCCATGTACGGCGGTGTCCTGCAATATCTCGGCCTACATCAGCCCGTCAAAACGACCTCCATCGTCAGCCTCGACACGCTGGTTCCGTATGCGTTCAGTGCCCCAAAGCCCGAATCCAGCCTAGCGCCGGCCTGGAGAGCCCTCAGTGAGCTGCTGGCGGGCTCGGAGACTCCGGTAAGCCTCGACCGCGTGCTGCACTTCTTCATGGCACCGCCATACGGCATCAAAGCGGGAATGGCGCCCTTGGTGGTTCTAGCGACGTTGCTTGTCGGAGAACAAGACCTCGCCGTCTTCGAGGAAGGCACGTACCAACCCCGGCTTACCCCAGCACTGATCGAACGCATGGTCAAAGCCCCGAACACCTTCGCGGTAAAGACCATCAATGCCGGGACGGGCCCACGCAAACAAGCGATCAACGAGATCGCCAACCTGCTCGACGTCGGCGCACCCAGCAGCTCTCGACCCGGCGTACGTAACGCCGCGCTGCTCGCTGTTGCCCGCGAGCTGCTCGACAAGGTGCGTGTCCTCAGCCCTTATGCGCAACGCACCAAGAATCTCAGCCGCGAGGCCGACGCCGTTCGCACCGCCTTGCGCGAGGCGCGCGAGCCCGACGTACTCATCTTCGACGCACTGCCCGCAGCATTAGGGCTGCCAGCCGTGCCGGTCCGGGGCAAGGCCGACAAGCAGGCCGCGCAGCAGTATGCCGCGTCTCTGGCCACCGCTTTGGCCGAGATCGCCGACATCGACCAACGGCTGCAGCGGACCGTCATCACCGCCATCGCGACCGCCTTCCGGCTTCCCGACGGGCTCTCCGAGCTTCGCGCGGGCCTCGCCCAACACACCGAAGCCCTTCTCGACGTCTCGTTGATCGAAGCACGGCTGCGAGGCCTGATCACCATCACCCATGAGGCCACGATCAGCGACGACCAATGGTTGGACATGGCTGTCGTACGGATCGCTGGCCGCGGCATGGGGGACTGGCGCGACACGGACGCTGCGGCCTTTCCTCAGCAAGCCGCAGCCATGTCCAAGAACCTCGACCGGGTCGGACACCTCTACCAAAGCGAGCAGCTCCAGGAGGGCACTCAGCCCTACTCGGTCCGTTTGCTCACGCTGACCGGCGCGGACGGGCGCGAGGACCACGCCCGGGTTCACATTCCTGACGCCCTACGAGACAAAGCCCACGAACTAGCACGCACCGTGCTGGCCGAAGCGCGGGATAATCTTGGGGCCCAGGGGGAGCGAATCCTACTCGCCATGCTGGCGGAGGCGCTGATCAGCGACGCTCCGGCTGGCACCGGCGCCGACGACGACACGCAGGACCTCACCGAGAAGAAGGCCGTCTCATGACGATCGTGCAGCAACGAACCAAGAAGAAGGTCCGTCACGTTCTCGGCATCTCGGGTGGCAAAGACTCGTCAGCGCTGGCCGTTTACATGCGCGGCAAGGTGCCCGACATGGAGTACTTCTTCTGCGACACCGGAGCCGAGCTGCCCGAAACGTACGACTACCTCAACCGGCTCGAATCGGCCCTCGGCAAGCCTATCGTCCGGCTCAACGCCACCAGGGATTTCGACCACTGGATGTCGATCTACCAGGGAACTCTGCCGAGCGCCAGCATGCGCTGGTGCACCAAGAACCTCAAGATCAAACCACTTGAGGACTGGCTGGGCACCGACGAAGCCGTGTCTTATGTAGCGATCCGCGCCGATGAGAACCGGCTGGGCTACGTCAGCACCAAGCCGAACATCAAGGCCGTCTTCCCGTTCCGCGAAGACGGCGTCGACCGTGACGGCGTGAACACAATCCTCGAGGAATCCGGCATCGGCCTGCCGGCTTACTACGAGTGGCGCACCCGCTCCGGCTGCTACTTCTGCTTTTTCCAGCGTAAGCACGAATGGATCGGGCTAGCCGAACGCCACCCTGATCTGTTCGAACGCGCCATCGAGTACGAAGATAAGGTCAAGTTCGCCGGCACAGCCATGCAAGGCCGTCAGTACACCTGGTCACAAGGTGAATCCCTGCGCGAACTGCTCGACCGGAAAGAAGAGATCGAACAGCGCCACGAGGCGGCACTCGCCCGCGCTGCCGCCCGCCCTCGGCGCAACCTGCCACTCATCGACGTCCTCAGCGACGCCCTCGACGACGAGAACGATGAGGCCGGCTGCGCTGTGTGCCACCTCTAGCGGGGCGGGTTGACTCAAGCCCGACGCGTTGTCCCTGCTCCTCCTCGGAATCGAGGAGGAGCAGCGGCACCATGGCTACTGCAGGCTGAGTTGCAAGCCGGTTCCGCTCCGCCGACCACCAGGCCACTACCGCTGCCGCGTTGGCGAAAGGGCCAACGACCACCGCGCGCCGGCTCACACGATGCATGATCACCGCTGCCACCTGGTCGTCCACAGACTTGATTGATGACACCTGGAGGATTGCGGCCAATGCTTCCGAAGGCAGAATCAGGAAAGCCCGTACGTCGCGCACCGCTCCAGTCGTCCGGTCAATCATGGCCGGGGATATCATGACCGCGAACAATGCCATCGTCTCGCCTGGAAAAACCACGGATACGGCCCACGAGTCAGCTACATCGGCATTCTCTCGACGCACATGCATTCCTTCGCCTCCTGCGCGATGAAGTTGCGCCACCGGCCATTTATGTCGTCATTCGGCTAGTGGCCACAGCATGAAGCCGTATCTCTACGCGAAGGTCAAGTCGTGCGGATTCACCAGTGAATACGGGTTCCTCGCAAATACGGAATTCCTCGCGGACAAAGCCAGCCGTAGGGCATGGGACTTCGGGGTACCCGGCGTGCCGGGCACGTTCGATACAGGCGTCAGGCGTCGAGGTGCTGTCCGGTGCCCTGGTGGCGAACCAGCGCGGCGAACCCTCGGGCGAGGTCGGCAACAGGTGTCGAGGTGCGGGCAGCGGCTGCGGGCGTCGGCGAGGTTGGTGCGGTCGTCGTCGGTGAGTTTGTGTCCGGATCACATGATCCAGGCGGTAATCCGCCGGGCCGACGGCACCCGGACGGCCACGGGGGTGGTCGGGTGCGGTTCGTGGTGAGCCGGTCCCGCAGCACGCCCAGGCTGCTCTGATAGCCACGGGCCAGGATCTCGGCATGCAGGTCAGCCATTTCTTGGACACCGTCGGTAAGGCGTTGCCGCAGGTAAGGGCGGAACGGGGCGAGAACGCTGGGGCGGCTGCTGGCGTTCGGGCCGATCAACGCCTCAGCGGTGGCGGCGCAGGGGACTGCCCCGGATTTGGTTGACTCGCCAGGTCCGGCATCGGCACGCTTGATGAACACACACCGTGTCCGCTCTCAAGGCCGTGGTCGCCGTGACACTGGCGCTCGCTGACCTCGATGCGAACAGCCGTGCTGTGCAAGGAGCGCATTCAATGGCCGTACATCCGCACGTCCCCCAGTCCGCCACCCCAGCCGTCAGCGAACAGCCGAGCCCGCCTCGGCCCCGATGCCCAGCCGGCACGGAGGCGGGCGGCGAGCCCAGACGGGCCGCGCTGCTTGCGCTGGACGTGAACGGACTGAGCCCCGAAGCCGCCTCGGTTGCAGGGGGCGTTGGCGATCCGGTCTGGTGCGTGCACGGCCATTTCGACGACGACCGGCTCGTCGACCGTCGGCACCAGGCCGATCCAGTCATGATGCGCCTGTCGATGGCCGATGCGGTCGACTGCGGAGAGCAGTTTGAACGTTCGCGCCGCTGGGAGCCAGCGTTTCTAACGGTGCGCCTCGTGCAGCGCCTCAACGAGATCCGGCCCGCGATCACCCTTCAGAGAGACGTCACCGTCAGCGAACCCTGGGTGACATGCTCAGTGGCGGAAGCAGAACGACTCGCTGACCTGCTCCTCACTGCGACTGAACGCGCAGAGGTGCCGATGCCCACCGAAGGTGTCGTGGACGGGCCGTTCTGGCAGAAGACCGCTTGCCCACCCTGGTGCACCAGCCGTCACCAGGCCGATGACGCCTACGCGGACCGGGTGCACCACGCCGACCTGCTTCCCGACGGCAAGGCTGTCATCGACCTAGTACTCGAACAGGCAACCGAGGGCCGCCCGGAGCAACTCGAGGTCACCGTCGCTCGGCACTACCGCTCCACCACTGCGGTGATCCACGTCATCAAGTCCGAGCAGACGGAGCTGCAACTCACCCCGTCCGAAGCACGTACCCTCGCGGCGCATCTGCGGCAGCTCCTCCGCACCGCCAGTCTGCCCGCCGATCCGTCGCGGCTCTGGAAGCCCCTCGACGGCGTAACCGTTGGCGGCCAGCCGGCCTTCCCCTGCCCGCACCGACGTCCATGGTGTCGCGGCCACAGCAAGAGCGAGATCGTCGAGTCCCGCCAGCCGGGCAATCCCCTCATGCACAGCGGCTCCGTGGCCAGCGTTCCCTTCACCATCGGCAACAGCCCAGGCAGCATCGACATCAGCCTCGACACCATCGATGGCCATCAACCGCAGCCCTTCGCCTACCTGCAGGTCGTCGGCGGGGACGGCGGCGGCGAGCTAGACGTCACCGCCATCGACCACACCATCGCCGCCCTGCAATTGGCCAAGAAGCTCATTCTCGACAACCCTGTCGGGAGTGTCAAGTTAACGGCTGATCTTGGTTGAGGTGGTCAGTGGTTGGCCGGGGTGAGCCGGCCCTCGAAGGCGATCTGGAAGGCGTTCAGGGGTGCCTTCCAGCGCATGGTCCAGCGTCGGCGGCCGGTGCCGGTCGGGTCGAGGCTCATCAACGCCATATACACGCACTTGAGGGCGGCCTGTTCGTTCGGGAAGTGCCCACGAGCCCGGACGGCCTTGCGGATGCGCGCGTTGACGGACTCGATCGCGTTGGTGGAGCAGATGACCTTGCGGATCTCGACGTCGAAGGCGAGGAACGGCACGAACTCGGCCCAGGCGTTCTCCCACAGCTTCACGATCGCCGGATACTTCTTGCCCCAGGTCTCGGCGAACTCCAGGAACCGCTCGGCCGCGGCGTCCTCCGTGGCCGCGGTGTAGACCGGCTTGAGCGCTTTGGCGATCTTGTCCCAGTCCTGCCGGGCCGCGTACCGGAACGAGTTACGTAGCAGGTGCACGACACAGGTCTGCACGATGGTGCGCGGCCAGACCGTCTCCACTGCCTCGGGTAGACCCTTGAGCCCGTCGCAGATGAGCATCAGGACGTCGGCGACGCCGCGGTTCTTCAGTTCGGTGAGCACGTGCAGCCAGTGCTTCGCGCCTTCGCCGCCGTCACCGGCCCAGATCCCGAGGATGTCCCGGTGGCCGTCGACGGTGACTGCCATGACCAGGTAGATCGGCCGGTTCGCGACCTGACCGTCCCTGACCTTGACGTTGATGGCGTCGATGAACACGACCGGATACACCGGGTCGAGGGGCCGGTTCTGCCACTCGACCATGCCGTCCATCACCTTGTCGGTGATGGTGGAGATGGTCTGCTTCGACATCTCAGCCCCGTACACCTCGGCCAGATGGGCGGCGATCTCGCCGTGCGTCAAGCCTTTGGCCGACAACGACAGCACCATGTCGTCGACCCCGGTCAGGCGCCGCTGCCGTTTCCGCACGATCTGCGGCTCGAACGTCCCCGCCGCGTCACGGGGAACCCGCACCTCGACTGGCCCGACATCGGTGAGCACCGTCTTGGTCCGGCTGCCGTTACGGCTGTTCCCGCTGCCCCGACCGGCAGGGTCGTGCTTGTCGTAGCCGACATGGTCGGTGATCTCACCATCCAGGGCCGACTCCAGGACCCGCTTGGTCAGCTGCTGCAGCAGCCCACCCTCACCGGTCAGCTTCAACCCGTCACCACGAGTCCGATCGACCAGCATCGCGATCAACTGCTCATCCGTGACCGCACCCACCGGCACGGCTGCCGGCTCCTGCCCCGAGATGATCTCGGTCGTCATCTGGCGTCTCTCCCTTGATCGGTCGATCAGCCGTTATTTGTACAGTCCCCCCCTGTCAGGCAGGCCTCTGACCTGCCCACGTAGGAGCGCCGTACCAGCGGGAAAGCGGGGAGGGATGGGTGTGGGGCCCTCGAACCCGGCCCAACCTAGCCTTTCAAGATCTGTAGAGGCGGCGAGCCGGTTGTGCAGGTACGCCGCCAGCACCGACAACGTGTCTGCGGGCTGTTCGCTGGAGATGCTGCTGGAAGTCAGCATGCAACGGAAACCGCTTCGCTCGTTCCTGCCCACGGCGTGGCTTCACCTCGCCACGTTCGTTTCGAGCTGGCTGGGGGTGGACGCCTTGAACTGGGTTGACCAGGGTTGTTGAGCGCTGCCGAGGGCGTGTTCGGCCAGTCGGAGGAGCTGGATGTCCGAGGTGCCAGCGGGGGCGAAGATGTGTAGGGCGTCGCGGAGGTAGCGTTCGATGGGTGACTGCGCCGGTTGGAGGCCGTGTGCGGCGTGGATTTCCATCGCGGTGCGGGCGGAGTCGATCGCGTATTCGGCGTTGATCAGTTTGGCGTTGATGAGTTCGGCGTCGCAGGGTTGCCCGTTGTCGAGCAGATGTGCGGCGTGGTAGGCGGCCAGGCGGGCGGTCATCAGCCGGGATTGCATGGTTCCGAGCCGCTGTTTCACCGTCGGCAGTTCGGCCAACGGTTTCCCGTAGCGGCGCTGGCTGGTCGCGTAGGTGACGGTGGTGTCGAGGGTCGCTTGGTGGATGCCGAGGGCGACGGCGGCGAGGTTGGGTCTGCCGTACAGGATGCTGGAGGAGTAGGCCACGTCGAGGCCGTCGCCTTCGGCGCCGAGGCGGTTGCCTGCGGGGATGCGGCAGTTGTCGAAGACGATCTCGCCGAAGCTGAAGCCGTGCAGGCCCATGCTCGGCTGGTGCGGCCGGAGGTACACGCCAGGCCGGTCGGCTTCGACGAGGAAGGCGGAGAGTCCGCGGGTGCCGGGTCCGGTGCGTGCGACGACGCCGTGCAGGTCGGCGATGTGGCTGTTACCGACGAAGGTCTTCGTGCCGTTGATGAGGTAGTGGTCGCCGTCACGGACGGCGGTGGTGGTCATGCCGAGGACGTGGCTGCCGGATCCGGGTTCGGTGACGGCGATGGTGGGCAGGCAGGTGCCGGCGGCGATGGCGGGTAGCCAGGTCTGTTTCTGCTCGTCGTTGCCGAAGTGGATGATCTTCGCGGCGCCGAGTTGGGATGCTTGGATCATGGCGCCCATGGCGGCGGAGACGCGGGACAGTTCCTCGATGATGATGCTCTTGGCGAGGTGGCCGAGTCCGAGTCCGCCGTGGGTGGGGTCGATCGTGACGCCGAGCCACCCTTGGCGGGCGATCTGCAGGGACAGGTCGTATGCCACGGTCCGGGACGCCTCCAGTTCCGGGATGTGGGGTCGGACTTCGGTCTCGGCGAACGCGCGGGCCGTGTCCCGCAGGTGCGTGTGGTGGGGGGTGAGGTGGTAGCCGTCGGTCATCTGCCGGTCTCCTCGTAAGTCGCCCTCGGCACGCTCCGGCGATGGTGGGTTGCGCCGCAAGGTTGGGCCGTGGCGGGGGTGCTGTCACCAGTAGTTCCTGGAACGTGCGCTGCCGACTTGGACGGCGAGACGACGCAGAATGTCTGGGGTCCCCGTTGGGATGGGGTCGGTGGCGCGATGGAGGTTGTCGGACGGCCCGGGCTGTTAGCTGGGGCGGTGTTCCCGCTGGTCGATGAGGGCTGACAGTTCGGCCGCCAGGGTCTTGATCGTGGTGAGCCCTTTCTGGCCCCAGGCGCGGGGTTCGGGGCCGACGACGCAGATCGTTCCGAGGGCGGTGCCGGTGCGGTCGATCAGCGGGGCACCCATGTAGGTGCGGATGCCGAGCTGGTCGACGACGGGGTTGCCGGCGAACCGTGGCCAGGCGCAGACGTCTTCGAGGACCAGCGCGCGGCGTCGGGCGACGACGTGTGGGCAGAAGCCCTGGTCTCGTGACATGCGGCGGCCGGGGTCGAGTGGGGCGACCGGTGCGGACACCCCCGGCTGGGTGGTCGGGGTGGTGTAGAGGCCGGCGAAGAACTGTCCGTGTTCGTCGAGGAAGTTCACCATCGCCCAGGGCATGTCGGTGGTCTGCGCCAGCTTGCGGGCGAAGTCGTCGAACTCCGGCTCCGGTCGTCCGAGTCGGAGGGCCTGCAGCCGGTGTAGCCGCTGCGGCGCCTGCAGGTCGGGTGGGGTGAGGAGTCGGGGTTCGTAGCTGTCGTTGATCATGCGGGACTGCCTGCCTCTATCGAGTCGAAGCTGGTGGATGCGGGAGAGGGCTGGGTGAGCAGGTGCTGCACGAGCGTCACGAGGACGGCGGTGGCGGATCGTTGATGGCGGGCGTCGCACATCACGACCGGCACCTCGGGCCGCAGTCCCAGGGCTGTGCGTACCTCCTGAGGGTCGTATCGGTAGGCGCCGTCGAACTCGTTGACGGCGACCAGGAACCGCGTGCGGCGGGATTCGAAGAAGTCCACGGCGGCGAAGCAGTCCGGTAGGCGGCGGGTGTCGACCAGCACCACCGCGCCGAGCGCGCCGTGGCACAGTTCGTCCCACAGGAACCAGAACCGGTCCTGGCCGGGTGTGCCGAACAGGTACAGGACGTTCTCGGGATCGATGGTGATGCGGCCGAAGTCCAGCGCCACGGTGGTGGTCGTCTTGGCTTCCACCCCGGCGAGGTCGTCGGTGCCGACGCTGGCCGTGGTGAGGAGTTCCTCGGTGCGCAGCGGTGGGATCTCGCTCGTCGCCGTGATGAAGGTGGTTTTCCCGACTCCGAACCCGCCTGCGATCAGCACCTTGAGTGCGTTCGGTGTGCGGTCAGAGTCGTTGTTGTAGGCCGACAAGGAGTCTCTCCAGGATCGTTCGGTCGGTCGGGTCGGCGACCGGGCTGGGTGGGCGGGTGCGTACCGCGCCGACCGCCACCAGGTCCGACAGCACCACCTTCGTGACCGCGGCCGGTAGCCTCATCCGGGCGGCCACCTCGGCGACCGTGGTCGCCTCGCCGCACAGGCCCAAGGCCACGTCGTGGTCCGGTTCCAACCGCCCGCGCGGCCGTACGCCGGTGGCGACGACCCACGACAGCAACTCCATTGCGGTGGTGGGTCGGGTTCGCCCGGCGCTGACCGTGTAGGGGCGTACCAGTCGCCCGGCCGCCTCGTCGACCCACGGCTCCTGATGCGCGCCGCCGAATCTCATCGCACGGCGGGCGACGGGATACCGGCGCCGCGGGCGGGTGTCGCCAGATACGGTCGGACGCTCTTGACCATCTGCGACATCTCGTAGCCGAGCACGCTGACGTCAGCCTGACGGCCCGCCAGTACCGCCAGTACCGCGCCCTCACCTGCGGCGGTGACGAACAGCAGCGTGTCGTCGAGTTCGGCGACCACCTGCCGCACGCCGGAGCCTCCGTCGAACATCTCGCCGGCGCTGCGGGTCAGGGAGAACAGCCCGGAGGAGATCGCCGCCAGGTGGTCCGCGCCGTCGTCGGTCAGTCCGTGGGCGGCCCGGGGCAGCCCGTCGGAGGACAGCAGCAGCGCGCTCCGGGTGTGCGGTACCCGCTCCACCAGGGCGGACAGCAGCCAGGCCAGTTCCTGGCCGGGCGTCGTGGTCATCACAGGACAACTCCTTCTGAACGTCAGCGGTCAGTGGTCAATGGGCAGGAGGTGCGGTGGGCGGTTCGCCGCTTCCGGAGTTGGCGCCGCGTAGGAAGTTGGCCATCAGGGTCGGGTTGTGGCCGCCGGTTGGCTGGTTCGCCGACGCTGGGCGGGCCTGCCGTAACGGGGCCGCCATGTGTGCCTGCCGTGTCCGGCGCGGCAGTACAGGACGCACGCCGTCGCCGTCTACGCCCGCTTGGCCCGTGTGGGCGCTGTAGCGGCGGGGCGCTGGCGTCTCGGGCGGCGCGGCCCGCGTCACCTCCGCCAGGGGCGCAGCTGAGCGGTGACGAGGGTCGGCCGGCGCAGGTGCAACACCGATCAGCGGTGATGGCACAGTCGCCGCGCTGTGCGGCAGCGTTCGGGCCGCGTCGACGGCTGGCGGTTCCTGGGCCGTTTTGTCTCCGAGCAGCGTCGTCGGCAGGATCACCACCGCCTGCACACCGCCGTAGACGTTGCTCTGCAGTTTGACCGTTATGTCGTGCCGGCGGGCCAGTGCCGAGATAACCCACGCCCCGATACGGCCATCGCGCAGCAGGTCCCCGACATCCACCCGGCCCGGATCCGCCAGCAGAGCGTTCAGCCGGTCCTGCTCCGGGTGCGGCATTCCCAGGCCGCAGTCGTCGACCTCGACCGCCACGCCGGCCGCGACCCGTCGGGCCCGCACCGTCACCTCCGTGTGCGGAGGTGCGAACGCGGTCGCGTTCTCGATCAGCTCGGCCAGCAGGTGCACCACGTCGGCCCCGGCGTGGCCGCGCACTGTTCCCTCGACCGGTGGCACCACCCGAACCCGCGGGTACTGCTCGACCTCGGCGATGGCCGAGCGCAGTACCTCGACCAGCGGCAGTGCCCTGCTCCACTGCCGCCGTGGCACGGCCCCTCCCACCACTGCGAGGTTCTCCGCGTAGCGGCGCATGCGGGTCGCGAGGTGATCCACCTGGAACAGACCCTTGAGCAGGTCTGGGTCTTCGACCTGCGCCTCCAGGACATCCAGCAGCTGGATCTCCCGGTGCACCAGTCCCTGCAGCCGGCGCGCGAGGCCGACGTACACCTCCTGCTGCCCCACCACCGGCTGAACGGGCTCAGGCCGGGCGGCCACCGCAGTCCGGGCAACAGAGCGGGCGAGTTTGCGACCGTACGACGCAGCACCTGCGATGACCACGGCGCAGGTCGCAGCGGCGCACACCAGTACCAGCCAGGCCGTCGCCGGGACGGGCCCTGGTGGCAGCGCCATCGCCCACGTCGCCGCACCAAGGCCGATCATCGCCACCACAGCGGCCGGCGCCACACACATCCCCAGCAGGCGGGCGCGCAGGCTGGTCGCAGGCGGTTCTTCAGCCGACGCGTCGAGTCGGACTCGCACCCTGCCTCCCCAAGTAGTTAGGTGGCGCCGAGCGCCACCGGCTGTGACCCCGGCCTCATTCACAGGTGTCGGCCACCTGCCGGGTCCGGTTGGTCCTGGCGTCGCAGCGATCGATGCCATTGACAATCAGTTATGGCGGGCGCGTGGAGTGTCGGACACCGTCGACACGAAGATCCGACACGGAACCCGCACCACTTGGCCCGCATGGAAGGACCAAAGCGCCTCTCGGCTGGCCACTCCGAATCCTTCGAGATCGATCAATGTTGCTGGCCAACGCTGATCGGGACCGGGTGAACGCGGGCACGGCCGGGGTCTGCCGCGGTGTCGGATTTCGATGTCGAGGGTGTTCGACACGAGCAGACGCCCCGTTAGCTGGACGAGGAATCCCGCGACCCAGGCCAGGCGATGTCAAGGCCGCTGGGAGCGGGCGGGCGCTGGGAGGGTTCATGAGCAAGCGTCTGGTCGTCGAGACACACGCCAGCTCCTGCTATTTCCGCACCTCTGTCGAGGGCGATGAGCGCAAGGCGCTGGTGCAGGTCACGGAGCGGTGCAACCTGCACTGCGCCCACTGTTTCGTGTCATCCACTCGGGTCGGCGTGGATATACCGCTGGAGGAGATGGTTGAGACGGTGCTGCCTCGGCTGCGGCGGGCTCGGGTGACACGGTTGACGTTGACCGGCGGGGAGCCGTTCGTGCACCCGCACCTGCTGGAGATCTGCGCAGCGGCGGCGAGGATGGACCTGCCCGTCAAGATCTGCACGAACGCCACCCAGACCAGCGACGCGCAAATCGCCGCTCTCGCCGCGCTGGGCAACGTGCGGGTCAACGTCAGCTTCGACGGGTTCCGCCCTGCCTCTCACGGCCGGTTCCGGGGTGACCGCGACTCGTTTGCCGTCACCCTGGAGACAACGCGACGATTTGCCGACGCCGGTCTGCTGCACGGAATCCTGTCGACGCCCAACGTGCTCACCCGCCCCGAGGAGTTCGCCGAGCTGTGCGCGTTCGCCGCGGACCTGGGCGCGGAGTATGTGCTGATGAACCCGCTGTCGAGCTTCGGTCGGGGCGTGAAGTCCCACGGCCGGCTCGCCGCGCCGGAGCAGACGATGCGGGCGATCGCCGCCGCCACGGCGCCCCTGGCCGGCCGTGTCGAGCTGGTGCCGATCCGGTTCCCGAACGACAACCGGCCGTTGTCCGGCTGCGACGCCGGCACCCTGATCTACGTGTTCGCCAACGGCGACACCGCCATCTGCCCCTACCTGGTCTTCGCCGCCCGGACGCCACAGTCACGGCACGCCGACCGTGAGTTCCTGGTCGGCAACATCCTCCACGGCGAGATCGTCGACGCCCTTGGCCGCTACCGCTTCCACGACCGCTACCAGGTCGGAGCCAACCCGACCTGTAGTGCGTGCGTGTTGAGCGACTCCTGCGGCAAGGGCTGCCCGGCAGCCGTGGTCGCCGCCGGCGAGCTCATCGGCGCCCCCGACGGCGATCAGTGTCCGCCCGAGATTGTCCGGCGTCCGCTGATCCCGATCCAACCGGTCAGGGCCTGACCGGTCATGCTGATCGTGATCGAGGGACCCAACGGGGTCGGGAAGACAACCGTCGCGGGGCTGCTGGCCGAGCGGCTGCGCCACCGCACCGGCCAGCCGGTCCACCTGACAACCGAACCCACCAGGACCCGCCTCGGGGAGCTACTGCGCGAGGCCGAGGCCGTCATCCACGGACGGGCCCTCGCCCTCGCGATCGCCGCCGACCGCACCATGCACGTCGAGGACGAGATCATCCCCGCGCTCGACGCCGGCACCATCGTGATCAGCGACCGCTACGTGCAGTCCTCACTGGTCCTGCAACGGGTCGACGCCGTCGACCTACGCGAGATCTGGAGCTACAACCGGTACGTCCTACAGCCTGCCATCTCCATCTACCTGGTCGACGACCCGCAGGTCATCGCCACCCGGCTCGCCGCACGTCGACGCCTGACCCGGCTCGAGGCGACCGGTACCCCCGAACGCGAACTGCAGCTCTACGACCAGGCGTTTCACTTTCTCAACCGCCAGTCATGGCACCAGGTGAAGATCGACTGCTGGAGCCTAGACCCGGACCAGGTGGTCTCTGCCATCCTCGACACGCTGACCCCCATGCTCGCCCAACGCCCAGCGGCCTGAAAGTCTCGCCTCGTGTTGTCGATCCTGACCCTGAACATCCAGGCCACCTCCCAGCGGCGCGCCGAACCGCTGCTGCGGTGGCTCGCCGGCCGCCCGGAACAGATCCTCCTGTTGACCGAAACCAGCGGCGGCGACGGCAGCGCCTACCTACTGGACCACTTCCGTCGCGCCGGCTGCCACGTCCTACACCCGCCCCTGCCCGATGACCGCGGCGCGGCGATGATCAGCCGCGTCCCGGTCACCGCCCGCCCGGACATCACCGCCGGACTCAGCATCCCGGGCCGGGCCGTCGCCGCCACCGTCCACACCGACCAACCCGTCACGGTCCTCGGCGTCTACGTGCCGTCCAGCGACCGCGCCCCCGCAAAGGTCGAACGGAAACGGGCGTTCCTCGCCTCCCTCGTCGACACCCTCGGCCGCCTGAAGGCCGACGAGCGGGCGCACCTGGTGCTCGGCGGGGACTACAACGTCATCCCCCGCGACCACCAGCCGCCCTACCCCGGAGTCTGGCTGCCATTCGAGTACGCCCTGTTCGACGCCCTCACCGCCGCCGGCCTCACCGACGCCCACCACCACCTCAACGCCGGTGTCCCGCAGCACAGCTGGTTCGGTCGGGCCGGCAACGGCTACCGCTTCGACTACCTGCACGTCGGCGACGCGTTACGCGACCGGCTTCGGGGCGGCGAGTACCTGCAGGAGCCCCGCGAGCAGCGCCTCACCGACCACGCTGCGGTCACCCTGGCCCTCGACCTGCCCGTCGACACCCTCGACGTGTGCCCCATGCCGCAGGTAGCCGAGCCGGCGACCCTGTTCTAGACCCCGACCATTTCCGCCGCCCGGATCAGCGAGTCGTAGGTGTCGTTCGTCCGTTGCAGAGGCGCGCCCAGCGCGACGGCGAACCGGTCAAGCTCGGCCTGGACCAGTTCACCGGACTCACCGCCATCGACGATGCGCTCGATCTCCAGGAACGCACCGATGCCGTCCACCTGATCGACGCACAACGACATCAATCCGAGCGTCGCGGTGCGGCGGGTCTTACGGATGCGCACCGTCGGATAGAAGCCCAGCTGCTGGATCGCGGCGTGCATCTGCTCCCGATCGGCCACCTCGGTCTCGTGCTCGACGCACGACTGCTCGTTGGCCACCGGCGTCTTGACCGTCAGTAGATGCCGTCCCCGCTCGGTCCGCAGCCGCGCGAACGGAACACCGATCTTGGACTGGCCGTAATCCCAGCCGACCCGCGCGTATGCCTGATCATCCTGGAAGACCGGCGCCGACAGGGCGATCCCACGGGCGGCCAGAGCCGCTTCCAGCGCCGCGAAGTCACCGACCTGGTACTTGACCTCCACCTCACATACGGCCGCCACAGTCGTGCCCATCGTCTGGGCAGTATCGCCACTCGTCACGTCGTGGCAGCCTACGGCGTCACCGGCGGACTGGCGCCACGCCCC
Source organism: Micromonospora echinospora (assembly GCF_900091495.1). Classification (NCBI taxonomy): domain Bacteria; kingdom Bacillati; phylum Actinomycetota; class Actinomycetes; order Micromonosporales; family Micromonosporaceae; genus Micromonospora; species Micromonospora echinospora. The sequence continues at coordinate 2,335,944 of NZ_LT607413.1, read as the reverse complement.
GCCCGCCCCCGCAGCAGTTCAACTACCACCGCCCGACCGGTCCGCTCTCCAACGGTCGATGCTGCGTCGCCTGGGCGGGTAAGCCGGCGTCGGTGGTCCGGACGCGCCCAGCTCTTTCGGCCGGTGCGCCAGCGAACCCTGTCTGTCCCGGAGACGGTGGTGCGGCACCTCGGCGTTCGGCAGGCGATATCCAACGCGAGACGGGTCGTGTCGAACACCCTCGACACACCTTCTGACGCGGGCAGCACTACGAAGCCATGCGGTCCTCGCTGATCTCACGCCGACTGAGGGCCTCGAGTCTGTCCTCTCCTGTTTCGCCCGCCGATCCCGCAGGTCTTGAGCGCTCTCGGGGCATCCGCTCCATGGCGGGCGAGCCTTGGCCGTCGAAGGTCGGTGTCGATCGGTGTCGAAAGGCTGTGTCGGACGTAGTCGACAGGCACGCTCAGGCGGTTACGTGAACGTCGCGGCACGAGTCTCCGCAACCGGCGGTGATCACGCGTTGCCCGAATTGTGACTGCTCGCGAGCAACCGTCCGGGAGGTATTGATGTTTTTGCAGCCAGGACAGGCCGCTGCCAGCTGCCGACGTGGCAGCCGGATCCGGGCATCCGGTCGGCACGCGGACTTGCCGGTCGTGACTGCGGAGCGTGGTCGGCTCGCCGAGCCGACGAGCGACCAGCACACACCAATATTGATCAACGCCAGCCGTCTCGCGGCGGCAGGAACCCTCCGGTGAGCACACCACCAGCCGCACTGACGGCAGCCCACGTGCTGTCGGGGCAGGGCGGGTTGAAGATCGCGTTGACGGGGCCGTTCGGGGTCGGGAAGACCACTCTGGTGCAGACGGTGTCGGACATCGCCCCGTTGAGTACGGAGGTCGCTGTCAACTCGGACGATGTCTCCCACGCGCCGGGCAAAACCACGACCACGGTGGCGATGGACTTCGGTCGGCTGGAGGTCAACGGCGTCACTCTGTTCGTGTTCGGCACGCCCGGGCAGCGGCGGTTCTGGTTCATGTGGGACGCGATCGTGCGCGGCGCAGTCGGGGCGGTGGTGCTCGTCGACGTTCGCCGTCTGCAGGACTCGTTCGCGCACCTGGACTACGTCGAGCACGTCCGGCTGCCGTTCATCGTCGCGGTCAACACGTTCCCCGGCGCCCGCAGTTTCGCCGCGTCCGACATGCGTGAGGCCTTGGCCCTGTCGGTAGAGGTGCCGATCGTCGAGCTCGACGTGCGGGACCGTGACAGTGTCCGGCGGCTGCTGATCACCCTCGTCCAGCACCTGCTGGCCCGCCGCCCCGGCGGGGTCCGTGCTGACGGGACCGTCTCCGCCTGAGCCACCCGGTCGCGTGTCCGCGCCTGTTGGTCGGCGTCGTGATCGTCATCGCCGTTCACCTTTGGCGGCTGGCAGCCCTGAGGACCCTGGCCCGCCGGGCACATCGCTGGTCAGGGCCGCCCCGGCAGAGGCCCGCACCCACCCTCATCCTCCAAGGACCGCCACGTGAACTTTCGTCACCACGTGCACCCCACGCTTCCTCAGCACGAAGTCCTGCGAAGGAGATGAGCCATGCCGAGCAGTCGTTACCAGTTCCGTCACAGCATTAACCACCTCGGACCGTTGCAGGACGTTCTCGATCCCATCACCACCATCGACCTGGCTCAGGTCGATGTCACCGCCGGGCAACGCGCGATGGACATCGGCGCCGGAGCCGGGTCCGTCGCCTACCGGCTGTGTGACCTCGTCGGGCCGACCGGAGCGGTCACCGCCGTCGACATCGACACCAGCCTGCTGCGCCCCGCCGGCGTACTCGGCGTCCGCCAGGTCGATCTACGAACCCAATCCCTGCCTGCCGATCCCGGCACCATGGACGTGGTCACGGCGCGATGCGTGCTGGAGCACCTGCCGAACCGGCACGCCCTACTCAACGAGATGATCACCGTGCTGCGCCCCGGCGGGCACCTCGTGCTGGGGAGCATCGTCTACGCGCCCGTAGTCGCCCACGCCCCCCACAGCGGCGACAGGGAACTCATCGTCCGCGTCGTGCACGCCATCCTCGACACCCTCGCCAACCACGGCGTCGACCTGCACTGGGGCGACCAAACCGCAGCCGTGCTCCTCGGCAACGGCTTCGAGCACGTGCGCACCCGCTGGGTCGCCGAAACCTGGACCGGTGGTAGCGCCGGCTGCCACCTCTACAGCGACGAAGCCCACCACCTGCACCACAAGCTCCTCCGCGAAGGCCTGTCACACAGCGACCTGGACCGCTTCTTCGACCTCATGGCCGACCCCACGGTGCAGATTCGCGGCTACCAGTTCGTCTCCACGACCGCCCGGAAACCCAGATAAGCGCTCGGTGTGCTCGCCCTGCCGGCCCGGCCACGACATTAACGGGAACACCGCCACACCCCAACACCGACCGCCGAATAGGCCCACGATCCCAGGAGTCCCGCCCGCGATGACCCCGTACCTTCGCCTGGCCGACCGCCACAACCTGCAGACCCCGGTCTACCACTACGTCCATCCCGACAGCGGCCGACGGGTCACCCTGATCTCCGCCATGCCCATTGGCGAAGCCGCCTACTACGCCCGCCTCACCACGATCATCAACGACCGTGAGTCCGAGGGGGCCGTGGTGCACCGCGAGGGACCCGACCATGTGCCCGCCGCCGAGGACAACAGCACCGCCGAGGAACAGAAACTCCTCGCCGATTGGCGACGAGCGCATCGGATGGAAGCGAACCGCGTCGCGCTCGCCGGCCTCGTCGGCCACCACACCGGCCTCGGCCACCACCCCCACTGGCGGTACATCGACGTCAGCACCCTCGACATCATCCGGATTGCCGGCCACCGGAGCATCACCGACAGGATCCGCCCCACCCTCACCTCTCGGGACTGGCCGCTTGACGACCCCCGACCCATCTACGCCTTCCGCCTCCTCATGGCCATCGGCCTGCGACTGGGCGCGATCACCGCCCGCCTCGGCACCCCACCCCGCCACCGCCGGGGTTTCGAGACCGTTGTCGCCAGACGCACCGCCGTCGCGCTGGACGGCGTCGCCGCCACCCATCAGGACATGGTCCTCGTCTGGAACGCCGCCTACACCCCTAGCCTCGACACCGGCCTCCGCAACACCGGATACCAGCGCATCCACACCGACTGGTACACCGCCATCACACTCCCCACCATCTCCCGCGCCTGCCAGGACCTCATCCGCAACCCCGAACCCACCCAGCCATGGGGCAAGCGACACCACGAGCACGAGCCTTCGCGACGCCCCCGCCACCACCCCTGACGGGTGATGCCGCCAACATCACTGTCTGACCAGCCAGCACAGGCTGCCCACCGCCGAACCGTTTCCGGATAGGAACATGCCACCGTTCACCCTCCCCGCTGTCGCGGGGACTTGCGGACAGGACGCTGTCCTCTACGACCTCGACGGCGTGCTGCTCGACAGCAAGAACCTGATGACCGCCGTGATCACCGATGTCACCGCAGCCGTCCTCGGCAGCCCGCCATCTCGCCCAGCAGTCACGTCGGCCCTGACGATGCCACCGCCCCTCGCACTGCACGCCCTCGGCGTGCCCGACCCACAGACGGCCATCGACACGCACTTCGACGCCGCCTACGCTCGTCACGCCCACCGCGCCACGGCCGTCCCCGGCGTAGTCGATGTGCTGCGGCAACTCCACGAGGCAGGCGTCGCCCAAGGCATCGTCACCCTGCAACGCCGACACCGTCTAGACATGCTCGACCTGTCCACGATCCTGCCGCTGATCGACACCCTCGTCTGCCACGACGACGCACCTCCAAAACCCTCACCCGCACCGCTGCGGCAAGCACTGACCCGCCTTGGTGCCACCGCCGTCCGAGCGTGGTTCGTCGGCGACGCGGCCACCGACGTCACCGCCGGCCGAGCAGCCGACATCCGCGTCGCAGGCGCGACCTGGGGCTACCACTCCTCAGCCGCACTCCGTGACGCCGGAGCCACCGTGCTCCTCGACACCCCCGCCCAGATCCGGACACTGACGATCGGACGACAAGAACCCACCACATCGGCATGACCCCGTCGCTGTTGCACTCGGGCCTCGACCCTACGGGTGCTCGCAGACATCCCCGAGACCACCAATCAGGGGCAAAACGCGGATGCCGCTGGTCTTCTTGGCCTCGGCTTCCGGCTCAACCGCGGCGCGGCTGAACGACTCTGCCGGGCAGAGGGCTGTGCCAGAGGTCGCCGGTGGATGGGTACGCAGTCGACGGGTTGCTGAGTTGACGAGTTCGGCGCTGACCCTGCGCATACTGCGGCTTGACGCAACCCGAGTTCGTGATGGGCGACCTCATCCGGCCGAATCAGTCGTCAGCGCTCCGCCTGTCATGCAAGCGCCGCCAGCGAACGGACAGGGCTGTCGTTCACTGCCCGAGGGCGGTAGCGGAGGTGTACGACGCCGTTTCGGAATCGGCGCTCATCGAGGAGCTCGAGGTCTGCGCGCATGCCGGTCGGCAGCCCTGGCTTGCCCCCGCCGACGACAATGGGCAGGACGAACAGCTGGCACTCGTCGACCAGCCCGGCCTTGAACGCCTGCGTCACGAGGTTGGCACCTCCTACGGTGAGATCGCTGCCGGCCGTGACCTTCAGTTCGTGTACTGCGGCGGGGTCGAAACGGCGTTCGAGTCGGGTGTCGGCAGTTGACACCGCGGCGAGGGTCGTGGAGTACACGACTTTGCTCGCCGCCTGCCAGGCGCTCGCGAAGTCGGCCATGAGGTCGGACTGCGCGGCCAGAGCGGCGTCGGTCTCCCAGACGGCCATCGCCTCGTACAGGCGCCGCCCGTAGAGAAACGTGCCCACAGACCGCAGGAGGTCGGTGGTGAACGCGAATACCTCGTCGTCGGTGGGGAACCAGTCGAACGCGCCGCGTTCGTCCTCGATGTAGCCGTCAAGCGACACGTTCGTCACGTAGATGAGCTTGCCCATGCCGTTACCTCTCCAAGGTCGATCGAACTAGATCAAGCATCGGGCCGTCTCACGACTCCCCTGTCCCGGGAGACCAAAACCGACTGCCCTCACCTGTTCTACGAACGACCTGCGGCAGATCCGACACCCGCGCCGCCGCCGCTGAACTCGGCATCGACCCCGACATCGCGCTGCAACTCGCCGCCCTCGCCGGCGACCAGTTAGACGCCGGCCAGAACACGGCAGACGCCGTCCTCCCCCGCGCCGAGCACGGCTTGGTCACCGTCTCGTCCGGCGGCGGCTGCTGCGGGTGACCAGCAGCCACACCACCGACGTCCCCGCCGGCCACACCAGTGCCGGCGGGTGGCGGCGGTGAGCCGCACCTGTCCGCCTGCCGGCCCCTCACCTATCGCCAGGCGCAGACGCCCAGGAGGGTTCCAGGTCTGTGGCGCTACGCCGCCTTCGGGCGGTTCCGGCGGGGGATGATCTTGCTTGTGGCTTCCGCGGTTGTCTTCTTCATGTCCTGCAGCACCGAGGTGTAGACATCGGCGGTCATCTTGTAGGAGGAGTGGCCGAGGGTGTCCTGGATTTCCTTGATGCTGGCCCCGGCTGCGAGCATCAGGGTCGCGGCGACGTGCCGCATGTCGTGGAACCGGATGGGAGGTAGGCCGCTGCGTCCGACGAGCCGGTCGAAGCGGGCGGTGACCATTTCCGGGTGCCAGGGTTGGCCGTCCGCCCGCCGGACGAAGAAGACATCGCTGTCGGTCCAGGCGTCTCCCGCGGAGATCCTCCACGCCGCTCGTCGCATAAGGTACTTGCGCAGGCTTGTGACGGTCTCGTTGCTGAGGTCGACGATCCGGTCTCCGGCCGCTGACTTCACCGGCTTTTCGATGACCTGGTAGCCGACGCTGGTGCGTTGGCTGGTGATGGTGATCGCGGCCGCCTCTAGGTCGACGTCGTAGTCGTGCAGGCCGCACAGCTCGCCCCGTCGGGGGCCCCGGTGGAGGGCCAGATCGAACAGGGCATACAGCTCGGGATCCTCGGTTTCGGCGAAGTCCAGGAACTCTCCGACCTGAGCGGGTGTCCAGACCATGACAGGACTGGGTCGCTGCCGGGTGTGGTGCCACCGGTTGACCGCCGCGTCCGTCCAGAGCCGGGGCCTGGGCGCCTTGCCGGATTTCAGCTCGACCGACTCGGCCGGATTGTGGTCGACCAACCGGTGGTGGTAGAGACGACGGGCGTCGTTGAGGGCCTTGCGCAGGGTCGCGAGGATTCGCTGCTGACTGGCGTCGCCGACCGTGCGGATGCCCTTGACCGCGGCGCGGACCTTCGGCACCGGGCTGGCCTTGGCCGCGAGGATCTCGGCGTTGTGAGCCTCGATCGTGGTGAAGACCGACTCGATGTGCGCGGCGGTGAGTTCCTGCAAGGGCACCTGGCCCAGATGGGGCGTCCAGTACTTGGTGATGTGGTCCTGGTAGCTGCGCCGGGTCGCGGGCGCCAGCTTGGTGCGGTTGGTGATCCATTCGGCGAGGTACTCGCCGAGGGTGAGCCGGCTGCCGGCGGGCACGCCGGAGCGGATGCGGTGTGCGACGTGGTCGCGGTCGGGCAGCGGCTGGCCGGGCTTGCACGCCTGCAGCAGGTCGGCGATATGCCGACGCAGGATCTCGTCGCGGCCGGCGAGGTCGAGCAGCGCGCGGACGTGGTCGCGTTCGGCGGCGGCCTCCTCTCGGGTGTCGAAGCCGCTGCGGCGTAACTGCCGCCGCCCGTCGGTGGCGTCGAGCGGGAGTTCGAGCTGGTAGCGCCATACGCCGTGGTGGGGGTTCCACCCGTTGCCACGGCGTAGCTTGGGGCATTGGTTGCCGAGGCGTTTGCCGTCCTTGCGGCAGCTGCAGCGTTTGGTGATGGATCCGTCTGCCATGACGAGTCTTTCTCCTCGCCGATGCCCGCAGGGGCGAGCATCGGATTGTCGGGTGTCCGTTGGGTGGTGATCACCGCTCGCGTGGGCGACGTGATCAAGTCGCGGACGGCGGGGCCGGGGGTTCGCTGGGGACGCCGAGGGCGGTGAGGATCGCGGCGACGGAGACCCGGTAGCGGGATCCGACGCGCAGCACCGGTACCGGCAGTCGGTCACGGCGTGCCAGGTCGTAGGCGCTGCTGCGGGACATGCCGAAGATTTCGCCGACGGTGGCGATGTCGGTGACCGCACCGAGCGCCCGAATACGCTCGACGGTCCAGACAGGCGAAGACGTCGCTGCGCTTTCTGCGGGAGTGCTGGCCGTGCTGTCCATGACGGGTCGTCCTTCCGGAAACGGAGGAGAGGGCCCGCCACCGTGGTGCTTGGTGGTGGCGGGCCCTCGGAATGGATGGGCTTGCTGATGTGGTGGTCAGGCGGGTGATTCCCACCGGCCTCGCGCGATCCCGGCGGTGCCGTCGCCCGTTGGGGGCGGCTCGGACGTGACCAGCGGGGTTGCGGCGGTCGAGAGGCGACGGTCCGCCGCCCGACCGCCCGCAAGCTGGCCCCGCTCTTCGCGTCCTGGGTGTGGGCGTTCAGTGAGGCGGCATCGGTTATGCGGGCGCCACCCACCGGTGGGGGCACAGCAGCAGCCGCAGCGCGGCGGCTGCCTGTTGCGGGACGACGCCGTTGCCGAGGACCCGCAGGGCGGTGGTCCGCGGCAGCGCGAGCGTCGGGTCGGTCACGTGGCCGCTGTTCAGGCCCATGAGCCATTCCACGAACGGCGGTGCCAGGACTGGCTTGCCGTGCCGCCCGGGTTGGGTCGGCTCAGGCACGGGGCGGCCGAGCAATAGTTCCCAGCGGGCCACGGCGGGGGCGTAGACACCCCACCGGTGGGTGTCGGGCTGGCCGAGGCCGGCGATGGTGGTGCGCAGGTCCGCTCCACCGTCGCCGTGCTGGCCCTGTCCGCGTGCGTCGGATGCGCGCGGGGTGGGCAGGGTCCGGGCCGGTACCCGCACCGCCGCCGACGGCAGAGTCAGGTCCCCGTGGGACCCGCGCTGCCCGGGGCAACCCTTCGTTCCGTCGGTGGCCCGTGGGGTGGGCAGCAGCACCTGCGACAGCGGCGGCCGGAATCCGGCGCCGGCTCGCCGGCCCGGGGTGCCGGTGTCACTGGCTCTCGGAGTCGGCAGCAGTCGACCCCCGTCGGTGAGCGTCCGCCCCGCATGTCCGGTGGGCGTAGTGCGTCCGCCGGTGGTGTTGGCCGAGGATCGGCCGTCGGCCACCTCCGCAGTCGGTCGAAGCTGTGTGGTGACACCGGCCAGGCTGGGCCGGCGGGCTACTCCCGCCGACGGGGGACCTGTTGGAGCCGTACGTCGCCGCCGTGGGGGTGGGCAGCAGGTTGTGGGTCGACCCGGACGGCTCGACGAGGTCGGGCAGCCCGTACTGATGGCCCGGCCCCTTGCCGTCACGGGCGCATGGCGTCGGCAACGTCCTCACTCCCTTCCAGTCGCTCGGCGGGGGTGGCCAGCAGGAACAGCCGGTCCCGTCGGTGAGCGGCGCCGATGTCGGATGCGCGTAGGCAGAGCCAGCTCGTGTCGTACCCGAGCGCGGCCAGGTCGGCGTGGACGACGTCGAATCCCCGTCGCAGGAGCGCGGCGACGTTCTCCACGAACACGAGCGGGGGTCGAAGGTCGCGAACGGCTCTGGCGACGTGTGTCCAGAGGCTGGAGTGCTCGCCGGTGATGCCAGCTCGTTTTCCGGCGTTGCTGATGTCCTGGCACGGGAACCTGGCGGTGAGGATGTCGACCGGTTCGACCTGGGCCCAGTCGACGACGCGGATGTCACCGAGGTTGGGAGTGTCGGGCCAGTGGTGGGAGAAGACGGCGGTGGCGTGCCGGTCGGTCTCGGCGTACCAGACGACCCGGCCGCCGAGCACCAGCTCGACGGCCAGGTCGAGTCCCCCGTAGCCGCTGCAGAGGGATCCGATCCGTAGGCCGGTGGTGTGCGCAACGCTCACGCCACCCCCTTGTGCTCGGCGTCGACTGCGGCCAGCGCTTCGTGCGGGCAGGTCCACGGCCCGCAGCCCGGCGCATCCGCCAGGCGTAGGCGTGGACGCAGGACCACCTCGTCGAGGGGCACCCGCTGCCGGTGCAGGAAGAACTGTCCGCGCAGCGGGTGCCCTTCGGCGTTGGCTCGGGCGGATAAGGGGACCCTGCCCTGCGCGGCGAGCAGGAGGAGCGTGGAGCTCTGCACCCCGGCGCCGAGGGACAGGTAGCGGTGGGTGGGTGCGGTCACGTCACCACCTCGGTGCCCGCCGCCGGCAGCTGGGGCTTGCCGAGGACTAGGACGTCCTCGTGTGCGATGAGGTGCATCGGTACGCCGCTGGCCCTGGCCTTGCGGACCTGTTGGAGTTGGAAGAACGACGGTCGGGCGACGAGCTGCCCGTCGCGGACGGCGGCGAGCAGGGCGACGCACCGCTCGAGCGGTGTGAAGCCGGCGGCGGTGCCGGCCGCGAGGACCGCCGAGGGCAGGTCAACCAGCTTGCCCCGTTTGCGCCAGGGGCGGGCGGTCACGACGACCACTCCGCCGGGGCGCAGCAGGGCATGGCAGCCGCGCAGGATGTCGGTGAAGCCGTCGACCAGCCCGGCCAGGGAGGAGCGGTAGGCGAGGTTGCCCTTGTCCTCGCCGTAGCGGTTGTCGAACTTGGCGACCCCGTCGGCCCCGGGCCGGACAAGGCCGTGCACCGTCGGCCCGTACGGCGGCGAGGTCACCACCAGGGACACCTGCCCCTGCAGGGCCGTCGGCAGAAGGGCGGTGAGGCGGGTGGCGTCCCCGCGGATCACCGACCCACGGCCAGTGGCACCGTGCCGGTGCGCGTGGGCGATGTTGGCATCGGCGATGTCGGACCAGCGGGACTCGTACTCCACGCCGATGGCGTCGCGGCCCGCGTGGATGGCCTCCACGAGGGTGGTGCCGATCCCGCACATCGGGTCGAACACCAGGTCGCCGGGCTGGGTGTAGGAGCGAACCGCGTGGGCGGCGATCGCCGGCAACATCCGGGCCGGATGCTTGACCGACTGGGGCACGTACCGGCCACGGCGCTGGACCGGACCGGTCGACTGAGCGGTCGCCCAGACCGACAGGTCCTGCGGCCAGGCCGCAGTCGTCTCGTTGAAACCCGGCGTTGCGGTGGTGTTGTTGGTCGAGGGTTCAGGCACGCCGGTCACCGCCCTGCCTGCTTGTGAAGACGAGCAGGTCGGCGTGGACCTTGACGTGGAGCACGAACTGCTCGACACCCGTAGTACGGGCCAGGGAGAGCAGTTCCTCGTCGGTGGCGTGGTAGGTGAACCGGTCGCCGTCGCTGTCGGCGGCGACCGCGACGATGTGCTGCAGGTAGCCGAGTCCGCAACCTGCGGCGGCGTCGACCACGGGGGTGAAGTCCTCCGGGGCCGCGACCGCGCCGGCCGGAACCCCGACGACGAGGACCAGGCACCCGCCGGGACGCAGCAGCCGGCCGCAGGCGGCGAGCAGCCACGCCAGGCGGGCACGGTTGGCCGCGTCGCTGCTGGCGTCCAGCGGCCAGGTGGCCACCACGAGGCTGGTCCGCCCCTGCAGGTCGTCACCATCGCCCGGGACACCGGACGGTTCGTCACCCGCCACCCAGTCCGGGTCGGGGTCGGTGAGGTCGTCGCCGAACCACGCCCGCACGTCGTCCGGACCGTCGGAGTCCGGGTCGTCGTCGGGCTCGCCCGGGTGCTGCGGCGTCTGCGGCCCGACGAACAGCGCCGAGGCGCCAGTGAACCAGGCCGGGTGGTGTCGGCGCCCGCCGCGCAGGCAGGCGACGTCCAGGACGTGGGTGTCGGTGAGGTCGACGACCGCCTCGCCGGGCCGGCTGTACGCGGCGACGAGTCGGTACGCCAGCCGGTGGGAGATGGTCGTGCTCTGGTCGTCGCCGCTGCGGGCGGTGCGCCAGACGGTGATCGGTACCGGCGGGTCGCCGGCGACCAGATCCATCGGAGGGATGTTGGGGGTGCCGCCCTGGTGGGCGGGCTGCGGCGTGGAGTGGTCGCTCATGTGGTGTCGGCTCCGCGCCGCGCCGTGATGCGCTGACGTCTACCAATCGGCGTTTGTCAGCCGTGGCGAACACCTGGCGATCTGACAGCGACCTGAACTGGTCTGACAGTCCACGTTTCAGCTGATTTGCTCGATGCCACCTCAACCATGTGGGTGCGCCTCTCGTGCGGTGACAGACGCGGCCCGCACCTGTCGGCACCTCCCTGTCAGAGGCCGGTTCGTTAGGTTAGGTCCGTTTCGGGGTGAGGGTGAACACTCCGGGTTGGTTCTCGGTCAGGACGTGATGCTTGACCATGCGTTTGAGCTTCGCGCGGGCGCTCTCGACGTGTTTCGGGATGGGGTCGACGCCGAGGGCGAGGCAGATGTCCTTGGCCCGCATGCCGGTGGTCGTGGTGTCGAGGACCGTCAGGATCTGCTGGTAGGGGGCGCTGGCTATCGTCGGGTCATCGGCGGTGAACTCGGCGGCGGTGAGGATGCGCAGCGTGGTGCGGGTGACCTTCAGGTCAGCCAGCTCGCCCTCGATGCGGGCGAGGTCGGCGGTGAGGGCGGTGATCTGCTCGCGTAGCCGGTCGGCGGCCTGATCGGCGGTGGCTTCGCGTGCGGTGATCAGGTCGAGGATTACGGCGAGGTTCACCGGTGTCGCCAGGACGGTGTGCTGGTGCCGGTCAGCCGGCGCACGATGGTGACCATCGACGCCCACAACGTTCGTGACACGGCCGATTCCGGGCGGCTCTCGTACTCGCGCACGAGCCGGCGGTGCAGCATCAACGTGCCGTAGGTCTGCTCGACGATCCACCGCTTGCGTACTGGCACGAACCCGGGTCGGGTGTCGGATCGTTTGACGACCTCGACGTCGACCCCGAGGACGGCGCCGTGCAGCGCGAGGTCCTGCTTGAACCCGGCGTCGACCCACGCCCGGGTGACCGTCGGGGCGCGCTCGACGACTGTGTCGAGCAGTCGGATGCCGATGGCGTTGTCGGTGACCGAGGCGGCGGTCACCACGACCGCGATGACCAGACCGAGGGTGTCCACGGCCAGGGCGCGCTTGCGGCCGGACACCTTCTTGCCGGCGTCCTTGCCGGTCGTGGCGGCCGGGACATGGTTCGCCGCCCGGACCGACTGGCTGTCCAACACGACCGCGGTCGGATCCTCGGTCCGGCCGGCCTTCTCCCTGGCCTGGCAGCGCAGCAGATCATGGATCGCCTGGTCGGTGCCGTCGTCCCGCCACAGGGCGAAGTAGTAGTAGGTCGCGGACTTCGGCGGCAGGTCGTGCGGCAGGTACGCCCACTGACAGCCGGTCCGGTTCTGGTAGAGGATCGCGTTCACGATCTCCCGCAGGTCGTAGTCACCCTGATGCCCCGACACCGAGACCCGCTTGGCCTTCCACGCCCGCAGGAACGGCCCGATCAACGCCCACTGCGCGTCGGTGACATCGCTGGGGTACGGCTTCCGATCACCCATGAACGGCCTAACGCCACTACCGCCCGACGGTCACGACCAGGATTCACATTCCCCGACATCGAGAGACCGCTATCCGTGGCGAACCCGCTGAAGGACCCTCAACCGGACGCAAAGCATAGATCAAATCAAAAGCCCTCGAACCGGCCTCTGAGGCAGCCAGGAGACCGCGGCGTCTCGGAAGGACTGGTTGACCGGGACGAGGCGGGGGTCGTCCTGGTCGTCCAGCGCGCTGAGGTTGATGCCGATAAGGGTGTCGCCGTAGTCGAACGCAGCCACCGAGCTGCCACAGACGGCGCAGAACCCTCGCTTGGTCTTGCCTGGGAAGGTGTCGAACCACGTCGGCTCGCCGCCTTCGCCGGTCCAGCTCAGCCCCTCCAGCGGGAAGCTGACCCACGACTGGATCGGCCCGCCGGCCCGCTTCTGGCAGTGGGTGCAGCTGCAGACGTGGGGGTAGTCGGGCTCACCGCTCACGGTGAACCGGACCTTCCCACACAGGCAGCCGCCGGTCCGGACCTCGCTGGCGACGACCGACTCGGGCATCAGCTGAGATCCCTCGGAGACCGCCGCTGCGGCGGCAGACTCGTCGGATTTGCGGGCGCAGTGCCGGCAGCGCCGTGGACAGGGCGTCTGGGGTGCCGCGCTGGTGAGGCCGCTGGTGTGCAGGATCGTGGTGACGGTCTGTTCGAAGGTGCTGGTCTCGGCGATGACAGTTTCACCGGGGACATCGAGCAGGTCGCGGTGGGCGTACCAGGTGCGCATCTCGTCGGCGGTGACGGGAATGGGCTCAGCGCGGCTGAGGTGGCGGCGGACGGTCTCGTCGAAGGACACGTCCAGGTAGAACACGGCGGCCGGTCCGGGATGGTTGTCGATGAGCTGGTGCAGGACGGGGGCGTACCGTTCGGTGTGCAGGATGCCTTCGAGGATGACGTGGTAGCCGAGGTCGAGGGCGGTGCGGGCGGTCGCGGTGATGAACGCCGGAGCGACCGGGTGGATATGTGAGCTGTCGTGTTCGCGCAGCACGATCCGACGCAGGTGGTCCTGTTCCAGGAGTGCGATCCCACGGCCGTAGCGTCGGCGGGCCTCGCGGGCGGCGGTCGTCTTCCCGCTACCGGAGTTCCCGCGAACGATGACGAGGGTCGGCTCGGTAGCGGTCACCGGTGATCTCCGGTGGTCCAGGTGATCGCGGTGGTGGTGTGGTGGCGGGGAACGAGTAGTTGTGGTTGGTCGGTGGGCGGGATGGTGACGCCGGTGGGGTACACCCTGATGTCCGGGCCGGGCTGGTGGCGGTGGTCACGGTCCCAGGCGGTGATGAGGTCGACGACGTGCTGGGTCAGTGGTGCGGCGTGGGGGCCGTAGCCACGGGCGCCGAACTCCCAGGTGGTGTCGTCGAGTTGGCGGATGGTGAGGTAGGCGATGCTGTCGCCGGTGAGGAGCGCGGGGCAGGAAACCCAGTTCTGCGGGTCCATGTCCGCAGTGCGGTCCCGGTCGACGGCGAGGAGTCCGTACGGGTGGGGCTGGCTGGCCAGCCAGAGGTGCAGTGACTCGAACGACGTCGCGGGCGGGACGGTCACCTCGGACCAGGCGTCGACCCCGGGACCGTCCAGCGCGGGGGTCAGGGCGTCGAGGTTGAGAGATCGGGTGTCGGGGTCGTCGATGCGCAGGGTCACATCGTCACCGCGCAGCGCCCGCCGGGTCACGGGGTTGGCGCCAGCGCCTTGCATGGGCACGAAGCCGCAGAGGATCGCGTCGGTAGCGGTGAGGTGGTCGCCGTCACGGGCGAGAGTGAGGCATCGGGTGTTGCCGCGCATCCGAAGCGGTACGACGAGGAAACCATCGGGAGCGAGCTGATCGGTCCAGGCGGGTGGGATGTCGCTGGCCTCGACGGTGACGACGATCGCGTCGTACGGCGCCCCTGCCAACCAGCCGGTCGCCGCGTCGGCCTGCACCACCTGGACGTTCGGGTATCCGGCGATGTCGAGGGCGGTCCGGGCGTTGGCGACGATGTCGGAGTCGATGTCGATGCTGGCCACCGTGCCCTGGGGGCCGACGACCTCGGCGATGAGCGCGGCGTTGTAACCGCCGGAACCGATCTCCAACACCCGCCCACCCGGGTGTAGGCGGGCGGCTTCCAGCATCATGGCCTGCAGCCACGGCGCGGAGATGGAACTGGTCGCGCGTCCGTCCGGGCCACGTTTCGTGATGACTACGTCGTCGGCGTAGGCGGCGTCGACGCTGACCTCGCCGGGGGCGAACAGGTGCCGCGGCACCCGGCGAAACGACGCCTCCACCTCCGGTGAGGTGATCCGGCCGTCAGCGAGCAACTGGTCGGCCAGCCGGGCCCGGGCCTCCTCCGGGCTGCTGTCGACTTGCGGGGTGGTGTCGAGCGCGGAACCAACCATGATCAGACCTCCGTCGGTGCGGGCACGGGGCGACGATATGGGGCGCATACGACAAAACGAGCCCCTCCCGGCGGGCGGATTCCTCTGGTGTTCACCTAAAGGTCCTTGCTGGGCACGGCGGGCTGGACACGTTCAGTCGCACCCGCCTTGGTCACGCCAACCCTGAGCCGACAGCGTGCATGCTCCTCGCACCACAAATCCAGCGCAGTTCCAGGCGAGGAGGACGTGGTACGCCAGCATGGCGCGCGCCCTCGGGTCAGGCGCCCCGTCTGGACCAGCGCCTCGGGGGCGGCACCGGCCGCGCGGAACCCTGCCCATCCACTCGGCGGCGCACCTCGGCGGCCCGTCGACAAACAACGAATCGCCCGGATGCGTCAACGGCGAGGAAGCGGGCCACGGCTGCGTCGAGGGCACGCAGCGACTGGTCGACGGTGCAGTCAACCACCATGGTGGACGGTACTGGCGGCCGCCGATTGCTCGTTGACTCGACCTCGCCGTGGCGGCGTTCGCCAGCACGGCGCATCCCCAACCAGCCACGTCGGTGAATAGCTGAGGAGCCCGACTACACCCAGCAGCGTCGATCGGGCGCATACCACCTACATCCTGCCGCCGTGACCAGTCCACTCACCACACAGCAACTTCCTTGACATCAGAGCGATCTCCATGGAATGTAATTCATGCGTGCATGAATAAGTGATCTTGTTCGATGATGCTGTAGGAGGCAGTTCGATGCCACACCCCCAGGCTGCGACCGCGCCTGACGCTGAAAGGCGAGATCACCAGACCTCCGGGCCCGTGAGGTTCGGTCTAATCGGCTGCGGGCAGTGGGGTGCCAACGTCGCGGCGGCAGTTGAACGAAGTGTCGGAGCCCGGCTGTCGGCTGTGGCGGACGCCAGTCCCGAGGCTGCAACGAGACTTGCCGCCCGTCTGACGTCCGCACCCAAGGTCCTATCCCCAGCGGACCTGCTGGGTAACCGGCAGATCGAGGCGGTGCTGATCGTGACGCACGCCGCAAGTCACTTCGAGCTTGCTATGGCGGCGATCTCCCAGGGCAAGCACGTATTTGTCGAGAAGCCCCTGGCCCTGTCGACCACGGATTCGGTCGCGTTGACCAAGGCCGCAGCGACAGCTGGTCTCACTCTCATGGTGGGCCACACGTTCCTGTACTCCGAGCACGTCATCGACGTTGAGCGTGCTCTTCGGGAGGGGCAGGTCGGCGAGCTGCGTTACGTCAGCCTGCAGCGCCTGGCGTACGGAAGGTTCCGCGACGACGCCAACGTCATCTGGAACCTCGGACCGCATGACGTGTCGATCCTGATTCGCTGGGCTGGACGTCCGCCGGCGGCGGTGCGCTGTGTGGAGTACATGTTCACCCGGCCCACCGTTTCCGACCTGGCTTTCCTCACGCTCGACTTCGGCGACTTCCTTGGCCACGTGCACGTCAGCTGCATCGACCCCGAGAAGGTCAGGCGGGCTACGGTCGCGGGCACATCGGGAGGCATCGTCTACGACGACGTGGACGGAGCTGTCCGGCTGCATGTCAACGGCAGCAAGGTGCTGCCGCGAACGCTCTCGACAGCCGATCGTCGCCCTCCGCTCGACACCGAGCTGAGCCACTTCGCGGACTGCGTCCGCACTGGTGCGCGTCCAAGGACTGACGGCATCCACGGCGCGATCGTGGTGGCTGTGCTGGAAGCCGCCACTGCTTCGGCCGCACTCGGCGGCGACTGGATCGACCTCACGATGACCTTGGGCCAGGTGTCGTCGGCCACCGATCCCGGCCCCCGGCCCGATCGACCCGCCTACGGTCCCTCACTCGTTCCCTCGCAAAGGACGGCCTTAGCGTGACCGACTTGCTGATCTCCGACCGGCTGAACACCCGCCAAATCGACACCGATCTCGTCGAGGTGCTCCGTGAGGCTTTCGGCGGCGTCCCTGCGGTGGTCGGCGCGATGCTGATGGGCTCGCGTTCACGCGGTATCGCCCACGCTAAAAGCAACATCGACGTTCAAATGATCATTGACTGCCTCGACGCCGGCACCGCCGAGGGCATCGCGAAGGTCCGCGACGAACTGGCAGCACAGCTCGGCATTCCGATCAGCGTCAACGTGCACACTCTGGCCGACGCGCAGCCCTTACTGGGGCGATACGAGCTGTTCCAGCACAAAAACCGCGCGGAGCTGTTCATCTACCAGGCGAAGTACACCAGCGTGAACCTGTTCGGGCGGAACATCTTCGCCGAGTTCACCGACCCGCCTCCGTCGCGTACCCGTCGCGAGGCGATCCGGACCGTAGCCTCCTTTTCCTACTTCCTGCGCAAGTTCCTGTTCGACGTCTCTATGGCACCCCACGGCGCGGCCGAGTTCGTGCGGACGCCGCTCATCAGCCTGGAGTACATCGCGGCGTTCTACGGCTACCTCAGCATGGGCTACCGGGACGGCCTGGATCATCTGACCGCGACCGAGCGACTGACCGCTGAGGAGATCGCGTTCCTGGAGGAGTGCGCTACCCGCAAGGCCACTTCGCAGTACGAGGAGGTGGGCGCGGCCTTCGCGTTGCGCGGGGCGACCTTCCTAGACGCCGCCCATGGCCGCATGCTCGACGACTTCCGCCGCCGGGGCGTCAGCGACGTGCGATGGAACGGACAGGACAGCGCGGTCCGCTGGGACATTGAGCTACCGCAGGCAGCAGCAATGAGCATCCTGTGGGCTGGGCACAAGGCACTGCTCGTGCAGCGACACCCCGACGACTACCTCTACCCCGGCCAATGGACGATCCCCGGCGGCTACCTCCAGGCCGGCGAGGATCCTCGCGACGGAGCGACCCGTGAGGTGTGGGAGGAGACCGGCACCTACCTCGCCGTCAGTCGCCTGTTCGACGGCCAGCCCGTCGTGAGTGGCCGACTGGCCGCGTTCTCGTTCGAGATTGAGTTGCCCGACAGCGTCGCACCTCGCCTGACCGAGCACTCGAACTACCGGTTCGTCGATGCGAGCGAGGTGCTGTCGATGGACCTCACCCCCGAGGCCCGCCTGATCTTCGAGCGTCGCCTCAGCCAGACACACCCCCACTGAAACCGGCCAGCGCAAGAGTGAGGATGCCACGACATGGATGCCGCTGAATACGACCATCTCGCCGTCGAGACGACGGTCCGGGCACTCTGGGAGGAGCACGACATCTATCGGTTCGACCGCTCGGCGGTCGGCCCGGTGTTCAGCATCGATACGCCTCCTCCGTACGTGTCGGCGTCCCACCTTCACGTCGGCCATGCCATGAGCTACTCGCAGCCCGACTTCGTGGTCAGGTACCGAAGGATGCAAGGCGACCGTGTCTTCTACCCGATGGGTTTTGACGACAACGGCCTCCCCACCGAGCGCTACGTCGAGAAGACCTACGGGGTCAAAGCCGTCGACATGCCGCGGTCGGAGTTCGTGGCCCTGTGCCTGGCCGAAACCCGCAAGACGGCTGCCCGGTATGAGGACCTGTGGCGCCGGGTGGGTCTGTCGGTCGACTGGAATCTGCTCTACTCGACCATCGACAAGCGGTGCCAGCTCACCGCGCAGACGAGTTTCATCAAGCTCCACGAGGCGGGCCATCTGCGCCGGGTGGAAGATCCGATCATCTGGTGTACCGAGTGCCGGACCGCCCTGGCGCAAGCCGATGTCGAAGACCTCGACCGCAATGGGAAGATGCACGACATCGCTTTCGCGGCGGCGGACAGTCGGGCGCTGGTCATCGCAACGACCCGCCCCGAGCTTCTGCCCGCCTGCGTGGCGCTGTACTTCCATCCGGAGGACGAGCGGTACCGGGACCTGCTCGGCACTCAGGCGACCGTGCCGCTGTTCGGCTATCAGGTCCCGATCAAGGCCGATAAGTCCGTGGATCCCGCCTTCGGCACGGGGCTGATGATGGTCTGTACCTTCGGCGACGGCGAAGACGTCCTGAAGTGGCGACGCGACGGGCTCGACCTGCGGCTCGTCGTCACCCCCGACGGTCGGCTGTCAGATCTCGCCGGGCAGTTCGCGGGTCTGCAACTGACCCAGGCGCGAGCGGCAATCGTGGCCCGGCTCGCAGAGATCGGCGCGTTGAGTAGAAGCCGCCCGCTCAAACAGAACGTCGGGGTGCACGAGCGGTGTCTGACGCCGGTCGAGTACCAGATCCGGGCGCAGTGGTTCATCCGCGTGCGCGAGCACCAGGACACGTTCCTGGCCCGCGCCAAGGAGCTGACCTGGATACCCGCCCACATGCAGCGCCGCCTCGAAGACTGGATCGAGGGCCTGAAGTGGGACTGGAACATCAGCCGCCAGCGGCACTACGGCGTGCCGTTTCCGGTGTGGTTCTGCGACGACTGCGGCCACGCGGTCACCGCCGACCTGAGCGCGCTGCCCGCCGACCCCCTCGCCGATGCACCGCCAGTGGATGCCTGCCCGGCCTGCTCCGGTCGCCTCAGCCCGGATCCCGACGTCATGGACACGTGGATGACCTCCTCCCTGTCGCCACAGATCAACGACGGCTGGGCGGTCAACGGGCTGAACAGCGACCCGCGGCTGGCTCCCATGAGTTTGCGTGTGCAGGCATTCGAGATCATCAGAACCTGGCTGTTCTACACCATCGTGCAGTCGCAGTACCACTTCGACCGGCTGCCCTGGCAGACCGTGATGATCTCCGGCTGGGGGCTGAACGAGCAGGGCAAGAAGATCGCCAAGCGAGACCTCGACCAGTCCACCACGCCGGACGGCTTCAACCGCTACGTCCCCGATCACGTCATCGAGCGGTACGGCGCCGATGCGCTGCGCATCTGGGCCACCAAGGCGCGGATCGGCACCGATCTACGCTACAACGAGAAGGACGTCAAGACCGGCCGCAAGTTCGCCGTGAAGATGTGGAACGTCGCCCGACTGATGACCATGTACGGGTTCGACCCACAAGCCGCGCCAGATCCCGCAGCGCTGTGCACCGACGTGGACCGGTGGATGCTGTCGCACCTGGCGTCCGCCATCGACGAGACCACCGCGGCGATGGACGAGTACGACTTCATGCAGGGATACCAGGCCGCGACACGCTTCTTCTGGTCAGTCTTTTGCGACCGGTACATCGAGATGGTCAAAGAGCGGTTCCTCAACCCCGGCAACCACACCGACGCCGACCGGGCCAGCGCCCGCGCGGCGCTCGGCATCGGCTTCCGCGCCGTCCTCGGCATGTTCGCGCCCTTCGCCCCGTTCATCACGGACTATCTCTACCAGCAGATGTTCCGGCCCCACGAGAACACCATCAGCCTTCACCTCACGTCCTGGCCGGCACCGCAGCCACAGTGGCGGACCGACCGCAAGCTCATCGACACCATGTCCACGATCCTCGACCAAATCCGCGTCCTGCGTAGCGGCCTCAACCTCGGCAGCAACACCCGCATCGCGAAAGTCGTGCTGCAGGGCGTCACCGACGACGGCCACCGAACCGCCCGAGCACTAGCCGAACCGCTTCGCGTGGCTGCCCGCGCCGACGAAGCGGTTTTCGGTGACGCGGACACCGACAGCGGCGTCAACGGCATCAGGGTCGCCATCATCGCCTGATATACCGCCCGGCTGGCCCACTACCTGATTCATGGTGGCCAGCCGGGCACGCCTACCCGAACCCTCGGAGCCGTACACATCAGCTACGGAGGCACGCCATGCCCACACGAGTACGCAGCTTCGCCCCTGGGCCGTCCATCCTCCCCGACGACGTGCTGACCGAGTACCAGGCAAGCGTTGAGCACTACGCCGACACCGGGCTCGGCATCCTCGAACTGGGCCACCGCAGCGGACAGTTCGAGCGGCTCTACAACAACACGGTCGAGCGCCTGCGCGCGCTCATCGGCGTCCCGGTGGGGTACAAACTGCTGCTACTACACGGTGGCGCGCGCTTCCAGTTCACGATGCTGCCCGCCAACCACCTCAGCCCGGACGCCGTCGCGGACTACGTGGTCACGGGACACTTCGGGGCGGCGGCAGCCGCCGAGGCGGCGGTATACGGCTACGTCAACATCGCTGCCTCCACGCACGCAGCCGGCTACCTGCGTCTGCCTTCGCCAGCCGAGGCGTCGTTCACGCCGACCGCCCGGTACGTGCACTACACGTCGAACAACACCGAAATGGGCACGCAGTTCAAGCAACCGCCCGACATCCCGGCGAGCACATGGCTCGCCTGTGACGCGTCCAGCGACCTCCTCACCCGCCCGTTCGACATTGCCCGGCACGGCCTGATCTACGCGACCTCTCACAAGAACCTCGGTACCGCCGGCGTCGCGCTCGTCGTGATCCGAGCCGACCTTCTCGAACCGGTACGGCAGCTCCCGCCCTTCCTCAGCTACCTCACGCACGCGCAGGCGGGGTCGCGATTCAACACCCCGCCGATCAGTGCGATCTTCGTTCTGAACCTCATGGCCGGGTGGACCATCCAGCAGGGCGGAGTCGAGGCGATGGACACCCTCAGCACCACCAAGTCCCAGATGCTCTACCGCACGATCGACGACAGCGACTTCTATACGGGCCTCGCCGACCGTGACAGCCGGTCGAAGGTCAATGTCACGTTCGCGCTGCCGACCGCGGAGTTGGAGGACGAGTTTCAGGCAGACGCCGCGCAGCAGGGACTTGTCGGGCTGTGGGGATACCGCAAGGTCGGACACCTGCGTGCTTCGCTGTTCAACGCGGTCTCCCTGGATGCGGTCGGCCAGCTCGTCGAATTCATGGCGCACTTCGCCCGCGCCAAGCGGCGGCGGCTGCCCCGCCGCGTCCCGGGCGGCGGAGCGCGGGTGCCGCGATGATCGCGTGGGAGGACCGCGAGCCGAGCACGGTCCTGTTGGCGCCGCCGTCACCGCCCGGTGCACCGCACCTCGGCGGCATCTACACATGGGTGCTGCTCGACGCGGCTCGCCGGACTGCCCAGTATTTCGGCGGTGATGCTCACCTGCCGCAGTCGTGGAACATGGCAAGCCGCCGCCTGGAGCCGACGTTCGGACACGATCCGGAGGAGTTCGCCCGCTATTGCGGACTTGCTGTCGACAACGCCGTCGCCACGTTGGAAGGCTTCGGCATCGCGGTGTCGCCCCATGCCGCACTACGGGATGACGATGCGTCCGTGCGAGCACTCGTCCAGGCCGTCATCACCGACCTGGCCAACAGCGACGTCGTCCGCTACCTGGCCGCTGAGGAGAAGTGGTGCCTCAGTTGCCGGATCGCCCTCCCGCCGAGCGCCGATACCGAGCACTGCTTCACCTGTGGTGGCAAGCTGCGTGTGCGAACCACATGGGACTGGTTCTTACCCGTCGACCTTGACGAGGTGTTCCGTCGCGCGGCCACCGTCGAATGGGTGCCCGGCTATGGCATCCGCCGTCTGCGCAGCCTCGCCGACGTCCATCCGTTGATTCGAGTCGGTCACCCTCGGCGGAATCTCGGCGTCCCTTCCCCGCTACATGACGGCGAGATCCTCGATCCGCGGCTGGTTGGTGCTCTCGGGCCAAGCCTGCTGCGCCGCCTCGGCCTTGACGGCCCGATCGTGGCCGCGGCCGGATTCGATATCCAGCGCAAGTGGCTGTTGACGCTCCTGGCCGCCAACCGACCCGGCGCACTGCCCGCCGTGATCGTTCAGCACGGCACGCTGCTGGACACGGCGGGACGCAAGCTCTCGCGCTACACCGGTGCCTCACTCGCCGACGCGCCGGCTGATGTCGAGCCGTGCCTCGTCCGCGCCGCGCTGCTGTCCTCACCGCTCGGCAAGGATCTCCGTGCTACCGCGCTGGCCACCGTGGGTGCCTCACGGCTGCGCGAAAAGGTGTTGAACAGTCTGCGGTACATCGGTCTACAGCAACCCCGCACCGGCGGCATCGACTTGGACGCCGCATGCGACGAGCTGCTCAGCGAGGTCGAGTCGCAGCTGAAGGCGTTCGACGTCCCACGTGCTTACGCGGGCTTCCTGCGCGCGGTCCTCTCCGTATCCAGCACGCTCATCCCGATGATCCGGCGGCAGGGCATGGCCTCCTACGCCGCGACCTGCCGCCGCATCGTCTCGCTGCACGGCATCTTCTATGGCGATGACCCACGGTTGCCTGGAATGTCTGCCGGCCTCAAGCTGCGCGATACGGACGGCGGTAAAGGGCTCAAGTGAGGGCGCCCGACCGCACCCCTTCGTGATCGTTCGCCTGATTCGGCTGCCGTCTACTCGGCCAGGTGAAAAACGCGGCCACGACCAGCACCACCGCAGCGACAACGAAGGTCGCGTCCAGCCCGGCCGACTTCGCCACCGCGCCGCCGACAAGCGCACCGAGTCCCGCCCCGCCCAGGCCCAGAATCCGGAACGCCGCGACCACCCTTCCGATCAAGCCGTCCGGTGACAGCGCCTGCCGAGCTGAGCCGACAGCGACGGACGCCAGACTTGCCGCCGCGCCGTAGACCACGAACAGCGCTGCTATCACCCAGACGTTGCCTGTCAGCATCGCCACCAGCCACACCCCCGCCTGGACAGTCATTGCGGCAGCCTGCACCTTGCGGTACGCCAAACCCGCGATCAGGCGGCGAGCATTGGCCGCAGCGACGATCCCACCCACCGCCATCGCGGCCAGCAGAGCCCCGTAGGCCGCGTTCGGAAGGTGAAGTGTGCGTTGGGCATAGAGCACGAACGTCCCCATGACCATGAAATAGCCGAGGTTGAACACACCCATCGCGACCGCGAGGACGCGAAGGTCCGGTGTTCTGAACAGGTGGCGCATGCCTTCACGAATCGACGCCCACAACGGCTGACGGGCCGGCTGCTCAGACCGCACATCGGGCACCATCCGCACCAGTGCCGCCGAGACCAGGAACGAGACCGCGTCGACGGCGAACGGCAGAGACCGGCCGACTGAGAACGTCAACGAGCCGAGAGGCGGACCCACCAGCGACCGTCCCGTGGTGTCCAGCGCCCAGTACCGGCCGTTGACCTTGCTCAGGTTATCCCCGTCCCTGCCGATGATCATCGGGATCACCGCCTGCGACGCGGCGTCGAAGAAGCACTGGGCGACACCCACCGCGAAGACGACCGTGATCAGCAGCGGAATGCTCGCCCAACCGAGCGCCAGCGCTGCGACCAGCAGCCCGATCAGCACCGCGCGGACGAGGTCGGCAATCACGAGCACTCGACGGCGTGGCCACCTGTCCGCGAGCGCTCCAGCAGGCAGCCCGAGGGCCAGCCATGGCAGATAGAAGGCCGCGCTCACAGCGGAGATCGCAAGCGGATCGGCTGTGAGCGTCGAAGCCAGCAGCGGCGCGGCGGCGATGAACGCTCCGTCGCCTGCGACGGAGACAGCGACCGCAGCCAACAGTGGACGGATCTGACGCCGCCGGTCGGCAGCAGCCGGCCGGTCCGATGGTACTGGCCGGGTGCTTTCAGGCTGCGGGGCGACCGAACTCACCTTTGCCCACGCCATGCAAGAACACCGCCCACTCGTGCCGTGTGAAGACTAGGACGGAGCTGTCGTCAGACAGTTTTGAGTCCCGCACCCCCACCTCCTCCTCGACGAACGCGGCCTCTACGCAGCCCGTGTCGCCGCTCACGCTGCTCTTTCGCCACGTCGCGCCTGCGAACCCCACTGATGACATCAGCTTCCTCCCACTCCGGGAACGATGGCGTCAAGGCGCTCGACCTCAACATCGAGAGCATTGAGGTATTCAACGACATGATTGCCGTGCAGTGCAACGGACTTCAGCCCCGTAAACGCCTTCTCAAACCGGGCGACAGCAGCCTCCTCGCTGAAGTAGCAGTCACCTCCAGGCGACTCGATCCATACAGTGCGAGGGCTGAGGCCGGACCGGAAGTCGAAAATGGTGAACCCCTGAGCTGCTACGACTGGGTGCTGCACGCCGATCGGGACGACACCGAGCTCGATGTTGGGATGGTCCACCAAGCCCGTCAGATGCTGGATCTGACCTCGGGACACCTCGACCGGGAACGCGCGGAACAGCAGAGCTCGAGCGTCCACCACAACCACGAAGCGAGGCGCGTCAGGCCCCTCCAGCATCTGCTGTCGCGCCATGCGCACGTCGGCGATGTAGTCCGGGCTTCCCGCCCCGACCGCGACCGCCATCGCATGGGCGTAGGCTCGGGTCTGCAACAGGCCCGGCACGACGACCGGCTGATATTGCCTGATCTCCCGCGTTGTCGACTCCAGCGCCGCGACTGCCCCCTGTCTCCGTCCCCAGCCGCCGGCAATCGTGATCCAGGACCCCTCGCCGTTCTCCTCCGCAGTCGCCGCCAGCAGCTCAGCACGGATGTCGGGATCGACCCCGTAGAGACCGAGCAACCGGTCTACGTCGCGAACGGTGAATGCCGTCGCCCCGGTTTCGATCCGGGAGACCTTCGACTGCGACCACTCGAGCGAATCTGCGACGCGCTCCCCGGACCATCCCAGGTTCTCGCGTACTCGACGCAGCTCAGCGCCCACTCGGTAGCGTTGAGGCGATCCGCGAGTACCCATACGTCAGCGACTCCATGCGCACGTGCATAAACTCCTCGGACAGTACAGCACCGGTAGCGCCGAGGACCAGCACCGGCACCCCGCCAAGATCGCGCGAGCCCGGGCGAGGTGAGCGTCAACCTTCAGAGCGTGCGCCCCTACTCCCACCAGCGCGTTCATGCTCGTCTGGAAGTCCGGATGGAGCGAACGGGTGTGGTGCTGCGTGCCGACACCTGATCACTTACGGACCCGGGTCGAAGCCCGTCTGACAAGGTGCTGGCCAAGCTTCGCCGTGAGCTGCAAGCGTTCGTTCAGAGGCACCTCGGAGGACTTAGCGCTGTTGAAGTCGTCGCCCACGTACCGCGGAATGATGTGCCAGTGAAGATGGAAGATGTCTTGAGCGGGAGGTCCCAGGTTGAGCCGCACCGTCGTCCCGCTGGCGCCGAACGCAGCCTTCACCGCCTGCGTCGTCACCTGAAGCGCGGCCAGCATGGGGCCCGCCTTCTCGGGCGGCACGTCGGCGATGCCGCCGACGTGACCTGCCGGGACGAGAAGCATGTGACCTCTGTTGTTCGGCCGCTGGTGAAGTGCCGGAAAAACAACGAACTCGTTGTTGACGGCGAGACAGACCCCAGGATCGGTAACGCCAGCCGTCACCGAGCAGAACACGCACGACAGATTCAAGATCGCGATCGCCTCTCGGAACGAAGTTTCGCACTATCCTCCCCGATGGGCGTTGGGTGCCAGGTGAGGGGCGGTGCCCTGGACGGACTCGCGTCCCTGTGTCCGGTTAGCACGGCAGCCGACGATCGAGATTCCGCCGGTGGGAGCGGGTAGACGCGGCGCGCCGCCGCATGGTCGTCTGTACGTTGCCTCCGCCACCGGGGAGTCGACTACGGCACCTGCACCGTGCTACGCAACACCTGACGGAGCGCCACCCGAGGAACTCGCGCCTCACGAGCATGCACCCCGAGGAGGACTGACAGGCCAGTCGCTGGCGGGTAAGTCAACCCCGACGAGATACCAGATCAGAGGACGCGATGGAGACCGCCGCTAAACTCGCTGTATTGATCGACGCGGATAACGCCCAACCGGCGGCCGTCGAGGCGTTGCTGGCCGAGGTCGCCAAGTACGGCACCGCCCATGTCAAGCGCGCCTACGGCGACTGGACCGGGACCAGCCTTCGCGGTTGGAAGGACATGCTGCTCGCCCAGTCGATCCAGCCGATCCAGCAGTTCGCCTACACCACCGGCAAGAACGCCACCGACTCGGCGTTGATCATCGACGCGATGGACCTGCTGTACTCCGGGCGCTTCGATGGTTTCTGCATCGTGTCCAGCGACAGCGACTTCACCCGCCTGGCGTCACGGCTACGCGAGTCCGGACTCACGGTGTACGGCTTCGGCGAACGCAAGACCCCGAAACCTTTCGTCGCCGCCTGTGACAAGTTCGTCTACACCGAGAACCTGAACTACACCGGCAGCCCCGCCCCGGCGGACGTCGCGCCGACGAAAGCCACCCCGACCGCCGCCCAACTCAAGGGCGACACCGCCCTCGTCGTCCTTCTGCGCAACGCGGTCGAGGCCGCCTCCGACGACGACGGCTGGGCGCCCCTGGCCAGCGTCGGCAACATCATCGTCAAACAGCGCCCCGACTTCGACCCTCGAAGCTACGGCTACGGCAAACTCAGCGACCTTGTCACCGCCACCACCTTGTTCGACATTGAGCGCCGCATCCCCGGCGGCGGCAAGCCCGGCGTCATCTACGTCCGCGACAAACGCCGGCCATCAGCAAGCACTCCGAAATCGCGCGTAGCCCCGGCGACCGACAGCGCCTTGCCCTCGACGACCGCCAGCTGAACGCGGAAAACAGTCTTCGAGATCGTGACTGCCGCGGATCGTGGTGCTCGGCCTCGACGACACCATCGTCATGACCAACAGCATCGGCGGCGCGGTAAGCCTCACCCTGTCCGCCGCCTGCTCCCCGACAGGTGGCCACGCCAGACAGTGCGGGGGCTCACCAGCGGTGGAGCGTGCAGACGACTTTGCCGAGGATGATGGCGCGGTCCCCGGCGATGATCGGGTAGTGCGGGTTGTGGGGGACGAGTTCGATCCTGCCGTCTCGGGTCCGGTACCGCTTGACTGTCGCCTCGCCGTCGATCATGGCGGCGACGATGTCGCCGTTGTCGGCGACCGCTTGCTGGCGTACCACGATGACGTCCCGATCGGCGATGCCCGCGCCGATCATCGAGTCGCCCCGGACCCGCAGCGCGAACAGGGCGCCCCGGCCGACCAGGTCCGCGGGCAGCGACAGAACCTCCTCGACGTGTTCCTCGGCGAGGATGGGAGTGCCGGCGGCAATCGAACCCAGCAACGGGACCTGCGCGCAGGCCGCGGTCGCCGGGCTGTCGGTGGCCGATGGGCGGGCGTCGACAGCCCGTGGCCCGCCGGGAGCCCGCCGTATTAGGCCGTGCCGTTGGAGCGTCCGAAGCTGGTGGGCCACCGACGACGGTGACTTGAGGCCGACCGCCGCGCCGATCTCCCGCACCGTCGGGGGATAACCATCCCGCGCGACGCACTCGCGGATCACCGTGAGGATCTGCCGCTGCCGCGGCGTCAGCCAGGGCGGATCGGGTTCGGCGTCGCGGGCGCTCACACTCCGACACCCTACTCCCAGGATTAGATCGTTTGTGCTAATCCGTGGTGTGTCGTTCAGCCCTGTGACCAGGCGAGGCCGCAGGTCCAGCGGGGCCAGCGCGGCCGGCCCGAGCGTGGAATGCGGCATCAGGTTGCCGATGAGCATCTCCGCGCGGTGGCGGCGGAAGACGGCGTCGACGGCTTCGGGCTGGAGGTCGACTTGGGTTACCGAACAGCAGCCACTGCCGGAGCTACGTCTACTGGTGTGGTTCGCCCCGCAGTATGGCCAGAACGTTGGCGAACGCGGCAGTAAGGCTTTCCAGCACGGCTTTCCCTTTGTCGGCGGTGGCGAGGGACGGCTGGC
This sequence comes from Micromonospora echinospora, assembly GCF_900091495.1. NCBI lineage: Bacteria > Bacillati > Actinomycetota > Actinomycetes > Micromonosporales > Micromonosporaceae > Micromonospora > Micromonospora echinospora. The sequence continues at coordinate 2,307,651 of NZ_LT607413.1, read as the reverse complement.
CGATGACCCCGCTGTCGGTGTAGCCGCGCATTCCCAGGACCAGCAGGTCCGGACGTTCCGCAAGGTGGTCGGCGTTCTGATAACCGTCGCGGACGAGTTCGGGACAGAGATGCAGGAGCAGGGAAGTCTCGATCTCCCCAGCGTGCATGTCGTCGTGGCTGCTGCTGACCAGCCCGGCCTGCTGGCGGGCGGCCTCCCAGTCCTGCCGTCGCGGGTACAAGGCCATGCGGCGCTCGCCGACGTTGGCTTCCTGCACGATGTTGGACAGCACGTAGTTCCCGCCATGGCCGTTGACCACGACCAGCCGGTCGACACCTGTCCGGCTCAGCGATTCCCCGACGTCGGCGACGATGCGGGTCAGGGTGGATGAGCGGATACTCACCGAACCTGGCCAGCCGGTGTGTTCCTGCGAGCAACTGATGGTCACAGGAGGAAGGAGCATCAAGTCGTACCTGGCAGCGGCAGCCTTCGCGATAGCGCAAGCAGCGATCGTGTCCGTGAGCAGAGGTAGGTGATCGCCGTGTTGCTCGAAACTGCCCACCGGTAGCACGGCGACGTCCGAGGCGCGGCTGGCCTCGTCAGTGGTCGTCGCGGTGGTGATCAAATCCATGATCACAGTCTGGCCGTCGAAGCGACGAGTGAGAAGGCATTCCTGAACCCGACCACCTCGGCAGATGCCGTCTTCCCCGTGAGCTGGGCATGCAACTGGCCCAGGGTACGCATCGCCCGCGCGGAAGAGGTTGCGGCGGCAAGGGACAACGCTCGGCTTCCCTCGACGCCCGCCTCGGCCAACCGGTCGACGGAGACGTAGGACAAGGCGAGCCAGGCTCGTGCCAGCGTTTCATCCTGTCGGTATTCGACGGGCCAGCCGTCGAGGACCTCTTCAAGGGCACGGGCAGCCGCCTTGGCTTGACCGAGGCGTAGAAGGCAGTAGCCCTCGTGTGCCCGTAGGTAGGCAAGGGTGCAGTGGCGGCCGATGGTGTCCGAGTCGTCGGCACCGACGCTTGCCGCTCGGTCGATCAACTTGTGTGCGATTTTGAGGGCGGTGAGGGAGCGTGGTTGATCGCCGAGGAGGGCGTGTCCCTGTGCCTGACGAATCAGGCACAGGGCGCGGTCGCGGTCGGCGAGTGACACGATGGTCTCGGCCGTCCTGGCGAGTCGCGTGGCGTGAGTGCCGTCGAGTCGGTCGGCGGCTTGCTGCGCCTGGCGCATGAAGACATAGGCGGCCATCCGTCTGTCGCCCGCTCCGCGCGCCAGTTCGAGTGCCTGGTCAAGCCAGTACGCCGCGGCCGCGGCGTCCCCCAGATTGTCGGCGGTCCATGACCCGAACTCCGCCCATCGCGCCTCTACCGCCAGCAGACGCGACTTGAGGTCGTCCATGGCCTCGTGCCGGTAACGGCGGATCACGGCCAGCTCTCGGCAGACAGCGTCGTAGACCTGCCGGGAACCGAAGACATTGTGGGAAGCCGCGAGGAGCCGGAGCATCTCGCTCCAGTGCAAGGCCAACGCGGGATCAACATCCACCGAGACCTGCCCCAGCCCGGGCCAACCCAGGCCAGTTGACCGGTCGGCCGGCCAACCCGTCTCCACCGGACCGCCTGCCGATGTCGACGATCGCACTACCTGTGCAGGTGGAAGCAGCGCCCGACCCGCCACGGTCGGGACACCATCCATGCCTGGCCGCGAATCGCCTTCAACCTCACCCCACCGTGCGCGTTGCCTAGCCTCGAGCTTCTCCTGATCATGCCGCTGCTTGAGACTCCGGTAACCGTCGTACCCGGCGAGCAGTTCCCCACCGGCGTCCAGAAACGTCTCACACCGCTGCCAGAAGATCCGATCAGCAACCTGCTGACCACACTCAACCCCAGCGATGGTGCTCCGAGTGCTGTACACCCGCTCGGCCACATCGGCCTGCGTCAGGCCACGCGACTTGCGCCAACGCGCGAGCTTTGCGCCGAGCGCCCGCTTGACGTCCTGGACCTGCTGCGGATCGATCACGAAAGCCCCGACCTTCACAACCCACGAGGGTTTGATAGCCAAATCGACGCAGAACGAAGCCACCGTAGCTGACCTCAACGCAACCGGGCGAGCACCCATCGCAGCGGAAACAGCCCTCGTCCCTCACTGGGACAACCAGACCTACCTCGTTCGGCGGCACGGAGGAAGTGCTGGGACCGAGCGGGGTGCTACCGGACAGGGCCGGACGTGAGGGATGCTCGTCGCACGAGCACCATCCGAGCACCCAAACGTCCACAGGGGACGAGAAAACGAAGGGGCCTGACCAGCGTTTCCGCAGGTCAGGCCCCTTGTGATCTTGCGCGCCCGAAGGGACTCGAACCCCTAACCTTCTGATCCGTAGTCAGATGCTCTATCCGTTGAGCTACGGGCGCTGGTGCTCGGCCAGTCTACACACCCGGCCTTCGCGCGGAGACTCCGGGATTCGAACCCGGGAGGGGCTTTAAGACCCCAACCGCATTAGCAGTGCGGCGCCATAGACCAGACTAGGCGAAGTCTCCTCGGTGGCCCAGCAGACCACCGCCGCCCGAGAATACAGCCCCGCCCCGGCAGGGAGCAAAGCGACTTCCCCCTCCAGCGGCACCGGTCGACCAACTTCCCTCCCTGAGCAGGAGTTTCCCCCTGCGTGGCACCGCGATCGGGACTAGGCTTCGTCGATATGCAGGAGCAGCCGCCGAGCGATCCGCCTCGCCGCGAGCCGCGCACAGCGGCACGTCGCGGCCGTTCCCCCGAGCCGACCTTCACCCCGCCGGCTGTCCCGGCCGCCCAACCCGACCAGGTCACCGACCAGCCGGACGTCCCGCCCCGCACTCGGCCCCGCCGGAAGACCTCGGCCCCCACGGTGCTCTTCCAGCCGCCCGAGACCAGCGGTCCGACCGAGTCCGAGCAACCGGCGACACCTCCTCGTCGGGCCCCTCGTCAGAAGGTGGTCCGGGCGGGCCGGCGGGCGGGCGCGGTCTCCGAGGACCCGTCCGGCCCGCCGGAGCAGGGCACACCCGCCGGTACGGTCCGGCCGGTGAGCACGTCGGTGCCCCGCCGTCGCCGGAAAGCGGACGCCGATGGTGTCACCACGCCAGGACCGGGGACGCCTGTCTCCCCAACTCAGCCCATGGTTGGTGATTCGGAACACACCCCGCCGCACGATGCCGGAACGGAGCCCACGGACGGCCCGAGCGGCGAGGAGGTGGTCCCGCGTGAGGCCACCCCGAGGAGGAGCACGGCCCGGAAGTCGACCGGGAAGCCGGCCGCCGCGCGGAGGAGCACCGGGAAGGCGGCGGGAGGCCGTACCGTCGACCTCGACCGGCTGTTGGCGCACCCGGCCTTCGCGCCGGAGTTGCTGGCCCTGGCGGCGGTGGAGCGGATCGGGCCACGGGCCGATGCCTGGGCGGCGGCGCTGCGCGAGGCGTACCCGAATGCTGGTTCCGCAGGTCTGGCCCGGCTCGCCACCCGGCGGTTCGTCCGGCTGGCCGGGTGGGGTGGGGCCACCGCCGCGGTAGCCGGTCTCTTCGCTCCCCTGGCCGAGCTGGCGGCGGTGCTCTGGACCCAGTCCGGCCTGGTGCTGCATTTGGCGGCGGCGCACGGGCGGGACCCGGTCGACCCGGAGCGGGCGGTCGAGCTGCTGGTGCTGACCCGGGTGCACCCGGACGTGGACAGCGCCCGGACGGCTCTCGCCGCCGCCCGCGCGGAGACCGGGGAGGGCGAGCCGCCGTGGGATCGGGTGGCCGAGGCGGCCTGGCGGCTGGCCACGCCGCTCGCCGCGCAGGCGGGCGGCTGGTTGGCGCTACGGCTGGCGTCCCGGCTGCTGCCCGGCGCGGCGGCGCTCGCCACGGCGGCCGGGAACTCGGCCGCCGTGGAGCGGTTGGCCGCCCGGACGATCGTCGCCTACCGGCAGCCCGGGTTCCGCTGGCCTCAGAGCCAGTCGAACCATTCCCTGGGCAGCAGGGAGTAGCCGACGAAGGCCACGATGTCGAGCAGCGTGTGGGCGACGACCAGCGGCATCACCCGCCGGGTCCGCAGGTAGAAGAGACTGAAGACCACGCCCATCACCGCGTTCCCGACGAATGCGCCGAAGCCCTGGTAGAGGTGGTAGGAGCCGCGCAGCAGCGCACTGGTGGCGATCACCGCGCCGACCCGCCACTGGAGCTGCCGCAGCCGGGTCATCAGGTAGCCGACCACGATCACCTCCTCCAGCACCGCGTTCTGCACGGCGGCGAGGATCAGCACCGGCACGGTCCACCACAGCTCGGGCAGCGCGGCCGGCACGACCGTGGCGTTGATCCCGAGCTGCGCGGCGACCCAGAACAGCGCCAGGCCGGGCAGGCCGATCAGCGCGGCCAGCCCGGCACCCCGGGCCAGGTCCCGGCCGGGCTGTCGGGCGTCCAGGCCGAGGGTCCGTCCGGCGTCGCCCGGGTCCCGGTTGACCAGGTGTACGGCGAGCAGCACCGGGACCAGCGCGAAGACGATGCCGAGCACCTGGTACGTCAGGTCCAGCCAGGGCCGGGGTGACGCCGAGGTGTTCAGCGCGGCGGTCTGCCGGGACAGCCCGCCCTCGGCGGTCAGCTTGGCGGTGATGGAGACCATGGCGTAGATCGCGGACTGCCCGAGCGACAGTCCGAGCACCAGCAGCGTCTCGGTGCCGAGGAGCCGGTGCGACACCGGTCGGGTGAGCTCAACCGTCACCGCACCACTGTGCCCGATCCCCGCGCCGGCCGGCACCGCCCCCCGACCTGTCGATCAAGGACTTTGGGCACCTCACAAACCGCACGATAGCCGCCAATCAGGCACCACTACTCCTCGTTCGACGGGGGGGGGTGGGACGAAGGCGGCAGACAGCGCGAATCGATCGCACATTCTGTGCGACCACCGTCGACGCTCCGTGGTCATGCTGGGACCTGCCCGATCCACCGTCCTGCCGAGAGGAGCGCCGATGGAGAACTTCGCGCGGCTGTTGAAGGAGAGCTGGGCTCTGGTCGAGGGGGACCGGGAGCGCCTCAGCGACTACTTCTACGCCCGCCTGTTCCTCCTCGACTCCGACCTGCGAAAGCTTTTTCCGGTGCAGATGCGCGGCCAGGGTGACCGCATCCTCGACGCGATCGTCGCCGCCACCCAGGCCGTCGGCGACCCGGAGAGCTTCGACGAGTACCTGCGCGGCCTCGGCCGGGACCACCGGAAGTACCACGTCACCGCCGACAACTACGCCACCATGGGGGTCGCCCTGCTGGACGCGTTGCGCACCGCCGGCGGGGACGGCTGGAACCTGGAGTACGACCAGGCGTGGCGGGACGCGTACGCGGCGATCGCGGAGAAGATGCAGGCCGGCGCGGCGGCCGACGAGAACCCGCCGTTCTGGCACGCCGAGGTGCTGACCCACCGGCGGCACGGCCCGGACACCGCCGTGCTGACCGTCCAGGCCCTGCAACATCCGCTGCCGTACCGGGCGGGTCAGTACGTCAGCATCGAGGCGCCCCGGTACCACCCACGGGTGTGGCGGACGTACTCGGTGGCGAACGCCCCGAACGACGACAACATCCTGGAGTTCCACGTCCGGACGCCGGGCGCGGGTTGGCTCTCCGGCGCCCTGGTCCGCCGGGTCAAGCCGGGTGACCTGCTGCGGATCGCCGCGCCGATGGGCGGGATGACCCTGGACCGCGCCTCGGAACGGGACATCCTCTGCGTGGCCGGAGGGGTGGGGCTGGCCCCGGTCAAGGCGCTGGTCGAGGAGTTGACCACGTACAACCGGACCCGCTGGGTGCACGTCTTCTACGGGGCCCGGCAAGCCGACGACCTGTACGCCCTGGCCGGGTTGCAGGAGCTGGTGGCCGCACACCCGTGGTTGTCCGTGACGCCGGCGTGCAGCGCGGACCCGGACTTCGACGGCGAGCAGGGCGACATCTCCGATGTGGTGACCCGCTACGGCCCGTGGACGGCGCACGACTGCTTCGTCTCCGGGTCGGCCGGGATGGTCCGGGCCACCCTGCGGGCGCTCGCCGCCGACCAGGTGCCGCCGCAGCACATCCGGTACGACACCTTCGGCAACCTCTAGACATTCCTCCCCCCACGCCGGGTCGCGTGCCCCCGCCCCCTGGGGCACGCGACCCGGCACCCGTCCGGCCGCCCAGGTCAGTAACGCCAGGCGTGACTGGTCTCGCGGTACTCCTCGACCGGCACCAGCGGAACGCCCGGTGCCATCCGGTCGACGTAGAGCCGCCCCTCCAGGTGGTCGATCTCGTGCGCGACCAGCCGGGCCACGCCGAACTCGAAGGACGTGATCAGCCGGGTGCCGTCGACACGGGCGTGTTCCACGTCGAGCCGCAGTGACCGGGGGACGAGACCCCGGTGGTCGAAGAAGGAGAGGCAGCCCTCGTACTGCTCGTCGGTGTCCGGGGAGGAGTCGACCACCCGGGGGTTGAGCAGCACGATCGGGTCGGCGCTGCGGTCCGGCGGGCGCACCACGGCGGCGGCGCAGCTGAGCCCGAGTTGGGGGGCGGCCAGTCCGACGCCCCGGCTGAACCGGTGCAGTTCGTCGAGCTCGGCGAGGGCGTCGAGCAGCCGTTCCACCACGTCCCGGGCGACCGGCCCCTCCTCGGGCAGGTCGAACTGCCGGACGGGCTGACGGAGCAGGTCGGCGCCGCGCTGCACGATGCCGGCGGCCCGCATCCGGTCGCTCGGCCGGGGGCGTGCCGGGTCGGCCGGCGTGCCGGTCGGGGTGGGTGTGGCGGGTGGGTTGCGGAACCGCCACTGGAGCCGGTAGCGGGCGTTGAGCGGCGGGTTCTCCGTCGCCCACTCGAAGATCGCCCGGTCGCCCTCGTCGTGGCGCTGCACCGGGGTGCGCAGTGGTCCCTCCTCCGCCGACAACGAGGTCTCCAGTCCCCAGACCTGCGGTTCGAGTGCGGCGGGCAGGTCCAGCCGCACGTCGAGCGCCCGGGTCGGCACCCGGACGGCGCGCTGGAACCAGCGTCCCCACTTCTCCTGTCCGACGCAGTACTCGTACTCGATCGTGGCCCGGTCGCCGGGGTAGAGCGGGAAGCGGCCGTCGGCGTTCTCGAAGAGGAGCCAGAACTCCTTGAACGCGTCCCGGTCGTGCTTGGCCCGCCAGTGCATCGGCTCCCGTTCGCCCCGGTCGTCCCGGTACGCCCGCAGTTGCAACTCGGCGAAGGTCAGGGGGTGGTCCCGGTGGTGCCGGTTGGAGCGGCCGGGGTCGTTTGGGTAGCGGTCGACGGCGACCCGGGCCAGGTAGCGGGTGACCGGGTCGGTGCCGGCGTTGTAGAGGGCCCGCCGGACGGCACAGCGGTAGACGCCGTCGCGGTAGGTGAGACTCGCCAGCTCGTGCTCGACGATCAGCCCCGTGCCGGGTGGCATCCACTGGCTGGGGACGGGCGGGTCGCGGTGCGGCGGGGCGGTCCGGGCGTGCCGCAGGTCGTCGTACTCACGGAAGCGCTGCCAGATTGCGCCGCCGGCCTCCAGGACGGCCTCGGCGCGCCGCGCGAAGTCCTCGGTGGGACGGTGCCGGCGGCTCTCGACGTGGCTGACGTACGACGGGTCGAACCCCATCAGGGTGGCGAGCTGCTTCTTGGACAGCCCTCGCTCGATCCGGTGCCGGCCGAGCTCAGCTGCGAACGAGTCGGCGGCCCGTTCGAGGGGCGAGGTCGTCATCAGCTTCCTCATGGCCGGGAGTATTCAGTTTCACGTTTGGTCGGCGGGATTCCACGGAAGTGGCACGTTGCCGACTCTGACCTTGACAAAGCTCCCCGAACGGTTCTCAGCATGTCCGTTATGACCGCTTGTCGGACACGTTTCCGACTCGCGACCCCGGGTACCAGCGGGGCAGGCCAGCCGGGCACACACCGTTACCGGCCACCTCTCCCCCCGGAGCGCGAGTTAGGTTAGCCTTAGCTCATGCGGCCGGCACCACGAGGGGAGCGCGACACATGACAGCGGTGATCCCACCCCGTCTCGCCACCGCGCCGCTCACTCCGGTCACCACCACGCTGCGGGCCATGTTCGGCACCGACGACCTCCCCGGGCTCACCCCCGGGCTGCTGGTGACCGACGAGTACGGCTGGTCCCCGGCCACCACCCTGGTGGACGGCACCCGCCTCCCCGAACTCCTGGCCGCCGCCGCCCACCGCTGGGGTGGCACACCGCACGCCTGCGCCGCCCTGGCCTGGAAGTCGTACAGCTACTGGGCGGCGCTGCCGGTGGTGCTCGGCTGGGCCTCCGCGCGGCGGGTGCCCCTGCTCGACCCGGCCGACGTGCTGATCCACTTTGAGGACCATCGCCCCCTGGTCACGCTCGGGCTGCGGCAGTCGACGACCGTGGCGGTGCTGCCGAGCGACCCACTGGCCCTGGCGCCCCCACCCGAGGTCCGGGTGGTCGCCGACGACGCCGAACTGCTCGACCTGCTCCGCGCGTCGCTGCTCGACGCCCACCTCCACCCGCTGGTCAGGGCGATCCGGACCGAGGTCCGCATCGGCACCCGTACGCTGCTCGGCTCGGTCGCCTCCGGCATCGCCCACGGGATCCTGCGGGCCGCCGACGCCCTGCCCGGTTCGGCGGTGGAGTCGGTCGACACCCTGCTCGGCACGCTCGGCGTCCGGGACCTGGTCGACCTGGTGCCCGGGCCGTCCGGTCAGCCCACCGTCCAGCGCCGCACCTGCTGTCAGGCGTTCACCCTGCCGAAGCCGAAGTACTGCCAGGGCTGTTGCGTCCGCCCCTGACCCGCGCCCGTCCGATCCCGGCCGGAGACGGCTGAGCCGCCCGGCGGGCCGGTCAGTCCACCAGGGGGCGGACGTCCCAGAGCCACACCCCGCCGATGCGGACCGGCTCGACTCCGGTGAGTTCGGTCATCCCGCGCCGCAGCGCGTCCTCGTGCCGGTGCGGAGCGAGCACCACCGCGCCGGCCCGCCAGTACCGCAGGTCGTCGACGGCCGCCACCCGGTCCTGCGGGGTGATCGGCGGCACCGCGCCGGTGCGCCGGATGGTGACGAAGAAACTGCTGGTCGGGCGGGGCGTGGCCCCGAACAGCGCGATCCGCCCCTCGGGCGCGTCCGGCCGCCGGTCCGGTCCGAGAAAGTAGCCCCGGGCGATCGGCATCTCCAGGCCGGTCACCGCGGACCAGCGCAGCGGGTCGGCGTAGTCGGTGTCGGGCAGCGGCAGGGCGACCAGGCTCCGCCCACCGGCCAGGTACGGCCGCCACGCGCCGGAGAGGACGAACTCGGGCACCGGATCCAGCCGGGTCGTCGGCAGCGGGGTGGGCAGCAACGGCAGCAGCGCCATCGCCAGCACGGTGACCGCACCAAACCGGATCTGCCGGCGGGCCGCCGGATGACGGCGGGCCAGGTCCCCGGCGCGTTCGACGCCGTACGCCAGGAGCAGGCCGACGACCGGGGTCAACGCCAGCGCCCACCGGGTGGGTACCACCGAGTGCAGGATCGGCAGGTTCTCCAGCACCGCCCAGGGCGCGGGAACACCGGTGTCCCGGCCGTTGTAACGGATCTCACGACCAAGGGAGAGCACGGCGAACAGCACCCCGGCGGCGGCGAGGCCGAGCACCTCGGCCCGGTCCCGCAGCCACCAGACCAGAGCGGGCACGAGTACCGCCAACGGCCAGCCGAGGAAGGCGTTCTCCTCGGTCGGGTTCTTGGCCAGCCGTCTGGTGTCGCGCGGATCGCCGGCCAGCGACTCGCCGGGCCAGGCGAAGAAGGAGGCGAGGTCGCTGCGGTAGCCCCGGATCAGCCGGGAGAGGCCCTCGTACGCGCCGGGACCGAAGAACTGGACGTATAGCGGGTACGCCAGCACCACGAGCGCGAGCCCGGCGGCGACACCGAGCCCGGCGAGGAAGGGTCGGCCATACCGCCGCAGGTAGGGCCGGCGGACGGCCAGCACGGCGACCACCACCCCGAGCCCCACCGCGGTCATCAGCAGGATCTCCAGGTTGAGGAACGCCTGCCAGACGATCAGGAGTCCGAGGACCAGGCCGTTGCGGACCGACCGGCCCGGCTCGCGTAGCGCCAGCGTCCGCCAGACGATCAGTGGGACCACGTACTGCGCGACGATGTTCGGGTGGGCGTTGGCGTGGGAGACCATCGCCGGGGAGAAGGCGCAGAACGTCGCCCCCGCCCAGGCTGCGAGTCGGGACCGGGTCAGCACCCGGGAGATGACGAGGTACCAGGCGGTGCCCGTGGCGATCATCGCGCCGGTGAGAAAGAGGAGAAAGGCGGTGCGCGGCCCGAACAACACGGTGACCGGCGTCATTGGCAATGAAACGGATAATACGGACGTGTTTGCCATGAGGTTGACGCCGTCCGGCACATTCATCCGGTCCGAACCGAACGGGTAGGCGAAATCGGTCACCACCCGCGCGCCATGCGCCATCATCCACTCGAACTGGGCCTGGTCGGTGGGATTGACCCGACTCTCGTGGTCGGGATTCATCCAGAATCGGACGGTCACCCAGAGCGCCAGGAGCACGAAGCCCGCCACCGCGACGACGTCCGGCAGCCACCGGCCCGCCAGGCGCACGCCCGCGTCCGGCCCACCCGGATCGTCCCGCCGCGTCGCATTGGAGGACACCGGACGGAGGAGCCACTCCCGACCAGCCTCCGACCCCGGAGTAGTCATGACAATTCAGAGCGTAGTCAGGCCAAGGCGGCAAGGTGTGCGTTTCGGAGTTCCGGCGTAGTATGTGCCGGGTTCGCCCAGTAGAAGATCTCCGCACCCCCGATCGAACCGTATTCCGGTCACCCCCGGTGGCCTGATTTCCCCACCGACGACACAGGTGGTTGACTCTGTCGGGTCCGGGTGCGGGTCGAGTCATATGGTGAGGAATCGACGCATGGCAGAAATCACTGGCGACCAGCGCGTGCAGTCGGAGGTGCTGGAGGGCCTCGCCACCGCCGTCAACCACCGCCGATGGTTCGTCGAGCTCGCCCTCCCATACCTCGGCGACAATCCCATCGAGATCGGCAGTGGGCTCGGGGACTACGCGCTGGAGTGGGCACCGCACCTGCCCCGCTTCACCGCCACCGAGGCGGACCCGGACCGGCTGATCGCGCTGAAGGAACGTCTCGCCGACCACCCGACCATCGAGGTCCGGCAGATGCTGCTCCCGCACGACGAGATCGGCGGCGAGTACAGCGCGGCGGTCTCCTACAACGTCCTCGAACACATCGAGGAGGACGTCGCCGCCCTGCGCAGCATGCGGGACCTGGTCCGGCCGGGCGGTGCGGTGATCATCATCGTGCCGGCGTTCCAGTTCGCCATGAGCCCGGCCGACATCGCCACCGGCCACGTCCGCCGCTACACCAAGCGGACGCTCGGTGCGGCGATGACCTCGGCCGGACTGCGCGTGGAGCGGATCCACTACGCCAACGCGCTCGGTCTGATCGGCTACTTCATGGCCACCAAGGTCTTCCGGCTGATGCCGAAGGAGGGCCCGATGGTCAAGGTATACGACACCACCGTCCTGCCGGTGACCAAGGCCGCCGAGCAGCTCGTCCGGCCGCCGTTCGGCCAGTCGGTGTTCGCCGTCGCCCGCGTCCCCGGCTGACCCGGACGGAACAACCACCACGAAGGGCCGCGCCCGGCGACCGGGAACGCGGCCCTTCCGCTCGTCGGTGGTTACTCCCTGACCTGGTACGTCGGCCGGATCACCGCCCGGGCCAGGGTGTGGAAGGCCAGGTTGAAGCCAACGTACGCGGGCGTCGCCTCCGGCGTGACGTCCAGGTTCTCCACGTCCAGCGCGTGCACGGCGAAGACGTACCGGTGCGGACGGTCCCCGGCCGGCGGAGCGGCTCCGCCGTACCCGTGCTGGCCGTAGTCGTTGCGGACGCTGAACGCCCCGCCGAGGTCGCCCTCGACCGCCCCCCGGGGCAGCTCGGTCACCGAGGCCGGCAGGTTGACCAGCACCCAGTGCCAGAAACCGCTGCCGGTGGGGGCGTCCGGGTCGAAGCAGGTGACCACGAAGCCCTTCGTCCCGGCCGGGAAGTCGGCCCAGGCGAGCTGCGGCGAGACGTTGCCGCCGCCGACGCTGTCGTGCGCGTACGCGGCGTCCATCGGCTCGCCGTTGGGCACGTCGTCACTGGTCAGGGTGAACGACCCCACGGTCGGCAGCAGCTCGTACGGGTCCGGGGCGATCGGTCGTTCCAGGGTCATCGTGATCCCTCTCACTGAAGGTGGTTTCCGCCCATCTTCTTACCCCGTCAAGGTCACCGCCCGAACGGATGGACACGCCCTCTCTACCGTTCGCGGCGACGGACAGCGGACACCCGGGCGACCGCCGGGACGGGCGGCTCAGGCCACCGAGGCGGGGAACCTGTCCCACACCCGGTGTGCGGCCATCAGCCGCTGCACGGCGGCGAAGACCTCGGTGCCGGAGTCGCCGGTGACGACGCCTGGCGTGCCACTCACCCTCGCCTCCCGCAGCACGGCGACCCCGTCGCCCCACGCGCCGATCGCCTTGGCGTGCCGCCAGCACTCCTCGACCAGGAGCAGTACCCGAGGGTCCACGGTCACCGAGTCCGCCGCGCCCGCCTTGGCGTCGCGCGCCGGGATCGCGTCCGGTGCCGGCGTCGGCGCTCCGGCCAACAGGAGGACGTCGAACTCGACCGACCGGCCGGTGGCGAAGGTGCGCTGCACGGGCAGATCACCCACCGTCCCGCCGTGCGGGGCGACGAGCAGCGGCACCATGCCGGCACCGAACACCGCCCGGCGCAGCTGGTCGACGCCGTCGAGGTCGCTGGCGGCGTCGACGACGATCCCTACCGTGCGTCCGTCGGCCGGCCACTCGCCGCCGACCTGGGAGAGCGCCGGACTGGGCGCGACGTCGGCGAGCGGCACGGTCGGCTGTGGCGCGGAAAGGCCCAGACCGGTGGCGACCTCCGCGCAGAGCACCGGGTCGATGTTGGCCAGGCACTGGAGTTGGCGTTCCCGGATCGCCTGGTGGTAGCACTTGCCCAGCTCGAAGGTGTAGGCGCGGATGATGTGCTCCTTCTCCACCGGCGACATGCTCAGCCAGAACAGGCGGGCCTGGCTGAAGTGGTCGTCGAAGGAGACCGGGTTCGCGCGCACCTTGGGTGCCTCCGCCACGGTCACCGGCACGTCGACGAACGCGCCGTCGTCGACGCCGGCCGGGAACGGGTTGCCACCGTCGAGCGAGTTCGGCCGGTACGGCGCCACCCCGGCGTGTACGGCGTGCTGGTGGAAGCCGTCGCGCAGCATGTCGTTGACCGGCGCATGCGGACGGTTGATCGGGATCTGCGCGAAGTTCGGCCCGCCCAGTCGGGTGAGCTGCGTGTCGACGTACGAGAAGAGCCGGCCCTGGAGCAGCGGGTCGTTGGTGACGTCGATCCCCGGCGGCAGGTGCCCGGGGTGGAACGCGACCTGCTCGACCTCGGCGAAGAAGTTCGTCGGCGTCCGGTTGAGGACCAGCCGGCCAACCGGCTGCACCGGGGCCAGCTCCTCCGGCACGATCTTCGTCGGGTCGAGCAGGTCGATGCCGTTGAATGTCTCCTCCGGGGTGTCGGGGAAGACCTGGATACCGAGTTCCCACTCGGGGAACGCGCCGGCCTCGATCGCGTCGTACAGGTCCCGGCGGTGGAAGTCCGGGTCCGTACCGCCGAGCATCTGCGCCTCCTCCCAGGTCAGGGAGTGCACGCCCAGCTTGGGCTTCCAGTGGAACTTGACCAGCACGGTCTCCCCGGCGGCGTTCACCAGCCGGAACGTGTGGACGCCGAAGCCCTCCATCATCCGGTACGAGCGCGGAACCGCCCGGTCGGACATGTTCCACATCGTGTGGTGCTGCGCCTCCGTGTGCAGGGAGACGAAGTCCCAGAAGGTGTCGTGGGCGCTCTGGGCCTGCGGGATCTCCCGGTCCGGGTGCGGCTTCCCGGCGTGGATGATGTCGGGGAACTTGATCGCGTCCTGGATGAAGAAGACCGGGATGTTGTTGGCGACGAGGTCGAACGTGCCCTCGTCGGTGTAGAACTTCGTCGCGAAGCCACGGGTGTCGCGGACCGTGTCCGCCGACCCACGCGAACCGAGGACGGTGGAGAACCGGACGAAGACCGGGGTCTCCTTCCCCTTGGCGAGGAAGCCGGCTTTCGTGACGCCTTCGGCGCTGCCGTACCCGGTGAACACGCCGTGCGCCCCGGCCCCCCGCGCGTGCACGACGCGCTCGGGGATGCGCTCGTGGTCGAAGTGGGTGATCTTCTCGCGCAGGTGATGGTCCTGGAGCAGGACCGGACCGCGCGGCCCGGCCTTCAGCGAGTGGTCGGTGTCGCGTAGCCGCGCCCCCTGGGCGGTGGTGAGGTAGGCACCCTGCTGGCCCTTTGCGCTCGGCGGTACGCCGGTCGCCGCCCCGGTCGGCGTACGGGTGTCCGGCGTCCCCTGCTCCGGCTTCGGCGGCAGCGGGTCGTGTGGCGTCGTCGGTTCCTCGACGGTCGGCGGGGCGCTGCCCGGTGCGCCGGGAACGTCCGGGGTCAGGGCGTCGGCCACCTTTCCGGCGGCGGCCTCGACGACGTGCTTGACGGCCTTGGCGGGCTTGCTGGGATCCATCTGGACGAGTCCCTCCGTGGAGCTGTGCGGTGAGCAGGCCCCTTCGGCCCTACCCCAGCGCAGTCAGACAAAACGGAAAGCCCACCGGGACCATGGTGTCGACCGACCGGAGCCGCACACCTCCTCCGAGCGAGACGAGTTCACGATTCGTGACCCCTGGCCTGGAATTCGCGCCAGGGGGAATTTGCGCTGCGAGGAAGGCGGAGGAAGTGGGATTCGGAGCCCGCGAGGGCATCGCTGCCGTACCGGCTTCATCGACCCGAGGGAGGGCCGGGTGCCGTACCCGGTACGTCAGAGTTCGCTGTACTCCTGTGGCTTACGTATAGTGCCCCAGGTCTCGCCACCGACCAGATGCATGTTCTCGGCCCCCGGACCGGAGTATTCGGTCTCCGACGAAACCGGCATCCGCCCGTCGATCAACGTGACAACGGCTGCGACCAGAGCGGGCAGGCCGACCACCATGTACAGTCCGCCGCACACGAGTCGCGAGGCGAGGGTCCCCTCGCCCCAGCCGCTGAAGGTGATCACCCCAGCGAGGGTCAGCACGCCGATCGCGGTGAATCCCGCATAGAGCACCACCAATACCGCTGTCTGCACTCGCTCGCCCCGGGTTATCGGCCGGGTCCTGTGCCGCCTCATGTCATCGAGGCTAGGTGGACCAACGGTTTGGCGTTTCGAGCTCGTGCCGGGTTCGGCAGATGGCGTCGGAGAACGAGTGCGGGCGCACGACGAAGTGCGACCGGTTCCCGGATCGGAGATGGCCCCTGACCGGTGTGCGCGCTGGGTCAGGGGCGTTTCTGCTGTTCGGGAAGCGGGGGGTGTGGGATTCGAACCCACGAGGACATCGCTGCCCTACCGGTTTTCAAGACCAGCGCCATCGGCCACTAGGCGAACCCCCCAGCGCGTCCCCGAGGGGTACGCGACCCCGTCTAGTCTGCCATGACCGGCCGGCGGCGCGAGTCGGCGTCCCGCCCGAACGTGGGATCATCACGGCATGTGGGACATCCCGTCGGTGGTGCTGGTCACCGGAATCATGGCAGCCGGTAAGTCCACAGTGGCCGAGCTGCTGGCCCGCCGGCTGCCACGTGCGGTGCACCTGCGCGGTGACGTCTTCCGCCGGATGGTGGTCAGTGGACGGGCCGAGATGAGCGCCACACCGTCGGAGGAGGCGTGGCGGCAGCTCCGGCTCCGGTACGACCTCGCCGCGTCGGCCGCCGACACGTACGCCGCCGCCGGCTTCACCGTGGTCTGCCAGGACGTGGTCCTCGGCCCGGAGCTGGCCGCGATGGTCGACCGGATCCGGCACCGGCCGCTGGCGGTCGTGGTGCTCGCGCCCCGTCCGGAGGTGGTGGCCGCCCGCGAGCGGGACCGACCCAAGAAGGGGTACGGCGACTGGCCCGTCGCCGACCTGGACGCCGGATTCCGGGCCGACACGCCCCGGATCGGGCTCTGGCTGGACACCTCCGACCAGACCCCGGAGGAGACGGTGACGGAGATCCTGACCCGGGCGTGGGCCGAGGGGCGGATCGGGTAAGACAGGTTCATGCGTGCGATCACGATCCCGGAGCCCGGTGGACCCGAAGCCCTGCGCTGGAGCGAGGTGCCCGACCCGGAGCCCGGCCCCGGCGAGGTGGTCGTCGCCGTGCGGGCCAGCGCGGTGAACCGGGCCGACCTGCTGCAACGCCAGGGGCACTACCCGCCGCCGCCGGGTGCGTCGGCGTACCCGGGTCTGGAGTGCGCGGGGGTGGTCGCGGCGACCGCTCCGGACGTGACCGGATGGCGGGTCGGCCAGGAGGTCTGCGCGCTGCTGGCCGGCGGCGGGTACGCCGAGCGGGTCGCCGTGCCGGCCGGGCAGTTGCTGCCGGTGCCGGCCGGGGTCGACCCGGTCGACGCCGCCGCGCTGCCCGAGGTGGCCTGTACGGTCTGGTCGAACGTCGTCCAGCTCGCCCGGCTGGCCGCAGGCGAGACACTGCTGGTGCACGGGGGTGGCAGTGGCATCGGCACGTTCGCCATCCAGCTCGGCGCGGCGCTCGGCGCGACCGTGGTGGTGACCGCGCGCGCGGCCAAGCACGAGCGGTTGCGCGAGCTGGGCGCGGCGCACACCGTCGACTACCGGGAGCAGGACTTCGTCGAGGAGGTCCGGCGGGTCACCGACGGTCGGGGCGCGGACGTGATCCTCGACATCATGGGCGCGGCCTACCTGGGCCGGAACGTGGCGGCGCTGACCACCGGAGGCCGGCTCGTGGTGATCGGCATGCAGGGCGGGCGGAAGGCGGAACTCGACCTCGGCATGCTGTTGGCCAAGCGGGCTTCGGTGACGGCGACCGCGCTACGGTCCCGTCCGGTCGCGGAAAAGGCGGCGATCGTCCGGGGCGTGCGGGAGCAGGTCTGGCCGCTGGTGGAGGCGGGCCGGATCCGGCCGGTGGTGGACCGGCGGATGCCGATGTCCGACGCGGCCGGGGCGCACCGGCTGGTGGAGTCCAGCGACCACCTGGGCAAGGTGCTGCTGCTCACCGACTGACCGGTCGACCGGGTGGGGTGAGGTGGTAGCAGGGGTCCCCTGTTACCGCTTTTTGCCGAGGAGGGGTCCCCTGCAGCCACCTCAGCCCCGGCAACCACCTCAGGGGCGCGGCAGGACCAGTCGCGCGCCCGGCCCCTCGCCGGCGAGCTTGTCGGCGGGGTTGTTGAGGGCGCAGCGCTGCAACGACAGGCAGCCGCAGCCGATGCAGCCGGTGAGGTCGTCCCGCAGTTTGCTGATCAGTCTGATCTTGTCGTCGAGGCGGTTGCGCCAGGCGGCGGAGATCCGGGCCCAGTCCTGCGCGCTGGGGGTGCGCCCGTCGGGCAGCGAGTCCAGCGCCTCGCGGATCTCGTCGAGCGAGACGCCGACCTGCTGGGCGATCCGGATGAACGCCACCCGGCGCAGTTCGATCCGCGCGTACCGGCGCTGGTTGCCGCCGGTGCGCTCGGCGTGGATGAGGCCGAGCCGCTCGTAGTAGCGCAGGGCCGAGGGGGCCACGCCGCTGCGGGCGGCGAGCTGACCGATGGTGAGTGACTCCTGCATCACGTAGCCCTTGAGTTGAAGTGAGCTTCAAGTTGCAGGCTAGCGGTATGACCGTCACCATCGCCAGCGCCCCTGTCGTCCCGGCCCCGGTCGCGCCGCTGCTGCGCCGGATCGCGGCGGCCCAGGAGGACGAGTTCAGCTCGAACGTGTACTCCACCATCGACGTCCTCTGGGTGCTCTACGACCGGATCCTACGGATCCACCCGGACCAGCCGGACGACCCGGACCGGGACCGGTTCCTCCTCTCCAAGGGGCACGCCGTCGCCGGCTACTACGCCGTCCTCGCCGCGAAGGGGTTCGTCCCGCCGGACTGGCTGGACGACGTCTACGGTCCGGCGAGCCGCCTCGGCGGCCATCCCGACCGGGTCCTGGTGCCGGGCGTCGAGATCGGGTCCGGGTCACTCGGGCACGGGCTCGGTCTCGGCGTGGGCACCGCGCTCGGGCTGCGGGCCCAGGGGCTGCTCACCCCGAGGGTGTACGTCCTGCTCGGCGACGCCGAACTCGACGAGGGCTCCAACCACGAGGCGATCGCCTACGCGGGCGCGACCGGACTGGCCGGACTGACCGCGATCGTGGTGGACAACCGGTCCGCCACGCACGGCTGGGCCGGCGGGATCGCGGCCCGGTTCACCGTCAACGGCTGGCAGGCGTCCACCGTCGACGGACACGACCACGACGCCCTGTACACCGCCCTGACCGGGCACGACCACAACCGGCCGCACGTCGTCGTCGCGGTCGTCGACGAGAAGGAGTGAGCCGTGACGGCAGTCAGCGAGGCACCCGTGATCCCGGCGGTCGGGGAGTGGGTGGAGGAGATCGTCATGCGGGACCGCTTCGTGGACACCGCGTACGAGTTGCTGGCCGAGGATCCGCGGACCGCCGTGGTGCTCGCCGACATCTCGGCGGACAGCTTCCGTGAGGCGGCCCGGCGGCACCCGGACCGGGTGGTCAACGTCGGCATCCGGGAGCAGTTGATGGTCGGCGTGGCCGGCGGACTGGCCCTGGCCGGGCTCCGCCCGGTGGTGCACACCTATGCCCCGTTCCTCGTCGAGCGGGCGTACGAGCAGATCAAGCTGGACCTCGACCACCAGGACGTGACCGCCGTGCTGGTCAGCGTCGGCGCCTCCTACGACCGGCCGGAGGCCGGTCGGACCCACCTATCCCCGGCGGACGTGGCGCTGATCGACACGCTGCACGGCTGGACGGTGCACGTGCCGGGGCACCCCGACGAGGTCCCGCCGCTGCTACGTACGGCGGTGGCCGGCGACGACGCGGTTTACCTGCGGTTGTCGACGATGGCGAACCGCCGGCCGTACGGCGGCGACGGCTCGCTGCGGGTGCTCCGGGACGCGGGGCCGGGCGCGCCACTGGTGGTGGCGGTGGGCCCGCTGCTGGACGAGACCCTGGCGGCGGTGGCCGGGCTGGATGTGACGGTGGCGTACACCCA
This sequence comes from Micromonospora echinospora, assembly GCF_900091495.1. Lineage (NCBI taxonomy): Bacteria > Bacillati > Actinomycetota > Actinomycetes > Micromonosporales > Micromonosporaceae > Micromonospora > Micromonospora echinospora. Next base: position 2,288,575 of record NZ_LT607413.1, on the reverse strand, counting down.
CCGGCCGCGCCCCTTCGACACCGTCGGGCTGCGGGCGCTCGCCGCTACCGAGGTGATCCTGGTGGAGCCCTACCTGGCCGGCACGTCGAGCCGGGTGGTGGGCGAGGCGCTCATGGACCGACCGCACCGACTGCTGGCGCTCGGGGTCGGCCGGCGTGATCTGCGCCGTTACGGCACGGCGACCGACCACAGTCGCTGGCACGGACTGGACGCGGCCGGGCTACGCCGTTCGATCGACGCGTTCCTGGGCTGAGACCGCTCGCCGACGGTGTCGGAGGTGGTCAGGGCCGGGGTTGGCGGCGGGCCCGCTCCCGGCCCAGGATCCAGATCGCCTCGACGCCGTCCTTCCAGGTGATCTTCTTGCCCTCCTCGCGCCCCCGGGCTCGGTAGCTGATCGGCACCTCGTACGGGCGGATCCGGCGACGCAGCAGCTTGCCGGTCACCTCCGCCTCCATGCCGAAACCCCGGGACCGTACGTCGAGCGAGCGGTACAGCTCGATGGGCATGAGCTTGAAGCAGGTCTCCAGGTCACCGATGTACGAGTTGAAGAGCACGTTCGCGGCCGTGGTGACGCCCTTGTTGCCCATCACGTACCAGAAGCTGTAGGCGCTGTGGCTGCCGAAGGTGCGATTGCCGTAGACCACCTGGGCGCGGCCGTCGAGCACCGGGGCGAGCAGCTTCGGGATGTCCTGCGGGTCGTATTCCAGGTCCGCGTCGAGGATGACCATGTAGTCGCCCTCGGCGTGGGCCACGGCCGTCCGGATGGCCGCGCCTTTGCCCGCGTTACGGGGATGGGTGATCACCCGCAGCCGGGCGTCGTCGACCCGGCTGAGGACCTCGGCCGTCCCGTCGCGGCTGCCGTCGTCGACCACGAGCAGTTCGATGTCGCACGGGTATTCGACCGCCAGCGCCTGCTTGAGGGCGTCCGCGATGCGTTCCTCCTCGTTGAAGACCGGCATGAGAATCGACAGCTTCACGGGCTTCTCCACGGGGGCGACTGTACGTCGGTGACAGCGTAGCGTGTCGACCCCGCGTGGAAGCACCGGGCGAGATGTCACCGACCTGGCACTTCCCGCCGGCGCTGACCGGCGGAAACGAGGTCAGGGCGCGGTCCGGGACCGGTCCGGACCCGCAGGCAGCAGGACGGTGAACACCGCGCCGCCCTCCGGGGCGTGCCCGGCCGTGATGGTGCCGCCGAGCCGCCGGACCAGTCCGGCGGCCAGCGCCAGTCCCAGTCCGCTGCCGACCTTCCGGATCCCCCGGTACCGCCGGTGCAGGGCGCCCCGCTCGAACACCACCGCCAGGTCGTCGTCGGTGAATCCGGGTCCGCCGTCGCGGACCTCGACCATGCCGCCCGCCACCGGGTCCACTCCGGCCGGCCGGGCCGCGAGCACCACCGGCCTTCCCGGGGGTACGACCCGCAGCGCGTTCTCCAGCAACCCGTCGACCACCTGCCGGATCCGCCCCGGGTCGGTGTGCACCGGCACCGGCTGGTCAGGCAGCTCGACCCGGAACGCCAACCCGACCGCCGCGCACCGGGTCGACCAGGTGCCCGCCGCCGCGCCGACGAACTGGACGAGGTCCACCGGCACCGGGTCGAGCGGAAAGTCGGCCGCCTCCAGGCGGGCCAGCGCGAGCAGGTCGCTGACCAGGCGGTCCAGGTGTTCCGCCTCGGCCAGCATGGTCCGTCCGGTCTGCGCCGCCTCGTCGGGGCCGAGCACGCCGTCGGCGAGCGCCTCGGCGTAACCCCGGACGGCGGTCAACGGGGTACGCAACTCGTGCGAGACGGAGAGCAGGAACTCCCGTTGCCGTCCCTCGCTGGTGGCGAGCGCCTCGGCCAGCCCGTTGAGCGCGTACGCCAGTTCGGCGACCTCGTCGGGTGGTTCGACCGGCACCCGCACGGCACGGTCCCCGGCGCTGAGCCGGGCGGCGGCGACGGCCGCCTGCCGGATCGGTCGGGCCAGGCGGCGGGCGAGCAGCCAGCCGGCGACGACCCCGGCGGCCAGCCCGGCGAACAGTGGCATCCAGACGCTCGCGAGCACCTGCCGCCAGAGCCCGGTGACCCGGGACCGGGCGAGCACCACCCCGTCGCCGTCGCCGAGCGCGCGCCCCTCGACCAGGGAAGGGCGACCGTCGACCAGCCGCCGCACGGAGACGTCCTGCCCGGCGGCGACCCGCTCGACCACCTGCGGCGGCAGGCCGGCCCGGTCGACCCGCCCGTCCCGGAGCACGTACGTCTCGACGCCCTGGTTCTCCAGCAGGCGCAGCAGCCGCTCGTCGGTCGGTTGGCCCCGGGCCAGCCGGAACCGCAGCACCTCGGCGGTCATCCGCGCCTGCGCGGCCAGCGTGTCCTGCGCCTGCCGCTGCACGCCGCGCACCGCCAGGGGCACCGCCACCAACGCGGTGACCAGCACCGAGACCAGGGACACCGCGCAGGTCACCAGCACCGCCCGGGCGGTCAGGGTGCGGCCGGGCCGGGACCGGTGGGGTCGGGCCGCCCGGGTGCCCACCGTCGGCAGCGCCCCGGTCGGCTGGTGGACCTCGGGCGGGCCGACGGAGCGGTCAGCCATCGGCGGCGTACCCCACGCCCCGGTGGGTACGGATCACGCTGACGTCGCCGATCTTGGCTCGGACCTGCGCCACGTGCACGTCGACCGTCCGGGTGCCGGCATGCGCCGCGTAACCCCAGACCCCGGCGAGCAGCTCCTCCCGGGTGAAGACCCGACCGGGACGGGCCATCAAATGGGCGAGCAGGTCGAACTCGGTCGAGGTGAGCTGGACCGGCGTCCCCGAGACGGTGACCGTGCGCCGGGACGGGTCGAGGGTCACCGGGCCGACCTGCCGGGGCCGGTTCGCCCCCTCCGGAACCCCGGCCGCGCGGCGCAGCACCGCCCGGACCCGGGCGACCAGCTCACGTGGGCTGAACGGCTTGGTCACGTAGTCGTCGGCGCCCAGTTCCAGGCCGAGGATCCGGTCCACCTCGTCGTCCCGGGCGGTGAGGAAGATGACCGGGGTCCAGTCCCCGGCCTCGCGCAGCCGACGGCAGACCTCGGTCCCGGGCAGGCCGGGCAGGGCGATGTCCAGCACGCAGACGACCGGCCGGAGCCGGCGGGCGGCGGTCAGCCCGGCCGGACCGTCCCGCTCGACGTGGACGCCGAAACCGTCCCGCGCCAGGTAGAGCCGGACCAGGTCGGCGATGGCCGGTTCGTCCTCGACCACGAGGACCAGTCCACGGTGGTTCGCTGCGTCGACGCTCACCGGATCATGATTCCTGACCGTCCGGCCCGGATCACGGCCAGTTGTGTTCGGATTGGGTAAGGACCCTCGGCCGGCGGTACGTCAGCCCCGTCCGGTGGGACGCCGGCCGGCGGCGGGTCCACCCGATGTGCTTCTGCCGCCGCCGGGCCGACGGCCGGCGACGGGCGCTTCCGCGACGGGCGCTCCTGCGGGGGTGACCGCCCGGGGCAGCCGTAGCCGGGACCGGAAGGCGTGGTCGAGCAGGGTGTCGATCTGCCACACCTGCTTCGGGTGTTCCGTCCGGATCAGGAACCGCTCCCGCACTCCGTCGATCGCGGTGGCGGCCAGCTCCACCTGCTGGAGCCGGGGATCCGGATTCCAGGTGACGTTGCTCAGGTGCCGCAGTTCGGTGTTGAGGTGCAGGTGGAGCCGGTGCAGCAGCGGGCTCTGCCGGGTGACCACCAGTCGCTGGTAGGTCATCAGGAGCAGGTACTCGCCGGGCACCAGACGGTCCGGGCGGATGCAGCGGGTGACCAGGATCGTCGCGTCGTCCGCCCGGACGCAGCGCCGGAAGACGGGCATGTGGCGGCTGACCGTCTGCACGGCGAGCCCGGTCTCGGCGGCGGCGGGCAGGAACGTTCGGTCGAAGACCTCCATGCCGTGACCAACGACCCAGCGGCGGTTCCGGAAATTCCACGGCGCCGGGCACCACACCGGCTGTCCGACACCGGCGGCAGGGCCGCCCGCGCCGCCGACAGGAGGCGGAGGCGGACGACCCGGACCGCCGCTGATCCACCTACAGCAGCTCGACGATGGTGGCGTTGGCCATGCCGCCGCCCTCGCACATGGTCTGCAGGCCGTAGCGGATGCCGTTGTCCCGCATGTGCTGGAGCATCGTGGTCATGATGCGGGCACCGGACGCGCCGAGCGGGTGACCGAGGGCGATCGCCCCACCACGCGGGTTCAGCCGCTCGGGGTCGGCCTCGGTCTCCGCGAGCCAGGCCAGGGGCACCGGGGCGAAAGCCTCGTTCACCTCGTACACCCCGATCTCCTCGATGCCCAGCCCTGCGCGGCGCAGCGCCTTCGCGGTGGCCGGGATGGGGGCGGTGAGCATGGTGACCGGGTCGTCGGCGGCGACGACGGCGGTGTGTACGCGGGCCAGCGGGCGCAGGCCGTGCCGACTGGCCCACTCGGAGGTGGTGACGGCGAGCGCCGCCGCGCCGTCGGAGATCTGCGAGGCGGACCCGGCGGTGACCACGCCGTCGGCGCGGAACGGGGTCTTCAGCTCGCCGAGCTTCTCCAGCGAGGTGTCCCGGCGGATGCCCTCGTCGGCGGTGAACTTGCCCCCGTCGGCCAACGCCACCTCGGCCAGTTCCGCGTCGAAGGCTCCCGCGTCCTGGGCGGCGGCGGCCTTCTCATGGCTGGCCAGAGCGAACTCGTCGAGCTGAGTGCGGGAGAACCGCCAGCGATCGGCGATCAGCTCCGCGCCGACACCCTGGTTGAACGGGAGCGGCTCGTCGTCGGCGAAGCCCTCGACGCCGCGGTAACGGTCACGGATCTGGTCGCTGAAGGGCATGCCGTCGGCCACGCTGGACCCCATCGGCACCCGGGTCATCGACTCGACTCCCCCGGCGACGACCAGGTCGGCCTGACCGGAGAGGACGGTGGCGGCGGCGAAGTGCAGCGCCTGCTGGCTCGACCCGCACTGCCGGTCGAGGGTGGTTCCGGGGACCGACTCGGGCCAGCCGGCGGCGAGGACGGCGTTGCGGGCGACGTTCCAGGACTGCTCGCCGACCTGGGACACGCAGCCCCAGATCACGTCGTCGACGTCGGTCGGGGCGATGCCCGTCCGCTCGGCGAGGGCACGGAGCACGTGGGCCGAGAGGTCCACCGGGTGGACGCCGGCCAGGCTGCCCTTGCGCCGCCCGACGGGGGTGCGTACCGCGCCGACGATAACCGCGTCACTCATATCTACTCCCCGGTAACTTTAGACTCCTCGATCCTACGTCGCGGGACGACCCGCCGTCCGCCCCGGGTGACCGGTCGGGCCGGGCCGGCGGCGTCGCGGCGTCCACCCCGCTCGGGCATGCTGGACGGATGCACCCAGGGTCGTTGCGCCGACAGTGGCGCGTACCGGTGAAGCTACCGCTGGTCAAGCTGGCCGGGGCCGGGACGCTGGCGGCGCTCGGGGGGCTCTTCGCCGAGGGCGACCCGGTGCGGGTGGTCCTCGCCGGGCTGGGCGCGGCCGGGCTGGCCGTCTGGGCCGCGCGTGACCTGCTGGCCCCGGTACGGCTCGCGGTGGATCCCTCCGGGGTGACCGTGGTCACCGGCTTCGCCGGCCGGCGGACGCTCGGCTGGTCGTCGATCGAGTCCGTCGCGGTGGACGACCGTCCCCGTTTCGGCCTGCGCAACCAGTTCCTCGAAATCGACACCGGCGAGTCGCTCCACCTGCTCAGCCGGCACGACCTCGACGCCGACCCCGCCGAGGTCGCCGCGCTCGTGGCCCCGTACCTGGACGCCCACCGCTCCGGCCCCGCCGCGCCGGACGGTCGGCCCTGACCCACGCCCGCGCGGGAGGGCGATCGTGCGGGTCGACCGGCCGACCGTGCGGGTCAGCCGAGCAGGGCGGCGGTGCGGAGGAGGACCAGGCCGAGCAGGGCCACCACGATGACCGCGCCACCGGCGACCTGGAAGGCCGACCGGCGCATCCGGGGGGCATAGGCCAGGACCAGCGCCATCAGCGCCCCGACGACCAGGCCGCCGAGGTGGCCGGCGATGGAGATGCCCGGCACGGCGAAGGTGAAGACCAGGTTGATCACCAGGATGGGCACCACCGCCGAGGTGTCCCGCCCGAGCCGACGCATGATCACGAAGAGCGCGGCGAAGAGACCGAAGATGGCGGTGGAGGCACCGGCCGTGGCGGCGTTGGGTGCGCTGAAGAGGTACGCCGCGACGTTGCCACCCAACCCGGCGATCAGGTAGAGCGCCAGGAAGCGCAGCGGCCCGAGGACCCCCTCCAGGGACCGCCCGAGCACCCACAGTGCCCACATGTTGAGCAGCAGGTGCACCACGCCGTAGTGCAGGAACATCGCGGTGAGCAGGCGGTACCACTCGCCCTCGGCGACGCCGTGGATGGCGCCGTCGGAGAAGAGCGCCCGGCCGAGCACCGCACCCCACTCGGTCAGCGGGGTGCTGCCGCCCATCAGCCCGCCGAACCCGGAGCCACCGGCCGCCGAGTCGCCCCCACGGTCGGAGGCGATGGAGAGCAGCATCATGAGCAGGTTCAGCGCGATCAGGGCCTTGGTCACGTAGCCCTGGCGACCGACGGCACCGCCACCGAAGGCGGTGCGCGCCGGTCGCACCGAACGTCGACCCTCGCTCACGCACTCCGGGCACTGGTGTCCCACGGAGGCGTCCCGCATGCACTCCGGGCAGATCGGACGGTCACAGCGGGTGCACCGGATGTACGTCTCCCGACCGGGGTGCCGGTAGCAGACGGGCGTGGTCGGCGGTGACTCGCTCACGGTCTCGCCCTCCCGTCCGCGCACCTGCGGCGCTCAGTCATGCGAGCAAAGGTACCTCGTACGGGGGTCAGGCCTGGGCACGCTCGATCTCGACCCGCTCGATCACCACGTCGGAGAGCGGACGGTCGCTCGGGCCGGTCGCGGTGTTGGCGATCGAGTCGACCACCTTCACCGACTCCTCGTCCGCCACCTGCCCGAAGATGGTGTGCCGGTTGTTCAGGTGCGGCGTCGGCGACACGGTGATGAAGAACTGCGACCCGTTGGTGCCCGGTCCGGCGTTCGCCATGGCCAGCAGGTACGGACGGTCGAAGCGCAGGTCCGGGTGGAACTCGTCGCCGAACTTGTAGCCCGGCCCGCCGCGCCCGGTGCCGGTCGGGTCGCCCATCTGGACCATGAAGCCGCCGATCACACGGTGCGAGATGGTGCCGTCGTAGTACGGCCCGCTGCCCGGCTGGCCGGTGCGCGGGTCGGTGTACTCCCGGGTGCCCTCGGCCAGCTCCACGAAGTTGCGGACGGTCTTCGGGGCGTGGTTGGAGAAGAGCTCCAACCGGATCGGGCCATGGTTGGTGTGCAAGGTGGCGTAGAGAGCCTCGGCCACGGGTACTCCTCACTTGTCGGTCAGTTCCATGCGGATCCTCCCATGTGCCCGATCTGGCAGTGCGGAGGCATCCGAAGGTGGAGGATGACGAAGGAACAACTCCCAGGAGGTGGGACCGTGTTTGGAATCGGGCGGCGTAAGTCCCAGGCGCAGCTGGCCAAGGCCGAGCTCAACCAGGGCGTTGGTCACCTGATGCAGGCAGCCACGTACGCGTCTCGGGGCGTCGGCCACACTGTCGGCCCCCGCGTGCAGGCGGCCCGGGGGGCGGTGGCACCGACCGCGGTGCGGGTCCGTGACTCGGCCGCCCGCGGTTGGGGCTCGACGGTCGCCACCCTCGCCCCGCTGGCCGTGGCCGCCCGAGGTGGTGCGGCACAGGCCGGCACGATGGCCCGGAAGGCGAAGCCGAAGAACATGCGAATGGTCAAGCAGAAGAAGAAGGCCCGGCGGCGTAGCGGCATGATGACCGGCCTGCTCGCGGCTGGGGCGGTGGCCGGGGTCGCCGGCGCGATGGCGATGCGTCGTCGTCGGGACCAGCAGGAGTGGGCCGAGTACGACCCGAACCGCACCCTGGAGCCGATGCGCGACGAGGTGGAGACCATCGAGGTGCGCACCCCGGCGGCCGACCGACCGGCCACGACTGCTGCCGGGCCGACCGGTGCCGGCAATTCGGCGGTGGCCGGTGCGGGCAAGGCCGCCACCACGAAGTCGGTCGCCCCGAACGACAAGGTGCCGTCGGTGGCCGAGGGCGCCCGGGACGTCTCGGGTCGTCCGGCCGACGACGTCAGCCGGGCGATGGGGGGCACCGCCAGCCCCAGCGGCGGTCGTCACTGACGCCGCACGGGCGGCGTCCGCACACGGTCACCGGGAGAGCGCCGGCGAGGCGGGGGTACGTCCCCCGCACGCCGGCGCTCCCGCAATCCGGTCAGAGCCAGCCGTTGCGGCGGAACCAGCGGTAGAGGGCCATAGAGATGCCCAGCATCAGGGCCAGGACGACCGGATAGCCGTACGTCATCTTCAGCTCGGGCATGTTCTCGAAGTTCATGCCGTAGATGCCGGCGATGGCGGTCCACACGGCGGCGATCGCGGCCCAGGCCGCGATCTTGCGCATGTCGTTGTTCTGGTCGACGGTGACCTGGGCCAGGCGCGCCTGGAGGATCGAGTTCAGCAGGTCGTCGTAGGAGTTGACCTGCTCGACGGTGCGGCTGAGGTGGTCCTGCACGTCCCGGAAGTAGCGCCGGATCTCCTTCGGCACCTCCCGGTTGACCTGGGCGGTGAGCGTCATCATCGGGCGTTGCAGCGGCACCACGGCGCGCTTGAACTCGACCAGCTCCCGCTTCATCTGGTAGATCCGCTGGATCCGGCCGTGGCTCTGCCGGTCGAAGACCTCCGCCTCCAGCACGTCCAGGTCGTCCTCGATCTGGTCGGCGACCTCCAGGTAGACGTCCACCACCCGGTCGGTGACCGCGTACGCCACCGCCCACGGGCCGTGCAGCAGCAGGTCGCGGGTGCTCTCCAGGTCGGCCCGGACGGGCGCGAGCCGGCAGGCGTCCCCGTGCCGGACGCTGATCAGGAAGTCGGGGCCGATGAAGAGCATCACCTGGCCGGTCTCGACCACCTCGGAGGTCTCGGTCAGCTCGGTGTGCTCGCAGTACCGGGCGGTGCGCAGCACCAGGAAGCTGACGTCCCCGAACTGCTCCAGCTTGGGCCGCTGCTGGGCCTTGACCGCGTCCTCGACGGCGAGTTCGTGCAGCCCGTACGTGGCCGCGATGCCGGTCATCTCCCGCAGGCCCGGCTCGTGCAGTCCCAGCCAGACGAAGGCGTGCGGCTGTCGGCGGGCCGCCGCGAGCGCGTCGGCGTAGTTCCAGGTGCCCGGCTGTCGGACCCCCTCCACGTAGAGGGCACAGTCGACCACGGCGCTGCGGTCCGGGCCGACCTCGCGGGTCGGGCGGGGGCTTTCCTCGGTGTTCAGGATGCGGCTCATCGCCCGGACCGGGGCGGTCCAGGCCCGGGGGCGGAGGACCCGACCGGCGCCGAGCGGTGTGTTCCGGGTTCGATCGGTCCGGTCCGACATGACGGCGCCCCCTCCCACCCACGGCTGCTGCGGCTTGAGGGTACGCCGCCGGCCGGTGCGAGGCCGGTGCGCGCACGGTCGGGGGGTGGCACCCGCCGGGTACGGGGGCGGCGTCGGGCGGGCCGGCCGCGTCGAAGGGGGTGAGGTGCGACACGGCCCACCCGACGCCATTGGGGGCGGGGGATGATGCTCACGACGCCCGTCACGTCGGTTCTGCGGACGTCCGCACCGGGGTCCACCAGGGCCGTTCGACGTGAAAGGCGCTCGCAGCATTGTGAGCTGCAGGCCGGCCCGAGGGGAGTCCCGAGCCGGCCCGAATCAGCTATTGTCAGATATTTGACAGAAGGCTGGTGAAGAAGAAAAACCTCATCCTCGAACGGCGGCCATGGCCTCCGCCAACCGGCGGACGCCCTCGTCAATCCGATCCGCGGTGACCGCCGAGAAGGCCAGCCGGAGCGCGTGCCGGCCACCACCGAGGACGAAGTCGCTCCCCTTCACCACCGCCACGCCACGCTCCGCCGCCGCCGGGGCGAGCCGGTCCACCTCGACGTCCTCCGGCAGTTCGACCCAGAGGAAGTAGCCCCCGTCCGGCTCGACGAAGCGCGCCTCCGGGATGTGCCGGCGCAACGACTCGGCGAGCACCCGCGCCCGCTCACCGAGCGCGGTGCTGACCGTCCGGATCGAGCGCTCGATGTCACCGGAGACGCAGAACTGGTGCACGATCGCCTCGGAGACCATGCCCGGCGAGATGTAGAGGTTGGTGGCCTTCTTCGCGATGTCGGCGATCAGGTCGGCCGGGCCCACCAGGTAGCCGACGCGCACCCCGGGGCAGACCGTCTTGGTGAAGCTGGAGGCGTGCACCACCACACCCCGGGTGTCCAGCGAGAGCATCGACGGCAGCGGCTCACCCCGGAACCGGATGTCCGCGTACGGGTCGTCCTCGAAGATCGTGAAACCGTACTCGACGGCCAGGTCGAGCAGCTCGCGACGCTTCTCCAGGGAGAGCGTGACACCGGCCGGGTTCTGGTAGTTCGGGATGACGTGGGCCAGCCGGGGACGCACCCCGGACTCCAGCAGCTTGCGCAGCTCGGCGGTGTCCAGGCCGTCCGGCTGGATGGTCACCCCGTGCAGCTCGCTGCCCTGACGCTGGAGGTTCAACAGCGTCCGGTCGTACGTCGGACGCTCCACCACCACCGCGTCACCGGGACGGACCAGGTGGTCGAAGAGGAACGCGTCGGCCTGGAGCGAACCGTTGGTGACCAGGACCTGGTCCGCCGACACCCCGTGCTTCTCGGCGATCCACTTCCGCAGGGGCGGGTAACCGACGGAGGTGCCGTACGCCGTCACTCCGGCGGGGTCGACGTCGAAGGCGCGGACGGCGGCGGCCTTGAGCCCCTCGACATCGACGATGTCCAGCGAGGGAGCGCCACGGGCGAAGGAGATCAGCTGCTCGGCGGTCATGGCTACTGAGCGTACGGGCGGCCGGCGGCCGATCGCGGACGGCACGACGATGTCCGCATCCTGAGCCACCGGGACGGGTGATCCGGGGGTGGCACGGGTGCCGGTGGCGACCTGGTCGCGGATCCGACCAGCTCAGGCGGCGAGCGGGGCGTCGACGGCCGGCTCGGGCCGCCAGCCCAGGTCGGTCAGGAGAAGTCCCTGGTCGAAGTAGGAACGCCAGGAGGCGATCAGACCGTGCCGGGCGCGGACCACGTCGACCACGTCCCAGCTCACCGCACGGCCGGTCGGGGCGACCGACCCGAGCGCGGTGTGCAACGCGCCGGTGTGGGTGCCGGTCATCCGCTGCTCGACCACCACCCCGCCGGCCGTCTCGACCAGCCCGGTCAGCTCGGTGCGCAGGTCCGGAAAGGCCCCCGACCAGGCCCGCAGCACCGCGGGCAGCTCGATCGGACGCACCGCCAACCCGGGCATCGAGTAGAAGGCGTCGTCCGCGTACAGCTCCGGCAGCCGGGCGAGGTCCCGCTGCCGGAGCATCGCGTACTGCGACTCGACGAGTTCCCTGGCGCTACGCATCGCGACCTCCCGGCGGCGCGGTACCGGCTTCCGCATCCACCAGCTATCACTACCCCTCGATCCCCGCTCCACACACCCGACTCCCCTCGCGTCGTCCGGGCGTCGCCGGAACGCTGATCCCTCGCTAGGGTCAAGGCGTGTCCACCGAGCCTCTACGCTGCGCAGGCGCACTGATCGTCGATGACCAGGGCCGTCTGTTCATCCAGCGCCGGTCCCCGGAACGACGGCTTTTCCCGAACACCTGGGACATCGCGGGTGGCCATCTGGAGCCGGGCGAGGAGGTCGAGGACGCGCTGCGCCGCGAGGTGTTCGAGGAGACCGGCTGGACCGTCTCGCACGTGCTCGGTCTCGTCGGCGAGTACCGCTACACCGGCGACGACGGCATCGAGCGGGTGGAGACCGACTTCCTGGTCCGGGTGGACGGCGACCTGGACCGTCCCCGCCTGGAGCCGGGCAAGCACACCGAGTTCCGGTGGATCACCGAGCAGGAGGTGGCGGTGCTGGACGAGCACCGCGACGTCAACGACGGGCTGATCCGGCGGATCGCGGAAAACGGCTTCGCCGCCCTCCGCTCGATCGGGCTGTGAGCGACGGGGTAGAGCTCCCGCCGCACCGGTTCGCGGGGCTGGTCGCCCCGGCGATGGACCGGGTCTTCGTCGCCGGTGTGCTCGCCGGCCGCGACGGCGGCGGCGCCGAGCTCAGTCAGCGGTACGGCGGGATGGCGGCCACCGGCTTCCTGGTGGAGTTCCGCACCAGGCTCGCCGCGCCCGGCGGCACCGTCACGGCGGCCGGCTTCACCGCGGTGACCCGGTACCGGGACCCGGCCTCCTGTCAGCGGGCGCTGGACAAGCACGTGGCGCACGGCATGATCCACCGGCGGCCCGACGGCGCCTTCTCGGCCACCGAACGGGGTGCCGCCTTCCTCGCCGAGATCTACCAGGTGCACGGCGAGGTCACCGAGGAGTTGTGGGCCGGGCACGACGACCGGGTGCTCCGGCTGGTGGAGACGCTCGGCCGGCTGCTGGCGTACACGCTGGTCACGGTCGAGGAGGACGACGACACCGCGCCGAGCGAGGCGTTCGGGGCGATGGCACCGCCGTACGAGCCGGACGGCACCCCGCCGGGCGTGCTGCTGCTCAACCGGCTGGGCACGCTGCGGTACCACCGCTCCGACGCGCACGCCGCCGCGTGGACCGCCGCCGGGCACACCGCCGCGAGCGTGAGCGACCTGCCGGACGGACCGGAGCGGCTGGCCATCGAGCAGGAGACCGACCGCCGCGCGGCCGGGCCGTACGCCGTGCTGGCTCCCGACGAGCGGCTGGCCATGCTCGCCGACCTGGCAGCGCTCCCCGGCTGACCGCCCCCCGCAGCAGACCCGACTATCCTCCAGCGGGGGAACGCCACGTCGTACGAGGGAGGATGTCGCCGATGATCGGGATGGTGCTCGCGGCCGGAGCGGGGCGCCGGCTGCGCCCGTACACCGACACCCTGCCGAAGGCGCTGGTGCCGGTGGACGGGGAGACGACCATCCTCGACATCGCGCTGCGCAACCTCGCCGAGGTGGGGCTGACCGAGGTCGTGATCGTGGTCGGCTACGCCGCCGACGCGGTGGTCGACCGGAAGGCCGCCCTGGAGGAGCGCTACGGCGTCACCATCACCCTCGTGCACAACGACAAGGCCGAGGAGTGGAACAACGCGTACTCGCTCTGGCTGGCCCGGGAGCACTTCGCCCGGGGCGTCCTGCTGGTCAACGGGGACACCGTGCACCCGGTGAGCGTGGAGCGGACCCTGCTCGCCGAACGCGGTCCGGGCATCCTGCTCGCCGTCGACACGGTCAAGAAGCTCGCCGACGAGGAGATGAAGGCCACTTTCGACGCCGCCGGCCAGCTCACCCGGATCACCAAGCTGATGGACCCGGCCGAGGCGTACGGCGAGTACATCGGCGCGACGCTGATCGAGCCGCACGTGGCCGGCGCGCTCGCCGACGCCCTGGAGGCGACCTGGCGGCGCGACCCGAACCTGTACTACGAGGACGGCTACCAGGAGTTCGCCGACCGTGGCGGCGAGGTCCGGGCCGCGTCGATCGGCGACGTCGCCTGGGTGGAGGTCGACAACCACGACGACCTGGCCCGGGCGCGGGAGATCGCGTGCCACTACTAGCCCGTACGGTCAACACGCCGCTGGTGATCGAGGTCCGACGCGGCGCGGTGGCCGACCTGGGCCCGCTCCTGGCCGACCGGCGGATCTCCGCCGGGGGTGACGTGGCGGTGGTGGTCGGCCCCGGGCAGGGCGAGAAGATCGCCAACCTGTGCCAACCCAACCTGGGCTCCGCCGACGTGTTCATGGTCACCGGCGGCACCATCGACGCGGCGAACGAGCTGGGCGACCGGCTCCGCTCCGGCCACTACGACGCGGTGGTCGGCATCGGCGGCGGCAAGACCATCGACACCGCCAAGTACGCCGCCACCCGGTACGGCATGCCGATGGTGACCGTGGCGACCAGTCTCGCCAACGACGGCATCGCCTCGCCGACCGCCTCCCTGGACCACGAGGGCGGCAAGGGCTCGTACGGGGTGCACATGCCGATCGCGGTCATCGTCGACCTGGACTTCGTGGAGAACGGGCCGGACCGGCAGACCCAGGCCGGCATCGGGGACGCGGTGAGCAACATCAGCGCCTGCGCCGACTGGGAGCTGGCCCACCGGGTACGCGACGAGCCGATCGACGGGCTGGCGGTGACCCTGGCCCGGACCGGGGCCGAGGCGCTGATCAACCACCCGGGGACGATCACCGACGACGGCTTCCTCACCACCCTCGCCGAGGCGCTGATCCTGGGCGGCATCGCCAGCTCGGTGGCCGGGTCCACCCGTCCGGCCAGCGGTGGCGACCACGAGATCTCGCACGCCATCGACCGGCTCTACCCGGGCACCGCCGCACACGGCGAGCAGGTCGGGCTCGGTGCCCTGTTCTGCACCTTCCTGCGCGACGAACCGGAGCGCTTCGCCCAGCTCGCGCACTGCCTGCACCGGCACGGCCTGGCCACCGACCCGGCCGGGCTGGGGCTGACCGACGAGCAGTTCGTCGAGGCCGTGCAGTACGCCCCCCGCACCCGGCCGGACCGGTACACCATCCTCGAACACCTGACGATGTCGCCTACCGAGACGCGGAGGCGGCTGGCAGACTACGCCGGTGCACTCCGCGACCACCTTGACTGAATCGTCCCGTCCCACCGTCGCCGACTTCCACCGGGTCAACCGGGGCGGCGGACTGTTCAGCGAGTCGATCAGCCAGTGGCTGGGGGCGGCGTTCGCGCTGGTCGCCCAGCGGCTCGGGCTGAAGCCCACCGCGCTGACCATCATGAACCTGGTGCTCGGGCTGGCCGCCTCGGTGACCGTGGTGGCGCTCGCCGACCGGGTCGCCGCCGGGGACGTACCGGCCTGGGCCGTCGGGCTGGTCGCGCTGGTCGGCTGGCAGGTGGCGTACGCCCTGGACTGTGCCGACGGTCAGCTCGCCCGGGTGACCGGGCAGGGCAGCGCGGCCGGCGCGCGGGTGGACGTGCTCTGCGACGTGGCCGCCCAGATCGCCCTGGTCACCGCCCTGGGGACGGTGGCGGTGGCGCAGCGCCCCGACACGCCGGTCTGGCTGGTGGCCGCCTTCGCCGGCACCTGGATGGTCAACCTGGTCACCTCGGTGATGCAGGCGGGGCCGAACGCCGCCAGCATGGTCACCTCGACCAGCCTTCCGGTACGCCTCGCCAAGCTGGTCCGCGACTACGGCGCAGTGATCTTCGTGGCCGGTCTGGTGCTGACGTTCGTACCGGCGCTGACGTTCTGGGTGGTGGTCGCCTTCACCATCGTCAACGGCGGCTTCCTGCTCGCCAGCATCGCCTTCTCGGCCCGCGCCTCGCTGCGCTGAGACTGGGGTGGGGAGGCGCGCGACCTGATCCACCCCGACGCCCGTTCAGACGAGACGTCGCCGAGGTGAATCACCAGCGCTCCTCGGCCCGCCCTGCGGCGAGCGTGGCGGCCACGTCCTCATTCTGGTCGCCGAGCTTCGGCGGAAGCGGAACGGGACCGCCGTTGGTCGGGGCGACGGCCCGCCCCGCAGCCACCAGCCTGTCCAGCCCCAATACCTGGCTCGTGTTCTGATCCAGCTCCCGGACACCGATGCGTTCCACAGGCAGAGTGTGGCCCATGAGCACCCCCTCGGCCTCTTCGGTCAGGCCGGGGGGGGGGTAACTCCGCAAGATCGTTGACGGCTCTGCTCGGTGACGTACGGTTCTCGTGCCCGTCATGAACAACATGCGCCCGCATGCTGAACAAACCCTGCCTTGCAGATCGAAAGCATGAGGGCGGGCAAGAGCACCCTGGTCCGCGTCGCACCGTCGGGACGGACGATTTCCGCAGGCTACGCCGGCTTGCCGGCCGCCTTGGCGACGACTTCATCGCCGGTGTCGTCCTCTACACCGGAACCTCGACGCTGCCGTTCGGCGGCCGGCTCCACGCCATGCCAGTCAGTGCCCTGTGGCAGATCACCCTGAGCAGGTGGTTCGAGAGTCTGTCCGACACCCGGGTCAAACCAGCCGGACTACGGAAGCTCTGCCCGTACGTCAGACGCTCTTGAGGGAGTCGATGAACCTACGCCAGTCCTGAGGGCCGAAGGCCAGCACGGGGCCGCTCCTGTCCTTGCTGTCTCGGACGGCGACCGCACCGGGGATGTTGTCCGCGACCTCGACGCACTGGCCGTTGCTCTGGCTCTTGCTGCTCTTGCGCCACTTCGGCTCCACGGCTCCCCTCCTCTTCCTACGTCAGGCTCCTGGCCACCTCGGCGATCAGTTGACGGGACTTGGTCGAGCTGAGGGCCGAGCTGTGCAGGTGTGTGTAAGCCAGGGTAACCCTGCGCATGTCCTCCTCCCGCTCCAGATACACGTCTCCAGCAAAGCTCTCGACATAGGCGACCGGGGTGTGTACGTCCTCCGGAAACTCCAGGATGGCAACCGAGCCGAGCATCCCCGGGTGAGCTCCCTCACTGTAGGGAAGAACCTGGATGTCGATGTTGTCGCGCTCGCTCATCTCCACCAGGTGGAGTAACTGCTCCCTGAGCACTTCGCGCCCGCCGACCTCACGGTGAAGTGCGCTTTCGTCAATGATCGTCCAGAAGTTGAGTAGCGGCTTCTCGGTGAGGCACACCTGCCGCGCCATCCGCACCTGGAGGCGCTTCTCCCGCTCGGCTGCTGCCTCGGTCATCCGCTGCTGATCGAAGATCGCACGGGCGTACCGCTCGGTCTGGAGCAGTCCCGGCACGGCGGCCAGCTCGAAGTTCCGTACAGCCGTCGCGGCGGACTCCAGTCCGATGTACACACTGTACGGGTTTGGGAGCTGACCGAACTTCGCCCACCAACCACGCTCCTTGCCTTGGCGCTGGAGATCGAGGGCGGTCTGCCGCACCCGCTCGTCGCTTACGCCGTAACGGGTGAGCATCACGATCACGTCGGCCCGGCTGACGCCTACGTCGCCAGACTCGATCTTGTAAACCTTGGATTCCGAACAGCCCAGCTCGGCCGCGACCTCCTTGTGTGAGACACCGACCGCCTCGCGGAGCCTATGTAGCTCCCGGCCGAGCTGCCACCGCGCGATCGTCGGGCCGCTTGCCCTCGCCACGTCAACCTCCAAGGTCGTGAACACCGTCAGTGTTCTCCTCTCCACCTCGCGGATCAAGACACGCAGGGCGAGTTGGTGCCGTCCATGGAAATCTTCCATGGAACTCTAGATTTGTCAGATGAACTCCGTCACTCTAGGCGTGTAAGTTGCTACGTTCCGGGAGGCCCTGTGGCACGACACGCGAAAAGCCCGACGCACGACGGTCTGCTGCGGAAGTTCTGGCCGTTCAGACGCCGCCGTACGGCACCGCTCGACCGCCTTGGTCCAGCGACGATCTACCCGGAGCGCAGAGGTGCGTACCACTTGGCGGTCGGGGTCGCCCAAGTGACCTACCTGCCCGAACGGCCCCTGCTGACCCTTGCCGGGGAGTACCGGGCGGGGTTGTGGTCATGACGGCGAGACGAACGCCGCAGACGGTCCAGACCGCCTGGTACGTGCTCGAATACCACCGGCATCACCGCTGCCCGTACTGCACGGACAGCGGCTGGTGCCAGGACGTCCAGATCGCCCGCACACGGATCACCGCGTGGTACCGGTACCGCCAGCGGTAGTCCACCTCACGGCCGGCGACCTGCTCCACCTCACCAGCGCCGCCAGCGTCCAGTTCGTCAAGCCGATCATGTTCCGCCTCATCCGCGTCCTCGACCGCCCGACGTTCGACGGATGGCTGTGGCTCGACGGGTACCAGTTGAACAAGAAGGGCGACGCGACCACCCGACGAGAACTTTTCGTCCAGCAAGCCGGCCTGCGGAAGCTCCCCACTCCCGCCCCTACTCCTCGGCGGGGTGGTCGTCAGGCCGACTCGCGCCCTCCGGGACAGCCTCCGCTGGTTCGCCGGGACAGGGACTAGCCTGTGGAGCCAAGCCTGACGCGACGCCATGGGGACGAGGCACGTGATAACCGGTGAACTGAAAAGCAAGATCGACCGCGTCTGGGACGCCTTCTGGTCCGGCGGCATCTCGAACCCGCTGGAGGTGATAGAGCAGATCACCTACCTGCTCTTCATTAAGAGGCTGGACGAGATCGAGACGCGGGAGAAGAGGAAGGCTGAACGCTTCCCGAACGCACAGGTCACCCTGAGGTTCGACCCGGACCAGGAAGAACTCCGCTGGTCCAACTTCAAGGACCGTGACCCGGAGACGATGTACAAGATCGTCGCCCACAAGGTATTTCCGTACCTCCAGCAGCTCGGTAGCGACGGGTCGACCTACTCGCAGCACATGCGGGACGCCCGGTTCACCATCCCCAACCCGGCGCTGCTCGCCCGCGTGGTCGACATGCTCGACCAGATCCCGATGGAGGCCCGGGACACCAAGGGTGACCTCTACGAGTACATGCTTAGCAAGATCGCCACGGCTGGGCATAACGGACAGTTCCGCACGTCACGGCACATCATCCAGCTGATGGTCGAGATGACGGCCCCGACGCCGACCGACGAGATCTGCGACCCGGCCTGCGGCACCGCCGGCTTCCTGGTCGAGGCCAGCGAGTACGTCCGGCGCGTCCATCCGAACGCCCTACTCGACGCGGCGCAGCGGACGCACTTCCACGAGAGCATGTTCCACGGCTTCGACTTCGACGGCACGATGCTGCGGATCGGCAGCATGAACATGCTGCTGCACGGCGTGGAAAGCCCAGACATCCGCTACCGCGACTCGCTCGCCGAGAACGTCAGCAACGAGTCCGAGAATTACTCGCTGATCCTGGCCAACCCCCCGTTCGCAGGTAGCCTCGACTACGAGAGCACGTCCAAGGACCTCCAGCGGATCGTCAAGACCAAGAAGACGGAGCTGCTTTTCCTCGCCCTTTTCCTCCGGCTCCTCAAGCCCGGCGGCCGGGCAGCCGTGATCGTGCCCGAGGGCGTTCTATTCGGAGGCACCGGCGCGCACAAGGAGCTGCGCCGAATGCTGATCGAAGACCAGAAGCTCGACGGGGTGGTGAAGCTGCCGAGCGGCACGTTCAAGCCCTACTCGGGCGTCTCCACGGCGATCCTGCTCTTCACCAAGACCAACAGCGGTGGGACCGACAACGTCTGGTTCTACGAGGTGACCGCCGACGGCTGGAGCTTGGATGACAAGCGAAACCCGTTGCTGGGTGCCGAGAAGCTCGGACCGGTGCCGGACGTGGCGTTGACCGAGGACGAACACGCGAAGAACAACCTCCCGGACGCGCTGGCGCGATGGCTCCGCCGGGACGGCGACGAGTTGCAGCGGTCTCGGACCGAGCAGAGCTTCTGCGTACCGAAGGCAGACATCGTCGAGCAGGGTTACGATCTCAGTCTCAGTCGTTACAAGGAGATTCTCCACAAGGAAGTCGAGCATCGTCCGCCGCTGGAGATTATCGCAGAGCTAGAATGCCTCGAATCCGAGATTCAGCAGGGCATGTCGAATCTGAAGGCGATGCTCGGATGACGCAGGCGGCGAGCGGATGGCGGCACGTTACTGTCGGAGAAATCTGCGAGTTCAAGTACGGTAAGAGCCTACCCGCCAACGCACGAAATCCTGGCGACTATCCTGTCTACGGCTCAAATGGTGTTGTCGGATCCCATGATTCCTATCTCACGTCAGGTCCGACCATCGTCATTGGCCGGAAGGGGTCCCTTGGCGAAGTCGCCTTCTCACCTGGGCCGTGCTGGCCGATCGACACAACCTACTTCGTTGACTCAAGTGCCACTAGCGAAGACCTCCGTTGGCTCTCTCTGAGGCTGGCTGCGCTCGGCCTGACGGAACTTAATCGAGCCGCAGCGGTGCCCGGTCTGAATCGTGAGGACGCATACCGCAAGACACTCCTGCTGCCACCGCTTGAGGAGCAACGGAGGCTTGCTGAGGTGCTGGATCGGGCTGATGAGCTGCGCGCCAAGCGCCGCGAAGCCCTGGCCCGCCTCGATGACCTCACCCAGTCCATTTTTCTCGACATGTTCGGCGACCCAGTTCGGAACGATCGCGGCTGGTCCAGAACTTTAATGAGTTCATTGCTAGAGCGCATCCACAGCGGCCATAGCCCTCAGTGTCTGAGCCGTGCAGCAGAAGGAGGCGAATGGGGCGTCCTTAAGCTGGGGGCGGTAACTTCTTGCGAGTTTAAGCCAGACGAGAACAAGGCACTTCCCCCAGAGGTTGAGCCTCGCAAGGAGCATGCAGTTCAGTCAGGCGACCTTCTCTTCTCGAGGAAGAACACAAGGGAATTGGTGGGGGCATGCGCTCTTGTCAGAGATACGCCCACCAACCTCCTTCTTCCGGATCTAATTTTCAGGCTTGAGCTGAACCCTGACGCCGTAATCAACAAGGTCTTCCTCCAGCAGTTGCTTGTTTATCCGTCTAAACGGCGTCAGATTCAATCGTTGGCAGGCGGCTCCGCAGGTTCCATGCCCAACATCTCTAAGGCTAGACTAATGGCGGCGGAAGTCGAAGTACCTCCTCTTCCATTGCAACGGGACTTCGCTCGTCGGATCGATGCTATCGAGGACCTAAAGACAGTCCACCGGGCGAGCCTGGGGGAGCTGGACGCGTTGTTCGCGTCGTTGCAGGATCGGGCTTTCCGGGGGTTGCTCTGATGTGAGATGCTCAGCGGCTGTCCACTGTGGGGGTAGACGTCGATGAGCAACTTCGCGTTCCTGCGGGCCGAGTGGCCCGACCTGCTTGACGAGGCCCTGCGGGCCGAGCGACTGGCCGTCGCCGACCCGCGGGGCTCGTGTTTCTATGCCCGGCGCACGCTCGAACTGGCGCTGGGCTGGCTCTTCGACGCCGACGGGACACTCAGGCGGCCGTACCGGAACGACCTGTCGGCGAAGATTCACGAGCCGACGCTGCGCAACCTGGTGGGCAACACCATCCAGGCCAAGATGAACATCATCCGCAAGCAGGGCAACAGGGCCGTGCACGAGCGGACCCCGGTGACCGACAAGGACTCGTTGCCGGTCCTACGCGAGTTGTTCCACGTCACGTACTGGATCGCCCGGCACTACACCCGCGACCGGGCGCAGGTCCCACCGAACGCACTCGCCTTCGACCCGGGTCTGATCCCCCAGCAGGACTCCTCCCAGGTGCGGCAGCGGAGCCAGGCCGAGCTGAAGGCCCTCGCCGACAAGCTCGCCGCCCAGGACGCGGCGCTGACCGCCGAACGGGAACGGTCCGCCACCCTCGACGCCGAGCTGACTAAGCTGCGTGCCGAGGTTGCCGCCGCGAAGGCCGCCAACGAGGCCCGCCCCGACGACCACGACTACGACGAGGCGCAGACCCGCAACCTCTTCATCGATGTGATGCTGGCCGAGGCCGGCTGGCGGCTCGACGGCCCGGACAACCGCGAGTTCCCGGTGACCGGCATGCCCAACGGCTCGGGCACCGGCTTTGTCGACTACGTGCTGTGGGGCGACGACGGCAAGCCGCTTGCGGTGGTCGAGGCCAAGCGCGCCCGGCGGGACGCCACCGCCGGCAAGCAGCAGGCGAAGCTCTACGCCGACTGCCTGGAGCAGCGGTACGGCCAGCGCCCGGTCATCTTCTACACCAATGGCTACGACACCTGGCTCTGGGACGACACGACCTACCCGCCCCGATCGGTGCAGGGCTTCTACACCAAGGACGAGCTGGCGCTCCTGATCCAGCGCCGGACCACTCGCGAGTCCCTCGCGGGCACGGAGATCAAGCAGGAGATCGTCGGGCGGCACTACCAGCTGCGGGCGATCCGGAAGATCAGCGAGGCGTTCGAGCGGGACCGGCAGCGGCAGGCGCTCGTGGTGATGGCCACCGGTGCCGGCAAGACCCGGACCGTGATCGCCCTGGTCGACCTGTTGATGCGGGCCAACTGGGTCAAGCGGGTGCTCTTCCTCGCCGACCGCAACGCACTGGTCAACCAGGCGGTCAACGCGTTCAAGGCACACCTGCCCAGCGCGGCCACGGTCAACCTGGTCACCGAGAAGGACGCCGAGGGCCGGGTGTACGTCTCGACGTACCCGACCATGATGGGCCTGATCAACCAGACCGTGAGCGGCGGACGGCGCTTCGGCCCCGGCTACTTCGACCTGGTCATCATTGACGAGGCACACCGGTCGGTGTACCAGAAGTACCGAGCGATCTTCTCCTGGTTCGACAGCCTGCTGGTCGGGCTCACCGCGACCCCGCGCAACGAGATCGACCGCAACACCTACAGCCTGTTCCACCTTGAGGACGGCGTGCCCACCGACCACTACGACCTCGACCAGGCGGTCAAGGAGGGCTACCTCGTGCCGCCGCGCGCGTTCTCCGTGGAGACCGACTTCCAGTGGCGCGGCGTCCGCTACGACGACCTCAGCGAGGAGGAGAAGGACGAGTGGGACTCGCTCGACTGGGGTGACGACGGGCCGCCGGAGAGCGTCGACGCGGACGCGGTCAACAAGTGGATGTTCAACAAGGAGACCGTGGACAACGTCCTGAAGACGCTGATGACCCACGGTCATCGGGTGGCCGGTGGCGACCGGATCGGCAAGACGATCATCTTCGCCCGCAACCAGTTGCACGCCGACTTCATCCAGGAGCGGTTCGACCACGCGTACCCGAACCACGCCGGCCACCGCGCCCGGGTCATCACCTACAAGACCGAGTACGCGCAGAGCCTCATCGACGACTTCTCCCAGTCGGAGAAGGACCCGCACATCGCGATCTCGGTGGACATGCTCGACACCGGCATCGACGTGCCCGAGGTCGTCAACCTGGTCTTCTGCAAGCCCGTACGGTCGAAGGCGAAGTTCCTCCAGATGATCGGCCGGGGCACCCGGCTCTGCCCGGACCTCTACGGCCCCGGCCAGCACAAAAAGGACTTCCTCGTCTTCGATTTCTGCCGGAACTTCGAGTTCTTCAACCAGAACCCGGAGCAGGCGGAGCGGAAGATGAGCAAGTCGCTGACCGAGCGGCTGTTCAAGGCCCAGCTCGACCTCATCTGCCGTCTCGACCAGCGGCTCCCCGGTGACGCCGGCCCGGACACGGCCGACGACGGCACGGAGAGCGAGGCGGGCCTGCGCTGGGACCTGGCCCGCGACCTGCACGGGCGGGTAGAAACCATCCACCTCGACAACTTCGCCGTACGCCCCAAGCGAAAGCTGGTGGAGTACTACCTCGACTTCGCGCGCTGGCACCGGCTCACCCCGGAAGCGGTGGAGGAGATCGGCGGCAACCTCGCTAACCTGCCCACCGCCAAGCTGGACGAGGACGAGGCGGCCAAGCGGTTCGACCTGCTGGTGCTACGCCTTCAGCTCGGCCAGTTCGAGGCCATACCCGACTACGACAAGCTGCGCCAGCAGGTGCAGCTGATCGCCTCGACGCTGCTGGAGCAGACCAGCATCCCGGCCGTCCGCGAGCAGCAGGAACTCCTCCACGAGGTGGCCGGGGACGAGTGGTGGCAGGACGTGACCCTGCCGATGCTGGAGCTGATGCGCCGCCGCATGCGCGGGCTGGTGCGGCTGATCGAGCGGGCCAAGCGGGCCATCGTCTACACCGACTTCAGCGACGAGCTGGGGGAGATCTCGGTCGTGTCGCTGGACGACATCCGGGTCGGCACGAACTTCGAGCGGTTCGAGGCCAAGGCCCGGACGTACCTCCGCGAACACGAGGACCGCCTCGCGTTGCAGAAGCTGCGCCGCAACAAGCAGCTCTCCCCCACCGACCTGGAGGAGCTGGAACGCATGCTGGTGGCCAGCGGTGGCGGCCCCGAGGAGATCGAGCAGGCCCGCCGCTCGGCCAACGGGCTCGGACTCTTCATCCGCTCGCTGGTCGGGCTCGATCGGGAGGCGGCCAACGAGGCGTTCAGCGAGTTCCTGACCGGCCGCACCCTCACCGCGAACCAGATCAGCTTCATCGGCCTGATCATCGCCGATCTGACCCAGAACGGCGTCATGGCGCCCGAGCGACTCTGGGGATCCCCGTTCAGCGACATCGCGCCCGACCCGGAGTCGATCTTCCCGTCCGCCGACGTGGATCGCCTGGTCGCGATCATCGACTCCGTCCGGAACACCGCCGCCCCCACTCGGGAGGTGGCGTAGCACGGTCCAGGAATCTTCACCGGGTCGGCCGCTGAAGCAAGGCGACGCAATTACGGCACCTTGGCGTATCCGAGCAGGAGAATCACCCAAGATGCCGTAGGGTGCTGTCATACGACGCCGGAAAATACGGCAGGAACGGCCCCTGCGGGGGCCGTTTTTCCTACCTGGGTAGCTGCTGGCGCCCAACACAACAAGGCTCCGAGAACTGCAACTGCCTAGCATGCTTGGCCTAACCGGCTAGGCTAGGTCCATGGGTCAGTTCTCGGAGGATGATGTACGCGCTGCCGTCAGCAGGTACGAGGCAACCAAGGCCGCGGCGTTGACCGAGCGGGACGAACAACTACGGGCATTCCACGCTGCCGGCTGGCGACCGGTGGACCTGCAACGGGTCACCGGGTACAGCCGGGAAACGATCCGCCAGGCGCTACGGCCAGAGGTCCGTCGGGCGACCAACGTCAGCCGGCGTAAGGCACCACCCCAGCCGCCGGCCGACTACCGTCCCTACGGTGACCGGAAGCCCTACCTGGTGGCCGAGACTCTTGCCGCGCTGACCGGCCCAACCGAAGGCCTGGTCGCGCTTCCGCATCATCTCGACTGGTCCGGTCACCCCGAGTACGACCTCAGCCGACCCGCACGCCTTGCCACCATGTACAAGGTGGTGCTCACCGAAGCCAGCACCGTCGAGGACCTGAACATCTGGCTCAACGCCGATCTCCTCCGGCGGCTCTGGCCGACCCTCTGGCTGCCACCCCAGCTACGACGAAGCTGGGAGAGTGCCTTCCCCGAACTCGCCGCGACCCGCACCAGAGCCGTGTAGCAGCAGTGGATCCTTTTCACGAACGACTCGCCCGCACCGGACTCGGAGCCGCCCACCGGTACGGCTTCGCCCTCGCCGGCGGTTACGCGGTTCAAGCCGCCGGCCTGCTGGAACGGCCTAGCGAGGATGTCGACCTGTTCACGGCCTGGGACCGCCGCGAGGAGTTCCCCGACGCGGTCACCGCCGTGGTGCACGCCTACCGCGACGACGGCCTGAGAGTCGACATCGAGCGGCAGTACGACACGTTCGCCCGGCTGGCGGTCACCGATGGCCTGCGCGTCTCCAAGGTTGAACTCGGCGTGGACTGGCGGGCCAAAGAACCCATCCTCATGGCCATCGGACCGGTTCTCCATCCCGACGACGCTGTTGCGAACAAGATGAGCGCACTCTACGGGCGGGCGTTCGCCCGGAACTTCGTCGACATCGACGCCACACTCCGATCCGGCCGGTACACCCGTGAAGTGCTTCTCAGCCTCGTACAGCGCGCCGACCGCAGGTTCGATCGGCGCGTCTTCGCCGATGCTCTAGGGCAGGCCGACGTGCTCGATCCTGACGACTTCGCCCAGTACGGCGTCACCGATCAGGCGCTGGACGATCTCCACAGAAGGTTCGCGGCGTGGCGCCGTGAACTGCTCGACGAGGAAAGCCCTGCCCGACCTGGCAACTCCGTCGGCTGACCGGGTGGCAGCTCAGATACACGACACGCCGAGCCGTTCACACCTCAGGCAGCCACGAACCGAGCCACCCATACTCACGGCGCACTGAACGGCCCGACCATGGGCACCCGACGCCACGCCGAGTGGTAGCAGGGGACCCCTGCTACTCAAAAAGGGGTAACAAGGGTCCCCTGCTACCACCTCAGCGGAGCGAGGCGTACACGTCGATCAGGCGCTTGGTGACCACGTCGGGGTGGAAGGTGCGCTCGTAGCGCAGCCGGGCCGGGGCCGACAGCGCGGCGGCACCGGCTGCCGCCTGCGGCAGCGCGGCGGCCATGGCGGCCGGGTCGGCGGGCACCACCCAGCCGACCGCGCCGGCCGGATCGTCCGCGCCGACCAGGTAGGGGATGCCGCCCAGGTCGGTGCCGAGCACCGGACGGCCACTCGCCATCGCCTCGATCACCACGGTCGGCAGCACGTCGTGCCACATCGAGGCGGCGATGACCACCGCGCTCTGCGCCATCACCGCCCGGACGCCGTCCCGGTCCAGGGAGCCGAGGTACGTCACGTCGGACCGTTCGGCGGCGGCCTGCTCGGCCAGGTGGCGCAGTTCGCCGTCCCCGGCGATACGCAGCGGGCCGAGCGCGCCGTCCGGGTGTCGCCGCCAGGCGTCGAGCAGCAGGCCGAGGCCCTTCTCCGGGGAGAGTCGACCGAGGTAGAAGAAGCCCTCGCCGAGCGGCGCGGGCCGGCCGGGGTCGGGGATGCCGTTCGGCTTGACCACGATCCGGTCGGCGGGGATGCCGTACTCGCGCAGGTGGGTGGCGATCTGCGAGGTGAGCGCCACGAACCGGTCCACCGAGCGCCAGGTGGGGCGGTGCACGGCCAGGGTGGTCGCCATCAGGGCGCTCTGCACCGTCGAGCCCCGGTAGCAGCGGTTCGTGATCGCCGGCACGCCGAGCGCCTTGCCCTTGCAGTCCTGGCAGATCGCCCCGTCCCGGAAGTAGACGCCGGAGGAGCAGACCTGCCGGTAGTTGTGCACCGTCTGCACCACCGGCACGCCGTGCTTGTGCGCGGTCCGCACCACCCAGGGCGAGAGCAGCGGGTACGGGTTGTGCAGGTGCAGCGCGTCCGGTTTGTGCTCGGTGAGCAGCCGGCTCAGCTCCTGCTGGGCGCGGGGGGCGTAGATCGGCGAGATCGGCAGCAGCGCCTTGGCCGTCTTCGGCATGGTGGGGATCTCGTCGGAGCTGCGGATGAACGGCAGCACCTCCACCCCTGCCGCAGTGAGCTGGGCGATCTCCGCGTCGACGATGGTGTTCTCACCGGAGGGCTGGGCCTGGCGGTACCGGTTGTGCGCCACCACGATTTTCACTGGGCCGGCCCTCTGTTCGCGACTGCGGGACTCGCGAGCTCATTCCTCACGCTCACGGGTATGAAGGCTACCTTTGGAGAGTGCCGGAGCTACCCGAGGTGGAAGCGCTCGCCGATCACCTGCGCAGACGTGCCGTCGGGCACCGCGTCGAGCGGCTGGAGATCGCCGCGATCAGTGCCCTGAAGACGTACGACCCGCCGTCGAGCGCGGCGGTCGGGCGTACGGTGACCGACGCCCGCCGGCACGGCAAGTTCCTCGACGTGGTCTTCGACGACGACCTGCACCTGGTGGTGCACCTGGCCCGCGCCGGCTGGCTGCACCACCGGGAGTCGTTCCCCTCCGCCACGCCGCTGCGTCCCGGCAAGGGGCCGATCGCCGTGCGGGTACGCCTCGACGACGGCTCCGGCTTCGACCTGACCGAGGCGGGCACCCAGAAGAGCCTGGCCGCCTACCTGGTGACCGATCCGGCGCAGGTGCCCGGGGTGGCCCGGCTCGGCCCGGACGCCCTCGACGCCGACCTGGCGACCTTCACCGAACGGCTACGCAGCCGCCGGGGCCAGGTGAAGGGGGTGCTGACCGACCAGCAGGTCCTGGCCGGGGTGGGCAATGCGTACTCCGACGAGATCCTGCACGCGGCGAAGCTGTCGCCGTTCGCGCTGACCGACCGGCTGGCCGACGCGCAGCTCGCTACCCTGCACGAGGCGACCCGGCGGGTGCTCGGGGAGGCGGTGACCCGGTCGGTGGGTCAGCGGGCGGCGGAACTGAAGGCGGAGAAGCGCTCCGGGTTGGCGGTGCACGCCCGGACCGGGTTGCCCTGTCCGGTCTGCGGGGACACCGTGCGGGAGGTCTCGTTCGCCGATTCGAGCCTCCAGTACTGCCCCGGATGCCAGACCGGCGGCAAGCCGCTCGCTGACCGACGGTTGTCCCGGATCGTACGCTGAGTGACGGCGAAACGGACAGGCATATCAAGATCACCCACCCGGTTCCCCACCGTCGGCTGCGTGGCTCTACCCCTGCCCCGATCCATCGGTATAGTGGCTCGGTCCCCGGCTCCCGCTGATCGGAGCCGGCCGGATCCCGGTCCCAACACCGTCGTCATCTCCACAGGGTCGACGGCGGTGCGGGGACTCGCGTGGGAGACTGGTAACGGTGGGCGACCGGGCCCCTCACTGTGTGGGCGGCGCGTGTCATGCGGGAGGACACAGTTGAGGTGACGACAAGCCTCCAGCGCCCGGTGACCAACGAAGGCCGGAGCAGAATCGTGCGGCACGTCGACAGCTTCGAGATCCAGCCGCCGACACCGCCGTCGCACAACGGCGTGCCCCGGTCGGCGTGGGCGCGGTCCAGCCGCCGGGTCTCTCGGTGGCACCGTCCCTACATCTTTCTCCTGCTGCTGCTGGACTTCGGCGCGGCGGCCCTGGCCAGTTGGACCGCCATCCAGCTCTTCGACCAGGCGGCCTCCGGTTTCACCGAGGCCGAGCACGACCCGACCTGGTTCTACACCGTCTCGTACGTGCTGCTCCCGCTCGGCTGGGTGGTCACCCTGTGGAGCAACCGCGCCTACGACCGCCGCTACCTGGGTCTGGGCCCCGAGGAGTTCAAGCGGGTGATGCGGGCCGCCGTCACGGTGGCGGCCAGCGTGTCGTTCCTGGCCTTCGCCACCGTGACCCAGCTCTCCCGGTACACGGTGGGCACCGCGCTGCTCGGCGCGGCCATCCTGATCCTCCTCGGCCGGATGATGGGCCGGTTCACCCTGCACCTGGTGCGGCGGCGCAACGGGCACGCGGCGCACCGGATGGTGCTGGTGGGCACGCTCCCGGAGTGCCTGGAGGTGTACGCGGCGGTCACCCGTAACCCGGCCGCCGGGCTGGTGCCGGTCGCCATCCACATCACCGACGGCTACGCCGCGGCGCGGGGCATCGAGACTCCGGTGCCGGTCTACGCCGGCCAGGACGTGCTCGCCCTGGTCCGCGAGGTCGGCGGCGACACCATCGCGGTCTGCGGCTCGGCCAGTTCCGAGCCGGGCGAGCTGCGCCGGCTGGCCTGGCAACTGGAGGGCTCCGGGGTCGACCTGGTGGTCGCGCCGCAGCTCACGGACATCGCCGGGCCCCGGGTGCACATCCGCCCGATCGAGGGCCTGCCGCTCCTGCACGTCGAGGAGCCGACCCTCTCCGGTCCGGCGCTGCTGATGAAGAACCTGATGGACCGGGTGGCGGCCGGGCTGGGACTGCTGGTCCTCGCTCCGGTCTTCCTGGCCATCGCGGTCGCCATCCGCATCTCCGACCCGGGCCCGGTCTTCTTCCGGCAGCCCCGGGTGGGACACGAGGGGCGTACGTTCCGGGTCTGGAAGTTCCGCACCATGTATGTCGACGCCGAGGACCGGCTCGCCAGTCTGGTGGACCAGAACGAGACCGACGGCATGCTCTTCAAGATGAAGGAGGACCCGCGGGTCTTCCCGGTCGGCCGGTTCCTCCGCGCCTCCTCGATGGACGAGCTGCCCCAGCTAATCAACGTGCTCTGGGGCGAGATGTCCCTGGTCGGGCCACGCCCGCTTCCCGCCGACGACGGTGACTTCCTGGGCGACGTGCGGCGTCGGCTGCTGGTCCGGCCCGGGATGACCGGTCTGTGGCAGGTCTCCGGCCGCTCCGACCTCTCCTGGGACGAGGCCGTCCGGCTCGACCTGTACTACGTCGACAACTGGTCGCTCGCGTACGACCTGAGCATCCTCTGGCGGACCGTCGGGGTCGTGCTCGCCCGCAAGGGCGCGTACTGACCGCTGTCGGCCGTAGGGGCTTGGCGACTGGTGGCCCGACCGGACAGGATCGTCGGGTGAGCGGCAACGTTCCCGAGGTACTCGCGGTCGTCGCGCTGGTGACCGCGCTGGTGGCCGCCCTGCTCGGGGTGGGCCGGCTGCGCGCCCGCCGGGGCATCGCCACCGCCAGCCAGCGGGCCACGTACGAGGTGCTGCACACCGCCGGGCTGGCCGCCGCCCCGCTGCGTACCGGACTGGACGAGGCCGGCGCGGCCAAGGCCGTCCGGCACCTGCGGGCCCTGGTGGGCGCGGTCGGGTTGGCGCTGGCCGACCGGGACGACCTGCTCGCCCTCGACGGGCGCGGCGCGCACCACGCGGCCCAGCTCCGCGCGGCGGCCCGGAAGGCGGTGGCCGCCGGCCGCTCGACCGTGCTCGGCGAGGTGGAACTGCACTGCGACCGGGTCGACTGCCCGGTACGCGGTGCGGTGGTCGCCCCGCTCAGCGGCCCGGACGGGCGGGTGGTCGGGGCGCTGGTGGCGGTCGCCGACGAGGCTCCGGCCCCGGGGCTGGTGCAGGCCACCCTGGAGACCGCCGACTGGGCCGGCGACCAGCTCGCCCTGGCCGAGCTGGACTCCTCTCGGGAGCGGCTGGCCCGGGCCGAGGTCCGGGCGCTGCGGGCGCAGATCAGCCCGCACTTCATCTACAACGCGCTGACCGCCATCGCCTCGTTCGTCCGCACCGACCCGGAGCGGGCCCGGGAGCTGATCCTGGAGTTCGCCGAGTTCACCCGGTACTCCTTCCGGGCCCACGGCGAGTTCACCACGCTGGCCGAGGAGCTGCGCTCGATCGACCGCTACCTGACCATCGAGCGGGCCCGGTTCGGCGACCGGCTCCAGGTGCGGCTCCAGATCGCCCCGGAGGTGCTGCCGGTGACGCTGCCCTTCCTCTGTCTGCAACCGCTGGTGGAGAACGCCGTCCGGCACGGGTTGTCCCGCAAGCCCGGCACGGGCATGGTGAGCATCGAGGCCCGGGACGCGGGCGCCGAGTGCCACATCACCGTGGAGGACGACGGCGTGGGAATGGACCCGGCGACCCTGACCGCCGGCATCGCCGAGCTGGCCGGACCGGCCGGCGAGCCGGACGGCGCGGGGCGCGCCGGCGGGACCGGACATTCGGGCGGTTCGGGCCATTCGGGCGGCCCGGGGGACGACTCGGGACAGCACGTCGGGCTCTCCAACGTCGACGAGCGGCTCCGGTCGGCCTTCGGCGACCGGTTCGGCCTGGTCGTGGAGACCGGCCTCGGATCGGGTACGAAGGTGAGCATGCGGATTCCGAAGTTCCACCCCGGCGTCCGGGCCGGCTCGTGACCGGCGGGTTCCTGCGGGTGCTGGCGGTCGACGACGAGCCCCCGGCGCTGGACGAGTTGGCGTACCACCTGCGCGCCGACCCCCGGGTGGCCCGGCTGCACACCGCCTCCGACGCCACCGAGGCGCTCCGGGTGCTCCGCGACGACGACGTGGACGTGGTGTTCCTGGACATCCGGATGCCCGGTCTGGACGGCATGGAGCTGGCCCGGGTGCTGCGCCGCTTCGCCCGTCCCCCGTCGATCGTCTTCGTCACCGCGTACGACGACGGCGCGGCGGACGCCTTCGACCTGGGCGCGACCGACTACGTCCGCAAGCCGGTGCGCGCGGAACGGCTGGCCGAGGCCCTGCGCCGGGTGATCGGGGCGCGGGTGGTGCCGAGCCATCCGGCCGCGCTGGCCCGGGCCGAGGACGACCCGACCATCCCGGTGGAGCTGGCCGGGACGACCCGGATGTTGCCCCGCTCGGCGGTGCGCTGGGTGGAGGCGCAGGGCGACTACGCCCGACTGCACACCGCCGACGGGTCGCACCTGGTCCGGGTGTCGCTGTCGACCCTCGCCGACCGCTGGGCGGATGCCGGTTTCGTCCGGATCCACCGGTCGTACCTGGTGCAGTTGCGGCTCATCGCCGAGCTACGGCTGGTCAACTCGGGCTACGTGGTGGTGGTCGACTCCACCGAGCTGCCGGTGAGCCGCCGGCACACCCGGGAGCTGAAGGACCGGCTGGTCCGCGCCGCCAAGCAGGACTGGAACCGCTGACCCGGATCGCCCGCCGCCGGGGCGGTCCTGCGGGTCAACAGCCCTGTCGTCCGCTGCTGATCTGGTACCGGTAGCCCTGCCAGTCGATGTAGCCGATCGCGGCGACGCAGTAGTTCGCGGTGCCGGTGACCCCGCGCGGTCCCGCGTAGTAGGCGTAGTTGCCGGAGTCGGCACTGGAGCTGACCGCGATCGTGCACGGCTGCCCCTCGCCGGACCGCTCGGTGCACCGGTAGGCGCGTACGTAGGTCGGCGCGGCAACGCCGTACGCAGCACCCTTGTGGTAGAAGCACGCGCTGTTGGTGCCTCCGTTGGAGGTGTTGTAGAAGATCGTCAACTCGCCCGGGCCGTAGGTCCTGCTGTAGGTGACGGTCCCGGAGCACGAGACGGCGGCCTGCGCGGGTGACCCGGCGGTGACGACCAACCCACCACTGACGACCACCAGAGTCAGGACAAGTGCGAGAACGCTGCGACCGTGACGCATGATCTGCTCCCTTCGGTGCGTTCGACAGGCGGAAGTGCCTACAAGGGCGAACTCTGCCAAGAATGAGCGGGTAGGTCGATGCCGGACATCTGTCGAACAACCGACAGAACCTCACGCTTCACCACAGGTCGGGGCGCTGTCCACGCCATCCATCCGGCCGAAAAGTGGAGGCCCAGGAAATAGCCGTTCACCTATGCTGCCGGGTGCCGATCCGGTACGGGGCACGGGGTCGGTGCGGCGTCGTGCTGCTCGCCACGCCCCACCACCCTCGCGCTAGGAGACACATGCGACTGTCCCTCCTGCGACGCACCGGCCTGGTCGGTGCCGTCGTGGCGTCCCTCATCGCGCCCGGGGCGATCCCCGCGCAGGCGGCGGGAACCGGCACGGTCAGCGGACGGCTGACCACCAGCACCGGAGCCGGTGCCGCCGACGTCTCGGTGTACGTCTACGAGCCGAGGAACTTCTTCGCCATCGGCTGGACCCACACCGACGCAGACGGCAACTGGTCCGTCCCCGACCTGGCCGCCGGCAGCTACGCGGTGGGCTTCAAGCTGACCGACGGCCCGGAGCAGTTCTACCGGCAGCAGACGACGCCGTGGGACGCCGACCGGATCACCGTCACCGCGGACGGGGCCACCACGGTCGACGAGCAGCTCCTCCCCACCGGCACCATCAGCGGCCAGATCCGGGACACCGCCGGCAACCCGGTGGTGGACCTTCTGCTGGAGGCGCGCAGGGTCGACACCGACGAGGTGGTGTACACCCGCACCGGACCCGACGGGCGCTACCGGATGTCGGCGTGGGTCGGCACCCACCGGATCTCCTTCGAGCCGATCGAGGGGCTGTGGCAGCGCCAGTACGTCCCCGGCGAGATCGACGAGGAGGAGGCCGGTCGGTACACCGTCACCGCCGGTTCGGAGACCGTCGTCGACGACACCGTGCTCCCCACCGGCAGCCTCTCCGGGACGCTGACCAGCGCCACGGGCACGCCGATCGGGGACGCCTACGTCGGGGTGAACACGGTGAACATGCGCGGCGGGGCGGACACCCGCACCGCCGCCGACGGCACCTTCGCCGTCCCGACGCTGCTCGCCGGTTCTTACAAGATCATGTTCGACACGGGTGACCGGCAGCAGTACTACGACGGCAAGCTCACCCACGAGGCGGCCGACGTGGTCACCGTGCAGGGCGGCCAGAACACCACCGTCACCGAGAGCATGCTCGGTACCGGATCGGTGCAGGTCGCCGCTGTCGACTCGGTCACCGGAGCCCCGATCGCCGACTTCTGCGTCTCCCCCGGGGGGTGCAGCAACGGCACCGGGAAGGTCACCGTCACCGAGCTGCCCGAGGGCCGGCACGACCTCTACCTCTACACCAACTCCCGTCGGTACTTCGCGCGGGACCTGCTCGGCGTCCGGGTGCGGGCCGGGCAGACCACGCAGGTCTCCCCGAAGATGCGTCCGGGTGCGGTGATCACCACGACGGTCGTCGACGCGCAGACCGGCGCGGCGCTGCCGGACGTCTGCCTCGCCGCCTTCCTGCCCAAGCGGGCGGCCCTGCTCGACGGGTACGGCAACTGCTCCGACCGGCTCGGCCGGATCAGCGTCGGTCCGCTCGCCACCGGCACGTACAAGCTCTTCGCCACGCCGAGCAGGGACACGTACGGGCGGCAGTGGGTCGGCCCGGCCGGCGGCACCGGGGACGAGCGGCAGGCGACGCCGGTCGAGGCAACCGCCGGCACGGTGGTGACCGGTCCGCAGGTCCGGATCGACCGGGCGGGCACGGTCAGCGGCGTGGTGACCGACGCGACGACCGGCGCTCCCCTGCGCGACGTCTTCGTCTCGGTGCTCACCGGCCACCCGGGCGTCGGGGCGGAGGACGCGACCACCGACGAGGACGGCCGCTACACCCTGACGAAGCTCGGCCCGTACGCCTGGCCGGTGGTCTTCGCCTCCCGCCCGTACGGTTACCAGTGGTCGGGGAACGCGGTCAGCCGGTTCACCGCCACCCCGGTACCGGTCACCGCCGGCGGCACCACCACCCACGACATGGCGATGCGGGCCGCCGGCAGCCGGGCCACCGGCGCGGTCACCACCCCGGACGGCACGCCGTTCACCGGAGGTTACGTGGTCGCCCGCAGCGCCGACACCGGTGACGTCGCGGCGACCGACTGGGTCGAGAACGGTCGGTACGACATGCCGGTCCTCGGTCAGCAGCGGGTTTACTTCACCTACGACCTGACGCTCGGGGAGGAGTTCGTCTCCGGGACGTACAAGCTGCCGGACGCCGACGGCGTCCTCCGGATCGCGCGGTTCACCGTGCCGGCCACCGGGACGCTCACCGCCGACCTGGTGGTGTCCACAGGCTGACCGGGTTTTCCACAGGCTCCGGGCCGGTTGTCCACAGGTTGTGCACAGCCGGCCCGGATGCCGTCCGGTCTTGACATCCGGGCGGGGACGGTGAGACTGCGTCAGTGGCCGCCCCCACCAACCCCGTGCCCGCACCCCGACGACCGGAGCCTGCTCGAACGCGGATCGTGCTCGCCGAGGTGTCCCGCCGGGGCACCGACCGGACCCGCAGCGAGCTGACCGAGCAGACCCGGGTCGGCGAGGCGCTGGTCCGGGGCCTGGTCCGGGCCCAGCTCGCGCTGGCGCTGCGGCTGGCCGTGGTGGTGCTGGTCGGGCTCGGCGGGCTGCCCTGGCTCTTCGCCATCGCGCCGGCGGTCGGCCGGGTCACCGTCGCGGGCGTCAACCTGCCCTGGCTGCTGCTCGGGGTGGCCGCCTTCCCGTTCCTGGTCGCGGTCGGCTGGGTGTACGTGCGGCTGGCCGAACGGAACGAGCAGGACTTCTGCGACCTCGTCCAGCGACCGGAGCGCTGAGGTGGACAACGGTTACGTGGTGCCGGCGATCGTGGCGGTCACCCTGGCCACGTTCGCCATCGGCTTCTACGGGCTGCGGGTGGCCCGGACCACCTCCGACTTCCTGGTCGCCTCGCGCGCGGTCAGCCCGACCTGGAACGCCGCCGCGATCGGCGGGGAGTACCTCTCCGCGGCCTCCTTCCTCGGCATCGCCGGGCTGATCCTCAAGTACGGCGTCGACGTGCTCTGGTACCCGGTCGGCTTCGCCGCCGGCTACCTGGCGCTGCTGCTGTTCGTGGCCGCCCCGCTGCGCCGTTCCGGGGCGTTCACCCTGCCGGACTTCTGCGAGCTGCGGCTGCACTCGCGCCGGCTGCGGGCGCTCGCCAC
This sequence comes from Micromonospora echinospora, assembly GCF_900091495.1. Lineage (NCBI taxonomy): Bacteria > Bacillati > Actinomycetota > Actinomycetes > Micromonosporales > Micromonosporaceae > Micromonospora > Micromonospora echinospora. Next base: position 2,253,004 of record NZ_LT607413.1, on the reverse strand, counting down.
GGTCTTCGTGATCTTCATCGGCTGGCTCTACCTGGTGCCGCAGCTCCAGGGGGCGGGACTGACCCTGACCACGCTGACCGGCTCGCCGTACCCGGTCGGAGCGCTGGTCGTCGCGGTGGTGGTCATCGCCAACGTGGCGCTCGGCGGAATGCGGGCGATCACCTTCGTGCAGGCGTTCCAGTACTGGCTGAAACTGACCGCGCTCGCCGTACCGGTGATCTTCCTGGTGTTGCAGTGGCAGGCCGACGGGCGCCCCGAGGTGACCCCGCCCGACGGACCGGCGTTCCGGACCGCGACCACCGTCGTGGTCGACCACCCGGCCACCCTCACGCTCGCCGACGGCACCACCCGCGAGGTACGCCCCGGCGACGAGTTGGCCTTCGCTGCCGGCGACCCGGTGCCGGCGGTCTCCGGCGTGGTCACCGACGCGGCCGACTGGCTGCTGCCGAGCGCCGCCGGGGACGACGACCAGGGCCTCTTCGCCACCTACTCGCTGATCCTGGCCACCTTCCTCGGCACCATGGGACTGCCACACGTGCTGGTGCGCTTCTACACCAACCCGGACGGCGCGGCGGCCCGGCGGACGACCCTGGTGGTGCTGGCCATGGTCGGCGCCTTCTACCTGCTGCCCACCCTGTACGGCGTGCTCGGCCGGGTCTACACCCCGCAGCTGCTGGTGACCGGGCAGACCGACGCGGTGGTGGTGCTCCTGCCCGGCGCCGCGCTCGGCGACGGGGTGACCGGCCGGCTACTCGCCGCGCTGGTCGCCGCCGGGGCGTTCGCGGCGTTCCTCTCCACCTCGTCCGGGCTGCTCACCAGCGTCGCCGGGGTGATCTCCACCGACGTCCTCGGACGCGGGTCGGTCCGTGGCTTCCGGCTGGCCACCGTGATCGCCGGGGCGGCACCGGCGCTGCTGGCCCTCAACGTCTCGGGGATGGACGTCTCCCAGGTGGTGGGGCTCGCCTTCGCGGTGGCCGCGTCCAGCTTCTGCCCGCTGCTGGTGCTCGGCATCTGGTGGCGGGGGCTGACCGACGTGGGGGCCGCCGCCGGCATCCTCACCGGTGGCGGGGCGGCGGTCGCCGCCGTGCTGCTGACCGTGGTCGGTCCACCCCTGACCGGGTGGCCCGCGACGCTCATCGCCCAACCGGCCGCCTGGACGGTGCCGCTCGCGTTCACGGTCATGGTGGCGGTCTCGGTGGCCTCCCGCCGCCGCCTGCCCGCCGACGTCGCCACCACCATGCTCCGCCTGCACACTCCCGAGTCCCTGCGGTTGTAGGGGAACCGGTCAGGGGTCGGCCAGGCCGGCCTCGTAGCCGGCGATGACCAGTTGCGCCCGGTCCCGGGCCGCCAGCTTGGCGAGCAGGCTACCGATGTGGGTCTTGAGGGTGCCCCGGCTGATGTGCAGGGTCGCCTCGATCTCGTCGTTGGACAGGCCCCGCGTGACCAGCGCGAGCACCTCGTGCTCGCGCGGGGTCACCCCGTCGAGCCGACGCCGGGGCACACGGCGGGGAACGTGGCCGGCGATGAGCCGCCGGGTCACGCTCGGCGCGAGCAGCGACTCGCCGGCCGCCACCGTCCGGATCGCGTTGACCAGCCGGGACGGGGTGATGTCCTTGAAGACGAAGCCGCTCGCCCCGGCTTGCAACGCCCGGTAGACGTGGTCGTCCAGGTCGAACGCGGTGAGCACCAGGACCCGTGGAGGGTCCGCCACGGCGGTGATCCGGGCGGTGGCGGCAATGCCGTCGAGATCGGGCATCCGTACGTCCATGACGACGACGTCGGGCCGGCGGGCGGCGGCGAGCGCGACCGCCGCCCGGCCGGTGCCGGCCTCGCCGGCCACCGCCATCCCCGGGGTCGCGTCGACCAGCCGGCTCACCGTGCCCCGGAACAGCGGTTCGTCGTCCGCCAGCAGGACCCGGACCACTGCGGTGGTCATGTCCGGAAGGGCAGGGTCGCGCGGACGGCGAACCCACCGTCCGGCTCGGGTCCGACGGTCAGAGTGCCGCCGTGCAGGGTGGCCCGTTCCCGCATGCCCAGCAACCCGTGACCGGGTCGGTCGCTCCGCCGGGGCGTGCCGTCGTCCACCACGGCCAGGCTGAGCCCGTCGTCGGTCGCCGCGACGGTGACCCGGCACCGGGTGGCACGGGCGTGGCGGCGTACGTTCGTCAACGCCTCCTGCACGATCCGGTACGCCGAGGTCCGTACCCCGGCCGGTACGCGTGACAGGTCCGCCCGGTCGACGGTGACCGCCACGCCGGCCGCCCGGGTCTCCTCGACGAGCCGGTCCAGGTCGACCGGGCCCGGTGAGCCAGCGGTGTCCCCGGGAGCGTCCTGCTCACGCAGCCCGCCGAGGACCGTCCGGACGTCGTCCAGCGCGCTCCGGCTCGCCTGTTCGATGGTGCGCAACGCGGCCTCCCGTCCGCTGCCCAGGTGGTTCGCGACCGCTGCCTGCATGGTGATCAGGCTCAGGCTGTGGCCCACCACGTCGTGCACGTCCCGCGCGATGCGCAGCCGTTCCTCGGCGATCGCCCGCGCGACCCGCAGATCGGTGAGTTGGCTGGCGTGCCGCTGCCGGGTACGGACCGCCCAGGCCAGGGCCCACGAGGCGGCGACGACCGCCGTGCCGTAGCCGGTCACCGTCACCGGCGTGGTGGAGAAGGACTCCACGTTCTCCCGGGCCGGGACGAGGGGCAGCCCGGTGGTGAACGCGTCGACCAGGCCCGGCACCAGCACACCACCGAGGGCGGCGGCGAGGCCCCAGGCGGCGGCCCGGGCCGACGACAGCGCCACGGGGTAGAGCGCCACCGCCACCACGTACACGACGATCTCGACGCCGATCCCCACGACCAACGCGGTGGCCGTGGTCACCAGCACCACGACGAGGACCGGCACCGGCCACCACCGGCGGACCGCCAGCGGCAGCCCGAGCAGCCCGGCCAGGCACCACACCCACCAGCCCGAGGCGGGTCTCATCAGCACCACCGCCGCCACCACGGCCGCCGCGGCCAGCGCGTCCAGCGCGATCCAGGCCCACCGCCACAGCCGGGGCGGAACGGGCGCGAGGGTCCTCGCCGGTGGTGCCACGGGACCAACCGTAACGACGTCGGTGCGGCGTCGCTTCGGACCACGGTCCGATGTGCGACGCCCCGGTCACGCCCCAGGCTCGGACGGTGCTGATCCGCGCCCTCGCCGCCCTCGTCCTCGCCGTTCCGGCCGCCCCCGTCCACGCACCCGCTCCCCCGGTCGACGCCGCCTCGATCGATTCCGTCGTCGAGGCGTACCGCGAAGCGACCGGCATCCCCGGGATGGCTGTCGCCGTGACCCGGGGCCGCGAGGTGGTACGCGCCGCCGGGTACGGGCGCACCGCGACCGGAACTCCCGTCACTGACCGCACGCTCATGGCCGTCGCCTCGCTCAGCAAGTCCGTCACCGCGCTCGCCGTGATGCAACTGGTGGACGCCGGGCGGGTCCGGTTGGACGCGCCGGTCCGGGAGTACCTGCCGGAGTTCGCCATGGCCGACGACCGCGCCGCCGCGATCACCGTGCGCCACCTGCTCGACCAGACCTCCGGCATGTCCGACACGACGTACCGGCCGTTCAGCGGGCCCACCCGGCGGACTCTCCGGGAGGTGGTCGCGTCGTTGCGGACCGCCCGGCTGGCGGCGGCCCCCGGTGCCCGGTTCGAGTACCACAACCCGAACTACCAGGTCGCCGCCCGGCTCGTCGAGATGGTCGCCGGCCAGCCGTTCGACGACTATCTGCGCCGACACGTGTTCCGGCCGCTCGGGATGACCGACAGCCGCACCGGCGCCACCGCCGACGACCTGCCGCCCGACGCCCGGGGACACCGGATGGTCGCCGGGACGGCCGTCGCCCTGCCGGAACCGCCGGCCTTCGGCGCCGGCTCGGGCGGGGTGCTCAGCACCGCGCACGACATGGCCGCCTGGCTGGTCGCCCAGAACGACCGGGGACGCGGCCCGGACGGTACGCCGGTGGTCTCCGCCGCCGCGCTGGCCGAGACACACCGCCGGCCCGCGACCGGCTCGTACGGTCTGGGCTGGACCATCGGCGAGACGCCGTCCGGCGCGCCGCTGGTCGACCACACGGGTGGTCTGATCACCGTCACCGCGTACCAGGCCCTGCTCCCGGCCAGCGGGTACGGCGTCGTGGTCCTCGCGAACGCCGGGAGCCAGTACGGGGACGCCCCCGATCTCGGCGCGCGTCTCGTCGACCTGATCGAGGGGCGTCTGGTGTCCCCGGCTCCCTCGGCCGCCCCGCTGGCCCTGATCGACGTCGGGTTGCTCCTGCTCACGATCGGTGCCGGGTTCCTGGCCGTCCGGGGCGTCCGGCGGTCCCGGCGCTGGGCGGAGCGGCGTCGCCCCGGCCCGGCCGCCCTCGTCCGGTTGCTGCCGTACCTGCTTCCCCTGCCGCTCCTGGTCTGGCCGCACCGGGTGGTGAGCTACCTCTACCGGGGCATGGACATCTCCCGGCTCCAGGCCGCCTACCTGTATCCGACGGTCACGCTGCTGCTGGCGGTCGGGGCGCTGGGCTGCGTCGCGGTGCTCGTCGCACGGGTGGGACGCATGCTCCGCGCCCGCGCTTAGGTGACCGCCGTCGACCGCCCGGGTCAGCCGCCCGGATGAGAGCGGTCCCCTGAGGTGGAGGTCGAGATCGTCCCTGAGCAGGAGAGTCCGGTGGAGTCCGGCGGATAGTTTCGGGTCATGACTTCTGCGCACCCGGCCCTTCAGCTGCGCGGGCTGGCCAAACGGTTCGACACCAAGGTCGCGGTGGCGGGCGTCGACCTCGACGTCCCGGCCGGGTCGTTCTACGGGCTGCTCGGCCCGAACGGCGCCGGCAAGACCACCACCCTGTCGATGGCCGTCGGCCTGCTGCGGCCGGACGCCGGTGGCGCCTGGGTGCTCGGGCAGGACGTCTGGGGTGACCCGGTCCGGGCGAAGCAGCTGCTCGGGGTGATGCCGGACGGCGTACGCCTCTTCGACCGGCTCAGCGGCGCGGAACTGCTGGCGTACCACGGCCTGCTGCGCGGCATGGACCCGACGGTGGTCGACCAGCGCGCGGCGGAGCTGCTCGACGTGCTCGCCCTGGGCGACGCCGGCCGGACCCTGGTGGTCGACTACTCGGCCGGGATGAAGAAGAAGATCGGGCTGGCCTGCGCGCTGCTGCACGGTCCCCGGCTGCTGGTGCTGGACGAGCCGTTCGAGGCGGTCGACCCGGTCTCGGCGGCGTTGATCCGCGACATCCTGCACCGGTACGTCGTCGGCGGCGGGACGGTGGTCTTCTCCAGCCACGTCATGGAGGTCGTGGAGCGCCTCTGCTCGCACGTGGCCATCCTCGCCGACGGGACGATCAAGCGGGTCGGCACCCTCGACGAGGTACGCGGGGAGCGCTCGCTGGAGCAGGTCTTCGTGGAGGTGGTCGGCGGACGCACCGCGACCGGCGAGGAGCTGTCGTGGCTGTCGCGGTGACGGAGCCCGTCGAGCGGGTCCGTCCCGTGTCGGCCCGTCACTTCGTCCGGCTCAAGCTGCGGGTGATGGGCAACAACTTCCGGGGTCAGGGCTGGCGGATCGCTCTCTTCGTCGGCGGCGTGATCGCCGGGCTCTGGTTCGCCGGCACCGGGTTCTTCCTGCTGGCCGCCCCGGGGCTGGCCGACGAGTCCCGGTACGCGCTGATGGCCGCCGCGTTCGGCGGGGGGCTGGTGGTGCTCGGCTGGCTGCTGCTGCCGCTGGTCTTCTTCGGCGTGGACGAGACGCTCGACCCGGCCCGGTTCGCGCTGCTGCCGATCTCCCGGCGCACCCTGGTCACCGGGCTGTTCGCCGCCGCACTGGTCAGTGTGCCGGCGGTGGCGACCCTGCTCGCCATGACCGGACTGGTGCTCACCTCGGGCCTGCTCGGTGGCACGGCGGCGGCCGTGGCCGCCGTGGTCGGGGTGGTCGCCGGGCTGCTGCTCTGCGTGGCGGCCAGCCGGGCGATCACCAGCGCCTTCGCCACCATGCTGCGGTCCCGGCGGGTCCGCGACCTGGCGGCCGTGCTGCTCGCCGTGCTCGCCGCGCTGCTCGGTCCGTTGCAGCTGGTGGTACTCGCCGCCGTGCAGGACGCCGACTGGGACCGGCTGGCCGGGGTGGCCCGGGTGGTCGGTTGGACCCCGTTCGGCGCTCCCTGGACGGTCGGCATCGACGTGGCCGAGGGGCGGGCGTGGGCGGTCCCGGTGAAACTGCTGATCACCGTAGCGGCCATCGGCGCGCTGCTGGTGTGGTGGTCCCGGTCGCTGGAGTCGGCGATGGTCGGGGCGGCCAGTTCCGGTCCGGCCAAGACCCGCAGCGGCCCGGTCGGCGGGGCGGTCGCGCAGCTTTTCCCGCGTGTGGTGGGCTGGGCCCGGCGGGACCGGTTCGGCGCGCTGGTGGCACGGGAGTGCCGCTACTGGTGGCGGGACGCCCGACGGCGGGCCAACCTGATCACGATCGCGGTGGTCGGGCTCTTCGTGCCGGTGATGGTCAACTTCGGCGGGGCCAGCTTCACGGCCGGGGACGGCGTGGAACTGGCCACCCCCGACTCCTCCCCGGTGACGGTCAGCATCTCGATGGTCTTCGTCGGTCTGCTCGCCGCGGTGACGTTGGCCAACCAGTTCGGTTTCGACGGCAGCGCGTACGCGGCCAACGTGGTCGCCGGGGTGCCCGGTCGGCTGGAGCTGCAAGCCCGGATGGCCGCGTTCTCGGTGTACGTGCTGCCGATGCTCGCCGTCGTCGCCGTCGTCCTGGCGGTGCTGCTCGGTCGGCCGGCGTGGCTGGGCGTGATGGCGGGCAGCCTGCTTGCCACGTACGGGGCGGGGCTGGCGATCAACTCGATCGTCTCGGTGCTGGGGGCGTACTCGCTGCCGGAGACGAGCAACCCCTTCGCGCTGAACAGTGGTGCCGGGATCGCCAAGGGCCTGCTGACCCTGGTCTCGATGCTCGGCTCGGCGGCCGCGGCGGTGCCGATGGTGGTCGCGGCGGCGCTGCTCGGCGACGCCTGGCTCTGGCTGGCCGCACCGCTGGGTCTCGGGTACGGGTTGGGCGCGGCGCTGCTCGGCGCGTACCTCGCCGGTGACGTGCTCGACAACCGGGCCCCGGAGCTGCTGACGGCGGTGACTCCCCGCCGCTGACCGGGCTCGTCTCCCGTTGACCGGGCTCGCCTCCCGCTGACCGTCGCTCCGCTCAGCGCAGGCGCAGGAAGGCGTAGAGCATGCGACTGTCGTTGGCGCTGGTGACGCTGACCAGTTCCCACCCGAAGTGGGAGAGGTACTCGACGGCCTCCAGGAGTTGGGTGATAGAGCTGCTCGCCATTCGCGGCCGGGTGACGACCGCGAGGTGCCGGTGCGGGTAGCCGCGGAAGTCCACCTCGTTCCGGAGCACGGATTCCGCGATGACGAGTCGACTGCTGGCGAGCTGCTGCGGTGTCACGGGGGCCATGCCCGGCACGATAGAGGCCGTCCGCATCCACCGCTGGTCAGCCGCCATCCGGCCGGCAGTCCGCGACCCGTTCCCGGCTTGGCGGACGGCGGCACAATGGGTCAGTGCCCGTCGTCGAATCGGTCGTCACCGTCCCCGTGCCCCCGGAACTGGCGTTCGCCGTGTCGCAGACCGTCGGGTCGGTGCGCTACCGGTGGGACCCGTTCGTCCGGGAGCAGCACTTCGCCGACGGGGCGACCCGGCCCGGCAAGGGGGTGCGCACGGTCACCCGCTCCCGACACGGGCTGGTCATGGTCAGCGAGTACGTCTCGTACGTCCCGCCGAGCCACGTGGGGATGAAGATGGTCCGGGGCCCGTGGTTCTTCGAGGTGTTCGCTGGCGGCTGGCGGTTCGCCCCCGGTCCCGATCCGGACACCACGGTCGCCACCTGGCGGTACAGCTTCCGCTGCCGCCCGGCGTTCCTGCGGCCGGTGGCGGAGCGGATCGGGACGTGGCTGCTCGGCCGGGACATCCGCCGCCGGATCGCCGGCTTCGCGGCCGGCTGCGCCGACCCGGTGGTGGTGGCCGCCGCCCGGTCGGATGGCGAGCGGTGAGGCCCACGGAGCCGCCGGCCGGGTCACAATGTTTCACGTGAATCATCAAGCGGGCGCGGAGATCCACCATGTCGACCCGTTCGCCACGCCGGCCGGGCAGCGGTCACCGGCGCGGCGGCTACGGGGGCGACTGGCGTCCCCGGTGACGCTCTGGACGGCACCCGGACCGGCCGGGCTGACCGTCTCGTCGACCCTGGTCGCCGAGGGGGAGCCGGACCGGCTGCTCGGGCTGGTGGATCCGGAGGCCGACCTGTGGGCGGCGGCCGAGGAGGCGGGCCGGTTCGCGGTCGCGGTCCTCGGCCCGGCGCACCGACAGCTCGCGGACCGGTTCGCGGGCCTCTTCCCGTCTCCGGGCGGCCTCTTCGCTCTCGACGAGTGGGTCGACACACCGTACGGCCCGGTGCCGGCCGACGCCGGCGGCTGGGTGGGTTGCCGACTCGACAACAGCCGCGAGTGCGGCTGGGCGCTGCTGGTCGAGGCGACCGTCGAGGTGGTCGAACTGCCCGGGGTGGCCGAACGGGCCGAGCCGCTGCTGCACCACCGGGGCCGGTACCGCACGCTGGCCGGATGACCACCACCTCCCGGCGACGGACACGGCCCCACCTCCCACCCCAGGTCGGGAAGCCGGGGTGGGTAGCCGGCGATCAACGACGACCGTTCGACTACGTGACCTAGGTCACTCGGCGCAGCCAATCGCCCGTTCGGCGCAGCGAGCGACCGGCACCGATCTTTGCCTTTTCCGGCGGGAAGCACCGTCCCTACGGTGCGCGCAACACCCCACGCCTGCGAAAGGTGGTGATCTACAGATGTCGACGGACACACCCACTCCCGCCACGACGAACCGCGAGCGGTACCTCGCCGTACAACGGTCGGACGAGTTCGCCGGTCTGCGCCGCGCGCTGCGCGGCTTCGTCTTCCCGATGACCGTGGCCTTCTTCCTGTGGTACGCGCTCTACGTGATCCTCTCCGCGTACGCGCGGGGTTTCATGGGCACGAAGCTCTTCGGCACCAACATCAACGTGGCGCTCGTGTTCGGGCTGCTCCAGTTCGTCTCGACGTTCCTGATCGCCTGGCTCTACGCCCGGTACGCCGACCGGAAGATCGATCCGGTCGCCGACCGGATCCGTGCCGAGATCGGGGAGGTGACCCGTGACGACGATGCTCGCGGCTGAGGCGGCCGACACCACCGCCCGCAACCTGACCATCGCCCTCTTCCTGGTCTTCGTGGCGGCCACCCTCGCCATCACCATCTGGGCCAGCCGACAGACCAAGACGGCCACCGACTTCTACGCCGGCGGCCGGTCCTTCTCCGGTTTCCAGAACGGCATGGCGATCGGCGGCGACTACATGTCGGCGGCGTCGTTCCTGGGCATCGCCGGGATCATCGCCCTGTACGGCTACGACGGCTTCCTCTACTCGATCGGCTTCCTGGTCGCCTGGCTGGTGGCCCTGCTGCTCGTCGCCGAACTGCTGCGCAACTCCGGCCGGTACACGATGGCCGACGTACTGGCCTTCCGGATGCGTCAGCGGCCGGTCCGGACCGCCGCCGCGGCCTCCACCATCACCGTGTCGATCTTCTATCTGCTGGCCCAGATGGTCGGCGCGGGCGCCCTGGTGGCGCTCCTGCTCGGCATCAAGCCGGGCACCACCTTCCTCGGCATGGACGCGGACACCGCCAAGGTCGCCACCATCATCATGGTCGGCGCACTGATGATCATCTACGTCACGGTCGGCGGGATGAAGGGCACCACCTACGTCCAGATCGTCAAGGCGTTCCTGCTGATGGGCGGCGCGCTGGTGATGACGCTGCTGGTGCTGGCGAAGTACCAGTTCAACCTGTCCGCGCTGCTCGGTGACGCCGCCGCCTCCTCCGGCAAGGGCAACGCCTTCCTCGAACCGGGACTCCGGTACGGCGTCGAGGTGGCCGGAAACGCCACCCAGACGTTCTACAACAAGATGGACCTGCTCTCGCTCGGCATCGCCCTGGTGCTCGGCACAGCGGGCCTGCCGCACATCCTGATCCGCTTCTACACGGTGCCCACCGCCAAGGCCGCCCGTAAGAGCGTGCTCTGGGCGATCGGCATCATCGGCACCTTCTACCTGCTCACCCTGGCCCTCGGCTTCGGGGCGGCGGCGCTGGTCGGCGGTGAGGCGATCACCGCGCAGGACAAGGCGGGCAACACCGCCGCACCACAGCTCGCCGAGGTGCTCGGCGTGGACTTCCTCGGCGGCGATCTGGGCGGTGCGGCCCTGCTGGCGATCATCGCGGCGGTGGCCTTCGCCACCATCCTGGCGGTGGTGGCCGGGCTGACCCTGGCGTCGTCGTCGAGCCTCGCGCACGACTTCTACGCCAACGTGCTCCGCAACGGGCAGACCTCCGAGCGGCAGGAGGTCCGGGTCGCGCGTCTCTCCGCACTGGTCATCGGCGCGGTGTCCATCCTGCTGTCGATCTACGCGCAGAACCTGAACGTGGCGTTCCTGGTGGCGCTCGCCTTCGCGGTCGCCGCCTCGGGCAACCTGCCGGCGATCCTCTACAGCCTGTTCTGGAAGCGGTTCAACACCTCCGGAGCGGTCTGGGCCATCTACGGCGGCCTGCTCTCGGCCGTCCTGCTGGTCTTCTTCTCGCCGGTGGTGTCGGGGCAGCCGACGTCCATGTTCCCCGAGCACGACTGGCAGTGGTTCCCCCTGTCCAACCCGGGGCTCCTCTCCATCCCGTTCGGTTTCCTCTGCGGCTGGTTCGGCACCGTCATCTCGAAGGAGAGCGACGAGGAGAAGTACGCCGAACTGGAGGTCCGTGCCGTGACGGGGGCCGGAGCCCACTAGACAGGGCCGGCTCGTCCACCGACCGCTCCGGCGGTTGCCGGGGTCCCCTCCTACCTCATATCGAGGAGGAGGAGGACCCCGGCAACCAACCGACCCCGGCGTGCGGCACGGCGCGGGACGGCAGCGCTGAGTAGGCTGGCCGGCATGAAGGTAGCTCCCCGTTTCGGTGCCGGTCACCGCATTCTCGTCACCGGCGGCGCCGGTTTCGTCCCGTCGCATCTGGTCGACGTGCTGCTCGATCGCGGCTGCACGGTGGTCGCGGTGGACAACTTCATCACCGGCTCCAAGGAGAACGTCGCCCACCTCGCCGAGCGCCCCACCTTCACGCTGGTCGAGGCGGACATCTCGGACGGCCTGCCGACCCACCACCCGGCGCTGGCGGAACGCTTCGACGCGATCCTGCACATGGCGTCCCCGGCCAGCCCGACCGACTTCGCCACCATCCCGATCGAGATCCTCCGGGTCGGCTCGGTCGCCACGCTGCACCTGCTCGACCGGGCGGTCGCCGACGGGGCCCGGTTCCTGCTGGCCTCCACCTCGGAGGCGTACGGCGACCCGAAGGAGCACCCGCAGCGGGAGACGTACTGGGGCAACGTCAACCCGATCGGCGTCCGCAGCGTCTACGACGAGGCCAAGCGGTTCGCGGAGGCGGCCACGATGGCCTACCACCGGCGCCACGGACTGGACGTCGCCATCGTGCGGATCTTCAACACGTACGGCCCCCGAATGCGGCCGGACGACGGTCGGGCCATTCCCACCTTCGTCGCCCAGGCACTGCGGGGCGAACCGATCACCGTCCACGGCACCGGGGCGCAAACCCGCTCCATCTGCTACGTCGACGACCTGGTGCGTGGCATCCTGCTGCTGCTCGACTCGACCGAGACCGGGCCGATCAACTGCGGCACCGAGCACGAGATGTCGATGCGGCAGCTGGCCGAACTGATCGTGTCGCTCTCGGACAGCACGTCCGAGGTGACCTATGTCACCCGCGCCGCCGACGACCCGGAGATGCGGCGGCCGGACCTGACCCTGGCCCGGGACCTGCTCGGGTACGAGCCCCGGGTCGCGCCCGAGGACGGCCTCCGACGCACGATCGACCACTTCCGGAAGCGGTTGGGCTGATTTTCTCCACCGGTGTTCCGCGGTTGGCTGAGCTTCTCCTGAAGGCGTGACTGGCTCCGGGTCCGTACCCTGAGTTACATGTCAGCGACCTCGTCAGCCGGTCTCCCGCTCCCGTACCTGCACCGGGACTCCGCCGGGCGTGCCTCGGTCCCGGGCTCCAGCCCGGGCCGACGGTTCCGCCCGGCCCGGCCGGTCGGCGAGCGGCACCCGGCCGGTGCCGCCGTCCCGGACGACGACGGACCACTCGGTCCGGGTGGCCCGGGTGGCCCGACCGGTCCGGGTGGACGTGGGGGGCGCTCCGGTCGGCCGGGTCCCGGTCCCCGTTGGGGCCGGATCGCGCTGGTCGCCGGGGCCGCCGTGCTGGTGCTGGCGCTCCTCGGTGGCCTGGGTGCCTGGGTCTACGCGCGCGGGCTGAACGACGACCTGGCCCGCACCGACCCGTTCACGGAGATCACCGAGGGACGACCGCCCAAGGCGGTCGACGGCGCGCTCAACATCCTGCTGGTCGGCAGCGACTCGCGGGACCCGGACGCCCCGATCGACCAGTCCAGCAAGTGGCGGGCGGACACCATCATCGTGATGCACATCCCGTCGAGCCACGCCGAGGCCTACCTGGTCTCCATCCCCCGCGACCTGTACGTGCCGATTCCCGAGAGCGCGAACGCGGAGTGCGGGTCCGGCCAGCGCGGAAAGATCAACGCGGCGTTCGCCTTCGGTGGCCTGCCGTTGGCCGTGCGCACCGTGGAGTGCTTCACCGACGTGCACCTCGACCACGTGATGGCGGTCGACTTCGCCGGGTTCAAGCAGGTCACCGACGCGCTCGGCGGGGTGGACCTGCCGGTGGAGCAGACCGTCACCTCGATCCACAAGCCGTACCGGACCTTCACCAAGGGCGTCAACCACATGAACGGGGCCGAGGCGCTGGACTGGATCCGCCAGCGCAAGCAGTTCCCGGACGGCGACTTCGCCCGGATGCGGCACCAGCAGGAGTTCCTCCGAGCCCTGATGGACAAGGCGGCCAGCAGCGACACGCTGACCAGCCCGGGCAAGCTGAACGCCTTCCTCAAGTCGGTGACCGACGCGGTGACCGTGGACGAGGGGTTCTCCCTGGCCGACATGGCGGTGCAGTTCCGGAAGCTGCGCGGCGAGAACCTCACCTTCGTGACCAGCCCGCACCTGGGCAGCGAGACCATCGACGGCGAGTCGGTGGTGGTCTCCGACCGGGAGAAGGCGCTGGCAATGTACCGGGCCATGGCCGGGGACCGGATGACCGAATGGGTCAAGGCGAACCAGCCCGCCAAATCCAACGGCGGCTGAGGCTTCGACAGACGTCAGCACCCCTCGGCGGCGGGTCGCCCTCTACCGGCGCACCAGCCGACGATCGGTTTTGGCGGATCAGCCGTTCGGCCAGCAATCAGCGGTGACGGCGGGTGGACCGGAAAATAACGGCCGGATGAACTCGCCAGATCGGGGGCGGATCCGTAAAGTGATCCCGCCCCCGATATCGAACTGGAGCAGGCATGCCGGTTCAGACCCGCCGTCGCCCTCCGTCGCGGGAATCCGCCCCCGCAGGACGCGCTTCGGCCTCCGTCGTTCCGCCGCCCCGCCGGGGTGGCGGTCGCGGTAAGGACACCACCCCGAAGCGGAAGCGGCGCAAGGATCCGCTCTGGGCCCGGATCACCGTGATCGTCGGCGCGATGCTGATGATGACCAGCGGTGCCGCGATCGTGGGCAGCAAGGCGCTCATCGGTCAGGCCACCGGGAACATCTCCCAGCAGAACCTGCTCGGTGACGCCGGCAAGAGCGACGCCGAGGGTGGTGACACCCTCGAAGGCCCGATCGACATGCTGCTGCTCGGCGTGGACGCCCGGGCGACTTGGGCGGCCGACGACGTGCGGGCGGACAGCATCATCGTCCTGCACATTCCGGCGACCCACGACCAGGCGTACCTGATCTCGATTCCCCGGGACACCGAGGCGCAGATTCCGGCCTTCAAGAAGACGGGCTTCACCGGCGCCACCGACAAGATCAATGCCGCGTTCCAGTACGGGGCGCGCAACGGCGGCGGTTGGGCCGGGGGCGCCCAGCTGATGGCGCAGACCATCAAGAAGATGACCGGGGTGAGCTTCGACGGCGCGGCGATCATCAACTTCGGCGGGTTCAAGAAGGTGATCGACGCCCTGGGCAGCGTACGCATCTGCGTCAGCCAGGAGGTCGAGTCGATCCACATGTCGTACGTCGACGGCGAGCCGATGTGGAACGCGGACGCCAAGAAGAGCGGCAAGAAGAGGACCCCGGTGGTGCACAAGAAGGGCTGCCGGGAGATGGAGGGCTGGGAGGCCCTGGACTACTCCCGCCAGAGGTACGGCCTGAAGAACAGCGACTACGACCGCCAGCAGAACCAGCAGCAACTGATCAAGGCGATGGCGAAGAAGGCGATCAGCGACGGGGCGATGACCAACCCGATGAAGCTGAAGGCACTGCTGGACGCCGCCGGAGACACGCTGATCCTGGACACCGGCCGGGCGAACATTGCGGACCTGGTCTTCACCATGCGCGGGGTCACCGACAACGAGCTGACCATGTTGCGGACGAACAACGGCACCTACCACGGCAACGAGCACGGCCGTGAGGCACTCAGCCCGTTGACCATGGACATGTTCAAGGCGGTCAAGGAGGACCGGCTCGCCGAGTTCGTCTTCGCGAACCCGGGCGTCCTCTCCACCCGGAAGTGACCGAGCCCGGACCCACGTGATCCGTCCCGGACGGCCAGGGCAGACCACCGGATCGGGCGAATGCCGCCCGTAACGCAAAACGGACTCGTAGCCTGAGATGAGCAAAGCTCGTCTCGGGCTACGGGGGAGGCGTCACGTCCAGGTCAGCGCGGACCGGTTCGGGGCCGGTGGGCACCGCCGCGCCGCGCTGGGCCCGGGCCATGGTCGGCGTCGGTATCGCCCTGGCCCTGCTCTCGGTGGCCGCAGTGGTCGGGGTACGGGCACTCACCGAGCGGTACGACCGCTCGGTGGCCCGGGGGCACCTGCTGGACGACGACGCACGCCGGAACCGGACCGACCCGGACGGGCCGCTGAACTACCTGCTCATCGGCTCCGACCAGTTCCGGGGCGCCGACGACACCGACCAGCGCTCGGACACCATCCTGATCGTGCACCTGCCCGCCGGGCTGCGCCAGGCCTACCTGATCTCCGTTCCGCGCGACCTGCTGGTCACCATTCCGCCGGCAGCCAACGGGTACGGCGGCGGACAGGACAAGATCAACGCCGCGTACGACCTCGGGGGTGGGGGCGACAGCGGCGCCCGGCTGCTCTCGGCCACCCTGCACCGGCTCACCGGCCTGGAGTTCGACGGTGCCGCCGTGGTCGACTTCACCGGGCTCCGCCAGGTGGTCGACCTGCTCGGCGGTGTCCGGATGTGTGTCGACACCGAGGTCCGGTCGGTGCACACCGGCACCATCTTCGCCCCCGGCTGCCGGCAGATGGACGGGGCAGCCGCGCTGGACTACGTCCGGCAGCGGTACGACCTGCCCGGGGGCGACTACGACCGGCAGCGACACCAGCAGCAACTGCTCCGGGCGATGCTCGACCAGGCCGGCCAGACCGACCTGCTCGGCGACCCGCTGAAGCTGGACTCGCTGATCCGGGCGGTGGGGGACTCGTTGACCGTGGACACCAACGGCGTACCGCTGGAGGACCTGGTCCTGGCGCTGCGCGCGCTTCCCGCCGACGGGTTGGTCGGCGTCCGGGTGCCCTCGTCGCCGCAGCTCATCGGCCAGGTGTCGTACGTCGTCCTGGACGGCGGCGGCACCGAACTCTTCGGGGCCGTCCGGGGCGAGCGGATGACGCGCTGGGCCGCCGCGAATCCGCAGTGGGTGAACTCACTCTGAGAGGGCACGAGGGTCTAACCTTGGTACCCGTGTTCGGACCCGAGATTCCCACCGTGACCGTGAACGAGATCACCGACGCCACCTACCTGCTGGATGTGCGGGAGGACGGCGAGTGGGCGGCGGGGCACGCCCCCGGCGCGCACCACGTGCCCATGACGGAACTGCCCGCCCGGCTCGCCGAGGTGCCCAACGACGTCGACGTCGCGGTGATCTGCCGCTCCGGCGGCCGCTCGGCGCACGTCGTCGCGCACCTGGTGCAGAACGGGTGGGACCGGGTCCGCAACGTCGAGGGCGGGATGCAGCAGTGGGCCGCCGCCGGACGGCCGGTGACCACCGACAGTGGAGCCCCTGGTCAGGTCGCCTAGGCCGACGGCGATGAGCGGGCCACTGGTCTTCGCCCACCGCGGTTCCTCCGCCGCGCTGCCCGAGCACACCCTCGCGGCGTACCTGCGGGCACTCGAAGAGGGCGCCGACGGACTGGAGTGCGACGTCCGACTGACCCGGGACGGACACCTGGTCTGCGTGCACGACCGGCGATTGGACCGGACGAGCAACGGGCGGGGCCGGGTCAGCACGCGTACCCTCGCCGAGTTGGACGCGCTGGACTTCGGCTCGTGGCACCCGGGCTGCGGGCCGCTCGACGCCGACGAACCGGTCGACCCCGCGCGGACCCGGCTGCTCACCCTGGAGCGGCTGCTCGACGCGGTACGCGAAGCCGGTCGACCCGTCCGGTTGCTGGTCGAGACCAAGCACCCCACCCGGTACGGCGGGAACGTCGAACGGCGGCTGGTCGAGATGCTGCGCCGGTACGGCCTCACCGAGCCCGGACCGGACGACCCGGTACGGGTCACCGTGATGTCGTTCTCGCCGCTGGCGGTGCGGCGTACCCGGGAACTCGCCCCGGCGCTGCCGACCGTGCTGCTGCTGGACACGTTGCCGGGCTGGCTGCGACCGGGCAGGCTGCCCTTCGGCACCCGGATCGCCGGGCCGGGCATCGCCCTGGTCCGGGCCCGGCCACGGCTCGTCCCGGCGCTGCGGTCCGCCGGCCACCAGGTGTACGTCTGGACGGTCAACGAGCCGGACGACCTCGACCTGGTCCTCTCGGCCGGGGTGGACGGCATCATCACCGACCGACCGGCCCTGGCCCTGGCCCGACGTGGCTGAACCGCGCCCCGTGACCGACCGGGACGGCGTGGGCGAACCGGGCCTGGGGTGTCGGGAACCCGATCGGGAAGGCACACTCTGGGGCATGCCGGAGCGACCCGACTACGCCGCTCTCGTCGCCGGCCACACCGTCGTCGTCGAGAGGATCAACTCGGGCGATTCCGGGCTGCCCGTGCTCACCCAACTGCTCCGGGTGGCCCAACCCGCCCTGGGCGCGGCGGGAATGGCGTTCGTGGAGTTCACCCCGAACGGTGGGCGGGTGATCGCCGCGACCGGCGCGGCAGAGTGGGCGATCGGTCGTCCGCTGCCCCTCTCCGACCCGGCCACCGCCTTCCTCATGCAGGGACCCCGGGTGCAGCGGGTCCGGGCCGACCGGTTCACCGGCAACCTCGCCGAGGAACTGGCCCGCCGGGGACTCTGCTGGTTGGTCGCGGCGCGTGCCGAGATCGGCGGCCGGGCGGTCGGCAGCCTGCACGCCCTGCATCCGACGTCGGACGGGGAGGCCACCGGCGAGAGCGCGGTGATCGGCTACCTCGCCACCTGCATCGCGCACATGTACGGCGACCAGACCGGGCTGCCGGTGCACGGCGACGGGCCGGTGGTGGCCGCGCTCGCCGACGGGCTGGCCGTGGTCGACGGCGACGGCTACGTGCGGCTGTGGAATCCGGCCGCCGCACAGGTGACCGGCCGCAGCACCGGGCAGGCCCTCGGCCAGCCGTTGCCGTTCCCGCTGCCACCGCCCGGGCAGGTGCTCGACCACCGGCTGCCGGACGGGCGCTGGCTCCGGATCACCTCCGGTGAGCTGCCCGGGCCGGGGGCCCTGCGGGTGGCGACCTTCCGCGACGTCACCGACCAGCAACACCGCGACCAGGAACGGGATCTCTTCGTCGCGGTGACCAGCCACGAGCTGCGCACCCCGGTCACCGTCATCAAGGGGTACGCGAACACCCTCACCGACCACTGGGACTCCCTCACCGACGCGGACCGCCGGAAGGCGGCCCGGGTGATCGGTCAACGGGCCAACGAGCTGGCCCGCCTGGTCGACCGGCTGCTCTCCTCCGCCACCGACTTCGGGCCGGGCGCGGAGACCCCGCCGGCCGCGCTCGACCTCGTCGAGGCGCTCCGGTCGGCGGTCGCCGGTCTCCCCACCGAGCTACGACAGCGGATCGTCCTCGACCTTCCCGCCGGCCTGCCTCCGGCGCTCGGCGACCGGGCCGACCTGGCGACCGTCCTGACCGAGCTGACCACGAACGCCGACAAGTACTCCCCGCCCGGCTCCCCGATCGGGATCAGCGCCGACGCCGACGAGCACACCGTCGCGTTCCGGGTCGTCGACCAGGGCATCGGCATCCGGCCGGAGCACGTGGAACGCGCCTTCGAGCGGTTCTGGCAGGGTGAGTCGGGGGACCGGCGACGCTATCCCGGCGCGGGGCTCGGTCTCTACCTCGTCCGCCGGATCGTGGAGCGGCGGAACGGGTGGGTATCGCTCCGACCAGGGGCGGGTGGGGGTACCGTCGCAGAGGTGCGGCTGCCGCGCGGGTGACATCCCACCGGCACGAGGTATGCGGCAAGGAGGCACGGGCGTGTCGGCGAGGTCGGCGGAGCGGTCCTGGTGCGTGGTGGTGCCCCACCACGCGAGTGGAGCGCGCCTGGCCCGGCACCGGCTGGCCGCCGTGCTCGCCGACGAGGTGCCGCCGGCCCTGCTGGCCGACCTGGTGGCGGTCCTCGCCGAGCTGGTCGGCAACGCGGTCCGGCACGCCGACCCCCTACCCGGCGGGGTGGTCCGGGTGGCCTGGCGGTTACGCCCCGAGGGCGACGGGCAGCACGTCCGGGTCCGGGTCACCGACGGCGGGGCGGCTTCGGCGCCCCGGATGCGGGCGGCCGGTCTGGACGCGGCCGACGGTCGTGGGCTGCACATCGTCGCCGGCCTGGCGAGCCGGTGGGGCGTCGACCGCGACGGTCTCGGGCAGAGCGTCTGGGCCGACTTCGACCCGGCCGAGGTGGGCCGGGCCGACCTGGTGGCCGCCGGCTGACGGTTCGCAGACGGGCGGTCGGGGCGCGCCGACCGGCGTCGGACGCACCGCACCCCACATCCGTCCCGCCCGGCCCTTAGGCTGTCTCGCCGTGAGCAAGCGTCGAAAGAACCAGCGGGCCGCCGAAGACACCCCGAAGCGGGAGAAGGTGCGGGACATCTTCGTCCCCCGCCCCTTCGAGGGACTGAGCGACGAGCCGGAGTGGATCGCCCTGCGCGAGTTGGTGCCGGCCGCGTCCGCGCCGCTGCGCCTGGCGCCCGCCCTGGTCGAGGAGTACGGCGACCGCCCGGTGACCCTGGCGACGGTGCTGCCGATGGCCACCCCGGCCATGACCAAGCCCGACGGGCGGATCTTCATCGGGCTCCAGCGGCACCTCCAGTCCGGCGACGTCTCCCGTGACCTGGCGGAGGCGCTGCTCTGCGCGCTGCGTACCGAGCCGGGCCGGTCGGTGCCGGTGCCCCCGCTGCCCGGCCCGGGTCCCCGTCTCCAGGACGTCCTGGTCGACGGGCCGCTCGACGTCACCATGCACGACGGGTTCGAGTTCTGGCTGGACCCCGGGGCGGGCGACGACCCGAACGTGCAGGCGTCGTTGGAGCGTGCCAACGCGGCGGTCTATCCGACCGTCAAGCTCACCGCCGCCCGCGCCGCCTACTGGTGCCAGGTGCCGGAAAAGGCGCACGTGCGGTGGGTCCTCCCGAACGACGAGGACGCTGCCCTGGACACGTTGGCGCGGCTCGGGTCCGCCGGCACGCTGACGCTGGGCGAGCAGACCCGCTTCGCCGGGATGTTCCGGGCGCACGGCCGGCTGGTGCCGGTCTGGGACCTGCCCGACGAGCCGCCCGCCGCCGAGTGGGAGGAGCCGCTCGCGCAGTTCGCCAAGCGGTACGCCGAGGCGCTCGCGGACCCGACCCCGCTCGACGCGGCCGGCCGCCGCGCCCGTCAGGGCCTTCTCGGCCGTCAGCTGACGCTCCGCTGAGGCGGGCCGACGCTTCTCCCAGGTGTTTGCAGGGGGCCCTTCCTCACGTTTTTTGGTGAGCAAGGGTCCCCTGCAGTCACCTCAGCCGGGCACCTCAGCCCGGCAGCTCAGCCGGGCACCTCAGCAGGGCAGCTCAGTCGGGGCAGCCGAGCAGGTCGGGTGGGCACCTCAGTCGGGCCGGAGGGGGTCGCGGACCAGGGGGCAGGACATGCAGCGCGGGCCGCCCCGGCCCGAACCCAGCTCGGATCCGGCGATCGGGATGACCTCGATGCCGGCCCGCTCCAGCTGGGCGTTGGTCTCGACGTTGCGCTCGTAGCCGACGCAGAGCCGGGGGGCCAGGGCGAGCGTGTTGTTGCCGTCGTCCCACTGCTCGCGCTCGGCGGTCACCGGGTCCAGCCCGGTGTCGATCACCCGGAGCGCGTCGAGGTCCATCGCGTCGGCCGCGGCGCGCAGGAACGGGGCGGGCCCGTCCACCTGCGGCTCGCCGTCCGGGCCCGCCACCACGGTGTACGCCGACAGCGTGTGGGCGACGTTCGGGTACATCAGCACGGCGTCGACGTCGACCATGGTGCAGACGGTGTCCAGGTGCATGGTGGCCCGTTCCTGCGCGATCGGCACCACGAGGATGGTGTGGGCCAGTCCGGCGGCGAAGACCCGCCGGGCCAGCCGCTCCGCGCCGGCGGGCGTGGTCCGCTCGCCCACCCCCACCGCCAGCACTCCGGGAGCGAGCAGGAGGACGTCGCCGCCCTCCAGGTGCTCCAGCCCCGGTTCGTAGACCGACCGGGAGTCGGCGAAGCGGGGATGGTGCCGGTAGATCGCGTCGGTGAGCGAGGTCTCCCGCCGCCGGGCCGGCATGGCGAGACTGGTCACCCCGACCCGGTCCCGGATCCACAGTGACGAGTCGCGGGTGAAGAGCAGGTTCGGGAGCGGGTCGATGACGAACTCGTGCCGGTCCATGAGCGTGTAGACCAGCCCTCCGGGGCGGTCCCAACTGGTCCGCAGTTCCTCGTGGGCCAGGCCGGCGACGAACACGTCGGCGAGGGCGGCCGGGTCGAGGTACGTGAGGTGGTCGGCGACCCGACGGCGCAGCGTGTCACCGAGGCGACGGTCCCGCAACACCTGGTCGGTCAGCTCCGCGCGGGCTTCCGCGACGGCCAGTGTCTCGGCCAGTAGGGTGGCGAGGTACAGCACCTCCACCCCGCGCTCGCGCAGGGCGGCGGCGAAGGCGTCATGCTCCTCCTGTGCCCTACCCACCCATGGGATAGCGTCGAACAGAAGTGAGTCGTTGTTGCGGGGGGTGAGTCGCGCGAGTTCGGGGCCGGGCCGGTGCAGGAGCACGGTGCGGAGCCGGCCGACCTCACTGTCCACGTAGTGGGTCACCCACGCAGCCTAGGCCAGTGGTTGACGGCATCCGGGAAAAGAGATGGGCATGAATGTGGCATTCATCCGCACTCACTCCGGTGCTTCGACTTGCCGACACACCGGACTAGCCACGTAGGGTAGTGAGGACATAACTTCGAGGGACCTTTTGCCGGAGGTCGCGATGTCTGTCTTTCCCGCACGTCGAGCCGTATCCACCAGCCGGGCACTGCCGCCCAGGGGGGGTCCACAGTCCCACGTCGAGGCTTCCGGCCTCCCCGCCCCGGTCCGGCCCTCGCCGTTCGGGTGGGCGCGCCGTCGCCGCGCCGAGAAGGGCGCCCGCCGCCTGGAGGCCGCGGGAGCGCGTGCCCTCGGCCAGCTCGACACCCTCGGGCCGGCCTGGCACGTGATCGAGTGGCCGCGGGCGGATCTGGCCGACACGGTGCTCGACCCGGTCCAGGACGACCGCGCCGGGTTCCTCGCCATCGGTCCCAGCGGGCTCTTCGCGATCAGCATCGTCGACCACGGCCGCACCCGGGTGCTCGTCGCCGGGGACGTCGTCCAGATCAACGGCAAGCGCCCGCCGTACGTGGCGGACGCCCGTCGGGACGCCAAGCGGGCCAGCAAGGCGCTCACCAAGGCCGTCGGCAAGACCATCCCGGTAACGCCGGTGCTGGCCTTCGTCGGCTCCGGCGACATCAGCGTCTACGGCCTGCCGAAGGACATCCTCATGGCCACCCACCGCGAACTCGACCGGTTGCTCATCGCCGGTGGCGCGCGGATCAGCCCGGCCACGGCGGAGAAACTCGCGCAGGTCGCCCAGTACCCCGGCACCTGGAGTAACGGCACGTACCGTCCAACGGCCGACTACCGGTGGTACTAGGAAAGCCGAATGGCCGCTGACAAGCGGGCCAACCACCGGTAACGTCACCGGCGACGCTACGCGGCCGGAGGTTCACCACAGGTCCGCGCCGTCGCCGGTCATCCGCTGACGGGCACCCGCCCCACCTGCGGTCCGGTGGCTTCCGCGGGTCGCCGGTGGGCGGGCGGCCGACCAACATGGACAGCCCGGCGGTGCACAGAGGAGGCTCGGTGGCCCACGTCGAACTCTCGCTTTCGGACGTGTTCGTGCCGGCGGCACGGACCCCGACAGAGCCCGGGTTCGGCAACTTCGAACAATGGTCCGCCACCGTCTCCCGGGCACTGGAGCCCTGCCTGCTCATCGACCTGGACACCAAGGTCGCCGCCGTGTCGGCGTCCGGCTGTGAACTGCTCTGCCTGGGCGCCCCGGACGAACTGATCGGGCTGCCGCTGCTCGACGGCGGGCTGCGCCTGCTCGACTTCACCGCCAACCGGGGCGAACTGACCGAGCAGGAGGCCGACAAGATTCCTCCGCTACTGGCTCTCTCCTCCGGGCGACTCGCCCGCGGCCTGCTCCGGGTGCAGGGTTCCGTCGCGGACGCGCCGGACGCCACGGTCGACGCCATCTCCACGCCGGTGCTCGCCGACGGCGTGGTGGCGGGCTCTCTCACCTTCTTCTCCGAGGTCTGACCTCCGGCAACGCGGCAGAACGGCGTAGGCCGGGACCTCCCCGACGCCGTAAGGTGCCCTCATGCTGGATGTCGCTCTGCTGCCGGGCGAGTACGCTGTGTGCCGGCTGGCCGCCGGTGCCGCCCTCCCACCCGCGCTCTGGAGCGAGCTCGGCAGCGGGCAGGTCGTCTCGGTGAGCTGGGCCGCCGACGGGGTCTCCCTGATCTGCCCGATGGGCCGGGTGCCCGGCGGCCTGGCGGTGGAGACGGCCTGGCGGTGCCTCCGCGTCGTCGGCCCGCTGGACCTGGCGGTGACCGGGACGCTCGCCGCCCTGGTTGGCCCGCTCGCCGAGGCGCGGGTCAACGCGGTGGCATTCTCCACCTACGACACCGACCACCTGCTGGTGCCGGCGGTACGCCTGACCGAGGCGACAGCCGCCCTGCGTGGAGCCGGACACCGGATCGCCGACTGACTTCACCGGCGGGCCTGTCGCGTCCTACCATGGGCAAGGCCTCCCGTCGGAACGACGTCCACCTATGCCAAGGACCGGTTCGTGCCCACCACGCTCTCCCGGCTGCTGGCGCTCAGCCTGCTGACCGTCGTACTCGGCGGGTGCGCGGCTCCCCCGGAGCTGGAGCAGCGCTCGGCCCGGCCGACGCCCACCGCCACCGCCGCGCCGTCCGCCACCGCCGCGCCCGGCCCGCCCACCGGTCTTCCGCTCCCGCCACCGACGGCGTTCCCGACCACCCCGGGCTCCTCCGGCGCGATCGCCGTCGCCTGCACCAGCGGTCCGTCCCGGGAACAGGTCCTCCGGGTGGTACGCGGCTCGTCCGGGGCGCTGCCCGGCGGCAGCGGGGTCAGCGTGCGCAGCGGCCCGCTCTGTGCGGACGACTGGCAGCACACCGTGCTGGCGGTCTCCGGGTACGAGGACCTGACCGTGGTCACCCGGGGGCGTCCGGGGTCGCTGCGACTGGTGACCGCCGGCACGGACGTCTGCACGATCGAGGTGCGCACCGCCGCACCGACCGGGATCCGGACCCTCGCCTGTGACGGTACGGGCGGCCTGCCGGGTGCGTAGGCTGATCGGCATGCCGGGAACACCGCCGACGCGTTTCGTCTACCTCGGCCCCGAGGGCACCTTCGCCGAGCAGGCGCTGCGCACCGTCCCCGCCGCCGAGCGCGGCACCCGTACGCCCGCGCGCAGTGTCGGGGAGGCGCTCGACAGCGTGCGGGTGGGAGAGGCCGACGCCGCCCTGGTGCCGCTGGAGAACTCGATCGGCGGCGCGGTCGGCGTGACCCTCGACGAGATGGCCGAGGGTGAGCCCCTGGTGATCACCCGGGAGGTGGTCCTGCCGGTGGAGTTCGTCCTCGGCGCCCGCCCCGGCACCACCCTCGATGACATCCGGAGCGTGGCGGCCCACCCGCAGGCCTCCACCCAGTGCCGGAACTGGCTGCGGGGCCACCTGCCGGACGCGGTGGTGGTGGACGTCCTCTCCAACGGGGCCGCCGCCGGTGGGGTTGCCTCCGGTGAGTACGACGCGGCGGTCTGCGCCCCGATCGGCGCCGCCCGGCACCGGCTGGCGGTACTCGCTGACAAGATCGCCGACCACCCGGACGCGGTGACCCGGTTCGCGCTGGTCTCCCGGCCGGGTCCGCCGCCCCCGCCGACCGGCGACGACCTCACCTCGCTGGCCGTCTACATCGCCCACGACCGGGTCGGGGCCCTGCTGTCGGTGCTCATGGAGCTGGCCGTGCGTGGGGTGAACCTGACCCGGATCGAGTCCCGCCCGACTGGCGAGGCGCTCGGCCGGTACGTCTTCTTCCTGGACTGCACCGGTCATGTCGCCGACGTCCGGCTCGGGGAGGCGTTGCAGGGACTCCGTCGGGTCTGCGCGGACGTGCGCTTCCTGGGGTCGTACCCCCGGCACCGGTTCAGCGGCGCGGCGGGTGACCGGCCGGTCCCCGCCCCCGCCGGTCTCTCCGACGCCGACTACGCCGACGCGGCGGCGTGGCTGGCCCGCCTCCGCGCCGGCGCCCAGCCCTGATCCGTGCCCCGCTGCCCGGACGAGGCACCGGAAAGGGCACCCTCCCCGGCAGAAAGCGGGAGGAGGGTGCCCCGGCGAACCGGTCGGCAGGTCAGCTGAGCAGGTTGCCGAGCAGGCCACCCTGCTGCTGCTGGGTGCCGCTGCCCTGGATGGGGGGCTCCTCGGAGGGCTGGACCACCACGAAGCCCTGACCGGCGAAGCTCATCGTGAACGCCTCACCGGTGGTCCGGCCGAGCAGGGTGCCCAGGCCGAGCTGCTCCGCCCGGTGGTAGCCGGTCTGGAGGCTCGCCGACCAGCAGACGGCGGCCTGCGGGTCGACGTAGGTCGGGGCGTCGACGTTGAGCACCACCGGGGTGCCCTTGGTGGTGATGGCGATCCGACCGTGGCCGCTGAAGACGCAGTTGAACAGGCCGGACGCCGCCATCCCGGTGCCGCCGACCATCTTGATGTCGTACTGGAGGCTCGAGTCGAAAGCCAGCACGCTCGAACCGTTGATGGACAGGGCGTCGCCGGGTTCGAGGTCGATGATGTGCACGTCCTTGGCGAAGTCGGCGAGGAAGACGTCGCCCCGGCCGGTGAGCTTCATCAGCGGGACGCCCTCACCGGTGAGCTTCTGCTTGAGGAACTTGCCGAGACCACCGGAGCCGAGAGCCTGGAACTGCACCTGCCCCTGGTACGCGACCATCGAGCCGACGCGGGCCATCGCCTCGCCGTTCAGCTCGATCTTGAGCATCTTGGCGTTCTGCAGCCGCATGCCGGGCTGGGCGGACTCCTTCTCGAGGTTCTCCGCAGAGAACAGCGCGCTGCGCATGGGTCTTCCTCCTGATTCGCCGGTGTCCTGCTGGAGGGTAGGGGAGCACCGCAACCGGCCCGCCGGCCGATGACGAGGGCCGACCGGCCCCCGGTCAGCCCCAGCCCAGCTCGTGCAGCCGGTCGTCGTCGATGCCGAAGTGGTGGGCGATCTCGTGCACCACGGTCACCGCGACCTCGTCGACGACGTCCTCGTCGCTGTCGCAGATGCGCAGGATCGGCCGGCGGTAGATGAGGATGCGGTCCGGCAGGACACCGGAGTAGTCCCAGCCGCGCTCGGTCAGCGCGTGCCCCTCGTAGAGGCCGAGCAGCTCGGGGTCGCCCGGGGGCGGATCGTCCTCGACCAGGATCACCACGTTGCTCATCAGGGCGAGCAGTTCCTCGGGCACCTCGTCGAGGGCGTCGCCAACCAGCTCCTCGAAGCGCTCGCGACTCATCTCGACCGGCACGTCACCCATTCTGCCGCAGTTCGGTGGGGTCGGCGACGCCCACGCCCTGGGCACCGGCGGCCGGCCCGCCGCCGGTGCCCGGGGACACACCCACGCCCGGTGCCGGGGACACGCCCGCCGCCGGTGCCGGGGGCACGCTCATGCCCGGCGGTGGTTGGCTCAGGACGCCAGGCGGGCGGTCAGGCTGATCTCAGCGCCCGGGGAGAGCAGCCGGGAGATCGGGCAGTTGCGCTTGGCGGCCTCGGCCAGCTCGACGAACTTCGCCTCGTCGATGCCGGGGACCTGCCCGGTGGTGTCCAGTTCGATCCGGGTCACCGTCATGCCGGCGTCGGTCTTGTCCAGGTGCACCTTGGCGGTGGTCTCCACGGAGGTGCCCGGCGTGCCCGCGTCGGCGAGCGCCTTCGAGAGGGCCATCGAGAAGCAGGCGGCGTGCGCCGCGCCGACCAGTTCCTCCGGGTTGGTCCCCTCGCCCTCCTCGAAGCGCGACTTGAACGAGTAGTTCCCCTCGTACCCTCCCTGGCCGGTGCGGAGCGTGCCGGAACCCTCGGTCAGATTGCCCTGCCAGCGGGCGGATGCGTTACGGATAGGCATGGCACGACGCTATCCGACCGGCCGTCACCCGGCGACCGGTTGCGCCGGCCACGACCCGATCGCGACGCCCGGGGTTCCCGGGGCGGGCCCGGAGTGGTTGCAGGGGTCCCCTCCTACCGCATTTTGACGAGGAGGGGGCCCCTGCAACCAACCAACCCCACCCGGAGCGGTACGGCCGTCCGGGCCGCACGCTCCCGGCCGTTCCCAGTCGGCTGTGTCATGATTCGGCACAGACCCGCGAACGTTGCAGCTCGGACCCGCGACCGCGGAAGGGTGGCCGATGTCCCAGGATCTCCCCATTCCCCGCCAGGGCAACCGGTCCGACGAAGCGGCCGTCCTGGAGTGGGGCCCGTCCGCTCCCGCGCCGGAACGCCTCACCCGTACGGTGGCCGGGCTCGGCCGTGACCCCCGGTTCCCGGTCGTCCTGGTCGGGCTGGGTGGTGCCGCCGCGCTCGCCTCGCTGATGGGCGAGTGGTTGGTGATGACGGTGCCGGAGAACGGGCCGCAGGGCAGCGGCAGCCTCCGCGTCCCCGGCGGGGTCTCCGAGGTGGGCGGCTTCGGGATCGGCTACCTCGTCGGACTGCTCGGCCTGACCGGCGCGGCGGCACTCGCACTCGGCGGCACGCGGGACGCCCGGCGCAACGCCCGGGTGCTCGGCTCAGGTCTCGCGGTGGCGCTGCTCGCGCTCCTGGCCGCGGCGGCCGTCTCGCTCGACGACTCCACCCGGAGGTCCCTCTTCTACAGTGCCGACAGCGGCTTCCAGGTCGAGTACGGGCGGGGGCTGGTGATGGCCTTCGTGGGCGTGGCCCTGCTCGGGGCGGCGCTGCGGCTGAGCGGGTCGGCCGACCGCCGGTCGGATCCGGGGGACGGGTCCCCCGGGCCCGGGACGGCGGCACCGCAGGAAGGGGACTCCCCGTACCCCCCGGCGTCCGAGTCGGGCGACTCGACGGTGGCGGAGCCCGCCGAACGGTCGTGGTGGCCGAGGCGGCGGAGTCGGGCGGTGGAGGACGAGCCGCCCGCGCCGGAGGGGCTGACGGTGGAGCCCTCCGCCCCGTTCGCCCATCCCGAGCCACCCGCCGACCGCTGACCACGGGCACCGGGTCGTCGGCTGTTCGCTTCCGGCTCCGCAGCGTCGACCGCCGGCCCCCGACCAGGTCCGGCGGGTAGCCGGACCGACACCGGGGGTTGGCGTTCGATTAGCCGTGAAGCCATGGTTACGAACGGTCGGGCGAGGTACGGTTGCTGCCCGCCGTCACGCACGGCGAGGCTCCGACGACCAGTTCGGCTGGCGCGGCGGCGGCGGGCGAAGGAGGAGCGATGACCCGCCCGGGACTACCGAAGATGATCGCCACCGACCTCGACGGAACGCTCGTCCGCAGCGACGAGACGGTCTCCGCGTTCACCCACGGGGTGCTCGACCGGATCCGGGCCGCCGGCATCCCGGTCGTCGGCGCGACCGGTCGGGGGCCACGACTGACGGAACTGACCCGCAACGACATCCGGGCCGCCGACTACCTGGTGATGGCCGGCGGCGGCCGGGTGGTGGACCAGAGCGACCCGGCCGGACCGGTGGTGCTCCGCGACGAGCGGCTTCCCGCGGCGGTGCTGGCCGACATCGTCGCCGGCCTGGAGGCGGCGGTCGGCCCGCTGACCGTGATGGTCGAGGCCCTGGACGACCCGGGCGCCCCACTCTGGGGCGACTACCACCCGAGCTGGCCCTACCAGGACCTGTTCGAGGCGCGTACCCGCTCGGAGTGCCTCACCCACGACGTGATCAAGGCGTTCGCGCGTACCCAGGACCACCACGTGGACGAGTTGCTGGAGGCGGCACGGGCCATCGTGCCGGCCGACGTGGCCACGCTCACCCAGGCCGGGCTCGGCTTCGTCGAGATCTGCCCGGCCGGGGTGGACAAGTCGACCGGTCTCACCGTGGTCGCCGAGGCGCTCGGCGTGGACCCGGCGGACGTGCTGGTCTTCGGTGACATGCCCAACGACCTGCCGATGTTCGAGTGGGCCGGCTGGGCGCGGGTGGCGGTCGCCAACGCCCACCCGACGGTGCGGGCCGCCGCCGACGAGGTGACCCTGCGCAACGACGACGACGGGGTGGCGGTGTACCTGGACCGGCTACTCTCCGGTTGATGGACCCGACCCCTCCACCCACCCCCGTCCGTCCCGTCCCCCGGCTCGTCGCCACCGACATCGACGGCACCCTGCTCGGCCCGGACCGGACGCTGAGTCCGTACACCGCGCGGGTGCTGGAGCGGATCAGCACGCAGGGCACGCCGGTCGTGCTGGTCACCGGCCGTCCGATCCGCTGGTTGCAGCTGGTGTACGACCAGCTCCACGCGCCGCTGCCGGCGATCTGCGCGAACGGGGCGGTGGTCTACGACCCGGCCACCGACGAGGTGCTGCGCGCCGATCCGCTCGCCCCGGAACTGCTGGCCGAGGTGGCCCGGCGGCTGCGGGCGGCGGTGCCGGGGGTGAGCCTCGCGGTGGAGGTCGTGGACAGCCGCCAGATGCGGCACGAGGCGCACTTCCCGCTGACCTGGGACGCCGACCCGACGGTGATCCGGGCGATCGAGACACCGGAGGAACTGCTCGCCGCCCCGGCGGTCAAACTGCTGGTCCGGGCCGGGGTCCAGGACCCGGACCGGTTCACGTCGGTGGTGGCCGAGGCACTCGCCGGGCTGGCCGAGGCCACCCACTCGTCGCGGTCCGGGCTGGTGGAGATCTCCGCCTCGGGGGTGACCAAGGCCGCCGGGCTGGCCTGGTACTGCGCCCGGCAGGGGCTGTCCGCCCGGGACGTACTGGCCTTCGGCGACATGCCGAACGACGTACCGATGCTGACCTGGGCCGGACGGGCGGTGGCGGTGGGCAACGCGCACCACGCCGTCCTGGCGATCGCCGACGAGGTGACCGCGGCGAACAGCGAGGACGGCGTGGCGGCGTACCTGGACCGGGTCTTCGGTCCGAGCTGAGCCCCCGGACCGGTCAGAGGTACTGGCCGGTGCTGTGCCCCTCACCGGACGGCGGCTGGGGCATCCCCGGCATGCCGGGGATGACGGCGCCCGGACCGCTGGGCAGCGCCTGCCGGCCGCCGGACCGCATCTGCTCCAACTGCACCCGGGCGGCCATCTGCTGGGCGACCAGCGCCGCCTGGATGCCGTGGAAGAGGCCTTCCAGCCAGCCGACCAGCTGGGCGTGGGCGATCCGCAGCTCGCCCTCGCTCGGGGCCTTCTCCTCGGTGAAGGGCAGCGAGATCCGCTCCAGCTCGTCCCGGAGTTCCGGGGCGAGGCCCTCCTTCAGCTCGACGATCGACCGCTCGTGGATCTCCCGCATCCGGTGCCGACTGGCGTCGTCGAGCGGGGCGGCCTTGACCTCCTCCAGGAGCTGCTTGATCATGCTCCCGATCCGCATCACCTTGGCCGGCTGCTCGACCAGGCGGGCCGGGTCCTCCTGGTGGGCCTCGTCGGTCTGCACCGTGCCCACCGGTCGGCCGTCCGGGCCGACCACCACCACGGTGCCGGAGTGCCCGGTACCGTCCCGGCCCGGCTCGTCGTTCTGTGCAGCGGAACGTCCTTCGGTCATGGCACCCATCTTTACCCAGGCCGGGGTGCCACCGCTCGCCGGGCGGCCTCCTGGTGGGCAAGCAGCGTGGGCGGCCGGCTCAGTAGCCGACGAGGCGGTGCAGCCGGAGGAACGTCTCGTTGAAGCCGAGCGCCGGCCAGGCACGCGAGGAGAGCAGGTTGGTCACCCGCCAGTCGGTGACCACGCTGTCGAATCCGCTGTCGGCGGCCCAGTCGACCACCGCCGTCCCGAGGGCCCGGCCGGCGCCGAGACCACGGGCCTGCGGAAAGACCGCGGCGAACGCGAGGAACCCGGCGTTCTCCGGGCGGGCCGGGCCGGAATGGGCGCTCGACCGCTCCAGGGCGCAGCCCACCGCGGAACCGATCACCTCGCCGTCACGTTCGGCCACGAACGTCGCGTAGGCGGGGTCGTCGATGTCGTCCGCCCACTCGGCGAGGCGCTCCTCGACCGTGCCGACCTGGCCGGCGGAGAATGTCGGGGCGCGGCCCTGGTGCAGCGGCAGCTCGACGTCGAGTCGGGCGAGCAGCGGGATGTCCGCCCGGGTGGCCCGGCGGACCGACAGCCGTGGGGCCGGAGGCGCCACCGGCCCGGACACCGGCCGGATGGCGTGCGCGTGCTGCTGGCCGAAGCCCAGGCGGAACCAGGCGCGCGTCAGCTCGGTGTCGTGCGCCGGCACGAGGACGTAGTGCGCCGAGCGGCCCTCGTCCACCCAGCGGGTGGCGGCGACCGCGTAGAGGTCCCGCATCACCTCGGCGTCCGTGACCGCCTGCCCGGCCGCCTCGACCCAGACGTTCGGACCCCAGACCGGGGATGGCTTCGGGGCGCCGAGCAGGAAACCGACCGGCGCACCGGCGCGGAACGCGACCGCGCCGGACGCCTCCGCCGTCCCGAAGGCGGCGGTCAGCTCCGCGACCGCGGCGTCGACCTCTTCGAACCGGGGGGACAGCAACGGCTGGGCGGCGCGGTGACGACGGTGCCGGGCGGCCAGCAACGTGCCGCAGTCGGCCAGGTCGGCAGCCTCGAACGGCCTTACCTCCACGGGGGACATGGCGGGCACGGTACCGACGGACGGCCCGGCCGGCATCCGCTTTCCTGCCGCCTCCCGCCCCTGCCCTGCGTGGGGCCGGGGGCGCTAGCGTCGCGGTATGTCTGCCGACCCCCGTGCGGTGCTGACCCGCCCCGTCCCCGGCCCGGACGTCACGGTCGCCTACGGCGACCTGCCGGACCAGGTGGCCGACCTGCGTCGTCCGGCGGGGGCCGGACCGGCCCGTCCGCTGGTCGTGGTGGTGCACGGCGGCTTCTGGCGGGCGGAGTACGACCGTACGCACACCGGCCCGCTGGCGGTCGGCCTGGCCGGGCTCGGGTATCCGGTGGCCCAGGTGGAGTACCGGCGCACGGGGCAGCCGGGGGGCGGCTGGCCGGGCACGCTGGCCGACGTACGGGACGCGGTGGCCGCCCTGCCCGGCCTGGCGGTGGCGGCGCTGCCCGACCGGGTGGCCCCCGGGCCGCCGCTGTTGGTGGGGCACTCCGCCGGTGGCCAGCTCGCGCTGCACGTAGCCGCCGTCGCTCCGGCGACGGTGGCCGGGGTGCTGGCGCTGGCCCCGGTGGCGGATCTGGTCGAGGCCTACCGGCGGGATCTGGACGGCGGGGCGGTGGCCGCGCTGCTCGGCGGCGGCCCGGCGGAGGTGCCCGACCGGTACGCGCTGGCCGACCCGTCGACCACGGTTCCGCTGCGGACGCCGACAGTGGTCGTGCATGGCGTCCGCGACGAGCAGGTGCCGATCGCACTGAGTCGGACATTCGTGTCGAAGGCCAGCGCAGCCGGGGCATGTACGGCGCTCGTCGAACTACCCGACTGCGAGCATTTCGGTGTTATCGATCCGACCTCGTCGGCGTGGCCGCAGGTGGCGCTTGCGCTGCGATCATTACAACAAGATCAATGACCATTGACGGAGCGTGGGAGAGGGAGTAGAACGCCGAGGGGACCGCGACTGACCAGGCACCACCTCCCGGAAGGAACTCGGTGTAGCAGATGAACCGCAGGCGGGTGCTCCAACTGTTGGCCGCGACGGTCGGAACGACGGGGCTGACCGCCGCGTGCGGCACCGGCGCGGACGACGACACGCCGGCCGCCGGCAGCCCCATCAAGATCGGGTTGATCGCGCCCCGGACCGGCGGCTACAAGCCGATCGGCGACGAGCTCCTGAACGGTTTCCAGCTCTTCCTCGACCTCAACGACCAGCACCTCGGCAACCGGCCGGTCACGCTGCTCACCGCCGACGAGGGGGAGAACGCCACCACCGGCAAGGCAGCGGTCGACAGCCTGCTCCAGCAGGGGGCGCTCGCCCTGACCGGGGTGGTCAACTCCTCGGTGATGGTCGGTATCCGGGACGCCGTCGAGCAGGCCCGGGTGCCGCTGGTCGGCTCGGACGCCTCCCCCGCCACCCTGCAGAGCGTCGTCTACATCTGGCGGACGTCGTACGTGCTCGACGAGCCGGGCCGGGCCCTGGGCCGCTACCTCAAGCAGCAGATGCCGGCGGGGAGCCGGGTGGTCATCGTCGCCCCGGAGAACGTCGGCAGCCTCGACGTGGTCAAGGGGTTCACCCAGGAGTTCGGCGCATCCGACCCACGGCTGGTCGGTGAGCCCATCTGGACCCGCTTCTCCACCGACCCGGACGGCGACTTCTTCGCCGCCGACATCGGGCAGGCGGTGGCCCGCGACCCGGACGCGATCTTCTGCTTCTACGCCGGCTCGGCGGCGGTGCAGTTCATCCGTCAGCTACGCGGCGCCGGCTACCGGGGTCCGGTCTACGCCCCCGGTTTCCTCACCGAGGGCTCGGTGCTCAGCGAGATCAAACCGGCCGAGGCGGCGAACATCATGACCTCGCTGAACTACTCCGCCGACCTCAACAACGCGGCGAACCGGCGGTTCGCCGCGGCGTACCGGAAGAAGCACAACGCCTCGCCGACCACGTACGCGATGGCGTCGTACGACGCGGCGCAGGTGCTGGACAAGGCGATCCGGCTCGCCGGCCCGGACGCCAACTCACAGCAGGTCAACCTGGCCCTCGGCAAGGTCGGTCAGATCGACAGCCCACGTGGGCCCTGGCAGTTCAACCAGCCCCGCACGCCGCAGCAGCGGTGGTACCTGCGCCGGGTGCAGCTCGACGGCCAGGTGTTGGCGAACATGCTGGTCTCCGAACTGGCGACGCTGGGCTGAGGGACGGGCACGGGTCGGCGGCCGGTGGTCCGGTCGCCGACCCGTGGTGGTCGAGGCGTGGTCAGTGCCGCAACTCGGCGATGCAGCACTTCACGCTGCCGCCACCCTTCTTCAGCTCGGTCAACTCGACCGGCACCGGGGTGTAACCGGCGGCCTTCAGCTTCTCGGCCAGGCGGGTGGCCTCGCTGTTGAGCATCACGTTCGCCCCGTCGCTGACCAGGTTGAGCCCGAAGGCGAGGGCGTCGGTGTCGTCCGCGACCACCGCGTCCGGGAAGAGCTGGGCCAGCACCCGCTGGCTGGCGTGGGAGAACGCGCCGGGGAAGTAGACGATGTTGGTGTCGTCGATCGCAGCGAGTGCCACGTCCAGGTGGTAGAAGCGCGGGTCGACCAGGTGCAGCGAGACCACCGGACGCCCGAGCGCCTCCTGCGCCTCCGCGTGGGCGGCCGGGTCGGTGCGGAAGCCGTACCCGGCGAGAACCAGACCGCCGTGCGCCTCCGGCACGTACGCGAAGTCGCCCTCGCCCTCGTTGGTCTCGTTCGGGGCGATGAACCGCCAGCCCTGCTCCTCGTAGAAGGCGCGGTGCGCGGCGGCCTCGGCGGCGCGTTGTTCGTGCTTGAAGCGCGCGCCGTAGACGATGCCGTCGACCACGAACGCGCCGTTGGCGGCGTAGACCATGTCCGGCAGACCCGCCTGCGGTTCCAGCAGGTGCACGGTGTGCCCGAGTTTGACCAGAGTCTCCCGCAGCCGGTCCCACTGCTTGACGGCGAGGGCGGCGTCGACCGGCGTGGCGACGTCCATCCACGGGTTGATCGCGTACTCGACCGCGAAGTGCCCGGGCGAGCACATGAGATATGTCCGCTTTCGCGGCACTCGCTGCTGGTTCACGATGACCAAGGTTAGGTACGGTAGACCGTCGTCAACAGCCACAACCATTGCTTCCAAGGGGCGGAACGTTGCAGATAGACGCCGTAGACCAGCGAATCATTGCGCTGCTCGTTGCGGACGCCCGCGCCTCGTACGCGGAGATCGGCACGCGGGTCTCGCTGTCCGCCCCGGCGGTCAAGCGGCGGGTCGACCGGTTGCGCGCCACCGGGGTGATCCGGGGATTCACCGCCGTCGTCGACCCGGCCGCCGTCGGTTGGACCACCGAGGCGTTCGTCGAGCTGTTCTGCGCCGGCCGGACCACCCCGGCCCAGATCGGCGCGGTCGCCCGCCGGCACCCGGAGGTGGTCGGCGCGTACACCGTCTCCGGCGAGGCGGACGCCCTGGTGCACCTTCGCGCCGCCGACATGAACCACCTCGAACAGGCCCTGGAGAAGCTCCGCGCGGAACCCTTCGTCACCTCGACCAAGAGCGCGATCGTGCTGTCCCGCCTGGTCGAGTCACCCGGAGTCGGTCCCTCCACCCGCTGAGCCCGACGGCCGCGCCAAGGAAGGACACGGGGAACGGAACCGGGCGGGTATCCGGCACGTCGGAACACTCCATGAGACGGGGAATCGTCGCCCTCACCGCGCTCACGTTGGTGGCCGGCTGCACAGCCGACACCTCGCGGCGGGACCAACCGGACCGCACCCCGACCGTCCTGCGACTGGTCGCCTTCGACTCCTGTCCGAACGCCCTGGCCGACCTGCGCGCCGCCGCCCGGAGTTCGGTCGGTCCATGGGGGCTGCCGGGCGGACCGGTGCCGCAGGTCGCCTCGGCCGAGCGCGGCGGCGCGCGGACCGGTGCCGGCCCGGCCGCCGCCGCTCCACCACAGCAGCCGCACTCGGCCACCAACAACCACGAGGCCGCCGCCGACGAACCCGACGTGGTCAAGACCGACGGGAAACGGATCGTCACGCTCACCGGGGGCGTGCTGCGGGTCGTCGACCCCGTCCGCCGTGCGCCGACCGGCCGGCTCGACCTTGAGCGGGCCGCCCGGGACGGCAACTGGGTGACCGGGCGGCTGCTGCTGCACGGCGACCGGGCGCTCGTCCTCGCGCACCTCCCCGGTGCCCCCGACGTCCTGCCGGCACCCGGCACCGACCGCCGTGCCGTCCCCCACCCGCTGGCCGCCGGCCGGACCGGCGTGCTCCTGGTCGACCTGACCGGGACGCCGAAGGTGGTCGGTGAGTACCGGGTCGACGGCGAACTGGTCGACGCGCGAAAGGTCGGCGAGACCGCTCGGGTGGTGGTCCGGTCCCGCCCCCGCATCGCCTTCCCCCAGCCCTCCGGGGACGCCACCGACGCGGAGCGGATCGCGGCCAACCAGGCGGCGGTCGACCAGGCTCCGCTGGAGGACTGGCTGCCCCGGTACGAATGGACCGACAGCGACGGCCGACACACCGGCCAACTCCCCTGCGACCGGCTCTCCCGGCCCACCGGGCACACCGGCACCGCCCTGCTGAACCTGCTCAGCTTCGACCTCGGGGGCGGGCGACTGGGCGACGGCGACCCGGTCGGTGTGACAGCGGAGGGCGAGACCGTCTACGCCACCGCCGCCAGCCTCTACGTCGCCGACCACCGGGGCGGGCGAGCCGTCACCACCCGGCGGCTCGGCTCCGGCGCAGTGGCCGGGCCGGTCACCGGGCTCCACCGGTTCGACCTCACCGCACCCGGACGGCCTCGGTACGTCGCCTCCGGGTCCGTCCCCGGTCACCTGCTCAACCAGTACGCGCTCTCCGAGTGGGAGGGCCACCTGCGGGTCGCCACCACCACCGACCCGGAGGGTCGTGTCCGGGGCGCGACCTCCAGTTCGGCGGTGTACGTGCTGCGTACCGACGGGGACGAACTGCGTCAGGTCGGCATGGTCGACGGGCTCGGCCGGGGTGAACGGATCTTTTCGGTGCGCTACCTCGGCACCACCGGGTACGTGGTCACCTTCCGGGAGACCGACCCGCTCTACACGCTCGACCTGCGCGACCCGACCGCCCCGAAGGTGACCGGCGAGCTGAAGATCACCGGCTACTCGGGGCACCTGCAACCGGTGGGCGAGGGTCGGCTGCTCGGGGTCGGGCAGGAGGCCAACGGGCAGGGCGTCCGCCAGGGGCTGCTG
This sequence comes from Micromonospora echinospora, assembly GCF_900091495.1. Taxonomy (NCBI): domain Bacteria; kingdom Bacillati; phylum Actinomycetota; class Actinomycetes; order Micromonosporales; family Micromonosporaceae; genus Micromonospora; species Micromonospora echinospora. The sequence goes on along the minus strand of NZ_LT607413.1, from coordinate 2,216,299 downwards.
GTCTCCCTCTTCGACGTGGCCGACCCGGCGAAGCCGACCCGGATCGCCCACCACCACCGGCCGGGTACGTACTCGCCGGCCGAGCACGATCCGCACGCCCTGCTGTACTGGCCGGGCAGCGGACTGGTGGTGCTGCCGGTGTCCGGGCGCCGGCACGTCGGGCAGGAGGCGTTGGTGCTGCGGACCGACGGGTCGCGGCTCACCGAGGTCGGCCGGATCGCCCACCCCGGCGATGACCACCGGGCCGGGATCACCCGCTCCCTGATCGTCGGCGACACCCTCTGGACCCTCTCCGACGTCGGGCTCCAGGCCACCGACCCGACCAACCTCGCCGAACGGAACTGGATCCCGGCGACCTGAACCTTCCTCCCCTCAACGGGTGGGGCCCGGCTCTCGGGGTTTGCCGGGCCCCACCCGCCTCCCCGTCACCGGCGCTTCGCCCGGCAGGTGGATCAGGTGCTGCTTCGACGGCAGGTGGCCGGGGCGTCGAAGATCGACATCCCGGTCCGCCCCGACGTGCCGCGTCAGAGGTACATGCCGGTTCGGTGCTCGCCCGGCTCCTCCTGCTCACGCCGGCTGGGCTTGTCGCCCTCCCCGAAGAACCGCTTGCCGCCGAACTCGCCGTGCAGCCGGTCGTCCAGTTCGTCCGCCAGCCCCGTCATCACCTGCACAGCCAGCATGAGGTGGGTGGCCTGGAAGTTCCGACCGAAGACCGGAATGGAGGCCCACACCGTGTCCTCGGCGCAGTAGAGCCGCCCGATCGGCATCCGGTTGGTCAGTTCGGAGAGCTTGACGTACAGCCGCTCGGTCGGCTCCACCTCGGTGAGCACCGGGGAGAAGACGTCGACCAGGGGCGGATTGTCGCGGACCCGGACGAAGACCATCGCCGAACCGGCCCGGATGTTGATGTCACCGTCCGAGTCGACCTGGAGCTTGTCCGAGTCCGACTTGAGCATGCTGGAGACGACCGTCCGGACCTGCTCGGCCAGCGCCAGGACATCGTTCGTCCCGGTCTGGGTGGCTGCGGCGGCGAGGGCCTCGTCGAGGTCCGCCTCGACGTCGCGGTCCGGGCCGAACTCACTGCGCGCGGTGCCGAGCGGGCCCGTCGGGAGCGGCTCTCCCTCGACGTCGTGCACCAGGTAGACCAGGAACGCCGGGTGCGGTGCCCCGTAGACGTCCCGGAGGGTGCGGGAGACGACCGCCGCTAGACGGGTCGCCCCGTCGACGGCGCCGATCAGGCCGAAGTACTCGCCGGACCCCTCCACCACCCCCGGCGGCGACCAGCCGAGCGCGATCATGTCGGCCACCGCCGTGCGGTTCAGCCGGTACCCCTCCGGCAGGGTGGCGTTGCCGACCGCGCGGGCGACGAGCCGCCCCTCGTCGTCGACGTCCACGCTGATCGAGTAGACGGCGTCGCCGGTGCCGGAGGCGGTGGGGTCGAGGGTGACCGCCAGATGCGCGCCCACCGGCAGGTCGCCGAGCCGTGCGGCGAGCGCCCGGGCGAACTCCCGCCACGCCTCGGTCACCTTGGCGCGCAGGTCGGCCGTGGTCGGCTCGTCGAGAAGGATTGACTCATGGTGATCCGGCATGGCGCCGGCCGCGCCATCGACCGGCGTCGAGGGGTGGTCTGCCGTCATGATCGCCTCCGTCCGTCAGGGCCACCCTACCCACGGCACCGGGCGGGCGAATCAACCCGCGGTGCCCTCACCGCCCAACTCCACCGGCCAGGACCGGGCCAGCCCGCCGAGCCGCGCCGCGGTCGCCGCCGGGTCCGCGCCCCGGCCGACCGCCAACCCCAGCAGGTACGCGGTGACCGGCGCGCCCGGGCGCAGCACGTTGTGGGCGACGTCCCGGGCAAGGTCGAGCACCTCCGGCACCGGCACCCCGGTCGGATCGAGGTCCAGTTCGGCACAGGCCGCCGCCACCCAGTCGTCCATCCGCGTCATCGCGTCCACTCCTCCGCCCGGCGTACGTCGTCGTCAGTGTCGCAGTCGAACCAGGGCGGCGGACCCACCCCGGACCAGCGCAGCTCGGCCACGGTCAACCCGGCCAGGAGCGCCCGGACCGACGCCCCGGTGAGCCCACCCCGGTCGGCGGTGAGCCGGTCGACGGCAGCCCGCAGCGGAGCCACCCGCCAGAGGCCACAGAGCGACTGTCGCCGGCCGTCCGGGTCGACGTGGCAGACCCCGTCGGCGCTCGGGTCGGCGGCGAGCGCCCGGCGCAGCTCACCCACGGCCTCGGCGGTGAGCAGCGGCAGGTCACCGGCGAGCAGCGCGACCGTGGTCGTCCCCGGTGGCAGCAGGGCCAGTCCGGCGGCGACGGCCGCGACCGGCCCGCCACCGGCGGGTTCCTCCCGGGTCAGCCGGACGTCGGCGGGCACGGGGGTGGTCTCCGGGCCGACCACGATCCGGGGCGTCGCGTCGGCGACCGCCGCCAGGACCCGGTCCCGCATCGGGCGGCCCCCGATCGGGAGGCCGGGCTTGTCGACCCCACCCAGCCGACGCGCCGCGCCGCCGGTCAGCACCACCGCCGCATAGCCGGACATCCGCCCACGGTAGCCCTCGCCGGGTGCACGTCGCTGTCGCCGGGCAGGGCAGGATGGGCGGATGGGACGGGCGACTGACCGACGCAACGTGCTCCGCATCGACCTCGGGCCGGACGGGCGGGTGGTCCGCCGGCCGGACAACCTGGCCGCCGAGGAGCCGTTGGAGATCCGGGTCGGTCCGGCCGGTCCGGCCCGTCGGCGTCCCCTCGCGGTCACCATGCGGACGCCCGGCGACGATCTCGACCTGGCGCTCGGCTTCCTGCTCACCGAAGGGCTGATCCGGTCGACCGACGACGTGCACACCGCCCAGCTCTGCGCCGGGACGGAGACACCGAACACGTACAACGTGGTCGACGTGGTGCTGGCCCCCGGCGTACCCGAACCGGCCACCGACCCGGCCCGCAACTTCTACACCACCAGTTCCTGCGGCGTGTGCGGCAAGGCGAGCATCGACTCGGTGCGCACCCGCTCGGCGTACCGGGTCGCCGACGATCCGACGACCGTGCCGGCCGAGGTGCTCGCGGCGCTACCGGACACGCTGCGTTCCGCCCAGCGTGGCTTCGACCGCACCGGCGGACTGCACGCGGCCGGCCTGTTCACCCCCACCGGTGAGCTGGTCGTGCTACGGGAGGACGTGGGTCGACACAACGCGGTGGACAAGGTGGTCGGCTGGGCCGTCCGGGAACGGCGACTGCCGCTCGCCGGGCACCTGCTCCTGGTCTCCGGACGGGCCAGCTTCGAACTGACCCAGAAGGCGTGGATGGCCGGGGCCCCGCTGCTGGCAGCGGTCTCCGCGCCGAGCACCCTCGCCGCCGACCTGGCCGCCGAGGCGGGGATGACCCTGGTCGGCTTCCTCCGTGGCGACACCATGAACGTCTACACCGGCGACCACCGGATCAGCTGCTGACCCGTGATCGGCGTACGGAGGGGTGCAGGGGTGCTTGACTGGTCCGGCTGTCGGAACGCGCGTGACCTCGGGGGTCTTTCCACCTCCGGCGGACACCTGATCCGGCGGGGTGCCCTGCTCCGGTCGGACAGCCACGAACGACTCGCAGCGCCCACCGTCGAGGCCCTCCGGAGTGGCCAGGTGAGCCGGATCGTCGACCTGCGGTGGGCCTGGGAGTGTGAGCAGCGACCGAGTCCGTTCGTCCACGATCCGGTCTACCGGCACGTGCCGATGCTCGACGACGTGCTGGCCTACATCCCACCGCCGGACACCTACGCCCCGATGCTCGACCACAACCGCCACCAGATCGCGGCGGCCTTCCGGGCCGTGGCCGAGGCACCGCCGGGCGGTGTCCTCGTGCACTGCACGGCCGGACGGGACCGGACCGGCGTCCTGGTGGCGCTCCTGCTGACCGTGGCCGGGGTGGCCGCCGAGGACATCGCGGCGGACTACGCGCTCACCGACTCCTGTTCACCGCAGCCAATGCGGCACACCCTCGCCCACCTCGACCAGCGCCACGGCGGCGTCCGGGCGTACCTGCTGGCGGCGGGTGTCGGGGCAGAGGCGCTCGCGGCGGTGCGCGAACGACTGCTGTCCGCCTGAGTCGGCCGAGACACGCCCCGCTCGGCCTCGGTTACCGGCGGCCGGACCGCTTGACCAGGAGGGCGACCAGGCCGACGACGAGCGCAGCGGTCACGACGACGCAGAGCAGGACGGCTATGTGCCACGGCTTCAGAGCACCCATGCCAGGCACCGTACCGCCCGTGGTCACCTTGTCCACCGGGCTGCTTCGGCCCTACGGCTGTGCTCAGCGGCCGCCCCGCCGACGGCGGCGACGGCCGGTGCGCTTGTCGTTGAGCACCGGCCAGTCGGTCAGCCGGGACGGTGGCACGCCCTGGCGGAGCAGGTCGTCGAGGAGCAGCGCCATCGAGTAGTCGGGGTTGCGGGCGAGCACCCGTTCCAGGGCGACCGCCGCCAACGCACCCTGCCCGGCCCGGAACGCGGCGAAGGCCAGCAGGCAGCCCGGCGCGGCGCTCACCTCCGGCTCGCCCCGGCGGAACACGTCCGTCCAGAGCGCGAGGTGCTCGTCCGCGCCGTCGGTGCGTTCCCACACCTCGTCCCGCGCCGGCACGAAGGTCAGCAGTACGCCGAGCCAGGCGACGTCGTCGTCGGTCGACCGCTCCCCGCGTCGGGTCCGTTCCACCGCCGCGCGGTGCGCCTGCCGGGCGGCCCCGATCATCGCCCGACCGGAGATCAGTTCCTCCGGGGCCACCGCACCGAGCAGGTCACCGAGTCGTTCCCGGGCCTGCACGGTGGCCTCGCGCATCGCCTCCCGGGCCGGCCCCTCCACCGGGGCCACCTGGGCGGTCAACGCCGCCCGGTCCGGAAGGGCGACCTGCCCGGCGAAGACGGCGGCGGCGGTGACCTGGCTGGCCCGGGGGTCGTACCGGGTGCCCTCCGGCGGGCAACACCCCGGGTCGACGCAGAGGTACGACCAGTAGCGCTCGTCCTCCACCCGCAGGGCGTCCAACACGGCGAGGCCGATCCCGTCCAGCTCGCGGCGGACCGCGTCGAGCGTCGCGGTGACCCGGGCGGCCGGACCGTACCCGATGGCGGTGGCCGCGTCGGCGCCCTGCCGGCCGATCACGGCGGCAAGGTACCGGGCGACGGGGCCGGGGTCGGTCCCGGGTGGTGCCAGGTCGGCGCGCGCGGCGAAGATGATCTGCTTTTCCCGGAGCGCGACCAGCACCACGCTGTCGGCCGGGTGGAAGCCGAGAAGGTACGGCACGGCGGCGATCAGGTCGGCGGGGGAGCGGACGGCGAGCCGGGGGCGGTCGGTGGAGTTCATGTCCGCAGCCTGCGCCGGGGACGGACCGGCGGGCAGGCCCTGTGGACGACACGCGTTCCGTCCACAGGTCTAGGGCGCTCCGGCCCAGGTCAGCGCGAACGTGCAGTCAGTGCAGGATCGCGTGTGCGGCGGGAGGCGAGACAGCGAGGGCGACGTGCCGACCGGTGGGCGCACAGATGGGGCAGCTCGACAGCGTCCCGACGGGCACCATGCCGCCGTCCACCGGCTACCTTGCGCTCATGGACCTGGCCTACCTGCGGGCGCACCCGGCGCACCTGCCGACCTTCCTGACCCATCAGCGGATCCGGGAGACGCCGGTCTCCGGCGGCAGCATCTGCGCCGCCTCCCGGCTCACCCTGGACGACGGCCACTCGGTCTTCGCCAAGACCTGGCCGGAGGGAGCCGCACAGCCGGTCCCGGCGGGGTTCTTCACGACCGAGGCCGCCGGACTGCGCTGGCTGCGCGACGCGGACGCGGTGGCCGTGCCCGAGGTGCTGGTGGCGCTGCCGGAGCTGCTGGCAGTCGACTGGATCGAGCCCGGCGAGCCGACGCCCGCCGCCGCCGAGCGGTTCGGGCGGGAGCTGGCCGCGTTGCACCGCAGCGGCGCACCGGTGTTCGGGGCCGACTGGCCCGGCTTCGTCGGCGCGCTCGACCAGGACAACACCCCCGATCCGGGGCCGTGGTCGACCTGGTTCGCGCAGCGCCGGCTCCTGCCGTACCTCCGGCGCTCGGTCGACGTCGGCGCGCTCACTGCCACCGAGACCGCGCTGGTCGAGCGGGTGATCGACACCATCGGGGAGTACGGCGGCGACGAGCCGCCGGCCCGGATCCACGGTGACCTGTGGCCGGGCAACGTCGTCTGGGGCCTGGACGGGCGGGCCTGGCTGGTGGACCCGGCCGCGCACGGTGGCCACCGGGAGACCGACCTGGCCCAGCTGGCGCTCTTCGGCGGCGCACCCCACCTGGACCGGATCCTGGCCGCCTACCGGGAGGCGTGGCCGCTGGCCGACGGATGGCGGGACCGGGTGCCCCTGCACCAGCTCCACCTGCTGCTGGTGCACACCGCGGCGTTCGGCGCAACCTGGCGAGAGGCGGTCGGCCGGTGTGTCCGGGAGGTCATCGACGGAACCCCCGGCCGCGCTACCGTCGAGCGATGAGCGCGGACCAGCCGAACGCGTACGGCCTCGTCGACCGGTACGGCCGGACCGCCCGCAGCCTGCGCGTGTCGTTGACCGACAAGTGCAACCTGCGGTGCACGTACTGCATGCCGGCGGAGGGACTGCCCTGGCTGGCCGGGCCCGACCTGCTCACCGACGACGAGGTCGTCCGGCTGGTCGGGGTGGCGGTGCGCCGGCTCGGGGTGACCGAGGTGCGGTTCACCGGTGGGGAGCCGCTGATCCGCCCCGGGCTCACCCGGATCGTGGCCGCCGTGGCGGCCCTGGCTCCCCGCCCCCGGATCTCGCTGACCACGAACGGGATCGGACTGGACCGGGTCGCGCCCGCGCTGGTCGCCGCCGGCCTGGACCGGGTGAACGTCTCCCTGGACACCCTGGACGCCGACCGGTTCGTCCGGTTGACCCGGCGGCCCCGGCTCGCGGACGTGCTCGCCGGCCTGGCCGGAGCGGCGGCGGCCGGACTCCGTCCGGTCAAGGTCAACGCGGTGCTGATGCGCGGGGTCAACGACGACGAGGCACCGGCCCTGCTCCGCTTCGCGCTGGCCCACGGCTACGAGCTGCGGTTCATCGAGCAGATGCCGCTGGACGCACAGCACGGCTGGGACCGGTCCGCCATGGTCACCGCCGACGAGATCCTCACCGCTCTGACCGGGGCGTTCGACCTGAGACCCGACCCGGTCGTACGCGGGGCGACCCCGGCCGAGAGCTGGCTGGTCGACGGCGGCCCGGCCCGGGTCGGGGTGATCGCCAGCGTCACGCGGCCGTTCTGCGGTGACTGCGACCGCACCCGGCTCACCGCCGACGGGCAGGTCCGGTCCTGCCTCTTCGCCACCAGGGAGTCCGACCTGCGCGGGGCGCTGCGCGCCGGGGCGGACGACGCCGAACTGGCCCGCCGCTGGCAGCGGGCGATGTGGGACAAGGCCGCCGGACACGGCATCGACGACCCGACCTTCCTGCAACCCGCCCGGCCGATGTCGGCGATCGGAGGCTGACGTGCGACCGGACACCGGGACCCCGCAGGGGCCGCCTGAGACGCAGGTCACCATCCGCTACTTCGCCGGGGCCCGGGCCGCCGCCGGACGCGCCGAGGAGAGCGCCGCCGCCGGGCGTACGCTCGACGAGGTCCTCGACGACCTGGTCGGGCGGCACGGCGACCGGCTCGCCCGGGTGCTCCAGGCCGCGAGTTTCCTGGTCGACGGCGTGACCTGTCATGATCGTCGGACCCCGCTCCCCGCCGGGGCCACGATCGACGTCCTACCCCCGTTCGCCGGGGGCTGAGGGAGGCAACGCGTGTTGGCGGTCCTGGGCTTCGTGGGCACCCTGGCCCTGGTCACCGGTCTGATCCACCTCTACCTCTGGAAGCGGCTGGTCCGGGACACCACCCGCCCCGGTCGCTGGCGACGGATCGGCACGGTCACCGTGCTGGTGCTGGCGGTGCTCGTACCGGTGACCATGGTCGGCACCCAGGCGGGCCTCTACTGGCTGGCCTGGCCCGGGTACCTCTGGCTGGCGGTGATGTTCTACCTGCTGGTCGTCCTGGTCGCGCTGGAGGTGCCGATGCTGGTGGCCCGGCTGGTGCTGCGCCGCCGGGTCGTCGCCGCCGAACCGACCGCCGCCGCCCCGGAACCGGCCCTGGTGGGGGCCGCCGGCACCGCCGACCCGCCGGCCGCCGACGCGGTCCGGCAACCCGACCACGACCCGTCCCGCCGGCTGCTGCTGGCCCGCGGCGCGGCGATCTTCGCCGGGCTCACCGCCACCGGTGTGACCGGGTACGGCATCCGCACCGCGCTCGGCCCGCCCCAGCTCGACCGGGTGCAGATCCCGCTGGCGAAGCTGCCCCGCAGCATGGACGGGCTGCGCATCGCCACCGTCTCCGACATCCACCTCGGCCCGCTGCGCGGGCGGGCGCACACCGAGCGGATCGTGGCCGCCATCAACCGGCTCGACGCCGACCTGGTCGCGGTCGTCGGCGACCTGGTCGACGGCAGTGTCGCCGAACTGGGCGAGGCCGCCGCTCCCCTGCGCGACCTGCGTTCCCGCTTCGGCAGCTTCTTCGTCACCGGCAACCACGAGTACTACTCCGGCGTCGAGGAGTGGGTGCAGGAGGTGGACCGGCTCGGCCTGCGGGTGCTCCAGAACGAGCGGTTGGAGATCGCCGCCCGGGGTGGCGTGCTCGACCTGGCCGGGGTGAACGACCCGTCCGGCGAGGGCGGCACCGGCCTGGCCGCCGGGCCGGACTACGCGGCGGCGCTCGGCGACCGCGACACCTCCCGGCCGGTGGTGCTCCTGGCCCACCAGCCGGTGGCCGCGCTGGAGGCCTCGAAGTTCGACGTCGACCTGCAACTGAGCGGACACACCCACGGCGGGCAGATCGTGCCGTTCAACCTGGCCGTCCGACTCGAACAGCCGGTCGTCTCCGGTCTCGGCGAGGTGGACGGCACCAAGGTCTACGTGACCAACGGCGCCGGCTTCTGGGGCCCGCCGGTACGCGTCGGCGCGGAGCCCCAGATCACCCTGGTCGAACTCCGTTCCCGCTGAACGTACATACCGGTCACCGTGGCGAGGACGAGGATCGCGGCCAGCTCGATGCCGAGCCGGGTGGCGCGCCACCACGATGACCACCGTCTCGAAGGGACGGTCGCGCAACTGACCGAGGGTTCTCATCGCCTGTTCCTCTGCCCGGATGCGTCATGACACCAGGTCGGCCGTCACGGCGGCGTCACGTCCCGCGGGCGGGCGACGATGGGACGCCGGAGCGTCACGGGGATTACCCACGTCACCGCCGCGCGTGGCGCGGAGCGGCCCTCCGGCCGGGCGTGACAGGATGCGGCGTGTCTCCGTTCAGCGCCGTACCCTCCGGTGGCCCCTCGCCGTTCGTCGCGGACCTGCACATCCACTCGAAGTACTCGCGGGCGTGCAGCCGCGACCTGACGTTGCCGAACCTGGGCTGGTGGGCCCGACGCAAGGGCATCGGCGTGCTCGGCACCGGCGACTTCACCCACCCCGCCTGGTACGACCACCTGCGGGAGACCCTGCACCCGGCCGAGCCCGGCCTGTACCGGCTCGGCCCCGAGGCCGAGCGGGACATCGCCCGTCGGCTCCCGCCCCGGCTGGCCGACGCGGCGGAGGCGGACCCGGTCCGGTTCATGCTCAGCGTGGAGATCTCCACGATCTACAAGCGGGGCGACCGGACGCGCAAGGTGCATCACCTGATCTACCTGCCCGACCTGGACGCGGTGGCCCGGTTCAACGCCGCCCTCGGCCGGATCGGCAATCTCGGCTCTGACGGCCGCCCCATCCTCGGGCTGGACTCGCGGGACCTGCTGGAGATCACCCTGGAGGCGAGTCCGGACGGGTATCTCGTCCCCGCGCACATCTGGACGCCGTGGTTCTCGGCGCTCGGCTCGAAGTCCGGTTTCGACGCGATCGCCGACTGCTACGCCGACCTGGCCGGGCACATCTTCGCGGTGGAGACCGGGCTCTCCTCCGACCCGGCGATGAACTGGCGGGTGGCCAGCCTCGACGCGTACCGGCTGGTGTCCAACTCGGACGCCCACTCGCCGCCCGCGCTGGCCCGCGAGGCGACGGTCTTCGCCACCGGACGGGACTACTTCGCCATCCGCGACGCGCTGCGGACCGGCGACGGGCTGGCCGGGACGATCGAGTTCTTCCCGGAGGAGGGGAAGTACCACGCCGACGGACACCGGGTCTGCGGGGTGAACTGGTCGCCCGAGCAGACCCGGGCGGCCGGCGGGCGCTGCCCGGAGTGCGGCAAGCCGCTCACCGTCGGCGTGCTCAGCCGGATCGAGGAGCTGGCCGACCGGACCGAGGGCCACCGCCCGGAGCAGGCCCGCGAGGTCACCCACCTGGTGCCGCTCGCCGAGATCCTCGGTGAGATCAACAAGGTGGGCCCCCGCTCGAAGAAGGTGGAGGGGAAGCTCAACGACCTGGTCGCCGCGCTCGGCCCGGAGTTGGAGATCCTGACCACCACTCCGCTCGACGAGCTCCAGCGGGTCGGCGGCGAAGTGCTCGCCGAGGGGATCGGCCGACTCCGGCGGGGCGAGGTGCGCCGGGTGCCCGGCTACGACGGCGAGTACGGGGTGATCACCCTCTTCGACCCTGCCGAGCTGGGCGCCGCCGGCCAGTCGGGCGGCCAGGAGACGCTGTTCGACGTACCCGTGCCGAAGCAGCGGTCGCCGAAGGAGCCGGCGGCCGTGCCCCGGGCCAAGAGCCCGGCGAAGGCCGAACCGAAACGGCGGCCGGCCCGCGAGACCCCGCCGCCCGCGCCGCCGATCGCGCCCGCGCCCTCGCCGCACGAACCGTTCGAGCCGATGCTCGCCGGGATGGAGGAGGTCGGCACCGGCCTGTTGGACCGGCTGGACGCGATGCAGCGGGTGGCCGCCTCCGCGCCCGGCGGGCCGCTGCTGATCGTCGCCGGTCCGGGCACCGGGAAGACCCGGACGCTGACCCACCGGATCGCCTACCTCTGTGCCGAGCTGAACGTCTTCCCGGAGACCTGCCTGGCGATCACCTTCACCCGGCGGGCCGCCGAGGAGCTGCGGCACCGCCTCGACGGGCTGCTCGGACCGGTCGCCGAGGACGTCACCGTCGGCACGTTCCACTCGCTCGGGCTGACCATCCTGCGGGAGAACGCCGAGGCGGCCGGGTTGCCGCCGGACTTCCGGATCGCCGACGACGCGGACCGGACGACGGCCCGCGCCGAGGCTGGTGACGACGAGGGCACCTACACCGCCCTGCTGCGCAAACAGCACCTCGTCGACCTGGACGAGCTGCTCACCCTCCCGGTCGAGCTGCTGCGCGGCGACCGGAAGCTGGTGCAGCGGTACCGGGAGCGGTGGCGGTGGATCTTCGTCGACGAGTACCAGGACGTCGACGCCGTCCAGTACGACCTGCTGCGGCTGCTCAGCCCGGCGGACGGCAACCTCTGCGCGATCGGTGACCCGGACCAGGCGATCTACTCGTTCCGGGGTGCGGACGTCGGCTACTTCCTCCGGTTCTCGGAGGACTTCACGGACGCCCGACTGGTCCGGCTGAACCGCAACTACCGCTCGTCGGCACCGATCCTGGCCGCCGCGGTGCAGGCCATCGCGCCGTCCTCGCTGGTCCGGGGCCGCCGGCTGGATCCGGCCCGCCTCGACCCGGAGGCGCCGCTGGTGGGCCGCTACCCGGCGGCATCGGTCGCCGACGAGGCCGACTTCGTGGTACGCACCATCGACGAACTGGTCGGCGGCCTCTCCCACCGGTCGCTGGACTCCGGACGCATCGACGGCCGGGGGTCGAACGTCTCGTTCTCCGACATCGCCGTGCTGTACCGCACCGACGCCCAGGCAGCCCCGATCCTGGACGCCCTGGCGCGGGCGAACATCCCGGTGCAGAAGCGCTCGCACGACCGGCTGCGGGACCGCCCCGGCGTGTCGGCCATCGCCCGCGAGCTGCGACACGCCGACGGGCTCGACGGTGGGCTGCCGGCCCGGGTACGCCTGGTCGGGCAGGTGCTCGCCGACCGGTTCGCCACGCCCACCCTGGACTCCACCGGCTCGGTCCGTCCCGAGGACGTCCGCACGGCGGTGGACCTGCTCACCCCGCTGGCCCGACGCTGCGGCGACGACCTGCCGCTGTTCCTCTCGCAGCTCGCCACCGGAGCCGAGGTCGACGCGCTGGACCCGCGCGCCGAGGCGGTCACCCTGCTCACCCTGCACGCCGCGAAGGGCCTGGAGTTCCCGGTGGTCTTCCTGGTCGGCTGCGAGGACGGACTGCTGCCGCTGCGCTGGCCCGGTTCGACGCCGGACGAGGACGACGTCGCCGAGGAGCGGCGGCTGTTCTTCGTCGGACTGACCCGTGCCCAGGACCGGCTCTACGTCAGTCACGCGGCACGGCGGACCCGGCACGGGTCGGAACGGGACTGCCGCCCGTCGCCCTTCCTCGACGTGATCGACCCGGGCCTCTTCGAGCGTCTCGGCGGCGAGGAGCCGGCCCGGCCGAAGAACCGTCAGCTCCGTCTGATGTGACCGGCGCATGCCGGCCGTGGCGTCCGGTGGGGCGGCACCCGCCGCAGGTGACGGCACACGTGGAGCATGAGCGGAGCGGGTCGGTCACGCTACGGTGACCAGGGCGGCGTCCCCGTGGTGTCCGGCCGCCGACCACTCGTGCCCAGGAGGCGAGCATGGCGAACTACGGACCACCGGGTGCGAACCGCCCGGAGCCGTGGCACGAACCGCCGGACGACTACCCGTGGCACGGCTACGGGCCGGAGCGGTTCCCCCCGGAGCCGACGGAACCGCCCCGGCGGCCCGGCGGGCGGGGCCGGACGGTCGCGGTGCTCGCCGTGCTGGCGCTGCTGGTGCTCGGCGGTGGCGCGGCCCTGTTCCACTTCACGCGTGCCGACGAGGCCGAACCGCCGGTCACCGCGCCGCCCTCGGCCACACCGTCCGGTCAGCCGGACGGGGCGGTGGACGCCTCACCAAACGCCCTGGCCCCCGAGTCGTCGGCTGACCCGCGCTTCGCGAAGGAGGGGCAGTGCGTCCGCAACGACGGTGCGGCCGGCGGCCGGCCGAAGCTGCTGGTCACCGAGTGCGCGCCGAAGACCTACGAGGTGCTGCGACGGTTCGACGAGGCGACCAGCGGCGAGAAGGACGCCGAGGCGAAGTGCGCCGACGTCGGCGGGTACACCGACTGGTACTTCTACAACAGCGAGCTGGACACCCTCGACTTCGTGCTCTGCCTGAGACTGCGCTGACACCGCAGGCGGGCCGGAGCCGCTAACCGAATCTAGGGCTGTCTAGCCTGGACGGCAGAGTCCCCTAGATTCCGCTCGATCCTCCTCGCCCGGCGAGACACGCCGATGCCGTCCTCTACGTATGTCTAGCTGCGGCGCTAGACGGCCCGATACGGTGCGAGACGTGGATCCGGTCCGCAACCCGTACGCCCCGGGCGCTGGGCAGCGTCCCCCCGAGCTGGCCGGCCGGGGGCGGGAGCTGGACGTCTTCGACATCGTGCTGGAGCGGATCGCCCGGGGCCGCCCGGAACGCAGCCTGATGCTCACCGGCCTGCGCGGGGTGGGCAAGACGGTGCTGCTCAACACGCTGCGGTCCCAGGCCATCGGCCGGCTCTGGGGCACCGGCAAGATCGAGGCGCGGCCGGACCAGTCGCTGCGCCGGCCGGTGGCGGCGGCCCTGCACATGGCGGTGCGGGAACTCGCACCCCGGCACCGCGCTCCCGAACGGATCGACGCCTTCCTCGGCGTGCTCAAGGCGTTCGCCCAGCGTGGTGCGGCCACGGTGGGCGGGAGGGCCGGCGCGCCCCGGCTGCGGGACCGCTGGCAGCCGGGGATCGACGTGCCGGCCAGCAGCGGTCGGGCCGATTCCGGGGACATCGAGATCGACCTGGTGGAGCTGCTCACCGACGCGGCGAGCGTGGCCGCCGACGTCGGCACCGGCATCGCGGTCTTCATCGACGAGATGCAGGACGTCGGCCCGGAGGACGTCAGTGCGCTCTGCGCCGCCTGCCACGAGTTGTCCCAGCTCGGCGCGCCGCTGATCGTGGTCGGTGCCGGGCTGCCGCACCTGCCGGCGGTGCTCAGCGCGGCGAAGTCCTACTCGGAGCGGCTCTACCGCTACCAGCGCATCGACCGGCTCGACCGGATCGCCGCCGACCAGGCGCTCTGCGCACCGGCCGCCCGGGAGGAGGTCGAGTACGAGCCGAAGGCGCTGGACCTGCTCTACGAGTCCTCCGGCGGCTACCCGTACTTCGTCCAGGCGTACGGGAAGGCCACCTGGGACCACGCGCCCCGCTCGCCGATCACCGCCGCCGACGTCCGGGTGGCGGCGCCCGAGGCCGAGGCGGAGCTGGCGGTGGGCTTCTTCGGGTCCCGGTTCGAGCGGGCCACCCCGGCCGAGCGGGAGTACATGCGGGCGATGGCGACCCTGTCCCGGGTCGACGGCGACCCCGGGGAGACCCGGGACGACATGGACGCGGCGGTGCCGACCGCCGAGATCGCCCGGGCGCTGGAGCGGAAGCCCGCCAGCCTCTCCCCGGCCCGGGACGCGCTGATCAAGAAGGGGTTGATCTACTCCGGGGAGCGCGGCACGGTGGCGTTCACCGTCCCGCACTTCGGCCGTTACCTGCGGACCCAGCCGGGCTGACCGGCCACCGGGATCGACGTCGGCGATCCGGGCGACGCCGCGCCCGAACCCGCTGCTGCACCTGCGGGCTCACCGACTCCGCATGCTGCCGCGACTCACACGCGGGACCAGGGGGGCGGGAAGACCACCTCGCCCCGGGGCACCCCGACCTCTCCGCTGAGGGTCGGCGGCAGCACCAGTGCCTGCCACGGCTCGCCCAGGCCGGACCAGGGGCTGGACAGTCCCATCCGGTCCGCCCGGTCGAACCCGAACCGCCGGTAGTACGCCGGGTCACCGAGCACCACGACCAGCCGCTCGCCAAGCTCGGTGGCCGCTTCCAGGGCGGCCTGCACCACGGAGACACCGAGGCCGATCCGCTGTCGGTGCGGTGCGACCGCCACCGGTCCGAGCGCCAGGGCCGGGAACTGGCCGGGGTCGACGCGGACCCGGGTCAGCAGGGCGTAGCCGACCACCTCACCGCCGTACTCGGCGACCATGGCCAGCTCCGGGATCCAGGCGTCGCTGTCGCGCAGTTCGTCGACCAGCCCCACCTCGGGCGGGACCGGCACGCCCGCGCGGGCGAAGGCTCCGGCGAGCACCCGGCGGACCGGGTCGGCGTCGGCAGGTCCCTCGGGTCGCAGCCGCAGCGTGGTCATCCGGGCACGTTACCCGTCCCGGCAGGTCCACCCGGGACGGACTCGCCGGCCGCCCCGGGGTCGGGACGGCGGGCCCGACACGTCAGGACGGAACTCGCGGGCAGATCGACGGTTGCAGCCATGATCCTGGCCGCCACGGGGTATGACTGAGCCATGAAACCCGTACGCTCCCTCGCCCGTGCTCTGCTGAGCGGCATCTTCCTGGCCAGTGGGGTCCAGCAGTTGCGCAACCCGGCGCACTTCACCGCGCAGGCCAAGCCGGTCACCGACCGGGTCACCCCGCTGCTCGAACAGGCCGGCGGCGCCCTGCCCAGCGACGCCGAGACGCTGGTCCGGGCCAACGGCGCGGCGCAGGTGGCCGGCGGGCTGATGCTCGCCACCGGGCACTTCACCCGGCCCGCCGCGCTGCTGCTGGCCGGCTCGCTGGTGCCGACCACGCTCGCCGGTCATCCCTTCTGGACCGCCGACGACCCGGCCGCGCGCATGAACCAGCAGGTGCACTTCCTGAAGAACCTCGGGTTGCTCGGCGGCCTGCTGCTCGCCGCGGCGGACACCCAGGGCCGGCCGAGTCTGCGCTGGCGTGCCGGACACCGGATCGGCCATTCCCGACGCTCGGTACAGCGCGCGGTCCGGACCGCCCGCCGGGAGACCCGACTTGCGGTACGGACGGCGGCGGCGGCCCGTCGGCTCCCCGGCTGACCGGTCGCCCACCCCACACACGACCCGTCGACAGCCCGGCTGACCTGGCCGGGCACTCTCTCGTCCAAGGGCCTCACCCCCCGCTAAGGCCGCTAATCACCTGAACCACCCGCGATGCGTTAACGCGGTGGAAATGTCAAAAACTGGTGTGGGATCGGACACGGTCGCATAACGCGGGAGGCATCAACGTGAGGCACCGTTCTAGGCTCCGTGCGGGACCTGGACGGACAGGACGAAGTTGGTACGGGGGTGGCCACACCATGCCGGCGACCGTCGGGAGACGGGCGGACCGACTCGCCCCCGTGCGCCGTGCAGCCCGCAGGTTGGACCGCCGCACGGCCGTCCGGCTGGGCATCGTGGCTGCCGCCGTCTACGCCGCCTGGATCGCCATCGGCGAGTTCGGCCGGCCGTACAACTTCTTCGACATGAAGATCTACCACGGCGCGATGGTCTGGTGGGCCAGCGGCAACGAGCTGTACGACTTCATCGCCCCCGACACCACCCTGGGTTTCACCTACCCGCCCTTCGGTGGGCTGGTCATGCTGCCCATGGCGCACCTGCCGGTCGGGGTCGCCGGCTGGTTCAACGCGCTCGGGAGCACCGCCGCGCTGGCGGTCGTCCTGGCCGGGCTGCTCCGGCCGGTCGTCGACCGGATCGGGCAGCCGCTGTGGTTCACGGTCGCGGTCGCGGTGCCACTCGCGGTCGCCATCGAGCCGGTCCGCGAGACGCTCGGCTACGGCCAGGTCAACCTGCTGCTCTTCGCGCTGGTCATGGCCGACCTGATCGGCCTGCGGTGGCGGTCCCGGCGGGGCACCCGGTACCGCCGGGACGACGGCCCGCTGCGCCGGTTCGTGTTCAGCGGCGTCTGGGCCGGCGCGGGGATCGGGCTGGCCACCTCGATCAAGCTCACCCCGGCGCTGTTCATCGTGTACCTGCTGATCACCCGGCAGTGGCGGGCGGCGGCGACCGCGGTCGGCACCGCGATCGGTGTCACGCTGGGCATGTTCACGTTGGCCGGCACGGAGTCCCGGGCGTACTTCACCCGGGTGCTCTGGCAGACCGAGCGGGTCGGCGCGGCCGACATGACCCCCAACCAGTCCCTCGCCGGGCTGTTGGCCCGGCTCTACGACTCGATCGAGACGCCCGGCTTGCTCTGGCTGGCGTTCGCGGTGCTGATGCTCGCGCTCGGTCTCTCCCGGGCGGCCAACGCCCGCGCCGACGGCGACGAACTGACCGCGTTCACCCTGGTCGGGCTCACCACCAACGTGATCAGTCCGATCTCCTGGACGCACCACCTGGTATGGGTGATCCCGGCGATCGTGGTGCTCGCCGACGCCGCGCTACGGCGGCGTGAGGCGAGCCGGGGGCCGATGCAGCGCTCCGGTGCGGCGTCGTACGGCGGCCCACCCGGGGTCAACGGCCTCCGCCCCCCGATCTGGTACCCGACCATGACCGGGTTCCGGCACGCGGCCGCCGCCGTCCTGCTCTACCTGCTCTTCCTGGTCTCGCCGATCTGGCCGTACGAGCACCAGCTCCCCGAGGTGTCGCACTACGCCGACGGCCTGTTCGGCGCGCTGATGGAGAACTCGCTGGCTCTGGCGCTGATCGTGCTGGTGGCGGCCCTGCCGTGGCGGCCCGGTGCCGAGCCGGCCTTCTACGCCGACCGGCTGGGCCGACCCGACCTGGTCGCCCGCCGCTGACCGTCGTCCACGTCCACGTCCACTGTCGGCTGATACCGACTGTGGGCCGGCGCCAGCCCGTCGGCCCGACACCGGCTGCCCGGTCAGGGGCAGTTGACCCACTCCTCGGTGCCGTCGGCGAAGACCTGCCGCTTCCAGATCGGCAGCCGCGCCTTCACCTCGTCGACCAGACGGGCGCAGGCGGCGAAGGCCGCCGCCCGGTGGGCCGTGCTGACCGTCGCGACCAGGGCCGCGTCCCCGATCTCCAGCGGGCCGATCCGGTGCGACACGGCGACCGCGTACACGTCCGGGTCGGCGGCCACCTCGGCGGCCACCGCGCGGAGCACCTCGGCGGCACTGGGGTGCCCCTCGTACTCCAACGTGTGCACCGACCGGCCGTGGTCGTGGTCGCGGACCACCCCCTGGAAGGTGACCACCGCACCGGCCCGGCGGGCGGCGACCGCCGCCTCGTGGGCGGCGACGTCCAGCGGTGCGGTGGTGACCTCGGCGATCACCACCGGGTGGTCGGTCGCCGGGTGGACGGTCACGACGTACGCTCCCCGGGCAGCAGCGGCAACGGCACGACCGGTACCCGTGCCCCGGCCTCCCCGGTGGTGTCCGGCCGGATCACCGCGAACCCGTCGGCGCCGGCCAGCCCGCGCAGCATGGCGGAGCCGACGTGGCGGACCGGGTGGGCGGTGCCGGACGCGGCGTCCAGCCGGACGAGGGCCAGGTGGGTGTAGGCGCCCCGGCCCCGGACCGGCTCGGCCAGGGTGGCGTACGACAGCGCCGGCATCGGCCGGCCCTGGAGTCCGGCGAGCAGCGGGGCCACCAGCGAGACCAGCGCGACGATCGCCGACTGCGGGTTGCCGGGCAGCCCGGCGACGAAGCGGGCCCGCCCGTCGTCCCCGACCAGCCGGGCCAGCAGCATCGGGAAGCCGGGCCGGACCGCCACCGTGTTGACGACGTAGTCGGCCCCGAGGGCCTGGAGCGCGGGGTGCAGGTGGTCGACCGGCCCGTGCATCGTCCCGCCCGTGGTGCAGACCAGGTCCGCCCCGGTCAGGGCGGTACGTAGGGCGGCCACGTGGGCCGGGAGCGTGTCGGCGACCGGGCCGACGACGTCGGCGGGACGCACCTGGCAGCCGTACCGCCGCAGCCAGGCCGGCACCGCCGGGCCCAGCGCGTCGCGGACCCGGCCGGCGGCGGGCGGGCCGGCGGTGAGCAGCTCGTCCCCGAAGACGAGCAGCGCGGCCCGGGGCGGCCGGCGGACCGGCAGCGAGTCGTGGCCGCAGGAGGCGGCCAGCCCGATCAGCCCCGGGTCGACCGGGGTGCCGGTGGGCAGCAGTTCCTCGCCGGCCCGCGCCTCCTCGCCCGTCGGTCGCCACTCGGGGGCGGGTCGGGGCGTGCCGCTCACCCGACCGTCGGCGGTGCGCGTGGACTCCTCGATCCGCAGGATGGCGGCGGTGCCCTCGGGCACCATCGCGCCGGTGGCGATCTCGACGGTCGTGCCGTCCCCGGTCAGGGGCTCCGGGGTGCCGCCGGCGAGCACCCGGCCGACGACCCGCCACGGCCCCGGGCCACGCACCGCCCATCCGTCCACGCTGGAGGTGGGGAAGGCGGGCAGGTCGGTACGGGGCGTCAGCGGTTCGGCGAGGGTGTGCCCGTCGGCCTCGGCGAGCGGCCGGGTGACGACGGGGAGCGCGGCGGCCAGGCCGACCGCGTAGACCCGGGCGCGGGCCTCCTCCCAGCCGGCCGGCGGGGGTGCGCCACCCGGATCCCCGACGGTGTGGCTCCCGGTCAGCTCACTGCGCACGCTCACGCGGACCACCCTATCGGGGGGACTTCGCCCTCGATGGACGAGCAAGCCACCCCGTGCACGGGGTGCCCGGCGTGCCTCCGTCGGCCGGCCGGTCCTGCGGACGGCAACGCGGTGCGACCGTCAGTGGTCGCCGCCGCGCAGCTGGTCGACGGTGTGGGCGAGGATCGGGCCGAGCACGGCCAGCCCGTCCCGGGCTCCGCCGGTGGAGCCGGGGAGGTTCACCACCAGGGTCCGTCCGGCCACCCCGGCGAGCCCCCGGGAGAGCACCGAGGTGGGCACGGTGGCCCGGCTGTGCGCGCGGATCGCCTCGGCGATGCCGGGGATCTCGTGGTCGAGGACCGTCCGGGTGACGTCCGGGGTCCGGTCGGTGGGGGTGACGCCGGTGCCGCCGCTGGTCAGGACCACGTCCACGCCGTCGGCGACGGCGGCGCGCAGGGCCCGGCCGACCGGGTCGCCGTCGGGCACCACCACCGGGTCGTCGACCACGCAGCCGAGTTCCCGGAGGCCGGCGACGAGGATCGGGCCGCTGGTGTCGGCGTACACCCCGGCGGCGGCACGGTTGGACGCCACGATCACGCGGGCCCGGATCACGGCCGGTCCGCCGGCCGCTGCCAGTCGCCGGTCTTGCCGCCTTCCTTGCGGAGGACGCGTACCGCGTCGACGGAGGCCGCCGGGTCGACGGCCTTGACCATGTCGACCAGGGCGAGCCCGGCGGTGGCGACCGCGGTGAGCGCCTCCATCTCCACCCCGGTCCGGTCCGCCGTCCGCGCGGTCGCGGTGATCTCCACCGTGTCCTCGGTCAACTCGAAGTCCACCGTCACCCCGTGCAGGGCGATCGGATGACAGAGCGGGATCAGCTCCGGCGTGCGCTTGGCGCCCATGATGCCGGCGAGGCGACCCACGGCGAGCGCGTCGCCCTTGGGCAGACCGTCCCGCCGGAGCAGACCGATCACCTCGGCCGTGGTCCGCAGCCGGCCGGCGGCCACGGCCCGACGGCCGGAGACCGGCTTGGCGGAGACGTCGACCATGCGGGCCGCGCCCGCCGGGTCGAGATGCGTCAGCTGCGCGGGTTCCGTCACGCCCGTGAGCCTAACCCCGCCGCGACGCCCGGAGCGGCCACGGACTCCCCGGGCCGCCAGGTGACGGTGGAGATGGTCACTACCGGCGGGGTTTCCAAATGCCGGGGAACTATCCGAAGATGCACAGCAAAGGTGTCCCCGCGCCGGTGTCGCCGCGTACCCGACCACTCCACGATGACCGCGCCCCGATTACTCTCCGCTTCCCGGGCAATTCCGGAGGATCTGAGGTGAGCCACAATGACGTCATCGGTGATTCGGGGCAGCCGCCTTCTCCAGCCCTCGGTGACCGTCCGGTCACCGACCGATCCGCCGGACGGCGCCACTCGACCCGCCGACCCGACGGTGCGCATTCCGCAGCGGCAAGCGACAGTTTGAATGCGGAGCGAAAGCAGATCACCTCGCTCCGCTCAGGGCGGATGGACGGAAAGTAACAAAAGGTCGGACTCTTAACTAATGTTGCATATAGCGACATTTATCGTACCTAAGCTGCCATATCCTTGCCTAAGCTGCAGGTAGAGCAGGCAGGCGCCGGCACCCCGACGGGGCCGGAAAGGCAGAAAGGGTCGGGCCATGCGTGGCAGCGAGTGGGAGTGAATTAGACCCGGGAAGCGAAGAATCCCTGCGGTACGCTGCAGAGGCCAGCGAACCCCGGGGACGAACTGTGGCTGTTCTCAGGCGACACATGAATGAGACCGATCGGCAGCTCCGACTGCTTGTCGGTCTCGTCGTCGTGGCAGCCCTGGGCGTCGAGGTGGCAGCCGTCTGCGCCGCCGTGCTCACCAGACTCCCGACCACCGCCAGTGACGTCGCGATGCTGGTGATGCTCACCCTAATGATCTTCGTCAGCGCGTCGACGAAGGCGCGAATTCGTATCCGGTCGACCACACATTCGATCAGCTGGAACGAAACGGCAATCATCATCGGTATAGCGATCGCCCCCACGCCCTGGGTGATTCTCTGCACCGGCCTCGGCGTCGCCCTGGGCTCGCGCAAGCTGCCCGCCATCAAGATGGCCTTCGGCATCGGCAAGAACGTGCTGGTCGCCGGGACCGCCGGCCTCGTCCTCGCCACGCTGGGCTGGTCGTGGCCCCCACCCGGACTCGTCGACCTCGTCGTACCGGTGGCCGTCGCCTACCTCGCCGCCGCCCTCGTGGACGACCTGCTCGCCATCCCGGTCATCGCGCTCGCCTCCCGCACCCGCGTCTCCCGGCAGTTCCGCAGCAACCTCGACCTGCGCCTCACCGGCTTCGCGGTCCGCTTCGCGGTCGCCCTCTGCACCCTGGCCATCCTCCAGGCCGACACCCGGCTGCTGCTGGCCGTGCCACCACTCGTGATCAGCCTGCACCTGGCCTACTCGCACCGCATCCAGACCCGCACCGAACAGCAGGCCTGGCAGCGACTCGCCCGCACCACCGACGCACTCAACTCGGTGGACCTCGACCGGGTGCTCACCACCGCGGTCACCCAGGCAGCCGAACTCTTCTCCGCCGACGAGGTGGAGGTCGAGCTGCACGACGGCCCACGCAGCGTCCGCGGCAACAGCCAGACCATCACCTACGACGGCCCGGTGGGCGAACCCACCACCGTGGACGGCTCGGTCATCCCCATCCCGCTCGAAGGACACGACCGCACCAGCGACGTCGGCGTACTGCGCCTACGCTTCCGCGGCCCGGTACGCCTCAACGAACGCGAGCAGTACACCCTGCGGACCTTCGCCTCGGCCCTGTGCACGGCGGTCCGCAACGCCCAGGCGTACGCCGAACTGGCCCGCGCCGCCGCCGACCACGCCTACGCCGCCACCCACGACGCCCTCACCGGCCTGGCCAACCGCCGGCACCTGCTCGACCAGGGCAGCGCCCAGCTCAACGGCCGCCACGCCGACGGTGTCACCGCCCTCGCGTTGATCGACCTCAACCACTTCAAGGAGATCAACGACACCCTCGGCCACGCCGCCGGAGACCGGATCCTGGTGCAGGTGGCCGCCCGGCTACGCGAGGCGACCCGGGACGACGACCTGGTGGCCCGCCTCGGCGGCGACGAGTTCGCCGTCCTCCTGCGCGGACTTCCCGCCCCGGCGATGGCCGCCCACCGCGCCGAGGCCCTGCTCAGCACCCTGCACGAACCCTTCGACCTGGACGGCATACGCATCAGCGTCGAGGCCAGCGGCGGCATCGCCACCGCACCGGGCACCGGCGGCATGGCCGAACTGCTCCGCCGCGCCGACGTCGCCATGTACCAGGCAAAACGCAACGGCCAGCGGATCGCCAGCTACACCCCCGCCCGGGACACCGCCGACCTCGGCCGACTGGCCCTCGGCGGCGACCTGCCCCGGGCCGTCGCCGACCACGAGTTCGCGGTCAACTTCCAACCGATCGTCGACCTCGCCACCGGCGAGGTGGTCGGCGCCGAGGCACTCGCCCGCTGGCACCACCCCACCAACGGCACCGTCGACCCGGCCCGCTTCCTGGAAGCCGTGGAACGCTCCGGCCTCCTCCCCGCCTTCGCCGAAGCCGTCCTCGACCAGGCCCTCCTCGCCCTGGTGAGCTGGCGGGAGGCCGGGTTCGACATCCCGGTCGCGGTCAACGTCTCCCCCCGCAGCCTCCTCGACGCCCGTTTCCCCGGCTCGGTGCTCGCCCGGCTACGCGCCCACGAACTCCCCCCCGACCGGCTGATGCTGGAACTGACCGAGACCCTCACGCTCAGCCAGCTCGACATCGTCGACCGGGTCCTCGGCCGGCTCCGCGACGAGGGCGTCCGCCTGGCCCTGGACGACTTCGGCACCGGCTACTCCTCGCTCTCCCTGCTCTCCCGGATCCCGGTGCACGAAATCAAGATCGACCGAACCTTCGTCACCGACATGGAGAGCTCCGCCGAGGCGACCGCCGTCATCCGCTCCACCCTCGACCTCGGACGCAGCCTCGACCTCACCGTCGTCGCCGAGGGCGTGGAGAGCGAACCGCAACGCCGGGCCCTCTGGGAACTCGGCTGCCTCGCCGGCCAGGGCCACCTCTTCGCCCGCCCGATGCCCGCCAACCGTTTCCTCGCCGCCCTGCACCGGGGGGCCGGCGGCCGACCCGGCACCCTCGCCCCACCCCTGCACGACGCCGGCGCGGTGATCCGGCTCGCCCCCGGCCGCCGACCGAACGGACGGAACCGGACGGACCGTCTGCCACACTCTCCCGCGTGACCAGTCGGCCCGCGCCCCGCAGCAGCTCCGCACCCTCCGGGCAGCGCCCGCCCTCACGCGCCCGCCGGATCTGGCAGACGATCGACGGTGCGGCCGGCGGACTCCCCCTCGACCTCGGCCTCTACGCCGCCTCGGCCGCCTTCGCCGGAATCACCGCCGCCACCTCCACCCTCCCGCCCCACCGGGCCTGGGGGGCGGTCGCCGGCATCGGCTACCTCGTCGCCGCCCTCCTCGTGGCCGGCCAGCTCCTCGCCCGCCGACGCCGCCCCGACAGCCCGCTGGCCGGCACCACCGCCCGCTCGGCGATCACCGCCCTGACCTGGACGACCACCGCCCTCCTCCCGCTCGCGTGGCAGTCCGCGCAACGGTCGGCCGGGCGCACCGACCGGGCGCAGGAGGAGGTCGTCGTCGTCGAACACTCCGGGGCGCGGCTGATCCACGACGGCACCCCCTACCTCGGCCACGACGCCATCGCCGCCCTGCCGCCGGGGGAACAACTGCTCGGCTACACCCCGTACCAACCCGGCATGGCCCTCTTCGGCCTGCCCCGGGCCGCCCTCGACACCTGGTGGACCGACGCACGCGTCTGGTTCGCCCTGGCCACCGCGCTCACCCTCGCCCTCGCCGTCCGCACCCTGCGCGACAACACCGGTCGCCACGCTGCCGCAGGTAACCGCACCCGCACCGACGCCGCGCTGCTCCGCGCCGTCCAGACCGCCACCGTCCTACCGGTCTGCGCCCTCACCCTCGCCACCGGCGGCGACGACCTGCCCGTCCTCGCGCTCTGCCTGCTCGCCCTCGCCCACGCCGCCACCGGACGCCCCGGCCGCGCCGGACTCGCCGTCGGCCTCGCCGGGGCACTCAAGCTGTTCGCCTGGCCGATCGCCCTCGTCCTGCTCTTCTGGGCGGTCACCCGCCGGGCCGGAGGACGCTACGCCGCCGGCGCGTTCGGCCTGCCCGCCGCCGCCCTCCTGCCCGCCCTCCTCGTCGACCGCGACGCCCTGGTCGAGAACGTGCTCCGCTTCCCCCTCGGCCAAGGCCTCGTCACCAGCCCCGCCGCCTCCCCGTTCCCCGGCCACCTGATCGCCACCAGCCTCCCCGCCGGACGCGCCGTCGCCACCGTCCTGCTGGTCGCAGCCGGACTCGCGATCGCCGTGCGCCTGCTGCGCCGTCCGCCCCGCACCGCCGCCACCAGCGCCCTGATCTGCGGGTACGGCCTCCTCGCCGCGATCGCCCTGATGCCGGCCACCCGCTTCGGATACCTGCTCTACCCACTCGCCCTCCTGGTCTGGGCACCCGCGCTCCGACTCGCCGCACCCGACGGCTCCTCTTCCGCCGACTCCCCTGCGCGGGCGGCCGACAGGGCGTAGACCTGAGACATGACCACCTACCGCAACCGTGCCGAAGCGGGAAAGGCGATCGTCGACCGGCTCGGCGGACTCACCGGCCAGCCGGACGTCGTCGTACTCGGGCTCGTCCGGGGCGGCGTCCCGGTCGCCCAGGTGGTCGCCGACCGACTCGGCGCTCCCCTGGACGTCCTGGTGGTCCGCAAACTCGGCATGCCCTGGGCACCCGAGGTGGCCTTCGGCGCGCTCGGCCCCGCCAACGTGCGGGTCCTCAACGACGCGGTCGCCAGCCGGATCGACCCCGACGAGATCGCCCAGGTCGTCCGCCGCGAACAGACCGAACTGGACCGCCGGGAGCAGCTCTACCGAGCCGGCCGTCCACCACTGGACCTGACCGGCCGGACCGCCGTCGTCGTCGACGACGGCCTCGCCACCGGCGCCACCGCCCGCGCCGCCGTCCAGGTGGCCCGCCACCTCGGTGCCCGCCGCGTCGTGGTCGCCGTCCCGGTCGGCTCCCAGGAGGCGTACGACATGCTCGCCGCCGAAGCCGACCAGGTGGTCTGCGTCCAGACACCCCCCGACTTCGGCGCGGTCAGCCGTTACTACGACGACTTCCACGAGGTCTCCGACCAGGAAGTCACCGGAGCGCTCGCCGGGGCATCCTCAGGTTGACCGGGTACCGTCGAGAGATGCAGCTCACCTGTCCCAAGTGCCGAGGAGAAATGCGCCAGTACGAGCGCAGCGGAGTCGTCGTCGACCAGTGCGGCGAGTGTCGGGGGATCTTCCTCGACCGCGGCGAACTCGAAAAGCTGTTCGAGGCGGAGGCCAACTGGAACAAGCAGAACCCGGCCGCGCCACCGCCCGGCCAGGCACCGGGGCACGCCCCCGGCCAGCCGGGTGGCTACGCCCCTCCGCCGCCCCCGCCGCACCAGCCCGGTTACGGCGCCGTACCCCCGCCCCCGCCCCCGCCGCCGGGCTACCCGGCCGCGCCCGCACCCGCCTACGGCAGCCACGGCCACCAGCACCACGGCTACCACGGGCACTACCGCCGCAAGAAGCAGCACGGCTTCCTCGGCGACTTCTTCGGCTGATCCACCCGGCGCTCCGCCGCCGGCCCGCCCGGCGGCCGGCGGCGGACCCGCCCGACGGTCCTCGGACCGACCCACCCGATGCTCCTGGCCCACCACCCGGTGCCCGGTGAGCCGAACCGAACCGGCGCGACCGGACCGGAACCCACCGGTCCGGTCGCCCGTCGACCGGGCGGAACACCACCAGCCGTGCGACGCTCGGCACCATGACCGAGTTCCGGCAGCACGAGGCGCTCGCCGAGGCGTACGCGGGCATCACCGCCGTCGTCGGTGACCTCGACGATCACGAACTGCAACGACCCACCCGCTGCCGGGGCTGGCTCGTCGCCGACCTGCTCCACCACCTGCTCGCCGACGCCCAACGCGCGCTGGTCGCCCTGGCCAGCCCCGCCCACGGCCCAGCCGACGTCGACGACGTCACCTACTGGCGGTCGTTCCCGGCCGGCGACACCGACTCCGCCCGCCACGCCTGGTGGGCCCGCCGGTCCGCCGTCGCCTTCGACCGTCCCACCGGAGTGGTCCGGCTCTGGACCGAGACCGCCCCGGCCGCCGTCGGCGCGGCGACCGCCGCCGACCCGGACCAAGTGGTGAGCACCCAGGGACACGTGCTCCGGGTCGCCGACCTGCTCGCCACCCTGACCACCGAGGCGGCGGTGCACCACCTCGACCTCACCGTCGACCTGCCCGACCCGCCGGGACCGGGCCCGCTGGCCCGTACGGTGGCGGTGACGACGATGGACGGCCTGCTCAGCGACGACGCGGTCCGGCCCGCCGGCTGGACCGACGAGGAGTACCTGCTGAAGGCGACCGGCCGGCTCCCGCTCACCGACGCCGACCGGACCGAACTGGGCGAGGTCGCCGGCTGGTTCCCGCTGCTGGGCTGAACCGGTTCCCGCCACCGGGATCAACGGACGCCGCGCCACCGCGGCCGCCAGCCAGGACCGGTACTGACGACTACACTGTGAACCGGGCCGTTACTGGCGTTGAGGTGGAGCACCACCGGGGAGCGGCCCGACGACCGTCGATGCCGTACGCCTGGGCGCCCCTTCCACAAGGCTCAGGAGTGCCCCATGGCCCAGACGCCCCCGGCCCGGCTGATGGACGGCCGTGACCTCGCCCGGCGCATCGTCGACACCAGTTCCGCCACCGCCGCCGACCTGCGGCGACGCACCGGCACCGCCCCATGCCTGGCGACCGTGCTGGTCGGCGACGACCCGGCCTCCGCCACCTACGTCCGGATGAAACGCAACCGCTGCGAGCAGGCCGGAATCCGCTCCCGACACGTCGCCCTGCCCGCCTCGACCACCACGGACGAACTCGTCGGGACGATCGCCGCACTGTCCCGCGACCCCGAGGTGCACGGCATCCTCCTCCAGCACCCGGTCGGGGCGCACATCGACGAACGCGCCGCCTTCGAGGCCATCACCCCGGAGAAGGACGTCGACGGCGTCACCATGCGCTCCTTCGCGGCGATGGGGTTCGGGCTGCCCGGCTTCGTCTCCTGCACGCCCGGCGGCATCCTGCGGTTACTCGACGAATACCGGGTCGACCTGGCCGGCAAGCACGCCGTGGTGGTGGGCCGAAGCCCCATCCTGGGCAGACCGGCCGGGTTGCTCCTGCTCGGGCGGGACGCCACGGTCACCTACTGCCACTCCCGGACGACCGGTCTCTCCGCGATCACCCGCGAGGCCGACGTCCTGGTCGCCGCCGTCGGCAGGCCGCGCCTGATCACCGGGGCGGACATCAAGCCCGGCGCGGTGGTGGTCGATGCCGGCTACCACCCGGGCAACATCGGTGACGTCGACTTCGCATCCGCCCGCGAGCGGGCCAGCCTGATCACCCCGGTTCCGGGCGGGGTCGGACCGATGACCATCGCGGTCCTGCTGGCCCAGACGGTGGAGGCGGCGACACGCCAACTCGGTGCCGACTGAGCCGGAAGCGCAGAACGGGAACGGCCGTCAGACGATCGCCATGTCGACGAACCGCGACAGGTGAAGTTGCGCGGCCACGGTCACGGTGTCGGTCGGTCCATTCCGATGCTTGGCAACAATGAAATCCGCCTCCCCGGCCCGAGGCGACTCCTTGTCGTAGTAGTCGTCTCGATGCAAAAGGATTACAACGTCAGCATCTTGTTCAATCGAGCCAGACTCACGCAAATCAGACAATTGGGGTCGCTTGTCGGTGCGCTGCTCGGGACCACGGTTCAGCTGACTCACCGCGATGACCGGGCACTCGACCTCCTTGGCGAGGAGCTTGAGCCCTCGGGACAGGTCCGCGACCTCCTGCTGCCGGCTCTCTGTGCGCTTCGGCGACGTCATGAGCTGGAGGTAGTCCACCACGATCATCTTCAGGTCGTGCCTCTGCTTCAGCCGGCGCGCCTTCGACCTGATCTCCATCAGGTTCATGCTCGGAGTGTCGTCGACGAAGAGCGGCGCCTCGCTGATCTCGCCCATGCAGCGGGCCAACTTGGTCCAGTCGTCGTCGGAGAGCTGCCCGCTGCGCAGCACGTGCAGCGGCACCCGCGCCTCGGCCGAGAGCAGTCGCATGACGATCTCGACCTTGCTCATTTCCAGCGAGAAGATGGCTGCCGCTTGATTCGCGCGAATCGCGGCATTTCGGGCAAAATCCATACTAGCGGTCGATTTTCCCAAACCCGGCCGGCCGGCCACGATGATGAGTTGCCCCGGGTGTAGGCCGTTGAGAAGCCGGTCCAGGTCGCTGAAACCGGTCGGCACGCCGGTCATCACGCCGCCCTGCGCCCCCACCGCCTCGATCTCGTCGAGGGTGGGCTGGAGCATGTCGGCGAGGACGGCGAAGTCCTCGCTGACCCGCTTCTCGGTGACGTCGTAGATGGCCTGTTGGGCTAGGTCGACGACGTCGTC
Organism: Micromonospora echinospora; assembly: GCF_900091495.1. Taxonomy (NCBI): domain Bacteria; kingdom Bacillati; phylum Actinomycetota; class Actinomycetes; order Micromonosporales; family Micromonosporaceae; genus Micromonospora; species Micromonospora echinospora. Next base: position 2,187,208 of record NZ_LT607413.1, on the reverse strand, counting down.
CACGTCACGGCTGCCGCCGGCGGCCGTGCCGTAGCCGAGCTGGACGATCCTGGTGCCGGCCTCGACCAGCCGGCGGAGCACGGCCCGCTCGGCGACGATCCGGGCGTAGTAGGCGGCGTTCGCCGCAGTCGGCACGCTCGCGATCACGCTGTGCAGGTAGGGTGCGCCGCCGACGCGGACCAGGTCCCCGGAGTCGGCCAGTGCCGCCGCGACGGTGATGGGGTCGGCCGGCTCGCCGCGGCCGTAGATCTCCAGGATGGTGTCGAAGATGGTGGCGTGGATGGGCCGGTAGAAGTCGTGCGTCTTGAGGATCTCGACGACGTCGGCGATGGCGTCCTTGGACAGCAGCATTCCGCCGAGTACGCACTGCTCGGCGGCGACGTCCTGGGGTGGGGTCTTGTCGAACTGACCGTCCCGCTGGGCTGGAGCGGGCGGCTGCCCGTTGGCCCGTGACTCGGTTCGCATGTCGTCGGTGACCGACACCGGCTCCCCCTCCGCTGCGTCGGATCGCATCCGGCCGGCCACCGGCGTGGCGGCTCGCCGCCGACCGGTCCGGCGATCGGGGGCCATCGTGGGGCCGGTCGGGGGCCAACCATACGGAACCCGAGGTGGAGGGCTCAAGCAACCCGGTGGACGAGCCTCGGGACAACCTGTGGACAGGAAGCCTCTGGGTGTGTGCAGCTTGTGCACAAACTGTGGATAACTCGCGGGTAATCCAGATCACCATGCGCTTGAGCTGCGGAAACTCTGCACACAGCCTGTGGAGGAAGATTTTCCCGGCCGATCGGGCCCGGCATCGTCCCGTACTATCTCGGGCATCAGCTCCGCCTGGGGGAGCGGATTGCACTTTCGGTTGAGAAGGGTCACGCTCCGGCCGTGAGTAACCGGGACTGGGCGCACGAGGTCCGCTCGCGTGAGCGTGCGCTGTTGTCCCCGTGGGGTGATCCGCTCGAGCCGTGTCCACCCTCCTCCGCCGGTCATCGGACGAGCAGCCGACGCCGTGCCGCCGAGCGCGGCCAGCCGGAGCCGGCCGACGACCACGTGCCCCGGTGGGCGCGGGAGGGGGTCGTTCCGGAATCGCGTGGCGGCGGCCGGCACCGGCACGATGGGCTGGCCCACGATCACGCCCCGCCCCGGGCCGATGTCGGCTGGCAGGCCGGTGAGGCGTGGCGTGCCGGGACGACGAGCTGGCGGGAGCCGGCAGGGACCGGGACGACGAGCTGGCAGAGGCCGGCGGGGACCGGGGTGCCGACCTCCGGTGCCGACTGGTCGGAAGACAGCCGTGGATGGCGGCTCGCCGAGCCGTCCGGCACGCCGGGGTACGTCGGGAGCCGCCGGGCCGGTGACGATCGTGTTCCGGGTCCGACGGGTCTGCCGTCGAGCCGGCACCGTCGTCCACCTTCGCACCGGTCGGGGGTGGGGTCGTCCGGGTGGGAGGATCCGGTCGGGCCGGTGGGACGTCCGGAGGTGCCCTGGCCGACCCGTCGGATCCGGCCCGAGCCGGACGGGGTTCCGCTCCGGGGGGTTGGTCCGGAGCCGCCGGTCCGGGAGCGTGGGGTGTCGCACCGGCAGCAGGACGGGGGTTCTGTCCCGTCGCCCGTTGCCGATGAATGGGACGCCTCGGGGGTCCACGTCTGGGACCGGCCGACGCCTTCGGGGCGTGGTGGGTGGTCGAACGGCGGCGAGCGGTGGGTGGAGTTCACCGACACCGGGCAGTGGGAGCTTCCCGCCCCGGTGACGCGACGGCGGCCGGCTCCCGTGCCGTCGGTTGGTCCGGCCCTGTTGCCGTTGCCGGGGCCTGCGCCTGGGCATGCGCCTGGGCCGTCGCGTCGTCCTGCTGCCCAGTCGCGTCGTCCGGGTGGGGCCGTGACGGTGCCGCAGCCCCGCCGGATCGAGGAGGACCTGCTCGATCCGGGTCCGAACGGTGGCATACGGTCGCTGCTCTATACGGTCGCCTGCTACGTGCTGCCGGCGCTGGCGGTCTTCGTCTGGCTGCTCACGTTGAGCGGTCAGGTCCCGACGGGGTGTGTCACGGACTTCACCGGTGGGGGTTGCGACTCGCCACGGGCACACGCGATCGACTCGTTCGTTTCCGGGGGGCCCCGGTTCGGGCTGGCCCTGGTGACGAGCCTGCTGGTGGCGATGGTGCTGCGACGGATCGGGACCACGTGGCGGACGGCGACGCTGGCGATGGCGTCGTCGGTGGTGGGCGGGGGTCTGTCCACGGTGCTGATCAGCGCGGTCACCGGCGAGCCGATCGGCTGATCCGGCCATCATCGGTGTTGGACTGCCCGGGCAACGCCGAGAGGCCCGCACCGGTCGGTGCGGGCCTCTCGCGGGTGGTGCCGTGGTTACTTGCTCTGCACCACGTTCAGGTCGAACTTGGCCGTGACCTCCGGGTGCAGCTTGATCCGCACCGGGTACGAGCCGAGGGACTTGATGGTGCTGGGCAGCTCCAGCCGACGCCGGTCGAGGGTCGGGCCGCCGGCCGCCTTGACGGCGTCGACGATCTCGGCCGGGGTGACCGAGCCGAAGAGCCGTCCGCCGTCACCGGCGCGGGCCTTCAGGCTGACCTTGAGGCCTTCGAGCTGAGTCTTGACCTCGTTGGCGTGGCCGAGGTCGCGGATCTCGCGGGCCGAGCGGGCCCGCTTGATCACCGTGACCTGCTTCTCCGCACCCTTGGTCCAGGCGATCGCGAAGCCCTGCGGGAGCAGGTAGTTACGGCCGTAGCCGTCCTTGACCTCGATGATGTCGCCCGGGGCACCGAGACCGGACACCTCCTGCGTCAGGATGATCTTCATTTCGGTGCCTCCTCTCAGCGGGTGGTGGCCGTGTACGGCAGGAGCGCCATCTCACGGGCGTTCTTGACCGCACGGGCGATCTGGCGCTGCTGCTGCGAGGTGACGCCGGTCACCCGCCGAGCGCGGATCTTGCCGCGGTCGGAGATGAACTTCCGCAGCAGCGCGGTGTCCTTGTAGTCGATGTAGGTGATCCCGTCCTTGTCGAGCGGGTTCACCTTCTTCTTCGGCTTGCGCAGTGCCGCAGCCTTGGCCATTGCTCGTGCTCCTGGTTTGCGATCGCGGGCGCTCGGCGCCATTAGAACGGGGGCTCCTCGTCAAAGTTGCCGCCGCCCGAACCACCGCGGGAGGGGGCCGGTGCAGCCGAGGCCCAGGGGTCGTCGAAGTTGCCTCCGCCGCCCTGGCCACCACCACCGCCACCACCGAAGCCGCCGCCTCCGCCACCGGAGCGGGACATCTTCTGCACCTTCGCCGTGGCGTAGCGCAGCGACGGGCCGATCTCGTCGACCTCGAGCTCGATGACGGTGCGCTTCTCGCCCTCGCGGGTCTCGTACGACCGCTGCCGCAGCCGACCGGACACGATCACCCGACTGCCCCGCTGGAGCGACTCGGCGACGTGCTCGGCGACCTGACGCCAGACGGTGCACGAGAGGAACAACGGCTCGCCGTCCTTCCACTCGCCGGAGGCCTTGTCCAGGAACCGGGGCGTGGAAGCGACCCGGAACTTGGCGACCGCCGCACCCGAGGGGGTGAAACGCAGCTCAGGGTCATCGGTCAGGTTGCCGATGACCGTGATGGTGGTGTCTCCTGCCATGACCATCTCCTCGCACACTCGTCAGCCGTTGCACAGGCTCGCAGAGCCGTATGACAGAGCCGACGAGATCGATCCGGGCGAACCGGGGGGTGGACGCTTAGCGCATCTCCGGCCGGATGACCTTGGTGCGCAGCACGGACTCGTTGAGGCGCAGCTGACGGTCCAGCTCGGCCACCGCTGCGGGCGTCGCCTGCAGGTCGATGACGGCGTAGATGCCCTCGGTCTTCTTGCTGATCTCGTACGCGAGGCGCCGGCGGCCCCACACGTCGGTCTTCTCCACCGAGCCACCCGCGGTCCGGATCACGTTCAGGTACGTGTCGAGCGACGGGGCGACGGTGCGCTCCTCGAGGCTGGGGTCGAGGATCACCATGATCTCGTAATGACGCAAGACGTGCTCACCTCCTGTGGGCTAAGCGGCCACGGTCCTTCCGTGGCAGGAGGTCGTGCGTCGTGCCCGAGCCGGTCCGGGGGAACCCAGGCGGCGGCGGGCAACCGGGCAAGGATACCCGGTCCCGACGATCATGCCCGCGACGGCCGGGCGCGCCGCGTGGCGAGCCGGACGACGACCCGGCGACCGGACCGGAAGGCCCGTAGCGGCCGACGATCGGCGTCGGAGCGCCTGCCGGGTCGCCAACGGAACCAGGGTCCTCTTCCGTTCGTCGCACACGACGGAAGAGGACCCTGATCCACTGGGCCGCGGGGCGTCCCGTCCGCATTCCTTGGGTGGGACCTGGGGAGGAACGACCACACCGATGAGGTTGGACCGGGAGCGCCCCGCGGAGCTATATCGTGTTGTTACCTTACGTTACCGCAGGTCTTGTCACCTGTTGGGGCAAATGACCCGATTGCTCTTGTCGAGAATCCTGCTCGGCCGGACAACTCCCCGGGTCGGCGGATGGACGGTCCATCCATCCCGGCAGGCTCCGGGGCGGGGGATGTCCCGGTCCACTCGGGTCGTCGACTCCCACCGGATCAACGACCACTCCAGGGTCCGGGTGACGCGGGCCGAGGGACGGTGCGACCCGAGCACGGCGACGCCGCCTTGCCGTCACCCGACGGCGGCGACCGCCACGTAGGCTCGCCTGCATGCGTATCGGAGCCCATGTCGATCCGGCCGACCCGCTAGCGGAGGCGGCGTCCCGAGCCGCCGACGCCGTGCAGTTCTTCCTCTCCGACCCGCAGGGCTGGAAGGCACCGAATCCGAGGGAGGACGCCGACCGCCTGCGCGCCGCGGAGGTCGACGTCTACGTCCACGCGCCGTACGTCGTCAACGTCGCCACGACCAACAACCGGATTCGGATCCCGAGCCGGAAACTGCTGCTCGGGCACGCGACCGGCGCGGCCGGGATCGGCGCGAAGGGCCTGATCGTGCACGGCGGCCACGTCAACGCGGGCGACGACCTGGCGACCGGCTTCGACAACTGGCGCAAGACCTTCGCGTACGCGGCCGAGAACGGTGGGTTCGGCGTACCGGTCCTGATCGAGAACACCGCCGGCGGGGACAATGCCTGTGCCCGGCGGCTCGACGCGCTGGCCCGGCTCTGGGACGCGGTGGGCGAGTACGACGTCGGGTTCTGCCTGGACACCTGCCATGCCCATGCCGGCGGGGAGGAACTGCTCGACCTGGTGGACCGGGTCAAGGCGGTGACCGGCCGGATCGACCTGATCCACGCCAACAACTCCAAGGACGCCTTCAACTCCGGTCGGGACCGGCACGACAACCTGGCCGGCGGCACCATCGACCCGGAACTGCTCGTGGCGGTCATCCGGGCGGCCGGCGCGCCGGTGATCGTGGAGACCCCGGGCGGGGCCGACGGGCAGGGCGCCGACATCGCCTTCCTCCGGGAGCACCTGGGCGGGACGACAGCATGAGCAGTGGGACGTCCGACACGACGCGGACCGGCCCCGGCCCGGGAACCGACGGCGACCGGACCGCGACCGGGGCAACCGCCCCGGACCCGGAGACCGCTGCCCAGCCGGTGAACGCCGGGCAGCCGAGCGACGCCGTGCAGCCGGACGTCCCGGGGAGTCGGAGGAAGACCGGGAAGGCAGCGGTTGCCGAGGAGCCGGCCACCAGTCCGGACTCCGCACCGGCCCCGGCCTCCGAGGACACCCGGACCTCGAAGGCCGTTCGCGACGGCGAGAAGACCGAGGACGACGACCGGGCCGAGGACGACAAGAAGGCCAAGGACACCAGTAAGACCGAAGACGGCAAGCAGGCCGAGGACGGCAGCAGGACCGAAAAGGGCAGCAAGGCCAAGGACAGCGGTACAGCGAAGGACGGCAAGGACGCCCCGGGGGGTGCCGACACCGATGCGGAGCCGGCGGACCCCTGGCAGGCGTTCGGACCGGCCCCGGCCACCGTGCCGGGCCGAGTCAGGCGGGCGACCCGCGCGGTCGGACGGTTCCTGGTCCACGAGTGGACCCTGGCGACCCTCGGCTCGCTCGTGCTGGCCGTCCTGCTGACCTGGCCGACGCTGCGCTACCCGCTGTACACGCTCCCCCAGGACTTCTACGACCCGGCGCTCCAGGCCTGGCAGATCGCCTGGTCGGGGCACATCCTGCTGACCGACCCGGCCCAGTTGTGGCAGGCGAACACCTTCTACCCGGAGTCGTGGAGCTTCGCCTTCTCCGACACCCTCCTCGGGTACGCCCCGGCGGGCATGATCGGCACCGGTCCCGAGGCCGCCATGCTCCGGTACAACGTCCTCTTCGTGCTCGCGCACGCGCTGGCCACGTTGGGGGCGTACGCGCTGGCCCGGCAGCTCGGCGCGGGCCGGATCGGCGCGGCGGTGGCCGGGGTGAGCTACGCCTACGCCCCGTGGCTGCTGGCCCAGGCCGGTCACCTGCACGTCATCTCCAACGGCGGCATCCCGTTGGCGCTGGCGATGCTGGCCCGGGGGCACGGCTGGTCCCTGCGGTACGGCTACCGTCCGAAGCGGCGGCACGCCGGATGGGCGCTGGCCGGTTGGCTGGTCGCCGCCTGGCAGCTCAGTCTCGGCTTCGGGATCGGCCTGCCGTTCGCGTACGTGCTGGCCGGGGTCGTGCTGGTCGCCACGCTCACCTGGTACCTGCGGCGGTACTGGATCCGCCCGGTCCGGCACCCGTTCGGTGCGCGGCTGCTGATCACCGACGTGGTCGGGGGTCTGGTCTTCGCCGCGACCGGCGTGCTGCTGTCCATCCCGTACTTCACGGTGGCGGAGCAGCACCCGAACGCGCGGCGCAGTATCGGCGACATCGACATCTACTCGCCGCCGGCCGTCGGCTTCCTCACCGCGCCCGCCGAGTCGCGGATCTGGGGCGGCCTGCACGAAGGCGCCCGGGCGGCACTGCCCTGGCACCCGGAGATGACCCTGCTGCCGGGCTTCGTGCTCTACGCGCTCGCCCTCGGTGGGCTGTTCTTCTCGGTGTGGCGGCTGCGCCACCGGCTGTTGCTGCTCGCCGGGGTGCTGGTCAGCATGGTGCTGGCGATGGGCACCCGGTTCTTCGGCGGCACCTTCACCTACGTTCCGCTCGTCGAACACCTGCCCGGCTGGGACGGCATCCGGACGCCGGGTCGACTGATGCTCTGGACCACCCTGCTGCTCGGGCTGCTCGCCGCCGGCACGCTCACCGCCTTCGCCATGCGGGTACGCGAGATCGCCGCCCAGCGGGTCCCGGCCTGGCCCGGTCCCTGGCTGCGGACGGCGACCCTGCTGCCGCTGCTGCTGGTCGTCGTGGAGGGGCTGAACGCCACGCCGCACCCGGTGGTGCCGCCCCAGCCGGCGGCGATGCGCACCGTGCAGGGGCCGGTGCTGGTGCTGCCGAGCGGGCAGAACCTGGACCAGCCGGTGATGCTCTGGACGACCACCAAATTCCAGGACGTGGTCAACGGTGGCAGCGGCTTCACCCCGGTGAAGCTGGCCGAGACGCGGGAGGCGACGCAGACCTTCCCGGACCCGGCCAGCATCGACCACCTGCGGCGGCTCGGGGTGCGAACCGTGGTCGTCCCGCGTGGGCAGGCGGCCGGTACCCCGTTCGAGCTGGCCGTCGAGATGCCGGTCGACGCGCTCGGCATCCGCCGGGAGGAGATCGGCGACGCGGTGGTCTACCACCTCTGAGGAGCCGCCCCGGGGCCACCGCCACCGGGGAACACGCATCCGCCGGTCGCTCGCGGCGGGCCGTCGCCGCCGAGAGGTCGCAAGGGCCCGCCGCGCCGGCCGGTCAGGTCGCGGTCGCGCCGACCGGTTCCGGCTCCGGTGCCGCCGACCGCTGCCGCCAGCGGGTGTACCAGGGGGCGTCCGGTGCTCCGTCGAGCATCCCGCCGTCCGGGTCGTCGGGGTAGGTGGCCCGGACCGGGTCGCGTTCGGGGTGCAGGACGTCCCGCACGATCAGCACGCAGAGCAGCACCACCGTGGCCAGTCGGAGCGTCGAGGCCAGCACGAACACGCCCTCCGGGATGACCGGCCGGCTGGTCGCCGAGCCGAGCAGCTCGCCGTAGAACGCGGCGAAGTAGCCGACCTCGGCGATCTGCCAGGCGAGGAACGCCCCCCAGCGCGGTCGGGCCAGCACCGCCAGGGGCAGCAGCCAGAGCACGAACTGCTGGGACCAGACCTTGCTGAAGATCAGGAAGGCGGCGACCACCAGGAAGGCGAGCTGGGCCAGGCGGGGACGGCGCGGGGCCAGCAACGCCAGCGCGGCCACCCCGAGGCAGGCCAGCCCGAAGAGGGCGTACGAGAGGTAGTTGAGCGTCGGGATGTTGGCGTTCAACCACTCGAACGGTCCCTGTTCCGTCGGGCTGCCCGGGTTGATCTTCCCGTCGAGGTACCGGCCGATGTACCAGAGCGTGCCCCAGTCGATCGGTCGGGTGCTGTTCAGCTCGAAGAAGCGGTCCCAGTTCTCCCGGTACGGCACGGCCGCCGGCAGGTTCACCGCGACCACGGTGAGTGCCGCCGTACCGAAGGCGGTGAGCGCGGCGCGCACCTTGCCGGCGCGTAGGGCGAGCACCAGGATCGGGCCGAGGACGAACAGCGGCCACATCTTGGCCGCGCCGGCCAGGCCGAGCAGGACCCCGGCCAGCGCCGGCCGGCTCCGGGCCCAGGCCAGCAGGCCCAGCGCACCGAGGCCGATGGCGAGCAGGTCCCAGTTGACGGTGGCGGTGAGCAGCAGTGCCGGGGCGAGGGCGAAGAGCGCGGCGTCCCAGGGTCGTCGGCGGCGCAGGGCGAGGATGACGGCAACCGTGACGACCGCCAGCGCGCCGAGCACCAGCACGTTCAGGTTGTAGAACCACATGCCCTGGTTGATGCCGGGATCGTCCACCCCGAGGGCGTGCACCGGCAGGCCGAGCACCCCCATGAAGTATCCGGTCAGCACCGGGTACTCGACCGGGTGGTCCCGGTAGGGGACCTTGCCCTCGTTGAGCCCTTCGGCGTAGTAGAGGGCGAGCACGTCGGTGTAGCAGAACCGGGTGTACTGGATGTTGTTCTGCCAGGCCCCGTCCTGGCAGGGCGACTTCTGCACCCAGTGCAGGGCCAGGGTGAGGCAGGTCAGGGCGAGCACGATGCGTACCGCTGTCCAGAAGCGTCGCTCCGACCCGGCGGGCCGGTCCAGGGCGGCGGCGTGGTCACCGAGAGGGCCGCCGATGAGCTGGGATGCGCCCCGGACGAACCCGTCGGACCGGGACGGATGGTCGCTGCGTTCAGCGTCGTCGATGCCAGCGGTCGGCTGCGTGCTCATAACCAGGCATCCTGCCGTACCCGAGGGCTCCCCGTCCCGCCCGTCGGGGACCTTGTCCCGACGGGCGGAAAACGCTCACGGCGGCCGGACGAGGTCCGGCCGCCGTGAGCGGGTGTGCTGTCTCAGTCGTCGTCGCTGTACCGGGGTGGTGGCGACACCAGGTCACCGCCGCCACCACCGCCCGGACCCGGTGGGGTGCCCGGGTTGGTCGGCCCGCCCGGCCCGCCCGGCCCACCTGGTCCACCCGGTCCACCCGGTCCACCCGGCCCGCCCGGAATGCCGCAGAGAGGGTTCAGCGGGTCGGTGCAGGGCGGGTTCTGGCCGGGCTGCGGGGTGGTCGGCGGCGGCGGGGGCGGCGGCTCGACGCCGTTGCCCTTGCTCTGGTCGCCGATGCCGGTGACGTCCGGGATGGACCTCTTGTCCGCGCCCTTGAGCGCGGCGTTCATGTACCGCTCCCAGATCGCGCCGGGGAGGCTGCTTCCGCCGACGTCCTTGCCGGTCTTGTCGCGGATCTGCGGCTTCTTGGAGTCCTTGCTGCCGACCCAGACGGCGGTGGCGAGGTCCGGCGTGTAGCCGACCATCCAGGCGTGCGCGTTGTCCTTCTTGTCGTACTCCCAGGTACCGGTCTTGCCGGCCGCCGGGCGACCGTCGTCGAGCCCCCGGTTGTTCTTGCCCGGGATCTCCTTGAGCACCGCGCTGACCTCGCGGGCGACCTCGCGCTTGATGAGCTGCTGGCCGCCACCCTTGTTCAGCTTCTCACCGGTGCCGGGGACCGTCTCCCACTTGCCGGTCTCCTCGTTCTGCTTCTCGACCGAGACCACGAAGTGGGCCTTGTTGTACTTGCCCTCGTTGGCGAGCGTGGCCAGACCGTTGGCGTGATCGAGCACGGTCACCGGGTACTGGCCGTAGCCGACCACGTGGTAGAAGGGGTCCGGAGCGACCTCCTCCGGCTTCTCCTTGGTCAGGTCGATCGGCTTCGGCGGGTTGTCGGAGGTGGTCCACATCGTGGTGATGCCGGCCCGGCGCGCGATGTCGACGATCTTGTCTGGGCCGATCTCGGTGCTGACGTGGTAGAAGGGCACGTTGTACGACTCGACGGTCGACTCCTGGAGCGTGCACCACCGGTTGCAGCGTCCGTTGGCGCTGACGTCCCGGCCCGCGTTCTGCACCTCGTTGGCGAAGCCCTCCGGCTTGAACGGCTTGGCGTCCCAGTGCGACTTGACCGAGATGCCGGCGTCCAGCGCGGCGGCCAGGGTGTAGACCTTGAACGACGAGCCCGGGGGGTGCCCGCCGGTCAACTGCCCACCGATCGTGTTCTTGCCGGCGTAGTCGAACCCGGTGCCGTCGTCACCGCCGTAGTAGGCGAGCACCCGGCCGGATTTCGGTTCGATCGAGACTGCGGCGCCCATCAGGTTCTCGGGCTGGTCGGCGAGCACCGAGCCCTTGGCGCCCTGCCGGATGACCGCCTCCAGCGCGTTCTGCTTCTTCCCGTCGATGGTGGTCCTGATCCGGTAACCCTCCGAGCGGAGCAGGGCGGCGCAGGTGGGCTTCTCACTGACCTGTTCCTCGGTGTCGGTGCAGAGCCCCCACTGCGCCAACTCCTGGCGGACGTAGTTGACCACGTTGCCCTTGGGCGTCTTGACGCTGAAGTCGACCGGCGGGACCTTGGGGATCGTCGGGTAGGCGGCCGGTTTCTGGGCCGGGTCCAGCCAACCCTTCTCCACCATGCCGTCGATGACGTAGGTCCACCGCTCCTGGGCGGCCTGCGGGTTGATCGCCGGGTCGTAGCCCTTGTGGGTGGCGCTCGGCTCCGGCTGCTTGATCACCGAGGCGAGCACCGCCCCCTCCGCCGGGGTCAGTTTGCTGACCGGCTTCTTGAAGTACGCCTGCGCCGCCGCCTCGATGCCGTACGCGTTCCGGCCGAAGTAGATCGTGTTCAGGTAGTGCTGCATGATCGTCGGCTTGTCGTACTTCTCGTTGAGCTTGGAGGCAAGGATCGCCTCCTTGACCTTCCGGGCGTACGTGTCGTCCTTCAGGCTCTCGTAGGCGTTACGGGCGTACTGCTGGGTGATGGTCGAGGCGCCCTGCTTACTGCCGCCGGTGAAGTTGTTCCAGGCGGCCCGGGCGATGCCCTTGTAGTCGACGCCGGAGTGCTCGTAGAAGTTGCGGTCCTCGGCGGCGGCGACCGCGTACTGGACGTGCTCCGGGATGTCCTTGATGGTGACGAACTGGCGGTTCTCGTTGCCGAGCCGCGCCACCACGATCTTCATGTCGTAGTCGTAGATGGTGGTGGCCAGCGGCATCGGCAGCTGGTCCGGCACCGGGACCTTGGTCGAGTAGTAGGTGAAACCGACCACGCCGCCACCGGCGAGCATGACCAGGACCGCGAAGCTGGCGATCAGGATGTTCACCCGCTTGCGCCGCTTCGCCTGCCGCCGGGCGTCCGGGTCCTGGTTGCGGTTGCGGCTGCGGCGTCCGGGGCCGGTCGGACCGCCCGGGCCGCCGGGGTCGGAGCCGGGGCCGCCGGGCGGGGAGACGCTGGCCCGGGCCACGGTCGCCCGGCCCGCCATCCCGCCGGCCGCCGCGCCCCCCACGGCGGCGGCGCCGACCGAGGCGCGACCGCTGAGGCCACCCACCGACGCGCGGCCCGCCGAGGCGGGGCTGACCGGACGTGCCGAGCCGACCGAGGCCCGGCCGCTGGAGCCGTTCCCCACCGAGGCCCGACCCGCCGGGGCGCCCCCGGTCGCCGGGGGAACCGGCACCGACGCCCGGCCGGAGCCGGCCCGGCCGACCGAGGCCGAGCCGGACGGGGGCGGGCTGATCGGCGGGGCCATGCCGGGACGCGGCACGGATGCACCACCGCGCGCCACCGAGGCGGAGCCGGACACCGACGCCGAGCCGGGCACCGAGGCGCGTCCACTCCGCCCGGCCGCCCGCGGTGTCGGGGTGGCCCGGCCGGTGGGTGTCGCGCCGTCGTGCCCGGAAGACCATCCGGTTCCCCGGTCCTCCGTGCCGGGGCGGCGGTACGCGTCGTCCGCCCCCGGCCCGGGGTCACCGTTCGGTCCCGGAATCCGGGCCCGCCCATGCGGGGAACTGGGATCGCCGTACGAGTTCATTCTTCACACCCTGCCGGTCGCGGTGGGACGCGTACACGCCACCACCGGTTTGCCGTGAGCTGTGCCACGCGGTCTCCGCGCCCGAGCACGTCGGGACGTGAGCCGCGGTATCTGCGCCGACCGGAGCGATCCGGCCGGTTGGCTGCCGTTCGCCCCGCTCGTCGTCGTTGTCGGCGGCCGCCGAGGCACGGAGTTCACCGTTGCGCCTCTCGCCTCCGTCGCGCGGCCGGCGCGCCGACCGCGTCCTGTTCCTGCCCGTCGTCCACGCCCGCGACCAGACCGTCCCGACCGAGCAGGAACTGCTCGACGAGATGGTTCCAGTCACAGCCGAGGCACACCTCCACCACGAAGACCTGGAACTCACGCAGAGTCATCGCCAGGACGGGGAGCTCGGCCGGGGTGCGCGCCTGGCCGGCGGACTGCTTCAGTTCGTCCCCGTAAATGTAGTGGACGTGGGTCAGGTTCTCCCGTCGGCAGATCGGACACCGTTGGTCGGTCGGTTCGCCATGGAACCGGGCCGCGTTCTTCAGGTACGGCGACGCGTCGCAGACGTCGTACGTGCCGACCCGGCCGGAGAGGACCTCACGCAGCACCGCCCGCTTCTGGAGCGAGTAGTCGACCACCTGGCGCTGCGTACGCATGCGGCAAAGGGTACGCGTTCCGGCCGGACGGAGCGACAACGCTCACGTTCGGTAGCGACACGAATCCGCTACCGGGGTTTGCCCCGATGAGGGCGAGCCGCTAAGTTGCGATGTATCGGTCCGATACATCGCGTCGACCACCCGGTCCGCGGCCACGGGGACAGAGAGGATGGCCCGTGCTCGAGCTCGCCATCCTCGGCCTGTTGCAGGAGTCCCCGATGCACGGCTACGAGCTCCGCAAGGAGCTCACCGCCAAGCTGGGCGCGATCCGGGCGGCCATCAGCTACGGCTCGCTCTATCCCACGCTGCGCCGGCTCCAGGCGGCGGGATGGATCACCGAGGCCGACGAGACACCGGCGACCGCCGAGGAGGTTCCCGCGCTGACCAGCCGACGCGGTCGGGTGGTCTACAAGATCACCGCAGAGGGCAAGGAACGCTTCGCCCAGCTGATCGCGCAGGCCGGTCCGGAGACCTACGACGACACCGGCTTCGGCGTGCACTTCGCGTTCTTCGCCCGCACCGACCAGGCCACCCGCCTGCGGATCCTGGAAGGTCGGCGGCGCAAGATCGAGGAGCGCCGCGAGGGTCTGCGCGACGTGCTGGCCCGGGCGGCCGAGCGCCTCGACGCGTACACCCTGGAACTTCAGCGCCACGGCCTGGACGCCTGTGAGCGCGAGGTCCGCTGGCTGGAGGAGCTCATCGCCAACGAGCGCTCCGGCCGGGCCCCGACCGCCCCCGGCAGTGGGACGGCCGACGGCCGACGAGAAGACACCAACCCGCCTCCACCTGGAGAGTCCAGGGAAGAAGAGCGGCCGTGATGAGGAAGAAGGAGGCAGACGCTATGGGCTCCGTCCGCGTCGCCATCGTCGGTGTGGGTAACTGCGCCTCGTCCCTCGTGCAGGGCGTGGAGTACTACCGGAACGCCGACCCGAACGATCGCGTCCCGGGTCTCATGCACGTCACCTTCGGCGACTACCACGTCTCTGACGTGCAGTTCGTCGCGGCGTTCGACGTGGACGCCAAGAAGGTGGGCATGGACCTCGCCGAGGCGATCGTGGCCAGCGAGAACAACACGATCAAGCTGTGCGACGTGCCGCCGACCGGCGTCACCGTGCAGCGCGGCCCGACCTTCGACGGCCTGGGCCAGTACTACCGCGAGATCGTCGAGGAGTCCGACGCCACGCCGGTCGACGTGGCGCAGGCGCTGCGCGACGCGCAGGTCGACGTCGTCGTCTCCTACCTGCCGGTCGGTTCCGAGCAGGCCGACAAGTTCTACGCCCAGGCGGCGATCGACGCCGGCTGCGCGTTCGTGAACGCCCTGCCGGTCTTCATCGCCTCCGACCCCGAGTGGGCCAAGAAGTTCGAGGACGCGGGCCTGCCGATCGTCGGTGACGACATCAAGAGCCAGGTCGGCGCGACCATCGTGCACCGGGCGCTGGCGAAGCTGTTCGAGGACCGGGGCGTCGAGCTGCTGCGCACGTACCAGCTCAACTTCGGCGGCAACATGGACTTCATGAACATGCTGGAGCGCAACCGGCTGGTCTCGAAGAAGATCTCGAAGACCCAGTCGGTCACCTCCCAGGTGCCGCACGAGATGGCCAAGAGCGACGTGCACATCGGCCCGTCCGACCACGTGCCGTGGCTCGACGACCGCAAGTGGGCGTACATCCGCCTGGAGGGCCGTTCCTTCGGCGACACCCCGCTGAACGCGGAACTGAAGCTCGAGGTGTGGGACTCGCCGAACTCGGCCGGTGTCATCATCGACGCCGTCCGCGCCGCGAAGATCGCGCTGGACCGGAAGATCGGCGGCCCGATCCTGTCGGCCTCGTCGTACTTCATGAAGTCCCCGCCCGTGCAGTACGCCGACCACGACGCGCACGCCGCCGTCGAGGCGTTCATCGCCGGCGAGGTCGAGCGCTGACGCGCTGACCACCGCACACCGTCGAGGGCCGGGTCCGCACGGACCCGGCCCTCGGGTCTGTCGTCACCGGGGAAGGGCGTCGTCCCAGGCCCGCGTCGACGGACCGAAGAGCAGATCGAGCTGGGCGTCCAGCACGTTCATGGCCTGCTCGCCGGTGTAGTGCCCGCCCAGCAGGTAGACACCCAGCCCCTCCATCAACGCCAACAGCCCGGCAGCAGCCTCGGCCGCGTTCGGGCCGGGCAGGAGGCCGGCCAGGAAACCGACCAGCTGCGCGGTGTCCTTGCGCAGGCTGGCGGCGACCGCCGGGCGTACCGCGGTGTAGGCGAGGAACGCCAGGGCGACCCGTCCGTCGTCGCGCGTCTGCTCGTCGAGGGGCAGCAGCGCCGCGATCATCGTCCGCAGCAGCAGCCGTGGGGGCGGATCGTCGCCGAGCCGGGCCACCGCGGCGGTGACCCGCACCTGGTTGCGCTCGCGGACGACGTCCAGGGCGAACGCCATCATCTCGTCCTTGGTGCGGAAGTAGTGCTGCACCATCCCCGCCGAGACACCGGCCTCGGCCGCCACGTGGCGCAGGCTGACCGCCTCCAGGCCACGATCAGCGGCGACCCGCATCAACGCGTCCGCGATGAGCGAGCGTCGCTCCTGGTGGTCG
Source organism: Micromonospora echinospora (assembly GCF_900091495.1). Classification (NCBI taxonomy): domain Bacteria; kingdom Bacillati; phylum Actinomycetota; class Actinomycetes; order Micromonosporales; family Micromonosporaceae; genus Micromonospora; species Micromonospora echinospora. The sequence goes on along the minus strand of NZ_LT607413.1, from coordinate 2,171,551 downwards.
ACCTTCCTGGGCACGCCGACGATGCTTCCACAGTGCGGGCGCACCGCCGTGCGCGGATCGGCCGGGGCTCGGCCCCCTCTACCGGCGGGGAACGGTTGTGCCCCGAAGGGACGGCCAGCAAGCGTCCCCGGTGTTCTGGTCACTCGACGGTGACGGTTCCGGCCGCACCGTCCACCGTGACGATCTGGCCGGTGGAGATCCTCCGGGTGGCGTCGGGCACGCAGATGACGGCGGGAATGCCGTACTCACGGGCCACGGTGGGGCCGTGGGCCATGACCGCGCCGGTCTCGGTGACCAGTGCGCCGGCGGTGAGGAAGAGCGGGGTCCAGCCGGGGTCGGTGGTCGTGGTCACCAGGATCTCGCCGGGTTCGACGTGCGCGGTACCGGGGTCGTGGACGACCCGGGCGGGTCCGGTCGCCCGGCCCGCTGCCGCGCCCACACCGGTGAGCGCGCCGTCGGCCGGAGCCGTGGGCAGGACGGTCTCGACGTCGGTGCCGTCGGACAGCAGCGCCACCGGTACGTGCCGGCGGACCATCTCCCTCCGGTGCACCGCCCGGCGGGCGGCGACCGTGTCCCGGTGGTCGTCGCCGTGGTGGACGGCGCCGTGCGCCTCGTCGAGGGTCAGGTACATGATGTCGTCGGGCTGCTCCAGCAGTCCGCCGCTGGTCAGGTCGACGCCGACGAGCAGCAGTTGACGTCGCATCTCGCGCAGCTGGTAGAGGCCGGCGAACTTGCCCGCCTCCCGCAGGCCGGCCAGCGACCGCGCCCGACGGAGCAGGAAGCCGGCGATCCGGCCGCGCACCGGCCGGCGGCGACGGGCCCGGGCCACGAGATCCCGCAGGGTGTCCTCGGCGGTCGCGGCGGCGCGGGCGAAACGTCGGTCGGGTGCCTGCTCCGGGTCGGTGACCCGCAGCAGGTTGGCGATCATGGCGAAGACCGGCGCGGGATCCTCGTCCCAGCGCGGCACGCCGAGGTCGACCTCGGCCACCCCGCGGTGACCGTAGGCGTCCAGGAACGCCGCCAGCCCGATGTCCGGAAGCGTCCCCCGCTGGTACCGCCCGGCCAGCTCGTCGGGGGGCGTGTCGCACAACAGCCGGCGGTGTTCACCGGCGTTCTGGGCGAGCCGCCACAGCGCCAGGTTCATCTCGATGGTGACGTTGTGCGGCATCCCACCCATCACGGTGTGGATCTCACCGGGACCGGCGACGCCCTTGAGAAGCTGGGCGGGCAGCGCGGCGGCGAGCATGCCCGCCGCGATCGGCCAGACGAGGTCGTCCGGGCTCTCGTCCGTCTCCTGCGCCCGCACGAAGCGCAGTCGCTCGGCAGCGGTCGCCAGGTCGGCGGGCGGGACCGAGTCGAGCCGTAGCCGCTCGACGGCGTCGAACAGCCGGGTCCGTGCCACGTCGGGGCGGGCCAGCGCCCGGAGGATCCCGGCGACCGCCCGCCCGGCGGTCCGCAGCGAGGCGCCCTTCGCTCCGGGTACGCGGTGCGAGTCGGCCCCGTTCGGGGCGAAGCGCGGGTCGGTCAGCACGTGGCGCATGGCCGCCTGGGCACGTGGTCCGAAGTCCACCGCCAGCAGTCTGACCAGTTGCCGGCGTCCGGACCTGCTGCGGGCCATGTCCGTCAGGTCGCCGTAGAGGCGTCCACCGACGTCGACGATGTCGGCCCGGACACCGAGCGGGGCGAGCATCGCCGCCACCAGTGCTTTCAGCGTGGACATCCCCATCGGGGTGACCGGCTGCCGCATCCCCTGCACGTGGCCGAACTCCAGGTAGACCCGGGGAAGGGGCTTGTCGGTGGGCGGGGGCGGGGGAAACAGCGTGGTGATCGGCCGGGACTGCACCAGCCACAAAAGGCCCTGCGGGTCGACCACCCACTCCACGTCCTGGGGACAGCCGAAGTGCTTCTGGAGCCGCTCACCCGTCGTCCGCAGCTCCGCCAGCCGCGCCGCCGACAGGCACCCCGCTTCCGGTGGCTCCGACCCGTCGAGCACGTAGTGGTCCACCGCGCCGGTGCCGTCCACCACGGCGGTGCCGGCACCGGGGGCGGCGTCGACCACCATCTCGGTACGGCAGCCGGTCACCGGGTTGGCGGTGAACAACACCCCCGCCACCTCCGCGGTGATCATCCGTTGCACGATGACGGCCATCCGTACCGCCCGACCGTCGACGTCCCGGGCCTCGCGGTAGGCGACGGCCCGGTCGCCGTGCAGCGAGTCCCAGCACCGGGCGATCGCGGCGATCACCTCGGCGACGCCCGTGACGTCGAGGACGGTGTCGTGCTGCCCGGCGAAGCTCGCCTCCGGCAGGTCCTCGGCGGTCGCGCTGGACCGTACGGCCACCGGGCCCGCACCGAGCCGCTGGTACGCCTCGACGATCTCCGTTTCCGGGACGACGCCGAGCCGGTGCGCCTCGGTGGTGACGCAGAACCCATCCGGCACCCGTTCGCCCTGCCGGATCAACTCACCCAGGCCGACCGCCTTGCCGCCCACGAGGTCGACGAGGTCGGCGGTCGCCTCGGACAACGGGATCACCTGCACGCCTGACCTCCGACCGTTTGCAATACGACTGCATTGCAACGACCGTAGCGGTTTGGCATTACGACTGCAACGTGAAGACGGGGTACCAGACCGCCGGAAGGGTCAGGACCAGGCGCGTTGAAGCGCTACCCGGGCCTCCAACTCCAACAGGTGCACCTTGCGGGGCAGGCCGCCCCCGAAACCGACCAGCTTGCCGCCCGCGCCGACGATCCGGTGGCAGGGCACGATCACCGGAATCGGGTTCCGGTTGCAGGCCACCCCGACCGCCCGCGCCGCTCCCGGGTCGCCGACCGCCTTCGCCACCTCGCCGTAGGTGACCGTCTCCCCGTACGGGATGCGGGTCATCTCCCGCCAGACCGCCCGCTCGAACTCCGAGCCCCGGCGCGCGACCACCGGCACGGTGAACTCGACCAGCTCCCCCGCGAAGTACGCGTCCAGCTCCGCCACGGTCCGCCGGAGCAGCTCGTCGCGGGCCGGGCCGGCCGACTCCACCCGCCCGAAGTGCACGCCGCAGACCGCCGTGTCGTCCACGGCCACGGAGAGTTCCCCGATCGGGGTGTCGAGCACGGTCCAGAACATGACCCCGATTGTCCCGCTCACTGCGACAGGCAAACTTTCGGCACTCCCGTGCGTCTGTATGACGGAGGTGGGCGGTGACAGAGGTGACCGACCGGGAGTTCACCGCGTTCGTCAACGAACGGGGTGACGCACTGCTGCGCGTCGCGTACGCCCTCGCCGGCAACCAGCACGGCGCGGAGGACCTGCTACAGAACGCGCTCGCGAAGGCGTACGCCCGGTGGCCCCGGATCCGGGGCGACGCGGAGCCGTACGTCCGGCGGATCCTCTACCACGACCAGGTCTCGGGTTGGCGGCGGCGCAGCCGGCGGGTCGAGGTGCCGGTCGCCCACCCGCCCGAGCGACCGGTGACCCGGGACGACGATCACGACACCGACCTGCGGTTGCTGCTGCGGGACGCGCTGCTGGCCCTGCCGCCCAGGCAGCGGGCCGTGCTGACCCTGCGCTACCTGGAGGACCTGAGCGTGGAGCGGACCGCCGAGGTGCTCGGGTGCCGGGTGGGCACGGTGGCCAGCCAGGCGTCCCGGGCGTTGGCGAAGCTCCGCCACCTCGTCCCGGCCTTCGACGAGCTGGTGGACCGTGAGGAGGTGAACCGGTGACCCGGTCACAGGAGGAGACGCTGCGGGCGGTCGTACACGAACTGGCCGGAGCTGCGGAGCGTGTGCCGGGACTGGCGGCGGCGGCGCTGGCCCGGGGTCGCCGGCTGCGTCGACGTCGGCGGATCGCCACGGCCGGCGGCACGGCACTGGCGGTGCTGGCGATGGCCGCGCCGTTCCTGCTGTTCCGTCCGGCCTCGGGCCGACTGGTGGATGCCGACCCCGCGCCGACGGTGGCTGCCGCCACCGCCCGGGGAGTCTGGGTGCACCCGCGCCCGGGTGAGGAGTGGACGGCCACTGCGCTGCGGCTGCCGGGCGGCTGGATCGTCACCGGAGCGAACGGGTACGCCGAGAGCGGCGGCACCGGTTACGTGTGGGACCGCAGCCAGGGCCGCTACCTGAGAAACACCAGGTACGCGCTGTTCGCGGCCCCGCGCGGCACCCTGGCGGTGGTGTTCGACGCCGGTCGACCTGAGGACACCGGCCTGCTCGACCTGGTCACCGGGGACGTCCGCTGGATCCGGACCGGGCGGGCGGGCATGGGGAGGGGATCCTGGTCACCGGACGGCAGCCGGGTCGTGGTCACCCTGCACGAGAAGGAGTCCGGGAAGGACTCCTTCGGTGTGCTGGATACCGACGGCAGGTTCCGGACCTTCGAGGTGGACAAGCGCGTCCGGTACTTCTGCACCGACCACTGCTCCTTCACCTGGAGCCGCGACGGTCGGGAGGTCGTGCTGCCGCAGACCGACTCCGGCAAGCCTCGCACAGAGTCGATGCCACACGCCCGGCGCGGACTCCAGTTCTTCTCCGCCGACGACGGTCGAGCCACCCGGTTCGTCCCGGTTCCTGGCGATCCGGCCGGCCCCTGGTCCTGGTCGCCGGACGGACGGCTGGTGGTGGTGAAGGGACAGACCGGCCCACTGGTCGTCGAGGTCGCCACCGGGAAGGTCCGGAGTTCCGCCCCGGACGAGGAGGCGGTCTGGGTCGACGACGACCGGCTGCTCCACCGGCACGGGGACCACATGATCCTCACCGGCCTCGACGGCGCGGAACGGGAACGGCAACCGTTGCCCCGTGACCTGGACGGTCTCGACCTCTCGATCGCCCCGGGCTGATCATCGCGCAACTCCTCGACGGGTGGGCCCGAGCGGCGTTCGGCCGTCGGCCAACCGGTGGTCCCGCGAGGTTGCCTCGGGTAACTAGCGTGCAGGTCGTGGCCACCGGAACGCTCGTCTTCCTCGTCATCGGCGCGGTGAGCGTCGTGGTTCTGGCGTTCGCCCTGCTCGGCGGGGAACTGCTGCACGTCGTCCACCCCAACGTCGACGGCCCGGTCTCCCTGGAGGTCGTGGCCGGTTTCACCGGTGCCCTCGGTTTCGGTGGGGCCATCGCCAACGAGCTGATCGGCGGTGACAGCCCCGCCACGGTCGCCGGGGCGGCCGGCGTGGGCGTCCTCGCGGCCGTGCCCGCCGCGTGGTTCGCGGCCCGGCTCGGCCGCGCCGCCCGGACCATGCACACCGACCCGACCCCCACCCGCGACCACCTGGTCGGCGCGCTCGGCGTGGTCGTCACCCCCATCCCCACCACCGGTTACGGCGAGGTCCGGGTACGCCTCGCCGGGCAGCCGGTGAAGCTCAACGCCCGCGCCGACCGACCGCTGACCTCCGGCACCCAGGTCTTCGTCGTGGAGAGCCTCAGCGAAACCAGCGTGCACGTCGAGCCGTACTGAACCTTCCCGCAGAAAGACGGACCTACATGCCCCTCCTCATCGCCATCGGCGGAGCGGTACTGCTCCTCCTCATCCTGGTCATGTTCGTGCTGTCCCGGATCAAGGTGGCCGGGCCGAACGAGGCGTTCATCGTCACCGGCCGCAAGGGCCGGACCACCCAGACCGCCGACGGCGGCCGGTTGACCGACAACTCCGGGCAGAAGGTCGTCCTCGGCGCGTCGGTCTTCGTCCTGCCCGTGGTGCAGAAGCTCCAGTCCCTCGACCTGTCCAGCCGGCGGATCGACGTCGGCATCAAGGGCGCGGTGAGCAAGCAGGGCATCCGCACCGACCTGCACGGCGTCGCCATCGTCAAGGTGGGCGGCACCGAGGACGCGATCCGGGCCGCCGCCCAGCGGTTCCTGCACCAGCAGGACGAGATCGAGGACTTCACCCGCGAGGTGCTGGCCGGCGCACTGCGATCGATCGTCGGTCGGCTCACCGTCGAGGAGGTCATCCGGGACCGGGCGGCCTTCGCCAGCGCGGTCGCCGAGGAGGCCGAGCACTCGATGACCAACCAGGGTCTGGTGCTGGACACCTTCCAGCTCCAGGACATCCTCGCCGAGGGGTCGTACCTCCAGGACCTGGGCCGGCCGGAGGCGGCGCGGGTGCTCAAGGACGCGTCCATCGCCGAGGCGCGGGCCCGGCAGCAGGCCGAGCAGGAGCGGTTGCTCGCCGAGGAGGTGATCGCCGAGGCGAACCGGAACCTGGCGTTGAAGCAGGCCGGCATCCAGGCCGAGATCGACGCGGCGAAGGCGAAGTCGGCGGCGGCCGGTCCGCTCGCCCAGGCCGAGCGGGACCAGGCGATCCTTACCGAGCAGCAGAAGGTGGCCGAGCGCAACGCCGAACTGAAGCAGCGCCAGCTCGACACCGAGGTCCGCAAGCCGGCCGACGCGGCCCGGTACAAGGTCGAGCAGGAGGCCGAGGCGGCGCGCAACGCGGCGGTGCTGAACGCCGACGCGCAGCGGCAGGCCACCATCGCCGCCGCCCAGGCCGCCGCCGAGCAGGCCCGGCTGACCGGTGAGGGCGAGCGGGCGCGCCGGGCCGCGCTGGCCGAGGCGAACGCGATCGAAGGTGCCAAGGAGGGCGAGGCCGAGCAGCGCCGCCGGAGCGCGATCGCCGAGGCGGTCGAGCGGGAGGGCCGCGCCGAGGCCGAGGCCATCCTGGCCAAGGGACAGGCCGAGGCCGAGGCGATGGCCCGCAAGGCCGAGGCGTTCGCCGCGTACGGCGAGGCCGCCGTGCTGGATCTGCTGGTCCGGGTGCTGCCGCAGGTAGTCGAGGCGGCCAGCGCCCCGATCGGTGCGATCGACAAGATGACCGTCATCTCCACCGACGGCGCGTCGTCGCTGACCAAGTCGGTGGCCGGGAACGTCGCCCAGGGGCTCCAGCTCGGCACCGACCTGACCGGCATCGACCTGGCCGGCCTGCTCGCCCGCCTCGGCGCGGGCCGGACCGAGAGTGCAGCACCGGTGACGACCACGGCCGTAGAGTCCGGCAAGTAGCCACAGCCCGCTTCAAGACCCCGCCCACCCGCGCTGTGGGCGGGGTCTTGTCACAACCACCTGGTACGTATCGCGGTATGGACGCTGCCGTACCTTTCCGCTCGCCCGTGGTGGTCGCCCTGCCGATCGCCGACCGGCGGGAGTCGTACCGCTTCTATCAAGAGGCGTTGGGGCTCACCGCCGTCGGTGAGCTGGCCTCCGACGGGGTGCCCGAGCCGCTGCGGTTCGTCGTCAACGAGGGTCTGCACCTCATGCTGGTGCCCAGCGGCGGGTTCGGCTGGGTGATCGGCCCCCACGAGGTCGCCCCGCGCGGGCAGAGCGAGTGCCTTCTCAACCTCAGCTTCGCCACGTCCGGCGAGGTCGACCGGGCGTTCGAGCGGGTCCGGGGCGCGGGCGCCGAGGCGGTCACCGAGCCGTCGGCGAAGCCCTGGGGGTACACCGGCGTCTTCGCCGACCCGGACGGGCATCTCTGGGAGCTGACCGCCCCGGTCGCCGACTGACACCACCCCGATCGCACCCGCCGCCTGCCGACGTGGCAGCGCGGTCGTCGAAGCCTGGGCCAGCCCCCGCGCGTCAGGGTCCGCCGTCGCGCCACGGGGCACGCGGCGGCGCGTGTGCGGAGGGACGCGACGGGGCGTGCGCGATGGGGTGCAGCGTGGCGCGGCGGGGCGCGTGCGGCGGCATCGACCGGGCGGGGTGGCTGGCTACCTCCCGGCGTCCTTTAGAGCTGCCCCGTCCGTGCGCCCAGGCTCGCACCGCCCTCGGACCCGTCGGGGCGCAGACGGCCGACCTCCATCAACCGCCGCCCACGCCTCCCCAGGCGGCCCACGGGGCCCAAGCGGCCCAGGCGGCGGCCCAGGGACTCTTGCCCCGTCTGTGCGGGCAGCTCTAAAGCGTCTGTGGAGGGATGTGTCCGGGCCGCAGAGCGGCCGATGACGACCCCGTCCACGCAGCAGCGGAACGACCGCCCGAACGCCAGGGGCCACGCCGTTGCCCGCCGGTCGATCGTCGTACGGCCGGCTGGGCTGCGGAGGCTGACCGAGGTCAGCGCCTACGCCCCGTCGGGCCCCCGACTCGGGACGGCTCGCCCCACCGGTGCTGCTCGGCCCGTCCGACCTGCCGCCGGCCGGACCGCTTCGTCACGCTTCGACCAGGGACGACAGCAGAGCCGCGGTCTCGGCCGGGCGGACCAGCACCCCGGCGTGGCTCACGTCGAGCGACCGGACGTCGAACCGGTTGTCCGGAGTCAGCGCGTCGGCCTCGGCGATGAACCGGTCCTGGAGGGCGATCGGCATGGAGCGGTCGGCGGTGAGTCGTACGTAGGTGCGCGGGATCGTGCCCCAGGTCGCCGCGTCCACCCGCTCCTCGCCGGGGTCCAGGCTCTCGTCCGGTTCCAGCGTGTTGAGGTAGCCGTAGAACTCGTCGTCGGTGCCGTCGGCCAGGGTGGCCTCGCGGAGCGTGGCGAGCAGCTTCGGATCGGCGGTACGCCAGTTGAAGCGCAGCGCGCCGAGTTCCATCGGATTCGCGGCGATCAGGTCGGCGACGTCGTGCAGTGCGCTCGACGCGTTCTCGGCCGAGGTCTGGTAACCCGCCGGGGTGTCGTCGACGCAGCACCACGCCGAGATGTAGACCAGCCGGTCCACCAGTTCCGGCGCGGCGTTGCCGACCCCGGTCAGGGTGAGGCCGCCCCGGCTGTGCCCCACCAGGATCACCGGCCCGTGCGCGCGCACCCGTCGCAGCACCTCCAGCACGTGCGCCACGTTGTCCGCGTGGCCGATGCCGGCCATCGCGCTCGGTGTGGTCGCCAGGGCGGCGAGGTCCTGCGGTGCCTGGTACGCCGCCGGGAAGGTCGCGCCGAAGCCGTGCCCGGGCAGGTCGACGGCGAGCGACCGGTGGCCGCGCAGGGCCAGCTCGCGCTGCATGGGTGCCCAGGTGAACGAGTTGCTGCCGGCGCCGTGGACGAAGACGAAGGTCGGAGCGGTCATTCGACGATGCCTTCGGCGCGGGCCCAGCGCAGCAGCTCCGCCTCGGCGGCGTCCCGGTCGAGCGGGCCGTGCTCCAGGCGGACGTCCTTGAGGTGCTTCCAGGCCCGTCCGACGACCGGCCCCGGCGGTACGCCGAGCAACTCCATGATCGCGTTGCCGTCCAGGTCGGGACGGACCCGGGCGAGGTCCTCCTCGGCCGCGATCCGGGCGATCCGCTCCTCCAGCGCGCTGTAGTCCGACGCGAGCTGGGTGGCCTTGCGCCGGTTGCGTGTGGTGCAGTCCGAGCGGGTCAGCTTGTGCAGCCGGGGCAGCAGGTCACCGGCGTCGGTGACGTACCGGCGGACGGCCGAGTCGGTCCACTCGCCCCGGCCGTAGCCGTAGAAGCGCAGGTGCAGGCCGACCAGCTTGGTGACCTGGGCGGTCACGTCCTTCGGGTAGCGCATGGCCTTCATCCGGGCCTTGGTCAGTCGTGCGCCCACCACCTCGTGGTGGTGGAAGCTGACCCGGCCGTCCGAGCCGACCGCCTTGGTCGCCGGCTTGCCCACGTCGTGCATGAGGGCGGCCATCCGGAGGACGAAGTCGCAGCCGTCGTCCTCCAGCGCGACCGCGTTGCTCACCACGGTCAGCGTGTGCTCGTAGACGTCCTTGTGCTGGGCGTGCTCGTCGATCTCCAGCTTCAGCCCGGTCAGTTCGGGCAGGAACCGCTCGGCCAGCCCGGTGTCGACCAGCAGCCGCAGCCCGGTGATCGGGTCCGCGCCGCAGAGCAGCTTGGTGAACTCGTCCCGGATCCGCTCGGCGGTGATCCGGTCCAGGTCGGCGGCCATCCGGGTCATCGCCACGCGCACGTCCGGGTGCACGGCGAACCGGAGCTGCGCGGCGAACCGCGCCGCCCGCAGCATCCGCAGCGGGTCGTCGCCGAAGGACTCCCGGGGCGTGCCCGGGGTGCGGATCACCTTCGCGGCCAGGTCGTCCAGCCCGCCGTACGGGTCGGTGAACCGGTGCTCGGGCAGGCTCACCGCCATCGCGTTGACGGTGAAGTCGCGCCGCTTCAGGTCGTCGGTCAGGTTCGTCCCGTACGCCACCACGGGGTTGCGGCTGACCTGGTCGTACGACTCGGCGCGGAAGGTGGTGATCTCCAGCCGGAGGCCGCCGCGCTGCGCGCCGATGGTGCCGAACTCGCGCCCGGTCTCCCAGATCGACTCGGCCCAGCCCTTGAGCACCGTCAGCGTCTGGTCCGGGTGGGCGTCGGTGCAGAAGTCGAGATCCTCGCCGAGCCGGCCGAGCAGGGCGTCCCGGACCGAACCACCCACCAGGTGCAGTTCGTGGCCGGCGCGGGCGAACCGACGGCCCAGCTCGTCGGCGACCGGGGAGACGCGGAGCAGTTCGGCGACGGCGTTGCGCTGCGCTGCGGTGAGCTGGCGACGGTCGGCGACGTGGGGTACGGAGGCTTCGGACATCGGAGCGCCAGCCTAGCGGTCCGGGGGGTGAACTGGTCCGCCGGGCGCGACCTGGGGACGCGTTGACTAATGTCTTGGTCGTGTACGGGCCCGTGCCCAACCATCTCGTACCCCTGGAGGCTCGATGAGCGGCGGGCTCTACCGCAGCGCGAACGCCGGCTGGGGGAACGACCACCGGCCGGACGATGCCACGTACATCTCGGCCGAACCGCTGAACCAGCCCGCGCTGGAGTCGACCGCCCCGCCGCCGGAGCAGGTGGCGGAGACCAGCGCGGCGACGAACAGCGCGGTGATGGCGATCGGCAGCCTGGTCAGCCGGGGCACCGGTTTCCTGCGCACGCTCGCGCTGACCGCCGCGCTCGGCGGCGCGCTGGTCGGTGACGCGTACACCACCGCGCAGATCCTCCCCGGGATGGTCTACGAGTTCCTCCTCGGCGGCATCCTGACCAGCGTCCTGATCCCGGTGCTGGTCCGTCGGCGCAAGGCCGACGCCGACGGCGGCCAGGCGTACGCCCAGCGGTTGCTCACCCTGGCGGTGCTCGCGCTCGGCATCGCGGTGCTGCTGGCCTTGCTCGGCGCTCCGGTACTCACCGCGCTCTACGGCAGCGACCAGTCGAGCGGGGACTATCGAGAACTGGTCACGGCGCTGTCGTACCTGATGTTGCCGATGATCTTCTTCACCGGCCTGAGCGCGTTGGTCAGCGCGGTGCTCAACACCCGGGGGCACTTCGCCGCCCCGATGTGGGCGCCGATCCTGAACAACCTGGTAGTGATCACCACCGCCGGGCTCTACATCGCCATCTTCGGCGCGGAGATCATCAAACCGGAGGAGATGACCCCCGGCCGGATCCTGCTGATCGGCGGCGGCACCCTGCTCGGGGTGGTCATCCAGTCGTTGGGACTGCTCCCGGCGCTACGCAAGGTCGGCTTCCGGTGGAAGCTCCGGTTCGACTTCCGGGCCCTGGGCCTGGCCGAGCTGGGCCGGCTCGGCGCCTGGATGTTCTGCTACGTGGCGGTCAGCCAGATCGGCCTGATCGTGCTCTTCAACCTGCTCAACCGCGCCGGGCGGGAGAACGCCGCCGGTCCGCTGATCTACAACAACGTCTTCCTGCTGCTGATGATGGCGCACGGCATCATCGCCGTGTCGATCATCACGGCGCTGATGCCCCGGATGAGCGCCGCCGCCGCCGACGGTCGCTACACCGACCTCGCCGCCGACCTGTCCCGGGGCACCCGGACCGTGTCGGCGGTGCTCGCCCCGATCGCGGTCTGCTACGCGGTGCTGGCCACCCCGCTGGCGACCACCCTGTTCCAGTACGGCGCGTTCAGCGCGGAGAACGCCGAGGCCACCTCGCTGGTGCTGCTGGTCGCCGCAGTCGCCCTGGTGCCGTTCGCGGTCAGCCAGCTCTTCACCTTCGCCTTCTACGCGCTGCCGGACACCCGCACCCCGGCCCTGATCAACATTCCGGTCGTGGCGCTGCGGATCGGCGTGCAGATCGTGCTCTTCGCCGCGTTCGTGCCGAGCTTCGCCGCCGCCGGCATGATGATCGGCAACGCGGTGTCGTACCTGGCCGCCGCGATCGCCTCGGCCTGGCTGCTGCGGCCCCGGGTGGGGCGGATCGGGCTCGGCGCGATCGTCCGTACCCTCGGCCGGGTCCTGGTCGCCGCCGCCGGGGCCGCGCTGGTCGGGCTGCTGGTGGTCTGGCTGCTGCCGGGCGACGACACGCCGAGCCGGCTGGAGGCGATCGTCCAGCTCGTGGTCGGCGGGGCGGTCATCGCCGGCACGTACCTCGGGCTGGCCATGCTGCTGCGGATCAGCGAGATCACCGAGGTGGTCGGAATGGTCCGCCGCCGACTCGGTCGGTGATCCGTCAGCCTGTGGACAGTGCGTGACGGTGGATCACCAACCTGGGGATGTACCTGTGGATAACTCAGCGAGCCACCGCTCACCTACCGGTTCGGCCTGTGGATAACCGGCCGTACGGATGAGCATGACCAGACGATCGGGGGGAATCCGTCGGCGGTCGACCCGGTCACCCGGTTTCGGCGGGCCCCTCCGGTCACCGCTTGCGGTCAGCCTTTAGATTGGCACGTACATGTGCCAGCAACGTGGCAGACAACGGTCGTAACCGGACACGCCACCCGTAACCGACACCCTGTGCGGGTACGGCGGCAAGATGACATGTCGGGGAGAGACGCAACCCAGGTAAGGTCGCTCTCGACGGGTACGGCCGCCGGCGGCGCTCCGCGTCGACGACATGAGCCGGTTCCTTGACGAGGCAGAGCGGGAAGCCACATGCCCAGCAGTTCGGGTCCATCGATCGACACGATCACCGAGGGAGGACGGGTGACCCAGGTCGGCGAGGGTCAGGAGGCGGAGGAGAGCGCTCCGTCCGTCATGACCTTCGGTGCTCCCACGGTCGGTGAGATCCTTGCCGAACGGTACGAACTGGTCGAGCACATCAACGACGACAGCGCGGGCCGGCAGGTCTGGCGTGGCGTCGACGTCATCCTGCGCCGCCCGGTCGCGGTCGTGCTGCGGCACCCCGGTGGCGACTCGGCCACCGAGATGCTCCAGGCCGCGGTCGCCGCCAGCCGCGTGATCCATCCCAACCTGGCCGGCGTCTACGACGCCATCGATGAGGCCGAGCGGGCGTACGTGGTCCGCGAGTGGGTGGACGGCCGGTCGCTGCGCGAACTGACCGCCGAGGGTCCGCTGGACCCGGCGCGGGCCACCAGCATCGGGCACGCCGTGGCCAGCGCCCTGGCCGCGGTGCACGCCACCGACATGGTGCACGGCAACGTGCACCCGGGCACCGTGATGATCAGCGACGACGGCCGGGTGGTGCTCGCCGACGCGCGGACCGACGGCGCGGACAGCCAGGAGAACGACATCCGGGCGGTCGGTGGTGTCCTCTACTTCGCGCTGACCGGGCACTGGCCGCACGCCGAGGCCCCGCTGCACGGCGCCACCGCCGGGCACGGTCGGGCCGTCATCCCGGACGCGGTCCGGGACGCCAACGGTGCTCTGGCCGCCCCCCGCCAGATCCGCGCCGGTGTGCCGGCGTACCTCGACGACCTGACCATGGACCTGCTCGACCGGCAGATCGCGCCGCCCTCCTCGGACGTCCTCACCGCCGAGCTGGCCCGGCTGGAGGTGCCCGCCGACGAGCAGTACCTCGAACAGGCCGGCCCGCTCCGGTTCACCTCCTCGGACAGCGAGGACGAGCGCACGCCGCTGTCCCCGGCCGGTGGCCGCAAGGTGGTGTTCGGCATCGCCGGCCTGCTCGTGGTGGCCCTGATCGGCCTGCTCATCGGCGTCACCACCCTGGGCGGCGGGGACGACCCCGGCGGTCAGGCCGCCAACCCGACCCCGGCGGCCAGCGACGACGCCCCCGCCCCGGCGCCGGCGGCCATCCGGACCCTGAAGCTCGGCCCCGACCAGGTCCGCGTGATCGACCCCGACAGCCGGGCCCGGGACGAGTTCGACGGTATCGAGAAGGTCGTCGACGGCGACCAGGACGAGGCGTGGCAGACCGACAGCTATTACAACGCCAAGTTCAGCAACCTCAAGGCCGGCATGGGGATCCTGATCGACCTCAAGCAGCCCCAGACGGTGAAGTCGGTGGAGGCGGTGCTGTCCAACCGCGGTGCCACCGGCCAGCTCTACGGCGGCACGGCCGACCACCCGTCCACCTCTGCCGGCGACAAGGCCCTCGTCGAGGCGTACAAGAGCAGCCAGATCGGCCCGACGCTGGAGAACCACGGCGCGAAGATGGTCTTCGACGGCTTCGAGGCCGACCAGAAGTACCAGTACCTCCTCTTCTGGGTCACCGACCTGCCGGAGGTCGACGCAGGCAGGTTCAAGCTCATCGTCCAGGAGATCACGGTCCAGGTGCAGTGAACCGGCGGCCACGGCGATCCGGCCACCCCGCGCACGGGGCGTGGCGATGACCGGGCGTGGCGCGAACGCGGGGGGCGGGCCGGCCGGTCCGCCGCCCCTGATCGCCGCCGACACCGCTGTCACCGACGCCGAACTGCTCTCCGCGCACGTCGCCGGGGACCGCGACGCCTTCACCGAGCTGTTCCGGCGGCACCGCGACCGGCTCTGGGCGGTGGCGGTCCGCACCATCGGCGACCGCGAAGAGGCGGCCGACGCCCTCCAGGACGCGCTGCTCTCCGCGCACCGCGCGGCAGCCCGGTTCCGGGGCGACTCGGCGGTCACCACCTGGCTGCACCGGATCGTGGTGAACGCCTGTCTGGACCGGATGCGACGCCGGCAGGCCCATCCCACCGTGCCGCTGCCGGACGGCAACCGCTCCGACGACCCCACGGCCACAGGCGGCATCGAGCCGGCCGCCCCCGCCCCGGACCACGACACCGCTCTGGTGGTCCGGCAGGCCCTCGGGCAGCTGCCGCCCGAGCAGCGGGCCGCCCTGATCCTGGTCGACGTGCAGGGCTACCCGGTGGCCGAGGTGGCCCGCATCCTCGACGTGGCCGAGGGCACGGTGAAGAGCCGGTGTGCCCGGGGTCGGGCGCGGCTGGCCGTCCTGCTCGGGCATCTCCGCACCGGTGCCGACGGGCCGTCGGACAGCACCGGTGGCCCCCGGCCCGGCCAGCCGGACGTGCCCGGCGTCACGAGCGGGAACCCACGAGCACCCGAGGGCGTCGGATCAGGGCCGGGGCGATCCCGGAAACACACCGACCAGAGGGAGAACACGTGACGGCCGGGCGGTTCGGGGAGGTCGACCACGACCTGCTCGCCGACTACGTCGGAGGCGCGCTGGACGGCACGCCCGACGAGGCCACGGTCGCCCGGCTGGTGACGGAGGACCCGGCCTGGGCGCAGGCGCACGACGAACTGGCCACCGCGACGGCCCGGGTCGGCACCGCGCTGGCCGGCTGGGGCGCGACGGCCCCCACCATGCCGGAGACGGTGGCCGACCGCCTCACCGCCGCGCTCGCCGGGGCCGGTCCGGCGGCACCGGCGACCGTGCCCGCCCAGGTGTCGCCGTCACCGACCAGCACGGCCAGCGTCACCTCCGGTGACGGGTCGAGTCGGACGGTGGCCGTGGTCGGCGCGTCCCCCCGCCCGACCTCACCCGGTCGTGGCCGGCGGCGCTGGTCCCGTCGGACGGCCCCGGTGCTGGTCGCCGCGGCGGCGATGGTCGCGGGCGGCTTCGGTGTCACGCAGCTCGTCGGCCTCGGAGCCGGGCAGCGGGACGCGGGCTCCGCCCCGGAGAACGCGATCGCGGGCGACGCGTCGGCCGGCGGCTTCCGGCTCGCCACCGACCCCACCCGCACCGGCACCAGCTACACCCCGGACACCGTCGGCACGGTCCCGACCGGCCCGAAGGTGCTCTCCACCGACAGCGCCAGCCCGACGGAGCAGCCCGCATCGGACCCGCGCCGGCCGCAAGGCGTCACCGACCTCGACCGGCTCACCGACCGGGCGGCGCTCGACGCCTGCCTCGGTGCGGTCGGCGCGGCGCACGGCCGGGGGCGGATCACCGTGGACCGGGTCGAGTACGCGGCGTTCCAGGGCGCACCGGCGCTGGTGGTCGGACTGGTGGACACCGAGGGTGGCCGCTGGGTCGTGGTGACCGGGCCGGACTGCGGGGTGCCGGGATCCGGCGCGGACACCCGCTACCGGGCGCAGGTAGGGTGAGGTCGCGGTCGCCGGACGTCCGACCTTCCACGTGACGTCACCCACCGGACGAGCGGACCGGGAATCCCCACTTCGTACGATGACGTTCTGGATGTCAGTCGCCGACGATGCCAGGCGTCGGTACTCGGATCGACACCGGTGCGCGCGCCGGTGTCGAACACACACACTCGGGAGACGGCAGTGGACGAGGTCCGCAACCTGATCATCATCGGCTCAGGGCCCACCGGATACACGGCGGCGGTCTACGCGGCGCGCGCCAACCTCAAGCCGCTGGTCATCGAGGGCGTGCAGTCCGGTGGCGCGCTGATGACGACCACCGAGGTGGAGAACTTCCCCGGGTTCGCCGACGGCATCCTCGGTCCCGAGCTGATGGACAACATGCGCAAGCAGGCCGAGCGGTTCGGCGCGGAGTTCCTCACCGACGACGTGACCCGGGTGGAGCTGGTCGACACCGGCACGCCGGGTTCCGGTGCGACGAGCACCGTGTGGGTCGGCGAGACCGCCTACCGGGCCCGCGCCGTCATCCTGGCCACCGGTTCGGCCTGGCGTCCGCTCGGCGTCCCCGGCGAGCAGGAGTACCTCGGCCACGGCGTGTCGTCCTGTGCCACCTGTGACGGTTTCTTCTTCCGTAACCAGCACATCGTGGTGGTCGGCGGCGGCGACTCCGCGATGGAGGAGGCGAGCTTCCTCACCCGGTTCGCCGAGTCGGTCACCATCGTGCACCGGCGTGACTCGTTCCGGGCCAGCAAGATCATGGCGGAGCGGGCGCTGAGCAACGAGAAGATCAAGGTCGAGTGGAACACCACCGTCGAGGAGATCCTCGGCGCGGACAACAAGGTGACCGGCGTCCGGTTGCGTAACGTCCACACCGGCGAGGCGAAGGTGCTCGACGTCACCGGCGTCTTCATCGCGATCGGCCACGACCCGCGCAGCGAACTCTTCCGGGGTCAGGTCGACCTCGACGACGAGGGCTACGTCCGGGTCGACGCGCCGAGCACCCGCACCAACATCCCCGGTGTCTTCGCCGCCGGCGACCTGGTCGACCACACCTACCGGCAGGCGATCACCGCCGCCGGCACCGGCTGTGCCGCCGCGCTCGACGCCGAGCGGTTCATCGCCACCCTGAGCTGACAAACCCGTAGACAGTCCCGGAGGAGGGTCATAGTGGGAACAACGACGGCGGTCACCGACGCCAACTTCGCCACTGACGTACTGAAGTCCGACAAGCCGGTACTGGTGGACTTCTGGGCCGAGTGGTGCGTGCCGTGCCGCAAGGTCGCGCCGCTGCTGGAGGAGATCGCCAGCGAGATGGGCGACCAGGTCCGGATCGTCAAGCTCAACATCGACGAGAACCCGGAAACCGCCCGGGCCTACCGGGTGATGTCGGTGCCGACCCTCACCGTGTTCAAGAACGGCGAGCCGGTGCAGTCGATCGCCGGCGCCAAGCCCAAGGGTGAGCTGGTCAAGCTGATCCAGGCCGCGCTCTGACCGACGCTTTCCGGAGCCCCGCACCCGCCCGGGTGCGGGGCTCCAGCCTTTTCCGGACCGTCGTGCGCCACACCGGACCTCCCTGGACCGGGAGGGTGGGCCGCTTCCGGCAACCGGTAACGCGGCGTCATCGGTCACGGTACGCTCCGTAAGCGTCCTCGACGAAGAGAGCCCCTGCGTACCGCGGTGGGTGGCGAGAAGTCAGCAGCCGCTAAGGGGGTCATCCGTGCGTCCGATCCGCCCCGGTGACCGGGGACCCGCCGTACGCGAGATCCGCCGGGTCCTAACCGACCTCGACCTGCTTCCCTCGGAACGGGGCGTCGACGCGTTCGACGCGGCCACCGAACGGGCCGTCCGGGCCTTCCAGCAGTCCCGTGGGCTGAGCGTGGACGGGCGGGTCGGCGCGGAGACCTGGCGGGCGCTGGACGCCGCCCGCTGGCGGCTCGGCGCCCGTACCCTCTACCACGCCGTGCCCGAGCCGATCACCGGCGAAGACGTGCGGTCGTTGCAGGAACGTCTCCTGGAGATGGGGTACGACGCCGGACGCGCCGACGCCATCTACGGCGCGCGCACCGCCCGCGCGCTCGCCCAGTTCCAGCGGGAGGTGGGACTGACCCCGGACGGTTCCTGCGGCCCGCACACGCTGGACGCGCTGCGCCGGCTCGGGCGGAAGGTCGTCGGCGGCCGTCCGCAGTGGCTACGCGAGTCCGACGCGATCCGCCAGTCCGGGCCGACGCTGGTCGGCCGGACGGTGGTCATCGACCCCGGTCACGGCGGCACGGACCCCGGTGTGGTGGTCCACGACGGGCCGTTGCGCTGGAACGAGGCGGACCTGGTGCACGACCTGGCCAGCCGGCTGGAGGGGCGGCTCGCCGCAGCGGGCGTCCGGGTGCAGCTCACCCGGGGACCGTCGCCGGGCCGGTGCCTGCCGGACACCGACCGGGCCGAACTGGCGAACTCCCTCGGCGCGGACGTGTTCATCTCCCTGCACACCGACGAGCACCACAATCCCGCCGCCGAGGGCGTCGCCACCTACCACTACGGGACGGACAACGGCGTCACCTCGGCCACCGGCGAGCGACTGGCCGGACTGGTGCAACGGGAGATCGTCGCCCGGACCGGGCTGCGGGACTGCCGCACCCACGCCAAGGCCTGGGACCTGCTCCGGCTGACCCGGATGCCGGCGGTCCGCGTCGAGGTCGGCTACCTCACCTCGCCCGAGGACCGCCACCGGCTGGTCGACCCCCGGTTCCGGGACCGGATCGTGGAGGCGATCGTCGCCGCCGTGCAGCGGATGTACTTCCCGATCGAACGGGACGTGCCGACCGGCTCGATCGACGTGAGCGAGCTGCGCGCCGTGGTGGCCGCCGGCCGCGCGCCGGAGTGACCCGGGGCCGGCACGTCGAGCCCTCCCCGGGGCGTCAGCCGGCGGTGGTGCTGGTGGCCGGACGGACCGGCCGGAGCAGGGTCTCCGGGCTCATCGAGCCGAGCAGTTTCTCCAGGGCGTACTCGACGTCGGACTTCCAGGACAGCGCGGTGCGCAGTTCCAGCCGCAGGCGCGGATAGCGCGGGTGCGGGCGTACCGTCTTGAAGCCGACGGAGAGGAAGTAGTCGGCGGGGGCGACGCAACCGCCGGAGGCCAGGTCGTCGACGTCGCCGAACTTCGCGTCCCCGAACGCCTCGATCGCCTTGATGCCCCGCTTGGTGAGATCCCGGGCGACCCCCTGCACCAGCATCCGGCCGAGCCCGCCGCCGGCGAACGAGGGAACTACGTGCGCGGTCGTCAGCAGCGCGGCGTCAGCGGAGACTGGGGAGGTGGGGAAGGCCATCGAGCGGGGCACGTACGCCGGTGGGGCGAACATCACGAAACCGGCCGGCATGCCGTCGACGTAGACGAGCTTGCCGCAGGAACCCCACTCCAGCAGGGTCTGCGAGACCCACGCCTCCTTCTCCAGGCCCGGGTCACCGGCGGCACAGGCGCGGTCGGCGGAGACCGGATCCAGCTCCCAGAAGACGCACTGCCGGCACGGACGGGGCAGGTCTTCCAGGGTGTCGAGGGTCAGGCTGACCAGACGTCGCGACATTGGCGCATCCCCACAATAGGCTTGGAGGTGACGACACCGCGGAGCACGCCGCCGCGTTTGTCCCCGACGAGCGATCGTACGCCGCAACCCGCGCCGGTGGGAGGGGACGCGCGAACACCACCCGAGGAGAGGTCGTCGCCGCAGTCCGGGATGTGGACGCCTCCTCACGTTCCATCCCCGTTCCGACCAGCACGGACTAGGATCGACCAACCGGTGTCCCGCGTCGCCAGGGGCCGTCCGGCGGGGACAGGGCGTCGCCGCGGCGGTCCACAGCCTGGGCGGGAGCCACCCGAGGGAAGCCGATGAGGTGATGTCATGACCGGCACGACGCTCGACGACTACACCGACCGGTACGCACGGCGCGTGCGGGGCATGACCGCGTCGGAGATCCGCGCGCTCTTCGCCGTCGCCAGCCGTCCCGAGGTCGTGTCGCTCGCCGGGGGTGCGCCCTACATCGCCGCGCTGCCGCTCGACGCGGTGGGCGAGATGCTCGGCCGGCTCGGCGCCGAGCACGGGACCACCACCCTCCAGTACGGCATCGGCCAGGGCCTGCCGGAGCTGCGTGAGCGGATCTGCGAGGTGATGGCCCTCTCCGGCATCGACGCCTCGTGCGGCGCCTCCCCGGAGGACGTGGTGGTGACCGTCGGCGGGCAGCAGGCCCTCGACCTGGTCGCCCGGCTCTTCCTCGACCCCGGTGACGTGGTGCTCGCCGAGGGGCCCACCTACGTCGGCGCGCTCGGGGTCTTCCAGTCCGCCCAGGCCCAGGTCGTGCACGTGCCGATGGACGACGAGGGGCTCATCCCGGAGGCGCTGGAGGCGGCCGTCGCCGACTGTGCCCGGGCCGGACGGCGGGTCAAGTTCCTCTACACCATCCCCACCTACCAGAACCCGGCCGGTGTGACGCTCAGCGAGGAACGGCGCGAGCGGGTGCTCGACATCTGCGAGCGGGCCGGTCTGCTGGTGGTCGAGGACGACCCGTACGGGCAACTCGGCTTCGAGTCGGAGGCTCCCCGGCCGCTACGTGCCCGCCGCCGCGACGGCGTCTTCTACCTGAGCACGTTCTCCAAGACGTTCGCCCCCGGGTTGCGGGTCGGCTGGATCCTCGCCCCGCACGCGGTCCGCGACAAGCTGGTCATCGCCAGCGAGGCGCAGATCCTCTGCCCCAGCGGCTACGCCCAGGCCGCCGTCTCCGCCTACCTGGGCACCATGCCCTGGCGGGAGCAGCTCAAGGTCTACCGCGAGGTCTACCGGGAGCGGCGGGACGCCATGCTCACCGCCCTGGCCGACCTGATGCCGGTCGGCACCACCTGGACCCGACCGGCCGGCGGTCTCTTCGTCTGGGCGACCCTGCCCGAAGGGCTCGACTCCAAGGCGATGATGCCCCGGGCCATCGCCGCCCGGGTGGCGTACGTGCCCGGCACCGGCTTCTACGCCGACGGCTCCGGCAGCGGTCACATGCGGCTCAACTTCTCGTTCCCCGCTCCCGAACGGATCCGGGAGGGCGTCCGCCGGCTGGCCGGCGTGATGGAGCAGGACATCGCCATGCGGCGGGTCTTCGGCCAGGTCAGCCAGCAGGGACGACGTGGGCAGGCCGGTGCGGACGCGCCCGGACCCGACTTGGCATGATCTCGGCATGCCTGCCAGCCTGACCGACCAATCCGGCTCCACCAGCTCGCCGTCGCCCGCCCCGGCCGTCGGGGAACTGCGGGTCCTCGTCCTCGCCGGGGGCCTGTCGTACGAACGCGAGGTCTCGCTGAAGTCCGGCCGCCGGGTGCTCGACGCGCTCCGCGCGGCGGGGGTGGAGGCGGACCTCCGGGACGCCGACGTCGCCCTGCTGCCCGCGCTCGCGGCCGACCCGCCGGACGCGGTGGTGATCGCGCTGCACGGCGCGACCGGTGAGGACGGCTCGCTCCGGGGCGTGCTCGACCTCTGCGGGATCCCGTACGTCGGCTGCGACGCCCGCTCCGCCCGCCTGGCATGGGACAAGCCCTCCGCCAAGACGGTGCTCCGCGAGGCGGGCATCCCCACCCCCGACTGGGTGGCCCTGCCGCACGACCGGTTCTCCGAACTGGGTGCGGTGGCCGTGCTCGACCGGATCGTCGACCGGATCGGGCTGCCGGTCATGGTGAAGCCGGCGCAGGGTGGCTCCGGGCTGGGGGCCGCCGTCGTCCGGGACGCCGCCGCGCTGCCCGCCGCGATGGTCGGCTGCTTCGCGTACGACTCGACCGCGCTGGTGGAGCGGTACGTCCCCGGGATGGACGTGGCGGTCACCGTGATCGACCTCGGGGACGGCCCCCGGGCACTGCCCGCGGTGGAGATCGTGCCGCGCAACGGTGTCTACGACTACGCGGCCCGCTACACCGCCGGCCGGACGACCTGGCACGCCCCGGCGCGGCTGGCGGACGAGGCAGCGGCCCGGGTCGCCGAGGTCGCCGTCGCCGCGCACACCGCGCTCGGACTGCGTGACCTCTCCCGGGTCGACCTCATCGTGGACGACTCCGGGCAACCGCACGTACTGGAAGTGAACGTCTCGCCGGGCATGACCGAGACCTCGCTGCTGCCGCTGGCGGTGCAGGCTGCCGGACTCGACTTCGGGCGGGTGCTCGAAGAGCTGGTGGCACAGGCCGCCGGTCGACGCCCGTAACAGTCCCCACCGATTCCCCACCACGGCATCAGGGCCGGCGCGGTCTCCCGCCCGGCCCTGATTGCTCCCGTCCGGCCCGTTCCCCCCGTCGACGAACTGGGGGCCGCTGTCGCCTTCGTCGGGCCGTTCGGGGTCAGGGGGTGACCCCCGGCCGGTCCGCCTCCTCGACGTGGGTCCGGTCCGCCGGATCGGGCTGGCCGGGATCGGTGCGGGGGGCGGGTATCCGGCCGACCGCGTCGTCGGTACTTCCGAGCGCGTCGTCGGTCTCCCCGGCCGCCTCGATGACCGAACCGACCTCGGTTTCCGGGGATCCTGACTCCTCCCGCGAGGAGTCGCTGAAACTCGCCGGCGCCTGCCACTGGATGCGGGACGGCTCGGCCAGCGGACGCCCACCGAACTCACCGAGCCAGGCCGCCACCAGGGCCAGGTTCTCCCGCCACTGCTCCTCGGAGATAGGCGGCAGGATCGAATCCCACAGGGATAGGAACGTCCCACGCAGTTGCAGCCGGCCGTACGGGCGGGCCAGGAACCACAGGTGCAGATGCGAGGATCCGTCACCCCAACGATTGACGTGCACCCGGGCCACCCCGTCCAGCGACCGGATCGCCCGTTCCAGACGCACCGTCATCACGCCCAGCTCGGCCGCGAGCAGGTTCGGCAGGTCTCCCAGGTCGAGGTGGGAGCGGGACTCCAGGATCAGCACCATCGGCAGACCCGTCGGGCGGTCCATCGCCCGGACCCGCCAGCGTTCCCCCACCCAGATGTACGCCTCGTCCGGCGCGGCACAGGCGGTGCACTCCCGGTCCGCCTCGCCCTTGCGGGGAGGCTCGACCGGAACCGGATCATCGAGCCGCTTGATGCGGAGGTCGCCCTCGAAGGGGAAGGAGGGCCACTGGGTGAAGTCCGGGACAGCAGGAGGGGTGTGGGGCACGAGGCTGACCCTAACCGAGTCCGAGACCCCCTGTCCCCACCCGAATGCGTGGTCCTCTCGACACTCGTCGTCAGGGTCCGCGCGGGGGTCTTCGCCCCGCGCCGCGCCGCCCACCGGACGCTCCGGTCGGGTCTTCGGCTCGATCCAAGGCTCCGATTTCCGGCGATCGAGGCGTACGTCACACCCGTCATCCACAGGCTGGCACGTCGTTCTACGCGCTGTTTCACGTGAAACGGGGCTGCCTGTGGATAACTCCTGTGGATATCCACCACGCGCTCCGCGTGGCTGTGGATAACCACTCATGCTCTCAGTCGCCCCGTCCGGCTGTGCCCGCTTTGCTGACCGACAGCGCTGCCGCGCGACACGACGATCCTCCGGTGCTCACCCCTCCCCGCGGGTGGCGTTTCACGTGAAACCGGCGGGCGGCGGGCGGCGGGCGGCGGGCGGCGGGCGGCGGGCGGCGGGCGGCGGGCGGCGGGCGGCGGGCGGCGGGCGGCGGGCGGCGGGCGGCGGGCGGCGGGCGGCGGGCGGCGGGCGGCGGGCGGCGGGCGGCGGGCGGCGGGCGGCGGGCGGCGGGCGGCGAAATATAGAACGACCGCGAGCCGGGTTGGGTTCCGGGTCGCGGTCGTTTCCTGTCGCGGAGGCGGGTACGTCCTCCGGTCCTGGGCGGCGGGCTCAGGCCTCCGGTTCCTCCTCCTGCCCGACGCCGATCAGCCCCACAATCCGTTCGAGGTCATCCACCGTGGCGAACTCGATCGTGATCTTGCCCTTGTTCCGGCCGATGTCCACCTTGACGCGGGTGTCGAACCGGTCGGAGAGACGGTCGGCGAGATCGGTCAGGGCGGGCGCGTGCGGCTTGGGCCGGCGCCGGGCGGCCGGCGTCTTCGTGCCCTCGTCGCTGAGTGCCAGCGAGACGATCTCCTCGGTCGCCCGCACCGAGAGGCCCTCGGCCACGATGCGCAGTGCGAGCTGCTCCTGCGCCTCGGACTCGTCGAGACTCAACAGGGCGCGGGCATGCCCGGCCGAGAGCACGCCGGCCGCCACCCGCCGTTGCACCTGCGGCGGCAGGTTCAGCAGTCGGATGGTGTTGGAGATCTGCGGACGACTCCGCCCGATGCGTCGGGCCAGTTCCTCGTGGGTGGCCCCGAACTCCTCCAGCAGTTGCTGGTACGCAGCCGCCTCTTCGAGCGGGTTGAGGTTGGCGCGGTGGATGTTCTCCAGCAGCGCGTCCCGGAGCATCGCGTCGTCCCGGGTGTCCCGGACGATCGCGGGAATGCTCTCGTGGCCGACTGCCTGGGCGGCCCGCCACCGCCGCTCGCCCATCACCAGCTCGTACTTCTCGTCGTCGAGCTGTCGGACCACGATGGGCTGGAGGAAGCCGACCTGCTCGATCGAGGTCTTCAGCTCCTCCAGCGCCTCCTCGTCGAAGACCTGCCGGGGCTGCTTCGGGTTGGGGACGATCGAGTCGACCAGGATCTCGGCGAACCGGGCTCCGGGCACCGGAGAGAGCTGGACCGTTGCCGGGGCCGCCTCCGGTGCCGGGGCGGGTGGCGCCGGCGTACCGGGGAACGGGGGCGTGCCAACGACGGCGTCGGCCGCCGCAGCCGGCCCCGCAGCCGGGGCGGCCTCCGAAGCGGGTGTCGGTGTCGGGGTCTCCGGCGTCTCCACGGGACCGGTGGGGATCAGTGCCCCCAGCCCCCGACCCAGTCCGCCACGCGGACGGTTCTTCATGCGACGCCTCCCAGCGACTTGCCCGCACTACCCATTCCGGCTCACCGGCTCCTTGACGCCACGCTCGGCGATTTCCTGCGCGGCTGCGAAGTAACTGGTGGCACCTCGTGAACCGGGATCGTAGGTCATTACCGACTGGCCGTAACTGGGGGCCTCGGAGACCCGTACGTTCCGGGGGATGACCGCCTGGAGCACCTTGTCACCGAAGTGGTTCCGGACGTCCTGCTCCACCGCGTCCGCCAGGCGGGTGCGGCGGTCGTACATGGTGAGCAGGATCGTGGAAACTTCGAGCATCGGGTTCAGGTGCTTACGAACCAGGTTGATGTTGTTGATGAGCTGGTTCAGCCCCTCCAGCGCGTAGTACTCGCACTGGATCGGGATGAGCACCTCCTGCGCGGCCACCAACGCGTTCACGGTGAGCAGGCCGAGCGACGGCGGGCAGTCGATGAAGACGTAGTCGAAGTGACCCGGGTAGGCGGCAATGGCACGGGCCAGCCTCGACTCCCGGGCCACCACCGAGACCAATTCGATCTCGGCACCCGCGAGGTCGATGGTGGCCGGCACACACCAGAGGTTCGGGATGCCCTCCACCCCCTGGGCCACCTCCTCCAGGGGCACACTGTCGATCAGGCAGTCGTACACGTCCGGTACCCCGGTGTGGTGCGGGACGTTGAGCCCGGTCGAGGCGTTGCCCTGCGGGTCCAGGTCGACCACGAGGACCCGGTTCCCGTGCAGGGCGAGCGCCACCGCCAGGTTCACCGTGGTCGTGGTCTTCCCCACGCCACCCTTCTGGTTCGCGACGCACATCACCCGGGTCCGCTCGGGGCGCGGCATGGTGACCTCGCCACTGGGATTCAGGATCTGCACGGCGCGCATAGCCTCCATAGCCAACGGTGGGTCATCCTCTTCGCGCGTCGGAGTTTCACGTGAAACGTACGCGTCGCCGACCGGTTCCCCGTACGGGGAGCCGACCGACGACGTGGGCGTGTCGATGGTGCTGAGCGGCGGACCGGAGATTGCCGCCGGACCGGGCTGGTGCGGTACCGCCGGCCCCGGAGCGGGTTCGGGAGGAGGAAGCGCGTCGACGGCTCTACGGACCGGCTCCGGGCTCACCGCAGGATCGGCCCGCCCGCCCGCCGGCTCCTGCGGCAGGGGGGCGTGGTCGGCTGTGGACCGTGCACGGCCACGGGCAGGCTCGGCTCGCCCCCCGTAGACCGCTCCGTCCCGGGGAGAGGCCGTGGCCCGGCCCACCGTTCCGACGTTCTCGTGACCGGAGACCGGCCAGGTCACCGGCTCGGTTTCACGTGAAACAGGGGCGGCCGTGGCGCGTTCTGCCCGTCGTCCGGTCACCCCGGATTCGTCGTACCTGCCGTCGTCATGCACCTGTCATCCCTGCCCGCTTCGGATGGTCGGTCCGCATACCGTCGCTGCCGCACGTGCTCCACGAAGCGTACGGCCCGGCGGGGGCGACCGGGACCCGGTACACCGGTCGACGTTCGCCCCACACTATCGACGCGCGGCCCAGCCTACGGCGGACGGGCGGAGAAGGTCCATGCCGTGGATCTCAGCCGTCGACGGTCTCGCACAGGTTTCAACGACCCAACGGAGGGCCAGGACTTCGGTCGCCCCGCAGCTTCCCGCGCCGACACCACCGAAACCAGGGTCAGCGACCCCGAGACCGGCCGCCCCGACGCTTCGCCCGGCGTGCTTTGCCCGCCGGTCCGACCACGCGTTCCCGCACGATCTCCACGACGGTCGTCGGCGGGTCGATGACGTCGACGCCGCACCGGTGCACGGTTGGTTCGCCACCGCCGAGTCGCTCCACCGTGGCCGCATGCTCGGCGATCTCGTCTGCGGCAGAGGATCCCTTCAGCGCGACGAGCCGTCCACCCCGGACGGTCAACGGCAGACACCAGGAGGCCAACCGGTCGAGCGGGGCCACCGCCCGTGCGGTGACCACGTCGGCGCTGAACGGGTCGCCGCCACCGGGGCCGGCGGCGGCTTCATCGGCCCGCCCCCGGAACACCCGGACCATCCGGGTCAGTCCGAGCCCTTCGACCGCCTCGATCAGGAAGGCGGTGCGGCGGGCGAGCGGTTCGACAAGCGTCACGCGCAGATCCGGGCGGGCGATGGCAAGCACCATGCCGGGCAGCCCCGCGCCGGATCCGACGTCGATGACCGTCGCGCCGTCGGGAATCCGTTCCGCCACCGCCGCGCAGTTGAGCAGGTGCCGGTCCCAGATGCGGGGGGCCTCCCGGGGGCCGATCAGGCCACGCAGCACCCCGTCGGTGACAAGCAGTTCGGCGTACGCGGCGGCCAGGTCGAGCCGGTCGCCAAAGAGGGACCGCGCCGCCTCCGCCAGTTCCGGCGGCAGCACCGCGTCCCGGGCGGAGGGGACGGTGGAAGAGGGTCCGGGGTCGACAGGCGACGGCCCGGGTGGCGTACCACCCGGGCCGGAAACGCCAGCCGTGGCGTCGGAGGTCACCAGGTCAGTCCGCCGGCCGGACGATGATCCGCCGGCTGGGCTCGACGCCTTCGGACTCGCTCTCCACGCCGGCCATCGCGTTCACCACGTCGTGCACGCACTTGCGCTCGAATGCGGACATCGGCTCCAGCCGGACCGGCTCGCCGTACTCCTTGACCTTCTCCACCGCGTTCTTGGCGACGGCGGCCAACTCCTTGCGGCGGTTGGCCCGGTAGCCGCCGACGTCCAGCAGCAGTCGGCTCGGCGTGCCGGTCTGCCGGAACACCGCCAGCCGGGTCAGTTCCTGGAGCGCCTCCAGGGTGGCGCCGCGCTGCCCGACCAGGTTCTGCAGGCGGGCGCCGACCACCTCGACCACCGGCCGGCCACCCGACACCAGCTCGTCGATGTCCCCGTCGTAGTCGAGGATGTCGAGCAGACCCTCGACGTAGTCCGCCGCGATCTCGCTCTGCCGGAACAGGTCGCTGTCCGCCGGGGCCTTCTTCCCGCGCGCCTCGGCCTCGGTCTCCTCGGTTTCGCTCTCCGCGATCGGAGCAGCTTTCTCGTCCGGGGACTGGTCGGCGCGGGGGATGCTGGTGTCGGTCACGGTTCATCTCCGTACTTCGTTCGGCCGGACCGTCGGGTCCGTTGGTTTCCCGGCGGCGGCGGAAGGTCTCGCCGGTGCCACCGGGCACGTCTGTACGGGCAGTGTCGCCCGTGACCGCGCGGTCGCGCGGTGGATCCGCCGACGTCGGCCGTGGGCCGGTGGTACGGATCCGGCCGCCACCGGGCGGGCCCGGTGGCGGCGCGTGGATCGGTCAGCCCTGTCGCTTGGCGGGCCGGTTCTTCTTCGGGTTGACCGGCTTGGCGCCAGGCTTCGGACCGGCGACCTTGGGGGTGGTGGGCTTCACCGGGGCCGGCGCGGGCTTGGTCCGGCCCAGGAGGGTCTTGGTCGGCTGCGCCGTGGTACGGCCGGTGGTGCCCGTCTTGCCGGCCACGGTGGGCGGCGGCGGGTACTTGCGAAGCACCCACTGCTGCTGGCCGAGGGTGAAGAGGTTGTTGGTGACCCAGTAGATGATCACACCGATCGGGAAGATCGCGCCGGAGATCAACAGCGACAGCGGGATGCCGTAGAGCATCAGTCGCTGGATCATCCGCTGCTGCGGATCCTCCGCCCACCCGGTCTTGAGGATCATCTGGCGGCTGGTCAGGTAGGTGGTGCCCATCATGACCAGGACCAGGATGCCGGCGATGACCTTGACCGTGGTGCCGTTCGCACCGAGCCGGGACAACTCCTCGGCGGTAGAGCCGAACTTGCCCGCGATCGGCGCGGTGAAGAGCGACGCCGCCGAGGCGCTCTCGAACTGCTCGACCGTCCAGCCGTACAGGGTCTTGCCCTGGTTGGCCGGGTCGAGGCGGCGGAGCACGTGGAAGAGGCCGAGGAAGACCGGGATCTGGAGGAACATCGGAAGGCAGCCCATGAGCGGGTTGGCCTTTTCCTTCCGATAGAGCTCCATCATCTCCTTCTGGAGCGTCTCCCGGTCACCCTTGTGCTTCTCCTGGAGCGCCTTGACCTGCGGCTGCAACGCCTGCATGGCCCGCTGCGACTTGATCTGCTTGACGAAGACCGGGAAGAGGATCACCCGTACGGTGACCACCAGGAAGACGATGGCCAGGATCCAGGCCCAGTTCGTGCCGGCCACCGGGCCGTCCGCCACCCCGATGGCGTCCCAGGCCGAATGCCAGGCCAGCAGGATCCACGAGATCGCGTAGTAGATCCAGTCGAGACTCAATTCTCAGGCTCCAGTCTCATCGGCGCGGCGGCCGCCCGGCTCCGGCACCGGGTCATATCCACCAGGGTGGAAGGGGTGGCAACGCAACAGCCGCCGGATCGTCAGGACGGTCCCCCGGAACGCGCCGTGCCGGGTGACGGCCTCCAGACCGTACGCGCTGCACGACGGGTAGAACCGACAGCGGGCCGGCAGTGCCGGGCTTATCCAACGACGGTACGCGATGATGGGTCCGACCAGCATCCGGGCACCGAGTGTCGGGGGCCGGGGTGTGGCGGAACTGCTGCTCACCGGGACCGCCGGCTCCGGGGCGCCCGCGCCGAGGCGACGGCCGCGTCCAGGTCGGTGCCGAGCCGGGCGTAGCTCGCCCCGGCCGCTGCGGGAAGTGCGCGTACCACGAGGGTGCTGCCGGGAGGCAGCGTGGGGAGCCGTTCCCGGACGAGGTGCCGCAGACGGCGGCGGACCCGGTTGCGGACCACCGCTGGCCCGACCGCCTTGGACACGACGAAGCCGGCGCGGGTCGGTGCGGAGGATTCCTCCGCATCAACTGCCCGCGCCGGCTCCGGCGAAGACGGTGCCTCTGACCCGGATGTCGGTGGCAGAGCCAGGTGGACGACGACCGCGCCACGGCCGGCGCGGCGCCCACCACGGATCGCTGCGGCGAAGTCGGTGCTGCGCCGCAGTCGCTGCGCGGCGGCCAGCACGACTACCCACGTCCTCCGAACGGGCCCGGCCGGCGTCAGGCCGACAGGCGGGCGCGGCCCTTGGAACGACGCGTCGAGATGATGGCGCGGCCGGCGCGGGTACGCATGCGCAGCCGGAAGCCGTGGGTCTTCGCGCGCCGGCGGTTGTTCGGCTGGAAGGTGCGCTTGCTCACGTCAGGCTCTCCGTTTTCCGTACGCCCCGCGCGGGGGACCGCTCGGGGTGTGTGGTGGTCCAGGCCGGTTGGTGGCCTACGATCGGCGCTGCCCGACGCTGCGGGACCTCGACGATGCGGGCACCACGACCGCGGACAGCAGGCACCCATCACCCTAGCAGAGGGCGACAGAGCAGCCGTTCCACCCTACGCAGGGCAGCAATGACCGTCAAACAACCCCGTCCCGCCGCGCGGCACCCCGGCGGGGGCGTCCGGCGGACGCGACGCGCCCAAGGGGGAAGCGGTGGTTTTCGCTGATGCCGACAAGGGGCACGCCGCCGGCCGGTTGAAGCGGTACGGACAACGCTGTTAGCGTGCGCGCTTGCGGTCCGGGTCGCGATCGGGTCGGAATCCGGCACCGCTGACAGGCAAGACCGGACCGGGCAATGGATCGTTCGGCACGGTGAACCCGCTTCAGCACCCGTTCAGGCAGGGGGCAGGTCCCACCCGCATTCGGCGGGCAGCCACAATCGGTCGGTACACAGGCTGTGGATAACTTGTGGATGGCGACCGGTCAGCCGTCCGGGCGGATGGAGTTTCAGCCGCTCAGACGTGGTGACGGGCCCGGGACGGCCGACTGGGGACCAGCGGCGGCCGGGAGCAGAGGCGAGGAGGTGGCACGACGGTGGCCGGAACGACCGACCTTGCCGCGGTGTGGACCGCGACGACGGACGAGCTCGCCGACGAGATCATCTCGGCTCAGCAACGTGCCTACCTGCGGCTGACCCGGCTGCGTGCGATCGTCGAGGACACCGCACTGCTCTCCGTCCCCGACGCCTTCACCCGGGACGTGATCGAGTCCCGCCTCCGTCCGGCGATCACCGAGGCCCTGAGCCGCCGGCTGGGCCGGCCGATCCAGGTGGCGGTCACCGTCCGGGTCGCCGAGGACGGCGCGGGCCGTCCGGCGGGCACCGTGTACCGCAGCGTGCCCGAGGCTGCCGCACCCGAGCTTCCCTTCCCCGGATACGACGGTGGTTCCGCCCACACCGAGGCGCCGGCCTCGTTCCGGGACGCTCCGCCGCCCGCGTTCCACCCCGACGACGAGGACGGCCCCGACCCGCAGGACCCGACCCGGGGCGGACCGGCAGGTGACGACGCCCGACGGCTGATTCCCACCAGCCGGGGCAGTCAGGAACCACTCTTCAACGCGAGCTTCGCCGAGCCGCTGCGGGGTGGGCCGCCCGGGGTGGACCGACGGGGCTACGACGACCGCGCTGACGGCCCGGACCCGGGTCGCCCGTACGACCAGCGTTACCGCGACGACGCCGGGCCGGTACGGGACCGCCTGCCCCGCGACGGCGGCACGGACAGCGGGCCGGGGCGCGGTGGCGTGGACCACCGGCCGGGTGGCCGGGACGACCGGCGGCTCCCCGGTGCGGGGGAGACCGGTGGAAACCGGCTGAACCCGAAGTACATGTTCGAGACGTTCGTCATCGGCTCGTCCAACCGGTTCGCACACGCGGCGAGCGTGGCGGTGGCCGAGTCGCCGGCCAAGGCGTACAACCCGCTGTTCATCTACGGCAGCTCGGGACTGGGCAAGACCCACCTGCTGCACGCGATCGGGCACTACGCCACGACGCTGGGCAACGCCCGCTCGGTCCGGTACGTCTCGACCGAGGAGTTCACCAACGACTTCATCAACTCGTTGCGGGACGACAAGACCAGCGCGTTCCAGCGCCGTTACCGGGACGTCGACATCCTCCTGATCGACGACATCCAGTTCCTGGAGAACCGGGAGCGGACCCAGGAGGAGTTCTTCCACACCTTCAACACCCTGCACAACGCCAACAAGCAGATCGTGATCACCTCGGACCGGTCGCCGAAGCAGCTCGCCACGCTGGAGGACCGGCTGCGGACCCGGTTCGAGTGGGGTCTGCTGGCCGACATCCAGCCGCCGGACCTGGAGACCCGGATCGCGATCCTCCAGAAGAAGGCCGCCCAGGAGCGGCTGTACGCGCCACCGGACGTGTTGGAGTTCATCGCGTCGCGGGTGTCGAACTCGATCCGGGAACTGGAGGGCGCGCTGATCCGGGTGACCGCGTTCGCCAGTCTCACCCGGTCCACGGTCGAACTCTCGCTCGCCGAGGAGGTGCTGCGGGACTTCATCCCGGACGGCGCCGGCCCGGAGATCACCGCCGACCAGATCATGGTCTCCACCGCCGACTACTTCGGCGTCAGCCTGGAGGACCTGCGCGGACATTCCCGGTCCCGGGTGCTGGTCAATGCCCGGCAGGTCGCCATGTACCTCTGTCGCGAGCTGACGGACCTCTCGCTGCCCCGGATCGGCCAGGCGTTCGGCGGGCGGGACCACACCACCGTCATGCACGCGGACCGCAAGATCCGTCAGCAGATGGCCGAACGCCGCTCGCTCTACAACCAGATCGCCGAGCTGACCAACCGGATCAAGCAGACCTCCTGAGCCCGCGCGGCCCGTCCGGCCGCCTCGGCCCGTCTCGCCCCCACCTCGGCCCCGGCCTGCCTCGCTCGTCAGCCGTCCGACGGCTGACGAGCGGTCCCGTCGCCAACGCCCGGCTGTACGGCCGGACGTTTCCGTTCCTCCACCGGACGCGGTCCCGTGCCGTTCTCCGCCCTGTCCGGGGCTGTGGACCACGCACCGGGGCGGAGCGGTGTACCCACACCCCCTCACGCCTGTCCACAGCAAGACCGACTTGTCCACAGCAAGTTATCCACAGGCAGTGGATAACTACGGTGGGCCTCGACCCGGTTACCCACAGGTTGTGGAAAAACCCTGGGGACGACACTGTGGATGGTTGTGGACAGCCCATCGGTTGTCCACCGGTTGGCGGCCACCTGTGGACGGCCTGTTGAAGGTTCTGGGGACAACGGCCGCCGGCGTCGGTCCGCTCGTCCACAGGTCTGGGGAGAAAGTCCGTGGATAACCGGTGGATAACCGGTGGACGACGGTGGACAACGAGGCCCGGGACGGCGCCTGTGGACAAGTACGCGAGTTGTACCCATGGTTCTCCACAGGTAAACCACCGGTGGATAACGCCTCTGACCTGCGAAAACGCGACTTACCCACAGTTTGCACAGGTGCGATGAAGACGATGGGTTATCTCTTTGAAGAGAACAAAAACCAATCATCACCGTTGGACTTCCTGTGGACAGGGTCGTCAGCCTCCGGCCGGAGCAGGCTCACGACCCGATCCACGGGGTCGGGCGCACAGCCGATGCCCACGCGCCCTAAGGTGCGATGGGTACCCGCACGGTCGGGCGGGACGGTGGGCAGCGGTCGGCATGAGAGAGTTGTCGCTGACGTCGACGCGGAGGCATTGATGAAGTTCCGAGTGGAGCGCGACGCGCTCGCCGAGGCTGTGGCGTGGACCGCGAAGAGCCTCCCCAACCGGCCGTCCGTACCGGTGCTCGCCGGAGTGATGCTCCGGGTCACCGACGGGAACCTGCAGGTCTCCGGCTTCGACTACGAAGTCTCCAGCCAGGTCACCGTCGAGGTGCAGGGTGACGCCGACGGCGCCGCGCTGGTCTCCGGTCGCCTGCTGGCCGAGATCACCAAGGCCCTGCCCGGCAAGCCGGTCGACATCGCCGCTGTCGGCGCGCACCTCGAACTGGTCTGCGGGAGTGCCCGGTTCACGCTGCCCACCATGCCGGTGGAGGACTACCCCGCCCTGCCGGAGATGCCGGAGAGCGCCGGCACGGTGGACGCCGCCGCCTTCGCCGCAGCGGTCGCCCAGGTCGCGGTGGCCGCCGGCCGGGACGAGACCCTGCCGATGATGACCGGCGTCCGGCTGGAGTTGAACGGCGACACCCTCGCCATGCTCGCCACCGACCGCTACCGCCTCGCCCTGCGCGAGATGCAGTGGCGTCCGGACGACGCCGGAGTCAGCATCAACGCCCTGGTCCCGGCCCGGACGCTGCACGACACCGCCAAGGCGCTCGGCCCGCTCGGCGGCGAGGTGACCCTGGCCCTGTCGCAGGGAGCGGCCGGTGAGGGCATGATCGGCTTCTCCGGCGGCACCCGCCGGACCACCAGCCGGCTGCTCGACGGCGCGAACTACCCGCCGGTCCGGTCGCTCTTCCCGCCGAGCCACAACGCCGAGGCCCGGGTGTCGGTGAGCACCCTGATCGAGGTGGTCAAGCGGGTCGCCCTGGTCGCCGAGCGGACCACTCCGGTGCTGCTCAGCTTCAGCTCGGACGGGCTGGTCGTGGAGGCCGGCGGCACCGAGGAGGCGCGGGCCAGCGAAGCCATGGACGCGACCTTCACCGGCGACGCGCTGACCGTCGGCTTCAACCCGCAGTACCTGATCGACGGCCTGGCGAACCTGGGTGCCCAGACCGCCATGCTCGCCTTCGTCGACGCGCTGAAGCCCGCCGTGATTTCTCCGGCCGGCGAGGATGGCGAGGTCATTCCGGGGTACCGGTACCTGATCATGCCGATCCGGGTCTCCCGCTGATCGCGCACACACCCCGAACCAGAACCACCGGAGGTAGGTACAGATGCAGCTCGGCCTGGTAGGACTCGGCCGCATGGGCGGCAACATGCGCGAGCGGCTGCGCGCCGCCGGGCACGAGGTGGTCGGCTTCGACCACAACGCGGAGCTGAGCGACGTCGCCTCCCTGACGGAGCTGGTCGAGAAGCTGGCGGCGCCGCGCGCCGTCTGGGTGATGGTGCCGGCCGGGGTCACCGACGCGACCATCGACGAGCTGGCCGCCCTGCTCGACTCCGGCGACATCGTCATCGACGGCGGCAACTCCCGCTTCAGCGACGACGCCCCGCGCGCCGAGCGGCTGAACGAGCAGGGCATCGGCTACCTCGACGTCGGTGTCTCCGGCGGGGTGTGGGGCCGGCAGAACGGCTACGCCCTGATGGTCGGCGGCTCGGAGGAGCACGTCGGGCGGCTGATGCCGATCTTCGAGGCGCTCAAGCCGGAGGGCGAGTTCGGCTTCGTGCACGCCGGGCCGGTCGGTGCCGGGCACTACGCGAAGATGGTGCACAACGGCATCGAGTACGGCCTGATGCACGCCTACGCCGAGGGCTACGAGCTGTTGGCCGCCTCCGAGCTGGTGACCAACGTGCCCGGGGTGTTCAAGTCCTGGCGCGAGGGCACCGTGGTCCGCTCCTGGCTGCTGGACCTGCTCGACCGGGCCCTGGACGAGGACCCGGAGCTGGCCGAGCTGAGCGGCTACACCGAGGACACCGGTGAGGGGCGCTGGACGGTCGACGAGGCGGTCCGGCTCGCCGTGCCGCTGAACGTCATCACTGCCTCGCTCTTCGCCCGGTTCGCCTCCCGCCAGGACGACTCGCCCGCGATGAAGGCCGTTGCCGCGCTGCGCCAGCAGTTCGGCGGGCACGCCGTCCGCAAGCGCTGACCGGCATCCGCTCCGCCGTGTACGTCCGCCGGCTCGAACTGGTCGACTTCCGCTCGTACGAGCGGGTCGGCGTCGACCTCGAACCGGGGGCGAACGTCCTGGTCGGGGCGAACGGGGTCGGCAAGACCAACCTCGTCGAGGCGCTCGGCTACGTGGCGACCCTGGACAGCCACCGGGTCGCCACCGACGCCCCGCTGGTGCGGCTCGGTGCCGAGTCGGCGGTGATCCGTTGCGCCGTGGTGCACGAGGGCCGGGAACTCCTGGTCGAGCTGGAGATCGTCCCGGGGAAGGCCAACCGGGCCCGGCTCGGACGGTCCCCGGCCCGACGGGCGCGGGACGTGCTCGGCGCGTTGCGGCTGGTGCTGTTCGCCCCGGAGGATCTCGAACTCGTCCGGGGCGACCCGGCCGAACGCCGCCGCTACCTCGACGACCTGCTGGTGCTCCGCCAGCCCCGGTACGCCGGGGTGCGGGCCGACTACGAGCGGGTGGTCAAGCAGCGCAACGCCCTGCTGCGTACCGCCTACCTGGCGCGCAAGACCGGCGGCACCCGGGGCGGGGACCTCTCCACCCTGGCGGTCTGGGACACCCACCTGGCCCGGCACGGCGCGGAACTGCTCGCCGGGCGGCTGGAACTGGTCGCCGCGCTCACGCCACACGTCACCAAGGCCTACGACGCGGTCGCCGCCGGGCGGGCGGAGGCCGGCATCGCGTACCGGCCGTCGGTGGAGCTGGCCGAGCCGGTGCCGGACCGGGCCACCCTCACCGAGGCGCTGACCGCCGCGCTGGCGGAGGCCCGGACCGCCGAGGTGGAGCGGGGGACCACCCTGGTCGGCCCGCACCGGGACGATCTCGTGCTCACCCTCGGCCCGCTGCCCGCCAAGGGGTACGCCAGCCACGGCGAGTCCTGGTCGTTCGCGCTCGCCCTGCGGCTGGCCGCGTACGACCTGCTCCGCTCGGACGGGATCGAGCCGGTGCTGGTGCTCGACGACGTCTTCGCCGAGTTGGACGCCGGCCGTCGGGAACGGCTGGCCGGCCTGGTCGGCGGGGCCGCACAGCTCCTGGTGACCTGTGCCGTGGACGACGACGTTCCGGTGGCCCTGCGGAGTGCCCGCTACCAGGTCGACGAGGGGACGGTACGTCGTGTCGGATGACCCGCTCCGGCCCCGTCCCGCCGCCGGCACGGCCCGGAACGCCGCCGGTCGCGCCCGCGCGGCCGGGAGCAAAGGCCAACGGGCGACCGGCCCCGGGGAGGGGGCTGGAACCCGTCCGACCGGCTCGGCGTCCGACCAGGCCGGTGGAGGCGCGGGCGACACCACGGCCGGCGCACGCCCGGCGGGAACCGGCGGGAGCGCCGGTGCCGACCTGCCGGCCGGTGCCTCCGGCCCGCAGCTGGCCCGGGCGGTGCTGGACGCGGCGAAGGCCCGCCGGGAGGCAACCACCCCCCGGCGGCGCAGCGCGGCCGGCGCGGGTGGCGACGGTCAGCGGCGGCTGCGCGGCTACTCCGGTCCGGGACCGGACCCCCGGGACCCGCAGTTGCTCGGCGCGGTGCTCAGCCGGTTGGTGAAGGCACGGGGCTGGGAGCAGCCGGCGGCGGAGGCCACCGTCTTCGGTGCGTGGGAACGGGTGGTGGGATCGGAGATCGCCCAGCACAGCCGCCCGGTGAAACTGGAGGACGGCGAGCTCACCGTCGAGGCCAGGTCGACCGCGTGGGCCACCCAGCTCCGTCTGCTGGCCGGCTCACTGCTCAAGCAGATCGCCCGTGAGGTCGGCCACAACGTGGTCCGCAAGCTGCACATCCACGGCCCGGCCGCGCCGTCCTGGTCCCGGGGGCCCCGACGCGTGCGTGGTCGCGGCCCCCGCGACACCTACGGCTGATCCGCCCCGACCGCCGCCCCGATCGGGGCGGCGGTCGGCTCATGGGGACGAACCGGTCAGGTGGCGGCGTAGACGGCGAAACCGCGTTCGGCGCAACGGCGGTAGAAGGCGGCGAGCACGGCCAGCTCGGCACAGGTGAAGTTCCACTGCGGCGGGTCGCCGGCCTCGTCGCGGAGCCCGTCGAGCCGGCTGTCGAGCCAGCGGAGCTGTTGCTCGGCGAGGCGGTTGTCGGCCAGCAGCGCCCGCAGCACGGCGCTGACCGAGTCGAAAGTGACCGGTTCACCGTGCTCGCGGTGCCGGGCGACGAAACGCTCCAGCCCGTCCGCGATCCAGCCGCAGCCGTCCGGGTCGATCACCGGGTCCTCGTCCTCGGCGGCGTTCTCCGTGGCGTAGAGCACATTTTCCAGGCCGAGCAGGAGGTCCACGAGTTCGGTGTACGCGGTCGCCCGCACCGTGCCGGTCTTGGCGATCAGCTCGGCGAGAGCCGCGGTCGGTGCGGAGATCTGGGGCATCTCCACGATCTCGCCGAAGTCCACGAACTCGGCCGGTGCCACCGGGTCGTAGAACCGGCCGGTCCGCGGCCAGACCACCGCGACGTTGTCCAGCCCCATCGGGCGTCACCTCTTAAGTGCACGTAGCCAGTTGGTCCGATCGTCCGATTCTGCCGCCTAAAGATCAAGAGCGGCACCCCGGGCGGCGCCGCCAAGGTACGGCACCGTGCGTACTCCGCGCGACCCCGGGGCGTACCCGTCGCGGGTGGTGTCGGTGGCCCGACCGTCGGCAACCGCGCCCACGATCAGGGCCGCTCGTGTAGGGGGAGTTACGGGAGGCGCGATTCGGGCCGCAGCGGAGGTCTGAGCCGCCTTCAAGGGGTGCCGAGTGGTGGTTCTGTCGGCTGCGCACAGTAGGATTGGAGGCGAGACGACGATTCTGGCGCGGAGTGACGCCACGGACCCGGCCGGGCCCCGACGTACCTGCGTCGTATCGAGTTGATCGCGATCCGCGGGCAACCGCGGCGACCGGCGTGTTCGGCCGTACCCCGGAGGTTACCTGGTGCCGGTCCCCGCGCCCGACGTCGCGTCCTGTCCGCCGAACCCGCGCCCGACGCGCCCTCCCGGCGCGGACGGCGCGAGAAAGTGGCCGAGG
Organism: Micromonospora echinospora; assembly: GCF_900091495.1. Lineage (NCBI taxonomy): Bacteria > Bacillati > Actinomycetota > Actinomycetes > Micromonosporales > Micromonosporaceae > Micromonospora > Micromonospora echinospora. The sequence continues at coordinate 2,133,054 of NZ_LT607413.1, read as the reverse complement.
GTGGCAGCGCAGAACAAGCAGGAGTACGGCGCCGAGTCGATCACCGTCCTCGAAGGGCTGGAGGCGGTCCGGAAGCGGCCCGGCATGTACATCGGGTCCACCGGGGAACGTGGTCTGCACCACCTCGTGTGGGAGGTCGTCGACAACGCGGTCGACGAGGCGCTGGCGGGTCACTGCGACACCATCGACGTGGTGCTGCTGGCCGACGGTGGCGTCCGGGTCACCGACAACGGCCGGGGCTTCCCGGTCGACCTGCACCCCAAGCTGAAGAAGCCCGGCGTCGAGGTCGCGCTGACCGTGCTGCACGCCGGCGGCAAGTTCGACGGCAAGGCGTACGCGGTCTCCGGCGGTCTGCACGGCGTCGGCGTGTCCGTCGTGAACGCGCTCTCCACCCGGATGGCCGTGGAGATCCACAAGGACGGCTTCGTCTGGCGGCAGCAGTACACCGCCTCCAAGCCGAGCCCGCTGGACAAGGGCGAGACCACCGACCGCACCGGCTCGGCGGTCGCCTTCTGGCCCGACCCGGACGTCTTCGAGACGGTCGACTTCGACTTCCAGACCATCTACCGGCGGCTCCAGGAGATGGCCTTCCTGAACCGGGGCCTCACCATCCACCTCCTCGACGAGCGGGTGCCCGAGGACGAGGACGGCCGCCAGCGCGAGGTCACCTTCTGCTACAAGGGCGGCATCGCCGACTTCGTCCGGCACCTCAACGCCTCGAAGAACCCGATCCACAAGACGGTGGTCGAGTTCGCCGGCGAGGAGGAGGGCATGTCCGTCGAGATCGCCATGCAGTGGAACGAGTCCTACGGCGAGTCGGTCTACACCTTCGCGAACACCATCAACACCCATGAGGGTGGCACCCACGAGGAGGGCTTCCGCGCCGCGCTGACCAGCCTCGTCAACAAGTACGGCACCGAGAAGAAGCTGCTGAAGTCGGACGAGAAGCTCTCCGGCGAGGACATCCGCGAGGGGCTCGCCGCGATCATCTCGGTCAAGCTGGCGAACCCGCAGTTCGAGGGGCAGACCAAGACCAAGCTCGGCAACACCCCGGTGAAGAGCTTCGTCCAGCGGGTCTGCAACGAGTGGCTGGTCGACTGGTTCGACCGGAACCCGGCCGAGGCGAAGGTCATCATCACCAAGGCGTCCCAGGCCGCCCGGGCCCGGATCGCCGCGCAGCAGGCCCGGAAGCTGGCCCGCCGCAAGTCGCTGCTGGAGTCCGGCTCGATGCCGGGCAAGCTGGCCGACTGCCAGTCGACCGACCCGCGCGAGTCCGAGGTCTTCATCGTCGAGGGCGACTCGGCCGGTGGCTCGGCCAAGCAGGGACGGGACCCGCGCACCCAGGCGATCCTGCCGATCCGGGGCAAGATCCTGAACGTGGAGAAGGCCCGGATCGACCGGGTGTTGAAGAACAACGAGGTCCAGGCGCTGATCACCGCGCTGGGCACCGGCATCCACGACGACTTCGACATGGAGAAGCTGCGCTACCACAAGGTGGTGCTGATGGCCGACGCGGACGTGGACGGCCAGCACATCCAGACCCTGCTGCTCACCCTCCTGTTCCGCTTCATGCGTCCGTTGGTGGAACTGGGCCACGTGTACCTGGCTGCCCCGCCGCTCTACAAGATCAAGTGGAACAAGAAGGGCGACGACGCCCAGTACGCCTACTCCGACCGGGAACGGGACGGGCTGATCGCGCTGCGCCAGCAGAAGAAGGCGAACGCCAAGCCGGACGACATCCAGCGGTTCAAGGGTCTCGGCGAGATGAACTACCCCGAGCTGTGGGAGACCACGATGAACCCGGCGACCCGGACCCTGCGCCAGGTCACGCTCGACGACGCGGCGGTCGCCGACGAGCTGTTCAGCGTCCTGATGGGCGAGGACGTCGAGGCTCGCCGCTCGTTCATCCAGCGGAACGCCAAGGACGTGCGCTTCCTGGACATCTGATGGTCGCCGGTGGGTCGCCGGAGAGCTTCCGGGGGTTCACCCGTCCACAGAGTTATCCACAGCTTCGCCGGTATCCACAGCCGTTATCCACAGCACGAAAACGACTCTGAGTCTGATAAGGGTTAACAGTGACCGATACTCCCGAGTCCACCCCTAACGAGCCGGAGACCCCGGACGCGACCGCCGCGGTAGTGGCGCACGACCGGATCGAGCCGGTCGGCCTCGAGGTGGAGATGCAGCGCTCCTACCTCGACTACGCGATGAGCGTCATCGTCGGTCGGGCGCTGCCGGACGTGCGGGACGGGCTCAAGCCGGTCCACCGCAAGATCCTCTACGCCATGTTCGACTCCGGCTACCGGCCGGACCGCGGCTACGTGAAGTGCTCCCGCGTCGTCGGCGACGTGATGGGCCAGTTCCACCCGCACGGCGACTCGGCGATCTACGACGCGCTGGTCCGGATGGCGCAGACCTGGTCACTGCGGTACCCGCTGGTCGACGGCAACGGCAACTTCGGCTCCCCGGGCAACGACCCGGCCGCCGCGATGCGCTACACCGAGTGCAAGCTCGACCCGCTGGCGATGGAGATGCTGCGGGACATCGACGAGGACACCGTCGACCTCCAGGACAACTACGACGGGCGGGCCAAGGAGCCCACCATCCTGCCGTCGCGGATCCCGAACCTGCTGATCAACGGTTCCGAGGGCATCGCGGTCGGCATGGCCACCAAGATCCCGCCGCACAACCTGCGGGAGATCGGCGCGGCCGTCCAGTGGTGCCTGGAGCACCCGGAGGAGGACGAGGCCACCACCCTCGACGCGCTGCTGGAGATCGTGAAGGGCCCGGACTTCCCGACCCACGGCCTGATCGTCGGTACGACCGCGATCCAGGACGCGTACCGCACGGGTCGGGGCTCGATCCGGATGCGTGCCGTGGTGGAGGTCGAGGAGGACAAGCGGGGGCGTCCCTGCCTGGTCGTCAGCGAACTGCCCTACCAGGTCAACCCGGACAACCTGGCCGAGCGTATCGCCGAGCTGATCAAGGAGGGCAAGCTCGGCGGCATCGCCGACATCCGGGACGAGTCCTCCGGGCGTACCGGCATGCGGATCGTGCTGGTGCTCAAGCGCGACGCGGTCGCCAAGGTGGTGCTGAACAACCTCTACAAGCACACCCAGCTCCAGGAGACCTTCGGCGCCAACATGCTGGCGCTGGTCGACGGGGTGCCGCGCACGCTCAACCTCGCGCAGTTCATCCGCTACTACGTCGAGCACCAGATCGAGGTGATCCGGCGGCGGACGGCGTTCCGGCTGCGCAAGGCCGAGGAGCGGGCGCACATCCTTCGCGGCCTCTCCAAGGCGCTCGACGCGCTGGACGAGGTGATCGCGCTGATCCGGCGCTCGCCCACGGTCGAGGACGCCCGGCAGGGCCTGATCCGGCTGCTGACGATCGACGAGATCCAGGCCACCGCGATCCTCGACATGCAGCTGCGCCGCCTCGCCGCGCTGGAGCGGCAGCGGATCCTGGACGACCTGGCGAAGCTCGAGATCGAGATCGCGGACCTGAAGGACATCCTGGCGAAGCCGGAACGGCAGCGGCGGATCGTCTCCGAGGAGCTGGGCGAGATCGTCGCCAAGTGGGGCGACGAGCGGCGTACGAAGATCGTGCCGTTCGACGGCGAGGTCTCGATGGAGGACCTGATCGCCCGCGAGGACGTCGTGGTCACCATCACCCGGACCGGGTACGCCAAGCGGACCAAGGTCGACCTCTACCGTTCCCAGCGGCGGGGCGGCAAGGGGGTCAGCGGCGCCACGCTGCGACAGGACGACATCGTCAGCCACTTCTTCGTCTGCTCGACCCACGACTGGATCCTGTTCTTCACCAACAAGGGGCGGGTGTACCGGGCCAAGGCGTACGAGCTTCCGGAGGCCAGTAGGGTGGCCAAGGGCCAGCACGTGGCCAATCTGCTCGCCTTCCAACCGGAGGAGCAGATCGCACAGATCATTGAGATTCCGAACTACCAGGTAGCCCCCTATCTGGTACTGGCCACGAAGAACGGCCTGGTGAAGAAGACGAAGCTCGAGGAGTTCGACTCCAACCGCTCGGGCGGCATCATCGCGATCAACCTGCGCGACGAGGACGAGCTGGTCGGTGCCGCCCTGTGCGCCCCGCACGACGACCTGCTGCTGGTCTCCAAGAACGCACAGGCCATCCGGTTCAACGCGAGTGACGAGGCGCTGCGACCGATGGGGCGGGCCACCACGGGCGTGATCGGCATGCGCTTCAGTGACGAGGACGAACTGCTGGCCATGGAGGTCGTCCGGGAGGGCATGGACGTCCTGGTGGCCACGAACGGGGGATACGCGAAGCGGACCCCCATCGAGGAATACCCGGTGCAGGGCCGGGGAGGTAAGGGCGTGTTGACCGCGAAGATCACAGAACGCCGCGGGGGCCTCGTCGGCGCCGTCGTGATCAGCCCGGACGACGAGCTCTTCGCGATCACCAGCAACGGTGGCGTCATCCGAACTCCGGTGAAGCCTGTACGCCGTACGCGGGATCGGAACACAATGGGGGTCAAGCTGATGGACCTCCCGGACGGCGTAACTATCGTGGCGATTGCTCGCAATGCCGACGAGCCTGACGAACAGGACTAGTTGATGACGGAGACACAGGCGAAGTCGGGGAACAAGGGGACCTCGGCCAAACCGGTCGACGAGGATGCCGCGAAGGGCGGTGCACCCGCGTCCGGACGCGCTGCGGTGGGCCGGGCCACGGTTCCCGCTGACGCGCCTGCCCCGAAGTTCACCCGGGCTCCGGGGATGGCACCGCCGCCGGACAAGCCCACCGCCGACGAGGCGGAGAAGGGCGACCGGACCGAGGCGATCAACGTCGACGCGCCGACATCGGCCGGGGCGACACCGGTCTCCGGTGCGGCCCGTCCGGCCACGACGACACAGCCGATCCCCACAAAGGCCGCCCAGACAGCCACGACGGGCACCCAGCCGCGGGTCGGTGCCGGCACCCCGCCGGACACGGCGCGACCGGGCGTCGCCCGGCCCAACGGTGGCGGGCTGCCGCCGGGGGTCGGCGGTGCCGCGGCGGTCGGGGCGGCCCGGGTCAACGAGGCGGTACGCGCCGCGCGTAGCTCGGTCAGCTCGGCCGCCTCGCGCGGCCCCCGGCGGGCCCGGCTGAACCTCAAGCGGATCGACCCGTGGTCGGTGATGAAGTTCGCCTTCGCGGTCTCCGTGGTGCTCTTCATCGTCGTGGTGGTCGCCACGTCGGTGCTCTACCTGGCGCTCGACGCGATGGGCGTGTTCCAGAGCGTCAACGAGAGCCTGACCGACCTGGTCAGCGCCGGTGGTGGACAGGGCGCGGACGGCTTCCAGATCACCGCCAAGGGCGTGATCCTCAGCTCGGCGCTGCTCGGGCTGGTCAACGTCGTCCTGTTCACGGCGCTCGCCACGCTGGGGGCGTTCGTCTACAACGTCTGTGCCGACCTGGTCGGTGGGGTCGAACTCACTCTCGCCGAGCGGGACTGAGTCGACCCGGGAAACGCGTGACGCCGGGGCACCGCGAAAGCGGTCGCCCCGGCGTCGGTCGTCGGGGTAGGTTCGTCAACGACGGTGCGCGACGCCCGACCCCGATTTTGGGCGGGACGCACGGATGGGTTAATGTTGCTCGTCGCACACGGGGCTATAGCTCAGTCGGTTAGAGCGCAGAGCTGATAACTCTGAGGTCGCTGGTTCGATTCCAGCTAGCCCCACCGCACACCGTCGGACGGCAGTCGAGCGAGGGGACGCCCCATGGTGAAGAAGCTTCTGTTGCTGGTCGGCGTGGTTGGTGTGGCGGTTGTCGTTGCCCAGCGGATCAAGGCGTCGAACGACGAGCGCGCCCTGTGGCACGAGGCGACCACCGCTCCCGACCTTCGATAAGGCCGAACCCGGGCGGGTTGCTCCCGCCCTTTCGGGGCCCTAGCTCAACTGGCAGAGCACTGCCTTTGCAAGGCAGGGGTTAGGGGTTCGAGTCCCCTGGGCTCCACCTCACTTCCGTGCACGTCACGGGGTTTCTCTCTGTCCGGGACTGCTGCTTCCGATCGGGATTCCTCGTTCTTCGTCAGCGACCACCGCTGGAGACTGCGGCTGGACCGGTCTCGTTACGGTGTGCTCGTGGCAAATGGCACAGCTGGCTGGGGGATGAAGTTCCTGCTCTGGGTTGGGCTTCCCCTCCTTGCCCTCCTCGGACTGTCCCTCGCCGTGCCCGACGTCGCCTCGGCCTGGCAGGCGAAGTCCGGTGACGGCACGGCGGGCACCTTCATCGCGCGCTACGAGACGTGCGGCCGCAACTGCACCTGGCACGGCGACTTCGTCCCGGACGAGGGTGGAACGCCGCGTAGCGACGTCATCGTCTACGACGGGCCGGATGAGCTGACCGCAGGGGCCACCGTGGCGGCCCGCGACACCGGCGCCCGCAGGGGTGTCTTCGCTGCCCAGGGCGGCAGCACCTGGCTGCTCTTCACCGGGCTCGCCGTGGCCGGCGCACTTGCCGCGATCGGCTGGGTGGTCTTTCTGGTCTACCGAATAAGCAGAACCGTTGCCAAGGCCTGGCACCTGGCGACGCCGGACGCCCGTCACCGCGACAGGAACGGCACCCAACTCCCCTGAGCTTCACCAGCAGAAGTCGGCCGCCGCCGGGCGGAGGGTGTCCTGGTCGGACGCTGTGGAGCTGCCCCGTCTGTGCTAGCGGATCGGATCGGCGTGCGCGGTGCGAGGCTGTGGCCGCGTGGCTGACCGTCCCGGTGCCGTCGGTGCTGGAGATCACGGGTGCCCCGTTGGTGCGGGCAGCTCCACAGCACGCTCGGGGTGACACGACCACCCGGTGACCGGGATGGTTCCCCGTCCCTTCGCGGGGGCAGTCCGGTGCTGCATGTGGGGAACCTCGTCGGTGCGACGCGCGCGACCGCTGCCGCCCTCTCCGATGGAGTCCGACCGTACGGCCACTACGCTCGCGCGATGCCGGTACGCCCAGATCCAGAGGACCGCGCCGACTCGTTGCTCGTCGCCGACGACGGCACGGAACTGGCCCGGATGCGCCTTCGTGACGAGGCGGGAAAGCGCGTCGCAACTGCGGTCAGCCCGCTGCCCGGGACGGTGCGGAGCCAGCTTGCCGAGCAGGTGCGCCGCGATCTCGCCGGCTACCGGCTGGAAACGTCGGACGATGGCCTGGTGGCGGTATTGGTGGCCGGCGGTGTCGAGTTGCACCGGGCCGCGACCGACATGCGTCACGGTCTGACCCGGGTGCCCGCGCCGGTGGCGTTGCCTGCCGGATGGTCCCTGGGCAGTCCGGGCTGGGACGACGACCTGGCCGAAGGACTGGCAGCGGCGTACGGCCCGGACCATCCGGACGGTCGGTGGCAGGCCCGGCACACCGAGCAGGTTCGGGCGATGTTCGACGGTGGCGAGCCGGTACCGCCGCTGCTGGCGGCCTCGGCCCGGCTGGTGGATCCCGACGGACGCAGCGCCGGCCACGTCCTGTGCGCCGGACCGGTGCCGTGGACCGACGACGCCTGCGCCTGGATCGTCAACCTCGCCGTGACGCCCCGCGCGCAGGGTCGTGGATTCGGGCGGACTCTGCTCACGCACGCGTTGCGCGGTGCGCACGAGGCAGGGCTGCCGGCGGTCGGCCTGTCGGTGGCGGACGGCAACCCCGCACGCCGGATCTACGACAGCGCGGGTTTCCGCCCGCTCGTCCGAGTGTTCTCGGTGCTCCTGCCCGCGCCCTCGGAACTGCCGCTGTCCGTCCCCGCCGAGCGATCGTCGTGAGAGCTCCCGGCCGTCCGGCCGCTACCCGCAGCCGAACTCGGTCGCTCACCGGCCGCCGGTGAAGTGGGTCGCGGGTACGAAGACCCGATGACCGGACGGATAGGAGAGCCACACGCCGTCGGCGGTCCACTCGACGGTCAGCTCGGTCGGGTCCATGCCCGTCGCGTCGAGGCGGACCCGGTGTCCGTAGCTGCCGCCCGGATCGCGACCCAGGACGACCGCGTAGTGGTTGACGGCGGAGGAGACGTCCTGCGACGGCCGGACCGCCGCGATCGGCGCGCGGACGTGCGTCAGCACGGCGAAGTGCGCCGAACCGTCGGCGTACACGACCTCCGGCGGTTGGTCGACGACCCGGACGACCATCGTCCGGGGCCACCACAGGACGACGGCGGCGGCCACGACGCCGCAGGCGAGGGCCAGGACGACCGCCGTCCGCAGGGAGTGTCGACGTCGGTCTCGGCCGACCGGAGTCGGTGTCCCGTTCGGATCCGCGAGGTCGTTCATTCCGCCGAGTATCGCCGCACACGTCAACCGACCGACTTGACCAGGTCGCGGACCACGGTGGCGAGGAAGACCAGGATGACCGCCTCGCTGACCACCCATGCGTGTGTCTCGGCCCAGTCGCGGATCCTCGGCAGCACGGCCACGGCACGCCGACCCAGGAGGACCGAGGCCAGCAGCGGCAGCGCGAGCAGCAGCAGCGTCAAGCCGGCGAACGGCAGCAGATGCCACCACGGCCGGTGGTGACCGGCCAGGCTCGCCGCCACGGTCAGCATGGTGGCCTCGTCGGTGGGCATGGCGGCGAGGAGCAGGAAGCCCAGCCCGAACGCGAGCCGGGGACCGGCCTCCGCCAGCCGACCCATCCACCTCGGCCGCCGGCCGCGCCGGACGTAGACCGCCGGGATCAGCGCCACCAGCACGACCAGGACCACCCAGTCGAGGAGGCGACGGGCGCCGTCGTCCCCGCCCGGCACGTCGACGGTTCGTCGTACGGCGTGGAAGACGACGTACCAGAACCCGAGCCCGACGAGCAGGGCGAACCCGGCGCCCAGGACGAAGGCCAGCGAGGCGCGGCGGGCGTTCCGACCGGAGGCGAGGAAGACCGCGCTGATGATCTGCGGGCCGGCGACCATCACCAGGGCGAGCGGCAGGACGCTCAGCAGATCCACGGTTCGCCCCCTTCGGCACCATTCTGGCCGGGGCGGACCGGTCCGGACGCCGATTCGCGCGAGGCGTCCGAGCATCCCGTCACGGTACGAGCGGCGGCCGGCCCGGCCAACCGGATTGTCTGCGAGCAGGTCCGGTACGTCGTGCATGGCTCGGGGTGGCCGGGCTGACCCGGCGATCGGAGACCGTCAGGACGGTGGCCGGGGCAGGCGGTCCACCAGCCTGCTGAGGGTGCCGTTGCCGAGGGTGGCCCCGATCGCGGAGCCTGCGGCGATGGTCCAGCCGACCGGTCCGAGCGGTGTGCAGCCGAAGAACTGGCTGACCCCGGGGGTCTGCACCACGGCGACCAGCGCGCCGACCGAGGCCGCGGTGGAGGCGAGCACCGTCGGACTGGTGCCCCCGGCGAGGACGGTCTGTCCGAGCTGGGTGCCGACCAGGGAGGCGAGGGCCACCGTGCCGGCCCGCCGTTGGCTGCCCGTCCAGCGGGCGAGTGTCCAGCCGGCGGTCGCGCCGAGGGTGGTGGCGGCGGCCCGCAGCCCGATCTCCCGGTTCAGGGTCTCCCCGAGGGAGGTGTCCGGTCCCTCGCGCAGCAGGTGGTCGCCGTGGTGGGAGCCCGGTGGTCGGACCGCGATGGCCATCGCCGGCACCAGGTCGGTGAGGAGATTGACCAGGAGCAGTTGCCGGCCGGTGAGCGCGGACCGGCCGGTCGCGGCGGCGGTGAGCACGCTGAACGCGATCTCGCCCAGGTTGCCGCCGACCAGGATGCTCAGCGCGTGGCGGACCGAGGACCACATGGCCCGCCCCTCGACCAGGGTGGCGATGATGGTCTCCAGGCGGTCGTCGGTGACCACCAGGTCGGCGGCGGCCTTGGCGGCCGGGGTGCCCCGCTGGCCGAGGGCGATGCCGACGTCGGCGAGGCGGATCGCGGGGGCGTCGTTCGCGCCGTCCCCGGTCATCGCGACGACCCGGCCGCACTTCTGGAGCGCCTGGATGATCCGTACCTTGTGGGTCGGGGTGCAGCGGGCGACCACGTCGGTGCGGGCGAGGCGGGCGGCGAGCGCCTCGTCGTCGAGCTGGTCCAGTTCGGCGGCGGTGACCACCCGCTGTTCGCTGTCGGTGCTGATGATCGAGGCGATGGCCTCGGCGGTAGCCGGATGGTCGCCGGTGATCATGATGGTGTGCACGCCGGCCTGCCGGATCCGGTGCACGGCTGGCGCGGCGCTCTCCCGCACCCCGTCGGCGAGGGTCAGGTAGCCCACGAAGACCAGCTCACGTACCTCGTCGTCGGTGACCTCCCGGTCGGTCATCCGCCGCTCGGCGAGCGCGAGCACCCGGTGTCCGGCTCCGGCCCGTTCGGCCAGGGCATCCTGCAAGCGGGTCCGGTCGGCGTCGTCCAGGGACCGCTCGGTGCCGTCGCCGGACCGGCGGGTGGCACAGCGGGGCAGCACCCGCTCCGGCGCGCCCTTCACGCTCAGCAGCAGGCCGTCGTCGGTCTCGCCCAGGGTGGCGTGGTAGCCGCGGGACGGCTCGAACGGCAGCCCGCCGACGGACCGCCAGCCGCCGGCCCCGATCTGCTCGACCACCCCGTCGAGGGGCCGGGAGCCGGTGCGGATCGCCCGGTCGGTCTGCTCCGGCAGTTCCGCCGGGTCGGCCGAGTCCGGGGTGGCCCGCAGCGCCGCCGCGAGCGTGGCCCGTAGGGCAGGTGTCCCGTCGAGCTGGTCCACCGGGGCGTACCGGTCGCCGTCGCCGACCCCGGCGAGGCGGAGGTGTCCCTCGGTGAGGGTGCCGGTCTTGTCGAAGCAGAGCACGTCCACCCGGCCCAGCGCCTCGATGGTGCGCGGGTTGCGGACCAGCGCGCCGTGCTCGGCGAGCCGCCGGGCCGCGGCGAGCTGTGCGGCGCTGACCAGGAACGGCAGCCCCTCCGGCACCGACGCGACGGCCAGGTTCGCGGCGGTCGCCGCCGTCTCGGCCAGCGGTACGCCCCGCAGCAGCCCCGCCCCGGCCACCGCGATCGCCGAGGTGGCGGCGAGGGGGAGCGCCGCACGGGTCAGGCGGCCGAGCCGGGCCTCCACCCCGCCGGCCGGCGCTCCCTGCCGGGCCAGCGCGAGGCTCCGTCCCGCCTCGGTGTCGGCCCCGGTGGCGACCACCACGGCGGTGCCGTGCCCGGCGGCGACGGTGCTGCCCTCGTAGAGCATCGAGCGCCGGTCGGCGACCGCGGCGGCCACCACCGGTCGGTCGGTCTTGGCCACCGGCAGCGACTCCCCGGTCAGCGACGACTCGTCGGCCTCCAACCCGACCGACTCCAGGATCCGGCAGTCGGCGGGTACCGCGTCCCCGGATTCGAGCAGGACCACGTCTCCGACGACCAGGTCGTCGGCGGCCACCACCTGCTCGGCGCCGGCACGCCGGACCCGGGCGGTCACCGAGGTCCGGGCGAGCAGTTCGGCCAGGGACCGCTCGGTGTTGCGCTGGTGCACCGCCCCGATCAGGGCGGACCCGCCGACGACCCCACCGACCAGGGCGGCGTCGACGATCGACCCGAACGCCGCGGAGAGAGCCGCCCCGGCGGCGAGAACCGGGGTGAGCGGGTTGGCGAGCTCGTCGACCAGTGCCCGGAGCAGACTGCCGTCGTCGGTGCCCTTCCCAGTGCCCTGGCGCCGCCGGCTGGCCGCCTCGGCCGCGTCGAGTCCGTCCCGGGTGGTGCCGAGACTGTCGAGGACCACGTCGACCGGCATCAGGTGCCAGGCGGTGAGCGCCGGGGCCGGCGTGTCCGTCCGGTCGGGTAGTCGTCGGGCCCGCCAGACCCCGTGCGCGAAGGCCAGCGCGGCTGCGCCGTTCACGGCGGCGAGGGCCCGGCCGGGCAGGAGCTCCCGGTCGGCGGTGAACGCCCCGAGCGCGGCGAGCCCGGCACCCGCCTCGGCGAGGCGGATGTTCTGCCGGCTCATCCCGCGGGCCACCCCGGTCGCCTCGACGACCAACGCGCAGGTCCGCAGGTCGGCGCCGACGAGCAGGTGCGCGCCCCACGGCGGCGGGTCGTCGGGACCACCCGTGCCGAGGCCGCAGTCGGAGGCGCCGAGCGCCGCCCGGTCGGCGGACACCAGCATCACCACCGCACCGTCGAACTGGAGGGCCCGTACCGTCTCGGCGAGACGTGGTCCACCGGGAAGGGCGGCGTCGGCGAAGGCGTACCGCTGGGCGGCGTCGCCGCTCACCACCACCCGCAGACCGGCCTGCCGGGCGGCGACCGACAACGCGTCGACGCCCGGTGCCGGCTCGGGCTCGACCCGCAGCACCGCCGCCAGGGACTCCCCCTCGGCCAGCCCGAGCAGCAGACCACCGCCGTCGCGGAGCCGCCGGCTGGCGTCGGTGTCCCCCGGATCGCGTACGTCGAGCCGGTCCAGCGGCGCGAGTCGCCAGCCGTCCCCCTCCTGGCACCGTCGTGGTGCGTCCGGGTCGAACAGGGCGAAGGCGCGGGTGGCGACCTCCTCCTCGTCCCTGGTGGCCAGCGGGGCCAGGTCGACCAGCGCTCCCCGGTCGGATCCGAGCACGGCCGTGTCCAGGACGAGGGTGTCGATCCGGTCGAGTTCCCGCAGCACGCCACGGTCCATCGCGATGACGCCCCGGCGGGCCAGGATCCGGCCGAGTTGCGCGGCATACCCCTCGCGGCCGGAGCCGGGGGCCTTCGGCAGGGAGGCGAGGGCCAGCGCGGCGGCCCGCTTCCCGCCCACCGCGGGCAGCGCCGCCGCCCCGGCCGCCGCCCCGGCGAGGAGCACCCGGTTGACGTACCGCTCGACGGGCCCGTCCGGTTTGGCGCGCGGCCGGTCGTGGGTGGGCGCGCGGGCGACGGCCCGGTCCGGGTCGCCGGTGAGCTGTGGCTCGGCGCGTTTCCAGGCGTTCTGCTGGGCGCGGGCCTCGCCCCACTGGACGACCCGCTGCGCGCCGTCGAGCACCAGGCTGGTCCAACCGCCGGAAAGCCCCTGCACCACCGCCTCGGCGAGCGGGAAGACCAGATCGGCCCGGGGGTCCGCGCGCAGGCCCCGGTCGGCCAGGGCGTGCAGCTTCGGGTGCAGGTCGACCGCCGCGAGGAACCCGGCGGCCTCACCGGGCAGCGGGGTGAACGGCAGGATCCGGGTGGCGGCGGAGAGGGTCAGGCCGAGGACGTCGGAGGCGAGCGCGCCGAGCGTGCGGGGGGTCTGCGGGCCCTCCTCGGGCGGGTGTGGCGGCGGGATGTCCGGGTCGGGTTCGTGGTCGCTGCGACGCTCCACCCGATCGATCGTCCGGACCAGGTCACGGAGCCGGGGCTCCGGCTCCTCGACGGCCACCACCACCCGGCCGGACGGCGCGTTGACCCGGGCCCAACTCACCCCGGGAAGCTTCTCCAGCGCCTTCTCGACCTGGCGGGCCAGCCGGTCGCCGCCGTCCTGGCAGACCCCGTGCACCTCGATGTGGTGTCGTCCGGGTCGGGACCAGACCCGGCGGGAGGTGAGGCCGGCGGTCCGGGCCAGGCGGACAGCCGCCGTACCCGCGTTCCGGGAGGCGTCGCCGACCAGTCGGGGCACGACAGGGGGAAGGACCCGGCCGGCGATCCGGCCCAGCGGGATCATCCGGCGGTACGACCGGCCGGGAGCCGGTCCGGTCCCCCGTCGCCGTCGTGCAGGTCGTACGCCATCTCGCCTCCCACGCCTCGCTCCGCGTGGCCTGGCTTCCCGCCCTTCGGCCCGTCATGCCCCGCGCCGAGAGGTTTTTCCGGCCGGATCGGGATTGACGGGCGGAGCGCGTCCCGGAACCTGGCAGGAGGTGCCGTGCGCTGCCGGTGTGGCGGCATGAACCGGGGCGGGGGTGGAATGCCCTGCTCGACAGCAGAGCCGACGCGGGGAGGCGGAGATGAGAGCACCAGCCCGGCACGAGGCGCGTGAGCGGGTCCGCTCGTACGAGCGACGAGTGGACGTCCCGCTGCTCGGTGAGGTGACGCTGCCGCCGGACAAGGTCGCCTACTACGCGGGAGTGGGCGTGCTGGCCGCGCTCCAGGTGATCGAGTGGCCGCTGGCCCTGGTCATCACCGCCGGTCACCTCCTGGCCGACCAGCACCTGTCCGGGCTGGCGCGGGGCGTGGGGGAGGCGATGGAGACGGCCTGACGGGAACGCCACGGCTGCGGCGTGGGCGACGGCCGGACGTGGCGACCGGTGACGGGAAGCGAGATCCGGGTCGCGGCGGGTTGACCTGAAGTCGGGTTGAGGACACAGGATGGGTGCTGCTGCCCGCGGATATTCGCTGTGTTCGCCGCCGCCTGGGTCGTACCGTCGCTGGTCGGACCAGCCCTGGCCGGACTGGTCGTGCGCACCGGCCGGGCCTGCGGGGCCGCGGCGAGCGCCGCACTGCCGCACGACGGGGGGCAGTAGCGCGGTCCGCTCGCCGTGGTTCTCGTGGTCGGCGCGCTGATCGCCGGACGGGTCGTGCCGGCCACCGCCTGACACCCGTCCGGGGGACGCTGGCCGGATGAACCCGTTCCCGACTCACGTTCGCCCTACCGTGGCCGCATGCTCACCATGGCCTTCGTCACGATCCTGTACGTCGCTGGCTTCGTCTTCCTCTACGGCGTGATCCGCATTGCCGTCCGGCACGCCCTGGAGGACCTGGACGCCCGCCGCGCGGAGACGCTGCGACCCGGCCCGCCACAGGAACGGCCCTTCGCGCCGGAGAGGTTCCTCGCCGGCAACTGACCGCGAGCGGGTGGGCCACGGCCCCGCCCAGCCGGCCCCGGCAGGTGTTTCCGCTGGCCGGGTGCGAGGATCGCCGGTGTGATGGGAACGCTGAAGACCGAGCCCGCCCGCACCCGGCCGGATCTGCTCGCGCCGCCGGTCGCCACCGCGATCGGACGGTGGACCGCCGACGGTCCGGTCGACCCGGTGGACGTGCTGGTCGCACCGATCGACGCGACGCTCGCCGACACCGCTGCCTTCTGCGCCGCGTACGAGGTGGGGCTGGACGAGTCCGCCAACTGCGTGGTGGTGGCCGGCAAACGGGAGGGCAGCGTCCGCTACGCGGCGTGTGTCGTCCTCGCCGCCACCCGGGTCGACGTCAACGGCGTGGCCCGGCGGGCGCTGGACGTGCGTAAGGCGAGCTTCGCCCCGATGGCCGACGCGGTCGACCTGACCGGCATGGAGTACGGCGGCATCACCCCGATCGGGCTGCCCGAGGGGTGGCCGGTGCTGGTGGACAGCCGGGTGGTCGCCGTTCCGTACGTGATCGTCGGGTCGGGCGTCCGACACAGCAAGATCGCGTTGCCGGGGGCCGCGCTCGGTGCCCTGCCTCACGCGCAGGTGATCGAGGGGCTGGCCAGGCCTGTCGAGTGATCAGCGCTGATCGATGTTGTTGCACGTGAAACATTGGTGCGGGTGGCTCCGGTCAGTCGGCTGACGACTCCCGGCGTGCCACCTCGGCCAGGGCGGCGAGGAGGGTCTCCGGCTCCTGGGCGCCGCTGACCGCGTACTTGCCGGCGAGGACAAAGGTCGGCACGCTGGTCACCCCGATGCTCCGGGCCTCGGTCAGCTCCGCGCGCAGTTCGGCGACCCCGGCGTCCGAGTCGAGGTAGTCGCGGACCTCGGTGGCGTCCAGGTCGACCGTGGTGGCGAGCGAGGCCAGGGCGGAGCGCGAGCCGATGTCGACGCCGTCGGTGAAGTGGGCCCGGAAGAGGGCTTCGATCATGTCCGCCGCCCGGCCCTGGCCGTCGGCGAATCGGATCAGCCGGTGCGCGTCGAACGTGTTCGCGGTGACCGCCCGGTCGAAGTCCAGCTTCAGTCCCACCCCGGCGGCCACCCCGGCGACGTGGTCGGCCATCTGCCGGGCCCGGTCCACCCCGCCGAACTTTGCGCCCAGCCCCTCGATCAGCGGCCGGGGCTCGGACACCGGACTCGGGTCGAGCTGGAACGGCCGGTAGCGGAGGGTCACCTCGCCCTCGTATGCCGCCAGTGCCTGCTCCAGCCGGCGCTTCCCGACGTAGCACCAGGGGCAGACCACGTCGGCGTAGACCTCGATCTCCATGCCCCGGGTCAACCCGCCGTCCGGCGGATCTGTTCCCGGAACCGGGACCGGTGGTCAGCTTCCGCAGTGTCACTGCTCCTCGGGCGAGCGCGGAACCGCCTCAGTCGACCTGTTCGCGGACCTGCCGCTTGAGCCGGGCCAGGATCGCCGTGCCGCCGCGTACCCGCAGCGGGCTGATCGCCTGGGCGAGCCCCATCCGCTGGTACAGGTCGTCCGGGACGGCGAGCACCTCGTCCGCGCTGGCCCCGGCCAGTCCCTCGGCCAGGATGCCGGCGAAGGCCCGGGTGGTGGGAGCCTCCGGCGGGCAGTCGAAAAGGGTGGTCACCGTCCGGTCCGGGGCGACCCGGGCTCGGAGGAAGAACGGTGTCTGGCACTCCGGCACCTGCTCCATACCCTCGTGGCCCACCTGGTCGGGCGGGAGCGGAGGGATG
This sequence comes from Micromonospora echinospora, assembly GCF_900091495.1. NCBI lineage: Bacteria > Bacillati > Actinomycetota > Actinomycetes > Micromonosporales > Micromonosporaceae > Micromonospora > Micromonospora echinospora. The sequence continues at coordinate 2,116,654 of NZ_LT607413.1, read as the reverse complement.
ACGTCGGCGAACTCCAACAGCATCTCGAGCACCACCTCGCGTGGGGCGGCGGCGAACTCGTCGACGATCTCGGCCAGCCTGGCCGGCATCTCGGGCATCCCGCCAGGCTACCGGCGTGGTCGTGGCGTTGCCGGCGTGGTCGCGCAACCCCGCCGGCGTGGTTGCAGGGGACCCCTCCTCGGCAGAAAACGGTAGGAGGGGTCCCCTGCAACCACCTCACACCACAACCACCTCACACCACCGGCGCCTTCTCGCTGATCTCACTGAGCGCCGAGTTCGGATCCAGCTGCATCGCCAGGTCACCGAGGGAGACGATGCCGACCAGCTTGCGGTCGGTGTCGCAGACCAGGATCCGCCGGACGCCCCGGTCACGCATCAGGGCCGCCGCCTCGGCCGTCGAACAGTGCTGCTCGATCATCACCACCTCACGAGTGATGATCGAGCCGATCGTGGTGGTCGCCGGATCGCTGCGTTCGGCCACCGCGCGGACCACGATGTCCCGGTCGGTGAGCATCCCGGCGAGGGTGGCGCCGTCGGTGACCACCACGTCGCCGATGTCCGCCTCCTTCATCACCCTGGCCGCCTCGTCCAGGGGCGTCTCCGTCGACAGGTAGACAACCTGTCGGGTCATCACGTCACTGACCCGGTAACCGGACATCGAGAGCCTCCGAGGATTGACCCAGCAGATGTCACAGCGGTACCCAGTGGCGGCGTTGCTACACCAGGTCGGGCGGTATCGCGGCGAGTCCGGTGAGCGCGGTGGTCAACTCGACCACCGGCAGCTCCGTACGGTCGCCGCGTGCGCGGTCGCGCAGCTCCACGTACCCGTCGGCGAGACGACGGCCGACCACCACGGTGCGCGGGATGCCGATCAGCTCGGCGTCGGTGAACTTCACCCCGGCCGAGACGTGCGTACGGTCGTCGACCAGCACCCGCAGGCCGGCGGCGGCGAGGCGTCCGCCCAGGTCGAGCGCCGCGTCGAGCTGCGGTCCCTTCCCGGCCGCCACCAGGTGTACGTCGCACGGCGCGACCGCCATCGGCCAGCACAGTCCCCGCTCGTCGTGGTGCTGTTCGGCGATGGTGGCGACCAGCCGGGAGATCCCGATGCCGTAGCAGCCCATCAGCGGCCGGACCGGTTTGCCGGCCGGACCGAGCACGTCCACCGCGAACACGTCGGTGAACCGGCGACCGAGCTGGAAGACGTGCCCGATCTCGATGCCCCGGCGCATGCTCAGCTGCCCGTCCGGACAGGCCGGGCAGGGGTCGCCGGGGCGTACGTCCGCCGCCTCGACCGTGCCGTCGGGGACGAAGTCGCGGCCACAGACGACGTCGACCGCGTGCCGGCCCGGCTCGTTGGCCCCGGTCAGCCAGGCGGTGCCGGGCACCACCCGGGGGTCGACCAGGTAGCGGAGCCCGAGTTTCGCCATGACCTGCGGGCCGATGTAGCCCCGGACCAGCTCCGGCCGGTCGGCGAAGCCGTCGAAGACGGTGACCGTCGCCGGGTGCAGTGCCGCACCGACCCGTTTGAGGTCCACCTCGCGGTCCCCGGGCACCCCTACCACCAACAGTTCCGCCTCGTCCGCGCCGGGACGGCGGACCGAGAGCACGACGTTCTTCAGCGTGTCGGCGGCGGTCCAGTCGTCCCGGCCACCGAGGCGGCGGGTGTTGGCCAGGTCGACCAGGGCGGCGATGGTCGGGGTGTCCGGAGTGTCGTGGACGGTGGCGGGCGGGTGCGCGTCCGGGTCGCCGGCCGGCGGGGCGGGCGTGGTCACCGCCTCGGTGTTGGCCGCGTAGTCGCAGGTGGTGCAGGCGACGTAGCTGTCCTCGCCGACCGGCGTGGCGGCGAGGAACTCCTCCGAAGCGGAACCCCCCATCGCCCCGGACATCGCGGTGACCACGGTGTACTCCAGCCCCAGCCGGTCGAAGACCCGCTGGTACGCCGCCCGGTGCCGGGCGTACGCCTCGCGCAGGCCCGACTCGTCCAGGTCGAACGAGTAGGCGTCCTTCATCAGGAACTCGCGCCCGCGCAGCAGGCCGGCCCGGGGCCGGGCCTCGTCCCGGAACTTGGTCTGGATCTGGAAGAGCGTCACCGGGAAGTCCCGGTACGAGGTGAACAGGTCCTTGACCAGCAGCGCGGCCAGTTCCTCGTGGGTCGGGCCGAGCAGGTGCGGCGCGCCGCGCCGGTCGGTCAGGGTGAAGATGTCGTCGCCGTACTCGGTCCACCGCCCGCTGGCCTGGTACGGCTCGGCCGGCAGCAGTGCCGGGAAGTGCACCTCCTGGCCGCCGATCGCGGTCATCTCGGACCGGACGATCTCGGTGACCCGGTCCAGGACGAGCTTGCCGAGGGGCAGCCAGGTGTAGCCGCCCGGCGCGGCCCGGCGGACGTAGCCGGCGCGCAGCAGGAGCCGGTGACTCGGCACCTCCGCGTCCGCCGGGTCCTCCCGCAGGGTCCGCAGCAGCAGGGTCGACATCCGCAACATCATGGGCGCAGCGTACGACGGAGGGTCGGCCCGTCCATCCGAATTGTCGGGTGCGGTGGCCCACGTTCGGGCCCACGTCGATGCCGTGCCCGGTACGGACGGTGCGAGACTGGTTGCCGCTGTGACACCGGGACTCGACGACACCGGGACGACGGGGAGGGACGACGTGCGCTGGCGCAGCTTCGTGGCGGTGGGAGACAGCTTCACCGAGGGCATGGACGACGCGTACCCGGACGGCACCTACCGGGGCTGGGCGGACCTGGTGGCCACCCGGCTCGCCGCCGAGGCCGGTCCCGACTTCCGCTACGCCAACCTCGCCGTCCGGGGCAAGCTCTTCCCGCAGGTGGTGGCGGACCAGGTGCCCGCCGCGCTGGCGATGCGCCCGGACCTGGTCAGCTTCGCGGCCGGCGGTAACGACGTGCTTCGTCGCGGCTTCGACCCGGAGGCGCTGGTCAGCCGCTTCGACGACATGGTCCGGCAGTTGCGGGCCGACGGCGCGGACGTGCTGCTGTTCCGGTTCGCCGACGTGATGGCCCGGTTGCCCGGCCAGCGCATGGTCGCGCCCCGGGTGCAGCTGCTCAACCGGGCGGTCGGTGAGACCGCCGAGCGGCACGGCGCGATCCTGGTCGACCTGTACGCCGACGACACCTACCTCAATCCGCTGCTCTGGAGCACCGACCGGCTGCACCTGTCGGCGGCCGGGCACCGGCGGGTGGCCGGGCAGGTGCTGACCGCGCTCGGGGTCGGCTGCGACGAGGAGTGGCTGCTCGTACCCCCGCATCCGGAGCCGACGCCGTGGCTGGCCGCCCGCGCGGCCGACCTGCGTTGGGCCGGCCGGCACCTGGCCCCGTGGATCAGGCGGCGGTTGACCGGCCGGTCCTCGGGTGACCTCGTGACGGCGAAGCGGCCGCAGCTCGGCCCGATCGCGGACTGACGTCGTGGCGACCACCATCCACGCGGCCACCCTGCTGCGACACGGTTCCGACGGTGGACCGGTGGCGGGCTGGGCCGTCGTGGTGAGCGGGGACCGGATCGCCGCCGTCGGGCCGGTCGACGACGTGCTCGGGGCACACCCGGGGGCCCGGGTACGGCGCTGGGCCGGCACGCTCGGACCGGGCCGCGTGCACCCCGGCCCGCTCCCGCCGGCGGCGACCCCCCGGGAACGGGTGCACGCGCTGTTCCGGCTCGGGGTGACCGCCGTGCTGGCGGCCCAGATCGACGAGCCCGGCCTGCGGGCCGTGGTCGAGCGGAGTGACGTGGCGGTGCTGGCCGACACCCGGCCGGTGACGCTGGCCCCGGGCGGGCGGGCCGACCTGGCCGTCCTGACCGACGACGGCCGGTGCGTCGCCACCGTGGTCGCCGGGCGACTGGTGCACCGGCGGGCCTGAACCGGCGCACCGGCGGGCCGAGCCGGCGCACCACGGGCGGATCTGTTTCCGCGCCGTTCGTCCGGATCGGGCGTACCTTGGGGCTCATGGCTGTGCCGAGCGACCCGAACCCCCGTCTTCAGTCGTACGCCGACCCGCAGCGTCTCGTCACCACCGAGTGGCTCGCCGAACACCTGGGCACCGACGGCCTGGTCGTGGTGGAGTCCGACGAGGACGTGCTCCTCTACGACACCGGCCACATCCCCGGGGCAGTCAAGATCGACTGGCACCTGGAGTTGAACGACCAGGTCACCCGGGACTACCTCGACGCCAAGAGCTTCGCCGAGCTGTGCGCCGCCAAGGGCATCGGCCGGGACGACACCGTGGTCTTCTACGGGGACAACTTCAACTGGTGGGCGGCGTACGCCCTCTGGGTCTTCTCCCTGTTCGGCCATCGGGACGTCCGCCTGCTCGACGGGGGACGGCAGAAGTGGATCGCCGAGGGACGCGAGACGACCCGGGACAAGGTGACCCGGCCCCGGGCCGAGTACCCGGTGCCCACCCGGGACGACGCGCCGGTCCGGGCGTTCCGCGAGCAGGTGATGGCGCACGTGGCGGCCGGCCGGCCGCTGGTCGACGTCCGGTCCCCCGGCGAGTACACCGGCGAGATGCTGCACATGCCGGACTATCCGCAGGAGGGCGCGCTGCGCGGCGGGCACATCCCCGGCGCGGTGAACAAGCCGTGGAAGTCGGCGGCGAACGAGGACGGGACCTTCCGGTCCCCCGAGGAGCTGCGCGCGATCTACACCGACCAGTTGGGGCTGAGCCCGGACGACGACGTCATCGCGTACTGCCGGATCGGCGAGCGGTCCAGCCACACCTGGTTCGTGCTGCGGCACCTGCTCGGCTATCCGCAGGTGCGCAACTACGACGGATCGTGGACCGAGTGGGGCAACCTGGTCCGGGCACCCGTCGTCCGGGGCGACCAGCCCGGCGGCCTCAACCCGTGACGGTCCCCCGGCCGGCGGCACCACGGCCGGGGGGACAGCCACGGCGGGGCGGGACCGGCTCGTGGCCAGCCACGCCGCCGGCCCGGGTGAACCGGCGGATCCGCCGGCGGTTGACATCGGATTACGCTTGCCGGGTGACGGTGGAGCAACAGGCGGCGCGCGGCGGGACGAACGGCACGACGGGCACGGGCCGGCGGCGGTCCCGCCGGGACGAGATCCTGGACATCGCGGTCGGCCTCTTCGCCGCCCGGGGGTACCACGGCGTCTCGATGGACGACATCGGCGCGGCGGCGGGGGTGACCGGGCCGGCCCTCTACCACCACTTCGCCGGCAAGGAGGCGATGCTGGCCGCCGCTCTCATCCCGGTCAGCGAGGGGCTGCTCGCCGGTGGCCGGGAACGGGCCGGCGGTCACCCCGACGACCCGCGTGCCGTGCTGGAGTCGCTGATCGACTTCCACGTGGACTTCGCGCTGGCCCATCCCGCGGTGATCGCGCTGCACCTGAACGAGTTGGACCGCCTCCCCGACGAGCCCCGGCGGACGATCCGCCGGTTGCAGCGCCTCTACGTGGAGGAGTGGGTGAACGTGCTGACCACGCTCCACCCCGGCCTGCCGGACGGGGAGGCCCGGGTGCTCGCCCACGCCGCGTTCGGCCTGATGAACTCGACCCCCTTCCTCGGCGGCGAGGTGGACCGGCACCGCCGGGCCGAGCTGCTGCGCGGCGCGACGCTCGGCGCGCTGCTCGCGCGCACCGACTCGTAGGAGACGGCCGGTACGTGGTTTCCTGACAACGTCCACCACCCCAGGACGTTGGAGGAAACATGATCGAGTCGCTGCTGGTCGCCAACCGCGGCGAGATCGCCCGCCGGATCATCCGTACCGCGAAGCGGCTCGGGATCCGGACGGTGGCGGTCCACTCGGAGGCGGACGCGGGACTCCCGTTCGTCACCGAGGCCGACGAGGCGGTGTGCGTGGGACCGGCCAACCCGGCCCAGAGCTACCGCAACGTCGAGGCGATCCTCGCCGCCGCCAAGTCCACCGGCGTGCAGGCGATCCACCCCGGCTACGGCTTCCTGTCGGAGAACGCCGCCTTCGCCCGTACGGTCGAGGAGAACGGGCTGATCTGGGTCGGACCCGGCGCGGATGCGATCACCGCGATGGGCGACAAGATCAACGCCCGGAACCTGATGGCGGCGGCCGGCGTTCCGGTCGCGCCCGGCACCACCGACCCGGCGGCCGACCTCGACGCGGCGGTGGCCGCCGCGGCGGAGATCGGCTACCCGGTCATGGTCAAGGCCGCAGCCGGTGGCGGCGGCATGGGCATGGGCGTGGCGACCGACGAGACCGCGCTGCGCACCGAGTACGACAAGGTGCGGAGCTTCGCCGAGCGGATGTTCGGCGACGGCTCGGTGCTCATCGAGCGGTACTTCCCCCGGGTCCGCCACGTCGAGGTGCAGATCCTCGGCCTGGCCGACGGCCGGGTGGTCGCCCTCGGCGAGCGGGAGTGCTCGGTGCAGCGGCGCAACCAGAAGCTGGTCGAGGAGTCCCCCTCCCCGGCGGTCTCCCCGGAGCTGCGGGAACGGTTCCTCGCCGCAGCGGTCCGCGCCGGCGAGGCGGTCGGCTACCGCAACGCGGGCACGGTCGAGTGCCTCCTGGATCCCGCTTCGAACGAGTTCTTCTTCCTGGAGATGAACACCCGACTCCAGGTCGAGCACCCGGTGACCGAACTGGTCTACGGCATCGACCTGGTCGAGGAGCAGCTCCGGGTCGCCGCCGGCCTCGCGCCGACCTTCGACCCGGACGCGCTCACCCCGGGCGGGCACGCCATCGAGCTGCGGATCAACGCCGAGGACCCGAAGCGCTTCCTGCCCGGCCCGGGGGTGGTCAGCACCTGGACCGAGCCGACCGGTGCGGGCGTCCGCGTCGACTCCGGCTACGTCGCCGGTAACACGGTCACCCCGTTCTACGACTCCCTGATGGCGAAGCTGATCGTCTTCGGCGCGGACCGGGCCGAGGCGATCGAGCGGGCCCGTACGGCGGTCGCCGGTTTCGAGGTCGTCGGCCCGAAGTGCAACCTGCCCTTCTTCGCCGAACTGCTGGAGAACGCCGAGTTCGTCTCCGGCGACTACGACACCGGCATCGTCGGGCGCATGCGCTGACCGAACCGGTCGTGCCGACAGGTCACCGGTTCCCCGGTCGGGCCGCTCGCCCGCCGGGGACCGGTGACCGCCCTCAAGCCGGTGGCCGCCCTCAAGCCGGTGGCCGCCCTCAAGCCGGTGGCCGCCCTCAAGCCGGTGGCCGACGCCAAGCGGTGTTCGGCGCGGGGGTCCGCCCGGTTCCCGGCTGCGGGAAGCGGTCGGTCGGGCGTGGCGACGGGGTGTGGCGGTCGACCGGGCCAGCGGTCTTCCGGGGCCCGTCGTGCCCGAAACCCTCCAACCAGAAGGTCACCCCGGCGGCGCCGGACGACCGGGGAGCCACCAGGTCGGCCCGGCTCGGTTTCCGGCGCACCGGAGGGTCTCCGTCCAGCCCGGTCGGGTGGCCGAAGTGCCCCTCGTTCCGGCTGCTCCGCAACGACGGCGGCGAGCTGCGGCCCACCTCGTCCGACGGCGGCTCGACCTGCCACAGGCGGTCGGTCAGGTGCGCGAGATCGGCCCGGAGCCGCAGGTTCTCCGCCTGACTGGCGTCCAGCCGATCCCTGAGTTCGGCCTTCTGCCGTTCGAGCAGTTCGACCAGGACGGCCTCGCCGGATTCTGCGGCCGGCACCTCGACCGGGCCGAGGACGTCCGGGCGGAAACCCTTCGGGTAACGGCCCCGGGCCGCCCGGTGCAGGTCGGCCAGCCGGATCCGGGTCTCCCGCTGCTCCTCGGCCGGAACCAGGTGCCGGACCAGCAGTTCCACCAGGGGCCAGCGTGGACCCCGGCTGCGTACGCCGAAGTTCCACGACAGCTTCTTGCGCAGCCGTCGTAGGTTGCTCTCGTCCTTTCCGGCTCGCTGGACCGCCTGCTCGCCGTGTGGCCGGGCCTGGGCGCAGGCGAGTTCGACGGCGGCCCGCCGCCAGGTGTCGACCGGCCCGATCCGGACGTGCTGTTCCACCAGGTCCCGTACCGCCAGCGCGTAGGCCGCCACCTCGCTGTCGCCCCAGTGCCGGGTGAGCTGCTCGGCGAGCCGGTCACGGTCGGTCAGCCGGTGCCGTCGCCGGCGCCCGGGCGGCACGCCGTTGTCGTTCGTCATGTCGGTCCTTCCAAGAGCACATGACTCGGACCGTATTTGTACCTCCTCGCAGCAATGACTGCGGCCGATGGTGCCCGTCGTCGGGAAATGGCCGCCGAGAAGCCGTCCGGATAGGACACGTGGCGTTCCCCCGGTAGGCGGATCAGCTTTGCCGGCAACGGATCCGGCCAGAAAAGCCGGCCAGAAAAGTCCTCGTCATCCGGCTATCCGACGGGCACCGGCCGGCCCGTTGATCGTTGGAGAAGCGGGCAGGGGACGGCGCGGCCGAGTGGTTCTCCGGGCCGCCGGAAATGCGCCCGCCTACCGGCCCGGCAACGAAGGACCAACGAAAGGACGGTGGATGGACGACGACGCGGGACGTCGCCCGACGACCCGGGACCGAACGGTCCGGAGGTTGCGGGTGGCCTCCCTGTGGGCGGACGCCGCAGTGGTGGTCGCCACGGTGTCGGGCCGAGAGGACATCAGCGCCAGCGCCGGTGCCCTCTCGACCACATTCCGGTGCGCTGCTGAGCTCTTGGAAGGACCGTCGCAGCGCTGATCCCGGAGGCGTACGGATGGTCGGTGCCGGACTCCGGCGCCGGCCATCACGCCGTGACCCAACCTATCGACCATCACCGAGACGATCCATCACGCCGACTCGGCTTGGCCGTTGCGGTGGACCGATCCGGCGCAGCAGCGGAGAAGACGCGACGGACGGGCTAACCCGATCGGGTGAGGGACGCACGTGTGGTGCGAGCCGGCTCCGACGACCTCGGCTATGCGTGCGGCCGGGGCGGCTGGCACCGGCCGCCCGGCTCTGCTTCCCTGGGAGGGACGTCGTCCCGGTGCCGGGCGGAGTCTCGTCCCGCGAGGGACGGTGACCGGCGCCCGGCGGTGTCGCCACCACCCGGTCGGTGCGGGCACCGGACGGACCAGAGACCCACGTCACAGTGAGGTGACCGATGAGCCAACTGCCAGACTCCGTGTCGATCCGCGAGGTCGGGCCGCGCGACGGGCTCCAGAACGAGGAACCGATCCCGACCGACGCCAAGGTACGGCTGCTCGACGCACTCTCCGGCACCGGCGTACGGCGGATCGAGGCGGTGTCCTTCGTGCACCCGAAGGCGATCCCGCAGATGGCGGACGCCGACGAGGTGTGGCAGCGGGCGTCGCGGGCGCCGGGGGTGCGTTACTCGGCGCTGGTGCCGAACACCCGGGGCGCGCAGCGTGCCCTCGCCGCCGGTTTCGACGAGATCGAGGTGGTGGTCTCGGCGAGCGACACGCACAACCGGCGCAACGTGAACCGCTCCACGGACGAGTCGCTGGACGACATCGCCGAGCTGATCGACCTGCTGCACGGCGCGGGCGCGCAGGCCGAGGTGATCGTGGCGACGAGCTTCGGCTGCCCGTACGAGGGGGACACCGACCCCCGCCGGGTGGCCGGCATCGTCGACCGGGTGGTCCGCGACGGCGCGGACCGGGTGGCCTTCGGTGACACCACCGGCATGGCGACCCCGCGCCGGGTCCGGGAACTGCTGACCGAGGTGCGCGACCGCAACGCGCACATCCCGGTGCTGCTGCACTTCCACAACACCCGGGGCACCGCGTTGGCGAACATGCTGACCGCGCTGGAACTCGGGGTGACCGAGTTCGACGCCAGCGTCGGCGGTCTCGGTGGCTGCCCGTACGCGCCGGGGGCGAGCGGCAACCTGGCCACCGAGGAGGCCGTGCACATGCTGCACGACATGGGTGTGGACACGGGCATCGACCTGGACGCCCTGATCGAGGTGGCGGAGCTGGCCGAGCGACTCGTCGGACGACAGCTCCCCTCCGGTGTCCTCCGCGCCGGCCCCCGGTCCCGCCTGACCACTCCCTGAACGACCCCCTGGATGATCCACTCCATTTCGCCGATGATGCGCCATCCCGTACCACCGGAGGCCACCGGTTCGACGGAATGGAGTGGATCGTGGCGACCGGTCGCTGGACTCGCCCGTGTCGCCGTAGCAGATTCGCCGGAAGGGGCGAGGATCGGATAGCCTAACGATCGTTCAGGTCGGTGGGGCCAGGGGCCCGCAACGCGGCGAGGGAGTCGGCGTGACGCTCGACGGTGAGGCACTGGAGCAGCTCCGCAAGCGGGCCCGGGCCGGCGGCGCGGACAAGTACCATGCGGCCAACGCGGCCAAGGGCAAGCTCTTCGCCCGGGAGCGGGTCGCGCTCCTGGTGGACGAGGGGTCCTTCGTCGAGGACGGCCTCTACGCCAACGCGATGGCCGAGGGCCTGCCGGCGGACGGCGTGGTCACCGGCACCGCCACCATCGACGGGCGGCAGGTCTGCCTGATGGCGAACGACTCCACGGTCAAGGCCGGGAGTTGGGGCGCGCGGACCGTCGAGAAGATCATCCGAATCATCGAGCGGGCGTACGACACCGGTGTGCCCATGGTGTACCTGGTCGACTCGGCCGGCGCGCGCATCACCGACCAGGTCGAACTTTTCCCCGGCCGGCGGGGCGCCGGCAAGATCTTCTGGAACCAGGTCCGCGCCTCCGGCTCGATCCCGCAGGTCTGCGCGCTGTTCGGGCCGAGCGCCGCCGGTGGCGCGTACATCCCGGCGTTCTGCGACGTGGTCGCGATGGTCGAGGGCAACGCCAGCATGTACCTCGGCTCCGACCGCATGGTCGAGATGGTCACCGGGGAGAAGACCACGCTGGAGGCGATGGGCGGGGCCAAGGTGCACTGCGCCGAGTCCGGCGTCGGCCACTTCCTCTGCAAGAGCGAGGCCGAGGCGCTCGACGTGGTCAAGCGCTACCTGTCGTACCTGCCGGCGAACTGGACGCAGGCGCCGCCGGCCGCGCCGGCCGTCGAGGCACCGGCCAAGGCCGACCTGGCCGCGCTGGTGCCGGCGAGCGAGCGGCAGGCGTTCGACATGCGCCGGTACGTCAAGGGACTGCTCGACGACGGCTCCTTCTTCGAGATCCAGGCGCTCTGGGCCAGGGAACTGACCATCGGCTTCGGCCGGCTGAACGGCGAGGTCGTCGGGGTCGTCGGCAACAACTCGATGTTCAAGGGTGGCGTGCTCTTCGTCGACTCGGCCGACAAGGCGACCCGGTTCGTGCAGCTCTGCGACGCGTTCAACGTGCCGCTGCTCTTCCTCTCCGACGTGCCCGGGTTCATGGTCGGCAGCGCGGTGGAGAAGCAGGGCATCATCCGGCACGGGGCCAAGATGATCACGGCGATCTCCGAGGCGACCGTACCGAAGATCTGCGTGGTGGTCCGCAAGGCGTACGGCGCGGGCCTCTACGCGATGGCCGGCCCCGGCTTCGAGCCGGACGCGACGATCGCCCTGCCCACCGCGAAGATCGCGGTGATGGGCGCGGAGGCCGCGGTCAACGCGGTCTACGCCAACAAGATCGCCGCCATCGAGGACGAGGCCGAGCGGGCCGCCTTCGTCGCCGCGAAGCGCGCGGAGTACGAGCGGGACATCGACATCGTCCGGCTCGCCAGTGAGCTCGTGGTCGACACGATCGTCGAGCCGCACGAACTGCGGGCCGAGCTGGTCCGCCGGTTCACCGCCGCGCGGAGCAAGGAGCGGCACTTCTCCCGGCGCCGGCACGGCGTCACCCCGGTCTGAGCCACGGCGTCGGCACGACCCCGCTGCATCCGGCGTCACGAGCGCCCGGCAGCCCGTCCACTCAGGAGGAACCCATGGACTTCCGGCTCACCGATGAGCAAGAGGCGCTGCGGGAGAGCGTCCGGGACTTCGCCCGGGACGTGGTCGCGCCGGTCATCGCCGAACACTACGAGCGGCACACCTTCCCGTACGAGGTGATCCGCCAGATGGGCAAGATGGGGCTGTTCGGGCTCCCCTTCCCGGAGGAGCACGGCGGCATGGGCGGCGACTACTTCGCGCTCTGCCTCGCCCTGGAGGAGTTGGCCCGGGTCGACTCCAGCGTGGCGATCACCTTGGAGGCGGCGGTCTCGCTCGGCGCGATGCCGATCTTTCGGTTCGGCACCGACGAGCAGAAGCGCAGGTGGCTGCCGAAGCTGCTCAGCGGCGAGGCGCTGGCCGGCTTCGGGCTGACCGAGCCGGGCTTCGGCTCGGACGCCGGTGGCACCCAGACCCGGGCGGTGCTGGACGAGTCGACCGACGAGTGGGTGATCAACGGCTCGAAGGCGTTCATCACCAACTCGGGCACCGACATCACCGCGCTGGTCACCGTCACCGCGGTCACCGGCACCCGACCGGACGGCGCGAAGGAGCTGTCGACGATCATCGTCCCGTCCGGCACGCCCGGGTTCACCGTCGCACCCGGGTACTCCAAGGTCGGTTGGAACGCCTCGGACACCCACGAGCTGACGTTCGACGACTGCCGGGTGCCGGCGGAGAACCTGCTCGGCGCGCGGGGCCGGGGCTTCGCCCAGTTCCTGCGGATCCTCGACGAGGGGCGGATCGCCATCGCCGCGCTCGCCGTCGGCCTCGCCCAGGGCTGCGTCGACGAGTCGGTCAAGTACGCGAAGGAACGACACGCGTTCGGCCAGCCGATCGGCAACTACCAGGCGATCCAGTTCAAGATCGCCGACATGGAGATGAAGGCGCACACCGCCCGCCTGGCGTACTACGACGCGGCGGCGCGGATGCTCGCTGGTGAGCCGTTCAAGCGCCACGCGGCCATCGCGAAGCTGCACGCCAGCACCGTCGCGGTGGACAACGCCCGGGAGGCCACCCAGATCCACGGCGGATACGGCTTCATGAACGAGTACCCGGTCGCCCGGTTCTGGCGGGACAGCAAGATCCTGGAGATCGGCGAGGGCACCAGCGAAGTCCAGCGCATGATCATTGCCCGCGACCTGGGCATGTGAGCGAACGGCCCGCTACCGGCTCGGCCGCCGCTGTCGGCTGCGTACCAGCGCCGCAGGGCGGCCGGGTCCCGGTGCGTCGCCGCGAGTCGTTCCGGGACCTCCGCTGATCAGATCAGTGCCACTGTCGGATATCCGGTGACCCTCGGTCGGCAGCACGACGGTCGGCTGTCGAACGTCGCACCCTGTCCGTACTCTTCCTGCCCATGACTCCCGATCATGGTCGTTCGCGGAGTTCGGCCGGGGACGCCGTCCTGCCGGCACTGCTGCGCGGGCACCGGCTCGCCGCCGGCCTCACCCAGGCCGAGCTGGCGACCCGGGCCGGAATCGGCGTACGCACCGTTCGTGACCTGGAGCGAGGCCGGTCGTCGCGACCCCAGCGGACCACCGTCGACCTGCTCGCCGAGGCCCTGGCGCTGAGCGGTCCGGATCGGGCCGCCTTCCGCGCCGCCGCCCGTGGCCGCGTGCCGGCCGAACCGTCCGAGGAGGCCGCCCCGCCGGCGGCCGTGCTGTCGCCGGCCGGGATCGCTCCGGCCGCAGTCGCCCCGACGCCCTCCGTGCCGGTGGCCCGTTCCGGGTCCGAGGAGACCGACCCGTTCTGCGGACTGTCCGTGGACCTGCCGCCCCCGGTCGACCTGATCGGTCGGGCCCACGACCTCACCGAGCTGACCCGGCTGCTGTGCCGTGACCGGACATCCCTGGTGAGTCTGGTGGGGCTGGCCGGGGTCGGGAAGTCCGCGCTCGCCCTGGCGGTCACCCGGCAGGTGGCCGACCGGTATCCCGGCGGGATCGCCGGGGTGCTGGTCGGTGAGGGTTCCGACGCCGGTTGCGTGCTCTCGGCGGCGGCGGCGGTCTTCGGCGTCACCGGCCCGGCCGACCTCGTCGCCCGGCTCACCGGCGTTCCGGCGCTGCTCCTGGTGGACGCGGTGGAACGGGCGCCGGAGGCGGTGGCCGAGGCCCTGGACCAGCTCACCCGGGCCCTGCCCGAGCTGCGGGTGCTCGCCACCGGCCGGCACCCGGTCGGCCTGCCCGGTGAGCGGGTCTGGCCGGTGCCCCCGCTCGACGTGCCCCCGGACGACAAGACCGGGTCGGACCCCGAGGTCCTGGCCGGCTATCCGGCGGTACGGCTCTTCACCGCCCGCCTGGCGCAGGTGCGCCGGGAGCCACCCGCCCCGGAGGAGTTGCCCGCCCTCGCCGCACTGGTCCGTCGCCTGGGCGGCCTGCCGCTGGCCATCGAGCTGATGGCGGCCCGGGGCCGGATCCTCGACCTGAACGAACTGCTCGACCGGTACGGCGACCGGGTCCTCGACCTGGCTCCACCCCCGCACCCCGGAGAGGCGGTCGCGGTGACCCTGCGGGAGGCGGTCGCCACCAGCTACCGCCTGCTGGCACCGGACGAGCGGGCGGCGCTGCGCCGCCTCGCCGCGTTCCGCAACCGGTGGTCCGTCGGCCTGGCCGAGGAGATGCTCGCCGGGGACGGCCCGGCGCCGTCCACCGACCCGGTGCCGTTGCTCGACCGCCTCCTCGAACTCGGCCTGCTGAGCGTCCGGGGCACCGGGTCGCTCCGGTTCCGGCTGCTCGACGCGGTGCGGGACTTTGCCAGCGAGCAGCTGGTGGCGGCCGGCGAGGAGACCGACGTGCGCCGCCGGCATGCGCAGATCGTCCTGCGGCTGGTGGCTCGTGCCGAGCCGGAGCTGACCGGCCCCACGATGATCGGTGCGCTGCACCGGCTCGACGAGTTGACCAGTGACATCGTGGCCGCCCTCAGCCACGCCTCCGGCGACGACCCGCACACCGCCCTTCGCCTGGCCGCGGGTCTGTCCCGCTGGCTGCGACTGCGCGGGCGGGACGGGGCGGGGCGGCAGTGGCTCCGCCGGCTGCTGGCCGATCCGCGCACCGCCGACGCGGAACCGGCGGTACGGGCGTCGGCGGCACTCGCGCTGGCCCGGCTCACCGCGGTGCACGGTGTCGACCCGGTGGACGTCCCGGCGGCCCGGGACGCGCTCGCGGTCTTCCGACGTCTCGGGGACGTGGCCGGGGAGCTGGACGCGCGGGGCGTCCTCTGCACGCTCCTGATCTGCGTCGGCGCACACGACGAGGCCCGCGAAGAGGCGGAAGCCACGCTGACGATGGCCCGGCGACACGACCGGCCACGTGACATGGCCGTCGCCCAGCGCAGCCTGGCCTGGCACGACGTCCGGGCCGGTGACCTGACCGGGGCACGGCGACGGCTGGCTGCCGTCGACCGGTTGGCGGGCCAGTGCGGAGAGCAGCGGATCCGGGTGCTGGCCCGGACGGACCTGGCCGAGGTGGCCCGACTGGAGGGCCGGTACGCCGACGCGGTCGAGCACGGGCGGCGGGCCCTCGCGGCACTCGTGGAACTCGGCGAGCCGGGGCACCGCCGCCGGGCGCTGGGCACGGTGGGGCTCGCGCTCGCGCAGGACGGGCGGTTCGCCGAGGCGGGTGAGGTGCTGGCGGAACTCCGGGCGACCGTGCCGGCGCAGTGGGGCCCCGACCGCGTCGAGGACGGCTTCTCCGCGCTCCTGGAGGCGACCATCGCGCTGCACCGGGGCGACCGGGAAGTGGCGGCGGAGTGGTTCGCGGCAGCGGCGGAGGCGGTCGGCCGGGGCCGGCGCGGTGCCGTGGAGGCGCTGGTCGGGCTGGCTGCGAGCACCGGCGACGGCACACTGCTCGACCGGCTCGACACGGTCTGCCGGGAGAACGGGATCCGGCTGCTGCCGCAGGAGGAGGCGTTGCTCTACGCCCTGACGGTGGCCCGCTACTGAGGCGGGGTGCGCCGCCGGCCGGTCCGGTGTCCGGTCGTCGTGCGGTTTCGGCTGGTCGGTGGTGGTCGTCCGGGAAGGCGCGAGCGAAGAAGCCCCCTTTGTGGTGCTACCCCTCGCTCATCGCTCGCGCCGTCACCCCCCGGTATCCCCGCTGAAGGAAGGTTAGCCGGGACCCTTCGACGCGGTTGTCCATTTCCTCCGGGAAAATGGTGGGCGTCGGTCAATTCTGCCGGTCGTTCTGCCGGTGCGCGCCCCCGCTGCCACCGACCGTGCGACCGCCGCAGTTCCGCTAGCGCCGCCGTCCGGAACGGACAACGGAATGCTCCGAATCCGCCGTTTCCTCGTCGCCGGTATCGGCGGCCTGGCTGCCTGCGATGGCACCCGGGTGCACCGCGTCGCGGACCTTGCGGAGGGCGTGCAGCAGCGCCTCCAGTTCCTGCGGTTCGAGCTGACCGGTGAACCACTGCTCGATGATCTTCAAATGGCCGGGCAGGGTCTCGTTGAGCCGGTCCAGGCCCGACCGGGTCACCACGGCGTACGAGCTGCGACGATCGGAGGGGCAGGCCCGGCGGCAGAGCAGACCGTCCCGTTCCATGCGGTCCACCACCCGGGTCACACCGCTGGTCGACAGCGAGGTCTGTGCGGCCAGATCGGTCATCCTCAGTTGGTTTCCCGGGGACCGGGCGAGTCGGGTGAGCACTTCGAATTCGACAGCGGAAAGGCCGTTTTCCTCGTATTGCGTGGCGAATCGGGTCGACAGCCCGGCATGTGCCTCGACGAGAAGGCCGACGGCGGTGATCCGGGGGTCGTCGAAGACGTTCTTGGTCACTCGGGCATCCTATCAGTCATTGACTAGGAGAATTCTGCGTAGCGGATAGCTGTTAATGCAATTAACTGGCCGGGTGGCCCGGGTTGGCGATCCGGGCGCCGGCACCCACTGGACGCCTGGAGGCGGCCATTTCGTCGCGCGACACCACCATGCTGGACCAAGGTCACAAGTGGATCGTGTTTCGCTGGTCGGACGCGGTCGGGCGGAACGTCTCGGGCGACTCCAAGGCATCAATGCCTGTGGATAGAAGGTAGGGTGACCGTACCGGAGGGCCGGGTCGGGTGCGGCGGGGCGGGTGCGATTTGTCACGGGTTGCTCGTTGATCGTCCTGTGCCGTACCGACCGGAACCGGGTAGGGATACGGCGGACGCCTTCCCGCCGGGCCAGGGCAGCGACCCGTGTCGAGCACGGGTCGCAACCGCTGGTGCCGGCGTGGGCGGCGCTCCTAACGTGGAACTTCACAACGCGCCGTCGCCGGCCGTCCCCTCGGACCGGGTCGACTGCGCCTCGCGCCGGGAGGACAGATGGGCAGAGACGTCGCGCAGGGCGCCTTCTCCCGAGAGGACCGGGTCCGCTACCGGCAGAAGGTCCGACGATGTCTGGACGTGTTCGCGCTGATGCTCGACGACTTCGGCTTCGACGCGGACCGTCCGATGACCGGACTGGAGATCGAACTCAACCTGGTCGACTCGGCGGCGGAGCCGGCGATGCGGAACGACCAGATCCTCGCCGACATCGCCGATCCGCTGTTCCAGACCGAGCTGGGCCGCTTCAACCTGGAACTCAACGCCAACCCCCGGCTGATCGGCGGGCAGGGCTTCACCGACTACGAGAAGGACCTGCGGAGCAGCCTGGACCGGGCCGGTGAACGGGCGGCGAGGTCCGACGCCACCATCGTCATGGTCGGGATCCTGCCGACCCTGACCGAGCGGCACCTGGTGGCCGACAACCTCTCCACCGACGAGCGCTACCGGGTGCTCAACGCCCAGATCGTGGGGGCCCGGGGCGAGGACATCGAACTCGACATCCGGGGTGTGGAGCGGTTGCAGACGCACACCGACTCGATCGCCCCGGAGGCCGCCTGCACGAGCCTCCAGTTCCACCTCCAGGTCGCCCCGGACAGCTTCGCCGACTACTGGAACGCCTCCCAGGCCATCGCCGGGGTCCAGGTCGCGGTCGGGGCGAACTCGCCCTACCTGTACGGCCGCCAACTCTGGGCGGAGACCCGGATCGCCCTCTTCGAGCAGGCCACCGACACCCGGCCGGACGAACTGAAGGCCCAGGGGGTACGCCCCCGGGTATGGTTCGGGGAACGGTGGGTGACCTCCATCTTCGACCTGTTCGAGGAGAACGTCCGGTACTTTCCGCCGCTGCTGCCGATCTGCGACGACGAGGACCCGGTCGACGTGCTGCACACCGGTGGGGTTCCCGAGTTGAGCGAGCTGCGCCTGCACAACGGCACCGTCTACCGCTGGAACCGGCCGGTCTACGACATCATGGACGGCCGCCCGCACCTGCGGGTCGAGAACCGGGTGCTGCCCGCCGGTCCCACGGTGGTGGACATGCTGGCCAACGCCGCCTTCTACTTCGGGCTCGCCCGCGGCCTAGCCGAGTCCGACCGTCCCATCTGGAGTCAGCTCACGTTCAGCTCGGCCGAGGAGAACTTCCACGCCGCCGCCCGGCGCGGCATGGGCGCGGTGCTGCACTGGCCACGCCTGGGTGAGGTGCCGGTGAGCCAGCTGGTGCTCGACGTGCTGTTGCCCAAGGCGGCGACCGGCCTGGACCGGTTCGGTGTCGACCCGGCGGAGCGCGACCGGCTGCTCGGCATCATCGAGCAGCGCTGCCGGACCGGCCGTAATGGTGCGGTCTGGCAGACCGAGACGGTCTGGGCGGCGGAGCGGCACCGGGGCATGGACCGCGACGCGGCGCTGCACCACATGGTCCGGCGCTACGCCGAACTGCAACGCACCAACGAGCCGGTGCACACCTGGCCGGTCGACTGAGTCGCGCCGGTCAGTCGTGGGGCCGCCGGGTCGCGGCGCGGCCCCGCGCCCGGGGCTCCGTAGCCGTTCCGGCGGCGGGGGACGTGCGGGAGTCGTCGTCCGGTCCGGCCGGACCGGGTTCGACGAGGGACTCGCCGGGGGCTTCGGTCGACCCGGCCGCCCCGGTGCCGGACTCCGCGCCGGTGGTCGACTCCTCCCGGCGCTGCCGGGGCACTCTCGACGTCGACCGGTTGGCACGACGGCGCGGCGTGCCGGCGTCGGCGGCAGGGGCCGCCGCCGGGTCGGCGGGGGAGTCCGCTCCGACCCCGGTGGCACCGGTCCCGACCTCGGCGGCATCTGGAGCAGGGTCGCCCGGGGCCGGGCCGTCGGCGGGGAGCGCGGTGCCGGCGACCGGGGTGGTCCCGGTGTCATCCGCCGCTGTGGTGCGTACCTCGGCACCGGTCACGTCGATGGTGGCCGCGGCATCGGTCGCTGCGACGTCGGCAGCCGTGGCACCGGTCGCATCGGCGTCGGCGTCCGCTGCGGCATCGCCTGCGGGGCCGGTCGCCGTGGCGGCGGTCGCCGCGTCCCGTCGCTGGGCCAGGGCGGCGACCAGGACCGAGCCGGCGATCCCGGTGACCACCGCGTACGCGGCGACGAACTGCGCGGTGAGCTGCTCGGCGCGGAGTTCGGGCAGCCGGGGAACGGTCAGCAGGTAGGCGACGGCGACCAGGAGCGGCCCCGCCGCCCCGGAGGCCGCCGCCCCGACGCGTCGGTACGTCGACCGGGCGGCTCGCCGCGCCGCCAGTGCGCCGATGACCAGGGCCGAGCCGAGCGGCAGCGCCACCGCCAGCCAGGAGAGGTAATCATCGGCCCGGATCCCTGGACGGTCGGTGACGAGCTGCCAGAACCCGAGTTGGGCGCTGACCATCCCGCGACCCGCGAGCACCCCGTCGACGACCGCGACCACCGCGAGCGTCCAGAGCCAGCCGATGCTGGCAAAGATGTTGGCCGCAACCGGGGGCGAGCGTTGGGCCCAGATCGCGACGAGGAACCCGACCAGCAGGCCCGCCCCGGTGTACGCGGCGGCCATGGTCTGCGGCGCGGTCGTGTCGGTCGGGACGGCCGCGCGGGCCGGCACCGCCACGAGCAGCACGGTCACCAGCGCGCCGAGAGCGGCGGCCAGGGCGGACGGGACACCGCCCGGACGGCGGTTCCGGGCATGGGCGCCGACGGTCGGCCGCCGGGCCAGGCGACGTGCCCCCACCGCTCCGGCGATGGTCGAGGTGGCCGCGATCCAGGTGGCCCAGCCCAGGCTCGCCGCCCAGAGTGTCCCGGCCGACCCGTCGACTCCCGGGTCCGGGGGCGTCCAGCTGACGATGCCCAGCCCGTACCCGAAGCCGAGTTGAGCGGCACCCGTACCGGCGGCGATACCGAACGCGGTCGCCGGCGTTCCTCCCCAGCCCCGTACGGCCATGCCGGGCAGCGTAACGTCCCGCGGCCCGTCCGGCGACCTGTCGTACCCCCACCTTTCGCGACTTGTCGGCGTTAAGCAGTTAGTTCGGGGTGTTGCGGGCCGGATGTCCGCCCGGCCGGGAGGGACGTGCCATGGGCGACGACCGTCAGGAGCCGTGGACCGGAAAGGTCCCCGAGAATGGTTCACGACCGTCGGAGGGCCGTCCACCGCCAGGGCGTCCTCGGAACGGCGTGGAGGGGGCACCGGTCGGGCACCGGGAACCGATGGCGGGACCGTCGACGCCCGCCGGGGGGCCCAACCGGGCGCGACCGCCGACCGCCGCCTGGTCCGGTCGGGCCGAGGTTCCGCCGCCGAGGTCGGCCCGGCACCCGGAGGCCCCGGGCGAGTGGTACGTCGAGGAGACGGGCGACCGACGATGGTGGATGCCGATCCTGGTGGCCTCGGTGGCGCTGGCCGTCCTCGCCATGCTGGGTGTCGGCCTGTGGCTGATCGTCCGGAGCGGAACGCCGCCGGCGCCGCTGCCCTCACCCAGCGCGGTGCCGACGACGACCGGACCGCCCACCCCGCCGGGCACCGGGGCGGCGACCAGTCCCGCCCGGGTTCCCATGCCGGACCTGGTGGGGCTGCCCCGGTCGGTGGCCGAGGCCACGCTGGACCGGTTGGGACTGGGTTACCGGTCGGAGTTGCGCCGGTCGGACCGGCCGTCCGGGACGGTGATCGGGACCGAGCCGCAGGCGGGTGAGGGCGTGCCGGTCGGCACCGACGTCACCCTGGTCGTCTCCGAGGACGGCGGGGCGTCCCGTCCGTCGGGTGCCTCTCCGACGCCGGCCCGCACCCCGAGTGCCACGCCGAGGGCCAGCCGCACTCCGACCGCCGGCGCGACCGGACGAGCGGTCACCACATCCGGCGGCGCGACCCCACCATGACCAGGCCGGTCAGCGAGATGGTCAGCCCGAGCAGGCCGGAGAGGACCAGGGACCGGTGGAGGGTCTCCGTCGGGTCGCCCGGTGTGCCCGGTCCGGCACCCGGTGCCCGGGCCAGGGGGCGGGCCTCGGTGGCCGGGCCGTCCGGCGGCTCCGACCCGGTGGACGGGGAGAACCCGTCGGCCTGTTGCCCCCCACCCGTCCCGGGCCGCTTGCCCGTCGGTTCCAGGTGTCCGCCGTCGACCGCCGGGGGCTCGCCGTACGCGGACGGGACCGGCGGAGGCGGCGCAGCCGGTCGGGTGGTGGAGTGGGCCGGAACCCGGACCACGACGACGAGCGCCGTCACGGTGCCGATCAGGACGAGCAGACCGACGGTGTAGCTGACACGGGACAGGGAACGCCGACGGACAGCGGTGCGGTTCAGCATGGTCATCCCAGGGTCAGGGTCCGGGACGTGCGGGGTCTCACCTGCCGGGGTGGGCCCGTCCAGTCTATCGGCGCCGCCCACCCCGTACCCCGCAAACGCGCAGCTCAGCCCACGCGGACCGGGGTCCGGGTCGCGGGCCGTCGGGCGGTCCGGACGGTGTGCGGCCGGGGGTCGGGCGCGGCCTGCACCCGCACCAGACCGGCGCGTTGCACGAAGATCGACCTTCGGCTGACCGCGTCCCCCGCGGCGTTCAGCTCGTAGCCGTCGAGCCAGAGCCAGCCGTCGAAGGCGGGCCAGTCCAACACACGGATCACGCGGAACAGAATCGACCGGCGAAACTGCACACTCGCCGCACGAGTCACGTGCAGTACGTCACCAGAGCGGGGAAGCACATCGGCTCCTGTGAGGGATCGGCCGGCGAACGGGCCGGCGGGAGGCATGAACGGGAGGCCGGCCCGGACGCGGTGGTGCCGCTGGGGCGGACCGGCATGGTGAGGTGGGCTGGTCGGGCCGATTCGCGGTGGCGACTCGCGCCCGACCAACACCTGGGTGCTTCCGGTTACCGCTCCCGCCGCCGAAGCCGACAGGCGTCCAGCGGCGAGGTCCTAACCCCGGAGGCGGTTCTGTTTGTCCTGGTCGGGTGGGATCCGTCTCGTCCGTCCGCGACGCGCCGACCGCGCTGCGGAGCCAGATCGAAACGGTGCGTAACCCGAGCCATGCGGACAGACTGCACCAGTGGCCGGAGACATGCAAGTTGCACGTCGACTTTTGCCAATACCTGAACGCTCGGCCCGCCGGGCGCCCTCGATCGTCGACGCTTGATGCCGTGGTCAGGGAACCGGCACACTGGACGCCGGTTTTTTGCCGCCGCGGCCGGCTGATGACCGCAACCATCCCCCGCCGCGAACGATCGCCCGCCGGTCGACGGTCGCGCCCTCGGCGGGCGAGCCAGTACGGGCGCGATCGACCGGAGGTACCCCGGTGAGCGCGAGAAGTGCTTGCGAGCCCCGACGCCGTACGACGCGGACCGGGACACCGCGCCGACGGAGCGAGTCGGCGGGGCGTACGGCAGTGGGGAAGGGGGCGACCCGGTGAGTGAGCGCCGGAGTCCGACGATCCGGCGTCGGCGGCTCGGCGCGGAACTGCGCCGGTTGCGGGAGGGCGCGGGGATCACCATCGAGGCGGTGGCCGACCGGTTGGAGTGCTCGGCGTCGAAGGTCTCGCGCATCGAGACCGGCCACACCTCGGTCACCCCGCGCGACGTGCGGGACATGCTTGCGATCTACGAGGTGTCGGAGGCCGAGAGCGAGGAGCTGGTGCAGATCGCCCGGGAGGCGCGCCAGCGGGGCTGGTGGCACCCGTTCAGTTCGGTGCTCTCCGGGGCGTACGTCGGACTGGAGGACGCCGCCGGGTCCATGCGGGCGTACGAGCAGCAGGTGGTGCCGGGACTGCTCCAGACCGCCGACTACGCCAAAGCCATGATCGAGTTGGCCCGTCCGGACATGCCCGCCGACGAGGTGGAGCGACGGGTGCGTGTCCGTTCCAACCGCCACTCGTTACTGACCCGGGACGTTCCGATCGATCTTTGGGTGGTGCTCGATGAGGCGGTGGTGAGCCGGCCGGTGGGCAGTGACGAGGTGATGCGTGCGCAGATGGCCCGGCTGGTGGAACTGGCCGAGCTGCCGAACGTCACCATCCAGGTGCTGCCCTTCCACGTCGGGGCTCATGCGGCCATGGACGGCTCGTTCACGATCCTCGACTTCCCCGAGCCCGGTGATCCGGATGTGGTGTACGCGGAGAATGCCATGGGCGGGCTCTTCCTCGAGAAGAGCGACGAACTCCAGCGCTACAACTACATCTTCGACCAGATTCGAACCCAGGCCATGCGACCGGAGGCGTCCATCGCACACATCGCAGAACTGGCAGAGGAGCCGTTGTGGAAATGGCGACCAAGAGGGTCCCCGCGGACCTGACGCACGCATCGTGGTTCAAGAGCTCGCGCAGCGGGCCGAACTGCGACAACTGCGTGGAGGTGGCGTTCGTGACCGGGGCGGTCGGGGTCCGTGACTCGAAGGACCCGACCGGGCCTGCCCTGGTGTTCGCCCCCGGTGACTGGCTCGCCTTCGTCGGCGGCACCAGGCGTGAGGCGTTCGGCCGCGGCTGAACCGCCTGGCGTGGCGGCGGTGGAGGACCGGCTCCGGTCGAGCCTGCACCGTCGCTCGGTGTGACAGTGCGGCGCGGTTCCCCGCCCCGGCGACAGGCCGGGACGGGGAGCCGCGCCCTCGTCGTGTCCGCAGTGGATCCGGGTCCCGCGACGGTGTCCCGGAACCCGTCGCCACTTCCGTCCCACCTCGTTGTACCTCTCGTCATCGGCCGGCCGAGCGGTCGGCCAGGGCGGATCCGCAACCGAGCGAGGCAGGTGGACGGATGACGACGATCGGATCAGAGAACCTCACCAACGGGCCGGGCAAGCCGGAACGGTTCGGCGGCAAGTACCGCGGTGCCCGCCGGGACACCGTCCTGACCGAGGTGGTCTCCACCGACCCCGACCTGGGGGGCCGGGAAAGCGGCAGCGCCGTCCCGCCCGACCAGGCCGGGCCGCTGTCCCTGCCGTCGTTGGACACCAACCCGCTCACCGAGCCGTCGTTCCCACCGACCGGTTGGCCGGTCGAGCCCAGCGAGGCGCTGGCGGACCATCCGCTCCTGCGCGGCCTGCTGCTGGAGCTGCCGCCCCGGGGCAGCGTGCCGCCGCCCGGCTGGTTGGACCGCTGGTTCGAGGCGACCCGGGCGATCCTGGAGCTGCTATACGTGCAGGGTGGTGGCGGTCGCGGGCGCTGAACCCGTCGCGGCCTCCCTGCCGGCCGGTCCGCCGGTGCCGGCCAACGCCCGGGTGGCGAGCCGGCTGTGCCGCAGCGCGTGCCGTACCCCGATCACCGCGATGCCGAGCAGGCCCAGGGTGAGGGCCGGACCGGCGAGGGTGCCGGCCTCCGGGCCGGGGCCGCCGGTGGCGACCACGGCCGGCACCGTCGCCAGGCCGGTGACCTGGATAGGGAGCCCGACCAGCGGATGGGCCGCGTAAGCCCGCAGGCCGGGTGGCACGGGTACCCGGGGTGCGGTGGCGAACGCTCCGGCACCGGCCCGGAGCCGGTGCAGCCGGCGTACGGTGCTGCCGGCGACGACCAGCGCGGGGAGCACCGCCAGCGTGAGCCCGGCGGTGGCCCGGTCGGCCCGGGTGGGTCCGGCGGTGCCCAGGCCGGCGAGCGCGACCGACGCCATCAGGCCGAGGCCGGACAGGCTCAGGACGATCAGCCACCCGGTACGCCGACGGAGGGCGCGGACCCGGTCCAGCCGGGGCAACCCGTCGGCGACCAGACCGGCGGCGACCCAGACCGCCGCGATGGGCAGGAGGGCGACGAGGTGGCTGTCCATACCGGACAGCCTTTCCCGTTCCGCGATCCGCCGAATCCGGTCCACCCCCGGTTTCGTCCGGCGGATTCCCCGTAGGGGCCATCCGGTCGCGTTATAGATACTTCGATATGTTTCGTTGAACGTGGGTTGCGGCCTAGCCTTCAGCTTGATCGGCGATCTTCTATCTCCCTCGAATGGGGGGACGGTGTGCCGGTCGGAGGGGAGGTAGGGAGATGCGTCTCCCACGCAGGTCGATTCTGGTCGGGGTGGCTGCCGTTTCGATGGCGGCGACCGCAACGCCGGCCCTGGCAGCCGAGCCGGTCGGCAACATCCTGAAGGCCGGCGGAGCCACCGCCGTGGCCGACAGCTACATCGTCGTGTTCAAGGACGCCATGGTCGCGCAGACCACGGTGCGCGACACCGCCAAGCGGCTGGTCGGCAAGCACGGCGGTCAGGTCGCCCGGACCTACAGCGCCGCGCTGCGCGGCTTCGAGGTGCGGGTCGACGCGAAGACCGCGGCGCGGATCGCGGCGGACCCCGCCGTCGCGTACGTCGAGCAGAACCACACGGTCAGCATCGCCGCCACCCAGGCCCCCACGCCGTCCTGGGGCCTGGACCGGTCCGACCAGCGGGCGCTGCCGCTGGACAACTCGTACACGTACCCGGGCACGGCGGACAACGTCACCGCCTACATCATCGACACCGGCATCCGGACCACGCACACGGACTTCGGTGGCCGGGCGACCTGGGGCACCAACACGGTCGACAGCAACAACACCGACTGCAACGGGCACGGCACGCACGTCGCCGGCACCGTCGGCGGCACGGCGTACGGCATCGCCAAGGGTGTCGACCTGGTCGCCGTCAAGGTGCTCAACTGCCAGGGCAGCGGCACCAACGCCGGTGTCATCGGCGGCGTGGACTGGGTGACCGCGAACGCGCAGAAGCCGGCCGTGGCCAACATGAGCCTCGGCGGTGGCGCCAACGCGACGCTCGACACCGCGGTCCGCAACTCGATCGCCTCGGGTGTGACCTACGGTCTGGCCGCCGGCAACAGCAACAACGACGCCTGCACCGGCTCGCCGGGCCGTACCGCCGAGGGCATCACGGTCGGCTCGACGACCAACACCGACGCCCGGTCGTCCTTCTCCAGCTTCGGGACCTGCCTGGACATCTTCGCGCCGGGCTCGTCGATCGTCTCGGCCTGGAACACCAGCGACACCGCCACCAACAACATCAGCGGCACCTCGATGGCGACCCCGCACGTGGTCGGCGCGGCGGCCCTGGTGGTCGGGGCCAACCCGACCTGGACCCCGCAGCAGGTCCGGGACAAGCTGGTCAACGACGCCACCAACGGCGTGGTGACCAACCCCGGCGCCGGCTCGCCGAACAAGCTGCTCTACGTCGGTGAGGGTGGCGGCGGCCCCGTCGACCCGCCCACCGGCTGCACCGTCACCAACGACACCGACGTGGCCATCCCGGACCCGGGCACGGCGACCAGCTCGATCACCATCGCCGGCTGCGACCGGGCCGCCTCGGCCAGCTCGACCGTCGCGGTGAACATCGCGCACACCTTCCGGGGTGACCTGATCATCGACCTGATCGCTCCGGACGGCACCGCGTACCGGCTGAAGAACAGCAGCTTCCTCGACGGTGCGGACAACGTGGTCGCCACCTACACCACGAACCTGTCGAGCGAGGCGGCGAACGGCACCTGGAAGCTCCAGGTGCGGGACGCCTTCCGCAACGACAGCGGCACCATCAACACCTGGACGCTGACCGTCTAGGCGTCACCACCGCAGGGGCCCCTCCGACCGGAGGGGCCCCTCGCGTGTGCGTCGGTCAGACCGCGAAGCTCGACGGGCGCTCGGTGGACGGCGCCGGTGGGCGGGCCTTCCACAGGCCGGTCTTCTGGGCCGCGAGCCGACCCAGGTAGGCGGGATTGAGGATCACGTACCGCTTCCAGAGCCGCTTCGGCTCCAGCCCCAGCCGCCAGAACCACTCCAGCCCGGCCCGCTGCATCCACGGCGGCGGCGTACGCAGCAGCCCGGCGTGGTAGTCGAAGGCCGCGCCGACCGCCATCATCGGCATGTCCAGCAGCGGACGCATGGCGTACGTGAAGATCTCCTGACGCGGGCAGCCCAGCCCGACCAGGACGAGCCGGGCCCCGCTGGCCCGGATGCGGTCGGCGATCTCGACGTCCTCGCCCGGCTGCACCTGGCGGAACTTCGACGGCTCCACCCCGGCGAGCTTCAGGTCGGGGAACATCCGCTCCAGCGCGGGGATGAGCCGGCCGAGGGTCTCCTCGGTCGAGCCGTAGAGGTAGACCGGCAGCCCCTCGGCCGCGAACCGGGCGAGCACGTGCAGGGTGAGCTGCGGACCGTAGACCCGGTCGGTCAGACCGGCCGAGTGCAGCAGGTTGAGCGCCCAGCGCACCGGCTGGCCGTCCGGGGTGACCACGTCGAAGGAGTTCAGCCGGGCGTTGTGCGCCGGGTCGAGGACGCCGGTCATCACGCCGTGCACGGCCAGCGCGGTGAGCGCCAGTGGCCGCCGCTCGTGGGCGGCCCGGACCACCTCCTCGGTGGCGGCGGCGTAGTCGGTGGCGTCCACCAGGACGCCGAGCACGTTGCGCTTGCGCGAGGTCATGACTGCGGCACCCACTTCTCGACGTTGGCCTCGTGGATCTCGCGGAGGATCATCGGTACGTCGTAGACCTGCTTCCAGTCCGGGTAGTCCCGCTGGAACGCCTCGTTCGACCCGATCCACCACTTGTGGTCGCCGACCCGGTTCGCCTCGACGTACTCGGTGATCATCTCCTGGCCGGTGATCTGCTCGGCCAGCGCGAACGCCTCCCGGTGGGAGGTGTTCGAGTGCCGGCCGCCGCCGAGGTTGTACACCGCCGCCGAGCGCGGGTTGCGGAAGAACGCCTCGAACGCCGAGACCACGTCCGAGCTGTGGATCGCGTCCCGGACCATCTTGCCCTGGTACCCGAAGATCTTGTACGTCCGGCGCTCCATGTTGCAGCGCATCACGTAGCCCAGGAAGCCGTGCAGCTCGGTGGCCGAGTGGGCCGGGCCGGTCAGCGTGCCGCCCCGGAAGCAGGCGGTCCGCATGCCGAAGTAGCGACCGTACTCCTGGACCATCACGTCGGCGGCGACCTTGGAGGCCCCGAAGACCGAGTGCAGGCACGCGTCGATCGACATGTCCTCCCGGATGCCCTGCTCGTACGGGTGGCCCGGCTCGATCTCCCAGCGCGTCTCCCGCTCCACCAGGGGCAGGCTGTTCGGCCGGTCGCCGTAGACCTTGTTGGTCGAGCAGTGGATCACCGGGGCGTCGATGCAGTGCTCCCGCACGTTCTGCAGCACGTTGAGCGTGCCCGCCGCATTGACGTCGAAGTCGGTGAAGGGATCCCGCACCGCCCAGTCGTGCGAGGGCTGCGCGGCGGTGTGGATCACCACGGCCACGTCGCGGCCGTACCGGCGGAACAGCGCCGCCAGCGCGTCCCGGTCCCGGATGTCGATGCCGTGGTGCGAGTACGCCGCGCCCAGCTCGTCGGCAAGCCGGCGTACGTTCCACGCGGTGGACGCCTCCGCGCCGAAGAACTCCTGCCGCATGTCGTTGTCGATGCCGACCACGTCGAGGCCGAGACCGGCGAAGTGCCGAACCGCCTCCGAGCCGATCAGACCGCCCGAACCGGTCACCACCGCGACACTCACACGCCACTCCACGGGTCGAAAGGGGGCAGACAAACCACCGGAGCATAACGTGACAGTCTGTGCCGCCCCGTAGACGCGGCGAGGGCCCCGCTGCTGCGGAGCCCTCGACTTATCGTGGGGAAGGAGGGAGTTGAACCCTCACGCCCTTTCGGGCACACGGACCTGAACCGTGCGCGTCTGCCATTCCGCCACTTCCCCGTGGCATGACCCGGATCACTCTAATGCGTGCCGCCCTCGGTGTTGCCAGTGGGGGTGGCGCGAACATCGTACGTGCTCCCGGCCGTTGCCGCGATCGGTTACCGTTCGTGGCGGGGAGAAGAGTAGCACGACGATCAGGGCCCGTCCGAACGGGCCGACAGCAGACGGCCGAGCGGCGTGTGAGCTGCGCGAGCGACGGCCGGATACCATCATGTCCTCGGGACCCGAGGAGGAGCCGGTGAGCGTGCTGCAACGCTTCGAGAAGCGTCTGGAAGGCCTGGTCGAGGGAGCCTTTGCCAAGGTCTTCAAGGGTGTAGTCCACCCCGTGGAGATCCTCAACGCCATGCAGCGGGAAGCTGAGGCGCACAAGGCGATCCTGGCTGGTGGGCGCACCCTCGTGCCCAACCGCTACGTGATCGATCTCTCGCCGTACGACCACAGCCGGCTGGCGCCGTACGCCGCCGCGCTCGCCCAGGAGCTGGCCCAGTCGCAGGCCGAGTTCATCGGCGAGCAGGCGTGGACGGTCTACGGCGACGTCATCGTCGAGATCGAGCGCGGCGAGGGGCTGGACACGGGGATGTTCCGGGTCACGGCCGAGGTGTACACCGGCGGCGAGGTGGCCCCGGTGTCGGCGCCCGGCTACGACGCCGGTCCGCCCGGATACCCGGCGTACGACCAGGGCGGCGGCTACGGCCCGCCCCCCGGCCACGGTGGCGCGCGCAACGTCCGGCTGGTCTCCGGCGACGGCCGCACCTACCCGCTCCAGATGGGCTCGACGGTCATCGGCCGGGGCGACCAGGCCAACCTGCGCCTGCCCGACGTCGGGATCTCCCGCCGGCACGCCCGGCTGGACTTCGACGGCGGTCAGGTCGTGCTCACCGACCTCGGCTCGACGAACGGCACGATGGTCAACGGCCAGCGGGTCTCCGCCGTCGCGCTGAACCCGGGCGACATGATCCAGCTCGGCACCACCACCCTGACCTTCCGCGTGGACGGCTGACCCGCCTTGCCCGAGCTTGTCATCACCGTCGCCCGGTTCGGGTTCCTCATCCTCCTGTGGATCTTCGTGTTCACGGTCGTGGGGGTGATCCGGCGGGACCTCTTCGCGGGGGCCCGCTCCGGCCGGCTGGTGGCCGCGCCCCGTGCGGTCGGCGCCGCCACCAACCAGGCGGCGGCGAAACCGGCGAAGGTCAAGCGGGGGCGGGCCGCCCACCAGCTCGTGGTCACCGCCGGTCAGCTCGCCGGCACCCGGATCACCCTGGGCGAAGCGCCGATCACCATCGGCCGGGCGGAGGACTCCACCCTGGTCATCACCGACGACTACGCTTCCGCACGCCACGCGCGGCTGCTGCCCCGTGACGGGCAGTGGTTCGTGGAGGACCTCGGCTCGACTAACGGCACCTACCTGGATCGCGCTAAGGTCACCGGACCAACCCCCGTCCCCCTCGGCGTGCCGATCCGGATCGGCCGCACTTCTCTCGAATTACGGCCATGACTCTGACCCTGCGCTATGCGGCCCACAGTGACCGCGGTCTGATCCGAGACGGTAACCAGGATTCCGTCTACGCCGGACCGCGGCTTCTCGCCGTCGCCGACGGCATGGGCGGCATGGCCGCCGGTGACGTCGCCAGCAACATCGTCATCGGTGCCATGGCGCCGCTCGACGAGGACGTCCCCGGGGACGCGCTCGTCGACGCGCTGCGACAGGCCGTGGACACCGCCAACCAGCAGCTCCGCGACACCGTGGACGCCAATCCCCAGCTCGAGGGGATGGGCACGACACTCACCGCCATCCTCTTCTCCGGCACCAAGCTCGGCATGGTGCACATCGGTGACTCCCGGGCCTACCTCCTTCGTAACAACGAGTTCGCCCAGGTCACCAAGGACGACACCTACGTCCAGATGCTCGTCGACGAGGGTCGGATCAGCGCGGAGGAGGCGAGCAGCCACCCCCAGCGCTCGCTGCTCACCCGGGCTCTGGACGGCCGGGACATCGACCCGGAGTACAGCGTCCGACAGGTCCTTCCCGGCGACCGGTACCTCATCTGCAGCGACGGCCTCTCCGGCGTGGTCAGCGCGGAGACCATCGCGGACACCATGCGCGAGTACACCGACCCGCAGCAGTGTGTCGAGCGGTTGGTGCAGTTGGCGCTCCGCGGCGGCGGGCCGGACAACATCACCGTGATCATCGCCGACGCGACCGACCACGACATCGTCGAGGCCAGCCCGATCGTCGGCGGCGCGGCGGCCCGTGACCGGGGCATGGCGACCTCGGCGGACGTCTCCACCCCGGCGGCCCGTGCCTCGGCCCTGAACGCGCCCCGGCCGTCGGCTCCCGAGGAGCCCCCGGCGAACCGCGACGACGAGCCGGAGCGTCGCCGACACCGGCCGGTACGCACCGCCCTGCTGCTGGTCGTCCTGCTCGCCATCCTCGGTGGTGGCCTCTTCGCCAGTTGGAGCTACACCCAGCGGCAGTACTACGTCGGCGCCACGGACGACGGGCAGCTCGCCGTCTTCCAGGGCGTGCCCGGGCAGATCGCCGGCCTGGACCTCTCCAACGTCCACCGCACCAGTGCCGCCGACCTGGAGGATCTCACCCCCGCCGCCCAGGAGCGGGTCAAGCAGGGCATCCAGGCCAAGAGCGAGTCGGACGCCACCCGGCGGTTGGCCGAGCTGACCGACGACGACCCGGCCAACCCGAACCTGAAGCCCATCTGTCCGCCGAGCCCCACCGCCACCCCCGGCCCGACCACGCCGGCACCCACGCCGACCCAGGCCAGCCCGGCGGCCGGTGCCCAGGTCACCCCGACGCCCTCGGCCGTGCCGAGTGCCACCCCGACTCCGACCCCGACCCCGGACGCCCTGCCCACCGATACGGTTCCGTCGGTCCCCGAACCGGCGGGATGTCGGTCGCCCGAGTGAGCGCCGGCCCGACCCCGAGGATCCGACCGTGACCGCCCAGGCCACCCCGGCAGTCTCGCCCGGCACGACGGGCGAGCAGCCCGGCGTACGCCTGGCCCGTGCCCGGCGTAACGCTGAGCTGTCCCTGCTTGCGGTGGCCATGGTGCTGGTCGCCGCGTACGGGGCCATGGTCGAGGCGAACGTGCTCGACGAGGTCACCGGCGACTTCTGGATCCCGGCGGTCGCGCTCAGCGCGGTCTTCCTCGGCCTGCACGTGGTCATCCGCTACCTCGCGCCCTTCGCCGACCCGGCCCTGCTGCCCGCCGTAGCCCTGCTCAACGGCCTCGGCGTGGGCTTCCTGCGCCGGCTGGACCTGGCCGACGCGCCGGCCGCCGAGCGGGCCGACCTGGCGATCTTCGCCGGCACCGGGGGGCGGCAGCTGGCCTGGACGCTCGTCTCGGTGATCCTCGCGGCGGCGCTGCTGGCGCTCATGCGCGACCACCGTTCGGTCTCCCGGTACGCGTACACGCTGGGGCTCGCCGGCATCGTGCTGGTGATGATCCCGGCCCTGCTGCCCGGCCGGTTCTCCGAGATCAACGGCGCCAAGCTCTGGATCCGGATCGGCAGCTTCTCCATCCAGCCCGGTGAGTTCGCCAAGCTCGCCCTGCTGGTCTTCTTCGCCTACTACCTGGTGCGCAAGCGGGAGGTCCTCTCGCTGGCCAGCCGGCGGTTCCTCGGCATCGACTTCCCCCGGGGGCGGGATCTCGGGCCGGTGGTCGTGGTCTGGCTGATCAGCCTCCTCGTGCTCATCTTCGAGAAGGACCTGGGCACCTCGCTGCTCTACTTCGGCATGTTCGTGGTGACGCTCTACATCGCCACCGAGCGGGTGAGCTGGCTGCTCATCGGCCTGCTGCTCTTCTTCGGCGGGGCGTACCTCGCCTACTTCCTGGGCAGCACGGTCGGTGGGCCGTTCGCCAACTTCTACCTCCGGGCCGAGATCTGGCTGGACCCGTTCGCCGACCCGCTCAACGACGGTTACCAACTGGTGCAGGGACTGCTCGCCCTCGGCACCGGCGGCCTGTTCGGGGCCGGGCCGGGCGGCGGTGCCCCGGACGTGCTGCCCGAGGTGCAGAACGACTTCATCTTCGCCGGCATCGGTGAGGAGATCGGCCTCTTCGGCCTCTCCGCCCTGCTGGTCGTCTACCTGCTGATCGTCCAGCGCGGGCTGCGGGCCGCGCTCACCGTCCGGGACTCGTTCGGCAAGCTGCTCGCCGGCGGTCTCGCCTTCACCCTCGGCCTCCAGGTCTTCGTGATCCTCGGTGGGATCAGCGGGCTCATCCCGCTCACCGGCCAGACCACGCCGTTCCTCTCCGCCGGTGGTTCCTCGCTGATGGCGAACTGGCTTCTGATCGCCACCCTGTTGCGGATCTCGGATGCCGGCCGGCGTCCGGTCTCCGGTGGAGGGCCGGCCGCCCGACCGGGCAGCGGCAATCCGCCCGAGCAGCTCCACGGTGCCCCTACGGAGGTGATCCGCCCGTGAACGCACCACTCCGTCGGGTCGGCGTGGTCGTCATGATCCTGTTCGGTCTGCTCTTCCTGAACCTGAACTGGATCCAGGCGTACAAGGCCGACGAGTACCGCACCAGCGACTACAACGGCCGGGTCCAGGTCGCCGAGTACGACCGTAAGCGGGGCAACATCGAGGCCGGTGGCACCCCGGTGGCCACCAGCAAGGAGACCAACGGCAGCCTGAAGTACCTGCGGACCTACCCGGGCGGGGAGAAGTACGCGCACGTGCTCGGCTACAAGCCGGTCAACCTCGGGGACACCGGCATCGAGCGGGCCGAGGACGACTTCCTCGCCGGCACGAGCGACCAGCTCTTCGCCGACCGGTTCCGGGACATGCTCCGGATCACCGGTGAACCGTCCGGCGGCGGCAACGTGCTGCTCTCCGTCTCCAAGCGGGCGCAGGACACGGCGTTCACCCAACTGGCCGACAACCGGGTGGGCGCGACCAGGGGAGCGGCGATCGCGCTGGACCCGCGTACCGGTGCCGTCCAGGCCCTGGTCTCCATGCCCAGCTTCGACCCGAACCCGCTGGCCAGCCACAACGGCGGCGAGGCGTCGGCGGCGTACAACAAACTGGAGGGCGACCCGAACGGGCCGCTGAAGAACCGGGCGCTGGGCGAGACGTTGCCACCCGGGTCGACCTTCAAGATCGTGGTGGCCGCCGCCGCGCTGGAGAACGGCGTCACCAAGGAGACCGCCATCCCGGCCGGCCCCAGCTACACCGCCCCGACCTCCGGTACGCCGATCCGCAACGCCGCCCCGTCGATCTGCCCCGAGGACGAGGTGACCCTGATGAGCGCGGTCACCGAGTCGTGCAACACCGGCTTCGCCAAGCTCGGCGTCCGGCTCGGGGCCGACACGATCAAGGAGAAGGCCCGGCAGTTCGGGTTCGAGCAGGAGGACCTGACCGTCGGCCACCTCGACGAGGCCGGCCTGCCGGTCGCCGCCAGCCGTACCGGGGACATGAAGAACCCGGACGGCGGCGACGACCCGGCCGGGCTGGCGCAGTCGTCGATCGGTCAGTTCGACGTCCGGATGACCCCGTTGCAGGGTGCCCTGATCGCCGCCACGGTGGCGAACAACGGCAGCCAGATGCGGCCGTACCTGGTCCAGCAGCTGCTCGGCCCGGACCGGACGACCAACTACTACACTGCCGACCCGAAGCAGCTCCGGCAGCCGATCACGGGTCAGGTCGCCAGCGACCTGCGGGACATGATGGTCAACGTGGTGCGCGAGGGCACCGGCCGCAACGCCCGGATCGACGGGTACACCGTCGGTGGCAAGACCGGCACCGCGCAGGCCGGGGAGAACACCGACGACCACGGTTGGTTCATCGGCTTCGCCCTGGACAAGGACGGCAAGCCGGTGTCCGCCGTATGCGTCATGCTGGAGTCGGCGGGCGACGGGGGCAGTGCCGAGGCGGCCCGGATCGCCGGCCAGATCATGCGGTCGGCCATCGCGGACCCCGGAGGGCGGTGACACATGCTCAGCCCCGGCGTCCAGCTCGGCAACCGCTACCGTCTCGACGAGCGGATCGCCAGCGGTGGCATGGGTGACGTCTGGCGCGGCACCGACCAGGTGCTCGGCCGGGTCGTCGCGGTCAAGAGCCTGCTTCCGGCGTTGCTGGACGAGCCGGGGTTCGCCGAGCGGTTCCGTGGTGAGGCGCGCACCATGGCGACCATCAACCACCCCGGCGTGGTCGACATCTACGACTTCGGCAGCGACCAGCAGATCGCCTTCCTGATCATGGAGTACGTCGAGGGGGACGCCCTCTCGGCGACCCTCAACCGGGTCGGCCGGCTCACCCCGGCCCGGACGATGGCGCTGGTGGCCCAGGCGGCGGACGCCCTGCACGCCGCACACGGCAAGGGCATCGTGCACCGGGACGTGAAGCCCGGCAACCTGCTGGTCCGGCCGAACGGCACGCTGGTGCTGACCGACTTCGGCATCGCCCGTTCCGAACTGGTCGGCCAGCTCACCGCCGCCGGGTCGGTGCTCGGCACCGCCTCGTACATCTCCCCGGAGCAGGCGGCGGGCGCGGTGGCCACCCCGGCCTCCGACGTCTACGCACTCGGGGTGGTCGCCTACCAGTGCCTCGCCGGTCGTCGGCCGTTCGAGGGGGACAACCCCCTGGAGATCGCGATGCGGCACGTCCGGGAGACCCCGCGTCCGCTCCCGGGAGACATTCCCCCGCCGGTCCGCGCGCTCGTCGACCGGGCCATGGCCAAGGACCCGGCGGCCCGCTGGCCGAGCGCCGCCGCCCTGGCCGGGGCGGCCCGGCAGGTCAAGGCCGCCCTCGCCCACCAGAACCGACCGGGTGGTCGGGCCCGGCCGGTCTCCGTGGCCCCCTCCTCGCCGGCCATGCCGCCGGCCACCCCGCCGGCCCGGGCCCAGGTCCCGCCGCCACAGCGGCAGCACCCCCGCCCGCCGGTCGCGCCGCCGCCGCAGGCCCGGCCGCCGGCAGCGGCGCGTCCGGCCGCCTCGGTGCCGGTGTCCCCGCCCCGCCCCGCGCCGCCGGTGGTGCACCGCCCGGTCGCCCCGCCGCCGGCCACCCCGTCGCGTCCGTCGATGGCGCCGCCCGGCTATCCCCGGGGCGCGGCTCCCGTCCCGTCGGCTCCGCCGCGACCGGTCGGGTACGCCTACCAGTCCGGCCCACCTGCGCCGGACAGCGGGCCGCGTGCCCGGACCGTCCTGGTCGTCATCGCGCTCGCCGTGCTGGTGCTGATCTGTTCCGGCGTGATCTCCTACCGGTTGCAGGCCGACGATTCGACGGCCAGCTCGGCCGGCCTGCTCCGGTCACCGAGCGTGATGTCCGAGGTGCCGACGGCCAGCGGAGATGACGACGGTGCCCCGTCGTCGTACCGTCGGATGGGACTGCCCGTGCCGGGTGGCGACGGGACGACGACGAGCGAAGGACGACAGACGCGATGACTGCGCAGGCCCGCCTGCTGGGTGGCAGGTACCAGGTCGGCGAGCTCCTCGGCTACGGCGGTATGGCCGAGGTGCACCGCGGTCGCGACCTGCGGCTCGGCCGGGACGTCGCGATCAAGATGCTCCGGGCCGACCTGGCCCGCGACGCGACCTTCCAGATGCGGTTCCGCCGGGAGGCACAGAACGCCGCCTCGCTCAACCACCCCGCCATCGTCGCCGTCTACGACACCGGCGAGGAGACCGCCCCGACCGGCGAGACCCTGCCCTTCATCGTCATGGAGTTCGTCAACGGGCGCACCCTGAAGGAGGTGCTGGGCGCGGAGGGCCGCCTCCAGCCCCGCCGGGCCCTGGAGATCACCGCCGACATGTGCGCGGCGCTGGAGTTCAGCCACCGGCACGGGATCATCCACCGGGACATCAAGCCCGGCAACGTGATGCTCACCCTGACCGGCCAGGTCAAGGTGATGGACTTCGGCATCGCCCGGGCGCTGGCCAGCGGCGCGACCACGATGACGCAGACCAGCGCCGTGATCGGCACCGCCCAGTACCTCTCCCCCGAGCAGGCGCGGGGCGAGGCGGTGGACGCCCGGTCGGACGTCTACGCCGCCGGCTGTGTGCTGTTCGAGCTGGTCTGCGGCCACCCGCCGTTCGTCGGGGACAGCCCGGTCAGCGTCGCGTACCAGCACGTCCGGGAAGCGCCGCCGACGCCGAGCGACATCAACCCGGACGTCACCCCGCCGATCGACGCGATCGTGCTGAAGGCGCTGTCGAAGAACCCGCTCAACCGGTACCAGAGCGCCGGGGAGATGCGGGCGGACCTCCTCCGGGCCGCCGCCGGGCGTCCGGTGGCCGCCACGCCGGTGCTCCGCGAGGACGAGACGGCGGCGATGGGACCGGCACCGGCGGCGGCTGCCTTCCCGGCTGCGGCGACCGCCGCGCAGACCCGGCAGATCCCCGCCCGGGTGGGCGACCCGCGTCGA
This sequence comes from Micromonospora echinospora, assembly GCF_900091495.1. Lineage (NCBI taxonomy): Bacteria > Bacillati > Actinomycetota > Actinomycetes > Micromonosporales > Micromonosporaceae > Micromonospora > Micromonospora echinospora. Next base: position 2,079,608 of record NZ_LT607413.1, on the reverse strand, counting down.
CGCCGTGCCTCGTCCTGGGTGATCGCCACGCTCGCCGGCCTCGGCGTGCTCGCGGTGATCGCCTTGGTCGCCGGCCTGCTCCTGCTCCAGAACCGGGAAACCACCGTTCCGGTGCCCGACCTGGCCGGCAAGACCCGGGAGGTGGCGACCGCCGAGCTGACCAACGCGAAGCTGCGGGCCCAGGTGGGCGATCCGGTGCTCAGCAGCGACTGCAAGAAGGACACCGTCTTCCGGCAGGAGCCGCCGGCCGGCGAGGAGGTCGGCGAGAACCAGACGGTCACGCTGCACCTCTGCGGCGGCAAGCCGGTGGTGACCATCCCGGGCAACCTCATCGGCTCCAAGTTCGAGAACGTCGAGGCGCAGCTCAAGGCGCTGAAGCTCACCGTGGAGCGCAAGAACGTCAACAGCGACGAGCCCGAGGGCCTGGTCGTCAACCTGACCCCGGGGTCCGGTAAGACCATCGAGGAGAACGGCAAGGTCGTCGTCGAGGTCTCCCGAGGCAACGTCCGCGAGGTGCCGAACGTGTTCGGCGAGAGCGAGGAGGACGCCCGGGAGGAACTGGAGGACGCCGGCTACCGGGTCAGCGTCCGCAACGGCCCGGAGGTGCCGAAGGACGAGGCGGGCAAGGTCACCGGCCAGAACCCGCGTGGCGGGACCTCGCTGGCCCGGGGACAGACGGTGACCATCACGGTCAGCCGGCCGGCCCCCGAGCCGGACCCGAGTGGCACGCCCCCGGCGACGCCCGACCCGACGCCGACGCCGACCGACGGTGGCGGCGGTGGTGGTGGCCTGCCGTTCCCGACCATGCCGCCCCGCGAAGAGGCCTCCCGCCGGAACTGACGCCGCGACGCCTCCCGCCGAAGCTGGTGTCGACGGATGCCGGGAGGCGGTCGCTCCACCACGATCGCGGCCCATCACGCCGCTTCGCGCAGCCGACCGGCGGCGGGGTGCCCGTCAGGCGGTGGCGAAGGCGGCCAGGCGGCGGGCGTCGACCTCGGCGGCCAGCTCGGGGGCCCGCTCCCGGGCCGCCGCGAAGCCGCAGGTGGCGAGCCAGTTGGCCAGCATCAGGTGGCCGCCCTCGGTGAGCACGGACTCCGGGTGGAACTGGACCCCCTCGACCGGCAGGGTGCGGTGACGCATCGCCATCACGACCCCGGAGCCGGTCCAGCCGGTCACCTCCAGTTCGTCGGGCAGGGTCTCGGGCAGCACCGCCAGCGAGTGGTAACGGGTCGCGGTGAACGGGTCGGGCAGCCCGGCCAGGACCCCGGTCGAGGAGTGCCGCACCAGCGAGGTCTTGCCGTGCAGCAGCTCCGGGGCACGTGCCACGGTGGCCCCGAACGCCTCCCCGATCGCCTGGTGGCCGAGGCAGACGCCGAAGATCGGCAGCTCGCCGGCGTACCGGTGGACGACGTCGAGGCAGATACCGGCCCGGTCCGGGCTGCCCGGACCGGGAGAGAGCAGGATCCCGGCGGCGCCGACCCGGCCCACCTCGTCGACGTCGATCTCGTCGTTGCGGCGGACCTCGCAGTCCACGCCGAGCTGGCCGAGGTACTGCACGAGGTTGAAGACGAACGAGTCGTAGTTGTCGATCACCAGTACACGCATCGACTCACCTGTCCGGAGAGGGGGGCGGGGTGTTGTTCTGCTCCGTGTCGTACGGCAGGTCGTGGTCGTCGTCGCCGGGCGGCTCGTCGCCGGTCACCCCGGAGTCCCCGCCGGCCGGGCCACCGGGCACCTCGGCATCCTGGGTGACCTGCACGTCGTCGAAGGGGAGCAGCGGCTCGGCCCAGGGGAAGACGACGTACCAGAGCAGCGCGACCGTCGCCGAGGCGAGCAGCACCGAGCCGATCAGCTTGCCGGCGAGCCCGAACGGCAGCTTCCGCCAGATCCACCCGTACACGGCCTCAGCCCCCCAGCTCGGCCGGGCGGCCCGCCGACTTGTCCTGTGAGCGTTCCATCTTCGCGTGGATGATCAGCCGCTCGTAGTTGTCGAACTTCGGGTTGCACGTGGTGAGGGTCAGCATCCGCTCGGTCGGCTTGGCCCCGGGACGGCCGGGAACCGGTGCGACCACCTCGACCTGCGAGGGCTTGACGATCCGCGACTGGGAGACGCGGTAGACGTACCACCTCTCCTTGGTCTCGACCACGATCGCGTCACCGTCGTCCAGCTCGTCGAGCCGCCAGAAGGTGGCGCGGTTGCGGTGCCCGGCGACGGAGAAGTTGCCCAGCTCACCGGGCATGGCGCTCTTCGGGTAGTGGCCCGGGGCGTACCGGATGTCCTTCTGGGTGACGCCCTCGACCACGACCCAGTTCTTGTCGAGGCTGGGGATGTAGAGCCCGGCGATCGGCTTGCCGTTCACCGGCGGGGACGGCGTGGTGCGGGGAGCCGGGGTCGCCGACGGCGCGACGGTCGGGTCGCCCTGCGGGCCCCACGACTGTTCCAGTTGCTGGCTGAGGTCGCTCTGGTGGGCGCCGACGATGGCGGACTTGCCCCACACCTCGTACCCGGCGAAGAGGAGCACCACCAGGCCGAAGGTGATGAGGAGCTCACCGCTGACCCGGACGCCGGTCCGCAGCCGGGACCAGACGGTGGGACGGGTCAGCTCCGAGTAGACGCTGCGGTAGCCCTCGTCGGTCTGTTCCGGGCGTAGCTGCACCACCCGCTCGCCCCGGCGGGGTTGGCGTGGTGGACCAGCGGCGGGCCCGGCGGCGGTCGGTTCGTCGTCACGGGCCGGAAGGCGGGGGACGGCACCCATCAGGGCCGTCGTGTCGAGGGCCGGAGTGGGCGCGTTCGGCCGGGCGGCCCGCGGCCCAGCGGCCCCCGGTCCCCGGTCGGGTCGCCGCACCGGGTTCCGGTCGTCGATCTGCCGGGTGGGACCCCGCTCGGCGTCGTGCCGTGTCGTCGCCGGTACGGCCGGGATCTGCGCGGTGGGCTCCTCACCACGCGGGCCGAGTGCCGCGACGACCACCGTCGGCCTCTCGGTCTCGCGACCTGCCACCTGGTCGGCGACCGGTCCGGCGGGGCGGGTCGGCGGTGCCCACGGCGGGGGCACCGGCGCGGGTGCGGACCGGGGCGGGCCGGTCGGCGGAGCGCCGGCCGGAGGTGGCGGGCTGGGACGTGGCGGAACCGGGTCCGGCCAGCGCCGGGCGGCGGACTGTCGCGGCTCGCCCGAGCGGTCCACCCGGGGGATGACGGCGGTGGGTTCCTCCGGGGGGCCGGCGTGGTGCCACCCCGGACCGTTCCCTCGGCGGTCGTCGGGCGTCCCGGTCACCGAGGGACCTTCGCCGAGCGGAGCGCTGTCGACCCCTCGAACGCCGGCACGCCGACCGTGGAGACGGTCTCGCGGTAGCCGAGCTGGTAGTGGTCGACCGCGTCCTTGAACAACCGGACTCCCTCGGAGGCGGCGAGGGCCCGCTGGAGGGCAGCGGGGTCGCCGATCGCTACGATCTTGAACGGAGGGGAGTACACCCGGCCGTGCAGCAGCAGGGTGTTACCCACGCAGCGTACCGCGCTGGTGCTCAGGACGCGGACATTCATGATTGACATGGCCTCCGCTCCCCCTGCCCAGAGCGCGTTCACGACCGCTTGGACGTCGCCCTGGTGAACGACCAGGTCGTCGTTGCTGGCCCCTTCGGGCAGGCTCTCGAGCCGCCGGGCGTCGTCGAGCTCGACGGTGACCCCCGAGCCGGTGAGCGCGGTGAACCCGGCGGACTGCCGGCTGGCTGCCGCCCGGCCACGTTCTGCGGCGATCGGCTGGTCCGTGTCGGCGAGCGCCTCGGTCTGCTGCTCCACGTCCGCCCGGAGCCTCGCCGCCTCCGCCTCACGCTCCGCCACCCGCTGCCGGGTGTCGTCGATGAGCTGGGTGAGCTGCGGCCGGCGGTCCTCGCGGAGGGCGGTGCCCCCGGCGGTGGTGGCGGTCGTGGTGAAGAGCAGCCCGGCCGCGGCGGCGATAAGTGGCACGCCGAGCGACCACCCCGGGCGTCGCTGACGCGGTCGTCGGGGCAGCAGTCCGGCTACTGCCCGCCGGAGCACCTTCTGCCAGGACGCCGCGCCGGATGTGTACTCCACCGAGCGCTCCTTTCCCTGGTGTCACCCGTCAGAACGGGCTCGGCACCCGATCAGTTCCGCTCTTTTCGGTCACTACCCGCATTCGATTGACCCCGTTCATGGCCTGAACGGGTCTCTCGGACTACGCTAGCTGTCGGAACATTATTGGCCATGGACCGTCGCCCTCGCGCCCGGTTGTCAGGCCGGACGAGGTCGTATCCCCTCTTGGAGAGCGTCGTGCCCAAGTCACAGGTCCGCAAGAAGAAGGTGTACACCCCGCCCACGGACGTGCGTCCGACGGCGACGGCGTCGACGCGTAAGCCCAGCCCGGTCTGGCTGCCGGTCCTGGCCGTGTCGCTGATCGTCTTCGGGATCGGCTGGCTGGTGGTCTACTACCTCTCCGAGCAGGCCTACCCGGTCGCCGCGTGGGGCTACTGGAACCTCGCCGTCGGCTTCGGTGCCATGGTCGCCTCGCTGGTCGTGCTCTCCCGCTGGCGCTGAGCGCCGGCAGCTGTCGTCCCGGTCCGGCCACGCCGTGCAGGCGTGGCCGGACTCCGGCATGCGCCGGCTCGGCAGTCGCCGCGGTGACCCGGCCGGCGGGCGTGTCGTGCCTGGGCGTCACCCGGCGGAACCCCTGATCGGCGCAGGTCGGCCCATCCTTCTAAGGTGTGCGCAGGGCGGCGTGGCCCGATGCGAGGTTCCTCACGTTACTACTGGGTAACCTTGCGCGTAGGCTGCACTGCATGACGGAGCGGAGCGACGTCATCGGCCGGTCAAGGTCAGGGCTCGCGGTGGTCAGCCGGCGACGCGGCCCCCCGACGCCGGTCGCCGAACCGCTCGCCAGGCAGTAGACCGGGGAGGCCAACGCTATGGGCAGCGTCCAGCTCGTCACGACGATCCTCGCCGCCGCCATCACCACACTGGCGGTGTGGCTGGCCGTGCAGGCGGTGCTGCGGATCGTCGCAGTCGTCCGGCTCGGACAGCCGGATCCGGCGCGGTTCGGCGACACGCTGACCCGGACCAGGACGATGCTGGCCGAGACGGCCGGACACACCCGCATGCTGCGCTGGAGCGTGGTGGGTGCGGCCCACTGGTTCGTCATGGTCGCCTTCGTGGTGCTCTCGCTGCTGGTCCTCGAGGCGTACTTCGAGGTGGTCTCACCCACCGGTGGCCTGCCGCTGATCGGGGGTTGGGCGGCCTACGGTCTGGTCACCGAGCTGATCGGCATCCTCGGTGTGGTCGGCATCGTGGTGCTGATCGCCATCCGGATCCGCAACCGGCCCGGCCGGACGGGCGGACGCTCCCGGTTCACCGGCTCGACCATGTGGCAGGGCTACTTCGTCGAGGCGGTGGTCCTCGCCGTTCTGATCATGGGCTTCCTGATCCGGGGCTTCAAGGTCGCCACCGACCACTTCGAGTACCCGACCTGGGCTACGCCGGTCAGCCACGCGGTCGGCGCGGTGCTGCCGGACTGGGAGGCCGGGGTCAGCGTCGCCGCCCTCATCAAGATCATGATTTCGATGACCTGGCTCATCGTCATCGCGCTGAACGTGACCATGGGCGTGGCCTGGCACCGCTTCCTGGCCTTCTTCAACATCTTCTTCAAGCGTGACCCGGGCCGGGCCGGCTCCGGCCTCGGCGCGCTCCGGCCCATGACGAGCAACGGCAAGCCGCTGGACTTCGAGGAGGCCGACCCGGAGTCCGACCAGTTCGGGGTGGCCCAGGTCGAGCAGTTCACCTGGAAGGGCCTGCTGGACTTCAGCACCTGCACCGAGTGCGGTCGCTGCCAGTCGCAGTGCCCGGCCTGGAACACCGGCAAGCCCCTCTCCCCGAAGCTGCTCGTGCTCAGCCTGCGCGACCACGCGTACGCCAAGGCGCCGTACCTGCTGGCCGGGGGCGGCAAGGACCTCACCGGCGAGGAGAAGGCCACTGCGGCCCAACTCGCCCACGTGGACGTGCTCGCGCTCGCCGAGGCGGAGAAGCCGCTGATCGGTGGGGCCGAGGAAGGTGGGGTCATCGACCCGGACGTGCTCTGGTCCTGCACCACCTGCGGCGCCTGCGTCGAGCAGTGCCCGGTCGACATCGAACACGTCGACCACATCGTCGACATGCGGCGCTACCAGGTGCTGATCGAGTCGAGCTTCCCCTCCGAGGCCGGCGTGATGCTGCGCAACCTGGAGAACAAGGGCAACCCGTGGGGCGCACCGCAGAACACCCGGGAGGACTGGACCAAGGGCCTCGACTTCCAGGTGCCCCGGGTCGGCGAGGTGGAGGACTTCGAGTACCTCTTCTGGGTGGGCTGCGCCGGCGCGTTCGAGGACCGGGCCAAGAAGACCACCCGGGCCGTCGCCACGCTGCTGCACGAGGCCGGCGTGAGCTTCGCCATCCTCGGCGAGGGGGAGACCTGCACCGGTGACCCGGCCCGACGGATCGGCAACGAGTTCGTCTTCCAGATGCTCGCCCAGCAGAACGTGGAGACCCTGAACGAGGCGTTCGAAGGCCGGGAGAAGGCCAAGCGGAAGATCGTCGCGACCTGCCCGCACTGCTTCAACACTCTGGGCAACGAGTACGGCCAGCTCGGCGGCGAGTTCGAGGTGGTGCACCACACGCAGCTCCTGGCCCACCTGGTCGCCACCGGGAAGCTCACCCCGGTCCAGCCCGTCGACGGCGGGGTCACCTACCACGACCCCTGCTACTTGGGCCGGCACAACCGGGTCTTCGCCCCGCCGCGCGAGGTGCTCGGCTCCTCCGTGCAGGAGCCCGTCACCGAGATGCCCCGCAACAGCGAGCGCTCCTTCTGCTGTGGTGCCGGTGGCGCCCGGATGTGGATGGAGGAGCGGATCGGCAAGCGGATCAACGTGGACCGCGTCGAGGAGGCCATGGCCACCGGCGCGAAGACCATCGCGGTCGGCTGCCCGTTCTGCTCGACGATGCTCAACGACGGGGTCAACGGCAAGGGCGCCGGCGAGCAGGTCGAGGTCGTCGACGTCGCCAGCGTGCTGCTCCGCTCGGTGAAGCCGGCGCAGGACCGCGACGGCCAGCAGGTCGAGCCGGTCACGGGCTGAGCCGAGCCGCTCGGACTCGCGCCCGTCGGGCCGGCCTGGGCCCGCGCCGGGAGACCCACCCCTACCGACGCTGTGGAGCTGCCCCGTCTGCGCTACCCGTGACCGCGGCTAGCACAGACGGGGCAGCTCCACAGCTACGTCGTGGTGACCCCAGGGCCTGCGGCGAGGCCGTGGTGTTCCTGCACGGCGTGGTCGGCGAGATGGTGCCGAAGAACATCACCCTGGCCCTCGACGATGTCCTGACCGCCATCGTTGGCGGCGCCTGCACGGTGGGTGTCCGCATGATGTCCGGAGCGTCATACGAGGCCCCCTCGCCTTGATATCGGCCCGTTGCTTCCCTAATGTGGGGCACCGGCCGCTGTGGATCGTCTGCCCCGCCATCCTCTCCCTCGCGGGGCGCCCGGTGGTCTGGTCGCCAAAGGAGTTCGGTGCCGGTGGCAACCCTGCCCCCTCAGCGTCACGCACCGGATCGGCTCCCCACTCGTCCGGGTGGGTTGCGCCGGTTCGTTCGCACCCTCGTCACCCTGTCCGCCGCCGCCGTGGTCGGTGCCGGCCTGCTCGCTGCCCCCGCGTACGCCGCGCCCACCCCCGAGGAAATCGAGGCGCAGATCGACAAGCAGTGGGAGCAGTTGGAGCCCACGATCGAGAAGTACAACGAGGTCCGCAGCCAGCTCAAGGTCAACCAGAAGAAGTCGGCCGACCTCGAGAAGAAGATCGAGCCGCTCGCGTTGCAGAGCGACATGGCGATGAACCGGATCGGGGCCCTGGCCTCCCGGCACTACATGACCGGCCCGTCCCAGGAGATCGGCGCGCTGCTGGTCAGCGCCAAGCCGGGCACCCTGGCCGAGCAGATGGGCATGCTCGACCGACTCGCCGCCCACCAGCGCAAGGAACTCCAGGGCGTGGTGGAGATCCGGACCAAGTACGAGGTCGAGAAGCAGAAGCTGGACACCATCATCACCAGCCAGACCCAGCAGGAGAAGGACCTGGCGGCGAAGAAGACCAAGATCGATGCGGAGATCAAGCGGCTGCGGGCGTCCATGCCGAAGACCGCAGTCAGCGCCCCCGGCTGCCCGCTCATCAAGGGCGTGATCAGCAGCGCCGCCAACACCGCCATCAGGACGGCCTGCGCCCAGGTCGGTGACCCGTACGTCTGGGGCGCCACCGGGCCGAACTCCTTCGACTGCTCCGGGCTGACCCAGTACGCCTACAAGGCCGCAGGCATCCACCTGACCCACTTCACCGGTGCGCAGTGGCGCGAGACGAAGGTGATCAGCCGCGCCGAGGCACGCCCCGGTGACCTGGTCTTCTTCTTCAGCGACCTGCACCACGTCGGGCTCTACCTGGGCAACGGCATCATGGTGCACGCCCCGCGAGCCGGCAAGCCGGTGCAGGTGGCCAGCATCAACCACATGCCGGTCGCAGGCTTCCGCCGCCCCTACTGACCGAGTCTCCCGAAGGGGTCCCCGGCCGACGGCCGGGGACCCCTTCGCATCGGGCGAACGACCGACGCCCACAGTGGTTACTGTCGGAAATTAGCAGATAGCACTCCCGCGAACCGTGTTGCGGATCGACGACGGTCGTCTCTAACCTCGGCACTTGCCGAGCCGGTGACAGGTCCGCCAGTCCGAGGCGGCAACGGCTCGACACCGCCGAGTCGCACGACGGCGGCCGTCTGCTGGAGAAGGAGCCGGCCGACCGGCACGTCGCCACAACGAGAAACGTCGCCACAGCACGAGCGAGCCGGGGAACCACCAGCACCATCGGGGTGAATCCGTACCCAAGGTAGGGCGCTCCCTTCCCGCCCGAACCCGTCAGCTAACCCGGTAGGCGGTCAACGGAAGAAGGAGTCAGGAGCCCGGTGGCACACCATGCCCCGCGGCGATCGTCCGTCCGGACGGCCCCGGCTGCCCGGACGACGGCTGCGCCGCGTCCATGCTGGTCCCGCTTCACCACCGTCGTCACCGTCCTCGTCGGAGCCACCGTCCTCGTGACGGGCGGCGCCGGCGTGGCCCACGCCGAACCCTCGGTCGCCGAGATCGAACGCCAGATCGACCGGGAGTGGAACGCCCTCGAACCGGTCATCGAACAGCACAACGCCACCCGCCAGGCGCTCACCGTCAAACGACGGGAGGCGGGTGCGCTCGCCGCCCGGATCGGGCCGCTGAGCCGTCAGGTCGACCAGGCCATGAGCAAGGTCGGCGGGCTCGCGGTACGGGCGTACAAGGGGGAGAACGCCTCCGCCCTCAACGCCATGCTGGCGAACCCGACACCGGCCACCGTCGTCCACCAACTCGAACTGCTCGACCAGTTCGCCCGTCGGCAGCAGGCCGACATCCGCCACGTGGTCGAACTGCGGGACCAGCTCAGCGCCCGCAAGGCTCCGCTGGACCGGCTGGTCACGCAGCTCAGCCAGGCCGAACGCCAGTTGGACGCGAAGCGACGGCAGATCGACGCCGACATCGCCCGCCTCCAGAAGATGCGCCTGGAGGCGTACGGCAGCGGCGCTGGCACCAGCCTGCGTCCCGCCCCCTGCCCGGCCGCCTACCCGGGTGGCGCCGCCGGAAAGGCTGTCACGTTCGCGTGTGCGCAGATCGGCAAGCCCTACGTCTGGGGTGCCGAGGGGCCGAACGCGTACGACTGCTCCGGGCTCACGCTCGCCGCCTGGGCCCGGGCCGGGGTCGCCCTGCCACACAACGCGGCCCAGCAGCGACGGGTGACCGCCCGGGTGGGCCGGAGCGAACTACGTCCCGGTGACCTCGTCTTCTACTACTCCGACCTGCACCACGTCGGCATGTACGTCGGCAACGGCTGGCTGGTGCACGCCTCGCGGGCCGGCGCGCCGGTGAAGATGAAGCGGGTCGACGACGGCCCGGTGCACAGTTACGGCCGCCCCGGCTGAGGTGGTAGCAGGGGTCCCCTGTTACCGCTTTCTGCGTAGCAGGGGACCCCTGCAGGCACCCGGCGAAGCGACGCGCGCCCCACCGGCAGAACGACGGGTGGCGGGAAGGCGGGTGGAGTCAGCGAGTGGGCCAGGTGCGCCAGTTCCGCCAGGCCCGACTCGGGGTGGGACCGCGCTGCCCCTGGTAGCGGGAGCCGTAGACGGCGGAGCCGTACGGGTGCTCGGCCGGGGAGGAGAGTCGGAAGATGCAGAGCTGTCCGATCTTCATACCGGGCCAGAGCGTGATCGGCAGGTTGGCCACGTTGGAGAGTTCGAGCGTCACGTGGCCGGAGAAACCCGGGTCGATGAAACCGGCGGTCGAGTGGGTGAGCAGGCCGAGCCGGCCCAGACTCGACTTGCCCTCCAGCCGGCCGGCGAGCTGGTCGCCCAGCGAGATGACTTCGAGGGTGGAGGCGAGCACGAACTCGCCGGGGTGCAGCACGAAGGGTTCGCCTTCGGGCACCTCCACCAGGGATGTGAGATCGTCCTGCTGCATCGCCGGGTCGATGTGCGTGTAGAGGTGGTTGTTGAAGACCCGGAAGAGCCGGTCCAGGCGTACGTCGATGCTGGAGGGCTGCACCAGACTCGCGTCGAACGGTTCCAGCGCCAGCGTGCCAGCCTTGATCTCGCTGACGAGGTCCCGGTCGGAGAGCAGCATCGCACCACCATATCTAGTGCCGCAGTCGCCCCGATCCGGTGGGTGACCAGCGCGTCGGGCTGCTCTCTCGTACGTGTGTTCGATAGAATGTCGGTATGGCTTCCTGGTCCGAGTTCGCCACCGACGAGCCCCGCCTCGCCGACGCGATCCGCCTTCTCCTGCAGCAGTACGGCCCCGGTTTCGGCTACCTGGCCACGGTCCGGGCCGACGGTGGCCCCCGGGTCCACCCGGTCTCCCCGGTCATCACCGACGAGGGGCTCTTCTGCTTCGTCATCGACTCCCCGAAGCGCCGCGATCTGGAGCGCGACGGGCGGTACGCGCTGCACTCGTTCCCTCCGGAGGAGAGCGACGACGAGGCGTACGTGGCCGGGCACGCCCGGCCGGTCACCGACCAGGCCCGGGTGGCCCGGCTGGCGGAGTGCTTCCGGGCCGAGCCGCGGGCGGACTGGCGGTTGTTCGAGTTCACCGTCGACGTGGCGATGCTCGCCCGACGCGATCACGTCGGGCCGGAGGCTCCCGGTGCGGGGCAGGGCGGTCCGGCGGTCCAGGTCTGGCTGGACCCTCGGGCACGTGACTCGCCGGTCGGTCAGCCGTCCGCACCAGGACCACGGGTCGGGCGGCGGCGGGCCGCGCACCGGGCCGCGGCCTGAGCCCGGAAACGCCGGTGCCGGCTCCGTGGGACGGAGCCGGCACCGGACGGTACGTCAGGAGCGTCAGGCAGCGCGGTAGGCGTTCCATGCGGTCAGCATGCGGCTGGCCTGGCCCGCGGTGAACTGGTACATGCACGAGTCGTAGGTGTAGTCCATGAAGTTGGTGATCGGGTCCACACCGGCGGTGGTGCAGGTGTCCCGGCCGGTCGGGCACTCGAACGCCGGCGACGCCTCCGCCGGGGTGTCCGAGACGCTGTCGCCGGAGCCGGAGCAGCCGCCCTGGAAGGTGTGGTACAGGTTCAGCCAGTGGCCGACCTCGTGGGTGCCGGTGTCGCCCTGGTTGTAGTTGGTGGCGGTGCCGCCCGGCAGCGACTCGCTCAGCACGACGACGCCGTCCATGCTGCTGAGCCGGCGGGTCGGGAAGGTCGCCCAGCCGAGCAGGTCGTCGCTCAGCTCGCCGAGGTAGATGTTGAGGGTGCCCTTGCCGCCCTCACGCAGCGAGGTCTTCATCGAGCGCTCGGCCGAAGAGCCCTGCACGATCGGGTACCACGCCGGGTTGGTGACCCGGTTGATCTTCTGCAGCTGGAAGGCGAACGCGGTGGCCGTGCCGCCGGTCGCACCGCTGAAGGACTGGTTCAGCACGCTGATCTGCGAATTGACCATCGAGTCCGGGATATTGCCCCCAGCCCGGGTGCTGTCCCGCTGGATCACGTGCACCACGACCGGGATCGTGATCGAGGCGTTCGCCACCGGACCCTGCTTCAGGTCGGTCCGCTTGGCCCGGGCGGCCAGCACGGCGGCAAGGTCCGCCTCGCGCTCACGGACCTGCTGCGGGCTCAGCTCGTTCGGCTCGTGCTTGGCGATGCCACCGAGCTTGATCTTCGAGTGGGCATGGGTGTCGGCCGGCTCGACGCAGGCCTCGTCCGCGTGGTCCGCATGGGCCGCCGCAGGAGCGACACCGATTGCCGCCGTGCTGAGCAGCAGGGCGAGGGTCGTGGTGGCGACGCCGGCCACACGCCGGGTCAACAGGTTAGGACGAAGGCCCATGTGTCCACCTCTTTCTGCCGGCGTGACCAGAGGCGTGTCACACCGAGGCTGAGAATCTTGGGCAGAGGTTACAGCCGATCGACACATTTGAGAATGGGCATGTGTTGCTGCGTTGTAACGTCTGGCCACGTCCGGGTCGGTGAAGCTCGGGTGCTGTCGCCGAGGTCGCACGTCCTGGCCGGTCGAGGGGCGGAGCCCGGGTCTCCCCGGCGACGCGGGTCGCCGCAAAGGGGTACCTTGGTGCGGACGGCGAGCCGCTCAGGTACAGTGGTGCCGCCTGCGGGTGTAGTTCAATGGCAGAACATCAGCTTCCCAAGCTGACAGTGCGGGTTCGATTCCCGTCACCCGCTCCACCACGAAGGCCCTGGTCAGGACGCAAGTCCCCACCAGGGCCTTCGATGTTTCCGGTGCCCGTGATCATGCGTCGGGCCATCCACGGGCCACTAGCCGCGCCGGGCCACTCCGCCGGCCATCCCGTCGGCCGGGTCGCCGGGCTTCCGCTTGCCCGGCTTCTTCGACCTTCCCGCCGGCCGCCTTCCTGGCCTTCTTCCGCTCGGCCTTCACCGCGTCGCTCACCGCCTGGGCGATGGCCCGGTCCGCCTCGGCCGTCGCGTGCTGGTAGATCAGCGCTGCCTCGGAGGAGTCGTGCCCCATCCGGGCCATCAGTTCGCGGGTGCTCGCCCCGGTGCGTGCGGCGAAGGTGTTCCCGCTGTGCCGCAGGTCGTGGAAGTGCAGCCCCGGTACGCCGAGCTTGTTGACCGCCGCCGGCCAGCCGATGACCTTGTTCAGGTTGCCGCGCCAGATGGGCTTACCGCTCGGCGTGGTGAAGACCAGCGCCTCAGGGTTGTCGTCGACGAAGCCGGCCAGGTGGTCACGCAGCGCGGGCAGGATCGCCGCCGGCACCGAGACGGTACGCAGACCGGCCCGCGGGCCTAGCGGTTGACACGCTTGCGGCAGCTTGACGATGGCTTAACTGAGAGAACTGCGGCAGAATGCATCGATGGCAGAAAGATGCTTCCTGGCCCTTGATGGAGATGACATAGGGAGCCGTCTGGAAGTTTGCATGATCAATGAAGACGTAAGTGGTCTTGAAGACTTTGCGTTCGCCTTCAACCATGCTCTCGAACGGTTTTCGGAGGAAATTGCTAAAATTTCCTCAGTGGATGTTTTGCTTCTGGGTGGAGACAGTATTCTACTTACTCTCCCGGAAGGTGAGATTCCTCGCGTCAACCAACTTCTGCACGATCAGATGGCGAAGGTGGGAGTGACTTTCTCCGGCGGGTATGGAAAAGGTTTGCGCCAAGCGTATCTAGGGCTGAAGCTGGCGAAGGCAACCGGAAAGAACCGGCTAGTGCGCCTAGGGGTGGAGGGGTCTCAGTGAGTGCGGCCCTCGTTTTCATCTGCTCCGATCACGTCGGCCCATACGTCAACGCCGTATCGTATCTCCGAGATAAGCGCGGGGTGGCCAGCTTTACTTTCATTTTCATTACAGGTGCCCTTGTGGAAGGCCCCCGTACGGACTTCGTTGAATCGATTACCGCAGCCTTCGAGAGTCTAGGGGAAGGGCGCTATCTCGGCCGCCCTGCTCATGTCGATGAGAAATCCCAGGCGCGATACAGGGAAACTGCCGAATTCCTTGATTGCCGATCGTCGGTGAAGGTGGTTCCTTTGGAGGATCTGGCCGGCTACATATCGCGAGAGGCGAAGAGTGTCAAGTTGGGCCAGTTGGCGATAGATGTTACTGGCTTGCCAAAGGTTCTGGCTGCCCATGTGATGTTGATCTGCTTAGCAGTTGGTCGTCAGGTTCACACGTTTGAGTTGCGGCAGAGAACGAATCCCAAAGCACCTGAGTTGTCGCTCTACCATGCTCTGAGTGCTGGCGACTTCGATTACCCTTCGCTCGCTCGCGATCCGGCTGTCCTGGCCAGCGTGCGCCAACTTGTACACGTCAAGCGGGCGACGTGGGCTATCGTGGTCGTTTCTCTTATTGGTATGGCGAGTTTGGCGGTGCTTATTGCTGTGGACGCAAAGAACCCTGCGTTGGCCATTGTGGGGCTAGCTGCAAATGTTATTGGCATCGCGGGTGGCACTCTCCAGGCTATAACAATCTATAAGGGTAAGTAAGTTTTACCCTATCCGTTGTGGTGTCGGCCAGCTCGGCGGCAAGGAAAAATTTATCGAATATGATGGCGCGAATCATGTGAGCGTACTTCCTGTATGTCCGAAGGGCTTAGGTTCTGAATGCGGTCTATTGGGTACCGGTGGGCCATGGTGAACCGAAGTCAGGCCGCAGTTGACGAACAACATTCAAGACCATGTGGCGTTGACGACGAAACAGTTGAAGCGTTGGGTGAGCTGAGCAAGGCCTGGAGACCATCCATCGGGTACGGGTCACCTGTACTCGGCTCACCAACTCGTCGGCGGAGCGGACCTGACCCTTGACCGGGTGGTGAAGCTCCTACTGGAGGCAGGACTCGACGAGGTCGCCGACCGGGTGGAACACGAGCTGTTGGGGTTCGAGCCGTTACGCCCGCTCTTCACCGCGTGGAACGCCGCCGTCGACGCGGAGGACGACGAGGCCATGGAACGGGCCTACGACGCCGTACGGGCTGCGGTCACGATGAGTCGCCCGGACGGCCGCCGGGTGGCCGAGTTCCTGTTGAGCATCGAGGACGACGAGGCCGGATTCCGGTGGCATGACGAGCCTTTCGAGACGTCCTAGCACCGCCCGACGAGCGGTCTGGCCCAGAAGCCGACCCCGGGACGGGGCGACGCTCGTCGACAGGATCCTCGACGGTGGTTACCTCCACGGGCGGGTCGACGGCCGTCGTACTTTCGGAGGTGCCGGGCGGCGGATCGGCCGGAAATCCCAGGCCGTAGGGTGTGATCATGCGCATCGGCATCGTCATCCTCCCGGACCAGCGTTGGTCCGAGGCGCAGCGACGCTGGCGGCAGGCCGAGGAGTGGGGTTTCGACCACGCCTGGACCTATGACCACCTGGGCTGGCGCGACCTGGTCGACGGTCCCTGGTTCGACTCGATGTCCACGCTGACCGCCGCCGCATTGGTGACCTCCCGGATCCGGCTCGGCACCCTGGTCGCCTCGCCCAACTTCCGGCACCCGGCGGCCTTCGCCCGACAGGTGACCACGCTGGACGACATCTCCGGTGGGCGACTGCTGCTCGGCATCGGTGCGGGGGGCATCGGCTTCGACGCCACCGTGCTCGGCGGGGACACCCTGCCCCCGCGCCGCCGTGCGGACCGGTTCGGCGAGTTCACCGAACTGCTCGACCTGGTGCTCCGGCAGGACGGCGTGACCTGGCGTGGTGAGTGGTTCTCCGCTGTGGATGCCCGGAACAACCCGGGCTGCGTCCAGATGCCGAGGGTGCCGTTCGTGGTCGCCGCGAACGGTCCCCGCTCGATGCGGCTGGCGGCCCGCTTCGGCCAGGGCTGGGTCACCACCGGCACCGGCGGGGACGACCTGGAGGGCTGGTGGAAGTCGGTGGCGACGCTTGCCACCCGGCTCGACGCCACTCTCGACGAGGCCGGACGTGATCCGGGCACCCTCGACCGCTACCTGTTGCTGGACGCCGCCCCGGTCTTCTCGCTGACCAGCGCGGACTTCTTCGCCGACGCGGTCGCGCGTGCCGCGCGGCTCGGGTTCACCGACGTGGTGACCCACTGGCCGCGGCTGAGCAGTTGGTATGCCGGGGACGAGAACGTGCTCTCCGAGGTCGCGGAGAACCTGCCCGAGCTGCGCCGCGTCTGAGCCGGTCGGCCGGAAGGACGGAAGGCCGTCCGGTCCCTGGCCGTGCCGGTTCGGCCCTGCCGTGCCGCTTCGGTCGGGGACCGCTCAGGTGCCCAGGTTGCCCGTGGTGGTGCCGCCCGCCCCGGCCGACTCGAGCCGCAGGCGGACACAGACGACGAGCGTGTCGTCGGTGACCGCGCTCCCCTCGGTGGCCCAGAAGTTGCGGTGGCCGGTACGCCACTCGTCGAGGTCTTGGTGACCCTCTCCCTCGGATCGGGCGAAGTCCCAGGTCACGTCCGCGAAGCGGACCACCTCGACGGCGGTGACCTCGACGACGCCGATCAGCGCGTCGTGGTCGTCGACCAGTGCCAGCCGTTCGCCGACGTGCTCCAGCTCCTCGCCCTCCGTGGCGTACTCGCTGAGCAGTCCAGTCGTCGCGGTCTTCATCCCGGACAGTACGAGCGAGTTCAGCCGGTCCCGCATCTGGCCGGGCGTGCCGAGAGCGAGGGTGCGCAGGTCACCGATCCGTGGCCACATTCCGCCGAGGCTAACTGACCTGCTGCCCGGCCGCCGCCGGATTTCGGGCCGGCTGTGCGGGGGGCGGGCCGTACGGCCACCAGGGGCAGCGTTCCGGTCAGGGTTCGAGACGGTCGGCCTGGAGTAGGGCGCGGACGCGCAGTTCGGCGCTTACCTGCGGTGGGCAGTCGGCGACCACCACGCTGGTCCCGACCGGCTCCGCGCCCCGAGCCGCGCAGAGCTGGTAGAGCGCCCGGACCTGCGCGCCGGTGGCGAGCCAGTCGTCGACCACCAGCACCCGGTCGCCCGGCCGGAGGTGCCGGTCCCGGACGCCGAGGGTGACCCGGCGGCCCCGGAAGTCGGGTGTGCTCTGCGCCCAGGTGGTCGGTCCGGGTGGCTGCCGTCCGTCTTCGGGTTTCTGCGCCGGGACGAAACCCACCCCGAGTGCGGTCGCGGCGAGCGGACCGAGGAGCAGGCCCGTGACGGCGGGTGAGATCACGACGGTGGGGGCGGCGGCGCGGAACGGGGCCACCAGCGCCGGCCCGATCTCGGCGAGCACGTACGGGTCGCGCCACCAGCCGGAGACGTCACTGACCAGGTGGCTGCTCTCTGGACCGGGGTCCGACCAGCGGAACAACTCGACGAGGCGCTGACTCAGCTCGGTGGGCACCGGTCCATCCTGCCCGTCCGTCGCCAGGGCCCGGCGGTGTGACCCCGCCTCGGATGATCGGCTACACGTATGCCTGCAAATCACAACATATAACCATGATCAGGTTGACTTACGAAGTGCTTCTCTCGTTACGGTCCGATCCGATTTGCAGGTAACTGGAAGGACTGGTCGATGGCCGGCAGGCACGCTCGGAATCGAATGTTCTCCTCGCCCGCCGGGATCGCGGCCTCCGCTGCCGTCGCCGTCGCGGTGGCCGTCGGTGGCACGGTCGGTGCGGTGCACCTGACCTCGGCGGAACCGGAGGCCGTCCGGCCGGCGCCGGTGGTCCCGACGTCGGCTCCGCCCTCGCCGGAGAGTCCGGTCCCGTCCCCGTCGACGGTCAGCCCCTCGCCGGAGGGCACCGGGTCGCCGAGCGCCAGCCCGGCGCCCGCCCGTTCGACGGCCGCCTCCCGGGGCAAGCCGCGGGCCCAGGTGACCTCGACGCCGTCGAAGCGGGCGACCACGAAGCCCGCCGCGCCGAAGCGGCCCGCCCCGACGGTGGTCGCGAGCGGCACCTGCGGTGCGTCGTTCTACGCCGAGGGGCAGATGACCGCCAACGGCGAGACCTTCGACCCGTCGGCGATGACCGCCGCGCACAGGACGCTGCCGTTCGGCACCCGGGTACGGGTGACCAACCCCGCCACCGGAGCCTCGGTGACCGTACGGATCAACGATCGCGGGCCGTTCATCGACGGTCGTTGCATCGATCTGTCCCGGGCGGCGTTCGGCGCGATCGCCTCGCTCGACCTCGGCCACCTCACCGTCTCGTACGAGGTGCTCGGCTGAGCCGGGTCGCGCATCGGCTGTTCAGGGAGGTCCGCCCGGTCAGAACCGGCTCGGACGACGGGTCAACGTCATGCGCTGATCAACCTCCATAGGGCATGCTGTGCTGCGTACGCACGCATCCCTTGCAGCGGTTCCGTAGTCCGCTGAGCCCCGGATCCCGCGCCGGTCTCGGCGCGGCCCTCGTCCTGCTCGGTTTCATCTCCGCGGTCGAGGCGGCCGACGGCAGTGGAGCCCACTACCTGGGCCTGATGGCTGCCGCGCCGGTGCTCGCCGCGGTGTTCGCCACCTGGCGGGTGGTGCTCGGGGCCGGTGCGGCGGCCACCTGCGCGGCGGTGGCGTTCGCGTTCTCCGAGCCGGGCGTCTCGCTGGACACCGCGGCCAGTGTCGCCGCGATCGTGGTGGTGACCGTACTCGCCACGGTGGTGGCCGGGGTCCGGCAGCGGCAGACCGAGCACATCGCCGAGTTGTCGAAACTGGCGTCGGTCGCGCAGCAGGCGGTGCTGCGTCCGCTCGGCCCGCAGGTCGGGACGTTGGCGGTGGCGGCCCGCTACATCTCCTCCACGGCCACCGCCGAGATCGGTGGCGACCTGTACGAGGCGATCGACACCCCGTACGGCGTACGAATGATCATCGGGGACGTGCGGGGCAAGGGCCTGGACGCGGTCCGGCTGGCCAGCATCGTGCTCGGCTCGTACCGGCACGTGGCCCACGAGCGGGCCGACCTGCGTGCCGTCGTGTCCGACCTGGACCGGGCGGTGGCGCGCAGCGTGGGCGACGAGGACTTCGTGACCGCTGCGGTGGTCGAGGAGCGGGGCGGGACGCTCACCATCGTCAACTGCGGACACCCGCCGCCGCTGCTGCTGCGCCGGGGTTGCGTGATCCCGCTCGAACCGCCCGCCCCCGCGCCCCCGCTCGGCTTCATGCCCGTGGTGCAGCCCCGGGTGGAACGGCTGGAACCGGGAGACCGGCTACTGCTCTTCACCGACGGTCTGGGCGAGGCCCGCCGGGACGGCGAGTTCTTTCCCACCGCCGACCGGGCCTGGCGGCTGCTCGGTCACGGGACGGTGGCCGACGGCCTGGCCTCGCTGGAGACCGCCCTGGTCGAGTGGGTGTACGGCCGGCTCGACGACGACATCGCCCTGGTCCTGATGGAGTACGCGGGCCCGCGCAGCGACGCGACGGCGGCCGTACCGAGTTGGGAGGTCGGCGCCACCGAGGGCTGAATGCCCGGTGTGTGTCCGCTGTCACTTTCGTCAGTGGCTTGTCGCTGCCTACCCGCGAGTAATACAGTCGGGGTTACTGATCGGTAACACCTGTCCGGAAGCGGGGCCAGTGATCATGACCCACTACAAGAGCAACCTGCGGGACCTCGAGTTCAACCTGTTCGAGGTCTTCGGGGCGGACCAGGCGTTCAGCCAGGAGCCGTTCTCGGAACTGGACGTCGACACGGCGCGTGACATTCTCGCCGAGGTCGACCGTCTCGCCCGCGAGGATCTGGCCGCCAGCTACACCGACAGTGACCGCAACCCGCCGGTCTTCGACCCGGCCACCCACACCGCGCCGCTGCCCGAGTCGTTCAAGAAGTCGTACCAAGCGTTCATGGACTCCGAGTTCTGGCGGCTGGAGCTTCCGGCGGAGCTGGACGGCAGCAACGCGCCCCGGGCGCTCGTGTGGTCCCTCGCCGAGCTGGTTCTCGGTGCCAACGCCGCCGTCTGGATGTACGCCTCCGGGCCGTCCTTCGCGCACGTCCTGCACGTCGAGGGCACCGAGCGGCAGAAGAAGTGGGCCAAGCTCTTCGCCGACAAGCGGTGGGGCTCGACGATGGTGCTCACCGAGCCGGACGCCGGCTCGGACGTGGGCGCCGGTCGCGCCCGCGCCGTCCCGCAGCCGGACGGCTCCTGGCACATCGAGGGCGTCAAGCGCTTCATCACCTCGGCCGAACACGACCTGAGCGACAACATCATCCACTACGTGCTGGCCCGACCGGTCGGCGTCGAGGGCGTCGGCGGCCCGGGCACCAAGGGCCTCTCCCTCTTCGTGGTGCCCAACTACCACTTCGACGAGGAGACCGGCGAGCTGGGCGAGCGCAACGGCGTCTTCGCCACCAACGTCGAGCACAAGATGGGTCTGAAGGTCTCCAACACCTGCGAGGTGACCTTCGGCGAGCACGGCCTCCCGGCCAAGGGATGGCTGCTGGGTGAGAAGCACGACGGCATCCGGCAGATGTTCATGATCATCGAGAACGCCCGGATGATGGTCGGCACCAAGGCCATCGCCACGCTCTCCACCGGTTACCTGAACGCCCTGGAGTACGCCAAGAGCCGGGTGCAGGGTGCCGACCTGCTCCAGATGGCCGACAAGACCGCCCCCCGGGTCACCATCACCCGGCACCCGGACGTCCGCCGTTCGCTGATGCTCCAGAAGGCGTACGCCGAGGGTCTGCGCGCCCTGGTCTGCTACACCGCCTCCTGGCAGGACAAGGTCGCGATCGGCGAGGCGGCCGGTGACGAGGCGGCGACGGAGACCGCGAAGCGGGTCAACGACCTGCTCCTGCCGCTGGTCAAGGGGGTCGGCTCGGAGCGGGCGTACGAACTGCTCGGGCACGAGTCGTTGCAGACCTTCGGCGGCTCCGGCTTCCTCCAGGACTACCCCCTGGAGCAGTACGTCCGGGATTCCAAGATCGACACTTTGTACGAGGGCACCACCGCCATCCAGAGCCTCGACCTCTTCTTCCGGAAGATCGTCCGGGACAACGGCAAGGCGCTGCTGACCGTCTCGGGCGAGATCCAGGAGTTCATCGCCAGCGAGGGCGGCAACGGCCAGCTCAAGGAGGAGCGTCTGGCGCTCGGCAAGGCGCTCGCCGAGGTGCAGAACATCCTCGGGGTGATGACCGGATGGCTGGGCGAGGCGCAGGCCGGTGAGCCCCGCGCCCTGTACAAGGTGGGTCTGAGCAGCCGTCGGCTGCTGCTGGCGCTCGGCGACGTGGTGGTCGGCTGGCTGCTCCAGCGGCAGGCGGACGTGGCACTGCGCGCCCTGGGCGGCGAGGTCTCCGCCACCGACCGGGCGTTCTACACCGGCAAGGTGGCCGCGGCGAAGTTCTTCGCCCGTGAGGTGCTGCCCCGCATCGGGGCCGACCGGCGGATCATCGAGAACACCGACCTCGACCTCATGGACCTCCCGGAGGAGGCCTTCTGATCCCGATGTCCTGATTCCTCCTCGACGGCCGGCGCGTCCCCCGCGCCGGCCGTCGTCGTCTCCGCTCCGTCACGTCCTGCCGGGAGGTGACTTCCGTGGGAGCCGGTCAGCCACCACGGCCGCGCCCCGGTGGGGTAGGGGCCGTCACGGTGGGTATGCGTGCCGGACCATCGTCGGAGGTACACGACGGTGTCCGGCAAGGCCCAGAGCCACCGCACGGGGGAGTGCAGCGCACATGGGCATTGGTAGCGGCATCTTTCTGATCACACTGGGAGCGATCCTGACGTTCGCCGTACGCGCCAACGTCTGGTGGGTCGACCTGCGTGCCGTCGGCTGGGTGTTCATCCTCGCCGGCCTCGCCGTCCTGCTCACCACGCTCTGGTTCTGGCAGGACCGGCGGAAGCGGGCCCGGACCCTCATCGTGGAGGAGAACCGGCTGTCCCATCCGACCGCGATGATGCCCCCGCCTCCCGACCCACCGCCGCCGACGGCCCCACCGTCATGAGGTGACCGCCGGTCCGGGGCTCAGAACCAGACCGGAGGGGCCGGCAGCAGGTCCCTCACCGCAGGGCGATTCCCGGCGGGACGCATGCCGCCCGCGCTCAGGCGCGGGCGGTGTGTCGTGCGGTGACCGGTGCGGGCACGGTGCCGAGGTCGGCCCAGTCCCCGGTCACCCGGTGCACCACGACACCGCTGGTCCGCAGTCCCTCCCGGTCGGCGCCGGCCCGGTCGAGGACGATCGACACCAGGGAGATGCCCGGATTGTGGGCGACCAGCAGGACCGTGCGGGCGTCCGGCTCGGTGGCCCGGAGCAGGTCCAGCAGGTCGGCGGTCTCCGCCGCGTACACGGTTGGCTCGTAGCGGACCCGGGGCTTTGGTCCGGTCCCTGCCGGCCCGCCGGCCGTCCCGCTTTCCGCCGTCCCGTTCCGCGCCGTCCCGCTTTCCGCCGTCCCGTTCCGCGCCGTCCCGCTTTCCGCCGTCCCGTTCCGCGCCGTCCCGCTTTCCGTCGTCCCGTTCCATGCCGTTCCGCCTCCGGCCTGCCCGCTCGTCGTCGGTCCGCTCCCGGCCATGCCGCTTTCCGCCGCCTGCCAGGTCTGCCGGGTACGCCGCGCGGGTGAGCAGACCACCACGTCGGGCCGGAAGCCGTGCCGGGCCAGCCACGCGCCGGCTGCGACGGCGTCGGCGTGTCCGCGTTCCGTCAACGCCCGTTCCCAGTCGGCGATGCCCTCCGGGCGTTCCGCCTTCCCGTGCCGGAGCAGCACGAGTGTGCGTGCGCTGGCCCTGCCGTCCGTCATGGTGTCAGCTTGCCTGATTGGCGATCTTCGCGCTCGGGTAAGTCGTTGTGTGCCGCAACCTCATCCAGTGGCCGCGGCGGTAACGGAACGCCAGCTGAACGCCAAGGAGGGCGACACGATGGGCATCGGCAGCAGTATCTTCCTCATCGCGCTGGGCGCGATCCTCGCATTCGCGGTCGACGCCAACCTGGGTTGGCTCAGCCTGAACACCGTCGGCTGGGTGCTGATGCTCGCCGGCCTGGTCGGTCTGATCATGACCGCCTACTTCTGGAACACCCGCCGTCGTACGGTCGTGGCCGCGCCGCGCGAGCGCGTCGTCGAGGAGCGGGTGGTGCCGGTGCGGGACGACCGCGTCGTCCAGGAGTACCGCGAGGTGCGCCACCCCGGTCGCCAGGTCTGACCCCCGCTCGATCGCCCGGGGCTCCGCGCCGCGCCGCGCGGGGCCCCGGAAGCACCTCCGCCGGGGTGGCTGCGAGGTGGTTGCAGGTGGTTGCAGGGGACCCCTGCTCGGCAGAAAGTGGTAACAGGGGTCCCCTGCTACCACCTCAGGCGAACAGGGCGAAGTAGATCGCCACGTGGTGGCAGATCGCCGCGACGAGCGTGCAGGCGTGGAAGAACTCGTGGTGCCCGAAGACCGTCGGCCACGGGTTGGGTCGGCGCAGCGCGTAGAAGACCGCACCGACGCTGTAGATCGCGCCGCCGACGGCCAGCAGCACCAGGGCGGCGACTCCGCCACGGTGCAGGATGTCCGGCAGGATGGCCAGCGAGACCCAGCCGAGCGCCAGGTAGAGCGGGGCGGAGACCCAGCGCGGCGCGTGCGGCCAGACCAGCTTCACCGCCACTCCGCCCAGGGCACCACCCCAGACCAGGGCGAGCATGGTCGTCGCCGTGCGGTCGTCGAGCAGCAGCAGACAGAACGGCGTGTACGTGCCGGCGATGAACATGAAGATCATCGAGTGGTCCATCCGGCGCATGACCTGGAAGCCGCGCTCCGACCAGACCCGCCGGTGGTAGAGCGCGCTGGTGCCGAAGAGCCCGCACACGGTGAGGCTGTAGACCAGGCAGCTGACCAGCGGTTCCCATCCCGGCCGGGTGGCCGCGATCGAGCAGAGCACGATGCCGCAGACCAGTGCGACGAAGAAGGCGTACGTGTGCAACCAGCCGCGCATCCGCGGCTTGCCGATGTCGACCGGCCTGATCCGTACCTTGGTCGGGGTGGTCACGCCATCAGGTTACGGCACCGTAAGTTACTTGTAGGTAGTGGAATGCGTCACCTCTGCGAGGACATTCCACAGGCACAGGCACAGGCGGCGGCGCGCGTCGGCCCGTGCGCGGCCTGCCCTGCGTCCGCGAGGATGGCGGCATGCGGATCCGTCCCGTCGGCGCGCACGCGCTGCTGATCGACTGCGCCGAAGCCGAAGCCGAAGCCGAAGCCGAAGCCGGAGCCGGAGCCGGAGCCGGAGCTGAGGCCGAAGCTGAGGCCGAGGCCGGCTTCGACCCGGGCTCCGGTTCCACGGGTGCGGCGCGGCCGGGGATGGATTCGGCCGGGCAGGTCGAGGCCTGGCGGGCCGAACTCTGGCGCCGCCGGGAGGCCGGCGAGCTGACCGCCGTCGAGATCGTCCCGGCCGCCACCACCGTGTTGCTCGACGGGGTGCCGGACCCGACGGCCACCGCCGCCCGGATCGCCACCTGGACCCCACGGGCGGCCGTCCGCAGCGGCAGCGTCCGCACCGTCCGGGTCCCCGTCAGCTACGACGGGGAGGACCTGCCCCGTGTCGCCGACCACTGGGGCGTGGACGTGCCCGAGGTGGTCCGCCGGCTCACCGGCACCGAGTTCCGGGTCGCCTTCTGTGGTTTCGCGCCCGGGTTCGCGTACCTCACCGGGCTTCCGGCGGAGTGGACCGTGCCCCGCCGGGACACCCCCCGTCCCCGGGTGCCCGCCGGATCGGTCGCCCTGGCCGGGCCGTACGCCGGGATCTACCCGACCGCCTCGCCCGGCGGGTGGCAACTGGTCGGCCGCACCGACCTTCCGCTGTTCGACGTGCGCGCCGACCCGCCCGCCACCCTGGTGCCCGGTAGCCGGGTCCGCCTGGAGGCGGCGTGATCGAGATCCTCCGGGCCGGGGTGTTCACCACCGTCCAGGACCAGGGCCGACCCGGCTGGGCGCACCTCGGCGTACCCCGGTCGGGAGCCCTCGACGCGGCGGCGCTGCGCCTGGCCAACCGGTTGGTCGGGAATCCGGAGTCCGCCGCCGGCCTGGAGATCACCCTCACCGGCTGTACGGTGCGGTTGCACCGCGCCGCCACGGTCGCGGTCACCGGCGCGGAGGCCGACGTACGGGTCGACCGGCGACCGGCGGACCCGGGACGCCCGCTGTCGCTGCCCGCCTCGGCGGTGCTGACCATCGGCTCCGCCCGCCACGGGCTGCGCAGTTACCTCGCCGTCTCCGGCGGGATCGCGGTCGAACCGGTGCTCGGCAGCCGTGCCACCGACACCCTCTCCGGCCTCGGCCCGCCCCGGGTCCGGGACGGCGACCGGCTTCCCCTCGCCCCGGATTCCGGCCCGCCCGCACCGGTGGACTTCACCCCCGCCCCGGCCCCGGCCACCGAACTACGGCTGACCCTGCGCCCCGGCCCCCGGCACGACTGGTTCACCCCCGCCGCCCGAGACCGGCTGCTGCACACCCCGTACCAGATCAGCCCGGTGAGCGACCGGATCGGCGCGCGACTGGTCGGCGCAGCCCTGCCCCGCGCGGTGGCCGGCGAACTGCCCAGCGAGCCGATCGTGCTCGGGGCGGTACAGGTGCCGGCCGACGGCCAGCCGTTGATCTTCCTCGCCGACCATCCCACCACCGGCGGATACCCCGTCATCGGGGTGGTGGACGACGTCACCCCGCTCGCGCAGGCCCGTCCGGGGACTACCGTCAGGTTCCATGGACCTCAACGCTGACCTCGGAGAAGGCTTCGGCATCTGGCGGCTCGGCGACGACGAGGCGCTGCTGGAAGTGGTCACCTCCGCCAACGTGGCCTGCGGCTTCCACGGCGGCGACCCCTCCACCATGCGCCGCGTCTGCGCCGCCGCAGCCGAGCGCGGGGTCGCCGTCGGCGCGCAGGTCGGCTACCGGGACCTCGCCGGCTTCGGTCGCCGGCACATCGAGTACGCCTTCGACGAACTGCGCGACGACATCACGTACCAGCTCGGCGCGCTGGAGGCGTTCTGCCGGCCGTACCGGACCCGGGTCCGGTACCTCAAGCCGCACGGCGCGCTCTACCACGCCGCCGCCTGCCAGGAGTCGCAGGCCGCCGCCGTGGTCGCCGCGATCGTCGACCACGACCCGGACCTGCCGGTCCTCTGCCCGCCCGGTTCGGTGCTCGCCCAACTCGCCACCGGGGCCGGTCTCCGGGTGGTCGCCGAGGGCTTCGCCGACCGGGGCTACCTCGCCAACGGGGCCCTGGTGCCCCGTTCCGCCCCCGGCGCCCTGGTCACCGACCCGCAGGAGATCGCCGAGCGGGCCGTCCGGATGGCCACCGAACGAACCGTGACCACCGTGGACGGCAGCGTCGTCCCCTGCCCGGTCGAGTCGATCTGCCTGCACGGCGACACCCCCGGCGCGGTGCAGGCGGCGGCCCTGGTGCGCGCCGCCCTCATCGACGCCGGAGTGCCGCTGCGCCCGTTCAGCGCGGCGTGACCGGCCGGTGAGCCGAAGGGGTCCGGTGAGCCGGACGGACCGTCGGCACGCGCTGCCCGTCAGTCGAGGCAGAACTCGTTGCCCTCGGGGTCGGCCATCACGATGTGACCGGTGCCGAGCGGCGGAGCGGGCTCGTGGCGGCGGAGCCGGGTGGCGCCACGGGAGACGAGCCGCTCGGCCTCCGCCTCCAGGGCCGCCATCCGCGCGTCGTCCGTCAGCCCGGGGGCGGCGCGTACGTCGAGGTGCACGCGGTTCTTGGCCTGCTTGCCCTCCGGCACCCGCTGGAAGAACAGGCGTGGCCCGGAGCCCTCGGGGTCGACCAGCGCCGAGGCGTCGTTGCGTCCTTCGGGCGGCACGCCCATGGCGGCCAGGGCCTGGTCCCATGTCTCGAAGCCCCCGGGTGGGGCCTGCAACCGGTAGCCGAGGAGGTCGGCCCAAAACGCCGCCAACCCGGCCGGGTCGGCGCAGTCGAAAGTGATCTGGACGTCGCGGCTCATCTCAGCTCGCCTCCCGTCGGGTCTTCTGACCAGTGTGCAGGTAGAGGTCGCGGAGCAGGCACACCTCGGCCAGATGGTGGATCAGTTCGCGGTTGATGTGCAGCACCAGCGCTGCCATCGGATGCTCGGCGTACGGCCCCTCCGCCTCCCCACACGGACGGGCGAGGCCGGTCTCGCCGAGCGACTCGACCCCGGCCAGCCAGGTGGCGTACTCCGCGTCGAGCTGGGCCAGCGCCTCGGCCGCGGTCGCGGCGTACTCGAACGACTGGTAGTCGGTGGGCACGCGACCGAAGTGCGCGGTGTTGCGCACCGCGAGCACGCCGACGATCACGTGCCCGAGTCGCCAGGCGATCGTGGTGAACGGTGTCGGATCGGGTTCCGGCATCGCGAAGTCGATGGTCATCGCGCCGGACCCGGCGAGTACCGGTGCGGTGCCGGTGCCGCGTGGGCGCACGTTCCAGCAGTCGGGCGTCGGCTCCCAGAGGTACTCGTCGTCGGTGAGTCCGTCGAGGCGTGGGCGCAGATGGTTGGTCCAGTGCCAGGCGATCTGGTGCTGGAGCAGAGCGTTCCAGTTCTGGTCGGTCATGCTGCCACCCTCCCGCGAATAGCGGACAGGATCGTTCCGTGATTCGTGCGACGATCGGCGCATGAGCGTCGAGGCGACGACCGAGCGGGTGCTGCGGCTGCTGGCGCTGCTGCAACGGCGACCGTCCTGGACCGCCGCCGAACTCGCCACCGAGCTGCGGGTCACCGACCGGTCGATACGCCGCGACGTGGAGCGACTGCGCGCGCTCGGGTACCCCGTGCACGCGACGGCGGGTGTCGGCGGCGGCTACCAGCTCGGCGCGGGCACCCGACTGCCGCCGCTGCTCCTCGACGACGAGGAGGCCATCGCCACGGCGGTCTCCCTGCGGCTTGCGGCGGGGGGCACGGTCGCCGGGGCGGGCGAGGCGGCGCTGCGGGCGCTCGCGAAGCTCGACCAGGTGATGCCGTCCCGGCTGCGCGCCGAGGTGCGGGCGGTGCACGGCGCGACCGAGACCCTGGTCGGCCCGGCGGTGGAGATCGACGCAGAGGTGCTGGTGACGCTCGCGCGGGCCTGCCGCGACGCCGTGCGGGTGCGGTTCCGGTACGCCGGCCGCGACGGCGAGGAACGTGAGCGCACGGTCGAGCCGGTGCGAATGGTCACCACCGGCCGACGCTGGTACCTGATGGCCCGGGACGTCGACCGCGACGACTGGCGCACCTTCCGGCTGGACCGGATGCGCGAGGTGGTGGCGACGACCTGGCGCTTCCGGGCGAGCGAACACCCGGACCCGGTCGCCTACGTGCAGCGCTCCGTGACCGGGGCGCCGTACCGGTATCTCGCCCGGGTGCGGGTGCACGCCCGGCCCGAGCAGGTGCGGGAGCTGGTGCCACCCCAGGTGGGGTGGGTCGAGGACGACCGCGACGGGTGGTGCGTGCTCGTCGTCGGCGGGGACGACCTGGACTGGCTCGCCGCGCACGTGGCCCGGCTGGGCTTCGAGTCGCAGGTGCTGGAGCCCCCGGAGCTGCGGGAGGCCGCCGCCCTGCTCGCCCGCCGCCTCGCGGCGATGGCCGGGGCCGACTGACCGACCCGGTCCTGCCGTACCGATCAGGAGGGTCGACGGCGTGGCCAGCCGGATGCGGGCGGCCCGAGAAATTTTCCGCTGATTTTGTGTTGTCGGTCGGCCCGCGACGCGTCTGCCATACGACGGCCACGCGATTCGTCATCTCGCCGGTACGCCCGAGCGGCGACACCGGTAACGGTCCGTGCGGTGGGTGCTGCCTGGGCAGCGGCACCCGCAGCACGGCACCACCTCTCCTGTGCGGTGGGTGCTGCCGGGGCAGCGCACCCATGCCACAGCCAGACAGCAGTCATCCGAAGAGGGCTGCACACAGACAGGAGATCGGCCATATGCGGCAAAGATCCAGATGGCTCCGGCTGGCCGCGCTCGGCGCGGTGCCGGTCGTCGTCGCGGGCATCGTGAACCTTCCGGCGTCGCCGTCGTCGGCGGCGGCACCGGTCAGCAACGGTGTCTACACGCTGGCGAGTGCGTCCAGCGGCAAGTGCGTCAACGTCACCGGCGCGTCGACCGGCAACGCCGGGCTGCTGGCCCAGCTCGCCTGCGACACCGCTGCGGGGTCCCAGCAGTTCCGGGTCGTCGCGCAGGGCGGCGGCTTCGGCCTGGTCAACACGAACAGCGGGCGGTGCGTGGACGTCCCGTACTCGTCCACCGCGTCGGGTGAGCAGCTCTGGCAGTGGGGTTGCCACGCGGAGCCCAACCAGACGTGGACGTTCACCGCCTCGACCGCCTCCACCGACCGGTACCTGATCCGGAGCGCGTCCAGTGGCCTGTGCGTCAGCAACAAGGACGGGTCCACGGCTGGTGGCAACCCGATCGTGCAGGAGCCCTGCGCGGACATCGCCCGGATGCAGTGGCGGTTCAACCCGACCGGCTCCACCCCACCCACCACCCCGCCGCCGAGCGGCACCCCGACGGTGGCGGCGGACGGCAGCGGCCAGTACCGCACGGTGCAGGCCGCGATCGACGCCGTACCGGCCAACAACACCCAGCGGGTCACCATCACCATCAAGCCGGGCACCTACCGGCAGGTCGTCCGGGTGCCGGCGAACAAGCCGCACATCACCCTGCGGGGTCTGGGATCCGGCCCGTCGAACACCGTGCTGGTCTTCAACAACTCCGCCAACAGCCACGGCACCTCGGGCAGCGCGAGCATGTTCGTCGACGGCGCCAACTTCGTCGCCGAGAACCTGACCATCTCCAACGACTTCGACGAGAACTCGACCAGCAGCGGTCACCAGGCGGTCGCGCTGCACCTCAACGCGGACCGGGCGGTGCTGCGGAACGTCCGACTCCTCGGTGACCAGGACACGTTCCTGGTCAACGACCGGACCCGGGCGTACATGGTCAACTCGTACGTCGAGGGCACGGTCGACTTCATCTTCGGCGGCGGCACCATCGTCATCGACCGCACCACGCTGCACGAGAAGCGGTCCAGCGGCGGCACCATCACCGCGGCCAGCACGCCCGCCGAGAAGGCGTACGGCTTTCTGTTCTACCGGTCAACGATCACCGGCACCGGAAGCAACAACACCAACCTCGGCCGGCCGTGGCGGCAGGGTGCCCAGGTCCTGTACCGCGAGTCGAACTTGAGCGGGACGATCAGGAACTCCCAGCCGTGGACCAACATGGGCGACTCCACCTGGCAGAACGCCCGCTTCCTGGAGTACCGGAACACCGGGAGCGGAGCGACGGTCAACGGCAACCGGCCCCAGCTCAGCGACTCGCAGGCCGCCAACTACACCCCGCAGCGGTACCTGGCCGGCACCGACGGCTGGAACCCGATGTGACCACCTCCACCCACCACACCACCACCTCTCCCGGAGCCATGATGAGCATCAAGCAGAGTCCCAAACGTTCCCGGCTGGCCGCCGCCGGCGCGGTCCTGACGGCGGTTCCCGCCGCCCTCGTCGGTGTCGTCGTCATCGGCGCGTCGGCGTCGTCGGCGGCAGCGCCGGTCAGCAACGGTGTCTACACGTTGGCCAGCGCGTCCAGTGGCAAGTGCGTGAACGTCGTCGGCGCGTCGACCGGCAACGCCGGGTTGCTGGCCCAGCTCGCCTGCGACACCTCGGCCGGCGCGCAGCAGTTCCGGGTCACCTCGCAGAACGGTGCGTTCGGTCTGGTCAACGTCAACAGCGGCAGGTGCGTCGACGTGCCGTACTCGTCGACCACGTCGGGTGAGCAGCTCTGGCAGTGGGGTTGTCACGCGGAGCCCAACCAGACGTGGACGTTCACCGCGTCCGGTGCCACGACGGACCGGTACCTGATCCGGAGCGCGTCCAGTGGCCTGTGCGTCAGCAACAGGGACGGTTCCACGGCCGGTGGCAACCCGATCGTGCAGGAGCCCTGCGCGGACATCGCCCGGATGCAGTGGCGGTTCAACCCGACCGGCTCCACCCCGCCGCCCACCACCCCGCCGGCGCTGCCGTACCCGAACATCCCGGACGGCTTCGCCGGTGCTGCCGGCACCACCGGTGGGGCGGGCGGCACGACCGTCACCGTGACCACCCAGGCCGACCTGGAGCGGTACGCCTCCGCGAGCACCCCGCACATCATCCGGGTCAACGGCACGATCACCGTGACGCCGTACGGCAAGGAGATCCCGATCAGGTCGAACAAGACGGTCGTCGGAGTCGGGAAGAACGGTCAGATCGTCGGCGGCGGCTTCTTCCTGGGTGCCGGCACCAGCAACGTGATCATCCGGAACCTGACCATCCGGGACACCCGGGTGGCGTCCGACGACCCGGACGACAAGGACTTCGACTACGACGGCATCCAGATGGACACCGCCGACCGGATCTGGATCGACCACAACCACATCACCCGGATGAACGACGGCCTCATCGACAGCCGCAAGGACACCACGAACCTCACCGTGTCGTGGAACATCCTCGCCGAGAACAACAAGACCTTCGGCATCGGCTGGACCGAGAACGTCACCGCCCGGATGACGATCCACCACAACTGGATCCGGGACAACCGGGTCCGGATGCCCAGCACCGACAACGTGGCCTACGCCCACCTCTACAACAACTACATGCAGAACACCGGGCAGGGTAACTACTCCCGGGGCGCGACCAGGATGGTCCTGGAGAACACCTACTTCGACCGGGTGATCGACCCGTACTACAAGGACTCGGCCGCCCAGCTGCGGCAGAGCGGCAGCATCGTGGTCAACAGCAGCGGCAAGCAGCAGACCGGCGGGTCGGCGTTCACCCCGTCGAGCTTCTACTCGTACCGGCTCGACCCGGCCTCGGAGGTGCCGAACCTGGTCCGCACCCACGCCGGACCGCAGGCCAACATCGGCGTCTGACCAGCGCCAGGGGTGCCCGCCGGGACTGCGTAGATTTCCGCGTTTGACCTGGGTGTGGTCCGTTGGACAGGACGTCGATCCGGTCCAACGGACCACGCCATGGCAGACGAGAGGGCCTCCGCAGCCGACAGCGGCGCAGAACGGCGCGGGCGTGGGTTCCCTCTGGGGCTACCGGGCGTCGCGCCGACGACGCGCGCGCTCGAACTCGGCGACATCCGACATCCAGGGACCGTGCTGTTCGAGTGCGGCGCAGCCGCCGCGGACGAAGGCGCTCACCAGTTTCCGGTACCCGCCGATCCCGTCGACCAGGCTGTACTCGACCTGGTACTGCGGATCCGACCCGGCTTCCCCGTGTCGCACGGTCGTGATCCGGGCGATGGAGTCCGCGTAGAAGTGCAACTGGATCCCCTCGCCCATCTCCTCGTCCTCGATGGTGAACACTTCGTTGTCCGCGGCAGAGCGATCGGCGACGAACTCCCAGAACTCGGCGGAGGCAGTGCGCGGACCGTCCCGTAGCCACTTCTTCTCGCCGCCCTTGTCATCGGTGAACGACAGGGCCGTCTTTTTCGCACTGGCACCGAGGTCGGCGTGGTCGTCGGCAGCCTCCTCGTCGTCTTCCACCGGTGTGCTCCTGGATCGGTCCACAGCCTCCGAGCACATCAGAAAGCTCACCGTACGCACCGCGTCGTCGACAAGTTCGGGGTATGCGCGGCGCACAGCCGCGTCGACCGTCGCCGCCATCCGATTCCAGTCGCGCTTGTCCGTGGCCCGGTTTCCCCGCCGCGGGTCGAGGCCGATCCGCATCCCGGCGCACGCCTGCTCTGCGGTGGCGATCACACGCATGACCTGGGGCAGCAGCGCGGGGTCGACAGCATCGGGCATCCGCCTTGGAACCGTCGCGCCATGCAGATACTGGCCCGTGTACCTCAGAATCTCAGCGTCGAGTGGCCCGAGGACTGCTCCGCGCTCGGCGCGACGGCGGTCCGCGTGATACTCCTGAGCACGTTTCTCGTTCGACCCCTCCGTCGCCGCGCGCATCGCCTCGCAGACCTGGCCGTGCTCAAGTAGATCGATGTCGGCGCCATGGGCCACGAGCCGGCTCCTGTCCCACCGGATGCGCCGAAAGAGCGCGTCGACG
The DNA here is from genome assembly GCF_900091495.1 of Micromonospora echinospora. NCBI lineage: Bacteria > Bacillati > Actinomycetota > Actinomycetes > Micromonosporales > Micromonosporaceae > Micromonospora > Micromonospora echinospora. The sequence continues at coordinate 2,046,714 of NZ_LT607413.1, read as the reverse complement.
TCCGCAGGAGAGGAGAGCAGGACCGGGTCCAGGAGCGCGACGGCAGCGTTCTCGTCGAGCCGGCCCCGGGTTCCGGCGGCGTCGCACAGCGGAAGGACCGCACTCCACAGCAGCAGGTGTCTAGCCAGGTCCTCCCGGATCACCGCAAGATGGGCCTCCCCGATCGGGAACGTGAACGTGCGAGGCTCATGGTTGGCGTCGGCCCCGGCGGCGAGCATCAGCTTCAGCTCGCCGTCCTCGCGGATCACGTTCGGGATCCAGCCGCTGCTACGTGTGAAAACGATGTCTTTCATAGCTCCGGCTTCCCCGGAACGGCACCGGCTGGAAATGGTCGCTTCGGGTCCACGGCGAGTATCACGGCGATGTCGCGACCACCCTGCACCATCCGTTCACGACCACCGTGCACATTCGACGTCGAGGCGTGGGTCGGTGCGCACCCAGACTTCGCCTCCGGCGGCCCCGGCCGGGGCGTCGACTCGTTCGAGACCGAGGAATTCGATCAACTGGAGCAGTTCGGCTCGTTCGGCTCGGTCATCGCCGACATCATGCGAGTCGAAGAAGACGTAGTACCGGTCGCTCGGGTCGACGCTGCCGGAATCTGCCCAGATCCGGCCGACTTCTTCGATTGCCGCTGCTTCCGTCGTGATCGTGGCGGCGCGGGCGGCACCGCGGGTCTCCGGTGACGCGTCGAGGTCGGCGAGCTCGGAGAACCACTGGCCGAAGTAGTCGAGGCCGGCATATCCGTTCTCGAAGAACAGCATTGCGCTCGGAAGGTAGCGGTTGCCCCGGTCGACCTGGAGGTGTTCCGACCGAGGTTGGTCCGCATCCTTGATCCGGGAGATCACCCCCAGACGGGGCATGAGTACCAAACTCTGCCTCGCCGATTCATCCTTGATGGTGTAGGTGTCAGACTCTCGACCCCGGAAGAACGCAGAGAACGCCACGTAGGCCTCCTGAGGGTCGCCCACCGAGACTTGTTGATCGTTGCCATCGCCGACAGCGAAGACGAACTGCTTTGGTCCGGGCTTGTATGGGCGGGCCATATGCGTCCTTCGTTCACGTGTGATGGCTCCGCCAGCCTAGTTGATCAGGGCAGACATGCCTGCGGCCCTGGTCACTGCAGTACTAGGCGTCCAGCCCGCGCAGCACCAGCGGAAGTCGGGCCGGAGCGTCGTCGACCACCCGCACCGGCACCCCCCAGTCCTGCCGGGTCAGGTGGCACGCCCCGTGCTCGTCGGCCACGTCACAGGTGGCCGCCTGGGCGGTCACCTGGAGCACACCGGCCCGGACGGTCGGGTCCACCACCAGCCGCCGGGACAGGTCGGTGCCGGCGCCGGCCCCCTCGCTCAGCAGCTCCGGCGGGGAGGCCGAGACCACCAGCCGGGTCGACGGGCCGAAGCTCTCGTCCATCTTCTGACCGGGCGGGGGCGTGAAGATCACGTCCAGGGTCACCTCACCGGCGGCGATCTCGGTGGGCGGACGTTCGGTCCGGTGCCGGGGGCCGTCCACCGTGCTCGCCCCGACCGCAGAGAGCGCACCCGGGGCGAGCCGGGTCAGCCGGTGCGCGGCCGACTCGACCACCAGGACGTCACCGGCCGGGGTCAACACCACGTCGCTCGGCTCGGCCAGACCGTCGGCGACCGTCGACACCATCCGGGTCGCCGGGTCGAAACGCCGCACCGCCCCGTTGTACGTGTCGGCGACCAGCACCGAGCCGTCGGGCAGCGCACACACGCCGAGCGGATGCTGGAGCAACGCCTGGTCGGCCGGACCGTCGACGTGCCCGAAGTCGAAGAGTCCCTGACCGACCGCCGTGCCCAGGACGTCGTTCTCGACGTAGCGGAGGGCGCTGGTCTCACTGTCGGCCACCCAGAGCCGCCGGCCGTCGGCCGAGACGGAGAGCCCGGAGGGCTGGGCCATCCACGCCTCGGCCAGCAGGCCGTCCCGCAGCGCCTCGACCGTGGTGCCCGCGTACATGCCGGCGGTCCGCTTGACCGGCTCGAACCACCAGAGCTGGTGGATGCCGGCCATCGCGATCACGGTCCGGTCCTCGTACCAGGCGAGATCCCAGGGGGAGGAGAGGTCGATCGAACGGGCGTCGTGCGCGTGGTCGTCGACCGTCGAACGCCACTGTCGGCCGGTGCCGGCGACGGTGGTCACCTCGCCGGTGTCGAGCCGTACGCCGCGCAGCAGGTGGTTGACGGTGTCGGCGACCACCACGTCGTACCCGGAGACCTCGGCGACGTGCGTGGGCAGCAGGCAGAGGCCCTGCGGCTCGGAGAAGGTGGCGCTGCCCGCCGGGCCGTCGGCGCTGCCCCGCTCGCCGGTGCCGATCCGGCGGACCACCGTCTCGCCGTCGGGGGCCAGCTCCACCAGCGAGTGCCGGGCCGAGTCCGAGACCAGCAGGTTCCCGCCGTCGAGCACCACGGCCTTGCCGGGAAAGCGCAGCGTGGTCTCCGGTTCCGCCGGCGGCACGTACGGCCCGTCGCCCCGGTGCAGCGTCCCCTTGGCCTCGTGTACGGCGATCAACTCGTCGATCAGCCGGGCCAGCCCCTCGGCGTGACCCTCGCCGGCCATGGTGGCGACCACGTAACCCTCGGGGTCGACGACCGACAGGGTCGGCCACGCCTTCGCCGCGTACTGCTGCCACATGTCCAGCTCGGGGTCGTCCAGGACGGGGTGGTGCACGCCGTACCGCTCGACCGCCGCCGCCAGGGCGTCCGGGTCCTTCTCGTGCTCGAACTTCGGGGAGTGCACGCCGACGACGACCAGCACGTCGCCGTACTTCTCCTCCAGCGGGCGCAACTCGTCCAGGACGTGGAGGCAGTTGACGCAGCAGAAGGTCCAGAAATCCAGCAGAAGAATGCGGCCCCGGAGGTCCCGCAGGGTCAGGTTCCGGCCGCCGGTGTTCAACCACTGGCGGCCCCGTAGCTCGGGTGCGCGGACCCGGGGCGACGTCGACATACCGCAACCCTGCCACGCCGGCACCGGGAACGACCGCAGGGGCCGGGAATGGTAACGACGGCAACGGACGTGAACGGCGGCTGCCCGGGACGGCCGTACCCGCTCCGGCGTGTCCGGGGCACGCGGCCGGAGCGGGCACCCGCCCCCGGTCAGTCGTCCCGGTGTCGAGGCTGACCAAAGCGTCCTCATCGAGATCGGGAACGCGGAAGAATTGGTGCGAAGCCTCGCCTGCGTGAAGGAGGAGGGGTGCTGAGCCGTCGGCGCTTGCTCGCACTGCTCGGGGTCGCCGCCGCCGTCCCGCTGACCGAGTCTCTCGTGTTGGTGCTGATCGGGTTCCGGCAGGCGGAGGGATTGATCGGGCAGAGTTCGGCGGTCTGGCCGTACGACTCCTACCACGACATGCGTTGGCTGTTCGTCTACCACCAGTCCTGGTGGGCTTTCGGGCTCGGGCTGGTGGGGGCGATCGTGGTGCGCGGAGCGCTGTCCGCAGCGTTGGTCGGCCTGTCCTGGCCGGCCGGGAGGCCCCGGCCAGCATGGCGGGACCTGCTGCTGCGCAATCTCGGCGTGGCGGCGTTGACGGCTGTCATCGTCGCGCCGTTCGCTGCGCTTGCGGTGGCCGCGTCGGTGGTGTCGCTTTCCTGGGTGCTGTTCGCCTCGCTGATCCCCATGGTGATACTGGCTCCGTTCCTACAGCGGATGGCGGTGGGTGCGGGCTGGTGGCGTGGCCTGCCAACGGCAGAGCTGGCCGGTTGGTCGTTGCTCAACTTCGTGGTCATCACCGTCGCCGGGGGCCTGGTGTGGAGCGCGGATGAGGCGTGGACGCCGGTCGTCGCCGTGGCCGTCGGGATGATCAACGGCCTGATGTGGAACCGAACCGTGCGGGCGGCCGTGCTCCCCTCCCACGTGCGGTTGCGGCGGGTGCCGGTGGTACCGATCGTCGTGGTGCTGACCCTGGCCATCCCGCTGGTGGCGCAGGCGCTCACCCAGCGCGGCGGCGCGACGAGCACCTTCTCGCCACCGATCTTCACCCAGCCGCTACCCCAGCGGGTGCCCTATGCGGTGATCCTGCTGGCTGGACACAATTCCGCGTACGATGGCCGGCCCTCGGCGGATCCGAACGTGGAGCGATTCTCGTACAACGGCCTGGATTCGGGTGGTCGTCCGCTGCCGTACCGGGCGAGCGCCACCCACCAGTCCCTGGAGTCCAGCGCGCAGATGCTCGCCGCGCAGGTCGAGGCCGTACACCGGCGGACCGGCCGGCCGGTCGCCCTGATCGGGGAGAGCGAGGGGGCGATGGTGGCCCGCACCTACCTGCGAAGCCCGAAGTCACCGGTGACAGCGCTGCTGATGCTCAGCCCGCTGGTCCGCACCGGCCGGGCGTACTATCCGCCACCGACCGCCGACTCCGGCTACGGAGTAGCCACCGGCTGGCTGTTACGCGCCCTGTACACCCTCGCGAACCTGGGTTCCGAAACCGACGACCGCCCAGACGAGCCATTCGTCCGCTCGCTATTAGAAGGCGCGCCGTTCTATCGCTTTCAGACCATGTGTCCGATTCCAGGCGTGCGAGTGGTCGCCTTCCTGCCGACTGTCACCGCGGCGGAGTCCACACCAGGTCCGTTCACCCAGATCCCCGTGGTCGAGGTGCCGTCCCTCCACGTCGAGTTACTTGACCAGCGGATGGTCCACGACAAGGTGATCGATTTTCTCGCCGGAGCGAATCTCAGGAACGTCAGGAGCGAGTACGGCCTGATACAGCGGCTCGGGGCAGCCTGGCACGCACCCCTTCTGACGGTCAACGTGAACCCGGTGTGGCGCTCCGAAGCACCATCCGGGCCGGCGTTCTCAGCGGCCCGGATCTGTCGTACGGTCCGGTGACGACCTCAAATTGCGGCATGTTGGGGCGTTGACGCTCGGCGATACGCCGAGATTCCGCAATCCGGGTCGATCAAGGGGCGTTACGGAGTTCTCGGCCGGGTTGCCGAGTTGGCTGGCCGGTTCTGGATGGCGGGAAACCCGTTGCGGCCTGCCGATACCGGTAACTGCCAGCGGCGACGACGGCGATCTCGCCGCGCGGAGCGTGTCGAGTGGAACGCCAGCGCTCGCATCCGAGGTGTCGTTGTGGGGCATGTCTCGAAGCGGAAGTGTCGTCGATATATATCGACTAGCATCGACGTGCTGACAATCCTGCGGAGGTGAATCCGCAAGATTTTTCGTGACGACTCCGATCGCTGCCGGTCCTCATTGTGGAGGAACCGCCGGCGCCTGTCGGAGGCCACGGGGAGAGGACGCCGGATGAGACAGGCAAGACGGTACGGACACCTGGCGGGGGTGCTTGCGGCGGCGATGACGGTGGCTGTCGGGCTGGCGGTCGCACCGACCGCGCCCGCCGCCGCCATCCCCGGGGGAACGGCGGCGGCACCGCCTCTCCAGTGCGTCGACAATGGCACCAGCGGCCATCGGGTGCAGGTGCTCTACGCGTACGAACCGGGCAGCAGCCGGTTCGCCGAGCGCGAGCCGGCGATCCGGGCGGCGGCCTGGGTGGCGCAGCAGAACGTCAACGACAGCGCCAAGCGTGACGGCGCGCAGCGGTGGATCCGGTTCCTGACCGGCAGCACCGGGTGCCACCTCACCATCGACCAGGTGCAGGTGCCGGCGGGCACCGACGCCGCCGACAACCTGGTCCCCCACCTCCGGTCGTTGGGGTACGACGCCGACGACCGGAACTACCTGATCCTGTTCGAGAACCACCGGGTGAACTGCGCCGGCGCGAGTTCGGAGCCGATCACGAGCCCGAGCGCCCCGGGCACCGGCAACCAGCGCAACAGTGTGACGTCCTGGGTCGCCTTCCAGCCGTCCTGTTTCACCGGGCACACGTTCACCCACGAGCTGACCCACGCCCTCGGTGGCGTCCAGGCGGACGCTCCGCACTTCGACGGCGGCGGGCACTGCACCGACGGCAACGAGACGCTCTGCCAGAGCGACAGCCCGACTGTCTGCACCGACCCGCTCGCCGTGCGGCTGCTCGACTGCGGCCGGGACGACTACTTCGCGGTCAGTCCGCAGGGCAGCTACCTGCCGACGCACTGGAACGCCGCGACCGACAGCCGGTACCTCCAGGCGGGCACCTCGGTGTCGCCGATGACCACGATCCCGGCCCTGCCTCCGCAGGTGCTGCGGGCCACGGACGTGGAGGGCACCTCGCTGGTGCTCAGCTACCTGCCGAGCATGAAGCCGGTCGGCTCCGGTCACACCGTCGACCACCAGGTGCTGCGCAACGGCACGGTGGTGGCCACGGTCCCCGGCTGGCGCACGTCCGTACGGCTCACCGGCCTCGCCACGAACACCACGGCCACCTACACCGTCCGGCAGCGCGTCACCCACGGTGGCGTCACCCGTACGTCGGTTGACTCGCAGCCGCTCAGCGTGACCACCAACAGCAGTACGGCGGCGGCCGGAGCGGCCGAGAACGGCGCAACAATGATCTTCGCCAACGACGTGGTGGACGGCTCGGGCACCAACCTCGCCCTCGACGTGCTCGGCTTCAGCGAGGCCGAGAACGCCACCGTCATCCAGTGGCCGCAGAACGGCGAGGCCAACCAGCAGTGGAAGATGACCTCGGCCACCGGCGGCACCTACACCCTGACCAACAACCACAGCTTGAAGTGCCTCACCCCGTTGGGCGGCGCGACCACCGTCGGCACCCCGGTCGTGCAGGCGAGCTGTTCCGGTGCCGCCGCGCAGCGGTGGACCTTCACCGCGCTGACCGGGCTGACCTACCACATCAAGGCGTCGTCCGGTCTCTGCGTCCAGGCGGCGGGGGCGTCCACCGGCGCGCTCGTGGCGCTCGAACTGGCCACCTGCTCCACGACCGAGCCGACCCAGCGCTGGACCACCAACCGGACCGCCTGACGGCCGGATCCACCGTCCGGAGTCGCATCGGCGGGTGAAACGGAACGTGCGGCGGACCCCAGGGGGCCGCCGCACGTCGTCGTCGGGTCGTCAGGTGGCCGGTCCCAGGCAGAGCACCCGGGTGGGAGAGTTGCCGGGCAGTTCCACGCGCGGCTGGGTCGCGTCGGTGCACTTGGCCTTGTCGTCGACCCTCGACACGATCTTGAACGCGCCCTGGTCGCCGCAGTCGGCGGCCACCGCACCCTCGCCGGCCTGCTTCACGCAGGAACCGACGGCCGGGTTGAAGGCGGGTTCGTCCGAGCCGCCGAGCTTGCCGAGCGCCCAGAGCGCGCCGAGCGGCACGACCAGGATGAGCACGGCCGCAGTGAGCACCGCCAGCAGCACGCGTCCGTTGCGGACCTTCGGGGTCGGCGGTTCGGCCGGCTTGCTCTCGGCCGCCTCCGGCTTGAAGGCGTCGAACCGACCCTGGTCGCCCTGGGGCGAGTCCCCCAGGTCCCAGAGCGGACGGTCCGGCTGGTCGCCCGGGGCCGGGAAAGCCGCCGGGAAGCCCCGGGTGGCGTCCGCCGAGCCATGACCCGGGTCGTGGCCCATGGCGCCGGGGCTGACCGGTGCCGCCGCCCCGCCGTACCGGTCACCGGAACGGGCCGGCTCGCCGTGCGGCTTCGTGCCGTTGACCGGGCGCTGGTTGCTCATCGGGTCGTTGAACGTGGGCACACCGGGCGGGAAGGGCGGCAGCGCCGGCTGCGGGACCGGCGCGGACGCGGCGGAGGCCGACGCGTCCCCGAAGCCGGGCCGGTCGTGCCGCTGGTCGTGCTCGTCGAACCGGGGACCCGGTCCGGTGTCGAACCGCCCCGGACCGTCGAAGCGGTCCCCGGGGCCGCCGTCGAAACGGTCCGCCGGCCCGCCGTCGAAACGGTTGCCCGCTCCACCGTCGAACCGCTCGCCATGGCCGGCGTCGAAGCGGTCCCCGGGGCCGGCGTCGAAGCGGGAGTTCTGCCCGCCGTCGAAACGGGGATCGGCAGCGCCGTCGAAGCGACCGGGGGCGGCGTCGAACCGGGACTCGGGCTCACCGTCGAACCGGCCGCCGGTGTCGCCGTCCGGGCCGAAGCGGTGGGGCTCCGGCTGGCCGCCGTGTTCGGCCTGGTCCGGACCGTCGGCGGACCGGGCCGGGCGGCCGTAGACCCGCGGCTGCGGGGCCGGCATGGAGGGCTGTTGCAGGGCCTGGTCGGCCGGAGGCGCCACCCGGTTGGAAACCGGTACGGAGGCGCTGGCCGAGACGCTGCCACCGGCGTCGCCCCCGATGGACTCGGGTGAGGTACGCGGGTGCGGAATGCCCTGCGCTCCGGCCTGGGCGGCCTCGGCCCCCCACCCGTCGACCGGCTGCGCGTCGTACCCGCTCTCGCGTCCGGCCGGCTCGCCGTACGGCGGCTGGTCGGCGGGCGGGGCGAACGGCGCCGGCGGGGCGTAGTCGGCCGGCGGCGACGCGGCCAGGCTGGCACCGGGAACCCGCGCCTCCTGGGGAGGCAGCGGTACGGCGTTGGCGGGCGAGATGCCCGGCCCCGGGGCCGGCTGGTAGGCCGGCGGGTTCTCGGCGCGGGACGGCTCCCAGCCCGGCCCGGCGGGCTCGGCCGGGGCCGGATCCGATCCGGCCTTGCCCCACACCTCGTCGGCCGACCACGGCTCCCCATCCGGAACGACCGGACGGGCGGGGACGGCGTCGTCACCGGGGCGGGCGACTCCGGCGCCCCAGGCCGGGACGTCGGCGCGGCCCACCGAGGCGGTGGCGCGGGCCGGCGGCGCGGGCGGCTCGGCCGGCGGCCACGCCTCGGTCGGCCGGGGCTGGTCGCCGGGCGAGTCCCACCCGGACTGCTGCGGTTCCGCCTGCTGCGGCACGGACGCGGCACCCCAGGCGGCCGTCGGCGGCTGCTCGTCGGCGGGGCTCCAGGGCTGGGGCTGCTGGCCGCCCGGATGCGGGGCGGGGGCCGCACCCCAGGCAGGCTGAGGGTCCGCCGGTGGGCGGACCGACGCCGCGCCCCGGGCCGCCGGAGCCTGCTCGCCCTGCTGCGGGCCGGGGGCCCGGCCGCCCCAGTCGTCCTGCTGCGGCTGGTCGCCCGGCGCGCCCCAGCCGGCCGGCTGCTCGTTCTGCGGGCCCCAGTTCGCTGGCGGCGGGGTGCCCTGCGGGCTCCAGGCGGTCGGCGGCTGGTCGCCGGCCGGCCCCCAGGGCGCGGGCTGCTGCGGGCTCCTGGCCGGCGGCTGCTCGTCAGGTGCCGGCCAGGACTGCTGCGGGGCACCCGGTCCCGGCCAGTTCTGCGGGGCGGACTCGCCCTGCGCACCCCAGCCGGGCTGGGCTCCACCCTGCTGCGGGGACTCGCCCCGGGGCGGCGTCTGCGGCACGGCGGCCCACGCGGTGGTCGGCTGCTGTTGGTCGGCCTGGGGGTTCCAGGTGCCCGGCTGCGGCTGCCCGGCCGGGCCACCCCACGGCTGGCCCGATCCGGCCGGCGGCCCCCACGGGCCGGGCTGGGCTTCGCCGGGTGCCTTCCAACCCACGGTCGGGGGCGCCTCGCCGGGCGCGCTCCACGCCGGGGCGGGGGAGTTCGGTCGCGCGGCCGGCGGTGGCGGTGCCCAGCCCAGGTCGGGGGCGGCTGTGCCGTACCCGTTCTCCTGCTGCGCTGACCGGTCGCCGTACGGCGCCGATCCACCGGCGCCCGGCGACACCTGGTCCGGCTCCTGGCCGGGGTGGTGCGGGCCCTCGGACGTCATGGCTGCGCCTCCTCCATCACATGTCGGCCGCCGACGCCGATCGGGTGCCGTCGGCTTGCTCGCCGGCATAGCCGGCTGGCCGGCCCTGCCGCGCTCCCCCGCACCGTATCCGGTGGCCGCCCGTGGCACTCGGGGAGCACCGGCCGTCACTCCGCGTCGCCGGATGGTGTCGAGCGGTTTCTATCCGCCTGACGTCCTCCGGCAGGGGCGGGAACGACCGTGCCCCACCGTACCGGGCGCTCGTACGAGGGCGGAATCCCGGTGCCGAAGGGTCTGAAAGCCGACGACCCGCCCGGGGCCCGGGCGGGTCGTCGATGGGGAGGAGGTGAGAAAGTCGTAGCCGTCAGCGCATGGTCATGTGACGCTGGGCGATGGCGAGGATCTCGTCGCGGACCGCAGGCGAGTTGGCCGAACGCAGCGCGTGCTCGATGGCACGGGCGCGGCGGTTGGCGTCGCGGCGGTTGCGGATTCGCTCGATCATGCTCATGGGTCTCTCCTCGCTGGCTATTCGGTTGTCAGCCCGTCGTGCCTCCATTGAAGCGCATATCCGCGTCGAACTCCAACGATTCCAAGGTGAGCTGGGACACCAGCCGAACGATCGAAGGTTGACGGCGGGTTGAGCCGAGGTTTCGTATGGTCATACGGTGACGGCCGGTGTGCCGGGAGTAACCCCGGCGCACCGGCCGTCGTAGCCGTGGAACGTGTCAGGTCCAGGCGAGCAGCGCCGCCTCCGGATCGGTCAGGAAGTCACCGATGTCCCGCAGGAACTTCGACCCGAGCTCGCCGTCGATGATCCGGTGGTCGAAGGAGAGCCCCAACGTCGTCACCTGACGCGGCTTGACCTTGCCCTTGTGCACCCAGGGCATCTCGCGGACCGCGCCGAACGCCAGGATCGCCGACTCGCCCGGGGGCAGGATCGGCGTACCGGTGTCCACCCCGAACACACCGACGTTGGTGATGGTCAGCGTGCCACCGGACATGTCGGCCGGGGAGGTCTTCCCGGCCTTCGCCGTCTGCACCAGGGCGGTCATCGCGTCGGCCAGCTCCCGCAGCGAGAGCTGTCCGGCGTCCTTGATGTTCGGCACGATCAGGCCGCGCTCGGTGGCCGCCGCGATGCCCAGGTTGACGTACTCCTTGACCACGATCTCGTCGCCGGCCCAGGTCGAGTTGACCATCGGGTGCCGCTGGACCGCCAGCAGCACCGCCTTGGCGACCAGCAGCAGCGGCGAGACCCGGACGTCCCGCCACTCCCGCCGGGCGCGGAGCCGGTCCAGTGCCTTCATCGCCCGGGTCACGTCCACGGTCAGGAACTCCGTGACGTGCGGGGCGGTGAACGCCGAGGCGGACATGTTCTCGGCGGTGAGCTTCCGCACGCCCTTGACCGGGATCCGCCGCTCGCGGTCCGCGCCGAAGGCCGCCGCCGTGGTCGCCTGAGTCGCCACCACGGTCGACGTCGCCGTCGCGGCCCCGTCCGCCGCCCGGTGGACGTCCTCCCGGGTGATCGAGCCGAGCGGACCCGACCCGGTCAGCGTGGTGAGGTCGACTCCGAGATCCCGGGCGAGCTTGCGTACCGGCGGCTTGGCCAGCACCAGCGCACCGGTGCCGTTTCCGTTGGCCGCCGGGGCGGTTCGGGGCGTGACCGGGGCGGTGCGGGCGACCGGCACCGCCGGCGCGGCGGGCACGGGCTGGGCCGCCGGTGCCGGCGTGGTCTGCGCCGGCACCGGACCGGTCGCCTTGCGCGGGCGGCGCTTGGCGGCCGTGCTGCGCGGCCCGTAGCCGACCAGTACGGCCGTCCGACCGCCCGGGGCGGGGCCACCGATCAGGCCGGGCTCGACCGCGCCCTCGCTCGGGGCCACGTCCACCGCCGCCAGCGCCGCAGCCGACGGGGTGGGAGTGGCCTCCTCCTCCACCGGCCCGGCGCCCGGGTCGGTGTCGATCGCGATGATCGGCGTACCGACCTCGACCGTGGAGCCCTCCGGGTGGAAGATCGACCTCACCTGGCCGGCCCACTTGGCCGGGATCTCCACCGCCGCCTTGGCCGTCTCGACCTCGACGATCGGCTGGTTCAGCTCGATGACGTCCCCGACCTTGACCAGCCAGGCCAGGATCTCGCCCTCGGTCAGCCCCTCACCCAGGTCGGGCAGGTTGAACTCCTTGATCCGCGACATGCCGCTCACCAGCCGAAGGTGCGGTCGACGCCGTCGAGCACCCGGTCGAGGTCGGGCAGGTACTCCTCCTCGACCCGGGCCGCCGGGTAGGGGGTGTCGTAGCCGGTCACCCGCAGCACCGGGGACTCCAGGGAGTAGAAGCACTCCTCGGTGACCCGGGCTGCGATCTCCGCGCCCAGACCCAGGTTGCCCGGGGCCTCGTGCACGACCACGCAGCGGCCGGTGCGGCGCACCGACTCGTACACCGGGGCCAGGTCCAGCGGGGAGAGCGTGCGCAGGTCGACGACCTCCAGCTCCCGGCCGTCCTCGGCGGCGGCCGTCGCCGCGTCCAGGCAGGTCCGCACCATCGGGCCGTACGCCAGCACGGTGACGTCCGTGCCGGGCCGCACCACCCGGGCCGCGTGCAGCGGGTACGCCTCCGACAGCGGGGCGTCCAGCTCCACCGGACCCTTCTCCCAGTAGCGCCGCTTCGGCTCCAGGAAGACGATCGGGTCGTCCGAGGCGATGGCCTGCTGGATCATCACGTACGCGTCCTGCGGGCTGGCGCAGGAGACAACCTTGAGGCCGGCGGTGTGCGAGAAGTACGCCTCCGGCGACTCGGAGTGGTGCTCCACCGCGCCGATGCCCCCACCGAACGGGATGCGGATCACCATCGGGATGTTCAGCTTGCCGCGCGAGCGGTAGTGCATCTTCGCCACCTGCGACACGATCTGGTCGTACGCGGGGTAGACGAAGCCGTCGAACTGGATCTCGCAGACCGGACGGTAGCCCCGGATGGCCAGGCCGACCGCGGTGCCGATGATCCCGGACTCGGCCAGCGGGGTGTCGATCACCCGCTGGTCGCCGAAGTCCTTCTGGAGCCCGTCGGTGATCCGGAAGACGCCGCCGAGCTTGCCGACGTCCTCGCCCATGACGACGACCTTGGAGTCCTGCTCCAGGGCCCGGCGCAGACCGGTGTTGAGGGCCTTGCCGATGGAGAGCGTCTCCGTGGCCATCAGTGGGCACCCCCCTCGAACGAGGCCTCGTACTTGGTGAACTGCGCCCGCTGCTCGTCGAGCTCGGGGGACCCGTTCGGGTAGACGTGGTCGAACATCGTCACCGGTTCCGGGTCCGGCATGGCGAGCACCCGTTCCCGCAGGTCGACCGACTCGCGGCGGGCCTGCTCGTCGACCTCGGCGAAGAAGTCGGCGTCGACGATCTTCTGCTTCTCCAGGAACGCCTTCATCCGGGCGATCGGGTCCTTGGCCTGCCAGGCCTCGACCTCGCTGGCGATCCGGTACCGGGTCGGGTCGTCGGAGGTGGTGTGCGCGCCCATCCGGTAGGTGTACGCCTCGATCAGGCTCGGGCCCTGCCCGTTGCGGGCGTTGTCCAGCGCGTGCCGGGTCACCGCGTACGAGGCGAGCACGTCGTTGCCGTCCACCCGTACGCCGGGGAAGCCGAAGCCGGCGGCGCGGCGGTAGAGCGGCACGCGGGTCTGCCGCTCCAGCGGCTCGGAGATCGCGTACTGGTTGTTCTGGCAGAAGAAGACCAGCGGCGCGTTGAACACGCTGGCCCAGACGAACGCCTCGTTGACGTCGCCCTGGCTGGTCGCCCCGTCGCCGAAGTAGGCGATCACCGCCTCGCCGTCGTCGCCGCCGGTCTTGCCGTCCATGGCGACGCCCATGGCGTACCCGGTCGCGTGCAGGGTCTGCGCCCCGATCACGATCGTGTACATGTTGAACTTGAACTCGTTCGGGTCCCAGCCGCCCTGGTCGACACCACGGAAGAGACCGAGCGGCATGATCGGGTCGATGCCCCGGCAGTAGAGGACGCCGTGCTCCCGGTAGGTGGGGAAGGCCATGTCCTGCGAGCGCAGCGCCCGCCCGGAGCCGACCTGGGCCGCCTCCTGGCCGAGCAGGCTGGCCCAGAGGCCCAGCTCGCCCTGCCGTTGCAGGGCGGTCGCCTCGGCGTCCAGCTTCCGCACGAGCACCAGGTCCCGGTAGAGGCCGCGGTACTCCTCGTCGGTGAAGTCGACGCGGTACTCGACACCGTCCGGACCGGTGACGCTCTCGATCCGCTCACCCTCGGGGGTGAGTAACTGCACCAGCTCCGGGTCGGCGCCCTTCGCCGCGGCCCGCTTGGATCTGGGTGCCGCCCGTCTGCTGCGGGTGGTGACCCCGGGGTCGCCCTTTGCCATCCGTCTCTCCCTGTCGTGTCTGCGCCGGCACCGGGGATTGCCCGACCGCGCAACTCGTGCGCCCGCCCGGCAGGTGCCGGGGGGTCTCCTGGCAGCCGCCCCTGGCCCCTTTGTGGGGGTTGCCGTGCGGCGTGAGCCGGATTCTGGCCGAACCCGGTTCGGGAGCGACGGCAGCCGGCCGAGCCTCCGCGGGTGTGCGAGGGCCACGGCTGCGTCGCCGTCGTGTGGGTCCATATTCGCAGAATGAGGTGAGCGGGCCCACACTACGCCTGCCTTGATCGACGACGGGCTGTCCGATCGCCCGGTCCGCGAGGCTCCGGCGCGGGGCGGCACGGCGTCGGACGAAAGGGTGTGTCGACACGCTGTGCAGGGTGGCGGACGGAGGGTGACTGGTCCAGGCTGGTCCGGGAGAGAGATGACCGCCGGAGAGCGGCTCGTCCCGTTTTCCCTGCGACCTGACCAGGAGGAGGGCCCCGGTGTTCGAGAACGACGGTCCCGGTCCTCCGTTGCTGGGTCGGCACCGCGCCGCCGGGGCGGCCGGCTACCGGCGGGTCGTCGGTGCGCACCGGGCCCCGGGTTCTCCCGGCCCGACGCGCGGCTACCTGTTCACCGTCGCCCTGCTCGCCGGCACCGCCTCCATGCCGATCCTCGCCGCGATCAGCGCCGGCTCGGCCACCGTGGGGGGCACCGCACTGCCGAAAGCCGACACTCCGTTCATCCCGACGCCCTCGCGGGGGCCGGTGGTGGTCGGGCCGCCCCGCCCGGCGTCCCCGGGCTTCGCCGCCCCGATCCACTCGCCGGCCGGTGGCGCCACGTCCGCCGTTCCGGTCGGAGGCCCGTCACCGTCGGCGCACCCGCGAACGGCGCCCCCGGCCCGGCCGCCGGCTCCGTCGAAGCCCGTACCGAGCCGGACGCCCCGCCCCACGGCGGCCCCCACGCCGACGACGCCCGCCCCGACCGGCTCCCCGGATCCGGGTCAGGAACCCACGCCGCCCCCGGAGCCCACTCCGACACCCAGTGGCACGTGCGCCGAGTCGACCGGTGTGACCTGCGTTCCCTCGCCGGCCGTCCCGTCGCCGTCCCCCGTTCCACCGCCGTCGTCCGCCCCGGGCGCGGTCCGGTGACCGGACCCTGAGCGCGTCAGAGGACCGGACCGCGACGCCGGACGGTACGCGCCCCGGCGCGGGCGGGCGGCTGGCGCGGGTCGTCACCGAGGCCACCGCCCCGGCGGTGCTGGTCAGCGTCCTGCTCGTCGCGGTCGGCTGGCACAGCGCCCGCAGTGGTGTGGGTGGCCTGGGTTGGGGTCTGCTCGCCACCGTCTTCGCCAGCGGCATCCCGATCGCCTACATCCTCGGCGGGGTACGCCGGGGCCGGCTCACCGACCACCACGTGCGGATCCGCGAGCAGCGCCGGATCCCCCTGCTGGTCGGGATCACGTCGGCGGCCGGCGGGCTCGTCCTGCTCGCCGCCCTCGGCGCGCCCCGGCCGGTGCTCGCCCTGGTCGCCGCCGGGGTGGTGGGGCTGGTGGTGGCGGTGTCGGTGAGCCACTGGTGGAAGATGTCGATCCACACGGCGGTGGCCGCAGGAGCGCTGGTCGTCCTGGCGTCGACCTTGGGAGCAGGGCTGCTGGCCGGTTCGCCCCTGCTCGTCCTGGTGGGGTGGTCGCGGGTGCGCCTGGGCGACCACACGGTCGGCCAGGTGCTGGCCGGCGCCGCGCTCGGTGCCCTTGTCGCGGTCACCGTCTACACGCCGCTGCGCTGAGGACCGGGCGAGGCTCTAGGCGGACGGGCGGAGCATCGGCGGGTGCAACAGGGTGGCGGGGCCGCGCCGGAAGAGTTGGGCCGGACGCCCCCGCTCACCCTCGGTGCTCCGTCCCGTCGATTCGACGAACCCCGGGGTGCCGGTGACCTTGCGATGGAAGTTGCGCGGGTCGAGCGTGGTGTCCCAGACCGTCTCGTAGACCGCGCGCAGCTGGGCGACGGTGAACTCGGGCGGGCAGAACGCCGCCGCCAGCGGGGTGTACTCCAGCTTGGCCCGGGCCCGTTCCAGCCCGTCGGTCAGGATCCGCCCGTGGTCGAAGGCGAGCCGTGCCCGGTCGAGCCGGTTGACCGGCACCCAGTCGGCGGCGGCCGCGTCCGACCCCGCGACCGGGGCCGGCAGGTCGGGCAGGAGGGCGAGCCAGGCGACGGTCACCACCCGGGCGCGCGGATCCCGGGTCGGGTGGCCGTACGTGCCGAGCTGCTCCAGGTGCCCGGCCGGCTCGGGCAGGCCGGTCTCCTCGGTCAGCTCGCGAACGGCCGCGTCGGGCAGGTCCTCGTCGATGCCGACGAACCCGCCGGGCAGCGCCCAGCAGCCCTCGTACGGTGCCACCCCCCGCCGGACCAGCAGCACGTGCAGCTCGTCGGTGCGGACGGTCAGCACCACCAGGTCGGCGGTCACCGCGAACGGCGGGTACTCGGTCACGTGTTTATCACCACCTTGACGATAATCTACCAGACGTTTTATCGTCGGTGGGACGAAAAAGGGGAGGACGATCATGGCTGACGTCTCGCGACGACTCTTCCTGCGGCACCTGCGCGGCACCCCGACGAGCTGGGTACGACACTCGACCGGTGGCCGGGTCCGTCGGGAGGGCACCGGGCTGTCCTTCTGGTACCGGCCGCTGCACGCCGTGCTCAGCGAGGTGCCGGTCGACGACCGGGAACTGCCCCTGCTCTTCCACGCCCGTACCGGCGACTTCGCGGACGTCACCGTGCAGGCCACCGTGACCTACCGGGTGGCCGACCCGGCGCTCGCCGCCACCCGGCTCGACTTCTCCGTCGACCCGCGCACCGGCGTGGCGCGGGCCCGACCGCTGGACCAGGTCGCCACGCTCCTCGCCGAACTGGCCCAGCAACCGGCCCTCGACCTGCTCGCCCGGGTCCCGCTGGCCGAGGCGCTCACCACCATCGCCCCGGTGCGGGAGGCGGTCTCGGCCGCCCTCGGCACCGAACCCCGGCTCGCCGACGTCGGGGTCGCCGTGGTCAGCGCCCGGGTGGTCGCCATCCGTCCCGAACCGGAACTGGAACGGGCACTCCAGACCCCCACCCGCGAGGCGGTGCAGGTCGAGGCCGATCGGGCCACGTACGCCCGCCGGGCCCAGGCCGTCGAGCAGGAGCGCTCGATCGCCGAGAACGAGCTCCAGAACAAGATCGAGCTGGCCCGTCGGGAACAGCAGCTCGTGGAACAGCACGGCGCGAACACCCGCCGTCGGGCCGAACTGGACGCCGCCGCCGAACTCGCCGCCGCCCAGGGCAAGGCGGAACGCGAGAAGGTCGCCGACGCGGCCGCCGCCGAACGTGCCCGGGTGCTCTCCACCGCCGAGGCCGAGAAGGAGCGTGTCCTCGCCGCCGCGAAGGCCGACGGGGTACGCGTGCTCGGCCAGGCCGAGGCCGAGTCCGAGACGGCCAGGCTGGCGGCGTACGCCCAGCTCCCGGTCGAGGTGCTGCACGCCCTCGCGCTGCGCGAGCTGGCCGGTCAGCTGCCGCAGATCGGTCAGCTCACCGTCACCCCGGACCTGCTCGCCGACCTGCTGACCCGGCTCGGCGGGAGCGACCGGTGAGCGCCACCCTGGCCCCCCGGGTCGTGGTCGTCAGCCGGCGCAGCGAGCTGGACGACCTGCTCGCGCGGCACGGCACCCGCGCCGCGGCGGCGTGGTACCTGAAGGCCCGGGGCGGTGACCTGGCCGAGGTGATCCACCGGCACGAACTGCTCCAGACCGCGCTGACCACGGTCGGCGCGGCCGTACCGGCCGACTGGCGACGCGGCTCGGTCGACCGGGACGACCTGCCCCGCTTCCTCTTCGCCCCGGAGGACGTCGTGGTCGCGGTCGGCCCGGACGGGCTGGTCGCCAACGTCGCCAAGTACCTCGACCGGCAGCCGGTCGTCGGGGTCGACCCCGATCCCGGCCGCAACGCCGGGATCCTGGTCCGCTCCACGCCCGACCAGGTGGCCGACCTGCTCCGGGCGGTCGTCGCCGGGCGGGCCACCACCGAGCGGCGGACCATGGCGCGCGCCGTCCTCGACGACGGACAGGAACTGGTCGGCCTCAACGAGGTGTACGTCGGTCACGTGTCCCACCAGTCCGCCCGGTACCTGCTCGCCGAGAACGCCGGCGGGCGGACCCGACGGGAGCGGCAGTCCTCCTCCGGCCTGGTGGTGAGCAGCGGCACCGGGGCGACCGGCTGGTGCGCCTCGATCGCCCGGGACCGTCCGGACCCGCCCCGGCTGCCCACCCCGGACGAACCGGCGCTCTGCTGGTTCGTCCGGGAGGCCTGGCCGTCGCCGGTCACCGGGGCCAGCCTCACCGCCGGTCGGCTGGGCACGGACGGCACCCTGGAGCTGACCGCCGAGTCCGACGGTCTGGTCGCCTTCGCCGACGGCCTGGAGTCGGACCGGCTCACCCTGGCCTGGGGCCAGCGGATCACCCTCTCCGTCGCCGCCCGGCACCTGGCACTGGTGACCGGAGCCCACTAGCCGCAGGGCACCTCAGGGCCCGGCGGAGGCGGAGTGGGTCAGTCGTCGGTGAGGTGGTGGCGGTTGGCCTCGATCCAGGCGTGCAGGGCCTCCGGGTCGTCGGGATCGACGCCGTCGGCCATCAGCTGGGCCACCGCTGCCGTGGCGGGACTGCGCCGCTCGCCGGTGCTGTAGAGGCGGGCGAACTCCGGCACCATCTCCTCGATCGCGCTGTCCGTCTGGCTGGCCGCGGACTCGGGCAGGCCGCGCCGGCGTGCGGCGTACCCGGCCCAGGCACGCAGCACCCGGGGAAGCAGGGCGGCGTCGTCCATGTCCAGCACGGCCCGCCGGTGCACCCAGTCGAGCAGGAACAGCTCGGCCACCGTCGGGCTCCACCGCAGCGGGTCGGCGTCCGGGAAGCTCGCCGCGTGGTCCAGCAGCAGGCTCAGGCAGAAGTGCAGGGACGCCAGCTCCGGGCCGTCCATGGTGTCGAGGCCGAACCGGGCGGCCTCCGGCGAGGCGAGGAACTGGCGTACCAGCGCGGTGCGCTCGGCCGGGGTGAGCGGTTCCGGGTCCACCGGGGTCCGGACCGGGCGGGGCAGCAGGGCCAGCCGGGCCCCGGCGATCGTCCGGTCGGTGGCGAGGGAACCCTCGCCGGGCAGGTCGCCGAGGTCGTCGGTGATCGCCAGGTGGCGGGACACCTCGCTGTGCAGCCGGGCCGGGTCCTCCGTCCGGAACCAGGTCAGCTCGTCGGTGGCACACATCTGCCGGACCTGCTCCAGGATCCGTTCGGCCGGTCCGCCGACGAAGATGTCCTTGGTGATGCCGATGTTGTGGTCGACCAGGGCGACCATGGCGTGCTCCGGCCCGCCGGCCGCCTCGTCGTAGGCGAAGGTGGCGAGGTAGGAGGTCTGGTCGCCGTACACGTCGCCGTAGGCCCAGCAGCCGGTGAGGTGCACCCGGCCGAGCTGGTCGGACCAGGACGGGGCCTGCGCGCCGGGCTTGACCCGGTCGGCGCCCTCGGCGTCCGGCACGAGTCGGGCGAACACCCGCCGGATGGTGGTGGCCGAGGCGGTCCGCCGACGGGACGTGGCGGCGAGGAAGCCGCTCACGAACTCCCGTACGGCCGTGCTGCGGTCGGACTCCGCGACCGCGTAGACGCTGCCGAGCAGTGCCGTGCCGAGCATCTCGGCGTCGAGGGCGCAGTCGAGCCGGCTCACGTCGCGGGCTGCGTGCAGTACCGCGTCGTAGGGGGTGTGAGTCGTGGCCATGGATCGACCCTACGCCGCCGGAACCCCGGTGGGAGGAAGGCCGGGATCACTTCTTTCCGGCCGCCACCCGCAGCGCGTCCCGGGCGTCGGCGTACGAGGTGAGCACCGCGCGGACCGGGGTCAGCACGTGCTCCGCACCGACCCCTGCCACGGCGGCGGTGAGCCGTCGCTCCGCGCGGAGCCGGGTGCGCCGGGCGGCCCAACGGACGACCGGGCGGGTCACCGCCGTGACCAGTAGTCCGGCGAGCAGCCCGCCGAGCAGCAGCAGCGTCGGCAGCGGCACCTCGCCGACCATCGGCTCGTCCGGATCGGGCAGGCCGAGGGCGCGCAACGCGTACCCGAGCACCAGCCAGGCCAGCCCGGCGACGGCGGTGAGGGTCACCAGCCACTGGAGCGCGCCGACCAGCCGCCACCACAGGGGCCGTTCGGGCACGTCGAGGTCGGTGCCGGCGACCGCCCGGTCCAGTGCGTCCGGCACGTCGCCGAGGCGGGACCGGGCCGCGCCGGTGACCGCCGCCGGCCACGGCCCCGGCAGGTCGCCGCCGGCCCGCTCGGCCACCGCCCGGACGGCCAGCCCCAGCGCCGAGCGCTGGGCGGCGGTCGGGTCGGGTACGGAGGTCGCGGCGACCGGCTTCGCGCTCAACTCGTCGGCCGACCCGCCGGCCCCGCCCGGGCCGGGCAGGTGCAGCCGCCGCAGCGGGTCCGGCCGAAGACGACGCCAGCCCCGGACCAGCGGCCAGCCGGTGGCGCTCGCCGCCCGGTGCCGGTACGCCGCCTCGACCGCCGTGGTCACCGCCGGCACCCCGGCCGCTCCGGCCAGCGCGTCGGTCAGGACACGGCTGCCGGCGGTGTCCGGCCCGGCACCGGCGGGTTCCGGGCCGACCAGGTCGGCGAGGCGCTCCACGACGGTGTCGACGTCGCCGGCCAGCCGCCGCAGGGACGCCTGCCGCTCGGCGACCGTCGACTCCAGGCTGGCCCGCAGTTCGGTGGTGCCGGAGGGGTCGACGGCGGTGGTGGCGAGCAGCGGCACCCCGGTCAGGCCGTCGGCGTCGAGCAGCCGGCGCAGGTCGTCGAGGACCCGGGGCACCTCGGCCGGGGGCAGCCGGTCGGCCTGGTTGAGCACGACCAGGGTGACGTCCCGGTGGCGGTGGAACTCGCGCAGGTAGGCGGTGTGCACCAGCCGGTCGGCGTACTTCTGCGGGTCGACCACCCAGATGACCAGGTCGACCAGGCCGAGCAGCCGGTCCACCTCCAGCCGGTGGGCATGCTGCACCGAGTCGAAGTCGGGCAGGTCGAGCAGGACCAGTCCGTGCAGGGCGGACTCGTCGTCGCCGTCCAGGGCGCTCTCCCGGATGAACCGGTGCCGGGGCAGCACGCCGATCCAGTCGAGCAGCCGGGTCGCGCCGTCGAGTGGTCCCCACACGCAGGCGTGCGCCACGCCGGTGGTGGGCCGGCGTACCCCGACCGGGGAGAGGTCCAGCCGGGCGAGCGCGTTGAACAGGCTGGACTTGCCGCTGCCGGTCGCCCCGGCCAGGGCGACCACGGTGTGGTCGCGGGAGAGGGCGAGTCGGGTGCCGGCCCGTTCGACCAGGGTGTGCGCCGGGACGAGCCGTTCGTCGGGGAGGTGGCCGTCGACGGCGGTGAGGAACCGGCGGACCGCGTCGAGGCGGGTGATCAGGTCGTCCGGGTCGACCCGCTGCCCGCCGCGGAGCGCGTCCCGCATCCGGCCGACGATTCCGGTCACCGGGTCACGTCCAGGTCGGCGCGCTCCCGGGCGTCGGCCACCCGCGCGGCGGCGGCCCGCAGGTCGGCGGCGGTGTCCGCCTCCGGCCGGGCGCTCGCGGTACGGGCGAGGAACCGCGCCGCCTCCTCGTCGAGCAGCGTGTCGACCCGTTCCAGCAGGTCGCCCCGGGCCCGGCGGGCGAGGTTGCGGACCGCCTGGTCGCCGAAGATCGCCTGGAGGACGGCCTGCGCGGCGACCGTGGTGCCCGCCCCGGTGGCCACCTCCAGCCCGGTCGGCACGAAGGCGGTCGAGGCGAACACCGCGATCATCACGGCGAGGCCGGTGGCGTTGACCGCGTACGCCGCCGTCCGGGCGACGAAGCGTTTGTCGCCGCCCTCGGTGCGGACCAGGTCCAGCACGCCCCGCTGCCAGTCGCGGACCAGCCGCTCGGCGCGTTCCGGCAGGTCGGCGGAGGGATGCGCCAGGTCCGGTTCGAGCAGCGCCGCGCCGGCCGGGTGGGCCCGCCACCCGGTGTACGCGTTCTCGGCCGCCTCGGCGGCCACCCCGCGCAGCAGGGTGACCAGCTGGGACTCGATGGCGTCACGCAGCTCGTTGGCGGGGGCCGGTCGCCCGGTGACGGCCGCGACGACGCGGTCGCGGAGCCGTCCGATCCGCGCCTCCAGGGTGCGGAAGAACTCGCCGGTGCCGACGAACTCCTGCCAGCGGGCCAGCACCTCGCCCCGGAGCAGTCGACCGTCGGAGAGGCCCTGCTCGACGGTGCGCTGGGCGCCGCGGTACGCGCCGCGTACCCGGTCGTCGAGCGCGTCGGCGGCGGTGGCCTGCTCGTCGGCGGCCCCGGCGAGGGTTTCGGTGATCGGGCCGAGCGCGGCGAGCGCGCCGTCGAGGGTCTGCCGGACCACGGCGGCGCGGGCCTCCGCGTCGGCGGCGAGCCGGGCGAACCACTCACCCAGTGGCGCCGTCGCCCGTTCCGGCAGCAGCCCCTGCCCGTCGACCTGTGTCTCCGGCAGGACGAAGAGCGGGGCCGCGCCCAGGTCGTGGGTGGCGAGCATCTCGGCGAGGTGGGCGGAGACCTCCTCGGTGGCCTCCGGCGGAACCCGGTCCAGGACGAGGGCGATGGCCGCTCCCCGGGCCCGGGCGTTGTGCAGCAGCTCCCAGGGGACCGCGTCGGCGTACCGGGCGGCGGTGGTGACGAAGAGCCAGAGGTCGGCGGCGGCGAGGAGCTGCCCGGCCAACGCCCGGTTGGCGTCGACCACCGAGTCGATGTCCGGCGCGTCGAGGAAGGCCAGTCCGGCCGGGAGCGCGGGTGCGGTGACCAGTTGCAGGGTGCGCGGATCCTCGCTGGGCTCGCTGGTGCGGGTCAGCCCGGGCAGCAGCTCGCCCTGACGGAACCAGACCGAGTCGGCCGGGTTGCAGACCAGCACCGGCGACCGGGTGGTGGGCCGGAGCACCCCGGCGGCGCTGACCCGGGCCTGGACCAGGCTGTTGACCAGGGTCGACTTGCCCGCGCCGGTGGAGCCGCCGACCACCACCAGCAGCGGGGCGTCGAGCCGGGCGAGCCGGGGCAGGAGGTAGTCGTCGAGCTGGTCGGTGAGGGCGGCGGCGTTACGCCGGGCCGGCTCGGCGGAGGGCAGGTCGAGCGGGAAGCGGGCGGCCGTGGTTGCGGCGCGCAGGCCGGCGAGGGCGGCGGACAGGTCGTCCCCGGGTGTCCCGCTCGGGTCCTCCGCGGCGGTGGCTGCTCCGCTGTGGGGGGAGGCGACGGCGGGCGCGCCGGAGTGGGTGGCGGATTCCCCGTGCGTCGTCACCGCTAAAGCGTGCCCGACCGGGGCAAGGGAAGACAACAGCGGGGTCCGGTGTTAAGGGTTGCGTCGGGTCGACTCAACCTCGACTTGACGATCGCGACAGGCGTGGCACTATTGAGTCAAGTCCACTCAACTTGCGGTGGGTGTTCTTCGGGCGGTGCCCGTCACCTGCTCAACGTTACGAAGCGAGGAAGCGAAGATGGCACGTGCGGTCGGTATCGACCTCGGCACGACGAACTCCTGCGTCAGCGTTCTCGAGGGCGGTGAGCCCACCGTCATCGCCAACGCTGAGGGCTCGCGTACGACCCCGTCGATCGTCGCGTTCGCCCGCAACGGCGAGGTGCTCGTCGGTGAGGTCGCCAAGCGTCAGGCGGTGACCAACCCGGACCGGACCATCCGGTCGGTCAAGCGGGAGATCGGCACCAACTGGACCGTCGACATCGACGGCAAGAAGTACACCCCGCAGGAGATCTCGGCCCGGACGCTGATGAAGCTCAAGCGGGACGCCGAGGCGTACCTGGGCGAGCAGATCACCGACGCGGTGATCACCGTCCCGGCGTACTTCAACGACGGCCAGCGCCAGGCCACCAAGGAGGCCGGTGAGATCGCCGGCTTCAACGTGCTGCGGATCGTGAACGAGCCGACCGCCGCCGCCCTGGCGTACGGGCTGGACAAGGGCTCCAAGGAGCAGACCGTCCTGGTCTTCGACCTCGGTGGTGGCACCTTCGACGTCTCCCTGCTGGAGCTGGCCGAGGGCGTCGTCGAGGTCAAGTCCACCAGCGGTGACAACCAGCTCGGTGGCGACGACTGGGACCAGCGGATCATCGACCACCTGGTGAAGACCTTCCGGGGCGAGCACGGCATCGACCTCTCCCAGGACAAGATGGCCCTCCAGCGGCTCCGCGAGGCCGCCGAGAAGGCCAAGATCGAGCTGTCCGCCGCCACCAACACCAACATCAACCTGCCGTACATCACCGCCGGTTCGGCCGGCCCGCTGCACCTGGACGTGACGCTCAGCCGCGCCGAGTTCCAGCGGATGACGCAGGACCTGCTGGACCGCTGCAAGGGTCCGTTCGAGCAGGCCGTCAAGGACGCCGGGATCAAGGTCGCCGACGTCGACCACGTCATCCTGGTCGGCGGCTCGACCCGGATGCCGGCGGTGACCGACCTGGTCAAGCAGCTCACCGGCCGCGAGCCCAACAAGGGCGTCAACCCGGACGAGGTCGTCGCGGTCGGCGCGGCGCTCCAGGCCGGCGTGCTCAAGGGCGAGGTCAAGGACGTCCTGCTGCTCGACGTGACCCCGCTGAGCCTGGGCATCGAGACCAAGGGCGGCATCTTCACCAAGCTGATCGAGCGGAACACCACCATCCCGACCAAGCGGTCCGAGGTGTTCACCACCGCCGACGACAACCAGCCGTCCGTGCTGATCCAGGTCTTCCAGGGCGAGCGGGAGATCGCCGCCTACAACAAGAAGCTCGGCACCTTCGAGCTGACCGGCCTCCCGCCCGCGCCGCGTGGCGTGCCGCAGATCGAGGTCACCTTCGACATCGACGCCAACGGCATCGTCAACGTGCACGCCAAGGACCTGGGCACCGGCAAGGAACAGAAGATGACGATCACCGGCGGCTCCTCGCTGCCGAAGGACGACATCGAGCGGATGCGCCGGGACGCCGAGGACCACGCGGAGGAGGACAAGCGTCGCCGCGAGGAGGCCGAGACCCGCAACGTGGCCGAGGCGCTCCAGTGGCAGACCGAGAAGTTCCTCGCCGAGAGCGGCGACAAGCTGCCGGGCGAGAACCGCGACCAGATCAACGAGGCGCTCGGCGAGCTGCGTGGCGCGCTCGGTGGCCAGGACATCGAGAAGATCAAGTCGGCCCACGAGCGGCTCGCGCAGGTCTCCCAGCAGGCCGGTTCGCTGCTCTACGCCCAGCAGCAGGGTGAGCAGGGCGAGCAGCCGGGCGCGGCCGGGGCCGCCGGTGGCGCGCCGGGCGGCGCCAAGGGCGGTGCCGACGACGTGGTCGACGCCGAGATCGTCGACGAGGACGGGAAGAAGTGACGTCCCACCCCGTCACGAACCCACGGCAGAGGGATTGAGGTAGCCGCATGACGGACAAGCCACGCGCCACCGACCCGGAGGAGACCCCCGGTTCGGTGCGGGGTGACTCCGCGACGCCGACCGGTTCCACCGGGGACGAAGCCGAATCCGCGACGGGACTGGTCGAGGAGGCCGAGGTGGTGGTCGACGAGGTCTCCTCGACCGTCGACGAGACGGCCTCGGACGGCGCGCCGGTGGTCGACGCCCCGGCGCCGCCGGCCGACGGCGCTCCGACCGCCCCGCTCGGGGCCGAGTTGGAGGCGCTCCGGGCGGAGCTGGAGGAACGTACCCGGGACCTGCAACGGGTCTCGGCCGAGTACGCCAACTACCGCAAGCGGGTCGAGCGGGACCGGGCCCTGGTCGGCGAACAGGCGACCGGCGCGGTGCTCACCGCGCTGCTGCCGATCCTCGACGACCTCGACCGGGCACGTGAGCACGGCGATCTGGTGGGCCCGTTCGGCACGGTGGCCGAGCAGCTCACCACGGCACTGGGCAAGTTCGGCCTCACCGTCTTCGGTGAGCAGGGCGACCCCTTCGACCCGACCCGGCACGAGGCGGTCGCGCACCAGACCTCGGCCGAGGTCAGCGAGCCGACCTGCGTGCAGGTGATGCGCCGGGGCTACCAGCTCGGCGAGCGCCTGCTGCGGCCCGCGATGGTCGCGGTAGCCGATCCGGAGTAGTACGAGACCGTGACCGGGTCCTCCCGTCCACCGACACCGGGTGGACGGGAGGCCCGGTGCACGTCGGGTGGAAGGGGGTGGACCGGTGAGTTCCAAGGACTGGCTGGAGAAGGACTTCTACGCCGTGCTCGGCGTGGACAAGTCCGCCTCCTCGGACGACATCAAGAAGGCGTACCGGAAACTGGCCCGGGAGTCCCACCCGGACCACAACCCGGACGACCCGGTGGCCGAGGAGCGGTTCAAGGCCGCCTCCGAGGCGTACAACGTGCTCTCCGACGACAAGCGGCGTCGCGAGTACGACGAGATGCGTACGCTCTTCGGCTCGGGCGCGTTCCGGCGCAACGCCCGGGGCGCGGGCGGTGGCGTACCGTTCGACGTCTCCGACCTGTTCGGCGGCGGTGCGGGCGGCGGTGACCGCCGGTTCGGTGGTTTCAACCCGTCCGACCTGTTCGGTTCGATGTTCTCCGGCGGGGGTGGGGGCGGCCCGGCGCGGCCGCGTGGTCCGGCCCGGGGCCGGGACGTCGAGGCCGAGGTCGCGTTGGACTTCCCCGACGCGGTACGCGGGGTGACCCTCCCGCTGACGCTGCGCGCGCCGGGGGTCTGCGACACCTGCCACGGGGACGGGGCCAAGCCCGGCACCCGACCGGTGACCTGTGCCCAGTGCCACGGCTCCGGGATGGTGACCCGCAACCAGGGGTCGTTCAGCTTCGCCGAGCCCTGCCGCAACTGCCAGGGTGTCGGCACGATCGTCGAGGAGAAGTGCCCCGAGTGCCGGGGCACCGGCGGGGTCACCAAGACCCGCACCCTCAACGTCCGGTTCCCCGCCGGAGTGGCCGACGGGCAGAAGATCCGGCTGGCCGGCCGGGGCGAGCCGGGCGAGCGCGGCGGCCCGGCGGGTGACCTCTTCGTGCACGTGAAGGTGCGTCCCGACGACCTGTTCGGGCGGAGCGGGGACGATCTGACCCTGACCGTGCCGATCACCTTCGCGGAGGCGACGCTCGGCACCGACCTGCGGGTGCCCACGCTGGACGGGGCGGTGACCCTGCGGGTGCCGCCGGGCACACCCGGCGGCCGGGTCCTGCGGGCCCGGGGCAAGGGTGTGGTCCGCCGCGACGGACAGGCCGGTGACCTGCTGGTCACCCTGGACGTGGTGGTCCCGGCCCGACTCTCCGACGAGGCGCGTGCCGCGTTGGAGGAGTTCGCCGCAAACACGCCGCCGGCGGCCCGGGAACATCTCGACGCGCGGGTGCGTCGCATCAGTTAGCAACACGTTGCTCAGGCAACGCGTCGGTTCGGTGGGCAACGCGTCGGTTCGGTCGGCACGGTGGAGCACACGCGGAGGTGAGCGGGATGGCGGACGGGTTCGTCGGCTCGGGTGACCCTGCCTACGACGCCAAGGTACTCATGATCTCGGTCGCGGCACGGATGGCGGGCATGCATCCGCAGACGCTGCGGCAGTACGACCGGCTCGGGTTGGTGCAGGCCGGGCGGGCGGCCGGTGGCGGTCGCCGCTACAGCGTCCGGGACGTGGTGCTGCTGCGTGAGGTGCAGCGGCTCAGCCAGGACGACGGGGTCAACCTGGCCGGCATCAAGCGGATCATCGGCCTGGAGCAGCTCCTGGAGCAGGCCCAGGCCCGGCTCGCCGAGATGGAGGCGGAGCTGAACGCCGCGTACCGGCGGATCGCCGAGCTGGAGGCGATGGCCCGCTTCCCCGGCCGGGAGATCGTTCCCACCACCCGCACCTCCACCGCACTGGTGGTCTGGCGCCCCCGCCGCTCCACCGACCGCTGACTCCGCGCGTTTCGTGGTAGCAGGGGTCCCCTGTTACCGCTTTTTGATGGGCAGGGGTCCCCTGCTACCACCCCTCACCGCATGCTCACCACCCCTCACCGCATGCTCACCACCGCTCGCCGCATGCTCACCACCGCCCGCCACCCCTCGCCGCCCTGCTGCCGGCTGGTGCCGTGTTCCGGGGAACCGCCGTTCCGGCCGGCTCCGCCCGACTAGCCTCTGAACCAGGTCGAGTCCGCACCAGCCGGGCCCACCGTCGCGGCCGAGCGGAGCCAGGGGCGGGTGGACGGCGAGGGGGAGGCGCATGACGGAGCCGGCGAAGAAGGTGGCGCAGCAGGCCGAGGAGCGCCTGGACCGGGTCGCCGAGACGGTGCGGGAGAAGTTCGACGCCATCACCGGGAGTCGGTTCGCCGGCAAGCCCGGCCGGGCCGTCGAGCGTCGGAGCGCCGCCGAGGGCGACGGGACCGGGCCGGACCGGACGGCACCGCAGCCGGGGCCGGGCGAGAAGGGTCGGAAGCACGGGGGACGCACCTGAGCCACGGGCCGGGATCCACGGGGGGTCCCGGCCCGTCCCGTCCGCACCGGGTCTGCTCCCGGCTGGCCGGCCACCGGTCGCCGCCCGTTCCCGGCTCAGCCGATCCGGCGGTTCTCCCGGACCAACCCGCCCTCGCACCAGTCGTGGTAGTCGAAGAGGTCGGGTCGTTCCATGAGCACCCGGGCGTTGTAGGCCCAGGTGCGGACCAGGTGGTCGCCGGTCAGTTCGGCCTGTTCTACCAGCTTGCGCAGGCGACGCTTCGGGTGGGCGCGGAACTGGGTGCGGATGCCGTCGGCGGCGTAGATGTAGAGGCAGTGCAGGGCGAACCGCCGGGCAGGGCAGGCCGGGTCCATGGCGAGCTCGAAGAGGGTCGGGACCAGGTGGTCACCGGCGACGAGCAGGTCCCAGTCCGGCGGCATCGATGCCAGCGGCACCGAGTCCGGCTGGTACGCCCACGTCCGCAGCTCCGTCG
This sequence comes from Micromonospora echinospora, assembly GCF_900091495.1. Classification (NCBI taxonomy): domain Bacteria; kingdom Bacillati; phylum Actinomycetota; class Actinomycetes; order Micromonosporales; family Micromonosporaceae; genus Micromonospora; species Micromonospora echinospora. The sequence continues at coordinate 2,017,853 of NZ_LT607413.1, read as the reverse complement.
GAGACGGGTCGACGGGATTGGCGAAGCCGGGGAACGTCGACTCGGGCACGTACCGGCAGCCTTCCGCTCGTGCCCGCGGGGCGTACCGGGTGTCCGCGGGAACCTGGTGTGCTGGGGCGAAACGGTAGCGCGGCCCGGCGCGACGGCGGAAGACCTCGGCGGGACGGATTCAGCGACCGTCGGCCGGGCCGGTTCCCCCTTCCGGGCGACCCGGCCGGCCGACGTCGCATCAGTCCGGGGTCGGGACCGGTTCCACCGGTCGGGCCGCCGCCCGACGCCGCAACCACTGCTTGAACCAGGCGAAATCCGGCAGACGGGCGAGCATCGGGCCGGTCACCACGGTGATCAGCACGTACGCGGTGGCGAGCGCGGCCAGCCCTGCGGGGACCTCGCCGCTGGCCACCGCCAGTCCGGCGATGACGATGGAGAACTCCCCCCGGGGCACCAGGGCGAGCCCGGCTCGCCATCGTCCGGGTTCGGCGATGCCGGCCCGGCGGGCGGCCAGGTATCCGGTGATCGTCTTCGTCCCCATCGTCACCAGGGCCAGGGCGAGCGCCGGCAGCAGCACGGGCGGGATGTCCCTGGGGTCGGTGACCAGGCCGAAGAAGACGAAGAAGACCGCGGCGAAGAGGTCCCGCAGCGGGGTGAGCAGCTCGGTCGCGTGGTGCGCCACCGGACCGGAGAGCGCGATGCCGACCAGGAACGCGCCGACCGCGGCCGACACCTGGAGCTTCGCCGCGATGCCGGCGACCAGCAGGGTCATCCCGAGCACCCCGAGCAGCAGCGCCTCCGGGTCCTTCGCGGACATCGCGGTGGAGATGAGGTGGCCGTACCGGATTGCCACGACCAGCACCAGCAGCACCGTCCCGACCGCGATGGTCAGGGCGATCCCGCCGCCGAGCAGCCCGACCCCGGCCAGCAGCGCGGTGACCAGCGGCAGGTAGAGCGCCATGGCCAGGTCCTCGATGACCAGCACCGAGAGGACCACCGGTGTCTCCCGGTTACCGACCCGGCCCAGGTCGGCGAGGACCTTGGCGATCACCCCGGACGAGGAGACCCAGGTGATGCCGGCGAGCACCACGGCGGCGATCCAGTCCCAGCCGAGCAGCAGCGCGAAGGCCGCGCCGGGGAGGGCGTTGAGGAGGGCGTCGATCAGGCCCGCCGGGGCGGCCGAGCGCAGGTTGCCGACGAGTTCGTTGGCCGAGTACTCCAGACCGAGCATGACCAGCAGGAGGATGACACCGATCTCCGCGCCGACGGCGAAGAACTCCTCGCTGGCGTGCATCTCCAGGATGCCGCCGTGCCCGACCGCGAGGCCGGCGAGCAGGTAGAGCGGGATGGGGGAGAGACCGATCCGGCGGCTGAGCCGGCCGAGGAGGCCGAGCAGGAACAGCAGCGCGCCAACCTCGATGAGCAGTGTCGTGAAGTCGTGCATCCGCGCCTCAGCCGTCCGGGTCGCTGTCGGCCAGGATGGCTGTGACGCCGTCGAGTCCCTTGCGCGTGCCGACCACGACCACCACGTCACCGGCAGAGAAGCGGAAGGTGGGACCGGGCGAGGCGAACACCTCGCCGCCGCGCAGGACGGCGACGATGGAGGCGCTGGTGCGGGTCCTCGTCTTGGTGTCCCCGAGCCGGCGGTTGACGTACTTCGACCCGGCGGGGATGGCGATCTGCTCGGTGAGCAGCCCGGCGGCCTGCTCCCGCAGCCCGGTGAGCTGACCGAGCATCAGCGACGCGCCGAGGATGTCGGCCAGCGCCTCCGCTTCGTCGTCGGTCAGCGGTATGTCGTGCTGGCATGAATCGGGATCATCAGGGTCATAGAGGACAAGGTCGCGTCGGCCGTTGCGGTGGGACACCACGCCGAGCCGGCGTCCGGACTCCGTCAACAGGTCGTGACGTACACCGATTCCCGGTAGGGCAGTCTGTTCGACACGTACTCGCACGGCGGTCACGGTACGGTACCGGCGCGAAGGAGGGCCATGACCGAGCGGCGTTATCGGTGGCTGGTCACACTGCTGCTCGTGCCAGCTCTCGCGGGCTGCTCGATCGGGGACGTCCGGCGTCGGCCGCCGGCCCCGTCGACCCCACCTGCTCCGTCGACACCGGCGACACCGGCGACGACGCTGCCGCCGGCCTCCTTCGACGAGGTACGCCAGGTGCGGGTCGCCGTGCCGGAACGGTACGACCGGCCGTACGTCGAGTTCGCCGACGTACGGCACGGTTACGCCCTCTTCGCCACCTGCGCCGGGACGCCGCCCGCGCCCACCTGCCCGGCTCTGCTCTACGGCACCGCCGACGGCGGCCTGTCCTGGCGGAAGCTGCGGCATCCCCGCCCCGCCGCCGAGAACCAGCAGCTCTACACCGCCCCCGGTCTGCTCGTGCTGCTCAGCGAGCCGCACGGCTGGTACACCTCGACCGACGGCGGCACCACGTTCACGCACTCCCGCTCCGCGCCCCCGGTCTGGGTGGGGGCGCAGGGGCGGTTCCAGGTCGTCGAGGCCACCGGGAAGGTCGCCGAGTGGGACGGCCGTCGGCTGCGTCCGCTGGCCACCCAGCCGGACGTACCCGGGATCAACACCGTCGCCTCGCGGGACGACCGGATCGTCGTGGCCGGGATGCACGACGGCCGGCCGGCCGCCGCGATCTCGCCCGACGGCGGCCGGAGATGGTGGCGGCTGGCGGTGTCCCCGCCCGACGGCGAGGTTTCCGTGCTCCGGGCGGTGATCGACGGGACGGACACGGCGTGGCTGGTCGGGGAGCGCCCGGACCGGACGTCCTTCCCGGCGCTGTGGCGGCAGGGCGGCCCGGGCTGGGAACTGGTGTCCCCCGAGGACCGGCCGGAGCGGATCCGGTCGATGGTTCCGGTCGGCGGTGGGATGGTCGTGGTGACCGGGCCGGACGGGGCCGGGATGGTGACCAACGACCGGTACCACCGGATGGCCTGGCCGCTCACCCCGGAGCATCACCTCACGGTGCTCGCCGACGGCACGCTCTGCGCCCGTGGGCCGGGCGACGTCGTCCTGACCAGCGGCAGCCTGTACTTCGGCGGAGCGCGCTGGACCAGGGTCGTCCTCGATCACGGCTGACCGGCTTGTGTGACTCGGCTCACACCGCTGAAGTTGAGTGGAATAGGCTCAACTCTGGTTGTGTCTCTCTCAGTGGACACGCCGATTCCGGGGGAGCCCATGAACACGGAACGCCTCACCACCAAGAGCCGCGAGGTCATCACCGGTGCCGTCGCCCTCGCCAACCAGCGCGGGCACGCCACCGTCGAACCCTGGCACCTGCTGCTGTCGCTGCTGGACACCGCCGGCTCCACCGCCGCTGGCCTGCTGCGCGCCGCCGGGTCCGACCCGGTCGAGCTGCGCCGGGCCACCGTACGCGCGATCGACGCGCTGCCCGCCGCGCGCGGCTCCAGCATCGCCGAGCCGAGCCTGTCCCGGGAGTTCGTCAACGCCATCGGGGCCGCCGAGCAGATCGCCCGGCCGCTCGGCGACGAGTACACCTCCACCGAGCACCTCCTCGCCGGCCTCGCCCGGGTCGGCGGCGCGGTCGCGGGTGCGCTCCGGACCGCCGGGGCCACCGAGGAGAACCTGGTCGCCGCCTTCCCGACGATCCGGGGTGGAGACCGCCGGGTCACCACCGCCGACCCCGAGCAGACCTACCAGGCCCTGGAGAAGTACGGCGTCGATCTGACCGCCAGCGCCCGCGACGGCAAGATCGACCCGGTCATCGGCCGGGACTCCGAGATCCGCCGGGTCATCCAGGTGCTCTCCCGGCGTACCAAGAACAACCCGGTGCTGATCGGCGAGCCCGGCGTCGGCAAGACCGCCATCGTCGAGGGCCTGGCCCAGCGGATCGTCGCCGGGGACGTGCCCGAGTCGCTGCGGGACAAGAAGCTCGTCTCGCTCGACCTCGGCGCGATGGTCGCCGGCGCGCAGTACCGGGGCCAGTTCGAGGAACGGCTCAAGTCCGTCCTGGAGGAGATCAAGAACTCCAACGGCCAGATCATCACCTTCCTCGACGAACTGCACACCGTGGTCGGGGCGGGCAAGGGCGAGGGCTCGATGGATGCCGGCAACATGCTCAAGCCGATGCTGGCCCGGGGCGAACTGCGGATGGTCGGCGCGACCACCCTCGACGAGTACCGCGAGCACATCGAGAAGGACCCGGCCCTGGAGCGCCGATTCCAGCCGGTGCTGGTCGGCGAGCCGACCATCGAGGACACCATCGGCATCCTGCGCGGCCTCAAGGAGCGCTACGAGGTGCACCACGGCGTCCGGATCACCGACGCCGCCCTGGTCGCCGCCGCCTCCCTGTCGGACCGCTACATCACCGACCGGTTCCTGCCGGACAAGGCCATCGACCTGGTCGACGAGTCCGCCTCCCGGCTGCGCATGGAGATCGACTCCCGGCCGGTCGAGGTGGACGAGATCGAGCGGGCGGTCCGCCGGCTGGAGATCGAGGAGATGGCGCTGGCCAAGGAGCCCGACGCCGCCTCCGCCGAGCGCCTCGACCGGCTGCGCAAGGAACTGGCCGACAAGCGGGAGCAGCTCACCGCGCTCTCCGACCGCTGGCAACTGGAGAAGAGCCACATCACCAAGCTCTCCACCGCCAAGGAGGAGCTGGAACGGCTCGGCGGCGAGGCCGAGCGGGCCGAGCGGGACGGCGAGCTGGAACGTGCCGCCGAGCTGCGGTACGGCCGCATCCCCGCGCTCCAGGCCGACCTGGCGAAGGCGGAGGAGGAACTGGCCCGGCTCCAGGCCGACGGCGCGATGCTCAAGGAGGAGGTCGGCGCGGACGACATCGCCGCCGTGGTCGCCTCCTGGACCGGCATTCCCGCCGGCCGTCTCCTCGAAGGCGAGACCGCCAAGCTGCTCCGGATGGAGGAGTCGCTGGGTGAGCGGGTGGTCGGCCAGTCCGAGGCGGTCGCGGCCGTCTCCGACGCGGTCCGGCGGGCCCGCGCCGGGGTCGCCGACCCGGACCGTCCGACCGGCAGCTTCCTCTTCCTCGGCCCGACCGGGGTCGGCAAGACCGAGCTGGCCAAGGCGCTCGCCGAGTTCCTCTTCGACGACGAGCGGGCCATGGTCCGCATCGACATGAGCGAGTACGGCGAGAAGCACTCCGTCGCCCGGCTGGTCGGTGCCCCACCCGGCTACGTCGGATACGAGGAGGGTGGGCAGCTCACCGAGGCGGTGCGCCGCCGGCCGTACTCGGTGATCCTGCTGGACGAGGTGGAGAAGGCCCACCCGGACGTCTTCGACATCCTGCTCCAGGTGCTCGACGACGGCCGGCTCACCGACGGTCAGGGGCGCACCGTCGACTTCCGCAACGCCATCCTGATCCTCACCTCCAACCTCGGCTCGTCGGTGATCAGCGACCTGACGCTCGCCGAGGAGCAGCGCCGGGAGGGCGTGCTCGCGGTGGTCCGGTCGCACTTCAAGCCGGAGTTCCTCAACCGACTGGACGACATCGTGGTCTTCGCCGCCCTGCACGGCGACGACCTGCGGGCCATCGTGGACATCCAGCTCGGCCGGATGCGGAAGCGGCTCGCCGACCGTCGTCTCGGCCTGGAGATCACCGAACCGGCGCGCGTCTGGCTCGCCGAGCACGGCTACGACCCGATCTACGGCGCCCGTCCGCTGCGTCGTCTGGTCCAGTCCGCCATCGGCGACCAGCTCGCCCGAGCCCTGCTGGCCGGCCAGATCCGCGACGGCGACACGGTCCGGGTCGACCTGGCCGACAGCAAGGAGTCCCTCACCGTCACCTCCGCCGGCTGAATGGTGGTGCCCGGGGAGGGAGGAAACCCGTACCCTCCCCGGGCATGACCCCCTCTTCGGCCGAGCCGGTCCGCGCGGCCCGGCCCACCGCCGTCACCGTCGCCTTCTGGCTCCAACTGGCCACCGTGGTCGTCCTGCTCGTGGCGGTCGGTCTGACAGTGGCCGGAGCAGTGCAGTTCGACGGCCAGATCGACCGGGCGGCGGCGAGGGTGCCCGACGCCGACCCGGACGAGGTGAGCGGCGAACGATTCGGCAACGTCTTCATGACGGTGCTCTTCTGCCTGCCGGCTCTGGTGCTGGCGGGATGGCTCGCCGCCACCGCCCGACCGGTGCTGCGGGGTGGTGGCACGGCCCGGGTCCTGGTCTTCGTGGCCGGTGGGGCGCAACTGCTGTGCTGCTTCGGCCAGGGGTGCCTCGGCTTCGCCTTCCTGCCGTTCTTCCTGGCCGGCGAGGAGTGGGCGGAGCCGACCACCGGCCCGGACGGGGAGCCCGTGTGGGAGGAGTCCGAGTTCCTCGACGTGCTCTACGGCGGCGCCGGCGTCAGCGGCGACCTGCTCAACCTCGCCGGTGGCGTCGGCGCGGCGGTCGCCCTGCTGCTCACCCTGACGGTGGTGCTGCTGCTGGCGCTGCCGCCCGGCAGCCGGTACTTCCAGCCCGACGCGGGGGAGCCGTCCCCGACGCCAGCCGGCTCGTGGCCCTGGCCGCCCGTCCCGGTCGCGCCGTCGGCGTACGCCGGTCCGCCGTCCGGGCCGGCGGGCCCGGTGGGGCCGCACGTCGTGCCGGTCGTGCCGCCGGGATACCCGGCGTACTACACCGTGCCGCCGGGGTACCTGATCTGCCCGGACCCGTCCCGGCACCTGCCCCCGCCGCCGGAACCCGAGGGGTCGCCGGAGACTCCCCCGGCCACTCCCGGTAGCTGACCCATCGCTCAACAGCGCTGCGGTTTGCGCAGGTGCGTGTGGTTGTTACCGTCAGGCGCCGACGCGGACGAAAGGCGGGGCGAGGGTGAACGGGACGGTGGCGTACCTGGTGACGGCGGTTGGCTGCCTGGTCGGGGTGGCCGGGGTGGTCGTCGCCCTCGTCGCACTGCGCCGGACGAAGCAGCGTCCCTCCGCTCCGACCGCCACCGATCCGTTCCGCGACCACGACGCCGACGCCCTGCGTGGCGACCCGCGCCGGCTGCGTCCCGGCGACCTCGTCGAGATCCGGCAGGTGACCTACGCGGTGCGCGGCTCGCTGCACCTCACCGAGGGCGGCTGGAGCTGGGCCGAGCACCTGCTGGACACCGCGGACGGCACCAAGCGCTGGCTCTCGGTCGAGGAGGATCCGGATCTGGAGCTGGTGCTCTGGACCGCCGAGCCGGCCGCCACGGTCACCCCCGGCCCGGCCACCGTCGACTTCGACGGTCGCCGGTACCGCAGCGACGAGTCGGGTCAGGCCCGCTGGACCGCCACCGGCACCACCGGTCTCGCCCCCACCGGCAGCGTCCGGTACCACGACTACACGGCCTCCGGTGAGGCCCGGCTCTCCTTCGAGAAGTACGGCGACGCCGACTGGGAGGTCGCCCGGGGCGAGCTGCTGCGCCGGCCCGAGGTGATGGTCTACCCGCAGGCCGGCCCGGAGAAGATGGGCTGAACATGCTGGTCAGCCTGGACGCGCCGTACGTCGACACCAGCGCCGCCGATCTCAGCCTGGCACTCGGCGGCCCGGAACTGCCCGCCCTGTACGTGCTCGACCTCGACCTGTCCGGCGGGCGGCGGATCCGGCTGCGCCTGCTCGGCGCGTCCCACCAGGTGCTCCTGGGCGGGTCCGCGCCGGACGGCGCGCCCGGTCCGGTGGTGCTGGCCGAGACGGTCGCCTGCCTGCCGGGGCGGCGACCGGACCTGCCGAGCGCGGTGCACCAACCCGCAGACGGCTACTCGTTCACCGCGACCGTGCTCCGGCCGGAGCCGGGCGGACTGAGCAGCCGGGTCGCCCGTCTCCGCGCCGACCTGGCCGACGACCCACGCGCCCTGGTCGGTGTCTTCCCCGGCGACCCGGACGCGGTGACCGCCCTGGCGGTCGCCCCCGACCCGGCGTCGGACACCGTCCGCTGGCGCACCTGGCACGCGTACCCCCAGACCAATGAGCTGGTCCTGACCAAAACGGTGGTGACACTGTGACGTATCGACGGTGGTTCGTGGTCGGCGCGGCGTTCGCCGTGATCGGCGCGCTGGTCGCCGCCTTCGCGATCTTCTACGGCAACTTCTCCCCCCGGGGCTACGTGGAGGACCGGTACACCCGGGCCACCGGCCAGGACATCGGCCGGGACGCGATCGCGTACACCTCCACCAAACGGCCGAGCCAGGTGGCGGACGAGGTGACCGACGCCTGGAAGCCGGCCGACCAGTACGTCGACGGCAGCGGCGTCTACCTGCGCTACGACGACGACTCGGTGGTCATCCTGCCGGTGGCGGCCGGGTCGGTGATCCTGCTCGAACGCCTCTCCACCGCCTACCCCCGCTACCACTCGACGGTGGGCAACAGCTGGGGCTGGGGTCGCGGCAGCACCGTCCGTGGCGGCGGCCCGGGCAGCGGCAAGTGACCCCGGCCCCGGGCCACGCGCCGCCCGGGTGACCATGACGCCGCCGGTGTGCTGGCGGCCCGCGATCCCACCGTCGTCGCCCCGGCAGCGGCGGTGACCGACGACAGAACCCCTCATCCTCGGAGTCCCACCGTGCAGACCCTCGTCACCGATCTGCTGGTCACCCTCGCCTACGGGGTGGTCGGCGTCGTCCTCATGGGCATCGGCTACGTCCTCGTCGACGTGGCCACCCCCGGCCGGCTCAACGAACTGATCTGGACACAGCGCAACCGGAACGCCGCGCTGCTGCTCGCCTCCAACCTGGCCGGCGTCGGCATCACCGTGGTCGCCGCCATCGTGGCCAGCGAGGACGACTTCGTCCTCGGCATCGTCGGCGCCGCCTCGTACGGGATCCTCGGCCTGGTCATCATGGCCGCCGCGTTCGTCCTGCTGGACGTGGCGACGCCCGGCAAGCTCGGCGAGATCCTGGTCGACCCGCAGCCGCACCCCGCCGTCTGGGTCAGCTCCGTCATCCACCTCGCCACCGGCGCGATCATCGCCGCCGCGATCAGCTGATGGCCGCTGCGACGCCCGCGAAGAAGGGGACCTCCACCGCGGCGGTCGTCTGGATCGTGGTGATCACCGTGGTGGCGGTCGGCGCCTGCGTGCTGCCGGCCGTCGTCAACGGGAACTCCGGCAGCGTCGTCCCTCCCCCCACCGCCACCGAGCGCACCGAGACCGTGGCGGTGCTCCAGCGTTCCGCCGAGGCACAGGACGTCTGCTACGGCTGGGTGCTGGAGGAGGGCAGCCGCACGATCAGCGTGGGATCCAACCTCGGCGAGGGCACCCCGGTCGACGACCCCCGGTGCCCCCGCTGGGTCCGGGTCGTGGCGAACGTGAACTGGACGCCGGAGAGCAGTGAGTCCAACGACTACGCCTTGATCGACGTCGAGGGGTCCGGGGACTTCGACCGCACCGACCTCTTCCTGGTCGAGAGTGGCCTGGAGCGGTTCGGCCTGGACGACAAGACCTTCATCGACGAACCCGGCTGGGCGACCACCCGGGCCGCGGTCGCCCTGCCGCTGCTGCTGGCCGAGCGGGGCCTGACCGATCCGGCCCCGGTCACCACCGCCGCCCCGGGGGCGGCCCCGTCGCCGTTGCCGGACACCAGCTTCGACCTGTGGCGGGACCGCTGGGGCTACTTCGCCGCCGTCGCCGGCCTGCTGCTGATCACCGCGCTCCTGTTCACCGTCGGCTTCGTGCAGCGCCGCAAGGAGCGGCGGACGGCTGCGGAGGCCATGGCGGCCACGGGCGCCCGGCACCACCGGAAGAGGCCGTGAGCACCGAGGCACCGGAACGGCCGCGCTGGCGACTGGCCCGCGCGGCCGTCCTGGTCGCGGTCTTCGTCTGCGCGGCCTGCGGTCTGGTGTACGAGCTGGCCCTGGTCGCGCTGGGCAGTTACCTGATCGGCGACACCGTCGGTCAGGCGTCCATCGTGCTCGGCGTGATGGTGTTCGCGATGGGCGTGGGCGCGCTCGCCGCGAAGCCGCTCCAGTCCCGGGCTGCCGCCGCGTTCGCCCTGGTCGAGCTGGTCCTGGCGCTGCTCGGCGGGCTCTCGGTGCTCGGCCTCTACGCGGCCTTCGCCTGGCTGGACCTGTACGGTCCGGCCCTGGTCGGCACCGCGTTCGTGCTCGGGCTGCTGATCGGCGCGGAGATCCCGCTACTGATGGTGCTGCTGCAACGGATCCGGGAGCAGTCCGCCGGCAGCGCGGTGGCCGACCTGTTCGCCGCCGACTACGTCGGCGCGCTACTCGGCGGGCTCGCCTTCCCGTTCCTGTTGATCCCGGTCTTCGGGCAGCTCAAGGGGGCGCTCGTGGTCGGCGCGGTGAACGCCGTCGCCGGGGTGGCCCTGGTGGTCACCGTCTTCCGGCGGGAGTTGAGCCGCCGGGCGTACGTCGCGGTCACCGCCGGGTCGGTCGTGGTCGCGCTCTGCCTCTCCTACGCCTGGATCACCGCCCGGGACTTCGAACTGACCGCCCGGCAGCAGCTCTACCGGGACCCGGTGGTGCACGCCGAGCGCAGCCGCTACCAGGAGATCGTGCTGACCCGGTCGGTGACCGAGGTCGGCCGCGAGAGCACTGACCTGCGCTTGTACCTGAACGGCGACCTCCAGTTCAGCTCCGTCGACGAGCACCGCTACCACGAGGCGCTGGTGCATCCCGCGCTGGACGGTCCACGCGGCGAGGTCCTGGTGCTCGGCGCCGGGGACGGGCTGGCCGTCCGGGAACTGCTGCGCTACCCGGACGTACGTCGGGTGACCGTGGTCGACCTGGACCCGGCCGTGGTGGCGCTGGCCCGTACCGAGCCGCAGCTGCGCCGGCTCAACGACGACGCCTTCACGGACCCCCGGGTACGCGTGGTGCACGCCGACGCGTTCGGCTGGCTGCGGACCGCCGGGGACCGCTTCGACGTGGTGGTGGCGGACCTGCCCGACCCGGACGAGACGGCCACCGCGAAGCTCTACACCGTCGAGTTCTACTCGCTGGTGCGCTCGGTGCTCGTCGACACGGGTCGGCTGGTGGTGCAGTCCGGCTCGCCGTACTTCGCGCCCCGGTCGTACTGGTCGATCGAGGCGTCGGTACGGGCGGCCGGCTTCGCCACCCGGCCGTACCACGTGGACGTGCCGTCGTTCGGTGACTGGGGTTTCGTGCTGGCCGCCCCCGGCCCGAACCCGCCCCCGCTGGAGTTGCCCGACGACGCGCCGTCGCTGCGCTTCCTGGACGCCGGCACGCTCGCCGCGGCCGGGAACTTCCCCGCTGACCGACGCCGGGTCGACGTGCCCGCCTCGACCCTGCTCGATCCGAAGGTGCTGGAGTACGCCCGCGTGGAGTGGCGCGGCTACTGACCGGATTGGCGGCGTGCGCGACTGGGTACGGCACGTCGAGCGTCGCCCGGCGGGTCCGTCCCGTCCGTCCCGTACGGCTGGCGGAATGCCGTTACGGTGTGGTGGCGATCCAAGGGAAGGAGAGTCGTGGCCGAAACCCACAGCACCCCGGCCCGGGTGCGCCCGGGCAGCGTGACGATATCCAGCTACCTGCTGATCCTGGTGGCCGTCATCCAGGTGATCAACCTGATCCTCACCCTCGCCACCCTCGGCGACACCCGCCGGGTGCTGGAGGACGCGTACCGCGACAGCTCGGTCAACGGGATGGACGCGGTCGCCGACTTCGCCACGGTGGTCGCCGTCGGCGCGGGCATCGTCACCCTGCTCCTGGCGGTGGGGCTGGTGGTGCTGGCCGTGCTCAACAACCGGGGGAAGAACGGCGCCCGGATCACCACCTGGGTGGTCGGCGGGATCCTGCTCTGCTGCAGCGGCGGCACCCTGCTCAGCGGCGCGGCCGGCTCGGTCAGCGGTCCGGTCGGCGGTTCCAGCGCCGACATGCCGAGCCAGGAGGAGATCGCGCGCCGGCTGGAGGACGCCCTGCCGTCCTGGTACTACCCGGTCAGCAACCTGGTCAACGTGGTCGCGGTGCTCGCGCTGATCGCAGCCCTGGTGCTGCTGGCCCTGCCCGCGTCGAACCAGTTCTTCCGCAAGCAGCAGCCGGCCTGGGAGCCCCCGGTCCCCGGCGCCTACCCCGGCTACCCGTCGTCGGGGACGCCGGGCTACCCGCCTGCCCCGGGTTACCCGGGTCAGACCCCCTCGGGCCAGCCGGGCTACCCGTCGACCCCGGGCCACCCCGGTCAGACCCCGTCCGGCGAGCCGGGTTATCCGCCCGCCCCGGGCTACTCTCCGCCCTCCGGCACCGGCCAGCCGGAGCAGCCGCCGGCCGGCGGATCCGATGGCCCCTCCGGCGACCACAACCCACCGGGTGAACGGCCGCCGTCGGCGAGCTGACCGCCGATAAGCGGGACGTACGACGATCCCTCCGAGTAGGTTGCAACGCGACGCCTACCCGGAGGGATCGTCTCGTGTCGGAACAGCCACCTCGACGACCGCCCGTGGTCGGGTTCGCCGCCGGGCTGCTCGTCACCATGGCGACCGTCGGGCTCGCGTACGCGGTCGCCGGTCTGTTGACCGTGGACGGCACCGTCGCGCGGTTCCGTTCCGCCACCATGGACGCCCCCGACCGGGGTGCGGTCGACGGTGTGGTGACGCTGGTGCGGACGACCACGGTGCTGACCGCGGTGCTCGCGGTGGCGGTCGGGGCGCTGCTCGTCGCGCTCGCCCTCGGCCTGCTCGCCGGGCGTGCCGGGACGCGGGTGGCGACCTGGGTCGTCTGCGGGCTCGGCCTGCTCGCTGGCGGCGGTGCGCTGGCCCTCGTGGTCGCGCAGCGGTTCACCCCGTTCCGGCTGGACGCTGACGAACGCACCGCCGCCGTGCTGCTGAACGCTCTCACCGAGGCCTATCCGAACGGCTGGGTCCCGCTCAACGCGGGGCTTTCGATCGGTCAGGTGCTCGGTTACCTTGTGGTAGCCATGCTGCTGGCCCTGCCGTCGGTGAACGCCTACCACCGGCAACGGCCGGCTTCCCGGCCCGCGCCACGACAGTCTGCCGCCCACCCCGTCCCGCCCAGGTGAGGATCCGCCCGTGCCCGCGACGCCCGACCCGGTTGCCCCCGGCCGCACCGACCCCCTCGCGGTGGTCACCGGGGCGACAGCCGGCATCGGTGCGGCGTTCGCCCGGCGGCTGGCCCGGGACGGGTACGACCTCGTCCTGGTCGCTCGGGACGCGACCCGACTCAGCGGGTTCGCCACCGAGCTGACCGAGCGACACGGCCGGTCGGTGGAGACCCTGCCGGCCGATCTCTCCACCGAGGACGGCTGTGTCGCCGTGGAGCGGCGACTCACCGAGGGCCGCCCGGTCGACCTGCTGGTCAACAATGCCGGGATCGCGCTCACCCGGTCCTTCCTGCGGACCACCGTCGAGGACGAGGCCCGACTGCTGCGGCTGAACGTCTCCTCGGTGATGCGGCTGACCCACGCGGTGCTGCCGACCATGACCGAGCGACGCGCGGGCGCAGTGATTAATGTCTCTTCCGTCGCGGGGTTCGGTGCGCTCGAGGCCGGCTCGACCTACTCCGCCACGAAGGCGTGGGTGACCAACTTCAGCGAGTCGGTGGGGCAGGCCGCGCGGCCCTACGGCGTACGGGTGATGGCCCTCTGTCCGGGTTTCACCCGCACCGAGTTCCACCAGCGGGCCGGCATCAACACCTCGTCGATGCCCGGCTGGATCTGGCTCGACGCCGACGCGGTCATCGACGAAGGCCTACGCGACCTGCGAAAAGGTCGACTGGTGAGCGTGCCCGACTGGAAGTACAAGCTCGCGGTGGTGGCGTTGCGACACACCCCGCAGCGACTGCTGCACCGGCTCACCCGGAGCACCAAGGTCCTCGTCGGACGCGGCGGTCGCTGACCGGAGGCGACCCGGGCGGACCAGGCGCGATCCCCCGGCGGTCACCCGGAACCGCAAGGCCGTCGCACAGAGTAAGTGAACATCGCCACTCGTCGTCGCCCGCAGGGCTGACCGAGGGTGGACCCGAGCCACGGCTCCCAGACTTGAGCAGTACCCTTGTGCGCCATGGGGGACCGCGACGACCTGCGTAAATTCATCTCCGACCTGGCCGTGGTCCATGGGCGGGTGGTGCTCTCCTCGGGACGCGAGGCGGATTGGTACGTCGATCTGCGTCGCGTCACGCTCCATCACCAGGCCGCTCCGCTGGTGGGGCGCGTCCTGCTGGATCTCACCGCCGACTGGGAGTTCGACGCGGTTGGTGGCCTGACCCTGGGCGCCGACCCGGTCGCTCTGTCGATGCTGCACGCCGCAGCGGCGAGGGAACGACCGCTCGACGCCTTCGTCGTGCGCAAGGAAGGTAAGGCGCACGGGCTGCAACGCCGCATCGAAGGGCCTGAAGTATCCGGGCGTCGGGTATTGGCGGTGGAAGATACCTCAACGACCGGTGGGAGTGTACTCACCGCAGTTGAAGCGTTACGTGAGGCGGGGGCTGAGGTCGTCGGAGTAGCGGTTATTGTTGATCGAGGCGCCGGTGACGCCGTGCAAGCAGCCGGACTGGCCTACCGGGCGGCCTATACGTTGGCTGACCTCGGCCTTGTGGCCTAAAAGTTTGCCGATTCGGATTGCGGATATGCAGGCGTTTCGATGCTGCTGGTGGAAGGATGGAAAACGTGGGAACTGCGTTGGCTGAAATGACTATGCCTCAGATCTCGCCGCTTGCCGGCGAGCCGATCGAACGTGCCGATGCCGAGCGGCTGGCGGGGGTCCTCAAGGCCCTCGCCGACCCCGCGCGGCTGCGGCTGCTCAGCCTGATCCAGTCGGCTCCCGAGGGCGAGGCGTGCGTCTGCGACCTGACCGCGCCCCTCGGCCTCTCGCAGCCGACGGTCAGCCACCACCTGCGTATCCTCACCGAGGCCGGCTTGCTGGAGCGGGAGAAGCGCGGCGTGTGGGCGTACTACCGGCTGGTGCCGACCGCGATCGCCACGATCGCCGACCTGCTGACCCCGCCCCGTAAGCGCGCCACCAAGAAGGCTCGCTGACCCGTCCCGGTCGTCTGGTGTCGCTCCTGAGGGGGAGGCACCAGGCAGCTGGGAGGGTTCGACCGGTGCGGTACCGACCGGCCGTCGGAACCCGGCGGCCGTTGTCGGAATGCCCGCCGCCGGTCGGGACGGTCCCCGGCCACCTGTGACGAACGGGTGTGCCCGACGGGCCGATGTCCCGACCGGCTCGCGGTCTGATTCCGTGCGCCGTCGCGGATGATCCCCGAGCGGCGTCCGTGCGCCGTGCGCGGTGTCCCCGTGCGCGGCGCACGATGTTTTTGTGCGCAGTGTGCGGTGTTCCCGTGTGCGGTGCGGTGTTTTCGTGCGCAGTGCGCGGTGTTCCTGCGGCGGTGCGGTGTTCCCGTGCGCGGTGCGCACCGACCGGCGGCAACGGGTCCGGAGTTCAGGGCGTCGTCCAGGCAGGTGGTGCGGACCCACTTCGACCGTGACCCGGCAGCCACCGGAGAGGGCCCGGCGGACCGGGCCCCGCACCGGTGGCCGCTCCCGGTGCCGGCCCACCGGTGCGGCCCGACTCCGGGAACGGCCGGTACGGCGCGCTCAGTGGCGACCGTACTGCTGACCGCCGTGGTGAGGCTGGCCGCCGTAGGGCGGCGGTGCCGGCCGCTCCTCGTAGGGCTGCCCGTGGCCCTGGTGCTGCTCGTCGCGGTAGGGCTGTTCGCCACCGTAGGGCTGACCGGTCCACCGGGCCTGCTCGCCGCCGTAGGGCTGGCGGGTCTGCTCGTCGCCGTAGGGCTGGCGGGTCTGCTCGTCGGCGTAGGACCGGGCGGCGTCGTACGCCTGCGGACTCCCGCCGTATCCCGGCTGCCCGCCCCCGTACGGTTGCTGCGCGCCGTAACCGGGTCGGGGGTTGTCGTATCCGGACTGCGGGCCACCGTGGTACTGCCCCGGTCCGCCGTGCGGCGTGTCGCCGTAGGACTGCTCACCGCCACCCTGGTACGGCTGCTCGCTCTGGTACTGCCCGCCCCGGTACGGCTCGCCGCCCGGGTGCGGCTGGCCCCCGTAGGGCTGCGGGTCCTCCCGGTACGGCTGCCCGCTGTACTGCTGCTGGCCGCCTCCGTAGACCTGGCCGCCCCGGTGCTGCTGCGTGCCGCCGTAGACCTGACCGCCACCCGGCTGGGACCGGTCACCGTACGGCTGCCCGCCCTCGGCCGGGTACGACTGTCCGCCGTACGGCGACTGCTGCTGGTCCGCGTAGTGCTCGCGGGTCTCCTGGATGGCCTCCTCGGCGGCGGCCTTCTCCTCCGGGGTGGTGCCCCGCTTCGCCGCCATCCGCGCGCGGAGCAACTCGATGACGATCGGGACCACCGAGAGCACCACGATGCCGATCAGGATCATCTCGATGTTCGCCTTGACGAACGGGATCTGCCCGAGGAAGTAGCCGAGCACGGTGACCCCGGTGCCCCAGAGGATGCCGCCGACCACGTTGTAGATCACGAAGGTGCGGTAGTCCATCCGGCTGACCCCGGCCACGATCGGGGTGAAGGTCCGCACGATCGGCACGAACCGGGCCAGCACGATCGAGCGGGCGCCGTACTTCTCGAAGAACTCGTGTGCCTTGAGGACGTTCTCCTGCTTGAACAGCTTGGAGTTGGGCCGACGGAACAGCGCCGGTCCGACCTTGCGCCCGAAGGCGTAGCCGACCTGGTCACCGGCGATCGCCGAGAGGGTGATCAACAGGCAGACCAGCCACAGTGGGTAGGTGATGTACTTGCCGTCGGCGGTGAGCAGGCCGGCGGTGAACAGCAGCGAGTCGCCCGGCAGGAAGAACCCGATCAACAGGCCGGACTCGGCGAAGACGATGGCCAGGATGCCGAGCAACCCGAACGTCGAAATCAACCACTCCGGGTCGAGCCATTCCGGCCCCAGGGCCAGGGTGGTGGTGGGCGTCGGCACGAGGTGACCTCCGGGATCTGCCAGTCGGGGGTGGCGACACGCCACCGGCTACGGCCCCGTCAGTCTAGGTCTCCCCCGGCCGCCCCCGGTGCTTGACGTCACAGCGCCCGGAGTGTGGTCCGGTTCGGACCCGGGACGACGGTGCCCCGCCGACCCGGTCGGGGTCGGCGGGGCACCGGTGGTCGGCCGCGCGGAGGTCAGGCCACGAAACGGGTCCGCCGCCGACGGGCCAGCACCAGGCCGACCACGCCAGCCACGAGCAGCAAACCGCTGGCGGCGAGGACCAGGCTGGTCCGGGCGCCGGTGATGGGCAGGCTGCCGTCGTCCTCCCCGCCACCCGCGCCGCCGCCGGCCGTGGTCGCGTTCACCAGGAGCGCGGCGATGTCGTTGGCAGGCTTCAGGTCGTCGTTGAAACCGCCGTCGCACTGGCACGAGACGTTGGCCTCGACGACGCCCTTGGCGTTCGCGACGACCTTGTCGATCCGCAGCGTGAACTCGACGAGCTCCTCCTCGCCGGCCTTGCTGAGCGACGTCGGGAAGCAGAGGTACTCGCGACCACCGGGCTCGCCGGGTTCACCCCGGTCGTCGCCCTTCACCGGTGCACAGAACTCCGACGCGGCGACCACCGTCGTGCCGGTCGGAACGACCACCTTGACGTAGGTCACCGACGACCCGGAGCGGGTGTAGTCCAGCGTCGCCGGGCCGTTGTTGCGGAAACCGACGGAAGCGCGGACCTCTTCCCCGGCCGCGCCGGTCACCTTGTCCCCGACCGCGGCCAGGTCGGTGCCGTTGGTGCCGGTGACCTTCACCTGGTAGCTGGCCCAGTTGTTGGTGGGGTCGGTGTCGGCCTGGGCGCCCCGGACCCGACCGGCCTCGCCGGCCAGGGGCAGGACGCCGCCGGTGCCCGGCTTGCCGGGGGAGACGCCGACGTTCTTGAGGTACCCGGCGAAGTCCTCGTACTCCGCGCTGGTCATCCAGACCGCGTCAGCGTAGCTGCGACCCGGGGCGTAGGTGTCCGCGCCGAGCACGAAACCGAGCGAGGCCCGGTAACGGGTGCCGGGGGTGAGCGCCTCGTCGAAGTGACAGGTGCGCAGTTCGTCGCCTTCGTAGGTGCAGTTGCTGTACTTCTCGGCGGCGCGGAACGCGTAGTCACCGTAGAAGACGGCGGTGCTGCCCTGCACGGTGGTCGTACCGGCGTTGCGGACGGCCAGCGGCAGGCTGAACTTCCCACCCGGGGCTACGGACACCTGGGTCTCGTCGCCGGCGGCGAGGTCGACCCCCTCGCCGACCCGGATCTTCGACTCCCGCTTCACCGGCTCCAGGCCCGCTGCGGTGAGCGTCATCCGCAGGGTGCCGGTGTCACCGGTCTCGGCCTCGTCGGTCGGCGCGACGACCACGGGGAAATTCCCGCCGATGCCCCAGTCCTCCAGTCCGATCTCGAACGGTGTGGTGCACAGCAGCACGGAGGGCTCGGGCTTCGTGCAGTAGCCGAAGTCGTCCTCCTCCTGGACCGTGACCTTGCCGGCCAGGTCGGAGAAGTCGTAGCGCATAGTGACCTCGTGCAGCACCACCGGCTCGGAGGCGAACATGGTGGGGCTCTCGACCTTGCCGGAGGTGCCGGCGGCGACGGTCAGGTCCGCGAAGTAGTAGTCGACCTCGATGTCGGTCGGGGCCGCCGAGGTGGGTACGGCGCTGGTCGCGACGAACGCGCCCACGACGCCGAGCCCGGCGAGCAGTCGCCGGGTGCTCGGGTTGAGCATGAAGGGTTTCCTCCCGTGAATGACCGGTGGAGCCTGTGGAGCGTAGATGGCCACCGGTCACGGGGAGGCGTCCCCGACGCAGATCGAACCGAACGGATGAAGGAGACCGCCGCAACGTTCGGGGGTCAGTCGGGCCCGGACGGACCCCGGGTCGTCGACCCGGTACTCAGCGGTAGTCGTCCTCGTCGACCGTGACGACCCGCGCCTGCTCCACCGCGTCCCAGTCGGCGACCTCGAGACCCCGGTGCGGTTCGGTGTCACCGTCGTCCGGGACGACCGTCGTCGCCTGCTCCACGGCGTCCGCAGGAGGGGCCTCGGGGTCCCGCTCGTCCGGGGTGAGGTGGTCGCCGGGGGCGAACTCCTCGTCGGGCTGACCCATCGTCCCTCCTTCACGTCGGCCGGCACTCCTTGAGGAACACCGTACGGGCTGACAGTCCTGCCCACCGGCGAGCTAAGTCAAACCGCCCGCCGGTGATCCGCGTCGCGGTCGCGCGCGGCCCCGGGCGAGTCGACGGATTGGTCCACTACGGGACCCTCCCGGTGTCAGGATGGGACCGTGGGCTTCCTGATCCGCCTCGTCACCAGCGCGGTGGCGCTCTGGGTCGCCACCCTGATCGTGCCCGGCGTCGAGGTGAGCGGCCGGTCCGGTCTGCACAGCGCGCTGACCCTGCTCGTGGTGGCGCTGATCTTCGGCGTGGTCAACGCGGTGCTCAAGCCGGTCATCCAGGTCGTCGGTTGCGTGTTCTACCTGCTGACGCTGGGTCTGTTCGCGCTGGTCGTCAACGCTCTGCTCTTCCTGTTGACGGACTGGATCGCCGCCGGGCTCGACCTGCCGTTCCGGGTGGACGGTTTCTGGCCGGCCTTCTGGGGGGCGATCGTGGTGGCGGTGGTGAGCTGGCTGATCAGCGTCGTCGTCCGGGATCCGTGACCCGCGCCCGGGTGCGGTGCGGCCCCGCCGACCCGGGGTCGTCGGGGCCGGCGATCCGGGCGCTCTCCGGGTCGGTTGTGTCCGCACCGGGCGACTACGGGATACTTCCTGCGGAGGACAGCGCGGTCTCGCAGCCATGGAAGACAGTCGGCCGGCACGGCCGAGAGCGGTAGTTAAGGAGCGTTTGACATGCCCATCGCTTCCCCTGAGGTCTACGCGGAGATGCTGGACCGTGCCAAGGCCGGCCGGTACGCGTACCCCGCCATCAACGTCACGTCCTCGCAGACCCTCAACGCCGCGCTGAAGGGCTTCGCCGACGCGGAGAGCGACGGCATCATCCAGGTCTCGACCGGAGGCGCCGAGTACCTCTCCGGCCCGACCGTCAAGGACATGGTCACCGGTGCCGCCGCGTTCGCCGCGTACGCCCGCGAGGTGGCCAAGAACTACCCGGTCAACATCGCCCTGCACACCGACCACTGCCCCCAGGAGAAGCTGGACAAGTTCGTCCGGCCGCTGATGGCCATCTCCAAGGAGCGGGTGGCCCGGGGCGAGGATCCGCTGTTCCAGTCGCACATGTGGGACGGTTCGGCCGTGCCGGTCGCGGAGAACCTGGAGATCGCCGAGCAGCTCCTCACCGAGGCCGCCCAGGGCAAGATCGTCCTGGAGATCGAGGTGGGCGTGGTCGGCGGCGAGGAGGACGGCGTCGAGAACGCCATCAACGACAAGCTCTACACCACCGTCGAGGACGGTCTGGCCATGGTCGAGGCGCTCGGCCTCGGCGAGAAGGGCCGCTACATGGCGGCGCTGACCTTCGGCAACGTGCACGGCGTCTACAAGCCGGGCAACGTCAAGCTCCGTCCCGAGGTGCTGAAGAACATCCAGGAGGCGGTCGGCGCCAAGTACGGCAAAGAGAAGCCGCTCAGCCTGGTGTTCCACGGTGGCTCCGGCTCGCTGCTCTCGGAGATCCGCGAGGCGCTCGACTACGGCGTGGTCAAGATGAACATCGACACCGACACGCAGTACACCTTCACCCGCCCGGTCGCCGACCACATGTTCCGCAACTACGACGGCGTCCTCAAGGTCGACGGCGAGGTCGGCAACAAGAAGCTGTACGACCCGCGGGTCTGGGGCAAGGCCGCCGAGGCCGGCATGGCCGCCCGGGTCGTCGAGGCCTGCGAGCACCTCCGCTCGACGGGCACCACGCTCGCCAAGTAGCCGCACCGGGCTCGCCCCGCGTCTGTTGGTAGCAGGGGTCCCTTGTTACTCGTTTTCGAGTAACAAGGGACCCCTGCTCGCACCTCAGGCGGGAGCGCCGATCAGGGCGCGGGCCGCCTCGGCGACGTCGTCGGTGAGGTGGATCGTGCCGGAGAGGTCCCCGAACGGCGACGCCGCCAGCAGCGGACGCAGCAACGACTCCACCGGCAGCTCCCGGGTCCAGTACTCCCGGTCCAGGAAGACGTACGCCCCGCTGGCCCCGTCGGTGCCGTAGAACGTCTTCGTCGCCGCCTGGAAGACCTCCTGCACGGTGCCGGCCCGCCCCGGCGCGAAGACGATCCCGCCCCGCGCGAGCCGCAGGATGGTGTCCTCCCGGATCGCGTTCGAGAAGTACTTCGCGATCTTCCCGGCGAAGAGGTTCGCCGGCTCGTGCCCGTAGAGCCAGGTGGGGATGGCCAACCCGCCGGTGCGGGCCCAGTCCAGGCTGGACAGTTCCCCCGGCGAGCAGGGCAGACCCTCGGTCGGGGCGTACCGCGCTCGCACGTCCAGGGCCACTGCGGTGTACCGGTCGTGGTCGGTGAAGTCCGGCGCGGTGGCGAGCAGGTCGATCGCCGTCGCCAACGTCTCCGCCGGGTGGGAGGACAGGTACGCGCCGAGGTTCGCCGCCTCCATCACCCCCGGGCCACCACCGGTGACGATCAGCCGGTCGGCCCGCGCCAGCTCCCAGCCGAGCATCGCCGCCATCCGGTACGGCACGCTGCCCCGCGCCACCGCGTGCCCGCCCATGACGCCCACCACCGACTGCGGCCCGTGCGTGGCGAGCCAGGCCCGGGTGGCATCGGCCAGCGCGTTGTCCACGCCGTGGTCGTGCAGCCGCTGGCCGAGTGCCTCCTTCACGTCCGGCAGCGCGCCGCCGTGCGCGCGGAAGTGCTCGTACACCCGGGTGTCGTACATCGTGGCGAAGCCGCCCTCGGCGAAGCCGGCAGCCAGCTCCTCCGGGGTGTAGAGGTGCGACGGCTGGGTCGGATAGGGCAGCCCGGAGAAGGGCGGCACCACGTTGGCACCCCGTCGGACCAGGTCGGCGCCGACCTCGCGGGAGGCGAACCGACAGCCGACGAAGAGCGTCCCGGCGACGTCCGTGCCGGTCAGATCGGGTACGGGATCCAGGTCGAGGCGGAGCCCCTGCACGGTCAGTCCGGCCAGGCTGCCGGTGACGAGTCGCCGGTCGAAGGCGGTGCGGGTCTCGATCTCGTCGGGGGCGGTGTGCGGCTCGATGACGTCCGCGGGGGGTGGGGTCGGCACGGGATCATCCTGCCCAGCCCGGTCAACCGGTCAAACCAACCGCTGTCGCCGCCCGCCCGGCGGGAGCCCGGCGACCAGGGTCACCGGGCTCCCGTGAAACCGGTTCCTGGGGAGGCTCCGGAACATCATTTGTAGTCGAGGTGAACAGTGGTCGACATGGGCCACAGGCGTGGCCGGGGCTCAGCCGTTCAGCCGACGACCTGGCCGGACCCGCTCGCGGCCCGGCCGACGAAGCGGGTTGAATGAGACGATGCAGAACCTCTTGCCTGAGCCACCGGCCACCCTCCTGCCCGTCAACGACGAGGCCGAGGCAACGCTGGCCACCGCCTACGAGGCGGACACCGACGAGGCGTACGCCGAGGTGGCGGCCCGCTTCCCGACCTTCAGCGCGGGCTGGGCCGTGCTGGCCACCCGGGCACTCGCGCAGGGCCAGGTCGTTCCGGCGTACGCGTTCGCGCGGACCGGCTACCACCGGGGCCTGGACCAGCTCCGTCGCAACGGCTGGCGCGGGCACGGTCCGGTGCCGTGGTCGCACGAGCCGAACCGCGGTTTCCTCCGTTGCCTGTACGTGCTCTCCCGGGCGGCCGACGAGATCGGCGAGGCGGACGAGGCCGCTCGCTGTGCCCAGTTCCTCCGCGACTGCGACCCGGCTGCCGGCGACGCCCTCGCCAGCGACTGACGTGGTAGCAGGGGTCCCCTGTTACCGCTTTTTGAGTAGCAGGGGGCCCCTGCAGGCACCCAACCCGGCACCCCGCGCACCCCGCGCACCCCGCGCACCCCGCGCACCCCGCGCACCCCGAGCACCCCGAGCGCGCTCCGGGCGCCTCGGGCGGGGTGCGCGGGGTGCCGGTCGCTCAGAGCCCTTCGGCGACCGAGGCGGCGATCTTCAACCAGGCGTCCCGGGTCGCCGAGGAAAGCTGGCCGTACCGGATCGGCTCGCCGGTGTCGATCAACCGCTCGTACGGCGCGAGCAGCACCGCCCTGGTCCGGGCCGCGAAGTGTTCCTGGATCGCGGGCAGGTCGATCTCCTTCCGGGACGGCGGCATCGACACCACCGTCACCGCCTGCCGGACCAGTCGCTGCCGTCCGCTCTGCTCCAGGTGGTCGAGCATCCGCGCGGCGGTCTCCGCCGAGTCGTTCCGGGCGGACATCGTGACCACCAGTTGGTCGGTCGCGTCCATCGCGGCCTGCCAGTTCTGTGCCCGGACGTTGTTCCCGGTGTCCACGAAGATCAGCTTGTAGAACCGGCTCACCACGTCCCGGATCTCGGCGAACGCCGAGGCGGTCAGCATCTCGCCGCCGGTCGCCGACTCGTCCGAGGCCAGGACGTCGAACATCCCCTCGCCCTGGGACCGTACGTACTGCGACAGGTCGCCGACCCGCCCGTGCGCGCCCTGGAACTGGGCGAGGTCCCGCAGCATGTCCCGGACCGTCCGGGCGTGGAAGTCCTGCTGGGCACGCATTCCCAGGGTCCCCTGGGTCTCGTTGTTGTCCCAGGCCAGGACGTAGCCACCGCGCTTCTGGCCGAAGGTCATGGCGAGCAGCAGGATCGCCACCGTCTTGCCGGCACCGCCCTTCGGGTTGACCACCGTCACCTGACGGAGGCCGCCGAAGTTGCGGCGGACCATCTCGATGTCGTGCTTGACCTCCTGCTCGTGCCGCCCGGGTGGAAGCTTGACCAGACCCAGGGTCGTACGGTTCAGCACGGCCCGTACGCCCATGGTCGCCACCGGGTCGGCGGGGCGGGCCTGCCGCCGCCGGGCGAAGTCCTCGGCGGTCGGCGTCGCGCCGTCCGACCAGAGCGGCTCCGAGTAGCTCGCGGGTGGCGTCGGTACCCGGGGCGGGGCGGGCTCCGCCGTCAGCCCGTCCGGCTGGGCGGGAGCCGGATGGTGCTGGCCGGCCGGTGGGCCCGATGCTGCCGGACCCGGGGCGGCGGCGGTGGCCCAACCGCCGCTCACCGGCCAGCCGGGCGGCGTGGCCGCCGGTAGCGGTGCCCAGCCGGACGGGGGTGGGCCGTCGGCTGGCGCGAAGGTGGGGTCACCGTTGCCCGCGTACGCCCCGCCCGGCGGGCCGACCTGCCCGTTCGTCCAGGTCGCGTCGCCCGGCTCGGCCGGCTGCTCACCGACGTGGTACGCCCCACCGTGGAACTGGTGCACATGAGGCGGCAGGTTCGGCGGCTCGGGTCCGAATCTGGTGGCGGGTCCGCCTGCGCCCGCTGGCCTGTCCGCTGGTCCGCCGCCTAGGCCTGCTGGTCCGCCTGGGCCCGCTGGTCCGCCGGCTGGCCCGGCTGCGTCCGCTGGTCCGCTGGCTGGTCCGGCTGGTCCGGCTGCGCTGGCTGGTCCGGACCGGTCCATCGGCGCGATGCGGTCGGCCGGAACCCCGGTGCCCGCCGGTGCTGCCTCCGCTGTCGGCACTGCGTCGTCAGCCGGCAGGTCGGCGTGCGGCCGAGAGTCACCGACCGGCGGCGGAGCGGTGGTGCCCGGCGCCGGGCCAGCGGTCGGCGCAGTGCCAGCCGCGTCCGCGAGGCCGGCCGGCGTCGGGTCGGCTGTCGCGCTGCCGGCGTCGGCCGGCGGCACGTCGGCTGGCCTGGCCGGGTGGCTGCCGGGCGGCAGCGGACCACCGCTCACCGGGGGTGCCGGCAACGGGTACCAGCCGGGGATGCTG
Source organism: Micromonospora echinospora (assembly GCF_900091495.1). NCBI lineage: Bacteria > Bacillati > Actinomycetota > Actinomycetes > Micromonosporales > Micromonosporaceae > Micromonospora > Micromonospora echinospora. The sequence goes on along the minus strand of NZ_LT607413.1, from coordinate 1,993,175 downwards.
CCGCCGTCGGCCTGCTGTTGACGGGGCACCGGCGGCTGGTCGGCATCGACCGGCGCGTGGTGCGACCGTTGCGGCGGGTACGCCCACGGCGAGTCCGCCTGCGGTCGTGGCCCGGCCGCCGGGCGGGCCGGGTCGGGGCGTCCGCCGCCGAGCGCCACTCCACCGCCCGAGCCGTCGCGCGCCGGATCGCCGGCTGCCGCCGCACCGCCCGGACGGCCGGTCGACGCGCCACGCGTGGGGGTGCCGTCGGCACGGCCGGGCGGAGCGCCGTCCGTGCCGTGGGTGGGGGTGGTGTCCGCGCGGCTGGGCGGAGCGCCGTCCGTGGCGTCGACCGGGATGCGGGCGACCGGAGCGCCCTCCGCTGCTGCGCCGTTCGGGCCGCTGTCGGGCGGGGCCGCGCCGAGCGGGGTCCCGGTCGACGGAGGCGCCGGGTGCCAGCCGGGATGTCCGTCCGGCGCCCACACCGTCGGATCGTCCGCTGTCGCGGCATCGCCGGTCGTCGGAGGTGTCACCCGGGACGCCGGTCGTGGCACCGATCCACCGGCCGCCGGGATCGGGGCAGCCGGACTTTCCGTCGGCGTCCATTGCCGGGCGGGAGTCCGGCTCTCCGGGGCCTTCTCGGGCCGGGCCGGATCCGGCGGCCAAAGCGGTTCGATGTCCCGTTCGGGGACCGGTCCCCCCTGCTGGCCCGGCAGACGGACCCGGTCGGCGTTCTCGTGCACCACGGTTCCTCCCCCTGTCCCCTCGTGCCGAGGATAGGCCCTGGAAGTCGCCCATCCGGTGCGGAACAGGGCGGTCAGGCCGTGTAGACCGCCCACGCTCCCGGTTCGGTCCACCAGGATCGCTTCCGGTTCAGCTCGCCCTCGACGCCGTCGTCGAGGTACGGCACCCGTTCGTCCCGGGGCACGACGGCAACCGCCCGGCCCCGGGCCCGGCGTACCTCGAACCGGACCCGCTTCCTGCCTAACCGGGTCCGGGCCACCACGGGAACGGCCACCGCCACCTCGACCACGCCGTCGGTCGGGTCCGGGTCGGTGAGCAGGGGGAGGCCGTCGAGTCGCGCGTACCCACCGGCGTTGCCGATCGCGCAGGCCAGCAGGGGATCGTCCCCGGAGGTGAGGATGGCGTCGTCGACCTCCACCCGTCCCCGCCAGTAGAGCGGCCGTCCGGCCTCGTCCGAGGCGCCCAGCAGCGCCCCGTCCAGGGTCACCGAGCCGCCGTCGTTGCGCAGCAGGTCGAGGCGGCGCACCGGACCGTCGAGCACCGCGGCGGCCACCGCAGCCGGGTCCCGGGGCAGCCCGAGTCGCGCCGCGAGGTCACGCTGTGTCGTGGCCCGCGCCGGATCGAGCGGCAGGACGCCGATCGGGGGCAGGTCCGGCACCGTACGGTTGCCGGCCAGGTCGGCGGGGCGACGGCTGGGCGGTGGGGCGTACCGGCGGACGAGTCGGCGCACGACGGCGCGCAACTGGGCGTCACTGGCGGTGGCGACGACCAGTCGGGTCTTGGAGTCCGGGTCGGGCCAGGTGAGGCCGTCGGGCCGGGCCGGGGCGTCGAGCCGGGCCAGCACCTCGTCGATCTCGGCGTCCGATCGGGCGGTGACCGCCTCCGTCCGGGCACCCCGTTCGGTCAGCGCGTCCACGCAGGCCAGTACCGGTACGCGCGGTGTGTCGCAGCGTTCGGCGGCTTCCGGCGCGCAGTGTTCGGCCGGTTCGGTACCGGTCTTCCCGTCGGCTCCGCAGCAGCCGCCACCGCTACCGCACGTTCCGGCGGCGTCGCGCTCCGAGCCGAGGGTGAGCAGTACCACGTCGTACACGGGAGAGGGCCTCCTGCCTCGTCACGCAGCCCCTGCCGGCTGCGCCTCCACCACTTGTTAGCCTGACACCTCGGGCTCGCCACGCGGTCGCCACCTGGCACCCGAGCCCCCTGGAGGCGGTGAAGATGCCAGCGATCGTGCTCCTCGGTGCTCAGTGGGGCGACGAGGGCAAGGGCAAGGTTACCGACCTGCTGGGCGAGCGGGTCGACTACGTCGTGCGCTACTCGGGCGGCAACAACGCCGGCCACACGGTGATCACGCCCGACGGCCAGAAGTACGCCCTGCACCTGATGCCTTCCGGCGCGCTCTCGCCCAGTGCGATGATCGTCATCGGCAACGGCGTGGTGGTCGACCCGAAGGTGCTGCTCGGTGAGATCGACGGCCTGGCCGAGCGGGGTGTCGACGTCTCCCGGCTGCGGATCTCCGGCGACGCGCACCTGATCATGCCGCACCACCGGGCGCTGGACCGGGTGGTCGAGCGGTACCTCGGCTCGTCCCGGATCGGCACCACCGGTCGGGGCATCGGCCCGGCGTACGGCGACAAGGTCGCCCGGATGGGCATCCGTCTCCAGGACCTGCTCGACCCGGGCATCCTGCGCAAGAAGCTCGAACTGGCGCTGCGCGAGAAGAACCAGATCCTGTTCAAGGTCTACAACCGCAAGGCGATCGACGTCGAGGCCACCGTCGAGGAGTACCTCGCGTACGCCGAGCGGCTGCGGCCGTACATCGCCGAGACCCGGGTGATGCTCTGGGACGCCCTGGACCGGGGCGAGACGGTGCTGCTGGAGGGTGCCCAGGCCACCATGCTGGACATGGACCACGGCACGTACCCCTTCGTGACCTCGTCGAACCCGACGGCCGGCGGGGCGTGTGTCGGGGCCGGTATCCCGCCCACCGCCATCAACAAGGTGATCGCGGTGAGCAAGGCGTACACCACCCGGGTCGGCTCCGGCCCGTTCCCCACCGAACTCTTCGACGACAACGGCCAGCACCTGCGCAAGGTCGGCCACGAGTACGGCACCACGACCGGTCGGGAACGTCGGTGCGGTTGGTTCGACGCGGTGGTCGCCCGGTACGCCTGCCGGCTCAACGGGGTCACCGACCTGGTCGTCACCAAGCTGGACGTGCTCACCGGCCTGCCGAAGGTGCCGATCTGCGTCGGGTACGAGATCAACGGCAAGCGGTTCGACGACATGCCGATGACGCAGACCGAATTCCACCACGCGACTCCGGTCTACGAGGAGCTCGACGGCTGGTGGGAGGACATCACCAAGGCCCGGACCGAGGACGAGCTGCCGGAGAACGCCCGCCGCTACATCGCCCGCATCGAGGAGATCTGCGGCACCCGGGTCAGCGTGGTCGGTGTCGGTCCCGGTCGCGAGGAGAACGTCCACCGCCACCCCCTGCTTCCCTGATCCCCTCCCCGCCGCCTCCCCTCGTCGATCAGGAAGTGGCGGCACCGGACGAGCCGATCCGGACGCGAACTTCTTGATCAACTAGAGCGGGCGGCGGGATGGGTAGGATCGGGGCCCGTGCGGGTACTTCTTGTGGGATCAGGTGGACGGGAACACGCGCTGGCGCTCGGGCTGGCGGCTGATCCGTCCGTCGAACGACTGATCGCGGCACCGGGTAATCCGGGGATCGCGGGTGTGGCGGAGCTTCGGCAGGTCGACACCGCGGATCCGGCGGCGGTGGCCGGGTTGGCCGTCGAGGAGGGCGTCGACCTGGTGGTGATCGGGCCGGAGGCGCCCCTCGTCGCCGGGGTCGCCGACGCGGTCCGCGCCAAGGGCGTCGCCTGCTTCGGGCCGTCCGCCGAGGCCGCCCGGCTGGAGGGGTCGAAGGCGTTCGCCAAGGACGTGATGATCGCCGCCGGGGTGCCGACCGCCCGCGCCTACACCTGCACCGACGAGGCGGGCACCGCCCGCGCGCTGGACGAGTTCGGCGCGCCGTACGTGGTCAAGAACGACGGGCTGGCCGCCGGCAAGGGCGTGGTGGTCACCGACGACCGGGCCGCCGCGCTGGCCCACGCCGCCGAGTGCGGGCGGGTGGTGGTCGAGGAGTACCTCGCCGGCCCCGAGGTGTCCCTCTTCGTGGTGACCGACGGCGAGGCGGCGGTGCCGCTGCTGCCGGCGCAGGACTTCAAGCGGGTCGGTGACGGCGACGCCGGCCCGAACACCGGCGGCATGGGGGCGTACGCGCCGCTGCCGTGGGCTCCGCCCGGCCTGGTCGAGCAGGTGATGCGGGAGGTGGTGCACCCGACCCTGGCGGAGATGCGCCGCCGGGGCACCCCGTTCGCCGGGCTGCTCTACGTCGGCCTGGCGATCACCGCCGCCGGCCCCCGCGTGATCGAGTTCAACGCCCGGTTCGGCGACCCGGAGACCCAGGTCGTGCTCGCCCTGCTGGAGTCGCCGCTCGGCGGGCTGCTGCACGCGGCGGCCACCGGCACGCTCGCCGCGCACCCGCCGCTGCACTGGCGTGACGGTGCCGCGGTGACCGTGGTGCTGGCCGCCGCCAACTACCCCGGCACGCCCCGCACCGGCGACGTGATCACCGGTGCGGAACGACCGGGCGTCATCCACGCCGGCACGCGGCGGGCCGCCGACGGCGCGTTGCTCTCCGCCGGGGGCCGGGTCCTCTGCGGTACGGCCACCGGCCCGGACCTCGCCGCCGCCCGGGACGCGGCGTACGCGCTGGTCGCCGGGGTGGAACTGCCCGGCTCGCACCACCGGAGCGACATCGCCGACGCGGCGGTACGCGGCGAGGTGCGCCTGCCGAGCTGAGGCCGGGACGACGCGGCCGGGGACGGCTGACCGGGGCTGGGGACGGCTGACCGGGGCCGGGGCGGACCGCCCTCCGGCCGGGTCAGCTGCGGATAATGCGGTCCAGCAGGTTGGCGGTGGCCCGCTCCACCCGTTCGTCCCGGTGTCCGTTCCGGTGCAGGGCCATCGTCCAGAAGAGCGTCCCGGCGGCGAAGACCACGCCGCCCCGGGGCGTCTCGTACAGGTGGGTCTTCTGTACCCGCTGCTGCCGGTACCGGTTCGGGTAGGAGGCGGTGCCGAGGGTGACCCCGGTGACCCCGGCGGGACGCGGGTTCCCCGACACGGTGCCGTCGGCCTCCCCACCGACCAGACCGGGGATGCGGTCCCCGTCGGCCACGCCGCAGCCGGCCCAGAACCAGTGCTCCGCGGCGGCGACCACCAGCGGCTGCGGGGTCGCCACGATGCCGTTGTACTGGATGCCGAGCAGGCGCTGTTCGGCGTCGCTGCCGTCCGGGGCGACCGACCGCCAGTGGGTCGTCGCGCCGGCCGCGTCCGCGCCCGGATCCGGTGACGTCTTGTAACAGGTGACCAGCCGCTCGGGTCGCCCGTCGGCGGACGGGCCCAGCCGGATGTGCCAGTAGACGCTGTTCGCGGCGAGGAAGGCCAGGCTGGTCCCGGCCGCCACCGCGCGTTCCGCCGCGATCCGCATCGCCCTCGACCAGTATTCGTCGTGGCCGCAGAACACCAGACCCCGGTGCCGGGCCGGGGCGAGCCGACCGCTGTGCAGGTCCTCGGTGGTGGCGTACGTCAGGTCGTAGCCCCGCTTCTCCGCCCAGCGGACGAAGTCGTGGTCGCGGTCCAGGTGCTTGGGCCAGCCCTCGCCCGCGTACGGGCGGTCGTACGAGACGTCGAAGGACCGCCGTTCGTAGTCGAGCACCCCGTGCCGATAGCCGTAGTAGAGGCTCCGCCCGACGGTGCCGTCCATCGGCCACTGGTTGTACGCCTGGTACGTGGTGAACGGCACCACCACGCAGAGCGCGGCGGCCCGGCGGTCGTCGCGTACCACGAACGGGGTGTATCCCCGCCAGCCCTCGGCCGAGGTGAAGATCGCCTGGTAGAGCCCGGACGTCCAGTCGTCGGGGATGCGCAGCGTCCAGGAGACCGGCCAGCGGCAGGCCAGCGCCCCGGTCTCCGGGTGGGGCACGGGCAGCGGCTGCGGCCCGCCGGTCAGCTCGGGGCTGGTCAGCAGTTCCCGGGCACCCGCCCCGCCGTACCAGCCGAGCCGGACGACCGTGATCCGGTACGGTCCGGCCGGGTCGACCGCGACATGGAAGTCGATGGTCTCGCCGTGGGCGACGCTGGTCGCCGAGGCGTACCCCTGGATCTGCCGACGGCGGTCGTCGACACCCGGCCGCCGGCCGTCGGTGGGCGGCCAGGTGATGCCGGGCGCCTGGTTCTCCCGGACGACCGGGACAGGGCCGGTGGGCGCGGCGGCCCGGGTGGAGCCGATGGAGTTCCGGTCGGAGCCGAGCCGCCCCGCGACGACCCGCCGGTCGTCGGACGCCGTGGGCCAGAAGGCGCCTGCGGTCGCTGCGGACGCACCGAGGGCGAGCAGGCCGAGGGCACGACGGCGACGAACTCCTGCCATGGCGGCTCCTGGACGTTCCCGGACGGGGGAGAAGGCGACCGAAAATACCACTGTGGACGGAATGCGCTGACGGTCAGTCGAGAAGACGACGGAGTTCCCTGGTCACGACCTTGCCGGTGGCGTTCCGGGGCAGGGCCGCGACGAACGTCACGTCCCGGGGGACGGAGAATCGGGCGAGGTGGTGGCGGACGTACTCGCGTACCGCCTCCGGGTCGAGGGTCTCGCCGGGGTGCAGGCTGACGAAGGCGGCGAGACGCTGCCCGTACCCGTCGTCGGGGACGCCGATCACCGCGACCTCGCGTACCTGGGGGAGACGGGCGAGCAGGTCCTCCACCTCGGACGGAAAGACGTTCTCCCCACCCGAGACGATCATGTCGTCGGCCCGGCCGTCGACGAAGAGCCGCCCGTCGGTGTCGAGCCGCCCCAGGTCACCGGTGTCGAGCAGGCCGTCGTGGCGCTCGCGTCCGGCACCGGAGGTGTACCCGTCGAAGAGCATCTCGTTGCCGACGAGGATCCGCCCGACCCGACCCGGCGGCACCGGCCGCCCGGCCTCGTCGACGACCGCCACCCGCGTGCCGTGCGGCGGGCGGCCCGCCGTGGTCGGGTGGGCACGCAGGTCGGCGGGGGTGGCGATGGAGGCCCAGGAGACCTCGGTGGAGCCGTACAGGTTGTAGAGGACGTCGCCGTAGCTGTCCATGAAGGCGCCGGACACCGCGCCGGGCAGCGCCGACCCGCTCACCGCCACCACCCGCAGCGGTGGGCGGGGCTGGGGCGGCGGCACCTCCAGCAGCCGTTGCAGCATCACCGGTACGGCGAACAGCGCATCGCAACGCTGTGCGGCGAGGGCGTCCACCATCGTGGCCGGGTCGAACCGACGGTGCAGCACGATGGTGGCGCGTAGCGCGAAGGACACCTGGAGGGCGGCGTACCCCCAGGTGTGGAAGAGCGGCGCGGCGATCAGGACGCGGTCGTGGACCCGCAGCGGGATCCGGTCGATGATCGACACCAGTGGCCCGAAGCCGTTCGGGGTGGGCCGCCGGGCGCCCTTCGGCGTGCCGGTGGTGCCGGAGGTCAGCACGATGGTCCGACCGCCCCGGGCCGGTGGGACGAGGGTGCCCGACGTCGCCCCGGCGACCAGGTCGGCGTGCCCCCGCTCGTCGATCCGCTGCACCCCGGCGGGAAGGCCGAGGCTCCGGTCGGCGAACTCGTCGTCGTGCACGAGCACGCGTAACCGCTGCTCCTCGGCGACGGTGACCAGTTGACCGGCGGAGAGCCCGGTGTTGACCAGGACGGCATCCGCGCCGAGCAGGGTGGTCGCCACCATCGTCTCGATCAGTCCGGCATGGTTGCGGCAGAGCACGCCCACCCGGTCGCCACCGCGCACCCCGAACCCCGACCGCAGCCCCCGGGCCAGCCGCTCGGAGCGGTCGAGCAGGGTTGCGTAGCTGGTGCCGGTGCCGTGCTCGTCGACGACCGCGATCCGGCGCGGGTCCCGGGCGGCGGCCTGGCGTAGCTCGCCGGCGAGGCTGAAACCCCACCGGCGCAGCGCGTTGAGCTGGGCGGCGACCCGGACCGGCGCGCCGGGGGCGAGCAGCCCCCGCCGGGCCAGCGTGGCGATGACGAACGGCAGACCCATCCCGGCTCCTTCCCCGCGCTGCTCCGCTCCGCCCCCGCTGCCCCGTTCCGTCCCCGCTGCTACGCCGCGTTCCGGCTGGGGTGGTAGCAGGGGACCCCTGTTACCGGATTTTGATGAGCAGGGGTCCCCTGCTACCACCTGACAAACCGCCCCCGGACAGACGCCGAGGTGGTCAGCGCACCTGGATTCCGGAGATGGCGCGGGCGATCACCAGCCGCTGGATCTCCGACGTCCCCTCGAAGATGGTGTAGATCTTGGCGTCCCGGTACCAGCGTTCGACCGGATGGTCGCGGAGGAAACCCGCGCCGCCGAGCAACTGCACCGCCTTCTCGGTGACCGCGACGGCCACCTCGCCCGCCTTGAGCTTGGACATCGAGCCCTCTCCGGCGGCGAACGGCTTGTCGTTGCGTCCCATCCAGGAGGCCCGCCACACCAGCAGCCGGGCCGCGTCGATCTCCATCTTCATGTCGGCCAGCGCGAACGCGACCGCCTGGTTCTCGATGATCGGTCGGCCGAACTGGACCCGCGTCTTCGCGTACTCCAGGGCGTACTCGTAGGCGGCCCGGGCCACCCCGATCGCCTGCGCGCCGACGGTGGGACGGGACAGCTCGAAGGTACGCATCGCCGCCTGACCGGAGGCACGCTGGCCGGAGCGGGCCCGGTCGAGGCGTTCCCGCAGGGCCTCCCGCCCGCCGAGCAGGCAGCGGCCGGGTACACGTACCTCGTCGAGGAAGACGTCGGCGGTGTGCGACGCGCGCAGGCCCAGCTTGCGTAGCTTCCGGGTGGCGTGCAACCCCGGCGTGTCCGGCGGTACGACGAACGCGGCCTGCCCGCGCGAGCCCAGCTCGGGGGCGACCGATGCGGTGACCACGTGCACCCCGGCGATCCCGCCGTTGGTGGCGTACGCCTTCTGCCCGCGCAGCACCCACTCGTCGCGGGCCTCGTCGTAGGTCGCCCGGGTGCGCATCGCGCCGACGTCGGAGCCGGCCTCGGGTTCGCTGGAGCAGAACGCGGCGACGGCCGGGGACTCCGGGTCGCCGAAGCACTGGGGCACCCACTCGACGAGCTGGTCGGGGGTGCCGGAGCCGTAGATGGCGGCGACGGCCAGGGAGGTGCCGAAGATGCTCAGCCCGATGCCGGCGTCACCCCAGAAGAGTTCCTCGCTGGCGATCGGGAGGGAGAGGCCGGTGGGGTCGCCGAAGCAGGTGATGAGGAACTCGAAGCCGTAGAGGCCGACCTTCGCCGCCTCCTGGATGACCGGCCACGGGGTTTCCTCCCGCTCGTCCCACTCGGCTGCGGCCGGGCGCACGACCTCGGCGGCGAAGCCGTGCACCCAGTCGCGGAGATCCCGCTGTTCCTCGTTCAGGTCGAGCGAGAACTCGGACATGTCAGCCCTTGGGGATGTCGAACAGGTTCGGGATGTTGGCGGCCAGGCCCAGGTCGCCCTTGGCCTTCAGCTTGCCGGTCATGAACATCATGGCGGGGTTGGCCGCGCCCGCGACGATCTTGAGGAACTCGACCGGACCGAGGGTCAGGCTCAGCTTCGGCTCCCGCTCCGGGGTGGAGTTGACCGTGCAGGTGCCGTTCTCGATGACGACCTCGTAGGTGTCGGAGCCGCCGTCCGGCCGCCCGGTGATGTTCCAGTGCAGCACCGCGTTGGTGGAGCCGGCCTTCTCGGCGCGGAACAGCGACGGCATCCGGCTGAACACCTCGTCGAGAACCTTGCCCCGCAGATCGCCCGACATCACCTCGGCGATCTTCTTGTCCGGCGTGGACTTGACGAGCTTGGCGAACTCCTTGGGGCCGTACGAGGAGAAGGTGGCCGGATCGAAGTCAGTCATGGAAAACCTTCCGGACGTCGTGACGCCGTCGCGCCGAGCGGGTTCCGCGTCGGTTCGGGGCGCACGGGTAGATTTGCCTACTCTGGCGTAACCTTACGCACGAGTAGGTATGCTCGCAAGGTGTCCAGCCTTCCCGCGTTCCGTCGTCTCCCGCGGGCCGTCCGCGAGCAGCAGATGCTCGACGCGGCCGTCCGCGCCTTCTCCCGTCGGGGTTTCCACGCCGCCAGCATGGACGAGATCGCCGAGGATGCCGGCATCTCGAAGCCGATGGTCTACGCGTACCTCGGGACCAAGGAGGAGCTCTTCATCGCCTGCCTGCACCGGGAGGGCACCCGCATGGTGGAGGCCATCGCCGGGGCCGCCGCCCCCGACCTGCCGGCCGACGAGCGGCTCTGGCGGGGGCTGCGGGCGTTCTTCGGATTCGTCGGCGCGCACCGGGACGGCTGGGTCGTGCTCTACCGGCAGGCGCGGGGCGAGCAGCCGTTCGCCGGGGAACTGGCGGTGATGCGCAGCCGGATGGTCGAGGTGGTCGCCGGCATGCTCGACCACGCCCTGCGCGCGCAGGGCCGCGAGGTCCGCGAGACCGACCTGGAGGTGATCGCGTACGCCCTGGTCGGCGCGAGCGAGTCGCTGGCCGACTGGCTCGCCGACCACCCCGAGGCCGACCCGGCGAAGACCGCCACCCGGATGATGAACATCGCCTGGCTCGGCGCCGACCAACTGCTGCGCGGCGAGACCTGGCATCCGGCCACGGAGTGACGACGTCCCCCGGCGCGACGACGCGCTCCGGGCCGCCGGGAGTGGGCGGCCCGGCCTGTCGGTGGCGTGCGCGAGGATGGGCGGATGCTCGACCGGATCGACGACATCGACTGGCGGCGGCTCGGCCATGCCTACGGGTCGGCCGGGGACGTCCCCGACCAGCTTCGCGCACTGTGCTCACCGGACCCGACCGCGCGCGAAGGCGCCTTCGGTGACCTCTACAGCAACATCTTCCACCAGGGCAGCCGGTACGAAGCCAGCGCCTACGCGGTGCCGTTCCTGCTCGACATGGTCGCCGACCCGGCCACGCCGGACCGGGAGCTGGTGCTCTACCTGCTGACCTGCCTGGCGATGGGCTACGACGCGAGCTGGCTGCCGGACGGCTTCCCGGTGGCGGAGTACCGCCGGGTGTCCGAGGGCGGCCGGGAGCTGCTCGCCGCCAAGCCGCCCAGCTCGGCGGAGAAGGACGACCCCGAGGCGCTGTACCTGCGGGCGTTGGACAGGGACGACCAGAACCGGCTGTACGCCTACTACGAGCTGGCCACGTACGACGCGGTGCGGGCCGGGGTGCCGATGTTGCGTACCCTGCTCGCCCACCCCGACCCGGGACTGCGTGCCGGGGCGGCGTACGCGCTCGCCTGGTTCCCGGAGGAGGCGGACGGCAGCCTGCCGGCGTTGCGTGCGGCCGTCTCCGCGGCGTTGGCGGCCGACGACGGGATCACCGCGCAGGCGGCGGACGGTCCGGCGGTGGACAGCTCGGCGGGATCGGCGGCGGTGGACGGGCCGGCGGCGGTGGACGGCCCGACAACGGACGGCCCGACGACGGACGGCCCGGCGGGCGGGGCGACCGCCGGCCAGCCGGCGGGTGTTCGGGAGGCGGACGTGGCGGCGACCGCGCTGGTGGCCGCCGGGTTGCTCGGGTCCGCGCCGGACGCGGCGCTGCTGACCGACCCGCGTCCGGTGGTCCGTTGGGCAGCCGCCGTGGCACGGGCCCGGGTGCTCGGGCCGGACGCCGACGACGCGACCGTCGAGGAGCTGCTCGGCTGGACGACCGCCGCCCCGCGCGGTCGACGGCGGTCGGCCGAGGACGTCCCGGTGCCGTTCCTGGACGGCGACCTGGCCGGTTACGCCGCACTGGCGCTGCGGCAGGTCGGGCCCCGGCACGCCGACCGGGCGTTCGACGCGTTGCTCGACCGGCTGCCCGTCGTCGACGGCGTCGAGGCGCTGCCGGTGGCGACCGAAGCGCTCCGCCTGGCCTTCCCCGACGGTCCGCTGGTGGCCGGGACGCCGCCGGAGGCGCTGACCGGCCGGCAGCGGCGGCTGGCCGAGGTGCTGGCCACCTCGCCGCTGCCGTGGTCGGTCGACGGCCACCGGTTCGTGAACTTCTCGCTGCTGCTCGACGAGTACGGGCTACCCCGTAGCCACGACGAGATGGTCGCCTACCTCCGCTGACCCCCGCCACCCCGCCCCGAAAGGCGGGGCCGGCGAGGCCGGTCGCTTGTCCTCGGCGGTGGGGCCGTGCGAGGTGAGCACCACCGGGGCGGCCAACGCCTCCTCGACGGCCGGCACCCAGTCGGCCGGCGGGTCGTCGTAGACCGGCTGGGCGGACAGCAGGCGTTCGGTGAGCGCGGCCTGCCGGTCCAGGTCGCCGGGAGGACCGACCGGCAGCCGGTCCAGGGTGTCGTAGCGGTGGCAGATCCGCAGCCCCTGGTCGGCCAGGTCCAGGTGGGTGAGCGCCAGCCCGTCCACCCCGCCGGCCACCTCCAGGGCGTACCGGTGGGCGACCGCGTCGAAGTGGCCGAACCGGAAGCGGCCCTGCCACGGGTTGGTCGGGTTGCGCGGGTCGGTCAGCGGCAGCTCCCGGTCCTCGGTGACCAGCGGACCCGGCCCGTGCCGGGTGGTCACGGTACGCAGCACGCCCAGCCGCCGGGCGGTGCCGGCCAGCCCCGCCTCGGCGAGCAACTCCTCCGCGTTGGCGAAGGTGGTGGTGCTCCACGTCGTGTACGGGTGGAAGCCGTGCCACTCGTCCAGCAGCACCCCCTGCGCTCCCTCGAAGACGCAGGTGCCCGCCCGCAGCACCCCGGCCAGGTACGACCCGTCCACGATCGCCACCCGGGCGGCGAACCCGGTGAACGCGGGCAGGCAGTCCTCGACCGGCGGCGCGTCCAGCGGACCCAGTTCGGCGGTCAGCCGGTCGCGCAGCCGGGTCAGCCGGTCCCGCAGCAGTTCCGGGTGGCGGCAGTCGGCCACCCGGGGCGCCTCGTCGGGGTGGGCGAGACCGTACGCGACGGTCTCCCCCACCCCCAGCCCGCAGGAGCCGTGCCGGTCGGCTCCCCGGGCCAGTTCCCGGGCCCGGTTGGCGGCCCGGTGGTACGGCGTGGCGAGCAGCGCCTCACCGTCGACGGTGAGCCGGTCGAGGGCGTCGGGCACCCCGACCGAGGTGAGGTGGTCGGCCTCGGCGGCCAGGGCCAACGGGTCCACCACCACGTGCCGGGACAGGTGGGTCCGCACGCCGGGGCGGAACGTACCCGCCCCGAGCTGCGCGAACGTGTGCTGCCGGCCGTCGGCGAGCACGACGTTGTGCGCCGCCTGCGCGCCCCCGTTGAACCGGACCACCGTGTGCACCGGCCGGGTCGCGCAGAGCCAGTCCACGACGGTGCCCTTGCCGGCGTCGCCGTAGCCGAGGTCGACCACCACCATGTGGTTCACAGCCGGGTGACCCCTCCGGTCGAGCCGCCGCGCGGGGCCGGCAGGGTCGATCCGCCACGCGGGGCGGGCAGCGTCGAGGTGGCCGGGGGCAGCGCCGACACCACCGTGCGCCGGCCGCCGCCGAGCCGGGCCAGCGCCTTCGACACCGTGCCGGTGGCCGTTGACCCGTGCTGGTTCAGGTCCCGCAGGCCCTCGTCCAGGTCGATGGCCTCCTCGCCGAGCCCGACGGTGAGCGCGATGGTCTCGCAGACCGCGTCCAGGTCGTCCAGCTCGATGGCGTTCTGTCCGAGCAGGTCGCGCCAGAAGTCGAGCACCTTCCGGTTGCCGGAGTAGTGGCTGCCGGCCGGGAGGAGGTAGTACGTGTCCCAGCGCCGGGTCACCTCGTCGACGACCTGCCGCAGCGGCACGTCCTCGCCCAGGCCGTCGCCGATCAGGCGGGCCACCTCGCGCTGCTTGACCTTCCCGTAGGCCAGCTCGTCGCCGATGATGAAGAGGTAGCCGCGGCGGCCCCGCTTCTCCCAGGAGTCGGTGACCGTGTGCCGGGCCATGAAGTACATGGCCAGCTCGTACGACTCCATCATCTGGCCGCCACCGCCGCCCTCCAGCACGATCTTGCCGAGGTCGTCGTCCATCCGGTTGTCCGACTCGAACTGCCCGACCTGCAACGGCACCCGGTCGCAGGTGGCGTCGCCGATCGCGCCGAACATGACCTGCGGGTCGCGGGCGTAGCCCTGGCGCAGCAGCAGCCCGAGCAACTGCGGCAGCTTGGCCTGGAGGGTGCGCGGCACGTGCCCCATCGAGCCGGTCACGTCGAAGAGCACCGTGATGGGGGTCGACTGCGGGTGCTCGGCCGAGTCGCGGCTCTCCCGGGTCGCGCCGCGCGGGTCGAGGTCGGGGTGCACGGTCCGGGCCCCGCTGTCGCTGTAGGAGAAGGCGCTCTTCCCGGTGGCCTTGCGGTAGCGGTCGGCGGCGTCGTACACGTTGGTGGACCAGATTCCACTGCCCATGGCAGCCTCCCTAGGGGTTGAGGGTGAAGGGCCGGAAGGTGCGCGGCCCGTAGAGCCGCTCCAGCACCTCGTCGAGTTCGCCGAGCAGTCGCCAGGCGTCGTCGGGTCGGGCGTTCAGCGCCGGCAGGTGGCAGCCGTCGGCGAAGGCGCGCAGCTCGCGCGGGGCACGGTCGCCCATCAGCCAGGTCATGCAGCGGGCGGCCATCGCCAGGTCGGTGCCCGGCCCGCAGGGCCGCTTCGCGGTGACCTCGGCCGGATACCAGTCCTCGTGACCGGGCACCATCGCCGGAAGCGTGCCGTCGCCAACCACCGCGAAGCACCAGTCGACCAGCACCACGCCGTGCGCGTCCGGCTCGATCAGCACGTGCCGGGGAAGCACCGCGCCGTGGACCACGCCGGCCCGGTGGGCCAGGCCGAGAGCGACCAGCAGCCGCCGCCACATCCAGGCCGCGTCCCGGCCGTCCAGCCCGTCCGGGTACGCCCGGCGCACCTCGTCCAGGCTGTGCAGGTTCGGTACGGCGGCCAGCACGTTGACCCGCCGCTCGGCACCGGTGGCCGCGTCCCGGTGCCGGAACGAGTCGACCAGCCGGGGCACGTACGGCAGATGGCGCGGGTCGCCCCGCTCCTCGATGGTGCGCAGCGCGTGTGCCTCGCGGGCCATGAGGTCGTTGTCGCCGGGCTGACGGGGCAGCTTGAGCAGCCGGTCCGCCCCGACGTCGTAGAGGTCGGCCAGGTCGCCGGCGTACGCCAGCCGGCCGAGCCGGTAGTCGCCGAGCAGGATTCCCGGGCCGTGGGTCGTCGCCCGCCAGCGGGTGGTGACCTCGACGAACGCCTCGGTGGCGGCGGCGCGAACCCGGTCGTCGGCCCGGCCGAGCCGGTCGGGGTGCAGGGCCGCGACCAGTTGCCGGTACCGCTGGGCCGGCGCGTCGACGCCGAACAGGTCGTCGTCGGTGCGGGCCGCCGCGACCAGGCTGATCGCCTCCTCCGTCCTCACCGGATCTCCTCCTCCCGGGCGGGGCGCAGCAGCGCCGGGTGGAGCAGCCGGGCGTCGCCGGCCCGGTAGAGCTTCGCGCGGGGGCCGCCCCGGACCCCGCCGCGCTCGGTGGTCGCGCCGGTGCTCTCCACGAAGCCCGGCACGGAGAGCACCTTGCGGTGGAAGTTGCCGGCGTGCAGCGGGTGCCCCCAGACCGTCTCGTAGACGCCGCGCAGCTCGCTGATGGTGAACTCGGCGTCGAGGAAGCGGGTGGCCAGTGGGGTGTACTCCAGTTTGGCGCGGGCCCGCTCCAACCCCTCGTCGATGATCCGGGCGTGGTCGAAGGCGAGCTGCCGGTTGCCGAGCGCGTCCACCGGCAGCCAGGCCGCCTCGGCGGCGTCGCTGGCGGCGACCGGGTCGGGCAGGTCGGGGGCGAACGCCAGGTGGGCGACGGAGACGATCCGCATCCGGGGGTCGCGGCCCGGGTCGCCGTAGCTGCCGAGTTGTTCGAGGTGGACGCGGCGCATCCGCTCGTCGCCGAGGCCGGTCTCCTCGGCCAGTTCCCGGCGCGCGCCGGTGGCCAGGTCCTCGTCGGGTTGGACGAAACCGCCGGGCAGCGCCCAGTGCCCCGCGTACGGCGGTTGACCGCGCTGGACCAGCAGCAGGTGCAGCGCGCCCTCGCGGATGGTCAACGCGACCACGTCCACGGTGACCGCGACCGCCGGATACGCCGAGGGGTCGTACCTCGCCAGGAACTCCTGCTCGTCCACGCGCCCATCTCTCTCACTTTGAGAACAACTCGATCTGAGAACAACTTAGCGCAGGCGGCGACTTCCGTCCACCCCCGACCAGGCGGGACCTCAGGTGAGCTGGCCCACCAGGTGGGGGCGGCCGGTGCGGGCGTCGTTCAGGGCGAAGCCCCCGTCGGGTGTGGCGCTGAAGACGACCGTCGAGGGCAGCGCAACCGGCAACTTGAACGCCACCTCCACCGTGTACGCCGTCGGCAGGCGGGGTGCCAGCGCGGCCAGGCACCGGGCCTTGCTCCACATGCCGTGCGCGATCGGACGCGGGTAGCCGAGCAGCCGCGCGCCCAGCCGCGAGGTGTGGATGGGGTTGTGGTCACCGGAGACCCGGGCGTAGTCCCGACCCACCCGCGGGTCCACCCGCCACCGTGTCGGCCCGATCGGCGCGGGCGACCACTCGCCCTGCTTCCGCTGGCCGCCGGTCGCCGACCGCTCCCGTCCGAGGTACGTCGACACGCCCCGCCAGACCTCCTCGCCGTCGACCGAGGCGACCAGCACCACGTCGAGCTGCCGGCCGCGTGCATGTGGACGCAGGTTCTCCGCGTACGTGGTGAAGTCCAGGGCCTCGCCCGCGTCGACCGGCCGGCGCACGGTGATCCGGTTGCCCACGTGCACCACGCCGGCCAGCGGGATCGGGAAGTCCGGGGCGCTGATCAGCCGCAACGCCAACGGGAACCCCAGGACGTGCGGGTACGTCCCGGGCAGCGCGTCGGTCAGCCGGAAGCCGCAGACCCGGTCGTAGTCCGCCAGGTGCGCCCGGTCCACGGTGACGCCCCGGACGGTCAGGGCGGTGTCCGGCAGCTCACCGGAGCGCCGGCCGCCGCCCACCCCGGGCAGCGAGCCGAGCACCGCCCGCCGGTAGAGCGGCCCGGAGGCCGGCAGTCGGGGCAGCTCGATCTCCCGCCGGTCCATCACGCCCCCAACAGGCTCTGGCCGCAGACCCGGACCACGTTGCCGCTGACCGCGCCGGAGGCGGGCCAGGCCAGCCAGCCGATGGTCTCCGCGACGTCCGCCGGCAGGCCGCCCTGGGACATGCTGTTCATCCGGCGGCCCGCCTCACGCAGCGCCAGCGGGATCCGGGCGGTCAACCGGGTCTCGATGAACCCGGGGGCCACCGCGTTGACGCTGATGCCCCGCTCGGCCAGCGCCGGGGCGAGCGAGTCGACCAGCCCGATCACGCCGGCCTTGCTGGTGGCGTAGTTGGTCTGGCCCCGGTTGCCGGCGATCCCGGCGATCGACGACACGGAGACGATCCGGCCGCCGCGCGGGATCAGCTCCCGTTCCAGCAGCACGTCGTTGATCCGCTCCTGGCTGGAGAGGTTGACGTCGATCACCTGGTCCCACCGGTCGGCGTTCATCCGGGCGAGGGTCTTGTCCCGGGTGATGCCGGCGTTGTGCACGACCACGTCCACCCGGCCGTGCCGGGCGGTGAGGTGGTCGGCGAGGCGGGTGGCGGCGTTCGGCGCGGTCAGGTCGAGCTGCACGGCGCTGCCGCCGATCTCGTTGGCCACGGCGGCCAGCTCGTCCCCGGCCTCGGGGATGTCCAGCACCACCACCTGCGCGCCGTCGCGGGCGAGCACCCGGGCCAGGGCCGCGCCGATGCCCCGCGCCGCCCCGGTGACCAGGACGACCTGCCCGTCCAGCGGGCGGTCCCAGTCGGCCGGTGCGGTGGCCGGGCCGGTGCCGACCCGGATCACCTGCCCGGAGACGTACGCCGAGCGGCCGGAGAGCAGGAACCGGAGGGTCGCCTCCAGGCTGGTCTCCGTGCCGGCGTCCCCGTCGGCGGTGACGTACACGAGCTGGGCGGTGACGCCCCGGCCGAACTCCTTGCCGATGCTGCGGGTCAGCCCTTCCAGGGCCCGCTGGGCGGTCGCCTCACGTGGGGTGGCGCACTGCTCGGGCGGGGTGCCGAGCACCACCACCCGACCGCTGGCGTGCAGCGACCGGGCGTACGGGTGGAAGAAGTCGTAGAGCTGCCGCAGGCCGGTGGAGTCGGTGATGCCGGTGGCGTCGTACACCAGGGCGCCGAAGCGGGTGTCCGCGTCGGCGGCGGCCACGTCGCCCCCGACGGCCGAATCGACGGTGGCCGGCTCGACCCCGGCGGCGCGGAGGATCCGGCCGACCGGCTCGGCGAGTCGGCCCCCGGTCGCGGCGCCCAGCAGGGCGGGGCCGGGCAGCAGCGGGTCGCCGGGACGGTGCCGGCGCAGGCGGGGCGGGTCGGGCAGCCCGAGGCGCTTGACCAGCGCGCGACCGGCCCCCGATCGGACGAAGCTCGCGTACCTGTCGGTCATAGGCGTAGCCTACTGGCGAGTAGGGTTGGGGCAAGTGTTTCGAGGAGGCGGGATCGTGCAGAGCATCCGACGGGTCGCGGTGATCGGCGGGAACCGGATCCCCTTCGCCCGGTCCAACTCGCGGTACGCGAACGCGTCCAACGCCGACATGCTCGGCGCGGCGCTGGACGGGCTGGTCGCCCGGTTCGGCCTGGCCGGGCAGCGGCTCGGCGAGGTGGTCGCCGGGGCGGTGCTCAAGCACTCCCGGGACTTCAACCTGACCCGCGAGGTGGTGCTCGGCTCGAAGCTCGACCCGCACACCCCCGCGTACGACATCCAGCAGGCCTGCGGCACCGGGCTGGAAGCCGCCATCCTGGTCGCCAACAAGATCGCCCTCGGACAGATCGACGCCGGTGTGGCCGGAGGTGTGGACACCACCTCGGACGCCCCGCTCGCCGTCAACGAGGACATGCGGCGCACCCTGCTGCAACTCAACTCCGCCCGCACCCTCGGCCAGCGACTGAGGATCGCCGCGAAGCTCCGCCCGCACCAGCCCTTCAAGCCGGAGATCCCGCGTAACGCGGAACCGCGCACCGGGCTGTCGATGGGGGAGCACGCCGCCCGCACGGCGCTGCGCTGGAGCGTGGACCGGCAGGCCCAGGACGAGTTGGCGCTCCGCTCGCACCAGCGGCTCGCCGCCGCGTACGACCGGGGGTTCTTCGACGACCTGGTCACGCCGTACCTGGGGCTGACCCGCGACCAGAACCTCCGCCCGGACACCAGCCTGGAGAAGCTCGGTGGCCTGAAGCCGGTCTTCGGCACCAGGGGTCCGGACGCCGGGCTGGCCACCATGACCGCCGGGAACTCCTCCCCGCTCACCGACGGCGCGTCCACCGTGCTGCTGGCCAGCGAGGAGTGGGCGCGCGAGCGGAGCCTGCCGGTGCTCGCCTGGTTCACCTGGTCCGAGACGGCGGCGGTGGACTTCGTGCACGGTGACGAGGGGTTGCTGATGGCCCCGGCGTACGCGGTGCCCCGGATGCTCGCCCGCGCCGGGCTCACGTTGCAGGACTTCGACTACTACGAGATCCACGAGGCGTTCGCCTCGCAGGTGCTGGCCACGCTCGCCGCCTGGGAGTCGCCGGAGTTCTGCAAGGAGCGCCTCGGTCTGGACGCGCCGCTCGGCGCGATCGACCGGGAGAAGCTCAACGTCAACGGCTCGTCGCTGGCGGCCGGGCACCCGTTCGCCGCGACCGGCGGCCGGATCGTCGCCACCCTGGCGAAGCTGCTCGCCGAGCAGGGCGGTGGCCGGGGGCTGATCTCGATCTGCGCGGCCGGCGGTCAGGGCGTCACGGCGATCCTGGAGCGCTGACCCCGCGAGGAGATTCGGACAAAAAGCGAGATGCGCGCATGTTCCTCCTTTCAGGTGTGAAAGGTATAACTACTCATATTCACGTGCAAACCTCCTGAAGATGAGGGTCTCTGACCCATCGTCTTCAGGAGGTTTCCATGGCGGTCGACCGTCGTCGACTACTGGCGCTACTGGCCGGTGTCGCCTTCGTCCTGCTCCCCCTGCCCGCCCAGCCGGTGGGCGCGGTCACCGGGCAACCGCTCACCGCACCCGTCACGCCGACACCCACGCCCAGCGTCGGGCAGAGTCCGACGCCCTCGCCCCCGGGTGCTCAGGCCGGCGGTCAGCAGCCCGGCTCACGCGGCGGCCAGCAGCCGGACAGCCGGGCAGCCACCTCGCCATGCCGCCCGGGTACGCCCCCGAACGCGCCGCCGACCACCGCGTACGATAACAACCAGCTCCTCGGCCCGGCCCAGGCGCTGACCGCCGACCCGGTCGGGCCGCTGCTCGGCGACTACAGGCGTTTCGGCGCGCTCACCCAGCAGGAGTTCCTCGACCAGTACACGAACGCGGCGCAGAAGGCGTACGTGTACCCGCCGGCGGGCGGATTCGTCGTCGGGTCGGACGGCAGCCCGGTCAAGACGGCGCAGACCCTGCTCCCCGGCTACCGGCTCGACCGGTTCGGCTTTCCCGGCGGCGCCTACCTCGCACCGCTCGGCACGCCGTTCGGCTCCCGGTCGCTGCCACCCGCCAACCTGAGCACCCCGGCGACCGCGCCCCTGGCCAACTACCACGTCTACTGTGTGCTCAAGCCGTTCACCGTCGACTCCGGGCCGGTCGCGCCCTGGTTCGCCCAGCCCGGCATGGGCACCCAGTTCAAGCTGGAGCAGCGGTACCTGCCCGAGGCCGGCGGGCAGCTCAGCATCACCTGGCTGATCGAGAACGGTTACCTGGTGGAGGAGGACCTCACCACCAGGCCGCACGGGCAGTGCGGGGCCACGGCCGGTGCCACCATCTGCTGAGCGGTGGTGGATCGAGGACAGGAGGCGGCGGGTGGACCGGCACGAGTTGCGTAACGTCCTGCTGCACACCGGGCTCTCCCCGGAGGCCTTCGAACTGGAGGACGTCCACGAGCACGTGCCGCTCCCGCCGGACTTCTGGTTCCTGCGCCGGGCACCCGATGGCCGGTGGGAGATCGGCCTCTACGAGCGCGGCGTCCACGACGTCCGGGAGACCCACGACACCGAGGACGCCGCCTGCCGGGCCCTCCACCATGCCCTGACCGGCCGCCCCGCCCCGTGAAACCAGATCGCACCGTGGATCGTGGTGGCGAACGGCCTCCCAGCGGGCCGTTCGCCACCACGATCGAGGCAACCCCGGGGGCCGTGCCCTCCGTCCCCTGGACATGACGGTAAACACGGGTTCCGCGCGGTGAGGCGCGCGGACGAGGAGGAGTACCGGCAGTTCGTGGCCGCCCGGCTGGAGCCGCTGCGCCGGACGGCGTACCTGCTCTGCCGGGACTGGCACACCGCCGACGACCTGGTCTCGATCACCATTGGCAAGCTCTACCGGCACTGGCGTCGGGTCCGCGCGGTGGAGAACGTCGACGCGTACGTGCGCGGCATGCTGACCAACGCCTGGCTGGACGAGCGCCGACGGCCGTGGCGACGCGAACGCAGCGTCGACGAACTCCCCGACGAGGTGGACCTGCACCCGGCCGAACCCACCCTCGCCGACCGGGAGATGCTGCTCGACCTGCTCGGCCAGCTCCCCGCCCGGCGTAGGGCGGTGGTCGTCCTGCGCTTCTACTGCGACATGTCCGTCGAGGAGACCGCCGGGATCCTCGGCATCAGCAACGGCACGGTGAAAAGCCAGGCCGCGCGCGGCCTCGACGCGCTGCGCGCCCTCGCCACCAACCCGGCCGGACGCCCCAGGGAGGAGTGGGCATGAGCTACCGACAGGCACTGGACGAGGCGATCGGACACTCGCCGGTCTCGACGGTCGACGTCGACCGGATCATCTTCAGGCAGCGGCGGGCCAGGAGGCTGCGGATGTGGGGAGCCGGCGGAGCCGGAGCGGCGGCCGTCCTGGCGGTGACCCTCGCGGCGGGCCTGCTGGGGGGGCCGCAGCCGTCGCCCGCCCCACCAGCCGTACCGCCCTCCCCGTCGGTCCTGCCGATCCCCTCACACCCCCCGGCTCCGAGGATCACCACCGTGGCCGGCGCCGAGGCGGACTGGCAGCGCCTGGAGGCCGCCGTCGAGGCGTCCCTCAAGCGGACCGCGCCAAGCATCAGATGGCCGGACTCCACCGCCCCCGGTCTGGACCGGCCGGGTTGGCAGTCGGGCAGCCGGGGTGGCTGGACCACCGTGGACCGGTTCTCGGTCAATGGTGAGATCGTCGCCGACGGCAAGCGCGGTGACCTGCTCCTCGTGGTCAAGCGGCAGGGACTGGTGGGCTTCCACTCGTCCCGCTGCGAGCGTATGTCGAAGATGACAATCGACTGCGTGGAGGCGGCCGGCCCGGACGGCTCGCGGATCAGGACCAGCATCATGGACATGGGAAGCCGGTTCACCCCGCCACTCACTGTGGAACTGCTGCGGGCCGACAACTCGGCGGTGACCCTGACGTTGAGGGGCCACACGCCGCCGGGGCCACTCCCGCTCACCGTCGAACAACTGATAACCATCGCCACCGATCCGACGCTGAACCTCGGCCCGCTGCCGCCCGGCGTCGAGGTGCCGGTGCAGACGTTGCCGCCGAGCGCCCCGGCCGACCCGGCACAGCAGGAACGGCTCGACAAGGCGGTCATCGCCGCGCTGCGCGCCCAGATCCCCGACGTCACGTCGAGCGCCGCCCTGGAGGAGGCGTGGACGGGCTCCGGCGGCGACAACGACAGCGACAACTACTGGGGGCAGGCCCCGATCACGAACGGGAAGACCCGCCCGGCGCTCTTCTCCGTCCAGATCTGGCGCAAGTCCCCGAGCTCCGGCAGCCTCACCTGCGGCAGGCCATCCGGGTCCTACAGCTGTCGAAAAGGCGAGGGGCCGAATGGCGAGCAGTACCGGATCGTCACCACCATCAGCGGAAAGGGCAACACCCGTACCGGCGAGCGGTCGATCGACGTGCGCCGCAAGGACGGCTCCTGGCTGAACGTCAACCACGCCAGCGGCGGTACCGGACCGACCTTCGCGCTGACCGAACAGCAGCAACTGGCCATCGCGCTCTCCTCGACCCTCACCCTCGCACCCCAGTAGCGACGAACTCCGGTGGCGGCCGGTCTCCGACGAGGCCGGCCACCACCAGTGGTCAGCGGCTGCGGGGCACCGGGCTTTCCACTCCGTCGATCATGAAGTTGTGGCGCCCGATCGCCGGCATCTACGGGTGTTCGGCAGGTGCCGCGAGTCCATGACCGACACGGTGATGAGTGTGGGTCAGGTGTTTGCGGGGACGGTCACGTGGGCTCTACGGGGAGCCACAGCTCGCAGGTCGCGGTGCTGAAGTCCTCGGCCCGTTCGAGCACGGCCACGATCGACGGCCCCGGCCGCAGCCGCCAGCGGTTCGAGGGGAACCACTCGGTGGCGGTCGCGGCCCAGGTCTGCTGGAGCGTGCTCGGGTACGGCCCGGAGCTACGGAAGACCGCCCACGTGCCGGGCGGGACCTCGATGGCGTCCAGCCCGTCCGGCGCCGGGGTGTCGCCGCTGATCGCGACCCCGTGCAGGTAGGTCAGCTCGGTGCCTTCGGCGGCGTCGGCGTCGAGGTCGTCGCTGACCGCGAGGATCCCGGCCGGCTCGGTGTTGCTCATGGCCTTCAGCCGCAGGTGCTCCTCCTGCGGGAACGAGGTGACGTGCCGCTGGATGTGCGGGTTGACGCCCTCGTAGATCAACGGGACCCGGGCGGCGTGTCCGACGAGCCGGAACGCGGGGCGGTCGACGATTCGGGTGTCCATGGGAGTGCTCCCTTCGACGGTCAGGCGGAACCTGAGCTGCGGTTGTGTGCGAAGGGGGCCTCCGTCGCGGCGTACCTCGCTGGGACCGGCACCGTGCACCGCCCGGAACGCCCGCCCGAACGCCTCGGTCGAGCCGTACCCGTGTCGGACCGCGATGGACAGCAGGTCGTCGTCGCTGACGACGTCAGCCGCGGCGACGGTCATGCGGCGTCGGCGTACGTACTCCGAGAGCGGCATGCCGGCCAGCGAGGAGAACATCCGGCGTAGGTGGTACTCGGTCGTGCCGAGCTTCCTGGCCAACCCGTCGAGGTCGAGCTCCTCGGTGAGGTGCTTCTCCACGTGGTCGACCAACCGGTTGAGTGCCGAGATCAAGAGGACCTCCCTTCCGGTGTCAACTCTGGGCTTCGACGCCTGCTCCGCGCCCGATCGCTGCGGTCCGATCCGATCATCCGCTGATCATCCGGGCCGGGTGGCGCGCTCGACCGTTGTCGAAACGTCGGCAATTCGGTTCTCGTCGAGGTCCGCCGTCGTTACGCTGGCACGCCTACCCGGCGGTGGCCGGACCCGTTGTGTCCGGCGTTCCCGCGACCGGACGCGTCCGCGCCGATGCCGAGCGCTGGTCCGTCGTCGCCGGAGCCACCATCGGCTACGGGGGAGGGGACGGCGCGTGGAGCTGGTGCGGTTCGACGGGGCGTACGCCGGGACGGTGGCCGGGTGGGCCGCGTCGGTCGAGGAGACCCGGTGGTGGTGTTCCCGGGACGAGGTCACCCCGGAGACGGTCGCCGGCTGGGTGGCACAGCCGGACACCGAGGCGTACGGGCTGATGGCCGCCGGTGAGCTGGTCGCGTTCGGCGAGCTGTGGGTGGAGGAGGACGAGGCCGAGGCGGAACTGGCCCGGCTGATCGTCGCGCCGGGGCACCGGGGTCGTGGCCTGGGGCGTCGGTTCGTCTCCCTGCTGACCCGGGAGGCGCTGCGCCGGAAGCCGGCGGTGTGCCTGCGGGTGAACCCCGCCAACACCCGCGCACTGCGCTGCTACGCCGCCGTCGGGTTCCGGGCGGTGCCGCAGGAGCGGGCCGACGAGTGGAACCGGGACCAGCCGGAGGCGTACGTCTGGCTCTGTCACGAACCGGCAGCCTGACCACGGAACCGGCTTGACCCTCACGGTGCGTGAGGCCGGAGGGTGGACACATGAGCGACTACTACGACGCTTTCGAGATCAGTCCCGTGCCCGATCCCGGCCCGGACGCGGTCGCGCCGGAGCCGTTCCGGGGCATCTACGGCATGCCGGCCTTCGCGACGATCCCCACGAGCGATCT
Organism: Micromonospora echinospora; assembly: GCF_900091495.1. Taxonomy (NCBI): domain Bacteria; kingdom Bacillati; phylum Actinomycetota; class Actinomycetes; order Micromonosporales; family Micromonosporaceae; genus Micromonospora; species Micromonospora echinospora. The sequence goes on along the minus strand of NZ_LT607413.1, from coordinate 1,968,347 downwards.
GGCGGCGTCGGTGGACTTCTGGATTCGTGGACTCGGGTTCATCGAGCTGTTCCGCATCCCCGGCACGCTCGTGCACCTGCGGCGCTGGGCGTTCCAGGACGTACTCCTCGTCTCGGCGGCGAGCGCGCCGGCGCAGGCACCGGCGATGAGCGTCAGTTTCGCCTGTGTGCTCAACCAGGTCGACCCCCTTGTCGAAGCCTGTCGTGCGTTGAGCCCGAACTCGGTCGACGGCCCACGGGACACGCCTTGGAACACCCGCGACGTGGAGGTGATCACGCCCGAGAACGCACGGATCGTCTTCACCGCGGCGAAGCCCTTCGACCCGGCCAGCCAGGAGGCGCGGAACCTTGAAGCCATCGGGATCACCCCACCGGGCGTCCGCCGTGGCGACAATGAGGAGCATGCCGGACGCCACTGACGCCGACGGCCTGACCGTCGGTCAGGTCGCGACGCGTCTCGGCGTGACGGTCCGCGCGTTGCACCACTGGGACGACATCGGTCTGGCGCGACCGTCGCTGCGCACGGCTGGCGGATACCGGCTCTACACCGCTGGCGACCTGGAACGCCTGCACCGCATCGTCGTGTACCGGGAGATCGGCCTCGGCCTGGACAGGATCCAGGCCATCCTGGACGACTCGACCGCGGACGTGACCGGCGCGTTGCGTGCGCAGCGCGCGCAGATCGCCCAACGGATCGACCGCCTCCAGCAGCTCGGCGCCGGACTGGATCGGATGATCGCCGCCCACGAGCGCGGGCTGCTGCTCACCGTCGAACAGCAGGCCGCGATCTTCGGCTCCGAGTGGAACCCGGACTGGCCCGCCCAGGCCCGTCAGCGCTACGGGGACACGACGCAGTGGCAGCAGTACGCCGAACGCTCAGCCTCCCGCAGCTCGGAGGAGTGGCAGGCCATCGCCGGGGCCGTCACCGACCTCGACCGCGCCCTGGCGGACGCGATGGACGCCGGTGTCACCCCGGGCAGCCCGGAGGCGAACCGACTCGTCGAGCGGCACCGTGAGGTGTTCGCGTCGTACTTCCCCCTCAGCAGGCAGATGCAGGTCTGTCTCGCCCGCATGTACGAGACCGACCCGGCCTTCGCCGCCCACTACGACGGCATCCGCGTCGGCCTCGCCACGTGGTTCCGGCAGAGCGTCGACGCCAGCGCACGCGCCCACGGCATCGACCCCGACACCGCCACCTGGCAGTAGCGTCCGGGCTGAGGTGGTTGCAGGGGACCCCTGCTCGGCAAAATGCGGTAACAGGGGTCCCCTGCTACCACCCACCCCCACCCCCGGCCGCGTCCTCGGCGGTCTCCCGGACGGCGGCACCGACCAGGGGTGAGGTGGCGAACGCGCGGGCGACCCGGGCGAGCTGTTCGACCTCGCGTACCTCGTCGAGGGCCGGATCGGGCGGGCCGGGCAGCTCCGGGCGGCGCGGACGGACGTCGGCGCGCATCGCGGCCAGCGCGGCCCGCAGCTTCGCGGCCTCCACCACGGCGGCCAGGTCGTCGCCGCCGAGCCCGCCGGCCTCCGCGTGCCGGCGGGCCCGGTCCCCGACGGCTTCGCTGAGGTACGGCCGCAGCACCAGCCGGGCGTCGTAGATCTCGATCACCCGGCGGTGCAGCCGGTCGGCCGGCCGCCACCAGCGCCGATCGTGGGCGAGGCGCACGGCCGGAACGGCGGCGCAGAGCGCGGACCAGAGCGGGCGCAACTGTCGGAGCAGCCGGATCCGGTGGGCGGTGCCGGGCACGGCGGCGAGTCGGGGACCCCAGGCGGGCATGGTGAGCCCGCCGATGACCAGCAGCGCGCCGGTGCTGGCGGTGATCGGGACGAGCCGCTCCAACCTGGGCAGGTCGTCCCAGCAGATGGCGGCGACCACGTCGCGCACGCGGGCCAGGGTGTACACCAGCCCGACGGCGGCGCCGACCGCCGTGGTGCGCAATCCCCGGCGCAGCCAGCCGGGGCCGACCAGCCGGGCGTACGGCCAGCAGATCCGGATGATGTCGACCAGTCCCGCCGAGAAGGCGGCGAGATACATCAGCAGGTAGGCGGCGAGCTGGGGCCGGTGGGCGTAGGTGGCCACGAAGTCGGTGCTGTGGGTGTCGGTCGGGCCGACGCCGCCGAACAGCACCACGAGCACCAGGACGACCACGGCCAGGGCGACCAGCCGGTAGCGGCTGTGCCGGCCGGCCCGCTCGGGCGGGTTGGTCCACCAGAGCAGCAGGACCTGGATGCTGGTGGAGAAGCCGACCACGCAGAGGTGGGCGATGAGCGCGGCGATGTTGTCGACGCCGACGGCCCGGTCGGCGAACGCCCAGACGGCCGGCGTGGAGACGGTGAAGGTCAGTGCCAACAGGGCGAACGTGCCGGTGACCGCGTGGCGGGCCGGGTTGCCGGTGCCGTCACGCAGGGTGGTGGTCAGCCGTACGCCGGCCGCCGTCCAGGCCAGGACGGCCAGCCCGGGGTAGAGGAGGGCGTGCACGCCTCACGGCCCGCCGAGGGACTGCCGGATCCGGTCGACGACGGCCGCCGTCGACGGGTCCGCGTCGACCGTCGGCGTGGCCTTCCGGCGGGCGGTGTGCCGGCGGAGCAGTCCGGCGATGACCTCAGCTTCCCACTCGGCCCGTTCGTCGTAGCCGGGCACCCGGCCGAGCACCGAGGTGACCATGTCGGGGTCGAGGGTCGGCATGAGCAGGCGGGTCAGGTCGCTGGCGTCGACCGGTCGGGCGGCGTGCCCGGCGAGCAGGTGGCCCAGCTCGTGGGCGACGATGTGCCGCTGGTGCAGTGGGCTGGTCTGGTTGTCGTACGCCACGTAGTGGCTCTGCGGTGTGGAGATCACGATGCCGCAGGGCGCGTCGGTGGGCAGGGGCAGGGGGAGGAGCTGGATCGGCCGGTCGAGGTGTTCGGCCACCGCGCCGCAGAGCGCCGCGCTGTCCGCCGTCGCCGGGATCCGGATACCGCTGGTGAGGCGCGTCAACCGTCGTTTGGCACGCCACCCGGTCATGACCGTCCGACCTCCGTCGACCCGGTCTCCCGCCCGGCCAGCCCCTCCAGTTCCAGACAGCGGTCCACCATCTGCTGGATGACCTGCTGACTCGCCGGGGAGAGCCCCTTGTGCTGGAGGACGGTACGCAGGGACACGTGCTGCACCTGGAGTTTGCGCAGCGCGTCCAGCGTGCGGAGGTCGGCGATGGTGTGCCGGGCCTGCTCGTCGTCGAAGAAGTAGGCCGGACTCACTCCGAAGAACTGCGCCAACGCTTCTATGTGCTCTTTGGTGGGGTTCGTCCGACGGCCTGTACGTAATTGCCAGATATATACGTCGGAAATGGACCCGCCGGCCGCCCGAATTGCGCCCGCCGCGTCCTTGTTGCTGTGCGGGGCCTCCCGGCCGGCCGGTCGGATCGTCTCGAAGAGCAGGTTGAGCCGGTCCGCGAACGACGTGCCACCCTCGGCTGTGCTGCTCACGGCGTCACCTCCACCATCGGGGGAAGCTGGGATTAATTGATGTTCACACGCCATTAACGTCAGTTGACGTCCTTGACGCATCCATCGTAGGCTCATCGATGTTGGCGCGTGGGCGGGACCTAGTCGCCATCTCATTCCGGTATCGCGTCCGGGGGGACAAGCGTCGATCCGGTAATGCAGAGGCCGGCATCCACGGGGGGAGATGCCGGCCTCTGCCACGCACCTTAGCGACGCGCCCCGGTCGGTGCAACGGGTGGCGGGAGATCCGTGACCGTCGTTGACTCCGCAGGCCCGCCCGGGCCTGTTCCGATCCCGTCCGGGGTGCGGCCGGACGGGGTCTGACCTGGGTGGGGCGTCGCGGCGGGCGTACCGGAGAATGGCCGGGTGACGACGATCCCGAACGTGCTCGCCAACCGTTACGCCTCACCCGAGCTGGTCGCCCTCTGGTCCCCGGAGGAGAAGGTCCGCCTGGAACGGCGGCTCTGGCTCGCCGTGCTCCGGGCGCAGCGCGACCTCGGGGTGGCGGTGCCGGACGGGGTCGTCGAGGCGTACGAGCGGGTGCTGCCCGAGGTCGACCTGACCTCGATCGCGGCCCGCGAGCGGGTCACCCGGCACGACGTGAAGGCCCGGATCGAGGAGTTCAACGCCCTCGCCGGGCACGAGCACGTGCACAAGGGGATGACCTCGCGGGACCTCACCGAGAACGTCGAGCAGCTCCAGGTCCGCCGCTCGCTGGAGCTGGTCCGGGACCGGGTGGTGGCCGCGCTGGCCCGGCTGGCCTGGCTCGCCCACGAGCACTCCGGCCTGGTGGTGACCGGGCGGTCGCACAACGTCGCCGCGCAGGCCACCACGCTGGGCAAGCGCTTCGCGTCGGCCGCCGAGGAACTGATCATCGCGTACGAGCGGCTGGTGGACCTGATCGACTGGTACCCGCTGCGGGGGATCAAGGGGCCGGTCGGCACCGCCGCCGACCAGCTCGACCTCTTCGACGGCGACGCGGAGAAGGTCGCCGAGCTGGAGCGGCGGGTCGCCGAGCACCTCGGGTTCAGCCGGGTGCTGGACAGCGTCGGGCAGGTCTACCCACGCTCGATCGACGTCGCGGTGCTCGCCGCGCTCTCCCAGGTGGCCGCGGCTCCCTCCTCGCTGGCCACCACGATCCGGCTGATGGTCGGTCAGGAGTTGGTCACCGAGGGCTTCAAGCCGGGTCAGGTCGGTTCCAGCGCGATGCCGCACAAGATGAACACCCGGTCCAGCGAGCGGGTCAACGGCTTCGCGGTGATCATCCGGGGTTACCTGTCGATGGTCGGCGAGCTCGCCGGCGACCAGTGGAACGAGGGGGACGTCTCCTGTTCGGTGGTGCGCCGGGTGGCCCTGCCGGACGCCTTCTTCGCCGCCGACGGGCTGTTCCAGACCTTCCTCACCGTGCTCGACGAGTTCGGGGCGTACCCGGCGGTGATCGAGCGGGAGCTGGAGCGCTTCCTGCCGTTCCTGGCGACCACGAAGATCCTGGTGGCGGCGGTGCGCCGCGGCGTGGGCCGGGAGGTGGCACACGAGGCGATCAAGGAGCACGCGGTCGCCGTGGCCCTGGCCATGCGGGAGCGGGGCGTGGCCGGGAACGACCTGTTCGACCGGCTGGCCGCCGATTCCCGGCTCGGCCTCACCCGGGCCGAGATCGACACCCTGGTCGCCGACCGGGGCGCCTTCGTCGGGGCCGCCGCGGCCCAGGTCGCCTCGGTCACCGCCCGGATCACGAAGATCGTCACCCAGCACCCCGAGGCCGCCGCCTACTCCCCGCCCCCCATCCTCTGACCCGTCCCGGTCAGGAGCGCGGGGTGGGGGTCTCGGCGGCGGTGGAGAGGTTCGGGGCGCTCGCCGGCTCGGCGATGCCGCCGGGAGCCTCGGCGATCCCCGCCTCGTGGGCGGTGTCCGCCGCGACGACCGGCTGGTCCGGGGGCATGGTCGCGGGCGCCCGGGGTACGACGACCACGGCCGTCCCGTAGGCGCACACCTCCATCCACATCTCGCCGCAGTCCCGGCTGTCGAACCGCATCCCCAGCACGGCGTTGGCGCCGAGGCGGCGGGCCTCCTCGCCGAGCCGGGTCACCGAGTCGGTACGCCAGCGGGTGAGGTTGTCCGAGGCCATCGGGTCGTACGCGCCGCCGCGCAGGTTCTTCACGCCCTCGCGGTAGGGGTTCCGGGTCCTGGCCATCGATGACACCACTTCGCCGAGGACCTGGCGGATCTCGTAGCCGGGCAGCGTATCCGTCGTCACGACCAGCACGTCATCGATGCTGGCATCCGCCCCGGCGGGCGGTTCGCGAGCCGTGTTCACCTCGCCGCATGCTGCGAAACGGCGCGGCGCGGACGGCCGGCACGAGCCGGACCGTCCGCGCCGAGTCGGCACGTCGGGTCAGAAGGCGGTCAGCGGGGTCGCATCCCGCCTCGACCGGGCAGGTCAGACGCCGGAGACCGAGGTGATCCAGGCCCGGTTGTACGCGACGCTGCCGTAGTTCTGGATGGTGCGGCCGTCGGCGGTGGAGGCCACGCCGACCTGGAGGCCGTTGTAGAACTGCGGGCCGCCCGAGTCGCCCCGCCACGCGTTGCCGTTGATCCGGCTGCTCCGGATCGCCTGGCCGCCGTACGCGTCGGTGGTGAGGCCGGTCACCTGCACGGTGGCGGTCTTCAGCTGGCTGGAGGCGGAGCAGCCGCTGTAGCAGGTCATGCCCCAGCCGTAGATGGTGTTGGTCGAGCCGACCGGCGGGTTGCTGCTGGCCAGCGAGACGTACGAGGTGCTCACCGGGCTCGACAGGCGCATCAGCGCGAGGTCGTAGCGGCTGTAGGTGGCGCTGACGGTGCGGGTGGTGCCGCCGGAGGCGTAGTAGACGCTGCCGATCCGGACCGACATCGTGCCGCCGACGCAGTGCCGGGCGGTCAGCACCCACTCGGAGGAGATCACGCTGCCGGAGCAGGTGAACGAGCCGTTGCTGAACACCGCGGCGGCCCACGGCGCGGAGGAGACGTAGCCGCCTCCGATGATGTACGGGGTGACCGGGGCCGGCTCGGAGGCTGCGGCGGGCGCGCCGAGACCGATCATGCCGACGAAGGCGGCGCTGAGGGCGGCGACGAGGGAGCGGATTCGCATGGCGGGGGGACTCCTTCACGGGGTTTACCGGGAACCGGGTCGGGAGAGCCGTCGACGGGGTCGGTGGATCCGCCGGACGGCCGGACTGCCATCGATATCTGTCGACGTACAGTAGGGGTTCGCCGCGTTCGCCGACAAGAGCTGCATCGATACTGATCGCTACATATCAGATTGCCCGAGTGCCCTCCGGCGGGTCGACGCGACACGACCGGCGCGGTCCGCCCGGTGCTGGCCGTCGCCGGTTGCGCTCGGTAATGTGGATCACTGCGCGGGCTGTCGCCGGCCGGTGCGTCCGGACCGCTATCTGCCAGGTAGGCTGGCTGCGCTCGCCCCTTTGTGGGTCGGCACCCAACTGCGTACACAGTCAGGAGTGCCCAGTGCCTCGCGTCGTCGTCGACGTCATGCTCAAGCCCGAGATTCTCGATCCGCAGGGCCAGGCCGTCGCAAACGCGCTGCCGCGGCTCGGCGTCAGTGACGTCGCCTCCGTCCGGATCGGCCGGCGTGTCGAGATCGAGTTCACCGGTGAACCGGACCTGGACCGGGCTCGGGAGATCGCCGACAAGCTGCTCGCCAACCCGGTCATCGAGGACTTCACCGTCCGCCTCGTCGAGGCCGACGACGCTGTGGAAGCGCGGCCGTGACCGCCCGCATCGGCGTGGTCACCTTCCCCGGTTCGCTCGACGACGGGGACGCCGCCCGCGCCGTCCGGATCGCCGGGGGTGAGCCGGTCCGGCTCTGGCACGGCGACGCCGCCCTGCACGGCGTCGACGCCGTGGTGCTGCCCGGCGGTTTCTCCTACGGCGACTACCTGCGCTGCGGGGCGATCGCCCGGTTCGCCCCGGTGATGGAGACGATCGTCGACGCCGCCCGGGGCGGGCTGCCTGTCCTGGGCATCTGCAACGGCTTCCAGATCCTCTGCGAGGCGCACCTGCTGCCGGGTGCGCTCACCCGCAACCAGCACCTGCACTTCCGTAACCGGGACCAGCTCCTGCGGGTCGAGGCGACCGGCACCGCCTGGACGAACACGTACCAGCCCGGCCAGGAGATCCTGATCCCGGTCAAGAACGGCGAGGGCTGCTACGTCGCCGACACCGCGACCCTGGACCGGCTGGAGGGTGAGGGCCAGGTCGTCGCCCGCTACCTCGGTGGCAACCCGAACGCGTCGCAGCGGGACATCGCCGCGATCACCAACTCCGCCGGCAACGTGGTCGGCATCATGCCGCACCCGGAGCACGCGGTGGAGGCGCTCACCGGCCCGTCCCTGGACGGCCTCGGCTTCTTCACCTCGGTCCTCAAGCACCTGGTGGGAGCGCCGGCGTGAGCCAGCCCCACCGGAACAACGGTCGGCTCAGCCACCCCCGACGCGGTGGCCACGAGCGCAACGAGGAGAGGTCATGACCACCCACCCGGACCCGGCGGCGCACCCCACCCCGGGCGCCCCGGCCACGCCGCGTCCGGTGGCCGCCGCCCCGGCCGGCCCCGCCGGCCCGTTCGGCCGCCTCGACACCGTGCCCCGCGCCACGGACACCCCGGACGAGTTGCAGCCCTACGCCGAGCTGGGCCTGCGTGACGACGAGTACGACCGGATCCGGCAGATCCTCGACCGGCGTCCCACCCAGTCCGAGCTGGCGATGTACTCGATCATGTGGAGCGAGCACTGCTCCTACAAGTCGAGCAAGGTGCACCTGCGCCAGTTCGGTGAGAAGGCCCCGCCGAGCGACCGGCTGCTCGCCGGCATCGGCGAGAACGCCGGCGTGGTCCAGATCTCCGACGAGCTGGCGGTGACCTTCAAGGTCGAGTCGCACAACCACCCGAGCTTCGTCGAGCCCTACCAGGGCGCGGCGACCGGCGTAGGCGGCATCGTCCGGGACATCCTCGCCATGGGCGCGCGTCCGGTCGCGGTGATGGACCCGCTGCGCTTCGGCGCGGCCGACCACCCGGACACCGCCCGGGTGCTGCCCGGCGTGGTGGCCGGCGTCGGCGGCTACGGCAACTGCCTCGGCCTGCCCAACATCGGCGGCGAGGTGGTCTTCGACCCCTGCTACCAGGGCAACCCCCTGGTCAACGCGCTCTGCCTCGGCGTGCTGCCGGTCGACCGGCTCCAGAAGAAGGAGGCCGCCGGCCCCGGCAACGTCGTGGTGCTGATGGGCGCCAAGACCGGCCGGGACGGCATCGGCGGTGTGTCGGTGCTGGCCAGCGCCACCTTCGACGAGGGCAGCGAGCAGCGCCGCCCGTCGGTGCAGGTCGGTGACCCGTTCATCGAGAAGCTGCTGATCGAGGCCTGCCTGGAGCTGTACGACGCCGAACTGGTCGTCGGCATCCAGGACCTCGGCGGCGCCGGGCTCACCTGCGCGCTCACCGAGACCGCCGCGGCGGCCGGCACCGGCATGCGGGTCTGGCTGGAGCGGGTGCCGCTGCGCGAGCCCTCGATGGAGCCGCACGAGATCCTCGCCAGCGAGTCCCAGGAGCGGATGCTGCTGGTGGTCGAGCCGGACAAGCTGGAGGCGGTGCTCAAGGTCGCCGACAAGTGGGGCGTGCTCGCCACCGCCATCGGCGAGGTCACCGCGCCGACGCCGGACGGGCAGCCCGGCCGGCTGTACGTCACCTGGCGCGACCAGCTCGTGGTGGACGTGCCGCCCGGTTCGCTGGTCGACGACGGGCCGGTCTACGCCCGCCCGATGCGGGAGCCGGCCGACCTGATCCTGCTCCAGGCCGACCGGGCCGAGACGCTGCCCCGGCCGGCCACGCCGGACGCGCTGCGGGACACCCTGCTCCGCATGATCGCGTCGCCGAACCTCTGCGACCGCACCTGGGTCACCGAGCAGTACGACCGGTACGTGCTGGGCAACACCGTGCTCGCCCAGCCCGAGGACTCCGGCGTGATCCGGATCGACGAGCGCACCGGGCTGGGCGTCGCCCTCTCGGTGGACGGCAACGGCCGGTACGCCCGCCTCGACCCGTACCACGGCACGCGCCTGGCGCTCGCTGAGGCGTACCGGAACGTGGCGGTGACCGGTGCCAAGCCGATCGCGGTCACCAACTGCCTGAACTTCGGCTCGCCCGAGGACCCGGGCGTGATGTGGCAGTTCGCCGAGGCGGTGCGCGGCCTCGCGGACGGCTGCCAGGAACTGGGCATCCCGGTCACCGGCGGCAACGTCAGCTTCTACAACCAGACCGGCGCGGCGGCCATCCACCCGACCCCGGTGGTCGGCGTGCTCGGCGTCCTGGACGACGTCGCCGCGCGGGTGCCGATGGGCTTCGCGTCCCGGCCGGCGGGCGAGCACGACCTGATCTTCCTGCTCGGCGAGACCCGCAACGAGCTGTCCGGCTCCGAGTGGGCCTGGGTGACCCACGGTCACCTCGGCGGCGTCCCGCCCCGGGTCGACCTGGCCCGCGAGCAGGCGCTGGGCGACCTGCTGGCCGAGGCCGCCCGGGTCGGGCACCTCAGCTCGGCGCACGACCTCTCCGACGGTGGTCTCGCGCAGAGCCTGGTCGAGTCCTGCCTGCGGCGGGGCATCGGCGCGCGGATCGCCCTGCCGGAGCGCTTCGCCACCGGCTCGCTGCCGTTCGTCTACCTCTTCAGCGAATCCGCGACGCGGGCCCTGGTGTCGGTGCCGCGCGGACACGAGAAGGCGTTCACCGCCCTCTGCGCCGAGCGTGGGGTGCCGGTGGAGGCGATCGGGGTCACCGACCCGACCGGCGGTGTGCTGGAGGTGCGCGGGCAGTTCCAGGTCGGCCTGGACGAGCTGCGGGACGCGTACACCGCGACCCTGCCGCGGCTCTTCGGTGCGGCCGAGGTGGTCGACGTGCCCGCCCCGGCGACCGGGGTGGCCGGCGCCGTCGAGGCGGTGCCGGTGGCCGGTGTGACGCCGGTCGGGGACGGGTCCGTCACCTCCGGTGCTGCGGACACGTCCGGCCCGGAGGCGGTCGCGGGCTCCGCGGCGGCCGTCGAGGCCGCGTCGGCCGGCGGGACCACGCCGGCCACGGAGCGTGCCGCGACCGGAGCCCACCCGGTCGACGTCGACCCGGTGGCGACCGCCGACCAGCCGGTCGCGGACGTCGACGACCCGTCCACGGGCGACGCCCAGGACACGCCGACGGCCGACGTCGACGCAGCCGGGGAGAACACCGCCACCGACCGGCACTGAGGCCGTGTCCGCGGCGGTCCACACCCAGCCCGGTACGGGCGCCCGGTTCGACTGGGGGCTCGCCGGCGCGGCGGAACTCGGCCGGGTCTGTGCCGTCCTGGTGGTGGTGGACGTGCTCTCCTTCACCACCTCCGTGGAGGTCGCGGTCGCCCGAGGGGTGCGGGTCCACCCGTTCCCCTGGGGCGAGCAGGCCGCCGACTACGCGCTCCGGGTGGGCGCGGTGGCGGCGGTCGGGCGGCGACAGGTGACCCGAGACCACCCGTGGTCGCTCTCGCCGGCGGCGCTGCGGGCCGCGCCGGTCGTACCCGACCTGGTGCTGCCGTCGCCGAACGGCTCGGCGATCTGCGCGGCGGCCAGCGCGACCGGCCTGCCGGTGGTGGCGGCCTGCCTGCGCAACGCCGACGCCGTCGGGCACTGGCTGCGCGAGCGGGGGTACGGCACCGTCGACGCGCCGATCGGGGTGGTCGCCTCGGGCGAGCGCTGGCCGGACGGCTCACTGCGCCCCTCGGTGGAGGACCAGTTGGGTGCGGCGTGTGTCCTCGACGCGCTCTCCGGGGTCCCGGGTGGGCTCTCGGTGGAGGCGGCGATGGCGCTCGCCGCGTTGGCGAGCACCCCCGACGTGCCGGCCGCCGTGTGGGGCTGTGTCTCCGGGCGGGAACTCGTCGAGCGGGGCTTCGCCGGTGACGTCGACATCGCGGTGGAGGTCGGGGCCTCGGCGGTGGTGCCGGTGCTGCGCCACGGCGTCTTCTCCGCCGCCTGAGCCGCACGTACCCGCATCGCCGCGTGGCACCCGTCCGGCGCCCGGCCACGGCTACTCAGAGACTCGGCGGCGATGTGGGAGATCCACATCGCCGCCGACGTCCGTCACGTGAACGGGGAACGAGCCCCGGGACGGGTCAGTCGTCCAGCCAGTCCAGACGGCGGTTGCCCCGGTCCTGCTGCGGGGGCTGACCGTCCCGGCCCCGACCACCCTGCTGGTGCTGGTCGTAGTCGCCGTAGCCACCGCCGGGCTGGCCGTAGCCGCCCTGCTGGCCGCCGTAGCCACCCTGCTGCGGATCCTGGCCGTACCCGCCCTGCTGGTTGCCGTAGCCGCCCTGCTGGTCGTAGCCGCCACGATCGGAGCCGTAGCCACCACCCTGCTGGCCGCCGTAGCCGCCCGGCTGCGGATCCTGACCGTACCCGCCCTGGGGGGCTTCCTGACCGTAGCCGCCCTGCTGGCCGTAACCACCGTAGCCACCGGTCGGCTCCTGGCCCCGGCCGTAGCCGGCGCCCGGGTCCTGGCCGTAGCCCCCCTCCGGGGGTTGGTAGGTCGAGGTGGGGTACGGGTCCGCTGGCGGGGTGTACGCCTGGGTGCCCTCGGAGTAGCGGCCGGTCGGCTCGTTGTACTGGTCGCCGTAGCCGCCGCCCTGGCCCGGCGGGGTGTAGCCGCCACCGGGGTTGCCGTAGTCCTGCTGGCCGCCGTAGCCACCGCCCGAGGACGGCGCGGCGCCGTACGGGCTGCCGGAGGAGGGGGCGGTGCCGTAGCCACCGCCCGAGGCGGGCGCGCTGCCGTACGGGCTGCCCGACGAGGGAGCGGTCCCGTAGGGGCTGCCGGAAGCGGGCGCGTTGCTGCCGTAGCCGCCCGTGCCGTAGCCACCGGCCTGGGTCTGGCCCGAGTCGCCGTAGCCGCCTCCGGCCCAGCCGCTCTGGCCGGCCGAGCCGTAGCCCTGTCCGGGCTGGGGCGGCGGCGCGCCGTACGGGTCCGGCGGGACGTCGTCGACGAGCGGTCGGTTGTGCATCATCGTGGGCGCGTCCGCGAGAGAGGCGCCGCCGACCATGGTCGCGTCGGGGCCGACCCGGTTCACCACGCGGGTCGCGTCGTCCGCGCCGCCGCGGTACGACCCACGCGCGGCCGGGACCGCTCCCGCCGCCGCGCCACCGGCGTCCTCGGCGTCCTCGTCGTCGGGGTTCTCCCGGCGCCTCATCCAGAGCAGCACGATGGTGCCGACGCCGATGGCCACGAAGAGGCCGCCGAGGATGATCAGCAACCAGGAGCCGAACCCGCCGGAGTCCTCCTCGGCGGCGTTGTTCGTCGCTCCCGAAGTGGCGCCGGGCTCCTCGCTGGTCTCCTCGGTGGGTTCCTCGGTCGGTACCGGGTCCTCCGTGGCGCCCGGCGTGGGGGTGGCGGTCGCCTCGACCGGCAGGCCGAGGGAGATCCGCTGCCCGGTGATGCTCTGGCCGGCGCTGGCGTTGATCGTGACGGTCTTACGGACGTCGTCGAAGCTCGCGCCGAGGACGATCGCACCGGGGGCGATCGGCCTCTCGGTGGAGCCGTCGAACCGCCAGTTGCCGTCCTCGTCCGTGGTCGTCGTGTACTGGCGACGCTGGGGATCCATCAGGGCGACGGTGGCGTTGGGCACCGGCTTGCCGTTGGTGGCGTTGGTCACCTTGCCGGAGATCCGCCGCACGGTCTGCGCCTGCGAGGGCGTGGTGGGCGCGGCCCGACCGACCAGCGTGACGGTGGTGCTGGCCTCCTTGGTGTCACCCTGGCCGACGGCGTCGGTCGCCCGGACGGTGATCACGGCGGAGCCGTTGCTCGCGTCGTCGGCCAGCCGGAACGTGGCCTCCTGCCGGCCGCCGTCGGTGATCCGGCTGAAGGAACAGCCGTCGACACAGGTCAACTTCCCGTTGTTCGAGGAGACCTGGATGTTCGCCGGGACAGGTTCGTCGCCGAAGTCGAGCGAGAACCTGACCTTGGTGGTCTTGCCCGCCTCGACCGAACTCGGCGATGCCGACACGTTGTTGACGTCCGGGGCGGCCAGGGCGGGTGTGGCGGGGATGGCGAGCAGAGCGCCGGCAACCAGCGCTACGACCACACCGGCCCGTTGTTTCCAGGCTCGTCGGTGTGTTGACACGTCCACCGCCTTCCGGTCTGACTTCCCCGGCCCGGTGGGGGCCGGGCTCCGGGGATCATCACGGTTTGAATAACGCCGTCGGCAACTATGCCTTGTCGGACCGGACGAGCGCGACCCAGGGCCAACGTCGGTAACCCTACTGGCGGGTCGTATCGTCCCGTCGTGTCCTCTCCGCACATAAAGTCCGCCGCGGTCACGGCGGCCCTCGTGGCGCTTGACGAAGGGCGTACGCCAGAACGGCCGGTCCTGCGGGACGCGGTCCGGACGCTGCTGGCGACCCTCGCGGAACGCGCCCCCGGCCGATCGGTGGAGGTGCGGGTTCCACCATACGGCGCGGTCCAGTGCATTCCCGGTCCGCGACACACCCGGGGCACGCCACCCAACGTGGTGGAGATGTCACCGGAGGTGTGGCTCGCGCTCGCCTCGGGACGGCTGGAATGGGGCACGGCGATCACGGAGGGTCGCGTTCGGGTGAGTGGAACTCGGGCGGATCTTTCCGCCCATCTCCCGCTGGAGCTGGGATGATCACCATCCGTCGATGACCGATAGGAGTGGGTTCGTGACTGTCGGTATCACTATGGGCTCGCGTACACTAAGAGTCGACGTCCCGGCAGAGCGCGCGAATGCGCGTGCACGACACCCACCCCAGCAGACAGAACAGCAACGAGGGAGCGGCAGGTGCCCCGAGGCGACGGCCGGCTGAGCCACGACCTGGACCCCCAGCGGCCCGGCCCCCAGGACGCCTGTGGCGTCTTCGGGGTCTGGGCGCCGGAGGAAGAGGTCGCCAATCTCACCTACTTCGGGTTGTACGCGTTGCAGCACCGCGGCCAGGAGGCGGCCGGCATCGCGGTGAGCGACGGGTCCAGCGTCGTGGTCTACAAGGACCTCGGTCTGGTGGCCCAGGTCTTCGACGAGCCCACCCTGGCGAGCCTGCGCGGCCACCTGGCGATCGGGCACACCCGCTACTCGACCACCGGCGGCTCCACCTGGGAGAACGCCCAGCCGACCATCCGCTCCACCAGCGCCGGCACGACCGTCGCCCTGGCCCACAACGGCAACCTGGTCAACACCGCCGACCTTCAGCGCGAGGTCGCCGAGCAGGGCCTCGGGTCGGACGGCTCGACCAACGACACGTCCCTGGTGACGATGTTGCTGGCCAGCTACCCCGACCTGTCCGTCGAGGCGGCGGCGTTGCAGGTGCTGCCCAAGCTGCGGGGGGCGTTCAGCTTCGTCTTCATGGACGAGACCACCCTCTACGCCGCCCGGGACCCGCACGGCGTCCGTCCGCTGGTGCTCGGCCGGCTGGAGCGCGGCTGGGTGGTCGCCAGCGAGACCGCCGCCCTGGACATCGTCGGCGCGAGCGTGGTGCGCGAGGTCGAACCGGGTGAGCTGATCGCCATCGACGCCGAGGGGCTCCGTTCCACCCGGTTCGCCGCCCCCGAGCCCAAGGGCTGCCTCTTCGAGTACGTCTACATCGCCCGCCCGGACGCCACCCTCGCCGGGCGTAACGTGCACGCCACCCGGGTGCAGATCGGCCGGCAACTGGCCAAGGAGCACCCGGTCGAGGCGGATCTGGTCATCCCGGTGCCGGAGTCCGGCACCCCGGCCGCGATCGGGTACGCGGAGGAGTCCGGCATCACGTACGGCGCGGGTCTGATGAAGAACCCGTACGTCGGGCGGACCTTCATCCAGCCTTCGCAGACGCTGCGCCAGCTCGGCATCCGGCTCAAGCTGAACCCGTTGCGGGAGAACGTGCGCGGCAAGCGGATCGTCGTGGTGGACGACTCGATCGTGCGGGGCAACACCCAGCGGGCCATCGTGCGGATGCTGCGTGAGGCGGGCGCCCTGGAGGTGCACGTCCGGATCTCCTCGCCGCCGGTGAGCTGGCCCTGCTTCTACGGCATCGACTTCGCCACCCGGGCCGAGCTGCTGGCCAACGGGCTCGACAACGACGGCATCCGTCGCTCGATCGGCGCCGACACCCTGGGATACGTCTCGCTGTCCGGGTTGATCGCCGCGACCGAGCAGCCGAAGACCCGACTCTGCCGGGCATGCTTCGACGGGGAGTACCCGATCGAGCTGCCGGCCGGAAACCTGATCGGCAAGCACGTGCTCGAGGGTGTGGGCCGCCGGGTCACCGGTGCCACGCCGGAGGCCGCCCGGTCCGCGCCCCGGGGCGCGGAGCACGGGGACACTCCACCACTCGTCGCCACTCCGGGCGGCGCGACCGTACACCGCCCATAGCACCAACCGGCGCGGGTCGCCGGCGGCAGTGATCGACGGGTCGACGGGACCCGCCGCGGTGTCGGCACCGCGAGGACCACAAAGGGGAGAACCGTGACGCACGTGTCCGAGCGCAACGGCGCAGCAAGCAGCAGCCCGTCCGGCACCGGTGGCGAGCGCCAGCCCTGGACGGCCGGGACGGGTCGTACCGCCCGCAAGCGGTCGGCGTCGTACGCGGAGGCGGGGGTCTCGATCGAGGCGGGTGACCGCGCGGTGGAGTTGCTCAAGTCCAAGGTGCGGCAGACCCGGCGGCCCGAGGTGCTGGGTGACCTGGGTGGTTTCGCCGGCCTGTTCCGGTTGGACACGAAGAAGTACACGAACCCGATCCTGGCGTCGTCGACCGACGGGGTGGGCACGAAGCTGGTCATCGCCCAGCAGCTCGACATCCACGACACGATCGGTATCGACCTGGTCGCGATGGTGGTCGACGACCTGGTGGCGTGCGGGGCCGAGCCGCTGTTCCTGCTCGACTACATCGCCTGCGGCGAGGTCGTGCCGGACCGGGTCGCCGAGATCGGTGCCGGGATCGCCGACGGCTGCCGGTACGCCGGTTGCGCGTTGCTCGGCGGGGAGACCGCCGAGCACCCGGGGGTGCTCCGCCCCGACGAGTACGACGTCTCCGCCACCGGGGTCGGTGTGGTCGAGGAGAGCGACATCCTCGGTCCGGATCGGGTCGAGGCGGGCGACGTGGTGATCGCGATGCGTTCGTCCGGTCTGCACTCCAACGGTTACTCCCTGGTGCGGCACGTGCTGCTCGGTGCGGGCCGGATGCGGCTCGACGTGGTGATCGAGGACTTCGGCCGGCAGCGCACCCTGGGTGAGGAGCTGCTCACCCCCACGAAGATCTACGCGCAGGACTGCCTGAAGCTGATCGCCGAGGCCGAGGTCCGGGCCATCGCCCACGTCACCGGCGGCGGTATCCCCGGCAACCTGGTGCGGATCCTGCCGGAGACCGTCGACGCGGTGGTCGACCGGGCCACCTGGAAGCCGCAGCCGATCTTCGACCTGATCCAGGCCAAGGGCCGGATCGAGGACTCGGAGATGGAATCCACCTTCAACATGGGCGTCGGCATGTTCGCCATCGTCTCGGCCGAGGACGCCGACCGGGCGCTGGCCACCTTGGCCGGCCGGGGGGTCGACGCCTGGCAGGCCGGTGAGGTCATCGAGGGCACCGGCAACGTGCGGATGGTGGGCCAGCACACCCGAGGGTGACGGTCACCACGTGACGATCAGTCGTACACCCGATGAGGGGTTCACCCGGACAGCCATCGCCGCCTAGCCTGAAGGTTCCTCAGGTGAGCGGCGAAGGAGGGCGATGCCTGCCCGGCAGCGGACGTTCAGCGGGATGCGCGGCGTCGCCGCCGTCCCGACGTACGTCGTGATGCAGCCGACCACGCTCTGCAACCTGGACTGCCGATACTGCTACCTCCCACTGCGCGCGGCGGACCGGCGGATGCCGGTCGCCGTCGCCGAGGCGGTGGCAGCGGCGGTCAACCCCTGGGCCGAACGGGGCCGGTTCTCGGTGGTGTGGCACGGCGGGGAGCCGCTCGCGGCCGGGCGGGACCACCTCGCCGCGCTGATCGCACCCTTCGGGCCGTCGGTCGAGCACCACGTCCAGACCAACGCCACGCTGATCGACGACGACTGGTGTGCGTTCTTCGCCGAACACCGGGTGCGGGTCAGCGTCAGTGTGGACGGCGGGCGGGAGCGCAACGCCGAGCGGGTCACCCGGGCCGGCCGGCCGGCGTACGACCGGATCGTGCGCGGCGTGGCCACGCTGCGCCGGCACGGGCTGCCGTTCTCCGCGCTCGCGGTGGTCAGCCGCCCGGAGCCCGGGCTCGCCACCGAGCTGTACGACTACTTCCTCGAACTGGGGTGTGACGTGCTCGGGGTGAACATCGAGGAGACCGAGGGGGTGAACCTCCGGGGCAACGCGCACGACGCCGCCACGGTGACCGCCTTCTGGGCCGAGCTGGTCGCCGCCTGGCGGCGCGATCCCCGGATCCACCTCCGCGAGGTGGAGTGGTCCCTGCGGTACGCCTCGGCGATCCTGGACGGGACGGACGACGACGTGCTGCCCCGGCGGCTGGACCCGATTCCCACGGTCGGCCACGACGGCTCCGTGACGCTACTCTCCCCGGAGCTGGCCGGTTTCTCCGACTCCCGTTACGGAGACTTCAGCAGCGGAAACGTGCTGGACACCCCGCTGGCCGAGATCCTGTCCGACGCGGAGCGGACGTCCTGGGTGGGCGAGTTCCTCAGCGGTGTCGAGGCGTGCCGCGCCTCGTGCCCGTACTTCGGCTTCTGCGGCGGCGGTCACGCCGCCAACCGCTACTTCGAGCAGGGGCGCTTCGACGGCACGGAGACCGAGCACTGCCGCAACAGCAAGATCCGCCTACTGGAGGGAGTGTTGGAACATGCCCGAGACCACCAGTCACCGGCTGCCTGAGCCGGTCGGAGGAACGCCCAGCGACCTCGTCGCGGAGCGGGTGCGCCAAGCCGAGGCGGGCCTTACCGCACTGCTGCACGAGGCCGAGACGGCACGCCGGCTCCGGGCGGAGGTCTCGGGTGGGAACGGGGCCAGCGCGGTCTGCGCGTGGAACCACTTCGAGAACATCCCGACGTTCTACAACTGGAACAACCGGCCCAGGTGAGGGCACGGAAGGTCGATCGAGGGCCTGCCGGGGCAAGCCGGACAGCGGGCACGGCAGGCCCTCGATCATCAGTTGGTACGCCGGACCCCGCAGGGCACATACGTGAGCACGCGGGCCTTACCGCGTGCTCAGATGTGACCGTGGGTCAGCGGGCAGGACGGACCCAGGGATCCGAGTCGTCGTCCGGATGGTCCTCGTCATCGTCGTCGACGTACTCTTTGTAGTCGTCGTCGAAGTCGTGGTCCGACTTACGGCTGCCGCCGAGTTCTCGCTGCAAGGCGGCGAGGTCGGTGTTCGGGGAGTGGTACTTCAACTCCCGGGCCACCTTTGTCTGCTTGGCCTTAGCACGGCCGCGCCCCATGGCTCGACCCCCTCGCACAGAATTCGGGGCAGCCCGAAGGCGGGCCCCGATGACGTCAGGCATCTCTCGTGGCTCTTACGGTACATGGGGATGCCCACGTTCGGCACCTCGGGTTACCGTCGACCGGCCCTGCGCGTCGCAGTCAACCAGCCGTTACGAAGTGTACCCGGTAAGGAGTGCCCTCGGACGTGGGCGTGACGCTCGTCGAAGCGGTCCCCACGGGCCCGGCCGTCGGGGCCGGCGGATGCGTCATTCCCGACATGAGCGCCGCTTGTGTCCCGAAGGGGGCCTACGGGGACGGATCGGGTCGTACCATCCGCCCCCGGAGCCCCCGACCGGGTCAGGGCAGCAGGATGGTCCGGAGCCGGCCGACGTCCGCCATCCGGCGCTCGGCGAGTCGGTCCGCGGCCTCGGCCGGCGGCACCCCGTCGGCGTCGGCGAGCTTGAGGATCTCCCGGGTGGTGTCGTAGATCCGGGTGGCCCGCAGCTTGGCCCGCTCGAAGTTGAAGCCGTCGATCTCGTCGGCGACCTGGATCACCCCGCCGGCGTTGACCACGTAGTCCGGGGCGTAGAGGATGTCCCGCTCGGCGAGGAGCTTCTCGACGCCCGGGTGGGCGAGCTGGTTGTTGGCCGCCCCGGCGACGACCTTCGCGCGCAGCGCCGGCACCGTGTCGTCGTTCAGGGCGCCGCCCAGGGCGCACGGGGCGTACACGTCGATGTCGGCCGTGATCAGGGCGGTGGCGTCCGGGACCAGCTCGACCTGCGGGTAGGTCTGCCGGGCCCACTCGCACGCCCGGGGGTTGACGTCGGTGGCCACCACCCGCGCGCCGTCCTCGATCAGGTGACCGGTGAGGTGCCGGCCGACCTTGCCCAGCCCGGCCACGCCGACGGTGCGCCCGGCGAGCGTCGGGGTGCCCCAGACGTGCTCGGCGGCGGCCCGCATGCCCTGGAAGACGCCCCAGGCGGTGAGGACGGACGAGTCGCCCGCCCCGCCGTGCTCCACGCTGCGACCGGTGACGAAGCGGGTCTCCCGGGCGATCACGTCCATGTCCGCGACGTAGGTGCCCACGTCACAGGCGGTGTAGTAGCGGCCGTGCAGCGACTCCACGAAGCGGCCGTAGGCCCGCAGCAGCGCCTCGCTCTTCAGCTTCTCCGGGTCACCCCAGATGACCGCTTTGCCCCCGCCGAGGTCGAGCCCGGCCAGTGCGTTCTTGTAGGCCATGCCGCGCGACAGGTCGAGCACGTCGGCGAGGGCCTCGGCCTCACTGGCATAGGGATAGAAGCGCGTCCCGCCGAGTGCGGGGCCCAGCGCGGTGGAGTGGATCGCGATGATCGCCCTGAGCCCGGTCTGCTTGTCCTGACAGAAGACGACCTGTTCGTGTCCGGACGACCCCGGGTCGTCGCTGCTCGCGAATACGCCCATGACTGCTCCTGGTCTCGGTGTGTGTCCTTGTGGGACATGAACCTGGCGGTGCCCGGCGGGATGGTGCCGGCGCTGCCGAGCCTAGTACCGGATCGTCTCCGTAGCGCCTCCCGTGGTCGCCGCGGATCAGGGACGTCGGCGCGGTCGGACCAGGCTTTCGTGGGAGGATCGCGCCGTGCCGTCGCTCTTCGCTTCATATCTGCGTGTGTACGAGCCGCTGACCGCCTTCGACCGGGACCGCCAGGAGTACTGGCGGTCGTACGTGCGCCAGGGCCGGGCGGTGACCCCGCAGGAGGGGCCGGTCCGGCAGCGGACGGCCGTGATCGAGGCGCTCGGCGCGGGCTGGACCCGCCTGCCCGACCTGCCGGACGAGGCGTACGTGCTGGAGACCGGCGAGGCGATGCTGGTCTGCCCGTGGAACCTGCGGGTCCGGGTGGCCGAGGCGGCGTTGAGCGCACGCGAGGGCGTGCCGGCGGTGCTCGCCGACGCGTTCGTCCCGCCGGTGCTGGCCGGTCAGGCGAAGGCCGTGGTGGAGGACTGGCGCAGCGGTGCCCGGGTGCTGGAGCACGGGGTGCCTCGGTTGCACGAGCAGATCTCCACCTGGGGCGTGCCGTTGCGCTGGTTCGTCCTCGTCGACCCCGAGGAGCGGGAGCTGGACGTCGCGGCGGGGCGTGGGGTGCTGCGCTACCGGACGGAGATCTCCAAGGCCCGCCGACGGTCCTCACGGGCCCTGTCGGTGCTGCGCAAGTCGGTGGGGGAGGTGCCGATCACCCAGGCGGTCGAGGAGGCCGCCCGGTGGCTGGAGGAGTTCCATCCCCGGTCGGTGGTGGAACTGGACTACGGCGGCCTGGTGGACCTGCTTTCCGAGGAGACCCTCCGGGCGGACGACTCGCCGGCCCTGGTCGCGGCGGGGCTCGCCGGGTTGGCTCGGGGCGAGGCCGAGGAGGCTTCGGCGGCGTACGACAAGCTGGTCGCCCGGTGGCGGGCGGTGCAGCTGCTGGAAAGGTGCAACTAGCACCAAAGCGCTCAATGAGTACCACCGATGAGAGCGGGCTTCGTAATTGGCGCATCACGAACCGTGATCATGAGTCCGAATAAGGTAGTTTCTGGCGCATAAAAGTCGTATAAATCGGGCATGGTTCATCCGTCCGTCTAGGGACCTTCGGCCGTTCGGCCCATGTCGGACATCGGGGACTAGCCGGACCATGGGAGACGCGTCGGCCGGCGGGACCCCGGCCGATGTCTATACATGTGGAGGAGTGACCGATGGCATCGCGAACGCACGAACCAGAGCCGCTGCTCACACCGGCCGAGGTGGCGTCGATGTTCCGTGTCGACCCGAAGACCGTGACCCGGTGGGCGAAGGCGGGCAAGCTCAGTGCGATCCGCACCTTGGGCGGGCACCGTCGTTACCGCGAGTCGGAGGTACGCGCCCTGCTCCAGGGGCAGATCCCCCAGCAGCGCCAGGGGGACTGAACCGGGAGGCACAGAGACGTTCCGGATCAGGGGCGGCGGACGAGGGTCCGCCGCCCCTGACCATGTCCGGACCCGTCCGCGCCGGACCGGCCCGTCGGGCGCTCAGCCCAGGGTCACCCGTACGCCCACCGTGCCCTGCTCGCCCCGACGCAACCGGCTGCCGAGCAGGGTCAGCCGCCCCAACAGCCGGTACTTCTGCTTGAGCAGGCTCCGGATCCGCCGGGTCTCGGCCGGTGGGCAGAGCGTCGCGTACCCCTTGATCGCCGGTCCGTGCGGACGCCCCCGGACATCGCACGGCGCCACGGTCACCGTCGGTTCCCGCCGGATCCGCTTGACCTTGCCGGAGTCGGCGACCGTCCAGATTGCCAGGGCGTCCCCGTCACGCACCGCCCAGACCGGGGTGGGCACCGCCCGACCGTCCCGCCGGAACGTGGTGAGCAGGACGTACTTCTCCGCCGCCAGGTCGTCGAGATCAGTCACGCCGCCACGATACGGCCGACCGGCCCGGCCGGTACGGCGGATAGCGTGCAGCCTATGAGTGGCGGACCACGACCCGGTGACGTCTTCGGCGCGATGATCACGGACGCGTACGCGGTGGAGACCGGCACCGGGACCCGGCCGTTGGCCGGTGGACGACTGCCGCGCCCGGTCATCGAGATCATCGAGCGGGACGACGGGCTGATCAACGGCGCGCCCTCCGCGCACTACTTCGCCGACCCACCGGACTGGGAGCCGTACGACCGGCGCGCGGTGAGCCGGGTCCGGGGCGCCACGCTGGACGTCGGCACCGGTGCGGGCCGGATCGCCCTGCTCCTCCAGGAACAGGGCACCCCGGTCACCGGCCTGGACACCTCGGCCGGGGCGCTGGCGGTGTGCCGCCGACGCGGCGTCCGGGACCTGGTGCACGGCACGGTGGACGCGCACGTCGCCGACGGGCGGCGGTACGACACGTTCCTCCTGCTCGGCAACAACGTCGGGCTGCTGGAGGGGGTGGCACGGGGCCGGGCCTTCCTGGCCGCACTGGCGGCGATGGCCCGACCGGGGGCCCAGGTGATCGCGCAGGGCACCGACCCGTACGGCACCCGGGACCCGGTGCACACCGGCTACCACGAGCGGAACCGGCGGCAGGGGCGGCTCGGCGGCCAGCTGCGGCTGCGGCTGCGGTACCGGGAACTCGGCACCGACTGGTTCGACTACCTGGTCTGCTCCGCCGAGGAACTGGCCGCCCTGGTCGACGGCACGCCCTGGCGGCTGGTCGACGTCGACGACCGGGACGCGCCGTACTACCTGGCTTTCCTCCGCCTCGCCGGCTGAGGTGGTAGCAGGGGTCCCCGGTTACTCAAAGCGGTAACAGGGGACCCCTGCTCGTATGTCAGACCTGGACGGTCGGGGGGAGCTGGCGGGGTGGCAGGCCGCCGTCGCCGTCGACGACCTCGTCCGGGGTGCCGTCCTCGTCGATGTCGACCATGGTGATGTCGACCTTGCCGTCGTGGTCGGTGTCGAACTGGAACAGGTCGGCCCTGCCGTCGCCGTCGGTGTCGACCACCCAGACGTCGGTGCGGCCGTCGTTGTTGGTGTCCGCGCGGAGCAGTTCCACCCGCTGGTCACCCCGGGTCTCGACGGTCTCCGACGGTTGTCCGGTCGCCTCGTTCATCGATCGTCCTTCCCTTGGTTGCCGGCGGCAGTACCCGGTTTCCGCCGCCCCCACGCATGCCATCCGGATCGCGGCTGCATAGGGTCGCCACATGAACGATCGTTTCGTCGTCGTCGGAGCCGGCACCATGGGGCTCGGCATCGCCTACGTGGCGGCCGGGGCGGGGTACGCCGTGGAGCTGGTGGAGGTGGATCCGGGCCGGGCCGCCGACGCCCCGGCGCGGCTGGCGTCGCTCTGGGAACGGGCGGTCCAGCGGGGAAAACTCGGCGCCGACGAGGCGGCGGCGAACCGGGAACGCCTGGTGGTGCGTACCTCGCTCGCCGAGGTGGCCCCCGGGCCCGGGGTGCTCGTGGAGGCCGTACCGGAGCGGCTGGAGCTGAAGCGGGCGGTGCTGGCCGAGGCGGCGGCGCTGCGGCCGGAGCTGCTGGGCAGCAACACCTCCAGCATCTCGATCGGTGAACTGGCCGCCGGCCTGGCGCAGCCGGAGCGCTTCGTGGGGTTGCACTTCTTCAACCCGGTCTGGGCGATGGCGTTGCTGGAGGTCGTGGTCGGCCCGGCCACCACGCCGGAGACCACCGACGCGGCCGTCGCGCTCGCCGGTCGGCTGGGCAAGGACCCCGTCGTGGTACGCGACATGCCCGGTTTCGCCACCTCCCGCCTCGGGGTGGCCCTCGGGTTGGAGGCGATCCGGATGGTCGCCGACGGTGTGGCCAGCCCCGCCGACATCGACAAGGCGATGGTGCTCGGCTACCGGCACCCGGTGGGGCCGCTGGAGCTGACCGACATCGTCGGGCTCGACGTGCGGCTGGACATCGCCCGCACCCTCCAGGCCGCGTACGGGGACCGGTTCGCGCCGCCGCCACTGCTGGCGGAGATGGTCGCCCAGGGGCGACTCGGCAGGAAGTCCGGCCAGGGCTTCTACCGCTGGCAGGACGGGGTGAAGCAGTGAACGACCGACCCGCGGTCGCGAACGGGAGGTGGGCACGGTGAGCCTGCGGATCGAGGAGCGGCCGGACCGGCTGGTGGTGACCCTGGACCGGCCGGAGAAACGCAACGCCATCGACGCGGACCTGATCGGCCAGCTGCACGAGGTCTGTGCCGAACTGGAGGCCCGCCCCCGGTTGCTGCTGCTCACCGGCGGCACCGACGGCATCTTCGCCGGTGGCGCGGACATCGGCCAGCTCCGCGAGCGGGGACGGCTGGATGCGCTCGCCGCGATCAACTCGGCGGCCTTCGCCCGGATCCGGGCCCTGCCGTTGCCGACCGTGGCGGCCGTGGACGGGCCGGCGCTCGGCGGTGGCGCGGAGCTGGCGTACGCCTGTGACCTGCGGGTGTGCACGGCGCGGGCGGTGTTCGGCCAGCCGGAGGTGCGGCTGGGCATCCTGGCCGGCGCGGGCGCGACGCACCGGTTGCCGGCGCTGGTCGGCGAGGCGCGGGCCAAGGAGCTGCTCTTCACCGGCCGGCGGGTGGACGCCGAGGAGGCGCTGCGGATCGGGCTGGTCAACCGGGTCGTACCGGAACCGGACGGGCTGCTGGCCTGCGCACACGAGCTGCTCGACGAGATGGCGAAGGGCTCGACGCTGGCGTTGCGACTGACCAAGCTGGCGGTCGACGCGCCGGCGGCGGCCCACCCCCACCTGGACCTGGTCAGTCAGGCGGTGCTCTTCGAGGACGACGAGAAGTACCGGCGGATGACCGACTTCCTGGAACGGCGTCGACCGCGCTAGGCACGGGGGTGGAGGCGGACCCGCCCCCACCCGTCACTGCTGGATCTGGACACCCGCCTCGTCGAGGGCGACGATCACCGCGGCCGACTCGGCGTAGCCGATGAGGAGTACGGCGTCCGCGCCGAACTCCTTGATCTCCCGGGCACCCGCGCTGAAGTCCACCGGCGGGGCGTCGGCGTCCGCCGGGGGTTCGTAGGTGAGCAGCTTGACCTTGTCGTCGCCGAGGCCGGCCCGCTCCAGCTCGGTGCGGACGTAGCCCTGGAGGCCTTCGCCGTAGGAGTCCTTCCGGGCGACTAGGGCGACCTTGCGCGGTCCGTCCCGAAGGATCACGTCGGCGAGCGCCCGGCCCTGGAGGCTGTCCGGCGGGGCGGTGCGGAAGTAGAGGCCGTTGTCCTCGATCGTGGTCAGGCTGGCGTCGGTGTTCGCCGGGGAGAACATCACCAGCCCGGCGGCCACCACGTCCGGCAGGATCGCCTTCGAGACACCGGAGGCGCCCGCGCCGATGATGACCTGCACGTTCTTCTCGACGTGGGAGGCCAGGGTGGCCTTGGCGACGGCGGGGTTGGTGCCGTCGTCGCCGTCGATCCAGACCACCGGCTCGTCGAGCACGCCACCGGCGGCGTTGATCTCCCGCACCGCCAGGGCGGCTGCGGCGGCCTGCGGCGGGTAGGCCAGCGCGAGCGCCCCGGTACGCGGCAGCAGGCCACCCAGGGTCAGCGGCGCGCCGCTGTCGCCGCGCGGCTTGCGCCCCTTCGGCGGGGCCTTGGTGCTCGCCTTGGAGTCGTCACCGGCCCCGACGAACTCGGTCTTGGCGTCGTTGAGCTTCTGGTCGTCGAAGTGCAGGGTGGCATAGCTGGCGGTGGCCGGCTCGCCGGCCTCGGTGAACCCGGCCCGGGTCAGTGAGACACCCCGGTACTCGATGTCCTGCCCGGCCCGGGCGAGCTTCAGGCAGCCGGCCGCGTCCTCGCAGCGCTGACCCTCGTTCGTCACGCCGACGATCTGCTTGGCGATGGCGGCGGGGTCGGTGGTGCCGGCGAGTTGGGTGGCGAACGCGCTGATCATCACCGCGTCGTACGCCTCGGCGGCGTAGAGGTAGTCCCGCAGGTTCGGGTCGACCGCGCGGAGCCGGGTCTTGAAGTCCTCCGGCAACGGGGTCATCGGGGTGGTGCCCTTCATCCCGTCGACGAGGTGGGCACGATCCTTCAGCTCCAGGGGGAACGTGTTGAGCATGTTGCCGTCGTTGCCGTAGAGCCGGACCTGCTGGCTCTCGTTCTCGGGCTCCTCGGGCTGCTCTGTCCCGCACGCGCCGGTGGTGAACAGAAGCGCCACGCAGGCCGCCAGTGTGGCGACTCGCGAGCCGCGTGATACGCGCATGATCGTCGTTCCCCTCAGGCGAAGGTTCGCTGCGCACATTAGCGTGCGTTCCCGATCGGCGGGACCGTGAGGCCGGATGGATGTACAGGTCGACGGGCGTGACTGCGTAAAGTAACCGGACGGTGGACGTTGGGTGGTGATCACTTGACGCAGTCCCGTACTGTTCGCCGCGTGACCGACTCGCCCCAACAGACGCGTGACGACGCGGCCGCCGTCCTGCACTCCGCTCTGGCCGGAGACGGTGACGCCGTGGTGGGAACCTTCGACGCCGTGGTGGACCGGGCCGGTGTGGCCGGGGCGTACGGGGTGGCCTGGTGTCTCGCCGCCACGATGGTCGGGGACGACGTGCCCGCCGGTATGGCCGCCCTCGACTTTCCCGGCATAGACCAGGCCAACTACGACACCCGCTGGGTGGCCCGCTTCCTCAGCGCGTACGCCAACCGCGACCCGGAGACCGGCGAGGCGCTCTTCGGCGCAGCCATCGCCGACGGGCTGCTCCCGGACTGTCTGCTCACCCTCGCCGGCTCGGCGGTGGCCACCCTCTACGGCCCGAAGCGCCCCTCCGCCGGTCAGTAGGCGTGGTAGGCCACCAGCGGCTCGTACTGGTAGTAGTTGTTCGAGAAGCGGACCTTGAAGTTGACCCCGTCCCGGACGTTGGTGGCGATCGTCGTCCAGTTGGAGTTGGCCGGTAGGTACGTCCAGTAGTTGCAGTTGCTGGTCTGGTCGATGAAGATCACGCAGGCCTGGGTGCTGAAGGCGCTGGCGTTGCGGACGTTGATGTCGACGCACCGGCTGCTGGTCCGGTACGGACCGGCCTGCCCACCCCAGCCGCCGGTCTGGAAGTAGGACCGACTCGTGGTCCCGTAGCAGGTCGCCTGGCTGCCGAAGTTGGTGGTGGAGGCATCGTGCGGGCCGGCGGCGACGGCCTGGGCGGGGGTGGCGACGGCCAGCAGCGCGACTGTCGTGGCGGTGGCCAACAGGGGAGCGACCGGAAATTTCATGGGCTTCTCCAACCATGGACTGACCGCTCACGGTCGATCATTCGCGAACCGTGACGATGGTACTGATCAATGCGTCGGTCCGCTGTCCCCGCTGGCCACGCCAGGGGTCGCCGGCCGGTGTGGTAGCTGTGGTGGCATGTCCGACGCCATGCTCAGCAAGGTGCGCAAGCTGCTCGCCAAGGCGGAGGATCCCGCCTGCACCGCCGCCGAGTCGGCCGCCCTGACCGCCAAGGCGACCGAACTGATCGCCCGCTACGGGGTCGACCGGGCGCTGCTCGCAGCCCGGGACCCGGCCACCGACCCGGTGGGCGACCGGGTGGTGGACGTCGTCGCCCCGTACGCCCGGGACAAGGCCGGCCTGCTCGCGGCGGTGGCCGACCCGCTGCGCTGTCGCTGCGTACGGCGGCGCGAGGGCAGCGGGTTCACCATGCACCTGTTCGGCTTCGCCAGCGACCTGGAGCGGGTGGACCTGCTCTTCACCTCCCTGCTGGTGCAGGCCGCACACGGCCTGGCCGGCACGGCGGTGCCGTCCGGCGCGCACCCGGCCGCGTTCCGTCGTTCCTGGTTGGCCGGGTTCGCGCAGGTCGTCGGGGAACGGCTGCGGACGGCCGAGGCGTCGGCGGTGAAGGTCGCGGAGGCGGACGGCCCGTCGGTGGCACTGGTGCTCGTCGACCGGTCGGACCGGGTGCGTCGGCGGCTCGACGAGGTGTATCCCCGGCTGCGGACCGCCGCACCGCGGCGGCTGGCCGGCACCGGCTACTCCGTCGGAGCGGACGCGGGTCGCCGGGCCGACCTCGGCGGACGTACGGTCGGCCGGCCGTCCCGCCGGGCGCTCGGGGACCGCTGAGCCGACCCGGCCGGTCAGGCCGGATGCGGGCGGCGGCGGACGGAGTGGAGGTAGCGGGTGAGCATGTCCTGCCACCCCTCGGTCATCGCCTGCCGGTAGCCCTCCGCGGCGGCGCCGTGCCGGTCGAACTTCCGGTGTTCGACGGTGACCCGGGTGCGTCCCGGCCCGTCGGCCTCGACGAGCACCTCGACCTCGCTGGCCCGGGACGGGTCCGGCACGGGCACCCGGTCCGGGCCGATCTGCCAGACGAAGACCAGCCGGTGGGGCGGCTCCCAGGTGAGGACCCGGCCCCAGTCGGACCGGAAGCCGTGCGGGCCGATCTCGTAGAGCATGCCGCCGGGCCGGGGCTCGATGCCGAGGTCGGTGAGGAAGTCCGGTCCGGACCAGGTGTACTCGGCGACCCACCAACTGGTCAGTTCGGTGAAGGCGGTGAACGCCTCCGCCGGGGAGGCGGGGACGAGAAGAGTGCTGCGAAGGGAGAAACGGTCGACGTCCTGATGGACGGCGTCCGGCTCAGCGATCTCCTGCCCCATAGGCCCGGACCCTACCGGCTGGCGCCGCGACGTGCAGCGACCTTCGCCTGCGGGCCAGCGCGCGGTGACCTTGCGAAATCCGGATAAAAAGCATCAAGAATCGTCGCGTCACGCTGTCCCGAACGCGATCACCTCCGTCGATCACAAGTGCGTAAACCACCGCCCGGGCGGGCCCTCGCCCGTCTGTTGGGACGGGAACGCCATGGGTGTCTCCCGCCGACGGCGTTCGGGCACCGGCCCGCCGCCCCCGGCCACAATCTAGTACGTTTGTACATGTACGTCAGTACCAATAAAAGGGGCACCGGTGGCATACCTCTTCCTCCTGGGCGCGATCTCAGCCGAGGTGATCGGCACGAGCCTGCTGAAGGCGACCCACGGGTTCACCCGGCTGTGGCCCACCCTCGGGCTGGTCACGGCCTACATCACGGCGTTCCTGCTCCTCGCCCAGGCGGTGAAGACCATCCCGGTCGGCGTCGCCTACGCGATGTGGTCCGGCCTCGGCACCGCCGCGATCGTCGCCATCGGCGCGGCCTTCCTCGGCGAGCCGCTCAGCCTCGTCAAGGTGCTCGGCGTCGGTCTGGTCGTCGCCGGTGTGGTGATCCTCAACCTCGGCGGTGCGCACTGAACGCCGGTCAGCCCCGCCGGGCCGCCCGCCCCCGCGACCCGGAGGGCCGCCGTCGCGCGCTGACCGCCGCGGTCGTCGAGGTGATCGCGGAGGTGGGGATCGGCCGCACCACCCACCGGGCGGTGGCCGCCCGCGCCGGGGTGCCCCTCGGCGCGACCACCTACTACTTCCCCACCCTGGCCGACCTGGTGGCCGCCGGGCTGGCCCGGGCCGGTGCGGAACTCGACGCCGAGATGTGCCGGTGGGCCGACTACCTGGGCGACGGCAACGACCTGCCGGCCCGACTCACCCGCCTGGTCAACGACTACCTCGCCGACCGGGGACGGGCGCTCACCGAGTTCGAGCTGTACCTCGCCGCCGCCCGGAGCCCGGAGTTGCGTCCCCTCGCCCGCTCCTGGCGCGACCAGGTCCGCCGGCTCCTCGCCCCGACGGTCGGCGACCGGGCCGCCGGGGCCGTCGCCGCCTTCGTCGACGGAGTCGTGTTGCAGTGCCTTGCCACCGGCGAGCCGGTCGACCCGGCGGCCGTCGAGTCGGCGATCGCCGCGCTGGTCTCGGGTCGCACCGTCAGGTGACGACGGGACTGCGGCGCTCGATGAGGGTGACGTCACGCCAGACGCCGTGGTGACGGCCGACGCGCTGGCGGATGCCGACGGTACGGAAGCCGCAGGACGTGTGCAGGGCGAGGCTGGCGGTGTTCTCCGGGAACACGCCGGACTGGATGGTCCAGATCCCGGCCCGCTCGGTCGAGGCGATCAGGGCCTGGAGCAGACCGCGTCCGACTCCCCGCCCCCCGGCGTCGGGATGGACGTAGACGGAGTGCTCGACCACACCGGCGTAGACCCGCCGCTCGGACACCGCCGAGCAGGCGATCCACCCCAGGACCGCGCCGGCCCGGTCGACGGCGACCCACCGGTGCCCCGGCAACCGGGTGGCGGTGAAGCTCTCCCAGGCGGGCGGCTCGGTCTCGAAGGTCGCGTTTCCGCTGACGATGCCGAGCCGGTAGATGTCCAGGACCGCCGGACCGTGCTGGTCGCCCATCGCGGCGATGGTGATGTCCCCGGCGGTGCGGAGAGGTGGCACCGGGTCCGAACTCACGTGACGCTCTCGCCGGCCGTGGTGGGAAGTCTCGGCATGCGCCCAGGTTGGCAGGGGGCGGAACAGGGTGCAACAGGTGGCCCGCCCCCGGAACAGGTCCGGGTGGGCGGTCAGCTGCTGCGCGGGGCGTACATGATGACCGCGACCCCGACGAGGCAGATGGCCGCGCCGATCAGGTCGTAGCGGTCGGGGCGGAACTTGTCCACGACCACGCCCCAGGCGAGGGATCCGGCCACGAAGATCCCGCCGTAGGCGGCCAGGATGCGGCCGAAGTTCGGGTCGGGCTGGAACGTGGCGACGAAGCCGTAGAAGCCGAGCGCGATGACGCCCGCCGCGATCCACCACAATCCCCGGTTCTCCCGCCACCCCTGCCACACCAGCCAGGCTCCGCCGATCTCGGCGAGAGCCGCGAGCAGGAACAACAGGATCGACCGGGCAACCGTCATACGTCGGACCCTAGCGAAACGATCTCGCGCTCACGCTGCTCGCCTCCCCACCGGAGTGACGGCGGATGGGGTGGCGGCAGGTGGTCAGCGAGCGGGCGGGCCGCTCAGCGGGTCCGCTCAAGGCTGGCGAGTAGGTCGACGACTCGGGTCCTGATGTCGTCGCGGACCTGGCGGACGACGTCGAGGGGTTGGCCGGCGGGGTCGGGGAGTTTCCAGTCCTCGTAGCGCCTGCCGGGGAAGACGGGGCAGGCGTCGCCGCAGCCCATGGTGATGATGACGTCGCTGGCCTCGGCGGTTTCCCAGGTGAGCCGGGCCGGGGTCTGGTCGGTGATGTCGATGCCGACTTCCCGCATGGCGTCGACGGCGGCGGGGTTGATCTGGTCGGCAGGCGCGCTGCCGGCGGAGCGGACCTCGACGGTGTCTCCCGCAAGGTGGCGCAGCCAGGCGGCGGCCATCTGGGAGCGGCCGGCGTTGTGGACGCAGACGAAGAGGACGCTGGGCTTGTCGGTCATCGGGTTGCGCTCTCTCGGGCGGGATGGGGCACGACCACCGCGTCGGCGGCGTGCCCGGCGTGGGGGTACCAGGCGGCGAGGGCGGCGACGGCGATCAGACCGCCGACGAGTTGGGCGGCTACGAAGCCGGGCACGGAGGTCGGGGCGATGCCGGCGAAGGTGTCGGTGAACGCGCGGCCGACGGTGACGGCGGGGTTGGCGAACGAGGTCGACGAGGTGAACCAGTACGCCGCGCCGATGTAGGCGCCCACGGCGGCCGGGGCCGCGGTGGTGCGGCCGGTGCGGGCGAGGGCGAAGACCAGCACGACCAGGCCGGCGGTCGCGATCACCTCGGCCAGCCACAAATTCCCGCCGGTCCGGTCGGTGCGGGACCAGGTGACGGCCGGTAGTCCGAACATGAGGTCCGCCAGGACCGCTCCGGCGATGGCCCCGGTGACCTGCGCGGGAATGTAGGCGGCGAGGTCCCGGGCGGTGAGGCCGGTGCCGGCGCGGCGGCCGAGCCACCAGTCGACAGCGGAGACGACCGGGTTGAAGTGCGCGCCCGACACCGGCCCGAACATCAGGATCAGCGCCCCCAGGGCGAGCGCGGTGGCGACCGCGTTCTCCAGGAGCTGGAGTCCGGTGTCGGTCGGGGAGAGCCGGGAGGCGGCGATCCCGGAGCCGACGACAGCGGTGACCAACAGGGCGGTGCCGGCGAGCTCTGCGGACGCCCGCCGGGTCAGGGCGAGGTTCATGTGGCCGGTGCGGATGCGGTGGGGATGTCGAGCAGCGCGCCGAGTTGCCGGAAGGCCTCCGGGCGGACGCGGTACCAGACCCAGGTGCCGCGCCGCTCGGAGTCGACCAGGCCCGCGTCGCGCAGCACCTTGAGGTGGTGGGAGATGGTCGGCCCGGACAGGTCGAACGCCGGGGTCAGGTCACAGACGCAGATCTCCGGCACGGAAGCGATCATCGACATCAGCCGCAGTCGGACCGGATCGCCCAGGGCCTTGAACATCGGTGCGACGGCCGCTGCCTGGTCGACGTCCATCGGGCGGACCGCGATCGGTGCGCAGCAGGCGACCGCGTTCAGGTCCACCACCGACAGGGCTTGTTTCGACATACGCCTAGGTTGACGGAATTCGAAACAGAGTGCAAGGTGGGTCCTGATTCGAAAAGCATCTAGGCAAGGGTGGGCGTGATCACAGTCACCCCATCCGCTCCGGAGGAGAACCATGTCCCGTGTCCAGCTAGCCCTGCGCGTGTCCGACCTTGAAGGCTCCGTTGCCTTCTACGCGAAGCTGTTCGGCGTCGAGCCGGCCAAGCGCCGCCCCGGCTACGCCAACTTCGCCGTCGAGAACCCCCCGTTGAAGCTCGTGCTCCTGGAGGGCGAGCCCGACCGGCCGACCGTGCTGGACCACCTGGGCGTCGAGGTGTCCAGCACCGACGAGGTCGACGCCGCCACCAACCGCCTCACCGAATCCGGCCTGATCACCCTGGAGGAGAACAGCACCGAGTGCTGCTACGCCCTCCAGGACAAGGTCTGGGTCCGCGGACCCGGTGACGAACCGTGGGAGGTCTACACCGTCAAGGCCGACTCCGACCGCCTGGGGAAGGCCGTCGAGAGCGCCTGCTGCACCCCCGCCGCCGGGGAGGGACACGTCACCGCCGGCACCAGGGGAGGTTGCTGCTGACCGCTGCGACACGCGCCCGTCCCCGGTCGGAGAGGGCGGGCGCGTGGCAGGGGGCGCCAAAAGCAAGATCCCCACCGACGTTTCCGCTGGTGGGGACCTCTGTAGCCCGGCGAAAGGCTATGTGGCCAGGGGCGGGGTCGAACCGCCGACCTTCCGATTTTCAGTCGGACGCTCGTACCAACTGAGCTACCTGGCCGTACCCGGGTGAGTTTACCCCCCGGACGCAGAACGCCGCGCGGTGAGACGCGGCGTCGGCGTTGGCGGTCCTGACGGGACTTGAACCCGCGACCTCCGCCTTGACAGGGCGGCGAGCACTCCAACTGCTCCACAGGACCTAGCTCGTACTGCCTCCGGCCAGGCCGGATCGTGCCCCCAACGGGATTCGAACCCGTGCTACCGCCTTGAAAGGGCGGCGTCCTGGGCCGCTAGACGATGAGGGCGGCCCCGCCATCATTGCACACTCGCAACTTCTGCGGACTTGCTCCCATCCGGCCCCGCCGGAGGCCTGCAAAGCATACGTGATGAGCCGCCGGGCAACAAAATCGGTATCCGCCCGGCCGGAGTTTCGCCCAAAACCGCAGGTCAGCGTGGTTCAGCGCAGTTTGGTGACGCCGTACCGCCGTTTGCTCTCGGCGATCACCCCGGCGCAGGCGGCCACCGTGCCGGCCCGATTCCCGCCTCCGTCGTGCAGCAGCACCACCGCACCGGGCCGGAGTCCGTCCCGTACCCGCGCCACGATCGTCGCGGCCGGCGGCTTCGCCCAGTCCCGCGGATCCACGTTCCAGTGCAGCGGGGTCATGCCGAGTTCCCGGGCCACCGCCACCACCTCGGGCGTCCACCGGCCGCCCGGCTGCCGGTAGAAGGAGACCTTCGCGCCGGGCACCGCCGCCCGGATCGCCCGGGTGGTGCGGTCCAGGTCGGCGTGGATCTCCGCCCGGGGCCGGTCACCCAGGTCCACGTCGTGCCGCCAGCTGTGGTTGCAGAGCTGGTGCCCCTCGCGCACGATCCTGGCCACCAACCCGGGGTGCTTACGGACGCGGGTGCCGACCACGCAGAACGTGGCGGTGACCTGGTGCTTACGCAACTGCTCCAGCACCTTCGGCGTCCAGGCCGGGTCCGGACCGTCGTCGAAGGTGAGCGCCACCCCCCGGGTGCCGGTGGTACGCCGCAACCCCGCCGGCAGCGAGGTACGGGTCGTCTTCGGGCCGGGCTTCGACGCGGACGGCGAGGGGCTCGGCACGCCGGACGGCGCCGGGGACTCCGGTGGTTCGGGGGTCGGCGTCGCCTCGGCGGGGTGGGAGAAGACCGGGGCGGTCGGGCCGGCGGAGCGGACCGCTGTCCCCTCGCCGCAACCGGTGAGAAGCAGCAGCAGGGCGGCACCGGCCGCAGCCAGGACGCGTGGCGTCATCGTCGTCGCTCCCGAGAGGGGGGTCGGGGTCACGGGCGCTCCGACGTTACGCCCCGGTCCGGTGACGGTGACACCCCCGGTCAGTCAGTGGGCGACCGGTCCAACGAGTCCCGTACCGCGAGGGCCAGCGAGACCGCCTCGGCCAGCGACACCGGCCGGACCACCCCGGCCGGTAGGGTGTCGTCCCACCAGCCGGGACCGGCGGCGAGCACCAGCAGGGGCCGGTTGGGGCCCGCGAGCACCGCGGTGAGCTGGGCCGGGTCGGCGGTCGCGCGGAGGTGCGACCAGAGCACCACGGCGGCCGGGGCGGTCCGGGTGACTGCGGCCGTCAGCGCCGCCACCGGCACCCGCGCGCCGAGCATCCGGCAGCCGACCCCGGTTTCGGCGAGCGCGGCGGCCAGCGCCTCCAGGGGCAGGGTGTGCTGTTCGTCGTCGGTGCAGGAGAGCAGGACGCGGGGCGGGCCGTCGGCCGGGTTGGCGCGGGTGACCACCGCGAACGCCTCGGTCACGCAGCGGGAGAAGAGGTGCTCGACCTCGATCATCGCGGCGGTCGCGGCGTGCCGCTCGCCGATGCCGGTGAGCACCGGGCGCAGCAGTCCGTCCCAGGTGGCGACGACACCCCTGGCGGCGATCGACTCGTCGATCGTCCGGCCGACGGTGACCGGGTCCAGCCGCATGGCGGCGCGGGCCAGCCCACGGGCGGCCGGACCGGCCCGACCGACCGGGATGGCCGCCCCGCCGCCGTCGCGTACGGCGATGCCGTTCCGGCGCGATGGTGGTGTGTCGACCGGGGACTGTCGGGCCCAGCGGGCGGCCTCGGCCGGGGTGACCCCCTCGGCGGTGAGCCGACGCATGATCTCCAGCCGGGCCAGGTCGGCCGGGGTGTAGCGGCGGTGGTGGCCGGGGACGTGCTCGCTGGGGCCGAGTCCGTAGCGCTGGTGCCAGGTCCGCAGCGTGGTCACCGCGACCCCGAGCCGCCGCGCCACGGCTCCCGCGCTCAGCGCTTCATCGACCACCCGACCGCTCCGACGCGTCGTCCGCCGGAGCGCCGGACAGCGGCCCGGCCCGGTCGGGTGCGGGACCGCTGGGGCGCAGCAGGCGGTTCACCACTCCGCCGAGCCACGGCGCGTACGCGCGCGGGTCGGCGTCGAGTTCCGTCTCCAGGGTGAGCGGGTCGACCCAGCGCAGCTCGGCGACCTCGGAGGTGTCCGGCCGGAGCACGAGGTCGGCCGGCACGTCGGCGCGCAGCACGTGGTCGTACTCGAACTCGACCCGACCGGTGGCCGGGTCCTCGGCGTAGTAGACGTACACCCCGACCTCGGTCAGCTCGACCGGGCCGGCGCCGAGTTCCTCGCCCAGCCGCTTGTTGGCGGCCTCGGCCGGCGACTCGCCCGGCGCGGGGTGGCCGCAGCAGGAGTTCGCCCAGCGCAGCGGGAAACGGGTCTTGGCGGCGGCCCGCCGTTGCAGCAGTACCCGGCCGGACGGATCGACCAGCAGCACCGAGAAGGCCCGGTGCAGCCGACCCGGCGGCTCGTGCGCCTCGGCCACCGTGGTCCGGCCGGCGACGGTGCCGTCGTCGTGGACCAGTTCGACCAGGTGGGCCTCACGGGAGGTCACGGGAGGCACCTTTCGGTGATGCGTGCGGCGGCGAGCTTGCCGGAGATCAGCACCATCGGCACTCCGACGCCCGGTTGGGTGCCTGATCCTACAAAAACCACGTTCGACAGTGTGCGGTGCAGGTTCGACGGGCGGAACG
Source organism: Micromonospora echinospora (assembly GCF_900091495.1). Taxonomy (NCBI): domain Bacteria; kingdom Bacillati; phylum Actinomycetota; class Actinomycetes; order Micromonosporales; family Micromonosporaceae; genus Micromonospora; species Micromonospora echinospora. The sequence goes on along the minus strand of NZ_LT607413.1, from coordinate 1,931,857 downwards.
GGCCGGTCTGGAAGAGGCTGTGCGCGGCGGCGAACGGGGTGCCGGCGGCCATGCCCTGGTCGGCCCACTCGGCGGGGGTGACGACCTCGCACAGCTCGACGCCGTCGGCGAAGCCGACGTAGCCCCGTTCCTCCAGCGTCGCCATCAGCTCGTCGGCGTACCGACGGGACAGGCCGCCGCGCCAGTCGAAGGGCGCCCGGTCGAGGTTCGGCACCGGGGCGAGCACGTAGTAGGTGTGCCGGCCGGCGGGAGCGACCGAGGGATCGGTGCGACTCGGGTTGGTGACCAGCAGGGACGGGTCGGTCATCAGTTCGCCGCGCCGGATCACCTCGTCGAAGGTGCCCTTCCAGGACCGGCCGAAGTGGATGTTGTGGTGGGCGATCTTCGAGTAGCCCTGCGTCGAGCCGACGTGCAGCACCACGCAGGACGGCGAGTAGGTCAGCCGGCGGGCGCGGGCTGGGGGGAGCAGGTCGCGGTACGCCACCGGGAGGTCCGGGTTGAGCACCACCACGTCGGCCGGGATCCGTTCGCCGTCGGTGGTGAGCACACCGGTGGCCCGGCTTCCGGCGGTCTCCACCCGCTCGACCGTGGTGCCGTACCGGATCTGGACGCCGTGCTTCTCGGCCGCCCCGGCCAGGCCCCGGGAGACGGCGTGGATGCCGCCGCGCGGGAAGTACACCCCGGCCACCGAGTCGAGGTACGCGATGACCGCGTAGATGGCCAGCGCGTCGTGCGGGGCGAGTCCGGCGTACATCGCCTGGAAGGAGAAGATCCGTTGGGTACGGGGGTCCCGGAAGAACTGGTTGATCTTGGTCTGGAGTCGGCGGAACGCCCCGCCGGCCAGCAGTTTCAGCAGGTTGCCGGTGAGCAGGTCGGTCGGCGCGTCGAGATTGCGCTCGATGAAGTCGGCCCGTTCCAGCCGCCACAGCTCGCGGGCGTAGTCGACGAAACGGAGGTACCCGTCGGCCTCCCGGGGGCCGCATACCTTCGAGATCTCCGCCGCCATCCGGGAGGTGTCGGTGATCACGTCGAGCGTCGAGCCGTCCGGGTAGTACGCCCGGTACGCCGGATCGAGCGGGGTCAGCTCCATCCAGTCGGTCAGCTCCTCGCCGACCGCGCCGAGCGCCTCGGCGATCAGCTCGGGCATGGTGAGCACGGTCGGGCCGGTGTCGAACTCGTACCCGTCGAGGCTGAGCCGGCCGGCCCGGCCGCCGGGCACCGGCTCGCGTTCGAGCACGGTCACCTGCCGGCCGCTGCCGGCCAGGTGCAACGCGCAGGCCAGTCCGCCCAGCCCCGCGCCGACCACCACGACCCGGTCGGTACGTCCGTCAACGGTCCGCACGCGGACCCCCTCCCTCGGAACGAAGAACGCCCATCATGCCCACCGTCGGGTGCTGGCGTCGGCGAGCCCGGCGAGCGCGGACCGCGCCGTCCCGTCGAGGTCGGCGACGTCGAGCGCGGCCAGCGCCTCGTCCACCCGTTCGGAGATCATCTGTTCCACCCGCCCGACCGCGCCGGTCGCCTCGACCACCCCGGCCAGTTCGGCGACGTCGTCCTCGTCGAGGTCGGTGCCGACCCGGTCGAGCCGGGCTTGCTGGGCCGGGCGGGCGAGCTGCCGGGCGAGCATCAGCAGCACCGTCGGCTTGCCGCTGCGCAGGTCGTCCCCGGCCGGTTTGCCGGTGAGGTCGGGATCGCCGTAGACGCCGAGCAGATCGTCGCGGAGCTGGAACGCCTCGCCGACCGCCAGCCCGTACCGGGTGTACGCGGCGACCGTCGGCGCGTCCACACCGACGCCGCCGAGGGTGGCCCCGTACAGCAGCGGGCGCGCCACGGTGTAGCTGGCGGTCTTGTAGCGGGCGACCCGCAGCGCCCGGTCCAGTGACCAGTTGGCGGGGTCGTTCTCGCCGAGCACGTCGAGATACTGCCCGGCGACCGTCTCCACCCGCATCTGGTCGTAGCAGCGCCGGGTCTCCAGCAGCCGGGTCGCCGGGAGCGTGGCGTGGGCGAGCAGGCGGTCCGCCCAGACCAGGCAGAGATCGCCGATGAGTACGGCCACCGCCTCGCCGAAGCGGTCGGGGTCGCCCCGGTGCCCGGCGGCCCGGTGGCGGGTGGCCAGCGCCCGGTGCGCGGTCGGCAGACCCCGACGGGTGTCCGACGCGTCCATCACGTCGTCGTGGACCAGGGCGAACGTGTGCAGCAGTTCCAACGCGGAGAGCGCGGGGAGCACGGGTGGCAGGGCCGCCTCGGGGCCGGCCACGCCACGCCAGCCCCAGTAGGCGAACGTCGGGCGGATCCGTTTGCCGCCGGCCAGCACGTGGTCACGGGCGGTCGCGGCGAAGTCGCCCATCGCCGCGTCGATTTCGGCAAGTGCGTCGATCTCGACGGCCAGGAACGCGGAGAGGGTCTCCTCCACGGCCCGGACCAGGTCTCTGGTGCAGGCGGCGAGCACTGCGGTCACTGGATCGTCGCCGTCGACCGGCCGGAGCGTCGCGCGGGCCGCGTTGTCGGCAACTGCGTCGTTGGCCATGTGGGCGAGCGTACCCTAGGGTTACGAGTTGCGTCGATTGGTGCGTCGATTTCAAGGAGGGGTCGGTGGACACGGATCTCACCGCTGCCTACGACCGGTGCCGTGAGCTGCACAGGCGTCACGGTCGCACCTACTATCTCGCCACCCGCCTGCTCCCCGCATGGAAACGGCGGCATGTGCACGCCTTGTATGGATTCACTCGGCACGCCGACGAGATCGTCGACCGCACCGAGGAACTGCCCCCGGCCGACCGCGCCGCGCGGCTCGACGAGTGGTCCGCCCGCTTCCTCGCCGGCCTGCACGGCGGACCGGTGGACGACCCCCTGCTGCCGGCGGTCCTGCACACCATCGCCGTCTTCGACCTGGACCGGGCCGACTTCGCCAAGTTCCTGCGCAGCATGGCGATGGACCTGACCGTCACCTCGTACCGCACCTACGACGACCTGCTCGACTACATGGAGGGCTCGGCCGCCGTCATCGGCACGATGATGCTGCCGATCCTCGGCAGCGCCGAACCGGCCGCCGCCCGGGAACCGGCCCGCCAGCTCGGCCTCGCCTTCCAGCTCACCAACTTCATCCGGGACGTCGCCGAGGACCTCGACCGGGGCCGCACCTACCTGCCCGACGAGGACCTCGCCAAGTTCGACGTCACCCGGGAGGACCTGCTCGCGGCGCGGGCCCGGGGTCGGGGCACGCCGAAGATCCGGGACCTTGTCGAGTACGAGGTCAGCCGCGCCCAGGCCCACTACGAGGCCGCCGCACCCGGGGTCGTCCTGCTCGACCCCGCTTCGCAGGCCTGCATGCGGACCGCGTACGCCCTCTACGGCGGGATCCTCGACGAGGTGGCCGGCCAGGGCTACGACGTGTTCACCCGGCGGGCGCTCGTACCGCGCCGGCAGCGGCTGGCGGTGGCGACGCGGGCGCTGCTCACCCCGGCCGGCACCCCGGTCACCGTCCCCGGCCCCCGGACCGTCGTGTTCGGCTGAGGTGGTGCCTCGGCGGCGCGGCGGCTCACGTGGTGGCAAGGGCACCTTGCAGGTGATTTTCGAGTAACAGGGGTCCCCTGCTACCAACTCGGCCGAGCAGGGCACCGTCTCAGAAGCAGGAGTGCAGGGCGTCGACGAGCGCCTCGACCCGGTCGAACCCGGCCAGCCGCGAAGTGGTGTACGCCAGCGTGTAGCCCCGGACCGGGTCGGCCCAGGCGCAACTGCCACCGATCCCGCCCATGCCCCAGCTGCCGTCCTCCTCGTACTGCATGCCGAGGGTCCACCGGGTGCGGCTGGCCAGGAGCAGGTCCGGGCCGTCGTACTGCACCCGGGTCGCCTCGGCCACCAGGTCGGCGGCGAACAGGCGTACCCCGTCGAGGGCGCCGCCGGCCAGCAGCCCGTCGTAGAGCCGGGCCAGCCCGGTCGCGGTGGCGTGCAGGTTCACCGCGGGAATCTCCGCGCCGCGCCAGAGCGGACTGTTCAGCACCGCCAGGTCGAGGCAGCCGACAGGGTTGCCGAGCGCCCGCTCCCGGAGGGACCCGGGTACGCCCAGCGTGGTCACCGGCCAGTCCGGCACCCCGTACGACAGGTCGGCGCAGCGCCGTTGGTCGGCCGGCTCCAGCCCGAAGGCGAGGTCCAGTCGCCACGGCCCGGCGATCTCCTCGGCGAGGAACCGGCCGACCGTTCGGCCGTCCACCCGGCGGACCAGTTCGCCGACGAGGTGCCCGTACGTCAGCGCGTGCTCGCCCGCGACGGTGCCCGGCTCCCACTCCGGCTCGGCGGCGGCGAGGTCCCCGGTGAGCAGTGCCCAGTCGCCCAGCGCGGGGGCCGGCCGGGGCACCGGGAAGACCGGCAGCCCGGCGGTGTGGGCCAGCACCTGCCGGACGGTGGCCGGGGTGCGGAATTGCGGCCAGTGCCGGACCACCGGGTCGTCCAGGTCGAGTCGACCCCGGTCGACCAGGAGCAGCAGGCAGAGGGCGGCCACCGGCTTGCCGACGGAGTACACGTTGACCAGGGTGTCCGCCTGCGACACGTCGCCGCCGGCTCGGCGCGGTTCGTCGGCGGGGTGCGTGCCGCCGCCGGCCGGTCGGGTCGAGCCGCCGACCAGGTCGACCACCGGCTGACCGTCGTACCGCACGGCCAGCGCCGCGCCGGTCTCCCGGCCCGAGGCGAACAGGTCGTGGAAGCAGTCGTGGACCGCGGCGAAGCGTGCGCGCATCGGGCCACGGTAGGGGGTACGGCCCCGGTTCCGCGTCGGATTACCGCGCCGGGGCCGACCCGGTGCTCAGCCGGACCCGGGCACCGTGTCGAGCGCCTCCCGGCAGGCGCCCGCGAGCGCGCGGGTCACGGCGTCCGCGTCGCCGGGCGCGCACCGTTCGGCGATCCGGCGGCTCATCGTGTCGAGGTACGGGGCGAGCGCGCCGGCCGGGGTGGACCGGGCGACCTCGGAGGCCGGTACGACCACGTTGACGGTGAGCCGTCGCCGGGTGGCGGAATACCGGAGGTGGTGCACCCCGCCGTGACCCTCGGCGCTCGTGACCGCGCCGCCCAGCGTGAGGTGGACGTCGACCTCGTCGAGCCCGTCGACCTCGACCCGTGCGAGCGACGCCTTCAGCGCCCGCCGCAGCGTGACGGTCGTCGCCAGGGAGTGCTCCGGGCCACCGAGGCGGCAGGTGAGAACCAGTCGCACGGTCTGACCTCCCCGGCCGTCAGCGGGCGTCGGTGTCCGGCGCGGACAGGTCGAGGGCGCCGACGGTCTGCCCGCCGCTGAGTTCCCCGGTCGGCTGGAACCCGAGCCGCAGGTAGAACCGCTCCGGTCCGTCGTCCCCCGGCTCCCAGGTCGTGTAGATCCGCCGCTCACCGCGTCGCCACGCCTCGTCGGCGACCGCCCGGACGGCGAACCGTCCGTACCCGCGTCCCTGCCGGTCGGCCGCGACGTTCAGGCGCCACAGCCCGGAACGTAGGTCGTCCGGGTCGTCCTCGCGCCAGGGGATCCGGAAGAAGCCCATCAGGAAGCCCACCAACTCGTCGCCGTCGTAGATCAGCCGGGGCCAGGCGATGCCGGGCCACGCGTACGCCTCGGCCAGCGACCGGGCGACCGGCTCGACCAGGTGCTCCTGATCCGGTCGTACCCGCAGGTCGCAGGCTGCGTCGACATTGCCGGGCGTGATCTTCTCAAGGCGCGGCTCGGGTGCGGGTGGCATGGGCGGACCCTACCGGCCACCCACGACGGGCTCGACCTGGTTGTCGCGGCCGGGCCGCACCCGGAGACCGGGACCGCCCGTGTGCGGTCATCCGCCCTCCCGGTGGTCCGGCCGGGTGGTTGGGGGATGCTGTCGGAATGACGGAGCCGCAGCAGGTGGACGTGGTCGTGGTCGGGCTCGGGGTCGGCGGCGAGGAGGTGGCCGGGCGGCTGGCCGAGGCGGGTCTCGACGTCGTCGGCGTCGAGCGGGGACTGGTCGGCGGCGAGTGCCCCTACTGGGGCTGCATCCCGAGCAAGATGATGATCCGGGCGGCCAACGCGCTGGCCGAGGCGCGACGGGTCGACGGGCTCGCCGGCTCCGCCGAGGTCCGGCCGGACTGGGCCCCGGTGGCCCGCCGGATCCGCGAGGAGGCGACGGCGAACTGGGACGACACCGCCGCCGTCGAACGGTTCACCGGCAAGGGTGGCCGCTTCGTCCGGGGGACCGGCCGGCTGGCCGGCCCGGGACGGGTGGCCGTCGGCGACCAGGTCTTCCAGGCCCGGTACGGGATCGTCGTGGGGGTCGGCACCCGGCCGTCGGTGCCGCCGGTCGACGGGCTGGCCGGGACGCCCTACTGGACCAACCGCGAGGCGATCGAGGTGGCCACGTTGCCGGCGTCGCTGCTCGTGCTCGGGGGCGGGGCGATCGGGCTGGAGTTGGCGCAGGTGTTCGCCCGGTTCGGGGTACGGGTGACGGTGGTCGAGGCGTCCGACCGGGTGCTCGCCGTCGAGGAACCGGAGGCGTCCGAGGTGGCGGCCGCCGCCCTGCGTGCCGACGGGGTGGAGATCCACACCGGCGTCCGGGTGGAGCGGGTCGACCACGACGAGGAGACCGGGTTCACCCTGCGGGCCGGTGACGGCGCCCGGTTCACCGCCGAGCGGCTGCTGGTGGTGACCGGCCGCCGGGCCCACCTGGACGAGTTGGGGTTGGACACCGTCGGCCTCGACGCCGGGCAGCGCTACCTGCGGGTCGACGGCCGGATGCGGGCCGGCGACGGGATCTGGGCGGTCGGCGACGTCACCGGCGAGGGGGCGTTCACCCACATCGCGATGTACCAGGCGGAGATCGTCGTCCGCGATCTGCTCGACCACGTCGGTCGGCGACGGGGCGGGCCGGACGCCAGTGGCACCGCCAGTTCGATCGGTGGAGCGGTCGGTGCCGCCGGAGCGGGCGGCGACGACTCCGGCCCGGACACCGCCGGCAGCGTGCCCCGGGCGGACTACCGGGCGCTGCCCCGGGTCACCTTCACCGATCCGGAGGTGGGGGCGGTCGGGCTGACCGAACGTCAGGCCCGGGACCGGGGGATCAACGTCCAGGTCGGCTTCGCGCCGCTCTCCTCGTCCACCCGGGGCTGGATCCACCGGGTCGGCGACGAGGGGTTCATCAAGCTCGTCGCGGACGCCGACCGGGGTGTGCTGGTCGGTGCGACGTCGGTCGGCCCGGCCGGTGGGGAGGTGCTGTCCGGACTGGTGGTGGCGGTGCACGCGGCGGTACCGGTGGGCCGGCTCCGACACATGATCTACGCGTATCCGACCTTCCACCGCGCCATCCGGACCGCCCTGGACGACCTCGCCTGACGGCCGCCCGGAGGTGGGACGGGACGCCGGCGCGGGGGCGGCTAGCCTTGCGCGGTGCCGAAGAACCCTCTCTCGCTCCGGCGGTTCCCCGGTCCGGTGCGGACGCTGCTGAGTTGCCTCACCGCAGTGGCGTTGGCCGCCACCGGGATCTACCTGGTGGGTCCGTGGTCGAGCGGATCGCCCGTGTCGACCGGTCGGCCCCGGCCGGTGGGCGCCCCGGTCGAGGTGCCCGGACGTACGGTCACCGTGCTCGGCGCGGGTGACATCCTCGTCCATCCGGAGCTGTGGGACCAGGCCCGACGAGACGGCCGCGGGCAGTTGGACTTCGCGCCGATGCTGGCACCGGTCCGCTCGGCGGTGGAGAGCGCGGACCTGGCGCTGTGTCACCTGGAGACCCCGGTCGCGCCGCCCGGCGGCCCGTACATCGGCTTTCCGCGGTTCAGTGTGCCCCGGGAGGTGGTGCAGGGCATCAAGAGCGTGGGGTACGACGGCTGCTCGACCGCCTCGAACCACAGCATCGACCAGGGCTACGACGGAGTGAAGCGCACCCTGGACACGTTGGACGGCGCCGGGTTGGGGCACACCGGTACGTACCGCACCGCCCGTGACGCCACCCGGCCCCGGATCTATCCGGTGGACGGGGTGCGGATCGCGCACCTGAGTTACACCAAGAGCTTCAACGGGCTGCGCCCGGCGTCCGGGCAGGCCTGGATCGCCAACCTGATCGACACGGACAAGATCAAGGAAGACGCCGCCCGGGCCCGCGCGGCCGGCGCGGAGATCGTCCTGGTCAGCCTGCACTGGGGCACCGAGTACGAGCACGAGCCCGACGCCGACCAGCAGACCTGGGCCCGTGAGGTGGCGGAGCTGCGCAATGTGGACCTCGTCTTCGGTCACCACGCGCACGTCGTCCAGCCGGTCGAGCGGATCGGCGACAAGTGGATCGTCTACGGGATGGGCAACCAGCTCGCCCGGCACGCGGAGCCGGTCAACGCCAATCGCGACGGGGCCATGGTTCGGGTGACGTTCGGACCGGCCGCGGCGACGAAAAGGTGGAAAGTGATGACCGTCGAGGCACTACCCACGTTCGTGGACCTGAACCCCGACATCCGTCTGATCGACCTGGAACGGGCGCTGGCCGACCCCGCCCTGTCCCCCGGGCGTCGGCGGATCTACGAGGCGGCCGTCGAGCGTATCCAGGGGAATCTGCTGACGAGGGCGGCCGGCGAGGCCGGTCTGGTGGTGCGCGGTACGGGGGAGTGACCGCCCTGCCGCGCCCGTCCTGCGGACCTGGAGCGGCGGCTGACCCAGGTCTCGTCGTCCGCGAACATTGCTAACATTCGCCCCGCCCGTCTGCTGCCCCAGGTCAGCGGCGTACGGCTGAGGTACGGATAGATGTCACGGGGGAAGGCGAACGGTCGTGTCAGTCATGCCTGGGCACACTCCGCACCGGCGCGGTGGTGGCGGACCGGACGACCGGGAGCAGCTCCTGCTCTGGCGGCGTCGGGCCCTGGAACAGCAGCTCCCCGCAGCAACCTTCCCGGCCGGCAGCGGTGCGCCGTCCCTGATCTACCTCTGGGCTTCGATGTTCGTCGTCGTCGCGGTGGTGCTCGGGTTCGCGCTCAACGCCCAGCGGGGCGTCCTGCCCGCGGTGATCGACTCGCAGCGCGACGTGGTCACCAAGTTGGCGTCCACCATCTCGGTGGCCAACCGCGCCTGGTCGGACGAACTGGACCGCGCGGTGGCCGGTCGAGGGACCGTCACCGACGCCGAACTGCTGACCCGGCTGGTCGGCGACGGCACCTCGGTCAGCGGTGCCGCAGTGGTGGAGACGGCATCCCGACGGTCGCTCGCCAGCAAGGGCACCGCCGTCCCCGCCGACCTGATCCCCGCCGAGATCCCGCTCGACTCGGCATTCGGGGCGACCATGCCGGACGGGCCCGTGGTGCTGCGCGCGTACCGGCTGGACGAGACCCGGACGCTGGTGGCGCTGCGACCGCTCACCCTGCGTAACCTGCGGCTGAACCCGGACGCGGGGCACGGGGTCCACGTGCTCACCCGCGACGGCGGGACGAGCCTGATGCAGGGGGCCAACGCGGTGGGGCAGGAGCACCTGCCCGTCGTCTTCGAGGGACTGGCCGGGAGCACCTCGCGGCAGAGCCGGGAGGTGGTGATCGAGGAGTGGCCGGACCGGAGGCTGATCGTGTCGTCCGCACCGGTCGGCGACACCGGCCTGGTCGTGGTCTCGCTACTGGCCGCGGAGGTCACCGGGGGTGCCTCGCTGCGCACCGGGCTGCTGCTGGGGCTCACCCTGCTGATGTTCGCGGTGCCGAGCTTCCTGCTCATGCGGATGTCGCTGGTCCGTCCGATCCGGGTCCTGCTCGCGCAGGCCAAGGCGGACGCCTGTGGCGGCCTCACCCCGCACCGCCGGCCGGCCCGGATCGCCGAGGCCCACCGGATCGCCCGGGCCCTCGCGCTGACCTCGGGAGACCGGCCGCCCGCCGCGCGTCGGTGGCGGCCCACCGTGTTGCAGGGGCTGACCGTCGCGATGGTGGTCGCGCTGCTCTGGCCGGCCGGAGCCGTGGTGCTGGCGCTCCAGAACCCCGCTCCCACGGTTCCGACGCAGCTTGTCCGGGACCAGGAGAACCGGGCGGAGGAAGCGGCCGTCGCGCTGGGCAGCGCCCTCGACGCCGGACTGGGGACGGTGTCCCGGACGTCCCGGTCGGTCGACCCCGACGACCGGGAGCGGACCGCCGGCGCGCTGCGCCGGGAACTCGCCGAGGCGGGTCGACTCCGGGCGCTCTACCTGGTGGACCGGGACGGGAAGGTCATGGTCTCGGCGGGACGGGAACCGCTGCGCACCGCTGAGCCGCTCCCCGGCGAGGTGGGCGTCCACCTCGACGAGGCCGTCTCCCGACTGCCCGTGGTGTTCGCCTACAACCTGCGCTCCGACGGCTTCGCGGTGGTGGGCGAGTTCGACCCGGATCGCCTGGTGGGGCTGGTCCGCCGGGTCGACGGCCGGGTCCGGGTGGTGGACGCCGAACTGCGGACCATCCTCGACTCGGAGGGCTACCGGGCGTATCAGCCGCTCGGGGAGGACCTGGCCGCCTCGGCGGCGATCGAGGCGCTGCCCGGCAACACCGTCGGCCGCTCGGCGACCGCCGACGGGGCACCCGCCCTGGTCGCCGCGTCGGGGCTGACCGCACCGACCACCGTGGCCCACCTGGAGTGGTCGGTGGTCGTGGAGCAGGACATCGCCGCGCTGCGCCTGCCGGAGATGGTGGAACGGCGATGGACGCTGCTGGTGGCCGCCGCGATGGTGGGGATCATCCTGCTCACCCACATGTGGCAGCTCTACATCTACGTCCGGCCGGTACAGCGGCTGGCCTCCTTCGCTAACCGGATGAGCCGGGGCGAGATTGACGTGCCGGTGCCGCCGCAGCGCCACGACGACATCGGCGCGGTGGCGATGTGCCTGGAGATCTGCCGGCAGGTCCGGCACACCGGCTCCGCCCGGTTCGGTGGCGCCATCCGGATGCGCGGCTCGGAGCTGAACCGTACGACGGTCCTGCCCCGGGTCCGGCGGCCGGAGCCCGCCCGGGGGAAGAAGGGCTGAGATGTTCTACCTCTACACCGTCTACGCGCTCTGCTGCCTGTCGTTGCTCGTGGCCGGGGTCATCGAGCAGCGCAACCACTACCGCAACCTCGACCGCATCCCGCACCGGGTGCTGGTGAACGGGATCCGGGGCAAGAGTTCGATCACCCGGCTCTGCGCCGGTGCGCTGCGCGGTGGCGGCAAGGTGGTGGTCGCCAAGACCACGGGCACCGCCGCCCGGTTCATCTTCCCGGACGCCAGCGAGGAGCCGGTGCACCGGAAGTTCGGCATCGCCAACGTGGTCGAGCAGATCGGCATCGTCCGCCGGGCCGCCGTCTACCATCCTGACTCGCTGGTCATCGAGTGCATGGCGGTGATGCCCGCGCTTCAGGAGATCAACCAGAGCAAGCTGATCCGGTCGAACATCGGGGTGCTCTGCAACGTCCGGGAGGACCACCTCGCCGAGATGGGACCGACTCTGGACGACGTGGCCCGGTCGCTCAGCCGGTCGATGCCGGTGGGCGGGATCTGCATCACCGCGGAGAAGGACCGGCTGGCGATCCTCGAACAGGAGGCCGCCAAACGCGACTGCCGGTTGATCGCGGTCGACCCGGAGACGGTCAGCGACCGGGAGATGGCCGGCTTCGGCTGGATCACCTTCAAGGAGAACGTGGCGATCGCGCTCGCCGTGGCCGAGCAGCTCGGGGTCGACCGGCGCAGCGCGCTCGCCGGGATGTGGGCGGCCCCACCGGATCCGGGTGTCCTCTCGGTGGCCCGGGTGCTGTACGAGGGCAAACGGGTCCGCTTCGCCAACATCTTCGCCGCCAACGACCCCGAGTCCACCTTCATGAACATCGAGCAGCTCGAGCGGCAGCAGCTGATCGGCCGGCCGCTCACCATGGTGATCAATTGTCGTCCGGACCGGGTGGAACGCAACGGCCAGATGGGCGCGCTCTCCGGCCGCATCAAGCCGCAGCGCATCGTGCTGATCGGTGAGATGACCCGTAGCGCCCGGGCGACGGTGCCCGCGGAACTCCAGGAACGGGTGGTCGACCTCGGCGGGAAGCTGCCCCCGGAGCGGTTGCTCGCCGACGTGATGACCGCCACCGCAGCGGACGCCTCGATCGTCGCGGTGGGCAACATCCACGGTCAGGGCGAAGTGCTGCTGCACGAACTGGCCGCACTGCCGAGCTGGAGTCCGCAGGGACAGGCCGGGGCCGAATCGATGCTGCGCACGCCGACCCTGCCGAGGTTCGACCACGATGCCGAGACCGTGCTGTTGGAAAGGATCCGTCGGTGACCTTCGGAGGAGAGCTCAGCGCGCAACTCGCCACCGCCTGCCTCGGTATCGGACTGGTATTCGCGCTGCTTTGCTATCTGACCACCAACCTCTCGCCGGGCGGCATGATCACGCCGGGCTGGATCGCGTTGGCGTTGATCGAGGACCCGCTCCAGGCGGGCGTGATCGTGGTGATGACCGTGGTCACATACGGGCTGACGCTGCTGATGCAGCGGGTGGTGATCCTCTACGGCAAGCGGCTCTTCGCCGCGATCGTGCTGCTGAGCGTCTTCCTCCAACTGACGCTCTTCGTGATCGTGCAGAAGGACCTGCCGCTCCTCTTCGCCCACCAGACCCTGGGCTTCGTCGCGCCGGGGCTGATCGCCTACCAACTCGTCCGACAGCCACCGAAGGCAACCGTCGTGGCCACCGCGATCGTCACCGCGATCACCTACGGCGTCGCGTTCAGCGGCGTCGTCGCCGGCCTCGTCCCGGTCACCTGACCGGCCGCACCCGAGGAACAGCCGATGAACTACCGGACCTACTCCCGGACCCAGGCCGCACTGGTCACCCTCGCCGCGTTCGCCCTGATGACCGGGGCCGGCTTCGTCACCTACCTCGTCGCCCGCCCCTCCACCGACCGGATCGTGCTGTCGCTCGGAGCCGCCGCCGTGCCGCAGAGCGTGGTCCGGGCCGACACCGGGTACAGCTACCGCCGGCTGAGCGCTCCCGACCGGACCCAGATCGTGGACGCCTCGGGGCAGGTACTCGCCACCATGACCGACGGGGCCCGGACGGTGCACCTGCACGGACCGGAGCGCACCTTCGCGGAACCCCGGTTCACCAAGGCCAAGGTGCACACCGACCTGTGGGTGCGGCTCGCCCCGAAGGAGTGGTACGCCGGCGCGGAGCAGGACGCCTGGTTCACCACCTGGTTCACCAGGGCGCGCGCCGACCGCTCTCCGGACGTGCTCGGGGTGGCGATGGAGTACACCTACGTCTCGTCGCCGAAGAAGGACGAGCAGGGCCTGCAGTACTCCGGCGACGCCGCCTTCGGACCCCTCTCCGACAAGGATCCGGACGGCCGGGCGGAGAACTCCGACTTCTACGACTACCTCGGGGTTCCCTGGACCTTCCCCGACAAGAAGGAGAAGCCGGCCGCTGCGCACATCCGTAGCCTCGACTGTTCGGGATTCCTGCGGATGGTCTACGGCTACCGGCTCGGGTACCCGCTGCGCGGGACGAACGAGGCGGGACCCGGGCTGCCCCGCCGGGCGTACGCCATGGCCTCGGTCGGCCCCGGTGCCCAACTGATGCCGAACACCGGCAAACGGGCCCGGGAACTGGACCGGTTGCTCCCCGGGGATCTCCTGTTCTTCAACGCGGGGCCGGTGCAGGGGACGCACATCGAGCACTCCGGCATGTACCTCGGCGTGGACGACCGGGGGCACCACCGGTTCATCTCCAGCCGGACCACCGCCAACGGGCCGACCATGGGCGACCTGGGCGGTGAATCGACGCTCGACGGCACCGGCTACTGGGCGACCCGGTTCCGTACCGCCCGGCGGGTCTGACCCGGATTCCGGGCCCGCCGGCCGGAAGGCTCGGCGCGGCGGGTAAGGGGCCGTGTCCGGGAGGCGGCGGGGCGGGAAGAGCCCGCCGGCCGGGAGGGGCCGGCAGGGCGGAAGGTCAGGCCCGCAACCGCTCCGCCAGCACCTGGGCGACCATGTCCCGGGCGACCGCGTCCCGGCGCACCGACCAGCTCAGTTCCAGGTGGACGAAGGCACTGTCCAGCTCGCCGCTGGCCCGGCCCTGCGCGTTCCGGGTGCCCTCCAGTTGGCCGCACTTCTGCGACCAGGCCCGACAGGTGTTCAGCCCGCTGCGGCTCAGCCCGTCGGCGATCCGTCGGGCCACCTGGCTGCGGGGTGCCGAACCGGTCGACACGACGGCGTCCGCGCCTTCCAGGTTCCGGTCGGCGAAACCGTGCAGTTGGATCTGGTCCAGCCCGCGCCGGGCGAACTCGACCGCCAGGGTGTGGAAGAGCGAGTTGCTGTTGTGCGCCACGTCCGCCGCCCCGCCGGCCGCCTCCCGGTGCGCGCCGGCCACCAGCAGCACGCTGCCCGGCAACCGCCGGTGCAGAGCGAGCCCGAGTTTCTCCGTGTCCAGGTCGAACGCCGGGTGCGGGACCTGCACCACGTGCCGCGCCGCCGCCGACCGGTCGAGCACGAGCGCCCCCCAGGTCCGCTCGTCCGAGCCGTCGGCCAGGAAGACGGTGACCGGGCGTCCGGTGGCCGGGTCGGTGCTGTGCTGTACCCCGAAGCCGAGACCGGCGAGGAGGTCCTCCTGACCGGCGCGGTCGTCGGGATCCTCGACCAGCAGCCGGGCCGCCCGGCGGGCCCGGGACCGCTCGTCCGCGTCCGGATCCCGGTACGGGCCGGTCCGGGACAGGCCGGTGGTCAGCTCGTCGACTACCTGGGCCGGGTCGAGGTCCGCACGGGCCACGGGCGCCTCCGGCTCGTCCCGCCCCCAGCCGACGGCGGTGGCGGCTGCGGCGGCAGCGGTCGCTGCGGCGGCGGCGAGGATGACCGTTCGTCTGGTCGTACCGACGACGGAAGCGGATCTTGGCACGTGTGCAGGCTAACCGAACCGGGCCGGGTCGACGGGGCGGGCGTGCCGGCCGGCACCGGCGGCGAAGGCAGCGACACCGGCCGCCGCCTCGGTCAGCGAATCGACGCCGTAGGCCAGTTCGACGGCCATCGCCTCCGCCTCCGGGCGACCCGCGCCGGCCCGTACCGCAGCCCGGTCGTTGCGCAGGCAGCGCTGCGGCGCGCGGGCGATCTCGGCGGCGAGCCGCTCGGCCTCCGCGCGGGCTGCGCCGGGCGCGACCAGCCGGTTGACCAGACCCATCGCGTACGCCTCCTCGGCCGGCACCGGTCGGCCGGTGAGGATCAGGTCCAACGCCCGGCTCTCGCCGATCAACCGGGGCAGGCGCACCGTCCCCCCGTCGATCAACGGCACCCCCCACCGCCGGCAGAAGACCCCGAGCACCGCGTCGGACTCGGCCACCCGCAGGTCGCACCAGAGGGCCAACTCCAGCCCGCCGGCCACGGCGTACCCGGAGATCGCGGCGACGACCGGCTTGGTCAGCGACATCCGGGTCGGACCCATCGGGCCGTCCCCCTCAGGTTCCACGCGGTTTCCGCTCGGCGTACCGATGGCCCTGAGGTCGGCGCCGGCACAGAAGGTGCCGCCCGCTCCCCAGAGCACGGCCACGGCGGCGGTCGGGTCGGCGTCGAAGGCGCGGAACGCGTCGGCGAGCGCCCGGGCGGTCGGGCCGTCGACGGCGTTGCGGACCCCCGGCCGGTCCAGGATCACCGTGGTCACCGGTCCGTCGCGCTCGACCCGTACACCCATCGGACCAGGATGCCCGGCTCCGGCCGGGCCGCGCCAGACCCCGGTCAGGCCCGGTCGGCGCGGACCAGCGTGGCACCGAGCGCGGCACCGACCACGCAGGCCACCCCGAGGAACTGCGGCCAGGTCAGCAGCTCGCCGAGCAGGACCAGACCGACCAGCGCGCCGATCGCCGGTTCGAGGCTCAACAGCACCGCGAACACCCGGGCCGGCATCCGGCGCAGCGCGGACATCTCCGCCGAGTACGGCAGCACCGACGACAGCAGCGCGACACCGACGCCGAGCAGCAGGATCCACGGGTCGAGCAGCGCGGCACCGCTCCCCGCGACGCCGAACGGCAGCACGGCGAGCGCGCCGACGGCCATACCCAGGGCCAGCCCCCGGCTGCCGGGGACCCGCTTGCTGACCGCTCCGCCGAACACCACGTAGCCGGCCCAGCCGACGGCCGTGCCGACGCAGAAGAGCAGCCCGAGGCCGTCGACCGCAGCCCCGCCCAACCCACTGATCAACAGGACGCCGCCACCGGCCAGCACCGCCCAGCCGGCGTCGAGCAGCCGACGGCTGCCGGCCAGCCCCACCAGCAGCGGCCCGGCGAAGCCGATGGTCACCGCCACGCCCAACGGCACCCGGTGCAGCGCGGCATAGAAGCTGAGGTTCATCAACGCGAGCATCAGGCCGAAGCCGACCACCAGGCCGCCGGTACGCCAGCCCAGCCGCAGCCCGGGACGGGCGACCGCGAGCAGGATCAGCGCGGCGAAGCCGAGCCGCAGCGTGGTGGTGCCACCGGGGCTGGTGGTGCCGAACAGCTGCTTGGCCACGGCCGCGCCGAGCTGGGTGGAGAACATCCCGAGCAGCATCAGCACCGGCGGCGGTACGGCGTCGGGACGACCCGCGCCGACGAGCCGGGCGACGGTGGAGGTGGGGACCGGCTCCGGACGGAGGGCGTGCGCGTACATGGGTGCAGCATGCCGTCCGACCCGTTCGGAGGGCGACCGGAATCCCGTCCGCCGGTTACCATGCTGGCGGCACGACTTGAGTGAGGTGCCCCGCGCGAGCGGGGAGAATCGGGAAGCCGGTGCGAATCCGGCACGGGCCCGCCGCGGTGACCGGGGAGCCACCGTCCACGCGCGAAGAGCGCAGCCACTGGTCCGCACGGGCTGGGAAGGCGGACGGCACGGCGTCGATCCGGGAGTCCGAAGACCGGCCTCGCGTCACGCGCCCACCCCTGCCGGGTGGGCCGAGCGCAGCGGGAGCCTGCCCATGGACCTGTACGACGTCATCCACCGCCGCCGGGACGTACGCGCCCAGTTCACCGGGGAACCGGTGCCCGACGAGGCGTTGCACCGGGTGCTCACCGCGGCGCACGCCGCCCCGAGCGTCGGCTACTCCCAGCCCTGGGACTTCGTCGTGGTGCGGGACGCCGACACCCGACGCCGGTTCCACGAGCACGTCCGCACCGAACGGGACGTCTTCGCCGCCACCCTGGAGGGGGAGGCGGCCGAACGGTTCGCCCGGATCAAGATCGACGGCGTGTTGGAGTCGACCCTGTCGATCGTCGTCACCCACGACCAGTCGCGGGGCGGGCCGGCGGTGCTCGGCCGGCACGCCATCGCCGACACCGGCCTCTACTCGACCTGCCTGGCCATCCAGAACCTCTGGCTCGCCGCCACGGCCGAGGGACTCGGCGTCGGCTGGGTCTCCTTCTACCGGGAGCCCTGGCTGGCCGACCTGCTCGGCATCCCCGCCGGCATCCGGCCGGTCGCCTGGCTCTGCCTCGGGCCGGTCACCCACTTCGAGACCGTGCCGGACCTGGCCCGGCACGGCTGGCGGCAGGCCCGCCCGCTCGCCGAGGCGATCCACCACGACCGGTGGACGCCGCGCGGCTGAACCCGCCGACGGGCTGCCCGAGCACGGTGGGCGGCACCTGCCCCGGTCCGGTTGGCGCCTGCCCGGTCACGCCGGGCGGCGGTGAAATCGTCACCGCCGCCCGGTTTGCGGGCTCCCGGACCGGGAAGTCGGTACGGGTGCGAGCACTTCTGATGAGGATCGAGCAGGCGGCCGGACTGGACCGGGTCGGCGACCGCCTCCAGCGGGCAGTCCAGAGCACCCTCCGGCCGCAGCGCGTCCGTGACCTGCTGCACGGCGTGTGGCTGGGGCATCCGCTGCACCCGGCGCTGGTGCAGGTGCCGGTCGGCGCGTGGCTCAGCGCCGCCGTCCTCGACGCGATGCCGGGCCAGCGGCGTGCGGCGACCGCGTTGGTGGCCGTCGGTACGGCCAGCGCCCTGCCGGCCGCCGTCACCGGGCTCAACGACTGGGCGGCCCTGAACCGGGAGCAGCGCCGGGTGGGGCTGGTGCACGCCGCCTCGAACACCGTCGGCCTGGCCTGCTACGCCGGCTCACTCGCCGCCCGGCTGAGCGGCCGGCACAACCTCGGGCGGACGCTGGCGTACCTCGGACTCGGCGCGGCGAGCGCCGGGGCGTACCTCGGCGGGCACCTGGCGTACAAGCAGGGGGCGCAGGTCAACCAGAGCGTCTCCGAGGCGCACCTGATCGGTGACGGCTGGCACCCGCTCGCCGACCTGTCCAGCCTGCCGGACCGGGAACTGGTCACCCGCGAGATCGACGACGTCTCGGTGATCGTCTACCGGCACGGCGACGACGTCACCGTGATGCTGGAACGCTGTCCGCACCAGAGCGGGCCGCTCGGCCAGGGCGAGGTGCGGGAGGTCGACGGTCACCCGTGCGTCGTCTGCCCCTGGCACGGCAGCACCTTCCAGCTGAACAGCGGCGGCAAGGTCGTCCACGGGCCGGCCGCCAACGACCAGCAGGTGCTCGCCACCCGGGTCGTCGACGGTGTCCTCCAGACCCGCCTGGCCTGACCCGCGTCGGCGCGTGACCGACATCGGCGCGCCGTCCGGCGCGGAGTCACTCACCGTGGGGATCCGCCGCCACTCTCACGCTGGCGTACCCAGCGTGACCGCGAACAGCCGGCACCGGTCGACGAGCGAGCGGTGTAACCCGCAGGAGACGACCTAGTCACGCCGATGGCGACCGCTACCCAGCGGGGCGCGGGTGCCTGCCGACGACGCGGGCCGACGGCGCAGGCCGAGCACCGCCCCGATCTGCGCGCCGACGATGCTCGCCACGGCGACCACGGCGGAAACCGCCAACGGCCGGTTGACCCGGTCCTCCTGACCCGGCCGGGCCGCCCCGACGGTCATCGGCGGGGCCTCCTCCTGCGGCCACTCGGTGGTCGGCGGCTCCGGCGTGACCTGGCGCGGACCCTGGTCGGGCGCCTGCTGGGGAGCCTGGTCCGGCACCTCGTCCGGGACGGGGGACGCCGGCGGCGGAGCCGGGCGCGGCGACGGCTTGTGCACCAGCCGACCGGTGGCGTGCGGCCGGGCACCGCCGTCGTCGGCCTGGTGGGGCAGTCTGATCAACTGTCCCGGGTGGATCCGGTCCGGATCGCCGAGCTTGTTCAGCTTGACCAGCACCCGGTAGCTCTGGAAGTCCTCCAGGTAGCGCTCGGCGACCTCGCCCAGGTAGTCGCCCTTGGCCACCCGGTACACCTGGGTCTGGTCGGTGGTCGCGGTCCGCTCCACCGCGCCGACCACCGGGGCCACGCCCCGGGCGACCGGGGTGACGGTGGTGGGTGGCGACGCCGTGGCCGGTCCGGTCGCCGACACGGCGTACGTGGCGGTGGGGGCCGACATCCCGTACGTGGCGGTCGCCGCGGTCGCCGCCGGGCTGGCCGCGATGATCAGGGCGACCGACCCGACCAGCGCCGCCGCCGCGCGCTGCTGGTTGCGCATGCCGGGCAGCTTCGGCGTCGGCCGGCGCAGCACCTGGGCGAGCAACTCCACCAGGACGGAGAACGCGAAGGTCGCCCATCCGAACCAGCCGAGCACCGCCAGGGCCCGGAGGAAGAGCTGCCCGTCGTCCCGACTGGTCAGTGCCGTGCCGACGGTGTCCAGTGTGGGCACCTCGGCGGGCAGCGGATTGCCGGCGAGGGCGACGAGGGCGGCGGGCCCCCCGACCAGTACCGCGCCGAGCACGACGAGCGCGCCGAAGCCGGTGAGGACCTGACCGGTCCGCCGGGCGGAACGGGATGCGGCCATGGCGGCCTTCCTCTCTACGGTCCGGTGATGGCGCGTGCGGTCGCCTCGCCGGAGACGGTCACGGAGTCGGTGAGGTCGAACAAGCCGAGCAGGTACCTGTCGTAGGTGATGGTCAGTCGGACGGTGATCTGCTTCTCGCCGTCCACCACGGGGAAGCTCACGGTGTGGTCGGTGACGCCGGCAGCCGTCAGGTAGTGCCGCACCGCGGCGGTGGCGGCCACCTCGTCGATCTCCTTCTTGCCGCCGTTGATCGCCTGTGCCCGGTCGATGGCCTGGCCGCCGGTCCGGGCCGCCTCGGCGGCGAGGTTGTCCGCCCGGTGCATGGTGCGTAGCTGCCCGGTGCCGTCGAAGGCCAGCCCGATGATCATGAGTACGCCGACCATGCTCACCGCGAGGAAGAGGCTCACCCGGCCCTCGTCCCCCCGGAACCCCCGGCCACGACCGGACCCGGGCTTCGGCGACCGTCGGCCGCCCGCCCCGGGTGCCGGGAACCGGTGGCGGCTCATCCCCGGCTCCGGTAGCTGTCCAGCGGCGAGGTGAAGCGCGCCGACACCGGCCGGCCGGCCGGCATCCCGGGCACGCTCGACAGGTGGATGTCGGCGAACGACACCGTGCAGCTCACCTGCACCGAGACCGCCGCCGGTTGCCCCGGGGCGGCTGCGTACGCCCGCTCGAAGCTGGTCGGCGCACCGTCCACCGACCCGGTGAAGCTGAACGACGGTGGGCCGACGCAGTCGAGCCCCTGCCAGTTGAGCTGTTCGGTGGCGGCGGCGACGGCGGCGTCCCGGCCCGTGCCGGCGTCCCGGGAGATCGAGGCGGCGCGGGCCGCGTCGTGCGCAGCAGCCTGGATCGCCTCCGCCCCCACGGCGGTACGCCCGGCCACCCCGGCCAGCACCATCAGCGCGATGAAGGCGGGCGCGAGCACCGCCACCTCCACCGACACCGAACCGCGCTCGGTGTTCCGCCGGCCCGGCCGGCGGCCGAGGAACCGGCGTTCGGCGACTCCCCGGCTCACGGGTTGCCCGCCGTGGTCCAGCGCTCCACCGTGCCGTGGGCGGTCTGCGACACCGTCAGGTGCACCCCAGGGACCACCGAGATCGACTTTCCGGTCACCGTGCAGGTGACCTCGGTGGCCGTGCTGGCGCAGCTCAACTCCGGCTTGGCCAGCCAGTCTCCGGCAGCGGCGAGGAAGGCGTTTCCCCGTTCCACACCCGCTCCGGCCGGGGCCTGGTGGACGCGTTGCGCGTTCACCCCGCTCTGCGCGGCGTGCATCGCCGTGCTCCGGGCCAGGAACCAGGCCGCGACCTGGATCGACCCGAAGAGGAGCAGCAGGATCGCCGGCATGACCACGGCCAGCTCGACCGGGTTGGCTCCCCGGTCGGCCCCGCCGGACACGAGTCGGAGCCGGGTGGCGGCGACCACCCGGCGACCGGTGACACGGATCGGTCGAATCACGGTTCGGCTAGGGGGTGGGGCCGTCGATGGAGTCCATCCAATCCCCGGCCTTGTCGAGGACGGCGGCGGTGACGGCCGCTGCGGCGATCACCAGGCCGGCGATGATCACGGCGGTCGGGACCGGGCTGTCGCCGCGCTCGCCGTCGCGGCGCAACTCGGCCAGCCGTGTGCTCACGACGACGTGCAGGTAGGTGAAGAAAGCCATCGGGGTGCTCCTCGTGTCGGGGTTCGGGTCTACAGGCGGGCCAGGAACGGATAGACGATGAAGCCGAGCAGCACGAACACCAGCAGCGAGCCGGGGACGTCGAGCCGACTGGTGATGCCCTCGGCGTGGGCCAGGTTGTCCGTGCGGATCTGGTCGCGCAGCGCGTCGGCGCGGCTGCGCAGGGTCTCGTGCACCTGCGCGCCCTCGCTGCCAGAGGAACGCATGATCGCGCCGACGTCCCCCAGCTCCGGGATGCCGATCTTGTCGGCCAGGTCGCGCAGCTCGTCCCAGGGCGAGTGCATCTGCATCTGGGCGATCCGCAGCGCCTCGCGGATCCGGTCGAAGACCCAGCCGTCGCAGACCTCCGCCGCCCGCTCCAGGGACTGCACCGGCCCGTGCGCGGCGGACAGTTGCAGGGCGACCAGGTCGAGATAGGTGCAGACTGCCAGCCGGAACTGCGCCCGGGCCTTGTCGGCCTTCTGGATTACCGAGCGGTGCGCGATCAGCGCGGCGAGGAAGGCCATCCCCAGGCTGCCCAGCACCGGTACGACGAACGGCAGGCCGATGCCCATCACGGCCAGGAAGGCCGCCGCCAGGGTCGGCGTGGCGAGCCCGATCAGTGCGGAGAGCAGCACCGAGAGGGCGTACTGCTCGGGGGTCTGGCCGATCAGCGCGAGCTGCCGGTGCGGCGGGCGCAGCCAGCGGGCCGCCCCGGTCAGCCACTCCGGATTCCGGGCGGCGGACGCGGTCACCGCCCGGGCGGCGGTCGGCGGCTGGTGCAGCCGGCGCAGCGCCGGACCCAGCGCCGGGGTGGCCGGCAGCATCTCCCGGACCACCAGGAACACCCCCAGCCCGACCGCCGCGCCGCCGACGACGGCGAGGGTGAGATGCCAGTTGAGGATCATGCGAGCGCGTCCTCCGGATCGGGGGCGGGCAGGAAGCGCGCCGGACGCGGGGGCTGGCTCATCGACCGCACCCAGGCCAGCAGGGCGATGAAGGCGGCACCGAGCACCACCATCACGACCTGCCCGGTCGGAGTGCCGTACGGGCGGATGTAGTCGGTGTTCAGCAACCCGTACGCGAGGGTGGCCAGGGTCATCCCGGTGAGGAAGCGGACCGCGAACCGGGGCTGGGTGCGTTTCGCCTCGATCTCCCGCCGGGTCGCCACCTCGGCCGCCGCCGCCCCGGCGATCGCCCCGAGCACGTCGCCGAGACGCTCGCCCCGGTCGGTGAGGTGCAGGATCAACGCCGCCACCACCTGGTCGGCGACCGGGTCGCCGATGTCGTCGGCGAACGCGAGCAGCGCGGGACGGGCCAGCCAGCCGGCCTGGAGCCGGGCGGCGAGCAGGCGTACCTCCTCCTCGATCTCCGGTGGCGCGGTGGCGATGGTGCCGACGATGGCCTGCTGGAGGCCCTGGCCGGTGGCGGAGATGTCCTTGAGCCGGCGGGTCCACTCGCCGACCGCCTCGATCCGGGCGATGGCCCGCTGCTCGGCCTGACCGACCGAGAAGAGCCACGGCGCGCCGGGCACCGCCACGGTGACCAGCAGCCCGACCACGGGCAGCCCGGTCAGCAGGAACGCCAGCGCGCCGGCCACCACCGCCCCCACCAGCAGGGTCTGGTGACGCCGCTGTTCCCGGCGGCTGGTGCCGGAGCCGAGCCAGAGCCGGCGCAGGCCCGCCCCGCCGCCCGGTCCGGGGCCCGGCGGGCGGGTGGTGCCGACCAGGGCGACCACCGCCAGCACCAGCCCGGCCACGCAGGCCGCCCCGGAGACCATGGCGATCAGTTCGATGTTGACGATCACCGGGTCACCCCCGGCTGCGTCCGGTGCCCGACCGGTCCGGCCACCGCGGTCACCGCCGACCCAGCCGGGTCTGCACGGGCCGTCGCCACGCACCGGTGCCCGCCTCGATGTAAGGGCTGAGCAGGCGGGCGTCGTAGCCGACCCGGAGGAGCTGCTGACGGACCCGCTCGGGCAGGTGTTTCGGCACCGCCCGGCCGTCCGGTCCGGGGCCGAAGACCTCGGTGGTGGTGATCCGGTTGCCCTCGCCGGCCCCGATCACCTCCTCCACGTGCGAGACGAAGCGGTGCTTGCGCCCGCCGATCGCGGTCTCGTCCTCGACGTTGACGTAGACGATCAGGTCCAGCGCGTTTCCGGCCATCCGGCGGGCCTGGTCGACGGTCATCTCCCGGCCGTGCGAGAGCGCCAGCTCGATGATCCGCTCGGTCACCCCGGCCGGCGTGCGGGCGTGGATGGTGCACATCGACCCACGGCTGGTGGTCATCGCCTGGAGCATCGGCACGATCTCCCGGGACCGCACCTCGCCGACGACGATCCGCAGCACACCCATCCGGAGCGAGACCGGGATCAGGTCGGCGATGGTCACCTCACCGGCCGGACGCCCGTCCAGGCCGCGCTCGCCGTGCCCCTCCCGGGCCTCGAAGCTCATCACCGCCCGGTGGCGGAGCTGACGGCGGGCCGGCAGCAGCTCCCGGCTCTCCTCCAGCAGCACGAACGGCTCGTCCGGCGGGATCTCGTCCATCAGCGCCCGGACCACGGTGGTCTTTCCCGCCCCGGCCAGCCCGGCGACCATGATGTTCAGCCCGGCGCGCATGGCCGCGCGGAGGAAGTCCCGGAGCAGGACGTCGATCATCTCGTCCAGGTCGGCGCGGAACCCGGCGATGTCGTCCAGGCTCACGTCGAGGGTGTTGTGCTTCCGGATCACCGCGTACGGCCGGCTGCTGACCAGGTAGACGGCGGCGAGCCGGCTCCCGTCGGGCAGTTGCAGGTCCAGGGTGGGCTTGGCGGTGGAGAGCGACCGCTCGGTCGCGCCGGCCCGGCGGGCGGCGGCCTGGAGGATCTCCACCAGCTCGTCGTCGCTGTCGGCGATCGGGTCGGCCCAGTCCACGCCGCCGCCGCGCCGGGTGATGCGCACCTGGTCGCAGCCGAGGATGTGCACCTCCTCGATCGTCTGGTCGACCAGCAGGGACTGGAGCCGGCCGAGTCCGACCAGTTCGGCGGTCACCTGGTGGAACAACTGCCGTTCCTCGTCGGCCGGCATCGGCGTGCCGGCCCGGCGCACCGCGTCGGCGTACTCGGCCACCACGTCGACGGCGATCCGGGCCCGCTCGACGTCCTCCTCGTCGACGGTGAAGTCCCGGCCGCGTTGCCAGAGGGTGAGGCGTTCGCTCAGCTCGCGGCGCAACTCCCGGACGACGGTGAAGTCGACCCGGGGACGTGGCGGCGGGGTCGGCGCGGGAGCCGGTGCCAGGGCCACCCCGCCGGGGTGGCGGCCGTTCGGTCCGGCCGGCTGCCCGTTCGGCGCGGCCGGGTGGGAGTGCCCGTTCGACGCGGGCGGATGCGGGTGTCCGTGCGGGCCGGTCGGGTGGCGGTGTCCGTTCGCGGGGGCCAGCGGCGGGGTGACCGACGTGGCCGAAGCGGTGCGCGGGTCGTGCTGGACCGGTTCAAACCGCATGGGGCACCCCCTGGCCGGTGGGCCAGCCCAGGCGGGCCCGCCGCCGGTCGAGCAGCGTGCCGACCGCCACCTCCAGCGCACCGGCCGCGCGCATCAGCGGCCGTCCGGCGCGGACGTTGCCGCCGAGTCCGAGCACCTGGGCGGTACGCGGGTCGTCCGGCAGCCGGCCGATCACCGGCAGTTCGAGGGCTTTGCTGATCTCGCTGTTGCCGTGGCCGTCGCCGACCACCAGGAGGCGCAGCGAACCGGGGGCCACCCGATGCTCGGTGAAGTCCCGCCCGATCGCCCGGACGAGCGACCGGGTCGCGGAGATGCCCGGCAGGGTGGCCCGGGTGACCACCAGCACCACTGCGGCGGCGCGCAGCACCGGCCAGGGCGGGCCGACCACGGCCAGCCGACCGCAGTCGACGAGCACGTCGTACCCGGGGGTGCCGTTCTCCAGCGTGCCGAAGAAGTCCGCGAAGCGCTGCCAGAGCGGGGTGACGCTGCCGGCCTGGACCGGGTCGACCACACCGGGCAGGAGCAGCCGTTCCCGTTTCGGCGCGTCCAGGTCGACCAGTTGCGACCAGAACATCGCCTCCAGGCTGCCGTCGCGCAGTTCCCCGACGGCCAGCTCGCCGAGCCCCCGGGCCCCGTCGAGCAGGCCCCCCAGGTAACCGGCGAGCACCGACCCGCCGGCCGGGTCGCACTCGGCCAGCACCAGCCGGCGGTGCCAGCTCAGCGTGCAGGCCAGCGCCGAGGTGGTCACCCCGGGCGAGCCCTTCGCCGAGACCAGCGCGATGATCGCCATGCTCAGACCGACCCGGTCAGCACGAGGGCGATCCGTTGTTCGGCGGCGAGCGCCACCACCGCCGGCACGTCCCGTACGGACACCGCCAGGTAGACCACGACGGTGCTGGTCTCCGGGGTGTCGCTGTCGATGACGGTCGCGGTGAACCGGGTGGCCGAGGTGGTCGTCCGGCCGTCGTTGGTCTTCGTCGGGGTGCTGACCAGCAGCACCTTGTCGCCGGGGCGCAGTGTGCGGGCCGGCACCTCGCTGGGCTTGAGGCCGAGCGCGAGCTGCTGCTGGTCGGGGCCGAGCAGCGGCTTGTCGGTGAGCTGCGCCCGGGTGACCAGGGTGCCCGGGGTGAGGGTGACCGCCGCCCGCTTGCCGATCACGTCGTCGATCTCGGTGGCCGCCACCGGCTTCAGGCCCTGGCCGCCGGCCACTTGCACGGACATCAGGTCGTCCGCGCTGAGCACGGTGCCCACCGCGACCGGGCGGGCGACGGCGAGGTACGTGCCGGTGGCCCGGACCGAGGTGACCGCGAAGGCCGCGCCGAGGCCGCCCAGTGCGATCAGGAGCACCGCCAGACCGAGCAGGCCGGGCCGCATCCGGCGTTGCCGGACCACCTTGGGCGGGGCGACCGGGGCGTCCACCGGCCCCGGCCCGTTGCGCGTCGCCAGGCTCACCGGGTCACCACCTGAAGCTCGTTGATCTGGACCTCTACGTTGCGGCTGGTTCGGACGGCCGGGATGGTGCCGCTCTCGCCGCCGCCCTCCCACGCCACGACCCAGTGGGTGGTGGCGTTGATCGTGTACGTGCCGGCCTTGTCGTATCCCGGGTAGCCGCAGTCGGGCGACTCCTGACCCGCGCGCGGACCGGAGGGCGAGTACGGAGTGCCCGGAACGGTGCAGGTGACCGTCTCGCCGTTGCCCATGTTCCAGACGACCTCGCGCACCTTGGCCGTGATGGTCACGGTCAGGCCGCGCTCCGAGGCGGAGGCGAAGAGCTCGCCGAAGTAGTTCGGGCCGGGGCTGGCCCACATCCAGACCGGGAGCCCGACCAGACCGGGGCCCTGGCTCTTGCGCGGGGCCACCGAGATGCCCGGCCGGAGCAGCCTGATCGAGGCGAGCGCCCGGAACGCCAGCTCCTCCGGATCCGGCGGTGCACCGAACCCGGGCGGCGGCGCGTCCAGATCGATCATGTCCACCGAGCCGAGGTCACCGCCGTTGCAATGGCGGACGTACCGTTGCTTGCCGGCGGGGACGTCCGGCGGCTGGGGCTGGGCCAGCTTGTAGTAACAGCCGTCGCTGTTGTTGAACCAGCCCATGTAGTCGTCGTAGCAGGCGATGGGCTTGCCGTTCCACTGGCACTTGGCCGGGCCGCCGCCGTGGTCCCCGCCGCCGTCGTCGCCACCACCCGGGTCCCCCGGGCTGCCGGGGGTGCCCGGGTCGTCGTCCCAGACGCTGCAGTCGGTCTGCCCCACCGGGCACTCGGCCCCCGGGGCGGCGACGGCGGGCGCGGGAGCGGTGATCGTCAGTGCCAGCCCGGTGAGGGTGGCGACCAGGGCGGCGACCAGCCGGCGGGTCGTCCCGGCCGGCGCGTGGCCCGCCCCGGCCCGGGTCTCCTGGCGCGGCGTGGTTGTCGTCCGGGTCAGCACGGCTGGTCCTCGTGGGCGACCCCGGCGCTGATCAGCCAACGCCCGTCGGAGTAGCGGGTCGCGGTGGCCGTGGCGAGGTGACGTCCCGCCCCGGTGCCGGGGACGACCTTGCGGGTCTTCGCGTAGACCAGCTTGTAGTCCGTCGCGTCGAGACAGTCCTGGATCTCCACGGTGGCCGGGACGGTGTCCAGGCTCACCACGGTGACGGTCGGGTCGGAAACGAGCTTTCCGGTACGCATGGCACCGTGCTCCTTTGCCTCGCGGATTACCAGCCGCACCCTGGTCAGAAGTGGATCTGCCAGGTATTTGGCCAGGTCGGGATGGTGTGGATCACTGCGTGCGCTGGCTGCCCGGGAAGCGGTCAGATATCCGGCGTACGCCGCGAGAGCCGCCTTTCCGGCTGCCGCCTCCTCCGCTTTCCGGTTCTCCGGAGCGACGGGCTCGTGTTCCGCCGTGACCGGGCCGGGCGGTTCGGGGCCCGTCCCGCAGGCGGTGCCGGTGCCGACCAGCAGGAGCGTGACGAGGCAGGCCGTCCAACGCCGGGGGTGCTGCCGTGCGCGCAACGCCGCCCTCCTCGATGCGGATCCCGTCCGGCCGGTTTCCGGGTATGCGGCAGCGCGTCCGGATGCCCCGGTCCGGATCATTCGATCTTCCATCTGTATTTACTCTTACTGATATGTACCGATTTTTCTGTCGGGTTTCTTCCCGATCATCGGTCGAGGTGTTCCGTCGACGGTTGCGTCCCACCCAAGGGGCGAGCATAGGCTGACGATAGCCGATGCAACAGAGGCAATTGGATTGAATACGCTCAGTGATTGAAGGTGGTGGGATGCAGTGGCGGCACCCGTCGTCGTCGGGGTGTGTCACCCGGCTCGTGTCGCCGTGCCGTGGCGCGGGGGCGGTCGCCCGGGCGGTCCGCCACGGATTCCGGTACGCGGCAACGGATTCGCTCGTCGCGGCGCTCGCCGTACGCCCCGGCGGTGTGCGGGGCCGGGTGGCTGGTCGGCCCGGGTGTCGATCGGCGCGCCGGGTGGCGACGACCCTCGGCCGTGCCGCTCCGCCGATGACGAAACTACTTTGCGTATCCCCCGCTCCGGCCCGCATCTGGAGATCCACATGACGCTGACCCGGCCACCGGTCACCCGTTCGGCCTGGGTGCGCCTCGCCGCCGTCCTCGCCCTCACCCCGCCCCTACGGCTGGCCGCGCTGCGGCACGCCGTACCGCCGGAGACGCCGTGCCGGAGCGGCTGCGCCGCCTGCGCCACCCCGGTCGGCCTGGACCGGCCGGTGCCGGCACTCACCCCGGTGGCCCGCTGCCCACGTTGCCGGGCCCGGGTCGGACCGCCACCCGGCAGCGTCGAGGTGGCCGTCCTCGCCGCGCTGGTGCTGCTCGGGACGCTGGACCTGCCCCTGTTCGCCCTGCTCGCGGCCGGCTGGTGGCTGGCCTGGGCGGTGCCGCTGGCCCTGGTGGACGCGGCGGTGCACCGGCTGCCCGACCGGCTGACCTGGCCAGCCGCCGGGGGCACCTGGCTGCTGCTCGGGGCCGCCGCGCTGACCGGCGCGGGGCCGGGTCCCTGGGTCCGGGCCACCGTCTGCGGCCTGGCCCTGGCTGCCGGTTTCGCCACCACCACGTTGCTGCTCGGGCGGCGCGGCTTCGGCCTGGGGGACGCCAAGCTGGCGCTCGGCACCGGCGCGCTGCTCGGCTGGTACGGCTGGACCGCGCCGGTGCTCGGGCTGGTGCTGACCTTCCTGCTCTCCGCGCTGGTCGCCGGGATCCTGCTGGTCGCCCGGCGGGTTCGCTGGACCAGTCACCTCCCGTTCGGGCCGTTCCTGATCCTCGGCACCGCCCTCACCCTGGCGCTGCTCGGCTGAGGCGCTCCGGCCCGCGAACAGCGGCCGGTCCTACCGGGCTCCGGTGGGGGTGCGGGTCTGCGCCGGCGGGCCGGTGCGGCGGCGGTCCAGCAGGCGGGCGACCGGCCCGGACAGCGTCATCAGCAGCACCGTGCCGACCAGCGTGCCGAGCAGCACCCCGGCGACCACGTCGTGCGGGTAGTGCACCCCGACGAAGGTGCGGGAGAACGCGGCCAGCAGGGCCAACGGGACGGCCAGCAGCCCCAGCCGGAGGCCGAGGACCAGGGTCGTGGCGGCCAACGCCCCGGCGATCGTGGAGTGGTTGCTCGGGAAGGACCAGTCCCCGGTCGGGGGGCAGTGCCCGGCCACGATGGTCAGGTCGGCCAGGGCCCGACACGGTCGTTCCTGGTCGACGAGGATCTTGATCCACTCGCTGAGGCCGTAGGCGAGGACCACCGCCACCGGGGCGACCAGCGCCGCCGCCCGGTCGCGGGACGTCCCGCCGAACCGCCGCCAGGCCGCCAGCAGGAACAGCAGGCCGAGCAGGACGACCGAGCCTTCGGTGAAGTGCGCGGCGAACCACTGCACCGGCTCCGGGGTGCGGTCGGCGAACTCGACGATGTCCCGATACCACTCCACGCTGACCCGCGGCACGTCCTGTGGCAGGTCGACCATCCATGACGTCATCAACTGCTCATACCTCCTCCAGCCCTCACGGACTGTAGAAATGGGCGGAGTCCGGCACAGTGTGCGAAGGTGAGATCTGATCCCTGACTTTCGTCTCAGCGCGTGCACAGGCGGGCGTGCTGGGATGATGGCGAGCGCACCTGAGTACGGGGAGGCCGTGTGCCCGACACGACCGTCAGCGACCACCCGGCCGAGCGTCGCGCCGAGGACGACGGCTGGCGGATCCGACGGACCGAGGCCGACGCCGGCCGTCTCGGCGAGACCGAGTCGATCTTCGCGCTGAGCAACGGCTGGCTGGGCTGGCGAGGCAACCTCGACGAGGGCGAGCCGTACGGCATGCCGGGCAGCTACCTCAACGGCTTCCACGAGCGGCGGGAACTCAGCTACCCCGAGGACGGGTACGCCTTCCCGCAGCTCAGCGACACCGTGATCAGCGCGCCGAACGCCGCGTTGATCCGCCTCTGGGTCGACGGCGAGCCGCTGGACGTGCGCACCGGCACGCTGCACCACCACGAACGGGTGCTCGACCTGCGGGCCGGTCTGGTCGAGCGGCACACCGAGTGGACCTCCCCCGGCGGACACCGGGTCCGCGTACGCAGCACCCGGCTGGTCTCGCTGGCCCACCACCCCGTCGCCGCCGTGCGCTGGGAGGTGGAGGCGCTCGACGGGCCGGTCGACGTCCGGGTCTGCTCCGACCTGGTTGCCAACCAGCGCGTCCCGGAACGCTCCGACGACCCCCGCGCCGCCACCGTCCTGGACGAGCCACTGGTCGCCGAGTACCGCCGGTCCGACGGGCCGGACGGCGTGCTGGTGCACCGCACCGGCCGCAGTGGACAGCGCGTGGCCGTCGCCGTGGCGCACCTCGTCGAGGCCCCCGACACCACCGCCACCGACACCGGGTGCCAGGGTGACCGGTTCCGGCTCGCCCTCAGCGGCCCGCTCCGCCCCGGGCAGCGGCTCCGCCTGACCAAGTTCGCGGCGTACGAGTGCACCCGTACCGACATCGTCGACCACCCGGCGGAGGCGGCGGACCGGTCGGCGGGCGACCCGGGGGGAACCGGGGCGGAGCGCCCGACGGACCTGGCCGCCCGGGCGGTGGCCGCCGCCACCGAGGCCCGGTCGGTCGGCTGGGACGCCCTCGTCGCCGAGCAGCGGGCCTGGCTCGACGCGGCCTGGACCACCGCCGACGTGGTGCTCGACGGCGACCCGGAACTCCAGCAGGCCACCCGCTTCGCCCTGTTCCACCTGATCCAGGCGGGGCGGGCCGAGGGCGACCGGACCATTCCCGCCAAGGGCCTCACCGGCAACGGCTACGACGGGCACGTGCTCTGGGACACCGAGGGGTACGTCCTACCGGTGCTCACCTACGTCGCGCCGGCCATGGCCCGGTCGGCGCTGCGTTGGCGGCACGCCCACCTGCCCGAGGCGCGGGAACGCGCGGCCGAGCTGCGGCTGCCCGGCGCGAGTTTCCCGTGGCGGACCATCGGCGGTCGGGAGTGCTCCGGCTACTGGCCGGCGGGTACGGCCGGGCTGCACGTCAACGCCGACGTCGCCGACGCGGTGCTGCGCTACGTCGCGGCCACCGGCGACGAGGAGTTCCTCGTCGACGCCGGACTGGAGATGCTGGTGGAGACCGCCCGGCTCTGGCACGGCTTCGGGCACTGGTCCGACACCGGCTCCTACCACCTACGCGGGGTGACCGGCCCGGACGAGTACACCGCCCTGGTCGACGACAACGTCTTCACCAACCTGATGGCCCGGCGGAACCTGCGGGGCGCCGCCGACGCCGCAGACGCCCACCCGGAGGTCGCCGCCCGGTTCGGCGTGGACGCCGCCGAGGTGGCCGCCTGGCGGGCCGCCGCCGACGCGATGCACCTGCCGTACGACCCGAAGCGCGGGGTGCACCAGCAGTCGGCGGGCTTCACCGACCTCCCCGAGTGGGACTTCGACGGCACCGACGCGGACGACTACCCGTTGCTGCTGCACTTCCCGTACCTGGAGCTGTACCGCAAACAGGTGGTCAAGCAGGCCGACCTGGTGCTGGCCATGCTGCGCAGCCCGGGGGACTTCACCGCCGACGAGAAGGCCCGCAACTTCGCGTACTACGAGGCACGCACCGTCCGCGACTCGTCGCTCTCCTCGCCCGGACAGGCGGTGCTGGCCGCCGAGGTCGGCCACCTGGACCTGGCGTACGACCACTTCGCCGAGTCGGTCCTCCAGGACCTGGAGGACCTCGGCGACAAGACCTCCGACGGGCTGCACCTCGCCGCGCTGGCCGGGGCGTGGATCGCCCTGGTGCAGGGGTTCGGCGGGCTGCGCGACGACCGGGGTGAACTCTGCTTCGTGCCCCGGCTGCCCCGGCGGCTCACCCGGCTCGCGTTCAGCCTGCTCTGGCGCGGGCAGCGACTGCGGGTGACCATCACGCCCGACGAGGTCCGCTACGACCTGCCCGGTGCCGGGCCGGACGTGGGGCTCGACCTCTGGCACGACGGTGAACGCGTCCGGGTGACCGGCGGCACCTCCTGCGTGCGCCCCCTGCCCACCCCGCCCGACCCGGGCCCGGAGCCGCCCGCGCCCCCCGGTCGCCGTCCGACCCGCCGCGCCACCGCCTGAGCCGAACCGACGGCGTCAGGTGGTTGCAGGGGGCCCTTCCTACCGCTTTTTGGCGAGCAGGGGTCCCCTGCAACCACTCACCAGAGCCCCTGCAACCACCCGCCGGAGCGCCCGCAACCACCCGCCAGAGCCCCTGCGACAACCCGCCGGAGCGCCTATGCGTACGGTCTGGTCGCGTAGGCGGCTCGCAGGGCGGCCAGTCCGGTGTCCTTCGGGATCAGCGTGCCCCAGCCCGAGTTGAAGTAGTTCGTCCGCGTGATCCGGGGACCGCCCTCCCGGTTGAGCCGCCGGATCGCCTCCGGCACGGTGGCGATCCAGGCCGCCTGGTCCGGGAACTCCGCCTTCCGGACACCCCACTCGGCGATCAGCACCGGCCGGGAGAGCGCCACCAGCCCGAGGTCGGCGACCGCCCAGTCCTTCGTGCGACGGAACCGGGCCAGCGCGGTGTGCGTGGGGTCGGTGGCGTAGACGTTCCACTGGAGGAAGTCCAGCCGGGTCATCAGCGACTCCGGGTGGGTCCGCCGGAAGCAGGAGCGGTCGAAGCCGCCGGCCCCGACGGAGAAGGTGGTGCCGGCCGGTAGCGACCGGGCCCGGAACCAGTCGACGACGTAGGACATCGCCGTCACCGCGCGGGCGTCCGACTCGGCCCAGTTGTACGCGGTGCCGGCCTCGGTGGTGCCGAACTCGTGGTCGGTGTCCAACTCCGAGGCGAGCTGGATGTTCACCGGGAACCCCATGGTCCGGTACTGGGACAGTGCCCGGGCGAGGAGCCCGTCGCAGTGCCCGGCGAGAACCTGGCTGTACCCGTACGCCCTCGGCCAGGTGGTGCCGGGACGCTGCTGGATCGTCATCGACGGGGCCGGGACCGTGTAGGTGACCCCGTCGACCGTGAAGGTCTGCGTGCCGGTGTTGGCGTTGCCGTAGTGCTTCAGCTCCAGCACCATGTTGACCCGCACCCCGGAGCGGCCGAGGGTGAGCAGCCAGTCCTTCTGCCAGCCGGGGAAGGTGTACCCGTCGGCGAGGCTGCGGTACTGGGTCAGCGACCGGAAGCCTCCGCCGGAGAAGTCGGCCGTCGGGTCGGCGTTGCCGGTGAGGTAGTAGCCGCCCAGCACGGTGGTGACCTGGTAGTCCGTGGTGGCGGTCGCGGTCTGTCCGGCGGCGTCCCGGACCCGCACGGTGACCCGGGGCATCAGGCCACCGCCTGGAACACGGCGACCGCGCCACTGTCGGAGACCCGGGTCCAGGTACGGCCCGAGTCGTCGGTCACGGCCACGGCGAGGGGGTCGATCACGATCGGGACGGTCACCGGCGTGCTGTGGTTGCCCCGCGCGTCGGTGACCGCGATCGTGACGGTCAGTGGTTGGGTGTCGGTGTCGGCGTACGCGACGGTCAGGAGCATCTGGTCCCCGGGCGCGTACGTCGCCGCGTCCAGCGACGCGGTCACGGTCGGAACGGCCATGGCGGGTCCTCATTTCCGGCTCGAACCCTTTCCCGGTCAAACGACGGGCGTCGCTTTCCGGAATCGACCGTCGTCAGTCGCGTTCCTGGTTGCGCCGGAGCGCCCGGTGACGGACTATCCAGACGTTTGCCAGGTGGCGGCAGCCCGCCGCAGCCGGTCGTTGATCGCCCGTCCGAGGCCGGCATCCGGCACCCGCTCGGCGACGATCTCGCGCACCCCGGTCGCGTCGAGCCGGTGCAGGGCGTCGAAGAGCCGGGCTGCCGCGCCGGTCAGGTCGCCGTCGGGGGCGAGCACCTCCACCGCCCCGTACGCCCTCTCGGGCGCCTCGCGGAAGGCGAGATACCCCCGCGTACCGTCGTCCGGCCGGGTCGGGGCCGGTGCGTCGACCAGCCGCAGCGGGGTCCGGGGCGCGTAGTGCGCGGCCAGGGTGCCGGGCGCGACCGGCTGCCCGGAACTGCCCGGTCGTACGCTGACCGGACCGACCGCCTCGACCAGCGCCTCCACCGGCAGCGACCCGAGCCGCAGCACCACCGGCTGATCGCCGCGCGCGTCGACGATCGTGGACTCGATGCCGCACCGGGTCGGCCCGCCGTCGAGGATCAGGTCCACCGCGTCGCCCAACCCGGCCACCACGTGCTCGGCCCGGGTCGGGCTGAGCATGCCGAACCGGTTCGCGCTCGGCGCGGCCACCGGCAACCCGGCCCGGCGGATCAGCTCCCGGGCCACCGGGTGGTCCGGCACCCGGACGGCCATCGTCTCCAGCCCGGAGGTGACGATCGGCGGTACGGCCGGCGGCCGGTCCACGATCAGCGTCAGCGGGCCGGGCCAGAACCGCTCGGCCAGCGCGGCCACGGTCGCCGGCAGCGCGCCGACCAGCGTGGCCAGGTCCTCGACGTCGGCGAGGTGGGTGATCAGCGGGTCGAAGCTGGGCCGGGCCTTCGCCTTGAAGATCCGGGCCGCCGCCCGCGCGTCGAGCGCGTTCGCGCCCAGGCCGTACACGGTCTCGGTGGGGAAGGCGACCAGCCCGCCGGACCGCAGGACGGCGGCGGCCTCGGCCACCCCGCTGGCCGCCGGCAGGACCGGCGCGGACTTCGCGCTCATACCCCCGACGCTAACGTCCCGGGGGCGACGGGCCGCACGGGGGCGGCGACGCGGCCCGAGGAGGCCCCAGGGGCTACAGGTGCTTACGCATCTGAAGGGAGGTGGTCTCGAAGCCCATCTGCTCGTACAGGCTGCGGGCGGCAAGGTTGAACCCGAACACGCTCAGGCCGACGGAGACGACGTTCCGCGCCCGGCACCACTCCTCAGCGGTCTTGAGGATCGCGCGTCCGTAGCCCCTCCGGCGCACGTCCTGGCGCACCTCGATGTCGAACACGAAGGCGTGCAGGCCGTCCGACTTCTGTTCCACGTGCAGCCACAACATGCCGACCTCGGTGTCGCCGTCGTACGCGATCCAGAGATGGTGGTCCGTCGAGTTCAGGCCGTCGGGCAGCAGCGTCTCGTGGTCCCGGCGTGACTTCTCCTGGGCCTCCGGCAGCGGCATGGCGCCGGAGGCCGCGATGTTCCGCGCGTACCTGCCCTCCGCCTGCTGCCGGTACCGGTCGTACTGCTCCTCGGTCATCGGCGCGAACCTCAGCGTTGCCATGCCGGTACCCTAGGCGGCCCACCCCCACCCCGTCGATCATGGACTTCGGGCACCGCCCAAGCCCCACCATCACCGCTAGTCAGGCGCCATGACTCCATGATCGACGGCGTTGGGGCTACGGTGCTGCCGTGGACGACAGCCTGATCGCATCGATGTTCCGCTAGCCACGAGCGGTGGGGGCGAAGGCTCGCAGGGTGGCCTCGACCAGCGCGTCGGCGTAGGCGTCGTCGAGCGGCCCGGTCCGGCTCAGCCAGCGTTGGGTGAACGGGGCGTAGAGGAAGTCGAGGCATAGGGCGAGGTCCGCGTCCGGGTCGAATTGGCCGGCGCGCTGGGCGGAGCGCAGTCGGTCGAGCTTGGCCTCGGTGAGGGGGCGTTCGACCTTCTCCTGGTAGAGGGTGGCCAGCTCCGGGTCCACCGCGATCTCGGCGTACAGGGCGCGCAGCAGGGCTGACAGGGTCGGGTCGGTGAACTCCACGGCGGTGGCCCGCAGCACCGTCTTCAGGTCGGCTTCCAGGTCGCCGGTGTCGGGCAGGGTGATGACGCCGGCCTCGTCCTCGCTCAACGCGCGTACGGCGTCGAACACCACCGCGCCCTTCGACGGCCACCAGCGGTAGATGGTCTGCTTGCCGACGCCGGCCCGGCGCGCGATGGCCTCGATCGACACCCGGGGATAACCGACCTCGACGACGAGATCGCGGGCGGCGGCCAGGATCGCCAGGCGGGACCGGTCACTTCGGCGGGCGGCATCGGGCGGCATGGCCAGACCATATCCCGAGACGAGACGGTCCGTCTTGACAGGGAGCCAGGTTGTGAGGACAGTTCTCGGCGAGACGGTACGGTCCGTCTCGTTGAGGAGAATCATGCGAACCTGGCTCATCACCGGTGCCTCCCGTGGCCTCGGTCGCGCGTTCACCGAGGCCGCACTCGCGGCCGGGGACCGAGTGGTCGGCGTCGCGCGGGACGTCGGTCCGCTCGACGACCTGATCGCCGCAACGGACGGCCGTCTCGTCGCCTACCCTCTCGACGTCGCCGACCGCGCCGCCGTCCTCGCCGGGGTGCGGCGGGCGACCGACGAACTCGGACGGCTCGACGTCGTGGTCAACAATGCCGGCGGCGCGCTGCTCGGCATGGTCGAGGAGGTCACCGAGGAAGAGGCCCGCGCGCACCTCGACGTGAACTTCTTCGGCGCGCTCTGGGTCAGCCAGG
This sequence comes from Micromonospora echinospora, assembly GCF_900091495.1. Lineage (NCBI taxonomy): Bacteria > Bacillati > Actinomycetota > Actinomycetes > Micromonosporales > Micromonosporaceae > Micromonospora > Micromonospora echinospora. The sequence goes on along the minus strand of NZ_LT607413.1, from coordinate 1,895,101 downwards.
CCGTGCTGCCGGTCCTACGCGAACAGGGCAGCGGGCACCTGTTGCAGGTCTCGTCGCTGGGGGCCTCCGGGGGATTCGCCTCGACAGGTCTCTACAGCGCGGGCAAGGCGGCCCTCGACGCCGTCAGCGACGCCATCGCGATGGAGGTCGAGTCGTTCGGGGTCCGGGTCACCATCCTGAGCCCCGGTGGCTACGAGACCGAACTGTTCACCAGGGGGCTCACCCAGGCCGCACCCCACCCGGCGTACGACCCGCTGCGTACGCAACTGAACGAGATGTGGAGCGCGGCCGAGGACTTCGATCCGGCGCTCGCCGCGGACGTGGTCATGCGGGTGGTGGCACTGCCCGACCCACCGAAGCGGATCATCCTGGGCGGTGTGGCGTTCGACCTGACCCGCGAGATGGAATCGGCACGCGCCGCCGAGTACGCGCGCTGGGAGGAACTCAGCCGCCTCGGCGACCGTCCCAGCCCGCGCCACGGGCAGTGACCCGTCTCCACCGTCGTCCCCGCATCTTCCGGTCCGGCATCCGCCCGGACGGTGCCACCGACGTGACCCTCGTCGGCGGGTGCCGTCCGAGTGGATGGACCCGGACGGCCTGCTACATGTCGGAGTCGTCGACCGGGTTGACCGTCACACTGATCTCGACCAGGTCGTCGTCGCCGCCAGGGCTGTCGACGACATTCATGCCCGCGCCCTGGCGGATCATGGCCATGAGTCGGCTGCCCACGTCGAATCCGCTGGAGAGGCCCCGGCGAATGCCCAGCGCGGGATTGTCACGGAGCAACTGCAACGACTGCGACCAGGCGATTCCGGTTACGCCATTGGTGAGTTTGAGAACGTCCGCGTTGCTCTTGGCGAAAGCCCCCATCAGCGCACCGAAGGTGTGATGCATGGTCGAGAAGACCAGGCCGGCGGTACGGTTGTTGAGTTTGTCGAGACCCCACACGTTGTTGCGGCCACCGCCGACGGCCATGAACGTCGTGGTCTTGTCGGACTTGTCGTAGACCTGCATCCAGAGCGCTTCGCCATCGAGGGCGTGCACGTCCGACGTGCTCATCAGCGAATACCGGACGACGTACAGGTCGCTCTCCAGGACGTTGGCCTGACTGGCCTTGACGAAAACGTTGCCCAGCGCGATCGGCCCGGATACCGGAACGTTCTCCGTCAGCCGCTTCTGCCGATATTCGGCAAGCGCCCGGTCGTGCTCGAACTCCTTGCTCAGGTCACTGTTCGCCGAGGAGTCGTCGATCACCGGCTGACTGATTCGCGGGACCTGCGGTACCTCACCGCCGGACGGCGGGAACACCGAGAGCAGGGCGCGGAACGGCATCCAGGACCTGATGTCGCCGAACAGCGGCTGGAACGGCGTGGGCACGGCCACCGCGTTGCTGACGTGCGTGTACATGTGGAACTTCTCGCCGGACAGGCAGTCGGTGAAGCCGGACGCACCCAGCTTTTTCGGCTTCTTGCTGTAGGGCGTGGCCTCCTTGACGAATTCCATCACCTTCTCGCCGTTGCCGGCGGTCAGATCGCGAACCGACTGCTCCGGGTTCTCGTAGTTCCAATTGATGACCGAGCTGCCGAGAGAGGCGGTGTGGAAGCGATCACGCTGGTACGTGCGGATCTTGACGCCGGTGGCCAGGTCGAACTGGCTCAGGGAGAGCTGGAGGTAGAACAGGGCGTTCCTGCGGGCGGTCTCTCGGAAGGTCGGCGGCTTCGGATCTTTCGGCTGCTCTGGCTGCATGATTGTTCCCTCTCGCACCGGGCGCGGCCCCCACGGCTCGCACTCCGAAACTGAATCCCGACAAGCATGCGGCAGGAATGGGATTCTGGACGAAGCGAAAGCCACTCAATTCTCGTGGTGACGTGTCGGGTTTCTTGCACACGCCTTCGGCATCGTGGTGCGCGGAAATGCCAACCCCGCCAAAACAGCAGATCAGGCCGCCCGTAATGCCCCGGAGGTATCGGTGGGTGCCGAGGCGCGGCGCTGGCGACGAACGTCGGGCGGGAGACGTTGGCGTACGGCAGACCGAAGGGCGGACCGCTCGTCGTACGAGCGATCCGCCCTTCGCGGTTCCTCAGGCCGGGCGATGCCCCGGGCCGGGACGGAGTCCACCGGCCGGGCGCACCCTGGCTCTGGTCAGGATTCCTTGGACAGGTCCTGCAACTCCTTCAACATCTCCATCAGGTCGGTGGTGTCCGCCGGAGCCGGCGTCTCGATGGTGACCGGCTTGCCGTAGTCGGTGTAGTCGATCGTCAGGTCGCTCATCGTGCCCATGACCATGCGCGCCCGACGCGGCTGGTACTGCTCGTCGACCCAGAGGTCGATCTTGACCTCCTTGACGCCGTTCTTGGCCAGTTCCTGCTCGACGCCCTTGCGCATCTCCGCGTCGAGCTGACCGAGGTAGGTGGCCAGCGGAGAGGTGACGGTGTAGTGGACCGTGGCCGCCCCGTTCACCGTCTCCTCACCGACGGCGGTGACCCCCTCGGTGGCGAGCAGCGTCTTGACCTGCTTGGTCGGGTCCATGTCGTCGAACTGCTTGGTGACGTCCATCCCCGCCATCTCACCCACGGCGGACAGGTCCATCTTGAGCCAGCTCTTGCCGCCGGTGCTCGCCCGTTCCGCCTCCGGCACCTGGGTGTACACCGTGGTGCCGATCATCCGGACCGTTGCCGGCTTGCCGTCCTCGCCCGGCACCGTCATCTCGAACTTGACCGGGTCGCCCAGGTCGATGACGCCCTGCATCGACATCTTCTCGCCGGCGGCTGTGCCCTCCAGCTTCACGGCCACGGACTCGGCCTTGTCGGTGGTGTCGACCACCTTCTGCAACGAGCCCTTGAGATCACTGGCGAGCAGCTTCAGCACGCTCGGCTGCTGCGGCGCATCCGACGAACCGGGCTCCGAGCCGCAGGCGGTGACGGCGAGCGCGGTGAACGCGGTGACCGCGAGAACAGTGGACCTCTTCCACAGTGACATGTGGCAACTTCTCCCCGTAGGACGGATGCCGGGGGTGCCCCCGGATCGACGGACACGCTATCCCAGCAGGTCAACTCGGGATGGCGCGGCCGGGTCGACGACGTACCACCTCCGGCCGCCCCCCACCGGCAACCCCGGCCGCCACTGATCGTGGAAGCCGACAGCGAGCCCGGCAGAGTCGCCATGCCGACAGCGAGTGGGTACGGCGACTGAGGCGTCGGGAATAGTGGCGGGGTGGCGAGCGACGAGGGCGACGACCCGTACCTGTGGCTGGAGGACCTTGATGGCGGCGATGCCGCCCGCTGGGTGCGGGAGCGCAACGCCGAGACCGTCGCGGCGTTGGCGGGCGGCGAGACGTTCGCCGGCCTGCGGGCGGACATCCGGCAGGTGTTCGACTCCGACGAGCGCATCCCGTACCCGACCTGGCGCGGGGACGGCTTCTACTACGACTTCTGGCGGGACGCGGCGCACCCACGTGGCCTGTGGCGGCGTACGACGTTGGACCAGTACCGCCGACCCGAGCCCGAGTGGGACGTGTTGCTCGACGTCGACGCGTTGGCCGCGCGGGAGGGGGAGAACTGGGTCTGGAGCGCCGCCCACTGCCTGCGGCCCGGCAACCAGCGCGTCCTGATCAGCCTGTCCCGAGGCGGTGCCGACGCGGTGGTGGTTCGGGAGTTCGACCTGCTCCGCCGTTCGTTCGTCGAAGACGGCTTCAGCGTTCCGGAGGCCAAGAGTCACGTCTGCTGGATCGACGAGGATCACATCTTCGTCGCCACCGACTTCGGGCCCGGGTCGCTGACCAGCTCCGGTCATGCCCGGATCGTCAAGCGGTGGCGGCGCGGCACCGCGCTGTCGGAGGCCGAGGTCGTCTACGAAGGACAGTTCGACGACACGGAGGTGCACGCCTCGCACGATGCGACGCCCGGGTTCGCGCGTGACTTCGTCGTCCGGTTCCTGGACTTCTACCGTACGGAGAACTACCTGCTGACGGCGGCCGGCGAGCTGGTCCGGATTCCGGTGCCGGAGGACGCCCGGTGGGACGTACACCGGGAATGGCTGGTGATCCGGCCTCGTTCTCCCTGGACTCTCGACGGGGTGACCCATCCCGCAGGCGCGCTGCTGGCGACCCGGTTCGAGGCGTTCCTCGCCGGCGGGCGGGAGATGACGGTGCTCTTCCGGCCCGACTCCCGCACCGCCTTGAGCTCCCACTCCTGGACCCGGAATCACCTGATCCTGGCCACCACGGTCGACGTGCGGAGCCGGCTGGAGGTGTTGACGCCCGGCGACACGGGTTGGCGGCGTGCACCACTCGCGGGCGTGCCGGAGCAGGACCACAGCATCGTCGTGGACACCGATTCCGACCACAGCGACGCCTACCTACTCGCCTCGGCAGGCTTCCTCCAACCGGCGACGCTCCGGCTCGGGCAGGTCGGGGGTCCGGTCGAGACGCTCAAGCGGGAGCCGGCGTTCTTCGACGCGGACGGCATGGCGGTACGCCAGTTCTTCGCCACCTCCGCCGACGGCACGAGGGTGCCGTACTTCGTGGTCGGAGACCCCCGCGCCACCGGTGTGCCGACGCTGCTCACCGGCTACGGCGGATACGAGGTGTCGCAGACCCCGTCCTACAGCGGCGCCATCGGCCGGGCCTGGCTGACCAGGGGCGGCACGTACGTCGTGGCGAACATCCGTGGCGGCGGTGAGTACGGCCCCGAGTGGCATCGCGCCGCGCTGCGGGAGAACCGGCCCCGGGCGTTCGAGGACTTCGCGGCGGTGGCGGTCGACCTGGTGACGCGTGGCATCACCACGCCGGAGCAGCTCGGAATCGAGGGCGGCAGCAACGGCGGGCTGCTGATGGGGGTGATGCTGACCCGCTACCCGGAGCTGTTCGGCGCGGTGGTCGCCCACGTGCCGCTGCTGGACATGCGGCGGTACCACCGGCTGCTGGCCGGCGCCTCCTGGATGGCCGAGTACGGCGACCCCGACCGGGAGGCGGACTGGGCCTACCTGCGCGAGTACTCGCCGTACCACAACGTCCGCGCCGGTCGGTCGTACCCGCCGCTGCTGCTCGCCACCTCGACCCGCGACGACCGGGTGCACCCGGGGCACGCCCGCAAGATGGCGGCCCGGCTACGCGAGTACGGCTACGACGTGTCGTACTACGAGAACGTCGAAGGCGGGCATGGCGCCGCGGCGAACAACGAGCAACGGGCCTTCCTCTGGGCGTTGACGCTGGAGTTCCTGTGGCGGAGGCTGACCGGACCGGCACGTTCCGCCGTGCCGCGCCAGCAGCCGTCCGTCGATGCCGGGCAACCGGCACCTGGCCAGGGCCGGGCGTGAAGCGCCTCATCGGCGTGTGCCCGTCAAACAGCCGACAGGGCCAGCGTTGACGGTGTGGCGTCCAGTGCGGGCCACCGACACGGGCCTGAATGGACGTGTCGCGCGCCTACTGACCAGTGAGCCGACCGACGATGCGGGATGGCCGGCCGATCTGCCGGCCGGTACGACGGAAGTGGTCATCGTCGAGGACACTCCCAGCCCGACAGCCACCCTGAAAGTGCAGACCAGCGGGAACGCCGCGCCGAAGAGTGTGCGGGTGAGGTTTGACCAGCTCGCTGTACGCGATGCGTTCGTAGAAGGGTGACCGCGGTGTCAATGGGACTGATCCAGATCGCGGTCGTCGGACTGGCCGTGCTTCTGCGACTGACATCTTTCGGCTGGTTCGCCATCATTGCGATCATCGTGAGCGCCATGTCGCTCGGCATCGTGCCCGTGATCGTGCTGGGGCCGCTGATCTACGCCGGATTCTCCGCGCCACAGTCTGCCTGGCCCCTGCTCATCACGGCCGACCTCCTGCTCCTGGTATGTGCGTTGACGTTCGAAGACGGCGGCGACAACACCTCCGCAAGTCCGCTGCAGGTGCTCACCGGCAGTCGTGGACTGTCCGGTCGCGCCACGGACAAAGCGTTCCAGTTCTGCGGAATCGCCTACCTACTAACCCTGCCGGCACTGGTGATCTGGACAATTGCCGGTTAGATGTGCTTTCTCGGAGGATGTCTGCCGCACGCAATTTGTGCGCTATGACGGTGCCACCCCGAATCCCGGCCCGACACCGCGGCGGGACTCGGGATCCGTACCTTAGGTGAGCCTGCGTCTCACTCCTGGCCGACCTGGCGGTGCACCCGCGGGTACTACTGAACTCCGCTGCTGTACGAGTCGAGAGCGCGGATCCAGCGGCCCCACGAAGGGGTGCTGGCCTGGGGTGGAGTGGGCCGCCAGGGACTCGAACTCTGATGCCGGACGTTGCCGATAGATCATCTTGAATCGGGCAGATCCGGCCCCTGACCAGGGCGGCGGGACGGGGCGATGCGACGGTGGTCGGGAATGGCCGTGACGTACAATCGCGGTGAGGGCGAGGCGCCAGGCCGAGACTCCGGCACCCATGTGAGGGAGGGGGCAGGATGTTCGGTTGGAAAAAGAAGCTCAACGATCTGATGGCGCAGCTCAGGCCCGACCTGAGTCGCGAATCGCTCGGCGTCGGGCCCGACTTCCCGGGCGTCGCCCCGAACCCGCTCCTGAGCAGTGATGCACGGAAGCGCAATGCGGAACTGCGTACGGGGGCGCTTGCGCTCGGCGTTCTCGTCGACTGGCGGGAGGTGAACAGCAACCCTCGCGTGGTCCTGATGTTCGACGTGGAGACCGCCGACGGCATCTCGTTCCGCGGTATCGCAGACGAAGACCTCACGATCACCGAGCTCTCCCGACTCACCCCAGGACAGACGTTGCCCGTGCGCTACCGGCCGGCCGTCATGGACCACTACGTCGCCCTTGCCCGGGACGCGGACCCCGCCCATGTGCAGCAGCTCTCTGACGAGATCGCGAGCCGCAAGCGGACCTGACCCGAAGCCATTGGCCGAATCCCTAGCTGTTCCTGCGGCGTGGGCGGTGAGGGTCCAGGTTGAGGCGGAACGAGGAGAGCAGGCCCCGGATGCTGCGGTAGCGGTCTACCTGTTGCGGCTGAGTAGCGGGGATGATGGCGGGCTGCGTCGAGTGCAGTCGGCTTTGCTTCCTCACCTCTGCCGCGCAACTGAGCAACGCCCCCCAGCGCCTCCGCCCGTTCCGCCGACAACCACAACGAGCCGTGTGGCACGTCGTCATCGGGACCGGCCAACCCTTCCGTCAGGGTCTCCGCCGGCACTTCCAGGTCAAGCCGAACGAAGTGATGCCCTCTGCTGTAGTCGACGAAGGCATCCAGGTACCGGTCATCATCGAACGTCACGGCCGTATGCTGCCATGGCACCGACGCCTACCTGACCCCTGAGCCTCGACCGCTTCGTTCCGAAGGAATGATCAGCCGTCAGTGACCTGGGCGCATAGTTAGGCTGAGCTGCCGGAGCGGTCCGCCATGGTCCGTAGGCGTCCGGGGTTGGCCGCCTCGGTCGTCACCCAGTTGGTCACTCAGCCCGGATGTCAGACATTGGTAAACTCCTCATCGGGCCTCGTGTGCCGCGCGTGGTATGTGTGCCTCCGTCGCCACCACCAGCGCAGTGACCAGAACAATCCCTTCACGGACTTCGGCAGCAGGAACGGTCCGACGGCAGTCACGGCAACGAGCTGCCAGACGTGTGCATTGCCCGGATCGGCGACATGGTCGAAGACGATCAGCGCGGCCATCACCGACCAAGCGGCGTCTGCCGCCCAGTCGCGCACCTTGACCAGCGTGCGACGCCAACCCTTCTGTACCGGAGGATCGGGAACCTCGCCCGTGGTCAAGGCCATCACGCCCCGCCACCCAAGGACCAGCGTGTAGGCGAGGGCCATTGGCACCTTCACCAGCGAGATCCACGCAGCGAACCTGGCAGGGCTCACGGCCACCTCACCCAGCCTGTTGGGAACGATCGGGGCCAGCACCAGATACGTGACAAGGAGGAGGACGAAGTCGAGGGCAAACACGAACAGCGGGAGTCCCAGCATGAGTAGTCGACCCAGCCGTCTAACCGTGCGCGGGCTCATGCCAGCCATGCCGGCCATTGTCCGGGCAGGTCGCAAGAACCCGCTCGGAATCCCCTGCCACCTCGTTCAACCTCGACCCCCTCCGGGGATTGCCGCCCAGCCGCTACGTCAAACGGCCCTCCGCGCATGTACGGATGCTGCCGGAACAGACTGAGTCGGCTCTCGTGTCACGGACCGCGCCCCCGGCGGACACCGCCACAGTGGCGCAGTTGACCCAACCTCGCCCGGCGCGGACCCGGCTCCCGGGGTCGGAGCTGGCCACCGGCGGCCACCCTCGGGTGGCGATGCAGATACTCCGGCACGCGCGGTTCGCCATCACCATAGCGATCTACGGTGGTGTCCTCGGCGGCCACCCGCGACGCCCTCAAGCGGCTCGGCAGCGCGCTGGACCGGTAGGACGTACTGATTCGGTCGGGGCGGCAGACGCCTCTGGTTCCAGTCGGTCTGCTACCGGTCGACGTAGTGGTACCGGCAGGCGATGATCTCGACGTCGTTCTTGGTGATCCGATACACCAGCCGGTGTTCGCGATCGATCCGGCGGGACCAGAAGCCGGACAGCTCTCCCCGAAGGGGTTCCGGTTTGCCGGTCCCCTTGTGTTCGTTATGTACCACGTCCGCGATGAGGTCGTTGATGCGCTTGACCAGCTTGCGGTCTATGTGGCTGAGGTACTGATTCCAGGCTGTCGCGGTGAAGACCAGCCTCACGCGACGTCCCGGACGGTGGCCGGGTCGACCAGATCCCGCTCGGCCGTGTCGCCCTGCTCAAGTTCCGCGATCGATCGGCGCAGAGCTGCGGCGTTGCTCGGGCTGCGCAGGAGGTACTCGGTCTCCTTCATCGACTCGTACTCGGCGAGCGACACGATCACCACAGGCTCGTGTCCCGACCGGGTCACCACCACTTCCTCCGCGTCGTTGATGACGCGGTCAAGTTCGGCGGCCAGGTTCTGTCGTAGCTGGGTGAAGTTCACGGTGCGCATGACCACCTCCGAGGCAAGTACAGAAAACTGTACCTCAGGTGGGCCTGCATATCACTCCTGGCCGACTTGGCGGTGCACCTACGGGTACTGCTGTACTCCGGGGGAGGAGTGGGCCGCCAGGGACTCGAACCCTAAGTGCCGAACGCTGCCGATAGATCATCCTGAATCGGACAGATCCGGCCCCTGAGCAGGGCGGCGACCGTCAACGGCTCTCGACGTTTTACACCCGTTTCCGGGCTCAGTTGTGCCGGAACTGTGCCCGATGATCTTGCAACGTCATCGATGGCCATCCCTCCGGGCCTACTACTGCGGTCGCTCCTGGGTGCAGAGTTCGGCCCGGACGTGCGTGCCGCACCACGGCGGTAGCTCGGCCGACCAGACACGCCACTCGCCGGCATCCCGCCGTGTCTCCCACCGCCACGGGTGCGCCGTACCGGCCATCGCGTTGGGTCCGTCCCACCAGACCCTGCGCACCTGCGCCACGACCAGGGCGCGATCCTCGGCACGCTCGTCGACGGCCAGGCGGCCGACCGTCTCCACCTTCGAGGGCGGGCGCCCGATCTTGCGACGTCCGATGACGTGATCGCTAAGGAATACGTAGAGTGCGGACAGAAGGGTATCGAGGTCTGTCTTCACAAACTGACATCGATACCCTTCCCTGCATCAGAGTCGAGTCCGGGTCAGTGGTTGTATCCCGACAGGCGGTACCGGGTTGCCTGACGACATCAGTTAGATTTCCGATCCGTGCACGTCACTGAGTATGCGGAAAGTGCCCATGTCGCCGGAGTGTGCGCTGTACTGGGGACGCTCGGCTGGGAGCAGCGGTACATCGACGGGCAGCTCGGCGCGGTGGCGCGACTGGCGTCCTCGTCTGACGGGTGCGTTTACGTCGCCATCGCGGATGGCCATGTGATCGGCTACGTGTCGGCGGTGCTGGCGCGTTGGAACATGCTGGGTCAGATTCACGGGCTGGCCGTGGACCCCGCCGCCCGTCGAGGCGGCGTGGCCCGAGCGCTGGTTACAACAGTCGAGGATCACCTCCGTTCGCACGGTGCCCGCGGCGTATACGTGGACACCCCGGTCAACAACCTGCTTGGCCGAAGCTTCTACGAGGCGATCGGGTTCTCGCAGGACTACATCATGAGCCGTTACTACGCTCATGATCTTGATGGCGTGACATACGTCCGGTTCTACTGACCGCGTCATCTGCGGACACTGGACGTTCAGACTTCGGGCTCAATCATCCAGTTGGCTCTCGTGTCGCGGACCCTGCCCCCGGCGGACACCGCCACAGCGGCGCTTTTGACCTGACCGCGACCGGCTACGGCGTCGGCTCCTGGGTGACCGGCCCGACCACGGCGGCCACCACCCCCTTCCCAGGTGCCGGTTTTGACCTGACCTGGACTGCGGTAGCGGCTGGCGTGGGGGTCGTCTGCTCGGGCACGGCGGACACCGCCCCCATGCTTGGGGCTTGCCGGGCGAGCCTTGCGGGGCATTCTCGGCGCTGCGCTCCGGCGGCGGTCGGTTCTAACTCCTGGTGCGCCGTGCGCCGGGGCGTGACCGGCCGCCAGGCCGCACGCGCGCCCCGGCGCGGTACGGCGGCGGGCCGAAGGCCCGCCCTTGACCAAGTAAAAAAAGTCTGAACACACACTACGCTTCGGCCGTGTCCAGTCTCGAAACCTGCATGAGACCTCGGAATTAGGACCGATCGGACCCCGCATCTTCGGGGAGATGGGCGACAACAAGTGCGGCGGCCTCTTCCGGTGTTGCCGCCGTGCCGAGAAGCTCGCTGTATCCGGCGGCGTACACCTGATACGGAGGCTCCCCACAGACGATAAATGGGAGTGAATCAATCTCCTCGGACTGCCGTGGTGGTGCCGTGCGAAGAAATCTCAGCGTTCCATGCGTCGGGAACGGGAACAGCGCGCGTAGGCGTGGTTGGGCATAGGCCGCGTTGACGACGAGTGGATCTCCCTGGCGGGTGTTCGGGGTTTTCTCCCGCAGGTATCGCCATGCAGTCGTGATGTCGGGCGCTTCGGGCATGCTGGCGAGGTTATCGGCATGGTTGCTGGCGGGACACCTGCCAGAAGGTTTGAGCCTGGCCCGAGAGATGTCAGGCGGCGTAGCTTCTGATTTCCTCCCGGACATCGTCAGCGAGGCTCGAACCACGGTACTTCTCGGAGTTCAGCATGCCTGCGATCCGGTCCATCCTCCTCTTGATCCAGGAGATCTGACGCTCTTCGGGTAGGTCCAGAATGGGGCGCAGGGCCGTGTAGGTGGCATCAATCTCGTTGAGCTGAAGGTGAGCAGTTGCCTGGTAGACGTGGGCTAGCGCCTCCGCAGCTTCGGGCGGTGCGTCGGCGGTGGCTGTCGAAGAAGGATCGGCCGCGCGGTCTGGTCGGTCACCTTCTGTGGAAGGCAGACAGCCAGCAGCGGGAAGCTCCCGCCGGTCAGGGTTGGAGCTGAGTTGTGCCCTGGTTGTGCCCGATGATCTTCGCTGGGCGTTCTCGCAGCTCAGCGGCGGGGAAGAGTGGGCCGCCAGGGACTCGAACCCTGAACCTATGGATTGCCGGCGGGCCGGCTGGACCGGGTGCCGTCCGAGGTCACCCGGCCTGCTGAGGGTCGTCTCGGCCGGACTCGGTCGGCTCGGTTGCTGTACTCCGCTGCTGTACTTCCTCGGCGGTGCGGAGGACGTTGCGGGCGGCGGTTGCCACCGGGCAGGCTGCTGTGCGGCAGATCGGGCAGCGGCCGTCGGGCCCGGAGTGGTGGTCGCGGAGGATCGCTCGGGCGGTGAGGATCAGCCGGTTGCGGATTTGCGCCAGGGACAGGAACGGTGCGGTCATCCTCAGCCCACCCCGAGGGTGGCGGCGAGTTGAATGAGCGTTGTCGGGGCGGCGGGATCTCGGGCGACCTGGGCGAGGATGTCCCGGCCGGCTGGTCGGTGGCGGATCTCAGCGGGTGCTATCCGGTCGGCCTCCATCAGGACCCGGCCGGCGTTGATCGGGTCGTCGGCGTACTGGTAAGCGCGGGCGGCGTCGATCAGGTGGGCGGCGCGGTGCTCGGCAGGCAGCCACCGCCACCCGTCCCGCGTGATCGCTTTTTCATGCCAGGCCACGGCTTCCTCTGCGTCGCCTGACTCCATCGTTGCGGCGACGCGGGCGAGCTGAACCGCTGTCGGCCCGAATCCGGTGCGATGGTGGTCGTGACCGTCCCCTACCCGCGCCGCCATGTCGGCGGCCTCGTTGATCAGCTCGGCGGCGGTCCGGTCGTCTCCGTCACGGGCAGCGGCCAAAGCGGCCTGGACCACCAGGGTGCCGCAGAGGGACAGCTCGGCCGGGGTGCCGTATTCGATCACGGGTGGGGCGATGCGGTAAGCGGCGGCCAGCATTACCGACTTCCCCACCCGCGCCCGCCCCGATTCACGCAACACCTGCCCGAGCTGCACGGCAGCGGCAGCGACCAACACCCGGTCACCGGTAGCGGCGATTATCGCCCGGTCGACCGCCAGCCATGCCACGTCGGGGGCACCGAGCTTCATCAGCAGCGATGCGGTCACCCGGTACGCCTCCACCAGCGGCACCCGACCCGCTCCGGGATCGTGGGCGTGGGTGCGCTGCGCGTCGGCCACCAACTCTGGCACCAGGTCGACGACCTGCGGGTAGCGGGCGTGCTGGAAGGTGGTCCACACGTGTGTGACCTCCCGCATCAGGCGGTCGGCCGGCAGCACGCGGCGGGCCGCTGGGCGCTCCAAGGCGATCTCGTACGTCGACAGAGCTGCGCGGATCCGTTCCACACCCTCGACGCGCTCGGCCACCCCGGACGGCTGGGCGTCCCGACCGAGCAGCACCGCCGTGTCGATCCGTAGGACGGCGGCGATGTCCTGAAGCGTCGACACCTTGTCCAGCGACCGGACACCCCGCTCGACCTTGTCCACCCAACTCTTCGACTTGCCGAGCCGATCGGCGAGCACCTGCTGCGACAGTTTCCGCCGAGCCCGCCAGTACGCCACCCGACGACCTACCGGCAGCAGATCAGTGCTGTCCACGACGCCACCGCCGGTCCGGCACCGCTCGGTTCGTCTCCTCGGCTGGTATTCGATCCGCCTCGGCCTGCGCGAGGATCCGCTGTCGGGCGGCCTCCCGTTCTGCTGCCTGGATCTGCTCGCCTCGGCCCTCGGACGGAGCGTTCTCGCTCATCCCTACCTCCGCTGGTAGGGGCGCGGCGGCGTGCTCTGGAAGGACCGACACCGCCGCACCCGGCTCCGAGCGGGTCACGCCTCACCGGTACCAATGACCGTGGCGAACCGCCCTGGTCACAGCATCGGGTGATCAGCCGGTCACGTTCCAGGTAGCACGCGTCCGGTTACTTGTCCAGGGACACGGACAAGCTGCGGACAAGGGCGGACAACCGGCTGGACCGGTTTCGGGCGGCGATGGCCCGCGCTCGCTCCACCGACTGGCCTGCGCTGTCGCGTTCACCGATGGCTAGCTGTGCACCGGCGAGGTGGCACACGTAGGTGCCGGTCCAGTCGGCTGAAGCCGAGTCGGCGTCCAGACCATCGAGGCCGGCGGTCAACAACTCCACCGCTTGCTCGTTCTGTCCGAGCGTGGCCCGGGTAGTGCCGGCCTCCAGGTCGAAGAACGCTCGGTCCCGGTAGTAGTCCCACGGCGGCATCTCGCCTGCGTACTCCAACGCGGCTATCGCTCGGTCGTCGGCCGCCACCGCCGTATTGATCGCCGCCTGCCGGTCACCAGCGAGGACGTATGCGCGGGCAAGTTGGTAGTGGTCGTACGCGAGCTGCCCCGGCGACATACCCGGCCTGGTCAACGCCGCTCGGGTCACGCCGAGCAAGGCACCGATGTCCCCCGTCTGCCCGGCCAGATCGGCGCGGAAGGACAGCACCGTACCCAGCAGCGCGTCATGTCCGCTCTCGACGGTCCACTCCAACGCCTGATTCAGCCAGTGCCGCGACCAGCCGTGATCACCAGCGGCGATACCCAACCAACCGGCAAACTGCGCCCACTGTGCGGCCTGGTCGACCAACCGGCCCCGTAGGTCGTCGTGCGCCTCACTAGCCAGGTGGCTGACGAGATCCAGGTTCGCCCGGACCGCCGGCATGACAGCGGCAGCACCAAGAACATCGTCAAGGCGGCGTTGACTGGCCAGAAGCTCCGCGAGTGCGTCGACCGTAGCCGGATCAGTCCGCGTCGGATGACGAGCGGCGAAGGCGATCCGGTCGGCACCGTCCCCAGGCAACTCCGGCGGACGCGCCAACGCCACCAGCCGGCCGCCCGCGCCGAGAGCATCATCCAGGCGTCTCGCCACGTCCTCGCTCGGTTGTCGTCGCCCCGCCTCCAGGTCGTGAAGCTGGCTCTTGCTCTGGTACACCAAGTGCGCGAGAGCGCGAAGCGAGATCCGGGCCTCGGTACGCAGCCGGCGAAGCTCCGCACCGAAGCGCGGGTCAGCAATGGGCGACACGGCGTACTCCCAGGTAGAGGGCTGGGGCGGCGGTCCCGCCGGCCTCTACCCCGACGGGCCGCCACATCGGACGGTACACCCGCCCCGCACCCTATGTAACGCCGCGCGCCGCCCCTGCCGAGGGATCACTTGGCGTTGAACTGTTGCCGGGTGCCAGGCGAACCGGGCAAAGGATGCCTATCCATCGCCTGAGCTGCACAAACACTAGGCATCGATCGTCGCCGCTGGGCATCGTTGGTCAACGTTCGACGGCCTAGACTCCTTGACCCCTAGGCAACGATCAGCCGGTCTCCACGTGGACCTTCACGCTAAAGACCTGCGGACTACCGTCCACCGTTGTCCAGGATTTCGCACCGCCGGACATCGTGATCTTCACCCAACTAGTGTCCCGTAATAGAGTTCTTTTACTTGTCGTTGTTGACGAGGTTAGCTGATGAGATATCGCTCGCAGTCGATTAGCAAAGAAAGGCTGCCTGGGCGCCCCCGCCTGATTGATATTCTCTCAAGGAACGCGGGCTATGAGAAGAGGCTGGAAATAGTTACTCTCCTCGGGATCCCACCAATGAGGCTCCTCGAATCGCGCTGCCGTGACGAATCCGGATAACTCGCCCCGGGTAAGCGCCCAGTATGCGGCACGCCGCACCTTCACGCTCCAGTCATCGCTACCGGGGATCAACTGAAAATGCTCTAAGTCATATCGCTCGCCGTCCTCGCGCCAATTCCATAGCTGAAAGGACAGAATGTGGCCGTTACCCACATGGGGAAGCGTTGCAGCGGGGCGAGACCGCCGCACCTTATCGTAGTCTCGCGTGCTGATAGTCAGCATCCCGTCACTGCGTAACACGCGACGCATCTCACCCAGTGCCATTTCCACGTCTTTCGACGTCAGAAGGTGAGGTAATGAGTTGTCGGCGCAGACAACAACATCGAAGGCGCCGTCCGCGAAGGGTAGGGATCGCATATCGGCTACCTGTGTGGGTAAGTTCAGGCCACGTTCGGCAGCCTCACGTCTTGCCCGACCGGCGGCAATCCTACTGATATCGGAACCTGCCACCCGGTGCCCCTGTAATGCAAGCCCAATGGCCTGAGTGCCAATTCCGCAGGCGCAGTCCAAGACGCTGGCGGACTCCACCTTCATCGTTGCACTGATGAGTGCATGCAGAGCTTCTCCCTGACGCTTCAACGAGCTGTCCCAGTCAGGAAAAATGAGATGGTAATCGAGCGCAAGATCATCATAGAAGGCTGCTGCCGAAGCGTCACTCATGGAAGCACCTTACCGACTCCGCACATGAAGCGCATTGCGCTCACTCGTCACCGCGCCTTCCATGCCCGGGAGGCTGCATGTAATCCCCGTATTGACTGAAGCACGTGTCGTTCAACAATCCGTTCAGCCGGCACATCCTGAAGCGGTCGGGCGCTGCCGCGTCGAGGGAGATTGGCCGGCGCACTACGGCAGGCGTCGTCTGCTGCGACGCAGGGGTAAGGCTGAAGCAGGCAGGTTCCACTCATCCTGGTACAGCGGTGCAGGAAAGTCAGCACATGCCAACGACGATTGCCAGCCGTCCCGGCGGTTCGTCAACGCCACCAGAGCCCCACCGTGCATCAACCTCCGCAGCATCACCTCCTCCTGCATGGACTAGCCTTCAGGGATGATCCGTCTGGCGTTTCGCCATGTGGTGCCCGAAAAAGAGCGTGAGCTGCGGGAGTGGCTGGCAACGCTAAACGGCCCGCGTTCCAACGAAGCAGTGGTCACGCTTCAAGACGAAGGATGTACTTCACGAGGTAGCTACGATCTTGCGCACATCAGACGGCCCGATCCTGGTATACGCGATGGAAGTGGAGGATGAAGAACGCTCACGATCGGCAGCCGCAACCTCATCCCATCCTGTGGACAAGGATCACAGGCGCGTTCTTGCAGCCGCTCTTGCAGCCGAGGTCGAACACGAACGCATACTTGACCTACGAACCCGCTAATTAGCGTCGCGCAACCGTGATCTTTGGCCGTGGTTCGGTTTGTCAATCCCCTGGAATCGTGGAGGGCGTCGTTATGCGGCCCGGGCCTCCAGGACGCGGGGCTCTGATCGTTCGTAGCCAATGGGGGATCGCCAGTCGCAGACGGAGTGCCGGCGACGCGGGTTGTAGAAGTCGGTGATCCAGGTGGCGATCTTCAGTCGGGCCTCTGTGCGGGTGCGGAAGTGGCGGCGGTGGACGTACTCGACCTTGATGGTGGAGAAGGTGGCCTCGGCGACGGCGTTGTCGAAGCACGATCCGACCCGGCCCATCGACTGGCGTACCTTCCACCGGTTACAGGCCCGGGCGAAGTCGGCCGAGGTGTACTCGCTGCCCCTGTCGCTGTGGAAGATCACCCCGTCGACGTTGCCGCCTCGGGTGACAGCGGCCATGTTCAACGCGGCGACGACCAGCCCGGCATCGTGGTGGGCACCCATCGCGTAGCCGAGGATCCGACGCGAGTACAGGTCGATGACCGTGGCCAGGTAGAGCTTGCCCTCGTCGGTGCGGATCTCGGTCATGTCGCCGCACCAGGCGACATTCGGTGCCGGCGCGGTGAACACCCGTTTGACCAGGTCCGGTGCGGCCGGACGTTTGCCTTGGCGGGTCAGGCCCCGCCGGCGGCGCTTGACCCGGGCGGCCAAGCCCAACTCGGCCATGAGCTGCGCGATCGTGTTGTCGGAGACCTGCCAGCCGGACTCGCGTAGCTCGATGCCGATGCGCGGGCTGCCGTAGGTGGCGCCCGAGTCGTCGAACACCTTCCTGACCGCGTCCGCCAGCCGGACACGCCGGTCATCGCGGCGGGTCGGCGGCCGGTCACGCCACTTGTAGAACCATGACTCGGACACCCCCAACGCCCGGCAGGCCACCGCGTGCGGCACGGAATGCTCGGTCCTCTGGGAAGCGATGAACCCGGCCACGCTCACCGGCCCGTCGCTTCCTTGACCCACAGGACCACGGATCGCTTGAGGACATCACGCTCCATCGCCAACTCGGCGTTCTCCCGCCGCAGCCGGGCCAACTCCGCCCGCTCGTCCTCGGCCAACTGCCCGGCAGCGGCCTCACCACGAGTCTCGCGGTCCCTCTTCACCCAGTTGGCCAGGGTCCCGCTGTTGATCCCCAGGTCACGAGCGACCTGAGCGATCGACTTACCCGTCTCACGCACGATGCGCACCGCGCCCGCCCGGAACTCCGGATCGAACTGCCGTCTCGTCTCAGCCATGAACCTCTATCCCTCAAGCTCTGGCCTCCACGCTACGAGGGGAAGGGCAGTTCGGTCCACGCTGGTTGGCTGTTGTGTGTGCCTTTGACCGTGCAGCAGCGCGTCGGACTGTCCAGGATGGTTGGTGATCGGTCGGTGGACGCTGTCGTGGCCGGTCGGGCACGGATGGTGTTGTGGCGCGACGACGGCTACAGCGCTGAAGAGATCGTCACCCACCTGCGGACCGTGCTTCGGACGCTGCTCTCTCAGGCGATCACCGAAGGGCTGATCACCCGCAACGTCGCGTCCCTGGTGAAGCTGCCCCCGGTACGTCAGCGCAAGCGGAAGGCGTGGACGAGCGATGAGGCGCGGCGCTTCCTGGAGTCGGCCCGCGCCGACGACGACCCCTCTACGCCGCGTACGTCCTGGTCCTGGTGCTCGGTCTGCGCAAGGGCGAGATGTTGGGGCTCACCTGGGCGGACGTCGACCTCGACGCGGGGGAGTTGACCGTCGACCGACAGCTCCAGCGGGTCGGTGCCGAACTGCTGCACCGGGAGACGAAGACGGCCGCCTCGGACGCCACCCTGCCACTGCCGGACATCTGCACCGTAGCGCTCGACCGCCGCCGTGCCGCGCAGACTGCCGCCCGGGATGCCGCTGGCCCGGTTTGGCAGTCCTCCGACCTGATTTTCACCACCCGGTACGGGCGACCGGTCGAGCCGCGCAACGTCAACCGCTTCTGGGACCGGCGCTGCGACGCCGCCGGTGTCCGGCGGATCACCGTCCGGGACGCCCGGCGGACCTGCGCCTCGCTCCTGGCGGACCTGGACGTGCACCCCCGGGTGGCGATGCAGATTCTCCGGCACGCGCAGTTCGCCATCACCATGGAGATCTACACGGTGGTCTCCTCGGCGGCCACCCGCGACGCTCTCAAGCGGCTCGGCAGCGCACTGGACCGATGAACGGCCTACTGCTGTACTTCGCTGCTGTACCGGGCCTGATCGCGACATCGTTGATCCCGGTCAGGGCGGCTGACCTGTGGAGGAGTGGGCCGCCAGGGACTCGAACCCTGAACCTATGGATTAAAAGTCCACAGCTCTGCCATTGAGCTAGCGGCCCGCGCGCTCAGGCTACCGGACAACGCGTGTTGATCGCTCGTCGCTTCCCGTGGGGTGTCGGCCCCGCTGGGCAGGCTCCGGTGGCATGCGCCGGGCCGCCACCGGGAACCGTGGCAGGCATGAGACTGACCAGGACCCCCGCCGTGGCCGCGTCGAGCGAGGTGGCCGGCAACGACGGCGTACGCCAGCCGGGCGGCGAGGTGCACGCCTGGCTGCCGGGGCAGAACCAGACCCTCTGCGGGCTGCCGCTGAGCCGTACCCGGCTGCGTCGTTTCCCGCACGTGTCCTTCGACTACTCGACGACCGACCAGCTCACCGGGGCCGACCCGGTCGGCCGGATCTGCCCGCGCTGCCTGGCCGCCGCCGGTGGGCGGGGCGGACGCCGCCGGTAGCGCTGGGAGCGCCACGCACCCCGACCCTGAGCACGCCGCAGCGCCGGGAACGCGGGCCGGGCGACGCCGTGAAGGCCGGTCGAGTGACGCCGCGGCGGCCGGTCGGACGGCGCCGGGCACGGTTGGAGCGGGCCGGACCGGGTACGGAGCGGCATGCGGATCGTGGTGGTGGGGGCCAGCGGTAACCATGGAACAGCCCTGTTGCGCCGGCTGCGTCGGGAGTCGGGGCTGGAACTGGTCGGGGTGGCGCGCCGCCTGCCCGATCCGTCGGCCGGGTCGCCGTACGACGCGGTCGAGTGGCACTCCTGCGACATCGGTGAACCGGGGGCCGTGGACCAGCTGGCCGGGGTCTTCGCCGGTGCCGACGCGGTGGTGCACCTGGCCTGGCAGATCCAGCCCAGCCACGACCAGCGGCAACTGAACCGGACCAACGTCGGCGGCAGCCGTACGGTGGTCGACGCGGTGCTCCGGGCGAAGGTGCCGGCCCTGGTGTACGCCTCGTCGGTCGGCACGTACGCACCGGGCCCGAAGGACCACCCGGTCAGCGAGCGCTGGCCGACGACCGGGGTGGCGGCCTCCTCGTACAGCCGCGACAAGGCGACGGTGGAGGAGTTGCTCGACCGGGTCGAGCGGGAGTACCCGGGGCTGCGGATCGTCCGGCTCCGCCCCGCGCTGGTCTTCCAACGGGACGCGGCCACCGAGATCACCCGGTACTTCCTCGGGCCGTTCGCGCCGGTCCGGCTCCTGCGGTACGGCCGGCTCCCGTTGGTGCCCACGCACCGCCGGCTGCGCATGCAGGCGGTGCACGCCGACGACGTCGCCGACGCGTACGCCCGGGTGCTCCTCGGCGATGCGCGCGGCGCGTTCAACGTGGCGGCCGACCCGGTGCTCACCCCGGAGCTGGTCGCCCGGCACTTCCACGGCTGGACGGTGCCGGTGGCCGCCCCGGTGCTCCGTACGGCGGCGGCGCTGACCTGGCGGGCCCGGTTGCAGCCGGTCGACCCGGGCTGGGTGCAGTTGGCCCTGGACACCCCGCTGATGTCCAGCGATCGGGCCGAGACCGAGCTGGGCTGGCGGCCGGAGACGGACGCGCTGACCGCGCTGCGGGAACTCTTCGCCGGGATGGCCGACGGCGGGCACACGCCCAGCCCACCGATGTCCGCCCGCAACGACCTCGCCGGCCGCCCTGGCGCGCTGCTCCTGGGCCGCCCCGCCGGCCAGGGCAACCCGTACTAGTGGCGGATGCCACCGGGCCGGCACGACCACCCGCGACACGCCAGCTTTAAGCGGGCGTCAGCCGTGATGACCCCGGCGGCCGGTGACGGCCGCCGGGGTCTGCGCGGTCAGGACTCGAAGGTCCTGCGGCGGTAGAGGAGAAGCAGGGCCGCGCCGGTGGCCACGGCGACGCCGCCGATGGCCGTCAGGAGGGGTACCAGCGCACCGCCGCCGCGACCGCCGGTCACCGGCAGCGTCGTGCGGCTTGGAGTCGGCAACCCGGTCGGACCTCCAGTGGGTTGGCCGGTCGGGCCTCCCGTGGGGCCGCCGGTCGGTTGGCCGGTGGGTTGGCCGGTGGGGCCGCCGGTGGGTTGGCCGGTCGGGCCTCCCGTGGGGCCGCCGGTCGGTTGGCCGGTGGGTTGACCGGTGGGCTGGCCGGTGGGGGGACTCGTCGGCTGGAGGCAGACGGGGGCGGTGATGACGTTGGTGTCGAGGGTGACGGCACCGGTCTGGGCCAAGGCCCGGCCCTGGAGGGTCGCGCCGGTTCTCATGGTGATCGAGGTCTGGGCCAGGATGTTGCCGACGAACCGGGTGCCGGTGCCGAGCGTGGCCGAGCTGCTCACCTGCCAGTAGACGTTGCAGGGTGAGGCGCCGTTGATGAACACGACGCTGCTGTTGGCCGCCGTGATGAGGGTGGAGTTGATCTGGAAGATGAACACCGCCGCCGGGTCGCCCTGGGAGTCCAGGGTCAGGGTGCCGGTCAGCTGGGCGGCGCCGATCCGGTACACCCCGGGAAGGAGCGTCGATCCGCCGAGTTCCGCAGGAAGGCTGGTGAACGGGGTCCGGCCGGCGGCGTCGTTGTAGGCGTCGGTCAGGTCCTCCTTGGCCTGTAGGGCGACAGCGTCGCCAAGGTGGATCTCGCCGCCGACCATGATCGGCAGGAAGCCGGGGGCGGTGTTGCCGGGGTGGACGCCGAGGCTCTGCCCCAGGAAGCTCGGGCCGGTATTGGTGGCGGTGGAACCGGCAAGCACGGAGAAGTCGGCCGCTGTGCCCAGGCCGACCGGCGCTACCGCCGCGTTGGCACCGGTTCCGCTGAAGATCAGCATGGCTACGGCCGCGCAGCCCGCGGTGACGGCCGCGAGTGCCGGCAGTACGGCGCGTCGACGCAGACGGAGTCGACGATGACGGATTGAAGTGACTGTCACGATGTGGCCCTCTCATGGCGCGTCTCCGGCGGTGCCGCCACGACAGCGGGCCGAAGACACACGGAAATGCACGTGTCCTTAATCGGACTTTTGCATACGAAGAGGTGCATTAAAGACAAAACTCCCGAACGCTAGCCGCTCGGGCCGGGTGTCCGTGGTCGGAGCGCCGACTTGAGCATCAACCGGTGAGGGCGGCAGTCGTCAGGACGACGAGGGCGACGGCGGGTGTCGCGTACCGATCGATGTCGAGCGCTGGGTCAGGAGTCCCAGCCACCCGACCGCCATCCCGGTACCCGTCCGGTCTGCCCCGTCGGGCGGATACCGGAACGGGTCAGAAGCTGGCGCAGAGGTACGGCAGCTCGCGCGGAAAGAGGCGACGCAACTCCAGCATTGCGTCGGTCGGCACGTCACCGAGCCCCCGCACCACCACCTCGGCCGGGTCGAGCGCCCCGTACGCCAGGGCGGAGAGTCCGGCGGCGGTGAGCGTGGCGGACGGCGGGTCCACCGCGCCGACGGACGCCCTGGACCGGATCTCCAGTTGCCCGGTCGTCCCGTCCAGCAGGTACGTCCCGGCGAGCCAACGGTCCCCGGTCAGCTCCACCCGGCAGCACCCGGCGTCGGCGGGCAGCCCGGCCAGTGCGTCCATCGAGAGCACCCGGGCCATCGGGGCGGACTCGTCCGGGCGGGTCACCCGGGTCTCGCAGACCACCCCCAGGTCGGTGGCCCAGAGTTCGGGCAGGTCGTCCGGGGCGACCACCACGCTCACCCGCTCCACCTGGTCGACGTGCCGGGCGAGGAACTGCAACAGCAGCGCGCGGGCGAGGGGACTGGTGGCGAGCAGATGGCCGCCCTCCAGGGTGCCACCGTAGCCGTCGATCCGGTACGTGAGCAGGCCCTCGGTCACCCCGTCGACCCGCGCGGTCACCAGCCAGCGGTTGTCGTCGTCGCGTACCCGGATCCGGCGGTACTCGGGGAGGACCGCGAAGCCGTGCCGCTGCACCAGGCAGCGGTCGTGGAAGGCGGCGTACTCGTCGTATCCGGCACCGGTGCGTTGCCAGACCAACTCGCCCGGCAGCTTCACCCGGAGCAGAGCGGCGAGGTCGTCCGGGGGAAAGGTGGCGGTACGTGGCGCGGGGAGGCCGACGTAGCCGAACCGTTCGTAGAACGAGGGCCGGAACGGGTAGAGCGCGGAGAGCACGTGCCCCTCGTCGAGCATCTCGTCGAGCAACTGGTGCATCAGGTCCCGGACGTGTCCCTGGCGGCGGGCGAGCGGGTGGCTGGCGAGCCCGGCGACCCCGGCCATCGGCAGTACGGCGCCGCGCAGGTTCTGCCGCATCGGGATGGCGGAGGCGCAGGCCACGGCGGTGCCGTCCGCCTCGGCAACGAGCGTCCGGTTGCCTTCCTGGTACGGCAGCCAGTCCCGCATCGACTCGGCTTCGTCCGCCGGGCGGGGCGTCTCGTCGAAGGAGTACGCCTGGAGCGGGAAGCTAGTGGTCAGGCGTTCCCCGGGGGTGAGACGACGAATGCTCATCCGTCCATCCCAACCCCGGTCCCGGGACCCCGCAACCCGATTCGCCCGTCGCCGGTTCAGACCTCGGTGACGTCGGAGACCACGACCGTGACGTTGTCCGGTGCGCCCGCCTGGTGGGCCAGCTTCACCAGCTGCTCGGCGCACTGCTGCCGGTCCCCGTACGTGAAGACGGTGTTCGCGACCGTGCCGTCGTCGACGTAGTCGGAGAGCCCGTCGCTGCACAGCAGCAGCCGGTCGCCGGGCAGGACGGTGTAGCGGGCGATCGACGGAGGCGCGTCGGCCCCCTGGACCGCCCGGGTGACCAGGGACCGCTGCGGGTGCTGGCGGGCGGCGGCGGGGGTCAGCGCCCCCTGGTCCACGAGCGCCTGGACGAAGGTGTCGTCCCTGGTGAGCTGGTGCAGCGCCCCCTCCCGGAGCAGGTAACACCGGGAGTCACCGACCTGGGCGACGACCAGGACGTCCCCGGCGAGCAGTGCGGCGGTCAGCGTGGTGCCCATGCCCTCGCGGGCCGGGTCGGCGTCGATGGCGGCCCGGATGCGCTGGTTGGCGGTCTGCACGACGGCGCGGAGCGCGTTCTCTGCCTCGTCCGGCGTCTCCGGTGGTATCAGCTCGTCGAGGATCCGGATGACGATCTCGCTGGCGACCTCCCCGGCCGGCAGTCCACCCATTCCGTCCGCCACCGAGACCAGCCGTTCCCCGGCGAGGGCGGAGTCCTCGTTGTTGGTCCGGACCAGGCCGACGTCGTTCAGAATGGCCGAGCGGAGGATCAGCGTCATGGGTGAAGTCTGCCAAGAAGACCGCACCCGCGTCTCCACCCACTGCCGCCCGGGGCCGGCGTGGCGTGCCGGATCCAGGTTGGACGGAGCATGTCAGCCGTGGGGGTAGCGCAGCAGGAGACTCGCGGCGACCTCCTCGTCACCGACCGCGGCGTAGCAGTGCGGCACGTCCGACGTCCAGCGCAGGTGCCCACCTGCGGCGGCGGTCAGCGGCGCGTCCACCGGACCCGCGCGGAGCACGCCGGCGAAGACGGTGACGTGCTCGGTGACCCCGGGCCGGTGCGGGGGTGACATCTGGCCCGGTCCCGGGGCGACCCGCATCCGGTACAGCTCGTAGGTCGCCCCGGCCTCGGTGAACACCTCGAGCAGGGTGGCGCGTACCGCGGCGCCGCGCACCGAGGGCGCGCTCGCCGGTCCGGCCAGCACCGCACCCAGGGGTACGCCGAGCTGCGCGGTCACCGCGTAGAGCGTCTCCAGGGTCGGGTTGCGGGTGCCGTTCTCCAGCCCGGAGAGGGTGGCCTTGCCGACCCTGGCCGACCGCGCCAGGGCGGAGAGCGAGACACCGCGCTCCTCGCGGAGAAGCCGGACCCGACGGCCGATGGCGGCGGCGCCCTCCTCCAGGGACGCGGAGTCGGCGACTTCCCCCTGGGGGGCCGGTGGTCGGTCGGCGGTGGGCATGCCGCTATCGTGCATCACGCCACCGTTCCGTATACGGAACGGTCGTGGAGGGAGACGGAATGGCCGGCGTCCTGCAACCCGTGCTGGCCGGCGTGGTGACCGCCCTGGTCGGCTTCGCCAGCTCGTTCACCGTGGTCCTGGCCGGGCTCCGGGCGGTCGGTGCCACCGAGACGCAGGCGGCCTCGGGCCTGCTCGCGGTCTGTCTCGTGTCGGGGGCCAGCGCCGTCTGGCTCGGACTGCGGCACCGACTGCCGATGAGCGTCGCCTGGTCCACGCCGGGTGCCGCGTTGCTGGTGGCGACCGGTCCGGTGGCGGGTGGCTGGCCGGCGGCGGTCGGCGCGTTCGTGGTGTCCGGCCTGCTGGTCGTGGCCGCCGGTCTCTTCCCTCCGCTGAGCCGCGCGGTCGCGGCGATCCCGAAGCCGATCGCGGGCGCGATGCTGGCCGGCGTCCTCCTGCCGCTCTGCACGGCGCCGGTCCGGGCCCTGGTCGAGGTGCCGGCCCTCGCCGGGCCGGTGGTGGTGGTCTGGCTCCTGTTGCACCGGTTCGCCCGTCGCTGGGCGGTGCCGGGGGCACTCGTCGTCGCGGTGGTGGCGATCGCGTCGACCACGCCGTCCGGTCGGCTCGGGGGCACCGGGCTCTGGCCGGCGTTCGACCCGACGCCACCGGCCTGGAGCATGTCGGCCCTGGCCGGGCTGGCGGTGCCGCTGTTCCTGGTCACCATGGCCGCGCAGAACGTACCGGGCATGGCGGTGCTCACCGGGTACGGCTACCGCCCACCGTTCGGCTCCGCGCTCCGGGTCACCGGGCTGGCCAGCGTGGCCGCCGCGCCCGTCGGCGGGCACGCGGTCAACCTGGCGGCGATCACCGCCGCGCTCGCCGCCGGCCCGGACGCCCACCCCGACCCGGACCGTCGCTGGATCGCCTCGGTCACCGCCGGGGCCGGGCTGGCCCTGCTCGGCCTCGGCGCGGGGGTGGCCACCACGCTGGTCCTGCTCTCGCCCCCGGTGCTGATCGAGGCGGTCGCCGGCCTGGCGCTGATCGGCGCGCTGGCCACCGCCCTGACCTCGGCCGTCGCCGAGCCGGACGACCGCGAGGCGGCGGTGGTCACCTTCGTGGTCACCGCCGCCGGGGTCACGCTGCTCGGGATAGGCGGTGCCTTCTGGGGACTGCTGGCCGGTGGGGCGATGCGGCTCCTCTTCCGCCGGAGGCCCGTCCCCCAGCGTGGGCGCCCGGTGCCGCAGCGCCGCTCGGCGGAGCGGGAGGACCCCGACGAGGTCAGCGGGTCGGAGGCACCCGCGGAGCGGGAGTCGCCGGAGGGTGAGCTCCAGCCCGTCCGCGATCCAGGCGCAGCCGTTGGTGCATTGGCGAGAGACTGTGGAGCTGCCCGCACAGACGGGGCACCCCGGGTCTAGTCGCGAGCCCGCGCACTCCGCGCCCGCGCACTCCGGGACCGCGTCTGACTTTCCGTAGGCGGGCGTGGCCTTCGCGCGCCTGGCGACTCCAGGGTGCGGCCGGGTCGGCGGGACGCCTACTCCTCGCGGGCGAGGTCGGCGAGGGGGACGGTGAGGCGTACCCGCTGGTCGGCGACGTCGGCGATCTGCTCGGCGAGGGCGTAGACCGCCCAGCCGGATGTGGTGATCTTGAGGTAGCCGCTGCGCAGCAGCCGGGCGGCCAGGTCGGCCGGGACGTCCGGTTCCTCGACCGCTGCCGACTCGATCAGCTCGTCGAGGCTGCTGCCCGGGTCGGCGGTCGGCGCCTCCACGGTCACCGCGTTCGGGTCCCCACGCTGGACGAGGTCGACCGTGCCAACCTCGGTGCCGGTCGCGTCGACGACCCGCATGCCGGTGGTGACCCGTCCGATGACCGTCTGCGCGTCCGTGTCCTGTCGCGTCATGCTGGCGCGGTTCCCGGCCCGGCGTCCGGCTAAACGCGGGGCGGGCGCGGGGAGAGCTCGCGCCAGGTGTCGGTGCCGTCGAGCAGGGCCCGGACCGTCTCCTCCGCCTCCTCGGCGCTGTCGTACTCGTAGAACCGGGAGACGCCCTCGGCGCCGCCGGCGCGTTGTTCGACGTGCCACCGGTCGGCGTCCACCCGGAGGAAGACGTCCCGCCGGGCCAGCCGCCCCCACTTGCCGTTCCACCAGTGCTTTCGCTGCTCCATGGCGGCACTGTATCGAACATGCGTACGAAAGGGTCCGGCCCCTGCGGGAATCCCGCAGAGGCCGGTGTGCGTGGTCGGATCAGCGTGCGGTCGGCGGCTCTGGCCGGCGGCCGAGCACGTCGTCGAGCGCGCCGCGCTGCTGCCCGGGGGTGGTGTGCCCGGCGGCGAGCAGGGCGTCCCGGATCTCGGTGAGCAGCTTGACCTCCTCGCTGGGCGCCTTCGGCGGCGGCTCCTCGCCCCGCTTGCGCCGCTCGGCGAGCTTGTTCATCGGGAAGACCACGAGGAAGTAGAGCGCCGCCGCGGTGAGCAGGAACGTGATCAGCGCGTTCACGAACGCCACCCAGTCGAAGGGGATGTCCCGGTACATCGGCGTTGAGCCCGACAGGCCGTCCTCGTTGCCGGTGATCAGCACGATCAGGACCCGTACGAAGGGCTCCAGGAACGACTTGGTGAGCTGCGTGACCACACCGGTGAACGCGGCACCGATGACGACGCCGACCGCCAGGTCGACGACGTTGCCGCGCATGATGAAGTCCTTGAACCCTTTGAGCATCTGTCACTCCCGCTGTCCGGTGCTCGATCCCGGACAACCTATGCCCTGGCCCGGTGCTCCAGGAACGCGCCCGCCTCGTGCGCCGCCCGGGCCGGGTCGCCCGCCCGGATCGCCGCCACCAGGCGGCTGTGGTCGACGTACCGGTCGGGCTCCAGGGAGCCGATCGCCTGGGCGACGGAGGCCCGCATCGCGGTGCCCACCGAGGCGTACAGCTCGGCGAGCATGGTGTTGTGGGCGGCGGCCACCACCACGACGTGCAGCCGGGCGTCGGCCTCCACGAACTCCTCGAACCGGCCGTCGCGCCAGGCCGCCTCCCGCTCGGCGAGCGCCGCGTCGAGCGCCGCCAGGTCCTCCGGGGTACGCCGGAGCGCGGCCAGCCGGGCGGCCTCCACCTCGAACGCGCGGCGGACCTCGACCACCTCCGCCATCCGGTCGTCGGTGAGTCGGCGGGCCACCACCGGGGCCAGTTCGTCGGTCGACACCACGTACGTGCCGGAGCCCTGGCGGGGCTCCAGCACCCCGGCGTGCACCAGCGCGCGGACCGCCTCGCGGACGGTGTTCCGCCCCACGCCGAGGGCGGCGACGAGCTGCGGCTCGGTCGGGATGCGTCCGCCCAGCGGCCACTCCCCGCCGAGGATCCGGGCCCTGAGCTGCTCGATCGTCTCGCTCACCCGACGGCCGCGCGGCGGCACGGGCGGGGAATGCCCGGACGGTGTCACTGGTTACAACCCACGCCGGAATTCATCCCATGATTGTAGGTTCAAGCTCATGACGCCGCCAACAGCCGCCCTCGCGGGACCCGACGTGGCCTCCGACGTCCCCCCGGCGACACCCGCCGACCAGAGTTCCGGCGCACCGGCCGCCACCTCCACCCCCGCCCCGGCCCGGCCCGGGACCGGAGGGCTGCTGGTGCTTGCCGGGATGCTCCTGGTCGCGCTCAACCTGCGGGCCGCCATCACCAGCCTCGGCGCGCTCCTCGACGAGGTCCGTACCGGCCTGGCGCTCTCCGGCGCGATGGCCGGGTTCGTGACCACGCTGCCCACCATCGCGTTCGCCGTGTTCGGCGCATTCACCCCGTGGCTGGTCCGGCGGGTCGCCCCGGCCCGGGTGCTGGTGGTGGCGATGATCACCCTCGCCCTGGGGCAGTTGCTGCGGGTCCTCACCGGCTCGGCCCTGGTCTTCCTGGTCGCCAGCGCGCTCGCGCTGGCCGGGATCGCGGTGGCGAACATCCTGCTGCCGATGCTGGTCAAGCAGTACTTCCCGCATCGCACCGGCCTGGTCACCGGGGCGTACACGGTGGCCCTGACCCTCGGCACGTCGGTGGCCGCCGCCGCGGCGGTGCCGGTCGCCCACGCGTTCGGGTCGTGGCGGATCGGCCTCGGGGTCTGGGCCGGGCTGGCCGCGGTGGCCGTACTCCCGTGGGTGCCGCTGGCGCTGCGGGCCCGGGCCGCCGCGCGACGGGCGGGACGGACGGCGCAGGTCTCCGCCCGGTCGCGGATCCGGCCGGAACGCACCCGGCTCGGGTGGGCCATGGCGGTGTACTTCGGGGCCCAGTCGCTCAGCGGGTACGTGGTGATGGGCTGGCTGGCCCAGCTCTTCCGGGACGCCGGCTACCAGCCGCAGGACGCCGGGCTGCTGCTCGCCGGGGTGACCGCCTTCGGGGTGCCGGTGGCCCTGGTCATGCCCGCCATCGCCACCCGGCTGCGCACCCTGCGCCCGCTGGTGCTCTTCCTGTCCCTGTCGGCGACCCTGTCCTACCTGGGCCTCGCGTTCGCGCCGCACGACCTGGCGCTGCTCTGGGTGCTCCTCCTGGCCATCGGCCAGGGCGCGTTCCCGCTGATCCTGACCACCATCGGCCTGCGGGCGCGCACGGCCGAGGGAACGGTGCAGCTGTCGGCGTTCGCGCAGAGCACCGGGTACGTGATGGCCGGCCTCGGTCCGCTGCTCGTCGGCATCCTCTACGAGGCGACCGGGGGCTGGCAGGTGCCGATCGGCTTCCTGCTGGTCGCCCTCGTCGTGCAGACCGTGGCCGGACTGGCGATCGCCCGTCCCCGCTACATCGAGGACGAGTGAGTCGACGGGTGGCGCGCGGGGTGGTGGTCGCTCAGGAGGCCGGGGTCGGCTCCCCCGCCACCGCCTCGTCGACCGTCGGGTACGTCTGCAGCACCTCGACCAGTCCGCTGACCTCGAGGATGCGCAGCACACCGCGCTGCGGTGCGGCGAGTCGCACCACGCCACCGGCCTCGTCGCAGTTGTTCTTGGCGCGTACGAACACCGAGAGCCCGGTCGAGTCGCAGAACGAGACCTGCGCCAGGTCGAACACCAGCCGGCTGCGCCCCTTGTCGAGCAGGTCGGTGATCTGGTCCTGAAGCTGGGGGGCGGTCGCCATGTCCAGCTCGCCCGCGACCGACACCACGACCACGTCGCCGCGCTGTTCCGTGTGCACCGTCAACGACATCCGCCAGACCTCCTGTAGTCGGTGGAACCGTATCCCACCGTCGGCGTGCCACGCAGAACGGGAGCTGTTCCGGAGGGGTGGGCAACAGTTCTTTGTCCTGCGGCAACTAGTCTTACCAGGTCCGGTGATAAAGTCCGCCCCGGTCGGGGGTGGAGGGGGAGTCCGATGGCGCTGAGCACGGAAGTAAGCGGACGACTGGCCAGCCTGCTCACCGAGCATGCCGATCTGGTCACGCAGCGCTGGACGGAGGCGGTGGCAGCCTCGCTGCGTGGCCGACTCAGCCAGGCGGAACTCCGCAGCCAGGTGCAGGACCTGCACCGCAGCATCGTCGTCGCCAGCGAGGGCAGGGCCATCGACCTAGAGTCGGAGCAGGCCGCCGAGCTGCGGGCCGTACTCGCCGAGCTGTCCCGGGGCCGGGCCCGGCAGGGTTTCACCGCCACCGAGACGGCGGTCAGCATCTACGCCCTCAAGGACGTGCTGCTGGAGCTGATGGAGAGCCTCCCCGACGAGGGCACCCAACTCCGCGACTTCGTGGGCTTCTCCAGCCTCATCGACAAGATGGGGCTGTTCACCTTCGAGAGCTACGTCCGCACCCGGGAGAGCCTGATCGCCGACCAGGCCGAGCAGCTTCTCGAACTCTCCACCCCGGTGGTCAAGCTCTGGGAGGGCGTGGTCGCCGTGCCGCTGGTCGGCACGCTCGACTCGGCCCGCGCCCAGGTGGTGATGGAGCGGCTGCTCCAGACCCTGGTGGACACCAGCTCGCCGTACGCGATCATCGACATCACCGGCGTGCCGGCGGTGGACACCCAGGTCGCCCAGCACATCCTGAAGACCGTGGTGGCCGCCCGGCTGATGGGGGCGGACTGCATCATCTCCGGCATCCGACCGCAGATCGCCCAGACCATCGTGGCGCTCGGTATCGAGTTCGGCGACATCGCCACCAAGGCCAGCCTCGCCGACGCCCTGCGCCACGTGCTGCGGCTCACCGGCGTCGACAACGCCGCCAACCGCCGCGCACGTCGGGACGCCTGATGGAGCGGGTGCCGGTCCTCAAGATCGGTGACATCCTGCTGGTCTCCATCCAGGTCGACATGGAGGACCAGACCGCGCTGCAACTCCAGGAGGACCTGGCCGAACGGATCGTCGAGACCGGTTGCCACGGGGTGATCATCGACATCACCGCGCTGGACATCGTCGACTCGTTCATCGGCCGGATGCTCTCCACCATCGCGTCCATCTCCAAGGTCCTCGACGCCGAGACCGTGGTGGTCGGGATGCGCCCTGCGGTCGCCATCACCCTGGTGGAACTGGGCCTTTCCCTCAACGGCATCCGGACCGCGTTGAACGTCGAACGCGGTATCGAACTGATCGCGGCGGCCCGGGACGAGGAGGACGACCTCGACCTCGATTCCACCGACGCCGAGCCGGCGTCGCCATGACCACCGGTATCGACCTGGGCCGCCCGCAGGCGCAGGCGATCCGGAGCGACGAGGACGTGGTCCGTGTCCGCCAGCTGGTCCGTACGGTCGCGGTCGCCGTCAAGCTCTCCCTGGTCGACCAGACCAAGCTGGTGACCGCCGCCAGTGAGCTGGCCCGCAACACGCTGGTCTACGGCGGTGGCGGCGAGGTCGAGGTGACCTGCGTCGACAACGGCGTACGACGCGGGGTGCGGATCGTCTTCGCCGACTCCGGTCCGGGCATCGCCGACCTCGACCTGGCCCTCACCGACGGCTACACCACCGGTGGCGGCCTCGGGCTCGGGCTCAGCGGGGCCCGCCGCCTGGTCGACGAGTTCGACATCCAGACCGCAGTGGGCAAGGGAACCCGGATCACCGTGACCAAGTGGTCCCGATGACCACCGACCCCGTCTCCGACCAGGGCCTCTGGTTCCGGGTGGAGACGAGCAGCGCGGCCAGCGCGGCACGCCGGGCCGCCGAGCGGCTCGGCGAGCAGCTGCATCTCGGTGCCCGGCGCACCGCCGACCTGGCGATCGTCGCCGCCGAGCTGACCAGCAACCTGGTCAAGCACGCCCAGGACGGGGTGCTCCTGCTCCGTCCGGTGCGGCGCGGCGGTGAGGCCGGCGTGGAACTGGTCGCCGTCGACTCCGGGCCCGGCATGGCCGACCTCACCGTCTCCTCCCGGGACGGACACTCCACCACCGGCACCCTCGGCATCGGCCTCGGCGCGATCGCCCGGCAGGCCAGCTGGTACGACGGCTACTCGCAGTCCGGCCGGGGCACCGTGCTCGCCGTGCAGGTCTGGCCGTCGGCCGCACCGATCCCCGGGTGGGCGGCCGGCATCACCCGGCCGCTGACCGGGGAGGACCGGTGCGGAGACGCCTTCGCCGTGCGGCTGGCCGACGGTCGTCCGCAGGTGCTCGTCTGCGACGGGCTCGGGCACGGTCCGCTGGCCGCCGCGGCGAGCGAGGCCGCCGTCGCCGGATTCCGCTCCGCGCCCGTCGGGCCGCCGAAGACCGTGGTGGAGCACCTGCACCGCTCACTTGCGCACACCCGGGGAGCCGCGCTCGCCGTCGCCGAGCTGGAGCCGTCGGCCGGGCGGCTGCGTTACGCGGGGCTGGGGAACATCGCCGCCAGCGTGGTCGAGCACGGCCGGCGTCGCGGGCTGGTCTCGCTCCCCGGCATCGCCGGCCACCAGCGTCCCGTGGTCCGGGAGTACGAGTATCCGTTCGGCGGGGACGCCCTGCTGGTCATGCACACCGACGGGGTCACCGACCGCTGGCAGCTCACCGAGTACCCGGGGCTCACCGACCGGTCTCCGCTGCTGACCGCCGCCACCATCCTGCGCGACTACGGCGTACGACGCGACGACGCCGGGGTCCTCGTCGCCCGGGCCCCGGCATGAACAGCTCTCTCACCGCACCGCTGTTGCAGATGACGCTCCGCGCCGAGCCCGACATCTTCGTGCTGCGGCAACGCGGCCGGGAGGTGGCCACCGCCGTCGGCCTGGAGTACCAGGACCAGATCCGCATCGCCACCGCGCTCAGCGAGGTGGCCCGGGACCTGGTGCGTGCCGTCGGCGGCGCGGACGTCGCCTTCCGCGCCGCCGGGGTGGAAGAGGGGAGCCCGGTCCTGCGGGTCGACCTCGCCCCGCTGCGACCGTTCGGCCCGGCCGGGTACGAGCCGACCTCCGGCGCGGTGGCCCGGCTGGTCGACACTCTGGACCTGACACCGGTGGGTGGAGTTACCGTCATACGGATGTCCCGACGCATTCCTGCCCACGCCGAGGCGCTGACCCCGCAGCGTCTCGCCGAACTGCGCGCGCAGCTTGCGCAGAGCGCGCCGGCCAGCGTACTGGACGAACTCACCTCCCAGAACGAGCAGCTCATCGCCGCACTCGACGAGGTACGCAGCCAGCGTGACGAGCTGGCCGTGCTCAACGAGGAGCTCCAGGAGACCAACCGGGGCGTGCTCGCGCTCTACAACCAGCTCTCCGAGGAACTGGAGGAGACCAACCGGGGCGTGGTGGCGCTCTACGCCGAGCTGGACGAGAAGTCGGCGCAGCTCAAGGCGGCCAGCGAGTCGAAGAGCCGGTTCCTGGCCAACGTCAGCCACGAGTTGCGTGCCCCGGTCACCGCCGTCATCGGGCTGGCCCGACTGCTCGCCGACTCGGCCTCGGATCCGCTCACCGGCGAGCAGGCCCGCCAGGTGGGGCTGATCCGCTCCTCCGCCACCGACCTGCTGGCCCTGGTCAACGACCTGCTGGACCTGGCCAAGGCCGAGTCCGGCCGGATCGAGCCGGACTGGACCGAGGTCGACCTGCGGGTGGTCTTCGGCCAGCTCCGGGGCACGCTGCGAGCGCTGGCCACCCGGCCCGGCGTGGACCTGGTCGTCGAGGAGCCGCCCTCCCCGGCGACGCTGCGGTCGGACGAGACCCTGCTGACCCGGGTGTTGCGTAACCTGCTGCACAACGGGCTCAAGTTCACCGAGGCCGGCGAGGTGCGGATGCGCGCCGACCTGGTCGACGGCCGGTGGCGGATCGTCGTCTCGGACACCGGCGCCGGCATCGCGCCGGACCTGCACGAACGGATCTTCGAGGAGTTCTACCAGGTGCCCGGCAGCACCAGCGGCGCCGGCACCGGCACCGGCCTCGGCCTGCCGTACGCCCGGCGGCTGGCCATGCTGCTCGGCGGTAGCCTGAGCGTGACCAGCGAGCCCGGCCGGGGCAGCGCGTTCACCCTGGACCTTCCCGTGGACGGGGCGTGACGGTGGAGGGCGCTCCCGCGACAGTGCTGGTGGTCGACGACAGCCGCACCAAGCGCTACCTGCTGGTGAGCTGGCTGACCCGGGCCGGTTTCGAGGTGCGGGAGGCGGAGACCGGCAAGGAGGCGCTGGAGCGGGTCGGGACCGACCCGGTCGAACTGGTGGTGCTCGACGTACGCCTGCCCGACATGAGCGGCTTCGAGGTCTGCGAACGGATCAAGGTCAGCCATCCGGCCCTGCCGGTCATCCACGTCTCCGCACACGCCGTCGACGTGGTCGACCGGGCGCAGGGCCTGACCCGGGGCGCGGACGCGTACCTCGCCGAGCCGATCGAACCGGACGAACTGGTCGCCACCGCACACGCGGTGCTGCGCTACTACCGGGCCCGTCGACGCGCCGAACTCTTCGCCGAGCGGCTCGCCCGGCTGGCCGAGACCACCATCGCGGTCCACGCCGCGCCGACCTTCGGCCGGCTGCTGGAGGAGGCGGCCATGGGCGCGGCGGCGATCTTCCGTACCCCTGCCGCGGTGGTGGCCGAGACCTTCGACGGGGACTGCGTGGCCGGGGTCTGCCCCGGCCCCGGCGAGGCGGGCAGCGTCGTCCCGTGGACGGTGGACGACACCGGGGTGCCGACCGGCACGACGGTGCGCATCGACGAGCCGTCCGACTGGGACCTGACCGACTGGCCGGCCGACGACCGGCTGGCGGTCGCCGCGGCCCGGCTGCGCGAGGACCGCGCACCGCTCTACGTGGTGGTGCCGGCGGGGGTGCAGGTGCCGGGCATGCCGGTGCTGGTGCAGCTCGCCCAGGCGGTGGCGGCGTCCGTCGAGGCGCAACGCTCCTACGACGAGGAACACCGCATCGCGGTCACCCTTCAACGCAGCCTGCTGCCGCGCCGCATCCCGACCATCGACGGCCTGGACCTCGCGGTGCGGTACGAGCCGGCGAGCGCGCAGACCGAGGTGGGCGGCGACTTCTACGAACTGGTGATGCTCGACGGGCACCTGCTGATGGCGATCGGTGACGTCGCCGGGCATTCGCTGCACGCCGCCACGGTGATGGCCGAACTGCGGCACGCGGTGCGGGCGTACGCGGTCGAGGGGCACCAGCCGGGGGAGATCCTGCACCGGGTCAACGAGCTGATGCGCCGACTGCTCCCGTACGAGCTGGCCACCATCTGCGTGCTGCTGCTGGAGCCGGACAGCGGGAAGGTCCGGATGGCCAGCGCCGGCCACCTGCCGCCGCTGCTCGCCGTGGACGGGCAGGTGGAGTTCCTCCAGCACTCCGCCCCGCTGCTCGGGGTCCGGGCGGCCCGCCCGCCGGACCTGGAGTTCGTGGTGCCGGCCGGGGCGACGCTGGTGCTCTACACCGACGGGCTGATCGAGCGCCGGGACACCACCATCGACGAGGGACTTGCCGCCCTGGCCGGGCAGGCCGCCCGGGTCGAGCCGGACCTGGACGCCTTCTGCGCCCGCCTGCTGCGCGAACTCGCCCCCTCGGAGATCCACGACGACGTCGCCGTGCTCGCCCTCCGCCGCCACTGAGGTGGTAGCAGGGGCCCCCTGCACGGCATTTTGCGGTAGCAGGGGACCCCTGCTCATCACCAGGCGGTAGGAAGGGGCCCCGGCAACCACCCGACTCCCCGCTACCCGGCGTGCAGTGAGCGGACGTAGGCGGTCGGGGTGACGCCGGTGACGGCGGTGAAGTCGCGGACCAGGTGGGCCTGGTCGCTGTAGCCCAGGTCGGCGGCGAGTGCCGCCCAGTCCGGCGGGCCGGCGGCAGCCCGCTCGATCGCCTCCTGGAGCCGGTAGCGCCGGATCACCCACTTCGGTCCGACACCGACGTGGTCGAGGAAGAGGCGCTGGAGGCGGCGGGTGGAGACGCCGTGCCGGCGGGCCAGGTCGTCCACCCGGAGGATGCCCCGGTCGGTGCGGATCTCGTCGGCCAGGCGCATCGCCTCGTCGGCCGACGCATCCGGCTCCGGCGCCCAGCCGAGGAGGAAGTCGTCGAGCGCCCGCCGTCGGTCGTCGTCGTCACCGGCGCAGACCCCGGCCGGGCCGGGCGCCGGCACGAGGGGGAGCCGACGGCCGGTCAGCTCGGCGACCGGACGCCGCCAGAACGGCCGGAACCCGCCCGGCCGGAACTGGACGCCGCAGACCCGGCCGGCCCCGGCCAGGGTGATCGAGAAGAGGCGCTGCCCGACGCCGGAGACCTCGACCGAGCCGGCAACGCCGCCGTGGGAGCCGGAGCCGGGGTCGTCGTCGTGCCGGAACACCAGGTTCACCGCCGGGTGCGGTACGACCCGCTGCTCGAACGCTCCGGTCACCGACCAGTCGACGAACCAGTAGTGCTCGACGTACCGGCGCAGCGGGGCGGCGGGCAGGTGCCGGCGGAAGCGCAGTTCACGGTGGAACCGGCCCGGGTCGAGGATGCCCCGGTTGTCGCTCCGTGGCTCGTGTCGCATTCCTTCAAGACCACTCTCATACGCTGCCCGTATGGCGACAAAGACTAGTGACCTGCTGACCGCCGCCGCGCCGGAGACCGTGGCCGTGGTCCGGGGCATTTCCGACGACCAGCTCGACCGGCCCACCCCGTGCCAGGAGTACGCCGTACGCGACCTGCTGGGCCACCTGTTCCAGGTGGTGGTCAACTTCCAGGGGCTGGCCGCCCGACGTCCTGTCGACTGGTCGGAGCAGCCGGACTTCCTCACCGGCGACTGGCGGGACCGGTTCGCTGTCGAGACCGGGCGTGTCATCGGGGCCTGGTCCGAGCCGTCCGCCCTGAAGGGGGTGTCCCCCGGCATGGGCATGCCGCAGGAGGTCGTCGGGGGCATGCTGCTGCTCGACCTGACGGTGCACGGGTGGGACCTGGCCCGGTCGACCGGCCAGCCGTACCGGGCCGATCCGGCGGTGGTCGCCGAGCTGCTCGACCTGGCCGCCCGACTCGCGCCGACGGCCCGCGAGCGGGGCGTGTTCGGCGCGGTGGTGGAGCCCGCCGACACCGGCGACGACCTCGACCGCCTGCTCTGCCTGACCGGTCGCGACCCGGCCTGGCCGTCGGCGGGCTGACCCGGGTAGCCCGTCCACCGGGCAGGATGGCGGAATGGACCTGGTCTCGCTCGCCGACATCCGCGCCGCCGCCCGTGCGGTCGCACCGACCGTGCTGCGTACCCCGTTGCTGCCCACCCGGTGGGACGACCGGCTGTGGCTGAAGCCGGAGAGCCTGCAACCGGTCGGCTCGTTCAAGCTGCGGGGCGCGGCGCACGCGGTGGCCTGCCTCGACCCTGCCCGACGGGCGCGCGGTGTGGTCACCCACTCCTCCGGCAACCACGGCCAGGCCCTCGCGTACGCGGCCCGGGCGGCTGGGGTTCCCTGCACCGTGGTGGTGCCGGAGGGCGCGCCCACGGTCAAGGTCGACCAGATGCGGGCGCTCGGGGCCGAGGTGGTGCTCGTACCCCGGGAACGGCGGGGTGCCGAGGCCGACCGGATCGCCGCCGCGACCGGCGCGGTGCTGGTGCCGCCCTTCGACGACCGGCGGGTCATCGCCGGTCAGGGCACGGTCGGGCTGGAGATCGTCGAGGACCTGCCCGACGTGGACGTGGTGCTGGTGCCGGTGGGCGGCGGTGGACTCTCCTCCGGGGTCGCCACGGCGGTACGGGCGGTGCGCCCGTCCGCCGTGGTGGTCGGGGTGGAGCCGGCGCTGGCCGCCGAGGCGCGGGACTCGCTCGCGGCGGGCGAGGTGGTGGTCTGGGGTGAGGACCGCACCTACCGGACCTGCGCCGACGGGCTACGGCTGCCGCTGTCCCCGCTGACCTTCGCCCACCTGCGGGCCCGTCTCGACGGCATCCTCACGGTCACCGAGGACGAGATCCGGGCGGCGATGGGGCGGCTGGCCCGGGACGCCCGGCTGGTGGCCGAGCCGAGCGGCGCGGTGGCACTCGCCGCTCGGCTGTTCCACGCCGACGAACTGCCGGCTGGTCGTACCGTCGCGGTGGTCAGCGGTGGCAACGTCGACCCGGAGGTGCTCACCGCCGCGCTCTCCGCTCCACCTGGGCAGTAGCGTCCCGGCCCTGCGTGCTGTCGGATCAGCTGCGGCCGAGGCGGTCGAGGATCCAGGCGTTGATGAACGCCTCTTCCTTCCAGGCGTCGTACCGGCCGCTCGGGCCGCCGTGCCCGGCGCCCATCTCGGTCTTGAGCAGGTAGTCGCCCTGCGGCGCGACCGCGCGCAGCCGGGCGACCCACTTGGCCGGCTCGTGGTAGAGGACCCGGGTGTCGTTGAGGCTGGTCACCGCCAGGATCGCCGGGTAGTCGACCGGGGCGACGTTCTCGTACGGCGTGTACGACTTCATGTAGGCGTACACCTCCGGGTCGGCCAGCGGGTTGCCCCACTCCTCCCACTCGGTGACGGTCAGCGGCAGCGACGGGTCGAGGATGCTGGTCAGCGCGTCCACGAAGGGCACCTGCGCGACGATGCCGGTGAACGCGTCCGGGGCGAGGTTCGCCACCGCACCCATCAGCAGGCCGCCGGCGGAGGCGCCCCGCGCGACCAGCCGGTCCTGGGCCGTCCAGCCTGCTTTGACGAGATGCCGGGCGCAGGCCACGAAGTCGGTGAAGGTGTTCTTCTTGGCCAGCAGCTTGCCCTCTTCGTACCAGCGTCGGCCCAGCTCACCGCCGCCGCGGATGTGCGCGACGGCGAACACCACGCCCCGGTCCAGCAGGGAGAGCCGGGGGATGGAGAACCACGGGTCGATGCTCGCCTCGTACGAGCCGTATCCGTAGACCAGGCAGGGGGCGGAGCCGTCCTTCGGGGTGCCGGCCCGGCAGATCAGCGAGATCGGGATGCGGGTGCCGTCGTCGGCGAGCGCCCAGTCCCGGTGCTGCTCGTACTCGGCCGGGTCGTACTCCCGCCCGTCCGGGCCGGGCCGCACCGGCTTCCGCCTGCGCAGGATCATCTCCCGGGTGACCAGGTCGAAGTCGTAGACCGAATCGGGGCTGACCAGCGAGCTGTAGCGGAACCGGATCCGTCCGGTGTGGTACTCCGGGTTCGCGTCGAGGCCGACGCTGTAGAGCGGCTCCGGGAAGTCGATGTCGTACCAGTCGGTGCTGCCGCCGGTGAGCACCCGCAGGCCGGTGAGCCCGTTGCTGCGCAGCGAGATGACCAGGTGGTCGGCGAAGGCGTCGACCGACTCCAGCCGGGTGCCCGGGGCGTGGTCGATCATCGGCACCCAGTCGCCGGGCGCGTCCGCCGAGGTGTACGCCAGCGCGAAGTCCTCCGCGCCGTCGTTGTGCAGGATCAGGAAACGGTGCCCGTGGTGCTCGACGGAGTACTCGACGCCCTGCCGGCGCGGGGCGACGACGGCGGGCGCGCCGGTGGGGTTGCCGGCCGGGATGACCAGCACCTCGCTGGTGATCTTGCTGTGGATGTCGATCAGGATGAACCGCTCGGAGCGGGTCAGCTCGACGCCGACCCAGAACCGCTCGTCGGGCTCCTCGTGGACGATGACGTCCTCGCTGGCCGGGGTGCCGATGACGTGCCGCCACACCCGGTACGGCCGCCACGACTCGTCGACCGTGACGTAGAAGAGGACGGAGGCGTCGGCGGACCAGGCGGTGCCGTAGGAGGTGTCGGGCACCTCGTCGGCGAGCACCTCGCCGGTGCTGAGGTCCTTGACCCGTAGCGTGTACCGCTCGTCCCCGGCGAAGTCCGTCGAGTACGCCAGCCAGCGCCCGTCCGGGCTGACGTCGTACGCGCCGAGCGAGAAGAAGTCGTGCCCCTCGGCGAGCTGGTTGCCGTCGAGCAGCACCTCCTCGCCCTCCAGGGGCGCGCCGTCGACGCTGACCGGGGGCTCGGTCTCGCCGTCGCGGACCGGCCGGCGGCACTGGATGCCGTACTGCTGGCCCTCGACGCTGCGGCTGTAGTACCAGTACCCACCCTTGCGCGCGGGCACCGAGAGGTCGGTCTCCTGGGTGCGCCGCCGGGTCTCCTCGAACAGGGTGGCGCGCAGGTCGGCCAGGTGGGCGGTGCGTGCCTCGGTGTAGCCGTTCTCGGCGGTCAGGTGGGCGATGGTCTCCGGGGCGTCCTTGTCGGCGAGCCAGGCGTACTCGTCGACGACCGTGTCACCGTGGTGGACACGCTCGGTGGGGACGCGCTTGGCGACGGGCGCGGGGGTCTCGGTGGTCACTCTGCCACGTTACCGGCCGGGAAGCCGGGACCGGGGTACGCGCCGATGCCCGGTTTCGCCCCACGACTGTTCGTACACATGTACGATTGCCGCCATGTCGGGATCCCTGCCTTCGGCCCACCGTTCCGGTCCGGCCGACATCGCCCGTCGGCTCGTCGAGATCTGCGGCCCGTCCTTCGCCCGTCCCGCCGGACCGGCCGACGAGGTCGCCGGACGGCTGGCCGGCTGGGTGGCGGTGCCGGGCGATGCCCGCGCCGCCGCCGAGGTGCTGCGGCTGGCCGCCGCGCACGACCTGACCGTGGTGCCCCGGGGCGCGGGCACCAAGATCGATTGGGGTGCCGCGCCGGAGCGGGTGGACATCATGCTCGACACCGGCCGGCTCGCCGGCATCCGCTCCCCGGGCGGCCCTGGCTGGCATGGCTCGGCCGGTGCCGCCCGGTCCGGGCCCGCCGGGAGCGGGTGGTCGGGGCCGGTCGGCCATCCCGAAGGGCGCCACCGCCGGTCCGAGAGCGTTCCCGACCCGTCGGGATCAGTGGTCGAGGTCGGCGCGGGCACCCCGCTGCGCGCCGTACAGGCCGCATTGGAGCGGACGGGATGGCGTCTGGCGCTGGACGCTCCGTCCCCCGGGGCGACCGTTGGCGGTGTGCTCGCCGCCGACGAGGCCGGTCCGTTGCGCCTGCGGTACGGCACCCCGGGCGACCAACTCCTCGGCCTGCGCTACCTGACCGCCGACGGGGAGCTGGTCGAGGCCGACGGCGACACGTCCGGCCCGGAGTTGGCCCGGCTGCTCTGCGGCTCGCACGGCGGGCTCGGCGTGCTCGTCTCGGCCACCCTGCGGGCCCGGCCCCTGCCACCCCGCCGTGCCTGGGTCACCCGGCCGGTCTGGACGCCGCTGGAGGTGCACGAGCTGATCCGCGCCGTGCTGTCGGCCGGGCTCCGCCCCGCCGCGATCGAGCTGGACCTTCCCGCCGTGCGCCGGCCGCCGACCCCTCGTCCCGCCGTGTCCGGCCCCGCCTGGTCGGGCCATCCGGCGGGCTCGGCCCGAGCGGCGCACCCGGCTGGTTCCGGACGGGCCGCCCACCCGGCCGGCTCGGCGCGTTCCGGTCCGATCCCCGGGAGCGGACGGTCCACCCCACCCGCCGCCGGTGACCTGGTGATGCTTCTGGAAGGGGGCCCGGCCGACGTGACCGAGCGGGCCCGCCACCTGACCAGGCTGCTCGGGGAGGGGGCCACCGTCGCCGACTCCCCGCCCGAGTGGTGGCGGCACTACCCGTTCCGGCCGGACGACATCGCGCTCCGGGTCGACGTCCCCCTCACCGACCTGCACGCCGCCATCTACGCGCTGCGGGACGCGGTGGGTGCCCCGGTGCCGGTACGCGGCTCGGTCGGCCTCGGCGTGGCCCATGCCGTGCTGCCCGGTGGCACATCCGTGGAGCGGGTGGCCTCGATCCTCACCGCGGTCCGACAGGTGCTCCTGGCCCGTGACGGCCGCTGCGTGGTGCTGGCCGCGCCACCCGCCGTCCGGCAGGGCGTCGACCTCTGGGGCGACCTGCCGGCCCTGTCCCGGTTGCGCGCGGCCAAGCAGCAGCTCGACCCGCACCACCGGCTCGCCCCCGGCCGCCTGCCCGGCGGCCTCTGACCCAGGCGCCCAGCGCCCGGCTTCCGGCTGACGGTTCGGGGCAGGCTCCGGGAAAGCGGCGCTCAGACGGCGTCGTTCCGGATGACCAGCACGGCGATGTCGTCCCGGGGCGGCTCGGGAGAGAAGTTGATCGCGGTGGAGCGCAGCCGGGCGGCGATCACCTCCGCCGAGTAGCCGGCGAGCGGCGCGGCTGCCTCCCGCAGGCGGTCCGGGCCGAAGAGTTCCCGGCCGCGTCGCCGTTCGGTGACCCCGTCCGTGTAGAAGATCAGCGCGTCGCCGGGGTCGAGCGGGACCACCGAGGTCGGTGAGGCGATCGCGTCGAGCAGGCCGAGGGCGGTCCCGCCGGTGCCGACGAAGGACGCCCCACCCGCGCTGCGCAGCAGCACCGGCCGGTCGTGCCCGGCGAGGTGCAGTGACACGTCGAGCTGGTTGCCCTCGCCCGGCCCGACCGCCGCCAGGGCGAGCGTGCAGTACCGGCCCCCGCCCCGCTCGACCAGGGTCTCGTTGAGCCGGTTCAGCGCCTCCGGCAGCGGCTTGCCGTCGCCGACCAGCACCCGGATCACGTCGCGGACCAGCCCGGTCACCGCAGCGGCCTGGACGCCCTTGCCGGAGACG
The DNA here is from genome assembly GCF_900091495.1 of Micromonospora echinospora. Classification (NCBI taxonomy): domain Bacteria; kingdom Bacillati; phylum Actinomycetota; class Actinomycetes; order Micromonosporales; family Micromonosporaceae; genus Micromonospora; species Micromonospora echinospora. Next base: position 1,852,708 of record NZ_LT607413.1, on the reverse strand, counting down.
TCCCCGATCACCACCAGCCAACGACCGTCCGGCAATGGCAGCACGTCGTAGAAGTCGCCCCCGACCTCGGCGTCGTCCCCGGTCGGGACGTACTCGGCGGCGAAGCCGATGCCCTCGATCACCGGCAGCACCGGCGGCAGCAGCGACTGTTGCAGGGTCTGCGCCACCCGGCGGCGCTCCGCGTGGATGCGGGCGTTCTCGATCGCCAGCGCGGCCCGCCGGGCCACGTCCTCCAGCACGGCGATCTCGTCCGGGTCGTGCCGGTGGCGCTGGTGCCGGCCGACCGCGAGGGTGCCGAGCCGCTGCCCCCGCGCGACCAGGGGCACCGCGAACCCCTCCATCGGGCCGCCCAGCGGCACCTGCGAGCCGATCCGGATCGCCTCGCGCAGCCGGGCCTGGATCGACTCCGGGCCGGTCTCCCGGAGCACCTCGTGCAGGTGCGGCAGGACCGACTCGTCGGTGTGGCTGGCCGCCGCCAGGTTGAGCCGCCCCCACTCGTCGGCGATGTGCACCGCGCACCACTGCCCGAGCCGGGGCACCACGAGCTGCGGGACGAGCGCCATGGTCAACTCGACGTCGAGGGACTGGGCGAGCAGTTCGCTCGCCTCGGCCAGGAAGGTCAGCCAGGCCTGCCGGCGGATGTCGGCCCGGCGCAGCCGGTCGTTCTCCAGGTGCAGGGAGAGCCGTTCGGCGGTCAACGCGGCGAGCGGGCGCGCGTACGCCGAGGGCACCGCGTCCAGCTCCAGCTCACCGGAGTACGGCCGCTGCACCGCCAGCCGCACCCGGAGCAGCTCGCTGTCGGTGCGGGGCGGCCGGCCGTACCGGGCCAGCACCTGGGTGCCCTGCCCGTCGCCCCGGTCCAGCCGGACCAACCCGCCGGTGGCCCCGACCATCGTGGCGACCCGGGTGAGCAGGTCGGTGGCGAAGTCGGGGAGCGGATCGTCGGCGTACGGATCGGGACGGGTCTGCATCAGCTCGCTCATCGCGGCCGCGCTCGGCCCGGGGGTCTCCACCGGGTTGCCGTCACCGTCGGTCCCCGACGAACAGGGGGAGAGCCGGCGGCCTTCGGCGAGCGCGTCCCGGCGTGGCGGGGTGACGTCCGGACGGTCCAGCCGGAACCAGACGCCCTTGCCGGAGGGGAGGTAGGTCGTCCCCCAGCAGCTCGCGAAGTGGTCGACCAGGAGCAGGCCCCGGCCCCGCTCGGCGACCTCGGCGATGTCGGCCGTGTCGTTGCGCACCCCGACGGTCAGCTCGTCCACCGGCCCCGGCGCGTAGTCGGAGACCATCACGCTCAGCCCCACCCGGTCCGCGACCACCTCGATGTCCAGCTCGGTGCCGGCGTGCTCGACCGCGTTGGTGGAGAGCTCGGTGGTCAACAGGAGCGCCTCGTTGAGCAGCTCGTCCAGGTGGGCCTCGGCGAGCACCGAGCGGACCACGGCCCGGGCGGTGGCCGGGGTGCGGCGGTCGGCGGGCAGCCGGACCCGCCGGACGTGCTCGTCCGGGCCGCCGGTCGTCGTCGGTCCCGTCTCCGCTGCCACCCTCGTATCCTCCCCTCCGGTTCGCCGGGAAGCCAAGCGGGTCGACTCCCTTTCGCGCCCCGGGCGCGTCGTCCCGCCCCGCGTGTCACTCGGCCCACTCCGTCGCAGGCGATCCGGGTGGCGACGCATCGACGGATGGGAGCGGCGTGGGGATGCGCAGGCCCGGTGCGGGCACAATGATGGGATGGCCGGCACGAGCCTGGAGGCCCCCGAGCTGAGCGAGGAACGATGACGACGGCGAGAACCACGGCCGGCGCGGACTCCGCGGCGTCCGACCACGAGACTGTCCTCGGCGAGCTGGCGGCGGCGCTGCGCCGGGTCGGCCAGGGCGATTTCAAGGTACGGCTGCCCCGTCGGGCGGGCGTCGCCGGTGACGTGGTCGACGCCTTCAACGATGTCGTGTCGTTGCAGGAGCGGCAGTACTTCGACCTGCGCCGGATCAGCCGGATCGTCGGCCGGGAGGGGCGGCTCACCGAGCGGCTCGATGAGGAGGGGCTGGACGGCTCCTGGGCGGAGGGCCAGCGGGCGGTCAACTCGCTCATCGACGACCTGGGCCGGCCCACCACCGAGATCGCGCGGGTGATCGTGGCGGTCGCCGACGGCGACCTCTCCCAGCACATGGCGCTGGAGATGGACGGCCGGCCGCTGCGGGGCGAGTTCCTGCACATCGGCCGCACCGTGAACACGATGGTGGACCAGCTCTCCTCGTTCTCCAGCGAGGTGACGCGGGTGGCCCGTGAGGTGGGCACCGAGGGCAAGCTCGGCGGCCAGGCCGACGTGCGGGGCGTCGCCGGCACCTGGAAGGACCTCACCGACTCGGTGAACACCATGGCGTCGAACCTCACCGACCAGGTGCGGTCGATCTCGCAGGTGGCCACGGCGGTGTCCGGGGGCGACCTGTCGCGGAAGATCACCGTGTCGGCGAAGGGCGAGGTCGCCGAGCTGGCGCACACCATGAACGGGCTCACCGACACGCTCCGGCTCTTCGCCGAGCAGGTGACCCGGGTGGCGCGGGAGGTGGGCACCGAGGGCAAGCTCGGCGGCCAGGCCGAGGTGCCGAACGTCGCGGGCACCTGGAAGGACCTGACCGACAGCGTCAACTCGATGGCGTCGAACCTGACCGCCCAGGTGCGGAACATCGCCCAGGTCTCCACCGCGGTCGCCCGGGGTGACCTCTCCCAGAAGATCACCGTCGCCGCGCAGGGCGAGATCCTGGAGCTGAAGGACACCGTCAACACGATGGTGGACCAGCTCTCGTCGTTCGCGGACGAGGTGACCCGGGTGGCCCGGGAGGTGGGCACCGAGGGCAAGCTCGGCGGCCAGGCGCAGGTGCGCGGGGTCTCCGGCACCTGGCGCGACCTGACCGAGAACGTCAACCAGCTCGCCGGCAACCTGACCAGCCAGGTCCGGAACATCTCCCAGGTCTCCACGGCGGTGGCGAAGGGTGACCTGTCGCAGAAGATCACCGTGGACGCCCGGGGTGAGATCCTGGAGCTGAAGTCGACGGTGAACACGATGGTGGACCAGCTCTCGTCGTTCGCGGACGAGGTGACGCGGGTGGCCCGTGAGGTGGGCACCGAGGGCAAGCTGGGTGGTCAGGCCCAGGTCAAGGGCGTCAGCGGTACGTGGCGGGACCTGACCGACAACGTGAACTCGATGGCGTCGAACCTGACGTCGCAGGTGCGGAACATCGCCTCGGTCACCACCGCCGTGGCGAAGGGTGACCTGTCGCAGAAGATCACCGTGGACGCCCGGGGCGAGATCCTGGAGCTGAAGTCGACGGTGAACACGATGGTGGATCAGCTCTCGTCGTTCGCGGACGAGGTGACGCGGGTGGCCCGTGAGGTGGGCACCGAGGGCAAGCTCGGCGGTCAGGCCCAGGTCCGGGGCGTCGCGGGCACCTGGCGGGACCTCACCGACAACGTGAACTCGATGGCGTCGAACCTGACCGCCCAGGTGCGGAACATCGCCCAGGTCTCCACCGCGGTCGCGAAGGGTGACCTGTCGCAGAAGATCACCGTGGACGCGCAGGGTGAGATCCTGGAGCTGAAGAACACGGTCAACACGATGGTGGACCAGCTCTCGTCGTTCGCCGACGAGGTGACGCGGGTCGCCCGCGAGGTGGGCACCGAGGGCAAGTTGGGTGGTCAGGCGCAGGTGAAGGGCGTCTCCGGCACCTGGCGGGACCTCACGGACAACGTGAACTCGATGGCGTCGAACCTGACGTCGCAGGTGCGGAACATCGCCTCGGTCACCACCGCCGTGGCCAAGGGCGACCTCGGCCAGAAGATCACCGTGGACGCGCAGGGTGAGATCCTGGAGCTGAAGAACACGGTCAACACGATGGTGGACCAGCTCTCGTCGTTCGCCGACGAGGTGACGCGGGTCGCCCGCGAGGTCGGCATCGAGGGCAAGTTGGGTGGTCAGGCGCAGGTGAAGGGCGTCTCCGGTACCTGGCGGGACCTCACCGAGAACGTCAACCAGCTCGCCTCCACCCTCACCACCCAGCTCCGGGCGATCTCCCAGGTCTCCACCTCGGTGACCCGGGGCGACCTGACCCAGCGGATCTCGGTGAAGGCGCAGGGCGAGGTTGCCGAGCTGAAGGACAACATCAACCAGATGATCGTCACCCTCCGGGAGACGACGAAGAAGAACGCCGAACAGGGCTGGCTGGACTCCAACCAGGCCCGCATCGGCGGTCTGCTCCAGGGGCAGCGCGACCTCGGCGAGGTCTGCCGCATGATCATGATGGAGGTCACGCCGCTGGTCGACGCCCAGCTCGGCGCCTTCTTCCTCGCCGAGACCTCGGACGGCGTCACGCGACTTCGGCTCACCGCCTCCTACGGGTACGTCGCCCGGGGCCACGAGGTCACCTTCGGTCCCGGCGAGGGCCTGGTCGGGCAGGCCGCCCTGTCCCGCCGCACCATCCGGGTCAGCGCGGTGCCGGACGGCACCATCACCCTCCGCTCCGGCCTGGCCGAGACGAACCCGGCCGACCTGGTCGTCCTTCCCGTGCTCTTCGAGGGGGAGCTGCTCGGGGTGATCGAGTTCGCCAGCGTGGCGACCTTCTCCGAGCTGCACCTCTCCTTCCTGGAGCGGCTGGTGACGACCATCGGCATCGCGGTCAACACCATCCAGGCCAACCGGCGTACGGAGGAACTGCTCTCCCAGTCGCAGCGCCTCGCGCTGGAGTTGCAGGAGCAGTCGGCGGAGTTGCAGCGCACCAACGCCGAACTGGAGGACAAGGCCCAGCTGCTGTCGGAGCAGAAGGGCAACATCGAGACGAAGAACCGGGAGATCGAGCTGGCCCGGCTCGGTCTGGAGGAGAAGGCGCAGCAGCTCACCCGCGCCTCGGCGTACAAGTCGGAGTTCCTGGCGAACATGAGCCACGAGCTGCGGACGCCGCTGAACTCGCTGCTGCTGCTGGCCCGGCTGCTCGCCGAGAACTCGGAGCAGAACCTCACCCCGAAACAGACCGAGTTCGCCCGGACGATCCACAGCGCCGGTTCCGACCTGCTCTCGCTGATCGACGACATCCTCGACCTGTCGAAGATCGAGGCCGGCCGGATGGACGTCCAGCCGGTCGACGTGCGCTTCTCCGACATCCGTGGCTACGTCGAGCAGGCGTTCAAGCCGCAGGCCGAGGAGAAGGGGCTCGACTTCCAGGTCGAGATCGCCCGGGACCTGCCGACCACCGTGGTCACCGACGCCCAGCGGTTGCAGCAGATCTTGCGCAACCTGCTCTCCAACGCGGTCAAGTTCACCGACGCCGGGGCGGTCACCCTGCGGATCGGCCCGGCGGCGGAGAACGTGGTCTTCGACGTGCCGGCGCTGACCAACGCCCGGCAGGTGATCGCCTTCACGGTGGTCGACACCGGGATCGGCATCCCGGACGACAAGCTGTCGCTGATCTTCGAGGCGTTCCAGCAGGCCGACGGGACCACCAGCCGCCGGTACGGCGGCACCGGCCTCGGACTCTCCATCAGCCGGGACCTGGCCCGCCTGCTCGGCGGCACGATCACCGTCGCCTCCATGCCCGGCCAGGGGTCGACGTTCACCCTCTTCGTGCCCGACGTGCTGGCCCCGGACGCGGTGGTCGCCCCGCTGCCGCCCTCGCCGGCCCGGGCCGGGCTGCCCTCGTCGCTGCTGATGCCCCCGCCGGAGCTGCCGAAGCCGCCGGAGGGCCCGGCGACGCGGCGGCTGGAGGGGGCCACCGTGCTGATCGTCGACGACGACGTCCGCAACGTCTTCGCCCTGACCAGCGCGTTGGAGTTGCACGGCATGACCGTGCTCTACTCGGACAACGGGGCGGACGGGATCCGGCTGCTCGCCGAGCACCCGGAGGTCGACATCGTGCTGATGGACGCCATGATGCCCGACCAGGACGGTTACGAGACGACCCGCTCGATCCGGCGCAACCACCGCTTCGCGGACCTTCCGATCGTCTTCCTGACCGCGAAGGCGATGCCCGGGGACCGGGAGTCCGCCCTGGCGGCGGGCGGCAGCGACTACATCACCAAGCCGGTCGACCTGGACGAGCTGATCGAGCTGATGTCGACCTGGATCAGCGGCAGCGGACGCGAGGAGAACCAGTGACCCAGATGGCCAAGGCGCTGCTGGTGGACGACCGACGGGAAAACTTGATGGCCCTGGAGGCGATCCTCCAGGGCCTGCCGGTGCAGTCGGTGGCCGTCGAGAGCGGCGAGGCGGCCCTGAAACAGCTCCTGGTGGACGACTTCGCGGTGATCCTGCTGGACGCCCAGATGCCGGACATGGACGGATTCGAGACGGCCGGGCACATCAAGCGCCGGGAGCGGACCCGGCACATCCCGATCATCTTCCTCACCGCCGCCGACCGGGACGCCCAACTCGCCCTGCGGGGGTACGCCGTCGGCGCGGTGGACTACCTCACCAAGCCGTTCGACCCGTGGGTGCTACGGGCCAAGGTGTCGGTCTTCGTCGACCTGTGGTCGAAGACCCGGCAGCTCGCCGCCCAGTCCGAGGTGGTCCGGGAACGCGAGTCGCAGTGGCGGGTGCTCACCGACGCGGTCGACGAGGCCACCGCGCTGCTGCGTTCCGACGACCCCGACGCCCGGGACCGCGCCGTCGAGATGCTGGAGCAGGCCCGTTGGGGCACCCCGCTCTGAGCCTCAGGGGGCGGACTGGTTGTTGCGGATCATCAGGGCGGAGCGCAGACCGGTGATGTCCAGGACGCGCAGCAGGAAGTCGCCGACGTGGGTGAGCACCAGCAGGCTCTGCGCGTGACTGGCCTTGCGGCTCAGCACCACGAGGGTGCCGAGCCCCTGCGAGTCGCAGAAGGTGACACCACCGAGGTCGAGGACGACGCGGGGCGGCGGATCGGTGAGGATCTCGTTCACCGCGCTGGAGAGCTGGGCTGCGGTGAGCATGTCGATCTCACCGACCAGGCGCAACACCACTTCGTCGGCCGTCCGGTGTACCGTGATGGACAGTTCGGCACGATCCACCCGGTCAGCCTAGCGCGAACCGGGTGACCTGGCCTGCCGAGGCCGATCCGGCCCCCGACCGGGTCCGGCGACCGGGCCGGGCGGGGTGAGTCTGGTAACCCTGACCAGGGGTGGTTGTCGATCAGCCCCCCGGCGCTGACACAATGGCCGCATCGTGACGGATACGTACCCTGCCGGATCCGGCCGTTACCCGGCCGACGCACCGGCCTCCGAGGCCCTGTTCGACCGCGCCCGCGCCATCGTGCCGGGCGGGGTGAACTCCCCTGTACGCGCCTTCCGTGCCGTCGGTGGCACGCCGCGCTTCATGGTCCGGGGGGAGGGTCCCTGGCTGTACGACGCGGACGACCGCCGTTACGTCGACCTGGTCTGCTCCTGGGGGCCGCTGATCCTCGGGCACGCGCATCCCGGGGTGGTCGAGGCCGTCCAGGCCGCCGCCGCGCGGGGCACCAGCTTCGGCACCCCGACCCCGGGTGAGGTCGAGTTGGCCGCCGAGATCGTCGACCGGACCCCGGTCGAGCAGGTCCGGCTGGTCAACTCCGGCACCGAGGCGACCATGTCGGCGATCCGGCTCGCCCGGGGCTTCACCGGCCGGTCCAAGATCGTGAAATTCGCCGGCTGCTACCACGGACACGTGGACGCGCTGCTGGCCGCCGCCGGCTCCGGCGTGGCCACCCTCGGCCTGCCCGACTCGCCCGGGGTGACCGGCGCGGCGGCCGGCGAGACGATCGTGCTGCCGTACAACGACCTCGCCGCGGTGGAGGAGGTCTTCGCCGCCGAAGGACCGCACATCGCTGCGGTGATCACCGAGGCCGCCGCCGGCAACATGGGCGTCATCGCCCCCCGCGACGACTTCAACGCCCAGCTCGCCCGGATCGCGCACGCGCACGGCGCGCTGCTGATCGTCGACGAGGTGATGACCGGGTTCCGGGTCTCCCGCTCCGGCTGGCACGGCCTCGACCCGGTCGACGCCGACCTGTTCACGTACGGGAAGGTCATGGGGGGCGGGCTTCCGGCCGCGGCGTTCGGCGGGCGCGCGGAGATCATGGCCCGACTCGCCCCCGCCGGCCCGGTCTACCAGGCCGGCACCCTCTCCGGTAACCCGCTGGCCTGCGCCGCCGGCCTGGCCACCCTGCGGCTCGCCGACGACGCCGTCTACCGCCGGCTCGACGAGACGGCCGCCACCGTGGGCAAGCTGGCCGGCGACGCGCTCGCCGCCGCCGGGGTCCCGCACCGGCTGTCGTACGCGGGCAGCATGTTCTCGGTCTTCTTCACCGACGCCGAGGTGCGCGACTACGACAGCGCCCGCACCCAGGACGTGCCGGCGTTCACGGCGTTCTTCCACGCGATGCTGGCCGCCGGGGTCTACCTGCCGCCGAGCGCGTTCGAGGCGTGGTTCGTGTCGGCGGCGTTGGACGACGCCGCCCTGGATCAGATCGCCGCAGCCCTGCCGGGCGCGGCGAAGGCGGCGGCAGCGGCAGGCCACGGGGGGTAGGTGCGGTGAGCAGCAAGACGGTGGTCCACGTGCTGCGGCACGGCGAGGTGCACAACCCGGACCGGATCCTCTACGGCCGGCTGCCCGGTTTCCGCCTCTCCGAGCTGGGCGTGCAGATGGCCAAGGCCGCCGCCCAGGGGCTGGCCGACCGGGACGTGGTGCACGTGGTGGCCAGCCCGCTGGAACGCGCCCAGCAGACCGCCGAGCCGATCGCCGCGCAGTTCGGTCTCCCGGTCGGGGTGGACGAGCGGCTGATCGAGAGCGCCAACTGGTTCGAGGGCAAGAAGGTCTCGCCCGGTGACGGGTCCTTCCGTGACCCGCGCAACTGGTGGGTGCTGCGGGACCCGGTCACCCCGTCCTGGGGCGAGGCGTACCGGACGATCGCCGAGCGGATGTTCGCCGCGCTGCACGCCGCCCGGGTCGCCGCCGAGGGGCGCGAGGCGGTCTGCGTCTCCCACCAGCTCCCGATCTGGACGCTGCGCCGGCACGTCGAGCGCAAGCGGCTCTGGCACGACCCGCGTCGCCGGCAGTGCGGGCTGGCCAGCCTCACCTCGTTCCACTTCGAGGGGGCGAAGATCGTCGGTGTCGGGTACTCCGAGCCGGCCGCCCACCTGATCGCCATGTCGCCGACCGCCAGGACAGCCAAGGGAGCCTGATGAACGCCCGGAGGTGGACCGCCGCCCTGCTCGCCACCGTCGCCACGGTGGCGCTGGCCGGCTGCACCGCCGAGAGCGGCGAGCAGCGCTGCACCACCCGGGACGGCTTCCTGGAGTGCGCCCCCGACCAGCGCGGCACCGCGCCCAAGGTCAGCGGGGAACTCCTCGACGGCGGCAGCTACGACCTCAGCCAGGACCGGGGCAAGGTCGTCGTGATCAACTTCTGGGGCTCCTGGTGCGCCCCCTGCCGGGCCGAGGCCGACGACCTGGAGAACACCTACCAGGCGACCAAGGCGTCCGGGGTGACCTTCCTCGGCATCAACGTCTCCGACAGCCGGGACAAGGCGATCGCCTTCGAGGAGGGCCGGGCCACCTATCCGAGCCTCTTCGACCCACCCGGCCGCACCGCCCTGGACTTCGAGATCGCGCCGAACGCGATCCCGGCGACCGTCGTCCTCGACCGGGAGGGGCGGATCGCGGCGCTGCGCCGTGGCGCGGTGATCCAGGACGCCCTGCAACCGGTGGTCGAACGGGTCGCCGCCGAAAGCGCCCGCTGATGGGCGAGACCTTCCGCAGCCTCGCCGAGAGCGGCCCGCTGCTGCTGGCGATCGGCGCGGCGGCCCTCGCCGGTCTGGTCAGCTTCCTCTCGCCCTGCGTGCTGCCCCTCGTCCCGGGCTACCTCTCGTACGTCACCGGTCTCGCCGGCGCCGACCTGGAGGGCCGCCGAGGTGGTAGCAGGGGACCCCTGTTACCGGATTCTGCCGAGGAAGGGCCCCCTGCAACCACCTCAGCCGGCGGTGGCACCACCTCAGCCGGCGGTGGCACCACCTCAGCCGGGGGCGGCACCACCTCAGCCGGCGGTGGCATGGCGCTCGCGGTGCGGCAGCGGCAGCGGGCGTCGACCGCCGCCGTGAAGGGGCGGGTGCTCGCCGGGACGCTGCTGTTCATCGGCGGCTTCACCGCCGTCTTCAGCGCCACCGCGATCCTCTTCGCCAGCGTCGGCAAGGTCCTCTTCGCGTACGAACGGGCGCTGGAGATCGGCATCGGCGCGCTGGTCATCGTGCTCGGCCTGGCGTTCGTCGGGGTGCTGCCCGGCCTGCAACGGGAGTTCCGGATCCGCCGGCTGCCGTCGGCCGGCCTGCTCGGCGCACCCGTCTTCGGGGCGGTCTTCGCGCTGAGCTGGATGCCCTGCACCGGGCCGACCCTCGGGGCGGTGCTCGGCATGGCCGCCGCCGGTGGCCAGACCGACCGGGCGGTGGTGCTCGCCGTCGCGTACTGCCTCGGGCTGGGCCTGCCGTTCGTGGTCTTCGGGCTCGCGTTCCAGCGGCTGCTCGGCGTCTTCAAGCTGATCCGGCGCAACAGCCGCTGGGTCACCCGGGCCGGTGGGGCGTTGATGCTCCTGATCGGCCTGGCCCTGGTCACCGGGGGCTGGCAGAGCTTCGTGATCTGGTTGCAGACCACCTTCGGGGTGGGCGAGGTGAGCATCTGATGGCGATCGTCGACGACCGGCCCGCGACACCCGCGCCGCCGGCCCGGCGTCGGCCCAACCCGCTGCTGGCCCTACTGCGCAACTCGTGGCGGCAGCTCACCAGCATGCGTACCGCGCTGGTCCTGCTCTTCCTGCTGGCCGTCGCCGCCGTCCCCGGCTCGGTGCTGCCGCAGCGCGGGGTCAACCCGGAGGACGTCGACGACTTCTTCGTCGAGAACCCCGACCTGGCCCGGGTGCTGGACCGGATCGGTGGGTTCGAGGTCTTCGGCTCGGTCTGGTTCTCCGCGATCTACCTGCTGCTGTTCACCTCGCTGGTCGGCTGCATCGTGCCCCGCCTCCGCGACCACGTACGCGCGCTGCGGTCCGTACCGCCGGCGGCCCCGAAGCGGCTGGAACGACTGCCGCAGCACGCGGTCCTGACCGACCACGACGGCGGCCCGGAGGCCATCGCGGCGGTGTTGCGCCGCCGCCGGTGGCGGGTGGTGGTCCGGGGCAACGAGGTCTCCGCCGAGAAGGGCTACCTCAAGGAGACCGGGAACCTCCTTTTCCACACCTCGATGATCGCGGTGCTGGTCGGGGTGGCCCTCGGCTCGTGGTACGGCTGGAGCGGCAACCGCCTCCTGGTGGCCGGCGCGGACAACGCCTTCTGCAACACCCAGTTCCAGTACGCCGAGTCGAAGTTCGGCGCCCGGGTGCAGAGCCCGGACCTCCCGCCGTTCTGCATGACGCTGGAGGAGTTCGAGGCCCGCTTCCTGGAGTCCGGCCAGCCGGAGTTCTACAACGCCACGGTGACGGTGACCGAGGAGGGGCGACAGCCGCGCCGGGAGGAGTTCTCGGTCAACTCGCCGCTGCGGCTCGACGGGGCCAACGCCTACCTGCTCGGCCACGGCTACGCGCCGATCATCCGGTACACCGACCGCAACGGCGATTCGCAGACCTCGGCGCTGCCCTTCCTGACCACGGACAACACCCTCACCGGTGAGGGTGTGGCGCTGTTCCCCGACGTCAACGCCGACCCGGCGACCGGGAAGCGGGACCCGAACCTCCAGATCGCCTTCGAGGGGCTCTACCTGCCCACCGCGCCGGACGCCCCGCCGTACGTGCGGTCGCAACACCCGACCGAGCGGAACCCGGCGGTCTTCCTGATCGCGTACCGGGGAAACCTCGGGCTGGACGCCGGCATCCCCGGCTCGGTGTACCGGCTCGACCAGCGCCAGGTCGACAACGGCAAGCTCACGCAACTCGGGGACGCGAAGCTGCTCCGGCCGGGCGAGAAGTGGACTCTGGACGACGGGACCAGCGTCGAGTTCCTCGGCACCGAGCCGTTCATCACGCTCTCCGTCCGGTACGACCCGGGTTCGACGCTGATGCTGGTGGCCTGCGGGGTGCTGCTGGTCGGCCTGATGGGGTCGCTCTTCGGGCGGCGGCGTCGGGTGTGGTTCCGGGTGGTCCCGGGTGGGGCCGCCGACCCGGACGGCGCGTCAACGACGGGCGGTAGTAGTTTGGTGGAGGCCGGTGGGCTGCCGCGCACCGAGTACCCCGGGTTCGCCGCCGAGTTCACGCAGCTCGTCGACGAGATCCGGGGAACCGGCGCGGCCGGTGCCGCCGGCCGGGCCGCCCCGGGCTCGCGAGAAGGGACCGAGTGATGTCCGCGCTCTCCGATCAGCTGGTGACCTTCGCGATCCTCGCGTACCTGGTCGCGATGATCTGCCACGCCGTCGAGTACGCCCTCGGCAACGCCCGTACCCGGGCGGTGGCCGCGACGCCCGCCCGCGAGCTGGTCGGCGCGGGGGTCGGCGGGTCCGGCGGAAGCCCGGCCGGAACGGACGCCCCGGTCGGCGGAGACGCCCCGGCTGGCGGGGACACCGGTGCGAAGCTGCCGGCACGCCCGAACGGGCGGGCCCGGCTCGCCGGCCGGATCGCGGTCGTCGCCACCGTGGTCGCCACCCTGCTGCACCTCGCGGGCCTGGTCACCCGGGGCATCGCCGCCGACCGGATGCCCTGGGGCAACATGTACGAGTTCGTGCTGACGGTCTCGTTCATCGGCGTCGCCGGCTGGCTGACGGTGCTCTGGAAGCGTCCCTCGCTGCGCCGCCTCGGGCTGTTCCTGACGCTGGTCATGGTGCTCCTGCTGGCCACCGCCGAACTGGTGCTCTACGTGCCGGTGGTGCCGCTGGTGCCGGCGCTCAACTCGTACTGGTTCATCATCCACGTCTCGACGGTGGTCTTCGCCTCCGGTCTCTTCCTGCTCGGCTCGGTGCCGGCGGTGACCTACCTGATGCGCGCCGGGTACGAGCGCGGCAAGCGGAGCTTCCCGTACACGCTGGCGAAGCGGATGCCGGCGGCGGATAGCCTGGAGCGGCTCACCTTCGTGCTGCACGCGTTCGCCTTTCCGGTCTTCACCTTCGCGGTCATCGCCGGGGCGATCTGGGCCGAGGCGTCCTGGGGCCGGCCTTGGGGCTGGGACCCGAAGGAGACCTGGTCGTTCATCTCCTGGGTGATCTACGCCGGCTACCTGCACGCCCGGGCCACCCCGAGCGTGAAGCGGAACGTGGCCACCTGGATCGCGGTGGTGGGCTTCCTGACCATGCTGATGAACCTCTTCGGCGTGAACATCTTCTTCGAGGGCCTGCACTCGTACGGCGGCCTCGACTGATCCTGTCGCCACCCGCTGGCGTGCTGCCATGGCCGGCGCTCGTCGCGCCGGAAAGGGGCCTGGCCCGGCCTGGCTAGGCTCGCCTCATGGCCGAGAAGGAGTCTTCGGAGCACCCGGAGGTCGCGCTTTCGCTGCCGTTCACGGGACTGTGGTTGGCCCGGAACAGTCCGGCCCGACGGATCCCGAGTCACGGCACGGACCTGTTCGGCGAGCGGTACGCCATCGACTTCGTCGGGGTGGACGAGCGCCGCCGGACCGCCGACCGCCGCGACTGGCGGACCTTCCTCGCCACCGAACCGGCCGACCGGTTCTTCGCCTACGACCGACCGATCCTGGCCCCCGCCGACGGCACCGTCGTCGAGGTGCACGACGGCGAGATCGACCACGCCGGGCGGCGCTCACAGCTTGCTCTCGTGCCGTACGCGCTGGGCCAGGCGGCCCGGGTCCGGCAGGGCGTACGTGCGGTGGCCGGCAACTACCTGGTCATCGCGCTTCCCGGCGGCGCGTTCGTCGCTCTCGTTCACCTGCGGTCCGGTTCCCTCCGGGTCACCGTCGGGGAAGCGGTGACGGCGGGGCAGCACGTGGCGACCTGTGGCAACTCCGGCAACTCGACCGAGCCGCATCTACACATACAGGTCATGGAGACCCGGGATCTCTCCGTCGCCCGAGGCCTCCCGATGGCGTTCCGACACTTCCGCGAACGGCCGCGCGGCGCGAAGCAGTTCCGCACCAGGGAGTACGGCGTCCCCGCCGAGGGCGCGGTCGTCGAGCCGCTGCCGCTACCAGGGGCGCACTCGACTTCCTGACCGAGTTCCTGGCCAGACAGATGCCCGCTGCGTACGTCACGCCGGACCGACACCTGTCAGCAGAATGTATAACCACAGTTATAAGAAGTGTAGTTATACATTCTGCGGTGCCGACTGAGCGGCCGGAGACCAGGTTGCCAGCGTCCGTTCCACCTGACGGGTGATCTGGTAGGCGACCTCTGGTACGGCGTCGAGTTCGATCCGCTCGGCCCGCAGGGCGAGCTGCGCGTGCAGTTCCCGGGAGATAGCGTCGCGAAGCGCGACCAGCAGCGGGGAGAGCCCGTCCGGATCCCCGACGACGTAGGCGTCCGACATCTCGCCAGCCTGGCAGCGCGGCCAGATCTTGTCGAGCCTCAGTCGCGCGCCGCCAGTCACAATGGACACTAAGCACGTGCCACAACTCCGTGATCGACGAGCGGTCTGTTGGGTAGCCGAGCTGTATGCAGAGCTGCAGGGGCTGCATGCTCCTCAGGAGGACCAGGGGACCTCGTAGTACCTGGACCCCGAGGAGATGGTGACGAGATATTGGTGCCTCCGCAGCCGGCCGCTCCGCAGTGCGTCGAGGTCGACCGGCTGGGCCTCGACGAAGACGGTCGGCCAGGTGAGGTCCGGGACCGATTGACTGTTCAGCGGGTCGCTGACCTGCGACCACCCGACCCAAATCGGCGAGTCGTGCCCAGCGGCGAAGTAGCTCAACCCCGGTAGGGGCAGCAGTAGCCCGCGACCGTTGCCAGCTTTATCAGGCGACGAGGAGCCCATGGTCACAAGGGTGCTGGGCAGCGGTACGAAGAGGATGAGTTGTCGTACTCATCTTCTGCCGCGAGCAGTGGAACCGAGCCCAGAGCGCCTGCGTAGATCAGGTGCTCCACCCACCCGTCGCAGCGCGTCAGCCCAGCTCGTCTTCGTCGGCTGGGGGGCGGGGCTGGCGGTACTTGGCGATGTACGCCTCCACGTCCGACCGAAGCCACACCGAGCCGGCCATGAGTGTCTGGAACGGCCGGGGAAAGTTCGGATGCACGATGATCTGCCGGAACCGAGAGCGGCCCACGCCCAACATCGCCAGAATCTCGCCTGGCCCGACGAGCGGGCCCGGGACCTCCTCACCCATGACAGGAACGGTAGGCACGGTGCGGCCTACCCAATGTTGTCCGCCTCAATCGGTCCGTCTGTGAGAGTCCGACAGATCCGGCGCGCCTATACTGACAGGGGATGGCTGAAAGAGTTGGATCGGTCACGTGGTGCCCCCGGTTCGGTGGAGGCGTGACCCGACGGGCCGGGGTGCCGCGAAGACCCAGCCCAGCCCCGGGGAGGCGACCGGCCATGACGCACAGGGAACCCGTACTCGTCCGGTGCTCCTGGCTCGTCCTGACGTACCACCGGAACCGGCGCTGCGGGTCGTGCCGGCTCGGCGGCGGTTGCCCCCGAGTCGAGCTGGCCCGACGGCGTATCCGCGCTTGGCGGCGGTTCGGCGCGTGAACGCTCTCGTCCGGGTCGGCAACGGGGCGGCGAGGGCGGCCCCGGCCGAGATGCGGCTCAGGGCGGGGAACGTCCTCCACCTGACCCGGGCCGCGAGTGTCCAGTTCCACCAGCCGATCATGTTCCGGCTGATCCGGGTGAAGGACGACTGGACCACGTTCGATGGCTGGGCCTGGCTGGACGGCTACCAGTTGGACACGAAGGGCAACGCCGTCGCGCGGCGGAGCGTCTTCGTCCAGTGGGCCGGGCTCCGGGTGGTGCCGCAACCCCGCCCCGCCCATTCAGAACGCGCCACCCGCTCAGAACGCGCCACCCGCTCAGAACGCGCCACCCGCTCAGAACGGGACGCCTGTCCGGAACGGGCGGCAGTACCGGCCGAACTCGCGCCGGCTTCCCTCGGCCCGGCCCTGATGTCCGGCGACGCCGTCGGACTTTCGCCGATGCGGCGGTGTCCCGCGAACTGGATATCGCGATATCGCCGAAGAGGAGTGGATCACCGGGGCGGTGGTGGGCCGGCTTCGGTGAGGACCGGGTGGGATGGAGTTCAAGAAGTTGATCATCGAGGAGACGGTGACCGGCTTCCGTGGGGACCGGGTGGGGTGGGGCTCAGGCTGGTGCGGGACACTGGGGGTATGGCGGCTCGTGGCTTCCCGTACACCGATCTCAAGGACTTCCTCAAGACGCTGGAGCGCGAGGGGGAACTGCGGCGCGTGAGCGTGCCGGTGGACCCGACGCTGGAGATCAGCGAAATCGTGACCCGGACGGTTCGGGCGGGCGGGCCGGCGTTGCTCTTCGAGCGACCGACCCGAGGCGAGATGCCGGTGGCGGTCAACCTCTTCGGCACCGAGAAGCGGATGGCGATGGCGCTCGGCGTCGAGTCGCTGGACGAGATCGGCAACCGGATCGGGGAGATGCTCAAGCCGGAACTGCCGATCGGCTTCTCCGGCATGATGGGCGGCCTGGGCAAGGTGATGCAGCTCAAGTCGATGCCGCCCAAGAAGGTCCGGACCGCCCCCTGCCAGCAGGTCGTCTACCGGGGCGACGACGTCGACCTGAACCGGCTGCCGGGGTTGCAGGTGTGGCCCGGTGACGGCGGGATCTTCCACAACTTCGGACTGACCCACACGAAGCACCCGGAGACCGGCAAGCGCAACCTCGGGTTGTACCGGCTCCAGCAGCACAGCCACAACACGCTCGGCATGCACTGGCAGATCCACAAGAACTCCACCGCGCACCACGCGGTCGCCGAGCGCCTCGGGCAGCGGCTGCCGGTGGCGATCGCGATCGGCTGCGACCCGGTGGTCAGCTACGCGTCCAGCGCGCCGCTCCCCGCCGACATCGACGAGTACCTCTTCGCGGGGTTCCTACGCGGGGAGCGGGTCGAGATGGTCGACTGCCTGACCGTGCCGCTCCAGGTGCCGGCGCACGCGCAGGTGGTGCTGGAGGGCTACATCGAGCCCGGCGAGCGGCTGCCGGAGGGACCGTTCGGCGACCACACCGGCTTCTACACCCCGGTCGAGCCGTTCCCGGTCATGCACGTCGAGACGATGACCATGCAGCGCGACCCGGTCTACCACTCGATCGTCACGTCCAAGCCGCCGCAGGAGGACCACGGCCTCGGCAAGGCCACCGAGCGGATCTTCGCCCCGCTGCTGCGGTTCCTCATCCCGGACATCGTCGACTACAACCTGCCCTCGGCCGGCGTGTTCCACAACTGCGCGATCGTGTCGATCCGTAAGCGCTACCCGAAGCACGCCCAGAAGGTGATGAACGCGATCTGGGGCGCGCACATGATGTCGCTGACCAAGCTGATCGTGATCGTCGACGAGGACTGCGACGTACACGACTACCAGGAGGTGGCCTTCCGGGCCTTCGGCAACGTCGACTACTCGCGTGACCTGCTGCTCACCGAGGGGCCGGTGGACCACCTGGACCACGCGTCGTACCAGCAGTTCTGGGGTGGCAAGGCGGGCGTCGACGCGACCCGCAAGCTCCCCACCGAGGGCTACACCCGGGGCTGGCCCGAGGAGATGACCATGTCGCCGGAGGTCGTCGCCCTGGTGGACAAGCGCTGGAAGGAGTACGGCGTCCGATGACCGTGGTCACCGAACGGCCGGGTCGGGTGAAGTCCTTCCTCCGGCTCGTGGCGATCGAGCACTCGGTCTTCGCGCTGCCCTTCGCGTACCTCTCCGCGCTGACCGCGATGCGGGTCGACGGGGGGCGGGTGCGCTGGCTCGACCTGCTGCTGATCACGGTGGCGATGGTCGGGGCCAGGACGTTCGCGATGGCCGCCAACCGGATCCTCGACCGGCGGATCGACGCGCGGAACCCGCGTACCGCTGGACGGGAGCTGGTGACCGGGGCGGTGAGCGTGCGGACGGCCTGGACCGGCGCGGTGGTCGCACTGGTGGTCTTCCTCGCCGCCGCCGCCCTGCTCAACCCGCTCTGCCTGGTGCTCGCGCCACTGGCCGTGGTGCCCCTGGTCGTCTACCCGTACGGCAAACGGTTCACCGACTGGCCGCACGCGATCCTCGCGGTGGCCCAGGCGGTCGGGCCGGTCGGCGCGTGGCTCGCCGTCACCGGCACCTTCGCCGGCTCCTGGCCGGCCTGGCTGCTCGGTGTCGCGGTGGGCCTGTGGATCGGCGGGTTCGACCTGATCTACGCCTGCCAGGACGCCGAGGTGGACCGGGAGATCGGGGTGCGCAGCGTCCCGGCCCGGTACGGGCTGCGTTTCGCCCTGCACGCCTCGACGGCGGCCCACGTGGTGACCTTCGCACTCTTCGTCTGGTTCGGGGCGCTGGTCGGCTTCGGCTGGCCGTGGTGGGCCGGGCTGACGCTCACCGCGCTCGCCTTCGGCTACCAGCACGTGGTGGTGAGCCCGACCGACCTGACCCGGGTCAACCGGGCGTTCTTCACCGCGAACGGCTTCGTCGGCATCGCCCTCTTCCTCTTCGCCCTGCTCGACCTGGTGCTCCGGCTGGACCTGCGCGCCTGAGCCGACCGCGCCAGGCGGGTCAGGCTACGGGGTAGCGGGCGCTCTCCCGGGACCAGTCGATGGTGCCGCGCACGGAGTTCGCCACCGCGTCCAACTGGACGGCGACCGCCCGGTCCAACTCCGGCCCGAACGACGGCACCGCCGCACGCAGCGCCACGAAACGGTCCATCGTCTCCCGCCACCGGTCGGCCACCAGGGTGACCGCGGTCCCGACCGGCACCCCGCGCTCGTGCGCGGTGGCCAGCACCAGGTTGTGCCCACCGGCATCGGCCAGGTCCCGCTCCAGCGAGATCACGTCGTTGAACCAGGAAAGCAGGTCGTTCGCGGTCTCGGCGATGCTGACCAGCAGCGGATGGTGGTAGACCGCGTCCGGCAGCACCTGTCCGGTGGCGAACTCCACAAGCGTGTACGAGACGTACGCCGCCGAGGTGGCCCGGCGCAGCGGCACGTACTCGTCGACTGTCGGCACCCGCCCGGCGGCCTTGTTGACCGACTCGCGCCACGTGCCGTCCAGGTGGTGGGCCATCGCGTCGGTGAAGCGGACCCGCCAGCGGGCGGGCATCCGGGCCCGGGGCGCCCGCCAGGCGTCCACCAGCATCCGCCGCAGGGGACCGGTGAAGCCAGGGTGGCGCGAGCGCGGACCGGTCCGCAGCAGCCTCAACACCCCCTGCCGGAGCCCGTCGACCTCCTCCGGGGTGGAGTGGCGCGGTCCGTCGCAGAAGTCGTCGACGAGGAAGAACCAGGTGAACAGGGCGGCCAGGGTGCGCAGGTCGTTCTCGCCGGCGTCCGGGTAGATCCGGCCCGCGTACCGGGCGATGCCGGCCCGGTCGAGCCGTTCGAGGGCTACCCGGTCCAGCGGCAGGTCGAACCGGGCGACCCAGGAGGAGAGCCATTCCTGCGTCGCGTCGGCGTGCGGCGACAGCCGGGGCGGAATGGGGCAGTCGAACCGTGGCGATCCGAGGGATCCGCCGGTCATCACCGATTCCTTCCCCGCTGTACGTTATGCACCCGCAGCATGCCAGGTGCAAACGCTCTCCCGTCATCCGGCCCCGGCGGTGACACGGGGCGGTGGGTCTGGGGTTGCAGGGGGCCCCTGCTGCCGCTTTTTGCGTAGCAGGGGCCCCCTGCAACCACGAAGCGGCGGGGGCGGCGGACACCTTGGGCGGGCGACCAGGCACGCTTGTCGGTATGCGCGAACCATGGGTGGTCGGGGTCTCCGGAGCCTCCGGTACGCCGTACGCGGCGGCGGTCCTGCGCGGGCTGCTCGACGCCGGGGCGGCCGTCGACCTGGTCGTCTCCCGGGCGGCCCGGCTGACCGTCCTCGACGAGACCGGCCGGCCGTTCCGGGACGGGCACTGGCGCGAGGACCTGGGTGACTGGCTCGGGCGTGACCTCGACGGAGCCGACCTGCGGTACTGGTCCGCCGGTGACCTGGCCGCCGGCCCGAGCAGCGGCTCCTACCGGGTGCGCGGCATGGCGGTGGTGCCGGCCAGCACCGCGGCCTGCGCGGGCATCGCCATCGGGCTCTCCAAGGACCTGTTGCAACGGGCCGCCGAGGTCAACCTCAAGGAGCGGCGGCCGGTGGTCGTGGTGCCCCGGGAGACCCCGGTGACCCGTAGCCACCTGGAACACCTCATCGCGCTGCTCGACGCCGGGGCGGTAGTGCTGCCCGCCAGCCCCGGTTTCTACGGTGCCGGGGCGTCCGCCTCCGCCCAACAGTTGGTCGACTTCGTCGCCGGCAAGGTGCTGGACGCGCTGGGCGTACCGCACACGTTGTTCCGTCGATGGTCCGGGGACCTCGGCGCGGCCCTGGACTGACCCGCGACCCCGTGGGACGGGACACGGACCGGCGGCCTGCGCTCGGTCCGCGTGACCCGTCGTCCGGTCAGTACATTCCGGCGTTGGCCGGCCCCGGGCCGGTGGAAGCCGTTGGTCCGACGTTGCGTGGCCGGTTCGCCACGTCCTCCCCCTCGTCGAGCATGCCCTCCCCCTCGAGCAGGGCCCGCACCTCGGACTCCCGAAAACGGCGATGCCCGCCTGGAGTCCGGATGCTGCCGATCCGGCCGGCCGCCGCCCATCTCGTGACGGTCTTCGGGTCCACCCGAAACAGCGCGGCCACCTCGCCCGGTGTCAGCAGGCGATCTCCAGTGTCCACAGCCCCCTCCTCGCGTCGACGAAGCCCTCGGCTGAACACACTGCCCCCGGCCGGTGCGAGCCCAGAGCCGTCATGAGGGACGTATGGCAATTACAGCACCAGCGAGGTGACGCGGTCCGCCAAACGCGAAAAATGCACTGGTTGGGAACGGGAGGCCGATGGGACGTCCGACGTCTGCGACTGTCGTACGGACACGTGCGGTCGGAATGCCGGACGCCCGCCGCTCCGAGCGCTTCGGAGACGACTAGGGTCTACAGTCCGTGGACGCCATCGACCTCAGGCTCGTGGATCTGCTGCGGGGCAACGCCCGTCTGTCGTACGCCGAACTGGCCCGTCAGGTCGGTCTTTCCGCCCCTGCGGTACACGAACGGGTCGGCAAGCTGGAGGCCGGCGGGGTCATCCGGGCGTACCGGGCGGAGGTCGAGCCCGAGTCGATCGGGCTTGCCGTCACCGCCCTGATCGGCATCGTCGAGGACTCCGCCGCCGACACCGACGACGTGCTGGAGGCCCTTCGGCAGATGCCGGAGATCGAGTCCTGCTACTTCATGGCCGGGGTGGAGTCCTTCCTGCTCAAGGCCCGGGTGGCCACGATCGCCGAGTTGGAGCGGCTCATCGTCCGGCTGAACCGCACCCCCGGAGTGGCCTCCACCCGCACCGGCATCGCCCTGTCGACGAAGTGGGAGAACCGCCCCCAGCCGGGCACCCCGCCCACCGGTTGAGCCGCTCCGTGCACGGGGTGGGCGCCCCGCCTATCGGTTGAGCCGGCGCCGTCCACCGGCTGAGCGCCCCGCCCACCCGGGCCGCGCGCGGTACGGTGCGGCGGTGGTGACGGATCGGGCTCCCGGGACGGCGGTGGTGACCGGTGCGGCCGGCGGGCTCGGTCACGCCATCGCCGTCGCACTGCACGCCGACGGTTGGCAGGTGCTCCTCACCGACCTGGACGCCGAGGCCGTGGCCGCCGTCGCCGGTCCGCTCGGTGGCTGGTCCCGCCCGCTGGACGTCCGCGACGAGGCGGCCTGTGCGGCGGTGGCCGCCGAGGCCGCCACCCGCGCCGGTGGCCTCGGGCTCTGGGTGAACAACGCCGGCCTCCTGGTCACCGGCCCGTCATGGAGCCACGACGCGGCCACCCGCCGTCGGGTGGTCGAGGTGAACACCCTCGGCGCGATGAACGGCACCCTGGCCGCCCTGGCGGTGATGCGCGGCCAGGGAGTCGGGCACGTGCTCAACGTGGTGTCGCTCGCCGGGCTGGTCGCCCCGCCCGGCGAGACCGTCTACGCCGCCAGCAAGCACGCCCTGCTCGCCTTCAGCCTCGGCACCCTCGCCGACCTGCGGCTGGCCGGGCACCGGGACGTACACGTCTCCTGTCTCTGCCCGGACGGGATCTGGACGCCGATGCTGCACGACCGGCTGGACGACCCCGGGGCGGTGGCCTCCTTCACCGGGACGCTGCTGTCACCGCAGCGGGTGGCCCATCGGGCCGCCCGGCTGGCCCGGCGGCCCCGACCGGTGGTCGCGCTGCCCCGCTGGCGTGGTGCGCAGGTCCGCCTGCTCGACGCGCTACCGGGGCTCGCGCTCCGGTTGGCCCCGCTGGTCCGCGCCGCCGGCCGGGCCGGGCAGCGCCGCCAGCGCCGGCGGATCGGCGGTACGTGAGTCGGCCGGTACCGTCCGGACGCGAAGGTTGCTAGTTTCTCGGCGTGACTCATCTCGACCGGTGCGACGAGGCTGTCCGGGCGTGGGTGACCGAGGCGATCGCCGCCGTGGAGGCCGACGCGAACCGGTCGGCCGACACCCACCTGCTGCCGTTCCCGCTCCCCCGGGACTGGGGCATCGACCTCTATCTCAAGGACGAGTCGGTGCACCCGACCGGCTCGCTGAAGCATCGGTTGGCCCGCTCGCTCTTCCTCTACGGGCTCTGCAACGGCTGGATCGGCCCGAATACCACGATCATCGAGGCCTCCTCCGGCTCGACCGCCGTCTCCGAGGCGTACTTCGCGCGGATGCTGGGGTTGTCGTTCATCGCGGTGATGCCCGCCTCCACCTCCCCGGAGAAGATCGCCCAGATCGAGTTCCAGGGCGGCCGGTGCCACCTGGTCGACGACCCGGCCAAGGTGGTCGTCGAGGCCCGCTGGCTGGCCGAGGACACCGGCGGGCACTTCATGGACCAGTTCACGTACGCGGAGCGGGCGACCGACTGGCGGGGCAACAACAACATCGCCGAGTCGATCTACGCCCAGCTCACCCTGGAACGGCACCCGGTGCCGGCCTGGGTCGTGGTGGGGGCGGGCACCGGCGGCACCGGTGCCACCATCGGCCGGTTCACCCGGTATCGCCGGCTGCCCACCAAGCTCTGCGTGGTCGACCCCGAGAACTCCGCGTTCTACCCCGCCTGGCAGGCGGCCGACTGGTCCGTCCGCACCGGCCGGGGCTCCCGGATCGAAGGGATCGGCCGACCCACCGTCGAGGCGTCCTTCCTGCCCAGCGTGGTCGACCGGATGGTGCAGGTGCCGGATGCCGCCTCGCTGGCCGCGATGCGGGCCGGCTCGGCGGTCCTCGGCCGGCGGGTGGGTGGCTCGACCGGCACCAACCTCTGGGGTGCCTTCGGGCTGATCGCCGCCATGCTCGCCGAGGGGCAGACCGGCTCGGTGGTGACGCTCATCTGCGATGCCGGCGACCGGTACGTCGACACGTACTACGCCGACGACTGGGTGGCCGCGCAGGGGCTGGACCTGGCTCCGCACCTGGCGACCGTCGAGCGGTTCCTGGACACCGGCGTCTGGCCCGCCGCCTAGCTCGGTCGGCCCGGTTCGCTTCCGGGGCGGAATGCGGTCAGCCGGCAGCCGCCGAGTACCGGCAAGAAAGGGTCGGCGGCTTCGTCGGGCGCGTCCGGCCGACGGGAACGCCGGTCAGCGCTCCGGGACGACCCGGTCGGCGAGTCCCGGGTAGTGCCGCACGTAGCCGTCGGGGTCGAGGTCCAGGTCGGCGGTGAAGTCGCCGCTGGCGAACCGGACCCGCCCGCCGCCGAGCGCCGTGTACGTCTGCTCGGCGGGCAGCACCAGCAGACTCGGCACCAGCACCCAGGCGACCTCGATCCGGCGTTCGGTGCCCGGCTCGGCGTCGCGCAGTCCGAGCCGGCGTACCGGGAGGCTGTTGAACAGCGGTGACCCGCCCAGGTCGACGTCCACCACGTCGGCCAGCCGGTCAGGGTCGTCGGTGCCGGGCAGCCCGACCGGTGGCCGGCTGGCCGCACGGAGCGCGGCGTCGAGGTCGCCCTGCTCGTTGGTCACGACCCGCCAACGGTCCGGCTGCCGCTCCAGCCGGACCCCACGTGACCAGCCCGCCCCCTCGACCTCGACCTCCAGCCGGACGGTCGCCCACTCAGCGGTGGTGGTCAGGGTGTACCGGCAGGTGTACGGGAGGGTGTCGACGGCCAGTGCCGTACCCCGGGCGGTGAGGCCGTTCGCGTCGTCCAACCGGGCGTGCTCGCAGCCGGCGGTGTCGGTGCGGTTCCAGAACAGCGACTTCGGCATGGTCGGCATGAGCCGGACACTACGGCAGGTCGGCACCGCCGGCACCCGGGTCGCGGTGTACCGCCAGCGCACGGACACCGCCGTGGTGACAGGTGCACCACGGCGGCGTCCGGTCGACGTGCCTCAGTAGCTGCGGGCGGGAGCCCGTCCGCCGAACCCGCGTCGGTCGTCGCTGCGGCCACCGAACCCGCGCCGGTCGTCGCTGCGCCCGCCGTGGCCACGCCGGTCGTCGGCGCGCACCGGGTAGGCCCGGTGGTCGTCGGTCCGGCTGCGGTAGCCGGGACGCTCGTCGGTGCGGTGGTGACCGGGACGCTCGTCACCGAAGCGTCGCTCGTCGCGGCCGGTGGGCCGGGTCTCGCCCCGGTCGGCCCAGCGCTGCCCGGCCGGAGCCGCGCGGTGCTCGGCCTGGTCACCGTAGCCGCGTCCACCCCGGCTGTCGCGGTCGCCGAACCGGCCGTCGCGCTCGCCGAACCGTTGTCCACCTCGGCCGTCCCGCTCGCCGAACCGCTGTCCACCTCGGCCGTCGCGGTCGCCGAAGCGTTGTCCGCCCCGGCCGTCGCGGTCGCGGTCGCGGTCGCCGAAGCGTCGGGGACCACCCGGGCGGTCGCCGAACCGGCGCGGCTCCTGCGGCTCGTTCGACACCGGCACCCCACTCGGCTGCCGGGCACCGGTCAGCTCGGTCAACTCCGGGTCACCGGCCCGGACCCGCAGCTCGCCCGGCTCGACACCGGCCTTCTCCATCATGGCCAGGGTGGTCCGCCGCTGCTTCGGCAGGACCAGCGTGGCCACCGCGCCGGACTCGCCGGCCCGCGCGGTACGCCCGGCCCGGTGCAGGTAGTCCTTCGGGTCCTTCGGCGGGTCGATGTGCACCACGAGCGAGACGCCGTCCACGTGGATGCCACGGGCGGCCACGTCGGTGGCGACCAGCACGTTCATCCGTCCCTCGCGGAACTCGGCCAGCGTGCGGGTACGCATCCGCTGGGTCTTGCCGCCGTGCAGGCCGCCGGCCCGGACGCCCACCGCGCCGAGCTGCTCCACCAGCCGGTCCACCCCGAGCTGGGTACGGGCGAACATCATGGTCCGGCCGGGACGGGCCGCGATCGACGCCGCCACCGCGAACTTGTCGTGCGGCGGGATCAGCAGCAGGTGGTGGTCCATCGTGGAGACGGCAGCGGTGGCCGGGGCGGTGGAGTGCGTCACCGGGTCGGTCATGAACCGCTTGACCAGCGAGTCCACGTCGTTGTCCAGAGTGGCCGAGAAGAGCAGCCGCTGGGCGTCGGCCGGCGTCTTCGCGAGCAGTTCGGTGACCTCCGGCAGGAAGCCCATGTCGGCCATCTGGTCGGCCTCGTCCAGGACGGTGATCTCGACGTCGTCGAGGTGGCACACCTGCCGGGAGATCAGGTCGCCGAGGCGTCCCGGCGTGGCCACGATGATCTCCACACCGCGCCGGAGGGCGTCGATCTGACGGTCGTAGGGCACCCCGCCCACGGCGGTCTTGAGGAACACCCCGACCGCCTTGCCCAGCGGCACGAGCGCGTCGTTGACCTGCATGGCGAGTTCCCGGGTGGGCACCAGCACCAGGGCCCGGGGGTGCAGCGGCCGGGCCCGGCCACCGTCGGCGACCCGGGCCAGCAGCGGCAGGCCGAAAGCGAGGGTCTTGCCGGAACCGGTCTGGCCCCGGCCGAGGACGTCCCGCCCGGCGAGGGCGTCCGGCATGGTGGCCCGCTGGATCTCGAACGGGGCGGTGATGCCCTGCCGGGCCAGGGCCCGGACGAGCGGCTGGGGGAGCCCCAGGGCGGCGAAGTCGGGTTGCTCCCCGCCGTCGGTGGGGATGGTCTGGTCGCCGGTGGTCACCAGCGGGATGTCGATGGCGGACGGGGACGTGCTGAGGTCAGCAAAGGTCGTCAAGAAATACCTCTCCAGCGGGGCGCATCTTCGCGATGGCCCGCCGCGGAAGGTGACGCCGCCGGTTCGCCCGCAAGATCGCCCATAAGCACGCGACGACGCGCACCAGGTCAGTGATCAATAACAGTGTACGGCGACCCGCACGGTCGGCAACCGCGCCGCGACGGGGTAGTGGGCGGGCTCACCCCGGCCCGTCGGCACCGGTGCCGGCGTCGGGACGGGGACTCACCCGTTGAGCAGGTTCTCCATCAGGCCACCCAGCGCGTCGTTCGCGATCAGGGCCACCACCACGCTGATCGCGACCAGCAGCCCGAGCGAGGCGACCAGCACGATGATCACCCGGGTGTTACGGGACCGCTCGGTGGGGGTGTCGGCCCAGCCCTGGGCGAGGATGTGCCCGGTCAGGGAGCCGGTGTTCTCGACCGGGTTCCCGGTGGGCAGGGCGACCGTGGCGAAACCGGGCCCCTCGGTCACCGAGCCGCCGTAGACCGTCCCGGAGCGGGCGGACGTGCCCGGACGACCGTCGGCGCCGATGTCGTTCCCGGCGGCCGGGGTGGCAACGATCGCGTTGGGCGGCAGATGGTGGTGCACCGGCGCGCCGCCGCTGGGCACGAGTGGTGACGGTCCGGCCGGCGCCGACCGCCCACCCGGGTCGGTCCCGGTGTGTCCGCCCGGCACGGTCGGTGGCGGCCAGGTCGGCAGGGCCGGCTCCGGGACGACCGACGGTGCCGCTGCGTCGGAGGGCGGGGTGGCCGGTGGGGCCCACGGCGTGGACGGCGCGGAGGCCGGGGTGGCCGGTGGGGCCCACGGCGTGGACGGCGCGGAGGGCGGGGTGGCCGGTGGGCCGGAGGTCGGTGGGACCGATGGCGAGGACGGAGCGGAGAACAGGGAGGCTGGCGTCGGCGGTGCCGAGACCGGGTTGCGGCTTTGGCCGACCGGCGACCCCGGTCCGCCGGGCGGAGCCGGATCGGCCGACGCCGGAACGAAGGGCGGTGCCAGTGACCCGGGAACGGCGGCGCTGCCGCTGATCCGTGCCGGCCCCGGAGCGGACGCCGTCGCGGCAGGAGCCGGGACACCCGAGACCGGGCTGGTAGGCGAGGGGCCGGACGAGTTGGTAGGTGCGGAGGCCGGTGGCGGCGGGAACGGCGGTGCCGGCATCGGTCCGGGCGGTGGCGGTGGCGGGGGAGTCGGCGGGCCGGGCGGCGGCGCGGGCGGACCCGGAGTCGGCGGCACCGGACCCGGTGGAGTGGGTGCCGGACCGGGCGGGACGGGTGCCGGAGGCTTCGGCAGGGGCGGCGTCGGAGTCGGCACCGGAGGTTCGGGCAGCGGCTCGGGTCGCGGCTCCGGGACCGGGGTGGGTGCGGGCAGCGGCTCGGGCTGTGGTTCCGGGACCGGGGTGGGGGCGGGCCGTGGCTCGGGCTGTGGTTCCGGGGCCGACGTGGACTCGGTGGACCGGTACACCTTCGCCCCGCCGGTACGCACCCCGGCGGCGATGCCGGCTTCCTGCGGCGACATCCGCTGCCCGCCCGGCACGGCGGCGCTGGCCCGGGCCGGGGAGGCGGGACCGCGCTGAGCCGGGACGACGGGCGTGTCCGGCGTACCCCCGGACGGGTTGGTGATGCTGGCCCGCCCGCGAGCCGGGGCGGACGCAGCCGGCGCGGCGTCGCCGGCGCCGGGCGGACCGCTCAGCGGGCGGGATCCGGCGCCGGACTCGACGGTCTCAGCCGGACCCTGTTGCTCGCCCATGTTCGTCCTCCGTGCTCGCACCCGGACCCGTGGCGCCGAGCCGGGAGTGCCTGGCTCTCACGGTGCCACATTCCGGTCCGGCCGCACAGCCGGAGTTGGGTTACTGGTCAGCCACCGGTGCTCGGGCTCGCGGAGCCGCTCTGCGCCGGGCTGCCGCTGGGCTCGCCGGTGCTGCTCGCCGAGGCGCTCGGCTCGCCGCCCCCGGTGCTGGTGCTCGGCTCCGGAGCGGTCGTGGTGCTCGGCGTCGGGCCGACCGACGGGGTCGTCGTGGGCGTGGGGTTGGGCGACGTGGACGGCGTACCGGTCGGCTTCGGGGTCGCGCTGCCGGTGGGCTTGGGCGTCCCCGAGTTGGTCGGCTTCGGCGTGGGCGACTTGGTCGGGGCCGGCGACTTGGTGGGGGAGGGCGTGGGCGACGGGGTGGCCCCCGGTGCCGGCACCGCGTCGATGACCCGGGTGGCCGCGAACAGCCGCGACCAGCGGACGGTCGAGATCTTCACCACGTCGCCGGTGGTCGGGGCGTGCACCATCTTGCCGTTGCCGATGTACATGCCCATGTGGTGGATCGACGTCCAGCTGCTGCCCGAGGCGTAGAAGAGCAGGTCGCCGGGGAGCAGGGCGCTCCGGCTGACGGTCTTGCCCTTCGTGGCGTTGTACTGGTCGCGGGAGACCCGGGGCAGGCCGGAGTAGTCGGCGCCCTTCGACCGGTACGCCGCCCAGACCAGGCCGGAGCAGTCGAAACGGTCCGGTCCCTCGGCCGCCCAGAGGTACGGGTCGCCGAGCTGCGCCAGGGCGTACCGGACGGCGGCCATGGCACGCGGGTGGGAGGTCAGCCCGTTGGCGGTCGTGCCTTGGAGGTACTGCTCACCGAGCTTCTGCTCGGCGGCCTCCTGCTGGCGCTCGATCTCGGCGAGCTGGGCGGTGTTGTCCTGCCGCAGCTTGAGCAGGGCCGCTTCCTGGGTGCGGTAGTTCTTCTGGGTGGCGGTGAACTGCTCCGTCGCGGTCCGCAGCCGGCTCTCCGCCGCCGTGTACGCCTGCTGGGCGGCCTGCTCGGTGGTGCGGGCCCGGTTCAGCTCGCCGGTCGCGGCGGTGGTGGTGCCCTCGACCTCCTCGCCCCGGTAGATCCGCTCCAGCACGCTCAACCCGTGCAGGTCCGATGCGAAGCTCCCCGGCGGCAGCTTGGCGGCGGTCTTGAGCGCCTCGGCTGCGGCGGCGTCGGCCTCCCGCTGGGCGACGGCGAGGGTGTCCTTGGCGAGCTTCAGGTCGCGGTCGGCGGTGGCGAGCTGGGTCTTCGCCTCGGACTGGAGTTGTTCGAGCTTGAGTAGTTCCTGCCCGAGCAGGCCGACCTGTGCCTCGGCGGCGGCGATCTGCGCGGCGAGCGGGCCGGTGCCGACCGGGACGATCGGGGTGGTGCCGAGCGGGCCGTTGCCGCCGGGGGCCCCGCCGGGCAGGTGCAGCGGCCCGGCCAGGACCGGACGGGCGCCGGTGTCCGGGACGGTCTGGGGCAGGGCGGGGTCGGCGAAGACCGGGGTGGCGATGGCCGCTGCGGCGACCATGCCGAGCAGCGCGGACCAGAGCTTGGGACGCAGGACCGGCGAAACCAGCGGTGTCCTCCGTCGCGGCCGTCGCATGCGCTTGCTGTCGGTCATCCTGCTCCCGTCCGGCGTGGCGAAGCCGCGCCCTCCCCGAGCGCGGCGTCCGGACGCCGAGTTGCGCGTCCCACTTTGTCTTACCTCAATGTTTCGACTGTGTCGATGGTGCGGCGGTAACGAGAGCCTGAGAGTCCGGTGAAGTATGTCGCTGCTGATGGCCGTGCTCGAAGGTCGGGGGAGGCCGCGACGTAGGCTCGACCGGGACGAGGTGGAAGGGACGGGCTTTTCAATGGACGCCGGACTCAAGCGTGAGCTCGAAGCCAAGGTGTACGCGGGTGAGCGGCTGACCCGGGAGGACGGCATCGCCCTCTACGACAGCGACGACCTCACCTGGCTGGGCCGTCTGGCCCACCATCGGCGTACCGAGCTCAACGGCGACCGGGTGATGTTCAACGTCAACCGGCACCTCAACCTGACCAACGTCTGCTCCGCCTCCTGCGCGTACTGCTCGTTCCAGCGCAAGCCGGGCGAGAAGGACGCCTACACGATGCGGATCGACGAGGCCGTCCGCAAGGCCAAGGAGATGGAGGACGAGCAGCTCACCGAGCTGCACATCGTCAACGGCCTGCACCCGACCCTGCCCTGGCGCTACTACCCGAAGGTGCTGCGCGAGCTGAAGGCGGCGCTGCCCAACGTCAAGCTGAAGGCGTTCACGGCGACCGAGGTGCAGTGGTTCGAGAAGATCAGCGGCCTGCCCGCCGACGCGATCCTCGACGAGCTGATGGACGCCGGCCTGGAGTCGTTGACCGGCGGCGGCGCGGAGATCTTCGACTGGGAGGTCCGGCAGCACATCGTGGACCACGCGTGCCACTGGGAGGACTGGTCCCGGATCCACCGGCTGGCCCACGCCAAGGGGATGCGGACGCCGTCCACCATGCTCTACGGCCACATCGAGGAGCCCCGGCACCGGGTGGACCACGTGCTGCGGCTGCGGGAACTCCAGGACGAGACCGGTGGTTTCGTGGTCTTCATCCCGCTGCGCTACCAGCACGACTTCGTCGACTCGGCGGACGGCAAGATCCGTAACCGGATCCAGGCCCGGACGACGATGGCCTCGCCGGCCGAGTCGCTGAAGACCTTCGCGGTCTCCCGGCTGCTCTTCGACAACGTCCCGCACGTGAAGTGCTTCTGGGTGATGCACGGCCTCTCGGTGGCGCAGCTCTCGCTCAACTTCGGCGTCGACGACCTGGACGGTTCGGTCGTCGAATACAAGATCACCCACGACGCGGACTCCTACGGCACGCCGAACACCATGCACCGGGACGACCTGCTCCACCTGATCTGGGACGCCGGGTTCCGCCCGGTCGAGCGGAACACCCGCTACGAGGTCGTCCGGGAGTACGACCCGGCCCCGTCGCTGGCCGAGCGGCGTTCCGAGCCGCAGCAGGTGTGGGCCTGACCGCCGCCGGGCCGGTCGCCGCCGGGCGGCCCGCCTGCTCACGTACCCTGCAAGCGTCATGAGCGACCGAGAGACACGGGACGGCTTCCCCCGGCGGGATGCCGAGGGGCGGGTCGTCGCCCTGGGCGACCTGCTCGGGGTGACCCTGGCCGGCGTGGTCATCGGGGCCCTGGCCCTGGTGCTGTTCGACTGGACGTTCGAGCTGATCGGCTCGGGGGACTTCGGCCAGGCCAACGGCTGGCTCGCGGTGATCCTGCCGGCCTGGCTCTTCCTGGAGGACTTCCGCGCCTGGAGTTTCGGGGCGGCCCGGGTGGTCGCCGCGCTGGTCGCGGTGGTGCTGGGGGTGGCCGGTGGCCTGCTGGTGGCGGGGCTGGCCGACGGGTTGCCGCCGTTGGCCTCCGGCACGCTGGCGGCGACGGTGTTCACCGTCGTCTACGCCATCGTCTGGTTCAACGGCGTGCACTGGCTGGCCCGCCGGACGGGCTGACCGCCGGCCCGGGCACGGGCTGGACAGTTGGCCCGTCGGGTGGCCGGGCACCGGCCCGGCGGACGGGTCGAGACCTCTCGCCGGACGGTTGTCCGGCGCGGGAGAACGGAGTGGAACGTGAGCGCGGCGGTCAAGTACACGCTGGGCCGGATCGGGCTGTTCACTGTCGTGCTGCTCGCCCTCTGGCCGGTCGAACTGAACATCTTCATCAAGTTGATGGTGGCGCTGGCCTTCTCCGCCGCGCTCTCCTTCTTCCTGCTGCGCGGCTGGCGGGACGAGATGGCCGAGGAGATGGCGGTCGCGGCCGATCGCCGCCAGACCGAGAAGGAGCGGCTCCGCTCCGCCCTGGCCGGCGACGACCAGACCGACACCACGCCGGGGCCGGACGCCCCGCCCGCCGACCAGCCCCGCCGGTAGCGGCGTACCGGCGGGGTTTGTCAGCGGACGGACCGGGCGGGACCCGCCGGTGACCGACGGACCGGACGGGCCCCGCGAACCGGTGGCTCGGACTACCAGTTGGTGGAGCCGGCCGGGCGGCCCGGCCAGGGGGTGTCCAGCGGCTTGATCAGGTAGACGACGCCCCCGGGACCGCCGGCGACGCCACCACTGGCCGTGGTCCGCTTGGTCCGCAGCCAGATCTGCTCGAACTGCTCCCGCTTGTAGACGTTGCGGACCACGTCGTTGCTCGACGACGCCGGGTCGTTGACGATCACGTCACCGTCGGCGGTGAAGCCCACCACCACGAAGAGGTGGCCGGAGGTCCCGTAGTTCGCCCCGTCGAGCTCGCTGGCGAGGAACGACTGGCTGGTCACCACCGGGATGCCGGCGGCGATGAAGCGCTCCAGCTCGTCCAGCGAGTGCAGTCGGGTGACCCGCCCCTCCAGACCACGGAAGCTGGCCGCGTACGCGGTGTTGAAGGGCCAGTTGCCGGCCCCTTCGTAGGTGTAGTCGTAGACCGACCGGGCGGCGTGGTTGACCGTCGGGTCCGGGTAGGTCGGGTCGACCCAGGCGGTGTCCTCCGCGCTGGGACGGCGGCCCCAGTACTCCACCACCATCTCGGTCGAGGTGGGGGAGCACCAGGCCTGGCCACCGCCGTCGTACTCGGGGTAGTGGCCGGAGTGGACCATCTGCGAGTAACGGGGCACCGGCAGCTCGACGCCCCAGGCGATGCCCCCGGCGCTCGGGGTGACGGTGAACCGGTCGGGGACGTGTGAGCTCATCGCGCCGACCATCCGGACCACCGGGGAGACCGACTGGTCGGTCGCCCGGTACAGGGTCAGCCGGAGCTGGTACTCGTGCAGCAGCGGTCCGGCCGTCTTGTTGCGGACGGAGAGGGTGTCGGTCCACACGTCGGAGCGACCGTCCCCCTGGTCGTCGACGGTGGTCCGCCGGATGTCGGCGTCCCCCGAGGCCCAGCGACCCATCACGTACCACGGGGTCCGGACGTCGTCGGTGTACCGGCCCTGCACCTCGACCTGGATCCAGGTGCCGGCCGGGGTCGTCGCGTTCCAGGAGGCGATCATCTCGCTCGCGTCGAAGCCGATCCGGGTGACCGGCGAGGTCCACGTGCCGTACGCCCAGGTGCGGGTGGTGCCGGTGTGCGGGTCCCGGTAGGTGGTGGTGCCGGCCGGGATGCCGAGGGCGAGCCCGGCCGGGGTGGCGACCGTGCCGGCGGTGGTGCCCTGCCGCCACTCGCCCCGGCCGGTCCAGTCCTGCCAGGTGATCTGTTCGTCGTGGGTGGTCTGGCCCTTCCGGTCGGAGCCAGGGGACGCGACGGTGGCGGTGGCGGTGGTGGCGAGGAGGGCGAACGCGGTGACGCCGACGACGGCGACCGCGCGCAGACGTGGTCCGGCCATGGAAGCTCCGCTGCTGGTAGGGGTTGATGCATCGTCGACTTTCACTATCCCGTTCGGTGGGAAGTTTCGCCAGATGTCCATCGAGGGGAAAATTTTTGCCGATGCGAGGATGCGCTTGGCATGAAAGAGATGGCCGTCAATATTGATATGACCATGTGACCGGTGGTGAAGTGTGATCCACCAGCGGAGAAACTCCGCGCCGTCAGGAGGTTGGCATGGCCTTCCGAAAATCCGTCACACTCCGTCGTGGGATGGTGCTCGCCGTCAGTGCCGCGGTGGGGCTCTTCGCCGTCGTCTCCGGACCGGTGGCCGCGGAACCCCGCGCCGACCGGTCCGAACCCGTCGCCGCGCAGTACCAGGTGCACGGTCCGCGTACCGTCGACGACCGCAGCGCGGTGGCCCGCACCGGCGCCAGCATCGACGGCATCGAGCACGGCCGGCTGGTCGTCTCGGCCACCCCGGCCGAGGCCGCCGCGATCACCAAGCTCGGCTTCCGGCTCGACCCGATGGCCGCCCCGCACGACGACCACTCGCACGAATCGTCGGACGTCGGCCCTGCGGCGTTCCCGCCGGCCGACTCGAACTACCACGACTACGCCGAGTTGACCGCGGTGGTGAACAAGGTGGTCGCGGACCATCCCACCCTCGCCCGCAAGATCAGCATCGGTCGGTCGTACGAGGGCCGCGACCTGATGGCGGTCAAGATCTCCGACAACGTCGCCACCGACGAGAACGAGCCGGAGATCGTGTTCAACTCCCAGCAGCACGCCCGGGAGCACCTGACCGTCGAGATGGCGATCTACCTGCTCAACCTCTTCACCGACAGCTACGGCACCGACTCGCGGGTCACCAACGTGGTCAACAGCCGGGAGCTGTGGATCATCCCGACGGTGAACCCGGACGGCAGCGAGTACGACATCGCCACCGGCTCATACCGGTCCTGGCGGAAGAACCGGCAGCCGAACAGCGGCTCGGCGGCGGTCGGCACCGACCTGAACCGGAACTGGGGCTACCAGTGGGGCTGCTGCGGCGGCTCGTCCGGCTCGCCCGGGTCGGACACCTACCGGGGCCCGTCGGCGTTCTCCGCGCCGGAGACCGCGGCGTTCCGGGACTTCGTGAACAGCCGGGTGATCGGCGGCGTCCAGCAGATCAAGGCGAACATCGACTTCCACACGTACTCGGAGCTGGTGCTTTGGCCGTTCGGCTACACGTACAACAACACCGCCCCGGGGATGACCACCGACCAGTACAACACCTTCGCCACCATCGGCCAGCAGATGGCGAACCTCAACGGCTACACCCCGGAGCAGTCCAGTGACCTCTACATCACCGACGGCGACAGCCTCGACTGGATGTGGGGGCAGCACAGGATCTGGGCGTACACCTTCGAGATGTACCCCCGCAACGCCTTCAGCGGCGGCTTCTACCCGCCGGACGAGGTGATCACCCGGGAGACCACCCGGAACAAGGACGCGGTCCTGCTGCTCAGCGAGTACGCCGACTGCCCGTACCGGGCGATCGGCAAGCAGGGCACCTACTGCTCGTAACAGCCTGACCAGGGACGTCGAGGGCGGGCCGGCCACGCCGGTCCGCCCTCACCGTCCGTGTTGCGCTACCGTTCCCCCCGGACCACCCGCAGCGAAGCCGGTCAGAATCCGGCGCTGTCCCGCAACTGTGACGCCTTCCGCCCCGGCCCTCCGGCCGGGGGCGTTCCGGCCTCCCGGGCCGGGGCGCCGCTCCCCGCCGGGTCACCGGCCCGAGTCGGGCGGGAGGACGAGCCAGGCCGCCTGCGGAGGGTCGCGACCCGCGCTCTCGAGGAAGGGCGCCTCGCGGGCGGTCGGGCCGTGGCCCCTGTCGGCGAAGCACACTCCTCGACCGACAGGAGGCCAGATGACACGACGCACCCCTCGACTCCTCACCGTGGCGCTCGCGGTCACCGCGCTCGCGCTCGGTGCCTGCGCCGACCCGGACGACGACGAGCCGACCCCCGGCGCGAGCGGCGCGGCGGGACAGTTCCCGGTCACGGTGGGCGGACTGACCCTGGAGAAGCGACCCGAGAAGATCGTCTCGCTCTCCGCCGCCGCCACCGAGATGCTCTTCGCCATCGGCGCGGGCCCGCAGGTCACCGCCGTCGACGAGCAGTCGAACCACCCGCCGGAGGCACCCAAGACCGACCTGTCCGGCTTCCAGCCGAACGCCGAGGCGATCTCCGCGAAGACCCCGGACCTCGTCGTGCTCTCCGACGACAGGAACAAGATCGTCGACCAGCTCACCGCGTTGAAGATCCCGGTGCACCTCGTGCCGGCGGCGCAGACGCTGGACGACACCTACCGGCAGATCGGCGAGCTGGGCCAGCTCACCGGGCAGGCCGACGAGGCGACCGACCTGACCCGGCGGATGAAGGACGACATCGCCAAGCTGGTCGCGGACCTGCCGAAGCGCGCCGAGAAGCTCACCTACTACCACGAGCTGGGTCCGGAGCTGTACACCGCGACCAGCAAGACCTACATCGGCTCGCTGTACGCCCTGGTCGGGCTGGAGAACATCGCCGACGCCTCCGACGCCGACGGCAAGAGCGGCGGCTATCCGCAGCTCTCCCAGGAGGTCATCGTCAAGGCCGACCCGGACTTCATCTTCCTGGCCGACACCAAGTGCTGCCAGCAGAGCGCGCAGACGGTGGGCGCGCGAGGCGGCTGGGGCGGGATCACCGCGGTGAAGAACAACCAGGTCGTCCCGCTCGACGACGACATCGCCTCCCGCTGGGGTCCGCGCGTGGTCGACCTGCTCCGCGCGATCGTGGACGCCGTGGCCAAGGCCCCGGTCGCGTGACCGTGCCGAGTTGGTAGCAGGGGTCCCCTCCTATGCAGAAAGCGGTAACAGGGGACCCCTCCTCACACCTGGGCGGGGCGGGCACAACCTCGGCTCCGGCCGGTCTGGCGGGGACGCGGCCGGCCGGGCTGCGGTTGCCCTGGCTGGCCGCCGGGATCCTGGCGGTGCTCGTCGCGCTCGTCGCCGGGGTGTCGTTCGGCGCGGTCAGCCTGCCGCCCGGCAGCGTCGCCGTCGAACTGCTCAATCTCCTTCCCGGGGTACGCCTCGACAGCGGACTCACCGAACGTGAGATCGCCATCGTCACCGAGCTGCGCCTGCCCCGCGCCGTGCTCGGGCTGCTCGTCGGTGGGCTGCTCGCCCTGGCCGGCGGCTGCTACCAGGGCGTCTTCCGCAACCCGCTGGCCGACCCGTACCTGCTGGGGGTGGCGGCCGGCGCGGGCCTGGCGGTCACCGCGGCGATCGCCCTCGGCGGCACCGACGGCGCGCTGAGCCGGCTGCCGTTCACGATTCCGCTGGCCGCGTTCGTCGGTTCGCTCGGCGCGGTGGCGATGACGTACCTGCTCGGTGCCGCCGGGGGACGTGACCGCTCCCCGGCGACCCTGATCCTGGCCGGGGTGGCGGTCTCGGCCTTCCTCTCCGCCGGCCAGACCTACCTGCTGCAACGCAACTCCGACAACATCCAGCAGGTCTACTCCTGGCTGCTCGGGCGGCTCGCCACCGCCGGCTGGCACGACGTGCTGCTGGTGCTGCCCTACTTCGCGCTGACCGCCGGGGTGGTGCTGCTGCACCGGCGTGAACTCGACGTGCTCGCCCTCGGCGACGACGAGGCGAGCAGCCTCGGCCTGCACCCGCAGCGCTCCCGGTACCTGTTGATCGCCGCCGCTTCGCTCGGCACCGCCGCCGCGGTCTCCGCCTCCGGGCTGATCGGCTTCGTGGGGATCATCGTGCCGCACACCGTACGGCTACTCGCCGGCTCCAGCTACCGGGCGATCCTGCCGCTGTCGATGCTCTTCGGCGGGGCGTTCCTGGCGCTGACCGACGTGGTGGCCCGGACCGCCGCCGCCCCCGCCGAGGTGCCGATCGGCGTGGTCACCGCCCTGCTCGGCGGCCCGTTCTTCGTGCTGGTGCTGCGCACCGTACGCCGGGTGCCGACGTGACCGCCCACCGCCCGGCCGACGCCGACGCGCCCGTCCACCGCACGCCGGGTGCCGACGTGACCGCCCACCGCCCGGCCGGTGCCGGCGTCCACCGCCCGGCGGGCGCTGCCGGCGCCGCCGTCGAGATCCGGGGACTGCACGTCAGCCTGGACGGCGTCCCGATCCTCACCGGGGTCGACCTGACCGTCGCGGCCGGCGAGTGGGTCACCGTGATCGGTCCGAACGGCGCGGGCAAGTCCACCCTGCTCCGCGCCGTCGGGGGCCTGCTGCCCGCGTCCGGCGCGATCTCCCTGTTCGGTACGCCCAGCGCCGCCCTGCGCCGCCGGGACCGGGCCCGGGTGGTCGCCACGGTCGCCCAGTCCCCCGCCGTGCCGGCCGGCATGTCGGTCTTCGACTACGTGCTGCTCGGGCGGACCCCGTACATCCCGCCGCTGGGCCGGGAGTCCGCCGCCGACGTGGCCACCGTGCACGAGGTGCTCGACCGGCTGGACCTGGCCGGCTTCGCCCGCCGCGAGCTGTCCACCCTCTCCGGCGGGGAACGGCAGCGGGTCTTCCTGGCCCGGGCACTGGCCCAGGGGGCCACGCTGCTGCTGCTCGACGAGCCGACCAGTGCCCTGGACATCGGCCACCAGCAGGAGGTGCTGGAACTGGTCGACCAGCTCCGGCACGCGCACGGACTGACCGTGCTCGCCACCATGCACGACCTCACCGTCGCCGGCGAGTACGCCGACCGGCTGGTGCTGGTCGCCGGCGGCCGTGCGGTCGCCACCGGCGCCCCGCGCGACGTGCTCACCGAGGAACTGCTGGCCACCCACTACCGGGCGCGGGTCCGGGTGGTCGACGGCACCCACGGCCCGCTGGTGGTGCCGGTCCGTCCCCGCTCGTCGTCCACCACGCCCTGACCGCTAACCGGCGCGCGCGATCACGGAGAAGAGGGCGCCCTGCGGGTCGCGGAGGGCGGCGTACCGACCGGACCGGCTGTCCCGGGGCGGCACCAGCACCTCGCCGCCGAGCCGTACCGCGC
The DNA here is from genome assembly GCF_900091495.1 of Micromonospora echinospora. Taxonomy (NCBI): domain Bacteria; kingdom Bacillati; phylum Actinomycetota; class Actinomycetes; order Micromonosporales; family Micromonosporaceae; genus Micromonospora; species Micromonospora echinospora. The sequence continues at coordinate 1,814,380 of NZ_LT607413.1, read as the reverse complement.
GGTCGGCCGTCGCGTCCGCGTCGTCCACCGCGAAGTACACCGCCCAGTACGCCGGCAGGTCGGCCGGGAATCCGTCCCCCAGCGGCGGCATCATCCCCGCGACGATCCGGTCCCCGAGCCGCCAGCCGGTGTAGGGACCGTCCGCCGGCTGCTCCTCCGGGTGCCAGCCGAACACCAGCTCGTAGAAGACCTTCGCCGCCTCCGGATCGGGGGTCACCAGCTCGTTCCAGGCCATCGAGCCCGGGACGCCGAGCACCTCCGCGCCGGGCATCGTCATCGGCTGCCAGACCGACAGCACCGCCCCAGCCGGGTCGCTGAAGACCGCCATCCGGCCCTGGTCGAAGACCTCGAACGGCGGGACGAACACCAGCCCACCCGCTGCGGTGACCCGCCCCGCGACCAGGTCCGCGTCGTCCGTGGCCACGTACGTCGACCAGATCGGCACCTGGTCGGGAGCGGCCGGCGGCCCCGCGCCGGCGACCGCCCGGCCGTCGTGCCGGAAGACCGTGTACCCGTGCGCGTCGGGCTCCGGCGAGACGTGCGCCGTCCAGCCGAACAACTCGGGATAGAAGCGCCGCGTGTCCGCCAGGTCGGGGGTGGCCAGGTCGGCCCAGCAGGGCGTACCCGGCGGAACGGCACCGCGCACCGGACCCCCTCTCGCCGGGCGTACCCCGACGGCACGCCCTGCCGGCATCCTCACACCGGCGGGCGCGCCCCGTCCGGCGAACCGGTCAGAACGTCCGCGCGCTACGCCGGTCCGGTGAGCGGGGCGGGCAGGGGAACGGTGTGCAGCACGGCGAGCCGGGAGACCGCCCGGGTGAGCACCACGTAGAGGCGGTGCAGGCCGCGCGGCTCCGCGGCGACGATCGCCGTCGGCTCGACGACCACCACGTGGTCGTACTCCAGGCCCTTGACCAGGGTGGCCGGGACGACGGTGACCCGGGCGGCGGCCTCGACGTCGTCCGCGCCGCCGGTCGGCACGCCGGCCGCGTCGAGGGCGGCGCGCAGACCGTCGACCGCGTCGTCGGCGGCGATCACCCCGACCGAACCGTCGTGGGCCAGCGCCGCGTGCACCTCGGCCACCGTCGCCGCCGTCAGGTCGGTCACGGTACGCACGTCGAGCGTCCCGTCGCGGCGCAGCGACTCCGCCGGCGGTACGTCCACGGCGAGCGCCGGGAGCAGCCGGTTGGCGAACGCCACCACCACGGCCGGCACCCGGAAGCCGACGGTCAGCGGGACCACCGTCGCGTCCGGCTTGCCCAGGTGGGCCAGGCTTTCCCGCCAGTCCGTGGCGGCCCACGGCGCGGTGCCCTGGGCCAGGTCGCCGAGGAGGGTGACCGAGCCGTGTTCGCTGCGTCGGGCGATCACCCGGCACTGCATCGGGGAGAGGTCCTGGGCCTCGTCCACCACCACGTGTCCGTAGCCGGCCGGTCGTTCGATCAGGCCGGCGGCCTCGTCGACGAGGACGGCGTCGGCGGCGCTCCACCGGGTCGCCTTCGGGGTCCGGGCCGGCTTCGCCCAGGTGAGCAGCGCCTGTTCGGCCGGGGTGAGCAGGCCGTCGGCCGCCTCGGCGAGCAGCTGCGGGTCGGCCAGCAGCCGGTGCACCAGCCCCTCCGGGGTGAGCGCCGGCCAGACCGCGTCGAGGAACGCGGTGACCGGTCGGGCCTTGCCCATCCGGCGCAGCCAGGCATCGCCCGGCGACTCGGCCCGCCGCGCCTCGGCCTGTCGTTGCAGCAGCCCGACCACGCGGGCCCGGACCCGTTCCCGTCCGGTGGCGTACGGCAGCCCCTCGCGGCGGGTCTCCTCGACCACCCGGTGCAACGGGTCCAGCCCGATCCGCCAGCGGAACGACCCGTCCGAGACCACGATCGGCTCGGTCGGCTCGCCCACGTGCGACCGGACCGCCCGCCACAGCACCTCCGCCATCCGCGCGTCGTGCTTGAGCGCCGCCACGGCCGGCTCGTCGACCGCGCGGACGGCGACCCGGCCGACCAGGTCCTCCACGGTGGCCTGCTCCACCTCGACCTCGCCGAGCGCCGGCAGCACCGCCGCGATGTACGACAGGAACGCCCGGTTCGGCCCGACGATCAGGACGCCGGACCGGCGCAGCCGTTCCCGGTGCAGGTAGAGCAGGTACGCGGCCCGGTGCAGGCCGACGGCCGTCTTGCCGGTGCCCGGGGCGCCCTGCACGCAGATCGAGTCGGCCAGGTCGGCCCGGACCAGTTCGTCCTGCTCGGGCTGGATGGTGGCGACGATGTCCCGCATCGGCCCGACGCGTGGCCGTTCGATCTCGGCGGTGAGGATGCGGCTGGTGGTGCCGAGTTCCTCGCCCCGGTCGAGGTGCTCGTCCTCGAAGCTGGTCAGCGTGCCCCCGCTGAACCCGAACCGGCGTCGGGTCGCCACGCCCTGCGGGTCGCGGGCGCTGGCCCGGTAGAACGACCGCGAGACCGGGGCCCGCCAGTCCAGCACCAGCGGTTCGCCGGCCTCGTCGGTGACATGCCGCCGCCCGATGTGGTAGCGGTGCCCGGCGTGGTCCAGGTCGGTGCCACCGCCGTGGTGTCCGTCGGCCGCTCGGCCGCTGTGCTGCCCGTCGGCCGTCCGGCCGCTGTGCTGTCGTTCGGCCGCCCGGCCGAAGTCGAGCCGGCCGAAGAAGAGCGGCGTGGCGGGGTCGTCGGCCAGTTCCGCGACCCGGCGGGCCATGTGCCGGCCGAGCTGCTCGGCGGTGTAGGCGTCACCGGCGACCTTGTCGCCGCCAGCGAAGAGGACCTCGGCGCGTTCGCGCATCCGGCGCAGCGCCGTGCGGGACGAGGCCAGGTGGGACTGCTCGGCGGCGAGTTCGTCCGCCAGGGACACGGGGGCGTGCAGGGACATCCGACGTACTCCTCGACACGGGGGAGAAGACACTGCCGCTCGCGTTTCCGACCGTGCGGGTCGGCGCGGGACGTCCGCTGCGGTGCTCGATCACCGCGGCCGTCGGCGGGAACGAAGAGTCTACGCCCCGTCGTCCGGCACAGCCGCCGATATTCCACCCGTGCCGTCGCGAATAACCGGTTGTCCCGAGCGGAGGCGCGCAACTACGTTCCGCGAAATGCCCTCCACCTCCATCCTGTCGGCACCGTCCTCCTCCCGATGGTCCGACGTCGGGTTCGCGACCGTCGCCCGAGGTGTCTCCACCTGTGGGGACTTCCTCGCCGCCACGGCGCTGACCCTGGCACTCCAGTCCGCCGGGGCCGGTGGGCTGGCGGTGTCGGCGCTGCTGCTCGCCGCGACCCTGCCGCTGGTGCTCCTCGCCCCGCTGACCGGACGACTGGCCGACCGGGTGGACAGCCGCACCCTGCTGGTCGGTGCCGGGTTCGCCCAGGCGGCCGTCTGCCTGTCGCTCGCGTACGCCGAGCATCCGGTCGTGATCGTCACGCTGGTGGCGCTGCTCGCCAGCGGTCTCGCGGTCACCCAACCTGTGCTGGCCGCGCTGCTGCCCGCGATGGTCCGCGCCGAGGACCTGCCCCGGGCCAGCGCGTTCAACCAGACCGCCGCCACCATCGGCATGCTCGGCGGGCCGGCCCTGGCCGGGCTGCTGGTGGGACAGTTCGGCACCCGGGTCCCACTGCTCGTCGACGCCGCCAGCTACCTCGCGCTGGTGGTGGCCGGACTCGTCATCCGTACCCGTCGGGGTGGCTCCCGGTCCGCCGGGCCGGCGGGGTCCGGCGGGGAACGCCCGACGCCGGCCTGGCGACTGCGGCGCGACCCGGTGCTGGTGGCGATGGTCGCCACGATGGCCGCGGTGGTCGGTGCGCTCGGGGCGCTCGGGGTGGTCGAGGTCTTCTACCTCCGGGAGACCCTGGACGCCTCCGCGACCATGTTCGGCGTGGTCACCGCGGCCTGGCCGCTCGGCATCCTGCCCGGGGCCTGGCTGCTGGCCCGGTTTGCCGCCCGGTTCACCGACGACGCCACGCTGCTCTGGGGCGGGCTGGTCCTGCTGGCCGTCTGCTGCCTGATGGTCCTGGTCGGGGCGGTGGTGCCGGTCGCGCTGCTGGTGGTGCCGTGCTGGCTGCTGGGCGGGCTGGCCAACGGCGGCGACAGCGTGCTGAACAACCTCCTGCTGGCCCGCCGCGTGCCCGAGGCCGCTCGGGGTCGGGCCTTCGCGGTCTTCGGTGGGGCCACCCAGGGCGCCGCGATGGTCGGTTACCTGATCGGTGGCCTTGCGATGGAGGTGGCCGCGCCCCGCCCGCTGGTCGCCGCCTGCGGTGTGGCGGGACTGCTGGTGGTGGTCGTCTTCGTGGTGCCGGTCGCCCGTGCGGCGCGCACCGACCGGCAGCGGCGGTCGACCCCGGAGGGTGCCGCCGGTGCGGGGTTGCCCACTCCCACCCCCGCCCGGTGAGCGGTCGGTTTTCGACGGGGATACGGTCGGGGCATGGTTGACCGTGTCGCACGCCCCCGGGTCGGGCACATCCAGTTCCTCAACTGCCTGCCGATCTACTGGGGCCTGATGCGCTCCGGTGCGCTGATCGACGTCGACCTGCACAAGGACTCGCCGGACCGGCTCAGCGCCGCGCTGGTCGCCGGTGACCTGGACATCGGTCCCATCTCGCACGTGGAGTACCTGCGCCACGCCGACGAGCTGCTGCTCCTGCCCGACCTGGCGGTGGGCAGCGACGGCCCGGTGCTCTCGGTCAACGTGGTCTCGACGCGTCCGCTGGCCGAGCTGGACGGCCGTCCGGTGGCGCTGGGCTCCACCTCGCGGACCGGCGTGCTGCTGGCCCAGTTGCTGCTCGGCGAGCGGTACGGGGTGTGCCCCGAGTACTTCCGCTGCCCGCCCGACCTGACCCAGATGCTGCTGGAGGCGGACGCCGGTGTCCTGATCGGCGACGTGGCGTTGCGCGCCCTCTACGAGGCCCCGCGCCGGGGGCTGGCGGTGACCGACCTCGGGCAGGCCTGGCGGGAGTGGACCGGCCTGCCGATGGTCTTCGCCGTCTGGGCGGTTCGCCGTGACTTCGCCGCTGCCCATCCGGGGCTGGTGAAGGAGGTGCACGAGGCGTTCCTGCGCTCACGTGACCTCTGCCTGTCCGAGCTGGACGAGGTCGCGGCCTCGGCCGCCCGGTGGGAACCGTTCGACGCGGAGACGCTGGCGTCGTACTTCCGGGTGTTGGACTTCTCCCTCGGCGAGCGCCAGGTCGCGGGGCTGCGGGAGTTCGCCCGCCGCGCTGCCGAGGCGGGCGAGGCCCCGGCGCTGCCGGCCGGCGGCCCGGAGTTCTTCACCGGCTGACTCAGGTGGCGGCTGCCCGGAGCTGCTCGGCGACCTTCTCGCAGTTGGCCATGCCGTACTCGTAGCCCAGGTTGATCGGGTAGCGGACCATCACGCCCATGGTCCAGCCGTCCCCGATGGCCAGGCAGTTGACGTGGATCTCCTGCTCGCGGGTCCGGTCGACCCAGCCGTTCTTGATGGCGATCTGCTTCTGCTCGGCGGCCGGGAAGGCCTTGCGGATGCCGAAGTCACCGGTGCCCCGGACCAGCCTCATCTCCTTCAGCAGCCAGTCGGTCCACTCCGGGCCGGCGGCCCGGCCGTCGGCGATGCAGGCGCCCATCCGGGCGGTGTCGCGTGCGGAGAGGTTGGTCCGGCTCCAGCCCCCGTCGGCGGCCGGGCTGCTGTCGGTCAGCTTGCACGTGGCGATGAGTCGCTTGATCGAGGGCTCGCCGCCGAGCGTGTTGTAGAACTGCTGGGTCCGGGTGTTGTCGCTGTCCCGGATGATCTTGGTGGCGTCGGCGAGCTTCGCGTCGCTCACCGTGCGGCCGGCCTCGTCGGCACGACGCAGGTAGTCCGCGACGATCCAGGCCTTGATCAGCGATGCGGTGGTGTTGGTCTCGCTCATGTTCGCCGAGCCGGCGATCTCGCCGGTGCGGGTGTCCAGCAGACTCCAGCTCCACCAGCCCTCGGCGTCCAGCGTGACCTCGGTCGCGCGCAGCGGCAGCGGCGGCGGCTCGGGCGAGGGGGTCGGGGACGGGGCCGGCGTGCTGCGCGTACTGCGGTCGGTGGCCCCGTCGGTGACCCGGGCCGCCGGGTCGGCGACGGAGCCCCAACGGGCGGCGACGTCCGACTCGAACGGCGATCCGGGCAGCAGTCGCAGGGCGACCAGCACCAGCCCGATCAGGACCACGGCGACGCCGATCAGTCGCAGCGGCGAGGGATCGCCGCCGCCCGCCCGGGTGGCCCGGCGGTTGCCCGCCATCAGGGCTTCGCCACCGGCTGCGGGACCTTGAGCGCGGCACCCGGCTGCGGGGTGACGAGCTGGGTGGTCACGCTCTGGCAGACCTGCGCGCCGTAGTCCAGCCCGTGGTCCTTCGGGTACCGCATCATCACCGCGAGACTCCACTTGTCGGTCACGGCCAGACAGTTCAGGTGCCACTGGAGGTCCGCCCAGAGCATCGTCCAGCCGTTCTTGATGCCCACCGGGCCCTGTCCGGTGATCGACGGCGGCAGGCCGTCGATGATGCCCCACCGGCCGCCGCCCTGCTTGAGCTGCTGGTCCTCGGGGGCGGTGGTGCCCCGGACGTTGGCCATCTCCGTCAACAGGAACGGGGTCCACTTCGGGCCGGCGGCCGTGCCGTCGGCGATGCAGTCGCCCATCCGTACGGCGTCCCGGGGCGACATCTGGGTGTACGCCCACCGCGCCTTCGGGTCGATCCGGGTGTCGGTCAGCTTGCACATGGTGATCAGCCGTTCGAGGACGGCCCTGCTGCCGCCGGCCTGGTAGAGCGCCTGGGCGGCGGTGTCGTTGCTGTCCCGGATGGCGGTGACGGCCTGCTTGCGCCGCTCGGCGGGAAGCGGCTTGTCACCGAGGCGACGCAGGTAGTCGGCGACGATCCAGGACTTGATCATCGACTCGGTGGAGTTGGTGGTGGTGAGGTTCTCCGCGCCCGAGATGGTGCCGGTCTCCCGGTCCATCAGCGCCCAGGAGAAGTACTTGCCGTCGAAGGGCACCGACACGGGGGCGTTCGTCAGGGTGGGCGGCGGGGGCGCGACGGGCGGCGGAGCCGCGACGCTCTCCGTGTCGTCGCCCGAGCTGCTGCTGTCACTGGCGAGACGGACGTACGCGCTGGGGACCAGTATGCCGACGCCGAGCAGCACCGCCAGGATGGCGAGCACCAGGGTCACGCGGGGACGCATGAGCGGGCGAACTCCCAGAAGTCAGGGCCGGGGGACCAGCTTTTCCGATGTACGTCGGCGGGGCGGCCGGGGCCGGGGCGGGATGCGGTCGTCGGGGACGGCGATCGCCCGGAGCCGATCGGTGTGACCGGCAAAGTCTACGTCCGGAACCGGGAGGCGCCAGAAGCCGTGGCCGGGTGACGCGCCGGAAAACCGGGACATCTGACGCATTGCCCCGTATTGCCCGGCTTCTGGGATGTGAGATGGCGCACTGTTCGGCGGATGTCCCGTCGGACCTGGCTGGAGGCGGTCGCCCGCTCGCCCGTCGCCCGACCCTGATCGCTGTTACATCCCTCTAGCGCCCGCTGCGGGGAGCTGTAACACTTGGACCGTGTACGGCAACGACTTCGCGAACCCGGACGAGGCCCCCGGCGGGGGTCTGCTCGATCAGGTCGAGGCGGCGGAGGCGGCCCTGCGGGAGGCCGCCGCCCGGGGGCGTCCCGACGGCGCTCCGCCCGGGGCCGACCTGGAGGCGTACTTCGCCGAGGTGATCGGGGCCGACCAGAAGATCGAGCCCCGCGACTGGATGCCCGAGGCGTACCGCAAGACGCTGATCCGGCAGATCGCCCAGCACGCACACTCCGAGATCATCGGCATGCAGCCGGAGGGGAACTGGATCAGCCGCGCCCCCTCGCTCAAGCGCAAGGCGATCCTGCTGGCCAAGGTCCAGGACGAGGCCGGGCACGGGCTCTACCTCTACTCCGCCGCCGAGACCCTCGGGGTCAGCCGGGACGAACTGGTCGAGATGCTCGTCTCCGGCCGGCAGAAGTACAGCTCGATCTTCAACTACCCGACGCTGACCTGGGCGGACGTCGGCGCGATCGGGTGGCTGGTCGACGGCGCGGCGATCGTCAACCAGGTGCCGCTGTGCCGCTGCTCCTACGGCCCGTACGCGCGGGCGATGATCCGGGTCTGCAAGGAGGAGTCCTTCCACCAGCGGCAGGGCTACGAGATCCTGCACACCCTCGCGCACGGCACGCCGGAGCAGAAGGCGATGGCACAGGACGCCGTCGACCGCTGGTGGTACCCGTCCCTGGCCATGTTCGGCCCGCCGGACGGCGACTCCACCCACTCCGCGCAGTCCATGGCCTGGAAGATCAAGCGTTTCTCCAACGACGAGCTGCGCCAGCGCTTCGTCGACATGTGCGTGCAGCAGGCCGAGATCCTCGGCCTCACCCTGCCCGACGACGACCTGCGCTGGAACGAGCAGCGGCAGGCGTACGACTTCACCCAGCCCGACTACGCCGAGCTGATGCGGGTCATCAAGGGCGACGGGCCGTGCAACCGGCAGCGGATCGAACACCGCCGCCGCGCCCACACCGAGGGGGCCTGGGTGCGCGAGGCCGCCACGGCGTACGCGACCAAGCAGGCGGAGCGGAAGAAGGAGCAGGTCGCCGCATGAGCCAGGAACTGTCCCCGCTCTGGGAGGTGTTCGTGCGCGCCCGGCGCGGGCTGTCGCACACCCACGTCGGCAGCCTGCACGCCCCCGACGCCGAGGTGGCGCTGCGTAACGCCCGGGACCTCTACACCCGACGGCAGGAGGGGGTCTCGATCTGGGTGGTCCCGGCCGGTGCGATCACCGCGTCCAGCCCCGACGAGAAGGACGCCTTCTTCGATCCGGCGGCCGACAAGGTCTACCGTCACCCCACCTTCTACCAGGTGCCGGACGGGGTGGCGCACCTGTGAACCACGACCTGCACGAGTTCACGCTCCGGCTCGGCGACGACGCCCTGGTCGCCGCCCAGCGCCTCGCCGAGTGGACCACCCGGGCGCCGGAGATGGAGGAGGACGTCGCGCTGGCCAACATCGCCCTCGACCAGCTCGGCGCGGCCCGGCTGCTGCTGACCTACGCCGGTGAGCTGGAGGGCGCCGGGCGGGACGAAGACGCGTTGGCGTTCCTCCGCGACGACCGGGAGTTCCGCAACTGCCTCCTGGTCGAGCTGCCCAACGGCGACTTCGCGGTGACCATGGCGAAGCTGCTCTTCCTCGCCGCCTACCAGCACCCGATCTACACCGCGTTGGCCGGTCGCGCCGACGAACGACTCGCCGCGATCGCCGCGAAGGCCCGCAAGGAGTCCGCGTACCACCTCGACCACGCTGCGCTCTGGGTGCGGCGGCTCGGCGACGGCACCGAGGAGTCGCACCGGCGGATGCAGGCCGCCGTGGACGAGGTCTGGCCGTACACCCACGAGCTGTTCGCCGCCGACGAGCTGACCGCCCGGCTGGACGACGCCGGGCTGGCCGCCGCCCCGTCCACCCTGCGCCCGCAGTGGTTGGAGCGGGTGGAGGCGGTGCTCGCCGAGGCCACGCTGACCCGTCCGGCGGACGGCTGGGGCCCCTCCGGCGGGCGCGACGGCGTGCACACCGAGCACCTGTCCTACCTGCTTGCCGAGATGCAGGTCCTGCACCGCGCCCACCCGGGTGCCCAGTGGTAGGTCCCCGGGAGGCGGTGGCGGCGGTGGTGGACCCGGAGATCCGGGTGGTCACCATCGACGACCTCGGCATCCTGCGCTCGGTGGAGGAGGATCCGGCCACCGGCCGGGTGGTGGTGACCATCACCCCCACCTACACGGGCTGCCCCGCGATGGACGTCATCCGGGCCGACATCCGCCGCGCGCTGGCTGCCGCCGGCCATCCTGACGCCGAGGTCCGCACGGTGCTCACCCCCGACTGGAGCACCGACTGGATCTCCGACGCCGGGCGGGCCAAGCTCGCCGCCGCCGGCATCGCCCCACCGGCCCCGACCCGGAGCGGTGGGGTCGTGCCGCTGACCCTGGCGGTCCGCTGCCCGCGCTGCGGGTCGCCGGAGACCGAGCAGATCAGCCGGTTCGGCTCCACCGCCTGCAAGGCGCTGTGGCGGTGCCGATCCTGTCGTGAACCCTTCGACCACCTGAAGGCGCTGTGACTGTCACCATCACCCGGCCGGTCCGTCGTCGGCCGGTCTTCCACCCGCTGCCGGTCGCCGCCGTCGACCGGCTCACCGAGGACGCCGTGGCGATCACCTTCGCGGTGCCCGAGGAGTTGCGCGCGACGTTCACCTTCCGCGCCGGCCAGCACCTCACCGTGCGGCTACCCGGCGGCGGAGCCGGCGACGCCGAGGTGCGCCGGTCGTACTCGATCTGCTCGACGCCGGACGAACTGGACCGGCACGGTCGGCTGCGGATCGGCGTGCGCGAGGTCCCCGGCGGGGCCTTCTCCACCTTCGCCTGCGGCGCGCTGCGCTCCGGCGACACCGTCGAGGTGTTGCCGCCGCTGGGGCACTTCACCACGGCGTTCGCGCCGGACCGGGTCCGCCACTACGGCGCGGTGGTGGCCGGGTCGGGGATCACCCCGGTGCTCGCGCTGGTCGCGACCGCGCTGGCCGTCGAACCGGCCAGCACGTTCACCCTGGTGTACGGCAACCGCACCGCGAACACGGTGATGTTCGCCGAGGAACTGGCCGACCTGAAGGACCGCCACCCCACCCGGCTGCACCTGGTGCACGTGCTCTCCCGGGAGCCGGGTGAGTCGCCGCTGCTCTCCGGACGCGTCGACGCCGACCGGCTCGGCCGCCTGCTGGACAGCATCGTCCCCGGCGACCGGATCGACGAGTGGTTCCTCTGCGGCCCGTACGGCATGGTGGTCGACGCCAAGGCGGTGCTGACCGACCGGGGCGTCCCGGCGTCGGCGGTGCACACCGAACTGTTCCACGTCGACGCGCCACCGGAGCCGCCGCGCCGACCGGCCGACGCGCCGGGGACCGGGGCCGAGGTCACCATCCTGCTGGACGGCCGGGCGTCGACCTTCACCATGGGACGCGAGCAGCGGGTACTCGACGCCGCCCTGAAGGTGCGCGGTGAACTGCCGTACGCCTGCAAGGGCGGGGTCTGCTCGACGTGCCGGGCGAAGGTGGTCTCCGGCGAGGTGTCGATGGCCCGCAACTACGCCCTCGAACCGGACGAGGTGGCTGCCGGATACGTGTTGACCTGCCAGTCGTCCCCGACCACCGACCAGCTCGTCATCGACTACGACGCCTGACCGGTCGACCACTGCCGTCCGGTCGACCACCGCCGCCCCGGTCACCGCCGCCCCGGTCACCGCCGCCCCGGTCACCGGCGGCGGCCGGTGCCGGTGGTGGGCCGCCTCGGCCCGGGCGAGAGGGTTCGGCGAACCTCTCGGACGATGTGGTCCGGGCGGAGGTAGAGGTCCCGATCGGTGAAGTAGCGCATGGTCCAGCCCTGGGCCGACAGCCAGTTCCTCCTGGCCCGGTCGCTCCGGAGGCGCTCGCGGGTCAGGTGGAACCATGATCGACGGGGTTGGGTGTAAGCGGGGTGAGGAGCGGGGAGAGCAGGCTGGAGGGCTGGACGGTGGTGGGGCGGTCGCTGACCTGTCCGTCACCGAGCTCGACCACCCGCCATTCGCCGTCGTCGCGGCACGCCAGGTCGACCGTGACGAAGGGCAGCCCAAGGGCGGCCACCAGCGGTGCGAGGGTGGTCAGGTCAGGGTCGGTGGCGGTCGGTCGGTCCGGGGTGTCCGGGTGCGGGCCGACGAGCACGCACCGACCGTCGCACCACCAGGTGCGCACCTCCGCCGAGGTGAACCGCTCGAAGCGGCGTAGCACGAAGCCGCCGACGAAGTCGTCCTCGCGCAGTTCGCGGAACCGGCGGGCCACCCGCCAGGCGGCCTCGGCGTCGGTCAGGTCGGGGATGAAGGCCGCCTCGTCCCAGTGGTGCTTCATCGACTTGCAGTAGTCGCGGAGCACGGCCGGGCCGTCGCCCAGCTCGATGCGGGCCCGGTCGAAGGCTTCACGCCCGTCACCTGAGGTCCAGGTCGTCGCCGGCGTCACCGACGCCAGGTCCGGATACCAGCCGGGCAGTTCGTGTGCCCGGCGGTACTGCTCGCTGCCGGTGTGCAGGAAGACCCTCCGGGCGGCCAGCGCTTCCGCGAAGGCCGCGTACCGCTCGGCGCGGAGCATCCAGCCCCGGTAGACCGCCTCGCCCTCGCCGGTCAGGCGCCGCAGTGCGGCGTCCGTGTCGCCCCGGGCGAGCGCGTCGTGGTCCACCACCGCGACCGGTACGCCGGCCTCCCGGGCAGCCGCCTCCTCCGATGCGAAGTGCTGGTCGGGGCGGTACGGACGGAGCGGGTCGGCAGGCACCAGCAGCAGCATCGGGCCATTCTCGCCGGGCCCGCCGCTCCGGTCAGGCCGGTCAGCTCGGGGCCTTGACCTGGCCGTCGTAGGCGATGCTGCGCCACAGGTCGAACTGGCGGTCGTTGCCGACCAGGGGGTTGCCAGCCAGGGCGACGGCGGCGTGCACCTCCTCGTCGTTACGCAGTTGCCGGAAGTAGCCGGGCCCGACCAGGGCGATGCCCGGAACGTCGAGTCGTCACGTTCGAGAACCAGGCGAGCAGTGTTGATCTTTGCCGCCTGCTCCACCAGTTCGACGAGGCATGCCCCGCGGGCTGCCCGGGAGTCTCGGTGGTTCTTTGCGTCGAAGACCACAGCATGGATCGGCAACACGCTGATGGCCTCGACCAACTGCGGTGCGGGCGTGGCGGGTTAGGTTCCTGGGCGCAGTAGGCTCGCAGGTGTGAGTGTGAGCCGGGAGATCGACGACATCCTGCAGCGCGGCGCGGACGGCGGGCGGATCACGCCTGAGGAGGCGCTGCTGCTCTACACCGAGGCGCCGTTCCACGCCCTCGGTGAGGCGGCCGACGCGGTGCGGCGGCGGCGGTACCCGGACAACATCGTCACGTATCTCATCGACCGCAACATCAACTACACCAACGTCTGCGTCACCGCGTGCAAGTTCTGCGCGTTCTACCGCGCGCCGAAGCACAAGGAGGGCTGGACCCACCCGACCGAGGAGATCCTGCGCCGCTGCGGCGAGGCGGTCGAGCTGGGCGCGACGCAGGTGATGCTCCAGGGCGGCCACCACCCCGACTACGGCGTGGAGTACTACGAGGAGTTGTTCTCCTCGGTCAAGAAGGCGTACCCGAACCTCGCGATCCACTCGATCGGGCCGAGCGAGATCCTGCACATGGCGAAGGTCTCCGGGGTGAGCCTGGACGAGGCGATCGCACGTATCAAGGCCGCCGGGCTGGACTCGATCGCCGGGGCCGGGGCGGAGATGCTGCCGGAGCGCCCACGGCGGGCGATCGCACCGCTGAAGGAGTCCGGCGAGCGCTGGCTGGAGGTCATGGAGCTGGCCCACCGGCAGGGGGTCGAGTCGACCGCCACGATGATGATGGGCACCGGTGAGACCGCCGCCGAGCGGATCGAGCACCTGCGGATGATCCGCGACGTCCAGGACCGGACGAAGGGCTTCCGCGCCTTCATCCCGTGGACGTACCAGCCGGAGAACAACCACCTGAAGGGGCGCACCCAGGCGACGACCCTGGAGTACCTGCGCCTGATCGCGGTGGCCCGACTCTTCTTCGAGACCGTGCCGCACCTCCAGGCGTCCTGGCTGACCACCGGCAAGGACGTCGGTCAGCTCGCCCTGCACATGGGAGTGGACGACCTCGGCTCGATCATGCTGGAGGAGAACGTCATCTCCTCGGCCGGTGCCCGGCACCGCTCCAACCTGCACGAGCTGATCGCGATGATCCGCTCGGCCGACCGGATCCCGGCCCAGCGGGACACCCTCTACCGGCACCTGGCGGTGCACCGCACGCCGGCCGAGGACCCGACCGACGACCGCGTCGTGTCGCACTTCTCGTCGATTGCGATTCCGGGCGGCGGCGTCGGCCGTTCACTGCCTTTGGTGGATGCCCAGTAAACGGTCGGTAATCATCGTCGTTATTGCGGGATCGACCGAACGGGCAATGGTTGTCCGGCGGGCGGGCCGATCGCGGTAACCATTGGGGCCAGAGTTACCTGTGATTCTGCCCAGTAAGCGCATCAATTCGGACAATCCTTAAGTGGTTCTTAGTCGAGCAGCTCACTGCGGGTCTCCCCAGGGGGTGGCGGGGGCGACCGTGGACCGCTAACGTCCCGGTCGGCGGTGCCGGGTGGACGTCGCGCCCGGACGCATTCTTTCCCGTCTCCCTAGGGGAACACCTCAATGATCTTCCGTAACCGAGCGTTGACGGCGCGGGTTGGCGCTGCCGCACTGCTGGCCTCCGGCGTGTTCACCGCGCTCGGCGTTCCGGCCCACGCCGCCGGCACCGAGACCGACCTTTCCCTCGACGTGGTCGGCACCCGGGTCGCCGCCGGCAGCGAGGGGAAGGTCGTTTTCGCCAAGGTCACCAATCGGGGTAAGAACACTCCGACCGACCTGTCGATCAGCGCGGACCTGTCGAAGGTGGACACCGACAAGGCGGTCCCCGTTCCGGCCGTGCCGGACTGCGACCTGAACGCGGCCGGCTGGTCCTGCAAGGTGCCGTCGGAGTTGCTGCCGGGTCCGGGCGAGACGGTCGAGCTCCCGGTGGTGCTCTTCAAGCAGGAGGGCTTCGAGGGCACGTACAAGGCCCCGATCACCTTCTCCATCGCCTCCACCGACGACACCGACGACAGCAACAACAGCAAGTCCGCCACGATCGAGTTCACCGACGAGAGCGGCCCGGACCTGCTCCTCCTCGCCGGTGACGTGAAGCAGGCGGTGAAGGTCGACGAGAACGGCGAGCTGTCCGTCGTCGGCGACCTGCACGCCGGCGAGACCGGCGTGCTCCAGTACTTCGTGGTCAACCAGGGTGACCGGGCGGCCGGGGGTCTCACCGTCACGGTCGAGCTTCCCAAGGGCGTGACCTTCACCGAGGCGGAGCCGGACTGCGAGTACAACGCGGCCAACACCGAGGCCGTCTGCACCTACCGCCAGCTTCCGCTGGTTCCGGTCGACGAGGACACCGACGAGAACGACGACGTCTTCTCCGCCGGTGACTTCTACCACCTGCTCTCGGTCGGAGCGGACGTGAAGGCCGGCAGCCTCACCGGCGGCAGCGTGACCGTCGAGCCGATCGTGGCGACGCAGCCGCTGCGGGGTCTCGCCCGGAAGGCCACCAAGCTGCCGGAGAACGTCACCGGCATCCGGGGCGCCGACGTGGACGCCAGCGACAACACCGACGGCTACGCGGTCGTCGTGGCCGCCAGGGGCGGCTCCGGTGGCGGCGACGGCGACGGCGGCCTGCCGGTGACCGGCCCGCAGGCCGGCCTGATCGGCGGGATCGGCGGTGCCGTGCTGCTCGCCGGTGGTGCCATGTTCCTGGCCGCCCGTCGTCGCCGGGTGGTCCTGGTGACCCCGGGCGACGAGACGTCGACCGTCTGACGGTCGTCCTCAACCGGCCCGTGCGGGCCGTCTACATAACGCACCGCGAGGGGGGCGGGATGGGTGACCGTCCCGCCCCCACCGTTTCCAGGTGCGGTCCGACCCGGGCCGCCCCCACCTCACGCTCGCAACTCCGAGGGACCGCATGAACCTGTTCACCCGCGCGGCGCTGGCCCGAACTGGCGCCGTGACCCTGCTCACGGCCGGGTTGGTCGCGGTCGGCGCGCCGGCCCAGGCGGCCGACCAGGTCGACCTGAACCTCATTCCGCTCAGCGGCCAGATCGCCAGGGGCGTCTCCGAGGCCAAGGCCAAGCCCTTCAAGTTCACCGTGGACAACACCCGAAGCACGGCGGACGCCCGCAACGTCACCGTCAAGGTGGACGCCCGGAAGGTCAACCACAAGAGGGTCGGCTTCTTCGTGCCGGACGGCTGCCAGCAGCAGGGCAAGGCCGTCTACTCCTGTGTCCTCGGCGACCTCTCCGCCGGGACCAGCGAGGACTTCGGCATCCCGCTGTTCAGCACCGGTACGCGTGGTCCCGCCGGCACCCTGGTGGTCTCCATCACCTCCGAGACCGCCGAGGCGGACCCGGAGGACAACACCGTCGAGGTCGACCTCACCGTGACCAAGCCCGGCTACGACCTGGTCACCTGGGCCCAGGACGTCTACGCCGACGTCGAGGTCGACGGTGACGAGGAGACCGGCCTGCGGCCGGTCCGTCCAGGTGAGACCGCCCCGCTGGACTGGGCCGTCTACAACGGCGGCAGCCGGCGGGCGACCGGGCTGTTCTACCTGATCTCCCTGCCGGCCGGGGTCAGCTTCGCCGAGCTGCCGGAGAACTGCGTCCAGGAGGACTTCCTCGGGATCGCCCAGGCGTTCTGCGACGACCCGGCCGTGGTGCTGAAGCCGGGTGAGTACTACACCGACAGCGTCCGGGTGAAGGTGGCCAAGGAGGTCACCGAGCCGGTGCTGCGGATCGGCAACATCTACGCCGCCGGCCTGGACCGGGCCCTCGCGGGCGAGCCGGAGGAGGAGCCGGAGGTCGCCGGACCGGCCCAGCGCCGGGCGTTCAGCGAGGTCGACGACATCGACAACAGCGCGCTCTTCGACGTCTTCGTCGACCTGACCACCCCGACGCCGGGCCCGAGTGCCTCGCCGTCGGTCTCGCCGAGCGTCCCGCCGGCGGCGGGTGGCGGTAGCGGTGGCGGCGACGGCGGGCTGCCGGTGACCGGTGTCCAGGCCGGTCTGATCGGTGGCGTCGGCGGCACCGTCCTGCTGGTCGGGGGCGCGCTGCTGGTGCTCTCCCGCCGCCGTCGGGTGGTGCTGGTGACCCCGGCCGACGAGAAGTCCACCAACTGACGTCCTGCTGACGCCCGGGGCCGGGCGGGATGGGTGACCATCCCGCCCGGCCCCGTCGTGCATCGGGCTGGCAGAGTGGGGGCGTGAGCCGTACCCCGCAGGGCCAGCGCGCCAGTCTGGACAAGCAGCCGCACGAGGTCGCCGCGATGTTCGACGGCGTGGCCGCTCGATACGACCTGACCAACACCGTGCTCTCCTTCGGGCAGGACCGGGGGTGGCGCCGGGCGACCCGGGCCGCACTGGCCCTGGAGCCGGGTGAGCGGGTGCTGGACGTGGGCGCCGGCACCGGGGTCTCCACCGAGGAACTGGCCCGCAGCGGGGCGTACGCCGTCGGCGCCGACCTGAGTCTGGGCATGCTCGCCGCCGGGCGGCGGGTACGGCCGGAGGTGCCGCTGCTCGCCGGGGACGCGCTGCGGCTGCCCTTCGCCGACGCGACCTTCGACGCGGTGACCATCTCCTTCGCGTTGCGTAACGTGTCGGACCCGGACGCGGCCCTGCGCGAGCTGGCCCGGGTCACGCGTCCCGGCGGGCGGCTGGTGGTCTGCGAGTTCAGCACCCCCACCAACCCCGCGTTCCGGACGGTCTACCTGTCGTACCTGATGCGGTCGCTGCCCACGGTGGCCCGGTCGGTCTCCAGCAACCCGGACGCCTACGTCTACCTCGCCGAGTCGATCCGGGCCTGGCCCGACCAGCCGGCGCTGGCCGCGCGGATCGGTGCCTCGGGGTGGGGCCGGGTGGCCTGGCGCAACCTGACCGGCGGCATCGCGGCGCTGCACCGGGCGGTCCGCGACTAGTCACCCTCACGTTCCCTGTTATCCCTTTTTGGCGGCCTTTGCCCCCGTAGGCTGTCCGCCATGACGGGAGCAGACGAGGCGTACCGGGTGGTTGCCGACGAGGACGACACGCGCGAACTCGTCGACCAGCTCCGGCAGCTCGCCGGTGCCGACCCGGCCACCGTCCGGCAGGTGGTGGCGGAGGTGCTGGCCGCCCTGGACCGGGTGGCCGGCGGGGCGCTGCGCGACCAGTTGCCCGAGGCGATCCGGCTCGACGTGGGCCTGGACAGGGTCACTCCCGGTCATCCCTGAGTGCTCACTCAGGTCTCCAGGACCCCCCTCCAGGCAAGTTAGGGTCACCTAACCCTGGGCGGGGGTAATGACGGTCATAGACTCCTCCCCGACTGGCTTGTGAAGTGTTTCACGAGCGTATGGGGAGGAGGCCCGGATGACGACGGTGGAGCACGACGCCGACGTGATCGTCGTGGGCGCCGGACCCGGCGGCTCGGCGACCGCGTACCACCTGGCGCGGCACGGAGCCCGGGTGCTGCTGCTGGAGAAGACCGAGTTCCCCCGGGAGAAGGTCTGCGGTGACGGGCTGACCCCGCGCGCGGTCCGGCAGCTCATCCGGATGGGCGTGGACACCTCGCCCGAGGCCGGCTGGCTCCAGAACCGGGGCCTGCGGGTGATCGGCGGCGGCCTCCGGCTGGAGCTGGACTGGCCCGACCTGGCCAGCTTCCCCAACTACGGGCTCGTGCGCACCCGGCTGGACTTCGACGACCTGCTCGCCCAACGGGCCGTCGCGGCCGGTGCCGAGCTGCGCACCGGCGTGAACGTCATGGGTCCGGTGCTCGACCCCACCGGCCGGGTCACCGGCGTCGAGGCCGAGGTCGGCCCGGACAAGGTCCCGGCCACCTTCCACGCCCCGCTGGTGGTCGCCGCCGACGGCGTCTCCGGCCGGTTCCCCCTCGCGCTCGGCCTGGCCAAGCGGGAAGACCGCCCGATCGGCGTGGCGGTCCGGCGGTACTACCGCTGCCCGGCCAAGCACGACGACAACTACCTCGAGTCCTGGCTCGAACTGCGCAGCAAGGGCAGCGACGCGCTGCTGCCCGGGTACGGCTGGATCTTCGGCCTCGGTGACGGCCGGGTCAACGTCGGCCTGGGCGTGCTCAACTCCTCCTCCGCCTTCGGCAAGACGAACTACCGGCGACTGCTCACCGACTGGCTGGCCAACACCCCGGCCGACTGGGGCATGACCGACGAGGCGAACGCCGAGGGTCCGATCCTCGGCGCGGCGCTGCCGATGGGCTTCAACCGGGTGCCGCACTACACCCGGGGCGTGCTGCTGGTCGGCGACTCGGGCGGCATGGTCAACCCCTTCAACGGCGAGGGCATCGCGTACGCGATGGAGTCCGGCGAGCTGGCCGCGGAGATCGCGGTGCAGGCGCTGGCCCGGCCGGCGGGCGCGGAGCGCGAGCGGGCGCTGACGGCGTACCCGACGGAGCTGAAGGCGCGGTTCGGCGGCTACTACCGCCTCGGCGGGATCTTCGTGAAGCTGATCGGCCGACCGGAGATCATGCGGATCGCCACCAAGCACGGCATGCCGCACCCGATGCTCATGCGCTTCGTGCTGAAGCTGCTGGCCAACCTGACCGACCCGCGTGGCGGGGACGCGATGGACCGGGTCATCAACGCGATGACGAAGGCGGCCCCAGCGGTCTAGCCGCACCCCGGCGCAGGTTGCCGGAGGTGAAGTTAATAGTGTGATTTCGCCAACCACCGAGGGCAGGGAAGGACGAGCAGGAGACAACCATGACGCTCTCGCCTTACGCACCCATCATCGGGCTGTTCGCCCTCGCCACGGCGTTCGCGATCTTCTCGATCGCCGGCGCCCGCCTCGCCGGCCCGCGCCG
Organism: Micromonospora echinospora; assembly: GCF_900091495.1. NCBI lineage: Bacteria > Bacillati > Actinomycetota > Actinomycetes > Micromonosporales > Micromonosporaceae > Micromonospora > Micromonospora echinospora. The sequence goes on along the minus strand of NZ_LT607413.1, from coordinate 1,794,893 downwards.
CTACAACAAGGCCAAGCTCGAGGCGTACGAGTGCGGCATCGAGCCGAGCCCGCAGCCGGTCGGCGGGGGCCGGTTCCCGATCAAGTTCTACCTGACGGCGATGCTCTTCATCGTCTTCGACATCGAGATCATCTTCCTCTACCCCTGGGCGGTCTCGTTCGACGCCCTGCCGATCTTCGGCTTCGTGGAGATGGTCCTGTTCATCGTCGCGGTCTTCGTCGCGTACGCCTATGTCTGGCGGCGTGGCGGCCTGGACTGGGACTGAGGGAGGAACCTCACATGGGTATCGAGGAGAAGCTTCCCGCCGGCATCCTGCTGACCTCGGTGGAGAAGCTGGTCAACTGGTCGCGGAAGTCGTCGGTCTGGGGCGCCACCTTCGGCCTGGCCTGCTGCGCGATCGAGATGATGGCGGCCGGTGGCCCGCACTACGACATGGGCCGCTGGGGCATGGAGGTGTTCCGCGCCTCGCCCCGGCAGGCCGACCTGATGATCGTCGCGGGTCGGGTGAGCCAGAAGATGGCCCCGGTCCTGCGGCAGATCTACGACCAGATGGCCGAGCCCCGCTGGGTGCTCTCGATGGGCGTCTGCGCCAGCAGCGGCGGGATGTTCAACAACTACGCCATCGTCCAGGGCGTCGACCATGTCGTCCCGGTCGACATGTACCTCCCCGGCTGCCCGCCCCGCCCGGAGATGCTGATCGACGCGATCCTCAAGCTCCGCGAGAAGATCGGGCACGAGCCGCTCGGCCCGAACGGCCGCAAGATGCTGGAGGCCCGCCAGGCCCGCGGTGACGTGCCCGTCGTCCCGTACGGCTCGATGCCGTCGTCGTACCGCGAGGACAAGGCCCGCCGCGCCGAGTGGACCCAGGCGGTCCGGGAGGGGCGCGAGGAGCAGCTCCGGATCGAGAACTGGATGAACGCCCAGAACCACCTCCACCCGTACGGGGGCATCAAATGACGGCTCCGAACGACAAGCCGAACGACGGGGGCGTCCCGGTGCCGGTGACGCCGGCCGGGGCGAGCAGCACCGCGCCCGCCGAGTACCCGCCGGCCAGCCCGGCCGGTCGGGGCATGTTCGGCATCCAGGGGTCCGGTGACACCTCCGGCTTCGGTGGCCTGGTCCGGCCGCGTCGGCCGATCGAGGAGGCCGCCCGGCCGTACGGCGGCTACTTCGACGAGGTCCGCGACGCGCTGGAGGAGGCGTACCCGGCCTTCGGCGAGGCGATCGAGAAGGTCGTCGTCGACCGGGGCGAGCTGACCCTGCACGTCCGCCCGGAGAAGATCGCCGAGGTCTGCCAGGTGATGCGGGACGACCTGGCCCTCCGCTTCGAGCTCTGCTCCTCGGTCTCCGGGGTGGACTACCTCGGCGCGGACGAGCGCCGACTGCACGTGGTCTACCACCTGACCTCGATGACCTACCGCCGCCGGGTGCGGCTGGAGGTCGCCGTGCCGGCCGAGAACCCGCACCTGCCGAGCGTCACCGCCGTCTACCCGACCGCCGACTGGCAGGAGCGGGAAGCGTACGACATGTTCGGTGTCCTCTTCGACGGTCACCCCAACCTGACCCGGATCCTCATGCCGGACGACTGGGAGGGGCACCCGCAGCGTAAGGACTACCCGCTCGGCGGCGTCCCCGTCGAGTACAAGGGCGCCGAGATCCCACCGCCAGACCAGCGGAGGTCCTACCAGTGAGCACCCCGAGCTACGCCACCGAGCGCGAGACGACCGAGGGCAGGGTCTTCACCGTCACCGGCGGGGACTGGGACCAGGTCGTCTCCGGCACCGACCCGATCAACGACGAGCGGATCGTCGTCAACATGGGTCCGCAGCACCCGTCCACGCACGGCGTGCTGCGGCTGATCCTGGATCTGGAGGGCGAGACCGTCCGCGAGATGCGTACGGTCGTCGGCTACCTGCACACCGGGATCGAGAAGAACCTCGAATACCGCAACTGGGTGCAGGGCTCGACCTTCGTGACCCGGATGGACTACCTCGCCCCGATCTTCAACGAGACGGCGTACTCCCTGGCGGTGGAGAAGCTGCTCGGGATCGAGGAGCAGATCACCGAGCGGGCCACCACGATCCGGGTCCTGATGATGGAGCTGAACCGGATCTCCTCGCACCTGGTCTGGCTGGCCACCACCGGCATGGAGCTGGGCGCGATCTCGATCATGCTCTACGGCTTCCGGGAGCGGGAGTACATCCTCGAGATCTTCGAGCTCGTCACCGGCCTGCGGATGAACCACGCGTACGTCCGGCCGGGCGGGGTCGCCCAGGACGTGCCGGACGACGCGATCGTCAAGATCCGCAAGTTCCTCAAGGAGATGCCGAAGAAGCTCGACGAGTACGAGGACCTCCTCTCCGGGCAGCCGATCTGGGTCGAGCGGACGAAGAACGTCGCCGTGCTCGACGTGACCGGATGCCTGGCGCTCGGCGTGACCGGGCCGGTGCTCCGCTCCGCCGGGCTCCCCTGGGACCTCCGCAAGACCGATCCGTACTGCGGCTACGAGACGTACGACTTCGACGTCCCGACCCACCCGGACGGCGACGTCTGGGGCCGCTACCAGGTCCGGCTCGCCGAGATGCGGGAGTCGCTCAAGATCGTCGAGCAGGCGCTGGACCGGCTGAAGCCGGGACCGGTGATGGTCGCCGACAAGAAGATCGCCTGGCCGGCGCAGCTCGCCATCGGCGTCGACGGCATGGGCAACTCGCTGGAGCACGTCGCGAAGATCATGGGTCAGTCGATGGAGTCGCTGATCCACCACTTCAAGCTCGTCACCGAGGGGTTCCGGGTCCCGCCGGGCCAGGTCTACGTGGCGATCGAGGCGCCCCGGGGCGAGCTGGGCGTGCACGCGGTCTCCGACGGCGGCACCCGGCCGTACCGGGTGCACTACCGGGAGCCGAGCTTCGTCAACCTCCAGGCGCTCCCGGCCATGGCCGAGGGTGGCCTGATCGCCGACGTGATCGCCGGTGGCGCCTCGCTGGACCCCGTGATGGGTGGTTGTGACCGATGAGTGTTTTCACCGAAGAGACCCGGGCCCGGGCACGGGAGATCATCGCCCGTTACCCGGCCGACCGGTCCCGTTCCGCGCTGCTCCCGTTGCTGCACCTGGTGCAGTCCGAGGAGGGGTACGTCTCCCCGGCCGGGGTCGAGTTCTGCGCCGAGGTGCTCGGCCTGAACAAGGCCCAGGTCGGCGCGGTGGCCACCTTCTACACCATGTACAAGCGCCGGCCGACCGGTGACTACCTGGTCAGCGTCTGCACCAACACCATGTGCAACGTGCTCGGCGGTCAGGACGTCTACGACACCCTCGCCGAGCACCTGGGCGTGGGGCACGACGAGACGACCACCGACGGGAAGATCACCCTGGAGCACGCCGAGTGTCTCGCGGCCTGCGACTACGGCCCGGTGATGACGGTCAACTACGACTTCTTCGACGGCGTCGACCCGCAGACCGCCCTCGGTGTGGTCGAGGAACTGCGCTCCGGTGGCCGGCCGACGCCGACCCGGGGCGCCCGCCTCTGCACGCTGAAGGAGATGTCGGTCCAGCTCGCCGGCTTCGCCGACGAGCGGGAGGGCGCGGTGGCCGACGGCGGGCCGGGCGAGCCGACCCTGCGCGGGCTGCGCCTGGCGCAGCAGCACGGCATCTCGGTGCCCGGCTTCGACCCGAACACCCCGATCCGCAGCAAGGCCGAGGCCAACCAGGCCGCCGCCGAGGCGAAGGCCCGGGCCGAGGCCGCGAAGCCGGCCCCGGCGCCCGAGCCGGCGACGCCGAAGGCGGCCACCGGCAGCACCGCGCCGGACGTGAAGGCCCCGGACGACAAGTCACCCGAGGTGCGGGCCGCCGAGACCCGGCAGCCGGACGCGAAGACCGCCGTCCCGGACTCGCCGGGCACCAAGGTTCCGGTCGACGGCGCGCCGCCGGCCCCGCGCGACGCGCGGGCGGCCGAGGCCGAGGGCGCGGCGACCAACGTGCCGGCCGGCGACGGCAAGCCCGCCGGTGACGACGCCGCTGCGCAGGAGCGCTCGCTCAAGGAAGCGGAGGCCAACAAGTGACCACGCCTCGGCCGGAGACGCTGGCCAAGCTGACCCCGGTGCTCACCAAGCGGTGGCTCTCGCCGGACGCCTGGCGGATCGACACGTACCAGAAGCTGGACGGCTACGCCGCCCTGCGCAAGGCCCTCAAGGCCCACCCGGACGACCTCATCCAGCTCATCAAGGACTCCGGGCTGCGCGGTCGCGGTGGCGCGGGCTTCCCGACCGGCCTGAAGTGGGGCTTCATCCCGCAGGGCGACGGCAAGCCGCACTACCTCGTGGTCAACGCCGACGAGGGCGAGCCGGGCACCTGCAAGGACCTCCCGCTGATGACGCACGACCCGCACTCGCTGGTCGAGGGCGTCATCATCGCGTCGTACGCGATCCGGGCCAACCGTGCGTACATCTACATCCGGGGCGAGGCCGTGCACGCCGCGCGCCGGCTGCGCAACGCGGTGCGGGAGGCGTACGACCGGGGCTACCTCGGCCGGAACATCCAGGGCTCCGGGTTCGACCTGGACCTGGTGGTGCACTCCGGCGCGGGCGCGTACATCTGCGGCGAGGAGACCGCCCTGCTGGACTCGCTGGAGGGCTTCCGGGGCCAGCCCCGACTGCGTCCGCCCTTCCCGGCGACGCACGGCCTCTACGCCAGCCCGACGGTGGTCAACAACGTCGGCACCATCGCCAGCGTGCCGTACATCGTGCTCGGCGGGGCCGACTGGTGGAAGACCATGGGCACCGAGAAGTCCTCCGGGCCGATGATCTACTCGCTCTCCGGCCGGATCGCCAACCCCGGCCAGTACGAGTGCTCGATGGGCATCACCCTGCGTGAGCTGCTGGAGTTGGCCGGGGGCATGCAGCCCGGCCACAACCTGCGGTTCTGGACGCCGGGCGGATCGTCGACCCCGCTGCTCACCGACGAGCACCTCGACGTGCCGCTGGACTTCGAGGGCGTCGCGGCAGCCGGCTCGATCCTGGGCACCACGGCCACCCAGATCTTCTCCGACCAGGACTGCCCGGTCTACGCGACGTACCGGTGGCTGGAGTTCTACCACCACGAGTCGTGCGGCAAGTGCACCCCGTGCCGAGAGGGCAACTACTGGATGGTCCGGGTGTACCGGCGGATCCTCGCCGGCCGGGGCACCCACGAGGACCTGGACACCCTGCTCGACACCTGTGACAACATCCTCGGCCGCTCGTTCTGTGGTCTGGGTGACGGGGCGACCAGTTCGGTGACCTCGTCGCTGAAGTACTTCAAGCAGGACTACCTCGACTACATCGAGGGACGGACTGCTCCCAAGTTGTCGGAGAAGACCCTGGTAGGGGCGCACTGATGACCGACGTAGCGAAGCAGACCGAGACGGTCACCCTCACCATCGACGGCATCGAGGTCACCGCCCCGAAGGGGGCGCTGCTGATCCGGGTCGCCGAGCAGATGGGGATCGCGATCCCCCGGTTCTGCGACCACCCGCTGCTGGCCCCGGCCGGCGCGTGCCGGCAGTGCCTCGTCGACGTGGAGGGGCAGCGCAAGCCGGTCGCCTCCTGCACCCAGACGGTGGCCGAGGGCATGGTGGTCCGGACCCAGCTCACCTCCCCGGTGGCCAAGAAGGCGCAGGAGGGGGTGATGGAACTGCTGCTGATGAACCATCCGCTCGACTGCCCGATGTGCGACAAGGGCGGCGAGTGCCCCCTGCAGAACCAGGCGATGTCCACCGGCCGCACCGACTCCCGCTTCCACGAGCACAAGCGGGAGTACGAGAAGCCGCTGAACATCTCCACCCAGGTCCTGCTGGACCGGGAACGGTGCGTGCTCTGCCAGCGGTGCACCCGCTTCTCCGAGGAGATCGCCGGGGACAAGTTCATCGACCTGATGGGCCGGTCCTCCGCCGAGGAGATCAACATCTACCGGGACGAGGCGTACGGGGCCGCCGAGGGCGAGGACGACGGCGACGTGCCGTTCAACTCGTACTTCTCCGGCAACACCGTGCAGATCTGCCCGGTCGGCGCGTTGACCGGCGCCCAGTACCGCTTCCGCGCCCGCCCCTTCGACCTGGTCTCCACCCCGAGCGTCTGCGAGCACTGCTCGGCCGGGTGCTCCCAGCGCACCGACTGGCGGCGGGGCAAGGTGCTGCGCCGGCTCGCCGGTGACGACCCGCAGGTCAACGAGGAGTGGAACTGCGACAAGGGCCGCTGGGGCTTCCAGTACGCCCGCGCCTTCGACCGGATCACCACCCCGCTGGTGCGGGACGCGAAGACCGGCGAGCTGCGCGAGGCGTCCTGGAGCGAGGCGCTCACCGTGGCTGCCGAGGGGCTGGCCGCCGCACGCGACGGCGGGCAGGGCACCGCGGTGCTCACCGGTGGCCGGCTGACCGTCGAGGACGCCTACGCGTACGCGAAGTTCGCCCGGGTCGCGCTGAACACCAACGACATCGACTTCCGGGCCCGCCCGGTCTCCCGTGAGGAGACGGAGTTCCTGGCCAGCAACGTGGCCGGGATCACCGACGTCACCTACGCCGACGTCGAGAACGCCTCGGCCGTCGTGCTGGCCGGCCTGGAGCCGGAGGAGGAGTGCCCGATCCTCTTCCTGCGGCTGCGCAAGGCGTACCTGAAGAAGAAGCTCAAGGTGTACGCGCTGGCGCCGTTCGCCACCCGGGGCCTGGAGAAGCTCGGCGCGAAGCTCGCCCGGGTGGTGCCGGGCGAGGAGGCGCTGCTGCTCGCCGAGCACGACACGGTCCGCGAGGCGCTCGGCGCCGAGGGCGCGATCCTGATCGTGGGCGAGCGGCTGGCCAGCGTCCCCGGTGGCCTCTCCGCCGCCGCCGACGTGGCCCGGCGTACCGGCGCGAAGCTGGCCTGGGTGCCGCGGCGCGCGGGTGACCGGGGCGCGGTCGACACCGGCTGCCTGCCGAACCTGCTCCCCGGCGGACGCCTGGTCACCGAGCCCGGTGCCCGCGCCGAGCTGGGCGAGGCGTGGGACATCGCGGCCGGGGTGATCCCCAGCCAGGCCGGTCGGGACACCGACGGCATCGTCGCGGCGGCGGCGGCCGGCAAGCTCGGCGCGCTGGTGGTGGCCGGGGTCGACCCGGCCGACCTGGCCGATCCGCGCCTGGCCGAGCAGGCCCTCGACGAGGTGCCGTTCCTGGTCAGCCTGGAGCTGCGGATGAGTGCGGTGGCCCGCCGGGCGGACGTGGTCTTCCCGGTCGCCCCGGTGGTCGAGAAGGCCGGCAGCTTCCTGGACTGGGAGGGGCGGCTGCGGCCGTTCGACGCGGTGCTCCAGACCCCGGCGATGTCCGACGGCCGGGTGCTCGACGCGATCGCCGACCGGCTGGGCGTCCAGCTCGGCACCGGTGACGTGCTCAGCGTCCGCCGCGAACTGGGCTCCCTGCCGGCGACCCGCACCGACCGCCCGTCGGTCCCGTCCGTGGAGCCGCAGCCGGCGCCCCGCACGGGCGACGGCGAGGCGGTCCTCGCCACCTGGCACCAGCTCATCGACCTGGGCAGCCTCATCGACGGCGACGAGCACCTGGGCGGCACCGCCCGGCCGCCGGTGGTGCGGCTGGGCAAGGGCACCGCCGAGGCGCTCGGCGTCGCCGACGGTGACGCGGTGACGGTGGGGACCGACCGGGGGGCGCTGACCCTTCCGGCGGCCATCACCGAGATGCCGGACGGCGTCGTCTGGCTGCCGACCAATTCACCCGGTTCGACCGTCCGGCGCAGCCTCGGCGCGACGTCCGGCTCGGTGGTACGCGTCTCCGCCGCGACGGAGCCGGCCACCGCGACCGAACGCGTCGCCGCGGACGCCGCCGACCGCCCGGGCCCGCTCCTCAACACCGGGGGTGTATCCCAGTGAACGCGGTCTACCTCGCGCAGGACCCGACGCTGGCCGACTTCGGCAAGGACCCGTGGTGGCTGGTCCTGATCAAGATCGTCTTCGCCTTCGTCTTCGGCCTGCTCGCCACCCTGCTCGGCGTCTGGTTCGAGCGGCGTGTGGTGGGTTACATGCAGGTCCGGCCGGGCCCGAACCAGATCGGCCCGTTCGGCCTGCTCCAGACCCTCGCCGACGGTCTCAAGATGGCCTTCAAGGAGGACATCCTCCCGAAGGCGGCGGACAAGGTCGTCTACTTCTTCGCCCCGGCCGTCTCGGTGATCTGCGCGGTCACCGCGCTGTCGGTGATCCCGTTCGGCCCGATGGTGAGCATCTTCGGCCACCGGACGCCGCTCCAGGTCACCGACGTGTCGGTGGCGGTGCTGGTGGTGCTGGCCTGCTCCTCGATGGCGGTCTACGGCATCGTGCTCGGCGGCTGGGCCTCCGGCTCGACGTACCCGCTGCTCGGTGGTCTCCGCTCCAGCGCCCAGATGATCTCGTACGAGGTCGCGCTCGGGCTGAGCATCGTCGCCGTCTTCATGACCGCCGGCACGATGTCCACCAGCGGGATCGTCGCCGCCCAGGCCCACGGCTCCCAGCTCAACGTCTTCGGGCTGGAGTTCTCCGCCCCGGGCTGGTACGCGATCCTGCTCATGCCGAGCTTCATCATCTTCTTCATCGCCACCGTCGGTGAGACCAACCGGGCACCGTTCGACCTGCCGGAGGCGGAGTCGGAGCTGGTCGCGGGCTTCATGACCGAGTACAGCTCGCTGAAGTTCGCGCTCTTCATGCTCTCCGAGTACGTCGCGATGGTGACCATGTCGGCCTTCACCGTGACGCTGTTCCTCGGCGGCTGGCGGGCCCCCGCGCCGATCACCACCTTCTGGGAGGGGGCGAACTCCGGCTGGTGGCCGATGCTGTGGTTCTTCGGCAAGGTCGTCCTGCTGGTCTTCGTCTTCGTCTGGCTGCGGGGCACCCTGCCCCGGCTCCGGTACGACCAGTTCATGCGGCTGGGCTGGAAAGCCCTGCTCCCGATCAACCTGGTCTGGATCCTGGTGCTGGCCTGGCTGCGCTCGATCGAGGACTGGGACAGCCGGGGCCGGCTGACCGGCATCGGCGTGCTGGCCGGTGTGCTGCTGCTCGCCGTACTGCTCTGGCCGAGCCGCAAGCCGGAGCGGAAGCTCACCCCGCAGGAGCAGGTCGACAAGCGCCCGCACGGCAGCTTCCCGGTGCCCCCCATGGACCTGCAGGTGCCACCGAGCCCGCGCACCAAGCGGGTGGTGGCCGAGCGGGAGCCGGCCAACATCGGCGCCGGCCCGGACTCGAAGGAGGTGTGACGTGGGCGGGATCACCGGAACGTTCAAGGGCTTCGGCGTCACCTTCTCGCACATGTTCAGGAAGGTCGTCACGACTGACTACCCGTTCAAGCCGCCGACCCCGGCGCCGCGCTACCACGGGCGGCACATCCTCAACCGGCACCCGGACGGGCTGGAGAAGTGCATCGGCTGCGAGCTGTGCGCCTGGGCCTGCCCGGCGGACGCGATCTACGTCGAGGGCGGCGACAACACCGACGAGCAGCGCTTCTCGCCGGGTGAGCGGTACGCCAGCACCTACCAGATCAACTACGCCCGCTGCATCTTCTGTGGGCTCTGCATCGAGGCCTGCCCGACCCGTTCGCTGACCATGAGCAACGAGTACGAGCTGGCCCGGGACAACCGGCAGGACCTCATCTTCACCAAGGAGCAGCTGCTCGCGCCGCTGCTGCCCGGGATGGAGCAGCCGCCGCACCCGATGCGGCTGGGTGACAGCGAGAAGGACTACTACGTCGGAGCGCTGGAGAACCCGGGTACCTCGGCCGGGGCGGAGCGCTCTCCGATGGGCCCCGGCCGGTACGCGCTCGACGAGACCCCGGGCGTGACCTTCCCCGGCGCCGAGCAGGCGGCCCAGCGGGCCGAGGCGGCCAAGGGCAGCAAGGGAGACAGGGCATGACCACGGCTACGGTGCTGGCCGCGGCGGGCGAGGTGTCCGGCGGCGAGGAGATCACCTTCTGGATCCTCGCCCCGCTGGCGCTGCTCGGCGCGATCGGCATGCTCTGGGCGCGCAACGCGGTGCACTCGGCGCTCTGGCTGGTGCTGACCATGCTCTGCCTGGGCGTCTTCTACGTGCTCCAGGCGGGCCCGTTCATCGGCATGGTGCAGATTATCGTCTACACCGGCGCGATCATGATGCTGTTCCTGTTCGTGCTGATGCTGGTCGGTCGGGACTCGTCCGACTCGCTGATCGAGACGCTGCGCGGCCAGCGCGTCGCGGCGGTCCTGCTCGGTCTCGGCTTCGCCGGCCTGGTCGGCGGTGGTCTCGCCCGCGCGCTGGACGGCACCACGCCGGTCGGCCTGGACGAGGCGAACGCTGAGGGGAACGTGCAGGGCATCGCCCGGCTGCTCTTCACCAAGTACGTCTTCGCCTTCGAGCTGACCTCGGCGCTGCTGATCACCGCCGCGGTCGGGGCGATGGTGCTGGCGCACATCGAGCGGCGCCGGGAGGACAAGGTCGACCAGATCGCGACCATGAAGGCCCGCTTCGCCCCCGGTAACTACCCCGGTCCGAAGCCCGGCCCGGGTGTGTTCGCCACCTCCTCCTCGGTGGCCACCCCGGCCCGCTTGCCCGACGGCCGGCTGACCGAGCGCAGCATCCCCGAGATCATGCCGGTCCGGGAGCTGTCGGCGGAGGAGACGACCTTGAAGGGGACCGACCGATGACCCCCGACTACTACCTGATCCTGGCCGCGGTGCTCTTCACCATCGGCGCGGTCGGGGTGCTCATCCGCCGCAACGCGATCGTGCTGTTCATGTGCATCGAGCTGATGCTCAACGCGGCGAACCTGACCCTGGTCACGTTCGCCCGGATCAACGGTGACCTGAACGGGCAGATCATGGCCTTCTTCGTGATGGTGGTGGCCGCCGCCGAGGTCGTGGTCGGACTCGCGATCATCATGTCGATCTTCCGGACTCGACGCTCGGCGAGCGTCGACGACGCCAACCTGCTCAAGTACTAGAGGGGCCGACGCAGTGGAAGAAACTGTGCGTTACGCAGAGGCCACGGGTTTGCTCGGCAGCGTCTGGCTGCTGGTGGCCATCCCCCTGGTCAGCGCGGCGATCCTGCTGCTGCTGGGCCGGCGGGCCGACCGGTGGGGACACTGGCTCGGCGTGGCCGCCATCGGTGCCGCCTTCGTCCTCGGCCTCACCTACTTCTTCCAGCTGCGTGGCCTGGAGAACAAGTCGGTCGAGCGGAGCCTCTGGGACTTCATCGCCGTCGGTGACTTCCGGGTGGACTTCGGCCTGCTCTTCGACCCGCTGGCGGCGGTCTTCGTCCTGCTGATCACCGGCGTGGGCTTCCTGATCCACCTGTACGCGGTGGAGTACATGGCCCACGACGCGGGGCGGCGACGCTTCTTCGCGTACTTCAACCTGTTCGTCGCCGCCATGCTCCTGCTGGTGCTCGGCAACAACTACGTGATGCTCTACTTCGGCTGGGAGGGCGTCGGTCTGGCGTCGTACCTGCTGATCTCCTTCTGGTCCGACCGGCCGAGCGCGGCCACCGCCGGCAAGAAGGCGTTCCTGATGAACCGGGTCGGCGACGCCGGCCTGGCCATCGGCATCTTCATCATGTTCGCGACCCTGGGCACCACCCAGTACGACGAGGTGTTCAACGGCGTCAGCGGCCTGGCCGGCGGCACCGTCCTGGTCCTCGGTCTGCTGCTGCTGCTCGGCGCGACCGGCAAGTCCGGTCAGTTCCCGCTCCAGGCGTGGCTCCCGGACGCGATGGAGGGCCCGACCCCGGTGTCGGCGCTCATCCACGCGGCCACCATGGTCACCGCGGGCGTCTACCTGATCGCCCGCTCCAACCCGATCTACTCGGCCAACGAGACGCTCCAGCTCGTGGTGGTCAGCGTCGGCGCGCTCACCCTGCTGCTCGGCTGCGTCATCGGGGCGGCCAAGGACGACATCAAGCGGGTGCTCGCCTGGTCCACGGTGAGCCAGATCGGCTACATGTTCCTCGGCGTGGGGCTCGGCGGCGCGGCGTACGCGCTGGCCATCGTGCACCTGCTGGCGCACGGCTTCTTCAAGGCCAACATGTTCCTCGGGGCCGGCTCGGTCATGCACGGCATGAAGGACCAGGTCGACATCCGACGCTTCGGCGGGCTGTCGAAGTACATGAAGGTCACCTGGATCACCTTCATGATGGGCTGGCTCGCCATCATCGGCATGTTCCCGTTCTCCGGCTTCTTCTCCAAGGAGCCGATCATCGTGGCCGCCTTCGAGCGGGACGACTGGACGGCGTGGCTGTTCGGCGGCGCGGCGCTGGCCGGTGCCGGACTGACCGCCTTCTACATGACCCGGCTCTTCGTGCTCACCTTCCACGGCCCGAAGCGGTGGACCGAGGACATCGAGCACCCGCACGAGTCGCCGGCGCTGATGACGATCCCGCTGATCCTGCTGGCCGTCGGCTCGGTCGGGGCCGGCTTCCTCCTCTCCACCTCCGTCCCGGACTGGCTGACCGCCACCGCCGGCCTCGGCGGCGAGGAAGGGCACCACGAGGCGGTCCTGTCGCACACCGTCATCACGGTGCTCTCCCTGCTGGTCACCGTGCTCGGTGTCGGACTGGCCTGGATGCTGTTCCGCAACGGCACCGCCACCGCGCCGCAGCCGGCCGGGGTGCTGGTCACCGCCGCCCGGCGCAACCTCTACACCGACGCGTTCAACGAGGCGGTCTTCGAGAAGCCGGGCATCTTCCTCACCCGGGCGCTCGTCTACCTGGACAACCGGGGCATCGACGGGCTGGTCAACGGCCTCGCCGCAGCGGTCGGTGGAGGCTCCGGCCGGCTCCGGCGGCTCCAGACCGGCTTCGTCCGGTCGTACGCGACGTCGATCCTGACCGGCGCGCTGCTGGTGGTGGCGGCGTTCCTGGCCGTACAGGCGGGGTGGTTGGCGTGATCGACCTCTTCCCGGGGGCCGCCGCTGCCGGCGGACCGCGCAGTCACGACGGAGGTAAGGCCGCATAATGTCCGACTTCCCCTTCCTCTCGGTGCTGACCGTGGCGCCGCTGGTCGGCGCCCTGATCGTGGCCTTCCTGCCGCGCAGCCGGCCCGAGTTCGCCAAGCAGGTGGCCCTGGTCTGGTCGCTGGCGGTGCTGGCGCTGACCGTGGTCATGTGGGTGGCCTTCAAGACCGGGGGCGAGCGGTTCCAGTTCCGCGAGTCCTACACCTGGATCCCGCAGTGGGACGCCCGGTTCACCTTCGCCGCCGACGGCATCGCGCTGGTGATGCTGATGCTGATCGCGGTGCTGGTGCCGCTGGTGATCCTGGCCTCCTGGCACGACGCCGAGCAGTCGAAGCGGTCCGTGCCGGCCTACTTCGCGCTGCTGCTGGTGCTCGAGAGCACGATGATCGGCGTCTTCGCCGCCGCCGACGTCTTCCTCTTCTACCTCTTCTTCGAGGTCATGCTGGTGCCGATGTACTTCATCATCGGCAGCTACGGCGGTCACCAGCGCCAGTACGCCGCAGTGAAGTTCTTCCTCTACTCGCTGGTCGGCGGTCTGTTCATGCTGGCCGCGGTGATCGGCCTCTGGGTCGTCGGCGGGAAGACCTTCGACTGGCAGGCGCTGGTCCAGGCGGACATCTCCGCCGGCACCGAGCGCTGGCTCTTCCTCGGTTTCTTCATCGCCTTCGCGATCAAGGCGCCGTTCTTCCCGTTCCACACCTGGCTCCCGGACGCCGGTGGCGCGGCCCCGGCCGGCTCCGCCGCGCTGCTCGTCGGCGTCATGGACAAGGTCGGCACCTTCGGCATCCTGCGCTACTGCCTGCCGATGTTCCCGGAGGCGTCGAAGTGGTTCGCGCCGTGGGCGCTGGCGCTGGGCGTGATCGGCATCATCTACGCCGCGCTGCTGGCGGTCGGGCAGAACGACCTGAAGCGGTTGGTGTCGTACACCTCGATCGCGCACTTCGGCTTCATCGGCGTCGGCATCTTCGCCTTCACCACCCAGGCCGGCACCGGAGCGGTGCTCTACATGGTCAACCATGGCCTCGCCACCGGCCTGCTCTTCCTGGTGGTGGGCATGCTGATCGCGCGGCGCGGCTCGGCGCTGATCAGCGACTTCGGCGGTGCGGGCAAGCTGGTCCCGGTCCTGGCCGGGGTGCTCTTCTTCGCGGGTCTCGCCTCGCTGGCGCTGCCCGGCACCGCGCCGTTCATCTCCGAGTTCCTGGTGCTGATCGGCACCTTCACGGTGAACAAGCCGGTCGCGGTGATCGCCACGCTCGGCATCATCCTGGCGGCGGCGTACGTGCTCTGGATGGTGCAGCGCACCACGCAGGGCACCCTCAACCCGGCGCTGACCGAGGTCGAGGGCATGAAGCGTGACCTGAACCTGCGCGAGAAGGTCGTGGTCGCCCCGCTGATCGCGCTGATCGTGCTGCTCGGCTTCTATCCCAAGCCGCTCACCGATGTCATCAACCCCGCCGTCCAGGCGACCATGCAGGACGTCGGCAAGACCGACCCCGCTCCGACGGTCGGCAGCGTCCAGGAGGCAGCAAAGTGACCGAGCAGCTCGAGTTGCCCTCGATCGACTATCTGGCGCTCCTGCCGATCCTGATCATGCTGGGCGCGGCCCTGCTCGGCGTCCTGGTCGAGGCGTTCGTGCCGCGCCGGGGCCGACACCCGGTCCAGCTCATGCTCGCCCTGGTGGCGGTGGTGGCCGCCTTCGTGGCGGTGGTCTTCGCGGACGACCGGCGCGGCATCACCATCGGTGGGGCGATCACGGTGGACGGGCCGACCCTGTTCCTCCAGGGCGGCATCCTGCTCCTCGCCGCGGTGGCGCTGCTGCTGATCGGCGAGCGGACGGTGGAGCGGGGCGGGGCGTTCGTGGCCCAGGCCGCGGTCCGGGCCGAGTCGGCCGAAGACCGCCGGCAGGCGGACGGGCAGAACGGGGCCACCGAGGTCTTCCCGCTGACCACGTTCGCCATCGCCGGCATGCTGATCTTCGTGGCGGCGAACGACCTGCTGACCATGTTCATCGCCCTCGAGGTCTTCTCGCTGCCGCTCTACCTGCTCTGCGCGCTGGCCCGCCGGCGTCGGCTGCTGAGCCAGGAAGCCGCGCTGAAGTACTTCATGCTCGGCGCGTACGCTTCGGCGTTCTTCCTCTTCGGTGTGGCGCTGATCTACGGCTTCACCTCCGGCACGCCGGGCCGGGACGCCGGGGTCGACCTGGACACGGTCGCCGCCGCGGTGAGTGAGTCGACCTCCAGCCGGGTGCTGCTCTTCGCCGGTATCGCGCTGCTCTCCATCGGCCTCCTCTTCAAGGCCGCGGCGGCCCCCTTCCACGTCTGGACCCCGGACGTCTACCAGGGCGCGCCGACCCCGATCACCGGTTTCATGGCGGCCTGCACCAAGGTCGCCGCCTTCGGTGCCCTGCTGCGGATCTTCCACGTCGCCTTCGGCGGGGCCGCCTGGGACTTCACGCCGGTGCTCGGCGGGGTCGCGGTGCTCACCATGCTGATCGGCGCGGTGCTGGCGGTCACCCAGACCGACATCAAGCGACTGCTGGCGTACTCGTCCATCGCGAACGCCGGGTACCTGCTGGTCGGCGTGCTCGCCCCCGGCAAGGACGGTGTCGCCGGCACGATGTTCTACCTCGTCGCGTACGGCTTCTCGGTGCTCGCCGCGTTCGCCGTGGTGACCCTGGTCCGGGACGCCGACGGCGAGGCCACCCACCTGTCCCGGTGGGCGGGTCTGGGCCGTCGGTCGCCGTTCTACGCCGCGCTGTTCACCCTCATCCTGCTGGCCTTCGCCGGTATCCCGCTGACCAGCGGCTTCATGAGCAAGGTCGCGGTCTTCGGTCCGGCCCTGGACGGCGGGCAGGCGTGGCTGGTGATCGCCGGTGTGCTGACCAGCATGGTGCTGGCCTTCCCGTACCTGCGGGTCGTGGTGATGATGTGGCTCTCCGAGCCGGGCGACGCCACCCCGACGGTCACCGTGCCGGGTGGGCTGACCGCCGCCGCCCTGATGATCGGCGTGGCCGCCACCGTGCTCCTGGGGGTGGCTCCGGCCCCGCTGCTCGACCTGGCGGACGGGGCCTCGCAGTTCATTCGATGACCCAGTCGATCGGCCGGTCCCGGCCACCGTCGTCGCCTCCGGTCCACCGGACGCCACGGCAGTGGTCGGGACCGGCCGTTCCGGTGGTCGGGCGGGTGCCGCCGGGCCTGCCCCGACCGGAACAGGTCGAGCGGGTGTGGCATGGTTGAGGGCGTGGAGACAGCGGCTGGCCAGCGAACAGGTGCCCCCGGCTCCGGCGGTCGTCGGACCCGGCCGGGAACGGGGCAATTCGACTCGCTCGGTCTCTACCTCGCCGACGCCCGGCTCGAAGCCTCCGTCCTCGGGCTGCTGGAGGCGGTCGAGGCTGACCTGAGGTCGAGCGTGGCGAGCGCCGACCCGCTCGTCACCGAGGCCGCCCGGCACCTGGTGGAGGCCGGCGGCAAGCGGTTCCGGCCGCTGCTGGTGGCGCTCGGCGCCCAGTTCGGCGACCCGGCCGGCCCGCAGGTGGTGCCGGCGGCGGTGGTGATGGAACTCACCCACCTGGCGACGCTCTACCACGACGACGTGATGGACGAGGCGTCGGTGCGCCGGGGCGCGCCCAGCGCCAACTCCCGGTGGACCAACTCGGTGGCGATCCTGGTCGGCGACTACCTCTTCGCCCGCGCCGCGGACATCGCGGCCGACCTGGGCACCGAGGCGGTCCGCCTCCAGGCGCGCACCTTCGCCCGCCTGGTGCACGGTCAGATCGCCGAGACCGTGGGTCCGCGCGCCGGGGACGACCCGGTCCAGCACTACCTGCGGGTGATCGCCGAGAAGACCGGCTCGCTGATCGCGACCTCGGCCCGTTTCGGCGGCATGTTCGGCGGTGCCCCGGCCGCCCACGTCGAGGCGCTCGCCGGGTACGGCGAGACCATCGGCCTGGCCTTCCAGCTCTCCGACGACCTGCTCGACATCTCGTCGGAGTCGGTGCAGTCGGGCAAGACGCCGGGCACCGACCTGCGCGAGGGCGTCCCCACCCTGCCGGTGCTCTACGCGCTGGCCTCGGACGACGCGGACGCCGCGTCGGTGCGGCTGCGGGAGGTCCTGGCGACCGGTCCGCTGACCGACGACGACCTGCACGCGGAGGCGCTCGGGTTGCTCCGGGAGAGCCCGGCGCTGAAGCGGGCCCGGGAGACGGTGCGCAGCTACGCCGAGGAGGCCCGGGAGCAGCTCTCACCGCTCCCCGAGGGCCCCGCCCGCCGGGCTCTCGAATCCCTCTGCGACTTCGTGGCCGACCGCACCAGCTGACCCCACCGCACCCGCTCCCCGGAAGGTAGCACCGCCCAGGGGGTGACGGTCGCGGTCAGCGCGGCAGGGCCCGGGTCGCGGTCAACATGAGCGCGGCGGCCAGGATCATCGCCGCCGCGGCGGTGCCCCACATGGTGGGGTAGCCGAACCGGTCGGCCAGCAGGCCGAGCGCCAGCGGGCCGAGGCAGCCGCCCGCGTACACGCCGGTCTGGGTGATCGAGGTGGCGGCGGCCGGGGCCTGCGGGTAGAGCCGGACCACACCGAAGGTCATCACCCCGGGCCACGCCCAGCCCAGGCCGAAGCCGAGCACCACGCCGACCACCAGTGGAACCGTTCCGGCGACGGCGAGCAGCACCAGCCCCAGCGCGCCCACCCCCAGCATCCCGGCGACGACCACCACGTGGCTGCCGGTGCGCCGGTCGGCGAACCAGCCGGCCGACACCCGGGCCAGTACGCAGACCGCGCTGCCCAGGGTCAGCGTCAGACCGGCCAGCCCCGGATCCAGCCCACGGGCGGCGGCGGAGTCGACCAGGAAGGTGCCGAGCGCGTTCGCGGCGGCGGCGGCGAGCGTCGCGGCCATCCCGATCAGCACCAGCGGCGTCGGGGGACGCCCCCGCTGGCCGGTGCCGGCACGTCGCACCGGGCGGGTTTCCCCACCGGGTACGGCGAACAGCGCCGCCACGGCCGCGCCCGCCGCGACGCCGAACGCCCAGCGCCAGCCGGCGGTCAGCGCGACCGCTGGTACGGCCGCACCGGCCAGCAGGGTGGCGACCGGGACCGCCGCCTGCTTCACGCCGAACGACAGCCCCTGCCGGTGGGCGGGCACGTGCCGGGCCAGCGTGGTGTTGCTGGCGAGTTGCCCGAGCGCGTTCGCGGCGGCGCCGACCGCCAGCAGGACCACCAGAACCGGGTACGATCGCGCGACCGTCGCCACGGCGAGCAGCGACCCGGCGGCCAGCAGGATGCCGGCGCGGGCCGTCCGGGCGGGGCCGTACCGCTCCACCAGTGCCCCGGAGGGCACCGAGGCGAGCGCGCTCACCCCGAAGTAGACGGCGACGGCCACGCCCAGTCCGGTGGCGGAGAAGCCCAGATCCGAGCCCATCTGCACGGCCATGCCACCGACCAGGAAGACGGGCAGCACGCAGGCGACGGTGGTGGTGACCGCGCCGACGCCGACGCATACCGGACGGGCCGGGGCCGGGCGGACGGTGGCGGAGACGGTGTCGGTCATGGTGCGGCCAACCTACCCAGCGCGGGTCAACTCACGATGAATTCGGGCACGGATCACAGTCGATCAACCCACGGTGTCTGTCGGTGCACACACAGTCGATGGATATCTGGCATCCTCGATCGGGCAGGCATTTCCTACGAGGCCTGTTTTTCATATGGTGTAGACCCCGGCGGCGGAGGTGGTTGTGCGCGACCCCTTGGCGGAACCTTCCGATCTCATCCGGAGCGTGTCCCGCGCGCTACGAGTGCTCGAGGCGGTCGGTCGCGCCCCGAAGGGCCTGACCGTCAAGCAGATCGCCCGACGCTGCGAGTTGACGGTGGCCACCACCTACCATCTCGTCCGGACCCTCGCCTACGAGGGATACGTGATCCGGCGTGAGGACGGTACGTACATCGTCGGGCTGGAGATCGCCGACCGGTACCGGGAACTGGTGACCGCCTTCCGCGGTCCCGCCGTTGTCGGCGAGACGTTACGCCGGGCGGCCCTGGACAGTGGGTACAGCCACTTCCTCGGCCGGTTCGTGGGCGGCCAGGTGGCGATCACGGCGGTGGTCGAGGGGGCGCGCTCGCCGTACCTGGAGGACCTGATGCCCGGCTTCGACGAGGCCGCCCACGCCACCGCGCTCGGCAAGGCCATGCTGGCCACGCTCACCGCCGAGCAGCGCTTCCGCTACCTGCGGGAGTACGGCATGCGTCCGTTCACCGCCACCACGCTGACCACGGTCGAGGCGTTCGAGGCCGACCTGGCCGCCGGTGACCGGCGCGGCATGCAGATGGAACTGGGCCAGTTCCGGCAGGGGGTGGCCTGCGCGGCGGTGCTCGTGGCACCCGACAAGGACATCGAACGCCGGGTGGTGCTCGCCTGTGCGATGCCCGCCGGTGAGCTGATGACCTCGGCCCGGGTGGTCCGCGCCAAGCTGCTCACCGTGGCCCGGACCGTCGCCGAGAGCCTCACCACCGAACCCTGACCCACCGGGGCACCGAGCACCGCACGGGGCACCGAGCGCTACACCGAGCACCGAGCGCAGCGTCGGGCACCGCACGCCGCGCTGAGCACTGCGCCGCCGGCCCAGGTGGTAGCAGGGGTCCCTTGTTACTCAAAAAGCGGTAACAAGGGACCCCTGCATACACCTCAGGCGCCGATGTGGCCGCCGTCGAGGCGCCAGGTCACGACCACGCCGGGCTTGGCGAAGTCGCCGTCCGGCCAGTTCGAGGCCGGGTTCTCCAGCGAGGCGCCGCTGATCTCACCGGGGTGCTGCACGGCCACGAAGACCGAGCGGTCGTCGGTGGTGATGAACGGGCCGCAGGCCTCCGCGCCGAGCGGCACGGTGAGGAACTGCTTGAGGTGGCCCCGCTCCGGGCCCTCGATCGGCGCGGCGAAGAGGCCGTCGTTGCTGCCCAGCGCGTTGCCGTCGGTGGAGATCCAGAGGTTGCCGGTGCTGTCGAAGGCGACGTTGTCCGGGCAGGAGATCGGGGAGACCTTCGCCTTGTCGTACCCGGCGAAGTAGGTCGACGGGTCGGTCGGGTCGCCGCAGACGATCGGCAGCGACCAGGCGAACGCCTCGGCGGTGTTGTCGCCCCGGTCCTCGACCAGCTCCAGGATGTGCCCGTGCTTGTTGGCGTTGCGCGGGTTGGCCTCGTCCGCCTTCGGGTTGCTGCCGACGCCCCGGTTGGTGTTGTTGGTCAGCGCCACGTACACCTTGCCGGTGGCGAGGCTCGGCTCGACGTCCTCCGGGCGGTCCATCTTGGTGGCCCCGACCTTGTCCCCGGCGAGCCGGGTGAAGGTCAGCACGTCGGCGGCGGTCATCCCGTCGACGTACGAGCGGTTGCCGCTGACCAGCTTGATCCACCGGCCACGGCCGTTGAACGCGCCGTCGGAGGGGAGCTTGCCCGAACCGTCGATCTCGCCGGCACTGGTCTCGTCGAGCTTCGCCACGTAGAGCGTGCCCGACTCCAGCAGGGTCAGGTTGTGCCGGCGGGCGTGCCAGGAGTTGCCCTTGAGGTACTTCTTGTCCGACACGAACTTGTAGAGGTAGTCGAACCGCTCGTCGTCGCCCATGTACGCCACCACGTGGCCGTTCTTGGCGACGATGACGTTCGCGCCCTCGTGCTTGAACCGGCCCAGCGCGGTGTGCTTGCGCGGTCGGCCGTCCGGGTCGAACGGGTCGACCTCGACGATCCAGCCGTGCCGGTTCGCCTCGTTGGGGTGCTTGGCCAGGTCGAAGCGCTCGTCGGCCCGCTCCCACTTGCGGCTGCCCGACGGGTACCGCTTGGCGGTGTCGATGCCGTACCGGGCGAGCTTCGGCTTGGCGTCCGCCGGCACGGCGTCGCCGCCGACGAAGTACTGGTTGAAGTTCTCCTCGCCGGAGAGCACCGTGCCCCACGGGGTGATTCCGCCGGCGCAGTTGTTCAGCGTGCCGACGACGGTCCGGCCCTTCGGGTCGGCGGCGGTCTTCAGCCACGCCGAGCCGGCCGCCGGGCCGGTCACGTCGAACTTGGTCGCCAGCGCGGTGATCCGCCGGTTGTACGGGCGCGCGCCCCGGGCCACCGGGCGCCACTCGCCGGTGTCGCCGACCCGCTCGATCTCGACGACGGAGAGCCCGTGCGCGGCCATGGCGGCCCGCACCTGCTCCACGGTGAGCGCGTCCTGGCTGGTGAAGCCGGGGAACATCAGGTCCTCGTTGGTGTACTCGTGGTTGACCACGAGCAGCGCGCGCTTGCCGCGCCGGTCCAGCGGGAGCACCCCGACGAAGTCGTTGTTGTAGCCGAACTGCTTCGACTGGCGGGCCCCGGTCTGGTTGTGCACGTCCAGGTCGGGCGCGCCCGGCACGACCTCGTCGCCCCAGCGGATGACCACCGCGTGGTCGTAGCCGTTCGGCACCACGAAGGTGTCCAGCTTGTTCGGCGGGATGGCCCGGAAGGTCAACGCGCCGTTGCCGGTCCGCTGGCGGGCGGCGAAGTCCTCCACCTCGGGCAGCGTGGGAGCGGCGGCACCGGCCGGGGCGGCGGAGGCCACGCCGGCTCCGGCGAGCGCGCCGCCGACCCCGAGGACGAGCGCGCCGACCGCGCCGGCCCGGACGACACCGCGCCGGGACACCTCGGCGCTGACGATGTCACCGAGGTACGGGTTGTCGGAGGTGTTGGGTACCGGGTGGTCGCAGGCGTTGCCGCAGCGGTACAGGCAGGTCATCGAGTCGCGGCTGCCGTGGCGGTTCGCGCCCAGCAGGGGAAGCAGCCGGCGTCGGTCGCTCATGGGGAGGAGCCTCCTGGAGGGTGGGTGCGCGCAGGACACGTCTGGGCGCGCGTACTGCCGGACGCTAGGAGGGCAGGTTGAGCGGGCGTCGGCCGCAGCGTTAACCGGACGTGAACACCTCCAGCTCAGTGAACCGGTCCGGCGGGTGACGCGTATCTTCCGGCGTACGCCCCGCTGCGGCGACTGCGAGGAGACCGCCATCAGCGACCACGACGCCCACCTGCTCCGTGCCCTGCACGACGAGCACGCCGACGCGCTCCACGCGTACGCCCTGCGCCTGGTCGACGGCGACCGGCAACGGGCCGAGGACCTGGTGCAGGAGACCCTGCTCCGGGCCTGGCGCAGTCCCGCGTCCCTGGACCCGGAACGCGGATCGGTGCGTGCCTGGCTCTTCACCACCGCCCGCAACCTGGCCATCGACGCCTGGCGGCGGCGGTCCACCCGGGTCGGTGAGGTGGTGACCGACGAGGTGCCCGAGCCGCCACCGACGGTCGACGAGACCGAGCGGGCGGTGGAGGCGTGGACGATCGCCGAGGCGCTGTCCCGGCTCAGCCCGAGCCACCGGGAGGTGCTGGTGGAGTGCTTCTACCGGGGGCGGTCGGTCACCGAGGCGGCGGCCCGGCTGGGGGTGCCGCCGGGCACCGTCAAGTCCCGCACCCACTACGCGTTGCGGTCACTACGGTTGGTGCTGGCCGAGATGGGGGTGACGCAGTGACGGGCTGCGAGTTCGCGTACGACGACGGCGCGTACGTGCTCGGTGCCCTCGCTCCGGCCGAGCGGGCCGCGTACGAGCGGCACCTGGCCGGCTGTCCGGCCTGCCGGGCGGCGGTGGCCGAGGTCGCCGCCCTGCCGGGCCTGCTCGGCCGGCTCGATCCGGCCGAGGTGGAGCACCTGGTGCCGGCGCCGGAGCAGCCCCGGGTGCCGGCGTTGCTCGCCGCCGCCGACCGGCAGCGCCGGCACGAGCGGCGGCGGACCCGCTGGCGGTACGCCGTGACCGTGCTGACCGCCGCCGTGTTCACGCTGGTCGTGGGCTTCGGCGTGGCCGCGCTGCGCTCCGTCGGGGAGCCCGACGGTGGGCCCCGGATGGTGGCGATGCGGCCGGTCGCCGGAGCCGCCCCGGTGCGTGCCGAGATCGGGCTGACCGGCACCGAGTGGGGCACCGAGATCACCATGCGCTGTGGGTACGATCCGCGCCCCGACTACGTCAAGGCGTACGTCTTCCGGCTGGTGGCGTACGGCCCGGACGGCGCGTCCGAACAGGTTGGGTCCTGGCGGGCCGCCCCCGGCGACGAGGTCCGGTTCACCGGGGCGACCCGGTTCACCGACGCGGAACTGGTCCGGCTGGAACTGCTCCGCGCCGACGGCACGCCCGTGCTCGGCTACGACGTCCGCTGAGCTGGCCGGGGCGACCCACGGGACCCGCCGTCCGGGGGCCCGGCGGCCCGTCCCCCGCCGTCCGGGGGCCCGGCGGCCCGTCCCCCGCCGTCCGGGGGCCCGGCGGCCCGTCCCCCGCCGTCCGGGGGCCCGGCGGCCCGTCCCCCGCCGTCCGGGGGCCCGGCGGCCCGTCCCCCGCCGTCCGGGGGCCCGGCGGCCCGTCCCCCGCCGTCCGGGGGCCCGGCGGCCCGTCCCCCGCCGTCCGGCTCGGGTCCGGCGTGGTTCCCGGCAACGGCGTCCGGGCCGGGCCCGGCGTGGTCCCCGACCCCGGGGGCGGGGGCGGGGGCGGTCGGAACGGTGGCGGCGCGGCGGCGGGCGTGCCGGAGCGCGTCCACGGTGAACACCACCAGCGCCGCCCACACCAGCCCGAAGCCGGCCAGCCGGGCCGGCGGCATCGGCTCGTGCAGGATCAGCACCCCGCAGGCGAGCTGGAGGGTCGGGGTGAGGTACTGCATCATGCCCAGCGCGGTCAGCGGCAGCCGGTTGGCGGCCCCGGCGAAGCAGAGCAGCGGAACGGCGGTGGCCGCACCGAGCAGCACCAGCAGCGCGGTGTGCCCGGCGGAGATCCGGCCGAAGGTCAGCCCACCGTCGGACCAGAGCCAGGCCAGGTAGCCGACGGCGGGCAGGAGCAGCACCGCCGACTCCACGAACAGGCCCTCTGCGGCGGGCAGCCCGAGCCGCTTCTTGACCAGGCCGTACCCGCCGAAGCTGAGCGCCAGGATCAGCGCCAGGTACGGCGGGCGGCCGTAGTCGACGGTGAGCACGGCCACGGCCAGCCCGCCGACGCCCACCGCCGCCCACTGCGCCGGCCGCATCCGCTCCCGCAGCACGGTCACCCCGAGCAGCACCGACACCAGCGGGTTGACGAAGTACCCGAGCGCGGTCTCCACCACCTGGTCGGTGTCGACCCCGTAGACGTAGACGCCCCAGTTCACCCCGATCAGCGTGGCCGCGAGCGTGATCCCGGCCAGGGCGCGGGGACGGCGCAGCAGGTCCCGCAGGACGGTGATCCGGCGCAGCGCGGCCAGCAGCAACGCCACCACGGCCACCGACCAGACGATCCGGTGGGCGAGCACCTCGACCGGACCGGCCGGGCGTAGCAGGCGCAGGTAGAGCGGGAAGAAGCCCCAGACCAGGTACGCCCCGAAGGCGTACAGGTAGCCCAGCCGCAGCGGGGTCACGACGGGTCGCGCCGGTCGAGCTGCATCCAGCGGTCCGGGTGGTCCATCGGGGCGAAGCCGACCTTCGCGTACACCCCGTGGGCGTCGTTCGTGGCCAGCACGAGCCGACGTACGCCGAGCCCGGTGACGTGGTCGCGGACCACGCCGGCCAGCCAGGTGCCCAGCCCGCGACCCCGCTCGGCCGGGTCCACGTAGACGTCGGCGAGCCAGGCGAAGGTGGTCCGGTCGGTGACCACCCGGGCCACCGCCACCTGGCCGCCGTCACCCGGCCGGTACACCCCGAACGGCAGGGAGTTGGCGAACGCGCGTTCCACCGTCTCCCGGTCCCGCCCCATCGCCCAGTACGTGTCGGTGGAGAGCCAGTGATGGACGCGGTCCAGGTCGATGCGGGTCGGGTCGGTGGAGATCCGGTAGCCGTCGGCGCGGGTCAGGTTCAGCACGAGCGCAGGCTAACCCCGATCACCGGCGTGGCTGAACAGCCAGTTCCCGGGATGCGGCTCGCGCCACCCGGTGGCCCGGGTCAGTCCCGGTCGAGCAGAGCGCCGAGGAGCCAGGTGACCACGCTGACCAGAAGCGCGCCGAGCACCGCCTCCGGCCAGAAGCCGTCCACCTCGAACGGCAGCCCGGCCTGGCCGGCGATCCAACTGGTGAGCAGGAAGAGCAGCCCGTTCACGACCAGCGCGATGAGACCGAGCGTCAGCAGGTAGAACCCGCAGCCCACGGTCTTGATGATCGGCTGGAGGACGGCGTTGACCACGCCGAAGATCACCGAGACCAGGACCAGCGTGGTGACCGTCTCGGTGGCCGAGTCGGAATTGAGGGCGATCCCCGGAATCAGGAGGGTGGCCAGCCAGAGGGCCACCACCGTGCTTCCCAGCCGGATCAGCAGAGAGGTCATGGCGGCGATGGTGCCATGCCCGGCCAACCGGCGGAACCCGCCCGGTGCGGGTCAGCGGCGGGCGGGAGCGCCGACGAGCTGCGCCTCGATCGGGGTCGGGGCGATCAGCGCCCAGCGCAGCGCCCGCCGGTTCACCACCGCGACCATGTCCTTCCGGATCCGGGTCAGCCACTCGGTGGAGCCACCCAACCCGAGCGCGGCACCGGCGACGGCGGCCTCCGCCGGGCCCAGGGGTTGCAGCACGGCCAGGTCGGCACGGCCGAGGGTGTCAGCGTCGGACGGGGTCAGCTCGTCCCGGACGACGAGGGTGGCCTGCCAACCCGGCCCGGGTGGGGGCTCGGCGGTCACCGGGCCGGCGTCCACCACCAGGAGCAGCGGGCGTAGCGGCGTGCCGGCCGCCCCGTCCGGGTGCCGTCCGGGCGGGAGCATCATGATCGCGCCGCCGGGAACACCCACGCCCCGGACGAACGGCTCCCACGTGCGGGGGCGTGCGGTCTGCACCACGACCCGGGCGCCGAGCGCCATCGCCCGCAGGACCACCAACTGGGCGGCGCGGACCCCGCCGACCAGGACGATCCGGGTGGCCTCCGGGCGGAACATCCGCAGGGTGATCGGACGACCGTGCCGGTTCGCGCCGATCATCAGACCGGCGCTGCCGAGCGGCAGCCCCACCCCGTCGGGGGGAGCGCTGGTGGGATCCGTGACTCCGGCGCGGGCCAGCGGCAGGGTGGCGGTGAGTCCGGGAAGCTGGTCGCCGTCGAGCCGGCGTACCTCCCCGCCCAGGCCGCCGACCAGCCGGCGCAACGCCTGTTCGGCGACGGAGAGGCCGCCGGGGGTGTCGGCGGCCAGCCGCACCGTCAACTCGACCGGTGCCGAGGCCGGGTCGCCGCCGCACGGGCCGGCGCAGAGCGAGACGGTGATCGCCGAGGCGGGCAGTTCCCGCAGCCGCGGCACCAACCGTCGGCCACCCTCGGTGTGTGGGTCGGGCCAGCGCCGCAGCCGGTGGGTGGACTGGAGCAGGCCGCCCAGACGGAGCACCTGCCAGCTCTCCCGCCCCGGCTGGCCGCCGTCGTGGTGGGCCAGCTCGGCGAGCACGCGCAGCACGGCCTGCTCGCCCAGCGGGCGGGCGGTGACCGGCGCGAGGCGCCGGACCACCTTGCGTACCGCGCCGGAGAGGGCACGCCGTAGCTCCTCGTCGGACCAGCCCTCGACCCGCAGCGCCCGGACGGCCAGCACCGCCCGTTCGGATCCGGGCACCCGCCCCTCGGTGAGCTGGCGGTAGGAGATCGCCACCTGACTGCCACCCGCTCCCGGGGCGGGAGCGGGCGTGCCGGCGAGCAGCAACTGGATCCGTAACGGCGGTGTGTCCGGCCCGGCCGGAGGGAGCAACGCCGCCGGGGTGGGCAGGTTCCGCTCGCCGTCCCCGAGCAGCCCGCCCGGATCGGTCAGTTCGAGCAGGGCGGTCAGCCCCTCCGCGTCGCCGACCACGGCGGCCGGGTCACCGGCCAGTTCGGCACCGTGGACCGAGGCGTCCGGCGCGACCAGGGTGAGGAGCGCGGTCGGGGCGGCGGCCGACGGCAGGACCCGCCGCCGGGTCAGGTGACCGGCGGCGGTGCCCAGCCACTCGAAGAGCCACCGCCGGCGGATCCGCAGCCAGGCGACCGCCAGCAGCAGCACCGCGACCAGCGCCGCACCGGCGGCGGCCGGCACGCCCCGGCCGAGGGCGGCAACGAGCAGGGCGAACGCCACCTGGGCGGCGACGACCTGGCCGGCCCGTACGCCGTGCGCCGGGCGACGGGGCACGGTCCACCGCGCCGGCGGTGTTGACCGGGACACGGGACCGGTGGTGGGCATCCCGCTGGGGTCCGGTTGCCCGGCCGGAGCCGGTTCCCCGGCTGCCGGGGTCGGCCGCCCGGTCGTCGCCACCGTCACCGTGCGCCTCCTCCGCCGTCACGACCGGTTGGTACGACGGCCCATGGTAGGGGGTTCGAACGGTCGGGAAGACAGCGCGTCTGTCCACAGGCGACGGGGGTGGGGTAGCAGAAGCAGATGGGGACCGCTACCGTCAGCGACGAGTTCCGCTGACCCGCCGCGGCTCGCCGACCCGGCGGGCGGCCGACGCGTCCGCACCGGGCGTCGGCGGGCAGCCACGACCACACGAGACGAGGTGACGTCCGGGTGTCCCAGACCCAGGCAGAAGCCGCGGTGATGCAGCAGACCGCCGCGAAGTTCGAGCAGGTCGACCAGTCGTTGCAGACGATGCTGACCCAGCTCATGACCGAGTTGGAGGTGTTGCAGCAGGCCTGGCGCGGGGCCGGTGGCCGGTCGTTCGAACAGGTCCGGCAGCAGTGGTCGCAGGACCAGGCGGCGTTGCAGCGGGCCCTGCGGGAGACCGCCCAGGCGATCCGCACCGCCGGCACGCAGTACGACACCGCCGACGCCGAGGCCGCCAGCCGGGTGGCCGGCACCAACCGTGGCATCCAGCTGCCGCTCTGACCGATCCGTGACCGAGGGGAAGATCCGATGAACAACGGTGTGCTGGTCGTCAATTTCGCCGCGCTCCAGCAAGCGGGCGCGGACATCCAGCGGGCGCTGAACACGCTCGACTCGCAGCTCGGCCAGTTGGAGCGGGACGCCGCCCCACTGGTCGCGAGCTGGACCGGTGAGGCCCGGGAGGCGTACGCGGTGCGTCAGGCGCGGTGGCGTTCCGCCTCGCAGGACCTCCAGGCGATGCTGCGCGACATCAAGCTCGCCGTGGACGATTCCGCCACCGACTACCTCGACACCGAGAAGCGCAACGTCAACCTCTTCCAGTGAGGCCCGGCCGGTCCCGGCGGGATCCCCGCCGGGACCGCGCCCACGGTGACGTGCCCCGGTCGGCCCGGCCGCCGGGAAGAGCGAGGCCGGGACGCACCGCCGGAGCGTGACGCGTCCCCGTCAGCCGGGCCGCCAGCGGCGGCGGGAGCCACGCGGCACGATCATCGCCAGCAGCAGCGCGGCGACGGCTAGGGCGGCGGCCACGGCGGCGACCAGCAGTGCCCGGCCCCGGGCGTCGGCCCGCCGGGCGTCCCGGGCCACCTCCGCCGGGTCGACCCACCGGGCCGGGAGCGCGTCGGCCCGTCGGGGCGTGCCGGCCGTGCCGGCCCCGGTCTCGGTGACCGCCCGGTACGGGTTGAGCACCCCGGCGCCGTACCCGGCTCCCCGTCCGGGAGCGGGGTCGGCGGTGGCCACGATCCGCTGCGTGACCTGGGCTGCGGTCAGCTCCGGCCGGTAGCCGCGGAGCAGGGCGGCGGTGGCCGCCACGAACGGGGTGGCGTAGCTCGTCCCCTCCGCCCGCCGGTGACCCCGGTCCGGCGCGGCCATCAGCACGTCGCTGCCCGGGGCGACCACGTCGACGTAGCCGCCGACCTGGGAGAAGTCGGCGCGGATCCCGTTCGCGGCGATCGCGCCGACCCCGATCACCCCGTCGTAGGCGGCCGGGTACGGGAGGGGGTCGCCCTCGGCGTGCAGGTTGCCGGCGGCGGCCACCACCACGACGTCGCGGTCCAGCGCGTACGCGACGGCCGCCCGGACGGCCGGATGGTCGGCGTACAGCACGACGGAGAGGTTGAGCACGTCCGCGCCCCGGTCGACGGCCCACCGGATCGCCCGGGCGAAGACCGCCGCGCTGACCGTACGCCCCGACTCCCGGCCGTCGACGATCTGCTGTTCGCTGACGCGTACCGGCAGGATGCGGGCCTCGGGGGCCAGCCCGCGGAAGGCAGTCCCCGCCCGTGGCGCGGCGGCGATGACGCTCGCCACGCCGGTTCCATGCCCGGCGCAGTCCCGGCTGCCGTCCTCGCCCGGGTCGAGGTAGTCCGTCCCGTCGAGGACCCGGCCGGCGAGCTGCGGGTGCCGGCGGTCCACCCCCGAGTCGATCACCGCGACGACCGTTCCCGCGCCGGTCGCCAACGGAGCCAGCCGGTCGGGGGCGTACCGTACCTGTGGCCAGGGTGCCTCGGTGACCGGTCGGGTCGGCGTGAGCGGGGCGGTGCAGCCCGGGGCGGCCACGGCCGGTATGGCCGGGAGCGCGGCCGTGAGGAGGGCGGCCAGCGCGGCGGCGACCGGGCGCGGAGTCGCTCGCGGCATTCGTCGCCTCCGTATCGTGTCGGCTCCGGGACGGCATGTTATCGACTCGAAGTCATCGATGCGGATCGCGCCGGTCAGACATTGTGATCTTGTTACTACCTTGTAGGTTGTACGCGATGCCTATGGCCTGTTCACGGGAGGAGAGGTGGCCGTGACCGACTGGGAGCCGGCTACCGAGGCCGAGGCGGCGATGCGGGACGCGCTTCGCGCCAATGACCAGGAACTCTACTTCCGGATCCTGGCCCGGACGGACCTGCTGCTGCCGGTCTCCGCCGAGGCCCTGGCGGGGCAGGCCCCGATGGGCTGGGGTACCTGGACCACCAACGGCCGGACCCACGTGCTGGCCTTCACCTCCGACGTCGCGCTCCGGGCCTGTCTGGGTGCCAACGGCGGGTCGAGCCGGCGCTGCGCGTACCACGACTTGGCGGCGGGCTGGCCCAACCACGAGTGGTGGCTGGCGGTCAACCCTGGCCTACCCATCGAGGGCTACCTGCCGGCCTGGTTCGTGTCGCAGCTCTCCCGGGGCGATGTCCGGCTGCCCGGCCGCACGCTGGGCGCGCGGGCGCGTCTGGAGCAGGTGGAACAGCTCGCCCGTAACCGGGCGGCCGGCGGCGAGCCGCCTGCGCCGGAACCGTCCCGGGGGTCGCCGCCGGCACCGCCGTACGGAACCACCCGGCCGCCGGTCGCGACGCCGCCCCGCCGAGGGCTGCCCGACCAGTCCGCCGAGGACACCGAGGCGCTCCGGGTGGGTCAGCCCGACGCACGTGGCGCGGTCGAGCCCCCGTCGTCGAACGGGGCTCCCGAGCCGGGCTCGAGCTGGTTGACCAACCCGCGCCGTCAACTCCGTCCGGACGCGGCGCACCCCGATCCGGGAGCGACCCCGCCGGCCAACGGCCAGCCCACCGGCCGGAACTCCTTCTTCGAACCGGCGCCGTCGGCTCGCGGCACCGGGCCGGCACCGGTCTCCCCACTGCGGGCCCAGGACCGGGCTGTTCCCCCGTCCCGGCTGGGCGAACCGGGCCGCGCCTTCCCCCGGCGGCGGCCCTACCGGCCGGACCAGGCCGCAGACGAGCCCACCCGGGCGTTCCGGTTCACCGACCCGGCTCCCGCCGAGCAGCCCACCCCACCGCAGAACCGGATCGCGGCGGGGGCCCCGGCCGCCGACCAGACCCAGGCACTGCCCCGACGTCAGCCGCGACCGGAGCCGGCGGTCAGCGAGCCGACCCAGGCCTTGCCCCGCCGGATGCCGCCCCCACCGGCCGGCGAGCCCCTCCAGGCGCCCGGCGAGCCCACCCAGCCGTTGCCCTGGCGGATGCCGCCGGGCGGCAGCGATCCGGTGGGCCAGGAGCCGACCCAGTCGATCCCGCAGCCCGCCGGGCCGGTGCGCCCCACCGACCCCCTGCCGGCCGAGCCGACCGTCCGCCTCGACCAGTCCGTGCCGGCGGGGCACGCCGACGCCGACGATGCCATGTCGGCCGGTCACGCCGACGCCGACGGTGCCGTGTCGGCCGGTTACGGGCACGTCGACGGTGCCGTGTCGGCCGGTTACGGGCACGCCGACGGTGCCGTGTCGGCCGGTTACGGGCACGCCGACGGTGCCGCGTCGGCCGGTTACGGGCACGTCGACCAGGTCGCGCCGGCCGGTTACGCCGGGGCCGAACGGGCCACCGAAGCGGCGGAGTTCGCCGGGCCCGAACCGGCCCGGTCGCCGTCGCCGCTGGTCATCGAGGGGACCGTCGTCGAGTCCCGCGACCTCGCCGACGCCGCTCCCGGGTATCCGGCCGAGCCGGACGCCGGTGCCGGGTACCCGTCGGACACCGTCGGCCAACCGGACCCGGTGACCGGGCCGGGGCCCGAGCCTGCCGGGTACGAGACCGCCACCTCGGCGTACGAGCCCACCGGACCGGCGTACCAGACGGGCGTGGCGCAGCCGGACCCGGCGGACGGACCCGGCGTCGACCCGGCGGAAACGCCTCCGCCGGCGACCCCGGCGATCGACTTCCACGCCGCAAACGACGTGGAGGAGGAACTGCTCGCCGCCGCCGGCACCGGCAGTACCGACACGTTCCTGTCCACCCTCCTCCTGGCCCGCGTGCTGCTGCCCGTCGCCCCGGACGCCGCGCCGGGCAGCCGCCCCGGCGAGAGCGGCTTCGTCTGGCGGACCGAGCAACTCGACGGCGAGCCGTACGTGATCGTCTACACCTCGCCGGAACGGCTGGCCGACCACGTCGACACTCCGGTCGAGACGGTGCAGGTCAAGTTCGTCCAGCTCATCCGGAGGTGGCCGGACGAGCAGTGGTCGTTCGCCGTCAACCCGGGCACCCCGGTCGGCGCGAAGCTGCCCGGGGAACAGATCGTCGCGCTGGCCAACTGGGCCGCCGAGGTCGGGCTGGGCGACGACGTCGAGCCGGAGCCGGTGGAGTCGGCGGTCGCCGCGCCGGCCGAGGAGCCGGCCGGTCCCGCCCGGTACGCCACCACACCGGAGGACCCGAACTGCCCACCGATGATGCAGAAGACGGTCGCCCCCAGCCAACTGGCCTACTACCTGGAACGGGGCTACGACCGGGTTTCCGGCTTCGTGCACCGGGCCGGCGAGGTCGGTCACCTGAACACCCCGGCGAAGCTGTACGCGGCGCTCGGACTCGGCTATCCCGACTCCCCGTACTCGCCGGACGCGGACGAGATCTACGTGCTGCGTTGGCCGGCGTACCGGCCGAGCCTCTACCGGATCCCCTACGGCGGGCAGAACGAGAGCGCGATGCGGGCCATGGAGGGCTGGGTGATCGAACGGCCACCGTTCCGGGGCAACGGGTTCGCCCCGGGCGAGAGCAGCGACGTGGTGGCCGAGTTCAAGGTGGACAGCGCCCGGCTGCCGCACGGCACGCAGCTCTGGCGGATCGGCGCGGACGGCAGCGAGCGGGTGGTCGCCACCCTGGACACCGACGCCCTGCTCTGGCGTCCGACCGGGGAGCAGTGATGCGCGACGGTTACGTGGCCCGCTGGCGCGGACGGGAGTACCAGGCCAGCCCGGACGGCAGCGACGTCCGGATCTACCAGCCCGAACCGGGCGACGGCTTCGAGGAGGTCCGGTCCGGCCGGTACGTGCGGGTGCTGCCGGCGGACGAGGTGGACGAGGTGGCGTACATCCGCACCACCTGCACCTGGCAGGGGCAGCCGTTCATCGTGCTCGCCGAGCACGACGGCTGGCTCCGGGTGGAGTACACCGGCGGGCGCTGGCCGGTCGCGCAGGCGATGGGGCTGGAGGTCTTCGACTTCGGCGTCTACCAGGGCTGGGCCCCGGCCAGCGAGGTCGCCGACCTGCGCGAGCACCGGATCTGACCCGGCGGTTGCCGATGCCGGGCCGGGTCGGTCAGGACTTCGCCCAGCGGAGCACCTCGCCGAGCACCACGTCCGGTGCCTCCAGGTGGGGGAAGTGCCCGACGCCGTCGAGGAGCCGCCACTCGTATGGGGCGATCACGTAACGACCGGAACCCTGGGCGGTGCGCGGCAGTGAGGCGACGTCCTCCGCGCCGTGCAGTTGCAGGGTCGGGGTGACCAACGGCTTCTGCATCAGCTTGACGAAGCGGTAGCCGTGCAGCCGCAGCACCGAACGGAACGCCCACCGGTACGTCTCCAGGGCGCAGAAGGCGGCCTGCGGGATCCGCATCGCCTCCCGGCAGCGGGCCGCGTACGGGGCGAAGGCGGCACTCTCCACCCAGCGCTGGCCGCCCCACCGGCGCAGCATGTGCTCGACCCGGACCGCGTCGTCCCGGGTGAGCATGTGCTCGTAACGGGGAAGCTGGAACTTCAACGTCGGGGTGGCGGCGCTGAACTGGCCCCGGGGGTCGGCGAAGATGCCCGCCCGCAGCCGTAGCGGGTGCGGCGCGCCGAGCACCACCAGTCGCCGGACGAGTCTCGGGTGGAACGAGGCGGCGGTCCAGCCGAGCAGCCCGCCGGCACCGGTGCCGACCAGGGTCGCGGAGCGTTCGCCGAGCGCCCGGATCAGGCCGGCGACGTCGGCGGCGAGGGTGTAGCCGTCGTACCCACGGGGTGGCTTGTCGGTCGCGCCGTAGCCGCGCAGGTCCACCGCGACGGCCCGGAAGCCGGCGTCCGCGACCGCGGGCAGCATCTCGTGCCAGGCCCACCAGAACTCGGGGAAGCCGTGCAGGAAGAGGACCATCGGTCCGGTGCCGGCCTCGACCACGTGGAACCGGCTGCCGTTCGCCCCGACGAACCGGTGCGTCCACGGTCCGTCGGTCAGGACGCAGGACTCGTCGATCGGCCCGTCATGCTGGTCGGTCATGTCGACAGCCTAGGACCCGGAGGCATCCGGCCTGCTCCTGCGGGTCGGCGGACCGGCGGAAGGTCGTCCGCGCCGGGGTCCGCGACGCCCAGGTGGGGGAGAAACGGGGACGGCGCCCGGGGCGGGTGCCCCGGGCGCCGTCGGATGACCGGTCGGATCAGGAGAAGCGGACCTTGATGGAGGTCCCGTCCTGCTCCAGCACCTTGATCTTGGTGCCGGTCGCGGGGAGCTTGACGCCGTGGTTCGGCAGCTCCGGGTACCAGTACTGCTTGGTGTCGTCGAACAGCGGCTGCGCCGCCTGGCCGCGGATGTACTGCGGCTGGCTGTTGTGGTGCAGCGTGAACGAGTCCGCCTTCTTCAGGCTGAACGGCGCGTCGTAGACCTGGACGCGGGCCCGCCAGGGCTGCCCGGTCAGGTTGTAGATCGGCCGCGGGTGCGCGTCGATGATCATGTTGCGACCCTCACCCGGGTGCTCGAACGTGTCGTTGTCCGGCCACCGCAGGTTCCAGTACGAGATCAGCAGACCCTCCTGGTACGCGTAGTGGTCCACGTAGTCCGGGCGGGTGTTCGCGTAGCCGAAGTAGTACGGGCCGGTCTTCAGGTACTTGTCGTACGAGACGTACGAGCGGTGACCGGCGATGTAGTAGTTGTCGAAGAGGCGCTTGTAGGTCTCCTCGACGATCGACCAGCCGGCGACGGTCCAGTCGCCCGTGCCGTTCTCGGCGCCGTCGGAGAAGACGGTGCCACCGTCGGCGGTCACCGTGATGGCGTCACCGAAGAAGCCACCCGAGGAGACACCGCCGTCGGTCTGGTAGCGGAGCCGGAACTGCACCGTCTTGCCGGCGGCGAAGTCCATCGGGATGACGATGTCGACCCACTGGTTGTTGCTGGAACCGTCCAGCGCGGGGCGGCCCGGGGTGACCTCGGGGAGCGGCTCGCCGTCCACCGTGCCCGGCAGGGCGGACCAGGTCTGTCCACCGTCGACCGACGCCTCGAAGAAGAGGTAGTCGTATCCGGCCTCGATGTTGTAGCGGCCCTTCATCGACAGCGACGCCGACGACTTCCCGGTGAGGTCGATCGTCCGGGTCATCGTGTTGTTCAGGTCGTCGTCGTTGCCCGAGAAGAACTGCTTGGTGCCCTCGAACGGCTTGCCGTTGTCGAAGGAGTACTCCCGCTGCGGGAGGACCACCACGGCGGCCTGCGGCTTGTCGGAGTTGTACTCCTGCGGGCCGAGGGTCATGGTGCGCTTCTGCCCGGCCACGACCACCTCGTAGTCGAGCCAGCCGAGCTGGAGCTTGTTCCACGCGCCGAGGTCGCCACCGCGCTCGCCGATGCCGCCGTCGCCCGTGGCGCCGAGCCGGCTCTGGGCCATCAGGGTCCAGTGCTCGTTGTTGTTGTCGCCGCCGTTGTACAGGTTGTAGTCGTCCGGCAGACCCAGGTCGTGGGCGTACTCGTGGTAGAAGACGGCCCGGCCGCCGTTCTCCGGCTGGATGGTGTAGTCACCGACCCAGATGCCGGTGTTGCCGATCTGGGTGCCGCCGGCCGGGAAGTTCGGCGGGCCGGTCACACCCTGGTCGCTGGCGAAGGCGTACCAGCGGTGGCTCCAGATGGCGTCCTCACCCTGCCACGGGTCGCCGTCGGCCTGGTCGCCACCGGCGTGCACGATCTGGAAGTGGTCGATGTAGCCGTCCGGCTCGTTGAAGTTGCCGTCGCCGTCGTGGTCGTACCGGTCCCACTTGTCGAAGGACTTCATGTCGGCGGCGATCTGCGCGTCGGTGCGGCCGGCGGCCTTCTGGTCGGCGACCCACTGGTTCGCGGCGTCCCGGACCAGCGCCCAGACGTTGCTGCAGGTGGTGTCCGGGCACGGGTAGCCGTTGGAGCGGCCGTACCGGGCCTCGTTGTACCGCACCTTGACCCAGTCGGTGACCTTGCCGTCGACGCTGTACCGACCCGAGGACTGGGCCTCGTAGTACTGCTTGACCGACTCTTCGCCCTTACCGGTGCCGAAGTAGAGGTTGCGGAAGTAGTCCGCGCTGTAGTCCTCCTGCCAGACGGTGGAGTTGTCCACCGCGCGGTTCGGCTGGGGGATCTCGTTGCGCAGCGGACCGTCGAACCGGCGCGGACCCTCGGTGTTCGGGTCGGTGTCCTGGTCCGGGTAGCTCGGGTGCCGCTCGTTGCCGAACTCGGCGAGGATCACGAAGATCCGGTCGGTCTGCTCGCGGGCCAGCTCGACGTACTGGTCCTTGGTCTGGCTGCCGCCCTTGGCGGAACGGGCGGCCGGCCCGCTCGCGGCCTGGGTCTTGCCGACCTTGACCACGGTGCTGCCGTTGATCCGCTCGGCCGTGGCGCGGCCGGACAGGACCTCGCTGAGGCCCTCCTGGCGCAGCGCGCGCCGCTTGCTCTCCAACGGGTTGGGCAGGTCGTGCTCGGCGTGAGCGGGCTCGGCAGCCGACGGGGCCGATCCCGGCGCGGCGGCCGGGGGCGCGGCGCTGGCGGTCGCACCAACCGTCAGGCCGGTGGCCGTCAGCGTCAAACCGAGCAGACCCACTGCGACTTTGCGCACGTGGTACCTCCGGTGTGAAGGAAAAACCGACCCCGTTCGGGGTTGGGGGGTCGGCGGAAGAGATCCCGAACGAGGGACCTGTGGTGAACATAGACACTGCTGGGACTGGTGTGAAGACGCTGACGTCGATTTGTTGCACAACCTTGTGACGGCGATGCGACAGCGTCACAAGTCGAGACGGTGTATCGGTGTCGCGGTTCCGCGCGACCGTCGCGCTAAGCCGGACTGACGGGTGGGCCGGGCTGACGGGTGGGCCGGGACGCTTCCCCGGGGGTGGGGAAGCGTCCCGGCCGGAACTCAGGGCCGGGCCGGGGTCACGTACACCGAGGCGTACGCGTTGTCCCGTGCGGTGCGCTTGATGGTGATCGAGACGCCGTAGCTCACGCCCTGGTCACCGGGGTTCCCCGTGCCCAGGATGGTGAAGCCGAGGTCCTGTCCGTACAGTCCGGTCGCCGGGGTGCCGTCCGGGTTCACCACCCGGGTCGTGTACGGCGCGCCGTCGCGCGACGGCACGACCACCGACGCGTCGCTGTCCCGGGCGAACAGCTGCGATCCGTCCCGCACCTCGATGCCCGGGTACCAGCCCTTGGCGTCGGTGAAGGTCTTCACCGCCGGCTGGGCCGGGAAGTTGGTGCAGTACTCGCTGAACGGCTCGCCGGCCGCCTCCAGGCACTCGGTGAACGGGGACGTCGGACGCAGCCCGAAGGCGGCGTTCGACGACTGCGGACGGCTCGGCAGGTTGTCCAGCGTCGACGGGTCCTTCACGGCCGCCTCGCCGGTGCGGCGCAGCGGGTCGAAGTGCGAGTCGACGATGAGCAGCCCGCCCTTGGCCCCGTAGCTGGGCAGCGCGGTCAGCTGCGCGGTCACGTGGTTGACGTCACCGAGCATGGTGTCCCGGTACCAGACCAGCATGCCGGGCGCGTTGTACGCGATCCGGTCGACCTTCCAGGCGTCGTTGGAGTACACCGTGTCGTAGGTGTACTTCAGGCCCTTGTCGAAGCCGTCGAGGTTGCGCCACTCGGCCAGGTAGTAGTGCGCCTGCACCCGGGTGCCGCCGTCGGTGCGCCAGCCCGCGCCGGTGGTGTCGGTGAACGTACCGCCGGTCTGGGTCCAGCCGTTCGTGCCGCCCTCGACGTCGTCGCTCCAGGTGGTGGCCCCGCCGCCGGTGACCGAGAAGTCGTCGGCGAACCAGCCCCGGTCCACGAACGCGGCGTCGGTGGCGTGGCGCAGCCGCACCTGCACGGTGCTGCCCGCGTACGCGGACAGGTCGACGTAGTCGTGCCGCCAGCCGTGCGAGTCACCGGTCAGGCCGTACTTCTTGCCGCCGTAGTCGGCCATCCGGCCGTTCGGGTCGGCGTAGTTGTCGTTCGTGCTGACCAGGTTGCCGGCCTCGTCGTAGACCTTCAGCTCGGTCCAGGTGGACCCACCGTTCGTGGAGACCTCGACGAAGCCGTAGTCCCAGTCCTCCTCGATGGTGTAGTTGTTCCACATCCAGAACTTCGCGTCCGCGGCGGCCGGCACGGCCACCTCGCGGCTGAGCTTGACGTCGGCCCAGTCCTGGTCGTTGCCGCTGTGCCACATGTTCGTCCCGCTGTGCGGGGTGGCCAGGTTGATCACCTTGTCCGGCAGGTTGATCTTGATGCCGTCCTTGGTGCCGCGCGGGGTGCGGGAGGTCTGCCCGAGCAGCACCGTGCGCGGGTCCGCGCCGACCGGGATCTCCAGCGGGTCGGCCCAGCCCAGCACCCACTTGTCCCAGATGCCCATGTGGGTGGGCAGCGCCTGGAACACCTCGCCGGCGTGCGAGCCCGAGCCCATCAGGTCCCAGAAGTCGATGTCCGAGTCGGCGTTGCCGGAGGTGTCGTAGAGGTCCGGCAGGCCCAGGTCGTGCCCGTACTCGTGGGCGAACACGCCGACCCCGGCGTCCTCCGGCTGCACGATGTAGTTCGAGACCTGGAGGTCGGTGCCGGGGATGCGGTAGCCGCCGGCCACCGCCGAGGAGTGCGCCCAGATGGCGTAGGTGCCCTCCGCGCCACCGCCCCGGGACTTGCCCTGGCCGGCGTGCACCAGCACCAGGTGGTCGATCACGCCGTCCGGCTCGTTGACGTTGCCGTCACTGTCCCGGTCGCCCTGGTCCTCGATGTCGTAGTCGGCCCACGGGAAGTCGGGGTCCATCGCGGCCAGCGCGTCGACCGCGTCGGTGGCGAGCCGCCCCGCGCCGAGCGGGTTGTCCGGGTGCCCGTTCATCGCCTGCTCGCGGCCGGCCACCCAGTTGCCGTTCTCGTCCTGGAAGCAGCGGGACGCGGCGTACCAGCCCTCCGAGCGCGGCAGCTTGATCCACGGGCTGGCCTGCCCGTCGACCGTGTACGCCCCCTTCGACATCTCCAGGTACATGTTGCGCATGCTGCGGCCGGAGATGTCGATGCCCGGCTTGCCGTCCGGCCCGATCAGGTCGGTCCGGATCCGCTGCGTGATGCCCGTCTTGCTGTACAGCATCTTGTTGTAGTGGGTGGGCGAGAAGTCCGGCACCCACATCGAGTTGTTGTCCTCGTTGGCGTACGAGGCCGGATTCGGGATGTTGTTGTGCAACGGCCCGTTCTGGACAGTCCCGGGAACGCAGCTCCGGTCCCCGAAGACCGTCTTCGGCACCATCGTCCCGGTGAAGTCGTCGTTCGCCTGGTCGTTGAACTCCACCAGCAGGGTCAGCAGCTTGGCGGTCTGCGTCTGCGGAGCCTTCTTGAACTGGCGTGGGCTCTTACCGGTACGGATCGCCCGGGCCTCGTTGCGCGCCAGCTCACGGGCGGCGGTCGGGTTCCCCCGGGCGTACTTGCGGTCGTACGCGCGAGCCGACTCGACCGCCGGTGCGTGGATGCCGCCGGCGCCCTTGACCTCCCGGCCCCGGGTGTCCGCCTGGACGGCGGGTTCGGCATAGTTGATGTAGAACTCGTCCGTGCCGATGACGGCGCGGACCCCTTCGGCCTCCTCGGCCGAGGCGTTGCCGGGCACGATCAGTGCCGAGGCGGCGAGCGCGATCGCGGGCAGCGCGACGAGCAGACGTCGCCGCGACCCACGTTGCAGACCAGTTTGGCGCATGCCACTCCATTTCTGGACAGG
This sequence comes from Micromonospora echinospora, assembly GCF_900091495.1. Taxonomy (NCBI): domain Bacteria; kingdom Bacillati; phylum Actinomycetota; class Actinomycetes; order Micromonosporales; family Micromonosporaceae; genus Micromonospora; species Micromonospora echinospora. The sequence continues at coordinate 1,755,524 of NZ_LT607413.1, read as the reverse complement.
GGAGAAAGGTCGGAATCGCACCCGTCCGTGCAACGATGGACGTCAACGGCTCCGACGGCGTGAACGTAATTCAGAAATCGACCGGGGGACAGATCCCCGGTCGGTCTCCACCCGATCAGCCTCCTCCGGCTCCACCGACCGTCCGAAGCAGACGGCCCTCCTGGTCGTGGCAGCCACTGGGTTGGTAGCAGGGGCCCCCTGCTACCGCTTTCTGCGTAGCAGGGGACCCCTGCAACCACCTGACAAGCGTGCCCAACCACAGCAGAAACGACGGTGGGTGACGGTCCACGTGGACCGTCACCCACCGGAAGGGGTACGCGGAGCGTCAGTCCTCGTCGGACTTTCCGCCGCTCATGCCCGAGGAGATCAGCTCCATCACCGAGGAGTCCTGGAGCGTGGTGACGTCACCGAGAGAGCGGTTCTCCGCCACGTCCCGCAGCAGCCGCCGCATGATCTTGCCGGAGCGGGTCTTCGGCAGCTCCGGCACCAGCATGATCTGCCGGGGCTTGGCGATCGGGCCGAGCGTCCTCGCCACGTGGTTGCGCAGGTCCGCGATGAGCTGCTCGCCCGCGTCACCGGCGGTGTCCACGGTGCCGCGCGGAATGGCGAACGCGACGATCGCCTGCCCGGTCGTCGGGTCGGTCGCGCCGACCACCGCCGCCTCCGCCACCGACGGGTGCGACACCAGCGCCGACTCGACCTCGGTGGTGGAGATGTTGTGCCCGGAGACCAGCATGACGTCGTCCACCCGGCCGAGCAGCCAGATGTGCCCGTCGTCGTCGCGCTTCGCGCCGTCCCCGGCGAAGTACATGCCCTCGAACCGCGACCAGTACGTCTCGATGAACCGGTTGTCGTCGCCCCAGATGGTGCGCAGCATCGACGGCCACGGCTCACGCAGCACCAGGTAACCGCCTCCGCCGTTCGGCACCGACTGGCCCTGGTCGTCCACCACGTCCGCGCTGATCCCCGGCAGCGGGGTCATCGCGCTGCCCGGCTTGGCCTCGGTCACCCCCGGCAGCGGCGAGATCATCATCGCCCCGGTCTCGGTCTGCCACCAGGTGTCGACGATGGGCAGCTCACCCCGGCCGACGTGCTGGCGGTACCAGATCCACGCCTCCGGGTTGATCGGCTCGCCGACGCTGCCGAGCAGCCGCAGCGACGACAGGTCGGCCTGCGCCGGAATGTCCTCGCCCCACTTCATCATGGTGCGGATGAGCGTCGGCGCGGTGTAGAGGATGGTCACCTTGTACCGGTCGACGATCTCCCAGAACCGGCCCTTGTGCGGGGTGTCCGGGGTGCCCTCGTACATCACCTGGGTCGCGCCGTTGGCCAGCGGGCCGTACACGATGTAGGAGTGCCCGGTCACCCAGCCGATGTCGGCGGTGCACCAGTAGACGTCGGTCTCCGGCTTCAGGTCGAAGACCGCGTACGTGGTGTACGCCGTCTGGGTGAGGTAGCCGCCGGTGGTGTGCAGGATGCCCTTCGGGCGGGCGGTGGTGCCCGAGGTGTAGAGGATGAACAGCGGGTGCTCGGCGTCGAACGGCTGGGCGGTGTGCTCGGTCGAGGCGGTCTCCACCGTCTCGTGCCACCAGCGGTCCTTCTCCGACCAGGCGACCTCCTCGCCGGTCCGGCGGACCACCAGCACGTGCTCCACCGACGGGCAGTTCGCCAGCGCCTCGTCCACGGTCGGCTTCAACGCCGACGGCTTGCCCCGACGGAAACCACCGTCGGCGGTGATCACCACCTTGGCGCTGGCGTCCTGGATCCGGTTGGTCAGCGCGTCGGCGGAGAAACCGCCGAAGACCACGCTGTGCGTCGCCCCGATCCGGGCGCAGGCCAGCATGGCGACCGCCGCCTCCGGCACCATCGGCAGATAGATCGCCACCCGGTCACCGGCCACCACACCCAGGTCGGTCAGCGCGTTCGCCGCCTGGCAGGTGAGTTTGTGCAGCTCGGCGTAGGTGATGGTGCGGGTGTCGCCCGGCTCGCCCTCCCAGTGGATGGCGACCCGGTCACCGAGCCCGGCCTCCACGTGCCGGTCCAGGCAGTTGTACGCCACGTTCAACTGGCCGCCGACGAACCACTTCGCGAACGGTGGGTTGGACCAGTCGAGCACCTGGTCCCACTGCTTCGTCCAGGTCAGCCGCTGGGCCTGCCGCTCCCAGAAACCCAGCCGGTCGGCTTCCGCCTCGGCGTACGCGTCGGCCTTGACGTTGGCGTTCGCGGCGAGCGCGGCCGGCGGCGGGAACTGCCGCGTCTCGTTCAGCAAATTGGCCAAGGCCTCGCTCATGGGCGTGACTCCTCGTTGCTCGGATGACCTGCGTCTCGTTGCAGAGAGGTTAACTTCGTCGGCCAGCCGCCGCGACCACGATCGTCGGTCCGACGCGCCCAGCGGCCCGCCGCGCGCGCTCACCGGTGCCGGGGAGGGGCGTGCGTGGTAGCAGGGGACCCCTCCTACCGCTTTTTGCCGAGGAAGGGTCCCCTGCAACCACCTCAGCGGCGTGCTGCGTGGCACGACCGCCTCCAGCGGGTGGACGCGTGCGATGGCGGTGACAGGGGGATGGGGGAGCGTCGCGTACCGCCGGTCCTGACCGGTCGCTAGCGTGACGGGGTGACCTCCGATCCGCTCGCCCCGCTCCTCGCGCTCGCCGACATCGCTCCCGCCGTCGAGCGGGCCCGCGACCACGTCGACCAGGCGATGCGGCACCGTGCGTTGCGCCGGCACGGCGGCCAGGTGGCCGCCGAGGTGAGCCTGCGGTCCGCGGTGGCCAGCGCCGCCCTCGAGGGGTACGCCCACGAGCGTGAGGCGGTCCGGGCCGGCACGGTCACCGACCCGGTGCTCCAGGGGGCGCTGCGGGTGGCCGGCGCGCTGCCCGGGTTGACCGAGCGTTGGTCGCGGGCGCCCCGGCAGGTCCTGGCGAGGTTGCACGTCCTCGCCGCCCGGGACGTCGTGGCCGAGGCGGAGCTGGGACGACCGGTGGCCGATCCGGTGGTCGGCGCCCGACTGGACGGCCTGGCCGGGCTGGTCGCCGGGGGCACCAAGGTTCCACCGCTGCTGCTCGCCGCCGTGGTGCACGGGGAGCTGCTGGCGCTACGGCCGTTCGCCGGCCCGTCCGGCGTGGTGGCCCGCGCCGCCGCCCGGTTGGTGCTTCTGTCCACCGGCTTCGACCCGCGCGGACTGGTCGCGATGGACGTCGGGCACCGGGAGCGGGAGCCCGAGTACGTCGGTTCGGCCGGAGCCTTCGCCACCGGCACCCCGGACGGGCTGCGCTCGTGGCTGCGCCACTACATGACCGCCACCGAGCTGGCCGCCACCCAGCTCACCCTCATCGGCGACGAGATCCTCGCCGCCGCCTGACCTGCCGCGTCGGCATCTTTCGAACCGCCGCGTCGGCACCGCCTGAGCAACCGTCCCGCTCTCCGCCGTGTCGGTGCCCAGAACCGGGCGGTGCGGGACGTCAGGGCCGGCGGGCGGCCTTGTTGACCCGCCGTTGCAGGATCTGCCGGGTGACGGGACCGAGTTCGTCCACGACCTCGATGAGCACGCCGAGCTGGTCGAGCGCGGCCATCGCCCGCTCCGCGCCGGCGCTGTCCACCCCGTCGTAGAGTTCCAGCCCGATGAACGCGGCCGACACGGCGCGGGCGAGACCGGCGACGTCGGCGACCTCGGCGAAGGGCGATCCGGCCAGGAGCCGGCGCAGGACGGCCTCGATCTCGTCCACCCAGAGCTGGAGCGCGTCGGCGGTCGGTGCGGCGAGCCGCTCGTCGCTCTGTGCGCCGGCCAGCATCTGGGCCAGGAACGAGACGTTGCCCAGCGCCCGCTCCTCCTCGTGCAGGGCCCGCCCGACCTCCAGCAGCTCGCGCAGGCTGCCCACCCCGGCGAGCCGGGCCGACCAGCTCGCGACCCGCTCGGCGGTGCCGGCCCGGCAGGCCGCCGACAGCAGCTCGTCCACGCTGCCGAAGTGGTAGAACACCAGCGCCTGGTTCACTCCGGCCGCGGCGGCGATGGTGCGCGCGGAGACTCCGGCGATGCCGTGCTGGCGGATGGCCGTCATCGTCCCGTCGACGAGGCGGCGCTTGGTGTCGGACATCGCTCTCCTGGCGGTCGGCACGGGTGGGGCGGTGCGATCATCGCATCGGTCACGAGCTGCGCCAGCCAGGCGATCCCGGGTAGCCGCATGAGCCAACCCAGCCAGGCCCAGCCGAGGTGCAGGTGCTCGAGTGCGCGGGCGACGGCGGCCACCCCCCGTTCCCGGTGACCGTCGCCACCCGTGTACCCGGCCCGCCACAGCACCCCCGCCGGATGCCGCGCGGCAGGCAGGATCGTGAGGTTCACCGGGCGACGGCGTTCGAGGAACCGCCGGACCGCCGCGCACGGTCCGCAGTCGTCGTCCAGCCAGAGCACCGCAGGTTCCCCGGGAAGGTACGGCCGCCACCGGGGCCACCAGGGCCGGACCCGACGACGGTGGTCCCGCCAGCGCTCTCCGTACCGGCCGTCGAGGTCGTGGTCCTCGTGCGGGCCCGCCACCGCGGCGCTGAAGGCCACCGCCAACGCCGCTCCCACCGCCAGCGCGGCACTGCCCGTGACCAGCGCGGTGAGCATCATCAGGGCCACCGCGCCGACCTGCATCGGGTTGGCGAGATAGGCGTACGGGCCGGTGGTGACGAACCGGCCCGGCGGGTCCCACGGGTACGGTGTCCCGCCGCCCCGGACCGCGAACTCACGTACCGCCGCCAACGCCGGCGTGGCGAGCAGCAGGGCCACCTGCGCGACGAGGACCAGCCGGGACGCCGGCAGCCCGGCGAGCCGCGCCCAGGAACCGCCGCCGAGGGTGAGGGCCAGGGTGGGCAGGAGCCACAGCAGCAGGACGCCGAAGAGCCCGAGCTGGAGCAGCACCCGGGCGGACAGGTGTCGCCGGTCGGCGCTCCACCGGCCGAGCAACTGTGCCGGCAACGCCACACCGAGCAGCCCGACCGCCTCCCCGACCAGCCAGTCCGGCCCGAGGCGCAGCAGCGGGTCCAGGGCGGGCATGGTCACCACGTCCAGCCAGCCCAGCAGGCCGAGGGCGACCGGCAGCGGCAGCACCCGGCGCAGGAGCACCGGGAGCGGCCCCCAGAGCGCCGCCCAGCCGATCCAGAGGTCCACCGGTAGCCCCCGGTACGCCCCGTCCACCGGTGCGAAGGCGTACCAGCCGGTCGTCCGGGACAGCTCGTGCAGAGCGGCGACGCCGACGACGGCGGCCACGAAGGCCAGCAGCGCCGCCGCGCGGGCGGTGCGGTCCCGGTCCCACCGGGCGGCGGCCAGCACCGCCAGCAGGGGCAGAGCCAGGCAGAGGTACCGGGCGGTGGTCACCGCAGCGCCAGCATGTCGAGCAGGTGCCCGCCGCCCTGGTCGAGCAGGACGTCCTGGAGCGGCCCGAAGTACCAGGACGGGTCGAGCCCCCGCCGGTAGGCGACGGTGAGCCGGACCTCGGTGTGGCCGGCGTCCACCGCCTGCCAGCGCAGGTCGGCCCGCTGCCAGGTGAACCAGCGTCCGGTGATGGAGGTGTCTTCGACGAAGCGGAAGGTCAGGTGTCCCGGTGCGGTGGTCGCGACCTCGGCGACGAGGTGACCGCCCGGCCCGTGCGCGCTGCCGTGGTAGCCGAACGTCCACCGGTCGCCCGGGTCGAGGCCGGCTCCGGTGACGTGCCCGGGGACGGGCACTCCCAGCAGCCGCAACGCCGGTGACCGGACCGGGGCGGGGCGGGGACCGGCCGCCAGGCCGGCGGCCACCACGTCGGCGGGGAGCGCCACCACTCGGACCACCTCGATCGACTGCTCCGGGGCGATCCTCGGCCCGATCCCGCTGCCCTCCAGGCCGGGCACGAGCAGCAGCGGCACCAGGATCACGGAGTAGGTGCGGGACGAGCGCCGGACCAGGTTGATCAGAGCCATCGCGCCGTGTGCCACCGCGTAGACCAGGGGCGCGGCCAGCACCACGCAGATCGCGCCCTCGTGCAGGGCCACCGCCGCCAGCAGGAGGGCGATGGTGGTGGTGACGAAGACCCGGCCGTGCGAGGTGCGCCCCGGGGTCAGGGCCAGGGCCGCGGCCAGCAGGACCGGCAGTGCCACGAAGAGCAGGGCGCTGTCCGCCCGACCGTCATAGACGGCGATGGTGAAGACCACCAACCCGAAGGCCCCGATCAGTCCGGCGAGTATCCAGTTCGCCGCAGTCCGGCGCGGTGGTGGTGCCTGCTCCGTCATGCCCCGTCCTCCCGTTTGAGCGTTCGCTCAAATCAGCTTAGGAGTGTTTGAGCGTTCGCTCAAGATGGCCGTGGCGCCCGTTCCTGGCGACGCTGGCCCACCGTTCGCCGGGTCGGCGGAGATGAGCGGGCGCCGACCGCGACGAAACGACCGTGCCCACTGCGCAGGCGGCTCTGCCGGGTCCGGACATGGCGACGCCCGGTACGCGGGGCGTACCAGGCGTGAGGGTGAAAGAGGAGGTGTTGGTCAGGCGACCGGGGTGACCCGGGTGCGGCGGTGCCGGCCGTACCAGGCGATGCCGATGGCGACCCCGACGCCGACGCCGAGCGCGGCGGCGGCCACCGGCACCGCCGGGCGTTCCCGCAGGCGGCGACCCAGCGGGACGGGGTGCCGGAACTCCAGCACTGGCCAGGAGTTCTCGGTGGCCAGCCTGCGCAACTGTCGGTCGGGGTTCACCACGGTGGGGTGGCCGACGCACTCCAGCAGCGGTCGGTCGCTGTACGAGTCGGAGTAGGCGTACGACTCGGCCAGGTCGTAGCCACGCTCGACGGCCAGTTCGCCGACCGCGTCGACCTTGCTCGGCCCGGCGGCGTAGAACTCGACCTCGCCGCTGTACCGGCCGTCCTGCACCGTCATCCGGGTGGCGATGACGTCGGTGACGCCGAGCAGCTCCCCGATCGGGCGGACCATCTCCTCGCCGGAGGCGGAGACCAGGACGACGTCCCGGCCGGCGGCCTGGTGCTCCTCGATGAGGGCGGCGGCCTCGGCGTACACGTAGGGGTTGATCAGCTCGTGGAGGGTCTCCGCGACGATCTGACGGACCTGTTCCACCTGCCAGCCCTTGCAGAGGGCGGCCAGGTAGTCGCGAGTGCGGGCCATGGTCTGCTCGTCGGTTCCGCCGAGCCGGAACATGAGCTGGGCGTAGGCGGACTTGACCACGTCCCGTCGGGTGATCAGGCCATCGCGGTAGAACGGCCGACCGAACGCCAGCGCGCTTGACTTGGCGATGACGGTCTTGTCCAGATCGAAGAAAGCGGCACCTCGGCCCACGGCGCGAAAGTCTAGCCCGATGGTCTAGGGTCGGCGGGTGCCCGGGGGTGGCGAACCTCACTCACCTGCGCACACGCTCCCAAGGCGCCTCGCGAGAGTGACCACGGTCACATGGCGTCGGCGGGATTTCGCAGGGAGTGGAGGTTACGCCACTCGACGTGAGCATGTCTGCTACGGCATGCTTGTACTTACGACGACTTTTCACATCTGTACAACACCGGCTCTCAGCGGTTGCACCCCCCGTAACCGCTGAGCGAGTTCGGCTCAATCCCCCCCGGAGCCGAACTCCCCGACGACCCCCGTCTCCCCCCGACGGGGGTCGTCCCTTTTCCAGCCCCGGTTCACGTTCCCGGTCAGCGCCACCTTCCGCCCCCGATCCAGAATCGGACCGCGTGACAGGCCGGAAAGTCAGCAGATCGTCAGCGAAGGTCTGTCGAACCCGGTCGGCGTAGTCGTCGGGGGTGTGGGTGTACCGGTCGAGGGTCGTCGACGCCTGCTCGTGCCCCATCACCCGCTGGACGAGGTTGATCGGCACCCCGTCGGTCACGAGCCACGTCGCGTACGAGTGCCCCAGGTCGTGGAAGCGCAGCCCGCCGTACGCCGCCGCTACCTGGGCCACGGCCGCCGCCTCGCTGGGAAACTCCGCTTGGTGCTCGACGCCGGCCCGGTCGGGCCACTGTGCCAACCACCGGCCCGGCGCGACCTCGACCACCGGTTGCCGAAACGACGGCGGCTGTCCGGAGTCGGGCGGTGTCGAGGTCTGTGCGCCAGCGGATGCGTGCGGAGATGGCGCAGAGGAGGCGGTGTTCCAGGGGTGGCACGTCGGGGTCTTCCGGTCGGGCGAGTTCGAACCGGTACCGCTTCGGCCCGTCCGCCTCGTTGACGGCCTGGTCGTGTTGGTTGGTGTCGGCCATGCCGCCGGCGAGGATGGCGCGGATCCAGGCCCGGTTGTCGGCGCGGTGGTCGGCGAGGGTTTTGCCGGACCACTGGCGGGAGACGAGGACGCGCCGGCCGGTGAAGCCGAGGGTGGTGCGTTGGTGGACCTTCCCGGTGCGCGGCCGGGGGGCAAGCCTGGCCTGACGCCGTCGGGTTGGACGCCGTCGGCGGCACCTGGAGTCGGTACGCGCGTGCCGACCGCACGCCGTCACCTTGACCGCCTGAGCCAGGGACTGAGCCGCGATCGGACACGACGGCCCCATCGGCCGACCAATCGCGAAACGGCTACAGCTCCGGCATCGCGCCTTGCGCTAACCGGCGCCTGGTACGTCGCCTGACGGTTTCCGCGATGATCAGCAGACCAGGGAGGGCGCCGAGCAAACAGATCGCGATCAGCGGCCAGTGAATCAGCGCGCTCACCGCTCCGCGGATCTGCGGGACTTCTCCGACGGTGTACGACGCCTGCTGGTCGTAGGTCTGGCATGACAGCGAATAGGTACCGGGCACGGGAACGTCGAAGGAAGCGACCCAGGTATAGGTGGCCGCGTCACCGCCGTAGTCCCCGGGCGCGATGGTGATCAACTTTGCCGGCACGACAGCCCGGTCGGCGCCGATGATTTGGCAGTCAGGATGGCTTGGGGAGAAGCCGACCGCGAAGATCGCATACTGGCCTGCCGCCGGCAGCCTCAATTCCCCCAGCTCATTGGCCGAGGCCGCATACCGGCCCACTGTCCCGTACTCGACCGGGTCGTACGACACGGTGCTGCCCTCAGCGCCAAGTTGCACTGTCGGCTGCGCGAGAAGGGCACCCACCATGGCGACAATTCCGCCAGTGACATAGCCACGTCGAGTCGACACTTGGCTACGCCGCACCCGACCTCGTTCGAGCAGGTGACCGACCGCCGCACCGCAGATTGCCAAGGGAATGCTGCCGAACAGGACTCTCCACCACTGAGCCGTGCCAGTGAGCGGGATTACCCACCGATAGACGGCCATCGTCGCGCCCACAAATACTGCACTGATCACCGTGGCCGCGACGACAGCCGCCACCGCGGCCGAGGCAGCGCGACGCTGACCGGTGTACCAGGTCCATCTCGCTGCCACCACGGCAGCGAGCACAGGCACTGCCCCCACGACCCACCACAGCGCCGTCGAAACCTTGATGTCCTCTTCCCACGGATGAGTCCCCTCGAAGAAGATCAATGGGGCCGGCGCAGTCACGAGCACCCACACCGCCAGAACCCTCGGGCCGGGAAACGCCCGCCCCACCACCCGCCAGGTTGCCGCGATCATCCACCGATCATCGGGCACGGTACTGCTTCTCGAAGGCCCCGATCTTGACCAACCAGCAGCGCCTGACACCAAAGGTGCTACACAGAGTCGTCGCGAACCCATCGAATCGCCGGAATTCGCCACGATCGAATACGCAGCTCTACCGGTCTATCACCTGAGGCATAGGCGAGCAGGGCGCCTATGCCCTGAGAGCGCGTTTCACTTCTCTGTCGGTCGGGTGTTTCACTTCTCTGTCGGTCGGGTGTGTTGAAGGTGCGGCGTTGCCGGCGGGTGGCGGGTCCGCCTCGGGTGAGGCGGGCGAGCATGCCGGCGATGGCGGCCCAGCGGATCATGGCCTCCGAGGTGGCGGGGTGGGTTTCGTAGTCGCGGGCCAGGCGGCGGTGGGCGGTCAGCCAGGCCAGGGTCCGCTCCACCACCCACCGGCGGGGATGGGCGACGAACCCTTGCAGGCCACAGCACAGCACAACCGCATCACCCTGTACCGGTCCGGCTCAGTCGGGAAGGGGGAACCGGGCCCAGGTAGAACCGTCCGTGGTGGTCATGACGTGGTCCGGGCCGATCGCCGACTCGTCGTCCCGGCCGTAGAGCCAGGCGTGACCGGGTGCGGCCCCCACCGATCCGTCGCCCCCGTGGTACTCCCGTGCCTTGGTGAAGTGCCGGCCCCCGTCCCGGCTCACCAGCAGGGACGTGACGAGAGCCGGCGACGTGGTTCCCGACTGGGCGACCAGCAGGCTGCCGTCCGAGCCGATGGTGAACGGCCTGTTCGCCGGTGTCGAGGGCAGGTCCGTGCCGACGTCCGTCCAGGTCGTTCCGCCGTCCGTGGTGCGCAGCACCTGAGACGGACCGGTGACCTCCACCGGCTGGGCGCCGGGCGGCGGCGGAGGCTCGATCAGCAGGTACGCCTCCCGCCCGCTGACCCCGGCCACCGCGACGACGTTCGCTCCCTTGACTGGTCGCCAGGTGTTCCACGTGGCACCCCGGTCGATGCTCCGGGCGACGACCATGACGCCGCCGACGTCACCTGGCCCGTAGGTCACCCAGATCGTCCCGTCCGCACTCGGGTAGATGCTGGACGGCGGATAGGGCGAGGGCGGTTCTCCGTTGAGCCGGTACACCGTCCCGGTCGAGGGATCCACGGCGAGTGGCTGGCGCAGTGCGCCACACCCTCCCTGACAGAAGACGGCACGGGCGTGCGGCGGGAACGTGGACACCGTCACCATCGCCTGCTCCGCGTCCCGCCAGGTCCGGCCGTAGTCGGTGGTGAGGCGGGACGTTTCGCCTTCGAGGACCAGGTAGGAGCGCTCGCCGAGGACGGAGAACTCATGGATGGAGACCGGGGGATACCCCTCCGGGTCCAGCGGAGGGCAGCTCGCCGCCTGGTAGCTGGCCGCGTCCCGGTCGCTCCAGGTCCGGCCGCCGTCCCGGGTGTGCGCGAACCGCAGGGTGCACCCGTTGCCGACCTGGTCGACGCCGACGGCGGAGTCCGGACCGGTCATGAAGAGCTGAGTGCCACGCACCCGGGCCTCCGGAAGCGGGGTCGGACCGGCCTGGTCGACCCGGTGCGGGCCAGCGGCCAGCGGCAGGGCCGCCATGCCGGCGAAGACCACCACGAGTGCCAGCGCGACCCCGCCGGTACGCCGTCGCCGCCGGGCCCGGGCCGCCGACCAGAGGTCGTCGAGAGGTGGCTGCCGGACGGCGGCGGCGACCGTGTCGACGTCGAACCCGGTGATTTCACGATCGGACATCGGCTCTCCCGTTGTTCGCGTAGTCGTTGACGTCGGGGTCGGGGTTGACGTCGGGGTCGGGATCGGAGTCGGTGAGAAGTTTCGCCAGCGCCTGCCGTCCCCGTGACAGGCGGGACTTGACCGTGCCGGCGGAGACGCCGAGGGTGGCTGCGACCTCGGTCACCGGCAGGTCGACCAGGTAGTGGAGAGCCAGCGTGTGCCGCTGACCCTCCGGCAGCTCGCGCAGGGCGGCCAGCAGCGCGAGGTGCTCCGGGGATCGGTCGACGACAACGGGTGAGGGGCCGATCCGGCGCATCAGCCTGTTCAGCACCTGGCGCCGGCGGTGTCGGCTGCGGACGACGTTCACCGCCACCCGCCGCAGCCACGCTTCCGGGTTCTCCAGGCGGGCAAACCGCCGGGGCGCGACCAGCGCCCTGACGAAGGCCTCCTGGACTGCCTCCTGGGCCTCGTTGACGTCCCCGCTCACCGCATACAACTGGACGACCAGCCGCCGGAAACAGCCTGCGTACAACTCGGAGATCAGATCATCGTCGGACACCGTCACCCCCCTCTCCACAACTCCCACTCACCAGCGGGGTGTGAGGTTCCGGGAGAATCGGTCACAGATTCCGGCCAGCGGGAACATGTCCGGAAGCGGTGCAGCCGGAGCAGAAAGTCGGCGATCGGTCAGCGACGGCCCGCTGGCCGGCACAATGACCCCTGGACGGCCGAAAGCCGAGCCCGGAGGGGGCGGCCCGTCCCGTTGGCCGTGCAGAGGAGCAACCATGTGGGACGCTGCGGAGCCGGGCCTCGTACCCGAGCACCTGGGGACCATCAGGTACCAGGGTGAGCCAGTCCTGCTCACTGTCGACGGGCAGGACTTCCGGGTTCGTACGCGTGCCGAGGAGCCCGGCGTGTACGACTTCGACTGGCTCAGCGGGCCGCACGAGTACGGCTTCACGCTCTCCGGACCGGCCGACCCCGTGATGAGCCGGATCGAGATGGAGCAGAACATCCGCGACTTCCTCGCCGGCATCGACCCCGCCACCGGATACCTGGCGGACTGACCGGCACTCCGGGCACGAGGGCGGACACCGGCTCGACCGCTGGGGCCGCCGGGACCGCCCGGGGCCGCCGGGACTGCCTCCTGGTGGGGACCGGCGAGTTGCCGGATCAGGGCAGGCTGGTCGGAAGGCCGAAGTGGGGGAAGACCCCGGGGTCCAGGAACGAGGTGATCGCCGCGACGCGGTCGCCGCGCAGCGTCAGCACGTTGATCGACCAGGCGAGGTGGGTACCAAAGCCGTCGGCGTCGAGGTAGCTCGCCACGGCGGGCTGCCCGTTGGCGTGCGTGGGCAGGTGGCGCCACGTCCCGCACCCGGTCAGCGGCACCCGTACCGCGAAGTCGGTGACCGCCCGGATGCCCGTGTACCAGGCGGGCAGCGGCGGCATGGACCAGGTGACGTCCTCGGTCAGCAGGGCGACCAGGGCGTCCGCGTCGGCGTTCTCCAGCGCCGTGGCGTACCCGTCGACGATCTGCCGCAGCCGCGCGTCACCGATTTTCCGCAGCGTGTGCTGCTGGCTGGCCGGGCCGACCCGGTCCGCGACGAGCCGGCGGGCGCGCGCGAGCGCCGAGTTCACCGACGTGGTCGAAGTGTTCATCATGGTGGCGATCTCGGCGGCCGAGAAACCGAGCACCTCGAACAGCAGCAGTGCGGCCCGCTGGTTGCCGGGCAGGACCTGGAGGGCGGCGACGAAGGCGAGTTCGACGGCTTCCCGCTGCTCGCAGCGCGCGTCCGGATGGGCCGGGCCGTCCGCCAGCTCCCGATCCGGGTACGGACCGAGCCAGGCGACCCGACCCAGCGGTACGTCGCCCAGGACGGCGCGGTCGCTGGCCGGCCCGAGATCCACCGGCAGAGCGCGTCGGCCCCGGGCTGCCACCGTGTCCAGGCAGACGCGGGTCACCACCGCGTACAGCCACGAGCGCAGCGAGGCGCGTCCCTCGAAACGGGGCAGCCCCCGCCAGGCGCGCAGCAGGGCGTCCTGGAGAGCGTCGTCGGCGTCGTGGGTCGAACCGAGCATCCGGTAGCAGTGGGCGTGCAGTTCCCGGTGCAGCGGCGCGACGAGATGGTTGAACGCCTCGTCGTCACCGGCCCGCGCCCGCTCCAGGACCGGATTGTTCGCCACGTCGGTGGGCCGCTCCAGGACCGGAGCGTTCGCCACGTCGGTGGGCCGGTCCGGGGCCGGATCGGTCGACACGTCCACGAGTTGGTCCGGGGCGGTTCGAGAAATGTTCCCCACGAGCGACGATTCTGCCCCACGGCGGGAGTCACCCCTTCGACCGAACGATCCGCACCGCACGCCGGAGGACCTGATGAACCGCACCGCGACCAGCGCACCCACCGTCGGAACCCTGCGCGTCCCCGACGCCACCCTCTACTACGAGGTACGCGGGCGAGGGCCGCTGGTGGTGCTGGTCGGCGCGCCGATGGACGCCACGTCGTTCGCGCCGCTGGCCGACCTGCTCGCCGTCGACCACACCGTGCTCACCACCGACCCCCGGGGCATCCGCCGGAGCCCGGTCGACGACCCCGACCGGGACTCGACGCCCGAGATGCGCGCCGACGACCTCTCCCGGCTGCTGGCCCACCTCGACGCCGGACCGGCGGCGGTCCTCGGCTCCAGCGGCGGGGCGGTCACCGCGCTGGCGCTCGCGCAGGCCCACTCCGGAGGGGTGCACACCGTCGTCGCGCACGAGCCTCCCGTCGACGAGCTGCTCGACGACCGGGAGGAACTGCGGGCGCGTACCGAGGAGATGGTCGCCACGTACCTGGCCGGTGACCCGGTCGGCGCATGGCGGCAGTTCCTGGCCGTGGCGAACATCCAGATGCCCGAGGAGGTGACCGAGGCGATGTTCGCCAGTGAGCGCGACCCGCAGGACGTGGCGGACGAGCATTTCCAGTACGCGCACATGCTGATCCCGACCACCCGCTGGCAGCCCGACCTTGCGGCCCTGCGCGCCGGCGCGACCCGGATCGTGGTCGGCATCGGGGAGGAGTCCACCGGTCAACTCTGCGACCGGACCTCGCGGGCGCTCGCCGCCGGGCTGGGCGTGGCGCCGACCATGTTCCCCGGCGACCACATCGGCTTCGTCGGCGATCCGGAGCGGTTCGCCGTCCGGCTCCGGGAGGTTCTGGCCGAGGGGTGAGGAACCCGCCGACCCGGGCGGTGCACCGCGACGGGCCGGCGTGGTTGGTTGCAGGGGTCCCCTCCTACCGTTTTCTGCCGAGGAGGGGACCCCTGCAACCACCTGACACCCCGGCCCACCACGGGAGAACGCCCCCGGTCTGACACCGGACGACGGCGCGGTTGCTACCGGACGAAGGGCGCAGGCGCTACCGGACGAAGGGCGCGGGTGCTACCGGACGACGGCGCGGGCCGGTGCGGCGACCGGCTGGTAGACGGCCAACGCCCGGCCGTCGCCGTCGGTCACCACCCAGGGATGACCGACCTGCGTGTCCCGCTGGTGGGACTCGCCCGGCGACAGCCGCTCGACGCGCACCCGGTACCCCCAGTGGTTCAGCCAGTAGACGGTCACCTGTCCGGTCCGCTGGTTGACGAACTCGACCGTGGTGTCCGCTCCGCCGTCGACCGAGCGGAGGTCGCGTTCCTTCTCGGCAGGAAGTGGGGTCAGCTCCACGACGTCCGGCGTGGCAGAGCGGGTCGGGGCGGAGGTGGGTCGGCCGCTCGCGGTGGCGTTCCGGTCGCGGGATGGCGTCGGACTGCCCGGTGACGGGGAAACGGAGGCCGGGGAGACGGTCGGGGAGGCCGTCGTGGCGGCCCGCGCCGGGGCTGCCGCCGGCCTCGGTGTCGTGCCGACGAAGGTGGGCAGCGGGAGCGCCGGCACCGACGGGTCGGCCACCGGCCGGGGTACGGGCTCGGTGGCGGTGCCGAGCGCCCAGATCACCGTGCCGGTCACCACTCCCACCATCGCCGCCACCAGCGAGTACGCCAACCAGGGCGAGCGGAACCGCCGTCCGCCGGTCTCCTGTGGCCCGGATGCTTCCGCACGAGTCATGGGTGGCCGATCTCCGCTCGGGTGCAGCCCCGGAAAGGCGGCACGAGTCCACGATTATCCAGATGTGATCTTTGCATGCGTCAATGGACCCCTCGGTCTCGGTCAATCGTGATCACGGCCGGGGGCTGCGGGGACAGACGATCCGACAGCCATCCCCATAGCAGATCGACTTCCCGAACGGGCGCTGTCCACAGGCGCTCCGGTTGTCCACAGGTACGGCCGTCGCACCAGCGGGAGAGGGGCATCTCGGCGCAGTCTCTCGGCAGCACCCCCGAGCCTGACTGCTGGAGGCCGCGATGCCACCCCGTACCGATGTCCGGCCGCGCCGACGACTTCCGCTGGTCGTCACCGCGGACGTCGACCTCCTCGACGACCTCCTCCGGCTCGCCGCAGCCGGCGGTACGGAGGTGGAGGTGGCCGCCGACCCGGCGGCGGCCCGGGCCCGGTGGTCGCCGGCGCCGTTGGTGCTGGTCGGGGGCGACCAGGCGCAACCGTGCCTGCGGGCCCGGTTGCCACGTCGGGCCCGGCTGGTGCTGGTCGGCCGCACGGGCGCGGCCGACCCCGGTTGGGAGGTCGCCGAGCTGATCGGCGCGGAACACGTCGCGACCCTTCCCACGGCGGAACCCTGGCTCATCGACCGGTTCGCCGAGTGCGTGCCACAGCAGGACGCCGTGGCCCGGGTGGTCGCCGTGCTCGGCGGTCGGGGCGGAGCCGGCGCGAGTGTCCTCGCCGGTGGCCTGGCGGTCACCGCCGCCCGGGCCCGGCTCCGGACCCTCCTCGTCGACGCCGACCCGCTCGGCGGCGGGCTGGACCTGGTGCTCGGCTGGGAGCAACTGGAAGGGCTGCGCTGGCCGGCGCTCACCGACGCCGACGGCCGAGTCGACCCGCCCGCCCTGGTCCAGGCCCTGCCCAGCCGGGGGGACCTGGTGGTCCTCTCCGGGGACCGGGGCGACCCGCTGCCGCTGCCCGCACCGGCGATGGCCGCCACGCTCGACGCCGCCCGCCGGGGCCGGGACATGGTCGTGGTCGACCTGCCCCGCCAGCTCGACGACGCCACCGTGCTCGCCCTCCAGGCCGCCGACCGGGTGTTCCTGGTGGTCCCCGCCGAACTGCGGGCCACCGCCGCCGCGGCCCAGGTGGTCACCTCCGCCGCGCCGCACTGCACCGACCTCGCGGTGATCGTCCGGGGGCCCGCGCCGGGTCGGCTCAAGGCCGCCGAGGTGGCCCGGGCACTCGGCCTGCCGCTCGCCGGCACGCTGCGACCCGAGCCGGGCATCCCGCGGGGCCTGGAACGGGGCGAGGCTCCGGCGGCGACCGGCCGTGGCCCGCTCGCTGCCCTCTGCCAGCGCATCGTCGCCGACCTGACCGGTCAGCACGTGGAGGGCGCGGCATGAGGGACCATCCCCGTTCGTCGGACCATCCGGCCGCCGTCGTCGGTGAACTCTCCGCCCGGGTACGCCAGCGCTTCGCCGCCGAGGCCACCCCGGTCACCCCCGCCACGGTCGTCTCCGCGGTGCGCGCCGAGCCCGCTGCCGCCGTCCTCGGTGACACGGTGGTGCTGCGGATGGCCGACCGGGTGCACGACGACCTCGTCGGTGCCGGGCCACTCGGACCGCTGCTAGCCGATGAGCGGGTCACCGATGTGCTGGTCAACGGAACCCGGGTCTGGATCGACCGGGGCGACGGCCTGCGGCAGGTGGCCGTCCCGGTCGGCACCGTGGACGACGTACGTCGGTTGGCGCAGCGCCTCGCGGCCGGCGCGGGCCGGCGACTCGACGACGGCTCTCCGTTCGCGGACGCCCGGCTCGCCGACGGCACCCGGTTGCATGCCGTCCTGCCTCCGGTGGCGACCAGTGGGCCCTACCTGTCGCTGCGGACGTTCCGGCAGCGTCCGTTCACCCTCGACGAACTGGTGGACCACGGCACGGTGTCCCGGCCGGTGGCCCCGCTGCTCGCCGCCGTCGTGGCGGCCCGATTGGCGTACCTGGTCACCGGCGGCACCGGCTCCGGCAAGACCACCCTGCTCAACACGCTGCTCGGGCTGGTGCCGACCACCGAACGGATCGTGCTGGTCGAGGACGCCGCCGAACTGCGTCCGGTGCATCCGCACGTCATCGGGTTGCAGGCGCGGACCTCCAACGTGGAGGGGTCGGGCGCGGTGGGCCTCGCCGACCTGGTGCGACAGGCGCTGCGGATGCGACCGGACCGGCTCGTGGTCGGGGAGTGCCGGGGCGGTGAGGTGGTCGACCTGCTCGCCGCTCTGAACACCGGCCACGACGGTGGGGCCGGAACGCTGCACGCCAACGCCCCGTCGGACGTACCGGCTCGGCTGGAGGCGCTCGGTCTGCTCGGAGGGCTGCCCCGCGCGGCCCTGCACGCCCAGGTGGCCGCCGCCCTCCAGGTGCTGCTCCAGATGCGGCGGGGGCGTAGCGGCCGCGTGCTGGAGTCGGTCTCGCTGCTCCTGCCCGACGGGCCGGACCGCCTGGTCACGGTCGTGCCCGCGTGGGTGCGCGGACGCGGTCCCGGGCCGGCGGCCCGTACCCTCGGCATGCTGCTCCAGCAGCGCGGCGTGCCGGTGCCGCAGATCCTGTCCGAACCGTGGCCCGGCTCGTCGGGGACGTCGTCGTGAGCACTGCGGCCTGGCCGGTGGTGGCGCTGGTGCTCGTGGCCACCGTCGTCATCGGCTGGCCGACGGGCACCGGGCGGTCCCGGTACCGTGCGCTGTTCCGGTCCGGGCGACGCGTCACTCTGCCGGCCGACGGGAACACGACGGCCAACTCGGGACGCGTCACCCACGTCCCAGGGTTCCGGCGGTCCGGCCCGTCGCGCGTCACCGGTCGGCGGCCCCTGGCGGGACCACCCAACCGCCGCGATCCGTGCCGCCCGGCCGGCGTCCCCGTGGGGCCGGCCACCGCTCCAGCCGGTGGGCACACCGGGAGCGGTCCGACCCCACCGGAGCCGGCCATCGAAGCCGCCCGACAGGTCGACGACGCCGGTGGCGGCTTCACCGGCCGCTGGGCGGTGTCGCGCAAGCGGAGCGTCGTTCTGGCGGCCGGTGTCGGAGCGGCCGGCGGCGGGCTGCTCGCCGGGCCGGCGGCCGCCGTGGTGGCTGCCGCGTACGTCGCCCTCGGTGTGCGGGCCCTGCTCCGGCGTCGTGCGATCCGATCGGCGGAACGGCTCCGCCGCCATCGGTTGGATCAGCTCGGCGCGCTCGCCGCCGACCTACGGGCCGGTCTGCCGGTCCCGACCAACCTCACCGACGAGCCCGCCCTGCTGGAGTCCGCCCTGCCGGAGCCCGGCCCGCCGGTCCCGGGCACCGCCGCCGACGGTCCCGCCGTCCCGGGCGGCACCGATCCGGCCGACCGGCGGCAGCGCTTTACCTCCGACACCGTCGGGCCGGTCGGCCCCGATCGGATCGACCGGCTGACCCGTGCGGCGATCCGCCTGGCAGACCGGACGGGTGCGCCGTTGGCGGAACTGGTGGAGCGGATCGAGGCCGACATGCGGGTGATGGACCGTGGCCTGGCCGCTGCGGCCGCCCAGGCCGCCGGGGCCCGGGCCACCGCCTGGCTGCTCGCCGCGTTGCCGCTCGGCGGCATCGCCCTCGGGTACGGCATCGGCGTCGACCCGCTCCGGGTGCTGCTG
This sequence comes from Micromonospora echinospora, assembly GCF_900091495.1. Classification (NCBI taxonomy): domain Bacteria; kingdom Bacillati; phylum Actinomycetota; class Actinomycetes; order Micromonosporales; family Micromonosporaceae; genus Micromonospora; species Micromonospora echinospora. The sequence goes on along the minus strand of NZ_LT607413.1, from coordinate 1,736,558 downwards.
CACACCCCGGTCGGTGCCGGGTGCGCGGTGGCGGCCACCGCGCTCCAGGTCGTCGGCCTGCTCTGGGCCGAACGGCTCGGCGCCACCCCGGGTGGGGCAGCCTGATGTGCGCCCTGCTCACGGTTCCGGCCGACGGTCACGTCGTCCTGGCCGGCGGCTTCGCTGTGCCGGCCAGTGGTGCCACTGTCCTGACGGGCGGTTCCACCTCCGTCGGTGGTTCCACCGTGCTCGCTCCCGGTCCCGTGGTCGCCGCCGGTCCGGCCGGTGCCGGTACCGCACAGCTCACCGCGGCCGGCCTCCTGCTCGTCGCGGCGCTGGTCGTCGCCGTGACACACCCGCGCATCCACCGCCGGTTCGGCCGGCGGGCACGCCTTTCAGGTGCGGAAGTGAAGGCGACCTCCGGACGGCTGCCGGACGTCATCCGGCTCAGCGCCGGCCTGGCCGGCGTCGCCGTCACGGTGGTCGTCGGCGGGTGGGCCGGAGTGGCCGGGGGAGTGCTGGCTGCGGTGCTCCTCGACCGGCTGCTCCGGAAGATCGAGCCGCCCGCCGTCCGCAACCGGCGGCTCGTGGAGGTCGCCGACCTGCCGCTCGCCGCCGACCTCCTTTCGGCGGCGATGCGGGCCGGGGCACCCGTGGACCGGGCGGTCATCGCCGTGGCGGAAGCGCTCGGCGGGCCACTCGCCGACCGGCTCGGCCGGGTCGGCCGCACCCTTTTGCTGGGCGGAACACCGGAGGAGGCCTGGGCCCACCTCACCCCGGTGAGCGGGGCGGACCGACTGGTGACCGCCGCCGTCCGGTCGGCGCAGAGCGGGGCGGCGCTGTCCGGGGCCCTGAGCCGCCTCGCCGACGACCTGCGGACCGACCGGGCGGTGGCCGCCGAGGCGTCGGCCCGTCGGGCGGGCGTGCTGATCGTGCTGCCGTTGGGGCTCTGCTTCCTACCGGCCTTCGTTCTCGCCGGCCTGGTGCCGGTGATCGTCGCCGTCCTCGGTGACGTGCTCTGACAACTGTCGAGAAAGGACACCCACCGTGCGTAAACTGATGGCCCGCCTGCGCGGGGACGCCGGGATGAACACCGCCGAGTACGCCGTCGGAACCCTTGCCGCCGTCGCCTTCGCCGGCATCCTGTTGAAGGTCCTGACCAGCGGTAACGTGCAGTCGGCGTTGACTGCGGTGATTGACCGGGCGCTGAAGTGACCGGGCGCCGGCGGGTCGGCCGTGCCCGTGCCCGTGCCCCACACGTCACCACGCTGCCCGTCGGCGGTCGAGGAGCCGTCGCCGGGACGGCGGCCGGTGCTGGCCGAGGCTCTGTCGCCGGGGCGAGAGCCGGTGGCGACCGAGAGGCCCTCGCCGCACAGGCGGCGGCCGGTGGTGATCGGGGTTCCTTCACGGCCGAACTGGCGGCCGGCCTGCCGGCGCTGATGCTGCTGCTCCTGGCCGGGCTGACCGTGGTCAGCGCGGCGACCACGAAGGCCACCTGTCTGGACGCGGCCCGGGAGGCGGCGCTCGCCGCCTCCCGGGGCGAGAGCGGGAGGGCGGCCGGCGTCCGGGTCGCCCCGGCCGGGGCCGACATCTCGGTCGAGGTCGGTCAGGAGCGGGTGACCGTGACGGTGCGGGCCCCGGTGCGGACGCTCGGCGCGAACCTGCCCCGGATCACGGTGGCGGCGACCGCCGTGGCCGCCGTCGAGCCCGGCGTCCCGCTTCCCGCGTCGTGACGGTCCCATGTCGACGAGGGGGTGGCGGTTGATCGGCATGAGGAACGAGGAGACGCGGACGGCCGGCCCACACACCGGCCGGCACCCGTGCCGGGCCAACCCACACACCGGCCGGCACCTGTGTCGGGCCAACCCACATGCCGGCCGGCACCTGTGTCGGGCCAACCCACATGCCGGCCGGCACCCGTGTCGGGCCAACCCACACGCCGGGCGGCACCGGTGCCGGGCCGATCGGGGTGGGGCGAGCATCCTGCTGCTCGCGGTGGGCCTGGTCCTCCTGCTGGTCGGGTTGTTCGGTGCGGCGGTGGGGGCGGCCCGTGCGGCTCGACAGCAGGCGCGGGTGGCGGCCGACTTCGCGGCCCTGGCCGGGGCGGGCATCAGCTTCCGGGGCGAGGAGGCCACCTGCCGCCGGGCCGCCGAACTCGCCGCCGCCAACGGTGCCCGGCTGGCCGGGTGCCACCTGGACGGACTTGACGTCCAGGTCACGGCGGAGGTGACGGTCGCCCCGCTCCCCGGGCTGCACCGGAAGGCCGCCGTCACCTCCCGCGCCGGCCCGCTACGCGGCTGAGCCGGAACGCGGGCACTCCGGGGCGGCGGGGTCAGCGGCCCTGGAGGGCGTCCAGTCCGATGGCCATCGCGATGACGAGGCGGCGGTCGATCTGCGGGTGCGCCACCTCGACGGTGTACCGGTCGCGCAGCCCCCACTGCTTGACCACCGAGAAGACCGGCTGGCCACCGGCGGTGAAGTCGAAGTGGTAGGGCAGCCAGGAGAGCGACTCGACGAAGCGTCGCAGCAGGGCCACCGGCATGCTGCGTTCCTGGCCGGTCGTCGGGGGCAGGCCGGGCTGCTCGACGTGCCAGGTGGAGCGCAGCAGCGACTGGGCGAAGTCCTTGCGGAACAGCCCGATCGGGTTGCCGAGGTGGTCGGTGACGTCGTACGTGGCCCCGACGTCGAGCCGCTGGCGGGCCTTGAAGCCGAGCAGGGGCTGCTGCTTGCTGTCGTCGGTGTAGATGGTCACCTGCTCCTTGAAGGCGAGCCGCTTCTGCTGCGCGAAGGCGAGCAGCCCGCCCTCCGAGCCGTCCGGCGCGACCGCGTGGACCTCGTACTGGTTGACCATGAACCGCAGACGTTGCCGAATGTGGAACCGCTGCTGGGCCTGGAGCTGGTTGAGCTGCATGAAGGTTCCTTCCGTCCGATGCGCCCGACTCTCGCACACCTCTTACCCACCGGCACAGTCGATCATCAGATCGACACCGCGACCGATCATCAGATCGGCACCGCAGCTGATGGTCAGATCGGCACCGCGACGCCTCGGGCGGTGCGTACGTCACGGTTGGTTGCGCCGGGGCGGGAGCAGAAGTCAACGGGGGTCGGTGGTGGCGCGCAGGGCCCAGCTGTTGAGGACCTGGTGGATGGCACGCAGGCGTTCGTTGATCTGTTCCAGCCGTTCGGCCTGGGCAAGTTGGGCCAGCGCCGCGCCGAGGGCGATCTGCTGGTCACGGGTCAGGTTCTCCTGGTCGACCGTGTAGAGCAGGTCGACGGTCTCGGCGATGGTGTCGGCCACGACTCCTCCTCGGGGGCATGGAAGCGCTCCCAGAGCAGATGCCCCGAACGGGAGCGGTCTATTCCTGCGTCCTGTCGGCCAGGTTGGCCAGCACCACGTCGAGGACCCGTACCGCGTCCACCCGGCTGAGCGGGTTGTTACCGTTGCCGCACTTCGGGGACTGCACGCAGGACGGGCACCCGGTCTCGCAGCCGCACTCGACGATCACGTCCCGGGTCGCCCGCAGCCACGCCGTCGCCGTCCCGTACGCCCGTTCGGCGAACCCCGCCCCGCCGGGGTGGCCGTCGTACACGAAGACCGTGGGGGCCTCGGTGTCCGGGTGCAGCGCGGTGGAGAGTCCGCCGATGTCCCACCGGTCGCAGGTCGCCACCAGCGGCAGCAGGCCGATCGCGGCGTGTTCGGCGGCGTGCAGCCCGCCCGGCACGTCGGCCGGCTCCACCCCCGCCCCGGTCAGCGCCTCCGGCGTGACGGTGAACCAGACCGCGACCGTCCGCAGTTCCCGGGCCGGCAGGTCCAGCGGGCGGGTGTCGATCACCTCGCCGGAGGAGAGCCGCCGCCGCTGGTACGAGACGACCTGGCTGGTCACGTCGACCTCGCCGAGGAACAACCGGACCGGGCCGGCGTCGACGGACGAGCGGACCGACACCACCGACAACGAGGTGACGTCCCGGGCGTGGGTGGACCAGTCCGGCTCCTCGGCGTGCACCAGCGCGCAGCCGTCCGCCAGATCCAGCTCGTCCACCACGTACGAGACGCCCTGGTGCAGGTAGACCGCGCCGGGGTGGACCAGGAAGTGCGACGAGCCGCCGTCGACCGTGCCGAGCAGGCGTCCGGTCGCCGACTCCACCACGCAGACCGGGGCGCCCCCCTCGCCGCGCAGGTCCACGTCCGGTCGTTCCCGGTGCCGCCAGTACCAGCCGGTCGGCCGCTGCCGCAGCGCCTCCGCAGCGACCAGCGCGTCCACCGCCTCCTTCGCCCCGTCGCCGAAGAGGTCCAGGTCGTCGGGGGTCAGCGGGGCCTCCGCCGCCGCGCAGGCCAGTTGCGGGGCGAGCACGTACGGGTTGGCCGGATCGAGCACGGTCGCCTCGACCGGTGCCCCGAACAGTGCCTCCGGGTGGTGCACCAGGTAGGTGTCGAGCGGGTCGTCCCGGGCCACCAGCACGGCCAGCGCCTCGCCACCGGACCGTCCGGCCCGACCGGCCTGTTGCCAGAGCGAGGCCCGGGTGCCCGGGTACCCGCAGATCAGCACCGCGTCCAGCCCGACCAGGTCGACCCCGAGTTCCAGCGCGTTGGTCGAGGCCAGCCCGAGCAGGTCGCCGTCGAGCAGCGCCCGCTCCAGCTCGCGCCGCTCCTCACGCAGGTAGCCGGCCCGGTAGGCGGCCACCCGCGCGCCGAGCCCCGGCACCGCCTCGTCGAGGGCACGGCGGGCGGTGCTCGCCACCACCTCGGCACCCCGCCGCGACCGGACGAACGCGAGGGTGCGTACCCCCTCGGCGACCGTGTCGGCGAGCAGGTCGGCCGTCTCGCGCAGGGCCGACCGGCGGGTCGGCGTCAGGTCCGGCGACGCGTCGTCGGCGGTGGCGGGCAGCAGCGGCGGCTCCCAGAGGGCGAAGGTCACCCCGCCGCGCGGTGAGGTGTCCTCGGTCACCGCGGCCACCGGCAGGCCGGTGAGCCGTCCGGCCGCGGTCGCCGGGTCACCGGAGGTCGCCGAGGCCAGCACGAACGTCGGCGTGGCCCGGAACCGGGCACACTGCCGCCGCAGCCGGCGCAGCACGTGGGCGACGTGCGAGCCGAAGACGCCCCGGTAGGTGTGGCACTCGTCGACGATCACGTACGTCAGCCGGCGCAGGAAGCCGGACCAGTGCGCGTGCCCGGGAAGGATCCCGTGGTGCAGCATGTCCGGGTTGGTCAGCACGAACCGGGAGTGCCGGCGGATCCACTCCCGCTCGGCGCGCGGGGTGTCCCCGTCGTAGCAGGCGGGGCGTACCCCGGCCAGCTCCAGCCCGGCGACGGCACGGAACTGGTCGGCGGCGAGCGCCTTGGTCGGCGCGAGGTAGAGCACGGTGGCCCGGGGGTCGGCCAGCAGGGTGGCCAGCGCGGGAAGCTGGTAGGCCAGGGACTTGCCGGACGCGGTGCCGGTGGCGACCACCACGTGCTGACCGTCGTACGCCAGGCTCGCCGCCTCGGCCTGGTGCCGCCACGGCGCGACCACGCCGCGACCCTCGAACGCCGCGCGCAGTTCCGGGGTGGCCCACTCCGGCCACGGCACGGGTATCCCGGGCCGGGACGGCACCCGTTCGACGTGGGTGACCGGGTCGGCGACGCTCCGGGCGCGCAACCGGCGCAGCAGCTCGGCCGGGGAACGCCCGGGACCGGAGCCGGTCGACACGGTGGCGGCGGTGGTCACCCTGGCACTCTCGCACCGGGGACCGGCTTTCGACCACCCGGGCCCGGGGTAAGGAGGTGCCCGCCACCGGTGACCTGCTCGGCGCGGCGGCGGAGATGGTTAGATGCCCAGGAGAGTTTGCGGCTCTTGCGAGGGAGGACCGATGGAGCTGTCGCTGGCGACCCACGGCGAGGGCGAGCACACGGTGCTCGAGGTCGGCGGTGAGGTCGACGTCTACACCGCCCCCCGCCTGCGTGAGCGGCTCATCGAACTGATCGACGGTGGTGCCCGTAAGGTCGTGGTCGACCTGGGCCGGGTCGACTTCCTGGACTCCACCGGTCTGGGGGTGCTGGTCGGCGCGCTGAAGCGGCTCCGGTCGGTCGGTGGCAGCTTCGCCCTGGTCTGCGACAAGGAGCCGCTGCTCAAGATCTTCCGGATCACCGCGCTGGACCAGGTCTTCCCGCTCCACCCGACGGTCGCCGCGGCGATCGCCGCCGACCCGTCCGCCCCGGGGGCGTGATGGCGACGGTCCGGCTCTCCTTCTCGCCCGCGCCGGTCCACGTCCGTACCGCCCGCCTGGTGGGGGTGGCGGTCGCCCGGCGTGCCGGCGTACGCGAGGATCTGCTGGACGAGGTGCGGCTCGCCATCGGTGAGGCGTGCACCCGGGCGGTCGCGCTGCACCGGCAGTACGACATCCCCGCCCCGGTGCTGGTGGAGATGTCGGACGGCGGGACGTACGCGGTGCGGGTGGTCGACCGCGCCCCGATCGAGGCTGGTCTCGGGCTGGCGGCGCTGGACGCCGACCAGTTGGCGAACGAGTCGCTGACCGACGAGGCGCTGACGACCGGGGTGGGCTTCGCCCTGCTCGCCGGTTTCGTCGAGGACCTCCAGGTGCGGCCGGTCGACGAGGGAATCGGCACCGAGGTGCGGATGGTCTGGCCCGTGGGTCGCTGACCGGAACCCCCGAAGCCCCGAAGTCCTCGAACAGCAGACCGCCGAGCCCCGACGAACAGCAGACAACCGAAGGTCGTGTCCCCGCGCGGGGACACGACCTTCTTGTCGTGACGCCCGCCTATATCAGATTTCCTCACATATCACAGCGATGAAGATCATCCACATGAGGCGTACCCTCGGTGTGACCTCCGACACTGGATGGGGCTACAGTACGCGAGTTGTCAGCAAGTGTCCCGCCCGTCACCAGCGGCTATAGCTGATCTTCGCTGTCCGCGTCCCGGTGGTGGGCTGGCTCCGCTTGCGAGTCCGCATCCAGGCGTCCGGTCGGTACGTCCCATCGGCCGGCGCGAGTGTTCGGTACAGGAGGACACAGATGTCCGGGATCTTGGCCGCCGACGGCGGCGAGCTCTCCCTTACCGGCGCCAACGTGTCGTACGTCGTCATCGCCGCGGTCATCGCGCTGGTGGCGCTCGTCTTCGCCGCCGCCTTGACCAAGGCGGTACTGGCAGCCGGTAAGGGCACCACCAACATGCAGGAGATCTCCGGGGCGGTCCAGGAGGGCGCCTCGGCCTATCTGCTCCGGCAGTTCAGGACACTCGCGGTGTTCGTGGTCGTCGCCGTCGTACTGCTCTTCCTGCTGCCGGTGCACGACACCGACGGCAGCGAGACCATGGTGAAGATCGGCCGGTCGGCCTTCTTCGTCGTGGGCGCGGCGTTCAGCGCCTTCATCGGCGGGGCCGGGATGTGGCTGGCCACCCGCGCCAACCTGCGGGTCGCCGCCGCGGCCCGGGAGCGGCAGGGCGGTCGCGAGGCGGCGATGAAGATCGCCTTCCGCACCGGTGGCGTGGTCGGCTTCCTCACCGTCGGCCTCGGCCTCTTCGGCGCGGCGCTGGTCGTCCTCGTCTACCGGGGTGACGCCCCGACCGTCCTGGAGGGCTTCGGCTTCGGCGCCGCGCTGCTGGCCATGTTCATGCGGGTCGGCGGTGGCATCTTCACCAAGGCCGCCGACGTCGGCGCGGACCTGGTCGGCAAGGTCGAGCAGGGCATCCCCGAGGACGACCCGCGCAACGCGGCCACCATCGCCGACAACGTGGGCGACAACGTCGGTGACTGCGCCGGCATGGCCGCCGACCTGTTCGAGTCGTACGCGGTCACCCTGGTCGCCGCGCTGATCCTCGGCCGGGCCGCGTTCGGCGAGGAGGGGCTGGTCTTCCCGCTGATCATCTCCACCATCGGTGTGCTCGTCGCGATCATCGGCGTCTTCATCACCCGGCTGCGCGCCTCGGACCGCTCCGGCCTGACCGCGATCAACCGGGCCTTCTACCTCTCCGCCGTGATCTCGGCGGTGCTGGTGGCGATCGCCGCCTTCGCGTACCTGCCGGCGAGCTTCGCCGACCTGGACGGCGGCCTCACCGACGCCGACCAGAACCCGCGTCTGGTCGCCATCGGCGCGGTGGTCATCGGTATCGTGCTCGCCGCCGCCATCCAGGCGCTGACCGGCTACTTCACCGAGACCGACAAGCGCCCGGTGCAGGACATCGGCCGCAGCTCGCAGACCGGCCCGGCCACCGTCATCCTCGCCGGCATCAGCGTCGGCCTGGAGTCGGCGGTCTACTCGGCGCTGCTCATCGGGGCCGGCGTGTTCGGCGCGTTCCTGCTCGGTGGCAGCTCGATCACCCTCTCGCTGTTCGCGGTGGCGCTGGCCGGCACCGGCCTGCTCACCACCGTCGGCGTCATCGTGGCCATGGACACCTTCGGCCCGATCTCGGACAACGCTCAGGGCGTGGCCGAGATGTCCGGTGACATCGACGAGCACGGCGCGCGCATCCTCACCGAACTGGACGCGGTCGGCAACACCACCAAGGCGATCACCAAGGGCATCGCCATCGCCACGGCGGTGCTCGCCGCCACCGCGCTGTTCGGTTCGTACACCGACACGCTGCGCACCGCGTACTCCGACGCGGGGGTGGGCGACGTCGGCGCGGAGATCCTGAACGCGCTCAACGTCGCCAACCCGCGCAACCTGGTCGGCCTGATCATCGGCGCGGCGGTGGTCTTCCTCTTCTCCGGTCTGGCCATCAACGCCGTCTCCCGGTCGGCCGGCGCGGTGGTGATGGAGGTCCGCCGGCAGTTCCGCGAGCTGCCCGGGATCATGGACCGCACCCAGCGCCCGGAGTACGGCAAGGTCGTCGACATCTGCACCCGGGACGCGCAGCGCGAGCTGATGACCCCCGGCCTGCTCGCCATCATGGCCCCGATCGCGGTCGGGTTCGGCCTCGGGCCGGGCGCGCTCGCGTCGTACCTGGCCGGGGCGATCGGCGCCGGCACGCTGATGGCGGTCTTCCTGTCGAACTCCGGCGGCGCCTGGGACAACGCCAAGAAGATGGTCGAGGACGGCGCGTTCGGCGGCAAGGGCTCCGAGTCGCACGCCGCCACCGTGATCGGCGACACCGTCGGTGACCCGTTCAAGGACACCGCCGGCCCGGCGATCAACCCGTTGATCAAGGTGATGAACCTGGTCTCGCTGCTGATCGCCCCGGCCGTGGTGGCCTGGAGCATCGGCGACGACCGGAACACCCCGCTGCGGGTGACCATCGCGGTCGTGGCGACGCTGGTCATCGTCGCGGCGGTGCTGCTCAGCAAGCGCAAGGGCGTGACGATGTCCGACGCCGACGGCGGCTCGGGCGGCACCGCGTCCGGCAGCCCGGACCAGCGCTCGGAGCCGGTCCGCGCCTGAGTCGCGCCCCGGTTCCCCGGTCGGCACGCCGCCGGCCGGGGGACCGGGCGGTTCCGTCGATGTCCGGGACCCCGGTGGTCGTCGATGACCGGAGCTACGACGGTCCGTCGATCACCGGACCCGGCGGCCCCGTCGGCCGGGTGACCGGAGCGGGTCCGCCCTCGGGCGGCCCGGACGGGTCGACCCCGGGTCGGCATCGACGGGTGGGTGGCGCATCACGACGGAGGCCGTACGCTGCAACGCATGCGTACGTGCCGGGCGGCGACCGCCGGAAAGCTCACGGTGGTCCTGGCCACGATCGTCCTCGTGGCCGGTGCGTGCGGTGCCGGTCCGACGCCCCGGGTCTGGGCCGCGACGGTCTGCGAGGCCCTCACCCCCTGGCGTATCGAGATCAACAAACTCACCAGCAGCACCCAGCAGCAGATGACCGCGCAGACCACCCCCGCGCAGGCCAGGGAGAACCTGGTCCGGCTCTTCGCCGGGGCCGAGGAGGCCAGCGAGACCGCCCGCCGTGCGGTCGAGGCGGCCGGCGTGCCGGACACCGAGCACGGCGAGCAGGTCTCGGCCGGTTTCCTCGACTCGCTGGCGAAGGTCCGGGACGCCTACGGCCGGGCGCGGAGCACCATCGCGGGGCTGGGCACCGGCCAGCCGGCCGCGTTCTACGACGGGGTACGGGCCGCCGTGGACACCCTCAACAAGGAGTACGACGCGAGCGCGCTGGACACCAGCAAGCTCAACTCGGAAGAACTCAAACAGGCCTTCGACGAGGTCCCGGAGTGTCGCTGACGCCGCCATCCGACGCGCCGACCGGTCCCGGTCCGGTCCGGCAGCTCTCCCTGTTCGGTACGGAGGCGGCCGACCCGTCCCCCGCCGACCTGGCCGGACTGCTCGCCGGGCCGGCCCAGATCGTCCGGATGGGCGGCACCGCCCGGCTGTCGGTCGTGGTGGACGTCGCCTGGCGGGTGCACGTGCTCGTCGCCGAGCTGGCCCGGCGTGGACTGAACGCGAGCTGGGAGGCGACCGGGGACGGGCACCGGGTTCGCACCTCGTACACCAGCGCCCTGGCCCCGCTCGCGGCGTCCTGGCTCTCCGACGGCCCGGTGCCCGACGGGCCGCCGCCGGGCACCCCGGCGTCCCGTGCCGCGACGGCGGACGGGGACGACGGTGCAGGCGGGCGACCGGACGCGGCCGACCGGGCGGGCAGTGGACCCGACGGGGACGGTCGAACAGGCGGGCGACCGGACGGGGCCGACCGGGCGGGCAGTGGACCGGACGGGGACGACGGTGCAGGCGGGCGACCGGACGGGGACGGCCGCGTGGCGGGTCCACCGGCCGCTGCCGAGGATCCGGTGCGCAAGCGGCCTCCCGCCACCTTCCATCTCAACGGCCGCCGGCTCCGGCTCTGGGTGGCCGCGGCGGGGGTCGCCGAACCGTCCGGCTTCCGGCTGCACCTCGGCCCGGCCGACGAGCCCTGCTGGGAGACCGTCGGTCGGGCGCTGGCCGCCGTCGGACTCCCCTCGACGTTCCTCGACGCCGGAGCGGAGGGGCCGGCCTACCGGATCAGCGGGCGGCGGCGTCTGGCCCGGCTGGCCGAGCTGGTCGGTGACCGACCGGTGGCCGCACCGGTGACCGGATGGCCGTCCGGTCCGGCCTAGTGTCGGTGACTGTAAGTAGCGACTCGCCCGCAGAAAGTGCGAACCGGACCGGGTGTGGCCGCCCGCCGCGCCATCCGAACGATCTTGCCTCGGCGTCCCACGCATGGCCTGGCCTGCTGTCGGGTAGGGGACAGCGGGTGGTCGGACGGCCTCCCCGGGTGATCCCCCACGGTGTCGGTCCCGGGCCGACGTTCGACACAGTGGCCCGCCCGAGGGCGGATCCGCGGTGTACGGTGACGCCGTCCGGCACATGCGTCCGCGCCGCGTCGGGGGGCGACCGCCGCTGTCGGGTGGCTTCGCCGCCCACGAAACCCCGAACGCGGGCAGCGCGTTACGTTGGACATCCGGACCGTCGGCGGCCCGGTAGTACGGCGGCGCCGCCCGGAGGCGGTCGGCCACGAGCAGGAGTGAGGTCGCAGGAGACGTGCCGAGCAACGCCAGGACCACCCGTCTGGTCATCGTCGAGTCACCGGCGAAGGCCAAGACGATCTCGGGCTACCTCGGCCCGGGATACGTCGTGGAGGCCAGCTTCGGGCATGTCCGCGACCTGCCACGCAACGCCGCCGACGTGCCGGCGAAGTACAAGGGCGAGCCCTGGGCCCGGCTCGGGGTGGACGTCGACAACGGCTTCCACGCCCTCTACGTGGTCTCCGCCGACCGTAAGCAGCAGATCACCAAGCTGACCCGGCTGGCCAAGGAGGTCGACGAGATCCTCCTCGCCACCGACGAGGACCGCGAGGGCGAGGCCATCGCCTGGCACCTGGTGGAGACGCTCAAGCCCAAGGTGCCGGTCAAGCGGATGGTCTTCCACGAGATCACCAAGCCGGCGATCCAGGCGGCGGTGGCGAACCCGCGTGAGATCGACCGCGCCCTGGTCGACGCCCAGGAGGCCCGGCGGATCCTCGACCGGCTCTACGGCTACGAGGTCTCCCCGGTGCTCTGGAAGAAGGTCATGCCGAAGCTCTCGGCGGGCCGGGTCCAGTCGGTGGCCACCCGGATCGTGGTGGAGCGCGAGCGGCAGCGGATGGCCTTCCGCAGCGCCGAGTACTGGGACATCCTCGCCACTCTCGCGGTGGCCGAGCCGGGCGAGGGGCCGCGCACCTTCTCCGCCACCCTGATCGCGCTGAACGGCGACCGGATCGCCAGTGGCAAGGACTTCGAGCCGACCACCGGCCGGGTCCGGCCGGGCGCGGGCGTGGTGCATCTCGACGCCGGTGGGGCACGGGGGCTCGCCGCCCGCCTTCAGGGGCGGCCGTTCGCCGTCACCCGGGTCGAGGAGAAGCCCTACCGCCGTCGCCCGTACGCGCCGTTCATCACCTCCACACTCCAGCAGGAGGCGGCCCGCAAGCTGCGCTTCTCGTCGCAGCAGACGATGCGCACCGCGCAGCGGCTCTACGAGAACGGCTACATCACCTACATGCGTACCGACTCGGTGAACCTGTCGGAGACCGCCATCGCGGCGGCCCGCCGGCAGATCGTCGAGCTGTACGGCGAGCGCAGCGTGCCGCCGGAGCCGCGCCGCTACACCGGCAAGGTGAAGAACGCGCAGGAGGCGCACGAGGCGATCCGTCCCGCCGGGGACAACTTCCGCACCCCGGGCGACGTGCGCAACGAGCTGTCCACCGAGGAGTACCGGCTCTACGAGCTCATCTGGCGGCGCACCATCGCCTCGCAGATGACCGACGCGGTCGGCTCCAGCGTCTCGGTGCGGATCCGCGCGGTCTCCAGCGCCCAGGAGGAAGCCGACTTCGGCGCCACCGGCAAGACCATCACCGATCCGGGCTTCCTGCGGGCGTACGTCGAGTCCAGCGACGACGAGAACGCCGAGGCCGAGGACGCCGAGCGCCGGCTGCCCAACCTGGTGAAGGGCCAGCCGCTCACCGCCGACGAACTGGCCGCCCAGGAGCACCACACCCAGCCGCCGTCGCGCTACACCGAGGCGTCGCTGGTCAAGGCCCTGGAGGAGCTGGGCATCGGCCGGCCGTCGACGTACGCGTCGATCATGCAGACCATCCAGGACCGTGGGTACGTCGTCAAGCGCGGCCAGGCGATGATCCCGTCGTTCCTGGCGTTCGCGGTGATCGGGCTGATGGAGCGGCACTACCCGCGCCTCATCGACTACGACTTCACCGCCAGCATGGAGAACGAGCTGGACGAGATCGCCGGTGGCGACCACGCCGCCGTCGACTTCCTGACCGCGTTCTACTTCGGCAGCGCCAACGGTGCCGGTGACCAGGACATCGCCCGTTCCGGCGGGCTGAAGAAGCTGGTCACCGAGAACCTCACCGAGATCGACGCACGCAGCGTCAACTCGATCCCGTTGTTCACCGACGACGAGGGCCGCGAGGTGGTCGTCCGGGTCGGCAAGTACGGGCCGTACCTCCAGCGGGCGGTGCCCGGGGAAGCCCCGGTGGCGCACGCCGAGGGCGAGGAGGGCGGCACCCCCGGCGACCGGGCGCCGATCCCGGAGGGGCTGGCCCCCGACGAGCTGACCCCGGAGAAGGTGCACGAGCTGTTCCTCGGCGGCGGCGGTGAGCGCAAGCTCGGCGACGACCCGGCGACCGGTGAACCGATCCTGCTGAAGTCCGGCCGGTTCGGCCCGTACGTGGCCAGCGGGGAGCGCAAGTCCTCGCTGCTGCGCTCGCAGTCGCCGGACACGCTCACCTTCGACGAGGCGCTGAAGCTGCTCAGCCTGCCCCGACTGGTCGGCGTCGCCCCGGACGGCGTCGAGGTCTTCGCCAACAACGGCCGCTACGGCCCGTACGTCAAGCAGGGCGAGGAGTTCCGGTCGCTGGACTCCGAGGAGAAGATGTTCACGGTCACGCTGGACGAGGCGTTGGCCCTGCTCGCCGCCCCCAAGAACCGCCAGCGGCGGGCCGCCGCGCCGCCGCTGCGCGAGATGGGCGTCGACCCGCTGACCGAGAAGCCGCTGGTGATCAAGGACGGCCGGTTCGGCCCGTACGTCACCGACGGCGAGACCAACGCGTCCCTGCGACGTGGACAGACGCCGGAGGCGTTGAGCATCGAGGAAGCCTCCGAGATGCTCGCCGAGAAGCGGGCGAAGGGGCCGGCGCCGAAGAAGACCGCGCGGAAAACCGCCGGGGCGAAGAAGGCCCCGGCGAAGAAGACCACGGCGGCCAAGAAGACCACCGCCACGAAGAGCACGTCCGCCAAGGCCGGCGCGGCGAAGGCCACGTCCGCCGCGAAGGCCACCGCCGCCAAGAAGGCCCCGGCGAAGAAGGCCACGCCCCGCAAGGCGGCGGCGGAAGCGGAGTAGCGCCGGATCGTGGTGGCGAACGGCCCTTCTGCGGGCCTCTCGCCACCACGATCGGGTTGGTCAGGAGCCCCACCGGGACGGTCAGGAGCCGAGGACGCGGGTCAGGTAGGGGTTGGTGAAGACGCGGGCGGGGTCGAGGGTGTCCCGGAGGGCCTGGAAGTCCGCGAAGCGCGGGTAGGCGGGGGCGAGCGACCCGGCGTCGCGGTAGTGCAGTTTGCCCCAGTGTGGACGTCCGGCCAGGCCCCGGGCCACCTCCTCGAACGCCCGGAAGTACGGCTCGTACGGCATGCCGACGTACTGGTGCACGGCGATGTACGCGGACTCCCGCCCGTACCCGTGGGACAGCCAGATGTCGTCCGGCGCGGTGAACCGCACCTCGGCCGGGAAAAGTACCGGGAACGGCAGCCCGTCGACGATCCGGCGCAGCGCGTCGAGCGCCTCGCCCAGCGCGGCGCGGGGCAGGGCGTACTCCATCTCCACGAAGCGGACCCGGCGCGGGGTGCAGAAGATCCGGTCGGACCGGCCGGTGTACCGCCGTTCGGTCAGTGCCCGCGCGCTGACCGCGCTGATCGTCGGCACCAGTCGGGGCGACGCCCGGCCCAGCCGGCAGGCCCGCTCGAAGACGGTGTTCGCCAGGAACTCGTCGTCCAGCCAGCCCCGCCACCCCGGCAGCGGCCGGTCGTCGACGGCCACCCGGTCGTTGGTCTTGACCTGCACCCGGTCGGTGTACGGGAACCAGTAGAACTCGACGTGGTCGTGCCCGTCGACCAGAGCGGGCAGGTCGGTCAGCACGTCGGCCAGCCGCGCCGGGCGTTCGTGGGCGAGCAGCGTGAAGGCGTCCACGCAGCGCAACGTCACCTCGGTCAGCACGCCGAGCGCGCCGAGGCCGACCCGGGCGGCGGCGAAGACCTCGGGGTGCGTGTCGGCGGAGCAGCGCAGCACCTCCCCGGTGCCGGTGACCAGGGTCAGCGCCTCGACGGCGGTGGCCAGGCAACCGAGTCGCGCGCCGGTGCCGTGGGTGCCGGTGGAGATCGCCCCGGCGATGGTCTGCGCGTCGATGTCGCCCAGGTTGGGCATGGCCAGGCCGTGCCCGGCGAGCAGGTCGTTGAGCGTCCGCAGGGTCATCCCGGCGGGTACGCTGACCAGCCGACGCTCCCGGTCCACCCGGACCGGCTCGGTCAGGTCGGCCAGTTCCAGCCGGTGACCGTCGGTGGCGGCGATGGCGGTGAAGGAGTGGCCGCTGCCCACCGGCCTGATCCGTGCGCCCGCCTCGGCGGCGGCCCGTACCGCCTCGGCGACCTCGCCGGTGTCGCGTGGTCGGGGCACTGCCCCGGCGACGCTGCGCTGGTTACCCGCCCAGTTCGTCCAGGCGGTGCCGGCAGGAATCGTCCGCGTCATGTGCGCCTCCGTGCGCCAGGGAACCATCAGAACGTTGTGCCTGGTAAACACCACATTGCCGGCCGGCTCGTTAGTACCGGTAGCGTCACGCTTCCGTGACGTGCAGAAATGTTCATCCGTCGAAGGGGGGTGGCGTCGAGTGTCCACACCAGCCGCCACGACCGGTCCGCTGCGTCGGGTACCGGTGCAGGGGCGAAGTGTCGCGCGGGTTCAGCGGATGCTGGACGCCTGCGCCGAGCTCGTCGACGAGGTGGGGTACGAAGGGTTGACCACCACGCTCCTCGCCGAACGGGCCGAGGTCGCGATCGGGTCGGTCTACCAGTTCTTCCCGGACAAGCGGGCGATCGTGCAGGCGTTGACCCTGCGCACGATGGAGTCCTATCTCCAGCGGCTCGACGCGCGGTTCGCCTCGGACGACCTGACCGACTGGTGGGACGGTGTCGACGCGGCGATCGACGAGTACATCACCATGCACCGCACCGTTCCCGGTTTCCGTACCCTGCACTTCGGCGACGTGGTCGACCTGCACCTGCTCGACGAGCAACGGGACAACAACGGCGTGATCGCCGACCAGTTGGCCCGGGTGCTGACCGAGCGGTTCGGCCTGACCGACGGGCCCCGACTCCGCTTCATCCTGGAGATCGCCGTCGAGGCGGCCGACTCGTTGATCAAGCTTGCGTTCCGCCGTCAGCCGGAAGGGGACGAGCGGGTGCTGGACGAGGCGAAGGCGCTGATCCGGGAGTACCTGCACCGCCAGGTCAAGGCCCCCGAGGGGGCCGGCGAGGTGGGCGGCGCGGAGGGGAACGGCAGCGCCGGGACGGACGGCGACGAGCCGACCGGCTCCCCGGCCGCCGCGGTGACCGCCGACGCCGGGTGACGTCCGCCCGGTCACAGGAACGCCCATCCCGCACCCCGGTAGGTGGGGACGGCCTCGACCACGGTGTCCCCGTCCACCAGGTGCAGCTCGTTCACCCGTTCGCAGACCTCGCCGGCCTTGGCGTGGCGGAACCAGACCCGGTCACCCACCCGGAGCCGGTCGGCCGCCGCGCCGGTCAGCGGGGTCTGCACCTCGCCCGCGCCCTCGGTGCCGACCAGCCGCAACCCGGCCGGCAACCAGGGTTGGGGGAGGCGGCTGCGCTCGGCGGGACCGGAGGCCACCCACCCGCCGCCGAGCACCGTGGCCACCCCGGGGGCGGGGCGGCGGACCACCGCGCAGGCGAAGAACGCCGCCGGGGTGGGCCGCCAGGCGCGGTACGCGTCGAAGAGCGTCGGCCCGTACAGCCCGGATCCGGCGGTGACCTCGGTGACCGCCGGGTCGGCGCTGGTCGCGGCGAGGCTGCCGGTGCCGCCACCGTTGACGAACTCCAAGTCGGCGTGTTGCCGTACGGCGTTCACCGCCGCGCCGCGGCGGGCCAGCAGCTCCCGGTACGACCGGCGCTGCACCGCCCGGATCGCGGTGCCCCGCAGCGCCTGCCCCGGCGGGGCGTCGCCCAGCCCGGCGATCTGTGCCTCGTACGCCATCACCCCGACCAGCCGGAAGCCGCGTCGCCCGGTGACGGTGGCGGCGAACGCGCCGGCGGCCGTCGCGCTGTGCACCGGCGAGCGGCGCACCCCGACGTGCACCCGTCCGCGCAACGGTCGCCACGAGGCGTCCAGGTCTAGGCAGACCCGCAGGTCGGGGCGCTGCCCCGGGGCGCGTACCGCGTCGACGAGGTCGAGTTGTGCCGGGTCGTCCACCATCAGGGTCACCGCCGCGGCGAGTTCCGGGTCGCCGGCCAGCTCGGCCAGGGCGGCCCGGTCGGCGGTCGGGTAGGCGACCACCACGTCGTCGCTGACCTCGGCCCGGACCAGCCGGATCGCCTCGGGCAGGGTGAAGGCGAGCACGCCCCGCCAGCCGGGCCGGCGCAGGACCCGGGTGAGCAGGTCGTGGCTGCGGACCGACTTGCTGGCCACCCGGACCGGCTTGCCGGCGGCCAGGTCGACCAGCGCGGCGGCGTTGGTGTCGAGGGCAGCCAGGTCGACCACGGCGAACGGCGGGTCGAGGTGGGCGGTCGCCCGGTCGAGGCGGTCGCGGAGCAGGTCGCGTTCGATGGCCACGTGAGCACGCTAACTGTGGGAACGGGTAATGCGAAACACCCTCGCGTCCGACCGGGGTCGGTGATCGTGTGCGCCGAGGCCCTAGGCTCGCGAGCAGCAGGATGTCACTTCAGCGGGATGACTGCCCACCGCGACTAGAGTGTGACACCGGGAGACGCCCAGGGATGGGCCGCCACTGGAGGTACGGCCATCGAAAGCCAGAAGAACGGCGAGTCGGCCGGCGTGTCGTCGTCGAACCAGGTCGACCGGACGGGCTACGCCGCACTCCGCTCCGTGCTGCGCATCCGGCCGTTCCGCCGGCTGTGGATCGTGCTCAGCGCCGCCTCCTACGGAGACTGGCTCGGCCTGCTCGCCACCTCCATCTTCGCCGCCGACCAGGTCGAGGGAAGCACCGCCAAGGGCGCCGCGTTCGGCACCGTCATCGCGATCCGGCTGCTGCCCGCGCTGGTGCTCGGCCCGCTCGCCGGGGTCTTCGCCGACCGGTTCGACCGGCGCTGGACGATGGTCATCTGCGACGTGCTCCGCTTCCTGCTGTTCGCCTCCATCCCGTTGGTCGCGCTCCTCGGCGCCAGCGGCGGAGTGGTGGTCGGCTGGGCCACGGTGGCGACGTTCCTGATCGAGACGATCACCCTGATGTGGCTCCCGGCCAAGGAAGCGGCGGTCCCGAACCTCATCCCGCGCGCCCGGCTGGAGATGGCCAACCAGCTCAGCCTGATCAGCACGTACGGCCTCACCCCCGTCCTGGCCGCGTTGAGCATCGCCGGGCTGGACGCCAGCGTCCGGGCCGCCACCGGTGGTGAGATGCCCGACTGGGCCGAGCCCGCACAGCTCGCGCTCTGGTTCAACGCCTTCTCCCGGCTGGCCACCGCGCTGGTGGTGGCCTTCGGCATCAAGGAGATCAGCCAGGGCAAGGACGAGCGGGAGTCCCGCGCCGAGCAGAGCATGCTCCGCCAGTTCAAGGAGGGCTGGCGGTTCATCGGCCACACGCCGCTGGTGCGGGGGCTGGTGCTGGGCATCTTCGGCGCGTTCGCCGGTGGCGGCATCGTGATCGGCACCGCCCGTTTCTTCGCCGCCTCGCTCGGGGCCGGCGACGCCGCCTTCTACCTCCTCTTCGGTGCGATCTTCATCGGTCTGGCGATCGGTATCGGGCTCGGCCCGATGATCGTCCGGGACCTCTCCCGCCGTCGCTGGTTCGGCATGAGCATCGTGTTGGCCAGCGCGTCCGTGCTGGCGCTCGCCTTCGCCATCCACCTCTCCATGGCGATGCTCGGGGCGATCCTGGTCGGCGCGGGCGCGGGCATGGCCTTCCTCGCCGGCACCACCCTGCTCGGCGGGGAGATCGCCGACGAGGTCCGGGGCCGGGTCTTCGCCGTGGTGCAGATCGGCACCCGGCTGGTGCTGATCTTCGCGATCGCGCTGAGCAGCCTCCTGGTCGGCGTCGGCGGCTCCCGGGAACTGCGCATCGCCGACCTCGGCATCTCGATCTCCTCCACCCGGCTGCTGCTGCTCGCCGCTGGCCTGGCCGGCATCTTCGCCGGGATCAGCGCCTTCCGGCAGATGGACGACAAGAAGGGCGTCCCGGTCCTGGCTGACCTGTGGGGCTCGATGCGGGGTCGTCCGCTCACCCCCGCCGAGCCCTTCGTCTCCGCCGGTCTCTTCGTGGTCTTCGAGGGCGGCGAGGGGGCCGGCAAGTCCACCCAGGTCACCCGGATCGCCGAGACCCTCGGGGGGCAGGGGCACGAGGTGGTGGTCACCCGGGAGCCCGGGGCCACCCCGGTCGGTCAGCGGATCCGCACGCTGCTGCTCGGTGCCCCCGGCTCGGACACCCCGTCGCCGCGCGCCGAGGCGCTGCTCTACGCCGCCGACCGGGCGCACCACGTGGCCACCGTGGTCCGGCCCGCGCTGGTCCGGGGCGCGGTGGTGGTCAGCGACCGGTACGTCGACTCCTCCCTGGCGTACCAGGGGGCCGGGCGGACGCTGCCGGTCGACGAGGTCTCCTGGCTCTCCTCCTGGGCCACCGGCGGTCTCAAGCCCGACCTGGTGGTGCTGCTCGACGTCGACCCGCGCACCGGCCTGGCCCGGGTCGCGGCCCGGGGTGGGGAGGCCGACCACGTCGAGGCCGAGTCGCTCGCCTTCCACGAGCGGGTCCGGTACGCCTTCCTCGATCTCGCCGCCGCCGACCCGAAGCGCTACCTGGTGCTCGACGCGTCCCGTCCGGCCGAGGAGATCGCCGCCCAGGTGGCCGCCCGGGTCAAGGAGATGCTGGTCGACCCGTCCGCGATCGTGCACCCGGCTCCGGCGAAGCAGCCGGACACCACGACGCAGCCGGAGTTATCCGACGAGGAGCTGGTGACGATGGAGCAACGCCGCTGATGTCGGAGGTCTTCGCCGAACTGGTCGGGCAGGACGAGGCGGTCGACACGCTGCGCCGGGCCGCCGCGGCCGCCGCCGTGCTGCGTGCCGCCGGCGCCCACCCCGACCCGACCGGCGGGACCGGGCCGGACGGTGACGGCGGGACGGGACCGGATCCGGGTGCGGGGATGACCCACGCCTGGATCTTCACCGGCCCGCCCGGTTCCGGGCGTTCGGAGGCCGCCCGCGCCTTCGCCGCCGCCCTCCAGTGCGTGGACGGCACCGGCTGCGGCAGCTGCGCCGGCTGCCACACCACCAGGGCCGGTACCCACGCCGACGTCCGGCTGGTCGTGCCCGAGGGGCTCTCCATCGGCGTGAACGAGATGCGCGCCCTGGTGCTGCGGGCGGCGAGCACCCCGTCCGGTGGGCGGTGGCAGGTCGTGATCATCTCCGACGCCGACCGGCTCACCGAGGCGGCCGGCAACGCGCTGCTCAAGGCGATCGAGGAGCCGCCCCCGCGTACGGTCTTCCTGCTCTGCGCCCCGTCCACCCACCCGGACGACATCTCGGTGACCATCCGGTCGCGCTGCCGGGTCGTACCGCTGCGGCAGCCGCCGCCCGGTGCGGTGGCCGAGGTGCTGGTCCGCCGGGACGGGATCGCCCCCGACGTGGCCGAGTGGGCGGCGTCCGCCGCCCAGGGCCACGTGGGCCGGGCCCGCCGGCTGGCCGGAGACGCGGAGGCCCGCGCCCGGCGGGATGCCGTGCTGGCCGTGCCGCGCCGGCTGACCGGGGTCGGGGCCGCCTTCGACGCGGCGTCCGCGCTGATCGAGGCCGCCGAGGCGGAGGCCGCTGCGGCCGTCGCGGAGACCGACGCCGCCGAGAAGGCCGCGTTGCAGACCGCGCTCGGCGCAGGCGGCACCGGCCGGGGCGCCGCCGGGGCGATGCGGGGGGCCGCCGGGCAGATCAAGGACCTGGAGAAGCGGCAGAAGTCCCGGGCCACCCGGGCGCAGCGGGACGCGTTGGACCGGGCCCTGGTCGACCTGGCCGGGTTCTACCGGGACGCCCTGGTCACCGCGCTGCGGGCCCCGGTCGCGCCGGTGCACACCGACACCGTGGCGATGGCCCGTGCCGGCGCGGAGAAGTGGGACGCCGAGGGGGCGCTGCGCCGGCTGGAGGCGGTGCTGGAGTGCCGCGTCGCGATCGAGGCCAACGTCAAGCCGAAGATCGCCGTGGAGGCGATGATGCTCGCCCTGTGGAAGGGCTGAGCCCCATCCGGTACCGCTCGACCGGCACTTCCCCTGCTCCCCGGGCCATCGACAGTGTCGATTGATTGCGGTACGGTCCCTGTGCCGTGGTGACGGCGACGGCACCCTCAGTGACACCGCTTGCGGGAGGAGTCCGCCCATGCCGCGGGGGGAGATCGACGAAGCCTGGATCGAGGAGGCCGTCCGGCGGTACCGCCGGATCGAGTCCCTCCAGGCCGAGTTCGACGCGGCGGTCGCGGGCGTCCAGGTCACCGTCCGCTCCCCCGACGGACTAGTCGAGGTGGTGGTCACCGCCGCCGGCACGATCACCGACGTCCGTTTTCTCGGCCCGCTGCACAACCGCCACCCCCGGGACGTCGCCAACTCGGTGCAGGCGGCGGTCACCGCGGCGGCCGACGCGGCGCAGTGGGCGCGGGAGAAGCTGCACAACGAGACGTTCGCCGCGTACCGACCGCTGGCGGGGGCCTGAGATGGAGAGCCTGTACGCCCTGGCCGCCCGCCTCGACGAGGCGAGCGCCACGCTGGCCGCCGTCGCCCACGCGGCGACCGTCGCCGGCCCGGCCCCGACCGCCTTCGGCGCCGACGGGCCCGGCCGTCCCGGTGACCTCGGCCGGGCCCTGCACCGACAGTGGGTCACCGCCACCGACAACCGGGCCCGGGAGGCGCGGGCCGCCGCCGCCCGGCTCGCCGCCGCCGCGTCCGCGATCCGCGACGCCGCCGACCGGTACGCCGACACCGACGCCGCCGCCCGGCACCGCCTCGCGGCCCACACCCCCGACCGGCACACCGACGCCTGGTCCCGGCCCGCCGCGCCCGACGTCGCCGACCCGTGGTCCCGGCCTGCCGTTCCCGCGCGTGACGTCGCCGACCCGTGGTCCCGGCCCGCCGTTCCCGCGCGCGACGTCGCCGACGCCTGGTCCCGGCCTGCCGTTCCCGCGCGTGACGTGGCCGACGACCCGTGGTTCGGTGCCGCCCCGACCGCTGCCCCGCTGCACGCGGCGGGCTTCCGGGCGGGGGTGGACACCGTCCCGGCCGGATCGGGCTTCCCGTTCACCGCCGACCTCCCGCCCCGGGTGCCCCGTCCCCGGTCGGGTGACGGCTGATGGACCTGCTCGACCGACTCGCCGAACCCGGCCTGGACCTGCTCGGCCGGGTGGACACGCTGCTCGCCTCCGGGGTGCCGGAGGGACACCCGGTCTGGCCGCTGCTGCGCCGGATGCAGGCCCTGCCGGGCGAGGCCGTCCGGGCCTTCCTCGACCTGCGTCCGCCCCCGCTGGCCGGCGCCGGTCGCACGGTGCGCCAGCTCGTTCGCGACTACGACGACGCCTGCGCCGCGCTGACCGACCAGGCCGCCTGGTCCGGTCCGGCCGCCACCGCGTACGGGCAGGCGCGGGCGGGGCTGCTGCGGCATCTCGACGAGGGACCGGACAGCCTGGTCGGCCGGCTCGAATCGACCGCCGGCTACGCTGACGCGCTCGCCGACTGGGCCGAGCGCAGCCGCCTGGCGCTGGCCCGTGCCCTCGCCGACGTGCTCGGGTCCGCCGAGGCGGTGACCGTGGTGGCCGCCACCCCGCCCCGGGTCGGCGCGACCGTTCCCGTGTCGACCGTCCCGCCCTGGCCCGGCGACCCCGCCGGCCCGGCCCGGACCGGCGGCGTACCCACCCCGGCCGGGCCCGGTGGGGCACCCGGAGCCGCTGCGGGCGGCCCCGGCGCGGGTGCCTCCGCCCGTGCCGCCGCCGAGATCGCCGCCCGGGTCCTGGCCGTCCTCGCCGTCGCGTACGACGGGGCGGAGACCCTGTTGCGTCAGTGGGCGCCGAGCCTCGCCGAGGTGCCCTGGCGGCCCCGGCCGACCGGCCCCGCCACGTCGGAGCCGCTCCGCGTCCGGTGGCGGGACGATTAGCCGACGGTCGATGGCTGCGAGGGGTGACCGGGTGACGACTCCGGGGTGGGTGGGGACCGTCACTTGGTCGTAGGGTGAGGGCATGGGGATGCTCTGCGCGGTCAGCTTCAACCGGTACGGCCGCCTCTACTACCTCGACCCAGGCGAGTTCCGCCCGCAGGTGGGCGACCGCGTGCTGGTGCCCACCGACGACGGCCCCGAGGTGGCCGAGTGCGTCTGGGCACCCCAGTGGGTCAGCGAGGACACCGACGGCTTCCCCAAGCTCGCCGGCCTCGCCGCCGACGAGGACCTGCGCCGCGACGAACTGCTGCGCCAGCGCAAGGCCGAGGCGAAGGTCGCCTCGAAACGGCTGATCCGCGAGCACGGCCTGCCGATGAAGGTGGTCGCCGTGGACCACGTCCCCGGTGTCGAGGTCGGCGGCAACGGTCGGACCACCATCTACTTCACCGCGCCGCACCGGGTGGACTTCCGGTCCCTGGTCCGTGACCTCGGCGCGACCCTGCACTGCCGGGTCGAGCTGCGCCAGCTCTCCGCCCGCGACTCGGCCCGGGTGCAGGGCGGGATCGGCTCCTGCGGCCGGGACCTGTGCTGCGCCACGTTCCTCAACGACTTCGAGCCGGTGACCATCCGGATGGCGAAGGACCAGGACCTGCCACTGAACCCACTGCGCATCTCCGGAGCGTGTGGCCGGCTGATGTGCTGCCTGAAGTACGAACATCCGCTGTACGCCAGGTTCCAGGAGTCCGCCCCGGCGATCGGCACCCGCGTCACCACGCCGGAAGGGGAGGGCCGCGTGGTCGGGCACAGCGTCCCGAGAGACGCGGTGACCGTCCGCCTGGAGGCCGACGGGTCGCGCTCCATGTGCTCCCGCGCCGACGTCTGCGGCTCCCGCCGCGCCTACGAGAGCCGTGACCGGTCCGGCCCGGAGGGTGCCGCGCGATGATCAGCGCGCCTCGTCGCGGGCCGACCCCGGCGGGCGACGGCACGGCGGCCGGCCACAGCATGCGGTGGACGGACCGGCGGGTCAGGGACGCAGGACCACCGGGGGCTCGGCCAGGCGGGGCGTGAGGGGAGCCTGCGGGGTGAGCCAGGAGGCGGTGCGGGACTGATCCGGGTTGACCTGCCAGCGTCGGGAGACCCGGTCCACGGCGATCGGGTAGATCGTCAGGGTGCCGTCCGGATCGATCCGCAGGCGCAGGAACGACTTGGCGTCCTCGATGCCCTGACCGGCGAAGAGTTCGTTCACGTTCACCCCGAAGCCCGACGCGACCAGCAGGTACGCCGCGGTCAGTTCGCTCGCCACGAAGCCGATCACCGGTCCGTAGAGCACTGCGGCGGCGACCACCGGCATCGGCCACGGCCAGTCGTGGAACGGCAGCGCCAACCAGAGCCAGGTGCCCCCGGCGGCGAGCGCGACGTGCGCCAGCCCGTGCGTGATGCCGAGGATCCAGTGCCGGGAGTGTCGCTTGCCGCTCGCGCTGGGCGGCTTGGCGAAGAGGCCGGCCCCGAGGACCGTCACCAGCAGCATCGCGATCAGCGGCACGCTGAACAGCCGCTGCTCGGCGCTGTCCGCCCGGTTCGCCGCCACTCCGGCCATCGCCAGCATCAGCAGGGTGTGCAGGGTGCCGAGCAGCGCGGTGAAACCGGGATTGCGGAACGGCAGCCGCTGGAAGATCCCCCAGCCGTACCGTCGGGAGCGGGCCGCCTCGGGGTAGCGGCCCGCCAGGTCGTACGGCTCGGAACGGCTGGCCCGCCGGGCGAGCGTGTCGCGCGGCGGCACCTCGATCTGCTCCGGGAGCTTGTGCGTGGGGTAGAGGTACGCCCCACCGCCGCCACAGGTGACCAGGTGCCGGTCCGGTCCCGCGTAGCGGGCGTAGTGGTGCAGGTCGCCGGTGACCACCAGTCGTACCGTCGCCCCGGTCGGCGCGACGACCGTACGGATGAAGTAGTCGAGCGAGTCGTACGCGGTGGGGGTGTCCACGGCCCGCACCCAGGTCGGCGCCGGCACCGCCAGGATCACCCGCGACTGCGGGCCGAGCCGCGCGGCGGCCGTCTCGAAGTAGGTGAGCTGCGGATCGTCCAGGTACGACCCGGACTGGTCGTCGAGCCCGAACAGCCACCAGTCGGCGGGCAGCTCGACCGCGAAGTAGGAGCGGGACTGCTCGGTGCGCCAGCCGCCGAAGTACTGGTCCCGGGAACGGACGAACAGCCGCAGGAACGCGGTCAGGCCGTCGTACCAGTCGTGGTTGCCGGGCACCGCGAACAGCGTCGGTCCGCCCGGCGTGGCCAGCGGCAACGCCGCCTGGTACGGCCCCTTGCAGCGGTCCTCGTAGGCCTCGTACCCGGCCGACGGGTAGACCTGGTCGCCACCCATGACCAGGGTCTGCGCCCGGGGTAGCCGGTGCCCGTCGACGTCCAGTTCGGGCTGGGCGATCAGGTACGCCACCGAGTACGTGGCGTCGAACCCGTCGCCCAGGTCGGCGACGTAGTCCAGCCAGAGCCCGCCGTCCGGCCCGACCTGGCGGAACACCCCGTCCCCGAAGGCGTTCTGCAACTCCCGCTTGTCGAGGTACGCCCCGAAGAACATCGCGAGCAGCGTACGGATGCCGGTGCTGATGAGCAGGAGCGGCGCGAGCCACGGCACCGCCCGGCGCGGAGTGAACCCCAGTTCGCGGGGCTCGGTGCTGCGCGGGCGGCGGGGGTGACCCTCGTCGGAGCTGGTCGCCTCCGGCGGGGTGGTGGGCGAGGGGCGGTCGTCACTCACGCCGCGGAGCGTATCCGGCCCGGATGGGTACCGCTGTCTGCTGGTGGACGCTTCGGCCAACCTTGCCCGATTCGCCGGCTGACCACCCGTGCGGGTTGGGTGGTAGCAGGGGTCCCCTGCTACCGCTTTTTGCGTAGCAGGGGACCCCTGCAACCACCTCCACCCGGCGAAGGGCGACCGTCGGCTCGGCGGGGACGGCGACGGGGGATCCCGGGAGACCCGGGCGGGGTACGTGCCGTACACTTGACGATCGTTGCCGCCTTAGCTCAGTCGGCTAGAGCGACGCACTCGTAATGCGTAGGTCGACGGTTCGATTCCGTCAGGCGGCTCCATAGGAAAGGCCCAGGTCACCGGCTTGATCGCCGATCATGACCTGGGCCTTCTTCGTGCCCCCGTGCCGCCGGCGGTGGGACGAATGCCTTCTTGCTAGGTGGCGGCTCTATCTAGATAGCTGTGCTACCTTGTCGCCCGTGGATCACGACCGGCGGGGGCAGTGGCTGTGCGGCATCCTCGATGTCTGTGTGTTGGCGCTGCTGGGCCGGCGGGAGTCCTACGGCTACGAGTTGGCGCAGGCGCTCGACCAGGCCGGATTGGGGCAGATCCAGGGCGGCACGCTCTACCCGGTGCTGCTGCGGTTGCAGCGCTCCGGGCTGATCACCGCCGAATGGCGCGAGGGCGAGACCGGCCCGGCGCGCAAGTACTACCGCCTCACGCCATCCGGCGAGCAGACCGTGCGCCGGCTGGCCGCCGACTGGACCGCGTTCGCCGGCCGGGTGGACGCCATCTTCCGGGAGGGACTGCCGTGAACAACGACAGTTGGTTGCACGCGCTCGGCCAGGAGTTGGTCCGGCACCAGCTCGGCCCGGACGTGATCGGCCACGTCATCGCCGAGGCCGCCACACATCTGCGCGACAGCGGCCAGCCTGCGCTGCGGGCCTTCGGCACACCGCAGGGCTACGCCGCCGCCGTCGCGGACAGCCTCGCCGCCCGGCGGCCACCGCGCCGCCCGCTCGGCCGCGTCCGGCTCGACGTGCGTGGGGTGACCAAGCGGTACGGCCGCCGCACCGTCCTGCACGACGTCGACCTGACCGTACGCGCCGGCGAGGTGGCGGCAGTCGTCGGCGCGAACGGGTGCGGCAAGAGCACGTTTCTGCGGGTCTGCGCCGGCCTGCTCTCTGCGGATGCGGGAGCGGTGGTGGTCGACGGCGTGCTGGGCTACTGCCCGCAGGACGCCGGGACGTACGACTTCCTCCGGCCCGACGAGCACTTCGTCCTGGTCGGTGCCGGCCGGGGCCTGGACCGGAGCCGGTCGCGGCGGCTGGGCCGAGCCGGTGCCGCCGCGCTCCAGTGGGATCCGGCGGACGGAACGCAGGCCCGGCACCTGTCCGGCGGTACCCGGCAGAAGCTCAACCTGGTGATGGCCTCGATGGGCGACCCCGACGTGCTGCTGCTCGACGAGCCGTACCAGGGCTTCGACCGGGGCACGTATCTCGACTTCTGGCAGCACGTGTGGCGATGGCGCGACGAGGGCCGGGCGATCGTCGTGGTCACTCACCTGCTCAGCCAC
The DNA here is from genome assembly GCF_900091495.1 of Micromonospora echinospora. Classification (NCBI taxonomy): domain Bacteria; kingdom Bacillati; phylum Actinomycetota; class Actinomycetes; order Micromonosporales; family Micromonosporaceae; genus Micromonospora; species Micromonospora echinospora. The sequence continues at coordinate 1,708,929 of NZ_LT607413.1, read as the reverse complement.
CTGGACCAGGTCGACCAGGTGCTGGACCTGACCGTACGGGAGGCGGCAGCATGAAGATCGTTACGGTCGCCGAGATGGCACTGCGCGAGATGCTGCGCCGCCGGGGCGTACTCGTGTTGCTGCTCGCCCTGCCACTGGCGTTCTACCTGGTCCGTCGCGGCGACTACGTCGGACAGTCGATCCGGTTCCTGCTTCTCGGGATCGCCTGGGCGGTGAGCACCGCGGCGCTCTTCGCCAGCGGCACCAGCCGGCCGATCGAGCCCCGGTTGCGCCTGTCCGGCTACCGGAGCCACCACCTCTACCTCGGCCGGCTGGCGGCGATGTGGACGCTTGGGCTGTCGATCGCCGTGCCGTTCTTCGCGCTGGTCGCGGTCGACCACGGCGACCGGGTGCGACTCGGCGCCATCGCGCTGGCGATGCTGCTCACGGTCGCCGTGGCCGCGCCGTTCGGACTGCTGATCGGCGCGGCCGTGCCGCGTGACCTGGAGGGGACGCTGCTCCTGCTCGTCGTGGTCGGCGTGCAGATGATGATCGACCCAGCCGACGCGATGACCCGGCTCCTGCCCTTCTGGTCCAGCCGGGAGATCGGCACGTACGCCGTCGACCACACCGGGTCGGAGTACCTGACCCGGGGCCTGGCGCACGGCGTGCTGTTCGGCGTCCTCGCCACCGCCCTGGTGGCGGTGCTGGCGACGATCCGCCTCCGCCGCCGCCCACACGTCCGCTTCGTCACCCGCTAGCCACGGCTACCAGAAACGGACGTCCCCCCGGTGAAAACCGGCTCCAGATCTGGTTCCCTGCGTCCGTTACGCCGGGCGACCTGCAACAGGTACTCCCCGTCGAGGTCGAAGATGTGCCGAGCATGCTCCTCCAGCAGCCAGCCGGTACCGGCGGAACGCCGTCGCGATGCGCTCCTCCTCGGTGGGGAAGGTCGCACTGTCCAGGCACCCCGTCAGGTAGCCGACCAACGTCCCCCGGTCGGTGGCGACGAACAACGAGACCGGAGCGCAGAACCCGCGCACCCGGCAGCGGCACTCACGCCAGTTCGGCGATCACCGCGCGGACCATCCGACGGCCGTGCTCGGCCATCCGCGGGAAGGTGTGCCGGTAGTAGTCGATGCCCGTCAGCGACGGTGCGAGGGCCCAGCCGCAGGCACGGCGCCAGGTCGCGTCGTCGTACCCGATCGCCTCCCGGTAAGTTTCCCGCGCCGCGCCCGTGAAGGTCCACAGCGCCGGAGCCACGTCCGGTGCCGGATCGCCGACACCGAGCGCGCCGAAGTCGATGACCCCGACCAGTCGGCCGCTGTCGGTGATCAGGTTGCCCGGTTGCAGGTCACCGTGGATCCATACCGGGTTCCCGTGCCACTCGGGAGCGGCCAGGCAGGCGTCCCAGGCCGCCTTGGCCGCCGTCACGTCGAAACCGTCGTCATGCTCGGCCAACCTGGGCAGCACCCGGCGAACGGCGTCGTCGACGTGGCGCAGCGCCGACCCCCGGGATCCCGGGGGCTTGGCCGGACCTCCGCCCGGATCCACCCGGTGCAGGGCGCGTGCGAAGGCTGCCAGGTCGCGGGCCAGGCGTACGTCGTCGCAGCCGAGCCTGGGAGGCGTGCTTCCCGCGATCCACGGCACCACGGTCCACCGCCACGGGTACCCCGAGCCCGGCTCGCCCAGGTGAAGCGGAACCGGGATCCGGTGCGGCAGGCGGGAGGCCAGCAGGGGCAGCCACCGCGCGTCGGAATCGGCCTGGTCGACCGCGCCGGCAATCTTGGGCATCCGGGCGGCGAGCTCGTCGCCGAGCCGGAAGAGTACGTGGTCGGTGCCCTCGACCTCGTCGGGCAGGGGTACCACGGGAAGGCCGGCCCACTGCGGGCACTGGTCTGCTACCAGACGACGCACCTGCCCGACACTGGCTCGGATCTCGTCGTCATGCATGGGCACGGCTGGCACCGTAGTTCGGCCAGGCGGTGCGCCGCGAACCGATTAGGTCCCGCAGCCCGGCCAGCCGGCTGGGTTTCCCGATTCCGGAGGTCAGTCCAGCCAGTACCAGCCGTCACCGAGCGACCAGCGCACCCGGCAGGGGTCCGCGAAGCAGTCGAAGCTCGTGTCGCCCGGCGTATCGGCGAAGTACGCGTAGCCGGCCGCGCCATCCGGTATGCCGACCCGAACCGGCAGGAGGATTCCGGCCGGCCCGCTGCCCTCGGCGCCGATCCGCACCGCCCGCCCCTTGGACGACAGGTGCCCCAGATCCTTCGGCAGCACCTGGCCGTACCGGTCGCCGTACCGGGCCGTGACCTGGTCGGCGAGCGCGGCTGCGGCCTGGAAGTCGGCCCGGTGGAGGCGGTAGAAGCTGTGGACGAAGGTTGACGTCCAGTCGACGGCCACGATCGCCACCGGGGCCAGCACCCCGGGGACCAGCACCAGCGACAACGCCGGAACCGACCGGCCCCGACGCCACAGGGCCACCAGGGCGATCCCGGTGACGGCAACCGCCACCAGCCAGCCCAGCCCGGTGAGGAGCAGACCGAACAGCCACAGGTTGGCCAGCTTCAGGCCGAACAGGTGCAGCCCGGCGACGAGTCCCCATGCCACCACGACGCCCACCACCCATCCGACGACGACGCGACCACGCGGGCGTACGGCTGATGTGGTACCACCTGCGGCGACGGACATCGGCTCATTGTGGACCCGGACCGCAAGCCGGATGGTCACGATCCGGGTGCGAGGCGGCACCGAACTGGTGCTCGTGAGCAGGGCGTTCGAGGGCATCGAGCCGACCGGGCGCTCTCTCCTGGACTGGCGGGTGCGGCGATCGTCTGTCAATCCGCAGTCGGTTCGAATCCAATATCGAAAAATGGACGTGTGCGCGCTGGATCTGAGACGATTCCAGGGCCACGGGGGTTGGGTTCCCAACGACCGAAAGGAATGCCGTGTTGCGTCGATTCATCGCTGTGCTCGCCATGGTGGTACCGCTGGCCATTGGCGCGGCTGCAATTCCCGCGCACGCGAATGCGACCTCCCAGAAGAACGGCTTGATCGCGGAATCCGCGCCGGTGGTCCTCAGCCTCGACGGGACCTGGTCCTGTTCGGTGCCGAGCGGTTACACCTGGGACTGGGTGCAGGTCAGCAACTCCTGCGGATCGCTTCGGTACCAGTATCGACTGCGGACCCCGGTGAACGGCCTGTGGGCCTGCTCCATTCCGATGGGATGGGCGTACGACGCGATTCAGCCCACGAACCTGTGCGGTTCCAACCCCTACTATTACCGCCTGGTGGGCTGAGCGCCCGACGCGGAACACCTCGGAAGTACGCGAAGACCGACCGGGCCTGGTCGCCGGAATTGTGGGTCAGCGAACATCAGGCGACCAGGCCGGGCGGTCGGTTCTTGTGCCCAACACCGCCGCGCGGCTTCTCCCGAATCAGCCCCGCAGTTGTGCGGTGCTTCCCGTCTCCGTTGATTCCTGCCGCCGTCGGCCACTCGCATCGGGCAGCCTGTCGGCGGGCACCGGTACGTTCTCCCCGTCGCGCCGCCTCGGCGACGGCAGACAGGTGGGAGGCGATCCGTGGGTGTCCTGTACGACTACTTCCGTGCCCCGAACACCGAGGCCGTCGCGGAACTGATGGCAGCCGCGGGCGGCGGCCCCCTGGCGGGAGCGGGAGACTCCCGGCTCGCGGACGCAGTGGACGCCGTGGACGCCAAGGGAATCGACCCGTCGGTGATCCTCGGGCAGTTGGTGTCGTACGCCCTCGACGTACCGTGGGACACCCGGCTGGTCGGGGACCGGCTGGTCTGGCCGGACGGCGCGGGTCGGGACCCGGGCTACGAGGGCCCCTGGGTCGTCGTCCTCGGCGACAGCGCTCGCGACGCCCTCGCCGGCATCCCGGACGAGCGGATGTCGGCCCTGGCCGACCGGTGGTTACGCGTCGAGGAACTCTCCGACTTCGGCGACCCGCAACCGGCGGCCATGCTGGTGCTGCTCAGCGACCTCGTGGGCCTGGCCCGGAGGGCACGCGGGAACGGAGACCACCTCTACTGCTGGATGTGCCTCTGACCGGGCTGTCTCAGCTGACGTACCAGTCGAAGAGTTCCCAGCCGGGCGGCGTGGCCATCACCACGAGCATCAGCACGGTGAGGGCGCTGGCCACGGCGAGCCCGAGCGGGGAGGACCGTTCGGCCCGCAGGCGCGTGGAAGCCAGCCGGGGCAGGGCCACCGCCAGGCACAGCAGTGCGGGGACGAAGCCGATCCCGACCACGACCACGGCGGGCCACGACCATCCGGGCGGCGACTGCTCCGGGAAGAAGTCGGCATCGGTGGTGAGGTAGGCGACCGCCGCATAGGCGTACGCCGCGACGAGAAGCAACTGGATCGCCGTCAGCGGCCACACCCGCCGGGCGTCACCGGCTCGGGAGTCCGTCTCGGTTCGCACCGGTGGAGAATAGTCGGCGTCCGGATTCCGGTGTGTCTAGGCTGCCCGGGTGGATCTGAACGAGCTCACCGACCAGGTCGAGACGGTTTCCCGCAACTACGCCCGTCGGCACGGGATCACCCAGGACGCGACCTGGTTCCTGCTGAAGCTCCAGGAAGAGGTGGGCGAGCTGACCCAGGCCTTTCTGATGCGTACGGGGCAGGCGCGGGACAAGGGGCTCACCGAGCAGGAGATCGACGAGAGGTTCCGGGCGGAACTGGCCGACGTGCTGTGCCAGGTGCTGGTGATGGCCCGGCACCACGGCGTCGACCTGCGATCCGAGGTCGAACGGAAGTGGCTGAGGTGGAACCCGACCCCCGCACCGACGCCGAACCGGTGAACCCGGCGCGGCGGCGGGGTGAGCGGCAGCAGCGGTGAGCGGCACCGGTAAGCGGCGACGGCGACGGTAAAACCCGATGCGCCCTGGTGAGCCGCCGGCCACAATGCGTCGTGCTCATCGACCACTGGCCCCTGCTGGGACTGCGGGTGCGGACCGCCCGGTTGGAACTCCGACTGCCCACCGAGGACGAGCTGGCCGAGCTGGCGGAGGTCGCCGCGCACGGTGTGCACGAGCCGGGTAAGCGGCGCTTCCTGGTGTCGTGGGCGGAGGGCACACCCGCCGAACGGGCCCGCTCCGTGGTCCAGAACCAATGGCGTCGACGGGGCGAATGGACCCCCCAGTCGTGGTCGCTCGACCTCGCCGTCTTCGTCGAGGGACGGCCGGTGGGCGTCCAGGACGTCTGGGCCCGGGACTTCGCGGTACGCCGCGAGGTGGCAACCGGCTCCTGGCTCGGTCTGGCGTACCACGGTCGGGGAATCGGCACCGAGATGCGTGCCGCCGTGCTGCACCTGGCCTTCGCCGGCCTCGGGGCCGCGCACGCCACCAGCGGCTCGTTCGTCGACAACGCCGCGCCGCTCGCCGTCTCCCGCAAGCTGGGCTATCAGCCGGACGGGATCAGCCGTGACCTCTGCGACGGCGAGGTCCTCGTCTCCCAGTACCTGCGCCTGACCAGGGAGAACTGGGAACGGACGGACCGTCCGGAGGTCAGCCTGACCGGTCTCGAACCCTGCCTGGAGCTGTTCGGCGCGCGCTGAACCACCCGTCGGGCGGGTCAGGCGACCCGGGCGATCACCACGAGTTCGCCGTCGCCCGCCCCGACAGGCTCGCGCCGCCATCCGCCGTGCACATGCTCGACGGTGAACCCGCGTGCGTGCAGCGAGGCGCGGATCTGACCTTCGGTACGGAACCGGAGGGTGGCCGAACTTCGCAGCTCCAGTCCGGCATCCGCGGACGGTGATCGACTCGACTTACGGGATGTCGGGGTCTCCGGTCGACCGGAGACCCCGACATCCCGTATCTGGAGTGGATCACCGGCCGGTGACGGCGGGAACCGGTAGTGGTGGGTGAAGGAGACCAGGGCACCCCGGACCTCGGTGACCTCGGTCCACGCTTCGACCGTCCGACCGTCCAGTAGGCGCGGGTGACGCCGTGAGTCGACCGGGTTCCACCGTTCCCACCGTCGGTCGGCGGGGTCACGCGAGTCGAAGACCAGCCGCCCATCGGGCACGAGTGACCGGTGCAGGTCGGCGAGAACGCCGTCCCACGCCTCGTCAGTGGTGAAGAACTGCGCGACGTGGCTGGTCATCACCGCCACGTCGAAGGACCGGTCGGGCAGGAGCGCGGTGGTGCCCTCGATCCAGGTCACCCGGTCCGCGCCCGGCTTGGCACGGGCGGCGTCGAGGGAGGCGCGGGCCGGATCCACGCCGGTGACCCGGTGCCCGGCGGACGCCAAGGCGAGGGTGAGTCGTCCGGTGCCGCAGCCCAGGTCGAGCACGCGGGACTGCGGGGTCTCGTTGACCACCGCCAGGAAGAAGTCGTCGTCCGGCCCCCACCGGCACTCGGCGTCGTAGACGGCGACGAGCCGAGGGTCCTCGAACTCCCCGTGCCGCATGACAAGACCCCGTTCAACTCAGGTGATCGTGGTGGGAAGTGGCCCCCATATGGGCCGGAAGCCACCACGGTCCCGGCTACTTCTCCGCGACGAAGACCCCCCGCCCCGGCCGCCCCACCAGAACACCCCTGTCGCGCAGCGTGGCGACGGCTCTGCTGATGGTGGACTGGGAGACGTCGTACTCGGCGGCCAGGGCACGGCCGGACGGCAACTGGGTGCCGGGCGGATAGGTCCCGTCTTCGATCCTGCTCAACAGGCTGTCGAGCAGCTCATCCATGGTGGGCGGAATAGGCACGTCAGGGCCCCTTGCGGTTGGTTGGCCCCGCCAGTATCGATGCATCGCTCCGCCATAGGCAACATATGTACAACTGTTGACGGTAATAACTCAGTGAAAACTCTGGGTTGAAGACATCCTTGACATAGGTGGGTTGGTGGCAATAGCGTCACGGACAGCGATGCGGTGCTTGCGGTTGGTTGGCGCCTCGTGGGTGCGGCATCGGTGCTCCACCACGTACCTGCCCCGGCCGGGGTGGTCGGTCCCCTCCCCGGGCCGGCCGCCCGCCTTCCCCTGGCTGACCGGGGCGGCTCCGCCGTCGCTGCTGCTCGACGCCGCGCACGGCAGGGCGGGGGTGTCCCGGCCGGACCCGAACCAGCAGGGGCACCCCCGAACACCAGGAAACACCACTTCGGCGAACATCACCTGGCTTCCGGAAGGCGGTCACCCGTGCGCGTGCTCCTCCGTAGTCCCCGGCGACGGGGCCGACACCACCTCCGACCTCCGTCCACCAGCGACGATGCCGTCCTTCGGTATCCGCCGTTGACCCCGGAACGCATCCGGGACCACCGGTTCACCATCCGCCGGCGGGGACTGGACCCGGCCGAGATCACCGCCTTCCTCGCCCGGGTCGCCGACGAACTGGCCGTCGCCCGGACCGCCCTGACCGCCGTACGGGAGGAGAACCTGCGCATCAAGAACGCGCTGCGGACCTGGCAGACCGCCCAGGCCCCGAGCGCCCGGGGGCTGGCCCGATGGTGACCGATCCCCGGAACCCGGGCCGCTGGGTCATCCACCTGCCGATCGTGGTGCCCGACCTCACCCGGGCGCGGATCTTCGCCCGGACCGCTGCCCGGGCGCTCGCCCAGGTCACCGGCTGCGTGGACGCCGGTGAGGTGACCGTCTCCGAGGAGGACGCGCAGGGCGTACGGCACCGGGTGTTCTGCGACCGGCTGCTGCCCGGCGGCGGCCGGTGCGCCCTGCCCACCGAGCACAGCGTGCCCTGCACGGCGCGGCGGCGGCGACCCAACCCGGACCGGTTCCGCTAGCGGATCAGGCGTACATCGTGTTGACGTAGTCGGGGCCGTAGTGGCGTTCCAGGTCGGCCAGCGCCATCTCGGGGGCCTCGACCGCCTTGACGATCCGGGGCCGGGACGGCAGCACATCCGGCTGCCAGGTCTCCGGTCGCCACAGCTCGGACCGGAGGAACGCCTTCGCGCAGTGGTAGAACACCTGCTCGACGTCGACCACGATGGCGAGCTGCGGGCGGTGTCCCTGCACCACCATCCGGTCGAAGAACGGCGCGTCCCGGACCAGGGTCGCCCGGCCGTTGACGCGCAGCGTGTCGGACCGGCCGGGGACCAGGAAGACCAGCCCGACGTGCGGATTCTCCAGGATGTTGTGGAAGCCGTCGGCCCGCCGGTTGCCGGGGCGTTCCGGGATGGCGATGGTCCGGTCGTCCAGCACCAGCGTGAAGCCGGGCGGGTCGCCCTTGGGCGAGACGTCGCAGGTGCCGTCCGCGCCGGAGGTGGCGATCAGGCAGAACGGCGAGGCCGCCAGCCACTGCCGGTCCAGCTCGTGCAGGACACGGCGTTCCTTGGTGACCGCACGGGGTGTGGGCTCGCCGAGCAGTTCGCGTAGTTCTTCGGCTGAGGTGATCTCCGTCGTCACGTTGTCCCTCCCCGTGCGTTGACCTCGGTGACAGGAGCCGTGCCGAGGGCCGCCGACCAGCGTACGCCGGGCGGACCACGGCGAGGTTCGACCACCCGAGGCGGGGCAACCGCCCCACGCAGCGGATCCCACGGGCATCCGCGATCCGGAAGACCCTGGGAGGCCGCAGATGGAGAGCCGACTCAAGGTGCTCGGGCACCCCGTGCACCCGATGCTGGTGATGTTCCCGTTCGCCCTGCTGGTGACCGCCGTCTTCTTCGACGTCGTCGACACGCTCGGCGGGTCCGCCGTGTTCGGGGAGATCGCCTACTGGAACATCACCGTCGGGCTGGTCATGGGACTGCTCGCCGCGATCGCGGGCAGCTTCGACCTGCTCGCGATTCCGACCGACACGCGGGCCAAACGGATCGGGCTCACCCACGCCGCCGCCAACCTGGCGGTGATCCTGCTCTTCGCCGCCGTCTGGGTGGTGCGCTTCAACGCCGACTCACGGACGGCCGGCGGTGCGCTCATCGCCATCGAGGTGGTCGCGCTGGCCATCCTCGGCGTCAGCGGATGGCTCGGCGGTGAACTGGTCGACCGGCTCGGCGTGGGGGTCGACCGGGAGGCCGACCTGAACGCGCCCAGCTCGCTGCGCTCTCCGGCAGCCACGACACGGATCGGGGACATGCGGTGAGCGGCGGTCCGCTGCGACACGGGACCGCCGGGGCGGCCACCGCACGGATCGGGAAGATGCGGATCGGGGAGATGCGGTGAGCGAGCAGCAGGGCAGCGGCTCCGGCCGGGGCTGGCGCGGCCGGTCGTCGAGCTGGGACCCGATGGGCGAGTTGCAGTCGCTCCGCGCCGAGCTGGCCCGCCTGGTCGGTGGCCGCGCCGGGCCGCCGGAGGTGGAGCTGACCGAGACCGCCGAGGGGTGGGAGGTCGTCGTCCGGCTGCCCGGTGTGGCGCCCGAGGAGGTCGCCGTCGAGATCGACGACCGGGAACTCTGCGTACGGGCGCGGTCGGAGGCCGAGGTCAACGCCGACCACGGCATCCCCGGTGGGCTGGAGACCCGGGGCTTCGAGTACCGCGTGGACCTGCCCTCCCGGGTGGACCCCGACGCGATCGACGCCGTCATGGACCACGGGCTGCTCCGGGTCCGGCTGCCCCGGGCGACCCGCCCCGCGCCGCGCACCATCACCGTCGGCCAGCCGACCTCGCTCTCCCGGCCCGCGTCGAGGGCACGTTCCGCCAACGGCCACCCCGGGCGGGGCACGACCCCCGTCGACCCGGCCCGGGGTACGACCGCCGTCGACCCGGCCGCTGACCGGGAGCTGCACCACCCGGACGTCAAGCCCGGCTCCGCCGGACCCGCCACCGACCGGCCCGACCCCTCCGAGGGGTCGAGCGACATCGACCGGCCGTAGGGGATGGTGGATCCGTCCCTGCTCGGCCCGGTCGCCGGGCGCGTGCCGGACGTCGCACGGATCGCCGTGCTGCGCGCCAACGCGCTCGGTGACTTCATCTTCGTCCTGCCGGCACTGGACGCGCTGCGGGCCGCGTACCCGAAGGCGGAGCTGGTGCTGCTCGGCGCGCCGTGGCACGCGAAGCTGTTCCGCGACCGGCCGGGCCCGGTGGACCGGGTGCTGGTGGTCCCGCCGGCCCCGGGGATCCGGGGCCCGGACCCGGGCGAGCCGGAGTCCGCCATGGACGACTTCCTCGCCGCCGCCCGCGCCGAGCGATTCGACCTGGCGTTGCAGGTGCACGGCGGCGGGTCCAACTCGAACCCGATCGTCAACGGCCTCGGCGCACGGTTCACCGCCGGGCTGCGCGCCGAGGACGCGCCACCGCTGGACCGGTGGATCCGGTACGTCTACTACCAGCACGAGGTGATCCGCTACCTGGAGGTGGTCGCGCTGGTCGGGGCGCCGGCCATCACCGTCCTGCCGAGCCTGGCGGTGACCGACGCCGACCGGGACGAGGCTCAGGCGGTGCTCGGCGAACCGACCCGGCCCCGGGTGGCACTGCACCCGGGCGCGACCGACACCCGTCGCCGCTGGCCGGCCGACCGGTTCGCCGAGGTGGCCCGGGAACTGACCACCGAGGGGTACGAGGTGCTGGTCACCGGCACTCCAGCCGAGCAGGAGCTGGTCGACCGGGTGGTCGCGGCGGCCGGCGTGCCGGTCCGTCCCCAGGTCGGCACGCTCAGCCTCGGCGCGCTGGCCGCCTGCTACGCGGGCTGCGCGCTGGTGGTGTCGAACGACACCGGCCCGCTGCACCTGGCGGCGGCGGTCGGTACGCCGACGGTCGGCATCTTCTGGGTCGGCAACCTGATCAACACGGGGCACCCGCTACGTCACCGGCACCGGCCGATCATGTCCTGGACGGTGCACTGCCCGGTCTGCGGCGTCGACTGCACCCCGGGGGCGTACCCGGCGCGACCGGGCGACGGCGAGTGCCCGCACCGCGACTCGTTTGTCACCGACGTGCCGACGGTGGAGGTCGTCGAGGCCGCCCGCGAACTCCTCGCCACCGCCGGGTGAGCGGGGTTGGGTGGTAGCAGGGGACCCCTGTTACCGCTTTTTGCCGAGGAAGGGTCCCCTGCAAACACCTCAGCAAACGCCCTGCAAACACCTCAGCGGGTGGGCTGCGCCGTGCCGGGGGCGGCGTCGGTGAGGACGACCTCCCACGCCTCCACGTCCCGCTCGGTGACGGTGGTCGGCGACTCGAGGTGGTACGCCCCGCTGGGCAGGATGCCGGCGCCGCCGTACCGGGCCAGCACGGCGAGCTGTGCCGCCACGTCCTCGCCCTGATGCCCCTCGGGCAGCCGACGCCAGAAGTCGAAGCCGCCCGCCTCGACCAGCCGGGTCCGGTCGTAGAGCACGCAGCCCCCGATCCAGGACACCTTGTACGCCCGCCAGGTGCCCTCCGGCAGGTCCAGGCGTCCGGTCACGTGCAGCAGGTTCGCCGCGGAGTGGATGGTCGCGCGCTGCCACTCGCGGGTGCCGGGGCGTACCGTCTCCGGGACGGGTGGGCCGGTCCACTCCTCGTAGTGCCGGTGGGTCTGCGGCCGGACGTCGTCGAGGTAGGAGAGGCCGTGCACGGCGTTGCCGACGAACCCGCAGCCCAGCTCGGTGATGGCGGTGACCAGCCGGTGCAGGGCTCCCGGTTCGAGCCAGACGTCGTCGTCGAGGCAGAGCACGTACCGGGCCGCCGACCGGTCCAGCAGGTACGCCCGGTGTTCGGCCAGCCCACGCCGGGGCAGCCGACGGGTGAGCAGCACCGGATGCCCCCGGTGGCGTAACGCCCGGGCCATCGTGGCGACCGCCGGGTGGCGGAAGGCGGGTGCGCCGTCGGACTGGTCGCTGACCGCCACCCCGAATCCGGGTACGCCCTCCTGGGCGGCGAGCCCGGAGAGGGTGACCGCGAGTTCGGCCGCCCGGTTCCGGGTGGGGATCAGTACGTCCAGGGTGCGCTCGCGGCGGAAGTCGTCCGGCGAGCCCGGATCGAGCGGCCGGTCGACCACGTCGGGCGGGCTCTCGGCGCGCGGCCCGTCGGGAGTCTCGGGCGGACCCACGGTGTGTGACCGGCCGGCGGTCCCGGGTGGGGTTACGGCGTCCGGCCGGTTCACGGCGTCCGGCCGGTGAGGAAGGGGCCTCGGTTCCCCTTGCCGTGTCCGTTGCCGTTGTGGTGTCCGTTGCCGTTCGGGTGGCTGTCGGTGGAGGGGTGCGTGTTCCTGGAGCGGTCGATGCCGGCCGCGTTCGGCTTGCCAGTGCCAGTGCCAGTGCCAGTGCCGGTGCCGGTGCCGTGGCTGGTGCCGGTGGCAGTGGCGTGGCTGGTGGTGTCGAGGGGCGGCGCCTCGGCGACCTGCTGCGCGCGGATCCGTTCGATGATCGCCGAGGTGGAGCGGTCCGGGACGTAGCCGAGGGTGCGGACCTGCCCGCCGAGCCGGCGGACCAGGGGAGCCTCGGGGACCATCTCGGGCGGATAGTCGCCGCCCTTGACGTACACGTCGGGACGGATCGCCTCGATCAGCGTCGCCGGGGAGTCCTCCCCGAAGACCACCACGTGGTCGACGCAGGCCAGTGCGGCGAGCAGGGCGACCCGGTCCTCGACCGGGTTCACCGGCCGGTCCGGGCCCTTGAGCCGGCGGACGCTGTCGTCCGAGTTCACCGCCACGACGAGCAGATCGCCCAGTTCGGCCGCCTGTTCCAGATAGCGCACGTGCCCGCGGTGGAGCACGTCGAAGCAGCCGTTGGTGAAGACCACCGACCGCTCGGCGGCCCGGTGGGCGGCCACGATCGCGGCCAGGTCCTCCGGGCCGACCAGTACCGGCCGGTCGCCGCCGTCGACCGTGACGCCGAGGGCGGCGAAGAGGTCCTGTCGACGGCAGACGCAGGTGCCGGTGTCCGACACGGTGATGGTCGCGGCGAGCTGAGCCAGGTGGGCGGCGGTGGAGAGCGGGGCCTCGGCCGCGAGGGCCAGCGTCATGGCGGCCAGGTACGCGTCCCCGGCCCCCACTGCGTGGCTGGCCGGCACCGGGGTGGCATGGCTGCGCCTGGTCGAGCCCTCGGCGCTGCCGACCACGGCGCCCTCGGTGTCCAGGGTGACCGCCACGACGTCCGCCCCGGTGTGCGCGCGCAGTTCGGCCAGGCTGGACTCGGCGAGGCTCGCCCGGTCCGTGCCGGTGCCGTCGGCGGAGACGGTCACACCGGTGCCGGTGACGCTGAACCCGTCCCCGGTCAGCGCCACCCGGTCCTCGCCGGGGGTCGGCTCGCCGGTGGGTCCGGTGGGTGGCATGTCGGCCGGGCCGGGGACCGGCTCGTCGGGGTACGGCGGCCGGCCCGGGGCAGTGTCGTCGTGGGGCACGACGGCCGTCCGGGTGGTCCGTCCCTCGCCCGGGGCGGTGCCGACGACGAGTTCGGAGGGCCCGTCCGGCGGGTCGGAATGGTCGAGGTGCAGGACGTCGACGCCGGTCGGCCGGACGGTGGCCCCGGCGGCGGTGGCCCGGGCGAGCAGTCGGGTCGCCTCGGCGAAGCTCGGCGTCACCACGGTCGGTGCGAGCCCGCGCCAGTCGGCGAGGTCGTGCGCGTCCAGGGCAACGGTGGCGAAACGGTGCCGGTTGGCGACCAGCCAGGCCCGGATCGGCGCGGACAGCGCACCGAGCCCGTAGTCGCAGACCACCAGGGTCGGCGCGGCTCCGGCCGAGGCGGCCCGCAGTTCCTCGACCGCGCATCCCACGGCGGTGAGCAGCCGGGCCACCCCGTCGTCGGTGAGCGTGTCGTCCGGGTCGCCGGAGTCCTCCCGCAGCAGGATCTGGTTCCCGGCCAACATCCGGCGCTTGACCGGGGTCGGCCGGCCGGGCTGGTTGACCGTCCGGTCCCAGACGCCCGCGCGGTCCAGGCAGTCGTGCAACTCGTCCCCGGCGACGTCCGCGCCGACCGGGGCGACCAGTGCGGCGAGGCCGCCCAGGGCGGCCAGGTTCACGGCGGTGTTCGCCGCTCCGCCCGCCGCCGAGATCCGCCGCCGCAGGGTGAGCACCGGGGCGGGTGCCTCCCGGCAGAGCCGGTCGGAGTCGGCGAACCGCCACTCGTCGAGCATCGCGTCGCCGATGACCAGGACGGGGCGTCCCCGCCAGCTCTCCACGACGGTGGCGAGCCGGCGCTGTTCCGCTGCTGCTCCTGCCATGCCGTGCCGGATCCCCCTGCCTCGGCGGGTCAAACCCGCCACCGGGCGGCGTGACCCGGGCGACGCGTTTTGTCCCTCCCTCCTCGGGAACACCATCAGTGACACGGAGAACGGGACGACGGAGGAGGGCCGACTGATGGCAGGCCGAGTACTGGAGGGCAGGCGGATCGCGTTCCTCGCCGCGGACGGCGTGGAGGAGGTCGAGTACGTCCAGCCCCGCGAGGCGGTGGAGAAGGCCGGTGCCCGGACCGAACTGGTCTCCCTGAAGGGCGGGGCGATCCGGTCGTTCAATCACCTCGACCCGTCGACCAGCTACGACGTGGACGTGGCGGTGGCGGAGGCGGACGCCGGGGCGTACGACGCGCTGGTGCTGCCGGGCGGCGTGGCGAACCCGGACTTCCTGCGGGCCGACCCGGAGGTGGTGCGGTTCGTGCGGAGCTTCCACGAGCAGGGCAAGCCGATCGGGGTGATCTGCCACGGCCCGTGGACGCTCATCGATGCTGACCTGGTCCGGGGCCGGCGGATCACCTCCTGGCCGACGCTCCGCACCGACCTGGTCAACGCCGGCGCGGAGTGGGTCGACGAGGAGTGCGTGGTCGACGGCGGCATCGTCAGCAGCCGGAAGCCGGACGACCTGCCGGCCTTCTGCGCCACGATCGTCGAGGAGTTCGCCCGCCGCTGAGGACCCCGGAGCCACCGGGGAAGCAGACGTCGCGTGGGCGTCGACGAGGGATGTGTGGCCCGGGTGAGGCCCGCTCCGACCGGACCCGGCGGGGCGGTCCGGGCCGTGTGGTCAGGCCGGGGCGCGGTCGGCGGCGGTGGCCGCCCAGGCCGCGTCCTCGGCCTGTTTGCGGGCCAGACCGTCGCGGCCGTCGTAGCGGAGGAAGGCGGGCAGCGCGGCGGCGAGCGCGACGGTGCCGACCACGCAGAGGATGCCACCGGAGACGATCGAGCCGTTCACGCCGACCCATCGGGCGGCCAGGCCGGAGCGGAGCTGGCCGAGGAGCGGGCCGGTCGAGTAGGAGAGCATCTCGATGCCGGCGAGCCGACCGCGCAGGTGATCGGGGATGGTCTGGTTCCAGATGATCATGCGGAACAGGCCGGAGACCATGTCCGCCGCGCCGGCCAGGGCGAGGAAGAACAGGGCCAACCAGAGCGAGCTGACCAGCCCGAAGCCGATGATGGCCAGCCCCCAGGCCCCGGCGGCGAGGACCACCATCAGCCCGTGCCGGTGAACCCGTGCGGTCCAGCCGGAGCCGACCGTGGCGATCATCGAGCCGACGGCCGGGGCGGCGTAGAGCAGCCCGAGCACCGACGGTCCGCCCATTTTCTCGGCCATGAACGGGTAGAGCGCCTGCGGCATGCCGAAGAACATCGCGTTGATGTCGACCAGGTAGGTGCCGAGCAGTTCGGGACGGCTGCGGGCGTACCGAAGGCCGGTGACCACCGAGCGCAGCGACGGTCGGTCGGCGGCCGGCGGCGGCGGGACCGCCCGGACCATGGCCAGGCAGACCAGCGAGACCGCGAAGGTGAGCAGGTCGAACGCGTACACCCAGGCCAGGTCGACGGTGGCGATCAGCACGCCGGCCAGGCCGGGGCCGCCGAGCTGGGCGAGCTGCATCCGCAGCGAGTTCAGCGCGCTGGCCGCCGGGATCTGGTCCGGGGCGACGATGCGCGGGGTGAGCCCCTCCATGGCCGGTCGTTGCAACCCGTCCAGCGACGCGGTCAACGCGGCCACCAGGTAGAGCAACCAGAGATGCGGCTCGTCGTCGAGCGAGTTCACCAGCAGCACCCCGCAGAGCAGGGTGAACCCGATCTCGCCGCCGAGCACCAGCAGGCGGCGGTCCAGGTAGTCGGCGAGCGCGCCGCCGACGAAGGCCATCACCAGCAGGGGTACGAGCTCACAGACGCCGATCAGTCCGACCAGGAGGGGATCCCCGGTGATCTGGTACACCTGGTACGGCAGCGTGACGTAGGTGATGAAGGACCCGAAGCTGGATATGCCGGCTGCGGTGAAGACCAGCCGGTAGTCCCGCGAGGTCCGCAGCGGCGTCACGTCCAGCGCCGTACGGCGGAGCAGGCTGATCAGCACGTGCGGGATGTTCGCCGTTCCGGTGCGTCCTGTCCAGCGTTTTGCCCCGAGGTGAGGGCAACCTAACTTGGGCGTCCGGCTACTTGAGGATGAGCCGGTCGGTCTGCTCGAAGACGGCGAGGTCTTCGAGGGTCTCGGCGACCGAGGGGGAGATCGGGGCGGGGAACCCGCCCGGGTGGAAGAACCCGGCGTCGGTGGTCTCGTCGGTGATCCGCAGCAGGTCGCCGTCCCACTCGTCGACCCGGAACGCGGCGGTGAAGACCTGGTACGTGTGGCCGTACATGTTGGTGTGGGTGCGGTCCGGGCCGGTGTAGAGGGCGAACGCGCTGACCCGCAGCGCCCGGAGCCCGGTCTCCTCGCGGACCTCGCGGACCGCGCAGTCGGCGATCGACTCGCCCAGCTCCATCGCGCCGGCCGGCATCGACCAGTGACCGTTGTCCGAGCGTTGGATCAGCAGCACCCGCCCGCGCTGGTCGCGCAGCACGGCCCGCGCGCCCACGAACATGAGGGTGCGGTCGCCGGCCAGTGCGCGCAGTTGCCCGACGTACGACTCGGCCCAGGAGACACTCACCGGACCAATCTACGGGGTGGTCGGCGTGTCGTACGCCACACTACTTTGTTACCTATGCGTAGCACGATGATGGACGCCCCCCTCCAGATCGCCCGGATCCTCGACCACGGCGCCACCGTGCACGGCACGGCCGAGGTGGTCACCTGGACCGGTGCGGAATCCCGCCGGATGTCGTACGCCGAGGTGGCCCGGACGGCCGCCCGGCTCGCCCACGCCCTGCGTGACGAGTGCGGGGTGACCGGCGACGAGCGGGTCGCCACCTTCATGTGGAACAACAACGAGCACCTGGTGGCGTACTTCGCGGTGCCCAGCATGGGTGCGGTGCTGCACACCCTGAACATCCGGCTCTTCCCGGAGCAGCTCACCTACATCGCCAACCACGCCGAGGACCGGGTGGTGCTGGTCGACGCCACGCTGATCCCGCTGCTGGCCCGGGTGATCGGTCAGATGACCACCGTGCGGCACGTGGTGGTGGTCGGCGGCGGGGACCCGGCGCCCCTGCTGGCGGCGGCCGGCGACCGGATCGCCGTACATCACTGGGACGTGCTGCTGGCCGACCGCCCGACGGTCTACGACTGGCCGGAGGTCGACGAGCGCGACGCGGCGGCGCTCTGCTACACCTCCGGGACCACCGGCCACCCGAAGGGGGTGGCCTACTCGCACCGCTCGGTCTACCTGCACTCGCTCCAGGTCTGCATGCCCGAGGGGTTCGGGCTCGGCCCGACCGGCCGGGAACTGGTCATCGTGCCGATGTTCCACGCGATGGGCTGGGGGCTGCCGTACGCGGCGTTCATGTCCGGCGCGTCGCTGGTCATGCCGGACCGGTTCCTCCAGGCGGCGCCGATCGCCGAGATGATCGCTGCGGAGCGCCCGACGATGGCCGCCGCGGTGCCGACCATCTGGACGGACCTGCTGGCCCACCTGGACACCCACGACGTCGACGTCTCCGGGCTGCGGGAGGTGGTGGTCGGCGGGTCGGCCTGTCCGCCGGCCCTGATGCACGCGTTCGGCGAGCGGCACGGCGTCGAGGTGATCCACGCCTGGGGGATGACCGAGACGTCACCGCTCGGCTCGGTGGCCCGTCCGCCCGCCGGGGCGACCGGCGAGGAGGCCTGGCGCTACCGCTACACGCAGGGGCGGGTGCCCGCCGGGGTGGCCGCCCGGATCGTCGGGCCGGACGGCGACGTGTTTCCCGCCGACGGCACCTCGGTTGGCGAGCTGGAGGTCCGGGGGCCCTGGGTGACCGCCCACTACCTCGGGGACGAGACCCCGGACGGGGAGAAGTTCCACGACGGATGGTTGCGCACCGGTGACGTCGGTACGCTCTCCCCGGACGGCTTCATCACGCTGACCGACCGCTCCAAGGACGTGATCAAGTCCGGTGGCGAGTGGATCTCGTCGGTGGAGTTGGAGAACGCCCTGATGGCCCACCCGGCGGTGCTGGAGGCGTGCGTGGTCGGGGTCCCGGACGAGCGCTGGCACGAACGACCGCTCGCCACGGTGGTGCTCCGGGAGGGGGCCTCGGCGACGGCGGAGCAGTTGCGCGAGTTCCTCGCCGACTCGGTGGCGCGGTGGCAGTTGCCGGAACGGTGGGCGTTCATCGACGGGGTGCCGAAGACCAGCGTCGGCAAGTTCGACAAGAAGGTGGTCCGGGCCCAGTACGCCGACGGCGCGCTTCCGGTGCAGGTGTTGACGGCGGTGTAACGGTTTCGAAGGCCACGACGCCTGAGGAGGTAGGGGCGATACTCCTACTCCCCCTCCCCAGGAGCGGCCCCGGCGTTCGCACCGCGCCGGGGCCGCCCGCTTGTGCGGTTTCGTGCCGCACCAGCATTGTTGCGAATATCTTTCACATTTACCCGGTGGTCGCCAGCTCTGTCCCCCGGTCGGCGGAAGCTCCGGCGAACAGCTCCGACGGCAAGAAGGCCGTGATGGACGACGGCGCGGTGCGCGCCCTGGAGCACCGGTCAGGCCGCGCTGGTGTTGATCAGCACCTTGCCGACCACCGAGTCCTCCACCACGCGGTGCGCCGCCGCCGTGGCGTCGAGGGGGTAGTGGTGCAGCGGCAACCCGGCCCCCTCACCCACCCGGACGTGCCCCTGGGCGACCGCCGCCGTCACGTCCGCGATCGCCTGCTCCTTTGCCGGCCACGGGGTGGTGTAGACGAGGACGAACTGCCAGCGCGCGTTCGGCAGCATCAGCGCCCGGATCGGCAGGGTCACCTCGTCACCGCCGTCGTCGGCGTAGACGCTGACCACCGCGCCGGTGCGCAGGATCCGCACGTCGGTGGCGGCGTTCCGGGCGGCGGAGACCTCCACCACCGCGTCCACCCCGTCGGGCAAGATCCGACGGACCTCCTCGGCCACGTCCTGCTCCCGGTAGTTGACCACGTGGTCGGCGCCGGCCGCCGCCGCGAGGAGCGCCTTCTCCGGGCTGCTGACCGTGGCGACCACCGTGGCGTCCGCCCAGCGGGCGAGCTGGATGGCCGCGTTCCCCACCGCCCCGGCCCCGCCCTGCACCAGCACCACCCGGCCGGTGAGCGACCCGGCGTGCAGGCGGCGCGGCATGGTCTCGCCGGCGGTCAGGCAGCGGTGCGCGGTGAGGAACGGGATACCGAGGCAGGCCCCCAGGTCGAAGGAGGCGTCACCGAGCGGCACCGCCTGCCGGGCCGGCACCACCGTGTACTCGGCGGCAGTGCCCCACCGGCGCTGCCAGGACGCCTCCCACACCCAGACCCGCTCACCGATCAACTGCCGGTCCAGTCCGGTGCCGACGGCTTCGACCACCCCCGCGCCGTCCTGCCCCGGAGTCTGCCCGCCGTCGGGCACCGGCCAGTTGCGGCGACCCTTCCAGTCGGTCGGGTTCACCCCGGCGACCGCCAGCCGCACCAGCACCTCCCCGGGACCGGGTTCCGGCACCGGCCGGTCGACCACCTGGAGCACCGAGGGGTCACCGTTGCGCTCGTACACGATCGCCTTCATCCCGTCCTCTCCTCCCGGTCGCGCTGCCGTACCCGGCGCTGCCCCGATCATGCCGGGTACGGACGTGGGAGGGGACCCGCCGGGCACACCGTGCCGGAAAGGACCCGCCGGGTACGGCCCGTGCCGGGGGCGGGCCAGCCGGACACGCCGTGCCGGGGACGGTCAGCCCGGACACGCCCTGCCGGGGCGGATCAGCCGGCGACGACCTCCGGGGTGAGCGCGCCGATCGACGGGAGCACCACGGCGGCCAGCCGTTCGGCGTCCGGGTCCAGCGGGTACGCCCCGTGCGGCACCGCCACCACCCGCATCCCCGCCGCTGCGGCGGACCGTACCCCGTTGGAGGAGTCCTCCACCGCCACGCAGCGCGCCGGTTCCACGCCGAGGCGCGCGGCCACCGCCAGGTAGACGTCCGGAGCCGGCTTGCCGTGCGCGGTCTCCTCGGTGGAGAGGGTCGCGCCGAAGGTGTCGGTGAGGCCGGTCGCGGCCAGCGCCGCGGCGATCAGCCGGGTCGGCGAGGAACTGGCCAGCCCCAGCGGCCAGCGGCCGGCCAGCCGACGCGCCACGTCGTCGGCCCCGTCGATCAGCGGGACGCGCTCGGCGTACCGCCGGGTCATCTCCTCGACCACCTCGGCGGCGACCTGCTCGGCGGTCCGGTCGACGCCGAGGTCGTCGCTGAGGTGGCGGGACCACTCCCCGGTGCTCATCCCCATCAGCCGGCGCTGGGTGTCCGGCCGCCAGGTGCCGCCGTGCGCCGCCACGTACGCGCGGCGGACCTCCTCCCACACCGGCTCGGAGTCCACGATCACGCCGTCGAGGTCGAAGATCACCGCATCCGTCACGGCTCCCATCCTGCCGCGTCCGGGGCCGGACCGGCCCGGCAGGGCCGGCGGGTCGATCAGCCCGGCCAGGCCGACAGGGTGGGATCAGCCCGGCCAGGCCGACAGGGTGGGATCAGCCCGGCCAGGCCGGCCAGCGGGTCGGTGGGCTCAGTCCGGCATGGCCGGCAGGCCGATCGGGTTGCCCGGGGGGATCATCGTGTGGCACCGGCGGGCCAGCGGATCGAGCAGCTCGCGGAGCCGGTCGACTCGATCCGCGCCGAGCGCCTGCCACGGGTGGGCGGCGGCCCGGTCGGTGGCCTCCTCGACCGCCCGGAAGCCGGCCCGGCCCTCCTCGGAGGGCTTCCCCTCCGGGGTCAGCCAGCCGCGCCCGACCAGCCGGTCGTGGGCCGCCCGCCACTGCTCCTCGGACCAGCCCCGGCCGGTCAGCATGATCGGCTGCATGCCGTCGGCGATGCGCCAGGCCAGCGTCTCCACCGGGTCCAGGCCGGCGGCGACCAGCGCCGCGACGTGCCCGTCGCCCCGGTGTTCACGCAGCGTCGTGGCCGCCTGCCAGAGCCGGGCGAGAGGGTACTCCGCACGGGGCAGGGCGGCGTTCGCCGCGCCCATCACCCGGCCGCCCGGCTCCACCGCCACGGCGGCGGCCTCCAGCAGCTCCGCCGCCTCGGCCAGGTGCTTCTCGGGCAGTTCGTAGGTCAGCTCGGCGAGCGCCTGCACCGCTCCGGTGAGCCGGGCCCGCAACGCCTCCGCCGGGGTGGCGAGCTGCCAGACGGCCGGCAACGCCCGGCCGACCATGTGCGGGGCGAAGGTGAAGAAGACCGCGACCACCGGGGCGGCGTCGGTCGCGCCCAGCGGCGCGGCGCGCCCGGCGAAGTAGCCGCGCCAGTACCCGCGCAGCCCGACCGCCTCGAAGGCGGCCCGGGACCGGGGGTGGAAGTAGGTCACCACGTGCAGCGGCTCGTAGTGGGTCCACATCAACCGGGCGGTCCGCCCCGGATCGTCCAGTGACGTCACGTGCACCTCCGCGTCCGGCGGGTGGTCACCACGCCGCGCTGCGTGGTGGATCCTGAACCTACTGCCACCGGGCAAGCTGTCGGAAGACTCCTGTGGTCCACACCGCACCGGCCGTTCCGCCGGTCCCGGTGCCGCCCGCCACGGCGGCACGGGGAGCGGGGGCAGATGGTAGGAGGGGTCCCCTGTTACCGCTTTCTGCGGTGCAGGGGACCCCTCCTACCACCTGAACGGGTCACTGGGCGGCGAGGACGTCCACCACGAAGCGCAGCGGGCCGGCCGGACCACCGTTGGAGCCGTCGCGGTACGCCAGCTCGGCCGGGATGTCCAGCTGGACCCGGCTGCCCACGTTCACCCCGACCAGGCCCTGGTCCCAGCCGGGGATCACCCTGCCCGCGCCGACCTGGAAGGTGAACGGCTGGCCGGTCTTCCAGGAGGCGTCGAACTCCTCGCCGGAGGCGTAGAACACCCCGACGTAGTTGACGGTGAGCTGCTGGCCCGCCTTGGTGGCCGGGCCGGTGCCCTTGACCAGCGGGGTGACGGTGAGCTTGGTCAGCTCGCCCGAGCCCTTGGCCACGACCGGCTTGGTGCCCAGCGCCGGGTCGGTGTTCGGGGGCAGCTGCGGAGCGGCGGCCCCGGGCGCGTCCGCCGACGCACTCGGCGAGGAGGTCATGGCCTGGTCGGCCGGCTCGTCGTCGCCCCCGAAGACCACGAACGCCCCGACGATCACGCCGACCACGGCGAGGCCGGCGAGCGCGCCGAGCATCGACTGCCGGCGGCGCTTCGCCTCGGCGGCCTTCTGGGCGGCCAGCTTGGCGGCGAGCCGCCGTTCCGACTTGCTCGCCGGGCTCTGGCCCGAGGACCGGTTCTCCGTGCGCTCACTCACGTCGAGCACTCCCTGTCGCTGTGGAATGGTGGGTCGGCGCCGGTGCCGGGCCGAAGTCGACGCAAACGGTACCCGGATCGATGCTTCGCAGGCAGGGCCCAGCGGCTCCGGCCCCGGGCAACCGGACGGTGGGCGGGTCGTTCCGACGGTAGATTCGGCCCATGGCGTTCCTCACCGCAGACGACATTGCCCTCCTGAACGAACCGCAGCTGGCCCACGTGGCCACGATCGAAGCCGACGGCACCCCGCACGTCACCCCGGTCTGGGTGGACACCGACGGCGAGCACGTCATCTTCAACACCGCCAAGGGGCGGGTGAAGCACCGGAACCTGGAGCGCAACCCGGTCGTGGCGATCTCCGTCTCCGACCGGGCGAACGACTACCGGACGCTGTGGATCAAGGGCACCGTCGAGATGACCACCGAGGGTGCCGACGAGCACATCGACCGGATGGCGAAGAAGTACCTCGACAAGGACACGTACCCGTTCCGCAAGCCGGGTGAGGAGCGGGTGATCGTCAAGGTCACCCCGACTCAGCGCCTCAGCCAGGGCTGACGTACGACGACCGGGGTCAGGCCGTTTTGCGCGGCGCCTTCTTCGGCGCGGCCTTCCTGGCCCCGGTCTTCTTCTCCGCCGCCGGCTCGGCCTTCTTCTGCGCGGTCTTCTTCTCCGCCGCCTTCTTCGGGGCGGCCTTCTTCTCCGTGGTCTTCCCGGCCGGGGCCTTCTTCGCGGGGGCCTTCTTCGCCGGAGCTTTCTGCGCCGACCGGGCCGCCGAGATCGGGGTCGGCTCGCCGGCCTCCGGCTGTTCGCCCCGCGCCGCCCGGGCCCGCTCCACGGACGCCCGGAGCGCGGCCATCAGGTCCACCGCCGCGGCCGGGGCCTTCTCGACCTCCTCCGGCTGGACCACCTCCCGCCCCTCCACCTTGGCGTCGATGACCTCCTGCAACGCGGCCCGGTAGTCGTCGGTGAAGGCGTCCGGCTGGAACTCGCCGGCCATCGAGTCGATCAGCGAACTGGCCATCGCCAGCTCCGGTGGGCGGACGGTGATGTCCTCGTCCAGGAACCCGAAGTCCGGTTTGCGAACCTCGTCCGGCCAGAGCATGGTGTTGAGCAACAGCACGCCCTCCCGGACGCGCAACGTGGCGAGCTGCTCCCGCTGGCGCAGCGCCACCTTGACGATCGCCACCCGCTCCGCGTCGACCAGGGCGTCGCGCAGCAGCACGTACGGCTTGGTCGCCGCCCCCTCCGGCTCCAGGAAGTACGCCTTGTTGTAGAGGATCGGGTCGACCTGCTCGGCCGGGACGAACTCCAGCACGTCGATCGCGTGCGAGGTGGTCAGCGGCAGGTCGGCGAAGTCCTCGTCGGTCAGCACCACCATCTCGCCACCGCCGATGTCGTACCCCTTGGCGATGTCGTCGTAGTTGACCTCCTCGCCGCAGACCGAGCAGGTGCGCTTGTACCGGATCCGGCCGCCGTCGGCCCGGTGCACCTGGTGGAAGCGGATGTCCTTCTCCTGGGTGGCGGAGTAGAGCTTCACCGCGATCGAGACCAGACCGAACGAGACGGCACCCTTCCAGATCGCCCGCATGCTGGCGCTCCTCTCACCGCTTCTGACCAGGATCGCAAATGATCGAAGGTGGCGCGCGCCGTTCACCGGCGAACTACAGTCACACTCGTGCCGGGCCGCCCGCCGCTGAGGCCGATGCTCGCGACGACCGGGCCGCTGCCGGCCGGGTCGGAATGGGCGTACGAGTTCAAGTGGGACGGCGTACGCGCCCTGGCCGACATCTCCGCCGCCGGCCAGCGCCTCTACGCCCGCTCCGGCGTGGAGATCACCGCCGCGTACCCGGAACTGGCGAGCCTGGGCGAGCAGGTGGACGACGCCCTGCTCGACGGGGAGGTGGTGCTCCTCGGCGCGGCCGGTCAACCCTCGTTCACCGCGTTGGCCGAGCGGATGCACGTACGGGACCGGAACCGGGCGGCCCGGCTGGCGGCGGTCGCCCCGGTGACGTACATGATCTTCGACCTGTTGCGGCTGCGCGGGGCGGACCTGACCGGCCGCCCGTACGCCCGGCGGCGCGCGGAGTTGGAGGCGCTGGGGCTCGGCGGGGCCCGGTGGGCGGTGCCGCCGAGCTTCCCCGACGGCCCGGCCACCTACGAGGCGGCCGGTGAACACGGGCTGGAGGGGGTGATGGCCAAGCGGCTCGACGCGCCGTACCGCCCGGGGGTGCGCTCGTCGGACTGGGTGAAGGTCAAGCTGGAGGTGACCGGGGACTTCGTGGTGGGTGGCTGGCGGCCCGGTGCGCGGAAGATCGGCGGACTGCTGGTCGGGGTGCCCGGCCCGGACGGCCGGCTCGCCTACCGGGGCCGGGTCGGCGGCGGGATCGGGGCGGCCCTGGAGCGGGCGCTGCTGGCCGAGTTGGAACCGCTGCGCACCGCCGACTCGCCGTTCGGCCCCGGCGTGCCCCGGGAGGACGCCCGGGGCGCGATCTGGGTGGAGCCCCGGGTGGTGGTCGAGATCAAGTACGGCCAGCGCACCCCGGACGGTCGGTTGCGCTTCCCCCGGGTACTCAGACTGCGTCCGGACAAGCCCCCCGAGGAGGTCGACGATGCCGGGTGAGCGGCTGCGCGTGGAGGTGGAGGGGCGTTCGCTGGAGCTGTCCAACCTGGACAAGGTGCTCTATCCGGATGCCGGGTTCACCAAGGGCGAGGTGATCGACTACTACACCCGGATTGCCCCGGTGCTCCTGCCGCACCTGCGGGACCGGGCGCTGACCCGGATCCGCTACCCGAACGGCGTGGCCGACAAGTCGTTCTTCGAGAAGAACAAGCCGGCCGCCACCCCCGACTGGGTCCGGGTGGAGACCCTGCCCGCGCCCGGTTCGACCAAGGGGCGGGAGACCATCGACTACGTGGTCGCCGACGACCTGCCCACCCTGGTCTGGCTGGCCAACCTCGCCGCGCTGGAACTGCACACGCCGCAGTGGCGGATCGGCGCGCACCCGGACATGCTGGTCGTCGACCTCGACCCGGGGCCACCGGCCGGACTGCGCGAGTGCTGCCAGGTGGCGGTGCTGCTGCGCGACCGGCTCGCCGACGACGGCGTGGCGGCGTACCCGAAGACCTCGGGCAAGAAGGGGATGCAGCTCTGCTGCCCGGTGGCCGGCACCCAGTCCGCCGACGTGGTGTCCGACCACGCCCACCGGATCGCCCGCGAGCTGGAGGGCGCACACCCGAAGCTGGTCGTGTCGCGGATGGCGAAGAACCTGCGTCCGGGGAAGGTCTTCATCGACTGGAGCCAGAACAACGCGGCGAAGACGACGGTGGCGCCGTACTCGCTGCGGGCCCAACCGGTCCCGTCGGTCTCCACGCCGCTGACCTGGGACGAGGTGGAAGCGGTCGCCGCCGACGGCCGGCGTCGGCTGCGTCCGTACACCGCCGCCGAGGTCCTGACTCGGGTCGACGAGTACGGCGACCTGCTCGCCCCGCTGCTCGACGGCGGCCCGGAGCTGCCCACCCGCTGACGCCGCCCCTGTTGCCCCTTGGCCGCCCACCGCCGGCGCCCGGTTGCTATTTGACGTCCATCGATGCGAGGCTGGCGGGGATCTCAGTCGGCGCGTCGAGTGGGGGATCGTCATGAAGCGGCTCGTGTCCCGACTGTTCGCGGCAGCGTGCCTCCTGCCGCTGCTGGCCGTGCCGGCCCAGTCCGCCGCCGCCTCGACCCCCTTCCGCAACCCGCTCAACCCGGGCGCGGACCCCACCATGACCTACTTCGACGGTGCCTACCACCTGGCCACCACCCTCGGGGACCGGATCGGCATCTGGTCCTCGCCGACCCTGGCGGGCCTGGCCAGCGCCGGAGAAAGGACGGTGTGGCGCGACCCGGACCCCAGCCGCAACAAGCAGGTGTGGGCCCCCTCGATCCACCGGTTCGTCCGGCCCGAGGGTCCCCGCTGGTACATCTACTACACCGCCAGCGACGGTGTCGACGCCAACCACCGCAACTACGTCATCGAGTCCGAGGGCGACGACCCGCGCGGCCCGTACCACTTCAAGGCCCGGATCGCCGACGACGGGGAGTACGCGATCGACGGTGAGCCGTTCGTGCACAACGGCACGATGTACTTCGCCTGGTCCGGCCCGGGGCGGGGCATGGGCGGACCGCAGCAGATCTACCTGCGCCGGATGACCAGCCCGTGGACGACGACCGGCAGCCGGGTCGCCCTGCCCGCCGACGGTGGCTGCCACGAGGTACGCGAGGGACCGACCGGACTGCGCGGCCCGGGACGCCTCTTCCTCGTCTACTCCACCTGTGACACCGGCAAGCCGGACTACCAGCTCTGGATGAAGTCCATCGCGGACGGCGCGGACCCGCTGGTGGCGTCGAACTGGCGGCAGCACCCCGGCCCGGTGCTGTCCCGCAACGACGCGGCCGGCGTCTTCGGCCCCGGCCACAACGGCTTCTTCCGCTCGCCCGACGGCACCCAGGACTGGATCGTCTACCACGGCAAGACCACCTCGGCGTACACCTACGAGGGCCGGACCACGCGCGCCCAGCCGGTCGTCTGGAACGCCGACGGCACCCCGAACCTCGGCCGTCCGCTTGCGCTGGCCGCCACCCAGACACCGCCCTCCGGGGACCCGTGGGCCAGCCAGGAACCGGGCGCGACCCGCAGCTACGTCTCCGCCGAGCAGCGGCACCACTTCGACCGCGCCCCCGACGGCAGCCTCACCCACTGGTGGTGGGACCCGGTGGACCGGACGGTGCGGCGCGACGTGTGGGGCGGCCCGATCGCCGGTCGGCCGGTCGGCTACCCGGTCGGTGCCGAACAGCACGTCTTCGCCCGTACCCCCGACGGACGTCTGCGGCACTGGTGGTGGACGCCGGGCGGGACCGTCCGGCAGGAGGACTGGGGGCCGGGCCTGGCCGGCGACCCGACCGGAATGGTCACCCCCAACGGGCAGAAGCACGTGTTCGGCCGCGCACCGGACGGCCGCCTGGGCCACTGGTGGGCCGAGTCCGACGGCACCGTCCGCCGGGACACCTGGACCGGCGGCGACGTGGTCGGCACACCCGTCGCGTACGCCGTCGGCAACGAACAGCACGTCTTCGCCCGGGGCAGCGACAACACCCTGCGCCACTGGTTCTGGTTCCCCGGCATCGCGAACAACCTGCCGGGGCTGGACGACTGGGGTGCGGTCGGCCGGGTGCACTCCGACCCGACCGGGTTCGCCTTCGGCGACCAGCAGCACGTCTTCTACCGGACCGCCGACGGCAGCCTCGAACACCGCTTCTTCGACCACGGCGACTGGGTCGTACGGACCGACAACTGGGGTGGCGCGGTCGTCGGCTCGCCCTTCGCTCTCCGGCAGGGCCAGACGCAGCAGGTCTTCGCGCGGGGCACCGACGGCGCGCTGTGGCGGCTGTCGTGGCGGCCGGGCGGCGCGGTGACCGCCGACCGGACGACCGGCGGGGCCACCACCGACCCGGTGGCGCTCGCCTGGCGCGACGAGACCCACGTGCTGGCCCGGGGCGCGGACGGGTCCCTGGTCGACTGGCACTGGCCGCCCTCGGGCGGTGCGGTGCCGACGTCCTGGGGCGGTCAGGTAGCTCCCTGACCCCCCGCCCCGCCCCCGTCGTCCCCCGCCCCCGCCCGCGCCCGGCCCACGCCTGCGCCCGCCGCGCCCGCCCCGCCCGCGCCGCCCCGCCCGCGCCGCCCCGCCCGCGTCCGCGCGAGCGCGGACTGCCTCTCGCTTCGCGAATCTTGGACACTTACCGTCCTTATACGACGGTAAGTGTCCAAGATTGGCTGCTGCGGCGACCGGCGGTGCGGCAGTGGGGCGAGGTTCAGGCAGCTTCGGGGTGCCAGCGCACGGCTGCGGCGGCGGCGAGATCGCCGGCGTGTGCGAAACCGGCCAGCACCACCAGGTCCCCACGGTTCGGTCGGCCCTGCCGGAGCATCTCGTGCAGGGTGACCGGCACGGCCGCGCCGAAGAGATTGCCGTACTCGTCGAAGGTGTCCGGATGCCGGGCCGCGTCGACGCCCAGCGACTCCCGCCAGTTGGCGAGGAAGAGCCGGTTCGGCTGGTTGGTGACCAGCAGGTCGATCGCCGAGGTGGGAACGTCGAGGCGGTCGCAGAGCCGGCCGACCACCTCCGGTACGAGAGCGTTGCCTCGCTCGATGATCTTTCGTACCTTGTCCGGCGTGAACGAGACGTCGAGCTGGCTGCGCCCCGGCTCCCAGTAGCGGCGCCCGTCCTCCAGCCGGACGCCCATGTCCCCGGCGAACTCGCCGAGGTTGCGCAGCTCGACGTCGAGGATCGGTGACTCGTCCCCCACCCGCAGGTAGCCGACCCCGCAGCCGTCCCCGGGCACCGAGGCGTGCGAGCGGCGGCGTACCTCGGACTGGGCGAACATCTGGCCGGCGGTGTTCTGCACGCAGCAGATCAGCGCGGTGCGGGCCTCACCGGTGCGCAGGATCTGCCGGGCGCTGCGGAGCATGTGGACGAAGGAGGCGCAGCCGCCGTTGTGCACGTCCAGCACCCAGTCCGGGTCCTGCCCGAGCCGGTGCGCCACCGCCGATCCCGCGCCGGTCCAGGGCAGGTCGGGTAGTTGCACGTTGGTGAGCAGGACGTCCAGTGGTCCGTCGCCCCGGGCGGCGGCACGGTCCAGGACCGGTCGCGCGGCCTTCTCGATCATGTCCACGGCGCTCTCGCCCGGGGCCACATGTCGCCGGTACCGCGGCGACTTGAACATCACGCTCTCCCGGAGCGCGTCGTCGTCGCCACCGTAGAAGTCCACGGTCACCCGTCGTTCCGGCAGGTAGCTGCCGACGTCCACCAGGCTGACCGGGCTCACGCGACCTCCCGGTCTCGGTGGGGACGGCCGACCAGCCGGAACCGCAGGTCTGCTGTGCTCATCGAGGATCGCCCCTGTCGTGCGGTGGGTGCGGACGTCCTTCGTGATCATCGTCGCCGGGAAATCGATCCCGCACAAGCCCCGCTGGACCGGCGTGTCCGCTGGCAGCGAGCGCCCGGGACGGAGCGGAAAAGGAAGCGGGCGGCTACCGCTGCCGATGTCGGCTTAGCCCCGACCGGGTGCACGGCGAGGTGTGGTCGGTGGGCAGGGTGCACCGGCCGCCACCGGCCAGTCGCCGGTCGCAGAAGACTCGATGCCGTACGCCCTGGGCGTCCTCGGCCGAGACGGTCACCTCCCCGGCGTCGATCCGCGAGGTGAGCAGGGCCAAGGCGCGGGTGGCCGTGCGGGCGAAGATCCGGGCGCGGTTCAGGTCGGATGCGACGACCGGCACGTGGATCACCCAACGCTCCTCGGGCGTGGTCATCGCCGGTCCCGGGAGGCCGGGCGCAGGGCGTACGTGGTCTGCCAGTCGCGGAGCGCGTCCTTGATCCGCTTGTTCTCGTCGAGCACGGCCTCCAGCGCCGTCTGTGCGACGGTCAGCTCGTCGGCGACCCGGTGCAGGAAGACCCGTATCTCCTCCGGGTCGAGCCCGTGGCGGCGGGTGCTGAAGCAGCGGGCGCGGACCTGCCAGGGGCGCATCGGCTGGTACGCGGACGGCGGGGCCGCGTTGACAGTGTGCCGGTACGCCGGCCGACGCCGGTGGTGCCGGCCGAGCAGGCGACGCAGGAGTGTGCGCATCAGTTGACCGCCCTTCGGGGTGTCCGCTCTCGTCTCGGTCTGTCCTCCGGCCCGACCGCCGCCACATCGATCGCCGGGCGGTGAACGGACGCTTGGTGTCCGGTGAGGTTGGGTGCCGACACGGCTGGCGAGAGGAGCCAGCCGTGTCGGCACTGTGGGCACCCAACCGGGAGGCCGGTTGCCTACCAGGCGTTCCGATGCCGGGACCCGTGGCGATCCTACAATGCAAACCATGCAAAGTGGAAGGCTGGGCATGGTTACCACGCAAAGTCTTGGCCGGCCGGTGACGAGCGTGGGAAGATCTTGGGGCCTACCAGGAGTCGCCCATGCCCCGAATCCCCGACCGCCAACGCATCGCGCAGGACATCCGCGACAAGATCGCCTCCGGCGAGTACGGACCCGGTGCGAAACTGCCGTCGTTGCGCGAGCTGATCGCGCACTACGGTGTCTCTGCGGAGCCTGTTCGCTCTGCCCTGCTCATTCTCCAGGCGGAGGGCCTGGTGGAGGGACATCAGGGCAAAGGCGTCTTCGTGGCCGACCGTTCCTGATCTTTGCCGGGTGCCGCATCTTTGCCGGGTGCCGCTGCCCCGTCTGTGCGGGCAGCTCCAAAGGACTCGGACGGAGTACCCATGACCCGGCCGGACCGGGTAGTCGCGCGTCGGCCCCTTCCGGTCACACTGCTGGCGTGAAGCGAGTAGCTGACCGCGTGCGGTGGTGGTGGATCGGGCCGGCCGTGGGGACGGCGCTGGGTGCCGTCGACTCGGTGGTGAACCACGTGCCCATCTGGCTGGGCGAGGTCGGCACCGCTCGCGCCGAACGGGGCGTCCGGTCGCAGGTCGCGGAGTTCGCCAGCCTGATCCTCGACGCCGGGTGGGCGTGGGCGGCGACGGCCGTGCTGGTGGGCTGGCTGGTCAGCCGGCAGGCACGACCCGCTGCGGGAATGCTGCGCGGCGCGGTGGGCGGCGGCCTCGCGCTGGTGTTCGCCACCACCGCCTACTACGCCATGGACGTGCTCTTCGACGGCGGCGTGTGGTGGGGCATGGCGACCCGGTACTGGCTGGTTGGCAGCGTGCTGCTCGGCCCCGCGCTGGGGGTTGCCGGCGCGTCGGTCCGGCGACCCGGTCCGGTCGGGGCGCTCGCCGCACTGCTGGTGCCCGCTGGGGCCGCCGTGCAGATGGTGGTGCTGCCCCCACCGCCGGAGAGCCTGATGGCGCTGCCGGTGCGGCTGACCGTCTGGATGTCGGCGGCGGTGGCGACTGTGCTGGTCATCCGGGCGAGGGGGCGTCGGGAGGGACTGGCAGCGTCGGTCAGGCCGGGCTGAGGCGAGACCGCCCGGTCAGTCGACGGTGGGAAGCTTCGGGCCGAGGACGTCGTCGGCGTCGACGATCGTGTACGCATACCCCTGCTCGGCGAGGAAACGCTGCCGGTGCGCGGCGTACTCGGTGTCGATGGTGTCCCGGGAGACCACCGTGTAGAAGTGCGCCTGTCGACCGTCGGCCTTGGGTCGGAGCACCCGCCCGAGCCGCTGCGCCTCCTCCTGCCGGGAACCGAACGTGCCGGAGACCTGGATCGCCACCGCCGCCTCGGGCAGGTCGATGGAGAAGTTGCCGACCTTCGAGATGACAAGGGTCCGGATCTCGCCCGACCGGAAGGCGTCGAAGAGCCGCTCCCGTTCCTTGTTCGTGGTCGAGCCCTGCACGATCGGCGCGTCGAGGTACTCGCCGAGCTGGTGGAGCTGGTCGATGTACCCGCCGATCACCAGCACCTGGTCGTCCGGGTGCCGCTGCACGAGCGCGCGGACCACCGGCAGCTTCGTGCGGGCGGTCGCCGCCATCCGGTAGCGCTCCTCGCTCTCGGCGGTCGCGTACGCCAGCCGCTCGGCGTCGGTCAGGGTGACCCGTACCTCGGTGCACTGGGCCGGGGCGATCCAGCCCTGCGCCTCGATGTCCTTCCACGGCGCGTCGTACCGCTTGGGGCCGATCAGGCTGAACACGTCACCCTCCCGGCCGTCCTCGCGGACCAGGGTGGCGGTCAGGCCGAGCCGACGGCGGGCCTGGAGGTCCGCGGTGAACCGGAAGATCGGCGCGGGCAGCAGGTGCACCTCGTCGTAGACGACCAGGCCCCAGTCGCGGGCCCCGAACAGGTCCAGGTGGGTGAACGCGCCGCCGCGCCGCGAGGTGAGCACCTGGTACGTGGCGATGGTGACCGGGCGGATCTCCTTGCGCTCGCCGGAGTACTCGCCGATCTCGTCCTCGGTCAGCGAGGTGCGGGCGATCAGCTCGCGCTTCCACTGCCGGCCGGCGACCGTGTTGGTGACCAGGATCAGGGTGGTCGCCTTCGCCTCGGCCATCGCCGCCGCCCCGACCAGCGTCTTGCCCGCGCCGCAGGGCAGCACCACCACACCCGACCCGCCGGCCCAGAACGCCTCCACCGCCGCCCGCTGGTACGACCGCAGCGTCCACGGCTTCCTGCCGTCCTTGCCGGCCTCGGCCAGCTCGATCGGGTGCGCCTCGCCGTCGACGTAACCGGCCAGGTCCTCGGCGGGCCAGCCGAGCTTGAGCAGCGCCTGCTTGAGTCGACCCCGCTCGGACGGGTGCACCGCGATCGTGTCGTCGTCCAGCTTCGCGCCGAGCATGCCGGCGAGCTTCTTGCTCTTGGCGACCTCGATCAGCACCAGCCGGTCCAGCGCCCGCAGCACCAGCCCGTGCACCGGGTCGTTGGCGAGCTGGAGCCGGCCGTACCGGTCCATGGTCTCGGCCACGTCCACCAGCAGCGCGTGCGGCACCGGGTAACGGGAGTACTTCAGCAGCGCGTCGACCACGCCCTCGGCGTCGTGCCCGGCGGCGCGGGCGTTCCACAGCCCCAGCGGGGTGAGCCGGTAGGTGTGCACGTGCTCGGGTGAGCGCTCCAGCTCGGCGAAGGGCGCGATGGCCATTCGGCAGGCCTGCGCGTCCGGGTGGTCGATCTCCAGCAGCAGGGTCTTGTCCGACTGCACGATCAATGGTCCACCGTTCACGCCGGGTCCTCCCGCTCTCACCAGGTGTTTTGCCGTCTGCCGCCTCGTCGCCCCCGTGCGACGACGGAATCTGGGCGACCCTCCAGTCTTGCACGCAGGGGGAACGGCCAGAAAAATTCACTACAGGGTGCAACCTTCGCGGCACTCACATACGTCTAGCGAAGGGACGGCTGTGCCCCTAGGAGGACACATGAACAGAGTTCGGTCCACCATCCGGGTCGCCGCCCTGGCAGTGGTCACGCTGGTCGGTGCGAGCGCGTGCGCGCTCGACCCGCAGGCTGATCCGGCCGGCGACGACCTCGCCGCGGTCAGCGTGTCGGGACGGTTATCGGGGGAGAGCGCCGTGCTCGGCTCCGACCAGCTGACCGGCCTGACGTCCGCCAGGACGACGACCGCGACACTCGCGACCACCCGATCCACCGTCCAGACCACCTCGAACAAGACCAAGGCCGCCGCCTGCCCGCAGGGGGAGTACCAGAAGGCCGTCGAGACCTATCTCGCCAAGCTGGGCACGTTCGGCAAGGTCATCGTGGACGGCAAGCAGTCCGCCACCGACTGCGCCGCGATCAAGAAGTTCCAGCAGCGGTACGACATCCGCCCGGTCCAGGGCCGTGCCGGACCCACCACGCACGACGTGTCGAAGCGGCTGGCCACGACGAACGTGAACAGCTGCAAGACCGGATCCGGTGTCACGTTCTGCATCGACCTGACCCGGCAGACCACCTGGGTCATGCGGGACGGGAAGGTCATGGTCCCGCCGACGGTGACCCGGACCGGGATGCGCGGCTACGCCACCCCCACCGGCACCTACAAGATCAACAAGCGGACCGTCAAGGAGTGGTCCGACCCTTACGAGGTGTGGCTGCCCTACTGGCAGCGCTTCGTGGGTGGCATCGGGTTCCACCAGACCACCACCTACCTGCACGACAAGTCCATCGGCTCGCACGGCTGCATCAACCTGCTGCCGTACGACGCCAAGCGGTTCTGGGACTGGGGCAAGATCGGCTACCGCGTGGTCGTGTTCGGCAAGCGGCCCGGCACCTGATCCGATCCGACCGCGTCCACCCTGTCACTTCGTCCCCTCAGGTGACAGGGTGGACGCAGGGGGCGGCGACGGGGAGGTCAGCAGATGACGGTCGACCGGGACACCACCGCCGAGAGCGAGCGGGCCGCACCCGTGGCGGAGGTGTCCTCAGCCGACGACACCCGACGCGCGAAAGCCGACGACACCCGACGCACGGACGGAGCCGCCGCGACGCCCACGGTGTCCACCGCGACCGTGGTGGCGTACGCGGTGGCCGGCGCGGCGGTCCTCGGCTGGTTCCTCTTCGGTTGGCTCGTGCTCCAGCAGGGGTTCATCGACTCGCTGGGCGAGTCCGCCGGGGCGGCCTTCGCCCTGCTGCTGATCGTCTCGATCGTCGGCACCGTCCGACGCGGCCGACGCCGCTGACGACCTACCCGTCCCGCACCGCCGCGGTGATCCGGTGCAGGGCGAAGGTGTGCAGCATCTCCGTCCGCTCGTCCTCCGCGCGCAGGTAGCCCGCACCGATCGACACCGGACGCACCAACCGGGACGCGGTCGCGCCGTGCGCGTCCACGTACCCCACCCAGACCAGGGCCTTGTCCCGGACCGCCTGTTGCAGCACCGCCAGCGCGTCCCGGTGACCCGGCACCGCGACCGGGCCACCCCCCTCCGGCGCCACGCCGCGCAACACCGACGGGGCCCGTCGGGCCACCCGCGCCGCCGCCTCGCCCCGCCGGATCTGCTCCACGATGCCGAGCAGCCGGGGTGGGGTGAGCCGGGGCCCAGCCAGCGGGTCGACCGAGCGGGTGGTCACCGGCACCCGGGCCGGGGCCCGGCGTGCCTTCGGCCGGGCCAGCACCGCCGCCCCGGCCGCGTCCTCCGGCACCGGCGCGTAGCCGGCGTCCCGCAGCGCCCCCAGCAGCCGGCCGATCTGGTACGGCGTGACCAGCACGGTCGGGGCGAGCCGGCGCATCGACAGCCCCTCCAACCGCCGATCGGCGAGCACCTCGACCAGCAGCGCCTCGTCGTCACTGCGCAGGTACGCCCCGGCCGAGCCGACCCGCAGTCCGCCGTGCCGGCGGGCCACGTCGTCCACCAGGTACGTCAGCCCCTGCGGCACCGGGGTCCGGGACCGGCGACGGAACAACTCGTGCAGGTCCTCGGCGGACCAGCCGGCGTCCAGCGCCCGGCGCACGCTCGCCGTGGTGACCCGGTGCACGCTCGCCCCGCCGGCCGACTCGTGCTCGGCGACCACGTCCAGTTCGGCGGCGAGCGCCGGCTCCGGTGGACCCGGCACCACCACGGTCAGGTCGGCCTGGACGAGGAAGTGGTCGACCGGCTCGGGGAGCAGCGCGTCCAGGGCCCGGACGGCGGTGGACTGCTCGTCGGGATCGGTCCGTACCCCCAGCGGGTCGTCGCTCCCCGTCCCCTGGGACTCCGTGTCGGCCAGCAGCAGTCGCCCGTACGAGGTGAGCGCCCCCAGCCCGGTCACGCCCAGCGTGGCCGCCTCCGCCAGCACCTCCCGGTGGGCCGTCTCCCGTCCCCGGCTGCGTCGGGGTGCCCGCCAGTCGAGTAGCCCCAGCACCTCGTCGGGGGTGGGGGCGGTCGCCGGGGGCAGATCGGCGAGGACCCCGAGCACGGCCCGGCGGGCGGCCGGCGCGCCGGCCCGTTCCGCCTCGGCGGAGAGCGCACTGATCGGCCGGTCCCGGTCGTCCCGTTGCCCGACCAGGCCCACCTGCCGGGTCATCGCCAGCCAGGCGCGGGCCAACTGCTCCCAGCGCCGGGCCAGGGAGAGCGCCCGCCACACCTCGTACCCGCCGGTGGGCAGGACCTGCTGGTCGGCCCCGTACCGGGTGGTGCTGGCCCCGGGGAGGTCCAGCTCACCGAGGAGCCCGGCCGCGTACGCCGTCTCCAGCAGCAGCGCGGTGGTCGGCTCGTCCAGCCCGGTGACCTTGGCCAGCCGGCGCAGGTCCCGCACCCCGAGCCCGCCGGTCCGCAGCACCGGCGCCGGGTCGGCGGCCAGCGCGTCCAGCAGCGCCTCGGTGTGGCGGACCACCTCCATGGTCTGCCCGGTCCCGGCGTTGTCCACGATTTTCGGCTCACGGGGCGCGGCGGCCACCGTCGGCGGCTCGGTCCGCAGCGGGCCGAGCGGGCCCGTCTCCCGCCGCAGCAGCAGGCCGACCTCGCGGGGCAGCTCCACCGCGCCCGCCCCACCCGACTCGGCCCCGGAGACCGGCACCAGCAGCCGGTGGTCGACCAGCCAGCGCACCGGGGAACCGGTCGGCGGGCCACCGTTGGTCGGATCGGCCGGGACGACGTCCTGCACCCCGGAGGCGGGTGCGCGCAGCGCGCCCGGGGGCACCGTGCCGACCGGCGGTCCGGCGGCGAGCCGGTCCAGGATCGCCCGCGCGGAAGGAGGGGCGGCCAGCAGCGTCCGCCGCAGCTTCGCCGGGTCCGCGCAGAGCGCGGCGGTCGCCGGGTCCAGCTCCGCCGCCGGCCGGCCCAGCCCCGCCGGGTACGCGGACACCTCGTCCACACTCGCCACCACGTGCAGGTCGTGCTCCGGGCCGTACACCAGGAACAGCTCGCGCAGCCGCGACAGGGCGGCCCGGACGGCGGTCGGCGCGGGCGGACGCGGACCGGCGGTGGCCATCGCGAGCACCGCCTCGACGGAGGTGCCGCCCCCGTCGGGGCCCCGGGTCAGCCGGGCGGCGTCGAGGATCTGGAGGGTGAACTGGTCCAACCCGTCGAGCGCGCGGGCCACCGAGACCCGCGACTGTGCCCGGACGGCGAGGGCCGAGAGGTCGGCGGGCACCGGCACGACGAGGTCCGGCCGCCGGGCGAGCAGCGCGGCGAGCGCCTCGTCGTCGAGGGTGCGCAGGTGATCGGCGAGTGAGATGGTCATCGTCGTTCCACGCTAGCCCGCCGAGGGGCCGTCGCGCCCCTCGGACGTCCGGTCGGTGCCCCGGCGACGGTAGGTTCGCAGCATGCCCCCACTGACGGTCGGATTCGACCTCGACATGACCCTGGTCGACTCGCGTCCCGGCATCGCCGCCGCCTTCCGGGCGCTCACCGCCCGGACCGGCGTGCACGTGGACGTCGAGGCCGTGGTCGGCCGGCTCGGGCCGCCGCTGCGCACCGAGATCGCCCACTGGTTCCCGCCGGACGAGGTCGAGAAGGCGGTGACCCTCTACCGTGAGCTCTACCCGGCGTACGCGATCACCCCGACGGTGCCGCTGCCCGGCGCGCGCGCCGCCCTCGACGCGATCCGCGCCCACGGTGGACGGGTCCTGGTGGTCACCTCGAAGCACGGCCGGCTGGCCCGGCTGCACCTGGACCACCTCGGACTCTCCGTCGACGAGCTGGCCGGGGACCTGTTCGCCGAGGAGAAGGCGACCGCGCTGGTCGCTCACGGCGCGACCCACTACGTCGGCGACCACGTGGCGGACATGGTGGCCGCCCGCACGGCCCGGATCCCGGGCATCGGAGTGACGACCGGTCCCTGCACGGCCGAGGAGCTACGCGCCGCCGGAGCGGACACCGTGCTCGATGATCTCACCGGATTCCCGGCGGCGATGGGGCGGTGGATCCGGCTAGCCTGAGGGGAGTAGACGTCTCAAACGAAGCAGAGGTTCTCAGGTGCCGACGGGTCGAGTGAAGTGGTATGACGCGGCCAAGGGATACGGGTTCGTCACCAGTGACGAAGGTGGCGACGTGTTCCTGCCCAAGGGCGCGCTGCCGACAGGGGTCACCGATCTGAAGGGCGGTCAGCGCGTCGACTTCAGCGTCGTGGACAGCCGCCGGGGCGCGCAGGCGATGGGGGTCAAGCTGCTCGACGCCCCGCCGTCCGTCGCCGAGCTGCGCCGCCGGCCGGCGGAGGAGCTGCACGGCCTGGTCGAGGACATGATCAAGGTGCTGGAGGCCAAGGTCCAGCCGGACCTGCGGCGGGGTCGCTTCCCCGACCGGAAGACCGCGCAGAAGATCGCTCAGCTGGTCCACGCGGTCGCGCGCGAACTGGAGGTCTGAGGCACCAGCCCGGCGTCGGCGGCCCGGCCCAGCAGCGCCTCCACGGCGGCGAGACCGTCCGTGCCCAGGTCGGCGGTGAACTCGTTGACGTAGAGGCCGATGTGCTGGTCCACCACGTCGGGCTCCAGTTCCTGGGCGTGGGCCAGCACGTAGTCCCGGGTCGCCGCCGGGTTGGCCCACGCCCGCTCCACCGAGGCGCGGATCCACCCGGCGGCGGCCAGCGGGTCCACCACACCACGCCGGGCCAGGATCGCCCCGAGCGGGATGGGCAGGCCGGTGGTGGACTCCCACCACTCGCCGAGGTCGACGAGGGCGGTCAACCCGTGCCGGGGGTACGTGAACCGGGCCTCGTGGATCACCAGTCCGGCGTCGTACCGGCCGGCGGCCACCCCCGGCATGATCTGGTGGAACGGCACCACCTCGATCCGGGCCGGCGGCCGCTCGGCCGACCAGAGCCGGAACAGCAGGTACGCCGTGGTCCGGTCACCCGGTACGGCGACCGTCCCGCCGGTGAGGTCCCCGGCCCCCGGGCGGGTGAGCAGGAGCGGACCGCAGCCCCGGCCGAGCGCCCCGCCGCAGGGCAGCAGATGGTAGTCGTCCAGCAGCCACGGCAGTGCCCCGTAACTCACCTTGACCAGGTCGAACGCGCCCTGCTCGGCAGCGTTGTTGGTCACGTCCACGTCGGCGTAGGTCACCTCGACCGGCGGTGCGCCGGGCACCAGGCCGTGCACCAGCGCGTGGAACACGAAGGTGTCGTTGGGGCAGGGCGAGATCGCCAGCGAGAGTGCCACGCCCTCACCGTAGCCCGTTGACCTGCCGCTCCGGCCATGCCCCTCCACCACGGTCCCGACCCCCGATCCGCTCTCCTCATTCGCTCTCCCCGCTCTCCCCGGCTCGCTTTCCCTGCTTCCCCCGGCTCGCTTTCCCTGCTCTCCCCGGCTGGCTCTCCGCGGTCCTCGTCGCCCGGCCCGTTCGGCCTGCCACCCGTTGCGGCACTGACGGGGCCCTAGCTCCGGGCGGCCGGTTCCCCGCCCCCTGGCGGCCGGGTTCCCGGCCCCGGGCGACATGCCCCTTCGAGTCCTTTGGAGCTGCCCGCACAGACGGGGCAGTGTCCGACCGCCCACCGCCCACCGCCCACCGCCCGGTTGGTTGGTTGGTTGCAGGGGACCCTTCCTCGGCAAAAAGCGGTAGGAAGGGTCCCCTGCAGGCAACCGGCTGCCCGCTCGCCGTCCGGCGGCTGCCCGCTCGCCGTCCGGCGGCTGCCCGCTCGCCGTCCGGCGGCTGCCCGCTCGCCGTCCGGCGACGGCCCTTTGGGCGCACAGGCGGGGCAGCTCCAAAGGGGCCGAGCGGGCAGCATCCACCGCCGGTGTGCGTTGTCCACAGGTTTGTCCACAGGTTCGACGAGGCTGTTGAGGACGGCGACGACCACTCGGACGATGGGGGTGTGACGGAGCACGCGGTGAGCCTGGACGGACCGAACGAGGATCGACCGACCGCCGGGCTCGGGGGCGGGCGCGAGGGCGGAGGCGGAGGCAGGGGCGGGGGTGGGGCGGAAGGTGAGGGTCGGGCGGAAGGTGACGACGAACGGAACAGGGCGGGTGTCGAGTTGGGGGCGGTGCTGCGCGCTCTGCGTCGCCGGGCCGACCTGAGCCAACGGGAACTGGCCGGGCGGGCCGGGGTGCCGAAGAGCACGGTGGCCCGGATCGAGTCGGGCGGGTTGGTGGATCCACGGTTCCGTACGGTCGAGCGGTTGGTCCGCGCCGCCGGGGGCGAGGTGGCGGTCGGCGTCGCTGGCAGGGACAGGGAACGGCTGGCGGCGGTGCCGCCTGTGCCGCACGACGGGTGGCGGGATGACGCGGACCGCCGCTACCCCGCCCACCTCGATGTGCGGGAGGTCCGCACTCTCAAGGACTGGCCGGGGGCCTGGTGGGCGGACTGGTACAACCTGCCGCCGGAACGGTGGCCGTTGCCGGTGCCCCCGGCGACCTACGACCTCGACCGGCGTCGTCGTGACCGACGGCGGGAGGTCGACCGGATTCTCCGGTGCCTTCGTTACCGGCGTGACGACGTCGGCCTGCCCGCCACCTCGTGGCGGCTCGTTGCGGAGTTGCCCGATGGTGCGCTGGTGGGGGAGTTGCGAGCCCACGAGCGCAGCGTCGACCTGCTGTCGGCTCGCCCCGGCGACGGTGCGCGGGAACTGGTGCTCGACGGGGTGCTGGTCGCACCGGGCCTGCACCGGGTGGGCATCGGGCGGCGGCTGGTCACCCTCCTCGTCGAGGGGATGGATCGGGCCGGGATCGGCGCGGTCCACGCGATCGCCGAGGGTGGCGGGGTCGAATTCCTGCTCGCCTGTGACTTCCGACTGGGAGGCAGCCGGCTGTGGACGCTCAGCCTCCGTCGGCCCCCAGGGCGTCGAGGGCCGCCGCCGCCGAACCCAGGGCGGTGAGGGCCTCCCGGAGCCGCCACGCGTCCCGGTCCCGGGGCCCGATCGGGTTGGAGATCGTCCGGATCTCCACGAAGGGAAGCCCGGCCTGGGTGGCGGCGACCGCCACGCCGTGCCCCTCCATCGCCTCGGCCACCGCGTCGGGATGCCGTACGGCGAGGGCCCGGGTGCTGGCCGCGGTGCCGGTCACGGTGCCGACGGTCAGCACCGTTCCGACCACCGCGTCCGGCAGGGCCGACCGCAGGGCGGCGAGCAGGGCCCGGTCCGCCTCGACGGCGACCGCGCCGCCGAGTTGCTCGGCGGTCATGCCCAGCTCGTCGATCGGGATGAACCCCTCCGGTGACTCCGCGCCCAGGTCGGCCGCGAGGCTGCGCTTGGCGAGCACCGTCCCGCCCACCGCCACCCGGTGGGCGAAGCCGCCGGCCACACCGGCGCTGACCACGCCGCGGTACGGGCGTCCGGCGGCCTCGGCGAGCGCCAGCAGTCGTGCGGTGGCCGCGCCCGCCACGGCCGGCCCGACCCCGACCGGGACGACCGTCGCCGTCGGATCGGTCAGTCCGGTACGCACCGCCTCCGCCTCGGCGGGAACCGCGGTCACCACGAGGAGGCCGGTCACGCCACCGGCCCCTGGGAGTCCTGGCGGTCCTCGCCCTCCGACCGGTCGGCTGCCGGCGAGGGACGGTAGAGGTGGAAACCGGGAGGGACCAACCGTTCGTCCTCGGGCGAGGTGGGTGCCGGCGGACGGGCCGGAGGCGGGGATGGAGGCTGGGGCCGGGGCGGGGTGGACGCGGACGGTCGTGCCGGTGCGGACGTGGTGGTGGCCGGGCCGGTCGGAGCGGAGGTGGTGGTCGGGCCGGTGGGCGGGGCCGTCGAGCCGGCCGGAACGGGCTCGGGGGTCGGTGTCGCCGCCGGGCCGGACGGATCGGTGGCGCCCGACGGGGCCGGGCCGGGATCCGCCGGGTCGGTGGTGTCGGCGAGTTCCTCGTCGCCGAGCGGTCGGCCGAGCAGGCGTTCCCCGCGCAGCCGGTTGGTGACCAGCATGCCCCGGACGGCGGCGAGCGTGCCGGCGGCGGCGGCCACGCCGATGCCGATCCGCCCGTCGAAGGGAACCAGCCCGAGGCCGCCGCCGGCCACGAAGGCGAGCATCAGCGCGGTCTCGGAGTGGGCGAAGGAGCTGGCCCGCAGCCGCTCCGGGATGCGTTCCTGGATCGACGCGTCCACGGCGAGCTTGGCGATACCGCTGCTCAGGGCGGCCACCAGGCAGAGCGCGGCCACCATCTCCAGGGAGAACCGGATGGTGGCGAAGACCGCCACCCCGGCCACGATGACCATGCCGCTGGACTGGATCAGCGCCGGGTGGTGGATGCGGAGCCGGGTGCCGACGGCGGTGGCCAGGAAGGTGCCCACGGCCAACGCCGCGCCGACCAGACCGAGGGCGGCCTCGTCTCCGAGGTCCCGGCCGAGGACCACGGTGGGCAGGTCCCCGGCCTTGATCGCGAAGGCGAGGAAGAGCAGTAGGAAGCCGTACACGGCGCGGAGGGTGGCAGCGCCGATCAGGGTGGCCAGCACCAGCCGGCCCGCCGGGCGTCCACGCCCCAGGGGCCGTTCACCGTCGCGGCCGAACGCCCGACGCAGCGGGCGGGGAACGCGTTCCGGCGGTTCGGAGTCGGCGCGGGGCGGGAGGCGCAGGGCGATCACCATGCCGGCCAGGAAGATGAGCGAGGCGACCCGGAGCGGCCACTGCGGGCCGAACCAGAACGCGGCGAGCCCGATCGGTGCGACGAGGCCGCCGGCGATGGTGCCGTAGACGCTGGCCCGTGCGCCGACCTGGGAGAGGCCGAGCCCCTCGGGGAGCAGCCGGGGCACGGCCGCGGACCGGGCCACCCCGTAGGCGCGGGAGAGGGCGAGCACCCCGAACGCCGCCGGGTAGAGCCCGAAGCCGTGGATGTAGTCGGAGATCATCCAGGCCAGGAACGCCCGGCCCAGCATGGTGGCCGCCAGGGCGTAGCGCCGGCCGTGCCGGAAGTGGTCGAGTAGCGGACCGACCACCGGCGCCAGCATCGCGAACGGCACCATCGTCACCAGCAGGTAGATCGCGACCTTGCTGCGGGCCTCGCCGAGCGGGACGTTGAAGAAGATCGTTCCGGCCAGGCCGATCGCGATGAGCGTGTCCCCGGCGCAGGAGACGGCGTGCAGGTCGAAGAGGCGGACCATGCCGATCTCGCCCCCGGCGCTGCGGGCCCGGGCCCGGCCGAACCGTCGTCCCATCCACATGCCGCCGTTGACCGACCCCCGGAAGAGTCTGCGGGTGGTGCGGACGCCCGTGCCGACGGTCGTCCCGAGGACGGAGCGCCCGGAGCGGGAGAACAGCGGCATGTGCACCATCCTCGCCCATCGTCCCGGCCGACGTCGCAACTGCCCGGGAAGACGTGTGTCGGGGAGTCCCTGTCGGTCCGCGCCGCGCATGGGGGACAATGGACAGGTGACCAGGCCCGCCTCCGCCCGCGCCCGTCTCGACCAGGTCTGCGCCGCCGCCGTCGAGGTGGCCCGCGACGGCATCACCGAGGTGGAGCCCTCGGATGTCGGCGACCACTTGAAGGCCGTCGCCGAGGGTGACCGGCTCGTCACCCACTACTTCGAGTGTCGGCTTCCGGGCTACCGGGGTTGGCGTTGGGCGGTGACCGTCACCCGCGTCCCGCGCAGCCGTAACGTCACGATCTGTGAGACCATCCTGTTGCCCGGCCCGGACGCGCTGCTCGCGCCGGGCTGGCTTCCCTGGCAGGAGCGGCTCCAGCCGGGTGATCTCGGCCCTGGCGATCTGCTGCCCACCCCGCCGGACGACGAGCGACTGGCCCCGGGCTACGTGCTCTCCGACGACCCGGCGGTCGAGGAGACCGCCTGGGAGCTGGGGCTCGGCCGGTCCCGGGTGTTCTCCCGGGAAGGGCGGATGGACACCGCCCAGCGGTGGTACGACGGCGACCACGGTCCCGGTGCGGCGATCTCGGTGGCCGCTCCCGCCCCCGCGCGCTGCGGGTCGTGCGGGTTCTACCTCCCGCTGGCCGGGGCGCTGCGGCAGTCCTTCGGCGCCTGTGGCAACTTCTACGCTCCCGACGACGGTCGGGTGGTCAGCGTCGACCACGGGTGCGGCGCGCACTCCGAGGCCCTGGTCGAGACGGCCGAGGCCGCGGTCGACGAGCTGCCCACCATCTACGACGACAGCGCGGTCGAGGAGCTGTCGGTGAGCCGGGCGCCCGGCTCGGTCGAGGCCACCGAGCCAGGGGAGCCGTACGGCCACCCCTGAACCCGAGTGGCCGGCGTCAGCGGGTGACGGCTCTCCGGCGGCCCGGGTAGGTCAGCGGCGCGCGCGGCGGCGTCGCCGGTTCGCGTCGTGCCGCATCATCACGGCCAGACCGGGAAAGCCCCACAGGAAGCCGGCCAGGCAGGTCCAGAGCCAGTTCTCGTGACCGTTCGTAATGAGCCAGTCGCGGAAGAAGACCAGGAGTGTCAGCCCGACGACGGCCCAGATCGCCAACCCGGCGAGGGCGAAAGGCACCATCGGCGGGTCGAGCGGCTCCGGCCGC
Organism: Micromonospora echinospora; assembly: GCF_900091495.1. NCBI lineage: Bacteria > Bacillati > Actinomycetota > Actinomycetes > Micromonosporales > Micromonosporaceae > Micromonospora > Micromonospora echinospora. The sequence goes on along the minus strand of NZ_LT607413.1, from coordinate 1,664,781 downwards.
GGTGGCTGTTGTCTGGGCACGTGGGAAGCGTACCTCGATCAACTTTTCCTGGTAGCCCCTGATCTGCGACGATGCGGCCCGACATACGGAAGATCAGTTGCGAGGACCCGATGGACAAAGCCCCGTCCGAGACCGGAACACCGCTCGGCTCCGCCCACCCCCGCAGCGGCTTCGACCGGTTCTTCGAGATCTCCGCCCGAGGCTCGACGGTGGGCCGCGAGGTGCGCGGCGGTCTCGCCACCTTCTTCACCATGGCCTACATCGTGGTGCTGAACCCGCTGATCATCGGTGGCGCGGTCGACGGCGAGGGTGAGCGGCTGGCGATCCCCGCCCTGGCGGCGGCGACCGCGCTGGTCGCCGGGGTGATGACCCTCCTGATGGGTGTGGTGGGCCGGTTCCCGTTGGCGCTCGCCGCCGGGCTCGGCGTGAACGCGCTGGTCGCGTACGAGATCGCGCCCCAGATGACCTGGGCGGACGCGATGGGCCTGGTGGTGATCGAGGGTGTGATCATCGCCGTGCTGGTGCTCACCGGGCTGCGGACCGCGGTGTTCCGCTCCGTGCCGACCCAGATGAAGACCGCGATCGGGGTCGGCATCGGCCTCTTCCTGACCATCATCGGCCTGGTCGACGCCGGGTTCGTCCGTCGGGTGCCGGACGCGGCGAACACCACCGTGCCGGTCGGGCTGGGCATCGGCGGCAAGCTGGTGAGCTGGCCGATGCTGGTCTTCGTGCTCGGCCTGCTGCTCACCCTGGTGCTGGTGGTACGCAAGGTCCGGGGCGCGATCCTGATCGGCATCCTCGCCTCGACGGTGCTGGCGATCATCGTGGAGGCGGTGGCGAACGTCGGCCCGTCGGTGGTGAACGGGGAACCCAACCCGAAGGGCTGGGCGCTCAACGTGCCGGAGCTGCCGAAGACCGTGGTGGACGTGCCGGACCTCTCCCTGCTCGGCAACTTCAACGTGCTGGATTCGTGGAGCCAGGCCGGCTGGTTGGTCGTGCTGATGTTCGTCTTCACCCTGCTGATCACGGACTTCTTCGACACGATGGGGACGATGGTCGCGGTCGGCCAGGAGGGCGACATGCTCGACGAGCGTGGCACCCCGCCCCGGGCCAAGGAGATCCTGCTGGTCGACTCGATCGCGGCGGCGGCCGGTGGCGCGGCGAGCACGTCGAGCAACACCTCGTACATCGAGAGCGCCGCGGGTGTCGCGGAGGGTGCCCGGACCGGCGCGGCGAACCTGGTCACCGGCGGGCTGTTCCTGCTGGCGATGTTCCTCGCGCCGCTGGTGGTGATCGTGCCGTTCGAGGCGGCGTCGACGGCGCTGGTGGTGGTCGGCTTCCTGATGATGACCGCGGTGCGGACCATCGACTGGACCGACTACGAGATCGCCATCCCGGCGTTCCTCACCATCGTGCTGATGCCCTTCACCTACTCGATCTCCAACGGGATCGGCGCGGGTCTGATCACGTACGTGGTGGTGAAGCTGGCGAAGGGGAAGGCCCGCGAGGTCCACCCGCTGTTGTACGGGGTGGCCGCCCTCTTCGTGGTGTACTTCCTTCGCGGGCCGGTCGAAGCCGCCCTCCTGTGACACCATCCCGGCCCGGGACACCTCCGGGTGTTTCGGGCCGGGATGGGACGAAATGCCTGGTGAGCCTACTCATATCAGATGTCGTTAGCTCGGCTCATTAGCTAGGCTAACCAACGTGACGGAGCGGACGGTGACGACGAGGCGCGTGGCACCGACGCAACTGGCGCAACAACTGCGTGATGCGCTCACCCGGCTCAACCGGCGGGTCCGCCAGGCCCGCCCGGTGGGTGACCTCACGGTGACTCAGCTCTCCGCCCTGACCAGCCTCCGGCTGGCGGGCGCGCTGACCCCTCGGGAACTGGCCGACGTCGAACGGGTGCAACCGCCGACGATGACCAGGATCGTCGCGAAGTTGGAGGAGCGGGGCCTCGTGCGCCGCACCCCCCACCCGACCGACGGCCGGCAGGTCATCCTGGCGGCCACCGAAGGGGGGCAGGCCGTGCTCGACCAGTTCGAGCGGGCCCGCGACGAGTGGCTGGCCAGCCGGCTGGCCGACCTCACCGAAGAGGAACGCGACACTCTGCGGCACGCCGCCGAGATCCTGCAGCGACTCGCCCGCGGCTGAACGCCACCGGGTCCGCACCGTCCGCCCTGGATGACGCGTACCCGAGGAGGCGCACCGAGCGTGCGGACGAAGCTGAGCACGATGTTCCAGTCCCTGCAGATCCGAAACTACCGGCTCTTCGCGTCCGGGCAGCTGATCAAGTTGATCGGCGTCTGGATGATGTTCATCGCCCAGGACTGGCTCGTCCTCGACCTCTCCGGCGACTCTGCCACCGCGCTCGGCATCGTCACCGCGCTCCAGTTCGCCCCGGTCCTGCTCCTCACCCTCCTCTCCGGCCGCCTCGCCGACCGGTACGACAAGCGCCTGCTCCTCTTCGTCGCCAACGCGTTCTGGAGCGTGCTCGCGCTCGGGATGAGCCTGCTGGTTCTCACCGGCCTGGTGCAGCTCTGGCACGTCTACCTCTTCGCCGTGCTGCTCGGCGTCGCCAACGCGGTGGAGGTCCCGGTCCGGCAGGCGTTCGTCTCCGAGCTGGTCGGCACGCCGCTGCTGCCGAACGCGCTCGCCCTCTCGGCGGCCACCTTCAACAGCGCCCGGATCATCGGCCCCGCGCTCGCCGGCATCGCCATCGCCCTCGTTGACGTCGGCCCGGTCTTCCTGGTCAGCGCGCTCAGCTCGCTCGCCCCGCTGGCCAACGTGGTCCGGATGAACCCCGCCGAGCTGTACCGGGAGGACCTCCGTCCGGTGAAGGAGCGCGACTCGGCCAAGGTGGTCGACGGACTGCGCTACGTCGCCAAGCGCCCCGACCTGCTGCTGCCCATGGCGCTGATGTCGATCATCGGGATGAGCCTGTTCAACTTCCAGATCACCCTCGCCGCCCTCGCCAAGACCGTCTTCGACACCGGCGCGGCCTCGTTCGGCCTCTTCACCACCACGCTCGCGGTGGGCTCGCTCGCCGGTGCCCTGGCCGGTAGCGGACGGCGCAGCCGACCGTCGGTCTGGACGGTGCTCGGCGCGGCGGTCGCCTGCTCGGTGTTCGGCGTCCTGGTCGGGCTCGCACCCGCGTACTGGCTGGTCGTCGCATTGCTCCTGCCGACCGGGTTCTTCGTGCTCTACTTCGCCCAGGCCGCCAACCAGCGGGTGCAGCTCGGCACCGACGCCGCCTTCCGGGGCCGGGTGATGGCGCTGTGGGTGCTGGTCTTCCTCGGCACCAACCCGGTCGGCGCGCCCCTCATCGGCTGGGTCGCCGAGACGTACGGCGCGGGCGTGAGCATCTGGGCGGGCGGGCTGATCTCGCTCACCGTCGCCCTGATCGCCCTGACCTGGCAACTGCGCCGCTCGGGTGCCCGGATCCGACTGCGGGTCAATCCGCTGCCCCGCCTCTACGTCGTTCCGCCGCCGACCGTCGACCTGCCCGGTCGCGGCACCTGTGGGACGCGCGTACCCGCGGAGGCCGGTGTCCGCTGAAACGTCCCCGCCCGGATACCGGCATTCCGCTGGCACGGGGGGTCGCGGCGGATTAGCGTCGATGCGTGGAGGCCGGCCGGGCGATGCTGCTGGTGCTGGCGATCCTCCTCGTGGTGTGCGTACCGGCCGCAGTTGCCCTGGTCTGCTGCGGCGACGACCGCCTCGACCGGATCGCCGGCGCCTGGTCGCGTCGACGGGCAGCTCGGCGCGACCGGCGGATGATCGCCCGCCTCGACCGGGCCGTCGGGGCCGACGCCCTTACCCGCGACATCGACCTCACCGAGTTCGACCGACCGGACCGTCGGCCGCTGGAGCAGATCGCCGCCGACCTGTGGCGGCTCCGCGCGTACCGGCTGGGACGCGGGGGACGCCCGATCGTCTGGCCGCTGCTGCTGATCAAGGCGTACGACGACCGGCTCCGACTGGCCTGCCGGTGTCTCGGCGTTCCCGAGCACCTGGCCGAGCTGGAGGGGGTCGACCGCGAGATCGAGCGGGTCCGCGTCGAGGGGGCGCTGCACGCCGCCGGGCTGCCGCTGCCGGCGACCACCGCCGACCACCGCCAACGACACCGGTGACCCGACACCGGCGTCGATGAGGCTCTTCGTCGCGCTCCACCCGCCCGCCCAGGCGATGGCGGATCTCGCCGCGCAGGTCGCCCGGCTGCGGGTCGGACTGGCCGCCGCAGCCGGCACCAACGTACGACTGGCCGACCCGGCGGACGCGCACGTGACCGTCGCCTTCCTCGGCGAGGTCGCCGAGGACCGGCTGCCCGCCGTCCGGGACGCGCTGGGCCGGGCGGTCGGCGCGTGCCGGGGACCGGAACCGCCCCGGCTCCGGTTCGGCGGCGGCGGCCGGTTCGGGTCCGGCCGGCGCACCGTGCTCTGGGTGGACGTGCTCGGCGAGGTGGAGCGGCTGGGGACGCTCGCCGGGCGGATCCGGGACGAGCTGGATGCCGCCGGGCTGCCGTACGACGACCGGCCGTTCCGGCCCCACCTCACCATCGCCCGCCCCGGCGACCGGATCGACGTCGAGGAGGACCGGATCACGCTGGGCAGGTACCTCGGGCCGAGCTGGCCGGCGACCGAGGTGGTCCTGGTCCGCAGCCACCTCGGCCCGGTCGGCGGCCACCTCGGCCCGGTCCGCCGGTACGAGCACCTCGCCGCCTGGCCGCTGTGACCCGGCCGGGGCGGTGGCTACCAGGCCCACGCCTCCGGGGCGGGACCGCCGCTGCCGATCGGCGGGAAGAGCTCGTCGAGCCGTTCCCCGGTCGCCTCGTCGAGGCGGACCGCCAGGGCACCGAGGGTCCGGTCGAGCTGCTCGACGGTACGCGGACCGATGATCGGCGCGGTCACCCCCGGGCGGGAGAGCAGCCAGCCCAGCGCCACGTCGGCCGGGTCGTGGCCGAGGTCCGCGCAGAGCTGCTCGTACGCCTCGATGGTCTCGCGGTGGGCGGCCAACGCGTCGCCGGAACGGCCGGTCGTGCCGCGCGCCGCCCCACCGGCGGCCATCTTGGCCAGCACCCCGGCGAGCAGCCCGCCGTGCAGCGGCGACCACGGGATGATGCCGAGGCCGAGCTGCTGGGCGGCCGGGATGACCTCCAGCTCGGCGTGCCGGGTCATCAGGTTGTAGATGCACTGCTCGGAGACGAGCCCGAGGAAGTTGCGCCGTCCGGCGGCGGCCTGCGCGACGGCCAGGTGCCAGCCCGCGAAGTTCGACGAGCCGACGTAGAGCACCTTGCCCTGGGCGACCAGGGTCTCCATGGCCTGCCAGATCTCCTCCCACGGCGTGCTCCGGGAGATGTGGTGCATCTGGTACAGGTCGATGGTGTCGGTGCGGAGCCGGCGCAGCGAGTCCTCACAGGCCCGGACGATGTGCCGGGCGGAGAGGCCCTGGTCGTTCGGCCAGTCGCCCATCTTGCCGTAGACCTTGGTGGCCAGCACGACCTTCTCCCGGCGACCGCCGCCCTGGGCGAACCAGCGCCCGATGATCTGCTCGGTGACACCCTCGCCGGTCTGCCAGCCGTAGACGTTGGCGGTGTCGAAGAAGTTCAGGCCGTGCTCCAGGGCGCGGTCCATGATCGCGAAGCTGTCGGGTTCGCTGGTCTGCGGTCCGAAGTTCATGGTGCCGAGGCAGAGCCGGCTGACCGAGAGGCCGGTGCGGCCGAGGTTCGTGTACTCCATGGGCTCACCCTGCCACGGCACTGCCGACCGCACCGGCTGGCCGGTGCGGTCGGACCATGCGGTGGACCGGTGCGAACGTCGGGGGAGCCCGGCGCGGGTCGGATCAGGAGGACTCGCGGGCCGCCGGACCGGACCCGAAGAGGACGTCGTCCCAGCTCGGCAGCCGCTTACGTGGCTTGCCGGCAGCCTCGGCAGGGGTCTCGGCAGCGGGCGCGCCGGTGCGGCGGGGCCGGAGCACCGCCAGCGACGGCACGGCCGGCACCTCCTTCGGCGCGTCCGAGTCGTCGTCGAATGCCGAACCCTGGCCGCCGCCGAGCAGCGCTGCCGCACCCCCGCTGATCGCCCGCTGGCGGGGCGTCTCGTCGCCGAGGGCGGCCGGGGTGCGTGGTTCGAGGCCCCGGCCGGAGGTCGAGCCGAGCGGCCGGTCCAGCGAGGCGAGCAGGGCGTCCCGGCCGGCGCGGATCGGGTCACGACCGGTCCGGGTGCGCTCGACGGCAGCCGGCAGGCCGTGGCCGCCCCGGCTCGGCTCACCGCGCGACGGGCCGGGCAGCGCGTGGCCCCGCTCCGGCGGCTCCTGGCCGAGGATCGGGGTGGGCCGCTCGGCGCAGAGATACTGCGCCATGTCGTCGTGCGGCGTGACGTTCTGCCGGGTCTTGTCGAGATCCCAGACCGCCTGAGCGGTGGCCTTGCCGGAGGGCCAGGTGGCGATGATCCGCCAGGTGCCGTCGTCGCGACGGTACGCGTCCCAGGAGATCTTCTCGGTGTCGATCCCGTGCTGGGCCAGCCGGCCGTTGACCACCTCGGCGAGCGGGGTGGGCTTCTCGGCGCCCTTGAGGCGGGTGCGCCGGGCGTGCTGGGCGAGCATGGCCCGCTCCTGGAGCACCGGGCCGGCGTACCGCAGGACCCGGTCGACCGGGACGCCGGCGACCCGGGCCACGTCCTCGGCGGACTCGCCGGAGCGGATCCGGGCCTGGATGTCCCGCGGGGAGAGCGAGGGGATCGGGTCGGGGGCCCGTTCGGTCGCGACGGCCAGCGGCGGCGCGCCGGGCTCGGCGTGCAGCACGTTGGTGACGCGCTCGTCGATGGGCAGGGCGAGCAGTCGCCCCACCTCGTCGGCGAGCACCAGGGCCTGGCCGTCCTCGGAGAGGGCGACGAAGCGTACTGGGCGCATGACGTTGCCTCCGTCCCGCTTCGCTGGCCGCACGCCAGGGTCAGCCACCCGGGCGTCTGGTCAACACGGTACGCCCATCCGCCGGCGGGTGGGGGATGCCACGCCCGCATGTCACGGCTGAGCAGGTCAGGATCACAGTCGTAGGGGACGCCACCGGTCGGCGACGCCCCCCACCATAGCGGCTAGAGCCGCTCCACGACGTAGTCGATCGAGGCGGTCAGCGCCTCGACGTCGGCCGGCTCCACCGCCGGGAAGAGCGCCACCCGGAGCTGGTTACGGCCGAGCTTGCGGTACGGCTCGGTGTCCACGACGCCGTTCGCCCGCAGCGCCTTCGCGATCGCCGAGGCGTCCACCCCGTCGGCGAAGTCGATGGTGGCGACCACGTTGGAACGCAGTGCCGGGTCGGTGACGAACGGGGTCGCGACGGCGGAGCGCTCGGCCCAGCCGTAGACCGTCGCGGCGCTCTCGGCGGTGCGCTTGGCGGCCCAGGAGAGTCCGCCCTGCGCGTTCATCCAGTCGGTCTGCTCGGCGGCCAGGAAGATGGTGGCCAGCGCCGGGGTGTTGTAGGTCTGCTCCAGCCGCGAGTTGTCGATCGCGGTGACCAGGTCGAGGAAGGCCGGGACGTACCGGCCCGAGGCCTTGATCTCGGTGGCCCGCTCCAGCGCCGCCGGCGACATCAGCGCGATCCAGAGGCCGCCGTCGGAGCCGAAGCACTTCTGCGGGGCGAAGTAGTAGACGTCGGTCTCGCCGACGTTGACGTCCAGACCGCCGGCCCCGGAGGTGGCGTCGACCAGCAGCAGCGAACCCGGGTCGGCGCCGTCCACCCGGGCGATCGGCACCGCCACACCGGTCGAGGTCTCGTTGTGCGGGGTGGCGTAGACGTCGACCCCGGCCTCGGCGACCAGCGAGGGCGCGCTGCCCGGCTCGGACTTGCGGACGGTCGGCTCACCGAGGAACGGCGCGTCCTTGACCGACTTGGCGAACTTCGCCCCGAACTCACCGAAGCTGGCGAACTGCGTCCGGTCGCGGACCAGACCGAAGGTGGCGACCTCCCAGAACGCGGTGGTGCCGCCGTTGCCGATCACGACCTCGTACCCCTCGGGGAGGGAGAAGAACTCGGCGAGACCACGACGCAGCCGGGCGACCTGGTCCCGGACGGTCTTCTGCCGGTGCGAGGTGCCGAGGTAGCTGGTCGCGACGTCGGCGAGCGCGGACACGGCCGCCGGACGGACCTTGGACGGCCCGCAGCCGAACCGGCCGTCGGCGGGCTTGATCTCGTCGGGAATCCGGATGGTCGAAACATCAGCCACGGTGATCAGGCTTCCTTCTGTGGGCCACTTGACCGGGTGCGAGTGGTGGTCCGGCGACGCTGCCGAGGCACCCATCCTCCCATCCGGGCCCCCTGCCGGACCCCGCCGACGTCCGCCCGCCGGTGAGGCGCTGCCCACATCCCGGGGTGGCGTGCCTTCGCCCACCGCCCCCGTCGATCATGGACTTCGGGCACCTCATAAGTCCCGTAAAACCGGCTAATCGGGCACCACGACTCCATGATCGATGGAGTCGCCGGGAGTCGCCGGGGAATGGAGGGTGACGGCGGCAGGGCCCCGGCCACGTGAGGACGTGTGGCCGGGGCCCTGGGGTCGAGCGGAAACTCAGACGCCGTGCGGGATGGCGGTCCAGCCGTCCACGTCCTGCGGCTTACGAGGGCCGTGGCCGACGTAGCGGGCGGACGGGCGGACCAGCCGGTTGAGCTTCTTCTGCTCGAGGATGTGCGCGCTCCAGCCGCCCATCCGGGCGCAGGTGAACATCGAGGTGAACATGTGCGCCGGTACCTCGGCGAAGTCGAGCACCACGGCCGACCAGAACTCGACGTTGGTGGCGAGGACCCGGTCCGGCCGGCGGGCCTGGAGTTCGGCCAGCGCGGCCTTCTCCAGCGCCTCGGCCACCTCGAAGCGGGGTGCGCCCAGCTCGCGGGCGGTGCGGCGGAGCACCCGGGCACGCGGGTCCTCGGCCCGGTAGACCCGGTGGCCGAAGCCCATCAGCCGCTCGCCCCGGTCGAGCACGCCCTTGACGTACCCCTCGGCGTCGCCGCTGCGCTCGACCGCCTCCAGCATGGTCAGCACCCGGGAGGGGGCACCGCCGTGCAGCGGGCCGGAGAGCGCGCCGATGCCGGAGGAGATGCAGGCGGCGGCGTCCGCGCCGGTGGAGGCGACGATCCGGGTGGTGAAGGTCGAGGCGTTCATGCCGTGCTCAGCGGCCGAGATGAAGTAGGCGTCGACGGCCTTGACGTGCCGCGGGTCGGGCTCGCCCCGCCAGCGCTTCATGAACCGCTCGACGATGGTGGAGGCCTTGTCGATCTCCTTCTGCGGCACCGCCGGCAGGCCGAGACCCCGGGCCGACTGGGCGACGAAGGAGAGCGCGGTGACCGAGACCCGGGCCAGGTCCTCGCGGGCCTGCTCGTCGGAGATGTCGAGAAGCTGGTCGAGCCCCCAGTACGGGGCGAGCATCGCCACGGCGGACTGCACGTCGACCCGGATGTCGCCGGAGTGCACCGGCACCGGGAACGGCTCGGCCGGCGGCAGACCGGGACCGAACCGCCCGTCGACCAGCAGCGCCCAGACGTTGCCGAAGGAGACCTGACCGATGAGGTCCTCGATGTCGACCCCGCGGTAGCGCAGCGACCCACCCTCGCGGTCCGGCTCGGCGATCTCGGTCTCGAAGGCTACGACGCCCTCCAGGCCCGGTTTGAAGTCGGCCATGTCGTCTCCTTGGATCTGCTCGGTGCGCCCGCCTGGGCTCATCCGGCCGGTCGGCCGGGCGCCGTAGGCGACCCTCAGGGATGTGTTCGGAACATCTTGCCTGGTGGACAACCGGGTTTGCGACCCGCAACCACTGTGCTACAGGCGACATCCGGTGGGGCGGGCAACCGCAACATCGTGGTGACCCGGGGCACAACGTGCTGGTCAACGGCGTGTGGCACGGTATCGGCAGGCGAAGAGGAGGGGAACGTGACGGGAGACACAGTGGTCCCGGGCGTCGGGTCGGCCGGAAACGCCGAGCAGAAAGGGCTTTCCCGGGCGGATCTGGCGGCCGACTGGTGCACCCAGTTCGACCGCTGGTTCCGCGACGTGGTCGCCGCCGCGCTGCCCGAGCCGACCGCGATGGTGGTCGGCACCGCCGACGCGGCCGGCCGCCCGAGCGGGCGGACCGTCCTGCTCAAGCGGTACGACCCCGAGGGCTTCGTCTTCTTCACGAACCACACCTCCCGCAAGGGTGCCGAGGCGCTCGCCAACCCGTACGCCAGCCTGGTCTTCCCGTGGTTCGCGGTCGGCCGGCAGGTGACCGTCACCGGACGCGTGGGGCCGGTGGACCGGGCCGAGACGGAGGCGTACTTCGCCAGCCGGCCGCGCGGCTCCCAACTCGGCGCCTGGGCCAGCCCACAGTCCCAGGTGATTCCCGACCGGAACTACCTGGTGGAGCGCCAGCGGGAGGTGGCCGAACGGTTCGCCGGCACCGACCCGATCCCGCCCCCGCCACACTGGGGCGGGCTGCGGGTCGTCCCGGACGTGGTGGAGTTCTGGCAGGGACGGGCCAACCGGCTGCACGACCGGTTCCGTTACCGCCGTTCCGAGCAGGGCGACTGGATCGTCGAACGGCTCGCGCCGTGACCGGGACGACGGACGCGACCGGGATGAAGACCGGGACCGGGGTGAAGACCGGGACCGGGGTGCAGGACACGGCCGGGGAGGCGGGGGAACGGTCGGTCACCGCCCGCCGCTGGGCGATCGACCTGCGTCCGCTGCGGGTGCCCACGTACCGGCGGCTCTGGACCGGCAACAGCGTGGCGATGTTCGGCTTCCAGTTCACCGCCGTCGCGGTCCCGGTCGAGATGTACGCGCTGACCCGCGACTCGTTCTGGGTCGGGCTGATCGGGGTGGCTGCCTTCCTGCCGCTGCTGGTCTTCGGGCTCTGGGGCGGGGTGATCGCGGACCGCCGGGACCGCCGTCAGGTGCTGCTGGTGGGTTCCGTGCTGCTCTGGTTGTCCACGCTCGGGCTGCTGGTGCAGGCGCTGCTCGGGGCACGCAGCCCGGTGCTGCTGCTGGTCCTGGTGGCGGTGCAGTCGATCGCGTTCGCCATCAGCTCGCCGGCGCGCAGCGCGATGCTGCCCCGGCTGGTGCCGCTGGACCTGGTGCCGGCGGCCAGCACGCTGAACTACACCACCAACACCGCGGCCACGGTGGCCGGGCCGATGGTCGCCGGGCTGATCTTCGGCATCTGGGGCACCGACACCGGCCTGCCGATCGCGTACGCGGCGGACGCCCTGCTGCTCACCGCGCTGATCTGGGCCGCCCGGGGGCTGCCGGCGCTGCCGCCCGAACCGGACCCGGACGGCGCTCCGCGCCGACGCGGGCTGGCCAGCGTGGTGGACGGCTTCCGCTACCTGGTCACCACCCGGGTGCTGATGCTGTCGTTCGTCATCGATCTGATCGCGATGATCCTCGCCATGCCCCGGGCGCTCTTTCCGGAGGTCGCCGAGGAGCGCTTCGGCGGCGGCGCGGCGGTCGGCTGGCTGTTCAGCGCGATCGCCTTCGGCGCGCTGCTCGGCGGGTTGACCTCCGGCTGGATCGGCCGGCTCCAGCGGCAGGGGTTGGCGCTGGTCGTGGCGGTGGTCGGCTGGGGCGTGGCGGTCGCCCTGGCCGGGCTCGCCGGGCAGCTCTGGCTGGCCGTCGGGCTGCTCGCCGTGGCGGGTGCCGCCGACCTCGTCAGCGCGGTGCTGCGACAGTCGATGCTGCTGGTGCACGCGCCGGACCGGATGCGTGGTCGGCTCCAGGGGGTGAACACCGTGGTCGTCGCCGGTGGGCCCCGCCTGGGCGACCTGCGGGCCGGTTCGATGGCCGCCGGCCTCGGCAGCGGGGTGGCCTGGGTCGGCGGCGGTCTGGCCGCGGCGGCGCTGGCCGTGCTGCTCGCGGTCGCCTTCCCCGCCCTGGCCCGCTACCGGACCGCCCCGCCCGCCGCGACCCGGCAGCCCTGAGCCGACCGGCGCGCCGGCGGTACGACTGCCGGACGCGGTGTCGGTCGAGCGGCCCCGGGCGCGGTGGCGGACGTCCGGTCGCCGGGCGCGGTGTCGGCCGGGCGGCCCCGGGTGTGACGGTGGACGTGAGGTCGTCGGGCGCGGTGGTGGCCCAGGGACTAGGGTCGCCGGCATGCAGACCACCGAGCCCACTCCGCCCTCCGGAGCACAGTGGACCATCGCCGCCGCCGGTCATGAGGCCGTCATCGTGGAGGTGGGGGGTGGACTGCGGGTGTACCGCCGCGACGGCGTCGACTACGTCGACGGCTACGGCGCCGACGAGATCTGCCCCGGGTCCGCCGGGCAGGTGCTCGCCCCCTGGCCGAACCGGATCCGGGACGGCGCGTACACCTTCGACGGGCGGTCGTACGCGCTGCCGCTGACCGAGCCGAGCCGGCACGTCGCCATCCACGGCCTGGTGAACTGGGTGCCGTGGCGACTGGTCGAGCAGGCCGAGGACGCGGTGACCGTGGGCTACGACCTGCCGCCGCTACCGGCCTACCCGTGGGCGCTGCGCCTGCGCACCCGGTGGAGCGTGGGGACGGACGGGCTGCGCGCGGAACACGTGGTGACCAACCTTGCCACCGAGCCGGCCCCGTTCGGCCTCGCCGTGCACCCGTACCTGCGACTGCCCGGCGTGGCCGTGGACGACCTGCTGATGCGGGTTCCCGGACGCAACCGGCTGGTGGTGGACGGCCGGCTGCTGCCGGTCGGAGCGGCCCCGGTGGCCGGCACCAAGTACGACTGGACGGTGCCCCGCCCGATCGGCGACGCGGTGCTGGACACCACCTTCGGCGCGGTGGTCCGGGACGCCGACGGCGGCTCGACCGTCACCCTCGCCGCCCCGGACGGTTCGGACGCGGTGCGGCTCTGGGCGGGCGCGGAGTTCGGCTGGTGGCAGGTGTTCACCGGTGACGCCCTGTCCGGGGAGCGGCACCGCCGATCGGTGGCGGTGGAGCCGATGACCTGCCCGCCGGACGCGTTCCGCTCCGGCCGGGACCTGATCACGCTCGCCCCCGGCCAGACCTGGCGGGGCACCTGGGGCGTCCGGCCCGGAGCCTGAGCCCCAGACGACGAGGCCGGGAGTCTGAGCGACCGACGGAGAAGGAGGCGCGGCATGGAGTTCGCGGAGGTCGTCCGGCGGCGGCGGATGGTGCGCAACTACGATCCGGACCGCCCCGTCCCGCCGGAGGTGGTCGACCGGCTGCTCGACCACGCGATCCGCGCGCCGTCGGCCGGTTTCGCCCAGGGCTGGGGTTTCCTGGTCCTGGAAGACCCGGCCGACCGGGAGCGGTTCTGGGCGGCGGCGACGCCCGAACGGGGTGGCCGGGACCGTTGGCTGACCGGGATGCGACGGGCTCCGCTGATCGTGGTGCCGCACGCCAACCGCTCCGCATACCTCGACCGGTACGCCGAGCCGGACAAGGGCTGGACGGACCGCGCCGAGGAGCGCTGGCCGGTGCCGTACTGGCACGTCGACGCCGGGTTCGCCTCGTTGCTCATGCTGCTCACCGCCGTAAACGAGGGGCTGGGGGCGTGTTTCTTCGGCATCCCGCCGGAGCGCACCGCGGCGTACCGGGCCGCGTTCGACGTCCCGGCGGAGTTCACCCCGGTCGGTGCGCTCACCGTCGGTTACCGGGCGCCCGACCAGCGGTCACCGTCGTTGCGTCGCGGACGTCGACCGGTCGACGAGGTGGTGCACCGGGGACGTTGGGGCCGACCGGCTCCCACTCCGGACGCGGCGGACGCGGCCGAGTAGCGAAGCTGACAAGAGGGAGCAAAATGTGAAGTGACGGGGGCCGCTAGGCTGGCAAGGTCATCGAATACCGCTGGGTCGCGGTGTCACGCCGCGGCCCTCGGCTGGCGGGTGCCGGCCGGCTCGGCAAAGGGGAGGGGAGCGTGCCGTCGTGATCTTCAGAGCGGTTCGGGACGGGCGTCCCTACCCGGAGCACCACCTCACCCTCAAGCAGTGGGCCGAGATCCCACCGCGCCCGCTCCGCCTCGACCAGCTCATCACCACGAAGCGGGAGCTGGCGCTGGACAAGCTCCTCGCCGAGGACTCCACCTTCTACGGTGACCTCTTCCCGCACGTGGTGCAGTGGAACGGCGGGCTCTACCTGGAGGACGGGCTGCACCGAGCGTTGCGCGCCGCCCTCCAGCAGCGCAACCAGATCCACGCCCGGGTGCTCGTGCTGAGTGGCCACACCGAGTAGCCCTGCGGTGTCGCGTCCGCGCCTGAGGGATCGTTAGGGTGGCGGCATGAGCGCACCCACCCTCGACCTGCTCGACCTGGACTCGTCGCTCGGCGAGGAGGAGCGGCAGATCCGCGCCGTCGTGCGCCGGCTCGTCGACGACCGGGTACGCCCGTACGTCGCCGACTGGTACGAGCGGGGTGAGGTGCCCGCCCGCGAGCTGGCCCGGGAGTTCGGCAAGCTCGGCCTGCTCGGCATGCACCTGACCGGGTACGGCTGCGCCGGTTCCTCGGCGGTCGCGTACGGCCTGGCCTGCCTGGAACTGGAGGCCGGCGACTCGGGCGTGCGGTCCCTGGTCTCGGTGCAGGGCTCGCTGGCCATGTACGCGATCTGGCGGTACGGCAGCGAGGAGCAGAAGCAGCGCTGGCTGCCCGGCATGGCGACCGGCGAACTGATCGGCTGCTTCGGGCTGACCGAGCCGGACCACGGCTCCGACCCGGCGTCGATGGCGACCCGGGCCCGCCGGGACGGCGACGACTGGGTGCTCACCGGCGGCAAGATGTGGATCACCAACGCGCCGGTCGCCGACGTCGCGGTGATCTGGGCACGGGCCGAGGAGGGGGTGCGCGGGTTCGCCGTACCGCTGGACACGCCCGGGGTCGCCACCCGCGAGATCCGCCGCAAGATGTCGCTGCGCGCGTCGGTGACCGGTGAGATCTCCCTCGACGACGTCCGGCTCCCGGCGGACGCCCTGCTGCCGGAGGCGGTCGGGCTGAAGGCCCCGCTGAGCTGCCTCACCGAGGCCCGGCACGGCATCGTCTGGGGCGCGCTCGGCGCGGCCCGGGAGTGCCTGGAGACGACCCTTCGGTACGCGACCACGCGGACCCAGTTCGGCCGGCCGATCGCCGGGTTCCAGCTGACCCAGGCCAAGCTGGCCGACATGGCGGTGGAGTGGCAGAAGGGCTACCTGCTCGCCCTGCACCTGGGTCGGCTGGCCGACGCGGGCAGCCTCCGTCCGGAGCAGGTCAGCGTCGGCAAGCTCAACAACGTCCGGGAGGCGCTGGCCATCGCCCGGCAGTGCCGGACGATCCTCGGCGCGAACGGCGTCTCCGGGGAGTACCCGGTTATGCGGCACGGCGACAACCTGGAGAGCGTGCTCACCTACGAGGGCACCTCGGAGATCCACCAGCTGGTCATCGGCCAGAAGCTGACCGGCGTCTCCGCCTTCACCTAGGCCGACGACCAGCTGGT
Source organism: Micromonospora echinospora (assembly GCF_900091495.1). Classification (NCBI taxonomy): domain Bacteria; kingdom Bacillati; phylum Actinomycetota; class Actinomycetes; order Micromonosporales; family Micromonosporaceae; genus Micromonospora; species Micromonospora echinospora. The sequence goes on along the minus strand of NZ_LT607413.1, from coordinate 1,649,358 downwards.
CCCCCGTTCCTTCGCCCGGCGTTACCGCCGGGACGACTCCCGCAGGCGGTCTAGCCGGCCGCGCGGTCCCCGGCGAGCAGCGCGTCGATCTGCCCCATGGCCGCGCGGGAGCCCTCCTCCATGCCCATGGCGACCAGTTCCTCCAGCTGCTCGACGCTGCGGAAGATGGAGACCGTGGTCATGCGGGTGCGGTCGCCGACCTGCTCCAGCGTCACCACCCCGTGTGAGCGGTCCTCGGGATCGACCGGTTCGCCGTCCTCGCCGGCGAAGCCGTCGTCGAACTCGAGCCGGTGCGGGGCGTCGATGGCGGTGATCGTCCACCAGCCACGCGACTTCTCGCCCTCGGGGCCGGTCATGTGGTAGCGGGAGGCGCCACCCACCACGAAGTCGTGCCGGTCGAAGGTGGCGGGCCACTCCGGCGGGCCCCACCAGCGCTCCAACTGGCGCGGGTCGGCCCAGAGCTGCCACACCCGATCCACGCGGGCGTCGAACTCGGCGACGATGGTGAGGGTCCTCGCCTCGGGGTCCTTCTGCGAACTGATGACAGGCATCTGTCGACCTACCTCTTCATTCCTCGTCCAGGATCTGGTCCATGCGGTGCACGCGGTGGCGCCACAGCTCCTCGTACGCGTCGAGAAGCTGGCTCACGCGGCGCAACGCCGCCAGGTCACCGTGCACGATCTGCTCCCTGCCCTTGCGTTGCTTCGTGACGAGAGACGCCCGTTCGAGGACGGCCACGTGTTTCTGCACCGCCGCGAAGCTCATGGTGTAGTGCCGCGCGAGCGCCGTCACGGACTGCCCACCGCGGATCACCCGGGCGAGGATGTCGCGGCGGGTGGCGTCGGCCAGGGCATGGAAGACGCGGTCGACCTCCGCCTGGTCCAACTCATCTACAACCATGTGGTTGTACGTTAGTGGCCCCGGGCGGTGGGCGCAAGCACCGCCTCCCTACAGCTGCTCCTGCCTACAGCTGCTCCGGCGCCTCGATGCCAAGCAGATGCAGGCCGGTGCGCAGGGTGTCGCCGGTGAGCCGGCACAGGGCGAGTCGGTTGCCCCGCTGTCGGACATCGGCGCGCAGCACCGGGCACTGCTCGTAGAAGGCGGTGAAGGTCTGCGCGAGCCGGTACAGGTAGCCGCAGAGCCGGTGGGGCTCGTGACCTGCCAGCACCTCCGTGAGGGTGTCCGCGAAGCCGTCGAGATCGAGGACGAGTGCCCGCTCTGCCGGCTCCAGGACCGCGTCGGTGTCGACGACCGCGTCACCACTGTCCGCGCGAGCCAGGATGGAACGGATCCGGGCGTGGGCGTACTGCAGGTACACGCCGGTGTTGCCGGTCAACGCCAGCATCCGGTCCGGGTCGTAGGCGTAGGCGCGAGCCCGGCCGGTGGCCAGATCGGCGTACTTGACCGCCCCGATGCCGACCTGCCGCGCCCGTTCGTCGAGGGCCGCGCCGGTGAGGTCCGGGTTCTTGGCGGCGACCACCCCCCGGGCCCGGTCGACCGCCTCGGTCAGCAGGTCGGCCAGCCGGACCGTGTCGCCGGCCCGGGTCTTGAAGGGCCGTCCGTCGGGGCCGAGGACGGTGCCGAAGGCCACGTGCACGGCGGACACGGCCGACGGCAGCCAACCGGCCCGCCGCGCGGTGTCGAAGACCATCCGGAAGTGCAACGCCTGCCGAGCGTCGACCACGTACAGCAGCCGGTCGGCCCGGAGTTGGGCCACCCGCTGCCGGAGCGCGGCCAGGTCGGTCGCCGCGTAACCGAAGCCGCCGTCGCTCTTGCGGACGATCAGCGGGGTGGGCCTGCCGTCGGGACCGTGAATGTCGTCGAAGAAGACGCAGAGTGCTCCGTCGCTGACCACCGCCACCCCGGCGCGTTCCAGTTCCTCGGCGACCTGGGGCAGCTCGCGGTTGTAGGCGCTCTCGCCGACCGCGTCGGCGTCGGATAGGCGTACGTCGAGTTGCCGGTAGATCTCGGTGAAGTACCGGGTGGACTCCGCGACGATGTCCCGCCAAGCGGCCAGGGTGGCCGGGTCGCCGCTCTGCAGGGCCACCACCCGCTGCCGGGCCCGCTCGGCGAACGCCGGGTCGGTGTCGAACGCTGTCCGCGCCCGCCGGTAGAGGGTGGCCAGCTGGCGCAGGGTGGCGCTGTCGTCCGCTGCCGACGGGCCGGGCTGCTCGAACCTGTGCTGGATCAGCATGCCGAACTGGGTGCCCCAGTCACCGATGTGGTTTCGCCGCACCACCTTCCCGCCGAGGTGTTCGAGGATCCTCACCAGGGCGTCCCCGATGATGGTGGACCGCAGATGCCCGACGTGCATCTCCTTGGCGATGTTCGGCTGTGAGTAGTCGATCACGGTGGTGACGCCCGCCTCGGGCATGCCGACTCCCAGGCGCGGATCGTCGAGGCGGGCGGCGGCCTGCGCCAGTAGCGCGGCGTCGGTGAGGTGGAGATTGACGAAACCGGGACCGGCGACGCGCGCCGAGGCCACCGGACCACCCGCTGGCAGCGCCGCGACCAGCTCCGCTGCGAGTTCCCGTGGCTGGCGCCGCAGGGCCCGGGCCGCCGCGAGGGTTCCGTCGGCCTGGAAGTCCGCGTACTCGGATCGGCGTACCTGGGGTGCCAGATCCGGAAGCCCGAGGGATGCTGCGGCGACGGTCACGGAGTCGGACAGGGACGAGGCCAACGAGGGCACGGTCACGGGTACTCCCGGAAGTTCGGGTGAATGGAGAGCGATGATCCGGAGGGAGCAGGCAGCTCCGGATCGAGGAGGCGACGCGTCGACGCGCCACGGGCACGGCCCAGGCGGCAGGAGTGCGCAGGTGGGTTGAGCGCCGACTATCGTCGTCGCAGGCGCGCGCGGAGGACGGTGCTGATCACCAGGTCCATGTCCACCGCCTCGGGCGCTACGGGCCGCGATCCACGCGACCCGACCGTCGAGCATTGTACGTGTCGCCGCCGCCTCGGCGCGGACTTATTCCTCCGGCCGTCTGCCAGCCGCGCGACCGCCACCGCCGTCAAGGTGAATCCCGCTCGACGGGCGCGTGTCGTACCGGGGACGTACCGTCATTCCCAGACAGCAATGTCACGACCGAGGACGGTGAGGGCGATGTCCCGCAACGGCGATGTCAACCAGCCCACGCGCGAGTTCCCGGAATACCCGACCGACAGCGGGTCGACCGATCCGGCACCGGCTGACCGGCCGGCCGTCGAGCCCGACGAGCCGGCCGACGCCGGTCGCCGTGGCCCGGCCCGTGGGCTGCTCCTGGTGCTCGGGGCCGCCGCGCTGGTCATGGTGATCCTGCTCGGCACCCAGGTGACCGGCCTCTGGCCGAGCTGGCGTAACCCGTTCGCCCAGGAGACCACCGACCGCAGCCAGCCGCCGTTGCTGAAGTCGATCCGGGACCTCAGCCGCTACGTGGCCGCCGAGGGCAACTTCCAGGTCGTCGTCGACCTGGAGACCGACCGGAAGTACGTGCCGGACTTCCTGCTCAACGAGCGCACCCTCTTCGTCGGGGCGGGCCGGGTCGAGGCGTACGTCGACTTCTCGAAGATCGCCGAAGGGGCGGTGGTGGAGTCCGCCGACGGGAAGTCCGTCGAGATCACTCTCCCCGCGCCGCAGATGAGCGACACCAACCTCGACATCGAGAAGAGCTACGTCTTCGCCGAGAAGCGGGGGCTGCTCAACCGGCTCGGCGACGTCTTCGCCGACGACCCGAACCGACAGCGGGAGGTCTACCGGCTGGCCGAGGAGCGGATCACCGCCGCCGCCCGGGACAGCGAACTCGCGGCCCGCGCCGAGGCGAACACCCGCAAGATGCTGGAGGGACTGCTCCGCTCACTCGGCTACCAGACGGTCACCGTCACCTACGCCGCACCCTGACCCTGCGACCGCCGCAACGTGGCGACGCCCGCCCCGGGAAGCCGGGGCGGGCGTCTTGGTCGTCGGGTCGCGCCACGTCGAACGTGGCGGCGCGGGTCAGTACTGGACGGCGTACCGGTCCTCGTTGGGCATCAGGAGCCAGAGCACCAGGTAGACGATGACCTGGGTGCCGGGCAGCAGCAGGGACAGCAGGAACAGCAGTCGGACAAACCCGGGAGACCTGCCGAACCGCTGGGCCAGGCCGGCGCAGACACCGGCGAGCATTCGCCCCTGACGGGGCCGGACCAGTTTGCGACTCATCGTCGTCTACTCCCACTCTGCGGCGCTTTGGCCGCCTCTGCAATCCACGGTAGGCGGGGCGCGCCACCGCGCCCTCGGCCCGCAGGTGGATCGGCAACCGGCGTACCCGTAGGTGCTTACCCGCGCCGGAGCCGGGTGACCCCTCCCCGACGACGGCGATCGGCGCGGGTGTGGTGGCGACCCATCGGGGAAACCGTGACCAGGGCGGGTACGCTCGCCGGCGGCCCCACCGACGTCGCCGGGGCCGAGGGGAGAGGTGGGGATCATGATCAGCGTCTTCGATCTCTTCAGTGTCGGCATCGGGCCGTCGAGTTCGCACACGGTCGGGCCGATGCGCGCCGCGCGCACCTTCGTGGAGGGGCTGAAGGCCGACGGGCTGCTCGCCGGCACCGCCCGGGTGCGCGCCGAGCTGTTCGGGTCGCTCGGCGCGACCGGACACGGGCACGGCAGCGACCGCGCCGTACTGCTCGGCCTGGCCGGTGAGGCTCCGGAGACCGTCGACACGGACGGCGTCGGCCCCCTGGTGGACCGGGTCCGCGCCGAGCGGCGGCTGAGCCTGCTCGACGTACACGAGATCGACTTCGACCCGGACCGGGACCTGGTCCTGCACCGTCGGCGGTCGCTGCCGTACCACCCCAACGGGATGACCTTCACCGGGTACGACGCCGACGGGGCCGAGCTGCGCACCCGTACGTACTACTCGGTCGGCGGCGGGTTCGTGGTGGACGAGGCGGCGGCCGGCGCGGACCGGATCCGGCCGGACACCACTCCGGTCCGGTACCCGTTCGCCACGGGCGTGGAGTTGCTGGAGGTCACCACCGCCACCGGGCTGTCGATCAGCGAGGTGATGCTCGCCAACGAGCTGTCCTGGCGCAGCGAGGCGGAGGTCCGCGCCGGTCTGCTGGAGATCTGGCGGGTGATGCGGGAGTGCGTCGACCGGGGCTGCGCGCGCGACGGCGTACTCCCCGGCGGGTTGAAGGTCCGGCGGCGCGCGGCGGAGCTGCGCCGGGGACTGGAGGCGGACGCGGGGAGCGCGGACCCGCTGCGGGTGATGGACTGGGTGACGCTGTTCGCCCTGGCGGTCAACGAGGAGAACGCGGCCGGCGGGCGGGTGGTCACCGCCCCGACCAACGGGGCGGCCGGGATCATCCCGGCGGTGCTGCACTACTACGCCCGCTTCGTGCCGGGCGCCGACGACGAGGGCGTGGTCCGGTTCCTCCTGGCGGCCGGGGCGATCGGGGTGCTCTTCAAGGAGAACGCCTCGATCTCCGGCGCCGAGGTCGGCTGCCAGGGCGAGGTCGGTTCGGCCTGTTCGATGGCGGCGGCCGGGCTGGCCGAGGCGCTCGGCGGCACCCCGGCCCAGGTGGAGAACGCCGCCGAGATCGGCATGGAGCACAACCTCGGCCTGACCTGTGACCCGGTCGGGGGTCTGGTGCAGATCCCCTGCATCGAGCGGAACGCGGTGGCTAGCATCAAGGCGATCACGGCGGCCCGGCTCGCGCTGCGGGGCGACGGGGTGCACGCGGTCTCCCTGGACAAGGTGATCAAGACGATGCGGGAGACCGGCGCCGACATGAAGGTCAAGTACAAGGAGACGGCACGCGGGGGGCTCGCGGTCAACGTGATCGAGTGCTGAGGCCAGGGGCCGGGCCACCCGTGTGACGGCTCCCGGCGAGCCGGTCGCCGGAGCGCGGGCCGGGGCGGGAGGCGACGGTGGCGACCGGTGCCGCGACCCTGTGGTCGCACCGCAACGCGCTGCGCATCCTGGTCCGCCGTGACCTGGCGGTGAAGTACCAGCGCTCCGTGCTCGGGTACCTCTGGTCGCTGATCGAGCCGCTCGGTCTGGGCGCGGTCTACTACTTCGTCTTCGGGGTCCTGTACGCCCGGGACACCGGCCGGCACCTGGGCGAGGCGGCCGGGACGTACCCGCTCTTCCTGGTCGCCGGGATCTTCGCCTGGCAGTGGGCCGCCTCGGCGATCACCGAAGCGGCCAACGCGCTGACCGGTCAGGCCCGGCTGGTCACCGTGCTGAACGTGCCCCGGGAGATCTTCCCGGTCGGCCGGGTCGCCGGCCGGTTCGCCGAGTACGTCGCCGGCCTGCCGATCCTGGTCGGCATCGCCGCGGTCTACGCCCTGCGCGGCCGGATCGACCCGGGCGTGGAGCTGCTCGCCCTCCCGTTGGCCCTGCTGGTGCAGGCGGCCCTGCTGGTCGGGGTGGCGCTGCTGCTCTCCGCCCTGAACGTGCTGGTGCGCGACGTGGAGCGGGTGATGCGACTGGTCCTCCGGGTGCTCTTCTACGCCACGCCGATCATCTATCCGCTGAGCCTGGTCCGGGACTCCCCGGCCCCCGGGTGGTGCAAGGCGGTCTACGAGCTGAACCCGCTGGTCGGCATCGTGCAGCTACACCACGCGGCCTGGTATCCGGACGAGTTCCCGGACACCCGGTTGCTGGTCACCTCGGTCACCGGCAGCCTGCTCGTGCTCGTCGTCGGTCGGCTGGCGTTCCGGCGCCTCGAACCGGCCGTGCTCAAGGAGTTGTGAGGCGTGCTACCGGGAAGCGGCGCGGAGTGACCGCGATGATCGAGGCGGACGGGCTGGGCATCCGGTTCGTCCGTAACCGGCGGCGGCGGTTGCGCCTGCGCGAGCTGGTCGTCCACCGGGGCGGCCGGGACCCGGACGGCGGTCGGTTCTGGCCGCTGCGGGAGGTGTCGTTCACCATCGCCCCCGGGGAACGGGTCGGTGTGCTGGGCCGCAACGGCAGCGGCAAGAGCACCCTGCTGCGGCTGATCGCCGGGGTGCTGATCCCCGACGAGGGACGGATCCGGGTGCGTGGTGCGGTCGCCCCGCTGCTGGAACTCTCCGCCGGCTTCGCGAACGACCTGACCGGGCGGGAGAACCTGCACCTGGTCGGTGGCCTGCACGGACTCTCTCCGGATTACCTCCGGCGGCACTTCGATGACATCATCTCCTTCGCTGGCGAGCAGGTCGAGCGGGCCGTCGACACTCCGGTACGGCACTACTCCTCCGGGATGAAGATCCGGCTCGGCTTCGCGATCGTCAGCCGGCTGCCGCACCCCGTGCTGCTGATGGACGAGGTGACGGCCGTCGGGGACGCGGAGTTCCGTGCGAAGTGCTACGCCACGATCGACCGACTGCTCGCGGAGGGGCGCACCTTGGTGCTGGTGTCACACAACGAGAAGGACCTGACCCGGTTCTGCCGTCGGGGTCTCTACCTTGACGGTGGCCGGTTGGCCGTCGACGGGTCGCTGGACGAGGCGCTCGCCGCGTACCACCGGTCGGTCGCGCGGTGACGCTCGCGATCGTGCTCGCCGCCGGGGGGCCGGCGGCGCTTCCCGACGACACCGTTCCCCACCTCGTCGCGCAGTGGCGGGCCGCCGGGGCGACCGAGGTCCGGGTCGCCGCCGACCTGGGCGAGCTGGCCGCGCTGGCCGAGCACGCGACCGGGCCGGTGCTGGTCTCCGGAGCGGACCTGGTGGCCCACACCACCGTGCTGAAGCACCTCGCCACCAGCCCGGTCCCGGGCACGGCCGCGCTGGTGCTGGCCGACCCGCCGGCCGACCGGCACGCGGTGGTCCACGAGGAACGCGGCCAGGTGGTGTCCGCCGGCTCCACCGGTACGCTGCCCGACGCCACCGGCAGCTTCGGCGGCGCGCTCCGGGTCGTTCCGGCCGACCTGCCCGCGCTGGTCGCCGCCGCCCGGACGGCCGCCACCACGACCGTCCCCGCCGGTACGGTCGGCCCGCCCGCCGACGTGGCCGGTGCTCCGGGCGCCGCCGTCCCCGCCCCGGTCGCGTCCGATGCCACGCCGGTCGGCACCGACCTGGACCGGCTCTTCGCCGCGTTCACGGCCACCGGGGCGCTGACCTTCGCGCACCGGGTGCGCCTGCTCGTCGCGCACCGGGTCGTCGACCCGGCGGGGCTGGCCGCCGCCCGCGCCGAGCTGGCCGGGGTGGACGAGGACGCGGCCGAGCTGCGGCTGTCGGTCAAGGAGCGGGACGACTTCTTCACCACGTACTTCGTCAGCACCTGGTCGCCGTACGTGACGAAGCTCTGCGCACGGCTCCGGCTGACGCCGACCGGGGTCACCATGATCTCGGTGCTCTTCGCCGTGGTCGCGGCGGTGCTGTTCGGGGTGGGCGGACGGCCCGCGCTGGTGGCCGGCGGCGTGCTGCTCTACCTCGGGTTCATGCTCGACTGCGTGGACGGGCAGCTCGCCCGGTACACCCGCAACTTCAGCCCCTGGGGCGGCTGGCTGGACACCATGGCCGACCGGGCCAAGGAGTACGTCGTCTACGCCGGGCTCGGCTTCGGGATGACGCACGCCGGGTTGGGCGACGGCTGGGTCCTGGCGCTCGCCGCGATGACCCTCCAGACCGTGCGACACCACATCGACGCCTGGTACGGGGTGCTGCACGACGCGGCGGCCCGCCGGCCGAAGGCCGCCAGCACCGGTGGGGGCATCGGCGACAAGCTGAACGCCGCGTCGAACCGGGTGCAGAACGACACCGGCTCGCTGTCGTACTGGCTGAAGCGGACCGTGGTCTTCCCGATCGGGGAACGCTGGGCGCTGATCGCGCTGGCCGCCGCGCTCTTCGACACCCGGGTAGCCCTGGTCGCCGTCCTGGTCTGGGGTGGGCTGGCGTTCGCGTACACCGGGGCGCTGCGCACCCTGCGGGCCCGGTTCATGCGGGTGCCGGCGCTCGGCACCGTCGACGCCGGTCTGCACCGCGACGACGGTCCGCTGCTGCGCCGGTTCGGCGGGCGGATCCCGGCGCAGCTCCCCCTCGCGGTGCTCGCCGCGCTGGCCGCGGCGGGCCTGCTCGGGATGGCGCTGGCCGATGCCGACACCGCCCGCTGGGCTGCCCCGGTGGCGCTGCTGGTGCTGCTCGCCGCCGGCCTCGCCGCGCGCGGCCGGGCCGAGGGCCCGCTGGACTGGCTGGTGCCGGCCGCGCTGCGGGCCGCCGAGTACGTCTTCGCGATCGCCGTCGGGGTGGCCGGCGACGTGCCGCTGCCGCTGGTCTTCGGGTACGTCTTCGTGCTGACCCTGCTCCACTACGACCTGGTGGCCCGGTTGGAGAAGCGGCAACCTGCTCCGCCGCTGCACGACCTCACGCTGGGCTGGGAGGGGCGTTCGATCCTGCTGGTCGTGGCGCTGATTGCCGGATTCGCGTGGGTGGGGATGGCTACACTCGGTGCGTACCTTTTCGTGGTGTTCGTGATGAGTGTGGTCGCCGCCTGGGTGACCGTCCCGGCCCGCGCCGCGCGTACCGCCCCGGCGCGGTGAGGGGGCACCGCGCGGTGGACTGACCGGGGGGCCCGGGATGGCGCTGATCAGCTTCGTCGTACCGGTCCACCGGGTCCAGGGCTACCTGCGCGAGTGCCTCGACTCCCTGCTCGGGCAGGCGTTCGACGACGTCGAGGTGATCGCCGTCGACGACTGCTCCCCGGACGCCAGCCCGGAGATCCTCACCGGCTACGCCGGCCGGGACCCCCGGGTCCGGCTGGTCCGGCTGACCGGGAACGTCGGGCTCGGTCCGGCCCGCAACGTCGGGCTGGACCGGGCCACCGGCGAGTACGTCTGGTTCGTCGACGGCGACGACTGGCTCACCCCCGGGTGCCTGCCGGTGGTCGCCGAGCGGCTCCGCGCCACCCGACCGGACGTGCTCCTGGTCGACCACGTCCGGGTGCACTGGGACGACAGCGTCACCCGCAGCGCGCTGCGCGACGTCCACCCGGAACCGGTCGGCCCGGAGACGTTCCGGCTGCGGGACCGCCCCGAGACGGTCGCCCTGCTGCACACCGCCTGGAACAAGCTGGTCCGCCGGGAGTTCCTGGTCTCCCTCGGGCTGCGTTTCGCGCCCGGCTGGTACGAGGACGTCTCGTTCAGCTATCCCGTGCTGCTGGCCGCCGGGCGGATCGGGCTGCTCGACCGGGTCTGCGTGAACTACCGGCAGCGGCGGGCCGGGGCGATCACCCGTACCCCGGGGGACCGGCACTTCGACGTCTTCGCCCAGTGGGAGCGGGTGTTCCGGTTCCTGGCCGACCATCCGGCCGCCGCCGGCGCGCAGGAGTTGCGCCCGGTGCTGTTCGAGCGGATGGTCTGGCACTACCTGACGGTGCTCGGCAACGGCGAGCGGATCGCCCCGGAGCTGCGGGCGGCGTTCTTCGACCGGGTCGTCGCCGAGCACGCCCGCTGGCGGCCACCGGGCGGGTACCGGGCGCCGGACGGGGTCGAGGGGCTCAAGCACCGGCTGGTGGCGGCCGGACGGTGGCGTACCTTCAGCGCGCTGCGCGGCGTCCACCAGGCGGGTGGGACGGCCCGGCGGACCGTGCGGGCGGCCCGGCGGCGGGGTGCCCCGGTGCTGCGCGGCGCGGCGCGGCTGACCCGGGACGCCGCGCTGCTCGCCGGCTACCGGGCGGAGTTGCGCCGGCCGGTGGACCCGACGCTCGCCGTCTACGCCGCGTACTGGTACCGGGGGTACGCCTGCAACCCGGCCGCGATCCACGCCGCCGCCCGCCGGCTGGCCCCGCACGTACGCGGGTTGTGGATCGTCCGGCGGGACCGGGTCGACTCGATGCCGCCCGGTCTGGAGTACGTGGTGGCGGGCACCGCCGCCTACTTCCGGGCGCTGGCCCGGGCGCGGTGGCTGGTCAACAACGTCAACTTCCCCGACCACCTGCGCAAACGCCCCGGCACCCTGCACGTGCAGACGCACCACGGCACCCCGGTCAAGGTGATGGGGCTGGACCAGCGGCGGTACCCGCTCGGCGCGTCCGGGATGGACTTCGCCGCGCTGCTGCGCCGGGTCGACCGGTGGGACTTCAGCATCTCCTCGAACAGCTTCTCCACCCAGATGTGGGAGCGGGCGTACCCGGCGTCGTACACCACCCTGGAGGTGGGCTATCCGCGCAACGACCGGCTGGTGAACGCCACCGCCGACGAGGTCGCCGACCTCCGGGCCGGGCTCGGTGCCGGGCCCGGGGAGCGGGTGGTGCTCTACGCGCCCACCCACCGGGAGCACCTGCCCGGCTACCGTCCCCCGTTCGATTCCCACCAACTGCTCGACGCGCTCGGCCCCGGCGGGCGGCTGCTGGTGCGCAGCCACTACTTCCACGACCGCGAGCCGGACGGGTCCGGCTGGCCGTCCGGCGACCGGGTGACCGACGTCAGCGCGTACGAGCCGGTGGAGGACCTCTACCTCGCCGCCGACGTGCTGGTCACCGACTACTCCTCGGCGATGTTCGACTTCGCCGTGCTGGACCGGCCGATCGTGGTGTACGCGCCGGACCTGGCGGCGTACCGGCTGGCGCGGGGCGTCTACTTCGACGTGACCGAGGAACCGCCGGGCGCGGTGGCGACCACCTTCCCCGGCCTGGTCGACGTGTTCCGCTCCGGGGCGGTCGACTCGCCGGCGGCCACCGGGGAACGGCAGCGGTTCCGGGCCCGGTTCTGCGTCTGGGACGACGGGCGGGCCGCCGAACGGGTGGTCCGCCGGGTCTTCCTCAACGAGCCGGCCGGCGACGGCCCGGGTGACGTGGGATGACGCGGAAAGTGGGGCAGCAGCAGGGCCGATCGGCGTAATAGGCCTGACACGAGGCGAACATCACACGTTTACCCGATGTCCCGATCCCTTGATGCTGGTCACAGTCAATGCGGTGTCCGCGACGACCAGCGGGAGGTGACGGGTGGCCACCGTCGCGTTGAAAGATGTCTCCAAGGTGTTCCCGAACGGGACGCTCGCGGTGGACAACGTCAGCCTCGATGTGAACGACGGCGAGTTCATGGTGCTGCTCGGGCCGTCGGGCTGCGGGAAGTCGACGGTGTTGCGCATGGTCGCCGGCCTGGAGGATCCGACCAGCGGCGCGGTGATGATCGACGGCGAGTACGCCAACGACCTGACCCCGCGCGACCGGGGGGTCGCCATGGTGTTCCAGGACTTCGCGCTCTACCCGCACATGACGGTGGAGGACAACATCGCCTTCCCGCTCAAGCTGACCGGGATGGAGTTGACCCCCCGGGAGGAGCGCGTGGCGAGCGTGGCCAGCGCGCTGGGCATCGGGGACGTCCTGGGCCGCCGGCCGAGCCAGCTCTCCGGCGGGCAGCGGCAGCGGGTCGCGATGGGCCGCGCGATCGTCCGCCGGCCCCGTCTCTTCCTGATGGACGAGCCGCTGTCCAACCTGGACAGCGGCCTGCGGGCCGAGCTGCGGGCGGAGATCTCCGGGCTGACCCGGGAACTCGGCGTCACCACGATCTACGTCACCCACGACCAGGCCGAGGCGCTGACCATGGCCGACCGGGTCGCGATCATGCGCCGGGGCGTGCTCCAGGACGTCGGCACCCCCACCCAGGTGTACGGCCGTCCGGCCACCCTCTACGTCGCCGCCTTCCTCGGCAGCCCCCGGATGAACCTGCTGGAGGCGTCGGTCTACGTCCACCTCGACCGGTACGTGGCGCTGAACCTCGGCGAGCAGTCGCTCTACCTGCCCTGGGACGACATCCGCAGCCGGGCGGTGGCGCACTACCACGGGGAGCGGATCGTGGTCGGGATGCGCGCCGAGGCGCTCACCCCGGTCGCGCCGGACGCCCCGGGCGACGTCCTCCAGGGGCGGATCCGCTTCCTGGAGCACCACGGGCACGAGTCGCTGGCCTTCCTCGACGTCGGTGCGACGGCGGTGGTGGTGGACGAGATGGGTCGCCGGGTCGACGTGGACGACACCGACTCCGGCTCGCGCGGCCTGCGCCGGGGGCTCGGGCAGATGGTGCAGCGGCTCACCGGCCGGTCGGCGGAGCCGGCACCGGAGCAGCCGGTGGTCCGCGACAACCGGGCCAGCGTGCTCGGCGAGCCGGGCCGGCACCACCGCCGTCCGGCGGAGCTGTCCGTCCGGCTGGCCCCGTACCCGGCGGTGACCGCCGGTCAGCAGCTGGCGGTCTCGGTCCGGATGGACGCCGTGCACTTCTTCGACGACCGGGGCGACCGGATCGACGTGGGCTGGCGCTGAGCGGACGCCGGTGACGGGCGGCTCCCGGCTGCCCCTTGCCCGGAAAGTTACCGGTCAGTAGCCTCTCTGGGTATGTCGATTGACTCGCGTCAGGTGGCTGCCGGTCTGCTGGCGGCGGTGCCGTTCGTCCGTACCCTCGACCTGGAGGTCGTCGAGGTCGTGTCCGAGGACGACGGCGGCCTCCGGGCCGTGCTGCGGCTGCCCGACACCACGGCGACCCACAACCACGTCGGCGGCCCACACGCCGGGGCGATGTTCACCCTCGGCGAGAGCGCCTCCGGCGCGGTGGTGCTCGCCGCCTTCGGCCACCTGCTCGACCGGGCGACGCCGCTGGCCGTGCGGGCCGAGATCGGCTACCGCCGGCTGGCGATGGGGCCGGTCACCGCGACCGCCCGACTCGGCCGGCCGGCCACCGAGGTGGTCGCCGAGCTGGACGCCGGCCGCCGGCCGGAGTTCCCGGTGCCGGTCGAGATCACCACCGCCGACGGCACCCCCACCACCACGATGACCGTCGTCTGGACCCTGCGACCCAACTGAGCCCTGTCGACGGGTGGGCGCCGAATGAGGTTTGTGGGCTGTTTCCACTGGTTAGATTCAGGGGGTGCTGGGCCTACCCGATCACGTGACCGCCTGCCTCTTCGATCTGGACGGCGTGCTGACCCAGACCGCCCGGGTGCACAACGCCGCGTGGACCGAGACCTTCGACTCGTTCCTGCGCGTCCGGGCCACCGCCACCGGTGAGCCGTACCGCCCCTTCGACCCCGGGGACGACTACAACCGGTACGTGGACGGCCGGCCCCGGGCCGACGGGGTCCGCACCTTCCTCTCCTCCCGGGGCATCGCGCTGCCCGAGGGGGCCCCGGACGACCCGCCCGGGGCGGAGACCGTGCACGGGCTCGGCAACCGCAAGAACATCGTCCTGCTGGAGCGGCTGCGCACCGGCGGCGTCGACGTCTACCCCGGCTCGGTGGCGTACCTGGAGGCGGTGGCCGCCGCCGGGCTGCGCCGGGCGGTCGTCTCGGCCAGCGCCAACTGCCGTGAGGTGGTCGCCGCCGCCGGCCTGGAACACCTGCTGGAGGTCCGGGTGGACGGGCTGGTCGCCCGGGCCGAGGGACTGCGCGGCAAACCGCACGCGGACACCTTCCTGGCCGCGGCGCGGCAGCTCGGCGTCGTACCGGCCCAGGCAGTGGTCTTCGAGGACGCGCTGGCCGGGGTGGCCGCCGGCCGGGCGGGCGGTTTCGGCTACGTGATCGGCGTCGACCGGGTCGGACAGGCCGACGAGCTGCGCGCCCAGGGCGCCGACATCGTGGTGCGCGACCTCGGTGACCTGCTCGACGCGGAGATCCGCGGGTGATCCGGGAACGGGCCTATCCGGTCGACCCGTGGCACGTGCGGGAGGTGCTGCTCGACCTCGACGTGCTGGCCCAGTCCGAGTCGATCTTCGCGCTCTCCAACGGGCACATCGGGCTGCGCGGCAACCTCGACGAGGGCGAACCGCACGGCCTCCCCGGCACCTACCTGAACTCCTTCTACGAGCTCCGCCCGCTGCCGTACGCCGAGGCCGGGTTCGGCTTCCCCGAGTCCGGGCAGACCATCGTCAACGTCACCAACGGCAAGCTGATCCGGCTACTCGTCGACGACGAGCCGTTCGACGTCCGGTACGGCGAACTCCTCGACCACGAGCGGATCCTCGACCTGCGCGCCGGCACCCTGCACCGGTACGTGCACTGGCGTTCCCCGGCCGGGCGGGAGGTCAAGCTGCGCAGCACCCGGCTGGTCTCGTTCCGCCAGCGCTCGGCCGCCGCGATCAACTACGAGGTCGAGGCGGTCGACGGGCCGCTGCGCCTGATCGTCCAGTCCGAACTGGTGGCCAACGAGGCGTTGCCCGCGCAGAGCAAGGATCCCCGGGTGGCGGCGGTGCTGGAGTCACCGCTGCTCGCCGAGGAGCAGCTCACCCGCCACAACGGCGGACTGCTGATCCACCGGACCAAGGTGAGCGGCCTGCGGGTGGCCGCCGCGATGGACCACGAGGTGCACGCGCCGGCCGACGTGACGGTCAGCACCGAGGGGTACGACGACTGGGTGCGCACCACCGTCGGCTGTGTGCTGGAGCCGGGGGAGAAGCTGAACGTGGAGAAGTTGCTCACGTACAGCTGGTCCAGCCAGCGTTCCCTGCCGGCGTTGCGCGACCAGGTCGGCGCGGCCCTCGCGGCGGCGAAGCTGGACGGCTGGGACGGGCTGCGCCGGGAACAGCGGGAGTACCTGGACGAGTTCTGGGAGGCCGCCGACGTGCGGGTCGAGGGCGACCCCGAGGTGCAGCAGGCGGTCCGGTTCGGGCTGTTCCACGTGCTGCAGTCCGGGGCCCGCGCCGAACGGCGACCGATCTCGGCCAAGGGGCTGACCGGCCCGGGGTACGACGGGCACGCGTTCTGGGACACCGAGATGTTCGTGCTGCCGGTGCTCACCTACACCCAGCCGAGCGCCGTCCGGGACGCCCTGCACTGGCGGTACGCCACCCTCACCCAGGCCCGGGAACGGGCCCGGACGTTGAACCTGGACGGCGCGGCGTTCCCCTGGCGCACCATCGAGGGGCCGGAGTCGTCGGCGTACTGGCCGGCGGGGACGGCCGCCTTCCACATCGCCGCCGACGTCGCCGACGCGCTGCGCCGCTACGTCCTGGCCACCGGGGACACCGAGGTGGAACAGTCGATCGGGCTGGAGCTGCTGGTCGAGACGGCCCGGCTGTGGCGCTCGCTCGGGCACCACGACCGGCACGGTCGGTTCCACATCGACGGCGTCACCGGACCGGACGAGTACACCGCGGTCAAGGACGACAACGTCTACACCAACCTGATGGCGCAGCGGAACCTGCTCACCGCCGCCGACGTGGCGATGCGCTACCGCGACCAGGCGCTCCGGCACGGGGTCACCGAGGAGGAGGCGGCGACCTGGCGGGACGCCGCGCACGCGATGCACATCCCGTACGACGACGAGGTCGAGGTGCACGAGCAGGTCGAGGGGTTCACCCGGCAGGAGGAGTGGGACTTCGAGCACACGCCGTCGGACAAGTACCCGCTGCTGCTGCACTACCCGTACTTCGACCTGTACCGCAAGCAGGTGGTCAAGCAGGCGGACCTGGTGCTGGCGATGCACTGGCGGGGCGACGCGTTCACGATCGAGGAGAAGCTGCGCAACTTCCTCTACTACGAGCGGCGGACCGTCCGGGACTCCTCCCTGTCCGCCTGCACCCAGGCGGTGCTCGCCGCCGAGGTGGGCCATCCCGAACTGGCGCACAGCTACCTGCGCGAGGCCGCGCTGATGGACCTGCACGACCTCAACGAGAACACCCGCGACGGCGTGCACATGGCCTCACTGGCCGGGGCGTGGATCGCGCTGGTGGCCGGGTTCGGCGGGCTCCGGGACCACGACGAGGAGCTGTCGTTCTGCCCCCGGCTCTCCAGCCGGCTCAGTCGCCTGGAGTTCTCGCTCCAGTGGCGGCAGCTCCGGTTGCGGGTGGACATCCGGGCGAACCAGACGACGTACTCGTTGCGGCACGGCGGGCCGGACGCGGTGCTGGAGCTGCGGCACTACGGTGAGTCGGTCCGGGTCACCTGCGACCAGCCGGTCACCATGCCGGTGCCGCCGCCCCGTCCGCCCGGCCCACCCCCGGCCCAGCCCCCCGGCCGCGCCCCCCTACGCCAGGCCGACAAGATCCGCGAGTAACCCCAAGCCCCCCACGGGGCGTGGGGTCAGAGGTGGCCGCCGGTGGTCGGCTTGCCGGCCGCGTCGTGCGGGGCCATCGCCCTCGGGTCGTCGGCGGTACGCGCCTGGGCCGCCTCGTCCGCCCAGTCCCGGCCGCGCTCCTCGTCCTCCGGACGCCGCTGCTCGTCGGTGCGCTCCTTGCGGGACTTCTGCTGCTGGCCCATGCCGGTCCTCCCCCGTCTGGTGGCGGCCGTGTGCCGGCCGTCTCGTGGCGGACGTCGCCCGCCGGTCGCCCACGGCTACCCGGGCGGTGCACCGGCAAACCCGCCGCAGCCGGGCCAGCCGACCCGTCGTGGGTCGTACCTCGTGGCTAGGTGACGGGCGTGCCGGCGGCGGAGCCGGGTAACGCACGCGGAGCCGGCGCAGGGGCCGGCGGTTGCGGAGGTCGGACCATGGACGTACGCACCACCGAGACGGCGATACCCGTCGCGAACGGACCCGCCCGGGTGACCGGCGCACCCTCGGGGGCCGCACTCACCGCAGACCTGTTCGTGCCCGCCGAACCGGTCGGGGTGGTGCTGTTCGCGCACGGCAGCGGTTCCTCCCGGCGCAGTCCGCGCAACGTGGCCGTGGCGGACACGCTCAACGACCGGGCGCTCGCCACCGTCCTGGTGGACCTGCTGACCCCGGAGGAGGAGCGGGTGGACGAGCGGACCGCCGAACTCCGCTTCGACATCGACCTGCTCGCCGGGCGGCTGGTGGGCATCGTCGACTGGCTGGCCGCCGAGCCCGCGCTGGGGCGGCTGCCGATCGGCCTGTTCGGAGCGAGCACGGGGGCGGCCGGGGCGCTGGTCGCGGCGGCGGAGCGGCCGGACCTCGTCCGGGCGGTGGTCTCCCGGGGCGGACGCCCCGACCTGGCCGGTGCCGCCCTGTCCCGGGTACGCGCACCGAGCCTGCTTCTGGTCGGCGGCCGGGACGAACAGGTGCTGGCGCTGAACGAGTCGGCCCTCTCCACACTCGACGGGGTGGGCGAGCTGCGGGTGGTGCCCGGCGCGACGCACCTCTTCGAGGAGCCGGGCACCCTGGAGGCGGTCGCCGACCACGCTGGCACCTGGTTCACCACCCACCTGCGCTGAGCCCTGCCACCAGCTCGCCCTGCCGTCCTTACCGGGGTGCCGGACCTCCGGCCGGACGGGCTGCCAGCGGGTCAGGCGGGGGCGGGCGGGACCGGTCCGGGCCCGGGTTCGACGCCGTCCGGCAGGTGGAGAGCCTCCTGGCGGACGGCCTGCTGGCGGTGCCGCTGGATGGTGTCGACCACACGGTAGGTGACGGCGGTGATCGGCACCGACACGAAAGCCCCGGCGATCCCGGCGACCAGCGTGCCGGCGGTCACCGCCACCAGGATCACCGCCGGATGCAGCCGGACCTGACGTTTCATGATCAGGGGTTCCAGCAGGTTGCCCTCGGCCTGCTGGACGGCGATCACGGCGGCGAGCACCAGCAGGGCCGTGCCGGGGCCGTTCGCGGCGAGCGCCACCAGGACCGCGACCGCGCCGGCCACGGTCGCCCCGATGATCGGGACGAACGCGCCGATGAAGGTGATCAACGCCAGCGGGAAGGCCATCGGCACGCCGAGCAGAACCAGGGCCAGCCCGATGCCGACCGCGTCGATCAGGGCGATCATCATCGTTCCCCGGCTGTACGCCCCGAGGGTGCGCCAACCGGCCCGTCCGGCTGCGGCGGCCACCGCCCGGTTCCGCTCGGAGACCCGCCGCACCACCCAGTGCCACATCGCCCGGCCGTCCTTGAGCAGGAAGAAGAGCAGGACGAGGGAGAGCAGCACCGACCCGGCCACCTCGGCGGCGGTACGCGCGCCGGAGACCGGATCCGGTGAGCTGCGGTCGATGCCGCTGCGGGCCTGCTCGGTCAGCCGGTCGAGTTGGCTCTCGCTGACCGGCAGCGTCGAGGTGACGAAGTCCCGGGTCCGCTGGACGCCCTGGTCGAGTTCGTCCGTCAGGTCCCTGAACTGTCCGGCGGTCAGGCTCCAGACCAGCGCGACGGTGCCGAAGAGCACGCCGAGCAGCAGGAGCACGGTGAGCAGCGCGGCGAGGGTCCCGGGCAGCCGCAGCCGGCGCAGCAGCCGGGTCACCGGGTCGAGCAGCGCGGTGAGGAAGAGGGTCACGGCGAGCGCGATCGCCAGCGGGGCGAGCAGCACCGCGATCCGGCCGAGCAGGTAGAGGGCGGCGACCAGCACCACCAGGCAGGCGCTCCACATGACCACCGACCGGACCAGCCAGGGCAGCCGGTCCCACGTTCCCCGCAGTCCGCCCGGCACCGGGCGGTCCGGGGTCTGTCCCTCGTCGTCGATCACTTCGGCCCTCCTCGATTCCCGCCCGGAGGTACCCGTCCATCCCGCCTGCGACACCCGCGGAGCGCCGGACGTGGCCGGGGCCGGACCGATGTGCTCCGTTTGCCCCTCCGGCCCCGGGGAAGGCGGAGAAGGACCGACAGAGGGAGGGGAGCACCGTGAGCGACTTCATGGACAAGGCCAAGGACTTCGCCGACAAGCACGACAAGCAGGTCGACCAGGGGCTGGAGAAGGGCGGCGACATGGTCGACCAGCGCACCGGCGGCAAGTACGACGAGCAGATCGACCGGGGCGTGGACCAGGCCCAGAAGCGTACCGGTGAGGGCGACCAGGGGCGCTGACGGCTCGGGCCACGCCGGGGGGCTCTGGTCAGGATCGACCACTCTCGCTACTATCCGCAGTCAGACCATGACTCGTCGTCGAGTCGTGTGTCGCGGACGTGCAACCGCGCTCGCGCGGGAGGCCGACGAGAGGACGTCATCCGGTGACCGACACGATCGCGCACCCGTACCCGTTCAGCCCACCCGACCGGCTCAACCTCGATCCCCGATACGCCGAACTCCGCCGCGACGAGCCGCTCGTCCGCGTCCAGTTGCCGTACGGCGAGCCGGCCTGGCTGGCCACCCGGCACGCCGACGTCCGCATGGTCCTCGGCGACCCCCGGTTCAGCCGGGCCGCCTCCGCCGGGCGGGACGAGCCGCGCAACGTGCCGGAGCAGCGGGAGTCCGGCATCCTCGGGATGGACCCGCCGGAGCACACGCGACTACGGCGGGTGGTGGCGAAGGCGTTCACCGCCCGCCGCGTCGAGCAGCTCCGGCCGGGCACCCGCCGGGTCGCCGGGGAACTGGTCGACGGCATGCTCGCCGCGGGCGCTCCCGCCGACCTGGTGGCCCACCTGGCGACGCCGCTGCCGATCCGGGTCATCTGCGACCTGCTCGGTGTGCCGTTCGCCGACCAGGACCGGTTCCACACCTGGTCCGAGGCGATCGTCTCGACCACCGCGCTCAGCCCGGAACGGGCCCGGGAGTACGTCGACAACCTGCTCGGGTACATGGCGGGGCTGGTCGAGCAGCGCCGGACGACCCCCACCGACGACCTGATCGGCGCGATGGTGCGCATGCGCGACTCCGACGGGGACCGGCTCAGCGAGGACGAGCTGGTGAGGCTCGCCGCCGGCCTGCTCGCCGCCGGGCACGAGACCACGGTGAACCAGATCCCCAACCTGGTCTACGTGCTGTTGACCAACCCGGAGCAGTGGGCGCGGCTGTGCGCCGAGCCGGGTCTGGTGCCGAGCGCCGTCGAGGAGCTGATGCGGTTCGTCCCGCTCGGCGCGACCGCCGCCTTCCCCCGCTACGCCACCGAGGACGTCGAGGTCGGCGGGGTGCTGGTCCGGGCCGGCGAGCCGGTGGTCGTCTCGATCCACTCGGCCAACCGGGACGAGCAAGTCTTCACCGACGCGGACCAGATCGACCTGGCCCGCCCGGTCAACCCGCATGTCGCGTTCGGACACGGGGTGCACCACTGCGTCGGCGCGCAGTTGGCCCGGATGGAACTCCAGGTCGTCCTGGAGACCCTGGTGGAACGGACGCCCGGTCTGCGGCTCGCCGTGCCCGAACCGGAACTGACCTGGAAGACCGGTCTGCTGGTACGCGGCCTGACCAGTCTGCCGGTGAGCTGGTGAGCGAAAGGAGACCCTGGTGACCTCGTCGTGGCGGGTGAGCGTCGACCCCACCCGGTGCATCGGATCCGGCATCTGCACGGGTGCGGCGCCGGACCACTTCGTCCTCGTCGACGGCCTGTCCTGCCCCCGGAAGGAACTGATCGAGCCGGCGGACCCGGTGATCGACGCGGCCGAGTCCTGCCCGATGGAGGCCATCCGGATCTCCGACGCGAGCAGCGACCGCCGGATCGCCCCGGAACTCTGAAACCTGGCGTCCCGTGCCGACGTGATTGCGGCACCTCCACGGGCCGTGCCGCCCGCGGGGGTGCCGCGATCAGGACCGGTCAGTGGCGCTGCTTCTCCCGTAGCTCCGCCATGCTGGTGGGACGGCCGCTGAGCGCGTCCCGCATCCGGTCGACCAGCCCTGCGCCCGGGGCGAGCAGCTTGTTGGCGGGCGGGCGGTCCGGCGCGGCCGGGTGCGGCCGGGTCGGTGCGATCCGCTTCGCCGCCGTCACCTTGTCGGCGAGCTCCACCAGTTCCTCGTGCGCGCACGCGGCCCGCAGCCGGGGGAACAGGTCGGTCTCCTCGTCCTGCACGTGGTGCCGGATCGTGCTGGTCAGGTGGGTGAGGAGCTGGTCGAAACGCGGGTCGGACGGGTCCACCGACTCCAGGTCCTTCATCGTGCGTTCGGCGTCGGCGTGCTCGGAGATCTCGTGGTCGGCGATCCGGTCACCGTCGGGGAGCGCCTTGCGGGCAGCCGGGTAGACGTACGCCTCCTCGGCGACGCTGTGCCGGACCAGTTCGGCGATCACCACGTCGACGAGCTGCCGGCGGTGCTCCGGGGCGCCCTGTCGGCTCTCCAGCTCGACGAAGAGCGCCTCGACCTCGCGGTGGTCGGCGGTCAGGACGTCGATGACGTCCCGTCCCGCCATGGCCTCTGGGTTGGTCATGTCGTTGCCCCCTACCCGTGCGAATCGTTGCGGATGCTCCCTTCCGTACCCTGCGTTCCGTCGACCAATCCGCGACGTTCCGTGGGATCGCGGTGCCGCCGGGGCGGGCACGACGCGGGGCCGGCCTCCCGGCAGGGAGACCGGCCCCGGCGTTCCGGCGGTCAGTGTGGTGAGCCGCTGGTCAGGAGCTGTATCCGCGCTCGGCGATCCAGTGGGCGAGCCGCTCGGTGGTCATCCAGTACTCGCCGACCGGGTCGGCCGGGTCGGCGATCCGGACGACGTCGCCGCCGTCCCGGTAGGCCACCACGGTCAGGTAGTGCCCACCCGGGAACGAGTGCGCCCGACCGTCGGTGTCGACCGTGCTGCCCTTGATGTTCGCCACCACCGGGTCCCCGGCCTCCAGCGCGTCGACCACGTCGGCGCGCAGCCGTTCGACCTGCTCCGGGCTGGCCGCCGACTCCCGGATCTCGGTGGTCCGGTAGCCGCCGCCGGTCAGCTCGTTGAGCACCCGGGTGACGTCCTCGGCCGAGTTGGTGCCGGCCTCGGTGGTGCCGAGCTTCCTGGCCAGGTCGTCCTGGCTGAGGTGCTTGCCGGCGGCGCTCAGGGCGATCCGGGTCGCGGCCGGCCCGCAGTAGTAGAAGTTCGGCTGGGCCTGGTACTCGATGCCGACCGCACGCTCACGGCGGCGGTCGTCCCGGCCGCGGTCCCGGTCGTCCCGGCGGTCCCGGTCGCTCCGGTCGCCCCGGCCGTCACTCCGGTCGTGCCGGTCCCGGTCACCCTGGTCGGCCCGGGGCGACGAGGTCGGGAAACGATCCGCCTTCGGGGGCGTGGCGTGGGCGGCCACGGCCGGTCCGGCGATCGCGCCGCCGGTGAGGGCCAGCCCGGCGACCGACAGCAGGCTCTTGCGCAGCATCCAGTTCATGTCGAAGCTCCTTCGGGGGATCGACGTCCGCGCCACGGGGTGGACGCGCGGACACCTGCACCGATTCAGGGTTTCGGCTGTACAGGAAGTCGCCCCTGCCGGGGCGTACCGAGGTGTCAACGACCGGTCCCCGCCGGCCATTCCGCCCCTGCGCGGCCGGGAGTTCGCGGCCTGCGGGGTCAGAGGGTCCCGAGGAGCCGGGTGACGGTGATCTCGATGACCACGCGGGCGGGATTGGCCCGGGGCGGGCGGTACCGCTCGGTGTAGCGGCGTTCGGCCTCGGCGACCGCCGGGGCGTCGGTCCGGACCACGGCCCGGCCCTCGATGGTGAGCCAGCGCCGGCCGTCGACCTGGCACACCGCCACCGGTGTCCCCTCCGGTCCGGCAGCGGCGACGTGGTGGGCCTTGTGGGACGTCCCCGAGGTGATCACCCGGGCCAGTCCGGCCGCCGGGTCGAAGGTCACCCCCACCGGCACGACGTGCGGGGTGCCGTCCGGACGCAGCGTCGTCAGCGTCGCGACGTGCCGTTCCCGGAAGAACGCGGCGACCCGTTCGTCGTGCGGGTCGAGCTGGTGTCCGCCCCCGGTCCGCTGGCGCATGTCGTCCCCTGTCTGCCGGCCACTGCGATCATGGCACGGCCGTCCCGGGTGCGGGCGGATGTCCGGTTTCGCTGGTCAGGCGACGGCGGCGCGTCCCTGCCGGAACTCCGGGCGACCCGGGCGGTTCCCGGCCGGCGTCGGCTGCTCCGTGCCGGACAGCAGGGGGAGCACGTCGGAGGTCTCGGGCTCCCGTCCGACGGCCGCGAACGCCTCGTCGCGCAGACTGCGGGCGGACGCGGCGGTCAGCTCCGCGTCGTGCCACGCCGCCCGCTCCCGCTCGGCGGCAGCCCGGTGCCGGGCGAGCAGGTGGTCCCGGACGGCCCGGCGCAGCACCAGTTCCTGCTCGACCGGGTGCAGCCGGGGATCCCATCCGTTGCGGTGCGCGAAGACGTCGCTGAGCTGTTCCTCGGACAGCTCCTGACGCCAGTACGCGGCCAGCGCGGCCCGGTGCAGGTAACGCTCCCGGTCGGCGTACTCGGCCGGGGTCTGCGGGGTGTGCGGCAGGGGCAGGGCCGCGGCGGCGTCCAGGCGGCGCAGGTCCGCCTCGACGTCCTGGTACGCCTGCCAGGCGGCCTCCACCGCCTCCTGGGCGGCGAGCCACTCGGCCCGCCGACGCTCGGCGGCCACCGCGGCGCGCTCGGCGGCGACCGCCACCTCCTCTGCGTACCGGTCGAGGTCCTGTCGCTCCCGGGCCACCTCCAACTCGGTGGGGAGCACGGCCTGGCGGATGCGGCGGCCCACGCGGAACCGGTCCGGGCGGGCGAGCAGGGTGGCGACGGCGGCCACGATGACGCCGAGGAGAGCCAGCCAGATGACGGCGGCCCGGGGTACGTCGAGCAGGACGGAGGAGAGGACGGTCTGCATCACCAGCACCTCGTGAGGGGAGGACGGGAAGGGCTCAACGGGGTGCCCGGTCCAGGCGGGCACGGGGGCGCGCGAGCGCGGCGGGGATTCCCCGCCCACGGCGGACGTCGACCGGCCCGGGATCGTCCGGACGGTCGCTCGTGGACGGTCGGTCAGACCCGGGGCGGGCCGCGTCGGCCGACGGAACCCTGTCCGGGGTCGGTGGCCGGCGGCGGCAGCGGAACGGTGACCGTGGTGGTGGTGCCCGGGTCGCCGGCGGGACGGGCCGGCGCTGCTGGGGCGTCGGCGTGCTCGTCGGCGGGCCGGGGCGGCAGCGGTGCCACGACCGGCCGGGCGGCCGGTTGCGGGAAGCCGACGACCGGGACCGGCCGGAGCTGGGGCGAGGCCGGGAACGATGCCTCGGCCGGGGCGGCGGTGGTCCCGCCGAAGGCCAGCGTCAGGACCAGGGCGGTCAGCGCCAGGCGGGTCAGCACACGCAGGGCGCGCAGCATCGTCGGCCCGATCGGGCGGACGAAGGCGGGCGGCTGCACCGTTCCAACCTAACGCCCGATCCGTCCGGTTGCCCGTCGGAGACCGTGGTGTGACCGGATCCACCGGTCGCCCCCGTCGCATCGTCCCTGGTCGCGCCGCCGCCGACGCGTGGCTCCGCGTCGCGTTCGTCAATCCGGTGTGGACCGTCCAGGGGCGACGGACCGGGTCAGGAGGGCAGCGGGCCGGCGGCGGCCGGACCGGTGTCGCCCGGTTCGGTGAAGAGCGCGAGCAGGGCACCCACGTGCTGGTACGCCTCGGCGGGGTGCCGGAAGCGCCCGGCCGGGTTCACGGTGTACTCGTTGCGCCGACCGACCCGGGTGCGTTGGAGGTAGCCCCCGGCCTCCAGGTCGGCCACGATCGCCTGCGCGGCCCGTTCGGTCACGCCCACCTCGTCGGCGACGTCGCGCAGCCGGGCGGTGGGGTTACGGGCGATGGCGAGCAGTACGTGTGCGTGGTTCGTGAGGAAGGTCCAGTTCCGCTGGCTCCCGTTCTCACGCTGCGTCGTCGCCATGACCGTCATGTTATGACCTTCCCTTCGCATTCGGCGTCGCGCCCTCCGCTGTCAACACCTGAAACGCAGATCACGTATCCCTTGACGTAGTTTGCGCTCCGTGTGACCGTGGTGGCTGGCCGTGTCAGCCGCGTCGGGCGTGCGGTCCCGGTCCGGAGAAGGGGTGGATTGAGTCATGGCCGTTCCTGGTGGACAGCAGCCTCCGGCGAGTCCCGCACAGGCGCTGGTCGAGTTGCAGTCGGGCAACCGGCGCTTCGTCACCGGCAACCCGCTGCACCCCAACCAGGATGCCGGGCACCGGGCTGCCGTCGCCGACGGGCAGCACCCCTTCGCGGTCGTGCTCGGCTGCTCCGACTCCCGGCTGGCCGCCGAGATCATCTTCGACCGGGGCCTCGGTGACCTCTTCGTCGTCCGGACCGCCGGGCACATCGTCGGCACCGAGGTGCTCGGCAGCATCGAGTACGCGGTGAGCGTCCTGGAGACGCCGCTGGTGGTCGTCCTCGGCCACGACTCCTGCGGAGCGGTGCAGGCCGCCCGGGAGGCCGACGGCGCCGGGACGACGCCCCCCGGTTACCTGGGGGCGGTCGTGGGGGCGGTGGTGCCCAGCCTCCGCCAGGCCGCCCGGCAGGGCGTCGACGACATCGACGGGATCGTCGACATGCACATCGACCACACCGTCGAGGTGCTGCTGGAGCGCTCGGTGACGCTCAACCGGGCGGTGCGGGAGGGGCGGTGCGCGGTGGTCGGCATGTCGTACCGGCTGGCCGCCGGCGAGGTGCGGGTGGTCCGCTCCATTCCCGCCACCGAGGATGTCGCTCTCGCCGCCGGTCCGGCCGCCTCCTCGGCCTGCCCCTGACCCGCCCGGCTCCGGCCGGTCACGCGAATGGGCCCCGCCTCCGGTCGAACGGAGGCGGGGCCCGAATCGGCGCGGTGGGTCAGAGCATGGAGACGTGTACGTGGTCTGTGTGGTCCGAGGGACCGCTGTACGAACTCCAGCCGCTCGCCGGGAACCAGATCTGCTTGTTCCAGATCACGTAGTAGATGCCGAGCACGTCGGCGTTACGGACCAGGAACGCGGTCAGGTTGTTGCCGTACATCCGTTCGGCCGTGGTGTCCCACCGGCTGAAGCCACGCTTCTGGAGCGACCAGTCGCAGGCCCGCCCCTTCGGATGCTCGTACGGCCCGCCGGGACGGTAACAACCGACGAACATGTCGAAGCCGGCCCGCTTGACCTCCTTGTACATGTGCAGGGTGCGCGGGGTGATGCAGCCGCCGGTGGTCGGGTCGTCCTCGGTGCAGCCCAGCGGACGCCAGTTGCCGTTGCTGTCCCGGCCGGGACCCGGCCGGGCGATCGGGGAGGTGGCGTCCACCAGGCCACCGGTCAACCCGATGCCGCCGACCAGGGCGAGGGACTTCTCCGCCTCGCGCTTGCGCTTCTTCAGGATGTCGGCCTGCTTCTGCTCCTCCATGACCTCGGCGTCGAGCGCCTTCTTGGCCAGTTCCGCCTGGTTCTTGGCGGCGGTGACCGCGGCGACCTTCTTGCTGTTGACCATGTTCATCTCGTCCAGCGCGCCGGCCCGCTTGACGAACGAGTCGGGGGTGTTGGCGTCCAGCAGCATGGAGGCGGGGCCGACCCGGCCGGTCATGTAGGACCGCACGGCGATCGTCGCCACCTGCGGGGTGAGCGCCTTCAGCTCGTTCCGGGTCCGGTCGACCTCCATCAGGAGCTTGAGCTGGCGGTCCTTCGAGGCTTTCAGCTTCGCCTGTGCCTGGGTGTAGCTGCGGTTCGTCTCCTCGATCACCTCGTTGAGGAGCTTCGGCTGCTCTCCTTCGTGCCCGGACGGGCTCGATGGTTCCGCCATGGCCGGCGCGGGCACGGCGGCCACGGCGAAGGCGGCGAGCACGGCCACGACAGGTTTCAGCCAGCGGCGCAGGGGTGCCGTCACAGTGTTCCCTTCCGTCGACCGCCGACCGGGTTAGCTGACGGGTTCGGGGCGGAAGTGGCCCCTACCGCTGACGCGGATGCACCCCATGAACCTGGTTCCCCGGTTCGCCGGTGGGCGATTAGGCGGTGGCCCCGCTGGCGCCGGTGCGCGCCTTCGGCGGTAACCGGCAGCGAGGTTACCTGACAGTGGGCGTGGGGTTCTACGCCCGGATCCCGACCAAAAGCGTTATTTCCCTATTGCTTTCCGTCACTCCTGTCACATTTGTCAAGATCATACGATTGGCGGTCACTCTGTGGAGTTCTACCATGCCGGATCCGTGTTCCCTGGGCGGCCCGGCCCGGCGGCGGAATCGGTGGCCCCGGTGGCGGCACGGGGACCGCTGAGGGCGGCGAGGGCGTCGTCCCGTCCACCGGCGGGCCGGGGCGGGCGGCGGCTCGGCGTGCCGCCCCGGCCGGCGGTGGTCACCAGGGCGGCCAGGCCGGTGGTGATCGGCACGGCGGCGATCAACCCGAGCGTCGCGACGATGCTGCGGACGATCTCCTGGGCGAGGAACTCGCTGGTCACGATCTCGCTGATCCCGCGCGTGTCGGCGGTCAGCAACAGCAGCAGGGGCAGCGACGCGCCCGCGTACGCGAGCACGATCGTGTTGACCGTCGAGGCGATGTGCGCCCGGCCGACCCGGGTGGCCGCGCGGTAGAGCTGGAGCCGGGTGAGGTCGGGGTTGGCGCGGGCCAGCTCGGTCACCGTGGCGGCCTGGGTGACCGTGACGTCGTCCAGGACGCCCAGGGAGCCGATGATGATGCCGGCCAGGAGCAGCCCGTGCAGGTCGACGTCGGCCTGGAACATCGACAGCGTGGTGGCGTCCTCGGAGCCGTACCCGGTGAGGTGGGTGAACGCGGTCGCCAGGCTGCCGAGGAGACCGGTGAGCACCAGGCTGGCCAGGGTGCCGAGGACCGCGACGGAGGTCTGCGCGGTGACCCCGTGGGTGAGGTACAGCACCACGAACATGATCAACGCGGCGCCGGTGACCGCCACCGGCAGCGGCGACTCTCCGGCGCCGATACCGGGCAGCACGAAGGTGAGCAGGATGGCGAAGCTGGCCGCCAGCCCGCCGAGCGCGGCCAGGCCGCGCCAGCGGCCGAACGCGACGATGGCGACGGCGAACGCCAGGGCCAGCCAGATCAGCGGCTTCCCCCGCTGGTGGGCGGCGATGGAATAGCTGCTGACCGTCGGGTCGGCCGGGTCGGTCAGCACCACCAGGACGATCTCGTCGCCGACCTCCACCCGGGGTGATCCCGGCCCGGCGGGCAGCGCCGTCTCGACCTGCTGCCCGGCGTCGGGCCCGGTGTCGACGGTCACCGTGGCGGTGCCGCACGGCCCCTCCGTCGTCCCCTCCGGGGCCTCCGGCGTGGGCGGGCAGGGCTCGGTCACCACCCGCGTCACCGTGCCGTGGTAGCGGGCCGCGTCCTCGCCGCCGCCGACCGACGGGGCGTCCCGGGGCCAGAGCACCAACGCCGCGACCAGGGTCACCAGGAAGAGCGGGACCACGGTCGCGATCAGGACACGCCGCACGCGCGGCGGCGCGGCGGCGGTGGGACGGCTGTGGTCGTGGCCCATGCTTCTCCCAACGATCCTGGCGTGGCGGGTGCCCTGGCCGGACCATTCTGCCGGCTCCGAAGTCGCAGCTCGCAGCCTGTTCGGCGGTCCGGCCCGAGTTCCGCGCGGCTCGGTGGGGAGTTCGTCGGCACGCTGTGGAGCTGCCCCGTCCATGCGCCCACCGGTCACCGGCACCTCCCGTCGTGCCTGATCGGCAGCACACACCGCCGTCCGTCGCCCAGTCGCGCGTCACACCAGATCCGGGTACGCCGCGACTGGTCGTCCTCCGCGCTGAGCGTGGCCTCCCCGAAGTCCAGTTCCGGCACGTGCCCGAGGGAGTCGCGCAGCACCACCACGAGGGCGACGGCGTACGCCCGGCTGGGCAGCGTCAGCGGCAGGTGCAGGACCCAACGGCTCACCGTCACCACCGCCCGTGCCGAGGGCCGGAGTCCGCCGGCCGGCGCTGGGCGTACTCGGACTGCCAGCAGCGCAGCGCCTGACGAATCCGGTCGCCGTCGGCCTCCACGGCCCGGATGTGCCGGTGCAGCCGCTCCACCTCCCCGGCGACCCGGTCGAGATGGGAGCGGACCTGGTCCGGTGCGAGTCCGCGCCAGCACCGGTCGAATTCCACGCTCCGGATCTGGTGCGGCCCGAGCCGCTTGCCGGTCAGGTAGATC
Organism: Micromonospora echinospora; assembly: GCF_900091495.1. Classification (NCBI taxonomy): domain Bacteria; kingdom Bacillati; phylum Actinomycetota; class Actinomycetes; order Micromonosporales; family Micromonosporaceae; genus Micromonospora; species Micromonospora echinospora. Next base: position 1,619,834 of record NZ_LT607413.1, on the reverse strand, counting down.
ACGGCCGTCGACCTCTCCCTGCCGGGTCCGCCGCGTCGGCGGGAAACTGCGCCGCGAGCGCGGCGACGGTCTCCCGCAGAGCGGCGGCGGTCAGTTCGAGCTGCCCGGCGGCCCGTGCCCACTCCCCGGTCGCCGCCTCGACGGTCGGGCCGTCCTCCCCGGCGGCCCGGAGCTGTTCCCCGGCCACCCTGATCCGGTGCGGGAACCGGTCGATCCGGTCCGCCGCCGCACGGAGCCGGACGACGACCGCCTCCACCGTGACGGCCACGTCGTGGCCGGGTGCGCCTCGTCCGCAAGCCGTTCGCAGGCGCGCTACGCCCAGGCCGAGCAGCCGCTCCGCCTCGTCGGCCAGGTCCAGCGCGTGATCGGCACCCCGCTGCGCCGCGCGCAGAGCGGGATTCGCGGCACCGACCCGCACCCGTTCCAGCAGGACGACGGCCGCGCCGACCGCGACGTACGCCTCCCGCAACTCGTCGGCGACCCCGGACACCGCCCAGGCGGCACTGGCCACCGGCACGTTGCTGACCTGCGGGTAGGTGGGCGGTGCCGGCGCGACGGCCGGCTCGACCGGCACCGACAGGTACCGGTCCGGGCAGGGCCAGGCGCAGCCGCAGCCGCAGCGCCGCCAAGCCGTACGCCAGTCGCGGCGGTGACGCGGAGCGAGCGGGACGGAATGGTGTCGGGGCACGGGACCTCCCTCTTTCGGCATTTCGGCGATGTCGTGGTGACCGTGGGTGTACAGCGTGCCCGCCTCGCCCTAGGATTCCGAACACTCCGCTTCGTCATGACGACCCTGGGTGACCGTCTCGGGCTGGGTGGGGGTACGGCGACGTGGACCGAGGAGAGTGGAGGAACGTGTGGGAATCTCGCCGTCCGAGTTCCTGTTGCGCGAGCTGCGTCGGCGGCGGGTGGCCGCCGGACTGACCCAGGACGCGTTGGGTGAACGGGTGCACTACTCGAACACGCACGTCAGCGCGATCGAGACCGGCGTCAAGCCGCCCAAGCCGGAGTACCTCAAGGCCGTGGACGAAGCCCTGGAGACCGGCGGGATCCTGCTCAGCCTCTGGGAAGACCTGGTGCGTGACGCGAGCGCTCCGGTGTGGTTCCGGAACTGGATCGAGATCGAACGCCAGGCACTGTCCCTACGGTGGTACGAGATGACCACCGTGCCGGGACTGCTTCAGACGGAGGCGTACGCCCGTGCGCTGTTCGCATGCGGTGGCCTCCTGAGTTCTGATGAGGTCGAGCGTCGGACGTCGGCCCGCATCATGCGGCAGGAGGTTCTCACGAGCGAGTCGCCACCGCAGTTTGTGGCCGTTATCGATGAGAACGTGCTGCAACGAGAGGTGGGTGATGCCGCGATCATGCATGCGCAGTTGTGTCGGATGCTGGAGTTGTCCACCCAGCTTCCGCACGTACGAATCCACGTCGTGCCGTCATCTACCGGGGCGTACGCTGGTATGGGCGGCCCGTTCGTGTTGGCCTCCCTCGAAGGAGGGGACGAATACGCCTATCTGGACAGTCAGCTTCAGGGGCAGGTGGTCGACGAGTCGTCCAGCCTGATCTGGGTGCAGCAGGCGTGGGAGTCCATCCGGGGCGAGGCGTTGCCTCACAGGCAATCGGTCGAGTTGATCGAGAGGGTGGCTGAGAAATGGAACTGAGTGGCGCTGTCTGGCGCAAGAGCACGCGCAGCGGCCAGAACGGTGGAGCCTGCGTCGAGGTGGCGGACAATCTGGCGGGGGTGGTTCTCGTGCGGGACACGAAGGACCGGTCGGGCGGCACGCTCGCCTTCACCCCCGAGTCCTGGCGCGCGTTCGTCGCTGAGGTCGGTTGCCAGCGATAACAGACTTGCAGCGGATCGGGCGTTCGACCCTGGGGTGGGGGCGGACGCCCTTTCGGTGTCTGACTCCTGACGATCTCGAAGAGGCGCTTCGAATCTTGGACAGTTACCGTCTTATTTGAACGGTAACTGTCCAAGATTCGGCTCTTGAGTTGGGTGTCGGCTGCTCTGGCTCGATGTCACTCCGAGATCGCCACCTTCTTCACCGACAGGCGAGCGCCATATTCCGATATCGCGCCCTGAAGTCCGCACCGTGCCGACTGCGACGGTCGTCGTGCCGGGGTCGCCGCGCGGAGCAGGTCCCGCTGCATGGTCGAGACGGGGTGTCCAGGGAGCCGGGGCGGCCCCCGTCCGCCAGACGGAGTCGATCATGCCTGTTCGCGGCCGTGGAGGCCTCCGGCGGTCAGCCGCGTTTCATCAGGCGGCCGACGGCCGCCATCATCTCGGTCGCCATCTCGTCGGCGCGACCCTCGGCAGCACCCTCGTGCATGCAGTGCCGGGCGTGGCCGTCGAGCAGGCCGAGGGCGACCTTGTCCAGGGCGGCCTGGATGGCGGAGATCTGGGTGAGCACGTCGATGCAGTACCGGTCCTCGTCGACCATCTTCTCGATGCCCCGGACCTGCCCCTCGACCCGGCGTAGCCGCGCGAGCAACTGGTCCTTGGTGGCCGTGTATCCCCGGATCGGTGTGGGTGTGCTCATGGTGTCGAGGATAGCGTACCCCCCTGGGGTATGTTACGGTCCAGTCGAGGGGATACCCCAGGTGGGTATCCATCGTCGAGAGGAGTTTCGATGGCCACCAAGACGTACCAGGTCCAGGGCATGACCTGCGGACACTGCGTCAGCGCGGTCAGCAGCGAGCTCGGTGCGGTCGCCGGTGTCACCGACGTCCAGGTCGACCTGCCGTCGGGTCAGGTCACCGTCACCAGTGACGCGCCGCTGGAGACCGAGACGGTCCGCGCGGCGGTCGACGAGGCCGGATTCGAGCTCGTCGGAGCATGAACACAGCGACGAAGCTGAGCGGTTTCGCCCTCGGCCTCGTGGCGGTTCTCGGTGCGGCGTACGGGGTCGGGTTGCTGACCGGCCCCGTCACTCCCGCCGAGAGCGGCCACCCCGGCGCGGGACACCCCGAGGGCGGCGGCGGACACGAGGACGTCCCGGGCGCTGCCGACGCCCACCTCCCCGGCGGACTGCTCGTCTCCGACCAGGGCTACACGCTCACCCCCGTGTCCACGCCGGCCGGCGAGTTCGCCTTCCGGGTCACCGGCCCGGACGGGCACGCGGTCACCGCCTTCGACGTGGAGCACGACAAGCGGATGCACCTGATCGTCGCCCGACGGGACCTCGCCGGGTTCCGGCACGTGCACCCGACGATGGATCCGGACGGCACGTGGCGGATCGCCTCCCCGCTCGCCGAGCCGGGAAGTTGGCGGGCGTTCGCCGACTTCACCCCGACCGGGGCGAAACCACTCACCCTCGGTGTGGACGTCGCGGTCCCCGGCGGGTTCACGCCGCGTACGCTGCCCGCGCCGGCAGCCACCGCCACCGTCGACGGGTACGCCGTCACCCTCACCGGTGAGCTGCGACCCGGCGGGGCCAGCGAGCTGACCCTGACCGTGCGCCGGGACGGCGAACCGGTCACCGATCTCCAGCCCTACCTCGGCGCGTACGGGCACCTGGTGGCGCTGCGCCAGGGTGACCTGGCGTACGTACACGTGCATCCGGACGGTGCCCCCGGTGACGGGCGGACCCGTCCCGGCCCGGAGGTGCGCTTCCGCGCCGAGGTGCCGTCCGCCGGGACGTACCGCCTCTTCCTGGACTTCCAGCACGGCGGCACGGTCCGCACCGCCGAGTTCACGGTCGTGGCCGACCCGGCCGACCACGCGCACGACTGACCGGAGGTACCCGATGTCCACCGCTGGACCCCTGCGGGTGGCGCCCCACCGGATCGAACTGGCGATCGGCGGCATGACCTGCGCCTCCTGCGCCTCCCGGATCGAGAAGAAGCTCAACCGCCTGGACGGCGTCACCGCCACGGTCAACTACGCCACCGAGAAGGCGTCCGTCTCGTACGACGACACCGTCACGCCGCAGGACCTGATCGCCACGGTCGAGAAGACCGGCTACACCGCCGCGTTGCCCGCTCCGCCCACGCCGGCCGCCGGCCCGGATGGAACCACCGAAGCGGTGGACGAGCTGCGCGGGCTGCGTACCCGGCTGTGGGTGTCGGCCGTGCTGACGGTGCCGGTGATCCTGCTGGCGATGGTGCCGGCCTGGCAGTTCACCTACTGGCAGTGGCTCTCGCTGACCCTGGCCGCCCCGGTGGTGGTCTACGGCGGGCTGCCCTTGCACCGTGCCGCCCTGGTCAACCTGCGTCACGGCGCGGCAACCATGGACACGCTGATCTCGCTCGGCACCCTCGCCGCGTTCGGCTGGTCGCTCTGGGCGCTCTTCCTCGGCGACGCGGGCACGCCGGGGATGACCCACCCGTTCACCTTCGACATCGCGCGCAGCGACGGAGCCGGCAACATCTACCTGGAGACGGCGGCCGGGGTGACCATGTTCATCCTCGCTGGCCGCTACTTCGAGGCCCGCGCGAAGCGCACCGCCGGGGCCGCCCTGCGTGCCCTGCTCGAATTCGGCGCGAAGGACGTCGCCGTGCTGCGGGACGGCGCGGAGGTCCGGATCCCGGTCGACCAGCTCGCGGTGGGGGACCGGTTCGTCGTCCGGCCCGGCGAGAAGGTCGCCACCGACGGGGTGGTGGCCGAGGGCACCTCGGCGGTCGACGCCAGCATGCTCACCGGCGAGTCGGTGCCGGTCGAGGTGGGACCGGGCGACGCCGTGGTCGGGGCGACCGTCAACGCGGGCGGCCGACTGGTGGTCACCGCCACGCGGGTCGGTGGGGACACCCAGCTCGCCCAGATGGCGAAGCTGGTGGAGCAGGCGCAGACCGGCAAGGCGGCCGTGCAGCGGCTGGCCGACCGGATCTCCGGGGTGTTCGTCCCGATCGTGATCGCGCTCGCGGTCGGCACCCTCGGTTTCTGGCTGGGCCGCGACGGTGGCCTGACCGCCGCGTTCACCGCCGCCGTGGCGGTGCTGGTCATCGCCTGCCCGTGCGCGCTCGGCCTGGCCACCCCGACCGCCCTGCTGGTCGGCACCGGTCGGGGCGCGCAGCTCGGCATCCTGATCAAGGGGCCGGAGGTGCTGGAGTCGACCCGGCGGGTGGACACCGTCGTGCTGGACAAGACCGGCACCGTCACCACCGGGAAGATGACCCTGGTCGACACGCTCCCGGCCGACGGGCAGGACGCCGACGAGCTGCTGCGGCTGGCCGGCGCACTGGAGGCGGCCAGCGAGCACCCGATCGCCCGGGCGGTGGCCGCCGGGGCCGCCCGCGCCGGCACGCTGCCCCCGGTGACCGGGTTCGCCAACGTCGAGGGGCTCGGCGTCACCGGCACGGTCGACGGCCGGGACCTGGTGGTCGGCCGGGTACGGCTGCTGCGCGAGCGCGGTCTCGACGTACCCGGGGGGATCGAACGGGCGGTGCGGGACGCGGAGGCCAAGGGCCGGACGGCGGTGCTGGCCGGGTGGGACGGCTCGGCGCGCGGCGTCCTGGTGGTCGCCGACGTGGTCAAGCCGACCAGTCGGGCCGCGATCACCCGGCTCCGCGAGATCGGCCTGACGCCGGTGCTGCTGACCGGGGACAACCTGGCCGCCGCCCGCACGGTCGCCGCCGAGGTGGGCGTGGACGAGGTGATCGCCGAGGTGCTGCCGGTGGAGAAGGTCGACGTGGTCAGGCGGCTCCAGGCCGAGGGGAAGGTCGTGGCGATGGTCGGCGACGGGGTCAACGACGCCGCCGCGCTCGCCCAGGCCGACCTGGGACTGGCCATGGGCACCGGCACGGACGCCGCGATCGAGGCGTCCGACCTGACCCTGGTCCGGGGTGACCTCGTGGCGGCGGTGGACGCGATCCGCCTCGCCCGCCGGACCCTGCGGATCATCAAGAGCAATCTGTTCTGGGCGTTCGCCTACAACGTGGCGGCGCTGCCGCTGGCCGCCGCCGGGATGCTCAACCCGATGATCGCCGGAGCGGCGATGGCCTTCTCCTCGGTCTTCGTGGTCGCCAACAGCCTCCGTCTGCGTGGTTTCCGCCCGGTGGCGTGAGACGCCCTGTCGGACCCGTCGCCGGAGGGTTGGGCCGGGGCGGTCGGGGTAGGAGGAACGGGGTAGGACGACGAGGTTCCACACCCGCGACCCCGGAGGTGCCGCATGGGTATCGATGACAAGATCAATAATGCGTCCGAGCAGGCGACCGGCAAGGTCAAGGAAGGCGTCGGCCGGGCCACCGACAACGAGCGCCTGGAGGCCGAGGGTCGCCAGGACCAGGCCAGCGGCCACCTCAAGCAGGCTGGCGAGAAGATCAAGGACATGTTCCGCAGTTGAGGTCCGCGTTTCGCGTCGGGTCGGCCCCTCGGTCGGCCCGACGCGCGCGTACGGGAGGGAAAGTGGCGGTCACCCTCGACGACCTCGGTGCCTGGCTGCTCAAGGGCAACGCGGACACCACCGACCTGACCGGCCGGTTCGCCCACGATCCCCGGGTACGTGGCTGGTGCGTCCGCCCCGGCTACCGGGCCCGGCTGATGGCGGCCGGACAGCCGGTCGTCCTCTGGGCCAGCGGGAGCCGGGGGCGACTTCCGTACGGCGTCTGGGGGGTCGGCCGGCTCACCGGTCCGGCGGTGCCCCACGGCGACGGGCCGTGGACGGTGCCGCTCGACCTGACCGTCCTCGCCCCCGAGCACCGGGTGCGCCGCGGGCCCCTGCGCGCCGACGCCCGCCTGGCGGCGGCGGAGGTCTTCCGCCAGCCGCAGGGGGCCAACCCGTCCTACCTGACCGTCGCCCAGTACGCCGCCCTCCGCGACCACCTGCCACCGATCGCCTGACCGGGACGAACCGAGCATCCGTCGCCCGACCGGGACAACCGGGCACCGCCTGACCGGGTCGGCCGGGTTCCGGTCGCCTGACCGTCAGCCGGACGCCTGCGCGGCGCGCAGCAGCCGGAGCTGACCGATCTCGGCGACGTTCTTCATCAGTTCGGCGTTCACCCAGCCGAGGGTGTGCGCGACCGTGTGCGCCGGGTCGTCCTGCCACGGGAAGGCCGCGGGACGGTCGAGGTCGGCGTCGGTGAGCCGGTCGAGCACGGCCAGCCATTGGACGCGCAGGTCACGTAGCCAGGCCACCGTCGGCTCACCGGGGCCGGGCCAGTGGACGTCGGTACGCTCACGCGGCGTCCGTCCCTCAAGGTGGTCCAGGGTCACGCTCCACCACCAGCCGAGGTGCCAGGTGAGCCAGCCGATCGTGGGCACCGGGACCGGATCCGGTTCGGTGTCGGCCCAGTCCGGCGCCCATCCGCCGTCGGGTCCGGTACGCATCGTCCAACAGAGTGGGGCGGGCTCCCAGCGGAAGTCCTCAGGTTCGAGTCGGTCGAGGTGGTACTCGAACAGGGACCAGGTCAGGTCGAACTGCCACCGCGCGAGCGTGGCGGAAGGTACCGGCATCCCCGGCACGATGCCACCGCCTCGTCCCGTCGGTCGACCGAATATGGCGCGTCGGCACGCCGGACGTCGCCGGTTGATCGACTGCACGACGCCGGAACGGCGGTCCCCGGATGTCGTGGACAGCCCCGTTTCGCCAAAACGGAGTCGATCGTCCGGGGCCGGCGGCGAGGCCGTGACGGAACCAGCGGCGAGGCCTGGGCGGAATGGTGGCGGGGGCGGGGTGGTTGTATCCCCCGTGCGGCCGTGACCCGCTGCCGGTGAGCGCGGCGGGTGGCCGGGTGGCCCCGGGAATGGGGGCGGCCGGTCGGTCGTTACACCATGTCGACGCCGATGGAGCAGCCCGCATCGCGGGCCTGGCGGATCCCCCCGGGTCCCCCTGCCGGCGCGACGGAAATCCCCCGGAACGTCTCTCAGAGCGCCCTTGCGTGTGGTGCTTACGCCCTGTCCCGTCACCGCCCGGTTGGGCGGTTTGTCGGGATGGGCGCGTCAACCCCCGAACGGAGCTTTGACCATGAACAAGCTTATCCAGCGTGGTGTGCTGTCCATCGCCGGTCTGACCGCCGTGGCGGGAATCGCCGCCGGTCCCGGCCTGTCCGCCGACACGACCCCGGCGGTCACGGTGAAGCCGGTGGCGGCGACCCAGTCGGCCGACACGCCGGTGTCGATGGACAAGCTCCTGCCCAACGGGGTGCCGGCCGGACAGTCGACCGTGCCGCTCTCCGGTGAGCAGAAGGACAACGCCAAGGCCATCATCGAGGCCACCAAGAAGGCCGGCATGGACGAGCGGGCCGCCGTGGTCGCCATCGCCACCAGCCTCCAGGAGTCGAAGCTGGAGAACCTGGGGCACCTGGGTGACCGCAACGACCACGACTCGCAGGGCCTGTTCCAGCAGCGCCCGTCGTCCGGGTGGGGCACGGTCGAGCAGATCACCGACCCCGAGTACTCCACGACCGCGTTCCTGAAGGGCCTCAAGCAGGTCGACGGCTGGAAGGACATGCCGCTGACCCAGGCCGCCCAGACGGTGCAGGTGTCGGCGTACCCCGACCACTACGCCCAGTGGGAGAAGCAGGCCGCCGACCTGGTCGCCGAACTCTGGAACAAGTGACACCACACGAGGGCCCCTTCCCGATCGGGAAGGGGCCCTCGTGCTGTCTACCGGCCGGCGGGGTCGCGCCAGGCGGTCAGGAGTGCGACACGCTGAGGCCGTAGATGAGCGTCTGGCCGTAGTTGTCACTGCTGCACGGCGACGAGTTGCTGCAGTTGGCCTGGGTGTACGCGCCGGCCTTGAAGTACGCGCCCGAGAAGCTCTTGCTCAGCGTGGTCTGGAGGACGCCGTTGTAGTACGCCTTGACCTGCCCGCCGCTGACCACGAACTTCACCTGGATGCGGGTGCCGAGCTGGTAGCTGCTGGTGACCAGCTTGTGGTGGGTGGTGTCGCCGTTGGTGACGTACAGGCTGGACCCCTCCAGCCGGAACACGGTGACGTCGTCGCTGCCGTCGTGGATCTGCGCGCCGACGACGTGCGGCTTGGTGGACGGCAGGCGGGTGAAGGCGAGGTCCACGGTCAGGGTGTGCGTGCCGGAGGTGGAGGACCAGGCCGCGTTGGACGTTCCGTTGTTGGTCATCTCGCGCAGCTCCGAGCGGGGGTAGCTCGATCCGCTGGTGGTCACCCCGTTGACCGGGGCGCGGAACTGCACCGCCCGGCACGAGTCGGCGGTGACGAACCAGGGGTTGACCTGGTAACCGTCCAGCGCCGGCTGCTTGATCTCGGTCGGGCTCTCCGACGACCCGGTCGGCAGGGTGATCTTCCAGTTGGTCAGGTCGAGCACGTCGGCGGGAACGGCGCAGGTTCCGCTGCCGCCGTCCGCCCCGTACACCCGGGCCTCGGTGATGCTGTTCCAGTCGTTGTACGTGTTGCCGTAACCGACCACCCGGATGTAGCGGGCGGTGCGGTCGGCGAAGCCGTACGTCTCGAGTTGCGTGGTGCTGCCACTGCTCGTCCGCTGGCTGACCACCGTGTTCCAGGTGGAGCCGTCGGCGGAGACCTGCACGGCGAACGTCTGCACCCGGGTGTCGCCCTGGTGCCAGGCGATGCCGATCGAGCCGATCGTGGTGCTCGCCCCGACGTCGAAGCGGATCCAGGAGCCGTCGCCCTCGGCCGACCAGCGGGTGTTCAGGTCGCCGTCGATGGCGTTGGCCGGCACGTTGCCGTCGTGCGAGCTGGCGGTCACGGCGGAGACCGGCAGGGTCGTGGCGGCCTGGGCGGGCGCGGCGGTCAGGCCGGAGCCGAGCAGCGCCAGCGGCAGGATCGCAGCCATCGATCGTCGCAACGGACACCTCACAGGGTTCGGGGCAAGCGCCATCGCTTGCCAGCCGCGAGCGACCATAGGAAATGCTTCGGCACTCGTCAATGTGTGGTGGGCCCATACCGTTGGCCGAGGAAGAGACGGTCGTGGAATTCCGGTCCGCTGAGCAGCGTGAACAGTTCGGGCGTCGGTCGGTCGCGGTGGTGCCGCCGCCAGGTTTCAGGCGGGCTGAAAGGGGGAGATGCGGTCGGATTTCCCATCTGCGGAGGGAGCGACATGGCCACCAGAACCGGTGCCCGCGCTCGGACCAGTCATCCGGTGCGCCGGGCCGCCCAAGTGGTCGGGGCGGTCTTCCTGCTGGTCGGGGTGCTCGGCTTCGTGCCCGGCATCACCACCGACTACAGCACGATGACCTTCGCCGGCTACGACTCCGAGGCGAAACTGCTCGGCCTGTTCCAGGTGTCGGTCCTGCACAACCTGGTGCACCTCGCGTTCGGCGTCGCCGGGCTCGCCCTGTCCCGTACCGTTTCGGGCGCACGGACGTACCTGGTCGGCGGTGGCGCGCTCTACCTGGTGCTCTGGCTCTACGGCCTGGTGATCGACTACGAGTCCAGAGCGAACTTCGTGCCGCTGAACACGGCCGACAACTGGCTGCACCTGTTCCTCGGCGTGGGCATGATCGCCCTCGGCGTCATGCTGACCCGGGGCAACCGGGCGCGGCGCTAGCCTGCCGTCTGGCGGGGACCGGCGAGTCGGGCGGCACGCATCAGCAGGTACCGCTGCTCCGGCTGGCTGCTGGTGCGCTCGGCCGCCGCCCGGTAGTGCTCGACCGCCGCCTCCCGGTCACCGGCCATCTCGTGCAGGTGGGCGCGGGCCGCGTACAGGCGGTGGTGACCGGTGAGGCGGGGGTCGGCGGCCAGCTCCGCGAGGGCGGCCAGGCCGGCGACCGGCCCGTGCACCATGGCGTACGCCACCGCGCGGTTCAACGACACCACCGGGTTGTCGGCGTGGCGTTCGAGGACCTCGTACAGGGCGAGGATCTGCGGCCAGTCGGTCTCGGCGGCGGTGGGCGCCTCGTCGTGCAGTGCCGCGATGGCGGCCTGGAGCTGGTACGGGCCGACCGGTCCCCGGGGCAGCGCGTGGGTGACCAGGGCGACGCCCTCGGCGATCGCGGCCCGGTCCCAGCGGCTGCGGTCCTGGTCGGTCAACGAGATCAGCTCCCCGTGCGGGCCGGTGCGGGCCGCGCTGCGGGCGTCGGTGAGCAGCATCAGGGCGAGCAGTCCGGTGACCTCGCTGTCGTCTGGCAGCAGGTCGTGCAGGATCCGGGTCAGCCGGATGGCCTCGTCGGACAGGTCGACCCGGAGCAGGTCGGGGCCACCGCTGCTGGTGTGCCCCTCGGTGAAGACCAGGTAGAGGACGTGCCGCACGGCGTCGAGCCGAGGGCCGCGTTCCGCCGCTTCGGGCATCCGGAACGACAGGCCGGAGCTACGGATGCGCTGTTTGGCCCGGCTGATCCGCTGGGCCATGGTGGCCTCGGGCACCAGGAAGGCGTGGGCGATCTCGGCGGTGCTCAGGCCGCCGACCGCCCGCAGGGTGAGTGCGATCGCCGAGGCCGGCGAGAGCGCGGGGTGGCAGCAGAGGAAGAGCAGGACCAGCGTGTCGTCCCGGTCCGCCGTCAGGGTCTCGTCCGCTGGCGGCGCGTACCGCCGGTCCGCCGGCTCGTGGCGGGCGGAGAGATCCTCCCGTCGCCGCCGGGCCTGCTCGCTCCGGACCTGCTCGACCATCCGGCGGTACGCGACCTGGATCAGCCAGCCGCGCGGGTTCTCCGGCACCCCGTCCGCCGGCCACTGCGTCGCCGCCGCCAGCAGTGCCTCCTGCACCGCGTCCTCGGCGGTGGCGAAGTCGCCGAACCGACGGGCGAGCACGCCGAGGACCTGCGGCGCCAGTTCGCGCAGCAGGTCCTCGGGGGCGTGGGCGCTCGTCACATGTCCTGTGGCGGCGCGGACATCACCGGGTGCACCTCGATCGGCATGTGGAGCGGGCGTCCGCCGGGACCGGGCGCGGTCGAGGCGAGGGCGGCGATCTCGACGGCCCGCTCCGGGGACTCCACGTCCACGATCCAGTAGCCGGCGAGGAACTCCTTCGTCTCGGCGAAGGGGCCCTCGGTGACCACCGGCCGCCCGTCCGCACCGGCCCGGACGATCTTCGCCTGCTCCGGTCCGCCCAGACCCTGCGCCTCGACCAGCTCACCGGCGGAGGCCAGCTTCGCGTTCAGGTCGCGCATGAACCCGATGTGGGCCTGCACCTCCTCCGGCTGCCAGGTGTAGATCATGGGGAACTCGTCGAACGCCGCGCTGAACTGCATCAACAGCATGTACTTCATGGTCTGCTCCTCAGGGCCACCGCACCATTCTCGGTGCTTTCACCCCAGGTCGAAGCCACCACCCGGGTTCTCGACATCCTCGCCGGAAAAAATCTGCGGAGATTTTCAGCCGGCCGGGGCGAAGCGGGCCAGGGGGTTGGCGAGGGTGCCGACCAGTTGCAGGGCGGCGGACGGGTCGGCGAGATCGACCATCTGCTCGTTGTTGCGCAACTGGAGCCGGTTGAGGCAGGACAGGGCGAACTCGTCGGCGAAGAGGTCGTACCGGGCGAACCGCTCGGCCAGGTGCGGCACCCGGTCGCGGTAGTCGGCGGCGCACTCGGCCACCGTCCGCCAGAAGGTCTCCTCGTCGAGGACGCCCTCGGTGGCCAGCACCGCGTTCAGGTGTCGGAAGAAGCAGTCGAAGACGTCGGTGAAGATCGACAGCAGCCGCATGTCCTCCGGGACGTCGGCCTGGACCCGGCGGACCTGCTCGGGCAGCTCCACCGCCGGGTCCATCACGCAGATCTCCTCGGCGATGTCCTTGAAGACGGTCCGCTCGACCGTCCCGCCGTCGAGCACCAGGATGACGTTCTCGCCGTGCGGCATGAACGCCAGGTCGTAGGCGTAGAAGGCGTGCAGCAGCGGCACCAGGTAGGCGTCCAGGTAGCGGCGCAGCCACACCTCGGGGGCCAGCCCGGACTCCTCGACCAGCGCGGCGGCCAGCGAACGCCCGTCGCGGTCGACGTGCACCAGGGACGCCATGGTGGCCAGGCGGCGGCCCGCCGCCAGGCCCGGCACCGGACTCTCCCGCCACAGCGCGGCGAGCATCTTCCGGTACGGCGAGTACCGGTCGGTGGCGGCCTCGAACTGCCGGTGCCGGTAACCGACGGCGGCCCGCTCACGCAGCAGGGTTAGGCCGGTCTCCTTGATCACCTCGTCGGTGTCGAACAGTCCGGCGAGCCAGTCGTTGATCGCCGGGGTGGCCTCCATGTACGCGGCGGAGAGGCCACGCAGGAAGCCCATGTTCAGCACCGACAGGGCGGTCTTGACGTAGTGCCGCTCCGGGACGCTGACGTTGAAGAAGGTGCGGATGGACTGCTGGGCCAGATGCTCGTCCGGCCCCTCGCCGAGGCAGACCAGCCGCCGCTGGGCCACCTCGCCGGCGAAGGTGACCGCCAGCCGGTTCCACCACTGCCAGGGGTGCACCGGGATGAGCAGGTAGTCGGCCGGGTCGAGGCCGAGGCCGGTGAGCGTGGCGGCGAACCGGTCCAGGGTCTCCCCGCCCAGCTCGTACGTCACCAGGGCGTCGTAGTCCAGGTCGGCGGCGCAGGTGAAGGTGGCGTGGTCGCGGTGCGCGGCGAGCCAGAGCAGACGGACCGGGTGGGCCGCCTCCGGGGCGTACCGGTGGTAGTCGTGGATGCCGAAGCCGAGCCGTCCGTTGTTCGCGACGAAGCAGGGGTGGCCCTCGGTCATGCCGGTCTCGATGGCCTGGAAGTCGGCGCGGGCCAGCTCGGCGGCGCCCACCGCCGGCCGGCTCAGCTTGTACGCGGTGCCGGCCAGGGTGGAGGTGATCTCCTCCAGGTAGACCGGCAGTACGCGGTCGGAGAGGCCGAGCGCGCCGCGCAGCTCGGTGACCAGGTCCAGGGCGTCCAGCGGCAGTTCCGCGCCGTCGCGGTGGCGGGTGATGCTCTCCGGGTCGATGTGCCAGTGCTCCAGGGAGAGCAGCCGGGCGGCGAACCGGTACTCGACGCTGCCGTCGTCGCTGCGGACGACGTACGCCCGCGCGGCCGGACCGGTGGGCTCGTCGCCGACCGGCTCGGGGGTGAGCAGGCGTTCGTGGGCGAACTCGGCGAGCGCCTTGCGCACGAGCAGCCGGTTGGCCCGGGCCCAGTGCTCCGGGGCCAGGTGGGCGACGGCCAGCTCCGGGCTCGGGTCGACGGACAGCTCCGGGGCGGCGACGGGCTCGACGGGGTTCACGCGGGGGACTCCTCCGGGGACGGCCGGACCGTGGTGTCCAGGCCGGTGGCTTTCTCGAACATGGCCCGGGTGCAGACGCTGAGCAGCGCCTCCTTCTCGGGCTTGGCGACCGGGCCGACCACCTCGAAGCCGACCGCCGCGTTGAGGGCGTGCACCGCCGTGTTGCGCACGTCCGGCTCGACCACCACCCGGCGCGTCGCCGGATCGGCGAAGAGCCAGGCCATCACGGTGGTGATCACGGCGAGGGTGAAGCCGTGCACGGGGGTCTCGGCGGGAGCGCAGAGGAAGTGCATGCCGACGTCCCCCTCGGCCGCGTCGTACAGGCCGACGAGTTCGATCCGCGCCGGGTCGTACCGCTCGGCGAGGAACGCCGACCGGTCCTGCCACAGGCCGACGAAGGCGTCGTGGTGCGGGTGCTCGTGGATGCGACGGTACTCGGCGGCGACCCGGGCCCGGTCCGCGTCGAGCATCAGCCAGTACGCGGCCTTCGGGTGGGTCACCCAGCCGTGCAGCAGCGTGGCGTCCGCGTCCGGATCGAGGGTACGCAGGGCGAACCCGCCGAGCCGTGGGTCGACCCGGCGGTAGACGACGGCGGTCACGAGCCCGCACCCGCCGGTACGCCGAACTCCTGGAAGGCGATCCGCTTCTCGATCGGGTAGTGCTCCCGCCCGGTCAGCTCGCGGATGATCCACGAGTTGCGGTACGGCCCCATGCCCAGGTCGGGCGAGGTGATGCTGTGCGTGTGGGTGCCCGCGTTCTGGAGGAAGATCTCCCGGCCGGCGAGGTCGACGGTGTAGTTGCGGGCCACGTCGAAGCGACCGTGGTCGTCCCAGCGGATCCGGTCCCGCACCGGTTCGAGGAAGTCCGGCACCCGGTAGTGGTAGCCGGTGGCCAGCACCAGCCCTTCGGTGTCCAGGGTGAAGTCCCGCTCCTGCTCGACGTGGCGCAGCCCGAGCCGGTAGCTGCCGGTGTTCTCGTCGTACGCCGCGTCGGTCAGCTCGGTGTTGGTGAGCAGCCGGGTGCGGACCGGGCCGTCGAGGCTGCGGGCGTAGAGCAGGTCGAAGATGTCGTTGATCAGGTCGGAGTTGATCCCCTTGAACAGGTTCTTCTGCTCGGACTCCAACCGGTAGCGGGTCGGCTCGGGCAGGGCGTGGAAGTAGTCCACGTAGTCCGGGGAGGTCATCTCCAGCGTCAGCTTGGTGTACTCCAGCGGGAAGAAGCGCGGCGAGCGGGTCACCCAGTTGAGCTGGTAGTCGTAGGTGCCGAGGTCGCCGAGCAGGTCGTGGTAGATCTCCGCCGCGCTCTGCCCGCTGCCGACCACGGTGATGCTCCGCTTGGCCCGCAGCGCGTCCCGGTGCTCCAGGTAGTGCGCGTTGTGGATGAGGTCACCGCCGAGCCCCTCGCAGGACGGCGGCAGGTACGGCGGGGTGCCGGTGCCCAGCACCAGGTGCCGGGCGCGGTACTCGACCGTCTCGCCGCTCGCGGCGACCGTGGCCCGGACGGTGTACCCGCCGTCGGCGTACTCGACCGAGGTGACCTGCTGGCCGAACCGGAGCGAGCCCAGCTTGCCGGCCGCCCAGCGGCAGTAGTCGTTGTACTCCCGGCGGAGCGGGAAGAAGCTCTCCCGGATGTAGAACGGGTAGAGCCGCCCCGACTCCTTGAGGTAGTTGAGGAACGAGTACGGCGAGGTGGGGTCGGCCAGGGTGACCAGGTCGGCGATGAACGGCGTCTGGAGCCGGGTGGACTCCAGCAGCATCCCGGGGTGCCAGTCGAAGTCCGGGCGGGCCTCCAGGAAGACGCCGTCCAGGTCGGCGATCGGCTCGGTCAGACAGGCCAGGCCCAGGTTGTACGGGCCCAGCCCGATCGCGATGAAGTCGTGGATGGACAAGCGGCTCTCCAGGGGCGAGGGGCGAGGGCGGTCGGCCGACGTGGCAGGGCCAGCGGGGCGAGGGAGGTCAGCCGACGTGGCAGGGCTCGGCGGCGACGTCGGGGGCCGGCACCGACACCTCGGCGGCCGTCCGCGCCCGGACGTACCGGCTCGCGTGGGCGGCGACCAGGTCCAGGACGTGCGCGATGTCGTCGATCGTGGTCTCCGGGTTGAGCAGGGTGAACTTCAGGAAGTGCCGACCGTCCACCTTGGTCCCGGCGACCACGGCGGCACCGGAGGCGGCCAGTGCCTCCCGGGCGTGCAGGTTGGCGGCGTCGGCGAGGTGACGGTCCGCCGGGAGGTACCGGAACACCACCGTGCTGAGCTGCGACCGGGTGACCACCTCGAAGCGCGGGTCGGTGCTGAGCAGCGTGTAGGCGTCCGCGGCCCGGTCCACCACCTCGTCGAAGAGCGCGCCGAGGGCGTCCGCCCCCATGATGCGCAGGGTCAGCCAGAGCTTCAGCGCGTCGAAGCGGCGGGTGGTCTGGAGGCTCTTGTCGACCTGGTTGGGGATGCGCTGCTCGACCATCCGGGCCGGGTTGAGGTAGTCGGCGTGGTAGGTGGCGTGCCGCAGCACCCGGCGGTCGCGCACCAGCACCGCGCTGGAGCTGACCGGCTGGAAGAAGGACTTGTGGTAGTCCACGGTGACCGAGTCGGCCTGCTCGATGCCGTCGAGCAGGTGCCGGCGGGTGGTCGAGACCAGCAGACCGCAGCCGTACGCGGCGTCCACGTGCAGCCACACCCCGGCGGCCCGGCACTGCTCGGCGACGGCCGGCAGGGGATCGATGGTGCCGAAGTCGGTGGTGCCGGCGGTGGCGACGACGGCCATCACGACCTGGCCGGCGCGGTGGCAGCGGTCGATCTCGCGGGCCAGTGCCTCGGGGCGCATCCGCCGGTCGGCGTCGGTCTCGACGGTGACCACCGCGTCGCGGGCCAGGCCGAGCAGCTTGGCCGACTTCTGCACGCTGAAGTGCCCGGCCTCGGAGGTCAGCACCCGCAGCCGGGGGAGCAGGTCGGCCCGGGGCAGCGGCTGGGACGCGCAGGCCTCTTCCCGGGCCATCAGCATGGCCTGGAGGTTGGACTGGGTGCCGCCGCTGGTGAAGACCCCGTCGGCGGTCGGGCCGAGGCCGATTCGGTCGGTCGTCCAGTCGACCAGTCGGCGCTCGATCAGCGTCCCGCCGGCGCTCTGGTCCCAGGTGTCCATCGAGGAGTTGACCGCGCTGAGCACCGCCTCGCCGAGCAGCGCCGGGATGACCACCGGGCAGTTGAGGTGGGCCAGGTAGCGGGGGTGGTGGAAGTACACCGCGTCGCGGAGGTAGACCGTGTCCAGTTCGTCGAGGGCGGCGGCCGGGTCGTGCAGCGGCCGGTCCAGGTCGATCCGGTCGATCTCGGGGGCGAGCCGGTCCGGGGTGATCCCGGTGAACGGACGGTCGGCTCCGGCGACCCGGCCCGCCACCCGGTCGATCCCGGCGCCCACCGTCCGCCGGTAGTCGTCGACCGTGTCCTGGTTGAGCAGGTACGCGCGGGCGGCCGTCGGCCGGCGTCGCGCCGGGACCGGCGCGGCTTCGTGCCCCTGGAGGTTCATGGCGGTTTCCTCAACGGTCGCGTGGAGACGGTCAGGGTCGGCCGGCAGCCGGAAACGGACAGACCGACGCGAGCCGTGGTTAGGTTACCCTAACCTAACTTCTTGTCAAGGAGTTGTGATCGAATCGCGTACCGTCACGGAGGCGGGATTGTGCGTGACCCCCTCGGTTACGTAGGTTAGGCAAACCTTATCGATGGAAGGGGTCGGGTGGAACATCAGGTCTTCCGTGATCCGTGGGGAATTCCCCACCTGCGGGCCGACGATCCGCACGCCCTCGCCTTCGCCCAGGGGCGCAACGCGGCGACCGACCGCGCCTGGCAGATCGAGGTGGAACGGCACCGGTCACAGGGGACCAGCGCGTCCTTCCTCGGGACGGACGCGCTCGACTGGGACCGGTTCGCCCGGCAGGCCCGGCTCGCCGACACCGCCCGCCGCTGCCACGACAACCTCGACCCGGCCACCGCCGCCTGGCTCCACGCGTACGTCGACGGCGTGAACGCCGGCCTCGCCACCGGAGCCCGCCGGGCACCGCAGTTCGCCGCCACCGGGCTGACCCCCGGCCACTGGCAGCCCTGGACCCCGCTCGCCGTCTGGCTCGCCCACCACATCCTGTTCGCCGGCTTCCCGGCCAAGCTCTGGCGGACCGAGGTCGCCCGCCACCTCGGCGAGGACGCGATCCGCCTCTTCGCCACCGACCGCCCCGACACCGCCGGCAGCAACGGCTGGCTGCTCACCGGCGCGCGGACCGCCAGCGGGTCGCCGATCGTCGCCGGGGACCCGCACCGGTTCATCGAGGACCCCGGCATCTACCAGCAGATCCGGCTGGCCTGCCCGGCGTACGACGTGGTCGGACTGGCCGTGCCCGGCGTGCCCGGAATCGCCCACTTCGGACACACCGGAACGGTGGCCTGGGCGATCACCAACGCGATGGCCGACTACCAGGACCTCTACGCCGAGCGGCTGCGTCGCCGGGGCGACACCGTCGAGGCGCTCGGCCCGGACGGCTGGCACCCCGCCGAGCGGCACGTCGAGACGGTCGAGGTGGCCGACGGCGACCCGGTCGAGGTCGAGATCGTCGAGACCGCACGTGGGCCGGTGATCATCGGCGGCCCCGACGACGAACAGGCGATCAGCCTCCGCTACCCGCCCCGGGTCTCCGGCGACCTCGGCTTCGCCGCGCTGCCCGCCCTGCTCGCCGCCACCCGGGTCGCCGACGTGGACGCCGCCGTCGACCACTGGGTGGAACCGGTCAACGTGGTGCTCGCCGCCGACACCGCCGGTGGTCTGCTGCACCGGGCCGCCGGGGCGGTCCCGGTCCGGAACCGGGCCAACGGGCTGCGGGTCGTCCCGGCCTGGGAGCCCGGCCACGAGTGGCGCGGCTGGCACGACCTGCCCCGCGCCGAGGTCCACGACCTTGCCGTGATGGCCAACGAACGGGGCGTCGCCACACCGCTCGGCGTCGAGTTCGCCCCGCCGCACCGGGCCGACCGGATCCGGGAACTCCTCACCGCCCGCCGGGACTGGACCGCCGACGACCAGAAGACCGTCCACACCGACACCCGGCTGGCCTCCGCCGAGCCGCTGCTGGCCCTCCTCGCCGGCCTGGACGGGCTCGCCCCGGCCGCCGCCACCCTGCGGGACCGGATGCTGCGCTGGGACCGCGAGATGCGCGCCGACAGCGTCGACGCCACCGCCTTCGCCGTCGTCCGGGCCATCGTGGTACGCCACCTCGCCGCCCACCCGACGCTGACCCCGCTGGCCGACCCGACCCGGTACCCTGCGCTGTTCCACCCCTGGCTCGCCCTGGTACCGAAGGTCGGCTTCGCCCTGGAGACCCTGCTCACCACGGATCTCCTTCCGGCAGCCGACCGGATCGCCGCCGCCCGTGCCGCGCTCGACGAGGCGGCCGACACCGCCCCGACCCCGTGGGGTGAGGTGCACCGGCTCGCCCCCTGGGCGGCCCTGCCCGACCCCGAGGAACAGTGGCCGGGCCTGTCCGGCGACCACGACTGCGTGCTCGCCACCTCCAGCGTTCCCGGGGCCACCCACCTCTGCTTCCGGGCGTCGGCCGCCCGGTACGTCTGGGACCTGGGCCGGCGGGACGACAGCCGGTGGATCGTGCCGTTCGGGGCGTCCGGGGTGCCCGGCGACCCGCACCGCCGCGACCAGCTGCCGTACTGGCTGCGCGGCGATCTCGCACCCGTGGTCACCGACTGGCACCGGCTCACCGAGGAGCGCGATGACGACATTCACTGACCCGGTCTGGCGGCGGCACGTCGACGGCTTCGGGGAGGTGACCATCCGGCCCGTCGCCCCGGCCGCCGACGCCGACCTGATCCACGACTGGGTCACCCGGGAGCGGTCCCGCTTCTGGGGCATGCGGGACGCCAGCCGGGAGCGGGTCGAGGAGATCTACGCCTACCTGGACTCGCTCACCACCCACCACGCGTACCTGATCCACCGGGACGGCCGCCCGGCGGGACTCTTCCAGACGTACGAGCCGGCGGCCGACCCGGTGGGCGAGTGCTACGACGTGCGGCCGGGCGACTTCGGCATCCACCTGATGGTCGGGCCACCCGACGGCGGCACCGAGCCGGGCTTCACCGGCACCGTGCTCGGCGCGTTCCTCGACTTCGTCCTGACCGACGAGTCCCGACGGCGGATCGTCGCCGAGCCGGACGCCCGCAACGACCGGGCCATCGCCCGGCTGGTCCGGGCGGGATTCGTGCCCGGCCCGGAGGTGGACCTGCCGCACAAACGCGCCCGGCTCCTCTTCCTCGACCGCCCCGCCCCCTGACCCGCCGCCCCCGGGTCCACCGACTCGTCTTGCGGTATGTCGGGGTGTCCGTGGCCCGGATGGGGCCGACATACCGCAGAACGAGTCGATCAAGCGGCCGGCCGTCAGTCGGCGGTGCGGCCGAGTCGCCAGTAGCCCATGAAGGCCACCGCGCTCCGGTCGAGCCCCCGTTCGGTGACCAGGTGCCGGCGCAGTCCCCGGATCACCGCCGCCTCGCCGGCCAGCCAGGCGTAGAGCGGGGCGGCGGGGGGCACGTCCGGCACCTCCCAGAGGATGTCCCGGTCGACGTCCACCTCGGCCAGCGACCCGGCCGGTACGCCGGCCAGCGCGAGAGCGGGCCGGGCGGCCGGCAGCAGTTCCCCGGCGAGCGCCGCCACGGTCGGGGCGAGCCGGCTGCCGTGGGCCGCGCCGATCCGGGGCAGCCAGGTCACCGTCACGCCGGACGGAGCGCTCACCGGCAGGACGTCGCCGGTGTCGGGCACCTCGATCAGGGCGTGGCCCCGGGCGTTGGCCGGCAGCCGTTCCAGGATGGCGCAGATCGCCGGGGCGGCCGTCTCGTCCCCGGCGAGCAGCAGCGTCCCGACCGCCGGGGGCCGGAACTCGACCCCGCCGTGCACGCCGTCGTACCCGGCGTCCGGGCCCACCAGGGCGAGCCGGTCGCCGAGCCGGGCCCGTCGCGCCCACCGGGTGGCCGGTCCGCCGTCGCCGTGCAGCACCAGGTCGACGTCCACCTCCTGGACGTCCTGCCGGACCGCCCGGACCGTGTACGTCCGGATGTGGCAGCGCGACTCCTCCGGCAGCGTCCGCCACTGCTGGTACCAGTCGGCGCCGTGCGGCAGTTCGGCCGCCGTCTCGCCGGTGCGCGGCAGCGCCACCTTGATCCGCTGGTCGTACCCGTTGTCGGCGAACCGGTCCAGGTCCGGGCCGCTGAAGGTTACCCGCAGGAACGACGGGCTGAGCCGGCGCAGCGCACGGACCTCGACGGCGAAGACGCGCCAGGGGGCGACGGAGAGGGTGCTCGGCATGACGGCCTTCCTTTATCGGTGCGCGGTGGTCCGGTACGGGTGCCGGACCACCGGTCGGGAACTCATCGCGGCCCGGTCGCCGCGCCGCGCGAGCGCCACAGCAACCAGACGAAGTAGGGGGTGCCGACCAGCGCGGTGACCAGGCCGGCGGGGACCTGGGCGGGAGCGATGACCGTGCGGCCGAGGGTGTCGGCGAGGCTGACCAGGGCCGCGCCGAGCAGCACGGCGACCGGCAGCACCCGCGAGTGGCGACCGCCGACCAGGGCCCGGGCGGCGTGTGGGGCGACCAGCCCGACGAAGCCGATCACGCCGACCGCGCTGACCGCCGTCGAGGTGAGCAGCGCCGCCGCGCCCAGGGCGAGCAGCCGGGTGCGCTCCAGCCGGACGCCGAGCACCCGGGGGGTGTCGTCGTCCAGCGAGAGCAGGTCGAGTTCCCGCCGGGCCGCGACGACGGCCGGGATGCTGAGCAGCAGCGCGATCGCCACCGGGAGGATCTGCGGGGCGGTCCGGCCGTAGGTGGAGCCGGAGAGCCAGGTCAGCGCCTTGCCGGTGTTCCACGGGTCGGAGGTGACGATGATGAAGGTGATGATGGCGGTGCCGCCCTGCCAGACCGCGAAGCCGATCAGCACCAGGCGGTCGGAGCTGAGGCCGCCCTGCCGGGCCAGCCCGTAGACCAGGGCGAACGCCAGGATCGCGCCGAGCCCGGCGGCTCCGGAGATGGCCGCGACCCCGGCCAGCGGGACGAAGGTCAGCAGCGCCACCGCGCCGATGCCGGCGCCACCGGTGATGCCGAGGATGCCCGGCTCGGCGAGCGGGTTGCGGCAGACCGCCTGCACGGTGGTGCCGGCGACCGCGAGAGCCGCGCCGGCCAGCAGCGCCGCCGCGACCCGGGGCCAGCGCTGGTCCAGCACGAAGGTGTACGCCGGACCGGTCCGTCCCTGCACCCAGTTGACCACGTCGCCGAGGAGCACCCAGGTGTCCCCGAAGAGCATGCCGACCACCACCGCGGCGACGGTGACCAGGGCGGCGGCGGTGACCACGCCGAGATGGAAGGTGCGGGACCGCACCGCCGCGTGCCCGCCGGGCGGGCGACGGGTGGGACCGGCGTCCCGGTAGCGGCGGGCCAGCCACACCATCAGGACCGCGCCGAAGAGGGTGGTGACCACACCGGTCGGCACGTCCACTCCGGCCTGCCCGCCGAGGACGGCCCGCAGCAGCACGTCGGAGCCGAGCACGATGACCACGCCGGCCAGGCCGGAGAGCGGCAGCAGGACCCGGTGCCGGTGCACGCCGGGGACGATCCGGCCGAGCAGCCGGACGATCACCGGGGCGCAGAGCCCGACGAAGCCGATCGGCCCGGCGAGGGTCACCGCGGCGGCGGAGAGCAGGACGGCGAGCACGACCACCAGGAGGCGGGTGCGTCGGACGTCCAGTCCGAGCACGGTGGCGGTGTCGTCGCCGAGGGCGAGCACGTCCATCCGGTGTCCGAGGGCGACCAGCAGCGCGGCGGCGATCGCGATCACCGGGGCGAGCTGGGTGAACGCCGCCAGGTCGGCCTGCACCAGCGAGCCGTTGCCCCAGGCGAACAGACCGATCGTGGCCTGCTCGAAGAGGAGCATCAGCAGCATGGTGACGGAGCTCAGGGCGAGCGCGGTGGCCGAACCGGCGAGGATCAGCCGGGTGGTGGCGGCCTGGCCGCCGGTGGCGAGCGTCAGCACCAGGCCGGCGGCGAGCAGGCCACCGACGAAGGCGATCACGCCGGAGGAGAACACCGGCAGCGAGATGCCGAACGCCGCCACGGTCACGATCGCCAGGTGCGCCCCGGCGTTGACCGCGAGGGTGTCCGGGGACGCCAGCGGGTTGCGGGCCAGGGACTGGAGGGCGGCCCCGGCGAAGCCGAGCGCGACGCCGACGGCGAGTCCGGCGAGCAGCCGGGGGATCCGGGAGGCGACCAGCACCCGGGCCGCCTCGTCGTCCGAGCCGACGAGCAGGCGCAGCAGGTCGAGCGCGCCGACGGTGGAGGTGCCCTGGGTCAGGTGCACCGCCGTGATCACCAGGACGAGACCGACGGCGAGGACGAAGGCGGTGACGACGCGGGAGGGGGCGAGCGGTCCGCCCGGGACGGCCGTGGTGGCCGCTCCCGGACGAACGGGCGTGCTGAGCTGGCTCAAGCCGTGTAGACCTTCACGAACTCGTCGACGTACTGCTTGCCGGAGAGCGGCCCGCCGAAGGTCCAGATGCCGTCCGGCATCCGGTGCAGCTTGTTCTGCTGCACGAAGGGCAGCGACTTCCAGATCGCGTTGCCGGCGAGGCCGTCCTTGAAGACGTCGTCGCCGTCCGAGGCGTTGTAGAAGAAGGTCAGGTCCTGGCCCTTGAGGACGGTCAGGCCCTCGACGTCGGTCTGGCCCAGCCCCCACACCTCGTCGACCTTGCCGGTCCAGGCGTTCTTCAGGCCGAGCTGGATGCCGATCTGGGAGACGAAGGCGCCCTGACCGAACATCCGGACGGTGACGTTGCTGCCGTCCTTCCAGCCGTCGGCGACGGTGAACTGCCGCCCGGCCGCCCCGGCGTCGGCGATCTTCTTCTTGCCGTCGGCGATCGCGGCGTCGAAGTCGGCGAGCAGCTTCTCGCCCTCGGCGGTCTTACCGGTCGCCTGGGCGATCATGGTCACGTCCGACCGCATCCGGCCGATGTTGTCCTTGGCGTCGCTGGCCTTGGTGACCAGCACCGGGACGTACTTCTCCAGCTGCGAGACGACCGCGCCGCCCCGGTCGTCCGCCATCACGACCAGGTCGGGCTGGAGCGCGACGATCGAGTCGACGCTGGGCTCGCCCCGGGTGCCGACGTCCTTGACGGTGCCGTCGAGCTTCACGGAGGTGACCCAGGTGGCGTAACCCTTGGGGTCGGCCACGCCGGCCGGCATGACACCCAGGCTGGCCAGGATCTCGGCCTCGGCCCACTCCAGCGCGACGACCTTGGTGGCCGGCGCCTTGAGGGTGACGGCCTTGCCCCGGCTGTCGGTGACGGTCACCGGGCCGCTGGACGCGGCGTCGGAGGCGGAGGGGCTCGCGGCCGGGTCTTCGGTGGTGCCGCAGGCACCCAGTGCCAGCGCGGCGACGGCGGCGACCAGGAGGGTCGCGCGGGTACGCATCATGACGTCTTCTCTGCTCGTGGTTCGGTTGGCGGGTCAGGCGAGGGACCTGGTCGAGTGCCGGCCGACGGGTCGGGTGCTGAGGAGCCCGTTGAGCGGGTCGACGGTCACCTCGATGCGGATGCCGTACGTCTCGGTCAGGGCCTCCTCGGTCAGGACATCGGCGGGAGAGCCGGTGGCCCGGACGCGTCCGGCGTGCAGGAGCACCACCTCGTCGGCGACGGCGGCGGCCTGGTTGAGGTCGTGCAGGACGACACCGACGGCGACCCGGTCGTCGTCGGCGAGGTCCCGCATCAGGTCGAGGATCTCGACCTGGTAGCGCAGGTCGAGGAAGGTGGTCGGCTCGTCGAGCAGCAGCACGCCGGTGTCCTGGGCCAGACAGGTGGCCAGCCAGACCCGCTGCAACTCCCCGCCGGAGAGTTCGTCGACCGGTCGGTCCGCCATCGCGGTGACGCCGGTGGTCGCCATGGCCCGGTCGACCATGGCCGGACCGTCGGGGTCGCCGGCCCGCCAGCGTCCCCGGTACGGGTGCCGGCCGTAGCCGACCACGTCCCGGACGGTGACCCCGCTGGGGGTGGGTCGGCTCTGGGCCAGCAGCGTCACCCGGCGGGCGAACTCCCGGGCCGTGAGCGTCCGGGCCGAGGTGCCGTCGGCGAGCTGCACCTCGCCGTGTTCCAGCGGGTGGAGCCGGGCGAGTCCGCGCAGCAGCGTCGACTTGCCGCTGCCGTTCGGCCCCACCAGGGCGGTCACCGCGCCGGGACGCAACGTGATGGCGGCGTCGTGGACCACGGTCGCCCCGTGGTAACCCAGACGCAGATCCACGCCGCGCAGACCCTCGACGTGACTGTCCCGACCACTCATGGCGGTTAGGTTAACCTAACCTTAGTTAGATCTGTCAAGGTTGGGTGATGGTCCTGTTGCCGCTGGTGGGCCGGGATCGCGGCCGGCCCGTCGGCGCGCCAATTCTCTGCGGTGTGCGACGGGGTGCCGGGGAAATGCGCCGGGTCGGCTGGACCAATGCGCGGGCGGGTGCCCGGTCGGGTCGCGGCCCGACGGCGCCGATCCCGGCGGCGTGCGGCCGGTGAACGGCAGGTCGGGTCCGTGCGGGAAGTGCGCGTAGGCCTGTTGCGTCGTCGTCCCGCCGAACCGCCGGCGTTCCGGCTGGATCCTGCCTGAGCTGCGGAAACGGCGAGTGGTCGCGGCCCCGCCGGGTGGCAGGGCGGGGCGGGAAAAATGCCCGTCGAGGGCCGTCGTCGAGTTCCCGTTCCGATACAATCCATCGAGCGTTGCCGAATTGTCGCTCGCGATTGCCGAAACCGGCCACGCAGTGCGTGAACCGCTGCCTTCAGGAAGGGAACAGCGCCCGCGTATGTGGACGGTCGGATTTCGTGACGGCGGGACGGGCGGAAATCGTCGATCCGGCGGTCGCCGGCTGTGCGGTTCCGCCGGTGGCTGGCGGAGCTCGGTGACCCGCCCTGACACCACCGCGTCACCCGGCAGGCCTGCGGCGGGGACCGTGCGGTCACGGCCGACCGGCTGACGGCTGAGGGGAGAACACTCATGATCAACGTAGGTGGCGCGACCCCGGCGGTGGCCATCGGCCCGACGGCGGTGACCGCCGATCCCGGGGCCGGGTCGCTCCGGCGGGAGGTCGACGCGGTGCTCGCCGAGTTCCTCGGTGGACAGCTCGACGCCACCGGCGACGAGGACTGGCGGCACGGGGTCGAACTGCTCCGCTCCTTCGTCCTAGGCGCGGCCGGCAAGCGGACCCGGCCGACCTTCTGTCACCTGGGCTGGCGGGCCTGCGGCGGGGGCGGGCCCGGGGTGGCCCGGGTCGCCGCCGCCCTGGAGCTGTTCCACGCCTTCGCGCTGATCCACGACGACGTCATGGACGACAGCGACACCCGACGTGGCCGGCCGACCCTGCACGTCGACCTCGCCGACCGGCACCGGCGACGCGGCTGGCGCGGGGACGCCGAGCGGTTCGGCCGGAACATGGCGATCCTCTGGGGAGACCTCTGCCTGGTCTGGTCCGAGCAGCTGTTCTGCAGCGGCGGCAGCGCCGACCGGGTGGACCGGGTACGGACGTTGTTCCAGCGGATGCGCGTCGAGGCGATGATGGGGCAGTACCTCGACGTCCGAGGCGAGGTCGCCGGTGCCGGGCTGGACGACTGCCTGCGGATCCTGCGCTACAAGTGCGCCCGCTACACGGTGGAGCGTCCGCTCCAGATCGGGGCCGCGTGGGCCGGTGCCGACCGCGCCGAGCTGGCCACCTTCTCCCGGATCGGCATCCCGCTCGGCGAGGCGTTCCAGCTCCGCGACGACGTGCTCGGCGTCTTCGGCGACGACACGTGCACCGGCAAGTCCACCCTGACCGACCTGCGCGACGGCAAGGCGACCGTGCTGATGGCGCTCACCCGGCAGGCCGCCAGCGACGCGCAGGCCGCCCAGATCGACCGGTGGCACGGTGATCCCCACCTCGACCGGGCCGGCGCGGACGTCCTTCGGGAGATCATCGTCGACACCGGCGGCCTGCGCCGGGTGGAGGAGATGATCGCCGCCCGGACCGAGGAGGCCGTGGCCGCGCTCCACGAGGCGTCGATCGTGGACGACGCGCGGACCGAGCTGGTCGGGCTGGCGCGCAGGCTCTCGGTCCGGAGTCGCTGACGACCCACCGGGGTCGCCCACACGATCGAGGCCGCGGGCGGGCGAGACGTGCGGCAGCGTGCCCGCCGCCCCTGCCGGCCCGCCGTCCGGTCAGCGGCGGCGCAGCGCGAAGACCCCCCAGCCCAGGTACTCCCGGACGTACCGCACGTGGCGGACCGGGTCCTCGGTCAGCTCGGCGCGCAACTGCGGGGCGAGGTCGTCGTCCGGGTTGTCGTCCAGCCACCGGCTCAGGTTGAGCCAGTGCGCCGCCGCGTACCGGTCCCAACTGTCCTGGTCGGCGAGGACCATCTCGACCAGGTCGAAGCCGCACCGCCCGAACAGCTCGACCAGACCCGGCAGCTCGTGGAAGTCCTCCCGGGAGGTGGCGTGGCAGCCCTGGACGGTCGCCTGGTCCGGGGGCGTCCGCCGCCAGTAGGGCTCGCCGACCAGCAGCATCCCGCCGGGGCGCAGGGCGCGTTCCAGGATCTCCAGCGTGCCGGGGACACCCCCGCCGATCCAGGTGGCACCGACGCAGGCGGCCACGTCGACGAGTTCCCCGGGTACGTACGCGGCGGCGTCGCCGTGCACGAAGCGGACCCGGTCGGCCACCCCCAGCTCGGCGGCGCGCTCCCCGGCGGCGGCGACGAAGGCGGTGCTGATGTCGACGCCGGTGCCGGAGATCCCGTGCTCCCGGGCCCAGGTGCAGAGCAGCTCACCCTTGCCGCAGCACAGGTCCAGCAGGGACATCCCGGGACGCAGGCGGATCGCCTGTCCGAGGGTGGCCAGTTTCCCGGCGTCGAACGGGTTGAGGATGCGCAGGTCGCCCTCGCGGATGACGTGACTGCGGTCGAGATCCAACGAACGCCTCCTCGGCTCCGGTGCGCCGGCCGCTCCGGTGCGGTGGCAGGTGGTCTCCCGTCCGCAGGGTAGGCACGGGGGCGGTACGTGCCAATCCGAATTCCCGCCCCGGTGACCTGTGCCGGGGCGAGCACCGTTCATGATTGACCTGGACGGGGAGGAGGCGTGAGGACGTTGGGCATCGCGTACCACCGGAAGGTGGAGATCGCCGCGCCGGCCGAGGAGGTCGCCCGGGTGCTGCGGGACGTGGCGGGCTGGCCGCGCTGGAACGCGTCCGTCGCCCGGCTCGACCGGCCGGCGTCCGGGGCGCTCACGGTCGGCGAGACCGTCCGGCTCAAGCAGCACCGTCTGCCGGAGAACACCTGGACGGTCACCCGGGTCGACGGGGCCGGCTTCGCCTGGACGGCCACCAGCCCCGGGGTCCGCACCACCGGCGACCACCAGGTGCGGCCGACCGGTCCGGGACGGTCCGAGGCCACCCTCACGCTGCGGCTGGACGGACCGTTCGCCCGGCCCACCGCCCTCGTCGGCGGTCGGCTGATCCGCCGCTACCTCGACATGGAAGCCGACGGGTTGCGCCGGGAGGCCGAGCGGGACAGCGCCCGGTGAGCGCCACGGTGGCTGCGGCCCGGTGAGCGGCGTCACCACCAGGGCGGACGGTCGGTCCCGCCTGGCCGACCGCTGCGGTCGGATCGCCCGGTCCCGCCCGTTCGAGATCGCCATCGTCGTCGTGATCATCGCCAACGGGGTGGTGCTCGGCGTCGAGACGTACCCGCACCTGGGGGTGGCCGGGCCGATCCTGCACGGCCTGGAGTGGTGCTTCCGGATCGCCTTCGTCGCCGAGATCGTCATCCGGCTGCTCGCCTACGGCCGCCGCCCGCAGGACTTCTTCCGGCACGGCTGGAACGTCTTCGACTTCGTGGTGATCTCGGCGATCTTCCTGCCCGGCCTGCACGGCGACTCCGCGCTGCTGCGGGTGGTGCGGGTCGCCCGGATGGTTCGGCTGGTGCGCTTCTCCCCGGGCCTGCGCACGATCGTCGCCGCGCTGTGGCGCAGCCTGCCGGGGGTCGGCGGCTTCCTCGCGCTGGCCGTGGTGACCCTCTACGTCTACGGCATGGCCGGCTGGCTGATCTTCGCCGACGCCTACCCCGAGCAGTACGGGGACATCGGCCGCTCGCTGCTGACCCTGTTCGTGCTGCTCTCCCTGGAGACGCTGCCGGACCTGATCGAGCAGGGCATGGCCCTCTCCCCGTGGACCCTGCTCTACTACGTCAGCTACGTGCTGATCACGGTGAACCTGCTGCTCAACATCCTGATCGCGGTCATCGTGAACTCGATGGAGGAGGCCCGCCGGCTGGAGATGACCGAGCGGCTCGCCCCGGACTACGACGAAGACGGCGACGGCGTGCCGGACGAGGTGGACCGGATCGCCATCAGCCAACGGCTGGACGACCTGCGCGCGGTCGTGGCCGAACTCGAACGGGAACTGCGCATCGACCGTGACGACCCGCACACCCGGGTGCCGCACCGGCACCCGGACCGCCCGGAAGGGCACTGACCGCCCCTCGCGCCCAGCAGGTCCGCTGGTCAGGGCGGGCCCGCGTGGCGTAGTTGATCGATGACGTGGCCCACGACCCGTGTTGATTTCCCGTCTGCCTGGATAGTGTTGTGGGAAAGCCGGGTGGATCTTGGGGAGGTCGTGTGCTGGTACTGGTGGCGGTCCATGCCCTCGCTGCTGTGATCGCCCCGGCGCTGGTACGCACCTGGGGGCGGCGGGCACTCTACCTCGTGGCGGCCGTGCCGGCCGCGACCCTGGTCTGGGCACTCGCCCACACCGGTCAGGTCCGCTCCGGCACCCCCGTGGTGGAGACCTTCCCCTGGGTGCCGGGGCTGGGGTTGGAGATCGCCCTGCGGATGGGCGCGCTGGGCTGGTTACTGGTCGTCCTCGTCGGCGGGGTCGGCGCGCTGGTGCTGGCGTACAGCGCGCACTACTTCAGCTCCGACGACCCCGGACTGGGCCGGTTCGCGGCGGTCTTCGTCGCCTTCGCCGGGGCGATGCTCGGTCTGGTGGTCTCCGACGACCTGCTGCTGCTCTACGTCTTCTGGGAGCTGACCACCGTCTTCTCCTACCTGCTCATCGGGTACGACCCGGCGAAGCGGGCCAGCCGTCGGGCGGCCATGCAGGCCCTGCTGGTCACCACGCTGGGCGGTCTCGCCATGCTCGCCGGGTTCATCATGCTCGGCCAGCACGCCGGCACCTACCGCTGGTCGGAGATCGCCGGGAACCTCCCCGACGGCGGTTACCTGGCCGTGGCGCTGGTGCTGGTGCTGCTCGGCGCGATGAGCAAGTCGGCGATCTTCCCGTTCAACTTCTGGCTGCCCAACGCGATGGCGGCCCCCACCCCGGTCAGCGCCTACCTGCACGCCGCGGCCATGGTCAAGGCCGGCGTGTTCCTGGTCGCCCTGATGGGCCCGGCGGTCGCCGACGTCGCCCCGTGGCGGCCGGTGCTGCTCACCACCGGTCTGGTCACGCTCTTCCTCGGTGCCTGGTCGGCGCTGCGCCAGGTCGACCTCAAACTGCTCCTGGCGTACGGCACGGTCAGCCAGCTCGGCCTGCTGATGGTGGTGCTCGGCGCGGGCACCCGGGACACCGCGCTGGCCGGCGTGGCGATGGTGCTGGCCCACGCGTTGTTCAAGGCCACCCTGTTCCTCTCGGTCGGCATCATCGACCACGCCACCGGCACCCGTGACCTGCGCGAACTCAGCGGACTCGGCCGGCGCTCCCCGGCGCTGGCGGTGGTCGCCACGCTCGCCGCCGCGTCCATGGCCGGCCTGCCGCCGCTGGCCGGGTTCGTCGCCAAGGAGGCCGCCTACGAGGCGTTCCTGCACGGCGGCGTCGCCGACCGGGTGGTGCTGGCCGGGGTCGTGCTCGGCTCGGCGCTGACCGTGGCGTACACGCTGCGCTTCCTCTGGGGCGCCTTCGCCGCCAAGCCCGGGGTGCCGACGACCGAGACGACGCACCCGGTGGGCTGGCCGTTCCTGGCGGGACCGGCCCTGCTCGCCGCCGCCGGGCTGGTCGTCGGCGTGTCCGCACCGGCCGTCGACCGGCTGCTCGCCCCGTACGCCGACCTCTACCCGACCACCGGAACCCCGTACCATCTGGCGCTCTGGCACGGGCCGACGCTCGCGCTCGGGCTCTCGGTGGCGGCCGTCGCGGCCGGTGCCGGACTGTTCCTGCTGGTCCACCGTGGGCGGCTGCGCACCGGCGCGTGGCTGCCGTTCGACGGTGCCGCCGGCTACCAGCGGGTGGTCAACGGGGTGGACCGGCTGGCGGTGGAGCTGACCGGCGCGACCCAGCGTGGTTCGCTCCCGTTCTACCTCGGCGTCATCCTGATCGTGCTGGTCGTCCTGCCCGGCAGCGCACTGCTGGCCGGCAGCCCGTGGTCCGGTTCGTTCCGGGCCTGGGACACCCCGCTCCAGGCGGTGGCCGCCGCCGTGGTGATCGTCGCCGCGATCGCCGCCGCCCGGGCGCTGCGCCGGCTGACCGCGATGATCCTGGTCGGGGTCGCCGGCTACGGCACCGCGGTGCTCTTCGTCCTGCACGGCGCGCCCGACCTGGCGCTGACCCAGTTCCTCGTGGAGACCGTCACGATCGTGATGTTCGTGCTGGTCCTGCGCCGCCTGCCGGAGAAGTTCTCGGAGCGGCCGATCCGGTCCAGCCGGCGCGGTCGGATCGGGCTCGGCATCGCCGTCGGCGCGGTCACCGCCGGCATGGCGTACGTCGCCGCGTCCGGCCGGCAGGCCGTCCCGATCTCGGTCGGCTTCCCGGACGAGGCGGTCTCCTACGGCGGCGGCAAGAACGTGGTCAACGTGACCCTGGTGGACATCCGGGCCTGGGACACCATGGGCGAGATCGCCGTCCTGGTGGTGGCCGCCACCGGCGTGGCCAGCCTGATCTTCCGGCGCTCCCGTGACCTGGACAAGCGCAGCGGCATCCCCGGGGCGACGACCACGACGGCGTCCCGACCACGGTGGCTGACCACCGGCGCGACCACCCGCCGCCAGTCGGTGATCCTCCAGGTGGTCACCCGGCTGCTCTTCCACGCCATCGCGGTCTTCTCCATCTACCTGCTCTTCTCCGGCCACAACGCCCCCGGCGGCGGGTTCGCCGCCGGCCTGGTCGCCGGTCTCGCCCTGACCGTGCGGTACCTGGCCGGCGGACGCACCGAGCTGAACAGCGCCGCACCGGTCGACGCGGGCAAGCTGCTCGGCGCGGGGCTGTTCGTGGCGGTGGGCACCGGGGTGGTCGCGATCCCGTTCGGCGGGGAGTTCCTCCAGAGCGCCCTGCTGGACTTCCACCTGCCGGTCGTGGGTCACCTGCACTTCGTCACGTCGGTCTTCTTCGACGTCGGCGTGTACCTGATCGTGGTCGGGCTGGTGCTGGACATCCTGCGCAGCCTCGGCGCGGAGATGGACCGGCAGCACGAGACCGAACGGAGCGACGTACCGGCCGAGGTGCGGGACAAGGAGCTGGTGTGACCCCGAACCTCACCTACGTGCTCGTGGTCGGCGTGCTCTTCGCCGCCGGGGTGACCCTGCTGCTGGAGCGCAGTCTCACCCGGGTGCTGATGGGCGTCATCCTGCTCGGCAACGGCGCCAACCTGCTCCTGCTCACCGGGGGCCGGGCCGGCGGGCCGCCGATCGTCGGCACCACTCCCGAGGAGGAGATGAGTGATCCGCTGCCCCAGGCGATGGTGCTCACCGCCATCGTCATCACCCTCGGCATGACCGCGTTCCTGCTCGCGCTCTCCTACCGGAGCTGGCACCTCAACGGCCACGACGAGGTGCAGGACGACGTGGAGGACCGCCGAATCATGGACCTGGCCGAACGGGACGAGGGGCCGGGCACCGCCGACGAGCAGACCGCCGGTGAACCGGGCGAGGACGACGATCCGGTGCCCGCCCCCTCCGGCGCGGACGCGGGGAGGGCCGGATGAACCACCTCGTCCCGATGCCGGTGGTGATGCCGCTGCTCGGCGCGGCGCTCACCCTCATGCTGGCCGGCCGGCCCCGTGCCCAGCGCTGGGTCAGCCTCACCGTGCTCACCGCCACCGTGGTGGTCTCGGCGCTGCTGCTGATCCGTTCCACCGTCGACGGCCCGCTCGTCGTCGAGGTGGGCGGCTGGGTGGCGCCGCTCGGCATCGTGCTGGTCGCCGACCAGCTCGCCGCGCTGATGCTCGTCGTCTCCGCCTCGGTCACCCTCTGCGTGCTGGTGTACTCCATCGGGCAGGGTATGGCCGACGGCGACGAGGAGACGCCGCTGTCGGTCTACCACCCCACGTACCTGGTGCTCACCGCCGGCGTGTGCAACGCGTTCCTCTCCGGTGACCTGTTCAACCTCTACGTCGGGTTCGAGATCCTGCTGGTCGCCAGCTACGTGCTGCTGACCCTGGGCAGCACCGAGACCCGGATCCGGGCCGGCACCACGTACGTCGTGGTCAGCCTCCTGTCGTCGATGATCTTCCTGGTGGCGATCGGGCTGGTCTACTCGGCGACCGGCACGCTCAACCTCGCCCAGCTGGTGGAACGGCTCGACGCCCTCCCCGACGACCTGCGCCTGGTCCTCCAGGGCATGCTGCTGCTCGCCTTCGGCATCAAGGCCGCCGTCTTCCCGCTGTCGGCGTGGCTGCCGGACAGCTACCCGACCGCGCCCGCCCCGGTCACCGCGGTCTTCGCCGGCCTGCTCACCAAGGTCGGCGTGTACGCCACCATCCGTACCGAAACACTGCTCTTCCCCGGTGGCCGGACCGCCGACCTGCTGCTCTGGGTGGCCGGACTGACCATGCTGGTCGGCATCCTCGGCGCGGTCGCCCAGTCCGACATCAAACGACTGCTCTCCTTCACGTTGATCAGCCATATCGGCTACATGCTGTTCGGGGTGGGGTTGACCACCTCGCTCGGCCTGGCCGCCGCGATCTTCTACGTGGTGCACCACATCACCATCCAGACGACCCTGTTCCTCGCCGCCGGCCTGGTCGAGCGGCGGGGCGGCAGCACGGCCCTGGACCGGCTCGGCGGGCTGGCCCGGCTCTCCCCGCTGCTCGCGGTGCTTTTCTTCGTACCCGCGCTCAACCTCGCCGGCATCCCGCCCTTCTCCGGCTTCCTCGGCAAGCTCGGCCTCGTGCAGGCCGGGGTCGACGACGGTGGGCCGCTGGCCTGGGGGTTGGTCGCCGCCGGTCTGGTCACCAGCCTGCTCACCCTCTACGCGATCGCCCGGGTGTGGAACCTGGCCTTCTGGCGGGCACCGCACGCGGACATGCCGACGGCGACCGGCCGTGACGACGCGGACCAACCGTACGAGGACCCGGCCGCCGGGCAGCCGGGCGTGATGCTGCCCAAGCTGATGATCGGGTCGACCGCCGCCCTGGTGGTGTTCGGGCTGGCCCTGACCGTGGTCGCCGGGCCGCTCTTCGACATCAGCACCGACGCCGCCGACGACCTGCTGCAACGTACGCCGTACGTGGAGGCCGTCTACCCGGAGGGGACGCCGTGAGTGCCGATCCGATGACGCCGGGCCAGCCGATCGAGCCGACGAACCCGCCACTGACCCGCCGCGACCGGCGGCGCAACCTGGTGATCGCGGTGACCGGCCTGGTCGCCGTCTGGGTGCTGCTCTGGGGCACCTTCACCTGGGCCAACCTGATCAGCGGGCTGCTCGTCGCCGCCGTGCTGCTGGCCGTGTTCCCGCTGCCACCGGTGACCTTCGCCGGGCGGCTGCACCCGCTGGGGCTGCTCCGCTTCGGGCTCCGCTTCCTCTACGACCTGGTGGTGGCCAGCGCCCAGATCGCCTGGCTGGCCGTCCGGTTCGGGCACGAACCGCGCAGCGCGATCATCGCCGTGCCGCTGCGGGTCAACACCGACCTGAACCTCACCCTCACCGCCGAGGCCCTGTCGCTGGTGCCGGGCAGCCTCATCCTGGAGGTCGACCGGGCCACCGGCACCCTCTACATCCACGTGCTCGGCGTCCGCACCATCGAGGAGGTCGAGCAGTTCCGGCGCGAGGTCCTGGAGCTGGAGGAGCGGATCATCGCCGCCGTCGGCTCCGAGGACGAACAGCGCCTCATGATCGAAGCCACCCACACCGGCACGTCACCGCCGGCCGACCTGTAAGGGGCACCGAGATGACCGCCGTAGCCGTGACCGTCACCGTCCTGCTCGCCCTGGCCGGCGCGCTGACCCTGACCCGGATCATCCGGGGACCGTCCATCCTCGACCGGGCCGTCGCCACCGACGTGCTACTGGCCGTCGTCGTCGCCGCCATCGCCACCGAGGCGGCGTACAGTCGGGACGCCACCGCGCTGCCCGTGCTGGTGGTGCTCGCCATCCTCGGCTTCGTCAGCTCGGTCAGTGTCGCCCGCTTCGCCGCGCGGAAGAGCCCGAAGTGAGCCTCGACGCCGTCCTCGACGCCATCGCTGCGGTCTGCCTGATCGCCGGGGCGCTGCTCAGTCTCGCCGCCGGGGTGGCCCTGGTCCGCTTCCCCGACCTGCTCTCCCGGATGCACGCCGCCGCCAAGCCCCAGGTCCTCGGCCTGCTGCTGGTCCTGCTCGGCTGCGCGTTGCGACTGCGTACCGGGGTGGACATCACCACCCTCGTCCTGGTCGGGGTGTTCCAACTGGCCAGCGCGCCGGTGGCCGCGCACATGGTGGGGCGGGCCGCGTACCCGCACGACCAGATCCGGACCGACCTGTTGATCACCGACGAACTCGCCGCGCACCTGGACCGGATCAGCGAACGCTCCTGACCGCGACCGGTGTCGCGGCCGGTCGCGGGGACCGGCGTGCGCGCCGGGCCGGGCCGGTCAGGGGGTGTCGACCACCTGCCGCCCGAGCGGCCAGAGGGCGGCCGGGACGAGCTTGAAGTTCGCCACGCCGAACGGGATGCCGACGATGGTGACGCACTGGGCCACCCCGGCGACGACGTGCGCCAGGGCGAGCCACCAGCCGGCGACCAGCAGCCAGACGACGTTCCCGATGCCGGAGGGCAGACCGGCGTCGGGCTTCTCGACCAGGGTGCGCCCGAACGGCCAGAGCGAGTACGCGGCCAACCGCAGCGAGGCCACCCCGAACGGGATCGTCACGACGAGTGCGAAGCAGACCAGCGCCGCGATTCCGTAGCCGATTCCCAGCACGATTCCGCTGCCGAAGACGAGCCAGAGCAGGTTCAACAGAAATCGAATCACCGTTCCATCATGACCGGCCGCCGCCACCCTCCCCGCCGATGTGGCCGGCAGCGGAGCCAGCCGCCCGGGAAAGGCGTTTCCGCAGCCCGTTCCGCCGATTCTGTCAGCGATTTCCCAGGTTGCGTTGCTAACGTGCCGGTACGACGAGGTCCACACAGGACCACGCGGTGATCCATTGTGTCGTGCTCGCCCCGTGGTCATTTCTGTGTCGTTCGTCGTGGTTCACAATCGTTTCCGGCCACCGGCCGGGATCTCGAAGGAGAATGCATGCCCGTCACCGCCGACCTCACCGCACTGGTCGACAAGGCGTACCAGGACAAGACCCTCACCGAGCTGGTCGACGCCCCGGTGTCCGCCCTCGCCGGGGTCAGCTCCGGCGACGCCAAGCTGCTGAAGGAGGCCTTCGGCATCGTCACCGTCGGCGACCTCGGCCGGAACCCGTACTTCCGCACCGCCAGCGCCCTGGTCGCGCTGCACGCCGAGAAGTAGTCGGCGAAGCGTCCGGTGGCCGTGGAGTCGGGTCCTCCCGGCCACCGGGCCCCGCCCGACGGGGTGACCCCGGTCAGCGCACCGGGTCGTGGGTGCCGCGTGGCACCGAGGGGCGGCAGCGCCGCACGCGTCCGGCGGCCATCCGCCCGCCCACCGCCAGTCCGTGCCGCTCCACCGCGGTCAGGCCGTACGCCCCGCAGGTCGGGCTGAACCGGCACCGGCCGGGCCAGTACGGCGACAGCCAGCGCCGATAACCGCGGATCGCCGCCACTCCCGCCCGGTCCAGCCCCGGCGCCCCGGTCCGGCTCGCCAGGGCCGAGCCGAGCAGCAGCATCGTGGAGAAGAGCCCGAGGTCGCAACAGTCGCAGCAGCCGTCCGGGTTCCGGGACCTGTTGATCTTTTGCTGCTGCCTGTAGTTCTCCCGGGCCTGCTCCCGGATGCGCCTGAACATGACGTCATCCTCGCAGGTCGGTGCCACGCGGCCAGCCGGCGAGACCAGGTGGGGTCGACCACTTCCCCTGGCCGGTGTCGATGGCGTTAAGTGGTGGGGTCGGCACCGTCGGCGACGGGTCGGCCGCTGCGGTGGCCGTCCGGCGTGCCGGTGGCCGTGCGCCTGCCGGGAAGGTCGTGCCGGTGGTCACGTGGCCGCCGGAAACGGTCGTGCTGGTGGCCGTGCGCCCGCCGGGAAGGTCGTGCCGGTGGTCACGTGGCCGCCGGAAACGGTCGTGCTGGTGGCCGTGCGCCCGCCGGGAACGGTTGCGCGGTCGGCGTCGACGCCCGTCCCGTCACCCTGCCGAGGAGCGCCCGTGACCGGAACCGCCGTCGGACCCGCCCGCCCCACCGACGGGGACGACCCCGGACGACTCGGTCGGGCGTCCGCAGAGGCGGTCCTGCCCGAGTTGCGGACGATGTGGTGGGAGACCGGGGTCCGGGCGCGGGCCGAGGCGGGACTGTTCGCCGTGTTCGCCGAACTGCCCCGGCTGGTCGCGGAGGCGGTCCGGGTCAGCTGGCGGGCCGACCGGTTCCGTACCTCAGTGGTGGCCGTCGCGACGGTCGGCGGTGGGGTGATGTCGGCGTTCGGGCTGCTCGCCACCCAGCGGGTGCTGGTGGAACTGTTCGCCGGCGGCCCGACCGCCGACCGGGTGGTCGGCGCGCTGCCCGCGCTGCTGGCCCTGGCCGGGGTCACCGCGATCCGGGCCGGTACGGGCATCGCCACCGGGTACGCGCAGAACGGCCTCACCCCGAGGGTGAGCCGCGACGTGGAGCGCCGGCTGTTCGAGGTGACCACGGCGGTCCGGCTGGACGCGTTCGACGCCGACGCGTTCGCCGACGAGATGGAACGCGCGTCCCGGGGCAGCGACTCGGTGATCTCCCTGGTGCAGGCGTCGATGAACCTGCTCGCCGGGCTGGCCGGGCTACTCGCGGTGGCCGTGGCGGTGGTCGTGATCCACCCGCTGCTGCTGGTGGCGCTCCTGGTCGCGACGCTGCCGAAGGCCTGGGCGGCACTGCGCGCCGGGCACCTGCGCTACCAGACGTACACCGCCGGGTCGGTCCGGCGTCGCCGGCAGTGGCTGCTGCACCGGCTGATGGCCGAACGCGTCTCTGCCCCGGAACTGCGCTCGTACGGACTGCGCCGGTTCCTGCTCGACCAGTACGACCGGGTGATGGGGGTGGAGACCGACATCCAGCTCGCCCTGGCCCGGCGGGTCACCACGACCACCACGGTCGGCGCGGTGGTCGGCGGCGTCGCCACCGGCGTCGTCTACGCCCTGCTCGGTTTCCTGCTGGTCGAAGGGCAGATCCCGCTCGCGGCGGCGGCCACCTGTGTGGTGGCGGTGCAGTCCGCGCAGCGGTCCCTCGGCACGGTCACCTTCCAGATCGACCAGGTCTACACCGAGGGGCAGCACGTCAGCGACTACACCGGTTTCCTGGCCCGGGCCGCCGCCTACCTGCCCGACGGGACCGGCGACGGGGCGGCCCCGCCGCCACTGCGGGAGATCGCGGTGCGGAAGGTCACCCTGCGCTACCCCGACCGGGAGACACCCGCCGTCGCCGACGTCACGCTCACCGTCCGGGCGGGGGAGACCGTGGCGTTCGTGGGGGAGAACGGCTCCGGCAAGTCCACCCTGGCCGCGATGATCGCCATGCTGCGTACCCCGAGCGGGGGTGTGATCGAGTGGAACGGCCGGCCGCTGGCGGAGTGGGACGCCGGCCGGCTCGGGGCCCGGATCGCGGTGGTCACGCAGGAGTACCACAAGTGGCCATTCACGGCCGCGACGAACATCGCCATCGGCGATGTGGACACCGAGGCGCGGCAGGACCGGATCGAGGCCGCCGCCGCCCGCGCGGTCGCCGACGAGATGATCCGCGACCTGCCGTACGGCTACGAGACGCTGCTCGACCGGACCTTCGCCCAGGGGCAGGACCTCTCCGGCGGGCAGTGGCAGCGGATCACCGCCGCCCGGGGTTTCCTCCGCGACGCCGAACTGCTGATCATGGACGAACCCTCCTCCGCGCTCGACCCCCGGGCCGAGGACGCCCTCTTCCAGGCGATCCGGGACCGGCAGGGCCGGGCCACCACCATCCTGATCACCCACCGACTGGCCAACGTCCGGCACGCCGACCGGATCTTCGTCCTGCACCAGGGCCGCCTCGTCGAGGCCGGCAGCCACGACGAACTGACCGCGGCCGGTGGCCGGTACGCCGAGCTCTTCGCCCTCCAGGCCGCCGGGTACGACCCGGAGACCCGGACGGGGCACCCGGTTCCACCACCGCACGGGACCACCACGTCCTGACCGCCGCACCGGGCCACCACGTCTGACCGCCGCCCGACGCATGCTCGCGGGCCGACCGCCGGATCGTGGACGCCCGAACACCCATACCGATCCACTGTGTACGGTGACTGTCCATCGCCGCCCGACCGGTGACACCCCCGCGCGGCGGCCTCCGGCCCGCTTCCGTGGCCCGGCCGGCGGAGGACACGGACCCCCATCGAAGGATCGAGACGAAAATGTACGACGCGATAGTCGTCGGTGCGCGCTGTGCGGGCGCCTCCACCGCCCTGTTGCTCGCCCAGCGCGGGCACCGGGTGCTCGTGGTGGACCGGTCGTCGTTCCCCAGCGACGTCATCTCGACGCACTTCCTCTGGCCGCACGGAATGTCCTACCTGAACCGGTGGGGCGTGCTGGACCAGGTCACCGCGGTCACCCCCACGTTCACCTCCGTCGACGTGGTCAACGACGGAATCCGGCTGACCGGCTCGGTGCCGCCGGAGCTGCTGCGGGAGTACTTCCGGGACCTGCACGGTGACGACTCCGGCGTGGTGCAGAGCTACGCCTCGGTGCGCCGCCGGGTGCTCGACCAGATCCTCGTCGAGGCCGCGGCCAAGGCCGGCGCGGAGGTGCGCACCGGTTTCTCGGTCCGGGAGCTGATCACCGAGGACGGCCGGGTGGTCGGCATCCGGGGCCGGTCCGTCGACGGGCAGACGGTCGAGGAACGCGCGAAGATCGTGGTCGGCGCCGACGGCCGGAACTCGTTCGTCGCCCGTACCCTCGGCCTGCCGAAGTTCGACGAGCGGCCCCGGTGCACCTTCGCCTACTGGAGCTACTTCTCCGGCTTCGACCCCGGCCACGCGCAGCTGCACCGGCGTGGCCGGCTCGCCGCCGCCGCGGTGCCCACCAACTTCGAGCAGAACATGGTCCTGGTCTGGGGGCCGAGTGACTGGTCCCGGGAGTTCCGGGCCGATGTGCCGGGCAACTTCCAGCGGGCGCTGGACTTCGTCAGCCCCGAACTCGGGGAGCTGGTCCGCAGTCAGGGCACCCGCGAGGAGCGCTTCTACGGCACCCTGGACCAGTCCGGCTTCCTCCGCCCCCTGCACGGGCCCGGCTGGGTGCTCGTCGGCGACGCCGAGTCGGCCAAGGACCAGTGCACGGCGATCGGCATCACGCACGCCTTCCGGGACGCGGAACTGGTCACCGCCGCGCTCGACCGGTGGCTGACCGGCGAGACGTCGATCGAGGAGGCGATGGCCGCGTTCGAGGGCCGTCGGCGCAGCCAGAACGCCGCCGCATATCACGACTACGTCTGCACGCTCGCCGAGATGCGCCCGTACCGGCACGACGAGCTGCAACTCTTCGTCGCCCTGCGCGGCAACCAGCAGGAGACCGACCGGTTCATCGCCACCCACGCCGACGTCGCCCCGGTGTCGGAGTTCTTCCAGGCGTCCAACCTGTTCCTGCTCAACGACGCCGCGAAGGAGTCCTCCGCCGACCACGCGGTCTTCGAGGACTTCGCCGAGACGTCCCGCATGTACCAGCAGAACCTCTTCGCCTGAACACGCCCCGGGAGACGACACCATGACCACCGAGCTGCACCAGCGTGACGACGGCGAGCTGATCGAGATCATCCTCGACGCGGCCCGTCGGGGCGACGTCGAGACCATGGCGAAGACCGCCATCGAGGTCTCCGAGATGACCCGCAACTGGGCCACCCACGTCCCCTGGGACGACTTCGCCGACCTCGACGCGTCCGGGGCCGACGGCGAACTCGCCCGGATCGTCGAGGACCTCACCGAGATGTGGGAGCCGGCCCACCTGCGCAACCCCGTCGACCCCGACGAGGAGTACGCGCTGGACAAGAACGCCTACGACTTCTACCGGCCCGCCGGCCGGAACCTGCTGGCCCGCACGGAGGACTTCTACGGCTGGGTGGAGGCCCGCCGCCGGACCGAGACCTGGCAGTACTCCCGGGTGCTGGAGGCCGCCCCGGACAGCATCGCCCAGATCACCAACGACCTCGGCAAGCAGACCCGGGGCATCAACTTCAACTCGCAGGACTACCTGTCGTTCAACACCCACCCCGGCATCCGCGAGGCGGCGGCCCGGGCGATGCGCGACTACGGCCCGCACAGCGCCGGCTCCCCGATGGTGCTCGGCAACACCCACATCTCCAACGAGCTGGAAGCCGCCCTCGGCGACCTGGTGCAGCTCGACCACGTGACGCTCTTCCCCACCGGGTGGGCGGCCGGCTTCGGCGCGGTGGTCGGGCTGGTCCGGCAGTCCGACCACATCCTGATCGACCGGCTGGCGCACTCCTGCCTGCAACAGGGCGCGCGGGCCGCGACCCGCAACGTGGTGCGCTACGAGCACCTCAACGTCGAGGCGGTCCGCCAGCACCTGATCGAGATCCGGGCCACCGACACCCGCAACGGCATCCTCGTGGTGACCGACGGTCTCTTCTCGGTGGACGCCGACTGGCCCGACCTGGTCACCCTTCAGCGGGTCTGCCGGGAGTACGACGCCACCCTGCTGGTCGACGTCGCCCACGACCTCGGCTCGATGGGGCCGGGCGGCACGGGCGTGCTGGGCCTCCAGAACCTGCTCGGCGAGATCGACATCGTGATGGGCGCGTTCTCGAAGACGTTCTGCTCCAACGGCGGCTTCGTGGCCTCCAACTCCCCGGCGCTCAAGCAGTACATCAA
Source organism: Micromonospora echinospora (assembly GCF_900091495.1). NCBI lineage: Bacteria > Bacillati > Actinomycetota > Actinomycetes > Micromonosporales > Micromonosporaceae > Micromonospora > Micromonospora echinospora. The sequence continues at coordinate 1,577,600 of NZ_LT607413.1, read as the reverse complement.
GATGTTCGGCGGCTCGCACTTCTTCTCGAACGCGCTCTCGCCGGTGCAGACCGCGGTGGTGCTGGAGGCCACCCGGATCATCCGGTCGGCCGAGGGGGACGCGCTGCGCGCGCAGCTCTTCACCGCGATCGACGCCCTGCGCGACGGCCTCACCACGCGGGGCCTGACCTGCATGGGTGAGCCGTCCCCGATCGTGCCGCTGCTGATCGGCAACGAGAAGCTCGCCCGGATCGCGAACCGGCTTCTCTTCGACCGGGGGGTGCTCGCGTTCATGGTGGAGTTCCCGGTGACCCCGACCGGGTCGTCCCGGTTCCGGCTCCAGGTGCAGGCCGGGCACCGGCCCGAGGAGGCCCGCGAGGCGGCCCGGATCATCGAGGGCGCCATCGCCGACGCCCGGGGGTACCTGTCCAGCGCGTTCGGCAGCGCCCCCCGCTAGCCGGCCGGCGACGGGCCGCGTCGCGGCCGGCGGGGCGGGTCCGTACCGGTGCGGGTACGGACCCGCCCGCGTCCCGGGCGGGGCGCGGCGCGGGACACCTGCCGGGGCCGCCGGGCCCGGCGCGGTTCGCGTGGTCGGACCGACGTGACCGGACCAGCGTCGTCGGGGCCACCGACCGGCGTGGGCCGGCACTAGCATGGTGGACCCTGCCCGACGTCGAATCAGGCCATCATGACCGACACGGTTTTCGAGAATGCCCGCATCCACACGCTCGACCCGGCCCGTCCGCGCGCCGAGGCGATGCTGGTGCGCGGCGAGCGCATCGTCGCGATCGGGGAACGGGACGCGTGCCGGGACCGGGCCGTCGGTGGGGCCCGTCGGGTCGACCTGGCCGGGATGACCGTGCTCCCCGGGCTGATCGACAGCCACATCCACTCCGCGCTCTATGTGCGCGGCCTGGAACAGGTCGACCTGCGCGGCACCACCAGCCTCGACGAGGCGTTGGCCCGGATCACGCGGCACGCCGCGAGTCTGCCGCCCGACGCCTGGCTCTTCGGCGGTCGCTGGGACAGCCACAAGTGGGCCCGGCCGGTGCAGCCGACCCGGGCCGACCTGGACCGGGTCTGTCCCGACCGGCCCGCCGTGCTGCCCAGCATCGACGGGCACACCACCTGGGTCAACAGCGCCGCCCTGCGGCGGCTCGGCATCGACGCCGACACCCCCGAGCCGGCCGGCGGGCAGATCGTCCGGGACGAGCACGGCGAGCCGACCGGCATCCTGCGGGAGGCGGCCGGCGACGCGGCGTACGACCTGATGCGCTCCTCCCTCTCCGGGGACCTGGTCGCGCAGTTGCGCACCCACCTGCCCCGGCTGCTCGCCGTCGGCCTCACCAGCATCCACGACCTCGACGGGCAGGACTGCCGGGCCGCGTACGAGACCCTGTACGCCCGGGGCGAGCTGCCGTTGCGGGTGCACAAGTCGATCCCGTCGACCGCGTTGGACGAGGCGATCGACCGGGGCTGGGCGACCGGCGACGGGGACCGCTGGCTGCGTACCGGACCGGTCAAGATCTTCACCGACGGGGCGCTCGGCTCACACACCTGCCTGATGACCGAGCCGTACGAGGGCGAGCCGGACAACCACGGCATCGCGGTCACCCCGGCGGAGGAGTTCGAGCAGCTCGTGGCGAAGGCGTCCGGGGCCGGCATCGCCGTGGCGGCACACGCGATCGGCGACGCGGCGAACCGGATGGTGCTGCGCGCGTACGCCCGCTGGCAGGAGACGGCGTGCACCGATCCCGCCTCCGCCGGGGCGGTGCCCCGCCTGCGGCACCGGATCGAACACACCCAGCACCTGCGTCCGGCGGACGTGCCGCTGCTCGCCCGGCTGGGCGTGACCGCCTCGATGCAGCCGACCCACTGCACCAGCGACATTCCCCTGACCAGCCGGATGCTCGCCGGCCGGGATCTGGCCTCGTACGCCTGGCGCAGCCTGCTGGACACCGGCGCCACGGTGGCGTTCGGGTCGGACGCCCCGGTGGAGGACCCGGACCCGTTCCACGGCATCCACGCCGCGGTGACCCGGCAGCAGCCCGACGGCACCCCGCCCGGCGGGGTGGACCCGCACGAGCGGCTCGACCTCGACGCGGCGCTGCACGGCTTCACCGCCGCCGGCGCGTACGCCTCCTACGAGGAACACCTCAAGGGGCGGCTGCGGCCGGGGATGCTGGCCGACTTCATCGTGCTGCCGGTCGATCCGTACCAGGTCGCGCCAGCGGACCTGCGCGACCTGGTCGTGGCGCTCACCGTCGTCGGCGGCGTGGTCCGCTGGGAGCGCTGACCCCGCCCGGCCGTTCACCCACCGGTCGGGTCCTCTGGCCGAAAGCCCCTGGCCAGGGTCCGGAGGCCTTGGCGCGCCGGTCGGCTGGGACGGGTCAGGCGCTGCCGAGGACGGAGACCGAGGCGGCGCCGCCGTTGCTGTCGCCCATCAGGGCGTTGACGGTGACGTCGTGGAAGAGCGTCCAGGTCGCGACGATGGTGACCTCCCAGGGCACCGGCCCGGCGGCGCACGGCACGGTGACCGACGCCGAGCCCATGGCCCAGGGCATGACCTGCCCCCCGATGGCGGTGATCTCGGCCGTGCCCGTGGCGGCGCTGCACGTGACGGTGCCGCCGACGTGCAGGAGCAGGCTGCTGGACGCGCCGATCGCGTCGACGGTGATCGCCGCCGACCCGAGGGCGCCGGGCGCCGCGGCCTGCGCCGGTGCCGCGCCGGACAGGCCGATCGCGGCGAGCAGGGCGAGGGACGACGCGGTGCCGGTGAGCCGTGAGATCATGGCCGCCTTCTCCCGGAAGGTGTCGGAACCCGTGGTGGGCCGACCGCCACTCTATCTATATCTATCTATTTAGTCGATGTGCCGCCACACCGGTCCGGTCGAGCGACGGGCGGGCGGGTGAAAGGGGGAGGCGGCGTGTCGGGGTGCGCCGGTACGGTGGGCGCCGACTCAGGACGGGGAGCAAACCAGGCGTGGACCACACCTTCCAGGTCGACCTCCGAGGCGTGGTCGACCTGCTCAGTCATCATCTCTACGGCAGCCCGCGGGTGTACGTCCGCGAGCTGATGCAGAACGCGGTGGACGCGATCACCGCGCGGCGGGCCATCGAGCCGGACGCGCCCGCGCTGATCCGGATCGAGCCGCCCGAGCTGACCGGCGACGGGACGCTGCGGGTGCACGACACCGGCATCGGGCTCACCGAGGCGCAGGTGCACGAGCTGCTGGCCACCATCGGCCGCAGCTCCAAGCGGGACGAGCTGGGCTTCTCCCGGCACGAGTTCCTCGGCCAGTTCGGCATCGGGCTGCTCTCCTGCTTCCTGGTGGCCGACGAGATCCGGGTCGTCACCCGGCACGGCGACCAGCCGACGGTGTGCTGGACCGGCCACTCCGACGGCCGCTACGCCGTGGAGCCGGCCGCACCGGGAGCCGGGCGGAGCGAGCCGGGCACCACGGTCACGCTGGTCCCGCGACGGGACGCCGAGCAGTGGTTCGCCACCCCGACCGTCACCGACCTGGCCCGGCTCTTCGGCTCGCTGCTGCCGGTCACCGTCCGGGTCGGTGACGTGGTGACCACCGCCGGTCCGCCGCCGTGGCCGACCGCGCCCGGCGAGCCGGTGGACCGCGCCGCGCTGGTCCGGTACGCGCGCCAGACCCTCGGCGTCGACCCGTTCGACGTGCTGCCGCTGTCCGTGCCGGAGGCGGGGCTGACCGGTGTCGCGTTCGTCCTGCCCGACGCGGTGAACCCGGCGGCCCGGACCGGCCACCGGGTCTACCTCAAGCGGATGCTGCTCACCGAGCACGCCGACGGCCTGCTGCCGGACTGGGCGTTCTTCGCCCACTGCGTGGTGGACGCCAGCGAGCTGCGGCCGACCGCCAGCCGGGAGGCGCTGTACGAGGACACCCTGCTGACCGCCACCCGCGAGGCGCTCGGCGACCAGGTGCGCGGGTGGCTCGTCCGGCTGGCGAAGCACGCCCCGCGCCGGCTGGCCGAGTTCCTCCAGGTGCACCACCTGGGGGTGAAGGCGCTGGCGCTGCACGACGACGAGATGCTGCGCCTGGTCGACCAGTGGTGGCCGATGGACACCAACATGGGCACGCTGACCCTGGCCGAGTTCCGCCAGCGGCACGGCCTCGTCCGGTACGCCGCCAGCCTGGACGAGTTCCGCCAGCTCGCCGCGGTGGCCGCCGCGCAGGACCTGGCCGTGGTCAACGGCGGCTACACCTACGACACCGAGCTGATCGAGCGGCTGCCCACCGTGGACCGGTCGGTGCTCATCGAGCGGCTGGAGCCGAGCGATCTGACCACCCGCTTCGACAGCCTCGACCCGCAGGTCGAGCTGGCCCTGCGGCCGTTCCTGGTCGCCGCCCAGCGCGCGCTGGAGCGGACCGGCTGCGAGGTGGTGTTCCGGGCGTACGACCCGGTGTCGCTGCCGGCGCTCTACCTGGTCAGCCGGTCGGCGGCGTTCCACGACCAGCTCACGGCCAGCCGGGACCGGGCCGACGAGCTGTGGGGCGGGGTGCTCGACGCGCTCGCCGCGTCCGCCCCGCCGGACCGCCCGCAACTGGTGCTCAACCACCGCAACCCGCTGGTCCGCCGGGTCAGCACGCTGACCGACCCGGAGCTGGTCGGGCTCGCCGTCGAGGCGCTGTACGGTCAGGCGCTGCTGCTCGGCCACCATCCGATCCGCGCGGCCGACGCCGCGCTGCTGAACAGTTCCTTCCTCGGCCTGCTCGGCCGGGCCGTACCCGGACGGGAGTGATCGGTGTCCACCAGCGACGAGGACCTGTGGCGGGTGCTCCGCGAGGTCAGCAACATGCCGTACGGAGCGGGGCAGATCGCCGCCCTGGAGCAGTTGCTCCGGCGGGTCGACGCCGCCGACGACCGGGAGTTGGCCTTCGCCACCCGCATGCAGGGCACCACCGTCTACATCTACGGTGGTGAGCCGGCCAAGTCCTTCGTGACCTTCTCCTGGTGCCTGGCCGAGTTCGACCGGGACCCGCAGCCCTACCACGCCCGCGCCGCCCGGCAGCTGCTCTGGCACTTCAAGTACATGGTCAACGGTCTGCTGAACTTCCCCGAGGTGCCGCTGGACCGCACCCGTGCGGTGCTCGACGACATGGAGCGGCGCTACCGCGCGGGCGGGCACAGCCTCCAGGCCGTCCACAAGCACCGGTTCATGGTGGCCGACCACGTCGGTGACGCCGAGGCGGCGGCGCACTGGTACCGGCTCTGGCAGACCACTCCGCGCGACGACCTCTCCGACTGCGCCGGCTGCGACCCCACCACCCAGGTGCGTTACCTCGCCGACACCGGCCGGTACGCCGACGCGGTCGCCCTGGCCGAGCCGGTGCTCGCCGGGCGGCTCAACTGCAACGAGCAGCCGCAGGCGATCTTGACCACGCTCCTCGTGCCGTACCTGCGCACCGGCCGGCACGACGACGCGCGCAACGCGCACCGGGAGGCGTACCGCCGGATGCGCGGGAACCTCGCCGACCTGTGGGAGATCGGCGACCACGTCGAGTTCCGCACGGTCACCGGAAACGAGGCCGGCGCCTTGGAGCTGGTCGAGCGGCACCTGGACTGGCTGGACCGCGCGCCGTCGCCGGCCGCCGCCATGCACTTCGCCGCCGCCGCGAGCGCCGCGCTGCGGCAGGTGGACGGTGAGCTGACGGTCTACCGGCGGGCCGCCGCCGACCGTCCGACCGCCGACGTCCCGGCCGGCCGCCTCGCCGACGAGCTGGCGGAGACCGCCACCGCGCTGGCCGCCCGGTTCGACGCCCGCAACGGCACCACCCACCAGTCCGAACTGGTCGCCCACCGCCTCGCGGCCCGGCCGACCGGCGAGCACCTGCCGCTCTCGGCGAGCCTGCGCCGCCGCCCGGTCCGCCCGACCGCCGGCACCACCGTCCCGGGCGGAGCTGCCCCGGCCGCCGGCGCGGGAGGCGGCGCCGTGCCGCCGTCCGGGCCGCCGGTCGAGATCTCCGCCGACGCCGGCCCCGAGCAGCTCCTCGACCTCGCCGAGGCGCGCTGGCGACGACACGACCAGGACGGCCTCCGGGCCGTTCTGGCTGCGTACGACGACCGGTTCGCCGGGGCGGAGGTGTCCCCGGCCACGGCGGCGCGGCGGCTGGAGCTGCGTGCGGCCGAGCTGGGCGACGACACGGAGATCCCGGCCGCGATCGAGGCCAACCGGGCGGCGCTGGCCGCGTACCGGGACCTGGGCGACGAGGTCCGGGCGCAGGTGGTGACCGGTCGGCTCGGGGTGCTCCTCGCCGTGGCCGGCGAGGACGGCGAGGAGGGGCTGACGCTGGCGAGCACCGCTGCCGAGGCGCTGGACCGGCTCGGCGACGACCGGCTCCGTGCCGCCGCGCACGACCGGGTCGCGCTGGCCCTGATGTGCGCGCAGCGCTGGGCGGAGGCGCTCGCCGCGCTGGACCGGGTGCCGGCGGACGGGGGCGGCGACCCATACCTCGCGGCCCGGGTGGCGCTGCACCGCGTCCAGGTGCTCGACGCGCTGGAGCGGGCACCGGAGTGCCGGGAGGCGGCGGAGGTGGCCCGGCGGCTCGGTCGCGAGCTGGGCCTCGGGGAGCTGCTGGCGGCGGCCTGTCTGGCGTCCGCCCGGACGGCGGACGACCCGACGGACGCGGTGACCGCCTGCGACGAGGCCCTGGCGGTGGCCCCGCCCGGGATGCTGGTGCCGGCGCGGGTGACCCGGGCCCGGTCCCTGATGGCCGCCGGGCGGGCCGGCGAGGCGGTCGACGACCTCGCCGAGGCGGTGACGCTCTGCGTGGAGCGGGGGGTCGAGGGGGACGCCTTCCTGCGCTGGGAGTTGGCGAACGCGTACCGGGTCGCCGGCCGGCTCGGCGAGGCCGCGGAGGTCGCCGAGGAGGCGGTGCTCGGACTCGACCGGCTCGGCGCGCAGGCCGAGGCGGACCGCTGCCGGCACCTGCTCGCCGACGTCTACCGGGGACTCGGCGAGATCGATCCGGCGTTGGCGCTGCTGGCCCAGCTCGCGGAGAACCTGGACGGGCCGGACAACCTTCCGCACCGCGCCCAGGTGCTGGAGGAGGCCGGCGGCGTCCTCTACGACGCTGACCGGGACGCCCAGGCCGCACAGCGGTTCGCCGAGGCGGCGCACGCGTACCGCCTCGCCGGGCACCGGGTCGACGAACTCCGGGCCCGCCGCCGCGAGGCGTACGCCCGGCTCTGGGCCGGCGACCACCCGGCGGCGGTCCGGACCGTCGAGACGGTGGACGCGCTCGCGGATACCCTCGCCGCCGATCCGGACCAGGAGCCGGTGGTGACGTACGAACTGGCGTTGGCGGCCGAGGCCGGGGCGCGGGTGCTGGCCGACGCCGACCGGCCGGGCGAGGCGCTGGAGCGGTTGACCGGCGTGCCCGACCGGCTCCGGTCGATCGAGGCCTTCGGCGAGGCGGCCCAGATCGACGTCCTCACCGGCGACCTGCTGCTCCGCCTCGACCGGCCGGCCGACGCGGAGCACCTGCTGCGCCGGGTGCTCGGCGGGCTGCCCACCGGGTCGCGGCCGGCGCAGCAGGCGGCCTGGCTGCTGGCCCGGGCGTTGGACGAGCAGGGCCGGTCGGACGAGGCGAGCGCGGTACGCGAGGAACACGACCTCGACGAGTGACCGTACGCGTCCGGCTGCCGGCGGCGCTTCGCGTCGGCGGCCGGACGGCGGTGGACGGTGCCGGCACCGGGTGGAGGCTGCCGCCCTCCGCCCGGGCGGCGCTCCGCTCGCCTCGTTGCCGAGGGCCGGGGGATCAGGCGCAGATCGCGTACGCCCGGGGCGCCCAGTTGCCGGCGAACCCGTCCTCGTCCTCGGCGGCGGTCACCCGGACCTGGGTGTCCGAGAGCAGGTCGACGCCGGTCATCCGGACCTGCCCGGCACCGCTGTCGACCTCGCCGCCGACGCCGTGCACCCGCTGACCTGACGGGCAGGTCGCCGTGACGGACTTCACCGGGGTCGAGTCGAGCACCCCGAAACCGGAGACCCGGTTCAGGCCGGCCGGCGGCGTCACGCAGATGACCTCGCCCCGGAGCTGCCACGTGCCGGTGTGGCCGGTGCCGTCCTCGATCGCCGTGAAGCTGACGTTGCTCAGGTCGGCGGCCGGACGCAGGTCGTCCACGACCACCTGACCGAGGCCGCCGTTGACCTCCACCCCGGCGCCGAGCACCTGCTTGCCGCTCGGGCAGCCCACGGTGATCGTCTTGCTGCTGTTCGAGTTCCAGACGCTGGCCGCCTCGGCGTGCTCCCAGCCGACCGGCGGCTGTGCGCACAGTGCGGTGGCGGTGATCGACCAGTTGCCGGCGAAGCCGGGGGCGTCGTCCTCCCGACCGGTCACCGAGTAGACGTCGGTCGTGCCGAAGACCGGCACCATGGTGTCCATCACGATCTGGCCGTCGCCGCCGTTGAGCCGACCGCCGCCGCCGATGAGCAGGGTGTTGGCGGGGCAGGCCGCCTGCCAGGTCTTCCAGTCGCTGTTGCTCGGGCCGGTGCTGGTCACCCGGGTCAGGCCGGGCAGTGCGGCGGCGGCCGGCGCGACCAGCGTGAGCTGGGTCGTCAGCACCGTGGCGGACACCAGGGCGAGCGACAGGGCGGTCCGTCCGGCGGCGCGGACCCGGTGGGATCGGGCGTGCATGGGAATCTCCTCGTTGGTCGGTGGGGTTCGGTGCGGTGGCAGCCGTCGCGCCGGTGACGACACCCGGATGTCGTCGTGCGGGGCGACTCGTTCCGGCCTTTCGGCCGCGCCCGACGTTACGAAAGGCCGTCCACAGTCGACGCACGATTTTCCGGTGTGCCGCTGGGGATGCCGGCCCGGACGGCGAGTCGACCGGTGCGGATTCGTCCTGCTTGTCGCGCCGTCACGGTGCCGTTCGAACGCCGTGCGCGGAACACCGCTGACGACGGTGACGGGTATCGGACAGCGGCCGGAACCCGAGAGGGAATGACCTCGGTCGGGTTTGGCACCGATGGATAACGAGCATACGGAATGTCCGACGATGTGCCGTCGGACGTGACGGCCCGCCGATCGAGGAGGCACCGGAGATGCAACGTCCGATCCCCCGTTCCACCCGTACCGGCACGGTTGCCGTGCTCTGCGCCGGACTGCTGCTCACCCAGGCCTGCGCCGCCGACCCGGACGGGCAGCCCGCTGCGGCGCCGTCGGCCGGCCCCACGACGGGTCCCCCGAGCGGCGAACCATCGGCCACGCCGTCCGCCACCACGTCGTCGGCGCCCACCGGTTCGCCGTCGTCGGGCGGTGGCGGCGGTGGCGACGACGCCATCCTGCAGGGGGAACGCCAGGTCGTCATCGCGCCGGTCGACTCGTTCGAGTCGGTCCTGGCCGTCGACGCCAAGGGGCGACTGAACCTGACCGACGGCGAGGCGGAGTACACCCTGTTCGTCCTCGACCCGGTGGCCGGCCGGTACCAGATCAAGACGGCGAAGGCCGGCAGCGGGGGTGAGCCCTTCTGCATGGGTCTGCGGGACAACGGCACCAAGCCGAAGACCATCGTGGCGGCCGGCTGCGACACTTCGGCGGCCGGGCAGCTCTTCACGCTGGAGCGGATGAAGGACACGGACGAGAAGGGCCGCCCGACGTACGCGATCCGTGGCGACGGGGACGTCTACGTGCGGAACACCGCCAACGACGGCCTGGTGGCCGAGCCGGCGGGCGACGATGGGCCGGGCACGACCTTCGCCTTCGTCGACAACGGCAAGGCCAACCTGCCGGACCTCGGCTAGTGACATGTTCGCCGGTGGGCCGGACCAGGGGTCCGGCCCACCGGCGTGACCGCCCCGATCCCGGCGGTGCTCCGCGCCCCGGCGGTGGAGGCCGGTCCGCCTGACGTTCACGACGGGCGGCACCGGGTAACGGCACGGTATGGCGCGGTACACGAAACCGGAACTCCGGGAGCAGATCAAGGCGGAGATCAGGGCTTCCGACCGGGGCGGCAGGCCGGGACAGTGGTCGGCCCGCAAGTCCCAGCTGCTCACCAAGGAGTACGAGAAACGCGGCGGGGGCTACGAGGGGCCGAAGGACCAGCGGCAGCGGTCCCTGCAACGGTGGGGTGCCGAGAAGTGGCAGACGAAGGAGGGCTCCACCCGCGCCCGCCGCAACGGTGAGACGAGCCGGTACCTGCCCGAACAGGCCTGGGCGCGGCTCTCCGAGGAGCAACAGCGCGCGACCGACGTCCGGAAGCGGAAGGCGTCCAGGACCGGCCGGCAGTACGTGGGCAACACGGGACCGGCCAGTCGGGCACGCCGGGAGGCCACCGCGCCCGAGCAGTTGACGGACCTGCCGGTCGCCGAGGCGGCCAAGCTCGTGCGGGGCCTCGACACACGCAAGCTCAGGGCGGCGCTGCGGCGCGAGCGCGGCGGCAAGGCCCGCAAGACGCTGATCCAGCGGATGGAGTCGGAGCTGAACCGCCGTTGACGGGTGGACGCGGTCCACTCGACGTGTCGACGGGCCAGTGGGATCAGTCCGGCGTACCTGCTTCACAGGATATCCTGTCTGACATTATATTGGCCGCATGAGTTCTCGGGCGATGACGGAACCCGCCTTCTTCATCCTCACCGTGCTGCTCGCCGGACCGCGTCACGGCTACGGCATCGTCACCGACGTGGCCGACGCGTCAGAGGGGCGGGTGCGGCTGAAGATCGGCTCCCTGTACGGGGCCCTGGACCGGCTCGTCGGCGAGGGCCTGGTGGAGCCGGACCGGGAAGAGGTGTGGCAGGGCCGGTTACGCCGGTACTACCGGCTGACCGAGCCGGGACGTCACGCCCTCGCCGCAGAGGCCGAGCGGCTGGCGGCGAACGCCCGCATCGCCTCCACCCGACTACGGGAGCAGCGGAACCCGATCGCGGACGTGACCCCGTGACGAGCCGGCTGGAGGAGCGTTACCGCGCGGTGCTGCGGCTGCTGCCCGCCGGATACCGGCAGCGGTGGGAGGACGACATGGTCGCCGCCTACCTCGACAGCGTGGACACCGGCGACCCCGAGACGACCGCCGACATCCTCGACTGCGGCCGGCCGAGTCTGTCGGAGGTCGCCAGCATCGTGGCCCTCGCGGTCCGGTTGCGCCTCGGTGGGGCGGACGCGCCACCCCGGGCGTACGCCTGGGGTCAGGCGGTGCGGCTGGCGACCCTGACCGCTGTGCTGGCCCACGCCGTCATGGCCACCGGCGGCATCGTCGGCACCCTGTGGTTCTCCGGAACCCTCGCCTGGCTGCCCGCCGTCCCGCCCGACCTGGCGCTCACCCCGCCGTCGAGCACCTGGCACGCGGCGTGGGGCCTCGCCGGCTACGCCTGGTTGCCGGCGTACGTCGCGCTCGTCCTGGGACACCGGCGGGTGGCCCGGGCGGTCGCGCTGGTCGCTGTCGTCCCGCCCACGGTCACCGTCGCCGTGGCCCAGGCCACCGGCGCGGCACCGCTGACCGTGTCGCCCTGGGCGGACCGGCTCGTCGACGTCGTCCTGCTCCTGGCCATGGCGACGTTTGCCCACGACAGCGCCCCGGTGCCGCGCCGTCCCTGGCTGCTCGCGCTGCCGGTCGGCATCGTCCTCGTCCCCGTGCCGCTGGTCGCCCTCCAGGCGGCCCGACCGGAACTGCGACTGCTCGACTGGCCGGGCCTCTGCTGCCTCCTGGTCGCCGCCGCGATGCTGGTCCACCCCGCCGTCCGCCCCGGCCGGCCGGCACGGCTGCCGTGGTCACTGGCGTTCACCCTGCTCGCCGCGACCACGCTCGCCGTGCGCCTGGTGACCCTGCCCGACTACGGCGGGCAGGCAGAGCGCACCGCGCTGTTCGTCCTCGCCGGAGCGCAGGTCGCCGTGGTCCTGGCGGTGGGTGTGCCGGTCGCCCGGCAGGCCGTCCGAGCGTTGCGCCGAATTCCACCGACCCCCGCCGACACCGTGGGGCCCACCATGTCGACCGGATGACGACCGGACCTCGGCGCACCCCGACTCCACGTCGGAGGGTGCGCCGAGGTCCGGTTGCCGGCGTTCGGGTCAGGGGCGGGGCCAGACGTTGCAGATCCGGAACTCGAAGTGGTGGGTGAACCCGTGTTCCTTGAAGTAGGCGTACTCCGCGCTGCCGGGCTGCGCCCAGACCCAGACCGCGTCCGCGCCGTGGAACAGCGCGTGCAGCGGGACGGTGCCGGGCGGGGTGTCCGCGAAGCAGGAGAAGGCCGACCCCTCCATCACCCAGCTCTGCTGCGCCTGCGGGTTGTCGGAGTAGTAGTAGCCGCCCACCTCGCCGCAGCCGCTGACACAGCGCGACTGGTAGATGGTCTTCAACCCGGGCACCGTTGCCCCCGGCGGGTAGACCTGGCCGATGGTGGACTGCTGGCTCCAGCCGCCGGGGCCGCCGCCGCCCGGCGAGAGGAAGTTGGCCCGCTTCGGCGCCGGCGCCTTGAACCGGTGTAGCGGCACCGCTGCGGTCGACTCGTAGGTGATGGTCACCGCCGAGTTCGCCGGCAGCGCGGCCCCGGCTGCCGGGTCCTGGGCCTGCACCTGGTTGACCGAGAGGGTGACCGCGTTGTCGTTGCGGTTGCAGGCCAGCTGCACCGACTGGAGCGTGGCGCACGCCTGGTCGGGGCTCATCCCGACGAGGTTCGGCACGGCCGGGTGCGCGTAGTGGTCCAGCACCACGTTCGAGCCCGGGTCCGCGCCCGCGCCCGGGGCGGGGTTCTGCGCGACCACCACGTACGCGGGGGCGCCGGGTCCGAGGTCGCGGGGCACGCAGTTCAGCCCCACCGGGCACGCCGTGTCGTGCCGCTGCCCGACGAAGTTGCCGACCGCGATCTGCGCCGGGTAGGTGATCTCCACCGGGGCGTTGGTGTCCGCCGCGCTGTCCGGTGCCGGGGTCTGCCCGGTCACCACCCGCACCTTGCTGCCGTCGGCGGCCAGCCCGGCGACCCGCTCCACGCACGTCAACCGGGCGGCGATCAGGGCCTGGCAGGCCTCGCCGGCGGGCAGGCCGGCCACCCGGGGCACCCGGGTCGGGCCGCGGTAGACCACGGTCACCGGGCGGCCCTCGCTGAGCCGTGAACCGGCCGGTGGGTTCGTGCTGAGCACCTTGTCGGTCTCGCCCTCGCCGTCCGGCTGGGCCACCGGCACGCAGCGCAGCTTCGGTTCCAGCCGGGCGCAGGCCGCCGCCCGGTCCAACCCCACCAGGTCGGGGACGGTCAGCAACTCCGGCGCGCGGGGCGGCGGGGTGGGCCGGGGCGTCCTGGGCGGCGGCGGAGGGGTGGCCGACCGGCTCGGCTTCGGCTTCTTCGGGTCGTCCCCCCGGCCGGTGATGTCGATCTCGTTGGAGCGGCCGTTGGTGTCGAAGGAGACCACGATGCCGGTGCCGTGCGGGTCGTTGATCCACACCCGGTTGTCCCGGACGCTCACCTCGAAGGTGGCCGAGGTGCCCGGCACGGTGGTGTAGGTGGCCACCCGCATCTCGGCCACCGGGACCACCAGCACGTGCCGGGTGGTGAAGTCCGGTACGTACACCCGTCCGTTGAGGACGACCGGAGGGCCGAACTGGTGACCGGCCCGGTCGGGCAGCGTCATGCGCTTCACCTCGCCGCTGCCGAAGTCGGCGATCACCAGTTCACCGCTGTTCGGCACCACCACGGCCAGGTGGCTCGGAGCGCCGGGGGCGGAGGAGACCCCGTACCGGGCGTCGAGGTCGAGTTGGCGACGCAGCCCGTCCGGCCCGTAGAGGCTGGCCTGTCCGGTCTCTGGCCGGTAGAGCACCGGCGCGCCGCTGACCAGGGTCAGGCCGACCTGCTCCCCGCTGCCGGTGACCCGCTGCCTGCCGGTGACCGTACCGCCGCTGATCTGCACCAGCTCGCCGCTCTCCGGGGCGTACGCCCAGGCGGTGCCGTTGCCGTCGACGACCGCCTTGGTGACGCGCGGGGCCGGCACCGGCGCGCCCGGGCCGTCCTTGCGTTCCAGCTTGTTGAGGGTGCCCTGCTCGGCGTCGACCAGGTAGGTCGACCCACCGCCGGTGACCACGGCGAGCTTGCCCTTGGAGTCGGGCCGCCGCTGCACCGGCTCCGGCTCCAGGGACTCGGTGGGCAGGCGGGTGACCACGCCGGTCTCGTTGTTGACCACGTAGACCAGCTCCGGTCCGACCTGGACCACCTCCAGGGTCTGCTTCCCGGTGGCGAGCTGCTTGGCGGTCCGCGCGTCGATGTCCCGGTTGTCCGCGTTGACGTGCACCACCCGGGACGACTTCTGCAGGTACGCGCCGCCGTCGTCGAAGGCCGCCCGGGAGGACCGGTATCCGGTGCCGAAGGCGAACGCGGTCGCCGCGACGGCCAGGGCGGTCACCAGCACGATCCGGTTGAGCCGGGTCCCGGTGAGAGCCTTCCGGCTGGGCCGTACGGCGGCCAGTCGGCGCAGCACGCGCGGAGCACGCCGTCGCTGCGGAGTGGATGCTCCAGCGGAGCCGGACATGGGAATCCTCCAGGGAACGCGGTGGGCCGCGGTGCGCGGGGCGGCATCTGCGCGATGAGGCGGCAGTGTCCGAGAATAGGCGAGGACCGCGGGGGCGGGCGGGCCCGGCGGATGGGGAAGGATCCCCAGCAGTCGCGGGAAGGAGTGCGGGACCGGTGACAGGGATGCGGATCGAGGCGGCCGATCACACAGTGGAACCCGACCCGGACCAGCGGGTGACCTTCGGCCGGATCCGGGAGTGCACCATCTGCCTGGACCCGACCGACACGGGCATCTCCCGGATCGCCGGCACGGTGGCCCGGGAGGGCGACACCTGGTGGTTGACGAACAGCTCCACCACCCGTCCCCTCTCCGTCGTGGACGACCTGGGGTTCCGGTCGGTGCTGGCACCCGGCCGGCGGATCGCGGTGGAGAGCCCGACCAAGGTGCTGGTGGACGGCACGCACGGCCAGCACGGGCTGACCCTGTTGCCGCCGGCGGTTCCGACGCCGGCCGGCGAGGCGCCGCCCGAGGACGTGGCCGAGGCCACCGCGGTCGGTGCCGAGGTGATGATCAGTACGGCGGACCGGTTGGCCATGGTGGCGCTCTTCGCCGGCTACCTGGAGGAGTTGCCCCGCTACGACCCCTACCCGAAGAGCTACGCGGCGGCGGCGGCCCGGCTCGGCTGGCCCCGCAGCACGCTGGTCAAGCGGATCGAGTACCTACGGACCCGGCTGCACGCCGCCGGGGTGCCCAACATGACCGGCTTCAGCGCGCTGACCAACCTCGCCGAGTACGCCATCAGCCGTGGCCTGGTGACCCGGGAGGATCTCGCCCTGCTCCGTCGCTGACCGGTGCTCACTCCGCTGCCCGGTCGGGGCGCTGGGCAGGCCCGGCCCGGAGTTGGGGAGCCTTTCCGATTTTGCCGGCCGGTGCCGCTGCCTAGCGTGGTCGACGACGCCGACCAGCGAAGGAGATCCGATGTCGGTCATCGGTGGCGAGATCAGCCAACTGCACTCCCTGAACACCAACTTCAACCGGCAGAGCTCGGCGGTGGACAGCCTGCTGCGCGAGCTGCGGACCGAACTGGCCAACACCTACTGGCGCGGCGGTGCGGCCGAGCGGTTCCGGACCTCCTGGAGCAGCGAGTACGAGCCGGCCCTGACCCGTCTCTCCGCCGCCCTCCAGGACGCGGCGCTGGAGGTGCGTCGTCGCGCGGACGCCCTGGAGCAGGCGGGCGGCTGACCGGTCGGGGTCGGTGCGGGTCGGGGCTCGGGAGGCCGGGATGGAACGGGAAATACGGATCGCGGTGGGGGGACGGGAGGTCCCGATGGTGGTGCGGGCCGGAGCCCGGGCCACCGTGGCGGACCTCGTCGCGGCGATCGACCGGGTGCTGCCGGACGCCGGTCCGGGGCCGGTCGCCCCGGTCCGGCTCTGGCTCCGGGGGCGGCCGTTGTCCCGTACCGCCCGGCTGGCCGACCTGCCGCTGCCCGCCGGCAGCCGGATCGAGGTGGCCGCCCGCCCGGGGGACACCGGCACCGAAACGGTCGGCGCGGTCGAGTTGGCCGTCGTCGGCGGGGCCGGTGGGGTGGCGGCCACCTCGTTCCGGTCCGGTACGGACCTCACCGTCGGCCGGTCGCCCGAGGCCGACCTCGTCCTGACCGATCCCGAGGTCAGCCGGGTCCACGCCCGCCTGACCACCGGAGCGGACGGTGCCGCGGAGCTGACCGACGCCGGTTCGCGCAACGGTACGGCCTGGCGGGGCGTCCGGCTGGACGCGCCGACCCCGGTCGCCCCGGGGGACGTCTTCGGGGTCGGCGAGACGGTGCTGACGCTGCGGCCGGTGGACCCGGCCGACGCCCCGGTCGAGCCGGTCGACGCGACCGGCGCCATCCAGTACAACCGGCCGCCGCGCATCGCCGTCCGCGTCGACACCCCCCGGCTCACCGTGCCCCGCCGTCCCGAACCGCCGCGCACCGTACGGTTCCCGCTGCTGGCCATCCTGCTGCCGGTGCTGCTGGCCGGGGTGGCGTACGCGATCTTCCCGAACGCCGGCTACCTGCTGCTGTTCATGGCGCTCTCGCCCCTGCTGCTGCTCGCCAACGTCTTCTCCGACCGGCGCGGCGGTCGGAAGGAGTACCGCCAGGCGCTGGCCGACTACGAGCGGCAGCGCACCGAGCTGGCGGAGCGCCTGGACCGCCTTGCCGAGGAACAGGGACGGACCCGCCGGGAGGAGCTGCCCGACCCGGGACGCCTGCTGCGGACCGCCACCGGACCCACCCGACGGCTCTTCGAGCGCCGCCCGGCGGACGCCGACTTCCTGCGGCTGCGGGTGGGGCTCGCGTCGACCCTGGTGGAGGCGACCCTGACCGGTCCGGGTGCCGAACCCGATCCGGCCGCCGAGCCCCTGGAACTGCCGGCGGTGACGCAGAGCCCGGTCGCGGTCGACCTGACCGTCGCCGGGGTGCTCGGACTGGCCGGTCCCCGGCCCGGTCTGCTGGCCACCGTCCGCGCGGTCCTCGCCCAGCTGGCCACCCTGCACGCCCCGCACGACCTCGGGATCGTCCTGCTCACCGGTGGTGACGAGGCCGACGACTGGGCCTGGCTGAGCTGGCTGCCGCACACCCTGCCGCACACCGCCGACCTGGAGTGCGACCGGATGGTCGCCACCGACGCCGAGCAGGCCCGCGCCCGGCTGGCCGGGCTGCGCCGCATCGTCGACCAGCGCCGGGCCGAACGGGCCGCCACGCTGCGGGCCGGCGCGCCGGCCGGGCGGCGGATGGTCCTGGTGGCCGACGGGGCCCGCCGGCTGCGCGGCCTGCCCGGCCTGGCCGAACTGCTCGCCGACGGCCCCGAGGTGGGGGTCTACGCGATCTGCCTGGACGCGCTGGAGACCGAACTGCCCGGGGAGTGCCGGGCCACCGTGGTCGTCAACAGCGGCTCGGGCACCCGGGCGGTGGTGCGTCGACCGGAGCACCCCGACGTGGACGGGGTGCTGCTGGACCGCCTCGACCCGGGCGGCGCGGCCAAGCTGGGGTACGCGTTGGCCCCGCTGCGGGTGCTCGGGGAGCGCTGGGGTGAGGGCGGCGGCGTACCGGAGACGGTCCGACTGCTGGAACTGGCCGGCCTGGGGCGCAACCCGGGGCCGGCGCAGATCCAGCAACGGTGGGCCGCCGAGCCGGCCGGCCGTTCCACCCGGGTGCTGCTCGGCGTCGGACCGGACGGGCCGATCACCGTCGACCTGCGCCGGGACGGCCCGCACGCGCTGATCGCCGGCACCAGCGGCGCGGGCAAGTCGGAGCTGTTGCAGACCCTCGTCACCGGCTTGGCGCTCGGCAACACCCCGGACGCGCTCTCCCTCGTGCTGGTCGACTACAAGGGCGGCAGCGCGTTCGCCGAGTGCGCCCAGCTACCGCACTGCGTCGGTATGGTCACCGACCTGGACGGGCACCTGGTCAACCGGGCCCTGTCCGCGCTCCGGGCCGAGCTGCGCCGCCGGGAGGCCCTGCTCGCCGAGGCGGCGGCGAAGGACATCGAGGACTACTGGGCGATCACCGGCGGGCGGCTGCCCCGGCTGGTCATCGTGATCGACGAGTTCGCCTCGCTGGTGGAGGAGGTGCCCGAGTTCGTCAGCGGGGTGGTCGGCATCGGCATGCGTGGGCGCAGCCTGGGCGTGCACGTGGTGATGGCCACCCAACGACCGGCCGGCTCGGTCAACGCCGAGCTGCGCGCCAACCTCAACCTGCGGATCTGCCTGCGGGTCACCAGCGCGGCCGACAGCGCCGACGTGGTGGACGTACCCGACGCCGCCCGGCTCTCCCGGCACCAGCCCGGTCGGGCGTACCTGCGGGCCGGACACAGCGACCTGACCCTGGTGCAGACCGCCCGGATCGGCTGGCCCCGGGCGGCGGCCACGGCGGAGCCGACGAGCGTGGCCCTGCGCCCCCGACGGGTACGGGACCTGGGGCGCGGCCCCGTCCCGGCCGCCGAACCGCCGGCCGTCCCACCCGGCCCGGCCCCGGCCGACGGCGCGACGCCGCCGGTGGGACCGGCTGTCCCCGAGCAGGTGGAGACCGACCTGACCGTCCTGGTCACGGCGATCCGGGAGGCCGCCGGGGCGGCCGGCATCCGGACGCCGGACAGCCCCTGGCTGCCACCCCTGCCCGAGCTGGTGGTCGACGCCGAGCTGCCCGGTGGCACCGGCGGCGGGGCGCTGGCCGCGCCGATCGGACTCGCCGACCACCCCGAGCAGCAGGCGCAGCGCCCGTACCTGCTCGACCTGGAACGCACCGGGCCGGTGCTGGTCGCCGGGATGGCCCGCAGCGGCCGGTCCACCCTGCTGCGCGCGCTCGTGGTCGGGCTGACCCGGCGGACCGGCCCGGCCGACCTGCACCTCTACCTGCTCGACCAGGGCAACCGGGCGTTGGCGCCGCTGGCCGGGCTGCCGCACTGCGGCGCGTACGTCGACGGTGACGACAGCGACCGCACCACCCGGGTGCTCACCCTGCTGGACGCCGAGATCGGCCGTCGGCAGCGGCTGTTGGCCAGCGGCGGGTACGCGGCCCTGGCCGAGCAGCGGGCCGCCGTCGCCGACACCGAGGCGTTGCCCTACCTGGTGCTGGTCCTGGACCGGTACGAGACGTTCGTGGCCCGGTACGGCGAGACCGACGGCGGACGGCTGGTGGACCTGCTCGACTCCCTGCTGCGCCGGGGGCCGGCGGTGGGCGTGGTGACCGTGCTCGCCACCGACCGGTCCGGGTTCACCCACCGACTCGCCGGGGCGGTGGCCACCCGGCTGATCCTGGCCCACGCTGACCCGGACGACCTGGCCGCGTACGGCATCAACCCGCGCGAGGCCCCCCGGACGATGCCACCGGGCCGGGCCATCGGCCTGCCCGGGACCACGATGTTCCAGGTGGCGCTCCTGGACCCCGACCCGGACGGCACGGTGCAGGCGGCGGCGGTGCAGCGGCACGTCGCGGCGACCCGCTCCCGCTGGGACGGGCTGCCGGCGGAACTGCTGCCACAGCGGGTCGACCCGCTGCCGGTGACCATCACCGCCGCCGAGGCCGACGCGCTGCGTCGGGGCCCGCTGCCGACCCGGCCCACCGTGGGTACGGTCGGCGTCGGCGGGGACCACCTCGGCCCGGTCGACGTGGACCTCGCCGAACTCGGGTACACCTTCCTGGTCGCCGGGGCTCCCGGCACCGGACGCAGCGGCGCGCTCCTGGCGCTGGCCGACTCGCTGCTGCGCCGGCCGGAGGCGCTGCCGGTGGTGGCGCTCTGTCCCCGTCCGTCCCCGGTGCAGGAGCTGGCCGGCCGACCCGGCGTGGCGGCCGTCCTGACCGGACCACGGGCCGATGCCGAGCTGGCCGCCGTCCTGGCCGACCTGGCCGGTCCGGTCACCGTGCTGGTCGACGACGCCGAACTGCTCGCCGACGGGTCGGCCGCGCACCTGCTGGAGGACCTGGCCCGGCAGGCCCGGGACACCGGCAACCTGCTGCTCGCCGCCGGGACCACCGACGACCTGGTCCAACTGCGCTACCGGGGCTGGCTGGCCCGGATGTGCCGGGCCCAGGCCGGGCTGCTGCTCAACCCGGTGTCCCACGTCGACGGCGACCTGTTCGAGGTCAAGTTGCCCCGCTCGACCTGCGGGGCCTGGCCGCCCGGTCGGGGGCTGCTGATGCTGCGCCGACGGGCCAGTCAGCTCCAGATTCCCCTGCCCGAGCTGGCGGTACGTGGATGACTCGCCCGACCCCGGGGGTGGACGGCTATGGTACGACCACGGTGGCGCTCGCGACGGATGGTCCGACGCCCCCGCTCCGGTCCGACCGCACCCCTGTAACCGTGGAGATCATGACCACCCCGGACGTAGACCCGGCGGGGCAACCCACGCTGCCGCCGACCATGCCTCCCGCCGCGCCGGCCACGCCGGCCGAGCAGCCTGTCGCGCTCGGCAGCCGCTACGTGATGGAGCGCCCGATCGGGGAGGGCGCTCACGGTCGGGTGTGGCGTGGCCGACGCCTGGCCGACGAGGCGCCGGTGGCGATCAAGACCCTGCGGGAGGAGTACGCGGCGGACCCGGCGGCGGTGGCCCGCTTCCTGCGCGAACGCAACGCGCTCCGGGCGCTGCGCCACCCGCACCTGGTGCCGGTCCACGACCTCGTGGTCGAGGGGGACACCCTGGCGATCGTGATGGACCTGGTCACCGGGGAGAACCTGCGGGTCGCCGCCAGTCGGGGCGCCTTCGACCAGGACCGGGCGGTGACCGTGCTCGCCCAGGTCGCGGGCGCGTTGGCCGAGGTGCACGCGGCCGGGATCGTGCACCGGGACGTCAAACCGGAGAACGTCCTGGTCACCTGGCGTGGTGGTGAACCCTGGTCCCGGCTCACCGACTTCGGCGTGGCGCAGGTCGCCGACGGGCAGACGCTCACCCAGCACGGCTACACCGTCGGCACGCCCGCCTACCTCGCCCCGGAGCTGGCCCTGGGGCGCACCGCCACGGCGGCGGTCGACGTCTACGCCCTCGGGGTGCTCGGCTACGAACTGCTGGCCGGCCGTCGGCCGTTCGACGCCGAGCATCCGCTCGGGCTGCTGCGGGCGCACATCGAGGACGAGCCGGTCCGCCCGGACGGGCTGGCCGAACCGCTCTGGCAGCTGGTACGGCAGTGCCTGGCCAAGCGCCCGGATGAGCGGCCGGACCCGGTCCGGCTCGCCGAACGGCTGTCCGCCCTGGGTGGACCGGCCGGCACGCTGCCGGTCGACGCCCCACCGCCGCTGCCGCCCGTGCCGCGGGCCGCCGAGGCGGACCAACCGGCGTGGCGCTTCGAGCCGACCCCGGTCGGTGGGGTCAGGACACCGGATCCGGAGGACCTGCGCCTCGACTCCACCGCCGGGGCCACCCCGGCCGGCCGGACCGGCGCGGACGCACCGGCGGCCCCGACCGGGGCGGCGTCGACCGGCGTCGCGCCCGACGGACCGGCGTCGACCGGAACGGCCCGCACCGGAGCGGCCCCGACCGGAACGGCCCGTACTGGAGCGGCGTCGACCGGAGCGGCCCGCACCGGGGCGGCCCGGCCGGACGGCGCGGTGGAGGTGCTGCCGACCACCGGCGCGACCGTGCCGGTCCCCGAGGCGGCGAAACCCGAGCCGGCAAAGCGCCGCCGCTGGCTGGCCCCGGCCGCCGGGCTGGCCGTACTGACCCTGGTCAGCGCGGGCGTGGGGGTGTGGTGGGGGCGACCGGACGACACCACCCCACCGGACACCACGGCCGCCACGCCCACCGCCCCCACCGGTCCCACCGCCCAGCTCTATCCGCTGCCGGTCACCGCGAGCAGCCCACGGTCCGGCACGGTGCGACTGGACTTCGGTGACCAGTCCAAGCTGCCGGGTTTCGACTCGTACGTGATCTGGCGGGACGACACGAAGATCGGTCAGGTCGGTGCGGCCGAGAAGGTGCCGCCGTACCTCATCCCCGGCGTCGACCGCCGGACCCGGCACTGCTACCGGGTCTGGGCACTGGTGGTCACCGACCGGCCGCCACCGGCCCCCGCCGAACCGGTCTGCCTGACCGCCGACGGCCGGCAGTCGGCCAAGGATCCGAGCTGACCCACCGGTCGTACCGGCGGACCCGTCCCCACCCGGGCGACCCGCGTCACCCGCCGTACCCGGCTCTCCCACCGACTCCCAGAGCGAGGATCGCGTGAACACCAGCAACTCCGAGGCCGGCCACGACCCCGCCGCCTACTTCGCGGCCCGGTACGAGGCGGTCCGGGCCAACGTCACCCGGGCACTGTCCGGGAAGCCGGAGGCGGTACGTCTCGCCCTGACCTGCTTCTTCGCCGGCGGTCACCTGCTGGTCGAGGACGTGCCGGGCGTGGGCAAGACCACCCTGGCCAAGGCCATCGCCGCCTCGGTGGACGCCAGTTGGCACCGCATCCAGTTCACCCCGGACCTGCTGCCCTCGGACATCACCGGCACCACCGTGTACGACCAGCGCACCGGCACCTTCGAGTTCCGGCCCGGCCCGGCCTTCGCCCACCTGGTGCTCGCCGATGAGATCAACCGGGCGTCGCCGAAGACCCAGTCGGCGTTGCTGGAGGTGATGGCGGAGCGGCAGGTCACCGTGGACGGTCGCAGCTATCCGGTGCCGGCACCCTTCCTGGTCGTCGCCACCCAGAACCCGGTCGACCTGGCCGGCACCTACCGGTTGCCGGAGGCGCAGCTCGACCGCTTCCTGCTGCGCATCTCCGTCGGCTATCCGGACGTGGCGGCCGAACGGGACATCCTGGTCGGCCGGTCCCGGGACGGCGGGGTCCCGGAACTCTCCCCGGTGGCCAGCGTCGAGCAGGTGCGCTGGATGATCGAGTACGTCAGCCGGGTGCACGTGGCGGACGCGGTGGCCGAGTACGTCGCCCGCATCGCCGAGGCGACCCGCCGGGACCCGCGCCTGCGTCTCGGCGCCAGCCCCCGGGGCAGTCTGGCCCTGGTCCGGGCCGCCCAGTCCTGGGCGGCCGGGCAGGGCCGGGGCTACGTCGTACCCGACGACGTGAAGGCGGTCGCCCAGCCGGCCCTCGGGCACCGGCTGCTGCTCGCCTCCGCCACCGAAATCGAGGGCGGTTCCGCCGACGACGTGCTGCGCGACGTGCTGGGCACGGTGCCCGTCCCCCTGGCGGCCCGGGTCTGATGCGCCGCCTCCGGGAAGGCACCGGGCTGACCGGCACCGGTCTGGCGGTGGCCCTGGGCTCGATCGTGCTGCTCGCCGCCGGCGCGCTCGGCGGCTATCCCACGCTGGGCGGGCTCGGTGCCACCGGGGTCGCGGTGGTGCTCGTCGCCGCGATCCTGGTTCGCATGCCGGCCCGGGTCCGGGTGACCCGTACCGTCGCCCCGCACCGGGTGACCGTCGGTGAGCAGGTCACCGGCTGGCTGGAGGTGGTCAACGCCGGACGCCTGCGTACCGGACGGTTCGAGGCGGTCGACGGGCTGGCCGCGCTGGGCGGCCGTCCCGCGTCGGGCCCGGCCACCCCCGTCGACGTCGACGCGGCCCCCGCCGGGCGGGCCGCCTCCGGGCGGCGGCGGCCCGCCCGGGACGACCACGGCGGCGGGCTGCGGATCGTGGTGCCCCCGCTGTCGCCCGGCGGGACGACCCGCCTGCGCTACCCGGTGCCGACCGCCGACCGGGGCGTGCTGCGACTCGGGCCGGTACGGCTGCACCGCCGTGACCCGCTGCGGCTGGCTCTGCGTACGCAGACCCTGGCCGCGCCGGACCAGGTCTGGGTACGGCCCCGGGCGCATCCGGTCCGTCCGCTGCCGATCGGCCCGGTCCTCGACTTCGAGGGGCGGCTCACCGACCGGGTGCTCCGGGGCTCGATGGCCTTCGCCGCGCTGCGCGAGTACCGGCCGGGTGACGATCCCCGGCAGATCCACTGGCGCTCCACCGCCCGGGCGGGTGAACTCATCGTCCAGGACCGGGTGGACACCACCGAACCGAGTGCCGCGGTGCTGCTGGACACCCGGGCCACCGTGCTCGACCGGGAACTGTTCGAGGAGGCGGTGGAGTTGACCGCCTCGGTGGTGGTCTCCACCAGCCGCTCCGGTCAGGCGGTCGACCTCGCGGTGCTCGGCGAGGACGTCGCGGACCTGGCCCGGCTCGGTGCCCGTGGTCCGCTGGACCGGCTGGCCGCGGCCAGCCGTACCGACGACGGTGATCCGGCCGAGCTGTTGGCGATGGTCGCCCGCGCCCCGGCCGGCGGCGGGCTGGTGGTGGTCAGCGGCGCGGATCCGGGGTTGGCGCCCGCGCTGACCGGGCAGACACGCCGGTTCGGCGGGATCGTGCTGGTGCAACTCGTCGCGGACGGGTCGGCGCAGCCCGCCGCCGCTGCGCTGGACAGCGCGGCTCCACCTGGACCGGCCGGCACGTCGGTCAGCGTCCAGAGCGGCCTGGTGGTGATCCGCGCCGACCGGGCCCGGACCGCGGCGACCGCCTACAGCGGCCTCGCGGGAGGCCGACGGTGAGCCGATGGCTCCTGGTCAGGGCGGCGCTGGCCGGCCTGCTCGGACTGGCGCCGGTGGTCGCGTTCGCGGGGCTCTTCGGCCGCACCGCCGACGAGGCCCTGGCCGACCCCGGATACCTGCTGGCGACCGCTGGCGCCGCCCTGCTGCCGGCGCTGGCCGGGATGCTGCTCGCCACGACGACCCGGGTTCCGCCGGTCACCCGGCTCACCGTCGAACTGACGGTGCTCGTCGCCTACGTCGGGCTGGTCAGCCCGGCCCGGGTCACCGACGGGCCGTACCGGCTGCTCACCTCCGTGCCCCCGGTCGACCCGGGCGGGCCGGAACTGGCCCTGGTGGCGGTCTTCGCCGGGCTGGCCGGCATCGGCGCGGTGGAACCGTCGCTGCGTCGTGCCGCCGCGCCCTGGGCGTTGCCGGCGCCGCTGCTGGCGATGACCGCCGGCCTGCTCCTGACCACGCCGACCGGGGTTCCGGGCTGGCTGGCACCGGCGGTGGCCGTGATCGCCCTGGCGATGCTCGCCACCGCCGCCGCCGGACACCGTGACCCGGACGCCGACCCCGGTGTGAGGGCTCCGGGCCGGTTGGTCGGCCTGCCCGGGCTCGTCCTGGTGCTGGCCGCCGGGGCGGCGGCCAGCCTGCTCGGGCCGGCCCTGGTCACCGTGGCCGGCGAGCGGACCCCGGCGGATCCCCGGGACCTGGTCGCGCAACCCGTGCGCCCGCGCACCGGCAGCAGCCCGCTGGCCCAGTTCCCGGCGCTGCGCACCGGAAAACTCGGCCTGCGGCTGACCGTCACCGGCGACGGGACGCCCGACCGGTTGCGGTACGCCACCCTGGACCGTTTCGACGGCACCTACTGGACCAGCGCGGCCACCTACTGGCGGGCCGGACGTCAGCTGCCCGCCCCGACCGGTCCGGCGGAGCTGGTCACCCAGCAGATCCGGATCGACCAGCGTGGCCCGCTCGAATGGCTGGTCAGTGCCGGGCGGCCGGTAGAGGTGTCGCTCGGCGGACTCGGGGTGGACCGGACCACCGGGGACGTGATCTTCCCGGAGAACCGGCCGGCCCCGGAGGGGTACACCGTACGGAGCGCCGTACCCCGCTTCACCGTGGCGGACCTGCCGGCCGACCCGCCGGCCGTGCTCCCGCCGGGGTCGGTGCCGGCCGGGTCGGTGCCGGCCGGACTGCTCGCCCAGGCCACCTCGATCACCGGGGCCAGCGCGGGCTACCCCGCCCTGCGCCGGCTCGCCGACCACTTCGCCCGCAACGGCGACTACCGGCTGGACACCTCGCCCCGACCTCCGGCCGGGCACGGGCTCTACCAGATCGACCGGTTGCTGGAGACCCGCAACGGCACCGCCGAGCAGTACGCGTCGGCGTTCGCCGTGCTGGCCCGGGCGCTCGGCTACGACGCCCGGGTGGTGGTGGGGTTCCGCACCCGGACGGGCCCCGGCGACAGTCGCGTGGTCACCGGCCGGGACGTGGACGCCTGGGCGGAGGTGCGCTTCACCAATGCCGGTTGGGTGCCGTTCCATCCGACACCCGGCCAGTCCGGGGACCGCCGTCCGGAGCAGCCCGATCCGCCACCGAGCAGCGCGCCCGAGCCGGCCCGTACGCCGAACGCACCGAAACCCGTCGGCTCCCCCGGCTCGGCCGCCCCGCCGGGTGCCGCCCCGGACTCCGGGCGGCCGGCGTCGGGCCCACCCTGGCCGGCCGTGGCGCTGCTCTCCGTACTGGGACTGTTCGTGCTGGTGGGTGCGCCGCCGACGGCCAAGCGGGCGGTGCGGGCCAGACGGCGTCGTCTCGACGATCCCGGTCGCCGGCTGCTCGCCGCCTGGCGGGACACGCTGGAACGCTGTGCCGAGACGGGAGTCACCGTCTCCCGGGCCAGTACGACCGGCGAGGCGCTGGCGACGCTGACCGGCCGGGTCCCGGCGGCCGACGGACCGGCGCGGGCCCTGGTGGCGTTGGTCGACGCGGCGGCCTACGGCCCGGCGCGGGTGACGATCGTCGAGGCCGACCGGGCCTGGGCCCTGGCCGACACGGTACGGCGACAGCTCGCTGCGGCGTCGTCCCGGCGGCAGCGGATCGCCGCCGCACTGCGGGTTCCGCCGAGGATTCCGGTGGCCGGCGCCGGGCGGTGACGCTGGGGAACACTTCCCATTGGCCGTCGCCCGGCGCGGACCTAGCGTGTCGTCCATGAGCTTGGGATCGATTGGGGCCGACCCCGCCGGGCTGCGCGCGGTGAGCACCGCGGTCAGCACGGCGGCGGCTGGACTGCCCCGGACCTGCCCCGTCCCGGCGTCGGTGGGGGATCCGGCGGCGGACGCCGCGCTGGCCGACTTCGTCCGCCGGTGGAGCGCCCAGTTCGGACGGTTGCAGGATGCGGCGAGCGTCATCGCCCGCCAGGCGAACATGACCGCCGTGGCGTTCGCCCTGGCCGGGGAGTGACCATGACGACCGATACCGCCGACCCGGACGCCCTGCGCCGGGCGGCCCGGGACAACGGGGCCCGTGCCGGTGCCCTCGACCACTCGGTGCGTACCGTACGGCGGGCCAGCGCCAGCTTCGCCGGCACGGGCACCGCCGGTGCCGCCCAGGTGCTGGTCGGCCCGGCCGGTGCCCGGTTCCACGGTGCCCTCGGCGCGTTGGACGCCGCGCTCGCCGCCGCACGGGCCGCGCACGAGCGGGTGGCCCAGGCGCTCGGCACGGTCGCCGGACCGATCGAGGACGAGCAGCGGGCCCGGAAGGTGCTGGACCGCGCCGAGACCCGGTTGGACGAGGCCCGTCGGCAACTGGGCGCCGAGCAGATCGGGTTCGGCGCGGCGGCCAAGCGTGCCTCGGCCGACCGCGCCGCCGGGCTGGAGGTTCCCGCCCCGGACATGTCCGGTGTGCTCCGGGCCCAGCGGGAGGTGGAGGAGGCCGAGCGGGCCCACCGCCGGGCCGCCGAACGGCACGAGGACGCGCTGCGGGACCGTAGACGCGCCGTGCGGACGTTCGTCGCGGTGTGCCAGTCGGCCGCTGCGCTCGCGCCGGCCATCCCGGGCGCTCCGGGCGCTCCCGGCGCGGTCAAGAACCACACGGTGTTCGGCCCCCGGCTCCTCGACGACCTGAAGAGCCGCAGCCTGCCCAACAAGCGCCGGGGCACCGGTGGCCGCAACCTGACCGACGCGGAGCGGCGGCGGTTGGCCCGCAACGGCCTGAGCCCCCGGGAACCCCTCTTCTCCCTGCTGTACGGCTCCCGCACCTGGCAGGGCGCGTGGAAGAACTACGAGAAGGCCCTGTTGAAGGGGCGCAACGGGAGCGTGGACGCACAACTGCGCCTGCTGCACCGACTCGCCATGGCCGAGGGCGGCCTGGGCCGCGTCGGCAAGGACCGGTACGGCACCACCCTCAACGCGCGGGCCGAGGTGACCGCCTTCGACGCCCGGCTCAAGGCCAAGCTGCGCGCCGGCGGGTTCGGCGCGGAGGGCGAGCTGCGCGGCCGGGGCGGCGCGGACGCCAGCGGCGGGCTGGACCTCAACGCGGGGCGCAGCGGTGGCCGGCTCCGGGCGGAAGCGGAGGCCTTCGCCGGACTCCGGGGCAGCGCCCGGGGCGAGGTGGACGTGCTCGGTGTGCGTCCCCGGGGGGTCGCCGAGGGGCAGATCGGCGTCGGCGCTTCGGCCGGCGTTGATGCGGGGGTCGACGGCGGCAAGGTGAAGGTGCAGGCCAGCGTCGGTCTGGCGCTCGGCCTCGGCGGCAAGATCACGGTCGGTGGCGAGGTAGACGTACCGAAGATCGCCGATCACATCGGAGACGGCGCCAAGGCGGTCGCCGACGTGGCCGGCAAGCTCAACCCGTTCTGAGAGAAGGAAGACTGATGACCGCCGTGGAGTGGCCGAACGCGATCTCCCCCGGGCTGTGGCCGTTCCGGCTGGACGCGCCGGAGCAGTGGAGCGCGGTGGAACCGGACGAGGGGCTGATCGCCTTCCTCGGCCCGCCGGCCGACGACTTCCGGGCCAACCTGGTGGTCTTCGGGCGGCGACTGCCCGAGGAGATCACCCTCGGCGAGGTGGCCGAGCTGGCGCTGAGCGACGACGGCCCGCACCGGCTGGTCGACCCCGGCATCGACCAGCCGGCCGCCCCGGGGGGCCTGCCGGTCGCGGTCCGCTCCAGCGGCACCGTGGTCGAGGGGCGCGAGGTGCGCCAGATCGCCGTGGTGACCGAGGCGCCGGACCGTTCGCCGTCCGGGCTGCGCAGTGTCTACACCATGCTCGGCACCTACCTGGCCGACCGCGCCGATCCGGACGAGTCGACCCTGACCTCGGTGATGGCCTCCTTCGAGTTGATCCGTTAGTTCGCACCGAGGGGCAGAGCTCGGGATGTCCTCCGACTGACAAGCTGAGGTTGCACGGCCGCCCGCAGGCCACTCCCATTGCAAAGCCAGAGCTCCCCGCCGGAGGGCAGGTCACCGCGACCCACGATCGCAGCCAGCTCGCCGATGGGGCCGGCATCCGCCGCGAAGTTGCGCAGCCTCACAATGAGGTTGTTTCCCCGGAGCTCATGCCCTGAACGACGGCCTTGATGAAGTCCAGCCTTCCGCGGATGGCAGTCTGGAAAGCCAAGGCGGTGGCGGTCGCGAGGGGTTCGGCGTAGCTGACCGACTCCGGAGTCATCTTGGTGGTTATAAACCATCCGGCTTGGTAGATGTTGTCGCCGATAAAGCGGCGCAGCATTTCCTGGTAGCGCTGATTGTACGTGGTGTCGCGGAACGCAGGGTCGCCGGGGAACAGCATGGTCGGCTCACGCGGCACGCTCTCGGTCTCCGCGGTCTCGGCCAGGATGAAAACGTAGCCGAGCCACGGCGGAACCTCGCCGAACGCCTGATTCTTAGCCTGGGCCGCGTGAGTGTCCGTGGCGGTGCCCAGTGCCTCCTCAAAGCGGTTATTGATGTTGCGCTGGACGCTTTTGATCTGAGACTTTAACTCGATCGCGGCGACAAGGATGCCTCGGTATCTCACCACGAGGTCCCATTGCTTCCGGGCGCGGTAGTAGCCGGGCAGGTACGGCTTACCGGCAAGGATTTCAGCACCGGACAGACCCGCGTCACGGAACTCCTGCGCGACGATGTCGGTCAAGGTTCCCATGTGGCCGTTGGCGCGCGCGCCGCCGCCGGCCTTACCGCCGTCTTCCAGCGCTTCGTCCTGCGCACCGCGTTTGAGCCAGAAGTCTTCCACCGCATGCTGGATCGCCGCACGGTCCATCTGCTGCCCCTCCCAAGGCGTTGTGTCAGTCGAGGTCGAACGTGTCGAGGCCGTAGGCGGCGACGGCGGCGCGGGTCGCGGCCTGCCGGTCGCGGTGACGGAACGCCAAGCGCAGCCGTTCGCCGACCGTAGTGTCGATGGCACCTGGCTGCGGCACGCGGATCTGTTTGAGGTATTGAGCCTGAAACCGCAGCGTGCCGCCGCGCATCCGCACGCAGTACGCCTCGATGAACGCCTGCGCGACTCCGGATAGCAGCAGCCCGCCGAGCACCTCCATGTCCCACACATCGGAGACGACGAAGTACAGGTTGTGATGTGGATAGGAGCCACCCCGCTCCAGAACGGGGTGGATCGTCGTCTTCATGTCCTGCAGCAGGAGCTTCGGCCGGGCGGTCAGCTCGTGATTGACCTTGTCGATCGTCCGGTACCACGTTGCCGGCCGCTGCTTGGCTATGAACCGGCCGCGCAGCGTAGTGCTGTGCCTCGCCAGGTAAGCCCGCAATCTCGGATAGGCGTTTAGGTCGACCAGCGACCCATCGGCCTCCCACGGGTTGACCAGATAGCGCCCAGACCAGGCAAAGGCGCCGGTGGCGATGTCACGGACCATCGACAGGGGAAGCAACCTGTCGGGCTCGACCGCCTCTCCGTCGGTGGTGACGAAGACCTGATCAGCGCCGGTGGCGACGCCGATACCAACCCGGGTGCCGCCGTCTGGATCGTGCAACGGCGAAAAGTTGTCCTTCAGGTGCTCAATCATCGCCAGCCGCGCCGGCGAACCCGCAGGCCACATTTCATCGCCGGGAAACCAGTGTGGCAGCCGGTGAGCGGCAAAACCGCTGCCCTGGAAAGAGTTGGTCTCTGACCTCTGGGACCATCTGACCAACTCCGCCGCAGAGGCGGCACCGAAGGAGGCATCGGTGTCGGCGACCACCGCGCTGCCCTGCTCGCCGCGACGTAGCAGGGTTATCGCCGGGTAGGCCGAGACCCGACTTTCAAAGGCGTCCACGTCGTGCATGGTCCACACCGCGTCAACAGAGAAGCCGTCGGTAACGAAGCGGCGCAGCGCAGCTCCGTACTGGTTGCGCATCCACCGGTCCGCGCAGATGAACCCGAGCCGTCCACCCGGCTTGAGCGTGGACAGCCCGCGTTGAATGAAACCAACGTAGACGTCTGCTCGTCCAGTCATCGTGCTCCAACGGCGGCGGTACGCCTCGTTGATCTCGGTGGGCAGGTCTTCGATGCGAATGTATGGCGGGTTGCCGATGATCACATCGGCTGGCCTGGAAACACCCTCATCAAGCAGGTAGTCGGCCCGGATTACCCAGATCCTGGACAGCTCAGCGGCCTCTGCCACCGGACAGCCATCGTCGAGCAGAATCTGTTCAACCAGGTGGCGGCACCGGGCGACGTGCTCAGATTGCACGTCGAAGGCCCGTAGACAGCCATCCAGACTCGCGAAGGCTGTTCCGGTGCGACGTCGCGCCAGTAGGAGCCGCTGAACCGCGGCGGTCAGGAAGGCGCCGGAGCCAGCCGAGGGGTCAACGATAGTCAGTGCAGGCAGATCTGCGTCAGCCGTGTAGCCGACCATGTCTAGCAGCGTGTCTACGACCCAGCGGCGGGTGAAGACCTCACCGAACGCCGGACGGTCCTCGAGGCGCTCGAGTTCAGTCGTGGAGCGGGTTCGCTCGAGGCGAAGAGTCGAAGGCACCTCGAGACGATACGCCAACGATCACCATGCGTGCGGTCGCTGCCGCGACCTTGGCCTCCGTTTTGGTTGATCTTGGCGTAGGTGCCGCTCCCGCCGCACGTCCGCCTACGTAACTCCTCGGAATGACTCCATCACGCTGCGGCAGTGCCCGAGTGGGTGAGATGCGCCTGGCGTACCGGTCGGTGGCGGCCTCTGTGGGCAGCTGGGCCGGCCCGAGTATTCGATCAGCAGGGGCGCATCGGTGAGGCCGAGAGCGTCGAGGTCGGCGTCAGTCACCGACTTCTGTTCGGCGCGTGAGTGGGACAGCAGGTTCGCGGCAAGATCCCGCAGCCGGCTCGGCAGTTCGTGTCGAGCAGCAGCTTGCCAGTAAACGACGCCGCCAGGTACAGGTACGGAAGCGAGGTCGTCGCCGGCCAGCGCAGGCGGAAGCTTCGCCCATCGCAGCAGATCGTCACTAAACTGCACCGCAGCCGGGGTAGCGGCTGTGGTCCTCGGTGTACGACGGTCTTTGCCCGCCAATGTTGAACACCGGCAACCACCAATGATGTGAGCCCACGACGGGGCGCCTGCTACAGCGCCGGGAGTCGAAATCGTAGATCTCTGGGACCAACAACGGGCGAGGGGTCGGTTACTTCGGGTGCGGCGGCGGCGTGAGCCAGGCGAGGGGTTGTCCGGTCAGGGCGGCGTCGGCGAGGCGGTGCGCGGATGCGGTTTTGATTGCGGCGCGGGAGCTGTCGATCCAGCGTTGGAGGTTGTCGATGCCCTGGTGGCGGTATTCGACGGCTTGCACGAGGCATTCAAGTTTGTCGGCGTCGCGGGCGACGATGGCTTCGAGGGTTTCGCCGGCTTCGTATTCGGCGACGGCCGTGGTGATGGTGTCGGTGACGGCGGGTGGGCAGTCGGCGACCTGGTCTGCGGTGACGGTGGTGTTGGGTGCGGCGGTGAGGTAGCGCTTGGCGATGTGGGGGATGTCGGTGATGCGGGTTTCCTGGGTGTCGTGCAGGACGCAGAGCATCGTGACCCGGGCGGGGTCGGCTCCTTCCATGGCGGCGAGGATCATCCCGATCAGGGCGGTGCGGTGGGAGTGCTCGGCGATGGATTCGGGGTGCTTGACGCCGGCGAACCACCAGCCGGTTCGGGCCGCGCGTTTGAGGACGCCGGCCTCGAAGATGAACCTCATCGCGGCAGCATGCTGGTCGTCGCTCATCTGCCCGTCCCTGTGCCGGTGATTCCCTCTGTCCGCAGGCTGTAGACGATAGACGTTAGTTCCTGCCGGGACTGCGCGGAGATCCGGTCGCCGTCGAGGATGGCGACGGCGCGGTCGGCGAGGGTTTGTCCGGTGGTGGGGTGGTCGTGGACGAGTCCGCGTCGGGCGGTGAGCAGTGCCCACAGGTTGTGGATGTTGAGGTCTACGAAGGGGTGGTCGGCGTCGAGGCGTTCGACCAGGTGGCGCAGGAGTCGGGTGCCGCGCCAGTCGGTGATGGTCGTGGGCATGAAGGAGTCGTCGGGTTGGCGGTAGGGGATCTCGCCGACCCAGTACGCCGAGTAGTTGAGGGCGGCGCGCTGGCAGGCGTCGTCGGGGTGCGCGCGGGAGATGAAGTCCCGCAGTGGTTCGGGGTCTCCCTGGTTGGCCAGCGAGGTGACGACGGAGCGGGCGTCCGGCCACAGCGGTGACCAGGTACGGAAGGTGGTCACCCGATGTGTCTTGCGGGCGTTGCCCTGGGCGAGCCATGCGGCGGAGGCACCGGTGGGGTCCATGCCGGCGAGGAAGCATGCCTGCCGGTGGAGCAGCACGTTCGGGTGGCGCTGGTCTGCGGCGCGTTCGGCGAGGACGTGCAGGTTGGTGAAGAAGGCGTGTTGTTCCTCGGCGCAGAGGGTAGGGCCGGTGGCTACGGGCCCGCGTCGACGGTGGGGCGCGGGGAGGCTTCTGATGAAGGTGGGTGTCTGGCCGAGGACTGCCCAGAGGATCAGGTCGGACAGTCGGTGGGTGAGTACCGCGCATCCGAGCGGCTGCCCGGTGATGTCTGCCCCCTCGACTTTCGGACCGAGCAGGGCGGCGAGGATGGCATCGGCCTCGGCGGCGTCCGCGACGGCATCGAGCAGTATCGGGTTCGCCCCGAGGCTGCCGAGCCTCTGACGGATCCGGACGGCTTGACCGAGCGGGACGGCGAGGAACGGTCGCCGTCCTGACTCCCAGCTCTGGACGGTCGCGCGATCGACGCCGAGTTCCACGCCGAGCTGTTCCTGGGTCAGAGGTATGGATTCCCGAATGAGCTTCAGCAGGTAGCCGGTCACGTCGCCCCGCGTCGGTGCGGACCGTTCGAACTGCGTCATCGACATCCCTACGTTGACCGGCAGTCGACGTTTGCCGTCTTGGACAGCGACGTGAGGGAAGCCCTGACCAGCTCATTCGTACTGCGGGTGAGTCCAACGATCGCCGCTGTGATCGTAGCGTCACGGTTACTGAATGTGCCAGGTCTGGTCTGTTGACAGACCGGGCTGTTGCTCAGGGAGAGTGATGTTCGGTGACGACGCACGAGCCGGCTCCGCCACTGTGGACCTGCCGGGGCTGCGGTTGTTCTTGGCCCTGCCTCACTCGGAAACGGGAGTTGTTTGCCGAGTTCGACAAGGCTCGGGTGTCACTGTCGCTCTACCTCGGTGGGCAGTTGGTGCGGGCGGCGGAAGACTTGCCCTGGGTGCCCGCCGGGGTTCTGCACCACCGGTTCCTTGGCTGGGTCGGATGAGGGTGAACCGGCCGGAGGCTCTCCCGGTCGGCCGGCGGGTGGCGTACTGGCGGGTGCGGCGGAAGCTGTCGCAGCAGGTGTTCGCCGACCGGCTCGGCAAGTCCAAGAGTTGGGTGGACAAGATCGAGCGGGGTGTCCGCTCGCTGGACAAGGTGTCGACCCTCCAAGCCATCGCCGCTGTGCTGCGGGTCGACACGGCGGTGTTGCTGGGTCGGGATATTCACCCGGTCGAGGTGACCGAACGAGTCGAGGATGTGGAGCGAATCCGGGCGGCGTTGTCCCGGTACGAGATCCCGCTCGGCAGGCCGGCTGGACGCCGACCCGTCCTGCCTGTCGACCGGATGGCCCGAGAGGTCGCGCACGTGTGGACGACCTTCCAGTACGCCCGCTACCCGCAGGTCGTCGACCTGCTGCCAGACCTGCTGACCGACGCGCAGCGCACCCACGCCCACGATTCCGAGGCAGCCAGGGTGCCGCTGGTGGAGGCGTACCGGATCACCGCCGCACTGCTGGTGAAGCTCGGTGACGCTGACCTGGCGTGGCTGGCCGCCGATCGAGCGATGATCGCCGCCACGGGGGACCGGGTCCTGGTGGCTGCTGCTGCGGTGCAGCTCGGGCAGGTGCTACGCGAATCGGGGTGGGCGAGGGAGGCGACGTCGGCGATGCGGGCCGCCGCGTACCGGATCGCCCCACCCGTGATCGAGTACGGCAGCCCGATCGAGCTTTCCCTGTGTGGAACCCTGCTCGTCCAAGCCGCCCTGGCCGCCGCCCGCTACGGCGACGATGCTGCCGTTACCGAGTTGCTTGACGAGGCCGCCGACCTGGCCGAACGGGTCGGCGATGGCCAGGACCACCACCGCACCGGTTTCGGACCCACCGCCGTTGCCCTGGCCCGTGCCACCGCAGCCGTCGACCTGGGTGACGCCCGGGACGCGGTGACCTGGCACGAGAAGACCATCCAGCGGGGCGGCTGGCGGTGCCTGCCCGTCGAGCATCGCGCCGCGCACCTGGTCGACGCCGCCCGCGCCTATCTCGAAGTCGGCGACCCGGTCAACGCCGGCCGGGTACTGGTCGACGCCGCGCGGATCGCGCCAGCCGAGGTCCGCCATCGTCCCACCGCGCGGGACGTACTCGCCCAGGTTGCCCGCGACCCCGACGCGCCGGCCACGGTCACCCAGCTCGCCGACACCCTCGGGGTGGGCTGAACGGTGACCGGCCCGCACCTGTCCCTGGCCCAGATCCGCAACCGACTGATACTCACCGCCCGTGCCGTGCTCCGTCAGCACCGACCCGGGCCTGACGGCCGCTGCCCCATGTGCCGTACACCGGACTGCCCGGTGGCCACCGCCGCCCGCGACGTCCTCCGCACCGCCGAGGAAGCACAGCAGCACACCACAGCATCCGAGCTGACGACACGCGACCCGGACGACCCCCAGAAGGCCGGGTGACCTCGGACGACACCCGATCCGGCCGCCCGGCGGTGTCCAGTCGAGCGCCCTGATCCGGCCGGGTCCCCGGAATCCGGCCTGCGACGGGCCATCCAGGACACCGGGGCATCTACCGGGGTGCCCCGAGCAGTCCGGACGGAACGCCCGGTGCCGCGACCGTCCGTCCGGCCGCGGCACCGCGTCGACGGGACTCAGGCCGCCTGTGCCCCGGGCCGTCCGTCCTCCAGGACGTAGGACGCGCCCCGGCGTACCGGCGATCCGGCGTCGAGGACGTCGTCGACGAACCAGAGGTCGGCGGTCCACTGCTCCGGCGTCACCGTGCAGGACAGGTAGCCGCGCTGACGCCCGTTGTAGTACCGGACCTGCGGATTCTCCGGCAGCGCCGCCTCGAAGAGGTCGTTGTTGCCCTTCTCGCTCGTGATCGAGCTGCCGAGGAACTCGGTGGCGACCACCGGCGACGCCGGATCCGCGTCCAGGGTGATGTCGTTGACCATGGCGGCGTGCACGTCGCCGCTGAGCACCACCGGGTTGCGCGGCCGGCGCTGGTGGAGGAAGCCGGTGATGCGGGACCGGGCCGCCGGGTAGCCGTCCCACTTGTCGGTGTTGTAGAACTCGGCGTCCCCGGGTTCCATGTCGATCGCGGCGAAGTAGACCTGCTGGCCGATGACGTTCCACCGGGCCGACGAGGCGGCCAGGCCCGCCAGGAGCCACCGCTCCTGCTCCGGGCCGGTCATCGTACGCGCGACGTCGTACGCCGACGGCTTGAGGCGCTGGAAGGTCGGCCCGTCCTCCTGGGGGCTGCGGTACTGCCGGGTGTCCAGCAGGGTCAGCTGCGCCAGGTTGCCGTAGTCGAGCCGGCGGTACAACTGCATCGCGGGTCCCTGCGGCATGGAGGACCGGCGCAGCGGCAGGTGCTCGTAGTACGCCTGGAACGCCGCCGCCCGTCGCGGCAGGTACACCTCCGGCGTGCTGTTGCCGTCCGCGCCGAGGTCACCGGCGGCGTTGTTGACGACCTCGTGGTCGTCGGGCACGCAGAGGAACGGCGCGGCGGCGTGCGCGGCCTGGAGGTCCGGGTCGAGCCGGTACTGCGCGTGCCGGATCCGGTACTCCTCCAGGGTGCGGATCACCTTGAACGGCGCGTGTCTGCGGTCCGGCCCGGCGTTCGGGTTGGCCGCCCCGGCCGCCTCGTAGATGTAGTCGCCGAGGTGCAGCACCAGGTCGTGGTCGCCGGCGGCGAGGTGCCGGTAGGCGGCGTAGCGTCCGGCGGGAAGCGACTGGCAGGAGACCGCGGCGAGCGTCATCGACGTCACCGCCGCACCGGCAGCGGGGAAGGTGCGGGTCCGCCCGACGGGGCTGAGGTGCCGGCCGGCCCGGAAGCGGTAGTAGTAGACCCGGTCCGGCAGCAGGCCGCTCACCTCGACGTGCACCGAGTGCGCCCAGCCCGGCTCCGCCCGTACGCTGCCGGCGCGCACCACGTCGCCGAAGCGCTCGTCGGTGGCGACCTGCCAGTTCACCTGTACCGGAACCCCCGGCATGCCGCCGTCCGGGTCCAGCGGCGAAGGCGCCAGCCGGGTCCACAGCACCACCCCGTCGGGCGACGGGTCGCCGGAGGCGACGCCCAGCGTGAACGGGTCCGCCGGCAGGGGCACGGCGAGCGCCGGCCGCGCGGTGACCTGCGGGGCGACGAGGGCGGTGGCGACGGCCGCGCCGCCCCACCTCAACACGGACCGTCGGGTGACAGACATGCGGCTCCCATCGGATGATCTTTCGGGGACCTCGTCTGTCTAAGGGCCGCTGGTGACCATGTCCTGCCCCTACAGGTGAACGGCGTGCTCTCGGCCGCTGAACACTCCCAGGTCACTCGATCTTTCGGCGGTGGCGTGGCCGGCTCGGGGAGGGGAACGGTGTCCGCCCGGGATGCGTCGGACCGACGGTGGCTCCGGGAGGCCGAATGCGGGTGCGGTCGTTGGTTCTCTGTCCGTTGTTGTCGGTGTCCCTCGTCGCGGGGGCCTGCGCGGGAGATGGCGCACCCCCGGTCCCGTACGCGACGACGTCCCTGCCACCGCTGCGCGAGCTGCCCGCCGACGAGGCCCGACGGTACGAATCCCTGCCCTGGACGTTGGACTCGACCGACCCGAGCGGCACCGCCCTGACGGTGCGGGTACCCGGTGGGGCGTGCCGCCGGATCGAGGGCACCACGGTGCGGACGACCGCCACCACCGTTGTCGTCACGGTGCTCGGCGCGACCGGGGGGACGTGTTCGGCAGGAGGCGCGGCCGTCGTCCTGGTCAGGCTGCCGCAGCCGGTGGGGGACCGGTCGGTCGGGCCGCCCACCCCCTGATCACCGTGGCTGCGCCCGCCGGCACACGGCGCCGGTCACCAGCGGGCACTGCTGTGTCACCCGGTGCCCCGGCGGTGGGCCTCCGACTCAGAAGGCGTAGCGGATGCGGCAGTACGGGGTGCGGGCCGTGATCAGCTCGGTCAGCGCGGCGACGTAGCGGCCCTTGTGCCCAATCCGGTAGCGCACGTTCCAGCCGCCGGACTGCGACCGTTTGGGCTGCTGGAGGTCCGGGCGCCAGAGCACCTCCTCGGCCTTCGGGTGCCAGCCCAGGTTGACCTCGTGCAGCCGGTCGTTGTGGGTGAGGAAGACGACCTCGGCGGCGAGCTGTCCCTTGGCCCGGGGGCCGATCCCGGCGTCGAGTTGGTCGAGCAGCTCCGCCCAGTCGTCGAGCCAGCCGTCGCGTACCACCACCGGGCTGAAGTTGACGTGCACCTCGTAGCCGGCGGCGACGAAATCGTCGATGGCGGCGATCCGCTCGGCGACCGGTGAGGTGCGGATGTCGAGCAGCTTGGCGTCCCGGGCGGGCATCAGCGAGAACCGGATCCGGGTACGCCCGCGCGGGTCCCAGTCGAGCAGGTCCCGGTTGACGTGCTTGGTGGCGAAGCTGGCCTTCGCGCTGGGCAGGTCGCGGAAGCAGGCGACCAGGTCCCGGACGTTGTCGCTGACCCGGGCGTCCAGCGAGCAGTCGGAGTTCTCGCCGATGTCGTACACCCACGCGTGCGGGTCACACTGGTTCGGGGTGTCCTTCACGTCCTGCCGGGCCACGTGCCGGGACAGGTATCCGGTGATCCGCTCGATGTTGGCGAAGACGGTGACCGGGTTGCTGTAGCCCTTGCGTCGGGGGACGTAGCAGTAGGCGCACGCCATGGCGCAGCCGTTGGCGGTGGACGGGGCGATGAAGTCGGCGGAGCGGCCGTTCGGCCGGGCGGTGAGCGACTTTTTCACCCCGAGTACGAGGGTCTCGGTCTTGATCCGCACCCAGCGGGCCACGTTCGACTCGTCGCCGTACAGCTCGGGGATGCGGGTGTGGCTGTCGACCTCGACGCGCTCGGCGTCCGGGAACCGGGCCAGCACCTGCTGGCCGCGCGGAAGCGCGGCGGCCTCCGGCTCCACGAAGATCCGCCGGATGTCGAGCAGCCGGGAGTGCGGGACGACGTCAGTCACGAACCCGTACAACTACGGACCATCCATCCTCATTCCGCCGAAGGCCGAGGTTATCGGAGCGGTCGTGCCGGGTATGCGGCGCCATGCCCGCCGTGCCCTGCCCGGACCGCTGACATGCCCGAAGGGCACCTGGTCCACCGGTACGCCCGCGAACAGCACGCCGCACTCGCCGGGCAGGTGCTGGCCGTCTCCAGCCCGCAGGGCCGCTTCGACCCCGGCCCGTACGACGGACGGCGGCTGCGCGCGGTGGAGGCGTACGGCAAGCACCTGCTCTACCACCTGGACGACAGCCCGACCCTGCACGTGCACCTCGGCATGCGCGGGCTGTTCCTCCGGTACGACGACCCGGCCGCCGCCCCGCGTACCGGAGTGCGCCTCCGGTTGGTCGGCGTCAACGTCGCGTACGACCTGATCGCCCCGATCCGGTGCGAAGCGCTCCCGGCCGACGGCGAGCGGGCGCTGCGCGACTCGCTCGGGCCTGACCCGCTGCGCGCCGACGCCGACGCCGACCCGGCGGAGGCGGTGCGCCGGCTGGCCGCCGTGCGGGGCGCGGTCGGCGTCGCCGTGCTCGACCAGGCCGTCTGGGCCGGCATCGGTAACGCCTGGCGGGCCGAGCTGCTCTTCCTCGCCGGCCTCGACCCGGACACCCGGGGCGTGAGGGCACAGACGGCACAGGGGTTGTGGGACCTCGCGGTGCGGTACCTGGCCCTGGGTCGGGACGCCGGCCAGGTGGTCAGCGACCCGACCGCGCCGGACGAGCGGTGGGTGTACAAGCGGCCGGTGTGCCGACGGTGCGGCGCGCCCGTGCGGGTGTGGGAGCTGGGTGGCCGCTCGGCGTACGCCTGCCCGGTCGACCAGCCGCGCGCCTGATCCCGCCCGCCGGCTTCGACGAGGCTACGGCATCCGTGAACCTCACAACCGTTGGTTGTGGTGGCTGGCGTGTCGGTTGTTTGCTGCCTGGTCATGGCGTTTGGTGAGATCGTCACATGCCTGGTGCGACAACTCAGCGGATGTACGTCCAGACCCCGGAGTTCGCCCGCGTCGCGGAGCGGATCTATCAGGTCACCGACCTGACGTCGCGGTTGAACGTGCTGCCCTTCGGCGACGCGGAGGGACGCGCGGCACTGTTCGCGCAGATCTTCGCCGGGCCGCTTCCGGAGTCCGTGCGGATCTTTCCACCGTTCTTCACCGACTACGGCCTGCGCACCGAGTTCGCCGTGAACGTCTTCGTGAACCAGGGCTGCACGTTCCTGGACCAGGGCGGCATCCGGATCGGGGCCGGCGTGATGATCGGCCCGAAGACGAACCTCGTCACCTCCGGGCACCCGGTCCCACCGGCCCAGCGGCGCGAGTACACCGACGCGGCGCCGATCGTGCTGGAGGAGAACGTGTGGCTCGGTGCCGCCGTGACCGTCCTGCCGGGTGTCACGATCGGCCGCAACTCGGTGGTCGGCGCTGGGGCCGTGGTGACCAGGGACGTCGGGCCGAACACGCTCGTGACCGGCCCGGCGGCCGCCGAACGCAGGAGCTGGAACGCCTGAACCGGTGGGTCCGCGCCGAGCGTCCCGGCGCAGGCCCGCCGCAGGTGCCGTCCTTTGTGGTGCGGTCAGGGCGTGGCCGGCTCGGCCGCCCACACCGGGACCCAGGCATCGGTGGTGCGGTGGCGGTTCGGCACGGACGCGATGTGGCTGCGTAGCGCGGCCAGTCCCGGATGCGGGTTGTCGGTGTGCCAGACGAGGAAGTGCGGGTAGACCGGTGTGGGGTCGCGGACCGGGACACGGCGCAGGTCGTAGTCCTGCGGCCAGATCATGCGCGTCCGCTCACCGACCAGCGAGGTGAGCGTCGGTGAGTCGGCCAGCACGTCGAGAAGGTGGTCGGTGCCGAAATTGGGACCGATCCGTTCGATGGTGAGGCCGAACTCGGCGGCCAGGACGTCGTAGTAGGCGGCCCATTCGGTGCCGGGAACGATCCCGGGGATCCAGATCCGCAAGCCGGACAGGTCGGCCATGGTGACGTGGCGGGCGGCGGCGAGCGGGTGGGCCGGTCCGGTCAGCAGTTGGTGCGGGTCGTCCAGGACACGCGCGGCGCGAATGCCCGGCGGCAGCTCCTCCGGCGGTACGGTGACCGCCCGGAACGTCGCGTCGACCGTGCCGGCCTCGACGGCGGCGATCGCGGCGGCGGCGTCCGACTCGACCAGGGTCACCACGTCCAGCTCGGTCTCCGGTTGCGCCCGGTGGAAGTCGCGTAACAGGCCGGCCGGCCCGATCCGCCGGTTCAGCACGTCCACCCGCAACGCGCGCCGGCCGGGCCGGACCGAGCCGACGGCGCGCTCCGCGAGCCTCATCAGGTCGCGGGCGTGGGGCAGGAACGCCTGACCGTCGACGGTGAGGGAGGCACCCCGTGGCGCACGCGTGAACAGGCGCACCCCGAGGTCGCGTTCCAGTGCGGCGATGCGTTTGGACACCGCCTGCTGGCTCATCCGCAGGCGAGCGGCCGCCTCGCCGAAGTAGCGGTCGTCGACCACCGCGAGGAACGCCCGGACGGCACCCAGGTCGATGTCCGCGACAACTTGCGGTTGTGGCTCCTCGTCGTGCCGCTGCTCAGCCACTTCGACCTTCCGGTGGGGCGGTGCTCTCCCGGGCGGAGAGGGTGGTGGCCAGCTCCAGGCCGATCCGTGGCGTCCGCTCCCCGCGTCCGAGCGCGAGCGCCAGTTCGGTGGCGGTGGCGGTCAGCACGTCACGGGCCGGGTCGGATCGCCCTGCGGCCGGTGGGCCCGGTCAGGGGGCACGGTTGCTCTCCCCGGAGTCGGCGTAGTCGAACCAGTCGAAGTGGACGCTGCCGGCCGCCGCGTACATCCCGATCACGCGGCCGGTGAAGCCACCGGCGACCTCCGTCGACAGGTGCCGGCCGTCCAACTCGGCCAGCACGTCGAGGGTGCCGTCGGCCCGCTCGACGCCGAACCGGAGCGTGTCGGGCTCCTTGCCGGGATGCCAGTCGCCGGGGGACGGGGCGTGCACGTCGACCCGGAGCCGGACCGGACCGGCCGGGACCGGTCGGGTGGCCACCGTCGAGAGCACCGATCCGATCCGCGCGACCACCCGGACCTCGCCGTCGCCGACCTCGATCTCGTGGTGGTGGCGCTCGTCGAGGCGTACGGCGAGCCCGCCGCGTCCGCCGGCCGGGTCGACCAGCGTACGGGCCCGGCAGGAGAGGTGCTGCTGCCGACGGCCGACGAAGGTGACATCGCGCTCGTCCAGCGACGCGCCGCGCGCCCGCAGCGTGAGCCAGCCCGGCCGCTCGGTCAGCGACCAGACCTCGGCCGGCCGGGAGCGCAGCGAGACCCAGCGCGGGTGCAGGGACCCGGCGTCGAAGTCGTCCCGGGCCGGGGGCGCCGGCACGGGGCGGGCGGGCCACGGTGGCGCGGTCGTCACCGGGGTCACCCCGCCGACCACCGGCCAGCCGTTGACCCAGGTCACCGGGGCCAGGAACGTCTCCCGTCCGAGCACGTGCCAGCCGGGGGTGCCGCCCTGTGGCCGTACGCCGAGCAGCACCATCCACCACGACCCGTCGGCGGCCTCGACGAGGTCGCCGTGGCCGGTGTTCTGGATCGGACGGTTGGTGCCCCGGTGGGTCAGGATCGGGTTGTCCGGGCACGGCTCGTACGGCCCGTCGGGCGCCGACGCGCGGGCGATCGAGACGGCGTGCCCGCGCTCGGTGCCGCCCTCGGCGATCAGCAGGTACCAGTGCTCGCCGATCCGGTACAGGTGCGGCGCCTCCGGCGCCTGCGCGCCCGGTGGGCCGGACCACAACCGGCGCGGCGGCCCGAGCGCCCGCCCGGTGTACGGGTCGATGCGCACCTGCTCGATGCCGGCGTAGGTGCACCAGCAGTTGCCCTCGTCGTCCCAGGCCAGGTCGGGGTCGATGCCGGCGACGTCCGGCAGGCGGACCGGATCCGACCAGGGACCGGCCGGGTCCTCGGCGGTGACCAGCAGGTTGCCGCCGCCGTCCGCGACGTTGGTGACGATCAGCCAGAAGCGCCCGTCGTGGTGCCGCAACGTCGGCGCGTAGACGCCTCCGGAGGACGCCGTCGTCGCGGGCAGGACCAACTGGCCCGGCCGGTCCAGCACGTTGCCGATCTGCTCCCAGTGCACCAGGTCCCGGCTGTGGAAGAGGGGCACGCCGGGGAAGCACTCGAAGCTGGAACAGGCCAGGTAGTAGTCGTCGCCGACCCGGCACACGCTCGGGTCCGGGTGGAAGCCGGGGACCACCGGATTGGTGAACGTGCCGTCGGTCCAGCCGTCCGCGTTGGCCGTTGCCGTACGGGCCTGGGCCGGAGTCATCCGCTGCCTCCCTGCGCGCCCTGGGTCGAGAAAGTTACCAGGCCGCCACCACCTTCTGCAGCGGGACCCGCGTCACGTACCACATCACCAGGCCCCGTTCGTCGCACGCGCTGCCGGGGGCGGCTACGGCGTCAGGTGGCGTCCGGGGCTCGTATAGTCGCGCGGTGACCCTGGAGCGCGTGAGGCAGGCATACGGGTCCGTCGCGGATCTCTACATCGAGCTGTTCGGCACG
Source organism: Micromonospora echinospora (assembly GCF_900091495.1). Lineage (NCBI taxonomy): Bacteria > Bacillati > Actinomycetota > Actinomycetes > Micromonosporales > Micromonosporaceae > Micromonospora > Micromonospora echinospora. Next base: position 1,533,933 of record NZ_LT607413.1, on the reverse strand, counting down.
AGCCAGCAGGTGCACGCCGACGACCTCGCCTTCATCGGGCGACACCTGTCGAACCGGTCCGGCACGGTGCTCGACCTGGGCTGTGGACCCGGCCACATCACCAACTACCTGCGTTCCCTGGGCGTCGACGCACAGGGGATCGACATGGTCCCCGAGTTCATCGCCCACGCACGGGCGGCCTACCCGGACGGCAGGTACCAGCTCGGGTCGCTGGAGAAGCTCGACGTGGCGAACCACTCCGTCGCCGGCATCCTGGCCTGGTACTCGTTGATCCACCTACCGTGGCAGCAGCTCGGGGGCGTGCTCGACGGGTTCCGGCGAGTGATGGCCCCGGCGGGGACGTTGGTGGTCGGCTTCTTCGACGGTGACGAGGTCGGCGCCTTCGACCACAAGGTCGTGACCGCCTATCGCTGGCCCGTCGAGGAGTTCTCGGCGCGGCTGGCGCGGGCCGGCTTCACGACGGTCGAGCATCGGCGGCGACCCGGCGACGGCACCCATCGGCCGCACGCCATGATCGCCGCGATCGCGGCCGACGGGTGAGGGAACCGGTGCCGGCGAGGGGTCAGGCCGGAACGTGCCCGTTGAGGTAGGCGTTGATCTGGTCGATCTCCAACTGGTTGAAGACCTCAGGCTGGGCGGCGGCCTGGTTCGAGTTGATGATCCGCTTGAACAGGTTGTAGTGCGCCATCGACCGCAGCCCGATGACGCGGTTGGGGGTGACCAGGTAGCCGGTGCCGCCGGTGCTCCAGATGAGGTACATCAGTCCGTCCTTGGTGAGAATTCCGGGTGGCTGTCCGGGCGCCCCGGCCAGCGGAGCGCCCGCGAGGATCGACTCGGGGTTGACTCTCGCCCCGTTCGGTTGGATGACCTCGAGGTGCAGGTGTGGACCGGTCGAGCGCCCGGTCGAACCGACGTTGCCGACGTGCTGCCCGGCGGCGACCTGGGCGCCCGTCCCCACCACGGGGGCCTCCCGCAGGTGCGCGTAGATGCTCCGCCAGCCGTCGGCGTGGGTGACGATCGCGTGGTGGCCGAAGCCGCTCGCGTTGTAGCTGACACCCGTCACCGTGCCTGCGGCGATCGACCGGGCCGGGTAGCCGAGGATCCCGGCGTAGCTGTAGTCCGTGCCGTTGTGCTGCCGGGTCTCGCCAGTGATCGGGTCCCGGCGGGGCCCGAACGGCGACGTGACCGGGACATGCTTGTCGAAGGGCCGGTTCCACCGGGGCGTGGCACCGTACGCCGCCTCCGCGAGCCACGCCTCCGGGATGACGCCGGCAGCGAGCGCGGCGGTGATCACCCCGAGCAGGTGGCGACGGTCGATCCGGTACGGCGACTGCCCGTCTTCCACCGCTGCTCCATCGGTTCGCCGCATGCGTTTCCTCGGTCACGTCGGGTCACGATCGCTCGGCGTGTCATGCGTGACTTCCAGCAACGACGACTCTCGATCGCAGGGGGTTTGGATCTTAAGTAGATCGATGCCCCTCCTGTCAAGGTCGTGGCTGCTCGGCTGTCCGGCCCGTACCCCAGCCGCACACCGCCCGGGAGCGTCTCATCAGCCGGACTGTCCATCCCTGATGGATCTCCAGGCGGCGCTGGTGGTGCCCGTAGCATCGTGTGCACCGGTGGGAGGTGGCGGGGACGTGGTGGACGTGCGAGTCGGGGTGCTCGGACCCATGGTGGCGACGGTCGACGGGCAACCGGTCGACCTGGGCGGCACCCGCCAGCGTGCGGTCCTGGCAGTGCTGCTGCTCGCCCGGCAACGGCTGGTGCCGGTCGAACGGATCATCGACCTGGTCTGGGCGGACACCAAGGCACCAGCACTGACCACTCTGTACGGCTACGTCAAGCAGCTGCGTCGGGCCCTCGACCCGGGGCGGAACGCCGGCCCGCAGGGCGAGCTGCTGGCCCGGCAGGGGCCGGGATACGTGCTGCGGCTGGCGGCGGACAACGTGGACGCGGAGCTCTTCGCCGGCCGGGTGGCTCTGGGCGTCCGGGCGTTGCGGCAGGGCGATCCGGCCGAGGCGCTCCACCTGCTCGACGAGGCGTTGGCCAGGTGGCGTGGCGAGCCGTACGCCGAGTTCGCCGGGTACGCCTTCGTGCAGCCCGAGGTGACCCGGCTGACCGGTCTGCGGCTGGACGCCGTCGAGGAGCGGTACGCCGCCCTGCTGGCGCTCGGTGAACACGCGGCTGTGGTCGGTGACCTGGCCGGGCACGCCGCCGAATACCCGTTCCGGGAACGCGGCCACGAGTTGTACGCCCTCGCCCTCTACCGGGCCGGCCGGCAGCGGGAGGCACTGGACGCCCTGCGTGCCGCCCGCGCGGTGTTCGCCGACGAACTGGGCCTCGACCCGGGGCCGGCGTTGCGGCACCTGGAGAGCGCGGTGCTGCGGCAGGATCCGGAGCTGGCCGGCCCGTCCGGGACGGCTGCGGTGACCGGGCCCGCCCCGACGCTGCCGGAGCGCACCCGCAACCTGCCGTTCGAGGTCAACCGGTTGCTGGACCGGCCCGGCGAGCGGGCCGCGGTGGACCGGATGCTCGGGCAGCACCGGCTGGTCACGTTGACCGGCCCCGGTGGGGTCGGCAAGACGACGCTGGCCCTTCAGGTGGCCCGGAGCCGACCGGACACCGACGGCCCGTGGCTGGTGGAGCTGGCCGGCCTGGGTGCACCGGAGCTACTGGTGGAGACCGTCGGGGCGGCGTTGGGCCTACCGGCGGTCGCGACGCTGGAGCAGCTCGCGACGGTACTCGGTGCGCGTGAACTGCTGCTGCTTCTCGACAACTGCGAACACCTGGTGGCCCCGGTCGGGACGGCGGTGGCCACGCTGCTGGCCCGGTGCGGCGGCTTGCGGGTCCTGGCGACCAGCCGCGAGCCGCTGCGGGTGGCGGGCGAGGCGGTGTTCGAGGTGCCGGTGCTCTCCGGCGAGCAGGCAGCGGAGCTGTTCGACCAGCGGGCGGCGGCGGTCGCGCCGGACTGGGCGCCCGGGCCGGGCGACCGGGAGAAGATCCGTACGATCTGCGCCGAACTGGACCGGCTACCGCTGGCCATCGAACTGGCGGCGGCACACTGCCAGGTGCTGTCGGTGGAGCAGATCGCCGGCGGGCTCGACGACCGGTTCGCGCTGCTGGCCGACGGCCCGACCGGCGTACCGGATCGGCATCGCAGCCTGGTGGACGCGGTGGACTGGAGCTACCACCTGCTCGACGCGGCGCAGCAACGGGTCTTCCGCTGGCTGAGCGTCTTCGGCGGCGGGTTCGACCTGGCGGCGGCCGGGGCCGTCGTCGGCGGGCCGGCGCTGGCCCCGGTCGCCGCGCTGGTCCGCAAGTCACTGGTGATGGTGGAGCCGGGCACCGATCCGCGCCGGTTCCGACTGCTGGAGACCCTCCGGCAGTACGGCCGCTCCCGGCTGGACCCGGCGGAGCTGGCCGCCGCGCAGGCCGCCCACCGGGACTGGGTGCTGCGGTACGCGGAGGAAGCCGAGCGGCAGGTCCGGGGCCCGGAATCGGGGGTGGTGCTGGCCGGCCTGGCGCAGCGGCAGGCCGAGATCCGGCTGGCGTTCGCCTCGGCGCTGGCGGCCGGTGACGGCCGGTACGCGCTGCGGCTGGGCGGGGCCCTGGCCATGTACTGGTACCGGACCGGGCAGATCGTCGAGGGGACCGGCTGGTTGCAGGCTGCGTCGGCGGCTGCCCCGGACGCCGAGCCGGGCGTACGGGCCCGCGCGCTGATCGGTCTGGGCGGGCTGGCGTACCTGGCCGGTGACCCGGCGGCTGCCGGCCGGTCTATGCGCGACGCGGTCGACGCCGCCGACGAGGCGGGGGACACCGTGACCGGGGCGCTGGCCCTGGCGTACCGGGCACTCTTCGAGACGGTGGCCGGCGTGACCGCCGTCCCGGACGCCATCGCCGATGCCGGCTCGGCAGTGGCGCTGGCCCGGCAGGTGGGGGAACCGGCGATCGAGGCGGAGGCCCTGTCGGCGTTGGGGATGCTGCGCCGGATCGCCGGCCAGGTCGACCGGGCGCGGGTCGACCTGGCGGAGTCCGTGCAGGTCGCGCGGCGCTGCGGGCACGGTTTCGTCGAGGCCTCGTCGTCCTGGTTGGCGATGAAGGTGGCTCTCGACCTGACCGATCCGGCCGGCGCGCTGGCTGCCGGGGTGTCCGTACTCGACCTGCTGGAACGCGACAGCGACGTCACCTCGTGGCTGGTCATCGTGCACACGGCCGCCGCGGCGCTGGCCGGTCTGGGCCGACCGGAGGACGGTGCCGCCCTGCTCGCGGCGGTGGAGCGGCACGGGTCCCGGTACGGCTTCGTGCCGGACCTGATGGACCCGGTGGACTCGCCCCGGCAGGTGGCGACCGTTCGGGAGGCGCTCACCGGGGAGCAGTGGGCCACCGCCCGGCAGCAGGGCTGGCAGCTCTCCCGGGACGAGGTGAATGCGCTGCTGCGCGTACACGCTCCCTGGCCGGGCGGTCCGGGCGGCCGGACCGTCGACTGAGGATCCCGTGCCCGGGGACCGGCACCCGGCCTCCCGGGTAGCGTGGGCCTGGCTTCCCGGGTAGCGTGGCACCGTCCGGTCGGCCCGATCCCGTCCGCCGGATGGCCCGACGCGTCCATCTGATGGACCCTCCGGCCCGGCGGTGGCCCGCAGCGGTAGCACCGGCCGGTGGGATCCCAGTGGGACCGTGCCGACTCCGGATCCCACCCGACTCCCATTGGCGTGCCTGACACTCGTTCCCGCCCACATCACTACGGGGGAAGACCTGTGTCACGAACAGCCGTGCCCGAGATCCGATATAGGAACCGCCGCCGCCGAGCCTTCTTCGGCCGGATGGTCGCCGTGGCGACCGCCGTGGTCGTCTCGCTGACCCTGGCCCAGCCGGTCCGCGCGGCCGGCGGGGTCGAGGTCAACAACCAGGAGTTGCAGAACCGGCTCTTCACCGCGTACGCCCGCCTGCACAACCCCGGCCCGAACGGGCTGCGGGACATGATGCTCAGCGCCGACCTCGTCGGGTACCGGGAGAAGAACCCGTACGCGACGACCGAGCAGCTGCACCAGCGGATGGCGTCCATGCGGTCCTGGTACGACCAGAACCTGACCGCCCAGGACCTGGAGCGGCCGGCGTTCGACTACGCCATGAAGCTGCTCAACCTGACCGCGCTGCATCCGGCTGGCGCGCAGGCCGCGCCGATCATCCGGGACCTGCTGGAGTCGACGATCGGCAAGGACATCAAGACCTGGGCGGTGACGTCCGACTACGTGGCGGGGAGCAAGTTCCAGCACACCGCCTTCAGTCAGCTCTACGCCATCCAGGACCTGATCTGGAGCCGGGTCAACCAGCGGGGCAGCATCGACAGCGCGTTCCGGGCGGCCTGGGACGGTGCCATCGGCGCCGGTATGAACATCAGCGCCAACGCGACCACCGACCAGTTGCTGGCCGACCCGGTCATCGCCACGAACGTCAACGTCCAGGCGTTGATGGACCAGCTGACCAACAGCACCGGGTACCTCCAGGAGGGGCAGGAGCAGCTCGCCGCCAAGCTCGAGCTGATCAGCGCCCAGAACGATGCCACGCTGGCGCTGATGAAGGAGCTGGACGCGAAGTACCCGGTCGCGCCGGGCGCACCGCGCCCCACCCTGGCCGAGCAGCAGAACCAGCGGGACCTCGCGGCCGAGCGGCAGAAGATCATCGACGGCGCGGCCACCGCCATCGAGATCCTCTCCACCCTGCTCGGCTTCGCCGACCCCCGGGCCGGCAAGATCGCCGCCGGCGTCGGCAAGGCGGCGGTCCAGGTCGCCACCGCGATCAACAACTTCATCCCGGCCGTGGCCGGTCTGGGTCTCGGAGAGGCCATCTTCTCGATGAGCACCCTCACCCTGACCGGGAACGTGCTGGGCGCCATCACCAGCGTGCTGCCGCTCTTCTCCGGGGTGCCGAGCCCGGAGCAGGTGATGCTGGACGAACTGGCCAAGATCCGGCAGGACATCGCCACGCTGAACACCAACATGCACAGCCGGTTCGACCGGTTGGAACAGGGCCTGACCAACCTGTACGGCGACATGATCAACCGGTTCGACGAGATGATGCGGTTGCAGAACGCCACGAACGCCCAGCTGGCGAACCTGGAGACGCAACTGCTGCGGCTCATGCCCCGGCTGGACATGTGGGGCGCCGAGATCATCAAGGGCCAGCAGGAGGACATCCTCTACGACACCAACCTGATGATGAACAAGTACATCGACTACGAGGAGCGGTACGGCCAGCCGATCCCCAGCTACAACGGTGGCGGGGACCGCTACACGGAGCCGGAGGGCATCCTCCGTACCGCCGCGACGACGCTCTCCACCCGGGCCCCGCTGACCGGCCCGAGCACCGGCTGGAGTACGACCGACCCGGTCCAGGCGCTGAACACCTGGGAGCCCAACGGCGCGCTCGGCTACCTGGAGTGGTACGCCGGCAACCAGTACGGGCTGCCCACCAGCAGTACGCTGACCAAGCCCAACCCGGCCACCTGGTCCTTCGCCGCCCGTGGCTACGGCGTGCTGGCCCTCCAGAACCCGGACTACGCCAAGCAGGTCTCGGCGACCGAGACCGCCCGGATCATCTCCACCGGGCAGGACATCCTGACCGTGAACCGGGCGCTGAGCAAGCCGAAGTCGACGCCGGGTGCCGACGGCAAGCGGACCAACGTGCTCTTCACCGGGCTGACCGCCGACTACCTGAACGCGGTCGGTGACCTGCGGCTCAAGCTCACCGCCGTGCGCAAGAAGTACAGCGACGACAAGGAGTACAACCTCTTCGGTCCGATCGACCAGGCGATGCCGGACGCCGGCAAGCTGACCGACCCGGCGGGCGTCCAGCCGTGCAACGGCGCGCCGGGGTACCTGAGCCGGCCGAACAACATCGCGCTGTCCTCGGCGCCGAGCGTGTTCGCCTTCGCCCAGTACGCCCACCCCGACAAGCCGAAGATGTCGCTCTGCTACGACGCCGGCATGGTCAACATCACGCGCAGCTCCACCACGAAGTTCTACATCACCAAGGCGAGCCTGCGGGTGCAGATGCGGCTGCGCGTGCAGTGGGGCAGCGAGGTGCGGGACTACCAGGTCCGGACCCTCACCACCCCGCTGGGCGAGACCTGCCGGGAGTACCGGGACACGGGTGAGTTCGCCTTCTGCTACGGGCTGGAGGACTACCTCGACAACTGGGACTCGGTCTACAAGCCGATGTTCGAGTCGGGTGCCACCTACTCGGGCAACGAGCAGGTCAACACGGACGTCCGGACCCGGATGACCAACTTCCTGGCCGGTCGGCAGGCGGCCTACTACGGCCAGGTGTACGACGATCTGAACAACGAGGCGTCGGACATCCACCGCAGCAACGCCGAGGTGACCAGGGTGGTGAAGCTGCTCAAGGCGTACACGCAGCTCGGCTTCGGCCGGACGCTCATGCAGGACGACCTGCTCAACGCGGCGCTGTTCGGCTCCGGCCGGATCGTCGGCGACGACAGTGACGCCAACATGGTCAAGGACACCTTCGCCACCGCCCTCGCGGCGTACGCGCACTGCAACGCACCTGCCCGGGGGGCGTCGTGCACGGCCGGTAACGGCGCCTTCGACCCGCTCGCCGGGCAGCGGCACCTGACCGACTGTGTGGCCGGCGGCTCGGAGGAGATGTGGGACCCGGTGGGCAACTGCATCGTGGCGAAGGCGAAGAGCCGGCACGGCCTGCTGACCGAGCGGTACGAGGCCGCGTCGGTGCGGATCGCCAACGGTGACTACGCCGAGGGGATGCCCGAGGTCGAGGCGGTCATCACCGGCCTGACCATGATCGACGCATCGGTCCGCGGCTGACCGACGGTCAGTCCGCCCGATCGGGTGGGCTGACCGGTCGCCGACCATGACGTGAGTCGTACCCCGGCCGGGGCGCCCCTGGTGGCGTCCCGGCCGGGCCGTTTCCGGCGGGTGCGGGACTTCCCTGGACATACGACATCCGGCCGCTTGTAAAAGTGATATCACATTGCTAACTTGATGCCCTCACTTCTCTGAGGGGGTCTCACGTGACACAACACCTCGACCTGCCCGCCCCGCAGGTACGCGAGCGCATCGCCCGGGACGCCTCGGGCTGGCCGGTCCTCGGCCTGTCCGTCCTGGTGTTCCTCCTGGGCGTCGCCGCCTTCGTCGTCGGCGTGCAGCAGGAGAACTCCACGGTCGTGACGAGCCTCGTCGGCGTCAGCGTCCTGTTGGTACTGGCCGCCCTGACTGCCCTGGCCGGGCTCACCGCCGTCGCGCCCGGCGAGGCCCGCGTCCTCCAGCTCCTCGGCCGCTACGCCGGAACCGTTCGCACCGACGGACTCCGCTGGGTCAACCCGCTCACCGCCCGGCGCAGGGTCTCCACCCGGATCCGTAACCACGAGAGCGACGTGCTCAAGGTCAACGACGCTGACGGCAACCCCATCGAGATCGCCGCCGTCGTCGTCTGGCAGGTCGAGGACACCGCCCGCGCCGTCTTCGAGGTCGACGACTTCATCGAGTTCGTCGCCATCCAGACCGAGACCGCCGTCCGGCACATCGCCAACAGCTACTCCTACGACTCCCACGACGCTGGCCAGATGTCTCTGCGCGACAACGCCGACGAGATCACCGCCCGGCTGTCGGAGGAGATCGGCGTACGTGTCGCCGCTGCGGGAGTGAAGATCATCGAATCCCGTCTGACCCGCCTCGCGTACTCACCCGAGATCGCCCACGCCATGCTCCGCAGACAACAGGCGAACGCCATCGTCGCGGCCCGTGCCCGCATCGTCGAAGGCGCGGTGGGTATGGTGGAGATGGCGCTGCTCCGCCTCGCCGAGAACCATGTCGTCGACCTCGACGAGGAACGTAAGGCCGCGATGGTCAGCAACCTGCTGGTGGTCCTCTGTGGCGACAGGGACGCCCAGCCCGTGGTCAACGCGGGCACACTCTACTCCTAGGCGCATGGCCACCGAACGGAAGAAACTCCTCCTCCGGCTGGATCCCGCCGTCCACGACGCACTCGCGCGCTGGGCCGGAGACGAACTCCGCAGCACGAACGCCCAGATCGAGTACCTCCTACGCAAGGCCCTCGCCGACGCCGGGCGCCTCCCCAGGGAAGTGGGGCAGATGCGCCGGCCCGGCCGGCCTCCCGCCACACCGGATCCGGAAGAGGAATGACGGGGGAGCACCCGACATTCCTCTTCCGGTGTCCGGCAGACGGTGCAGGACCTGCTCACTCTCGTGGCTGTGGCCAGGTGAAGCGAGTGGGACGCGGCCCGGGTCCGGTGAAGCGGGCGCTACCGAGCGTGCCGCTGATGGTGCAGGAGGTGGAACCAGTCGGTGCGAGGTACAGCAGCGTGTAGTCCACCTGCGTCGCCAGGTCGGAGTAGGTCGAGATGACCAGGCTGCTGCCTTCGGGAAACAGCTGCGGTCGCATCAGGTACCCGTCGAGGGAGGCCGGTTCGCCGCGCCGGTCCAGCTTGTTCAGGGCGTCGCTCGTCCGGTCCCGTTCCGCAGGACCAGCACAATAGCGGGTGGGCGGGCCGGACCCGACCTCCGTGGGCACGCCGGCCTGGCGGAGCTTGGCCGCGAGTGCACCCGCATCCTCCAGTTGTTCCCACCGCACCGTGAGTTCCACGGACCCGTCGGGCTTCGCGGTGACCGCATACGCGGCAGTGTGCCCGTCCGGTCCGCCGCTCCACACCGTCGACATCGCAACGCTGACCGCCACGGCCGTGGCGCCGCCGAACGCGATCCGCCGGCGCCATACCTGCCGCCTGGTGACGTGCCGCCGTTCCGGGACCGGCTCGGACCGTTCGGCGCTACCGGCCCGCGGTGTCGCGAGGATGCCGGCCAGCATCACCTGGGCCTGGGACGACTCCGGATCCACGCGCCAGCCGGCGGCGGGATCCGCGGCGCGCAATAGTCGGTCGCTCGTCATCACGATCCTCCTTCGTGAGCCAATGGGCGAAGCGCGGCATCCGCAGCCTCTCTGCCTGGTACGGGGTCCAACGCGGCCGCCAGCCGCCTCCGGGCGCGATACAGACGAACCTTGTACGCAGCGCGACTGCACCCCATCACCGTGGCAGCCGCGCTGGCGTCGAGGCCTTCCCAAGCGGCCAACCGCAGTGCCTCCTGGTCGCCCTCGGAAAGCTCGGCCAACGCGCGGCGCACTCTTACCTGGTCGACCATGAGATCGGCGTGGTCGGCCGCCACCATCTCGACGATCCCGCCCATCCGGGCAGCCAGCCTCGCCTGCCGGCCCCGACCCCGAATCTCGTTGCCAAGCAGGTGACGTGTCGTCGCGTACAGCCAGGGCAGCGGATCGTCGGCCGGCACATCGGCCATCCGCCGCCAGGCCACCAGAAATGCTTCACTGACAACGTCGGGCGCTCGGTCCTGTCCCACCCGGCGTGCTGCGTATCGCATGACGGCGCCGTAATGTCGTTGGAACAACTCCACGAATCTCGCCCGGTCGTCTTCCATGCCGACTCTGTTTCCACCTCAGCCACCGGGGTTACAGCCTGGCCGGAACCGCCAACTCGTTCGCGATCGTGGGCGGACGTCGGTACGACAACCGTTCGACGATCACGCAGACTTCCGGCCCTCGGTGAGAGCACTCCACCATCAGGCATCTCCGTGCCGGCAGCGGAAGCAGCCGGGCATGACCTGGTCAGTGCTGGGTGGGACGCGAAGGTTGCGGTGCCCCCGTGGTCGTTGGCCGGTCCCTTCCTCCGTCGACCGCGCCGGGGCGACGGAGGAAGTCGAGGAGTACGACCGCCAGGATCACAGCCTGGATCATCCAGCCGAGGTGGGTAGCACCTCGCACGCCCACGAACGTGTAGAAACCCCATGCCGGGTAGGCCGACTCGCCCGGCGACGCGAACAGGTAGGTTTCCACCGGCGTGGTCAGAACGGCGAGTGTGTTCGGAATCAGCAGCACGATACTCACCACCGCGCCGACGTTGACCAACTGCCGCACCTCCGGCGTGGTCGTTTCCGTTCGCCGATGGATCCTCCTGGTCAGGAGACTTCCCAGCAAGCCCCCTACGAGGAGCCCGGTAATGCTGAGTGCCGGGGCGAGGACGGGTTCGTCCCGGACGATCTCAAGGGTGGGAGCGGGGCGTGAGGCGAAGTCCGACGCGGGTAGGACGTACAGCAGCAGGCCGTCCTTGGCACCGACCAGACCGTCTGGGCCGGAGGTAGCGAGGACCTTCCAGCCGGCGGCGCGAAGCCGTTCCTGTGTCTCCGCCGTCGGTGGTAGCGGCGCGGCGAGCTGCACCTCGGTCGAGCCGAGATGGTAGTCGTCATCGCCGATGAGGAGCCTTACCACCGGATTGCTGTCCGGGGCTCCCTCGTGTTCGTAGTAGAACAACTTCGGGATCCGGACGACCTGCGCGATCCGTGCTCCGGGCAGGAGTTCGCCGGTGACTTCCCTCGCCTGTTCCTCCGTCGGCAGTGGCGGGGCGGACTGCCAGCCGAGCCAGGCACCGAGCATCGCCAAGGGGACTCCCACGGCGATCACCCCCACGGCCGCCAGAAGGAGCTTCAGCCGACGCCCGGCGATCACGTCACGCGTGGCGAGTGCAGTTCTCACAGTTGATCCTTCTCTGCGCGCCGGGTGCATTCTCGCTGCGGTGACGCCGCCTCCTTCGGTGTCATCACCGCGCCGTAGCGTGTGCCCTCTGGCGGCTGCCGGACAATCGGCGGTCCTGGCCGCGATGTCGTCGCCTGTCGCTTCCCAGCCGGTCCGAGCCGCCGAAATCGCCGGACCATGACCACCACCAGGGTGGTTGTCGCCAGCAGCGCGAGCGTGACCACACAGATCAGGATCTTGGTGTTCGGTCCGAGTCCGGTCGGTGGATGTCCACGCCGGATGGCCCCGCTGGCGATGAGGCCGCTCGCTACGTCCAGCGCCTGGACGCCGTCGACCGGGGTGGCGATCAGGACGCGTGGCTGCGCGCCGGGGTGTAGTGCGGTGACGTCGACCCGACTGACCCGGACCGAGTCGGTCATGCCGATGCCGGCTTCGAAGCCCACGACTTTCTCTGCCGGCTCGGGGTGGTACCGCGCGACCACGGCTTCGCCCTGCGGTGACCAGCCCATCAGGCGCAGCGCCGTCAGGTTCGCCTGTTCCGGCAGCACAGGCGCGGGCTGGTCCTGTCCGGTCACCGGATCAACGACATGTAGCCGCCAGCGCGACGGGTACGCCTCACCGGCGCAGCAGCGGCTCTGGGTGACCAGGGTCAGGCCACGACCGTCCGGGGTCCACGCCCCCTTACCGGCCAGTCGTGTGTCGTCGGGGACAGCGAACCGGCTGTGCTCCGTCCCGTCCACGTCCGCCACCACGACGGTGTTCCCCGACTGGTAGGCGAGGCGACGGCCGTCCGGGGCGAAGGCGACCACGAAGCCGTCGACCACGCTGCGCGGCTCCACGTCGGCGATCGTGGAGAGGCTGCCGGAGGTCAGGTTCACCAGGGCCAGCACGGCCCGGGTCACCCGGTACTCCTCCGCGCTGTCCGGCTGCACCACGTCCGCGCGGGTGGTCCCGAGCACCGCCAACTGGTCTCCCTGCGGGGACCAGGCCGCCGGCCCGATGGTCGCCACGCCCGACATCCGGGGTAGCCGTCGGCTCCGTCCGTCGCCGAGGTCGATGACCTGATCCGTCAGCGCGACCCGCGATCCGTCCGGAGACAGCAGCACGCGTTCGCCAGCACGGCCAAGCTCGTCGTCCCAGAACACCCGATACTCGTCACTACTGGCACCGACCGCCGCCACCGCGCCGTTGGCCTCACCCCACCACCACAACTCCGAGGTGAAGATCACCGACGCCCGCCCCAGCGGCCGTTTCCGCACCGAGTCGGTGCCCCACAGCGGTGCCGCCAACCGGTCCGGCACCGACCCAAGCCCGGGAGCGGCCGGACCTGCCGCCCGGATCGGTCCTACGAGCGGAAGGAACACCACAGCCGAGGCGAGGACAACAGCCACCGACAGCTTGCCGAGTCCCATTCCGAGGATCCTATGCCGCCCTGACTGTTCTGTTGCGGCGGCGTCTTCTGCGGAGAATCGAGTTCGTCAGCAATGCTCCGGCGATAAGCAGAGCCGCAGCGATGACCAGACCGAAAGCCTTGATGTACATCCGGTACTGCGGCCCGATGCCGCCGGGTGGCAGTTTGCCGGGATGGGTACGGCCGCTGGCGATCGCGTCGTCGGCGATGTCGACCCCGTGCATGGCTTCCCCCGTGCCGGATAGCAGTAGTCGGGTGTCGTCGTTGGTCAACGCCACCACGTCTGTTTCGTATTTTGTCCATGCGCCGTAGGTGATGCCGTCCTCGACGCCGAAGCCGACCACCTTGGCGCCGGGCTCGGGGCGGTAGCGGGCTACCACGGCTGCCCCGTCCGGTGCCCAGCCCAGCAGTCGTAGCGCGACCAGCCCTGCCTGTTCAGCGAAGGGCATCGTCGCCAGGTCCGCTCCGGTGCTGGCATCCACTACGCGCAGCTGCCATCTGGACTCGTACGGGTCACCGTCACAGCAGCGTCGCTGGGTCACCAGCGTCAGTCCGCGGCCGTCCGGTGTCCACGTGCCCTTGCCGGCGAGTTGGGTGCCCTCGGGCACGGTGAACCGGCTCCGCGCCTCACCGTCGACCGTCGTCACGGTAACGGTTCTCGCGGACTGGTAGGCGAGGATGCGTCCGTCCGGGCCGAACGCCGCGAGCCAGCCGTAGAAGAGGGTTCGTGGATCAAGATCGGCAATGGTGGTGAGCTGGTTGGTGGTGATCTCCCAGACTGCCAGCACCGCCCGGGTCTCGGTGTAGACCTCGACACCATTGGGCTGCCGTACGTACCGGCCATCGAAGCCGACAACCGCCAGCCGCCCACCATCCTTGGACCAGGCGACCGGGAAGGTTTCCTCGGTGCCACTGACCGACGGCAGGCGACGAACCTTTCCGGTACGCAGTTCCACCAGCTGATTGGCCATGGCCACGGTGCCGCCGTCGGCAGAGAGCAGTACCTCCTCGCCAGCCCGGCCGCCCCAGTCGTTGGAGAGCAGACGATATGGGTCGCTACCCACTGCGACTGCCGCCACCGAGCCCAGGCTCGGGGGCTCGTACCACCAGTTCTCGGCGGTGAAGATCAACGAGGCGGCGGGCACCGGGCGTCGTTGTACCGACCAGGCGCCCCACTGTGGGGTACCGACCCGGTCGGGCAAGGACAGGGATCCGGATACTCCGGCCACAGTCCCCACCGTTGCCGGTCGGGCCTGCCAGCCGACCAGCGGTGGTGCCACGATGACGCTGAGCATCAGTACCAGAACCACTGCGGCTGCGACGGTCGCCCGGTGCCGCCGCCGCAGGCCGGCTTCGGCGACCAGACCTTCGTACGAGACGTACGCCGGCACCCCGGCCGCGCTGTCCCGCATCGCCCCCGTCAGTTTGCTGTTCACCCGTCCACATCCTCGACAACCTGCGAATCCAACAGATGCGGTGCAACGAGACGAAGCCGTGCCAGACCCTCATGGCCGTATCGTTCGACTGCGCCAACGCTGCAGTTGGGTACCACGGCGACGTCAGCCTCGGCCAGATCCCGAAGGCCATGCCGGCTCCGGACCTGGCGAACCGACAGTTCACCGCTGCGGCATCGAATCGGCTGCGGGTCGCCGACGCTACCCGCATCCCTGAGGCCAAGGCGTGTTCTGGCTCGCCGTGGCGCGGGACGTCTTCTCCGACCGCATCGTGGGTTGGCACTGCCACGCCTCTTTACCTCGGCGGCACCGAACTCGCACTCACCACTGGCAGCACCCAACCTCCCCTGGGCGTGCCTGATCACCTGACTCGCACGACGGATATCATCGACATCGGTAGCTGCACCATTGGCGCCGGCTTGGCGCGACTCATCCGATGAGCGGCCGAAATGCAGATTACGCAACTGCGGCTGGATCTTGCTCGTGCCGCGTGGCGGGGCCGTGACGACCTTCCACCGCCTTGCTGGCCGGGCCGGCCATGCCGGCTGGAGGTCGCCAGCAGGTCGGGGCGCTGACCGGTTGGGGTGGAGGAAGGGGATAAGGGTGAAGAATAGACGGAGGACGCATCTGGTTGGCACCATCCCGGCCGAAAGCCCTCGGGGTGCGATGCAGTGGGCTCTGTCGCAGTTGGGGGACAGCCTCGACATGGTGCCCGACGGTGAGACGCACCGCCCGGATTGGGTGCTGCACATCGTGGAGGAGCTCCGCACTCATCCTGACTTCGAGTTGACGCGTGACGGCGACTGGTCGGACTACAGCAAGACACCAATGTTCAGGGTGCGTCGGGGCCACACGTTGCGAGGTGACGACATCAAGTTGGGCATCGAAGCAGCCTTCCGTGACAGCTATCCGATCTATCGAGAGCTGGCCGTGGCGCATGGCCGATCGGAGCTGCCGTTCCAGGTAGGCGTGCCGGGCGATCTCAATGTGGCGATGTTCGCCTTGGGCCCTGCTAGAGCGATTCGGCATCGAAGGGCGTTCACCGATGCGACGTTGCGCGAGATCCGCGCGATCCATGCCGAGGCTGGGGACCAGGTGGTGTTCCAGATCGAGGTACCGGCCGAGTTGGTTTTCGTGGCGAGTGTCCCGCGCTTCAGTCAGCCGGCTGTGGCGGGCTACTTGGCACGCGGGATCGCGGGCCTGGCTCGGCAGGCGCCCGAGGGCGCCCGCTTCGGCATCCACCTCTGCGTCGGAGACCTGCGACATCGGGCACTGGCGCGGATGAGGGATAGTGGCCCTCTGGTGCGCCTTGCCAACGCCATCGCGGCGAAGTGGCCTGCGGGTAGGCCGTTGGAATTCGTGCACGCACCGTTCTCCGCTGCGGTGGAGCCACCGCCCGTCAACCCTCGCTGGTACCGGCCGCTTGCGGGGCTCCGGCTTCCGACCACGACACGCTTCATCGCCGGCTGCGCGCATGAGCGCCAAGACCTCGCCGCCCAAGTCCACGTTCGCAACCTCATCGAGCGAATCGTCGGCCGCCAGGTGGACATCGCGACCAGCTGCGGCCTCGGGCGACGCGACCCTGCGGCGGCCGAACATGCGATGCGCCGCACAGCCGAGCTTGCCAGCAGCCCAGCGGCGACGGTGTGAGGCGGCAGCCGCGTCGACAATCTGCCAGGACGCCAAGCGGAGATGGCGCACCCCCACCGTCGTCCATCAAACCTGTGTGGATGGCCCGGTGGGCCCTGATCGCACCCCGCCTGAACGCCTGGCCCAGGCCCGCACCGAGGCCGGCGTCGGCGACCGCACCCCCACCCACGACCTACGCGACATCTTCGACGCCATTCTGTACGTCAACCGCACCGGCATCGCCTGGCGCTACCTACCCCACGACTTCCCGCCCCACCCGACGGTCTACGGCTACTTCGCCGCATGGAGCAAGGAAGGCATTTTCATCGAGCTGAACTACCAGCTCACCGGCCTCGTCCGCGATCACCGCGGCCGCACCATCGAACCCACCGCATCCATCACGGACAGCCAGAGCGTGAAGACCTCCACCAACGTTCCACTGGCCACCCAGGGCACCGACGGCGGCAAGAAGATCGTCGGCCGCGAACGCGGCGTCATCACCGACACCCTCGGCCTGTTCCTCGCCGTCATCGTCACCGCCGCCAGCGCCAGCGCCAGCGACAACGCCATCGGCATGGACCTGCTCGACCAGGCCACCACCACCTACCCCACCCTGACCAAGACCTGGGTCGACGCCGGATTCAAGAACCGCTCGCCGAACACGGCACCGCCCTCGGCGTCGGCGTCGACGCCAAAGGACCCACGCATCAAGGGCTTCGGCGTGGTCAAACGCCGATGGGTCGTCGAACGCACCCTCGGCTGGCTTATGCACCACCGCTGACTCGTCCGCGACTACGAAGCCCGACCCGACAACTCCGCCAGCATGATCACCATCGCCATGATCGACACCTTCGCCAAACGCCTCACCGACGAAACCACCCCAACCTGGCGAGACATCTGAACACGCATCACTCACAAAATACGTGAATCAGACGCCCTCTCAGGCCGCACCCGGCTGCTGACGTACCGCGGGCGACCACCGCGCAGCGTCCGACCGAAGAAACCTACGCGAGAAAAGTGTGCCAGCGCCGAAGGCGGGTAGGCAGCCGACCGGCGGGGACCGGGGGAGGCGTGGATGGCGAACGAGGCGCCGGACTACTTTCAGCCCGAGGGCGGGCTGGTGCTCACGCATCTGCTGATCGTGCGGGACGTGGACCGGTCACGGGAGTTCTATCAGCGGGTGCTGGGAGCCACGGTGGTGCGGGACCGCCAGCCGGCGATTCTGCGGTTCCACAACAGCTACATTGTGATCAACAGCGAGGGCGGTCCGACCGACGACAAGCCGGACGTACAGGCCCAGGCGCCGACAGCCTCGAACACCCTGAGCAGCGCGATGAACATCCGGGTCACGGACGTCCACGCTGTCTATGAGCAGTGGCGGTCCCGGGGTGGCGAGTTCCTGACCGAGCCGAAGGACCACGGCGTCGAGATCCGCTGCTACCTGCAGGATCCGGACGGCTACCTGATCGAGCTTGGCCAGGGCACCGGGATCCTCGCCGAGATGGGCCAGGCCGTCACGCGGCCTGACTGGCCGGTGGGTGCATGATGGTCTCGAATTCAACGGGGGTCAACCGGGACAGCGACCGCTGTCGACGACGACGGTGGTAGGTCCGTTCGATCCAGGTCACGATCGCGATTCGTAGTTGCTCGCGGGTGGCCCATGATCGCCGGTTGAGGACGTTGTTCTGTAGGAGTCCGAAGAAGGACTCCATGGCGGCGTTGTCGCCGGCGGCGCCGGCGCGGCCCATCGATCCGGCCATGTGGTGGCGGTTGAGGGCTCGGACGAACTTCCTGGATCGGAATTGGGATCCGCGTCGGTGTGCAGGATGCAGCCGTCCAGGCCGGCGCGTCTGGCGGCGGCGTTGTCCAGCGCGGTGACGGCCAGGCGGGACTTCATCCGAGAGTCGATGGAGTAGCCGACGATCCGGTGGGACCAGGCGTCCTTGATCGCGCAGAGGTAGAGCTTGCCCTCGGCGGTGTGGTGTTCGGTGATGTCGGCCAGCCACAGCCGGTTCGGGCCGTCGGCGGTGAAGTCCCGCTGGACCAGGTCGTCGTGCACCGGCGGTCCGGCCTTGCCGCCCTTGCCGCGACGCCTGCGTTTGCCGAAGGCGCTCCACCAGCCGTTACCGGAGCAGATCCGCCACGCGGTGCGATCAGCCATCGGCTGCCCAGCGTCGCGGGCCTCGTCGACCAGGAACCGGTAGCCGAATTCCGGATCGTCACGGTGAGCGTCGAACAACGCGTTGGCCCGATACGCCGCCACCTGCTCAGCGGTCGTGACGGGTCGGGCCTGCCACCGGTAGTAGGGCTGACGAGCGATCTTCAACACCCGGCACGTCACCGCCACGGGGATCCCGTCGGCGGCCAGCTCGCTCACGAGCGGGTAGAGCCTTTTCCCGGCAGATGCGCCTGCGACAAGTAGGCAGCCGCCCGACGCAGAACCTCGTTCTCCTGCTCCAACAACCTGATCCGCTTCCGCGCCTCCCGCAGCTCCGCCGACTCGCTGCTGGTGGTGCCGGACTTCACGCCGGCCTCAACGTCGGCCTGACGCAGCCACTTGAACAACGTCATAGGGTGCACCCCGAAGTCCTTCGCGATCTGCTCCACCGTCACGCCCGGCTCACGGTCACGAGCAACCCGAACGACGTCATCGCGGAACTCACGGGGGTACGGCTTGGGCACAACGATATCCTTCCAGCCCGCCGACAAGGCAAGCCAACTCAGATGTCACCTATCGGTGCAGCAGACCCGAGTACCGCCACCGGCATGAGCTACCAGCCGGGCAATCCCTGGCCTCCCCAGCGACACGACGGCGCTTCGCCGCCATGCCCCACATCCAATCCGGCAACTCAGCCTCGCGGGCCCTGGCGGAGCACCGTGACCCGGCCCAGGCAAGAGCCGCGAAACAGGCGACGATCGCCACCACTCACAGCAGCGAGTGAGCCGAGCACAGGAGGACGGAGTGGTCGCGTCGGCCCCGAATGTTGACGTGGCCCACGACCAAGACCGGACCCGGCTCATGGCAGCGGCTGTCCCTAACCCTTACGGCAACTCCTGTTGAAAACACGTATCGTTCAACACCAGCAGCGGCCGGTCGAGTTGCCGTAGAGGGATCACGCGGGCCGTAGCAAGATGCGGTATTCCTCGATACCCGCCCACTGCTCCCTCCACTCGATTGACTGCGGGGTAGGCATCGTCGCGAATTCCTCAGCTATCGACAGCGTCTGTGAAATCGCTTCATTGCGCCCTCGGTAGAGAACATCTACCTTGTAAATGCCCGGGTGGGGTAGCTCCATGACGACGGCGTTGCCGAAGCCATCGCCCATGTGGGCTTCGGCGCTAGGGAATGGAAGCTCGAACAAGAGTCTTTCCGTCCAGTCGCCCGGATTGGCTTCTGGTCTTTCGGTGTTGTGCAGCTCGATCACCGTGCGGATTTTCAGCATGTCCTGCGCACAGATGATGAAGATTTCGGCACCGTTGGATGCGGCTACGTGGTGCTGTGCTGCCGCGATGGCCTCACTGGTTCCCGCCTGGTCTGGCAGGGTGTAGTCGCGCACGGTCAAAGTTCTGTAGAGCGGAGCGAAGAGGAGTTCCTTGCGGCTCAGGGCAGCCATTGTTGTCCTTTGTTGCGCTGGCGGTGAGCGCCGGAAATTGTATCCGGTGCTCACCGCCAGGTTCAGTGGGTGTTGTGTGTGGATCCTATCCCTGCAGGTCTCCGGCTCAGGTCACGGGAGGCCGGCGCTGACGCGGACGTGGAATCCATCGCAGTTGAGGATCCTCTGTGTGCGGAAGAAGGCTGACAAGAGGCTGCCGGCATTCCCATTTTGAGTGCCGTCGATCGGTCGCGCTGATCCGTGCCATGCGCTCCAGTTGGGGTTTGAAGGCGCGCTGCCGTTGTCGTTGCCGCAGGTGATGCCAGAGGTGGAAGTGGCCGCGCCCTCGTAGGTCACCGCGAAGGGGTACTCGTCGCATTGGAGCCCTCCAGTGCTGTACTCGGGGCCCCAGATGGCTATGCAGGCTTTCCTGGCCTCATCCCGATTGAGATCGGAACGCGATCCCATGTGGCGATGCAGGGGCTGGCCGCCGACTTTCCCCGGCGGTGACTTGCCGAGGAAGCTCGGGAAGGTCCGGTAGGTTGAGTTGAGTGCGTCGTCAACGTGTATCGCCTCTTGCCGGTGATTGCTACCCGCGCTGCGGTCTAGCTCGAGAACGGGGGCGTGGTCCCGGAACACTGAGCCGTGCTGTGGAGCGCTCCCGATAGCCTGTCCAGCGGAGTCGTAGCGTGCCCGGGTGACTGCGATCGATTCGGTGTACTGGTTTGTTATGCCGTCCCGGTACTCTACTGTAATGGTCGTTGTGGCGGTCAGGTCGACGGTGAGGTAGGGTGCCGTCCCGGTGTCGTTGGTTGAAGTTGCGATGATTGGATTGAAGTAGGGCCTTTCATGCCATTCGGCGATTGAGTGCGATCGGTATGTTTCTCCTACGCAGTTGATGTTCGTCACGTTCTTGCAGCCGCTCATGTCAACGGTGATGTAGCCAAGCTCGTGATTGAGCTGCGGAGAGATCTTTACTTCTTCCAGGCTTAGTAGAATTTCGAATCTGCGCTCGGCGTACTGGGCGTATCCGAGAATCAAGTAATGGAACTGAATCTTGCCTCGGTACTCAAGCGTGTCCGCACGGTAGAGGTTAATCTCGCGTTCGTATATGTGGCACTGCTCGAAACGAGTTGGCGTCCAGCCTTGCGGTCTGGACGGCAGATCGCCTCCTTGCTCCCTACAAATTTTCTCCAGTTCAGCACCCTCGGCGACGGTAGCCGCGTTTACGGATGAGGCAGCCGATGCGGGCGACTGGGGTGCCGCTGTCACAAGTGTGAGAAGGGCGGTGAACGCCACCGCTAGCGTGCGGACTCTCATCGGTCGGTCCCTCATGGTGTCCCCTGCGTTATGTCGGTGTCGGGCATCAGATGGTCGTGGCCGGCAGAGTCGAAAGGCGCAGTCATCGCTGGCCTTGACAGCCGACACCGAGACACGCGTAGAGCAGGCGTTGGCTCGCCGCGTCGAAGACGGCGACGTAGCCGTCGTACGTGTTGGTGTTGGAAGCGGCCAACGAATGGACCCGCGCGGAAGAGGTCACCACATGCACCAGCTCATCTCGGGGAATCCCCTTGATCTGCGGGGTCGCCGCTGCCCGCTTCGTGGCGACCAGCGCGTCAGACACGTCACCGACCGTTCGGAAGGTTCTTCCAGCCTCACGAAGTGCCTGTTCGGCCGTCATCGGCGTGGTCTCCGAACGGCTCGGCTGGTTGTTGAGATTGTTAATATTGCAGACGAGCCGGGCGGAGACGCAGTCGGCCAGTCCTGGTACGCGGTCCAGGCAGTCAGTCGAACCACTCATCAGGCAGTCAGCCAAAGTACGCTGGTCAACACCGTTGTGAATTGCGGCCGCCGGTGCCGAAGATGGAGGTGGCCCGGCGGCCGTGGCAGCTGCGGTACCTGGCTTGCCGACACCGAATGAGTCAAGCACGGGCGGATCGGTGGACGTGGCACCGGCTACCGCCTTATAGGAGGAGGTAATGCAGTTCGGGGGAAGGTTCACCACGTCGTAGATCCAGTCCTCGTAGCGCGGTGGGGTGTCGCACTTCTTCGGCTCAGCCAAACCGATGTCGCTGAGGTAGGGCAAGCGCCACACCTGGTTTCCATCCAGCAACTGGGTCCTGTACCCGAATGGTTGGCTGGCCGTCACCGCGCGTGGATACCGGATGGCAGTGCCAGAGCGGGACAACCGCGTCGAGCCGCCTGCCTGGAGTGCGGTGGTAGCAACAGTGTTGTAGTCGTACAGCAGATCCCACTGGCCAGCGTCGCCATTGCCAAGCAGCATGAACGTGTGGTTGCGTTCGTCAGCGGTGTGGGACAGAGGTGCCTGCACAGGGCTCAGTTCGTGGTATTGCTCTGTACCGGAGTTGGCGTCCCACTCCATCCAGTAGGCCCCGTAAGAAACACTGCCTGTTGGCTGGACACTCCGATCAGCGCGTAGGCCGAACTCCACCCCAGTGGAGCCCTGGCTGCCGTCGGGCTTGAGCGGCCTCAACTGCGTGTAGTTCCTCACAGTGTTGCTGAGTACGTAGAGCTCAGGGTCAAGCCACGCCATGCTCAGCGGGTAGTGATGCCAGTTCGTGAACAGGCCCCGCATGCGACCGCTGCTTTGGATGGTGCACACCTCTGTCATCGTCCAGTCGCTACTACGGACGGTACAGTCATGAGGAGCAGGCCTGAGCTTCCAACGTTGTAACGCGCTGCCGTTGCAGACGGCCGTTGTCATCGACGCCCCAGAGTTGGGGTCGTTAAGCGTGGCCAAGCACTGCGAATTGCCGACGTTCACCAACGTCCACCCACCGTATGGATTGTCGAGTGGGGCACGCCACCGCTGTGAATTGGCCGTGCTGCAGTCGTTGATCACCAGACCCGCCGAGGTCCGATCGAGGCAGCGTGAACTCGCCACGTTGCGGATGCGGAAGGTGATTCCCGCAGTCGTGCTGGACGCTACGCGTTCCCACTGCCAACGCTGGGCGTCGACATTGGCGCCAGGAAGACCTACGCGATAGTTCCGTGCCCGGATCAGGGACCCAGCGGTGGTAGCGATCGCCTCCCACACCCTGGCGTCGCCCGGCGCTCCCACACCCACTGCCGTCGGTGCCGAGAACGCCGCTGCGGCCGGTTGAGCGGGCACGATCCAGAAGCCGAAAGCCATCATCATGGCAACCGCGTAGGCGAACGCTCGACGCCAGCGGCGGCCATCGTTCCAAGCCAGGCTCATCCCATGCTCCTAGCGCGCAACTCTCCACTGCCGTCGATCGATCTAGGGACGTGTTGGCAGACGTGCATGCAGGACTGATTCATTGTGGACCTCCCCGTGAGCGCAACCGTGATGGCGGTGCATGGCTTTGTGTCCTGACGTGCCGCCGACGCCGAGCGATCGGCAGCCCATCGAAGATCGATGATGCCGCCGCCCATGATGCACAAAGTGGCAAAATGGTCACGCTAGGGAGTTTGACCTGTGTGGTCGGTCCAGCCTGCCGGCTCCCACCTGCCAGCGGGCCTGGTGCGCCAAGGCAAGATCTGCGGGCTGATTGATCACGACTACCGTGAGTTGGAGATCGGCCCGCCTGAACCTCTCCTAGCCCGCGATTCCCCCGCCGAGCGCTGGCCCGGGGTCCGCGTAGTGCCCTGAGCCGGCGTTCGACGCCTGCGGGAGGTTGTCGCCAAGGCCCGTTCCTGCCGGCCTGCGGCTCGCGAGTCGGTGTAAGAGGCCGGTTCGAGGGCTTTTGATTTGATCTATGCTTTGCGTCCGGTTGAGGGTCCTTCAGCGGGTTCGCCACGGATAGCGGTCTCTCGATGTCGGGGAATGTGAATCCTGGTCGTGACCGTCGGGCGGTAGTGGCGTTAGGCCGTTCATGGGTGATCGGAAGCCGTACCCCAGCGATGTCACCGACGCGCAGTGGGCGTTGATCGGGCCGTTCCTGCGGGCGTGGAAGGCCAAGCGGGTCTCGGTGTCGGGGCATCAGGGTGACTACGACCTGCGGGAGATCGTGAACGCGATCCTCTACCAGAACCGGACCGGCTGTCAGTGGGCGTACCTGCCGCACGACCTGCCGCCGAAGTCCGCGACCTACTACTACTTCGCCCTGTGGCGGGACGACGGCACCGACCAGGCGATCCATGATCTGCTGCGCTGCCAGGCCAGGGAGAAGGCCGGCCGGACCGAGGATCCGACCGCGGTCGTGTTGGACAGCCAGTCGGTCCGGGCGGCGAACCATGTCCCGGCCGCCACGACCGGCAAGGACGCCGGCAAGAAGGTGTCCGGCCGCAAGCGCGCCCTGGCCGTGGACACCCTCGGTCTGGTCATCGCGGTCGTGGTGACCGCCGCCTCGGTCACCGACAACGCCATCGGCATCCGACTGCTCGACACAGTCGTCGAGCGCGCCCCGACGGTCACCCGGGCGTGGGTCGACGCCGGGTTCAAGCAGGACCTCGCGCTGCACGGCGCCGTCCTCGGGGTCGACGTCGAGGTCGTCAAACGATCCGACACCCGACCCGGGTTCGTGCCAGTACGCAAGCGGTGGATCGTCGAGCAGACCTACGGCACGTTGATGCTGCACCGCCGGCTCGTGCGCGAGTACGAGAGCCGCCCGGAATCGGCCGTGTCACGAACGTTGTGGGCGTCGATGGTCACCATCGTGCGCCGGCTGACCGGCACCAGCACACCGTCCTGGCGACACCGGTGAACCTCGCCGTAATCCTCGACCTGATCACCGCACGCGAAGCCACCGCCGATCAGGCCGCCGACCGGCTACGCGAGCAGATCACCGCCCTCACCGCCGACCTCGCCCGCATCGAGGGCGAGCTGGCTGACCTGAAGGTCACCCGCACCACGCTGCGCATCCTCACCGCCGCCGAGTTCACCGCCGATGACCCGACGATAGCCAGCGCCCCCTACCAGCAGATCCTGACGGTCCTCGACACCACGACCACCGGCATGCGGGCCAAGGACATCTGCCTCGCCCTCGGCGTCGACCCCATCCCGAAACACGTCGAGAGCGCCCGCGCGAAGCTCAAACGCATGGTCAAGCATCACGTCCTGACCGAGAACCAACCCGGAGTGTTCACCCTCACCCCGAAACGGACCTAACCTAACGAACCGGCCTCTAAGGGCGACACGCCAGATCTCGCCTGATGTGCGCGGTGTGTGCTCTCCAGCGGATGCCAACCCGGGTCAGCCCGTGCCCACACGCATCACCCCAGGGTGCCGTCGGTCGCAAACGGGGATTCGTGTGCTCGGGGTGTGGTCCTGGGCTGGGCGAACAGGGGTCCGGGTGACGTGGGCGAACGGGGGCCACTCCCTGCCACCCCAGGTGAACCCGCTGGTCGCTAGACTGGGCACTCGCGCCCTCGTAGCTCAGGGGATAGAGCATCGGTTTCCTAAACCGTGTGTCGCAGGTTCGAATCCTGCCGGGGGCACCAGCTCACAGCCTTGATCACCGATCATTGCTCCGGCTTCCGGGGCTTGCGTGTCCGCTGCGTGCCCGATCGCTTGGCGACCTTCGACCGGCTCACGTCCAGGTGCTGGGCGACCTCAGCGTCTCGGCCGTCGACGGCACCGCCAGTTCCCGGTTTCCGGGGCGGGGACGTGTCGGGTCATGCTAGCAGTCACCGGCCACCACCGAGGACGGCCCGCAGATCGACCCGGTCCGAGACGTCAAGGGCGACGACCGCCCATAGCCCTGCACGTTCCATAGGGGACTCGAGCGTTGACCTCGGTCGTCGTCCCCAGCGACACGAACACCCACTCGTTGCGTCCGCCGTGACCTGAGCAGGCGGTACATACCAACCAGGTCTGCCAACCCTCCTCGGTCTCGACCAGAATGGTGGATGGCTGATCCGACATGGCTTGGACTCCTTCGAATCGGTCACGGGGTCACGTCCGTTGCAGCGGACCGTGGCCCCACTTCTCTATGTGGCAGTCAACTCGTGACTACCGTTGGCTGGCGGGCCCCAGCGGCTGATCGCTGAGCGGGAGTAGCCGGTCAGCTCTGCGATGCGCCGGTAGGGCACCCCGACGGCTACCGCGTGCTGGACGCGGGGACGTAGCACCTCATCAACCTGCTCCAACTCCCGAAGCAGCCGACGACGCTCAGCCCCAAACCCGCAATCTTGCCTACGGCCGCTGCACGTTCGTGCTCGGGCAGGTCTGGCGCTGGAAGCAGGTCGTAGCGGTATCGCCCAGCGGTGAACGAGCGGCCCTCTGCGGAGATCGGCGTCTCGGACGCGTCCGGGGGTGTCTGCCGCTCACGTCGACGCTGGCGCTTGCCCATGTCCCGGCGATACATCACTTGTCCCAGCCGGGACAAGTTGTCCTCGATAGGTAGCGTTTGCCGAGCAGTTTCAGCAGACAGACGAGGCTGAGGCGGTGTTGTCTGATGCCGGGCTGGTCGCCTCGGAACGCTTCCTGTGACCTGTTGCCGAATTGACCTCTCAAGAATCAAGGCGGCCCGCAAGCGGCCCGCAGGCCGGCCGCGCTCGGCCTGCTGGCGGCGCAAGCGCCGGCATCGGCCGGCGCGCCGGCCCGATGTTGCGGACTGCGCCAGGTAGCCAAAACCGATGCCTCCGGCGGGGATCTTCGACAGAGATGGGCTTCAGGCAACGGGGCAACGCCGATAGACGCGAACATATAATGCGCCGATGACTACCCAGCCACAGACGGTGTGGGAGAACGCCGATGGCGTCCTCTCCGGCAGCACGGCATCGGTCCGAGCCGCCGCTATGCCACGCGGTGACCAGGTGTGTGGAGCCGTGACGCTTACGATCCGCGTGCCCGGGGGCTTCTTCCAAGTGGTGCCGCAGGACCAGTCCGGTGTCGCGACGATCCTGCTCAATCCCAATGAAGCTCGCGGCATCGCTGCTTGGCTGGACGAGGCGGCGCAAGCAGCAGACCGAGTAGGCCCGCCGCTGTACGAGAGCTAGGAGCAGAGCCGGCGACCTGGAGGACCCGGGTGACCGGCTCGGCACGTGCCCGTTGCGTGCCCGTTGCGTGCCCGTTGGGATGGGCGACGGCGGTCAACGGCGGTTAGCTCCAGGGCGTGGCTGCCGGCAGCGTGACGCAGGTCAAGCCAGGCTGTTGCCGAGCGACTTTCGCCTGTGTCCACACTTCCTAAACCGTGTGTCGCAGGTTCGAATCCTGCCGGGGGCACCAGGCCACAGCCTTTACCACCGATTACTGATCCGGTTCCCAGGGCTTCCGTTCGCCGCCTGTCCGACCACCTTCGCCCGGCTCACGTCGAGGTGTCGGGCGACCTCGGCGTCCCGGCCGTCGACGGCGCAGGCGGAGTGACGAGTCGTGGCTGGCTCGGAGTGATCAGGGCCGCGTTAGAGGTTTCACCACGTCTCGCCACAGCATGCCTGCCATCGCCTGCCGACGGGTCAGGTCCTGCGGCATCAGCCCACCTGCATACAACATGATCATGCCGGTGAGCGCGAGAACCACGCCGGGAAGCATGACGGCCACCGTGCAGCCGGCCAGCGCGGCTGTCAAGGCCGGAACGTCAACAAGCGTCGACGTCATCGTCAGCCCGCCCAGCACCAGGGCAACCGGATGGCAGCGAAAAGCCCATACGAGGAGGCGGTACGCCCTGGTGTGACGTAGCGGCAGAGCTTTCTTCTGGCGCACCGCTATGACCTACCCTCTTCGCTAGCGCGCGGCTGGACCGACGATCAGTATGTCGTTCCGGCCCCCGTTGGCGACGGCCCACGGCTGGGTCGCAGGTGGCCGGCGGGTAATGGGGGCTTGGCGTGCACTGGCGAGAAGCGTTGCCGTTGCTGGAGGGCAGCATACGCAGCTCCGCCACGGGTAACTTGACGTCGGCGGTCAGGCAAGGTCGGCGAGATGTTGCCGTGCCGTCGCCCGTTCGGCGGCGCACACCTCCGCGAGGTCGTCTGGCAGCGGCACGGCGAGACAGGACCGGAGCGTCTCGACGGCCTCCGTCCGCCGGCCCTGCTGGACCAGCAGCTCACCCAGGCAGCACAGGGCGGTCACCGCCGTCACGCTGTCGGCCGTCTCGGCGGATGACCCGGCTGCCTGGCGTAGCAGGGTCTCCCCTCCCTCGATGTCGCCGCGATCGAGCAGGTGAAGGGCTTTGGTCAGAAGCTGGCTGGCCGACAGGGGCATGCGTGGATGATCGCAGCTGCCGCCGTGCGCCCGGCCAGTGGCTTGTAGGCCGGAGTCCTTGCTGCGGAGCCGCCGTGACCGGTGCCGACGCAAGGGCTGATGGCCGTCCGGCCGTACCGCTGAAGCTTTCTTTCGTTAGGAGGCGACGCACCGAAGGGTATTGACCTCAGCCGATCGTCGGGTAAGGGTGGGCCTCGGAGCCATCAATACGATCGGGAGGCCCGATGCCCAGCGTGACGTCCCCGACGAGCAGACGCATCCTGCTCGCGGCCGTCGTGGCCGCTGCCACGGCGATCGTCCCCCTCACCACCACCCCGGCCGCCGCCGACCCGTCCGGCAGCCGGCAGCAGCAGTACGCCGCCGCGGCGGCGGAGTACGGCGTACCGGAGAGCGTGCTGCTCGGCGTCTCCTACCTGCAGTCCCGGTGGGACACCAACGCCGGCACGCCCAGCACCAGTGGCGGCTACGGCCCCATGCACCTGACCGACGCCGCGTACGTGGTGTCCCTGCCGGGGGGCAACCACCACGACGACGACGAGGACCCACGCGGCGACGACTCGCGTCCGGCACGCAAGGTCGACTCGGGCGGGGACGCACCGCCGGCCGGGTCGTTGCAGACCCTCGACGCCGCCGCCGTCCTCACCGGCAGCAGTGAGCAGGCGCTGCGTGGCGAGCCGACCGCCAACATCCGGGGCGGGGCGGCGCTGCTCGCGTCGTATCAGCGGGAACTGGCCGGTCCGACCGGGAGCGCGAGCGACCCGGCCGCCTGGTACGGCGCGGTGGCCCGCTATGCCGGCGCGGACAGCGCGGACGCGGCGGCGGCCTTCGCCAACGAGGTGTACCGGACGATCCGCGAGGGTGCGGACCGGACCACCGACGACGGTCAGCGGGTCACCCTGGCCCCGCACGCGGACCTGGTCCCGGCGACGTCCTGGCTGGACAAGCTCGGGCTGCGCAAGCTGGCCCGCCCGGACGGCCTGGAGTGCCCGGACGACATTTCCTGCGAGTGGATCCCGGCCCCGTACCAGGAGCTGGGTGGCGGCGACTACGGCAACCACGACCGCTCGGACCGGCCCGGCCGGCAGAAGATCGAGTACATCGTCATCCACGACACCGAGGGCAGCTACGCGGGCACGGTGCGGATGGTGCAGGACCCGACCTACGTGAGCTGGAACTACACGCTGCGCTCGGTCGACGGGCACATCGCCCAGCACGTGAAGAGCAAGGACGTCGCCTGGCACGCCGGCAACTGGTACGTCAACGCCAAGGCCATCGGTCTGGAGCACGAGGGCTTCGCCGCCCAGGGCACCTGGTACACCGAGGCGATGTACCGGACCTCGGCGAAGCTGGTGCGGCACCTGGCCACGCGGCTCGGCATCCCGATGGACCGGAACCACATCATCGGCCACGACAACGTCCCCGGCACGGTCGCGGCGAACGTGCGCGGCATGCACTGGGATCCGGGGCCGTACTGGGACTGGGACCACTACTTCGAGCTGATGAAGGCACCGGAGATCAACACCGGGACGCACCGGACCGGCCTGGTCCGGATCGAGCCGGACTTCGCCACCAACCGGCCGGCCTTCACCGGTTGTGTCACCGCCGGGGTGCCGTGCCCGTCACGCGGATCCTCCGCAGTGATCCTGCGCAACGCTCCCAGCCAGGACGCACCGCTGGTGAACGACATCGCCCTGCGTCCGGACGGCACGCCGAACACCATGCACATCTCCGACTACGGCGCGCGGGCGTCGACCGGCCAGACGTACGCGGTCGCGGACCGGCAGGGTGACTGGACGGCGATCTGGTACCTCGGCCAGAAGGCGTGGTTCCACAACCCGGCCGACGCGCCGACCGGGAAGTGGACCGTCGGCCTGGTCGCCACGCCCAAGCCGGGGAAGGCGACGATCCCGGTCTACGGGCGGGCGTACCCGGAGGAGGCGGCCTACCCGGCCGGCGTGCCGTACCAGACGATCTCGCCGCT
The DNA here is from genome assembly GCF_900091495.1 of Micromonospora echinospora. NCBI lineage: Bacteria > Bacillati > Actinomycetota > Actinomycetes > Micromonosporales > Micromonosporaceae > Micromonospora > Micromonospora echinospora. Next base: position 1,504,142 of record NZ_LT607413.1, on the reverse strand, counting down.
CCAGTACACCCTCTCCGCCGGTCAGCGGTACGCCGTCGGCAACGTGCTGCCCAGCGAGTACTACCGGTCGTCCACCTTCGACGGCTCGACCCCGGGCGACTGGACGGTGATCCGGGGTGAGAAGCAGTATGTGCAGATCCAGTTCGGTCACCGGATCATGTTCGTGGACCGCGCCGACGTGGACCTGCTGCCCTCCGCCGTGGGAGCGCCCCGGTAGGCGTCCGGCCGATCGGAGGGTTCCCGGGCGGTGCCGGGAACCCTCCCCGCCGGGGCGGTCGGCACCGGGAACCCTGCCCGCCGGGGCGGGCGGTGCCGTTCGGAGGCATCGGGACGGCCCCGCGTCCCGGGGACGCGGGGCCTGCTGGTCAGCGGGCCAGGACGCCCACCAACGTCCCGATGCTGGCGACGATCGCGGCGATGATGGGGCCGAGCGCCTTGATGTACGCCAGGATGAGCCGGTGCCGTCCGTCGTGGTCGGTCGCGGGCTCGTCCTCGGAATCCGGCGTCTCGATGTCTGGCCCTTGAGGGGCTACAGTCAACACGACTCCTTCCGTTGCGTGCGGTCGAGTCGAATGCGGCGTCCGGTGCCAGCCGGGCGCCGCCTCTTTTGGGCGGCGCTGCGCCGTTCGACCGTTAGAGCATCCTCCCGCCGCGCAACTAGCACAAGGGTCGAATTTTCACTGTCGGGTAGGCGACAGTCCGATGAAACGGACTAAGAAAATTTCGGTTCAACTCCTTGCGTTACGCGAGATGCTCATGAAGTCGTACAGCGCAAGGTGACCGTCGCGTCACCGACGGTGGGGCGTCGCTTCGTGCGGGTCGAACCCTGGAGCGCAGAGCGCCGCCACCCTCGCGGTGGAGGGCGGCGGCGACGGTGGGACCGGTTCCCGCCGGCTGCCCCGTGCCGGCCGGCGGGGAACCGGTCAGTTCACGGGGAGCTGTCCGGCGTTCTCCAGCACCTGGTCGATCAGCCCGTACTCCCGGGCCTGCTCGGCGGTGAACCATCGGTCCCGGTCCGAGTCGCGGGTGATGTCAGCTAGGGAGTGGCCGCTGTGCTGGGCGATCAACTCCTGCATGGTGCGCTTGACGTGCAGCATGTTCTCGGCCTGGATGGTGATGTCGGCGGCCGTGCCGCCGAAGCCGCCGGAGGGCTGGTGCATCATGATCCGCGAGTGGGGGAGGGCGAACCGCTTGCCGGCCGCCCCGGTGCAGAGCAGGAACTGCCCCATCGAGCCGGCGAAGCCGAGCGCCAGGGTGGCCACGTCGTTCCTGACGTAGCGCATCGTGTCGTAGATGGCCAGACCGGCACTGACCGAGCCGCCCGGTGAGTTGATGTAGAGGAAGATGTCCCGCTCGGCGTCCTCGGCGGCGAGCAGCAGGATCTGTGCGCAGACCTGGTTGGCGGACGCCTCGGTCACCTCGGTGCCGAGGAAGACGATCCGCTCCCGCAGCAGCCGCTCGAAGACCTGGTCACCGAAGGACGGCTGGTTGACCTCCAACATGCGCACCGTGTATCCGATCGTCACCGTCGACCTCCCCGCGTAACTGCCGGCGGGCGGCGCGCACCACCCGGTGGACCGGCCCGTCAAGCGTGCGGGCGGGACGATCCATCGGACGAGGGTTTCTGCCGGCGGCGAATCTGCCGAGGGCAGAAGCCGGTCAGCAGCGGGGCGAGGGGCCGACGGCGAGCAGGACGCGGTGCTGGCCGACACCGCTCCGGACGGCCCGGGTGGCCCGCGCGGGGGCGCCGGCCCCGCGTCCGGTGGTCACGGCGGGACGGCGGCCGACCGCCGCCCGGGCGTTCGGGACCCGGCTCGTCGGGCAGGTGGATCCGCCCGCCGTCGGCCGGGCGGCCGGGGCGGGGCGGGGGCCGGTCGGGACGGGACGAGGGCCGGTCGGCAGCCGGCGGCCCGTCGGAACCCGGGGCGGCGTGACCGGGGTCCGGGGCTCCACCCGGCGCAGGTCGTCGCGCGCCTCCTCGAGCAGGTCGGAGAGGCGGATGCCGAGGGCCCGGCAGATCGCCGCGAGCACCTCCGACGAGGCCTCTTTGCGTCCCCGCTCGACCTCTGAGAGGTAGGGCACCGAGACGCCGGCCACCTCGGCGACCTCGCGCAGGGTGCGGCCCTGCCGGACGCGGAGCCGGCGCAGGACTCCACCGATCACCCGTCGTAGCAACGACATCCCGGCCTCCTCGTCGGTGGGCGGTATCCGACTCTGCTCATTGTGCCGGTTTCCGCCGGTTGCGGTGACCCGGCCGGCCTCGGTCGCCCCTGGCCGAGCCCGCCGGGCCTGCCGAGCCCGCCGGGTCCGCTGGGCCCGGGCGGTGCGGCGTCGGGCGGTGACGGGTGGGTACGTCGTCACCTGCCCGGCCGACCTTCTGCGTACCGGCTATGTTGTGCACGTGCAGGCGGTAGCGGAGGCGGGGCGGGCCCGACGGTGATTCATTTTCCCGCGCAGCGGCGGGGGCCGCTCAGCGCGCTCAGCCTGCGGCTGGCCGCCGCCGTCGCCCTGGTCTGCGCCGTGGTCGGCGTGGTCTACCTGGACCGCGCGGGCTACCGCGACGTCAACGAGGACGGCCTGACCCTCCTCGACTGCTTCTACTACGCGGTGGTCTCGCTCTCCACCACGGGCTACGGCGACATCACGCCGGCCTCGGACTCGGCCCGGCTGACCAACGTCCTCTTCGTCACGCCGGCCCGGGTGCTCTTCCTGATCATCCTGGTCGGCACCACCCTTGAAGTCCTGACCGAGCAGTACCGGACCGGCCGTCGGCTGAGCCGCTGGGGGAGAACCGTGAAGGATCACGTCATCATCTGCGGCTACGGCACCAAGGGCCGCAGCGCGATCTCCGCCCTGCTCGAGAACGGGCTGGACAAGTCCCGGATCGTCGTCGTGGAGCGCAGTGGCGCGGCGATCCGGCAGGCCACCTCGGCCGGGCTGGTCGCCATCGAGGGCTCCGCCACCCGGTCGACCGTCCTGAACGAGGCGCATGTCCGCAGCGCCAAGGCGGTGATCATCGCGACCGACAGCGACGACGCGTCCGTGCTGGTGGCGTTGACCGTCCGGCAGCTCACCGCCGGGCAGGTCCGGATCATCGCGGCGGTGCGGGAGGCGGAGAACGCGCCGTTGCTCAAGCAGAGCGGCGCCCACCACGTGATCGTCTCCTCGGCCACCGCCGGCCGGCTGCTGGGTCTCTCCACCTCGGCCCCGCCGCTGATCGACGTGGTGGAGGACCTGCTCACTCCCGGCCAGGGAATGGCTCTGGCGATGCGCTCCGCCGAGCGTTCCGAGGTGGGCCGATCCCCCCGCGAGTTGGAATCGTTGGTCATCGCCCTGGTACGTCGGGGCAAGGTGGTCACCCTGGCCGACAAGGCCGGCGCGGTCATCGAGACCGGCGACATGCTGGTGCACGTACGCGACGATCGTCCTCAGGCGACCGCCGCGCCCTGACCGGTCCCGGACCCCGAGGGTGCTCGTCGTCGGCGGCAGTCGCGGCCGAACGGCGAGCTGTACCGGTACGACACCGACGGCGCCCTTCGCGCCGGCGGGGCCAAGCTGATCGGCAGCGGCTGGGACTCCTTCAAACGGGTCTTCTGACCGGGCAGGTGGAACGGCCGGGGCCCGCAACCGATCGGTTGCGGGCCCCGGTCCTTGTTCTGCCGCCGGTGGTGGCGGGTCGGGTCAGAGGATCGTCCAGGTGTCTCCGCTGGCGAGGAGACCGGCGAGCTGCTGCTCCGGCGTTTCGGTGACCTTGGCCTTCGCCTCGGCGAGCTGCCCCTGCACCACGCTGTCGTAGGACGGCCGGTCCACCGAGCGGAACACGCCGATCGGGGTGTTCCGCAGGTCCGCCCCGGGCAGCCGGGACAGCGCGAAGGCGTACGCCGGGTCGGCGACCGTGGCGTCGTGCACGACGATCTGCTCGGCCGGGGTGGACGCGGTCTCCCGCACCTCCAGGCCGAAGCCGCCCGGCGGGTGCACCACGCAGAACCGGCCGTCCGCCCCGAACGTGATCGGCTGCCCGTGCTCCAGCCGGATCAGGTAGTCGTCGCGGGTGCCCGGCTCCTTGAGCTGGTCGAACGCGCCGTCGTTGAAGATGTTGCAGTTCTGGTAGATCTCGACGAACGCCGAGCCCTCATGCTCGGCGGCGGCCCGCAGCACCGACTGGAGGTGCTTGCGGTCGGAGTCGATGGTGCGGCCGACGAAGCTCGCCTCCGCGCCGAGAGCCAGCGAGATCGGGTTGAACGGCGCGTCCGCCGAGCCGGCCGGGGTCGACTTGGTGACCTTGCCGACCTCGGAGGTGGGGGAGTACTGCCCCTTGGTCAGCCCGTAGATCTTGTTGTTGAAGAGCAGGATCTTGAGGTTGACGTTGCGGCGCAGCGCGTGGATGAGGTGGTTGCCGCCGATGGAGAGGGCGTCGCCGTCGCCGGTGACCACCCAGACCGACAGGTCGGGCCGGCTGACCGACAGCCCGGTGGCGATCGCCGGGGCCCGGCCGTGGATCGAGTGCATCCCGTAGGTGTTCATGTAGTACGGGAAGCGCGAGGAACAACCGATGCCGGAGATGAAGACCGTTTTCTCGCGCGGGATCTTCAGTTCCGGCATGAACTGCTGCACGGCGGCGAGGATCGCGTAGTCACCGCAGCCGGGGCACCAGCGCACCTCCTGGTCGGACTTGAAGTCCTTGGCGGTGAGCTTGAGAGCGACGGGCTCAGACATTCTTCAGGACCTCTTCCAGCATCGTCTCCAGCTCCGCGGCGGTGAACGGCAGGCCCCGGACCTGGTTGTACGCGATCGCGTCGACCAGGTAGCGGCCCCGGATCACCTGGGCGAGCTGGCCCAGGTTCATCTCGGGGATGACCACGCGGTCGTAGGAGCGCAGCACCGTGCCGAGGTTCGCCGGCATCGGGGCGAGGTGCCGCAGGTGCGCCTGGGCGACGGAGAGCCCGCGCTGCCGCAGTCCCCGGCAGGCCGCGCCGATCGGCCCGTACGTCGAGCCCCAGCCGAGCACCAGCACCCGGGCGTCGCCGTCCGGGTCCTCCACCTCGACGTCCGGCACCGGGATGGTCTCGATGCGGGCGGCCCGGGTGCGGACCATGAAGTCGTGGTTGGTCGGGTCGTAGGAGATGTCGCCGGTTTTGTCGGCCTTCTCCAGGCCACCGATGCGGTGCTCCAGCCCGGGGGTGCCCGGGATCGCCCAGGGGCGGGCCAGGGTCTCCGGGTCGCGCAGGTACGGCAGGAAGCTCTTGCCGTCCTCGCCGTTGGGTTCGGTGGCGAACTCGACCCGCAGGTCGGGCAGGGAGTCCACCTCGGGCAGCAGCCACGGCTCGGAGCCGTTGGCGACGTAGTTGTCGGAGAGCAGCAGCACCGGGGTGCGGTAGGTCAGCGCGATCCGGGCGGCCTCGATGGCCGCGTGGAAGCAGTCCGAGGGCGACTTCGGGGCGATCACCGCGACCGGGGCTTCGCCGTGCCGGCCGTATAGGGCCATGTTCAGGTCGGCCTGCTCGGTCTTGGTGGGCATGCCGGTGGACGGGCCGGCCCGCTGCACGTCGACGATGACCAGGGGCAGCTCCAGCGCCACCGCGAGGGAGATCGTCTCGCTCTTGAGCGCGACGCCCGGACCGCTGGTGGTGGTGATGCCGAGCGCGCCGCCGTACGACGCGCCGAGCGCCGCGCCCACCGCCGCGATCTCGTCCTCGGCCTGCATGGTGACCACGCCGAAGCGCTTGTGCTTGCTCAGCTCGTGCAGGATGTCCGAGGCCGGGGTGATCGGGTAGGCCCCGAGGAAGACCGGCAGCCCCGAGCGGACCCCGGCGGCGACCAGCCCCAGCGAGAGGGCGGCGTTGCCGGTGATGTTGCGGTAGGTGCCGGGCTGCATCTTCGCCGGCTTGACTTCGTACCGCACGGAGAAGGAGTCGGTGGTCTCGCCGAAGTTCCAGCCGGCCTTGAAGGCGGCGATGTTCGCGGCGACCAGCTCGGGCCGCTTGGCGAACTTGCGCTCCAGGAACCGCAGCGTGGAGTCGTATGGCCGGGAGTACATCCAGGAGAGCAGGCCGAGGGCGAACATGTTCTTGGCCCGCTCGGCGTCCTTCTTCGAGACCGCCTGGTCGGCGAGCGCGCCGACCGTCATCGAGGTGAGCGCGACCGGGTGCACCACCCAGCCGGCCAGGGTGTCGTCCTCCAGCGGGTTGGCCTGGTAGCCGACCTTGGCCAGGTTGCGCTTGGTGAACTCGTCGGTGTTGACGATGATGTCCGCGCCCCGGGGCAGGTCGTGCAGGTTGGCCTTGAGGGCGGCGGGGTTCATCGCGACCAGCACGTTCGGCGCGTCACCCGGGGTGAGGATGTCGTAGTCGGCGAAGTGCACCTGGAAGCTGGACACCCCGGGCAGGGTGCCGGCGGGGGCCCGGATCTCGGCGGGGAAGTTCGGCAACGTGGAGATGTCGTTGCCGAGCTGGGCCGTCTCCGAGGTGAACCGGTCGCCGGTGAGTTGCATGCCGTCACCGGAGTCACCGGCGAACCGGATGACCACCCGGTCGAGTTGGCGGATCTGCTTGGTCACGCCTGCACCTCGTTTCGCGCGGTCCGGTCGCCCGGGCGGCCGAACCTGATGCTGGCCTCGCCTTGCCCGGCCACCTGACCTCCTTGGACGCACTGCTGGGGCGGGCCCTTCGGGAAACCGATGCGACCCGCTCCGCTCAACACCTAGGAGCCTACGTCGGGCAGGGGGTCCCACCGGGCCCGAGGTCCGTCGAATGGGACCGTCTCACCCCGCAAATTGTACGGTTTTGCGGGGTTTTGGGGCTAGGGCCGTAATCGAAATCACCGGTCGGGCATCCGTCACTCGATCGACGAAGATCACTTGGAGCTGTCGCCGGTTCCGGTCGCCCCACCCGGCGGTCCGGTCGACCGTCGACGCAGTGACGTGGTCGCCAGCGTCAGCGCGAGAGCCACCAGAAGACCGGAGACGACGATGAGGATGATCGCCGTCTGCTGCGCCGAACTCAATCCGTCGTCCGGGCCCGAACCTCTGGTCGAACCGGTGAGGACGCCCTGCGAGCCGGTCGGCTGGGGCACCCCGGCCACCGGGGTCAGCGCGGCGGCGGCGGTGATCCGGAAGCTCATCTGCACCCGGAGGCTCTGGCCGTGGCGCGGGTCGAGTTGGCCGACCGCGCCCCCGGAGAGCGGTGCCCGACGCTGCGCCTCCGGGGTCGCGACCACCGGCAGCCGCAGGACGGCCGTCCGGCCGGCCGCCACCGTCCCCGTGTCGCACCGGGTGCGCCCGGTGGCCGGTTGGGACGTGCAGCCGTCCGGTGGTCCGGTCACGCTCACGCCGTCGGGCAGGACCACCTCGACCAGGCCGGCCGCGTCCACCGCGCCGGTGTTGCCGAGCCGGACCTCCAGCGTGCTCGGCCCGCCACCGATGTCGAAGGCCACCTCGTCGGTCTCCAGCGCGATGCCGGGCACCGGCGGGCCGGGCGGGAAGAGGACCACGAAGCCCTCGTCGTCGCGGACCGGACCAGCCTCGTCCGGCGCGGTCGCGGTGACCGAGACGGTGCCGCCGAGCGGCATCTGCCGCCAGGCGTCCCCGCTGACCCGGACCCGGATCACGCTGCTGAACCGCGCGCCCGGCGCGGTCGTCCATGCACCGCACCGGTAGCTGCGGTCACCGGCCGGCGCGCACCCCGGCGTGCCGGCGTCGGTGACCCCCGCCGGCAGGGTGTACGCCAGACCGAGCTGGCCGGTCACGCCGCCGGTGTTGGTCACGGTGACCCGGAGGGTGGCCGTGGTGCTCGTCGCGTTCCAGTACCCGGCGGTCAGGTGGACGTCCCCGGTGGTGACCCGGACGCCGAGCCGGGCGGGGGCCGGCTGGCCCGGGGCGGACGCCGTCGGCGCGGAGTGGGTCGGCAGGGGCGGGGGCGTCGAGGTCCGGGTGGCGGTGGGCAGGGGTCCGGCAGTGGTAACCGTGGGTAGTGGATCGGGTGCGGCGGTGGTCGGCGGCGGTGGCGTCTCGCCCGGCGGCTCCTCGGTCGGCGGCGCGGTGGTGGGCGCCGGCTCGGTCGGGGCGGGTGGATCCGTCGGCGGCTCCGGGTCGCCGTTCTCGACCGGCTCGGTGACCGGCGCGTACGCCTGCCCGGCGGAGACCGGTGCGGCGGTGGCCAGGCGCGGGGACACGGCCGCCGCGGCGGCTCCGCCGACGGTCAGCGAGACCGACAGCGCGGCCACCACCCATCGGTGACGGAGGCGCTCACCGGGGCGTGCGTCGGGGCGCGTCATCTCTCCTCCGGTCACAGTGGGTGAGGGTTCATTATTCGGTAACAGTTGTCGCACGACACTGTTCCTCGGGGAAACAGTTGCGTAACGGGTTCGGTCGGCGGGTGGCCGGTAGGCTGTCGGATCGTGGGTGGATACCTGGGCTCGTACGCGACGCTCGGGCTGTTGCTGGCCGCGAGCGTCCTCTTCTTCGTAGTGGCGTTCTCCGCCAATCGGGTGTTACGTCCCGCCCGTCCGGCTGATCCCCCGGGCAAGCGCGCCAGCTATGAGTGCGGCCTCGACCCGGTGGGCGGCGACTGGGCCCAGATGCAGATCCGCTACTACGTCTACGCGTACCTGTACGTGCTCTTCGCCGTCGAGGCGGTCTTCCTCTTCCCCTGGGCGGTGGTCTTCGACCGGCCCGGATTCGGCCTGGTCACCGTCGCCGAGATGGGCATCTTCGTGGCCGTGCTGGCGCTCGGCATCCTCTACGCCTGGCGGCGGAACATTCTGCGCTGGACCTGACCGGCGACCGGCCGCGCGGTCCGGCTCAGGCCAGGCCGCGTCGGGTGAGGGTGGGCGGGCGGTCCCCCCGGATCGAGGCCACCATGTCCAGCACCCGCCGGGTCTGTCGCACCTGGTGCGCCCGGAACACCCGCGCGCCCAGCCAGGCCGACACGGCGGTGGCGGCGAGCGTCCCCTCCAGCCGTTCGGCCACCGGCAGGTCGAGGGTCTCGCCGACGAAGTCCTTGTTCGACAGGGCGACCAGCAGCGGCCACCCGGTCCCGGCCAGCTCGTCGAGCCGTCGGGTGATCTCCAGCGAGTGACGGGTGTTCTTGCCGAAGTCGTGCGCCGGGTCGATGAGGATGCCGTCGGCACGCACCCCGAGCGCCACCGCCCGGTCGGCCAGCCCGGTCACCGTGGTCAGCACGTCGGCCACCACGTCCTCGAAGGCGGCCCGATGCGGCCGGGTGCGCGGCGCCAGCCCACCGGCGTGCGAGCAGACCAGTCCCGCGCCGGTCTCGGCGGCGACCCGGGCCAACGCCGGATCCGCCCCGGACCAGGTGTCGTTGAGCAGGTCCGCCCCGGCGGCCACCGCCTCCACCGCCACCTCGGCCCGCCAGGTGTCGATCGAGATGACCACGTCCGGGAAGGCGCGGCGGACGGCGGCGATGGTGTCGACCGTACGGCGGATCTCCTCGGCGACGTCCACCTCGTCGCCGGGGCCGGCCTTCACCCCGCCGATGTCGATGATCTCGGCGCCCTCGGCTACCGCCCGCTCCACGGCCCGCAGGGCACTGTCGGCGGCGTAGGTCGCGCCCCGGTCGAAGAACGAGTCCGGGGTGCGGTTGACGATCGCCATCACCACCAGCTCGCCCGGGGCGAACGTACGCGCACCGAGCCGCAGCGTCCTGGCCATGTCGCCTCCCGAACCCCGCCCGTAACCGACCGTGCCGACGCTAGCCGGTCCGCCGCATGCCGGCGTGCCGAGGTCCCCGTCCGGGTTGATCGACGGCACGATGTGGTCCGGGGGTCGCCCGACGGCGATCGTCATGCCACGATCTGTGCATGGGTCAGCTTCTGCTCCTGCTGGTCGTGGCGTTGACCGTCGCGGCGGTGGTGTTCGGTGTGACGGTTCTGGTCACCGGTCGTGATCCGGGCCTGGTCCCGGTCGAGCCGGACGGTCGGGCGGTGCCGCTGCCCGGCGGTCGTCCGCTCGCCGAGCCGGACATCGGCGGGGTTCGTTTCGACACCGCACTGCGGGGGTACCGGATGGACCAGGTCGACCAGGCGTTGCGCCGGGCGGCCTACGACATCGGGTACAAGTCCGAGTTGATCGGGGTGCTGGAAGCGGAGGTCGCCGCCTTGCGGGAGGGACGTACGGCCGAGGCCGACGAACTGCGGGACACCCGACTGGCTTCCCTGGCCGGTGCCCCGGTCGCCGCCGACGGCACCCCGCCCGCCGGTCCCGTGCCGGCCGACGCGGACTCCCCGGCCGACACCGCCACCACCCCCGACGCCGGTGGGGGCACGGAGGAGGCCGGCGACACGGACGACGCCGGAACGGACCGCCGCCCGGCCGGCCAACCCGACGCGGTCGTACGGTCGGAGACGGCGTGAGCGCACCGGGAGGCTCGGAGGAGCTGCGGGAGGCCGCCCAGCCCGGCGCCGGCGAGGTCACCGCGACGGTGATCGTCGACGCGCCCGCCGAGCGGGTCTTCGCCGCCTTCACCGCGTGGGAACGCCAGTCGGAGTGGATCCCGTTCACCAGGGTTCGCGTCGTCGAGGGGGACGGCGGCGAGGGGAGCCTGATCGAGGCGGTCACCGCGATCGGGCCTGCCGCGCTCCGCGACGAGATGCGGGTGGTCCGGGTCGACGCGCCGTACGAGGTGGGTGTGGTGCACTGCGGGCGGCTGCTGCGCGGCCCTGGCGTGCTGCGCTGCACCCCGATGCAGGGCGGCCGGACCCAGGTGGTGTGGCACGAGTGGTTCCACCTGCCCGGTGGCGCGGCCGGGCGGGTCGCCTGGCCGGTGCTCTGGCCCGGCTCGAAGGTCAGCCTGACCGGGGCGCTGCGGAAGTTCGGCCGCCTCGTCGAACAGGGCCGCCTGCCCTGACCGGGCCAGGCGGGCGTCAGTCGGTCAACCTCTGTAGCACCCGCCGCTGCAGGTCCGGGGGAAAGTTGACGGAGAAGGCGGTGCTGCGCGGCGCTTTGTCTCCGATGGGCAGTAGGCAGTCCAACACTTCGACCGGACCGCGTGCCGCGCTGCGTTCCGCGTCCGAATAGAACACGACGCCGGCCGGGATCGGCTGGTCCATGACGATCACCCGGCCGGTGACCGGATGGCACCGGGTGGACCAGGCCCAGAGCAGGTCGCGCATGTCGGTGAGGTCGATGTCGTGGTCGACGACCATCAGCCTGTTGATCCACCATCCGGCGTGAGCGGCGTCCGGAGCCTTACAGACATCGAGGATGCGTCGCGCGAGGTCGATCGAGGTCAGCCCCGTGAGCTGCGCCCAGTCCGGAGAGACGCGAACGGCCAGCAGGGTGCAGGCGCTTTCTGGGACGACCCAGGCTGACATGGCTGGCAGGTTGACGCGACGCAACTCCTCCAGCAGGACAGCTGCGATTCCGGGGCCGCAGATCGTGTGGTCCTCGTCAACCGGTTTGCCAGCGCAGACGACGGGAAGGATCGGCTCGTCCCGGTGAGTGATCGCGGTGACGTGGTACACGGGGCGCTGTTTGCGTACATTCGGCAGATATCCGTGGTATTCGCCAGTAGGCCCCTCAAGCCAGGTCTCATCGTTGGCCAGGTAGCCCTCGATGACCAGCTCGGCAGATGCGGGAACCTCGAGATCCACGGTCTTGCAGCGCACGGTCTTCATCGGCTCGCCGAACAGTCCACCGAGGAAACCTGCTTCGTCCACCCCGTCGGGCAGCGGCATACCGCCGACGAACATCGCGCTTGGCTCGGGGCCCTGAACAAGTGCGAACGGCATCGGCTCACCGCGTTGCTGCCACATCCGACGGATCACGTTGTTGTGCTGGTTGGCACTGACGATGCCGGTCATCCGCTTGCCGTCGATCAGCATCGCCCGGGCGACCGACCAGTTCGTCCATTTCCGGTCCGGGCTGGCGACCACGAAGATGCCTATGGTGTTGACATAAGGGCCACCGTCTCCGACATGCAGCAACGGGCTCGGTAGACCCGTCAGGTCCGCCGCATCGCCGACCAGCACATTCTCCTGGCACGGCGCGTCGTCCACGACAACTGGTGCGATGGGCTCCCGGTGCATCGCCGCAGCGAGTACTTCGACGATGCGTCCGCCGGGGGTCGTCGGAGGCAGCCCGAGTGCGATCGCTACCCGGGCCATCCGGGTTTCGGCGGAGGAACTGTAAGCGAGGGGCGCCCCCGCCATGCGATACCCGCTGTGTCCGCGAATGTTGGTGAACAGCGGAACCGGTGCGCAGACCTCGCTGCTGTGGCGTGTGACCGCGCCGATTTCGAACGCAGTGTCCACCTCCCACTCGATCCTCCGCAGGTCTCCGAGCTCATCCAGACGGCCCAGGTATTCACGAAAGCTCCTGGGGCGGTCTTTCGGGGATGGGGGATCATCCATGGCGGGTTCTCCAATCATCTCTGTCTCCGGCAACTGGGCGGAACTGCTCGACAGCGACGTCAAACGGAGTGTGGCGCGAGCGGTTTCCGCCAATCCGGCCGACCTTGTCGTTGCGGAGGCGTTGCGGCCGGGCCGGAATCCAGCTCCAGCGTCGCAGCTAGCTGCCGGAGGTCGGTCAGCCCGTCTCCACCGGCACCGGACCTGTTGACCCACACACCAAGCAGGCCGGCCGCGTCGGCAGCAACTGCGTCTCCAAGCTTGTTGTCGCCCACATACGCGGTCACAGCCGGTGGGTACCCCAACGCCGCGCAGCCCGTGTGGAAGATGCGGGGGTGCGGTTTCGACACGCCCGCCGCGTCGACGCCGACAACACAGTTGAACCGGGAGAGCAGGCCGACCCGCTGGAGCTTGACCCGCGAAAAGGCGGTGTCGCTGTTGCTCACGATTCCCAAGGGCACGTTGCCCAGCGAGGCGAGCCCATCAAGGACATCGGGGAAGAGCCGCAGCGACGCTTCGTAACGCTCGCGATAACCCAGGAACCAGCGGTACGGATCACCCGTCGAGCGCACTTTCATCCAGGCAATCATGTCCTTTGCGAGCGAGCGCGCCTGCCCCACGTAGTCGGTTCGGCCGGCGAGGAAGCGCTTGAAGTGAAACTCCTGCAGCTCCCCGAACCTGGCCGCTGCAACATTGATATCGACCTCCACCCCTAGAGAGCGGAGGTAACTGACGATCCCGTCATACTCCGCACCTGCGTAGTCGATGAGCGTGTCGTCGACATCAAACAGCACTGCTCTTATCGTGCGTCGCACGTGCCCTCCTCGTATGGCGGCGTTGCCTGTGGAGTGGACGTCAGGCCGGCCGCCGCACGTGCCCTTCCTGTGCGGTGACGGTGCCTTGTGGAGCGGACGTCAGGCCCGCGAGAAGGTCTTCGTCGGGTTCACCCGAACCAAGACCCGCGTCTCGCCCGGCTGGGGGACCCAGTGCGTGCCGCGGTAAGCGAGCGACAGTTCGTCGATCAACTCCATCGCACCCTCAGGCGACATCGAGGCAGTGCCGCGTACTTCGATGTAGCTGCCCGGGACCTCCGGATCCCACGCCAGAAGGCTCACCCGGGGATTGATCAGCATGTAGCGGACCTTCAGCCGGTTCGCCGCTGTGGAGAACAGGAGCTGGCCATCGTCGAATTTGACCCACAGGGGACTGGACTGCGGCTGCCCGGCTGGACTCACTGTGGAAAGCGACGCGATGACCGGGGCCCGGAACAGGCGCGCCATCTTTTCCAGGTGCGAGGGAGCTACCGTGAGGCTGCCGTTCTTGAGTCTGGTGTCACCCATGAAAAGCTCCTCGTGCCCCTAGGTGCCAAGGGTGGCAACGTGCCTGTCTGGCCGTCAAGCACAGTGGGCATCGGCCCGCTGTCCCGGGCGGGCTCCCACGGTTCTCGACCATCTGCGCCCAGGCCAGTTCCCGTGCGGCAGAACGAGCCTGCCTCAACATCGTCAGGGTGGCAACGTCCATTATCGACAACGCCCGTCCGGTGGTCGAACCAGGCGGTGGGACCGGTAGCCCACCGCCTTCTGTGACGGGAGATTCCGACTTAGATCAGCACAAATTGTGCTGGTCTGCCATTTATCCATCTAGTATCGACGATTCCATCAATCAAGCGGAAAAGGCGACACATTTTCGGAGTCCTCGAATATCGGTGCCTGCCCGATGGAGCGCCTGCCTTACCGTTTCCGTGCGTGCCGAACACAGCGGGCGCCTTCCGGCGTCATCGACGTGACCCTGAGCGTTGCCCTCGCGGCAACGCGATGCGCGTGCGCATGGCGAAATCGCGGAAGCGTGGCGAACCGACAAGGAGCGTTTTATGGCACGGGTCCCGAACGACTCATTCGACGCAGAGCGCGCGTGGCTGATTCTGCGGGAGGCGTGCTCGACGAATCACGTGTGCACCTCCGGCGGGGAGTTGATCCGCCTCGGTGAGAACGCGGTTTTCTGGCTTTCCGCGCGAACTGTGGTGGCGCGAGTCGGGCGGGGGGACGCGCGCGCGGCCGAGGCCGAGCGAGAGATCAAGGTCGCCAGATGGCTGGCCGGGACGTCGGTTCCCACGGTTCGTCCGCTTGAGATAGCTCAGCCGCTGCGCGTCGGCGACCATTTCGTGACGCTGTGGGAGTCGGTGGGAGACGAGATCAGCTACGGCACCCCGGCGGAGTTGGCGTCCCTGCTCCGGCAGTTGCACGCTCTGGAACCGCCTGCCGACGTCGCGATGCCGCGTGCGGACCCGTTCCGCCGAGCGCATCGCTTTCTCGCGAACGCGACGGCGCTGGCCAACGAGGACAAGTTGTTCATCGGTGCTCTGCTGGACCGACTGGCGAACAGGTACACACGGCTGGCGTTCGCACTCCGGCCGGGTGTCGTCCATGGCGACGCGAATGTGTGCAACGTCTTCCGGGATCGCCGTGGCAGGCCGGTGCTGGGCGATCTGGGCACAGTGGCGGTGGGGCCGCGCGAGCTGGATCTCGTACCCGCCGCGCTCTACTACGACCGGCTCGGATGGCACTCGGTCGGCGAGTATCGGGAGTTCGCGGACAGTTACGGCTTCGACGTGCTCGACTGGCCTGGTTACGACCTGATGGCGGATGTCCTGGAAGTCGAGATGGTCACCTGGCTCGCGCAGAATGCGGGGCAGGACGAAAGGGCGGGGCAGGAGCTCGGCAACAGAGTCAGGACGTTGCGCACGGGATCCTCGCGAGCGCTGTGGGCGCCATTTCTCTGGCACCAGGATGGCTGAGGCAGGATTGGGCCTCCCGGCGCCGGCGCTCACGAGACGTGGCCACCGCCGTCTTGTCGGAAGCCTCGCCCTGCGTCGGCCCTCGCCCTGCCGCACCGTCCGTGACCGCGTCGTGACGACGAATGGATTCGTTGACAGGCCACAGGACCGCCGGTACAACTGACCAGCAGCGATGCTGGCCGGCAGGAAGGCCAAGCGAGCATTGGCTCTCGGGAACGCTCCGGTTCACGAAGATGGTCATGCCGGCTGCTCTGCTGCGGGCACTGCGCGACGGGACCGACGAGGTACATGTGGATCCTGACGTCGCGGTGCGGGCGCCGGCTTCGGTGCAGCGGATGATCGAGATCGGCACCCCAGGAGGCGGCGAGTGAGCGCTGTGTCTGCCGGAAAAGGACAGGGATACTTAGTTGCGTCAGCTCATGCCACGGCCTGATCCTGATGCGCTGTTGCCGGTCGCGCATGACGCCATCGACAAGGCAGTCGACTATGTCCTGACAAATCCCTTCACCGCTGTTCGGCAGAAGGACGCCCACGAGATCGTGACGGATGTCGACGTCGCCGTCGAACGCCTCGTGCACGCCGCGTTGTCCCAGGGGGCCACAGATATCGGCTTTCTCGGCGAGGAGACCGGCGCAGTGGGTGACCCCGACACCTACTGGGTGCTCGACCCCATCGACGGCACCACCAATTTCAGCCACGGTTTGCCGCTGAGCTCGATCTCGCTTGGCCTGGTGCACGACGGCTTTCCGATTCTCGGCGTGATCGCAGTGCCGTTCCTCGCGCGTCGGTACTGGGCCACGCGTGCTGGCGGTGCCTATCGCGACGGTGCGCGTCTACGGGTTTCCGCGACGGCCGATCTGTCCAAGGCGTTGGTTGCGCTCACCGATTACGGCGGACCCCAGCCGGAGATCGATGATCTGTTGTGCCGGGAGCTGGATCGCGAGTTGACCACTCGCGCCCAGGGGCTGCGCCGGTTGGGCTCGACGGCCATCGAACTGGCCTTCGTCGCAGAAGGTTCTCTCGATGCCAGCATCAGCATCTGGAACGGAACATGGGACACCGCGGCTGGCGCCGTCATCGCGCACGAAGCAGGTGCGGTCGTCATGGATGCTGACGGAAGCCCACACTCAACTCGATCACGGTGCGCCATTGCGGTTACCCCGGCACTGCGTGGCGCCATGTTGTCGGTTCTCGAGATCGTGCGCGGCACCCGCTACTGGCCGGTCGAGGCTGAGGACGTTTCGGCGCGCGATGGCGGAATCGCCTGATCGAAGGGACAGCCCGGCGGGCCGAGGCAACGGTCCGGAGCAGGGTGACCTACGGTGGATGCCGTGAACGACCTGGTGACCGGTGCCGACGGGCTGGCCCGCTGCGGTTGGGGTGCCGGCACCCCGGACTACGCGGCCTACCACGACGGGGAGTGGGGCCGACCGCTGCGCGGTGACGACGCGCTCTACGAGCGGATCACGCTGGAGGCGTTCCAGTCCGGCCTCTCCTGGCTGACCATCCTGCGCAAGCGCGCGGCGTTCCGGCGGGCCTTCGACGACTTCCGGATCACCACCGTCGCCGGCTACGGCGAGGCCGACGTGACCCGACTCCTCGGCGACGCGGGCATCGTCCGCAACCGGGCCAAGATCGAGGCGGCGATCGCCAACGCGCGGGCCGCGCTCGACCTGCCCGAGGGGCTCTCCGCGCTGCTCTGGTCCTTCGCGCCGCCCGCCCGGTCGATCCGGCCCGGCCGGCTGGCCGACGTGCCGGCGGTGACGCCGGAGTCGACCGCGTTGGCCAGGGCGCTCAAGAAGCACGGCTTCCGCTTCGTCGGGCCGACCACCGCGTACGCGTTGATGCAGGCCACCGGCATGGTCGACGACCACCTCGCCGGCTGTCACGTCGTCCTCGCCCCGGCGGCGTGATGGGATGACGGACATGACCGACACCGACCGCGCCTGGGCGGTGCTGTTGCCCGCCGACCGGTACGACGCCGAGCGGCTGGTCCACCACGACACGCTGGAGCTGACCGGGCTGGAGACCGCGCACCGGCCGGTTCCCGGCGACCCGGTCGCGGTGGTCGTCGACGGGGAACCGCCGTCGCTGGTCGCCCTCGGCCGCGTCGAGGCCGGCGTGGGGACCGAACCGGACCCGGACGACCCGGGCGCCGACGACGCGGAGACGCCGCTGGTGGTGACGTACGCCCGGCGGGTCTTCGACGAGCCGTTGCCGGTCGACAGGCTGGTGCTCGACGGCCCGGTCACCCCGCTCGCCGTCGACCGGTGGCGTGGCCTGGCCGACCGGCTCGGGCCACCGCCGCCCCGGCGGACCTGGCTGGTCAGCCTGGACCTGCCGATCGAGGCGGCCAACCCGGCCGAGGCGGTGCGGATCTTCTGGTCGTACGTGCACGAGCTGGGCCCCCGGGAACTGCCCGCGTACGTCTCGCCCAGCGGGGACGAACTGGCCATGCAGGCGTTCGTGCTGGGCGCCGAGGCCAACCAGGACCCGGAGGAGGACGACTAGCGTCCTGCGGCGCGGGTAACGGGCCGGTGCGGAGCCGGCGCGTCGCCGGCTTCCCAGTACGCGGCCTCGCGCCGGAAGCGCGTGGCGCGGGAAGAGGGGGCGCCGATGCGGTTCCAGGACAGGGTCGTCTTCGTCACCGGTGGCGCGTCCGGGCTGGGGGCCGCCGCCGCCCGGCGGTTCGCCGCCGAGGGGGCCCGCGTGGTGATCGCCGACATCGACACCGAAGGTGCCACACGGGTCGCGGCCGAGCTGCCGGACGCCGTGGCGGTGACCGTCGACACCGGTGACGCCAGCTCGGTCGAGCAGGGCGTCGCCGAGGCGGTCCAGCGGTACGGCCGGATCGACGTGATTTTCAACAACGCCGGCATCGACGGCAAACAGCAGCCACTGCACGAGATGGACCTGGACAACTGGGAGCGGGTCCGGCGGATCAACGGCGACGGTGTCTTCCACGTGCTCAAGTACGGCATCGAGGCGATGCTGCACGGTGGTGGCGGGGCGATCGTGAACACCTCGTCGACTACCGCGTTGGCGGCCCAGGAGAACATCTCGCCGTACACCTTCACCAAGGCCGGGATCGTCGGGCTGACCCGGTCGGCGGCCGTCGAGTACGCGGCGCGCGGCATCCGGATCAACGCGGTCGCCCCGACCGTGGTGATGACCCCGCTGGTCGAGCGTTTCATCGAGAACGCCCCGGACCCGGCGCAGATGCGCCGGGAGATGGAGTCGTTCAACCCGAAGCCCGGCATCCCCACCCCGGAGGACATCGCCGGGGTGGTCGCCTTCCTCGCCTCCGACGACGCCGCCTGGATCACCGGCCACACCGTCCCGATCGACGGCGGTTACGTTGCCCGCTGACTCATGACCCACTCTGATCGCGGCAGGTCGGGGTGCCCCGCGCCGGGTCGGGCCCGACCTGCCCCGATCCGGGAGCGCCCGACGGGGCGGGCGGGAGGCTCAGCGCCCCTCGTAGACCGGCTGCTCCTTGCGCACGAAGGCGTGGGTGGCGGCGCGGTGGTCGGCGGTGCCCCCGCAGATCGTCTGCGCCTGCGCCTCGGCGGCCAGCGCGTCGGCGAGCGTGCCCGCGTCGGCGATGGAAAGCTGGCGCTTGATCGCCCCGTACGCGACGGTCGGGCCGGCGGCCAGCCGGGCGGCGAGCTCCTGGGCGGTCGGCAGCACCTGCTCGTCGTCCGCCACGAGCTGGTTGAGCAGCCCCAGCTGCCGGGCCTCCTCGGCACCCACCGGCTCGGCCAGCATCAGCAGCTCGACCGCCTTGGCGTGACCGACCAGCCGGGGCAGGGTCCAGGAGGCGCCGGTGTCGGCGGCCAGCCCGACCTTGGCGAAGGCCATCAGGAACTTGGTCCTCGGCCCACCGATCCGGATGTCGGCGAGGAAGGCCAGCGACGCTCCGGCGCCGGCGGCCATGCCACGTACCGCCGCGACCACCGGCTTGGGCAGGTTGGCCAGGCGGGCGGCGATCGGGTTGTAGTGCGCGCCGACCGTGGCCAACGGGTCGCCCTTGGTCGACTCCAGGGTCTCCACGTGTTCCCGCAGGTCCTGGCCGGCGCTGAACTGCCCGCCCGCGCCGGCGAGCACCACCGCCCGGCAGGTCCGGTCGGTCTCCAGCTCGGCGAGGGTGTCGCGCAGGGCCTCCTTGAGCGCGACGTCGAGCGCGTTCATGGCCGTCGGGCGGTTCAGCGTCAGGGTGACGACGGCGTCGGTGCGGTCGACCAGGAGCGGCTCGGTCACGTGTCTAACGACCCTTCTGTCGTACGGCGCGGTGGCCCAGTTCGAGGCACTGCTCCACGTACCGGTCGGCGGCCGGGCGGAGCCGGGCCGCGTGTCGGTCGAAGAAACTGGCGGCGCTGGTGCCGGGCCAGCGCTCGGGCAGCAGGGCCGGGGGCAACTGCGGATCCTTGAACAGGAAGGTACGCCACGCGTGCACCAGTCGGAATCGTGCCGCGTACGCCTCCTCGTCGCCACTGCGTGCGTTGACCGTGGCCAGCAGGGGGCGCTGCTCGGCGACGAAGTCCTCGTACGCCTGGCCGATCTCGGCGAGGTCCCAGGCGCGACGGACCATGGCCACCGCGCCCGGCGTGCCGGCGGCGTGGGCGGCGCTGAACCGCTCGTACCGGACGCCGGCCTCGGCCAGCACGGCGTCGGTGTCCTCGGCCGCCCGGGTGGCGATCCAGGTCTGTTCGTCGAGGGTGCCGTAGCCGAGGAAACGCAGGGTCGTGGCGAGTCGCTGCCGCTCCCGGCGACCACTCGGCGCGTCGAGCACGATCAGGTCGAACCGGCCGTCCCAACCGGTCCGGGCGGTGCGGTAGATCCGGGACGCGGCCTCGTCGAGTCGGCGGGCCGCCTTCGGGGTGATCGCGTAGCCCGGTCCGGAGGCGAGTCGGAGCGGGTCCAACCAGCCCTGTCGCACCATCCGGGAGACCGCGGTACGCACGGCTGGGGGCGCGATACCGAGTGGTGCGAGCAGTTTGACCAGGGCGGCGACCGGTGCCCGGCCGCCCCGGGGACGGAGGTGGTCGCCGTACAGGTCGAAGAGTGCCGACCGTGCCTGCATGACCGCACATTGTGACAGGCCTACTCGGGATATGCTAGACGCTGTTACATCAATGCTGCTTCGGTTTGGGTCCGGCGGTGTTCATCAGGGAAAATCGTTGGTCAGCACCGCGCGTCGGCGCGTGGTGGGTTTAACGCGTAGTGGCTGTGGGGCAACCCACCGACCCTGGTGTAGGTCTGAGGGGAGACAACATGGCGGCGATGAAGCCGCGGACGGGCGACGGTCCGCTGGAGGTCACCAAGGAGGGCCGGGGCATCGTCATGCGGGTTCCGCTGGAGGGTGGTGGCCGGCTCGTCGTCGAGATGACTCCCGACGAGGCCAACGCGCTCGGTGACGCGTTGAAGGCAGCCGCCGGCTGATGGAGGAGTGGCCCGGGCGGCGTCCGCCGCCCGGGTGGTCCGGAAGAACCTGAGCCACCGGTACACCGGTGGCTCAGGCTCTTCGTGTCCTGAGAATCCCTGGAGGTACGGCAAAGCGTGCTGGACATCCGCCTGGTGACCGGTCCCGACCGGTTCGACACCCTCGTCCTACCTGTCCGAAGCGTCGAGGGGACGGACGCCCCGGCGGCGCTGGTCCCGACGGCGGCAACACTCTCCGACGACCTGGTCGCGGAGGCCACCGCGCTGGTGCCGGCGGCGGCACTGACCGGGGCCGCCGGTGAGACCCGGATCCACCTGCGCCCCCTGGCCACCCCCGTACGGCTGCTGCTGCTCGGCGTGGGCGACGGCGACGAAACCGGTTGGCGGGCCGCCGGGGCGGCGCTGGTGCGTGCCCTCGCGGAACAGAGCACCGCCACCGTGGCCCTGCCGGCCGACGCGCCGGCCGAGGCGGTACGCGGCCTGGCCGAGGGGGCGCTGCTGGCGTCCTACCGGTTCCGGCTGACCGACGCCGGCTCGACCCCCGCGTTGACCGGACTGGAGATCGCGGTCGCCGAGCCGGAGCGGTACGCTGCCGCGCTCGACACGGCCGGGACCACCGCCCGGATGACCTGTTTCGCCCGGGACCTGACCAACATGCCGTCGTCGGTGAAGAACCCGGAGTGGTTCGCCGACCAGGTCGCCGGGCTCGCCGCCGACCTGCCCGAGGTCGACCTGCGGGTCTGGCAGCCCGACGAGCTCGCCGAGGCGGGCTTCGGCGGCATCCTCGCCGTGGGCGGCGGCTCGGCCAAGGGGCCCCGCCTCGTCGAGCTGGGCTGGCACCCGGCCGGCGCGACGACGCACGTGGTGCTGGTCGGCAAGGGGATCACCTTCGACACCGGCGGCATCTCGATCAAGCCGTTGTCCGGCATGAAGCTGATGCGCAAGGACATGGCGGGGGCCGCCGCCGTGGTGGCCGCGACCCTCGGGGCCGCCGCGCTGCGCCTCCCCGTCCGGGTCACCGCCCTCGCGCCGCTGGCCGAGAACATGGTCTCCGGCTCGGCCTTCCGGCCGGGTGACGTGATCCAGCACTACGGCGGGCTGACCAGCGAGTCCACCAACTCCGACGCCGAGGGACGGTTGGTGCTCGCCGACGCGCTCGCGTACGCGGTGGACCGGCTCGCCCCCGACGTGCTGGTCGACCTGGCCACGCTCACCGGGGCGAACTCGATCGCGCTGGGCTCGCGGACCGCCGCGCTCTACACCGAGAACGACGGGCTGGCCGAGGCGTTGGTCTCCACCGCCGCCGAGGCGGGCGAGCGGTCCTGGCGGATGCCACTGGTGGGCGACTACGTGGAGTATCTCGGCAGCGACCTGGCCGACTTCTACAGCGCCCCGAACCGGGGCGCTGGCTCCGTGGTCGCCGCCCTGTACCTGCGGGAGTTCACCGGGGACCTGCGGGACCGCTGGGTGCATTTCGACATGTCCGCGCCCGCCTGGTCGTCCGACTCGAACGGGGAACTCGCCAAGGGCGCCACCGGCTGGGGCGTCCGGGGTCTGCTCCGCTGGCTGGCGACGCTGGCCTGAGTCGTCGGCTGCCGGTGCGGTTGGTTGCAGGGGGCCCTTCCTACCGTTTTTCGATGAGGAGGGGACCCCGGCAACCACCCGGAGCCGGTGGCGGATGGAGCGGGCGGCGGTGGGGCGGTCAGCAGCGGATGGCGGCGAGCAGGCCGTGGCCGACCGGGAGCAGGGCGGGCACCCACTCGTCCGACTCCCGGAGGGCCTTCATGGCCTCGCGCAGGGTCACCGTCTCCAGGTCGCGGGCGGCCGGGTCGCCGATCCGCCCGCCGGCCAGCGCGCCGTTGACGGCGAGCACCCCGCCCGGGCGGAGCAGCCGCAGCGCGGCCTCCACGCAGGCGCTCACCCCGGTCACCTCGGCATCGACGAACACCAGGTCGTACGCGCCGTCGGCGAGGCGGGGCAGCACGTCCAGGGCGCGACCGGTGATGATCCGGGTACGCCCCGCGGGGAAGCCGGCCTCGGCGAAGATCCGGCGGGCGATGCGCTGGTGCTCGATCTCCACGTCGATGGTGGTGAGCACGCCGTCGGCCCGCATGCCGCGCAGCAGCCAGATGCCGCTGACCCCGGTGCCGGTGCCGATCTCCACCACCGCCCGGGCGCTGCCGGCGGCGGCGAGCAGCCGCAGGGCGGCGCCGGCTCCGGTGGTCACCGCGTCGACGCCCACCTCCTCGGCGAGACTGCGGGCGGTGCGCAGGACGATGTCCTCGGCGACGTACGACTCGGCGAAATGCAGGGCCTGCGCCGTCGAACTGCCGGAACTGGCGGCCGTGGCGATGGGGCACCTCCGGGGCGGCGGGAGTGAATCGGGGCGGATTCGCGGTATGAGCCTAGAGGCGACGGTCGAGGGGCGCAGCCACGCGGTCGGGTCGGTGTGGTGTTCGCCGGTACGACCGCCGACCCGGGTCCGGGCATCCGTGCAATCCTGGATGGTGATCCCGTCCGTCGCGGCCGGGCCGGTGCCGCCGGCCCGCCCCCGGCGTACGGGGCTCGGGACGGACTGGGAGGCACCGACGTGACCGACGGCTGGGACTGGCGCCGGCCCGCCGCGAACGACTCCGCGCCGACGCGGCCACCGGTGGCCGGGGGAGCGCCGACGGGCGGTGCGTACGGGGGGCCGACGAACGGCGCGGGCGGTGCGTACGGGGCACCGACGCACGGTGCGGGCGGGTCGTACCCCACTACAGTTACCACCTCGCCGTGGTGGTCCGACGCGCTCGCCGACCCGTGGCGGGACCCGGCCGCGCCCACCGCCGTGGTGCTGCCGGCCGTGCCGGTACCGGGGACGGAACCGGAGCCGGTGGCCGACCCGGACACGCCCCGCCGACCGGTGCTGCGTCAGGTGCTGCTGATCGCCGTGGTCTCCGCGTTGCTCGCCGGCACGCTCGGCGGGGCACTGGGCTACACGTTCGCGGTGCGCGGTGGCGTGGGCGGGACGGTGCTCGGGGCCCAGTCGCAGGACCCGCCGGTGGCCGCCCAGCGCAAGCCCGATTCCCTGGCCGGGGTCGCCGCGCGGGTGCTGCCCAGCGTGGTCACCGTCCGGGTCGGTGGTGCCGCCGGCACCAGCGAGGGCTCGGGCTTCATCGCCAGCGCCGACGGCCACGTGATCACCAACGACCATGTGGTCGCCGGCGGCAACGGCCGGACGACCGTGATCTTCAACGACGGTTCCTCGGCCCCGGCCACCCTGGTCGGTCAGGATCCGGAATCCGACATCGCTGTCATCAAGGTCGCCCGGACCGGGCTGCGGCCGGTGGAGTTCGGCGACTCGGACGCCCTCGCGGTCGGCGACCCGGTGCTCGCCATCGGTTCGCCGCTCTCCCTGGCGAACACGGTCACCGCCGGCATCGTCAGCGCCCTGGACAGGACCATGCGGGCCGGTGAGCCGGGTGGACCGGTGCGCTACTACGCGGCGATCCAGACCGACGCCGCGGTCAACCACGGCAACTCCGGCGGCCCGCTGGTGGACGGCGCGGGGCGGGTCATCGGGGTGAACTCGACGATCAAGTCGTTGGTCTCCGACGGGCAGGAGGCCGGCAACATCGGTCTCGCCTTCGCCATCCCGATCAACCAGGCCAAGCGCATCACCCAGGACATCATCGGCACCGGCAAGGCCCGCCGCACGGTGATCGGCGCCGAGGTGCCCGGACCGGGTGCGGCCCCCGGCACCGGGGGCGTACGGCTGGTCACGGTCGAGCCCTCCGGGCCGGCGGCCGGGGCCGGGCTGAAGGCCGGGGACGTGATCCTCCGGCTCGCCGGGCGTCCGCTGTCCGAACCCACCGACCTGATCGCCCTGGTCCGCAAATTCGCCCCCGGTTCGGTGGTGACGGTCGAGTACCGGCGTGGATCGTCCCTGGACAGCGCATCGGTGACGCTCGCCGCAGACGCCAAGTAGGCGACGGCCACCCCCTCCCGGAAGCCCTCCGGCGTGCGTACGCTTGCCCGCAGATGCCGAGGAGGAGGTTGCGCGTGTTCGACAACCTGGGCGCGTTCGAGGTCGGTGCGCTGCTGCTGCTCGCGTTGCTGATCTTCGGCGACCGGCTGCCGGCGGTGATCAGCGACGGCCTGCGGATGGTGCGCAACCTGCGCAACATGGCCCGGAATGCCACCACCGACCTGAGCCGGGAGTTGGGCACCGACATCCAGCTGGAGGACCTGCATCCCAAGGCGTTCATCCGCAAGCACCTGCTCAGCGAGGAGGACGAGCAGGCGATCCGGAAG
Source organism: Micromonospora echinospora (assembly GCF_900091495.1). NCBI lineage: Bacteria > Bacillati > Actinomycetota > Actinomycetes > Micromonosporales > Micromonosporaceae > Micromonospora > Micromonospora echinospora. The sequence continues at coordinate 1,479,247 of NZ_LT607413.1, read as the reverse complement.
CCGTTGCAGGGCATCTACGACGACCTGCGCACCGACGTCACCGGCGTGCACCAGGAGCTGAAGGACGTGGCCGCCGCGACGGACCTGCGCTCCGGACCCGCCCCGGCCGCCACGCCGCCCCGGCCCCGCAGCTTCGACACCGACGCCACCTGACCCCCGGACCGCGAGACGGCGGGGGTCAGGTGGCGTCGGTCAGCGGCCGGCGGGCTTGAGCCCGAGGGGCTTTCCGAGCAGCGACTCACGGCGTACGGCCAGTCGGTCGGCGACCGCGTCCAGCGCCTTCGCAGCCGGGGCCGCCGGCTCGGCCAGCACGATCGGAGTGCCGGCGTCGCCGGCCTCACGGACCCGGGTGTCCAGCGGGATCTGCCCGAGCAGTGGCACCTGCGCGCCGATGGTCCGGGTCAGCGACTCGGCCACGGTCGTCCCGCCACCGGAACCGAAGACCTCCATCCGGGAGCCGTCCGGCAGCTCCAGCCAGGACATGTTCTCGATCACACCGACCACCCGCTGGTGGGTCTGGAGGGCGATCGCACCGGCCCGCTCGGCCACCTCGGCGGCGGCGGTCTGCGGGGTGGTGACCACCAGGATCTCCGCGTTCGGCAGCAGCTGGGCCAGGGAGATCGCCACGTCGCCGGTGCCCGGGGGCAGGTCGAGCAGGAGGACGTCCAGGTCGCCCCAGTAGACGTCGGCGAGGAACTGCTGCAACGCCCGGTGCAGCATCGGGCCGCGCCACACCACGGCGGCGTTGCCGGCGGTGAACATGCCGATCGAGATGACCTTCACGCCGTGGGACTGGGGCGGCATGATCATGTCTTCGACCCGGGTCGGACGGGCGTCCGCGCCGAGCATCCGGGGCACCGAGTGGCCGTAGATGTCCGCGTCGACCACACCGACGGAGAGCCCCCGGGCGGCGAGCGCCGCGGCGAGGTTGACCGTCACGCTGGACTTGCCGACGCCGCCCTTGCCACTGGCCACCGCGTACACCCGGGTCCGGGAGCCGGGCTGGGCGAACGGGATGACCGGTTCCTCGGTCGCGCCGCCGCCGCGCAGCTTCGCCTGGAGCGACTGCCGCTGCTCGGGGCTCATCACGCCGAACTCGATCTCCACACCGGTGACCCCGGGTACCGCCCCGACGGCGGCGGTGATGTCGGCGCGCAGCTTCTCCTTCAGCGGGCAGCCGGCAACGGTGAGCAGCAGCTCGACCCGGACGACGCCGTCGTCGCCGACGACCGCGGAGCGGACCATGCCGAGGTCGGTGATCGGCCGGCGGATCTCGGGGTCGTCGACGGTGGCCAGCGCGGCCTGGACGGCGTCGGAGACGGTGCTGACGGGTGCTGACATGCCGGCAATGCTACGTCGGCGACCCTTCGTGACCACGGGCAGCGGGGGCGGTGTGAGCGAGTCGGCGGCCCGCCGTGTGCCCCTGTCCGGTCGGCCGGAGCGGTTCCGGCGGCACCGGGTACGCGGTCAGCCCGCGTCCGGTTCGTCCCGGGGCTCGTCGAGGGGTTCGGGGCGCTGGCCGGACTTCTCCTGCTGCCGGCGTTCGAGCCGGTGGCGGCGCTGCTGTGCCTCGTCCAGCTCCTCGGCCAGTCGGGCCAGCTCGGAGCGGAGGAAGTCCCGGGTGGCGACCTCGCCCATGGCGATCCGCAGGGCGGCGATCTCCCGGGCGAGGTACTCGGTGTCCGCCTTCTGGGCGGTGGCGCGGCGGCGGTCCTCCTCCAGCGAGACCCGGTCCCGGTCGGCCTGCCGGTTCTGCGCGAGCAGGATCAGCGGGGCCGCGTAGGACGCCTGGAGGCTCAGCACCAGGGTCAGGAAGGTGAAGGTGTACGGGTCGAAGCGCAGGTGGGCCGGGGCCAGGGTGTTCCAGCCGAACCAGGCCGCGATCACCACCGTCATGTAGACGATGAAGTTGGCCGTGCCCATGCCCCGGGCGATCCCCTCGGACCAGCGTCCGAACGCCTCCGGGTCGAACCGGGGTAGCTTGATCTTGCGGGACTCCGCCGGCTGGTCCAGCCGTTCGGCGCGGCGCTGCTCAGCCATGCCCACCGTCCGTCAGCCGGTCCCCGGCCGGCGCTCCGGGCAACGGCCCACCGGGCAGGCTCACGTCCGGTGCGGCGGGCAGGTCCACGTCCGATGCGTCGGAGAGGTCCGCCGCCGCGTCCCGGTCCCGCCAGTCCCGGGGCAGGGAGTGGTCCAGCACGTCGTCCACGGTGACCGCGCCGACCAGCCGGTTGTTGCGGTCCACCACGGGCATGGCGACCAGGTCGTAGGTGGCCATCCGGCGGGTGATCTCCGGCAGGGGGGTGGTCTCCCGCAGCGGGTCGATGTCGTTGAGCACCACGCCGCCGAGCAGGTCGGCCGGGGGCTCCCGGAGCAGGCGCTGGAAGTGCACCATCCCCAGGTAGCGCCCGGTCGGGGTGGTCATCGGGGCCCGGGCGACGAAGACCTGCGCCGCCACGGCGGGCGAGAGCTGCGGCTCCCGGATCCGGGCCAGCGCCTCCGCGACGGTCGCGTCCGGCGGGAGGATGACCGGCTCGGAGGTCATCACGCTGCCCGCCGTGCCCGCGGTGTACTTCAGCAGTTGGCGTACCGGGTCGGCCTCGTCCGGTTCCATCAGGTCGAGCAGCACGTCCTGTTCCGGCGGGGGTAGCTCGTTGAGCAGGTCCGCGGCGTCGTCCGGGTCCATCTCCTCCAGCACGTCGGCGGCACGCTCCCGGCCCAGGGCGGAGAGGATCTCGACCTGGACGTGCTCGGGCAGTTCGCTGAGCACGTCCGCCAGGCGTTCGTCGTCCAGGGCCGCCGCCACCTCGTTGCGGCGCAGGTCGGGCAGGTCCTGAAGAGCGTTGGCGAGGTCGGCCGGGCGCATGTCCTCCAGGACGGCGAGGAGGTTGGCCGTGCCCCGGGTGTCGGCGAAGCCGGTGAGGCCCCGGACCTTCTCCCAGTCGACCTGGTGCAGGTGCCCCCGGCGGGTGAGCCGCCCGCTCTGCTCCCGGACCGCCACCCGGCTGAGCGACCACTCACCGCCCCGGTAGCACTCCATCGCCACGTCGACCACGGTGCCGGCCTGGCCGTTCGGATCGAGGTGCACCCGGCGGTCGAGCAGCTCGGAGAGGACCAGCAGCTCGTTGGGGCGCTTCTCGAAGCGGCGCAGGTTCAGCGTGCCGGTGCCGAGGACGACCGCCTCCGCGTCGAGCGAGGTGACCCGGTTGATGGAGAGGAAGATGCGCCGGCGCATCGGCATCTCGGCGACCAGTCCGACCACCTCGGGCGGGCGGTTGGTCGGCCGGAGCCGGGCCACCGCGTCGCGTACCCGCCCCACCTGGTCGCCGTTCGGGTCGAAGACGGCCACCCCGGCGAGTCGGGCGATGTAGACCCGGGTCGGCGTGCTCACGCCGACCAGCCTATGCGCCTAGTGTCTATCAACATGTCGACCTTGGCCTACGAGATCGTGGACGTCTTCACCGACCGCCCGTTCGCCGGCAACCCGCTGGCCGTGGTGTTCGGCGCGGAGGGGCTCGCCACCGAGCAGATGCAGACGCTCGCGCGGGAGTTCAACCTTTCCGAGACGGTGTTCGTGCTGCCCGCCACCCAGGTCGGCGCGACGTACCGGGCCCGGATCTTCACCCCGGCGGCGGAGCTGCCCTTCGCCGGACACCCGAGCGTGGGGGCGGCGGTGACCGCGTGCCGACGGGGCTGGTTCGACACGGGCCAGGTCACCCAGGAGTGCGGGGCGGGGGTGCTGCCGGTCGAGGTGACCGGGACGGGTGCCACGCTGTCCGGCGGGATGCCCACGCTGGGACCGGAACTGGACGTGGAACCGCTGCTGGAGGTGACCGGCCTGCGGGCCGCCGACCACGCCGGACCGGCGCCCCGGGTGGCCGGCTGCGGGCTGGAGTTCCCCTACCTGCCGGTCCGCCCGGACGCGTTGGCCCGCGCCCGGGTCGACGCGAGGGCGGCGGAGCGGTACGGAGTGGAGCATGTCAGCGTCTTCTCCTGGGACGCCGGTACGCAAACCGCCCGTTCCCGGGTCTTCGTGCCCGGCATGGGGGTTCCCGAGGATCCGGCCACCGGCTCGGCCGCCCTCGGCCTAGGCGTGTGGCTGGTCGCCAGCGGGCTGCTCCCCGGTGACCGGCGGTCGTCGTACACCGTCGAACAGGGCTACGAGCTGAACCGTCCGTCCGTGCTGACCTGCACGGTCACCGCGGCCGGCGGCGTCGCGCTGGGTGCCACGGTCAGCGGCCAGGTGATGCCGGTCGCCCGAGGCGAGATCAACGTTCCGCCCTTCCTCGGCTGACCCGCCCGGCCACGTGGACGGTGAGGTGGATCTCCTGAAGTACCCCGTCGACCCCGATCGGACGGCGGTCCGGCGGGCGTCCGGGGGCGGCGTAGGGCAGGATCTGCGGGTGTGAGCGACGAGGTGGAGGGGCGGGCGGCCACGCCCCTGGTCGACGAGGCGCTGAAGAAGGCCGCCGTGGCCTGGGTCCGGGTGCCGGACGGTCCGGCGCTCGCGCTCTGGTGCGTACCCCTGGAGGGCGCCCTGTTCGTGGTGAGCGGCCCGGGGGAGCAGACGGCGCCGGGCCTGGCCGGGGCGACGGAGGCCGAGGTGACCCTCCGGGGCGACCACGGCGGACGGATCGTGACGTTCCCGGCTCGGGTCTCTCGGGTGGAACCGGAGAGCGAACCGTGGGCCACGGTCGCCCCGGCGGTGGCCGGCAAGCGGCTCAACGCCTCGGGCTCCGTCACCGACCTGGTGCGCCGGTGGGCCACGGACGGCTGCGCGTTGAACCGGCTGGAGCCGGCGGGCACGCCGCTCGCCGGGTCCGCGTTGCCGGACGACTCCCTTGCCGAACCGCCCCGGGAGACCCCCGCCGTCCGGCAGACCCGTAAGCCCTTCCGCCTGCACCGGGTACGCCGCCGCTGACGCCGGCGTGGTCGACCGGAGCTGGTTCCGCCGGTCCCGCCGGTCGGGACGGTTCGGCTTACCACGCTGCTGCGTACGGTCGACCAGCTCAGAGCAGGGCTGGCGGTGACCGGACGCCGCAGGACGGTTCGGCCACCGGGCGCCGGCTGCGTCCGGTGCGCGCGTCCCGCCCCGACCGGCCCTGTGTGAGGATCGTCCTCCGTGCAGTCGTCACCGCCGCATCCGCCCCTCGACCCGCTGACCACCGGGGCGATCGTGCTGGCTGTCGCGGCGGTCTCCTCGTCGGCGCCGCTCATCGCGTTCGCGACCGCGCCCGCGCTGGCCATCGCCTTCTGGCGGAACCTCATCGCCACCGGTGTCATCGCACCGTGGTCGCTGGTCCGCCGCCGCGCCGAGTTCCGGATCCTGGCGTCGGACGCCGGGCGGCGCGAGGGCTGGTACTGCGTGCTCTCCGGGGTGGCGCTGGCGGCGCATTTCGCCACGTGGATGCCGAGCGCGCAGCTCACCTCGGTCGCCGCCGCGACCGCGCTGGGCGCCACCCAGCCGGTGTGGCAGGGGCTCATCGCCCGCTGGCAGGGCCGCCGGCTGCCGCGCACGGTGTGGGTCGGCATCGGCATCGCGGTGTCGGGTGCGGTGCTGGCCAGCGGCGCCGACATCGCCGTCTCCGGCCGGGCCTTCGCCGGCGACCTGCTGGCCATCGCGGGTGCGATCTTCATCGCCGGCTACACCGCCCTCGGCGAGCGGGCCCGCGCCACGCTGAGCACCACCACCTACACCACGATCTGCTACAGCGTCTGCGCGGCCGTCCTGCTGGTGGTCTGCCTGGCCGGCGGGGTGCCGCTCGGCGGGTACGACAGCGACACCTGGCTGGTGATCCTCGCGCTGGTCGCCGGGGCGCAGCTGCTCGGGCACTCGATGTTCAACTACGCGTTGCGCCGGGTCTCGGCCACCACCGTCAGCGTCCTGATCCTGCTGGAGGTGCCGGGGGCGGCGTTGCTCGGCTGGCTCTGGCTGGGGCAGTTCCCGCAGCCGCTCGCCCTGTCCGGTCTGGGTGTGCTGCTGGCCGGCACGGTCGTGGTGGTGCTGGGCGGGGCGCGGGCCGGCCGGCGGCCCCAGCCGGTGCCGTTGCCCGGGGAGGTGGGGCCGCCGCCGCCCGGTCGGGCCGGGCCGCCGGCCTGACGCGTCGCCCGCGCCCCTGCCGCCCCTCTGGGGCGCGGCACCGGGGTCGGCCGGGTCCCCGCCTACCTGGGTGACCCGGCCCGACCCCGGGGGCGACGCGTGCGCTCCGGCCTCAGGTGCTGGCCGGTCCTGGTCAGGAACTGACCTCGTCGGCCAGCCCGGCCCGTTCGGTGGGGGCGGGCGACGGCTCGTTCCGGGTGGCGAGGTACTGCCGGACCGACCAGACCACGGCTGCCGCCCAGGCCACCGTCACGATGGCGTAGCAGATGTACCGGACGGTGTCCGGGGCGTCGATCCACTCGCTGCGCAGCAGCGTACGGCCGTTGGTGAGGATGATCATGCCGCCGACCGCCGAGCCGAGCACCCGGGGTGGGACCTTCCGGACCAGCCACGCCGCGATCGGCGCGGCGGCCATGCCGCCGAGCAGCAGGGCGAGCACCCAGCCGTAGTCGATGTTCTGCGAGCCGAGCCCGAGCAGGAAGCCGAGGCTGGCGGCGACCGCCACCAGGAACTCGCTGGTGTCGATCGATCCGATGACCCGGCGCGGCTCCATCCGGCCGCTGGCGAGGATGGCGGGGGTGCCGACCGGGCCCCAGCCGCCCCCACCGGTGGCGTCGACGAATCCGGCGACCAGGCCCAGCGGGCCGAGGAACCGCTTGCGCAGCGGCAGCCCGACCCGGCCGGTGGGCAGGCCGGCGACGGTGAAGCGGATCAGCAGGTAGAGGCCGAGGGCGAGCAGGATCAGCGACATGATCGGCGCGGCCGCCGCGGTGGAGATGCTGGAGAGGAAGGTCGCGCCCAGGAAGGCCCCGAGGGCTCCCGGCACGCCGACCCGGCGCACCACCCGCCAGTCCACGTTGCCGAATCGCCAGTGGGCGGCACCGGAGACGAGTGTCGTGCCGATCTCGGCCAGGTGAACTGTGGCGGACGCGCTGGCGGCGCTGGTGTTGATGGCGAGCAGCAATGTGGTGGATGTCACTCCATAGGCCATCCCGAGACTGCCGTCAACAAGTTGGGCACCGAAGCCCACCAGGGCGAGCATGATGAGTTTACGCACTTTTAACCACCGATCATAAAGAGGTAATGAGAGTTAGCCGCCTGGACACGAGCGCGCTCCGGCAATCCCGTCGGGGCCGGAGGGTTGGCATTCGCGCTGGTGGCGGGGGTGTTGCCACGGTGGTGCGGCGAGTTTCGGGGGCGGATCGAACCGCCGAACGCCACACGTGGCGGTAAAACGATCGTTAAGGGTCGAATCGGTCGGCTGATGATCTGTGACACGAGCCACGTGTCATCAGGTGGGAGGCGGGGTGGGCGGCGCTGTCCCGGTGTCCCGGGATGCTCCTGCGGGTCTTCGGCCGGCCGAATCGGCAGGTGGTGGGCCGTCTTGGTCCGGCTGGTCAGGGCGTCGGGTCGTCCGGGTGCCTCACCTCGCTCTCGCGTAAGTCAGAGCAATTCGATAGGGAATGGCGGCTACGAGATGGAAAGGGATCGTCCACGGCTGCCGGTCGCTCTGACAAGAGCCCGTCCGGATATTGAGACAGGTTGATTCATCAACTGTCTCCCGTCAATGAGGCCCCTCGCGGGCCAGTTGTTTCGTGAGTAATTAACAACCTTCTTGCGGCCCGTTCCGGGTGCGCCTCTAGTGATCCTCGACCGGCTCTCGTCGGTTCTTCCTGGCAGCGGTTGAGGTAAATCCCGCCTGCTCGGTAGGAATTCTGAGACCGTCTCACGTTCGGGCTGGCGTTAATCATTCGGCAACAACCTGCCACTAGCTTGTTACGGAGCGCAACATCGATTCATGCGAATTCGGATCTGGTCACTCGCGGTTTGGCCGATCCAGCCCGTCGCAACGCGAGACCCTCGCGAACGAAGTGGGAGCCCGATGAGTACTGCAACGTACACGCGCGACCTCGTCATGGTCGTCAACCCCGGCGGCGCGGTAGAGCCCGCCCCGCGACTGGCCGCCGCCGCTCGCGTCGGCGGTGGGTTGGGAGTGTTGGACCTGGCGGGCGGCGACGACTGGGTGCTGCGCGCGCTCGTCCAGGCCGTCGCCTGGTCGTCGGGGCCGCTCGGGATACGGGTACCGGCCGGGTGCCAGGCCACGGTGGACGAGGTGGAACGCGTCGCGCCGGGTGGGGTCGACCTGGTCGTCCTGACCTCGGACTCCTCCTGGACGGTGGCCGAGGTGGCCCCGCGCTACCGGGTACTGGTCGAGGTGACCAGCCGGGACGAGGCGCACGCCGCAGCCGAGGCCGGCGCCCACGGCCTGATCGCCCGGGGTATGGAGGCCGGTGGGCGGGGCAGCGACCTCAGCTCGTTCGTCCTGCTCCAGCAACTCGTCGCCGACGAGACCCTGGACCTGCCGGTCTGGGTCGCCGGTGGCGTCGGCCCCCGCACCGCGGCCGCCTGCCTGGTCGGTGGGGCGGTCGGCGTCGTGCTGGACAGCCAGCTCGCGCTGATGCCCGAGTCCGAGCTGCCGACCGACGTGCAGAGCGCCATCCGGCGGATGGACGGCTCCGAGACGGTGCTGGTCGACGGGATCCGGGGAATCCGGCGCGGCGGCCCGCACGACGAGGACTCCGAGCTGGTGCCGATCGGCCAGGACGGCTGGCTCGCCAGCGTCTTCGCCGAGCGCTGGCCGGACACCGCCGCCGCCGTCCGGGGCATCCGGGCCATGATGCTCGACGCCGCCACCGACGACGCCGCCGGTGAGGTGCTGGCGCCGGGTTCGCCGCTGGCCGTGGACCTCGGCATCCGGGTGCCCGTCGCCCAGGGGCCGATGACCCGGGTCAGCGACGAGCCCGGCTTCGCCGCCGCCGTCGCCGAGGACGGCGGCATGCCCTTCGTCGCGCTCGCCCTCAACGGCGCGAAACAGACCCGCCGGATCCTCACCGAGACCGCCGCCCGGCTCGGCGACCGGCCCTGGGGCGTCGGCGTGCTCGGCTTCGCCCCCGAGGAGGTGCGCGAGGCGCAGCTGGAGATCATCCGCGAGCTGCGTCCCGCCTGCGCGATCATCGCCGGTGGCCGGCCCCCGCAGGCGAAGGCGTTGGAGCAGCAGGGGATCACCACGTTCCTGCACGTCCCGTCGCCGGGACTGCTGCGGCAATTCCTGCGCTCCGGGGCCCGCCGGTTCATCTTCGAGGGCGCCGAGTGCGGCGGCCACACCGGTCCCCGGGCCAGCTTCCCGCTCTGGGAGGCCCAGCTCATGGTGCTTGAGGAGTACCTCGACGCCGAACCCGACGCGGCCACGGCGCTCCAGGTCTTCTTCGCCGGCGGCATCCACGACGCCCGCTCGGCCGCGATGGTCGCCACCATGGCGTCGCCGCTGGCCCGCCGGGGCGCGCGGATCGGTGTGCTGATGGGCACCGCGTACCTCTTCACCGCCGAGGCGGTGGAACACAACGCGGTCCAGCCGCTCTTCCAGCGCGAGGCGATCGCCGCCGACCGGACCGCGCTGCTGGAGACCGCCCCCGGGCACGTCACCCGGTGCCTGCCCACCCCGTTCGTCGACGACTTCCACCGGGTCCGCGACGAGCTGCGCGAGTCCGGGGTGGAGAGCCGCGAGGCGTGGCAGGAACTCGAGAAGCTCAACATCGGCCGGGCCCGGATCGCCAGCAAGGGCATCGTCCGCGAGGGCGACACGCTGCGCTCGGTCGACGAGGACACGCAGGCCGCCGAGGGCATGTTCATGGCCGGACAGGTGGCGGTGCTGCGGGACAGCGCGACCACCATCGCCGGGCTGCACGACTCGGTCAGCGCGGGAGCCCGCGAGTACCACGGGAACAGCCTGGACGTGATCCGGGACCGGCTGGCGCCGCCCGCCGAGGTCGAGGACGCCCCCGCGCCGCTGGACATCGCGATCGTCGGGATGGCCTGCATCCTGCCCGGCTCGCCGGACCTGGAGAGCTTCTGGCGTACGGTGCTCAGCGGCGCGGACGCCGTCGGCGAGGTGCCCCCGCAGCGCTGGGACACCGACCTCTACTACGCCCCGGAGGTCGGCCCCGGGCAGACCGGCCGGATCAGCGTCTCCAAGTGGGGCGGCTTCATCGAGCCGGTGCCGTTCGACGCGATCGGCTACGGCATCCCCCCGGCCGCCCTGGCCAGCATCGACCCGACCCAGCTGCTCGCCCTGGAGATCTCCCACCGGGCACTGGTCGACGCCGGGTACGCGTACGACGCCCCGGGAGTCGACCACTCCCGCACCGGCGTGGTGTTCGGCGCGGAGGCCGGCAGCGACATGGGCCACGCGCAGACCCTGCGCACCATGCTTCCGGCGTACCTCGGCGACGTGCCCGCCGAGATGGAGGAACTGCTCCCCACGGTCACCGAGGACAGCTTCCCCGGCGTGCTGGCGAACGTGATCGCCGGCCGGGTGGCGAACCGGCTCGACCTGGGCGGTCCCAACTACACCATCGACGCGGCCTGCGCCTCGTCACTGGCCGCGATGGACGCCGCCTGCAAGGAGCTGGCCAGCGGCGACAGCGACATGATGATCTGCGGCGGCGCGGACCTGCACAACGGCATCAACGACTACCTGATGTTCACCTCCGCGCACGCGCTCTCGCCGACCGGCCGGTCCCGGCCGTTCGACTCGACCGGTGACGGCATCGCCCTCGGCGAGGGCGTCACCTGCATCGTGCTGAAGCGGCTCGCCGACGCCGAGCGGGACGGCGACCGGATCTACGCGGTGGTCAAGGGGCTCGGCGGCTCCAGCGACGGCCGTGCCCTCGGCCTCACCGCGCCCCGGACGGACGGGCAGCGCCGGGCCCTGGACCGGGCGTACCGCCGCAGCGGCATCTCGCCGCGCGAGGTCGGCCTGGTCGAGGCGCACGGCACCGGCACGGTGGTCGGCGACCGGACCGAACTGGAGACGCTCACCCGGATGTTCGCCGAGGCCGGCGCGGAGCCCGGAAGCTGCGCGCTCGGCTCGGTGAAGTCGCAGATCGGGCACACCAAGTGCGCCGCCGGCCTGGCCGGCGTGATCAAGGTGGCGCTCTCCCTCTACAACGGCATCCGCCCGCCGACCATCCACCTGGAACGGCCCAACCCGGCCTGGCACCCGGAGCAGAGCCCGTTCGCCTTCTACACCGAGGCCCGCCCCTGGGCGGCCCCGGCCCGGGAGCGGATCGCCGGGGTGAGCGCCTTCGGGTTCGGCGGCACCAACTTCCACACCGTGCTCGCCGCCTACGGTGACGCCCCGGAGCCCCGGCACGCCCGGCGCACCTGGCCGGCGGAACTGTTCTGCTTCCCCGGCGTCGACCGGGCCGCCGCCCACCAGGCGATCGTGCAGCTTGCCGACCGGCTGGCCGCCGACGGGGACCGGGACCGGCCCGGCCGCCTCGCCGAACTGGCCGCCCAGGTGGCCGGGGAGGCCGCCGGACGGCGGGGACCGACCCGGGTCGCGATCGTCGCCCGGGACGTGACCGAACTGGACACCCTGCTGCGGCGGGCCCTCGCCGGTGAGCACGACCCCGCCAAGGGACTGGTGCAACCGGCCGACGACGCCGACCCCGGCAAGGTGGCCTTCCTCTTCCCCGGCCAGGGCAGCCAGCGCCCCGGCGCGCTCGCCGAACTCTTCGTCACCTTCCCCGAGCTGCGGCACTACCTGGAACTGGACCGCGACGCGGCGGAGCTGCTCTTCCCGCCGACCGCCTTCGACCCGGCCAGCCGCAAGCGGCAGGAGGAACGGGTCCGGGACACCCGGGTCGCCCAGCCGGTGCTGGGCATCGGCGGCCTCGCCGTGGACCACCTGCTGCGCCGCCTCGGCGTCCGGCCGGACATGACCGGCGGGCACAGCTACGGCGAACTCGTCGGACTCTGCGTCGCCGGTGCGTTCGACGCCCGTACGCTGCTCGAACTCAGCCGGGAGCGGGCTGCGGCGATCCTCGGCGCGACCCCCGGCGAGGACCCGGGCACCATGGCCGCGGTCAGCGCCACGCCCGAGCAGGTCGCCCAGGTGCTGGCCAGCGCCGGGCTGACCAGCGAGGTGGTGCTCGCCAACCGGAACGCGCCGAAGCAGATCGTCATCTCCGGCCCGACCGCCAAGGTCGAGGCGGCGGTGGTGGCGCTCAAGGAGGCCCGTGTCTCGGCGAAGCTGATCCCGGTTGCCTGCGCCTTCCACAGCCCGCTGGTGGCCGGCGCGGTGGAGCGCTTCGCCGAGGTGCTCGCCGACCGGCGGATCAGCGAACCGCGCATCCCGGTCTGGTCCAACCTGACCGCCGCCCCCTACGTCGACAACCTCGACCAGCTCCGCCAGCAGCTCGCCGAGCAGATCGGGGAACCGGTCCGCTTCGTCGAGCAGATCGAGGCCATGTACGCCGCCGGTGCCCGCACCTTCGTCGAGGTCGGCCCCGGCCAGGTGCTCAGCAAGCTGGTGAAGGCGGTGCTCGGCGACCGGCCGTACCGGGCCGTCGCCACCGAGCGTGGACCGGCCGACGGACTGCGCGGATTCCTCATCTCGGTCGGCGAGATCGCCTGCGCCGGCGTGCCGGTCCGTACCGACTGGCTGTTCCACGGACGGGTCAGCGGCCGGCCCCGCGACGCCGCGCCGAACCGCCGTCCGGTCTGGACGGTCGACGGGCAACTCGTCCGCGACCAGAACGGCGACTGCCTCCCCGGCGGCATGACCCCTCCCCGAATCGTCAAGGAGTTGCCGATGAGCCCCTCGAACGGTGCCCACTCCCACGCCCCCGCCGCAGCCCCCGCGCCCGTCCCCGTCCAGCACGTCGTGCAGGACATCCGGGGCGAGCTGCTCGGCGAGTTCCTGCGGACCACCCGGGACATGATCGCCTCGCAGCGGGACATCATGCTCGCCTTCCTCGGTGACGGCGGCAGCGGCGGACGCCTGGTCTGGCAGCCGGCCGAACCGCACCGGACCGACGGGTACCCGAACGGCTCGGCGGTGGCTCCGGCCGCGCCCGTGCAGTACGCCCCGGCGCAGTTCGTCCCGGTGGCCGAGCCGGCGCCGGTCCCGGCGATGGCGGTCTCCACCAACGGCGGGTCCGCGACGACCGCGACGGCGACCACGTACGCCCCCGCGCCCGTCGCCCCGCCGGCACCCGCGCCGGCCGCCCCGGCCGGTCCCTCGCTGGCGGACTTTCAGAACGCGATCCTCGCCGTGATCAGTGAGCGGACGGGTTATCCGGTGGATCTGATCGAGTTGGATCTGGATCTTGAGGCGGATCTGTCGATCGACTCGATCAAGCGGGCTGAGGTGGCCGGTGAGGTCGCGTCGCGGCTGAGTCTCGCGGTGGAGGGTGACGAGTCGGAGCTGGAGGACCTGGTCAAGGCGCGCACCGTCCGCGCCATGGTCACCTGGCTCGACCAGCGGATGGGCAGCACCGCCGCCCCGGCCGCCGTCGCCGTGGCACCCGTGGCCGCGCCGGCCGCTCCGGCGGGTGGTGCGTCGTTGGCGGACTTCCAGGCCGCGATCCTGGCGGTGATCAGTGAGCGGACGGGTTATCCGGTGGATCTGATCGAGTTGGATCTGGATCTTGAGGCGGATCTGTCGATCGACTCGATCAAGCGGGCTGAGGTGGCCGGTGAGGTCGCGTCGCGGCTGGATCTCGCGGTGGAGGGTGACGAGTCGGAGCTGGAGGACCTGGTCAAGGCGCGCACCGTGCGGGCCATGGTCACCTGGCTCGAGGCGAAGATGTCCGCCACCGTCACGGTCTCCGCTCCGGTCGCCACCGCGCCCGCCGTCGCGGCTCCGGCCGTCCCGGCTGCTCCGGCGGGTGGTGCGTCGTTGGCGGACTTCCAGGCCGCGATCCTGGCGGTGATCAGTGAGCGGACGGGTTATCCGGTGGATCTGATCGAGTTGGATCTGGATCTTGAGGCGGATCTGTCGATCGACTCGATCAAGCGGGCTGAGGTGGCCGGTGAGGTCGCGTCGCGGCTGGATCTCGCGGTGGAGGGTGACGAGTCGGAGCTGGAGGACCTGGTCAAGGCGCGCACCGTGCGGGCCATGGTCACCTGGCTCGACCAGAAGATGAACGCCACGGCCGCCCCGGTCGAGGCTGCGCCGGCCCCCGCCCCGGCCGCGACCGAGGAACTGGCGAACCCCGGCATCCCGCCGAAGCGCCTGGTGCCCCGGGAGTCGGTCCGGCCCGCGTCCCTCGGCGACCCCGCCGAACTCCTCGCCGGCAAGCAGTTCCTGATCACCGGTGGCGGCGCGGTCGGGGCGTACCTGGCCGAGCTGCTCGGTGAGCACGGCGCGGGCGGCCAGCTCGGCGTCCTCGACAGCGAGCAGGCCGACCAGGGCTTCGACGGGTTCCTGTTGCTCGACGGGCTCACCCGCACCGAAGGACCCCTGCTGCCGTCGGTGTTCCCGCTGGTCAAGCGGGTGCTGGCGACCGGGCCGCGCTGGTTGATCGGCGCCGGCGCCCCGGCGGCCGGCGGCACCGCCGACGGCATGCCCGGCCTGTTCCGCACCATCGCCCGGGAGTACCCGGAGCTGACCGCCCGCTTCGTCGAGCTGGACGTCGAGACGGAACCGGAGGTCCTGGCCCGGCAGCTCCTCGACGAACTGCTGACCGTCGGCGAGGAGAAGCCCCCGGTGGTCGCCCGGCGTGGCGACGAGCGGTACGTCGCCGACCTGGTCCAGGTGGACCTGGGTGCGCTCGCCTCGCGGGGTGCCGGCCCGGCCGGTGAAGGAGCCTCGGAGGTCGCCGCGCTCGGCCTCAGCCACGAGTCGGTGGTCGTCCTGATCGGTGGGGCCCGGGGCATCACCCCCTGGTTCGCCCGTACCCTCGCCTCGGCCGGCCGGTGCCGGATCGAGCTGGTGGGCCGCACCCCCAGGCCGGCGGGTCCGGAGGACGCGGCGCTGGCCGCCGCCCGGGACAAGACCGAGCTGCGCGCCGCGCTGGTGAAGCAGGGGCTGCGCGCACCGGCCGAGATCGAGCGCCGGGCGCAGGCCATCATGGCCGGCCGGGAGGTCGAGGCGACCATCGCCGAGCTGACCGAACTCGGCGGCGAGGTGCGCTACCACACTCTCGACGTGCGGGACGCGGACGCGACGAAGGCCCTGCTCGCCGAGATCCACCAGCACCACGGTCGGCTCGACGGCCTGGTCTACGCGGCCGGCATCATCGAGGACAAGCTGATCGCCGAGAAGGACCCGGCGTCCTTCACCCGGGTCTTCGACGTCAAGGTCAACGGGGCCCGCGCGGTGCTCGCCGGTCTCGACGAGCTGCCCGACCAGCCGAAGTTCGTGGTCTTCTTCGGCAGCATCGCCGCCGCCTACGGCAACCGGGGCCAGTCCGACTACGCCGCCGCCAACGACGCCCTGGACACCATCGGCACCCGCTGGTCCACCCAGACCGGGATCCGCTGCCTGACCGTCCACTGGGGCCCGTGGGCCCCGGGCGCCGGCCACGGCGGCATGGTCACCGCCGAGCTGAGCCGGGAGTACGCCCGCCGCGGCATCGGCCTGATCGACCCGGAGGAGGGCGCGCTCAGCCTGCTCCGTGAGCTGGCCTGGGCCGAGCCGAGCGACACCTCCGTCGTCTACACCGCGTCGGGCTGGTGAGCGTCGTGACCAAGCCCGACCAGCAGATCGCGATCGTCGGTATGGCGGCGCTCATGCCCGGCGCCGCCGACCTGGACAGCTACTGGCGCAACCTGGTCGCCGGGGTGGACGCGATCACCGACGTCCCGGAGCACCGCTGGGACGAGGAGTTCTACGACCCGGAGCAGGCCCACCGGGCGGACCGGATGTACTGCCGGCGGGGTGGCTTCGTCGACGAGTACGCCACCTTCGAGCCGCTGAAGTTCGGCGTGATGCCCGCCTCGGTGCACGAGATCGAACCCGACCAGCTCATCACGCTGGAGGTGGCCGCGAAGGCCATCGACGACGCGGGCGGCCCGGACCGGCTCCCGTCGGGGGAGCGGGTCGGGGTGATCCTGGGCCGGGGCGGCATCCTCAGCCCCGCCCAGGCCCGGTACGCCCAGCGGGTCCGGATGTCCAGCCAGGTCATCAGCATCCTCCGGGAGCTGATCCCGGACGTCGACCCGGCCCGGCTGGAGATGCTCCGCAAGAAGTTCGACGAGCGGCTCGGCCCGTACCAGCCGGAGGGGACGATCGGCCTGGTGCCGAACCTGGCCGCCTCCCGGGTGGCGAACCGGCTCAACCTGCGCGGCCCGGCGTACACCATCGACGCGGCCTGCGCCTCGTCGCTGATCGCGGTCGACCAGGGCATCACCGAACTCCAGAACGGCCGGTTGGACGCGGTGCTCGCCGGCGGCGTGCACCACGTGCACGACATCAGCTTCTGGTCGGTGTTCAACCAGCTCCGGGCGCTGTCCCGGCAGGGCGAGATCCGGCCGTTCGACGCGAACGCCGACGGGCTGCTGATCGGCGAGGGCACCGGCATCGTGGTGCTCAAGCGGTACGCCGACGCGCTCCGCGACGGCGACCGGGTCTACGCGGTGATCCGGGGCAGCGGGGTCTCCAGCGACGGCAAGTCGGCGAGCATGTTCAACCCGGCGGTCTCCGGTCAGGTGCTGGCCATCGAGCGGGCCTGGGCGGCGGCCGGACTCGACCCGACCGCGCCGGACGCGGTGGGCCTGCTGGAGGCGCACGGCACCGGCACCCCCACCGGCGACGCGGCCGAGCTGACCACCATCGGGCAGACCTTCGGGGCGTACCGGGGCGGGCCGAAGCCGGTGATCGGCTCGGTGAAGTCGATGATCGGCCACACCATGCCGGCGGCTGGTGCCGCCGGCCTGATCAAGGCGACCCTCGCCGTCTACCGGGGCGTGCTCCTGCCCACCCTGCACTGCGACAACCCACGCGCCGAAATGGCCGGAACCCGGTTCGCGCCGATCACCGCCGCCCAGCCGTGGGAGAGCGACGGTCCGCGCCGGGCCGGGGTGAACGCCTTCGGTTTCGGCGGGATCAACGCCCACGTGATCGTCGAGCAGGTGACCGACTCGGCCGGGGTCGCCCTGCCGACGTCCGGGCTGACCGCGACGGCCGACGGGAAGGTCGTGGTGGACGAGCCGGACCAGGTCCTCTGGCTCGCCGCGCCGACCCCGGCCGCCCTGGCCGAACTGCTCGCCTCCGACGACGCGACGGTACGCCGGCTCGGCGCGGAGCGGGCCCAGGCCGCGCCCGGCCCGGTCGGCGACGCCGAACGTGTCCGGCTCGGCATCGTCAACCCCAGCGAGAAGCTGCTCACCGTGGCCCGCAAGACGGTGGCCCGGGGCCAGGCGTGGCGGGGCGGCCGGGACATCTGGTTCACCCCGGACCCGCTGCTGGCCGGCGGCGGCAAGCTCATCTCGGTCTTCCCCGGTCTGGAGGCGGAGTTCGCCCCGCGGACCACCGACCTGGCCGCCCACTTCGGGATGCCGAACCGCCCCTGGTCGATGGAGGACCTCGGGCAGCACGGCGCCGGCCTGATCGAGGTGGGCAAGATGCTGCACGAGGCGCTGCGCCGGATGAACGTGACGCCGGACGCGGTCGCCGGGCACAGCATCGGCGAGTGGACCGCCGCCGCGGTCAGCGGCCAGGCCGACGGGGCCAGCATGGACGAGTTCCTCGCCATGTTCAGCGCCGAGTCGGTGGAGATCTCCGGGTACGTCTTCGCCGCCGCCGCCACGGCGGCGGACCAGGTCACGCCCCTGCTGCCGGACTTCCCCGGGGTGGTGCTCTCGCACGACAACGCCCCACAGCAGTGCGTGGTCAACGGGCCGGAGGCCGAGGTCGACCGGCTGGTGGAGGTGCTGCGCGGGCGGAACGTCTTCTGCCAGAAGCTGCCCTTCAAGTCGGCGTTCCACACCCCGATCTTCGGCGACGGGCTCCGCTCGATCGGCGACGCGCTCGGCCGGCTGCGGGTGCAGCCGAGCCAGCTCCCGATCTGGTCGGGCACCCTGGCCGCGCCGTGCCCCGACGATCTCGACGAGGTCCGGCACCTGTTCATCCGGCACATGATGGAGCCGGTCTGGTTCCGGCAGACCGTCGCCAACATGTACGACGCCGGCTTCCGGGTCTTCCTCCAGGTCGGCGCCGGCCAGCTCGCCTCGCTCATCGACGACAACCTGCGCGGCAAGGACCACCTGGCGATCCCGGTGAACGTCTCGCACCGGGGCGGGCTCAACCAGCTCCGCCGGGTGGCGACCGCGCTCTGGGTGGAGGGCGGGTCGCCGGACCTGCGCGTCCTGTCCACCCCGGGCGGTCGCGCCCCGGTGGCGAAGAGCACCGTGGGCACCGGCAAGCGTGGTCCGACCATCAAGCTCGACCTGGGTGGACCGTTGGTCCGGCTCGGCGAGGACGCGGCCGGCATGCTCGGTCTCCCCACCCCGGGGAACGGATCTGCGGTCGCGGCGACGCCGACCGAGCCCGCCCAGCCCGCCGCACCGGCAGCGACCGGTGAGACCGCCGGGGCCCTGGCGGCGCTCAGTCAGCTCGCCGGCCACTCCCGGGCCGCCGCCGAACTCGCCGCCCTGCTCCGGGACACCGCCCAGGGCACGGCGAGCGTGCTGGCCCGGGCGGGCGGCACGGCCCCACCCGTCCAGCAGCGTCCGGCCGCACCGGCGACCCCGCCGGCCGCCGCTCCCCGGTCTCCCGTCGTGCCGCCGGCCGCCGCCCGCACCGGTGCCGCGCCGGCCGCCGCGCCCCGACCGGGCACCGCGCCGTCCGCCGCGCCACCGGCGCCGCCCCGGGCCGGCGTCCCGGCGGTCGCCCGTCCCGTCGCGCCGGCCGTCGCGCCGCAGCGACCGGCGACCCCGCCGGTTGCCCGCCCCGCCCCGGCCGCCAGCCGGGAGGTCGGTCGGGTCACCCTGCGGGTGTCCATCGAGACCATGCCGTACCTGCGGGACCACTGCTTCTTCGTGCAGCCGGACGACTGGCCGAACATCGAGGACCGCTGGCCGGTGGTGCCGGCGACCGCCCTGGTCCAGCACATGATGGACGCCGCCGAACAGCTGCTCCCCGGCCAGCGGGTGATCGAGGTGCACGACGCCAAGTTCAACCGTTGGCTGATCGCCGAACCGGCCCAGGACGTCGAGATCACCGTGCGGGAGGCCGGGGGGAACCGGTACACCTGCTCGATCGGCTCGTACGCCCGGGCCACCGTCGAGATGGGCGCCGCGTACCCGGAACCGACCGAGCAGCCCTGGACGCACGACCCGGCCACCGAGCGCCCGACCACGCTCCCCGCGGACGAGATGTACGCCGAGCGGCTGATGTTCCACGGCCCCCGGTTCCAGGGGGTCACCGCGATCCACGCCATCGGCGACATGCACGTGCGGGGCGTCGTGACCGCCCCGGTGCCGCCCGGCGCGCTGCTGGACAACGCGCTCCAGGTCATCGGCAACTGGCTGATCACCACGCAGCCGATCCGGACCGTGGCGCTGCCGGTCGGCCTCCGGAACGTCCAGTTCTTCGGGCCGCCCCCGCCGGCCGGGCGGGCGTTCGAGTGCGTCGCCCGGGTCCGTTCCATCGACGACGGGCAACTCGTCGCGGACACCCAGCTCAGCTACCAGGGGCGGGTCTGGGCGCAGATCAACGGCGCGGTGGACCGGCGTTTCGACAGCCACCCGCAGGCCCGGGTCGCGGAGCGCTTCCCGGAGCGGTACCCGATGTCGCAGTTCCAGCCGGAGGGCTGGACGATGGCCTTCGACTGCTGGACCGACCTGGTCACCCGGGGCATGGCCGCGCGGGGCATCCTCGGCGGCGCCGCCAACGCCGAGTACGAACGGCACCCGGCGAAGACCCGCAAGCAGTGGATGCTCGGCCGGATCGCGGCCAAGGACGCCGTCCGGGGCCGCCTCTGGGAGGACGGCCACACCGACATCTACCCGATCGAGCTGACCGTCGGCAACGACCCGTCGGGCCGCCCGTTCGTCCAGGCCCGGGAAGGCCGGGACTGGCGCGACTGCGACGTGTCGCTGGCGCACTGCCAGGAGATCGGCGTGGCCATCGCGAAGCCGCGTACCCCCGGGGAGCCGGTCGGCGGGCCGGGCGTCGGCATCGACGTCGCCGAGATCGCCGACCTGCCGGCGGGCTGCGCGCTCGACCCGGCGGAGACCGCGTTGCTGGCGTCGCTGGCCGGCGCGGACGCCGCCCGACGGCAGCTCTGGGCGACCCGCTTCCGGGCGGCCCGGGAGACGGTCGGCAAGGCGGAGGGCGTCGGCCCGGCCGGCGGCCCGCACCCGATCGTCGTCCGGGCGGCCACCGACGAGGCGCTGACCGTCGAGACGGCCGGTCGCACCTACCGGGTCGGCCACCGGGAGGTCGCCAACCCCGACGACCTGCCGCCCCGCCGCTACGTCGTGGCCTGGACCTGGGGTCCGGAGCCCGCCACCGCCCCCGGCGGAACCCGTTCCTGACCCCCGCACCGATCAGTCGAAACGCAAAGGAGCAACCCCATGTCCGCGACGCAGGCCAAGGTCCTCGCCGACATCACCCAGATGATCCACGCCGTGCTCGGTGACTTCGTGGCCGACCAGGAGATCACCATGGACACCACCTTCCGGGACGAGCTCGGCATGGAGAGCATCGACGTGGTCTCGCTCGCCGGCCGGCTCCAGACCCGGTACGGGGACACGGTCAACTTCGCGCACTTCGT
Organism: Micromonospora echinospora; assembly: GCF_900091495.1. Classification (NCBI taxonomy): domain Bacteria; kingdom Bacillati; phylum Actinomycetota; class Actinomycetes; order Micromonosporales; family Micromonosporaceae; genus Micromonospora; species Micromonospora echinospora. The sequence continues at coordinate 1,458,580 of NZ_LT607413.1, read as the reverse complement.
CGCCAAGCTGGACCTGGAGAACGTCGCCGACCTGACCGTCGGGCACCTGGTCACGCACATCGCCGACGCGCTCGACGCGAAGGCCGGCGGCACGGTCGAGGTGGCCGCCCGGTGACCATGGTTCGGGCGAACGGGATCACGCTGCACGCGCAGCGCCTGGACCCGCCCCACCCGCCACCGGCGGACCGGTCCGCGTCGATGCCGACCGCCGTGCTGATCCACGGCATGGCCTCGGACACGATGGCGAGCTGGTACTTCACCCTCGCCGAGCCGCTGGCCACCGCCGGGTTCCCGGTGGTCCTGTACGACCTGCGCGGGCACGGGCGCAGCGACCGGCCCGCCACCGGGTACGCCCTCGCCGACTTCGTCGACGACCTGGCGGGACTGCTCACCGAGCTGGACGTGACCGGTCCGCTGCTGCTCTGCGGCAACTCCTTCGGCGGCACGATCGCCTTCGGGTACGCGGCGCGGCACCCGGACCGGGTCGCCGGCATCGTGGCGGTCGAGTCCGCTCCGCCCATCCCGGAGTGGATGGCCCGGGTGAAGGTCCGCCTCGCCCGGGTCGCCGACCGCCTGCCCCGGGAGGGCACGGTGGCCGAGATCGGGGTCCGGCGGGGGCGGCTCGCCGCCCGCCGGGCCGACGAGACCCGGCAGATGCTGACCACCACCACGCTCGCCGAGGAACTGCCGACCAGCGCGCTGCCGCCGGCCGACCGGCTGGCGGCCGTCGGCTGCCCGGTGCTCTGCCTCTACGGCGGCCGGTCGGCGGTGCACGAACTGGCCCCGAACGTCCGGCGGCTGCTTCCGCAGACCCGCTCGGTCGTTCTACCTGACGAGAAGCACACCGTCCTGATCGACCAGCCCGAGCAGGTACGCCGGCACGTCTTCGACTGGTTGGCCGCCGAGTGCGCGCTGCCGGTCGGGGCAGGGACGCCCGCCGAGCGCGGGGTCACCGTCGCCGGTGGGCTCACCGTCGACCACACCACCACCTCATGACCACGCAACGCGCAGGAGGACTCCCGATGGACACCCCGATCACCGGTCGGTCGATCATCATCAGCAGTGGACGGTGTGGGTCGACGCTCCTCTCCGACCTGATCGCGGAGGAGCCGGACACGCTCTCCGCCCAGGAGTTCTTCATGTCGGTGGCGCCCTGGGCGCGCAGCGCCGAGGTGATCACCGGGGCGGAGTACTGGGACGTGCTGTCCAGCCCCAAGGCGGAGCTGTCCACGCTGTTCCGGATCGGGCTGCCCCCGAAGGAGCTGCACTACCCGTCCACCGGCCGGTGGGGCGACCGGATGACCGAGCTGCCCCGGATCCTGGCGATCACCCTGTCGAAGGTCTCCGACGACCCGGACGCCCTCTTCGACGAGCTGGGCCGGCGGGTGCCCGACTTCCCCGAGCAGAGCGTGGCCCGGCACCACCAGGACTTCCTGGACCTGCTGGCCGTGCTGACCGGAAAGAAGCGCTGGGTGGAACGCTCCGGCGGCTCCAGCCACGTGGCGCCGTACCTGCTCCGGGGCTTCCCCGAGGCGAAGATCGTCTACCTGACCCGGGACTGGGAACCGACCGCGAAGTCGATGAGCCGGCACTCGTCGTTCCAGCTCATCCAGCTCCGGGTGGAGTTCCTCGGCCGCTGCGGGCTGGACCCGTTCCGGGTGCAGCCCGGCCAGGAGGTGCCGGCGGACATGGAGCAGTTCCTGCCGCACCGGCTGACCGCCGACGCGCTCCGCGAGCGCGGCCAGGACCTGCGCCGCTACCTCGGCCTCTGCGCGTTCATGGCGGCCCAGGCCGAGCAGGCGCTGGCCGACGAGAAGCCGGCCCACCTGTTGACGATGCGGTACGAGGAACTGGTCGCCGACCCGGTCGCCGAACTGGGCCGGCTCGGCCGCTTCCTCGACTTCGACAACCCGGAGACGTGGGCGGAGCAGGTTGCCGACCGGGTCGTCGACCCGTCCCGGGCCCGTCAGCCGGTCGGCTGACCGGACGTCGTCGAACCCCAGCCACGGTTCTGCCGTCCCGGCCGGAACCGTCTTTCGATAACCGGCACGAAAGCGAGACAGTGTGAAACCCATCCGGATCCACTCTCGGCGGCTCTGGGCGGCCGTCGCCGTACTGGGCCTCGGGGCCGCGCTGACAGCCCCGGCAACCGCGCTCGGCGCACCGACCGCCGAGGACGACCGGCACCACCAGCCGAAGCCGAACCCGCAGGTGATCGCGAAGGCCGAGCCGGACGAGTGCTTCGCGGGCGTCGGCCTCCCGTACCCGGCGGGCCCGCCGTGCGCCTCGGGGCAGGCCAAGGTGAACCAGGGGTACCTGTGGGGGATGACCCGGGCCGGCGAGAACCTCTGGTTCGGCACCGGCGCCAACGTCAACTGCCTCACCAGCGGACGGCAGTTGGGCAGCAACGAACCGGTCCTCAACGACGACTGGGTCTGCGAGTACCAGGAGAGCCAGGTCGTCAAGACCAACCCGCAGCTGCCGGGATACCTGGGTGACCACCGGATGCCCCGGTTCTACAGCTACGACACCAAGGCCAAGCAGCTCACCGAGAAGACCGCCCTGGTGACCGGTGCGGCCAAGGAACACTCGGACCGGCTGCGGAGCACGACCGGCATCCGGGCGGCCGGCAGCTTCGGCGGGGTGGCCCTGCTCGGTGGCCCGGCCATCGGCAAGAGCATCAACCTGTTCGCCTTCGACACCGACACCGGCACCTTCCTGGGCTCGCGGAACTTCCCCGAGTTCGGCAACATCCGGCACTTCACGGTCGCCGGAGACGCCCTGTACGCGGGCGTCGGCGTCGGCGCGAACGGTTCGCTGCGCGGTCACGTGCTGCGGTGGGTCGGCAGCAAGACCGACCCGTTCAACTTCCAGATCGTCGGCAACCTGCCGGCGCAGGCCGCCGACATCACCGTCCACGACGGGCGGATCGCCGTCAGCACCTGGCCCGGCTCGGACGGCGAGTTGAGCAGCGCCGCCGACGAGCCCGCCCCGCCGAGCAAGCTCGCCGCGGTCTGGACGAGCCCGGTGCTCGCCAAGGGCGCGCCCGGCCTCACCCCCGAGGACGCGGACAGCTGGCAGCAGGTCTGGGACGTCTCCGCGTACGAGCCGGATCCCGTGGTGGCCGCCGGCTACGGTCTGGGCGGTCTCGTCTCCTACCGTGGGTACCTCTACTGGGGCACCATGCACGTGCCGCTGAAGGCCACGAGGCAGCACCTGCTGGCCTACCCGCCGGCCACCGACGAGGCGAGGCAGGCGACGATCCAGAACACCCAGCGGGCGATCAGCATCTACCGGGGCAAGCGGCTGGGTGAGCGGGCGGAGAAGGTCGAGCTGCTCTACGGCGCGGCCGAGCTGCCCGCGTACGACCCGGCGGCGAACGGCGGCGCGGGCGCCTGGGCGAAGGTCTCCACCGGACAGACCCCGCTGTACGGCTCGTCCGGCTTCGGCAACCCGTACCTGAACTACACCTGGAAGATGGCGGTGGCCGGCGGCCGGCTCTACGTCGGCACGATGGACTGGAGCTACCTGGCCAAGGAACTCAGCCAGGAGGCCGCCGCGATGTCCGGCCTGTCGGTCGAGGCGGCCGCCGAGGCGCTCAGCGCTCCGTCGCTGGCGGCGGCGGCCGACGACGACCCGGCCCTGCCGGAGCCGGTCTACGGCGGCGACCTGCTGGTCTTCGAGTCCGCCAGCGAGCCCGCGAAGGTGGTCAGCGACTCCGGTGTCGGCAACTACCTCAACTACGGCATCCGCAACATGGTCACCGACGGCGCCACGCTCTACCTGGGCATGGCGAACCCGATGAACCTGCGGGCCGACCCGACCGACGACGTGCCCGAGGGTGGCTGGGAACTCATCCGGTACGACACCCGGGGCCGTTGACGCCCCGTCACGCCTCACCGGGTCCCGGCGGTGCTGCGCTCGCAGACCCCACCGCCGGGGCCCGACCCCGCCCGGAGTCCTTGCACGGTGCGTGGCAAGTCCTGACACTCCTCGAACATTTGTCAGTGAAAGTGGGCATATGATGCCTTTGACTGCCCGTCGCCGGGAGGCCACGACCTCCCGTCCTGCGGGTGCCCCGGGTGGCACCCGCCGGCTCCGCTCCCCGTCCCTGCTCGCCGGGTTCCTCGCCGCCCTGGTCGGACTGACCGGTGCCGTCGGGTGCACCGCCGACCGGCGTGACGACCGACGCGACGGCGACCGGGCGCCGGCACCGAACACCTCCACCGCGCCCGGGTCCGGCTCCGACGTGCCGACCGGGTCGAGCGCGCACACCCTCACCGTCGACGGTCGGGAACGCACCTACCGGCTGTACCGGCCGGCCTCGCTGGAGCTGACCGGTCCGGTGCCGCTGGTGGTCATGCTGCACGGCGCGGCCGGCACCGGCGAGCAGGCCGAGGAGGCGTACGGCTGGACCGAGGAGGCCGACCGGGGCGGCTTCGTGGTGGCCTTCCCGGACGGGGTGAAGCGGGCTTGGGCGGCCAGCGAACACTGCTGCGGCCAACCGGTCCGGCAGGGGGTCGACGACGTCGCCTTCGTCGAGGCGTTGGTCGGCACCCTCCGCGACCGGATGCCGGTGGACCCGGCCCGCACCTACGTCACCGGGATCTCCAACGGTGGGCTGCTGGCGTACCGGCTGGCCTGCGACACCGACCTCTTCGCCGCGGTCGGCGCGGTGGCGACCTCGCTGGCCGGCGAGTGCGCGTCGCCGGCACCGGTCAGCGTGCTGCACATCCACGGCCTGCGTGACGAGACCATGCCGTACCGGGGTGGTCCGGGCAAGCGTGACAACGACGGCACCGGACGCAACCCGGTGAAGATCGACGGGCCGCCGCTGACCGAGCTGATGGCGAAGTGGCGCGCGGTGGACGACTGCGCCGCGCCGACCGAGCGTGCCGACGGGCCGGTGACCCGGTCGACGTCGTCCTGCGCGCAGGGCCGCGCCGTCGACCTGATCACCATCGCCGACGCCGGTCACCAGTGGCCGGGCGGGAAGCCGAACCCCCGCGCCGAGCAACTCCTCGGCCTCGAACCCCCCTCGACCGCGTTGGACGCGACCGCGGAGATCTGGAAGTTCTTCGACGCGCACCCCCGACCGGCCGGCTCCTGACGCCGACCGGCACCCCGCACCCCCAGAACAGGAGAAGGCATGCCCAGCAGAGACGGTCCGGCGGTCGAGGTCGTCGATCTCGTCAAGTGCTACCCCCGGGCCACGACCAACGCCGTCGACGGACTGTCGTTCACCGTCGCGCCGGGCGAGACCTTCGGGCTGTTCGGGCCGAACGGGGCCGGAAAGTCGACCACCATCGGCATCCTCACCACGCGGCTGCGGGCCACCGGTGGCCGGGCCCTGGTCGGCGGCGTCGACGTCAGCCGGGACCCGGTCGGTGCCCGCGCCCACCTGGCGGTGGTGCCCCAGCACAACAACCTGGACCGCGCGCTGACCCCCCGGCAGAACCTCCTGTACCACGCCGCCTACCACGGGGTGCCCCGGCCCGAGGCCGAGGAACGGGCGAAGGAGCTGCTGGAACGCTTCGGCCTGGCCGAGCGCGCGGACCGCCGGATCGAGGCGTACTCGGGCGGGATGGCGCAGCGGCTCATGATCGCGCGGGCCTGGATGCACGAGCCCGAGGTGCTCTTCCTCGACGAGCCGACCAACGCGCTGGACCCGCAGACCCGGCTGCTGATCTGGAGCCGGATCCGGGAGATGCGCGAGCGGGGCGTCTCCATCGTGCTCACCACCCACGCCATGAACGACGCGGCCAACCTGGTCGACCGGGTGGGCATCGTGGACCACGGCAAGCTGCTCACCGTGGACACCCCGCAGAACCTCGTGCGGGGCCTGGCCGGGCAGGCCATCCTGGATCTCACGGTCACCCCGGCCGCCCGCGACGACGCCGACGAGGTCGTCGCCGCGCTGCGCGAGCTGGACGGCGTACGCAAGGCCGAACGGCGGCCGTTGCCCGTCGGCGCGGCTGGCGCAGCCGGTGCGGGTCGGGGTGCCGGCCTGGGCCCTGCGGGTCGGGCCGCACTCGCCAAGTTGGGACCGGGCGCGCTGGCGAAGCTCGCCGCCCGCGCCCGGGGCAACGGGAACGCGCCGACCGCTACCCTGTCTGCCGCAGGCGCCCAGGGCCGGATCCGGGTGCGCCTGCACCTCGCCACCGACCCCGCCAACCTGCTCGGCCCGACGCTGTCCCTGCTCACCGGCCGGTCGGCGGCGCTCAACGACATCCACATCGGCGAGCCGAGCCTGGAGGACGTCTTCATCGAACTCACCGGAAGGGACCCACGGTGACCGCCCTCGACACCCCCACCCCGGTACGCCGCGAGGTCCGGAACCGCCCACCCGCCGGCCGGGTCTTCCTCGCCCTGCTCCGCCGCGACCTACTGGTCACCGGCAAGGAGCTGTGGGTGATCCTGATCCAGGTCGGCATGACCCCGCTGTTCATGCTCTTCGTGTTCAGCCACATCCTCGGCGGCCAGGGCATCGTCGAGCGGTCGTTCGCCAACCTCTTCCTACCCGGCGTGATCGCGCTGGCCGCCCTCACCACCGCGCTGCAGAGCACCGCCCTGCCGCTGGTGAAGGAGTTCGGCTTCACCATGGAGATCGAGGACCGGCTGCTCGCGCCGCTTCCGACCAGCCTGGTCGCGGTGGGCAAGCTGGTGGTCGCCACCATCCGGGGCCTGCTCGCGGCGGTCCTGATGTACCCGCTCGGGGCCCTGGTGGTCGGCTCCGCGCCGTGGCGGCTGGAGGGCCTGCCGACCGCCCTGCTGGTGGCCCTGCTCGGTGCGTGGGTCGGCGGCGGCATCGGGATGACCCTCTCCACCATCCTCCCGATCCAGCGGATCAACGTCACCTTCTCGGTCATCGTCACGCCGATCATCTGGACCGGCTGCATCCACTACCCGTGGCCCCGCCTGGAGTCGATGCGCTGGTTCCAGGTGGTCACCGCCGCCAACCCGATGACGTACGTCTCGGAGGGTGTGCGGGGCGCGATGCTGCCCGACGTACCGCACATGCCGGCCTGGGTCTGCGTGCTGGTGCTGACCGGCATGGCGGTCGCCCTGACCTGGCTCAGCGTCCGGTCCTTCACCCGGCGGGCCGTCCAGTGACCGTGTCCACCGGCCCCGATCCCGCAGGAGGAGCGCACATGTCGATCAACCCACCGGAGTCCGACGGCGGGCTCGCCCAGTGGCTCGCGGCCCGCGCGGGCGAACTGCTGCTCGCGGTACGCGCCGAGCACGGTTACGCCGATCCGGCCGCGCTGAAGGCGGCCGGCGACCGGGCCTCCCACGAGTTCCTCCTCGCCGAGCTGGAACGCTGGCGGCCGACCGACACGGTGCTCTCCGAAGAGGACGACGACTCCCGCCGCTCGGTCACCGAGGGGGGTGGGCCGACCCGGCTGAACGCCGACCGGGTGTGGATCGTCGACCCGCTGGACGGGACCCGGGAGTTCTCCGAGGAGGGCCGTTCGGACTGGGCGGTGCACGTGGCGCTCTGGCACCGGCACGCCTCCACCCCGCACCGGTTGATCGCCGGGGCGGTGGGGTTGCCCGCCCAGGGACGCGTGTTGACCACGGAGTTCCCGTTGCGGTCGCGCACCGACCAGGCCGGCGACGGCCCGATCCGGCTGGCGGCGAGCCGGAGTCGTCCGCCTGCCTTCCTGACCGACCTGGCCGAGGAGATCGGTGCGGAGTTGGTGCCGATGGGGTCGGCGGGGGCGAAGATCGCGGCGGTGGTGACCGGTGAGGTGGACGCGTACATCCACGCCGGGGGGCAGTACGAGTGGGACTCGGCGGCCCCGGTGGCGGTCGCCACCGCGGCTGGCTTCCACGCCTGCCGGATCGACGGGACCGCGCTGCGCTACAACGAGGTGGACCCCCGCCTGCCCGACCTGCTGGTCTGCCGTCCGGATCTGGCCGCGCCGCTGCTGGAGGCCCTGAGCCGGCAGCTGTCGACGGCCGCCGCCGGGACGGCCGCACCGCAGACGTCCCTGCTCGGAAAGGAATCCCGATGAACGGCGGATCGGCGCAGTACCAGACCACCCACCTGGACGCCTTGGAGGCGGAGAGCATCTTCGTGATGCGTGAGGTGGTGGCGGAGATGGAGCGGCCGGTGCTGCTCTTCTCCGGGGGTAAGGACTCGATCGTGATGCTCCGGTTGGCGGAGAAGGCGTTCGCTCCGGCGAGCATTCCGTTTCCGGTGATGCATGTCGACACCGGTCACAACTTCCCGGAGGTGCTGGAGTACCGCGACCGGCGGGTCGACGAACTCGGCCTGCACCTCATCGTGGCCAGCGTGCCGGAGGCGCTGGTCCGGGGGCTGGTCACCGAACCGGCGGACGGCACCCGGAACCGGATCCAGACTCCGGTGCTTCTGGATGCGGTGGAGAAGCATCGGTTTGATGCGTTGTTCGGTGGGGCGCGTCGGGATGAGGAGAAGGCGCGGGCGAAGGAGCGGGTGTTTTCGTTCCGGGATGAGTTCGGGCAGTGGGATCCGAAGAATCAGCGTCCGGAGTTGTGGTCGTTGTACAACGGTCGGCATCATCCGGGTGAGTCGATTCGGGTGTTTCCGTTGTCGAATTGGACCGAGTTGGATGTGTGGCACTACATCGCTCGGGAGCGGATCGCCCTGCCGTCGATCTACTTCGCCCACGAACGCGAGGTGATCGAGCGGGACGGCATGCTCTACGCCGTCAACGAGTTCATCCAGCCCCGGGGGTCGGAGACGCCGTTCGTGGCGCGGGTCCGCTACCGGACGGTGGGTGACGCGTCGTGTACGGCTGCGGTCCGCTCGGATGCGGACACGGTGGAGAAGGTGATCGAGGAGGTCGGGGCGACCCGGATCACGGAGCGGGGTGCGACCCGGGGGGATGACCGGGTGAGTGAGGCCGCCATGGAGGACCGCAAGCGGGAGGGCTACTTCTGATGACCACCGACACCATGCCGCTGCTCGACAGTGATTCCGCGTTCCGGTCGATGGACCTGTTGCGGTTCGCCACGGCGGGCAGTGTGGACGACGGCAAGTCGACGTTGATCGGCCGTCTGCTGTATGACACGAAGTCGTTGTTCACGGATCAGTTGGAGGCGGTGGAGGCGGTTTCGGCTGCTCGTGGTGACGAGTACACGAACCTCGCCCTGTTGACGGATGGGTTGCGGGCGGAGCGGGAGCAGGGCATCACGATCGATGTCGCCTACCGGTATTTCGCCACCCCCAGGCGGAAGTTCATCATCGCCGACACTCCGGGGCACACCCAGTACACCCGGAACATGGTCACCGGCGCGTCCACGGCGGATCTCGCGTTGATTCTGGTCGACGCCCGGAAGGGTCTGGTTGAGCAGTCCCGCCGTCACGCGTTCCTGTGTTCCCTGTTGCGGGTGCCGCATCTGGTGTTGTGTGTGAACAAGATGGACCTGGTCGACTGGTCCCAGGAGGTGTTCGAGCAGATCGCCGACGAGTTCACCGCGTTCGCCGCGAAACTGGATGTTCCGGATCTGGCGGTGGTGCCGATCTCGGCGTTGAAGGGCGACAACATCGTCACCCGCTCGGAGAACACGCCCTGGTACGAAGGCCCCTCGTTGTTGCACCACCTGGAGCATGTGCACATCGCGTCGGACCGGAACCTCGTCGACGTCCGGTTCCCCGTGCAGTACGTCATCCGTCCCCAGTCCACGACGGTGACGGACTACCGGGGTTACGCGGGGCAGGTTTCCTCGGGGGTGTTGAAGCCGGGTGATGAGGTGATGGTCCTGCCGTCGGGGTTCACCTCCCGTATCGCGTCGGTGGAGACCGCTGACGGGCCGGTCGGGGAGGCGTTCCCGCCGATGTCCGTCACCGTCCGCTTGACCGATGAGATCGACATCTCCCGTGGGGACATGATCTGCCGGCCGAACAACGCTCCCACGCCGACGCAGGACATCGAAGCGATGGTGTGTTGGATGGACGAGACCCGACCGTTGCAGATCGGCGGCCGGTACACCATCAAACACACCACCCGCACCGCGCGGGCGATCGTGCGGGGATTGCACTACCGCCTGGATGTCAACACTCTGCACCGTGACGACACCGCGACCGAGTTGAAACTCAACGAGATCGGTCGGGTCCGGTTGCGGACCACGGTGCCGTTGCTCGCTGACGAGTACCGCCGTAACCGCACCACCGGCGGGTTCATCATCATCGACGAAGCCACCAACCGCACCGTCGCCGCCGCCATGATCGTCGAAACCACCTGAACCACCCGAACCACCAGTGGTTGCAGGGGACCCCTCCTCACCAGAAAACGGTAGGAAGGGCCCCCTGCAACCACCCCAAGCGCCGTTCGCCTCAGCCCGTGGACGTGACTCTGTCTCAGCCGCAGCCGACCGCCCGCGCACTGGCCTCCCAGAGCCGGGCGGCCAGCTGGCGGTCGGCGGCCTTCGGCAGCGGGCGGCGGGGCCGCCGGTCGGCGTAGTAGCCGCCGTCGACCAGCCGCGCGGGGTCCTCGTTGGCCAGCCAGACCAGCGTGTCCGCGCCCCGCTCCGGGCTTCGGAACGGCAGCATCCGCATGCCCAACGCCACCAGCCGGCTCTCGTTGCCGAAGCGGGTCCGCACCACGCCCGGGTGGAAGCAGTGTGCCGGCACATCCGGCCACCGGCGCGCGGCCTCGGCGGTGAACAGGATGTTCGCCTGCTTGCTGGTGCCGTACGCACGCATCGGGCGGTAGCGGCGCAGGGCGGCGTTCAGGTCGTCCGGGTCGAGCGCGCCGCTGCGGTGCGCTGCCGACGCGGTCACCACCATCCGGCCGATCCGGTCCCGGAGCAGGTTGCTCAGCAGGAACGGGGCCAGGTGGTTCGCCTGGATGGAGAGTTCGAAACCGTCGATCGTGGTCACCGGCTGCAACACGATGGCACCGGCGTTGTGGGCCAGCACGTCGATCCGGTCGTACGCGGCGCGGAGCCGCTCGGCCAGCCCGCGTACGTCGTCCAGCACCGCGAAGTCGGCCCGGAACAGGGCGGGCTGCTCGCCGCCTGCCTCCCGTACCCGCTCCCCGGCGGCGGTGAGCCGGGCCGGGTCGCGGCCGACCAGCACCACCTGGTCACCCCGGCGTGCCAGGGCCACGGCGGCGGCCAGGCCGATCCCCGAACTGGCACCGGTCACCACCACCAGTCGCCGCCGCGTGACCTCTTCCACAGGTGCGTTCTCCCGCGTCATGGCGCGAGGTTACCGTGACGTATCCGAGCCCCCGCGTCGTCACGTCCGCCGTCGTCGTCGGACGGGAAAAGGAGTGCAGTCGATGGCCGCAGTCGGGCGTCCCCGCCGGTCCTGCCTGGCGGTGCCGGGTTCCAGCGTCAAGATGCTCGGCAAGGCGCAGGGGCTCCCGGCCGACCAGGTCTTCCTCGACCTGGAGGACGCGGTCGCCCCGCTGGCGAAGCCGGACGCCCGGAAGAACGTCGTCGCCGTGCTCAACGAGGGCGACTGGGCCGGCAAGACCCGGGTGGTCCGGGTCAACGACCTCACCACCCCGTGGACGTACGGGACGTGATCGACGTGGTCGAGGGGGCCGGCGCCAACCTGGACTGCGTCATGCTGCCGAAGGTGCAGAACGCCGCCCAGGTCCAGTGGCTCGACCTCACCCTCACCCAGTTGGAGAGGACGCTCGGCCTCCCGGTCGGCCGGATCGGCATCGAGGCGCAGATCGAGAACGCCGCCGGCCTGGTCAACGTCGACGAGATCGCCGCCGCGTCGCCCCGGATCGAGACGATCATCTTCGGCCCGGCCGACTTCATGGCCTCGATCAACATGAGGTCGCTGACGGTCGGCGCGCTCATCCCGGACTATCCGGGCGACCCCTACCACTACATCCTGATGCGGATCCTGATGGCCGCCCGGACGCACGACAAGCAGGCCATCGACGGGCCCTTCCTCCAGATCCGCGACGTCGACGGTTTCCGCGAGGTGGCGAAGCGCTCCGCCGCGCTCGGCTTCGACGGCAAGTGGGTGCTGCACCCGGGCCAGATCGACGCCGCGAACGAGGTCTACTCCCCGGCCCAGGCCGACTACGACCACGCCGAGCTGATCCTCGACGCGTACCAGCACTACACCTCGGAGGCCGGCGGCCGGCTCGGCGCGGTGCTGCTCGGCGACGAGATGATCGACGAGGCGTCCCGCAAGATGGCGCTGGTGATCGCGGCGAAGGGGCGGGCCGCCGGGATGACCCGGACCTCCACCTTCACCCCGCCGACCGCCTGAGCGGCCCGGACGGTCGGAGGGCGCGGCCCGGACGCACCGGGCCGGCACCCGCCCCCGGTCAGTAGGTGCTGCTGCTCGACTGGGACACCACGAAGACGATGAACAGGACGTAGGCCACGATCGCCAGTCCGATGAGGCCGGTGAGCACCCAGCCGACGATGATGCCGGCCTTGGCCAGGCCGTCGCCGTCCTCGCCCCGTTCCCGGATCTGCCGCCGGGCGACGTGACCGAGGATCGCGCCGATCGGGGCCGTGATGCAGGAGGTGACCCCCAGCACGGACAGGATCAGCGACACCAGGGCGAGGCTGTTGGTCGGGCGGGCCGGCGGGTACGGGTAGACCGGGTAGCCCGCGGGCGGCGGGTAGCCCGCCGGAGCCGCGTAGCCCGCCGGTGGGTGGCCGGACGCCGGGTACGCCGGCACGGTGTAGGCGGGCACCGCGTACGGGTCGGCGACGGGCTGTGCCGGGGCGTACGGGTCGGGCCCGGTCGACTGCGCCGGCACGGGCGGATCGGCCATCGACCGGGTCGGGTCGAGCGGCGGGGCGGAGGACGGATCCGACCGGGCCGGGTCCTGCCACTCCGAGGGCGGGGGATAAGTCATGAGGTCTTCTTCTCCGTCGTGTCCTGGCTGCGCCGTCAGGGTAGTCACCCCGGGCGAAAGCCGAACATCGCGTTACCGGGTGCCGCGTTGCCCGGACCCTGCCGAGCGGGCAGGATCGCGGCATGGCGATTGACGCGCGTGCTGCGGACCGTTCCGGCCGATCCCGCCGGGACGTGAGCCGTCCGGGGGCGGCCCGACGGAGCCGTGGCCCCCTCCCGGCGGCACTGACCGACCAGGACGAGCCGGTGGCCCTGCCCGAGCCGGTGACCATGCGACTGGACGGGCGGGTGGCGCTGGTGACCGGTGCCGGCAGTCCGGACGGCATCGGGTACGCCACGGCCCGCCGGCTGACCGATCTCGGTGCCCGGGTCGCCATCGTCTCGACGACCCGGCGCATCCACGAGCGGGCCAGCGAACTCGGGGCCACCGGATTCGTCGCGGACCTCACCGACGAGGCCGAGGTCGGCGCGCTGGCCGACGCCGTCGCCGAGCAGCTCGGCGAGGTGGAGGTGCTGGTCAACAACGCGGGTCTGGCCAGCCGGGCCAGCCCGGAGGTGCTCCGCCCGGTGGCGCAGCTCAGCTACGACGAGTGGCGTACGGAGATCGACCGGAACCTGAACACCGCGTTCCTGTGCAGCCGGGCGTTCATCGGGGGGATGGCCGAGCGTGGCTGGGGGCGGATCGTGAACCTCGCGGCCACCGCCGGGGCGGTCAACGCCCTGCCGACCGAGGCGGCGTACTCGGCGGCCAAGGCGGGGGTGGTCGGGCTGACCCGGGCGCTGGCCATGGAGATGGTCGCCGACGGGGTGACGGTCAACGCGGTCGCCCCGGGGACCATCCACACCGCGGCGTCGACCGTGGCGGAGATCAGGCACGGCCTCGGCACCCCGGTCGGCCGCCCCGGTACGCCCGACGAGGTGGCCGCCGCGATCGTCTTCCTCTGCTCACCGGCCGCCTCGTACATCACCGGGCAGATGCTCGTGGTGGACGGCGGGAACAGCGTCCGGGAGGCGCAGTTCCGCTGACGTCAGGTGGTGGTGCCGCTGTTCGTGCCGGCCCACACCACCAGGCCGAGCCACCCGCAGCAGAACAGCAGGTAGAGCCCGGTGAAGACGTAGCTGAGGATCAGGCCCCACAGGGCGAGCTGCTCGCCCTGTTCGTGGGTCTGCCGGATCTGCTTACGGGCCATGTGTCCGAGGACGATGCCGACCGGAGAGAACACGAACGCGAAGACCAGCGAGAGGATGGCCATCACGTTCGTGTTTCCGCTGCTGGGGGGCGGTGGGCCGTACTGCCCGTACCCGGGCGGCGGCGTGTACGGCAACTGCTCGCCCCAGTGTGGCTGGTCGCCCTTGTGCGGCTGCTCGCCCCAACCCGGGCCGGACGGTGGCGGGTAACTCACGACTGCCCTCCTCGCCGCCCGTTGGCGGAACGGTCTCTCCTGCCGGACGCTAACAGTAGCGGTGAAGCTTTTCACAGGGATGCGTGGACCGGTCACCTTGGCCCGGCCGCATGCCGGGCAGGTACTGACCGAACGTTCAGTTGCCGCTCGGTAAGCCGTGGATCCCGGCGGCTGCTCCGGGAGTGCGGGCTCTGACCCGCGCCTCGCTGCCCCGCGTGCGGCCCGGTGGGGTCCCTAACGGGACGCTGTCGAGCTGCCCGCACAGACGGGGCAACACGCGCTCGCGTCCGTCGGCAGGGCAACCCCGCTGCGGTGCCGGCTGCGTGGTCCGATGGACGGGGCAGCTCCAAAGGGCCCGTCAGGTCATCTTCCGCTGCGGGCCGGATCGGGCCGCCCCGGCTGCGTGGTCCGACGGGCGGGGCAGGTCCAAAAGGCCCCGACAGGTGATGTCCCGCCACAGGCCGCTTTCAGCCCGGGTGGCCCCGAAGGCTGGACGCGTCGGTGCCGCCTCCCGCGTGGCGGTCGTTCAGCGGCGGGTGAGACCGGCGGCGGCCCGCTCGACGATCAGGCAGCGGTCCTCGACGTAGTCGATGCCCGCCTCCTCGGCGATCCGGCGGGCCTCGGGCGAGACGATCCCGAGCTGCAACCAGACCGCCGGCGCGCCGATGGCGACCGCCTCGCGGACCACCTCGACGGCGTCCTCGGCCGGACGGAAGACGTCGACCAGGTCCACCGGGTGCGGGATGTCGGCCAGGGACCGATACACCGGCTCCCCGAACAGCTCGTCGGCGGTCGGGTTGACCGGGATGATCCGCCAGCCGTACCGCTGCATCTGGGCCGGCACGCTGTGCGCGGCCTTGCGGGGGTCGCGGGACGCGCCCACGACGGCGATCACGGCGGCGTCGGCGAGGATCTGCTGGGCGGTACGCACCAGCCGACTGTAGCCCCGTCGCTCACTCCCCGCTGAGGGCCCGGCAGAGCCGGGCGTGCTCCGCCACCGTGCCGATGGCCGGGCGGTGAGCCGGATGGTCGAGGTAGTGGCGGATCGCGGCGGCGAGGAAATCCGGAGCCACGTCCACGTCGTGGGTGGGCAGCAGCTCCCGGTCCGTCCGCCGCCGCCGGCCGCCCTCCCGGCTCACCAGTTCGGGCCGGGCCAGGACCAGACGGAGCGCACGCGACTGCGCCGTCGGCAGGATCGGCTGCCCGGCCGCGAGGGCTGACCAGGGTACGAAGAACGTGCGTCGGGGTCGTCCGAAGCCGACGCCCTCCGGGCTGAGGTCGACCATCGGGACCTGTCGCCACCGGTCGACCACCACGAAGACGACCAACGCCATCGAGCCGACGACCAGCAGCCACCGGAACAGACCGAGTTCCCGCTCACCGCCGTACCGGACCAGTTGGAAGCAGAGCCAGGCGACGGCGAAGGCCGCGAAGGGCGCGGGGGCACGCGGTGGCGCGTACGTCACGACCGCGTCCGGGTCCACCCGCAGCGCAGCGCGGCTGGGGCCCCGGAAGAGCACCACCCCGGAGCCGACCAGCAGCAACAGCATCGGTACGACAGTGAGCAGACCGTCGTCACTCCTCGCCCGGACGAGGAGCCCCCAGGCCAGACCCAGCACGACCGCGCCGACCACGGTGATCCGTTGGCGGCGCAGGGCTCGGGTGATCACCGCGTGCATGCCCGCACGGTAGTGGCCCCGCACCAGCGCACCCCGGAGGCCGGGGGAGGATGGTTCACATGGAGAGGTCGACCTTCGTCTACGACGGGGACTGCGCGTTCTGCACCCGGTGCGCGGAGTTCATCGAGCGGCGTATCCCGACCGACGTCCGGGTGCTGCCCTGGCAGTTCGCGGAGCTGGCACCCCTCGGCCTGACCGCCGCCGAGTGCGAGGAGGCCGTGCAGTGGGTCGGCGCGGACGGCGGTCGCGCGGCCGGACCGGACGCGATCGCCCGGCTGCTCGGCACCAGCACCGTCGCCTGGCGGGCGGCGGGTGCGGTGCTGCGCCTGCCGCCGGTGCGCCTCGTGGCCTGGCCGGTGTACCGCTGGGTGGCCCGTAACCGGCACCGGCTGCCGGGCGGGACGGCGGCCTGCTCGCTGCCGCAGGAGGCCCGGGAGCGGCTCTACGGCCCGGCAGGTGGCCCGCCCACCACCGCCTGACCGGGATCGCCCACCACCGGGTCGGGCCCGGTCGCCGTCGTGCGCGCGGGGGCCGCCTCGGTCCGGCCTCCTCGGCGGGCCAGCCGACGCAGCAGGACGAGGGGACGGATCCGCTCCAGAGCCAGGAAGCTGGCCATCGCCACCAGGTGCGGCGCGAACGAGATGGTGATAGTCGCCATGGTGACCGCGTGGAACGAGTAGAAGAACCCGACCACCGTCGTGCGCCACCGGTCGGGCACGAGAAACACCACCGGGCTGAGCAGCTCGAAGGCCATGATCCCGAACTGCGCGGCGATCAGCAGGTAGGGCACCTGCGCGATCACGTCGGCCAGGTCGGTGCCCCGCCGGAGGATTGCGCGGGCCAGCACCGAGCCGGTCATCCAGTCGAGGCCGCCGAAGCGCAGCTTCGCCCAGGCCGCGAGGAAGTACGTGCAGACCACGGCGATCTGGGTCACCCGCAGCGCCCAGCCGCCCGCCTCGGTGCGGGTCGGGTCGCCGTGCCGTGCCCGTCCGGCGGTGGGGAGCACGGCGAGCGCCACCAGCAGGCCGAACCGGTCGTGGTCCACCTTGCCGTAGCTCATCGCGATGACCATCCAGTGCAGGTACAGCACGAAGACGGACCAGCCGAGCAGGCGGGGGGCCCGGCCGGTCGCGGCCAGCAGGGCGAGCGCGAGCAGCGTCCAGAAGATCCCGGTGATCAGCCATTCGGTGGGGGTGGGCAGGTGCAGCAGCCGGCTGACGAACAGCGGCCGGTACAGCTCACCCGGCACGCTGGCGTGGGTGCGCACCCAGGGGGTGAAGAAGACCAGGTCACCGGCGACGAAGAGGTAGACCAGGGTGCGGAAGGCGGCGATCCGGCCGCGCGGCACCGCCTCGGTCAGCCATCGGCCGAGGGCGGTCACCGGGCCGCCTCCCACCGGACCACCGTCTCGTCGACGTGCCGGCCGGTGGGGCGCCCGCCCTCGATGCCGTGCCAGCGCACCACGATCCGGACCTCGACCACCTCGGGCGCGCCGGGATGGCGGTCGGCGTAGGCGTCGGCGACCTCACGGAGCAGTTCCGGGTCGGCCTCGTACCGGCTCCGCTGGCCCTCGATCTCGGCGCGGCGGATGCCGGTGGCGTCCTGTCCCAGTTCGATCAGCGCGCCGGTCGCGTCGATCCCCTCGACCCGGGTGTCCGGAGCCGGTGTGTCGGAGGAGTCGCTGGTCGCGAACATCCGGAAGGGCCCGAACGGGAAGTGGTCGTCGGAACCGACGAGGGTGCCGGTGAGCAGCAGCGCGAGCCCGAGCGCGGTGGCGCCCAGCCGAACCGCCCGGCCCTGCGGGGTCAGAATCTCCATCGGATGGTGACGATACGGAATGTTCCGGCCGCGGGGGATCCCTCCGTCGTCCATCCCTGGCGGGCCGTGTCGTCAGGTGGTTGCAGGGGACCCCTCCTCGTCACCAGACGGTAGGAGGGAGCCCCTGCAACCACGCAACCACGCAGCCCTGCAACCACGCGTGCAGGCACCCGATCCCGGGCGCACGACAGCTCCGGACGGCGCGGGCCGTCCGGAGCCGGATGCGGTGGGTCAGTGCTGGTGCTCGGCCAGCTTCTTGCGAACGTCCGCCATGTCGAGCGCCTGAACCTGCTCGATCAGGTTCTCCAGGGCCGACTCGGGAAGCGCGCCGGGCTGCGCGAAGACGATCACCCCGTCGCGGATCGCCATGATGGTCGGGATCGACCGGATGTCGAACTGCGCGCCCAGGGCCTGCTGCGCCTCGGTGTCGACCTTGCCGAAGACGATGTCCGGGTGCTTCTCCGAGGCGCGCTCGTAGACCGGGGCGAACCGCTTGCACGGGCCGCACCACTCCGCCCAGAAGTCGACCAGGACGATCCCGTCCTGTCCGGTCACCTCGTCGAAGTTCGCCGTGGTCAGCTCAACGGTTGCCATTCCAGTCTCCGATCAGCGCGGATTACGTACGCCAGGTGGAACCAGGTGGGGTGACCCCGAATTCCCGGGAGCGTGGTGTCGAAACTCCACACCTGGCCAGTGAGATCGAAGCACGTCTGTTAACGGGTGGTGTGCCATCTGCACTTGCAGCCTGCACTTGCGTGACAAGCGGTGATGGGAGCGCTTCCAGGAAGATTGACGAGCGTGTCGCTCGACGTGTGATCGACGCCCTCTTGACAAGGGGGGATTCTAGCTGCGGTGATCGCTCCTCCGGTCGATCTCTGTCACTCTGCGTACTGTAACGAAAAGATAAATGTGACTTGCGTCTCTGTTCTGTGTTACATCTCGTGGGGCAGAATCTTTCCCATCAGAG
The DNA here is from genome assembly GCF_900091495.1 of Micromonospora echinospora. Taxonomy (NCBI): domain Bacteria; kingdom Bacillati; phylum Actinomycetota; class Actinomycetes; order Micromonosporales; family Micromonosporaceae; genus Micromonospora; species Micromonospora echinospora. The sequence continues at coordinate 1,439,884 of NZ_LT607413.1, read as the reverse complement.
CGTGGGCGGCGGGTGCCGGGGAGGGCCCCGCCGCTCATTGCGTCCGCACCCCTTCGGAGCTGCCTTAACCTTCGATAAGGCAGGCTGTGCCGAACGCCGTCGCCCTCACGTGAGGGGCCCCGGATGCAGTTGCGACCGGTGGCGTGGCCTCCGTGAAGACCCGGGGCACGCAAGCAGGACGGCAACCTGGTCTACGTCTTCCGCCGCCGGGCGATGGTCCCCAAGCGGGAGTGCGCGCCGGCGTCCGTCCCGGTGGGTGCCGACCCGGAGCGGCCCAGCTGTCCCGAACCCCGCTGACCCGGGCGGACACCCGGCTCCCGCCGCATCGGGGAGGTCCGGCGTCCGGTCGCCCGGTGGCCGGCATATGCTGGCGCCGGAGGTTCCCATGAGCCACTCCCTCGCCGGAGAGCCGCCCGCCGCCGGCCGTCGCGCCGCCCCGCTGACCACCGCCGCCTACTCCGCCACCGAGTGGGACCTGCTGACCGGGCTGCCCGGGCGGGTCGTGACCGTGGCCGCCGCCCCGGCCCCCGGCCGGCCGCCCCGTGGCGTCGCCGCCGGGCTCGCGGGACTGGAAGCGGTGGCCGCCGGACGGGCCTTCGACAGCGATCTGGTGCGCGCGGTGGTCGCCACCATCTACGCCCGGCACGACGAACCCGCTCCTCCCACTCGGACCGGTTGGGGGCGTCGACGCCGTGGACCGGCCCCGACCGACCCGGTGGTACTGCTCGCCGACTGCCGGACGGCCACCCGGGTGCTCCGCCGTCGCGCCGACCCGGCCGACTCGGCGGCGTACCGGCAGTGGGTGCAGTCGGTCGCGGCCCGGGTCTGCCGGGCGGACCCGGGTGGTGCCCCGCTCAGCCCGGTCGACCAGCGTCTCCTCGACCTGCTGGGAGTGGCGCTGGGTCTGCGCTGAGCCGGCGGGCGGGCACCGTACGCTGTGCCAGCGTGACCGGTGACCAGCTCGACGTCGGCGTGGGACCGTGGCCCGGGGATCCCCCCGACGACCCCCGCTACGACCCGGAGCTGCTCGCCGAGGGAGACCGGCGCAACGTGGTCGACCGGTACCGCTACTGGCGGCGGGAGGCCGTGGTCGAGGATCTGGACCGCCGCCGGCACGACTTCCACGTGGCGATCGAGAACTGGCAGCACGACTTCAACATCGGCACCGTGGTGCGCAACGCCAACGCCTTCCTCGCCGCCGAGGTGCACATCGTCGGGCGGCGGCGCTGGAACCGGCGCGGTGCCATGGTCACCGACCGCTACCAGCACGTCCGGCACCACGAGACGATCGAGGAGTTCGTCGCCTGGGCGGCCGGGCAGGGCCTGCCCGTGGTCGGCATCGACAACCTGCCCGGGTCCTGTCCGTTGGAGACCACCACGCTGCCCCGCCGCTGCGTGCTGCTCTTCGGGCAGGAGGGGCCGGGCCTCTCGGAGGCGGCCCGCGCCGCCTGCGGCCAGCTCTTCTCGATCGCCCAGTACGGCTCGACCCGGTCGATCAACGCCGGGGTGGCCAGCGGCATCGCGATGCACGCCTGGATCCGGGAGCACGCCGGCCCGCCCCCGGGCTGACCTGTGCTTTTGCCGGCCGTTACCAGGTCGGGGGCCGGACGTGACCGAAAAGGCCGCTCCGCTTGACGGGGTGGCGATCCGGGGTGACCGTGTGGATATGAGTGTTTCGGTGAGCTGTCCGCGGTGTGGCGGACCGGTACGGGGGCCGGACCTGATGCACACCGAGTCGCGTTGTCTGGCCTGCGGGCCGGTCCCCCCGTTGCACGTCCCGGAGCACATCGGTCCGGAGATCGTGTCGAGCGTGGTGGAGCGGATCACGGCCGGTCCGGTCGGGGACGCCCCGGCGGTCCCCCTCTGGTCCCCGTGGCCGCTGCCGCCCGGCTGGACCGTGACCGGAGTGGGCTGGGCCGGCGACGACCGCACCGGGGTCCGGGCCACCGTGATCGCCTGCGCCGGTCCCGCCCCGCTCGGCGGTGGCCCCGCCGACGTGGTCTTCGTCGCCGAGGAGCCCGGCGTGGGGCTCGGCACCCGCCTGGCCGGCACACCCGGTCCGGACCCGGGGCCCCGGCTCACCGAGGCGCTGGCCGATCCCGGCCCGGGACATCCCGGGCACGTGGCCACCGCGAAGATCCGGGTCGGCGGCCATCCCACTCCACTGTGGCTCGTCGATTCCTCGACGGATCGAAGCGCGTACGCCGGAGAGGCTCGGGGAATGTGGCTCCATGCGATAGCCTGGCCGGCGAGCGCGGGTCACCTCCTCGCGGAAGACGTCGTCCTCCACGACCTGACCGAGTGGACTCCGCCCGAGCTCGTGTACGGTGCGCCCTCTCCGTACCTGCACGGGAAGGCCTGATCAAGCAGCGAGGCTTGACAAGTCTCCCGGAATGCCGGAGAACTGACGCAGTATTCACCGTACGACACCTGACTGATACTCTGGGTGCCGCTGCGGTATGGGACCCGGCACCGCGCGAGAGGATGGGCCCGTCATGGTCAAGAAGGTCCTCACCTGGGCCGGAGTCGCGTTCTTGATTTTCTTCATCGCGTTCCAGCCCAACTCCGCCGCTGACGTCTTCAAGTCGCTCGGCGGGGGCATCATGGACATTGCGCAGGGCTTCGGCGACTTCTTCACCAACCTGTTCGCCTAGCCAGCGATGGGAAGCCCCTCCGGCCTGCCCCCCGACCCCGACGATCCCGACCGGGAGCGCCGGGAGCGCGACACGGAGCCCATCCCCCGGTACCGGGACGACGACCCGCCGCCGGGCTACGGCCCGGAGCGCGGCGAGCGCTCGTCCTATCCGGACGACGCCGGCTACCCGGTCGACGGGCCGCCCTATCCGGACGATGCCCGCTCCGGCCGCACGTGGGTCCGCGATCCGGAGGCCGAGTACCAGCCGCCGGTCTTCTCCGACGACGAGCTGGCCGGTCTCCGGGCGGACGCCGCCGGCTCGGCGCCGCGCCGGGTGCTGCCCCTGGAGGACGAGCCCAGCTCGCTGGTGGCCCGTTACCTCTTCCCCACCGAGCGGTACCGGGGCGAGTGGAAGCGGCACTGGATCCACCTCACCACCCCGATCCTCATCGGGGTGGCCGCGACCTTCGTCCTCGGCTACCTCTCCGGGGCGCTCGCCAACCGGAACATCGGGCCGCTGACCACCATCGCCGTGCTGCTCTGGTTCGCGGTGATGGGCTGGGTCGCGTGGAAGGTCGCGGACTGGTGGTACGACCGCTTCATCCTGACCAACAAACGGGTCATGGTGGTCAACGGCATCATCACCCGCAAGGTCGCGATGATGCCGCTGGCCCGGGTCACCGACATGAAGTACGAGCAGACCCCGACCGGCCGGGCCCTGAACTACGGCACCTTCGTGCTGGAGTCCGCGGGCCAGGACCAGGCACTCCGCGAGATCAAGAACCTGCCCAACCCGAACGAGCTCTACCTGCGTGTCGTCGAGGAGATGTACGAACCGCAGGCGGTCGAGGCGCGGTTGGGCAAGGAGGCCGACGAGGCGAAGGCGGACGACGGGGCGTAGGTGTTCGTCCGAACATCGGAGGAACACGCACCTATTTGCCGTCGACCCGGCCCTCCGGGCGTGGCAGCCTGCCATCTACAGGGGCGGGAGGTGGGCGGTGACCGGCAGGGACGGCCTGGAGGAGGAGTTCCGCGAGTTCGTCGCGGCCCGCTCCGGCGCCCTGCTACGGACCGCCTACCTGCTCGCCGGGGACTGGGCCACCGCCGAGGACCTGCTCCAGACCGCGCTGACCAAGACCTACCTGGCGTGGAAGCGCAACGGCGGGATCGACGCCGTGGAGCCGTACGCCCGGCGGGTGCTGGTCAACACCTCGACGAGCTGGTGGCGACGCCGCTGGCACGGCGAACGCCCCACCGAGGTGCTCCCCGAACGGGCCGCCACCGACGAGATCGAGCAGCAGCTCGACCGGGACCTGCTCTGGCGGCACCTGCGGGCCCTACCGGCCCGGCAGCGGGCGGTGCTGGTGCTCCGCTACTACGAGGACCTCTCCGAGGCGCAGACGGCGGCACTGCTCGGCATCTCCGTCGGGACGGTGAAGAGCCAGACCTCGCGGGCGCTGAACACGCTGCGCCGCCGGCTCGGCGACGAGGAGGCCCTCGACCTGTCCGCCCGAGCGGCCACCCCGGACGACACCGGGGCACCCGCCGGGCCGCCCGCCTCGGCGACGCGGGCCCGCGCGGTGCCGCGTACCCCGGCGCGGCCGGTGGCGCCGCGACCCGCCGCGGGCACCGGGGCCGGCGCCCCCGGGAACCCGGGTGTCGAGTCCCGGCCGGTGGCCCCCGTGTCCCCGGCCCGTCCGCCGGTGCTCGCCACGCCGCTGCCCGCGTCGACCGGGGAGCATCGGTGAACCGCCTCGACAACCCGCAGGGTGGTCCGCAGCGTCCATTCCGTGTGGCGCGGGAGGACCTGGAGCAGGCGTTGCGGGAGACCCTGGCCCGCCAGGCCGACACGCCCCGGCCGCTCGCGGTCGACCCGGCCGGTCAGGCGGTACGCCGCGCCGAGCGGCTGCAACGGCGACGGACCCTGACCGGGGTGGCCCTGGCCGCGGTCGCGACCGTGGCGGTCAGCACCGGCATGGCCCAGCTGAACACCGACCGCGCGCGCTACACCAGCCCGACCGTGGTGCTCGGTGACCCGGTCGGACCACCCGCCACGTCGACCGTGCCGTCGGTGCGCCTCGACGGGCCGGCCTTCGCGGGGCTGTCGCTGGTCGTCGGCTCCACCCTGGTCGTCGATGGCCGGGGAACGGACCTCGGTGGGATCGGCCCGGTCGAGCGGGGACTGCGCACCGGGGACGGCTGGCTGTTCGTCGGTACACCCGGCGCGGCCGGACGGACGGTCTGGGCGGTGGGGGGCAACGGCACCTCACGGGTGCTGCTCGCCGGGGCGGACGCGGTGGCGGTGGACCCGACCGGCCGGCGTCTCGCCTGGCGGGACGGGGCCGAACTCCTCGTCGCGTCGGTCGTCAACGGTCAACTGCTCCCGGGGCTGCGGACCCCGGTCCCCGAGTCGGCGGCGCCGGTCGGTTTCGTCGGTGACGACGTCCTGGTGCGGGTGCGTCCGGACCGGGCCGGCTTCGCCCTCTGGCGGGCCGACGGCAGCCCCTTCCAGGCCGGCGCGGACCGCAGGGTCCTCGACGTCTACGGCCGGCTGCCGGACGGACGGCTGGTCGCCCGGGTCACCGCGTCGCCCCGGCCGTGCCTGGCCCTGCTCGACCCGGCCCGCGCCCTGGCCGTCTCGGCCACCGGCTGCCCGGTGCCCGCGATCGGGGACGGGCCGGGATCGGTCTCCCCGGACGGGCGGTGGCTGCTGGTGAACGCCGCCGCCGACAGCCGGTCCGCCGAGACCACCGCCCTGCTGGTCGATCTCGCCACGGCCTTCGGCGCCGAGCCGGTGACCCGTCCGGTGGGGCCGGCGGTGGCCGGTCCGGCGGTGTGGCCGGCGGCCGAGGCCGCGTACCCGGCGGTCGACGGGACGCTGGTGCGGTTCGAGCCGGACCGGAACCCGGCGCGGGCCATCGCGGCCCTGGTGCCGGGGCTGCCGGCGGGCCTGCGCCCCGCGCTGGTCGCCGCGGCGTCCCGCTGACCGTCGTCGCCTCACTGCGGCGTCCCGCTGACCGTCGCCCGCGTCGCCGCAGCCGGTAGCGTCCGGATCGTGACTCCGCCTCCCTCGTCCGCCCCGCGCCGGATCGACCTGCACACCCACTCCACCGCCAGCGACGGCACGCTGACCCCGGCCGAGCTGGTGCGGGCCGCCGCCGAGGCCGGACTCGACGTGGTGGCGATCACCGACCACGACACCACCGCCGGGTGGGAGCCCGCGCTGCGGGCCCTGCCGCCGGGACTCACGCTCGTCCGGGGCGCGGAGATCTCCTGCCTGTGGAACGGGGTGCAGCCGGGTGTGTCGCTGCACCTGCTCGCGTACCTCTTCGATCCGGACTCCCCGGCGCTCGCCGCCGAGCTGGCCCGGGTGCGGGCCGCCCGGGAGATCCGTGGTCAGCGGATCGTCGAGCTGCTGCGGGCCGACGGGGTCGAGCTGGACTGGACGGAGATCCATACGGCGGCGGCCGGCGGCTCGATCGGCCGACCGCACATCGCGGCGGCGCTGATCCGGGCCGGGCTGGTGGCGACCACCACCGAGGCGTTCGGCCCGCAGTGGCTGGGCTGGCGGTACCGGGTCCCCAAACCCGACATCGACGTCTTCCGGGCGGTGGAGTTGGTCCGGGCGGCCGGTGGGGTGCCGGTCTTCGCCCACCCCCGGGCCAGCCGGCGGGGCCGGATCGTGCCGGACGAGCTGATCGTCGAGCTGGCCGAGGCGGGCCTGGCCGGGCTGGAGGCCGACCACGAGGACCACTCGCCGGCCGAGCGGGAGCACGTCCGGGCCCTCGCCGACCGGCTCGGGCTGGTCGTGACCGGGTCGTCGGACTTCCACGGCACGCACAAGACCGTCCGGCTGGGCGCCCACGTCACCAGCCCGCAGGCGTACGAGCGGATCGTCGCGCAGGCCACCGGGGTGGACCCGGTCGTTTCGGACTGACACTTCTGCGGCCCGCCCGGGGCGTGGCTACGGTGATCGAATGGACGCCAAGCTGTTCGGAGAGGTCTTCGTGACCCTGCTGGTCATCACCGACCCGCCGGGCATGATGCCGATCTTCCTCGCGCTCACCGGTCCGATGTCGGCCCGGGACCGAAACCGGGCGGCCTGGCAGGCGGTGGCGCTGGCCCTCGGCGTGATCGTGGTCTTCGCGGTGGCCGGGCAGACCCTCCTCGACTACCTGCACGTGGACCTGCCGGCCCTCCAGGCCGCCGGTGGGCTGCTGCTGGTGCTGGTCGCGCTGGAACTGCTCACCGGCAAGGCGGACGACCCCAGCCAGCAGTCCACCTCGAACATCGCCCTGGTGCCGCTGGGCACCCCGCTGCTGGCCGGCCCGGGCGCCATCGTGGCGACGATGCTCTTCGTGCAGCAGGCCGAGGGCGCGTCCGACGTCAGCGCCATCGCGGCGGCCATCGTCGCGGTGATGATCACCGTCTGGATCGTGCTCCGGTTCTCCGGCGGGATCGTCAAGGTGCTCCGACCCGGCGGGATCGAGGTGCTCACCCGGATCGCCGGTCTGCTGCTGGCCGCGATCGCCGTGCAGCTCATCGCGGACGCGATCGCCGCCTTCGTGACCCAGTACGCCGACCTGGCCTGACCCCCGCCGTCCACCGGCCCTCCGCCCGGGACGGCCCGGCGCGGCGGCCCCGCCGACCTTCGGCGCCCGTCCGACTCGCCGGTTTCCGACCTGTCGTACCGGGATGGCAGGATCGCGGGGTGCGACGTTCCCCAGCCGACCGGCCCGGCCGCGCCGCCGGAGGCCGTGCCCCCCGCCCCCGCGCCGGTGAGCCCGAGCAGCTCGGCTTCGCCGGCATGCCGGAGCGGCTCTTCGTCTGCACGCCGAGCAAGCTCGGGGCGTACGCCGACTGTCCCCGGCGCTACCGCTACTCCTACGTCGACCGTCCCGCCCCGCCGAAGGGGCCGCCGTGGGCACACAACTCGCTCGGCGCGAGCGTGCACACCGCCCTGAAGAACTGGTATGCCCTGCCCGTCGACCGGCGTCGCCCGGAGGCGCTGGCCGCCCTGCTCAAGGGCACCTGGGTCCGCGACGGCTACCGCGACGACGAGCAGGAACGGGTCGCCTACCGGCGGGCGCTGTCCTGGCTGGAGGCGTACGTCGACACCCTCGACCCGGCCGACGAGCCGGTCGGGGTGGAACGGACGGTGGCGGCGAAGACCGCCGTGCTGGCGCTCAACGGCCGCGCCGACCGGATCGACTCCCGCCCCGGCCCGGACGGCCCCGAGCTGGTCATCGTCGACTACAAGACCGGCCGCGCCGGGCAGGACGCCGACGACGCCCGGGGCTCCCAGGCGCTGGCCCTCTACGCGTACGCCGCCGAGCGGGTGTTCCGCCGGCCGTGCCGCCGGGTCGAGCTGCACCACCTGCCGACCGGCACGGTCGCCGCGCACGAGCACACCCCCGAGTCCCTCGCCCGGCAGGTCGGTCGGGCCGAGGACACCGCCCGGGACATCATGGCCGCCGAGCGGGCCGTCGCCGACGGGACCGAGCCCGACGAGGCGTTCCCCGCCCTCCCCGGCACGCACTGCGGCTGGTGCGACTACCGGCGGACCTGCCCCGACGGGGCGCAGGTCCCCGGCCGGGAGCCGTGGTCCGCCGTGGAGCGGCTCACCGAAGCCGCCCCCGGCGACTGACCCGGCGGGAGGCGGGCGTCGCCGGGCCCGTCAGCCCGGCAGAGCCGGGGCGGCGAGCCGGGCGGCGCGGGCCTTGGCCGCCTGCTGGAGCGGGCCCTCCCGGTAGCGCTGCGGCACGGCGGCCAGCGCCAGGCGCAACGCCCGCAGCCCCACCTCGGCGGAGAGGGCGGTGGTGGGCAGCCCGAGACCGCCGTAGAGCCGTCGGGCCCAGCCGGGCAGCAGGCCCAGCGCCGTACCGGCGACGCCGAAGTAGGCCCAGCGGGGCGGGCCGAGGGTGAGGCCGAGCCGCACCGGCAGGCTGAACCCACCGGGCAGCGGCGGGGCGGTGAGGAACAGCGCGGTCTCCGCCGCCTCCCGGGTCATCCGCAGCTCCGGGCGGATCCGCCGGTAGTACCCCGCCACCTCGGCGGCGGTGCCGGGGACGGTGTCCGGGTCCAGTCCGACCAGGGCCGCCGCCCGGCGCTGCTCGGTGTAGTAGCCGTCCACCTCGGCGTCGGTCAACGACAGCCCGGCCCGTCGGGCGGTGGTGACGAACGACTCGACCTCGGTGACGTGCACCCAGCGGAGGAGGTCCGGCTCGTCGACCCGGAACCGTTCCCCGCTGACCGGGTCGACGGCCCGGAGCCGGGCGTGCAGAGCCCGCAGCCGGCGGCCGGCCGCCTCCGCCTCGGCGGTGGTGCCGTAGATCGTGGTCGCCACGTAGGTGGCGGTGCGCAGCAGCCGTCCCCACGAGTCGCGGCGGTAGTTGCTGTTCTGTGCCACCCCGGCCATCGCCCGGGGGTGCAGGGCCTGGAGGTAGAGCGCCCGGAGGCCGGCGACGAGAAGGACGGGTTCCTCGTGCACCTTCCAGGTCACCGAGTCGGGACCGAAGAGACCGAGGTCGTCGGATTCCACCGGTCAAGAGTGCCACGCCCGTGGACGGGCCGCGCCCCCGCCGGATCAGACGTCGGCGCGACGGCGGGCCTGGCAGGCGGGGCAGAGCCCCCAGAAGGTCACCTCGGCCTCGTCGACCTCGAAGCCGTGCGCGGTGTTCGGGTCGAGGCAGGGGGCGCTGCCCACGGCGCAGTCGATGTCGGCGATGTCGCCGCAGCCCCGGCAGACCACGTGGTGGTGGTTGTCCCCGGCCCGCGCCTCGAACCGGGCGGGGCTGCCGGCCGGCTCGATCCGGCGGGACAGGCCGGCCCGGGAGAGCGCGCCGAGCACGTCGTAGACGGCCTGGGTGGAGACCGAGTCCAGCCGTTCGCGGACCCGCCGGGTGATCTCCTCGACCTCGAGGTGCCCGCCGGCGGCGAGGACGTCCAGGACGGCGAGCCGGGGTCGGGTGACCCGCAGGCCCTTCGACCTGAGCAGTTCCTCGGCACGGGACATGAACGCATCACAGCACGCCGCCCCGGGGGCGGCGAGCGGCCTCCGGGGACACGTGGCCCGGACCACAGCCCCAGGTCACCGTCGGTGGCATTGAACCGGTGTGGTGGCGGCCTGCGTGTATCCGGGCGGAACCCGGGCGCAACGTACGCTGGCGGGGCGCGAAACCATCGGAGGTGGCGGGTGTTCGAGAAGGTCGCGGGGTTGCCGGGACACGTCCTGGTCGTGCACGCCGTCGTGGTGTTCGTGCCGTTGCTGGCGCTGCTGGCCGTCGCCTACGGGGTGCTGCCCCGGTGGCGTGACCGCCTCGGTTGGGCGGTGGCGGCGCTGGCCGTGGTGACGCCGGTGGTCGCCTGGGTGGCGACCGAGTCCGGCGAGGCGTTCGAGCGAGTGCTCCGGGACGGCGGCTACCCGCCGGAGATCCTCTCCCAGGTCGAGACCCACGCCGCGTACGGCGACCGGCTGCTCTGGAGCACCGTGGCGCTGGCCGTCGTGGCGATCGCGCTGCTGCTGGCGACGAGCGGGCGGGCCCGCGCCCGGGCGCTGCCGTCCTGGCTGCCGGTGGTGCTGACGGTCGTGGCGGTCGGCCTGGCCGTGCTCGCGACGGTCTACGTCTACCTGACCGGCGAGACGGGTGCCCGCGCGGTCTGGGACGGCGTGGTCTGACCGGGGCCGGCGCCCCCACCCGGGCTCGACCCGTGGCCCCGGGAGCTGTTCGAGGCGGCCCGGACCGACGGGGCGAGCTACTGTCGGGCGCCGCTCAGAACAGCACCCGCGAGCAGATCAGGCAGATCACCCCCAGCAGCACCACCCCGACCACCGCTCCCACGACCTGGGTGACCCGCTGGGCCCGCTGTTCGGCGGCGTCCAGCGCGTCCGCGTCCTGCGGTGGGAGCCGGCGCGGCGGCGGGGCCTGCAGGTGTAGCGGGGGTCGCCAACCCGGCGGGGGCGCGGTGGTGGGCGGGGGACCGGTGTAGCCGCCGGCCGGCGGGGTGGCCGTCGGCGGTGGCGGCGGTGGCGTGGGCTCGCCGTCCGGCGGCCGACGCCAGTAGTCGTCCTCGGAACCGTGGGGCGTCGTCACGCCGTCCGACGCTACCGGGAGCCGGCGCGCGGCACCGGGACGCGGCTCGCGGAGACGACCGTGGCGGTGGCCGCGTGACCCGGGCCGGGGGCGACGTGGGGGCCGGAGCGGTGCCCGACCCGGCCGGCACCGGGCCGGTCGCCCCGCGCTCGGCTACGCTCTCTGCTCGTGAGCACGGAGGACCGGCGGCCGCACCCGCCCGGCGACGACGACCGCGTCGTCGACCTGGGCGACGACTTCGTGGTGCTGCCCGAACAGACCACCGACGACACCGACCGGGGGTGGGGCGAGGCCACCGGCGACAACGACGACCGGTTGCTCGCCGAGCGCCCGCCGCACTGGGACTGACGCCCCTGCCGCACCGGGACTGAGATCCGCCGCACCGGGACCGGGCGGGCCGCGTCAGCCGCGCACGATGACCGCGAACCGGCTGCCCTCCGGTTGCCCGACCACCCGTTCCGCCTGTGGCGGCGCGAGCGCCAGGTAGAGCGCGGACGAGCCGTCCAGGTCACCCGCGCCGACCACGTCGAGGACCAGCGCCCGGGAGGCGAGCAGGACGGTCGTGGCCGGTCCGGCGGCGGGCAGCGCCAGCAGGTCCACCCGGCTCCCCGGCCGGACGACGGCGAGGGCGGCCGGCTCGGCCAGGCGTACCGGCACGCCGACCGTGCCGCCGGGCAGCGGAAGCGCCCCACCGGTCCGGTCGTCGGTTCCCGCGTCGGCCACCACCGGGGGCGCGTCGTCCGGGGAGGAGGCCGGGGCGGGACCGGTCGGTGCGGAGGCCGTCGCGGCGGGAGCCGCGCCGGGGGCCGGATCGCAGCCGGGCGGGGCGTACAGGACGGTGGCGGCCAGGCCGAGGAGCGTGGCGACGAGCCCCGCCCGCAGCAGCGGGCCCGCGCCGGGCCGGCCCGGCCACCGGACCGGACGTAGTGACCGTTCGCCGACCGTGCGGCCGAAGCCCATGCCCGCCTCCCTCACCGGTGGTGGCGGCGTCGGGGCGGTCGAGCCGGCCCCGTCGTCGCCGTGTCGACGCGGGAACGCGTCGGGTCAGCAGGTTAGGCGGTGGGAAACGGCGACGCGGGCCGCCTGTGGACGACCCGCGTGCCTGTGGACGACGCCCGGCGGCGGAGTGGATCTGCTATGGCAGGGCCGCCGCCGGTGCGGTCAGGAGGAGGAGCTGGCGGCGGGGGCCTTGGCCGCCGACGAGCCGCCCGAGGAACCGCCCGACGACCCGCCGGAGCCGTTGCCGCCGGTCGTGCCGGAGGAGGACGACGAGGACGAGGAGGACGACGAGCCGGAGTCGCCGCCGGACGACCCGTTCGACGAGTCGGACTTGCCCGCCTTGCTGCCGGTCAGCGAGTCCGAACCCGAGGAGCGCGAGTCGGTGCGGTAGAAGCCGGAGCCCTTGAAGACGATGCCGACCGAGTTGAACATCTTGCGCAGCCGACCCGTACACGCCGGGCACTCGGTCAGCGGCTCGTCAGAGAAGGACTGCACCGCCTCGAGCTGGTGGCCGCACGCGGTGCAGGCGTACTGGTACGTGGGCACGTTCTCCTCCGGATCTGGCACGGCCTGTTGGCACTCGACCTGTTCGAGTGCCAATGGTGCGTCATCCGACCCGGGTTCGTCCAGCCGGGGCGGTCAAGGTGTGGTCAACTCCCGCAGCCCGCCGGTCGGCGTGACCACCGCCCGGACCGGCCGGTCGTGCGGCTCGGCGGGCAACCGGTCGACCAGTTCACCGTCGTGCAACAGGGCGACCGTCCACGCCCCGGCGGGCACCCGGGCCAGCGCCCGGTCGTACGATCCGCCGCCCCGACCGAGCCGGATCCCGCGCCGGTCCACCGCCAGCGCCGGCACCACCACCAGCTCCGCCCCGGCCACCGCCGCCCGCCCGAGCCGGGGGCCGGCCGGCTCCCGCATCCCCCGGCCCGCCGCGACCAGGCCCCCCGGACCGGTGTACCCGGCCCAGTCCAGGTCCAGGTCGTCGCGGAGCACCGGCAGCAGCAGCTCCGCCCCCGGCGGGAGCGTCGCACGCAGCAGCTCCGGCAGGTCGCCGCCCGGCTCGGAGCCCACCGGCACGTAAGCGGTGATCCGGCGCGGACGCAGCCGGCGTACCAGATCGACCAGCACGCCCCCGACGGCGGCTGCGGCGGCGGCCCGCTCGGCCACGCCCAGGGCCCGACGGCGCGCGAGCAGGTCAGCGCGGGTCTGCCGCTTCGTCCCGGTGGCCGCTTCCGCTTCATCAGAAAAATCCGTCACGCAACACTCCTGACGCAACGCTCGTCCAACGGTGCCGCTGTGTCAGCATCGCAGCATCGGGCGTAATACTTCCGGGGGAAGAGTGACGCTACGCGGGCGGTTGACCGCAGCCTTCCTCACGGTGGTGCTCGGTCCGGTCCTGCTCGGGGCGTTCTTCGTGGGCACCACCCTGGCCACGGTCGACCAGCGGCGCTCCACCGAACGGCTGGGACTGGCCGTCGGGGCCGTCCGGACCTCCGTCGACGCCCTCTGCCAGCAACTGCGTGCCGCCGCCGACGCGGTCGCGCTGGCCGGCGCGGACCCGGTCGGCCGGGCGGGCGCCGCCACCCAGGTGGTCAGCCGGGGACTCGCCGCCGCCGTCCTGGTCACCGACGTGACCGGGCGGGCCGTCTACACCACGCCCGGCGCGCCGGAGCGTCCCTGGCTGGACTGCGCCGGCACCCGCCGGCTCGACGGCCCGGTGCGGGCGCTCACCGCCGAGGTGGAGCTGCGCGACCGCGCCGGAGCCGAGCTGGGCCGGGTCGCCGCCGCCCACCTCGTCGACCCCGGCTTCGTGGCCCGGCTCGCCGCGGTCACCGGGGTCGAGGTCACCCTCACCGGCGACGCCGGCATCGTGCAGACCACCGAGGCGACCGGGGTACGCGACGAGGTGCTGGCCGCCGCCGCCCCGGCCGGCGACGACCGGGTCACCGGCACCGGGCACGGGCGGTACGTCCGCCGGGCCGGACCGGCCCCCGGCCAGCCGTTGCCCCTGGTCCTCTCCGTCCCCGGCGACCAGTCTCCGGGCCTGCACGCCGCCCTGGTCGCCGCGGTCCTGCTCGCCGGCCTCCTCGCCGTGCTCGCCGCCGCGCGGCTGGCCCGGGTCACCACCCGACCGCTGGCCGAGCTGGCGCACGCCGTCGACCGGGTCGCCCGGGGGGACCTGACCGTCCGGGTGCCGGTGCGCAGCTCCGACGAGATCGGCCGGCTGGCCGGCACGTTCAACCGGATGACCCGGGAGACCCAGTCCTACGTGGCCGCCCTGACCCGGAGCCGGGACCAGATGCGCGGCCACCTCACGGTGCTCGGCGACACCCTCGCCAGCACCCACGACCTGGACCGCATCCTGCGGGTCATCCTGCACAGCGCGATCGCGGCGACCGGCGCGCGGTCCGGCGCGGTGCTGCTGGTCGAGGAGGACGGCGTCCTCGTCGGGCGGTGCGTGACCGGCCCGGACGGCGACGAACCCACCGGAGAGCCGACCGCGCTGCGGGTGCCGGTGGGCAGTGGCATCGTGGGGACGGTGGCGGCCACCGGCGAGCCCCGGCGGGGGCGGGTCGAACCCGGCGACGGGCCGCCCGGCGGGGCGGACGGCCGGACGTACGTGGCGGTGCCCTTCGCCGCGCCCGGCGCGGCGGCCGACGTGCCCTGGCGCTCCGCTCCCACCGGCGAGGCCGCCCCCGGCACACTCGGCGTGCTGGTCCTCTACGACCGGCTCGGCGCGGACGGGTTCGACGACCACGACCTGGTGACCCTGCGGACGTTCGCCGGCCACGCGGCGGTGGCGGTGGAGAACGTCCGGGTGCACGAGGAGGCGCAACGGCTCTCGCTGACCGACCCGCTCACCGGGCTCTGGAACTACCGCTACCTGCGCGAGTCGATCCGCCGGGAAGTGGAACGGGCCAGCCGCTTCGGCCGGATGCTCAGCGTCCTCGCCCTGGACCTGGACCTGTTCAAGAAGGTCAACGACACGTACGGGCACGCCGTCGGCGACGCCGTGCTGGTCGAGTTCGCCCGCCGGGTGCGCGGCGAGATCCGTGAGGTGGACCTCGCCTTCCGGCAGGGCGGCGAGGAGTTCGTGCTGCTGCTGCCGGAGACCGACGCGCGGGGCGCGGCGATCGTGGCGGAACGGCTGGGGGCGGTGGTCCGGGACGGCCCGTTCGAGGCCGAGTCGCACTCGGGCGTGCCGGCGGCCACGTCCGTGCGGATCGCGGTGACCGTGTCGGTGGGCATCGCCGTCTACCCCGACCACGGCAGCACCGCGCAGCAGGTGCTCGACGCCGCCGACGACGCCCTGTACGCGGCGAAGGCGGCCGGCCGGGACACCTACCAGGTCGCCCCGGTGCCGGTCCGCCCCACCGCCGAGGAGATCACGGTGCGGGCGGCGGCGGTCCCGCCGGAGGACGGGATGCCCCGCGCCGGCGCCGGTGGAGGCGTGCGTCACGCCGCCGACGGCGGCGCGTCTTCCGGGCCACACCCGCCACGGCAGAGCCGTGGCCGATAGTCTCGCGACATGTCGGAGCAACCAGCGAATCCTTCAACGGCGCCCACCTCGACCGGCCGCCGGAGGGCGGTCAAGGCCGTCATCCCGGCCGCCGGTCTGGCCACCCGCTTCCTGCCTGCGACGAAGGCGGTGCCCAAGGAGCTGCTGCCGGTGGTCGACCGGCCGGTGTTGCAGTACATCGTCGAGGAGGCCACCGCAGCCGGGATCGGCGACGTCCTGCTGATCACCGGCCGGGGCAAGACCTCGATGGTCGACCACTTCGACCGCCGCCCCGACCTGGAGACGCGGCTGGAGGAGAAGGGCGACGCCGAGCGGCTGGCCGCCGTCCGCCGCCCCAGCGAGCTGGCCGAGATCTACACCTGCCGGCAGCCCGAGCAGCTCGGCCTCGGCCACGCCGTCGGGTACGCCGAGTCCCACGTCGGCGACCAGCCCTTCGCGGTGCTCCTCGGCGACGAGTTCGTCAAGCCGTCCGAGCCGCTGCTGCCGGCCATGTTGGAACTCCAGGCCCGCACCGGCGGCATCGTGCTCGCCTTCTTCGAGGTCGACCCGGCCGAGACCAAGCGGTACGGCATCGCCTCGGTGGAGCCGGCCGAGGCGGAGCTGACCGACGTCGGCGAGGTCGTCAAGGTCACCGGCATGGTGGAGAAGCCCAAGCCGGAGGATGCCCCGAGCAACCTCGCCGTCCTCGGCCGGTACGTCCTGCCCGCCACGATCTTCGACGCGATCCGGCGCACCGGGCCCGGCAGCGGCGGGGAGATCCAGCTCACCGACGCGATGGAGCTGCTGCGCAGCGAGGGCACACCGGTGCACGCCATCGTCTACCGGGGCACCCGCTACGACACGGGCATGCCCCTGGGCTACCTCCAGACCGTCGTGCAGATCGCCTGCGAACGGGAGGACCTGGGCGACGAGTTCCGCAAGTGGCTGGGGGAGTTCGTGGCCTCCGACGCGTCGGGCGGTCCTAGTACATGACCGCGACGGCCGACGCCGAGGCGGCCGCGAACGAGTTGACGCCGCTCGCCGACTACCTGGGCAGTGTGCTGCGCAGGTTACGCGCGCTGCCTCCGCTCGACCTCGACCTCACCCAGGCGTACGGCAACGTCCTCGCCGAGGACGTCGTCGCGCCGCACTCGTACCCGGCCTTCGACCAGGCCGCGGTCGACGGGTACGCGGCCCGCTGGGAGGACATCGGCTCCGGCACGGGCCGGGGCGTCGGGTACGCCCCGGGCCGCGCCGGCTCGCCGAGCGGCCGTACGGTCCGGCTGAACGTGGTCGGTGACCTCGGCGCGGCCAGTTGGCGGCCGGTCCGGCTCACCCCCGGCTCGTGCTTCTCGGTGGCGGCCGGCGCGCCGTTGCCGTCCGGCGCGGACGTGGTGGTCCCGGTGGAGTGGACCGACCAGGGCATGGCCGCCGTCGAGATCTTCCGCGTCCCCAAGCGCGGGTACGGCGTCCGCCGCGCCGGGGAGGAACTGCCCGCCGGCACGCTGCTCGCCCGCGCCGGCACGTACGTCTCCCCGGCCCTGGTCGCGGTCTTCGCCGCCACCGGCCTCGGGCACGTGGTGGTGCGGCCCAGCCCACGGGTGGTCATCGTGGCCACCGGTGACGAACTGGTCGACGTGGGCCGGGGCAGCCAGCCCGGTCAGGTGGTGGACGCCAACTCGCACGCGCTGACCGCCGCCGCCGCCGAGGTGGGCGCGCTGGCGTACCGGGTGGGTATCTGCGACGACGACCCGGAGGCGCTGCGCGGCCTGCTGGAGGACCAGACGCTGCGGGCCGACCTGATCATCACCACCGGCGGCACCGGCACCGGGCCGGGCGACATGGTCCGCCGGATCCTCACCCGGCGGGAGGGCGGCCGGGCCGGACCGGTCACCTTCACCGAGGTCGCCCTCTACCCCGGCACGGCCCTCGGATTCGGTACGGTCGGAGCCGAGGAGGTGCCGGTGGTCTGTCTGCCCGGTGAACCCGGTGCCGCGATGATCGGTTTCGAGGTGCTGGCCCGTCCCGCGATCAACCTGCTCGCCGGTGCGGAGCCGGTGTTTCGGCCGAGCGTCCGCGCGCACCTGCTGGAGACCATCACGTCCCCCGGCGGGCTGCGGGAGTTCCGTCCCGCGCACGTGGCCGAGCGGCGCGGCGGCGGCTACACCGTCCAGCCGCTGCCGGGCGGCCCGTTCACCCTCTCCGGACTGGCCGAGGCGAACGGCCTGATGGTGCTCGGCGAGCGGGTCACCACCGCCGCCGCCGGCTCCACCGTGGACGTGCTGCTGCTGGACCGTCGGCGGTGAGCGTGGACGGTGGGCCTCCGGGCATGGACGGTGGGCCCCCAGGTGTGGACGGTGGGCCTCCGGGTGTGGACGGTGGGCCTCCGGGTGTGGCCGTGGACGGAGGGTGGACCGGGCGATGACGTGGTTCGGCAACGCCCCCGGCTGGCCGGTCGTCCTCACCGACGGCCCGGTGACGCTCCGGCCGTACCGCCGCTCCGACGCGGCAGCCTGGTCGGAGGTCCGCCGGGCGAACCGTGACTGGCTGGCCCCCTGGGAGTCCTCGGTGCCCGGTCGCTGGGACGAGATGAACTCGCCCGCCGCGTTCCGCTACGTCCACCGTGACCAGCGCCGGTCCGCGCGGATCGGCGAGGGGATGCCGTTCGCGGTCTGCGTGGTCGAGGACGGGCGGGAGCGCCTGGTCGGGCACCTGAACATCGGCAACATCGTCCGGCGGGCGTTCTGCTCCGGCTACGTCGGCTACTGGGTGGACAGCCGGGTGGCGGGGCGCGGGGTGATTCCCACCGCGATGGCGCTCGCCGTCGACCACGCCTTCGGCCCCGGCGGGCTGCACCGGGTCGAGGTGAACATCCGTCCGGAGAATGGGCCGTCCCGCCGGGTGGTGGAGAAACTCGGCTTCCGCGAGGAGGCGCTGCACCGGCGGTACATGCACATCGACGGTGCGTGGCGCGACCACATCGGCTACGCGATGACCAGCGAGGAGGTGGCCGCCGAGGGCGGCCTGCTGGCCCGCTGGCACCGGGTACGCGCCGCCGCCGGATGATCTGTCCCACCGTCGGTAATCCGGCGCGGCGCACAATCTTCCTGCTCGGTCGCCCGTAACCTCAAGTAACTGCAAGCTGTGGCAAGCGCTGCGGTGGCCGCATGATCGGCGAAACGGGCGATGTCCGGTCGAAGATCCTGCGGCCGGCGCGCGAATGTCCGAACTTCGGTGACGGGAGGGGTGAGGGTGCCGACCTCGGTGCTCCTCGCCGTCCTCGCCGCCGCCGGCCTGCTGGCTCTCGCCCCGGCGCTCGTCCGCCGGTACGACGCCACCGAGCGGCTGGTGGCGGAGCGGGCGCAGTCGACGGCGCGGGTGCTCCAGCGCCGCCGGCGGCGTCGTACTGTGCCCGGACGCCGCCCGGTGAACCCGTCCCGCTCCCTGGTGGTCACGCTCGGTCCGGACGGCGCCGGCGGAACCACCACCACCGCGGCCACCTCCGCCTCCGCCGCTGCCCGCTCCGCGACGAACGCCGGCCCGGCCGCCGCGTCACCCGCCACCGGCCCGGCCGCCGACCCCCCGGGCACCACGCCCGGCCGGGGCGCCGGCCGCCGGTCCGGACGGCTGCGCGCCGTGCCCCCGGCCCCCGGACGTCCCCGCCGCCGCACGCCACGCCGGCAGCACGCCCCGGTGGTCTACCGCCGCCGCCGGGTGCTCGCCGCGCTGTTGCTGCTGAACTTCGTCGAGCTGATCGGCGTGGTCGTCGCCGGCCCCGGCTTCTGGATCAGCGTCTCGGTCACCGGCACCCTGCTCGTCGCGTACGTCGTCCACCTGCGGGCGCGGGCGGTGGCCGAGCGCCGTCGGCGGCGGGCGCAGGCCCGGGAGGCGGCCTGGCTGGCCGCCCGACAGGCCGAGGTACGCCGCGAGCAGGCCCGCCGCGCGGCGGCCCGCCGGGAGCAGCAGCGCCGCCTGGCGGCCCAGCGCGAGGCGGTACGGCGTACCGCCATGGGCCTGGACCGCCCCGACGACCTGCCGGCGGCGGCCAGCGGAGGCGGCTCGGTCTCCTACCGTCGCAGCGGTGGCCTGCGGGGCCGCCCCTACCAGTCCCGCCGCTGAGGGCTGCTCGGCCGGGACGCGGGCGTGGCCCGGTGGGCGGCGACCCGTGGACGGCGGGTGGTCGGGCCTCCTGGCGGGTCGAGTCCTGTCGCGTCGGCCCTCCGGCGGGTCGCGCCGTGCCAGGCGGGTGGTCGGGTAGTCGGCCCTTTAGAGCTGCCCGCACAGATGGGGCACCGGCCCGTGGCTGGGTGGTCGTCCGGGATCGTGGTGGCTTCCGGCCCCTCTGGGGGCCGTTTCCCACCACGCTCCCGGCTGAGAGGGGTGGGGCGATTCGCTCTCGGGGCGGGGAACCTGTTAGCCTTGTCGCCGGCCCGCCCGGTGAATGCCGGGTGGGACCGAAGCCGGTTCGCCGGTGGAGGGGCTGTGGCGCAGACCGGTAGCGCACCTCGTTCGCATCGAGGGGGTCAGGGGTTCAAATCCCCTCAGCTCCACCAACACCATCAATGGCCAGCGGAAACGCTGGTCATTGATCATTTGGGCGCAGATCCGGCACAACTCGGCCCGGAAGCCTCACCGCAGAGCGGCTACCCGCAGCCTCCCGAAGTGCCGTGCTGACGATGTTGCGACGCCGGTTCTTCTTCGGCCGCCAGTGCACGTACGTCTCCAGCATGATCCGCAAGCTGGAGTGGGGTAGGGCGTTCTGCACGTCGGTCGGGTCAGCACCCGAGGTGATCAGACGAGTAGCGAAGTAGTGCAGCAGAGAGTGAAAGGTGCCTTCCTCGGGCCACCCCGCCGCCCTCCGCCAACCACACCAAAGGTCCGACCAACGCTGATCATGAATCGGCTTGCCCTGTTCGTCGGTGAACAACAGCGAGACCGCCATAGCCGTCACGGTCAGGTCAAAGGCGGTCACTGCGGCGGTGTCCGCCGGGGGCCGGGTCCGAGACAAAGCCGACTCCGACACCGGGCACTGCTGGGGCATGTGTCGAAGCCGGTGTCAAGGCTTGGGCTTGATTCTCGCGTGCCGGAGTATGAGCAAAGCCACCGCCCGAATGGCGGGAATCGTCTCGTGGCAGGCCGTTACTCTCCCTGCGTGTCTATCGCGGATCATGACCTTGCCATTGCTGCGGCACAAGCTGGTGCTGCGGTAGTTCAGGCAGAATTTGGCAGCCCACTGACCCACTACGCCAAGGCCCCTGGCGACTTCGCCACCGAAGTCGATCTCGCTGCGGAAAGAGCCATTCTTGACCTTCTGCGCACCGCTCGACCCGGTGACGCGGTGCTGGGTGAGGAGACCGGGCACACCGGAGTCACACATGGCGAACGCACCTGGCTGGTCGACCCGCTCTGCGGAACCCTCAACTATGCCGCGCACACCACCATGGTGGCTGTCAACGTCGCCTTACGCATCAAGTCCGCGATCACGACCGGGGCCACCGCTGACCCATTCACCGGCGAAGTGTTCTGGACCGATCGACAGCAGGCATACCTACGCCGCAACGGCGACGATGAAAAGCTGACGCCCTCGGCCAAGACCCGGCTAGTCGACATCAACCTCGATCCGTTACCTGACACGCCAACGCTCCGGGCGACCGGGCTGCTCGCAGACGCTCAGTTCAACCAGCACTTCCGGCCGCGCGTGCTCTCCACGACGCTAGCCGTGGCATGGGTGGCCGCCGGACGCCGCGCTGCCTACCTCACCGCCGGCGATTTACGCGACAGCGTGCATTTCGCCGCAGGGATCGCGCTCTGCCAAGCTGCAGGATGCATCGTCACAGGAATCCACGGACAGCCATTGCACACCGGCGTTGGCGGACTGATCGCCGCCGCCGACGAAGCCACCCACGCGACCCTTCTGAACATGATCAGCCGTCACAAACGCGAGTGAAGGCACCCAGGGCGGCCGTGGTTATCGATGCTGACAGCATGATCATCGGGCGCAGATCCAGCACAACTGAGACCGGAAACCCCTGTAAGGCGTGAAGAGGCGTTGGGGGTCGCCGCCCTGGTCACGGGCCGGATCTGTCCGATTCGGGGCGATCTATCGACGGCGTTCGGCATTAGGGGCTCGAATCCCCTCAGCTCCACCCAGTTCAAAGGCCGTTTCCGCTAGCCGGAGACGGCCTTTTCGATCTTGTGCAGCAGCGGCGCTTCCAGGTGTCGAACTGATTCTGCGGCTTCGAGTCGATTATCTGACAGAGTGGTGGCGCAAGTCACGTGCCGAGAACAAGGATGGGCTGCTTCGATTGTCTGGACGTGAGGGCGGGCTCGATGCTGGGAGTTTCGCGGAAAGCACTGCAGCGCTCCTACCAGTGGTCTCCAGAGATCACAGATTCCTTTCCGGCCGGTGCTGAGCTGATCGACAAGTTCCTTACCCTGCGCCGGAGGCGCTACCGGCGGCTCGCAAGCTTGCACGTTGTCTGGTTCAAAGTAATTGGCGCGATCGAGATTGTTCTGAGTATCACGCTGCCCCTGTTGTTCGTCGTTCCGATCATGCGAGATGAACGTGCAAACTACGTCTTCCTCGCGGTGGTCAGTGTGGTGGTTGCTATAGCTGCTGGCCTTCGGAACTTCTACTCCTGGGATACGAACTGGCGACTGTACCGATCGCAGGAGTTCATTTTGGCCGGTATGGTTGCGCAGTGGGAGGTGGCCATGTTGCAGATCCTCCAGAGCGGATCACCCGACGCTCAACGGGCCGCGCTCGATGAGACCGCCTCTGTTCTTGCTGAGTTGACCGAGCTCTTTGATCACGAGAACAGCACGTTGTTCAACGCTGTCGTTCCACCGGAGAGTGTCAAGAAAAAGGTGCGGGCAGTCCATCCGCCAAACCCGCCGGTGGTGCCTTGATCAAGCTGCTTCTACAGCAGCCGACGCCTTGGCGCGTCCTGCTGACGCAGAGACGCCGACCGTGCCCGCCTACTCGATTCCTCGCAACCACCAGGGTAGGTCGGTCGTGCTGAACGGGTTGGGAAGTGTCTGGGCCTGCCAGGTCTGGTCAGCGCGGCTGACGACCTGCCGGAGATTTCGGCGAACGCGGTTCGGCAGCCGGCCCAGGGCGATCTCGATGGTCGTGCGGGGATGTAGCCAGTCCGCGCGCCAGTCGGCACACCCGTCATGCCAGGGAACCGTGTCAGCGTGGCGGGTTCGACGGAGCGGACCAATCCACTGGAGCACCGCTCCAGCGGCCCAGCCGTCCGGCCAGCCGAAGTGTCGATCGACCTTCCCCAGCGCACCCATCGCGGAGCCTGACAGCCCTGGCACGTTCGGGCGGAATTGCGGCCGTCGACGGTGGTGTCGGCGGAGACTACGTCGGACAGCGGCAGGCGGCCGGCGTGGCATGGGACTTCCTGGCCTGGTTGGTGCTGCTCATTATGCCGGGGACGGTCTTTCGTGTTGATGCCGGTGATATGGCCGGGTGACAGCCGTGACCCGGTGGGCGGGCCGTGCGGGCTACAGTCCGGCATCGTCCAGGACTCGGTACATCTGCCAGGCTGGCAGAGCGGAGTTGGCGGCGGTGTTGCGACCTCGGCGTCCTCGTCGCCGAGGAGCGTGTCGATCAGCCCGGCCCCGTCCACACCACGGTGGTAGGCAGCCGCCCGGCGCACGTAGACGTCCGGGTCGGCCACAAGCCGGGCGAGCAGGTGACCCGGCAGGTCGAGGTCCCTGAGCGCGACGCGCCGTACTGCTGGCTCGGTCCCGTCGATGAAGGTGCGCAGCCTTGCGCGAGGAAAGTTGGGGTGGTCGACCTGGGCTGGTAGACGCTTGTCTTCGTCGCCGAAGGTACGGACGAAGTCTTCCAGCACGGCTGTGGGTGCGTCCGGGCGTAGCGCGGCGTGGTGCCGGACCCTCCGATCCGGGTCGTGGTCGAGTCGTCTCCACGCATGCGGTGACAGGTCCGTGCTCTGCGCCAGGGCACGGCGGATGCAGCCTCCAGCGAGCCATCGACATCCTTGTGGAGCGGTACGAGCTTCTACGGCGGAGACGCGACCGGACGATTTCGATGCCTCCCGTGACGAGTACCGGGAGGGTGTCTACACCTGATCGGGTGGGTGACTAGCTGGGTGACGACCGGCACGTACCGGGGCGGGCGGGTGTGGACGCCTGGGGGACCGTCGCTGCAGTTCCCGGGAGTTGACCAGAGTGCGGAGTCGGTGGGTCCGATTCCGGCAAGAGTTCTGCGGCCTCGGCGGCCAGACGGTCGATCGTCTCGACGGGCATGAGGAAAGCGATATGCCAGGTCTCGTCGTCGTGGCCGATCAGGGCGGTGACGGTGTCGTCGTGGATGGCCCAGTGCACAGGTATGCCGGCGGCGTCGCCGATCTGCAATGCGCGTCGGGCGGACCAGTCGGCCTGGCGGATGGACCGCAGGCGGGCGAGTTCGCGGAGGTGGGCCCGGAAATGGAACTCCCACGACGCTGCTTGCAGCATCACCATGACGACGGCGGGATCATCATCGCTGCTGGGATGAATCGACGCGTTGGCCATCGACGACAGGATGGCAGACGCGGCCCGGTAGCGGGGACCGGGCCTGCGGTGCTCTTGATGCTGTCACTCAGAGCGGACTCCGCTGAGCCCACCACGCTCATCCACAGGGTCGGCGAGCAGACCCGACCGAGAACGCCGGCCCACCTGCTGGGCAGGCCGGCGCTCGGCGCGGAGCGCGGAGGGTCAGCAGTTGGTGTAACCGCTGCCCTTGCCCCAGCTGCAACTGTCGACGAGGCTGCCGGAGGAATTCCGCAGGTAGGCGGCGTCGCCGTCGTTGTTCCACACGTACCAGGAGCGGCCCCAGTAACGCTTGGTGCCGGCGTTGGTCCCCTTGCCGGTGTAGATGATGATGCTGTTTCCGGCGGCGACCTTGAAGTCGCTCGTGAACGAGTAGACGTAGCCCGCCTTGTCGCGGACGTAGTAGCCCTTCAGGTTGATGACCGTGCTGCGCTTGTTCGTCAGCCGGATGTACTCGCCGTTCAGGCTCGCATTGGAGCCGGTGTCGCTGCCCGGCGAGTCGTAGTAGACCTTCGTGATCATCACGGGCGGCGTGGCGGCCTGTGCTGGGCTGGCAGCAGCGAAGGCCCCGCCGACGGCAAAGGCGAGCGCCGACATCATGCTGATCCACCGTCTGGTCAAGCTGTCCCCCTGGGCTGGAAGTGACGAACCGAAGAACCTGATCACCGGCAAGAGCACAGTGGAATCACGTGGGCCAGAGCGTAACGACAAAGGACCTGCACCTCTGCGTCAGCGGGGGCGAACTTGACGTTTACGACCGGCCAGACCCCGCGATGTGACCTTCCGGGGATCAGCAGCAGACCGACCGGAGGGTCAGGGATCGACTACCGGCAGGCCGTTTGTGGCCCCTTGTCGGGTGGGGCACGGCGACATGGAGAAAACTGTTGCCGGCCCAATTCCGCGCCGTGCCGGTGCGGGTGTCTGTGGGGCGGCCGTATCCGGGAAAGATCGGGTCGTCTGGTGGCTCCGACGCCGGTACGGGCCCGATTTGCGGTGGCGGTGCGGAAACAAGGCGCGAAGGATGGCGCGGTGGTTACCGGAGAACAGCCCCATCTTGTGCTGGTCGACGACCTTCGGTCGTTCGTGGACGGCCGTGCGGCGCAGGTGGCGCGCACCAGTGCGGCCGGTATCGAGGTGTTGGAGCGCCATCGCGGACATCGGCTGGACGAGCTGTGGCTGGATCACGACCTCGGCGGGGACGACACGATCTGGCCGGTCTTCGAGGTGCTGGAGAAGGCTGCGTTCGAGGAGCAGCCGGGGTTCGCGTGGCCTCTCGTGACGACCGGGCAGGTCAGTGGCCGAGGACGAGATAGGCGAAACCGAGAACGCCCCGGTAAACGCCGACGTACTGGCGTAACTGGGTGTCGAGTTCGTCGCGGATGCCGGTCGCCCGAGGGTCGTCGGGATGCGCGAGCAACCATTCCTGCCGGCCCGCCCGCCACGTGGCCTCGAAGTCGTCCCATTCCCGCTGGTCGGCGGTGCTGAGGTGCAGCACCCGCCAGCCTGACGCCCGTGCCTGCTCGACGAGATCCGCCAGCGTCATGGTCTGGTCGCCGAAGATCTCCTTGGCCTCGGCCGTGGGCGGACGCTCCCAGAATCCGTCACCGAACAGGAGACGGCCGCCCGGCGACACGAGTCCGGTGAGCGCGTCGAGGGCGGCAGCCGAGCCACCGAAGGCGTGCGACGCGCCGACGCACAGCACCCGGTCTGCCGGCTCCTGCCAGGCGGATGCTTCCCGGTCCACGAAGGTCACCCGCGTGTCCAACGACCGTTCGGCGGCGAGCGCGCGGCCCCGGGCGAGAGCCGCGTGGTTCGTGTCGACACCGGTGCCTGTCGTCGAGGACGTGCCCGCGCCGCCGGTGGCGACCGCCCGGAGGAGCAGTTCACCCCAACCGCATCCGAGGTCCAGCACCCGGGCGCCCTCGGGGATGGTGAGCCGGTCGAGGAGCAGGGCGGCGTGCTCCTCGGACAGCGGCGCGTTCCACCGCATGTGTGCGTAGCGCGCGGCGGCAAGGTCGTCGGGGGAGGTCATCGATGCAGTTTGCCGGGTTCCCGAGCGACCGCGCGACGGGTTTCGCCGGTGTTCAGGCGAGGTCCTCGACGGTGGCCTTGTCCTCGTCTGAGAGTTGGTCCTGGGGGTACCAGCGCAGTTCGACGGTGTTGCCGTCCGGGTCGCGGACGTAGAGCGACTCGCCGTCGCCCCGCGCGCCGAACCGGGGACCGGGGCCGTCGACGACGTCGAACAGGCCGGAGTCGACCACCGTCTGCCAGTCGAGCGGCTCCACCACCAGGCAGAGATGGTCCAGCGTCGACGTGCCGTCGCCGCGTACCAGGTCGATGATGGTCTCCGCGTTGACCCGGACCGACGGGAACGGGGCCGTCCCGGCCCGCCACTCGGCGACCCGGACCGGCTCCAGCCCGAGCCGTCCGCAGTAGAAGTCCAAGGCCTGTTCCACGTCGTGCACGCGGACCACCAGGTGGTCGAAGGCCGTCACTCGGAGCATGGTGTTACCTCATCTTCAGGTCGCGGGTCAGGTGGGTTGACGAGTTCCACTGTTCGCCCTGCCGGCCCGGGCACCAAGACCCGATCACGCTACGATCGTTTAGCAGGAGTAAACGGCGGGTCGGTGAGGGGCGGTCGGGTGGAAGAGACGCCGGGCGGTGCCGGAGGGGATCCGGGCACCACCGTGCCGGGCGGACTGCCACTGGAACGGCACGAGGTCGAGATCTTCCTGACCCTCGCCGAGGAGCTGCACTTCGGCCGTACTGCCGAACGCCTCCGGGTCACCACCGGGCGGATCAGCCAGGTGATCAGGAAGCTGGAACGCCGGATCGGCGCACCGCTCTTCGCGCGGACCAGCCGCGTCGTGCGGCTCACCCCGATCGGCCGGCAGTTGGCGGACGACCTGACGCCGCTGGTCGCCGGCATGACCGAGGCGGTACGCCGGGCCGTCGAAGCCGGGCGGGGGGTCACCGGACGGCTGCGGGTGGCGTTCCTGGGCGAGTGGACGGCGCCGACGCTGCTCCGGGCGGTGAACCTCTTCGAACGGCGTCATCCGGAGTGCGCGGTCGAGGTCCACGAGGCGCAGCTCGCGAACTCCCGGGCCAGCCTGGTCGACGGCTCGGTCGACCTGCTCATCGCCTCGTTCCCGTTCGACGGGATGGCGTGCGGACCGCCGCTGCTGGCGGAGCGCCGGCTGCTGGCCGTCCCCGCCGACCACCCGTTGGCCGGGGCGGAGTCGGTCTCCCTGGAGGTGCTGGCCGACCATCCGGTAGTGCAGTATCCGGCGGTCACGTCGACCGCGTTCAAGCGTGACCGTACGCCGGACCGGACCCCGTCGGGGCGGCCGGTGCCGAAGGGGCCGGCGGGCCGTACCTTCGCCGAGATGATCTCCCTGGTGGCGCTGGGGCGGGGCGTCCTGCCGGTCGGCGAGCACACCCGCCGGTACAACCCACGTCCGGATGTCGCGTACGTGCCGATCCACGACGCGCCGCCGATCCACCGCGGCCTGGTCTGGCTGGAGAGCAACACGACGGCCCGGGTACGGGAGTTCGTCCGGGCCGCCACGGACGCCAACCCGGCACGCCAGGCCGACGAGGGGGTCTGACGCGCCGGGGCGACGCGGATCGTTCAGTACGTCGGCGCCAGGTACGCGATGCGGTTGGGGGAGCCGGTACCCGGGTTGGTGACCGAGGCCCGCGGTGGCGACGCTGAGGAGGCGACTGTGCACCTGGGCGGGCGTCCAGGTCGGTACTCGGGACGGTGGTGCACGGCGGTTGTCGGCCCAGCTGTCAGAGCAGGGGCGACATGTGCAGGAGGAGGTTGGGCGAGCCGGTGCCCTGGTTGGTGACGACCGGAACGGCGACGCTGGTCAGGTAGGCGTTCACCTGGGCCGGGGTCCAGGTCGGGTTGTTGCTGCGCACCCGCGCGGCGATCCCCGCCGCGGCCGGCGAGGCGTGGGACGTCCCGCTCAGTGTCGCGACGGCCGTGTTCGACGTGTGCATGGCCGACGGGATGTTCACCCCGGGGGCGAAGAGGTCCAGGCAGCTGCCCCAGTTCGAGAAGGTGGCCCGGCTGTCGTTGGACTGGGTCGCGCCGACGGTGAGGGCGGTCGGCACCGAGGCCGGCGAGACGTTGCAGGCGTCGACGTTGGAGTTGCCCGCCGGGACCGTGACCACGACCCCGTCGGTGACGAGGTTCGCCACCGCCGTGTTCAACGAGACGTTCGGACTGCTCGTCAGTCCGACGTTCGCCACGGCGGGCGGCCCGGTGGGCACGTTGTTGGCGATCACCCAGTTGATTCCGCTGAGTACGCCGGAGATGGTGCCGGCGCCCGCACAGTTGAGGACCTTGACCGCGATCAGGACGACGTCCTTCGCGGCGCCGTACGTCGTGCCACCGATGGTGGCGGCCACGTGGGTGCCGTGGCCGGCGCAGTCGTCGGCGGGCAGCGTGCCGTCGGTCGCGTCGTAGCCGTAGTAGGCCTGGCCGCCGAACTCCTGGTGGGTGATCCGGATGCCGCTGTCGATGACGTACGCCCGGACCCCCGTGCCCTGGCTCTGGCTGTTGTACCAGGTGTCGAGGCCGGAGAACGCGTCGAGCCGGTCCAGGTTCCACGGGGCGTTCGGCTGGTTGGCCGCCTGGACGGTCTGGTCGGCTTCGACGTAGGCGACGGCGGGGTGGGTGGCGATGCGGCGCGCGACGGTTTCGGAGGCGCGGACGGAGAAGCCGTTGAGGGCGTCGCCCCAGACCTGTACGGGCTTGGTGCCGAAGCGGCTGGTCACGTCGGCGGCCAGGGTGGACACGGCGGACCGCCGGGTGCCGGCCGGGCCGCCGACCGCGCTGTCCTTCAGGACGACGAGGAAACTGCCGGGGACGGCGGTCGGACCGTCGGCGCCCAGGATCGCTCCGGTGGCGCTCGACGTTCGGGTGGAGCGGGGGTCGGCGGCTGCCGGGGTGGCGAGGACGGCGGCGGCCAGGGTGCCGGTCGCGAGGACCGCCACGGCTGCCAACCCACGTCGACGGGTGGACGTCACCCTGCGCGATGGTTGCATCTCCACGTCTCCTTCTGCTCGGGTCGCCCACCGCCGTCCGGTGGGCGACCTGGGGCTTCTCGTCGGGTCGGTCGGTTCAGAGCAGCGGTGACATGTAGAGGAGACGGTTGGGTGAGCCGGTGCCGGGGTTTATCACGGCGGGGTTGGCGACGCTGGTCAGGTAACCGGCCACCTGGGCGGGGGTCCACGTCGGGTTGTTGCTGAGCACCCGGGCGGCCATGCCGGCGACGTGGGCCGAGGCCTGCGACGTGCCGCTCAGCGGCGTCGTGGCGGTGTTCGACAGGTGCACCGCCGACACGATGTTCACGCCCGGGGCGAAGAGGTCCAGACAGGTACCGAAGTTGGAGAAGCTGGCCCGGGCGTCGTTCGACTGGGTCGCGCCGACGGTCAGGGCGGTCGGCACGGAGGCCGGCGGGAAGTTGCAGGCGTTGGCGTTCGAGTTGCCCGCCGCCACCGTCACGGTCACGCCGTCGACGACCAGGTTCGCCACCGCCGTGTTCACCGCACTGCTCACACCGGTCAGCAGGGCGATGTTCGCGACGGCGGGCGGATCCCAGGGCTGGTGGTCGGCGGCCACCCAGTTGATGCCGTTGATCACCATCGCCAGGGTGCTGGGGATTCCGGTGCAGTCCCCGACCACCTTGACCGCGACCAGCGCGACGTTCTTGGCCACGCCGTACGTCGTCCCGCCGATGTTCGCGGCCACGTGCGTGCCGTGACCGGAGCAGTCCTCGGCGGGCAACGTCCCGTCGATTGCGTCGTAGCCGTAGTAGGCCTGGCCGCCGAATTCCTGGTGGCTGATATGAATCCCGGAGTCGATGACGTACACCGGGATTCCGCTGCCCTGGCTCTGGTAGCTGTAGGTGACGTCGAGGCCGGCTGTCGCGTCGAGGCGGTCCAGGTTCCATGGCGCGTTGAGTTGGGTGGTGGCGAGTTGGACGGTCTGGTCGGCTTCGACGTAGGCGACGGCGGGGTGGGCGGCGATGCGGCGGGCGACGGCTTCCGAGGTACGGACGGAGAAGCCGTTCAGGGCGTCGCCCCACACCCGGTCCGGTTGGACGCCGAAGCGGCTGGTCACGTCGGCGGCCAGGGTGGACACGGCGGCCTGCCGGGTGCCGGCCGGGCCGCCGACCGCGCTGTCCTTCAGGACGACGACGAACGTGCCGGGGACGGCGGTCGGAGCCTCGGCGCCCCGGATCTCCCCGACGGGGCCCGGGGCCCGCACGGATCCGGGTGCCGAGGCGGCCGGGGTGGCGAGGACGGCGGCGACCAGCGTGGCGGCGGTGACGACCGCCAGGGCGGCCAGTCCACGTCGACGTGATCGAGCGAGGGACGCCCGGCGCGGAAGATCCATCTCCAAGCCCTCTTTCTGCTCAGGCCGGTCCGACACTCGCTGATCGAGTGGATGGCCTCGGATGGGTTTTCGGAATCTACCGAGGCAGACGGGGTCGGAAGAACAGCCAACGCATCGTCGGGCGTCTTTTTGTCGCAGGGTGACAGAGAAGCGGCCCGGATGTATCAGAACGTCGTCTGGCGCATCGGGTGGGCCGTCGTGGCGAAGTCGCCGCGCTGGACTGGTCGAGCACCGGCGGGTTCCGTCCGCATGGGAGCGGTCGTGACCGGGTATGCGTACTCTTCTCGTGTTCGACTCGGGATCGGCAGGGTGGATCGCATGGACGAGAAGTCGCGTCGACCGGCCCGGCCGGTGCTCTGGATGGTGGGGCTCGGCGTCGCCGCTGCCGTGGCCTACCTGGCGTTCCTCGGTTGGGACCGGGAGAAGGATCTGGACCCGGTCACCGGTGCCGAGACCGGGCCGTACGAGGCGTGGCAGGTCGTCGGCCTGGCCCTGGTGGTGGGGGCGCTGGCGTTCGTGGCGGGACGGATGCACCAGGTGGTGCCGGCGCTGGCAGCGATCCCGGTCGTGCTCACCCTGGCTTTCGTCATCACCGCCGTCACCGGCCCCGAGCCCGGTCTTTGGCCGATCGGCGCGGTGCTGATGGCGCTGGGTTCGGCCGCCGGCACGGCGGTCATGGCGTTGATCGGCCGGAGCACCGCGAAACGTTCCCCGGACTGAGCCATCGGCCCGCTCTGGGCGGGCCGATGCCCGGCGGCGACTCGTCGTCACCGCCGGGCTCGCCAGGGTCCGGACCGGTCAGCTCCGGCGGCGACGCAGGCAGAGCAGCGCGGCACCGGTCACGATGGACGCCGTCCCGAGGGTGAGCAGCGGCACCAGCGTCGAGATGCTCGACTCGCCGGTGACTGGCAGGTGCGTCTTGGTGGGTGTCGGCTGCCCGGTCGGGGTGGACGTCGGGGCCGGTGGCTGGGTGGGGGTCGCCGTGGGTGTCGGTGTCGGCTGCCCGGTCGGGGTGGGCGTCGGTGTGGGCGTGGGCTGCGAGGCCGCGCAGGTGTGGGTGAGCACGAAGAAGTCGGCGCTGCCGGAGATGACGGCGGTTGCGCTCACCAGCGTGTAACCGGCCGGGAGGACGATCCACGCCTTGCTGGTCCCCATGTTGTTCACGATGGTGCCACCGTCGTCCGGGATGGTGACCGTCAGCGGTCCGCTCGGCGTGTCGAAGGTGGCCGTCACCGACTCGAAGACACCAGTGATCTGCGCGTCGCCCGGCAGGTTGAACACCCAGACGTCCTGGCCCACGTAGGGGCCGCCACCGAGGCCCGGTTCGCACATCTGTCTGGCCTCGGCAGCGGTGGTGGGCACGTTGCCCGGGTCGATGTCGATCGTCGTCTGGGCTGCCGCGGGCGCTCCGGCCGTCAGTAGCAGCCCGACCGTGATCGCTCCACCGGCGAGCAGGCGGCTCAGCATCGTTCTCATCGTGTCTCCTGGAACCTGGTCGAAAGCCTCGTGAGGGAGGCGCAGCAGCGACGCTACCGACGGTTTGGGGACCTTTGAGGGGTTTGCGGGCAAATAAGCCTATTTGCGTCATTAGTGCGGCTCGCCGGTCGGCGCGCCGCTCGGGGCGGGTCCTACAGTCGGGGGCATGAGTCGGCACGACGAGGTGTGCGCGTGGTTAGGGGATCGCGGCACGCGCGCCGACTCCTCGCCGCCTCGCCGTGACCACCTGGCCGTAGCCGGCTCGCCGGGGAATGCGGGCGGGGCCGGTCCGTCGCGCGGACCGGCCCCGGTGGGGTACGACCGTCAGGGCTTCCAGGAGCCGGCGGCCTCGAAGTTGTGCTGGTACTCGACGACGCCCTTCTTGTCGGCCACGTCGAAGACGACCGTGCCGCTGCGCTTGCTGCCGGTGCGCAGGTTCACGCCGGAGGAGAGCGGGGTGCCGCAGCCGGAGAGCGCGCCGACCAGCCCGTTGGCGGTCTTGCCGTCCTGGGCCACCCACTCGAAGTAGAACGGGTTGACCGAGGCGGTGCCCTTCGTGACCCGCACGGTCACGTCGGCGATCAGGTACATCCCCTCGTCCGGGTCGGGCGCGAAGGACCGGCAACCCTTGTTCGAGGTGGTGAACCGGCTGACCGTGATCTCGACGGTCCCCTCGTCATCGGTGATCACCAGCGTGTCGCCGACCTTCATGTTGAAGGTCTCGCCGTTCTTCCCGCTGTTGCTGGGCTGCGGCGCGGCGGTGGTCGGGACGGTTGCGCCGAACGGCCGATCCTCGGTCGGCCGGGCCAGCGGACCGGAGGAACTCCCCGACGACGCCCGGCCGATGCCGGTGTTCTGGCTGGCGCTGTCGTCACCGGCCAACGCGAGGACCACACCACCGACACAGCAGAGCAGGAGGAGCACGACAGTGACGAGGATCACGATCAGCACCGTGCTCTTTCCGCCGGAGGAGGTCGACGGTGGCAGGGGCAGGCCAGGGTACGGCCCGGCGGGGCCGGGCGGGTAGGACGCCATCGGCGTCGGCCCCGGCGGGTAGGGCACACCGGAGGCCGGCGGGTGGCCCGGATAGCCGGGCGCCCCCGAGGCCGGCGATGGATAGCCGGGCCCACCCGAGCCGGGCGGCGGGTAGCCGGGGGCACCGGAGACCGGCGGGTAGCCGGGGGCACCCGAGACCGGCGGGTATCCGGGTGCGCCGGAGACCGGCGGCGGGTAGCCCGCCTCGGGTGCCCCGCTGGTCGGGTGCGGGGGCACCGGCGTGCTCTGCTCCGGCGGATATCCGGGGTACGACGAGCCCGCCGGCGGGTACACCGGCGGCGGAGCTGTGGGGTCCGGGTAGTACGGCGGATCGGCGTACGCGTACGGATCAGGGTCCGGCTGGAAGGGATCCTGGGGCGGACCCGGGAAGGGCTCCTGCGGCGGGCCTGGGGGGTGACTCACGGTGCTCCCGGATGCAGAGGGTCAGGGCTCGACGCGCTCCCGACCGGGTGCGCCGAGGCACCGAACCATCCTTCCCTGCCTCGCTCCGGCGGTCGTCGGCTGAACGGATCATTCGTCCGGTCTGACCGACCCGGCCTGTCCAGGACCCCGTCCCGGGGTCGGGCGTCCCTGCGGCTCGCGCCGGGCGCGCCGGTCAGCGGTGCGGCAGCACGGCGGCGGTGCGGACCAGGCCCGCGTCCACGGTGAACCGTCCGGTGATCACGCTGGGCGGATCGGTGACCTTCTCCCGGGCCGCCTCGACCTTCGCCGGGGAGATCCGGGCGACCCAGGAACCGGTGTCCGGGTCGATCTCGACCAGCGCGTCCTGGAAGTCGAGCCAGGTGCCGACCACCGGGTGCCAGACCTTGTAGACGGTCTCCTTGGCGCTGAAGATCAGTGCGGGCCAGGAGACGCCGGTCGGCAGCCGTCCGCAGTGCTCCACCTCCTCCTTCCGGAGGATCAGCCGGCGTACCCCGGCGTCAAGGATCTTGTGCTGCTCGGCGTCCATGCCGACCGACCGGACCTCGTCGGCGCGGGCCGCCGCGGCGGCGCAGTAGCCCTTCGTGTGGGTGATGGTGCCGACCACGTCCACCGGCCAGGCCGGGGACCGGTCGGGGGCCGACGGCACCGGAACCGGATCGAGCCCGAGGGCGGCGATGGCCCGCCGGGCACACACCCGGCCGGCGGTGAAGTCGCGACGCCGGCTCTCCACCGCGCGTTCGCCGAGGCAGGCCCGTTCGGCTTCGAGCAGCTCACCGGTGAAGTCCGCCGGCCCGGCCACGACCACGGCGACCGGCGGTGGCAGCAGCTCCCGCATCACGCTCCCCTTCCAGGTACGACCGCAACCGGGCCACGTCGACGTCGAGCCGGTCCCACGGTACCGGCGGAGACTCGGGCCGGACATCGACGCCCGGCTCGTCGTCGCGCCGCTCCCGGCGCGGACCAGCGTCCACCCCTCCCTGGCACCGGTCACCCGGGTCCGCTCGTCACTGGTGCACGACCGCCGGGGAGATCCCGGCCAGCCGGGCGGCGACGGGCACGCGTCGCCGCCCGGCTGGCCGGTCCGGCAGGTGTCGGGTCGGTACACCTGGTCGATGCTCAGCCCCGCGCTCGCCACCCCGGAAGACGTCCGGCCGCGGCGGGTGCGTCAGAAGGCGTGGGTCACCGTGACCAGGATGTTCGAGCAGGAGGCGGCGTGGCTGGTGAGGGCGTTCTTCTCGGCGGTGTCGACGGTCAGCCGCCAGCGGGTCTTCACCGCGGCCCACTCGGTGACGTACCGGCACCGCTCCTGGGTCGGCATCCAGCTCGCCGGGTCCTGGTCGCCCTTGGACTGGTTGACGTTGTCGGTGACGGCGACCAGCGAGCGGACGTCACCCAGGTCGTTGGCGAAGGACTGGCGGCGGGAGGTGGTCCAGTTCCGGGCACCGGAGTCCCACGCCTCGGCCAGCGCCACCATGTGGTCGATGTCCAGGTCGGAGGGGTTGGTCCAGTACGCGGCGTCGTAGTAGGAGTACCACCGGCCGCCGGAGAGCTGGCACCCCGAGCCGACCGACGGCCGGGTGGTGGCCTCGGCGATCAGCACTTCGTACCGGGTGTTGCAGCCGTCGCCGTCGGTGTCGATCCAGTGCGGGAAGAGGTCCCGCGAGTAGCCGGTGCGGTTCTCCGTGGCGACGGGAAGGTCGGCGACGAGGGTGCGCAGCGGCACCGACACGGTGGCCGCCTGGGCGGGGGCGGGGAAGCCCAGGGAGGCGACGGTGACGGCGGCGAGCAGGCCGCCGACCCAACGAAGGGTGCGGTTCATAACATCTCCATCCGATCGCGGTATTGCCGTCATTCGACGTGTCGGAGGTGCCGAAGGATCCCCGACCGCGTGAACTGATAGAGAAAATTATCGATACTTTGCTCGGCATTCAATAGGGGTGTGTCTATGTTGCCGGGCTGTCGGGGGCCCGCTCCGTCCACGCCGGGCCACGTACCGTTATGTGCCGGATGTAAACTATTTGCCCGGCGGGGCGGGGGACGGGAATCTGGACCGGGTGCACCCGTTGTGTCGGTGAACCAGGGGTGGTTAAGCTCTCTCTTGCGCGCCCCAATCGCCCGCTTCCCCCGTGGCAGGCGATCGGGGCGCGCTTCTTCGTGCCCACCCGCCTCCGGTGGTAGCAGGGGGCCCCTACAGGTGGTTTTCGCCCTGCAAGGGCCCCCTGCTACCACCGCGGCGGCAAGCCGCGCGGGTCAGATCCAGCGGCCGCCCAGCCACATCCGCGCCGACCAGTCGACGTAGGGAATCGACGTGCCCACGAAGATCGGGTGGAAGTAGGCGAAGCAGAGCGCCACGAGCAGCACGTACGCCCCCACGACGACGCCGCCGAACAGTCGACGGTCGTACGCCTCCTGGGCGGCGGGTGACCCCGGTGGAGCCGGCGCGCGCGCCTCGGCGGGCGAGATGATCGCGCCCAGCACGTAGACCACCGCCAACACCAGGAACGGCAGGGCCGGCGCGGCGTAGAAGGAGAACATCACCCGCCCGTCGAGGGCGAACCAGAACCACGGCAGCAGGCCGCCCGCCGCAGCGAGCAGGATCGCCCCGGCCCGCCAGTCCCGCCGGGCGATGCCCAGCCAGACCACGGCGACCAGCGCCGGCAGGAACGACCACCAGAGCAACGGGGTGCCGAGCAGCAGGATCTCGCTGGTGGGGGTGGTTCCCGCACACGTACCCGCGCACGTCCAGTGGAACGCGACCGGACGGCCGAGCAGCAGCCACTGCCACGGCCAGGACTGGTACTTGTGCGGGGTGCTCAGCCCGGTGTGGAAGTCGAGCGCCGCCCGGTGGTACGTGTACAGGTTCTGCAACGCGCCGAGGACCGGGGTGTCGCTCAGCCCGGGGGTGTTCGGGTAACGCTCGGCGAGGCGGTAGTAGCCGTCGTCGGAGAGGAACCAGCCCGTCCAGGTGGCGAGGTAGGCGAGGACCATCGCCACCCCGGCGAGCACCAGCCAGGGCAACTCGTCGAGGAGGGCGTCCCGCCACGGGCGACGCACCCCCGCCGACCGGCGGACCCCGACCTCCCAGAGGACCACCAGCAGCGCGAAGACGGGCACGAAGTAGAGGGCGCTCCACTTGACCCCGACCGCGCAACCCATCAGCACCCCGGCGGCCAGCCGCCACCAGGGGACGGTGAACGGTGGCCGACCGGCGCGGCCGGGGCGGGACGGGTCGAGGCCGGCGTCGAGCGCGGTGGCCCACCGCCGCCGTCGCGCGTCCCGGTCCAGCACCAGCGCCCCGAACGCGGCGAGGACGAAGAAGAGCAGGAAGATGTCGAGCAGGGCGGTGCGGGAGAGCACCAGGTGGAAGCCGTCCAGGGCGAGCAGCAGGCCGGCGGCGCAGCCGAGCGCGGTGGACCGGAACATCCGGCGGCCGATCCGCACCAGCAGCAGTACGGAGAGCGTGCCGATGACGGCGGCGGAGATCCGCCAGCCGAACTCCGGGGTCGTGGTCAACAGATGGCCCGGCACCGAGATGTTGTGCTCGGTGTCCTGGTAGCCGAAGGCCCACTCGCCGAGCCCGATCAGCCACTTGCCCAGCGGCGGGTGGACCACGTACGACGGGGCGTTGTCCTTGAAGTTCCACTCGACGCCGTGCTCGATCAGGCCCCAGCCGTCCCGGGCGTAGTAGATCTCGTCGAAGATCTTGCCCTTGATGTCGCCGAGCCCGACCAGTCGCAGGATCGCGGCGATCGCCACCACCACGGCCGTGGCGAGCCAGGAACGCCCGTCCAGCCGGTCGTCGACCGTGGCCAGCCGGCGACGGACGAAGTCCGGCAGCCGACCACCCCCGGCGTCGCCGGGCGGGGTGGTCCCGGGCCGTCCGGTGGAGTCGTCGATCCGCTCGGGCGGTCCGCTCTCCGGCTGGCCTTCGCTCGCGCTCTGCGCTGTCGACGCCTGGGTCACGACGGAATCGTAGGCCGCGTGGGTGCCGTGTGGAGGCCTTGTCTCCATTACCGGGAAGCCTGTCGATGAGGTTTCCGGTGGCCGAGGACGGTTCAGAACGCGGTGACCAGGAATCCCACGGTCACCAGCAGTGGTCCGCTGACGGCCGCCGTGATCGCCCACCGGCGGGCCCGCTGGCCGGACAACCCGGCTGTGCCGGTCACCCGGGCGATGCCGGTCGCGCACGCTGCCACCAGGCCGAACCCGAGCAGCCAACGCAGGTGCAGGGTGCCGCCACGGTCCGCGTACGCCGTGGCGCCCTCCGGCCCGGTCATCCGGGCCGGCACCGCCGTCACGGTCCGCTGACCGGCGGTGTCGAGCCCGCCGACGCGTACGCCGTGCGCGACGAACCGGCCGTCGGTGGCGACGAAGGTGCCCCGGCACCGCTGGGTCAACCCGCTGCCGGTGCAGTCGCCCACCACCGTGCCGGTCGTGCCATGCCCCACGGCCAGCCAGAACGGTTCCGCGCTCACCCAGGCGAAGAAGGCCACCAGGAGGCTGAGGCCGAGTAGTCCGGCCAGCCCGGGGAGGGGGTCCCGCTGCCGGAGCACCCGGGGTCTCGTCCGGCGACGGGCGCGGTCCCGGACGGCCGACGCCGCGCGTCCGTCGTCGGTCGACTGCTCGACCCGGATCGGGGTGCCGTCCCAGTGCACCTCCTCGATCGGCAGCCAGAAGTCGCTCCCGTCGGTGCCGCCGCCCTCGTCCGGCGCGTCCGGTCGCGGCCAGCCGGGGTGCTGCCGGATCGGCACCCGGTGTGGCACCGCCCCGACCGGTGCCCCGGTGGTGGGCTCGACCCCGGTCGCCGCGGTCAGCGTCGGCCCGCCGGTCGTCGTCCCGGTTCCGGTGGTCGTGGCGTGCGCCCCACCGGTCGTCGTCCCGGCCGCCGTGGTCGTGGCGTGCGCCCCGCCGGTCGTCCCGGTTCCGGTGGCCGTGGCGTGCGGTCCGCCCGTTGTCCCGGTTCCGGTGGCGGTGGCCGCCGGTGCGCCGGCCGTCGTCTCCGCCGGTGGCTCCTCCGGAGGGTGCGGGCGGGGCCGTGGGGGTCCTCCGCCCTGACTCCGTCGGTCGTGAGGTGGGCGGCTGTGTCGATCTTCAGGAGCCCGGTCGGCCCCGTGATCGGCGTGCTCGCCAGTGGGCAGCCCGGGTTCGGGTTCGGCGCGGCCGGGGGATGGTCCCCCGTGCTCGCGGTCGACGCGACCGGGGGGTGGCTGCTCGTGCTCGCGGGCGGCTCCTCTGCCAGTCACGACGTTCATTGGACACCGAGTGGTGGCTGCGAACACGCAGCTCAGGCCGCGTGTCGACGACAAAGCGGACAGGAAGTGCGGCGCTCGTCCAGCTGGCGCGAACGGGTCGACCGGCCGGGACGGGCTATTGGTTCGCGACCGGTTTCCGGTGGTCACTAGGCTTGCTGGTCATGAGTCACGTACTTGCGGCGGTAGCCTGGCCGTACGCCAACGGCCCGCGCCACATCGGCCACGTCTCCGGTTTCGGCGTCCCCTCCGACGTCTTCGCCCGGTACATGCGGATGGCCGGCCACGACGTGCTCATGGTCTCCGGCACCGACGAGCACGGCACCCCGATCCAGGTGCAGGCCGACGCGGAGGGGGTCACCGCCCGTGACCTCGCCGACCGGTACAACCGGGTGATCGTCGAGGACCTGCACGGCCTCGGACTGTCATACGACCTCTTTACCCGGACCACCACCCGCAACCACTACGCGGTGGTGCAGGACCTCTTCGAGGGGATGTACCGCAACGGGTACATCGTCCCGAAGGTGACGATGGGGGCGATCTCTCCGTCCACCGGCCGGACCCTGCCTGACCGGTACATCGAGGGCACCTGCCCGATCTGCGGGTACGACAGCGCCCGGGGCGACCAGTGCGACAACTGCGGCAACCAACTCGACCCGGTGGACCTGATCAACCCGAAGTCGAAGATCAACGGCGAGACCCCGCAGTTCGTCGAGACCGAGCACTTCTTCCTCGACCTGCCGGCCCTCGCCGACGTGCTCCGACGGTGGCTGGACACCCGGGAGGGCTGGCGGCCCAACGTGCTGCGGTTCTCCCGGAACCTGCTCGACGACCTCCAGCCCCGGGCCATCACCCGGGACCTGGAGTGGGGCGTGCCGATCCCGCTCGACGGCTGGCGGGACCGTCCCGACAAGCGCATCTACGTCTGGTTCGACGCGGTCATCGGCTACCTCTCCGCCTCCATCGAGTGGGCCCGCCGCTCCGGCGACCCCGAGGCGTGGCGGAAGTGGTGGTCCACCGACGCCGAGGGGAAGGACGCCCGGGCCTACTACTTCATGGGCAAGGACAACATCGTCTTCCACTCGGTGATCTGGCCGGCGCTGCTCTCCGGCTACTCAGGGGACGGGGCGAAGGACGGCGAACCGGGCGCGCTGGGGCGGCTCAACCTGCCCACCGAGGTCGTCTCCAGCGAGTTCCTGACCATGGAGGGGCGGAAGTTCTCCTCGTCCCGCCGGGTGGTGATCTACGTCCGGGACTTCCTCGAACGGTACGACGCGGACGCGCTGCGTTACTTCATCGCCGTCGCCGGCCCGGAGAGCAACGACACCGACTTCACCTGGGCCGAGTTCCTCCGCCGTAACAACGACGAGCTGGTCGCCGGCTGGGGCAACCTGGTCAACCGGTCCATCTCGATGGCGGCGAAGAACTTCGGCGCCGTCCCGCCGATCGACCCGGCCGGGCTCACCGAGGCCGACGAGGCGCTGCTCGCGGTGGCCCGCGCCGGGTTCGACACGGTCGGCGACCTGATCGCCCGGCACCGGCAGAAGCAGGCCATCGGCGAGGCGATGAGAGTGGTCGCCGAGGCCAACCGGTACCTCTCCGACCAGGCCCCGTGGAAGCTCAAGGGGGAGGACGAGAAGCCCCGGATGGGCACCGTCCTGCACGTCGCCCTCCAGGTGGTCAGCGACGCCAACACGCTGCTCACCCCCTTCCTGCCACACTCCGCGCAGAAGGTGCACGAACTGCTCGGCGGCACCGGGGTGCACGCGCCGATGCCGTCCATCGTCGAGGTCGAGGACCTCGACGGCGGACCGGGGTACCCGGTGCTGACCGGTGACTACACGCAGGGCACGCGCTGGGCGTCCGTACCGCTGGAGGTGGGCCGGCCGTTGGCCGCGCCGAAGCCGGTCTTCCGCAAGCTCGACCCGTCGATCGTCGACGAGGAACTGGCCCGCCTCGGCGGCTGACCGCCGAACGCCCCCGGGGCCGCTGGCCCCGGGGGCACCCCGACCGCCGACCGCCGGACGCCGGATCCGGATGCCGGTCAGGTGGACGGTCGGGTCAGGCGTGGGCCATGGCCCGCGTGCCGATGAATTCGATCATGGCTCGGTTGACCTCGTCGGCGTTGGTCCACGGGATACCGTGCGGCGCGCCGCGCAACGTGATCAGGTTGCTGTCCGGCAGCATCGGCGCCAGCCGCTGGCCGGTGGCCGGGAACGGCAGCACGGCGTCCGCGTCGCCCTGCACGATCAGCACCGGTACGTCGATCCGGGGCAGGTCGGCGCGGAAGTCGGTCAGCCAGGCGTCCACGCAGTCCAGGGTCCCCTTCGCCGACGCCTGCGCGCCGATGTGCCAGTGCGCCCGGTACGCCTCCTCGCTGACCAGCCGGCCCTTGTTCTGCTTGTAGTTGAAGAAGTTGTCGCAGAAGCTGGTCAGGAAGGCGAACCGGTCGGCCATGATCGCCTGCTTGAAGCCGTCGAAGAGCTTCTGCTCGACGCCCTCGGGGTTGTCCGGCGTCTTCAGCAGGAACGGCGCGAGCGGGGCCAGCAGCACCGCCCGGCTCACCCGCTCCGACCCGTACGCGCCGAGGTAGCGGGTGACCTCGCCGGTGCCCATCGAGTGCCCCACCAGCACCGCGTCGCGCAGGTCGAGCTGGTCCATCAGCATCTTCAGGTCGGCCGCGAACGTGTCGTAGTCGTACCCGAAGGTGGGCTGGCCGGAGTTGCCGAAACCCCGCCGGTCGTACGTGATGACGCGGTAGCCGGCGTTCAGCAGGGCGAGGGTCTGCTTCTCCCAGGTCGCGCCGTTGAACGGGAAGCCGTGGATGAGCACCACCGGTCGCCCGGCGCCGTGGTCCTCGAAGTAGATGTCGATGGGCCCGGAGTTCTCCGAGCCGACGGTGATGAAGGGCATGCGGCCTCCCCGAGACGTGACGGTCCGACGTCGGCGTCTTCCCGTACCGCGCGGGGTTATGCCCGCCCGGTCGGCGCTTCCGGCGCTTCCGCCGA
Organism: Micromonospora echinospora; assembly: GCF_900091495.1. NCBI lineage: Bacteria > Bacillati > Actinomycetota > Actinomycetes > Micromonosporales > Micromonosporaceae > Micromonospora > Micromonospora echinospora. The sequence goes on along the minus strand of NZ_LT607413.1, from coordinate 1,398,472 downwards.
AGGCTTCCGGCGCTCCCGGCGAAAGCTTCCGCCGAATTCTCAGAGCGGATACGGCAGGTCGACGATCCGGTCGTCGGTGACGTCGGTGGCCGGGGCCCAGGTCTCGTAGACGCCCCGCTCGTGGCACTGCGCGCCGGTGGCCGCCGCCGCCTCCGGTCCCGGCCGGCACAGCCGAAGCCGCAGCCAGCCCGTCTCCTCCCGCAGCACCACGCAGTCCACGTCGCGCCAGCGGGCGTACCGCAGCCGCCGGGCGACCGACTCCACCGGGTAACGGGCGGTCCGGGTCAACGCCTGCACCCGGAACCCGCCGGGCAGGTCGGCCACCGCCTCGTACTCGTTGCCCGCGTAGCCGCCGACCAGCCGGGTCGACGCGGCCGGCTCGGCGATCGGCACGTACTCCTGTTCGGCGGAGATCCCGGGCACTGCGGCGAGCAGGTGCCGCCAGCGCGGCCCGACCATCCGCAGCCAGCCCCGCTGCTCCGCCTGGTACGCGTAGAGCACCACCTCGACCCCCTCCGCCGGGTAGGCGACCAGGGTGGCGTTCGCCGGCATCGGCAGGTCGGCGAAGTCGCGGGTGACGAACTCCGGGACCACCTGCGTGCTGCTCGGCGCGAACCCGGTACCGAGCACCGCCGCGCCGACCCGGTCGCCGGCCGCCAGCTCCACCAGTCCCCGGTGCGCCGCACCGGTGGGCGAGTCGTAGTCGGTGGGGTCGACGGCCCGCCAGCGCAACGCGTACACCACGTCCTGGGCGGTACCGCCGTCGGTGCGCAGCACCGCCAGCGCCGACGGGGTACGCAGGTGCGCCACGTCGTGCTCCCGGTGGCAGAAGCCGTGCGGCAGCAGGCCCCGTACGTACCCGGCGAGCTGACGGGCGGAGAGCACCTTCACCATCCGGGTGCCCCGACGCACCACGGCCGAGGCGCGCAGCGTGGCGAGCACCGGGTCCCCGGCGGCGGACGGCTGCTGGGTGAGCTCCTGCACCTGCGACCAGGTCCGGTCCCGGTGCAACGGCACCAGCAGGGGCGCGTCCGGTTCCTCGTCCGCCGGCCCCGGTCCGTCCTGCACGGCGGTCACCTCGGTCGCGTGGACGAAGCGTCGCCACGGCAGGGGAGCGCCGGGGCGGGGCGCCCAATCGAAGCCGGGCAACTCCACCCCGCTGAAGATCTCGTACGCGGCGCCCCGGGCGACCACCTCCGCCGGGTACGCCGTCCCCCGGTACGTCACGCGCGGCCCGACGCGTGGCGGGGCGGCGTCGCCGAGCTGGGTGGGGACACTCACCGGCCGAACGGTAAACGCCCTGGGTACCGCAGGGATGAACAACGGATTGCCGGTCGGATACGGCGGGCGCGGGTGGTGTGTGATGCTCATCGGCGATGAGTGAGCCGACCGAATCCCGCCGCCAGCGTGCCGCCCGTCGGGCCGGGGAGTTCCCGCCCGCCCCGGAGCGGCTCCCCCACCCCGTTCCGGACAGCCACACCCACCTCGACATCACCGTCAGTGAAGCCGGTACGCCCGGCGGCCCCGCCGACGACCCGGTCGCGGCGGCGATCGAGGTGGCCGCCGGGGTGGGTGTCGACCGGATGGTCCAGGTCGGCGTGGACGTCGACTCCTCCGGTTGGGGGGCCGACGTCGCTGACCGCTACCCGGCGGTGGTCGCCACCGTCGCCCTGCACCCCAACGAAGCCCCCCGGCTGGCCGACCTGGACGAGGCGTTGCGCCGGATCGAGGCGCTCGCCGCCCGGGACCGGGTGCGCGGCATCGGCGAGACCGGGCTGGACTTCTTCCGGACCGGGGAGGAGGGGCGCGCCGCGCAGGAGGAGAGCTTCCGGGCGCACGTCGCCATCGCCAAGCGGTACGCCAAGCCCCTGGTCATCCACGACCGGGACGCGCACGCCGACGTGCTGCGCGTCCTCGACGACGAGGGCGCGCCGGACACCGTCGTCCTGCACTGCTTCTCCGGCGACGCCGAGTTCGCCGCCGAGTGCGTCCGCCGGGGATACCTGCTCAGCTTCGCCGGCACGGTCACCTTCGCCAGCGCCCAGGCGCTGCGGGAGGCCGCCGCGTCGACCCCGCCGGAGCAGATGCTGGTGGAGACCGACGCGCCGTACCTCACCCCGATGCCGCACCGGGGCCGGCCCAACGCCTCCTACCTGGTGCCGCTGACCGTCCGTGCGCTGGCCGCCACCACCGGCACCGACCTGGCCGAACTGTGCGCGCACCTGTCGGCGAACGGGGAGCGGGTCTTCGGCCCGTGGCGGTGAGGTCGCGGGGCGGGGGGTCGCGGGGCGGCGCGGGCGGCTGGGCTGCCTGCAGGGGCCCCTTGTTCGACAAAAAGCGGTAACAGGGGACCCCTGCTACCACCCCAGCCGCAACCCCAGCTACCACCCCGGCCCGGCAGCGCGGCAGGCCGGCACCCCGGCACCCCGGCGGAGGGTGGGCGGCGGCCGACGTAGGGTGTGGGGCCATGGCCGCAGACCTGCTCGGCCCGGCGGAGATCCGGGATCTGGCCGCCCGACTGGGCGTGGCACCGACCAAGAAGCTCGGCCAGAACTTCGTGCACGACCCGAACACGGTGCGCAGGATCGTCACCGCCGCCGGGCTGACCCCGGACGACGTGGCCCTGGAGGTCGGCCCCGGGCTCGGGTCGCTCACCCTCGGGCTGCTGCCGGCCGCCGCGCACGTGCACGCCGTGGAGATCGATCCGACGCTGGCCGGGGCACTGCCGGAGACCGCCGCCCGGTTCGCCGGCCCGGACGCCGCCCGGCTGACCGTGCACCGCGCGGACGCGCTGCGGGTCACCGCCGCCGAACTGGCCGACCCGGCGCCGACCGCGCTGGTGGCCAACCTGCCATACAACGTCGCGGTGCCGGTGGTGCTGCACCTCCTCGCCGAACTGCCCAGCCTCCGTAGCGGCCTGGTCATGGTGCAGAAGGAGGTCGCCGACCGGCTGGTGGCCGGCCCCGGTTCCCGGGTGTACGGCATCCCCTCGGTGAAGCTCGCCTGGTACGCGTCCGCCCGGTCGGCCGGCCGGGTCCCGCCGAACGTGTTCTGGCCGGTCCCGAACGTCGACTCGGGGCTGGTCGCCTTCACCCGGCGCGAGCCGCCCCGGTCCGACGTGTCCCGGACGCGGGTCTTCGCCGTGGTGGACGCGGCGTTCGCGCAGCGCCGCAAGACGCTGCGGGCCGCGTTGGCCGGCTGGGCGCAGGGCGCGGACCGGGCCGAGGCGGCGCTCACTGCGGCCGGCGTGGACCCTGGCGCGCGGGGGGAGCAGCTGACCGTCGAGCAGTTCGCCGCGATCGCCGCGTCGGCTCCCGCCGGTACGTCGCCCGCACAGTAGGCTGACGCGCGAGTCCGCCTCCGCCAGGAGGACTCGGGTACCGACGACCTGGTCGACGGCCGCCACGAGCCGGCCGGGAGACTTCGCCGAGGAGCTGATCGTGGAGAAGCCGTTCGACAACCGCCTGCGCGTCCGGGACGTCACCCGGTGACCGGGGCGTGGCGACCGGACGAGGACGACCAGCAGCGGGGGGCCAGCGGCCCGGTCCGGGTCCGGGTACCCGCCAAAATCAACCTGCATCTCGGGGTCGGCCCGCTCCGGGCCGACGGCTACCACGAGCTGAACACCGTCTACCACGCCATCTCGATCCACGACGAGCTGACCGCCCGTCGGGGGGACACCCTCACCCTCACCATGGAGGGCGAGGGCGCCGGTGAGCTGGCTCTGGACGACTCCAACCTGGTGATCCGGGCGGCTCGGGCGCTGGCCGCGCAGACCGGCCGTCCCGCCCACGCCCGGCTGCACCTGCGCAAGCAGATCCCGCTCGCGGGCGGGCTGGCCGGGGGGAGTGCCGACGCGGCGGCGACCCTGGTGGCCTGCGACGCGCTCTGGGGTACCGGCCTGTCCCGCGACGACCTCGCCGCGATCGCCGCCGGCCTCGGCTCCGACGTGCCGTTCCTCGTCCACGGTGGCACGGCGCTGGGCACCGGCCGGGGTGAGGCGGTCAGCCCCGTCCTGGTCCGCCCCACCTCCTGGCACTGGGTGGTGGCGATCGCCGACGGCGGCCTCTCCACCCCCGAGGCGTACCGGGAACTCGACCGGCTCCGCGACACCGGCGACGCGCCCGCGCCGATCGGCAGCACCGACGCGCTCCTCGCCGCCCTGCGCCAGCGGGACCCGGCCGTGCTCGCCGCCGTGCTCGGCAACGACCTCCAGGCCGCCGCCCTGTCCATGCGGCCGACGCTGGCCGCCACGCTCCGGGCCGGGGCGGCGGCCGGCGCGCTCGCCGGCATCGTCTCCGGCTCCGGCCCCACCTGCGTCTTCCTGACCAGGGACGCCGACGACGCGGAACGGGTGGCCGGGGAGCTGACCGCCGCCGGGGTGTGCCGCCAGGCGCGTCCCGCCCACGGCCCGGTCGCCGGCGCGCGCGTCTGCTGACGCCCGGCCGGGACGCCGTCGACACCTTCGTCACCGGCCCGCCGCCCCGTCCCCGGGGCGGAGTCGATCTCGTGTCGGGGCGCGGCGGTCCGGGCGGCTACGCTTGGGGCCTGGCGTCCCGAGGTGCCCCGGCACCGGGGCGCCTTGATCATGGAGGGTGGGGGAGTGGCCAACATCGTCAACCTGGACCGCGTGTCCAAGGGGTACGGCGCCGCCGGGCCACTGCTCACCGACGTCTCGCTCGGTCTCGACGACGCCGACCGGATCGGCGTGGTCGGGCTCAACGGGGCCGGGAAGTCCACCCTGCTGCGGATGCTCACCCGGCAGGAGGAGCCGGACGACGGCCGGGTCACCCACCGGCGCGACCTGCGGGTCGCCTGGCTGCCGCAGACGCTGACGCTGGCCCCGGACGCCACCGTGCGGGACGTGGTCCTCGGCACCGCCTGGCTCGACGAGGGCATGGGGGCCGAGCACGAGTGGGCCGGCGACGCCGGGGTCCGGGCCATCCTCGACGGCCTCGGCATGCCGCACCTCGGCCTCGACCAGCCGGTCGGTCCGATGTCCGGTGGCGAGCGCCGCCGGGTCGCCCTCGCCGCGCTGCTGGTCCGTGAGTCCGACCTGCTCATCCTCGACGAGCCCACCAACCACCTCGACGTCGGTGGCGTGGACTGGCTGGCGAGGCACCTTCTCGGGCGCAAGGGCGCGCTGGTCGTGGTCACCCACGACCGGTGGTTCCTCGACGCGGTCTGCACCACCACCTGGGAGGTCGCCGACCAGACCGTCCGCGCCTACGAAGGCGGCTTCGCCGCCTGGACGCTGGCCCGCGTGGAGCGGGAACGGGTCGCCGCCGCCACCGAGGCCCGCCGGCAGAACCTGCTCCGCAAGGAGATCGCCTGGCTGCGGCGGGGTCCGCCGGCCCGGACCTCCAAGCCCCGGTTCCGGATCGACGCCGCCAACGCGCTCATCGCCGACGTGCCGCCGCCGCGCGACACCATGTCGCTGCAACGGCTCGCCACCGCCCGGCTCGGCAAGCAGGTGTACGACCTGGAGCAGGTCACCCTGCACGCCGGCCCGAAGGAGATCCTGCACGACGTCACCTGGCAGGTCGGTCCCGGCGACCGGATCGCCATCCTGGGCGCGAACGGGGCCGGCAAGACCACCCTGCTGCGGATGCTCGCCGGGGTGACCCGTCCGGACGGCGGTCGCCTGGTCACCGGGTCCACGGTCCGGCCGGCGTTCCTCTCCCAGGAACTGGCCGAACTCCCCGGCCACCTGCGGGTGCTGGAGGCGGTCGAGGAGGTCGCCCGGCGGGTGCAGCTCGGCGACCGGGAGCTCTCCGCCGCCCAGCTCGCCGAGACCTTCGGCTTCGACGACCGGCGGCTCTGGACCCCGGTCGGCGACCTCTCCGGCGGCGAGCGGCGTCGGCTCCAGATGCTCCGCCTGCTCGCCGGGGAGCCGAACGTGCTCCTCTTCGACGAGCCCACCAACGACCTGGACACCGACACCCTGGCCGCCCTGGAGGACCTGCTCGACTCCTGGCCCGGCACGGTCGTCGTGGCCAGCCACGACCGGTACCTCGTCGAACGCGTCACCGACGTGGTCTACGGGATGTTCGGCGACGGCCACCTGGTGCACCTGCCCGGCGGTGTCGACGAGTACCTCACCCGGGCCGCCGGACGGATCGCCCCGGCACCGGCCGTGACCGCCGCGACCTCCGCCGCGTCCGCCACCACCGGCATGTCCGCCGCCGAGGCCCGGCAGGCGCGCAAGGAACTCGCCCGGCTGGAACGGCAGATCGGCAAGCTGGAGCAGAAGGAGACCACCCTGCTCGACCAGCTCGCCACGAACGCCACCGACTACGCCCGGGTCGCCGACCTCGACGCCCAGCTCAAGGAGGTACGCGCGGAGCGGGAGCGGACCGAGGAGTCGTGGCTCGCCCTCGCCGAGGAGATCCCGGAGAGCTGACCCCTGACGGGTCGCCCGCCGTCACAAAGCCGGGGTCCGTTGCGGCGTCACCACACCGTATGCGGGAGAATCATTCGCGAACCCCTCAACCAACCGGCGTTGGAGACTCAGACATGGCCCACACCCCCGTCAACCACCCCGCGCGGCCGATCTACCGGGCGATCGGCGGGCTGACCGGTCTGTACCTGGTGGTCTTCGGTGTCCTCGGCGTCGTCACCACCATGGGCGACGAGCTCTTCGCCCAGGATGACACCAAGGTCCTCGGCCAGGGGGCGAATCTCGGATTCTCCCTCCTCGCCATCGTGATCGGCGCTGTCGTGCTGGCCGGCACCGCCCTCGGCCGTAACCGCGACGTCGCGATCAACCAGTGGACGGCGTACGGACTGATGGCGCTCAGCCTCTTCGAGCTGGCCTTCCTCCAGACCGACGTCAACATCTTCAACTTCAGCATCGCCACCGTGGTCGTGACCATGCTCCTCGGCCTGGTCCTGCTGATGGTCGGCATGTACGGCAAGGTCGGCACCGAGGAGGAGCACAAGGCCTGGCAGGACGCCCGGCTGCTGCTCTGAGGCCGATTCCGGCGCCGGTCTCGGCGGTTCGTCGGACACCATCCCCCGATCCGGGTGACAATCCGGGAGATTGCTCCCGGATTCGGAGGAGGGTGTCATGCCGCACTTCCCGGTCAACCATCCGGCACGCCCGCTCTACCGGGCCTTCGCCGGCCTGGTCGGTCTCTACATCCTGATCTTCGGCGTCTGGGGCGTCGTGCAGACGTGGGGCGAGCCGCTCTTCGACCGGGGCAGCGACTGGGTCCTCGGGCTGCGCACCAACCTGGCCTTCTCGCTGGCCTCGGTGGTCTTCGGCATCGTGCTGCTGATCGGGGCGTCCCGCCGGAGCAACCTCGGCCACTACATGAACCTGACCGCCGGGGTGGTCTTCATGGTCACCGGCGTGGCGATGATGAGCGTGCTCCAGACCGACGCGAACTTCCTGAACTTCTCGATGTCCACCGTCGTCGTGTCGATGATCTTCGGCTTGCTGCTCCTCGCCACCGGTCTCTACGACAAGGTCGGCCCGCCCGAGCAAGCCGAGACCGAACGGCACCAGCGGAGCCACCTCATCACCCGTCCCCGCTGAGGGTCCGTACCGCCGGCACGGCCACGTGGTACGCCGGCGGTGGCGCGAAGCCGATCCGGTGCCAGATGCGGGAGGTGCCGTAGGGCCCCTCACCGGCTGCGGACGGTGATCATCCCCGGCTTCGCCTCCAGGTGGGACAGACCGTTCCAGGCCAGGTTGACCAGGTGCGCGGCCACCGTCTCCTTGCGTGGCTTGCGCACCTCCAGCCACCAGCGGCCGGTCAGCGCCACCATGCCCACCAGCGCCTGCGAGTACAGCTCCGCCAGCTTCGGGTCGTACCCCCGGCTCTTGAACTCGGCCCCGAGGATGTGCTCCACCTGGTGCGCGACGTCGTTGAGCACGCTGCTGAAGTTTCCCGTGGCAGAGAGCAGCGGTGACTCCCGGACCAGCACCCGGAAGCCGCTGGCGTCCTCCTCGATGTAGCCGAGCAGCGCCATCGCCGCCTGTTCCAGCAGCTCACGGGGGTGGCCGGCGGTCAGTGCGGTGGTGATCCGGTCCAGCAGGGCGGTGACCTCGCGGTCCACCACCACCGCGTACAGGCCCTCCTTGCCGCCGAAGTGTTCGTAGACCACCGGCTTGGAGACCTTCGCGCGGGCCGCCACCTCCTCGATCGAGGTCGCGTCGAACCCGCGTTCGGCGAAGATCTGCCGCGCGATCGAGATGAGCTGCTCCCGGCGCTGGGCCGCGGGCATCCGCACCCGGGACGCCGGTTTCGTCGCGGCTGCCGGGACGGACCGCCGCCGGCCTGTACCGCCGTCGCCGCCGGAGACGCTCGCCATGTCATCACCTCGCGGACGCTCGGTGACGCCCTGTCGTGGAACGGAGCCTCCGCTGTGCGTGCTCACGCGCTCGCCCCGCTGGCGCCCGTCCGGATCACGGTCCTGGAAGATCCGACCGTACCCGGACGGTGCCTGTCGGCGGTGCCCCTCGGCCGCCCGAATGTGCCCCCGTTGCCCTCTGTCACCCGGCAATACTGCCAGGCACGGCCAGGTGACACCGCTCGGTTTACCGCCCGGCGGCCGGTTTACGCGGTTTGGTGGTCCTGGCCCGTCCCCGGTTCGCCACGCGGAAGGACGCCCCGGTCGCGAGGGCGGGCGTCGGCGGGGCGGCGTCGGGGTTCGGGAGGTGGTGGGACCGCAGGACGTCGTCCGGGTCGCGGGCGGGGCGGCCCGACGGGAAGATCGGATCCGGGTGGGAATGAGCGATGAGCATCCGCAGCCGGGGCGCTAAGGTGTAGGGAGCGTTGCGCCTGCGGACTCTTGTCTGCTTTAGACCTTCCCGGGTCGTCTAATGGCAGGACGTCAGGTTTTGGTCCTGATTGTAGGGGTTCGAGTCCTCTCCCGGGAGCTTGTACACATGAGTGGTTGATGCGTGGATAGCATGGCCGCAGACTGTCCGACTGCCGACGGGAGCATTCGTCGTGTCCCAGCCGCACCCCCGCATCGTTGTCGTGCTCGCCGCTGGTGAGGGCAAGCGGATGAAGTCGGCGTTGCCCAAGGTGCTGCACCCGCTCCTGGGTCGCACCCTCCTCGGCCACGTCCTGACCGCCGCCGCGCCACTGCGCGCGGAACGCACGGTCGTCGTGGTCGGGCATGGCGCGGACCAGGTCCGGGCGCACCTGGCCGACGTCGCCCCGGAGGCGACCCCGGTCCTCCAGGCCCAGCAGCTGGGCACCGGGCACGCCGTGCGCATCGCGCTGGAGGCGGTGCCCGACGCGACCGGCACGGTGGTCGTCATCAACGGCGACGTGCCGCTGCTCCGGCCGCAGACGGTGGCGGAGCTGGTCGGGGCACACGAGGAGGCGGGTGCGGCAGCGACCGTGCTGGCCGCCGAGGTGCCCGACCCGACCGGCCTCGGACGGATCGTCCGCGACTCCGCCGGCCGCCTGGAGCGGATCGTCGAGGAACGGGACGCCACCGCCGAGGAGCGGGCCGTCCGGGAGATCAACGCCGGCATCTACGCCTTCGACGTGGTGCGGCTGCGGGACGCGCTCGGCAAGCTCTCCACCGACAACGACCAGGGCGAGGAGTACCTCACCGACGTCTTCGGGCTCTTCGCCTCGGCCGGGGAGCCGGTGGCGGTGCACGTCGCCGCCGACCACACCGAGACCCTGGGCTGCAACGACCGGGTCGAGCTGGCCGGACTGCGCCGGCTGCTGCGGGACCGGGTCAACGAGGACTGGATGCGCACGGGTGTCAGCCTGCTCGACCCGGAGACCACCTGGATCGACGTGACGGTCACCCTGGAGCGGGACGCGGTGGTCGACCAGAACACCCAGCTCAAGGGCACGAGCGTGGTCGGGGCCGGTGCGCTGGTCGGGCCGGACGTCACGCTGGAGGACACCGTGGTCGGCGCGGGCGCGACGGTGGTGCGCAGCCACGCGGTGGGCGCCGAGGTCGGCCCCCGGGCCAGCGTCGGCCCGTACGCGTACCTGCGCCCGGCGGCGAGGCTGGCGGAGAAGGCCAAGGTGGGCACCTTCGTCGAGGTGAAGAACTCCGAGATCGGGGCCGGCTCCAAGGTGCCGCACCTGACCTACGTCGGGGACGCCACCATCGGCGAACAGAGCAACATCGGCGCGGCGACGGTCTTCGTGAACTACGACGGGGTGAACAAGCACCGCACCGTGATCGGCAGCCACGCGCGGACCGGGGCGGACAACATGTTCGTCGCCCCGGTCGAGGTGGGCGACGGCGCGTACACCGCCGCCGGCTCGGTGATCGACAAGGACGTGCCGCCGGGGGCGCTGGGGGTGGCCCGGGCACGGCAGCGCAACATCGAGGGCTGGGTGGAGATGCGCCGGGGCGGGACGGCCGCCGCAGAAGCCGCACGGCGGGCCACGGAGGGTGCTTCCGGACAGCCGTCGGGGGCGCGCGGGGGTGAGGCAATCCACGGCGGTGCCGAGCCGGTTCGAGCGGCCGTCGGCGAGGTAGATACTGCAACCGAGTAGTCCCGGATCACCACCTACCCACGGGAGCAGACGGGCCATGGGCAGCATCGTCGCCGAAAACCGCAAGAGCATGATGCTCTTCTCCGGACGCGGCTTTCCGGAGTTGGCCAGGGAGATCGGTGAGGTGCTCGGCGTCGCGCCGACTCCCGCCGACGCGTACGAATTCGCCAACGGCGAGATCTTCGTACGGTACAAGGATTCGGTACGTGGGTCGGACGCGTTCGTCGTGCAGTCCGTGACACACGGCGTCAACACCTGGGTCATGGAGACCCTGATCATGGTCGACGCGCTGAAACGCGGGTCGGCCAAGCGGATCACCGTCGTGCTGCCGTTCTACCCGTACGCGCGGCAGGACAAGAAGCACCGGGGACGGGAGCCGATCTCGGCCCGGCTGATCGCCGACCTGCTCAAGACAGCGGGGGCCAACCGGATCCTCACCGTCGACCTGCACACCGCGCAGATCCAGGGGTTCTTCGACGGCCCGGTGGACCACCTCTTCGCGATGGACATCCTCGCCGAGTACGTCGAGCGCAAGTACGCGGGCCGGCCGATGACCGTGGTCGCGCCGGACTCCGGCCGGGTGCGTGTGGCGGAGCGGTGGACCGACCGGCTGGGCGGCTGCCCGCTGGCCTTCATCCACAAGACCCGGGATCCGCTGAAGCCGAACCAGGTGGTGGCGAACCGGGTGGTCGGTGACGTCGAGGGCCGGGTCTGCCTGATCGTCGACGACATGATCGACACCGGTGGCACGATCGCCAAGGCGGCCGACATCCTCCAGGAGTCGGGCGCCGCCGACGTCATCGTCGCCTCCACGCACGCCCTGCTCTCCGACCCGGCCACCGAGCGGCTGAAGAACAGCCCGATCAGCGAGGTGGTGGTGACCAACACGCTGCCGCTGCCGCCGGAGAAGCAGCTCGACAAGATCACCGTCCTGTCGATCGCGCCGCTGCTGGCCCGGGCCATCCGGGAGGTCTTCGACGACGGGTCGGTGACCACCCTCTTCGGTGGGCTGAGCTGACCCTCGCGGCGGCGGGGCACGGGGCTCCGCCGCCGGTGCGGCCCACGTCGCGTCGCTGTTCCCCGCCGGCCGGAGGCCGGCGGGGCGGTGATGTGCGGGGACTGGTGAAGGGCGCGGAATGCGCTCGGGTAGACTAGTGCGGTTGCCACGGCGAGGGTGCCCTGCGGGCCGCTGAGAAGCGCCGCACGGAGGCACCGTCATCGACGCGGTGCTCCGGGCAGTCGTTCCGACTCATGCGCCCCAGCGAGCCCCTCGCCCCAGCACCGCCAGACGACTAAAAGCCGCCGCAGCGAACGCATTCAGGAGTTTCCCCGTGTCCGAGGTAAAGATCAGCGCCGAGCCCCGTACCGAGTTCGGCAAGGGTGGTGCCCGTCGTACCCGCCGGGCCGGCAAGGTGCCCGCCGTGCTGTACGGCCACGGCGAGAAGCCCAAGCACATCGCGCTCCCGGCTCGCGAGTTCGCCGCGGCGATCCGCAAGGGTGGCGCCAACCAGCTCTTCGCCATCGAGGTCAGCGACGGCACCCAGGTGCTCGCCCTGCCGAAGGCGATCCAGCGTGACCCGATCAAGGACACCTTCGAGCACGTCGACCTGCTGCTGGTCCGTCGGGGCGAGAAGGTCACCGTCGAGGTGCCGGTGCAGCTGACCGGTGAGGCGGCGCGGGACACCCTGATCGTGCACGACCACGACACCCTCACCGTGACCGCCGAGGCCACCAAGGTCCCGGACCACCTGGAGGCGTCCATCGAGGGTCTGGAGGCCGGCAACCAGGTCACCGCCGCCGACGTCGAGCTGCCGGCCGGTGTCGAGCTGGCCGCCGACCCGGAGATGTCGGTCGCCGCGGTGACCGCCGCGCCGACCGCCGAGCAGCTCGAGGCGACCCTGCCCGAGGTCGAGACGGCGGCCGAGGAGGCCGAGGTCGTCGAGGGCGAGGCCGCCGAGGGTGCCGAGACCCCGGCCGCCGAGGGCGAGGAGACCCCGGCCGAGGCGCGCACCGAGGCCTGATCGAAGCCGTGCGACAGGCGTCCCCGATCGCTTCGGGGGCGCCTGTCGGCGTATCACGGCCAGCGGAACCGCCGGACGGGGAACGTGGGTGTGGCTGTCGGGACGGAAAGGGCGGAACGTGACGGACGAGGACCGGCCGTGGCTGGTGGTCGGCCTGGGTAACCCGGGCCGGGAGTACGCCGGTCACCGGCACAACGTCGGTTTCATGGTGGCCGACCTGCTCGCCGGTCGGGCGGGCGGGAAGTTCGGGCGGCACCGCCGGGCGGTGGCCGACGTCGCCGAGGGGCGGCTCGGGTTCGGCGGGCCGCGGCTCGTGCTGGCCAAGCCGTTGACGTACATGAACCTCTCCGGTGGCCCGGTCGCCGCGCTGACCCAGTTCTACAAGATTCCCCCGGCGCAGGTCGTCGCCGTGCACGACGAGCTCGACATCGGCTACGGCCAGCTGCGGGTGAAGTGCGGTGGCGGCGAAGGAGGCCACAACGGCCTGCGCTCGATGACGAAGTCGCTGGGCACCAAGGACTACGTCCGGGTGCGCTTCGGTATCGGCCGCCCACCGGGGCGGCAGGATCCGGCCGACTACGTCCTGTCCGACTTCTCCGGCGTCGAGCGCAAGGAGCTGGAGTTCCTGGTCGACCGGGCGGCGGACGCGGTGGAGTCGGTCATCACCCGGGGCGTCGAGTGGACCCAGAACGCCTACCACGGCGGTTGAGGGCGGGGCGTGCCGGTGAGCGTCCCGACGGCCGGTAGTCTGCGGCTTTGGCGTGGCCCGAACGGGAGTGTGGCATGAGTCCTCCGATGATCGACGGTGCGTTCGCCCGCTGGTTGGCGGCACGAGCCGGGCAGGCTCTGCTGGACCTCCGGGGCGAGATGGGCTTCACCGACCAGGGAGCGTTGAAGGCGGCCGGGGACAAGGTCTCGCACGACCTGATCCGTACCGAACTGGCCCGCTGGCGCCCGGCGGACGCGGTGCTCTCCGAGGAGGACGAGGGTTCCCGGATGGCCTGGGCGGCCGAGGTGAGCACGGAGGCGGTCTCCCGACTCACCGCCGACCGAGTGTGGATCATCGACCCGCTGGACGGAACCCGGGAGTTCTCCGAGGAGGGCCGTTCGGACTGGGCGGTGCACGTGGCGCTCTGGGCCCGGAACGGCTCCACCCCGCACAAGCTGGTCGGTGGGGCGGTGGCGCTGCCGGCGCAGCACCGGGTGCTCGGCACCGACCAGCCGCCGGCGTACCCGCCGATGACGGTGGAAGCGGCGACCGCGCGGGGCCGGACGCTCCGGCTGGCGGCGAGCCGGAGCCGCCCACCGGTCTTCCTGACCGACCTGGCCGAGGACGTCGGTGCGGAGTTGGTGCCGATGGGGTCGGCGGGGGCGAAGATCGCGGCGGTGGTGACCGGTGAGGTGGACGCGTACATCCACGCCGGAGGGCAGTACGAGTGGGACTCGGCCGCCCCGGTCGCTGTGGCGACGGCCACCGGGCTCCACGCTTCCCGGATTGACGGATCTGCGCTGAAATACAACGAGGCGGATCCGCGCCTGCCCGACCTGCTGGTCTGCCGCAAGGATCTCGCCAGCCGGTTGCTTGCAGCGTTGCAGAGGCATTCCGGGGTAGCCTGACCCGACTTCCTGAGGTGTCCGACCGGAAAGGTCTGGAATCCATGAGCCGATCCGCACGAATCGAGCCCGCGTCATGACCGCACCAGCGACCTACCGCGTCTCCCATCTGGATGCGTTGGAGGCGGAGAGCATCTTCGTGATGCGTGAGGTGGTGGCGGAGATGGAGCGGCCGGTGCTGCTCTTCTCCGGGGGTAAGGACTCGATCGTGATGCTCCGGTTGGCGGAGAAGGCGTTCGCTCCGGCGAGCATTCCGTTTCCGGTGATGCATGTCGACACCGGTCACAACTTCTCCGAGGTGCTGGAGTACCGCGACCAGCGGGTCGCCGAGCTGGGTCTCCACCTGATCGTGGCGAGCGTCCCCGAGGCGCTGGAGCGTGGTCTGGTGCGGGAGAGCCCGGACGGGCTGCGCAACCGGATCCAGACGCCGGTGCTCCTCGACGCGGTGGAGAAGCATCGGTTTGATGCGTTGTTCGGTGGGGCGCGTCGGGATGAGGAGAAGGCGCGGGCGAAGGAGCGGGTGTTTTCGTTCCGGGATGAGTTCGGGCAGTGGGATCCGAAGAATCAGCGTCCGGAGTTGTGGTCGTTGTACAACGGTCGGCATCATCCGGGTGAGTCGATTCGGGTGTTTCCGTTGTCGAATTGGACCGAGTTGGATGTGTGGCACTACATCGCTCGGGAGCGGATCGCCCTGCCGTCGATCTACTTCGCCCACGAACGCGAGGTCATCGACCGGGACGGCATGTTGTACGCCGTCAACGAGTTCATCCGACCCAAGGCCGGGGAGGAGCGCCTGAAGGTGCGCGTCCGCTACCGGACGGTGGGTGACGCGTCGTGCACGGCTGCCGTCCGCTCGGATGCGGACACGGTGGAGAAGGTGATCGAGGAGGTCGGGGCGACCCGGATCACGGAGCGGGGTGCGACCCGGGGGGATGACCGGGTGAGTGAGGCCGCGATGGAGGACCGCAAGCGGGAGGGCTACTTCTGATGAGTGCCGAGACGATCGCCCCGGAGACCTCGGCCCGTCCGATGGACCTGCTCCGCTTCGCCACCGCCGGAAGCGTCGACGACGGCAAGTCGACCCTCATCGGCCGTCTGCTGTATGACACGAAGTCGTTGTTCACGGATCAGTTGGAGGCGGTGGAGGCCGTTTCGGCTGCTCGTGGTGACGAGTACACGAACCTCGCCCTGTTGACGGACGGGTTGCGGGCGGAGCGGGAGCAGGGCATCACGATCGATGTCGCCTACCGGTACTTCGCCACCCCCAGGCGGAAGTTCATCATCGCCGACACCCCCGGGCACACCCAGTACACCCGGAACATGGTCACCGGCGCCTCCACCGCCGACCTCGCGTTGATTCTGGTCGACGCCCGGAAGGGTCTGGTCGAGCAGTCCCGCCGCCACGCGTTCCTGTGCAGTCTGCTCCGCGTCCCGCACCTGGTGTTGTGTGTGAACAAGATGGACCTGGTCGACTGGTCCCAGGAGGTGTTCGAGCAGATCGCCGACGAGTTCACCGCCTTCGCCGCGAAACTGGATGTTCCCGACCTCGCGGTGGTGCCGATCTCGGCGTTGAAGGGCGACAACATCGTCACCCGCTCGGAGAACACCCCCTGGTACGAAGGCCCCTCGTTGTTGCACCACCTGGAGCATGTGCACATCGCCTCGGACCGGAACCTCGTCGACGTCCGGTTCCCCGTGCAGTACGTCATCCGTCCCCAGTCCACGACGGTGACCGACTACCGGGGTTACGCGGGGCAGGTTTCCTCGGGGGTGTTGAAGCCGGGTGACGAGGTGATGGTTCTGCCGTCGGGGTTCACCTCCCGTATCGCGTCGGTGGAGACCGCTGACGGGCCGGTCGGGGAGGCGTTCCCGCCGATGTCCGTCACCGTCCGCCTGACCGATGAGATCGACATCTCCCGTGGGGACATGATCTGCCGGCCGAACAACGCTCCCACCCCGACGCAGGACATCGAAGCGATGGTGTGCTGGATGGACGAGACCCGACCGTTGCAGATCGGCGGCCGGTACACCATCAAACACACCACCCGCACCGCGCGGGCGATCGTGCGGGGATTGCACTACCGCCTGGATGTCAACACTCTGCACCGTGACGACACCGCGACCGAGTTGAAACTCAACGAGATCGGTCGGGTCCGGTTGCGGACCACGGTGCCATTGCTCGCTGACGAGTACCGCCGTAACCGCACCACGGGCGGGTTCATCATCATCGACGAAGCCACCAACCGTACCGTCGCCGCCGCCATGATCGTCGAAACCACCTGAACCACCCGAACCACCAGTGGTTGCAGGGGACCCCTCCTCACCAGAAAACGGTAGGAAGGGCCCCCTGCAACCACCCCAGCCCGCGACCGGACCACGGTCGGGGAAGGTTCGCTTCCCGTGCGTGCCCGATGCACGGGGCCGGCCGGCGACCATTGGTCATGCGCACTACGTCGGCTTCTTCCGGGCCGGTCCGTGGGCCGGTGCGTCCGGGGGAATCCCGCTGCGGACGTAGCATGGGGTCGACCGATGACGACGCCGATCGCGGGGCGGTCCGCCGCCCGAGGCAATGCCATCGAGATCCTGCGGTCATGCGCATGACCGACACGCGGTCCGGAGCGGGCCACCGGTCACCGCCCGGAACACAGGAGGTGGAAGGCGATGGGACGTGGCACCGGGCGGGCGACCCAGGCCGACGTGGCCCGGCTCGCCGGGGTGAGCCAGGCCACCGTCTCGCTGATCCTGAGCGGGGGCGAGAACGGCCGCCGCCGGGTGGGCGAGCAGGCCCGTCAGCGCGTGCTCGACGCCATCCGGCTGACCGGCTACGTCGCCAACCCCGCCGCGCAGCGCCTGGCCGGCGGACGGACCCGGATCGTCGGCGTCTTCACCTACGAGCCGGTCTTCCCGCGTGACAGTCGGGACTTCTACCACCCGTTCCTGATCGGGGTCGAGGCGCAGGCCGAGGCCCTCGGGTGTGACCTGCTGTTCTTCACCGGCACCCCGTCACCCCAGGGGGGCCAGCGGCTGCTCGGCGACGGCTCCCGTCGGCTGGGCATCGCCGACGGCTGCGTGCTGCTCGGCCGCTACGACGACAAGCGGGACCTCGCCGACCTGCTCGACCGGGACTTCCCGTTCGCGTTCATCGGCCGCCGCGAGTCGACCGCCGGCCCCGTCCCGTACGTCGGCGCGGACTACCGGACCGCGACTCGGGAGGTCGTCGAGAGGCTGTTCGCTCTCGGCCACGAGCGGGTCGGGTTCCTCGGCGACCTCCGCCGCGACGAGCCGTCCGTGGACCGCGCGCAGGGTTACCACCAGGCGGTACGCGCCGCCGGGCGTCGCCCGGTGGTCCTCGACGGCACCGGGCTGACCGGCGGGGAGGCGCTCGACCTGCTTGGCGACAACGGTCTCACCGCAGCGGTGATCTGGCCGTCCGGACTGGCGCCCGCGATCCGGGCGGCGGCACTGGCCCGGGGGTTGTCGGTGCCCGGTGACCTGTCGCTGGCCCAGCTCGGTGACGCCGAGAGCGAGACGCCGGACGACGTCGAGTGGACCGGTTTCCGGATCCCCCGCGAGGAGATGGGTGCCGCCGCCGTACGACTCCTGTACGAGCAGTTGGTCAGCGCCACCCCCCTCACCGCCGACGCGCTCCAGCGGAGCCTGCCCTGCACGGTGCTGACCGGTACCACCGCCGGCCCGCCGACGGCGTCCGCGTCGGGCTTCTCGTCCCGACCCCCGTCGCGCTCCGCCGGTTGACCGGGGCGGGTCGGCGGGTCGTCGCGGACCCGGTCCGACCCGGCCCCGACGGCGTCATCCCTTCAGACCGGTGTGCGCGAGGCCCTCGACGAACTGCTTCTGCGCGACCACGAAGACCACCAGCACGGGCAGGGCGGTCATCGATGCGGCGGCGAGCTGGACGTTCCACATCGGTCCGCCGTACGCGTCGACGAACTGGGTGAGTGCCTGCGGCAGGGTGAACTTCTCCGGTGAGGAGAGGAAGACGATGGGTTCGAGGTAGAGGTTCCAGCTGTGCAGGAAGGTGAAGATCGCCACCGCGCCGAGGGCGGGCCGGGACAGTGGTAGGGCGATCTTCCAGAACGTGGCGAACCGGCCCAGTCCGTCGATTCGGGCCGCCTCCTCCAGCTCGCCGGGAAGGGCGAGGAAGAACTGCCGCATGATGAACGTCGCCAGCACGCTGGGCGCCCCGAGGATCGGCACCAGGATGAGGGGCCAGTGGGTGTCGACCAGGCCCAGCTTGAAGAACATCTGGAACAGCGGGACGATGGTGACCTCGCTCGGGATGAGCAGGCCGGCGAGGACGACCAGGAACAGCAGGTTCTGACCACGGAACCGGATCCGGGCGAAGGCGTACCCGGCCAGCGCCGACACGGCCAGGGTGCCGACGGTGACCACCAGGGCGATGTAGAGGCTGTTCAGGTACTGCTGCCCGAACGGCTGCAACTCGAACACCCGTTGATAGGCGTCGAACTTCGGGTTGACCGGTAGGAGTTGTGGCGGGAAGGCGAAGATGTCCGCGATCGGCTTGAGCGAGGACGTGACCATCCACCAGGTCGGGAAGACGAACGGGATCGCCAGGACCATCAGTACCGCGTAGAGCGCCAGTTTCGTGCGACGCGACAGCTCACGATTCATGGTGGACCCACCTTTTGCGCATCTGCCACTGGAACACGGTGAGGGCGAGGACGATGCCGAACAGCACGATCGACAGGGTCGCGCCGTAGCCGAAGTGGTGGAACTGGAACGCCTGTTGGTAGAGGTAGTAGACGAGGACCGTGGTGGAGGTGCCGGGTCCGCCCTGGGTGAGCACCGCGATCTGCGCGAAGACCTGGAGCGAGCCGACCACCGTGATGATCGAGGTGAGCAGGATGGTCGGGCTGATCATCGGTACGGTGATCCGCCAGAACTGACGTGGCCGGCTGGCGCCGTCGACCTCGGCGGCCTCGTACAGGTCGGCCGGCACGCCCTGAAGGGCGGCGAGGAAGAGCACCATGTTCAGGCCGACGTTCTTGAACACCTGGACCACGATGACGGAGATCATGGCGGTGGTCTCGCCGCGGAGCCAGTTCGGCCCGTCCACGCCGATCGTGTCGAGCAGACCGTTGATGCCGCCGTTGTCCTGGAGCAGGAAGCCCCAGACGATGGTCCAGGCGACCAGCGAGACGACCACGGGTGAGAAGAACAGGGTGCGGAACAGGACGGTGCCGCGGAACTTCTGGTTGAGCAGGAGGGCGAGCAGCAGCGCCAGGCCGAGGTTGAACACCACCAGCCCAATCGAGAACAGGCCGGTGGCGCGGAGTACCGCGCCGAGGTTCGCGTCGTCGGCGAGGGCGGTGTAGTTCTCGGTGCCGACGAAGTCGAACGTGCCGGCCAGCACGTTCCACTCGTGCAGGCTGTACCAGACCACCAGGATCAGCGGCAGGATCACGAAGACGGCGCTGCCGAACAGTTGCGGCGCGATGAACAGGTAACCGGTGAGCTGGTCGCGGCGGCGGGAGGTCCAGTACGGCCGCGCCCGGCCCGGGGCGGGCCGGGCGTCGGCCCGACCCACCCTGGTGTCCGTACGGGTCATGATTCGCCTTACTTCGCCAGCAGCGGCTGGATCTTGGTGCAGACGCCTTCCAGAACCGCCTTGACGTCCGCGTCGGGCTTCCACAGCGGGTCGAGTCCGGCGCGTACCTGCTGGCTCAGTTCGGCCTGGCCGGCGTGGCTGGGCTTGACCACTCCGGTGCTGATGCCGTCGATGACGACCTTCTGCAACTGCTCCGGCTTGAGCTGGGGGTTCGACTTGGCCAGCGTCTCGGCGTTGAGCAGGGACTGCCGCGGCGGCGGGAAGAACTGGGAGAGCTTCGCCGAGTTGGTGGGGTTGGTGAAGAAGGCGAGGAAGTCGGCCGCCTTGTCGGCGTTCTTGCTCTGCTTCAGCACCCCGATGCCGGCCTGGCCGACCACGGCGTAGTTGCCCTTCGGGCCGGCCGGCAGCGGGACCAGGTCCCAGGCGAAGCCGTCCGCCTTGAGCAGCGACGCGCGGGAGATCTGGGTGACCGTCATGGCCGCGTCACCGGCGAAGAAGTCGGCGGTGGTGCCCGGGCCGGGCAGCGCCTTGGCGGTGAAGATCGCCTTGTGCAGCGTGGTCATCGCGTCGACCATCTCCGGCGCGGCGAAGCCGCAGGACTTGCCGTCGGCGCTCCACGCCTGGGCACCCCAACCGGTCCAGAAGGTGGAGAGGTTGTCCCAGCCCTTGTAGTCGAAGTCGCGTACCACCAGACCGGCCTTGCCGGTCGCGGCCTGGGTGGCCGCGGCGGACGCCAGCGCGGTGTCCCAGTTCCACTGCCCGGCGGCGATCAGCTCGGCAGGGGTCTTCTGACCGGCCTTCTTCAGCATGTCGGTGTTGACGAAGACACCGAACGGAGAGGTGGAGAACGGGTACGCGTACAGCTTCCCGTCGTTCTGCCAGAGCTTCAGGGTGGCCGGCGAGAGGTCGTCGTACTGGTAGCCGTCGGCCTTCTTGAGCGTGTCGTCCAGCGGGTGGAGCGCGCCGGAGGAGACGAAGTCGGGGGCGGAGTTCTCCAGCACCCAGGCCAGGTCGGGCGCGTTCCCGCCGGCGATCTGGGTGGTCAGGGTGGTGGTGTAGTTCTCGAACGGCAGCGGGTCGAAGGTGATGCCGGCGACGTCCGGGTTGGCCTTCTTGTATTCGTCGGCGATCTCGTTGAACAGCTTCAGGTGCGCCTCGTTGGCGCTCCAGATGGTCATCCGCAGATTGGCCGGACCGCTCTCCTCGGCCTGGTCACCGCCACCGCAGGCGGTCAGCGCGAGCACGCCGGCCAGGGCGACGGCGGCGCCGCGCAGGCCTCTTCCTGTTCTCATGGTGTTTCTCCTCAACCGGGGGTGGTGTCAGTAGCCCGCGATCTGCGGCCAGCGCAGTTCCACGCCGGCCGCCGTGATGCGGTCCTGGAAGTCGGCCAGCAGACGGGGGGTGTTGCGGACCGCGCGCGGGGACTCGCCCCGCGCCAGACAGAAGTCGGCGAGCAGACCGGCGACCTCGCCGACGTTCCACTCGACCGGGTGCAGCCGGTAGCTGCCGTTGGTGATGTGGGTGGTGCCGATGTTCTTGCCGGCCGGCAGCAGGTTCTCCATCCGCTGCGGGACGAGCGCGCCGAGCGGGATCTCGAACGGGCAGGAGCCGACGTCGATGTAGTTGTCGCCACCGGTGGACGGGTGCAGGTCGATGCGGTACATCCCCACGCCGACCGAGTCCGGGTAGTTCACCGCGCCGTGCTCGCCGCGTACCGCCAGCGACAGGTCCTGCTCGACCACCGTGTACTCGGCCCGGATCCGGCGTGACTCCCGGATGTAGGGCGCCTGCGCCAGGCCGTCCCGGCTGCCGGTGACGTCGCCGCGCAGCCGCAGGCCGGGGAAGCCGGTGCCACCGTCCGGCCGGGGTGCCTCGGTCTGCAACCAGTAGAGGACCGAGAACGACAGCTCGCGCGCCTTCGACAGGTGCCAGGACGCGTTCGGCACGTCGATGACCGGGCCCTCGAAGTAGTCGATCATCGGCCAGTTGACCAGTGTGATGTCGCTGGCGTACGCACCCTCGGTGAAGTTGCGCCGGGCGGCGATCCGCCGGAACGTCCAGAGGTTGCCGTCACCGGCGTTGAGCCGCTGGTCGGCGTTGACCAGCAGCGGGTCGTCGTCCGGGTTCGGCGTGAAGCTCCGTTCGAGGATCTCCAGCGTGCGCGGGTTCGGCGACCGCCAGGAGAGCAGCCGGTCACCCCAGAAGTCCGGCTTGTAGTCCCGCCAGAATTCGTACCCGGCCGGGCGGTCGATGGTGTGGTCGCCGTCGACGTGGTCGAGGGCGAAGCAGACCGAGACGGCCTGCATGTTCATCGGCTGCGCCTGCGCCGGCGCGCTCGGCTCACCGGTCTCGGTCTGCGCCTCGAAGCCGGTGACGTACTCGGTGCCGGAGAGCGGCAGCAGCTCACCGGTCTCCGTGGCGTCCAGGACGTACGGTGCGACGATGTCGATCCGGTCGTCCCGGTCGCGGTGCGCCACGGTCACCCCGACCACCCGGTCCCCGTCGGTCTCCGTCGCGACCGGCCGGTACGGCTGGAGGACGGTCAACCGGCCGGAGCCGCGGTAGGGCGCCAGCATCGCCTCGATGACCGCGACGGCGACCCGGGGCTCGTGGCAGAGCCGACTCACCCAACCGGCCCCGGGGTTCAGGTCCGACCAGGCACGGGACCGCTCGGTCAGCGGGTAGTGCCGACGGTAGTAGTCCCGGACGCCGGTGCGCAGGGCCCGGTAACTGGCGGTGGCGCCGAACTGCTCGATCCAGGAGTGCTCGTCCGGCGGGACAGCCTGGCTGGTGAGTTGCCCGCCGAGCCAGTCGAACTCCTCGGTCAGGATGACGGACCGGCCGGCCCGGGCCGCGGCCAGCGCCGCCGCCACCCCGCCCAACCCGCCGCCGACGACGAGGACGTCCGCACGCATCTGTACCACTTGCTTCCTTCCAGTTTCACGGCCACCGCTTCAGCTGCGGTCGACCGCCGGATTCGGGGGGCCGAGGGTCTCGCCCTCGACGGGTTCGCAGGGAAGGAGCCGTTGATGGACGCCGGTGGCGCCGCCGTCGACCAGGTCGGCCAGCATCCTCACGGCCTGGCGGCCCATCTCCTCCCGGGGGATGTGGAACCCGGTGAACGCGACGTCGCTGGGTACCGCGACGGTCGGGTCGCCGAGGGTCACGATGGAGAGGTCGCCGGGAACGGCCAGTCCGCGCCGGCGGGCGGCCAGTTCCAGCGCCACCGCGTAGGCGAAGTCCTCCACGAAGACGACGGTGGCCCGGTCGGCGTGCAGGTCGTCGAGGAGCGTGTCGGGCTCCTGCCCCGTGCCGGGGATGTGCCGGGCGCTCTCCGCGCCGGCGGCGTGCTCCTGGAAACCGCGGTACCGGTCAGCGGACGATTCGGCGTCCAGCCCCACGCTGAGGTAGGCGAGCCGCCGATGCCCGTGGGCCAGGGACATCCTGACGAGTTGTCCCACTGCCTCGGCGTAGTCGGCTCCGACGTACGGCACCGGGCCACCGGCGTCGTCCCGGCGGCCGACGGCGACGTACGGGAAGCCGTCCGCGTTCAGGCGACGCAGCTCCGTGCCGTCGATTTCCCGGCCCAGCAGGATGCACCCGTCGGCCAGGCGGAGCCGGTTGTCCTGGTGGAAGACCCGACGCCGACCGTCGACGACCGGCGCGCTGGTGAAGAGCAGCAGGTCGCAGCCGACCCGCTCGGCGTACTCCTCGATGCCGAGCAGGAACGGGTGGTAGAAGTCGCGGGTACCGCTGGGAAAGGCCGGCTCGTAGGTGAAGACACCGATGATCCGGTTGAACCGGGAGGCCAACCGGCGGGCCACCGGGTCGGCGACGTAGCCGGTGTCGGCGATCGCCTGGAGCACCCGCTCCCGGGTCTCCGGAGCGATCCGGACGTCGGCGTCGGACCGGTTGTTGAGCACCAGCGAGACGGTCGCCTGGCTCACACCGGCCAGGCGTGCGATGTCACGCTGGGTGACGCGCCTCGATGCAGAGGTCACGGGGGTCGGCCTTTCCTGGGGGAGCTAATACGCATTAGCGGGGTGCTGGAGGGAGCTTCGCCCCTCGGCTGAGCCGCTGTCAAGAGTCAGCCGTTAACTTGCCCGAAACGAAATTCTCTAGCTAATACGGATTAGTGCGCCTCGGCGGCCCGGTCGACCCGCATCCTGGGCGGTGTCACCGTCGATCGCCGGACCGGAGGTCACTCGCCGTGACCGTCCCCCCTGTACGTCGGTGGGCGGCGGGGGTTGCTCGGGCGGGCGGGTGCGCGTCGGCCCGTCGGCGGCCGGTGGCTGCGGGGAGGGGTCGGGCCGGGTGGGCGTCGGGTGGTCGGGCCGGCGTCGCGTGGCCGGGTGGCGGGTTGGCCGTCGCCCGGCCCGCCCCCGGGTCGCCATCCGGATTGGTCATGCGCACGACCATGCGATCGCGCGGTGGTGTCCGGGAGCGGATTTCCTGCATGTTGCTGGCACTGCGCCGCAAAGTCAACGTCCTAACCAGACAGGCACGATCCGGTTCCGCCCTTGACACTCCACCGCCCGGAAAGCAGGGTGGTAATGCGCATGACCACCTGGTCGCCGACCCAGCCCCGAGGGGCAGGAAGGCCTCACTGATGACCGAACCTCCATCCCCACGGGCAACCGGCCTCCGAGGTGGCCGGACAGGTCTCCTGGCGGGTCTCCTCGTGACCGCTGTGGCCCTGGTTCCGGCGATCGTCACCGGCCCGACCGCCGTCGCGTCACCGGCCGGCGTGACCTCCGCCGCCGCGCCGCCCCGCTCGGCGCCGGCCGGTACCTCGGTCTACCGGACCATGCCGACCGATCCCACCGCGGTCGTCCTCGGCAGCACGCAGTTTCCGGTGCACGGCGACGGCGTCGGCGACGACACCGCGTCGGTGCAGGCGGCCATCGACGAAGCCTCCCGCCGCGGCGGCGAGAACGGCCTGGGCAACATCGTCGGCGGGGCCCGTGGCGTCACCGTCGGCGACGGCGGCGGTGTGGTCTTCGTGCCAGAGGGGCGTTACCGGTTGTCCCGCCGGGTCGACCTGCACGCCTCGGTGCGGCTGATCGGCTTCGGGGCGAAACGTCCCGAGTTCCACCTCGGCGAGTCGACCCCCGGTTTCCAGGAGGGCAACCAGTCCTTCCTGTTCGTCGCCACCCGCCGGCCGTACCAGCCGGGGACCACGCCGACCTTCGGCAACAACGACACCTTCGGCACCGGACTGGTCAACCTGGACATCCGCATCGGCGCGGGCAACCCGGCGGCCGTCGCGGTGCGGTTCAGCGGCGCGCAGATGTTCGTCCTCCAGGATCTCGACATCCACGTCGGCGACGGGTACGCCGGTATCGACCACAACGCCAACCTGATCCAGCGGGTCCGGGTCGACGGTGGCGCGGTCGGCCTGCTGGCGTACGCCGCCTCCCCCGGCTGGCAGACGACCCTGCTCGACACCACCTTCACCGGCCAGCGTGAGGCCGCGATCAGGCTGCACACCGACAGCAAGCTCAGCCTGGTCCGCAACCGGTTCGCCGACGCGCCCGCCGGCATCGTCGCCACCCCCGGCCAGACCCAGCGTCTCTACGTCCAGGACTCCGTCTTCGAGGACATCGCCGGGCCGGCGATCACCCTCAACGACAACGAGGCGATTCCCGGCGGCACCGAGCCGGACCTGATCCGGGGCCAGAACCAGCTCAACGTGGTGAACACCGGCGTGACCCGGGCCGGCGCGCTGCTGACCACCGTGCCCAGCGGGCGTACCTGGGCCGGGCCCGGCCCGTCCTACCTGGTCCGGGACGCGACGCTCGGCCTGCGCGTGCACGACGCGCTCGGTGCCGACGAGCGGCGTGCGGCAGGAGTGGTGGTCTCGGCCGTGCCCGCCGCGCCACCGAGCTTCACCCGGCTGCTCACCTCGGACGTCCCGCTGCCGCCGGCCAGCGACAGCTGGGTGAACCTGGCCGAGTACGCCGCCGCCCGTGGCGTCACCGTCGGCACCGGCACCAGCGACGACCACGCCATCTTCCAGCAGGCCATCGACACGCACGACACGGTGTACGTGCCGATGGGCCAGTACCTGATCGGGGACACCCTGCGGCTGCGTCCGCAGAGCAACCTGATCGGCCTGCACCCCCGGCAGACCTGGCTGAAACTGCCCGACCGCGCACCCGCGTTCGGTGACCCGGACCGGCCGAAGGCGATGATCGAGACCCCGCGCGGGGGAACGAACCAGGTCACCGGCCTCGGTCTCGACTCCGCCCGGCAGACCCCGGGCGCGGTGCAGGTGCTCTGGCGGTCCGGCGCGCGCAGTCACCTCGCCGACACCCTGACCCAGTTCGTCAAGTGGCACCCCGAGCAGACCCAGCCCGGTGACCCGACTGCCGGCGACCCGGGCTACCAGTACCGGGGCCGGCACAAGTACAACTTCTGGGTGCAGGGCGGGGGCGGCACCTTCGTCAACCTGTGGAGCGTCGCCGGCTGGGCGGACAACGGCTTCCTCGTCGAGGAC
Organism: Micromonospora echinospora; assembly: GCF_900091495.1. Taxonomy (NCBI): domain Bacteria; kingdom Bacillati; phylum Actinomycetota; class Actinomycetes; order Micromonosporales; family Micromonosporaceae; genus Micromonospora; species Micromonospora echinospora. Next base: position 1,372,264 of record NZ_LT607413.1, on the reverse strand, counting down.
ACCGCGGTCCGGGGCCGGGTGTACGAGGTCTCCGTCGAGCACCACGAGCACCGTGAGGTCGTGCTGCGCCGGGTGCGCAACTGGGAGTTCCACGCCCTCCAGACCGAGGATCACATCTACGGCTGGCGGTCGCAGGCCGTCGAGTTGGACGACGTGCACGACGTGCTCTTCGGCAACACGGTCTTCTTCCGCGTCGCCACGGTGCTCGGGCCCTACCCGTACGCCGTCGGTATGCGGAACAGCAGCGGCATCGTGATTCGCGGCACCCGTGGCTACCGTCCGGACAACACGGCGAACACCCGCTGGGGCGCCACCGTCGCCGACGTGGTGACCGGCCGCACCGTTCCCGAACTGGAGGTGGCCTACCTCGGGGTGGGCGTGCCCAACGAGGTGCCCGAGCCGGCCGGCGTGTACGCCGCGCCGGACGACCCGGGGCTCACCGTCGTACCCGGACACTCGGGCAGCACCACGGTGCGGCTGCGCAACGACGGTCCGGGGACGCTCACCCGCCTCGCGGTCGGTGTCCGGGCCCCGACCGGGTGGCAGGCGCGGGCGGCGCTCGACACGGCGACGCTGCGCGCCGGTGGCACCGCCACGGCCACTCTCGACGTGCGGCTGCCAGCGGACGCGGAGGGCGACGGCGTCGTGGCGCTGACCCTGGCCTACAGTCGGGCCGGGCAGCAGCAGGAGATCCCGCTGACCCTGCCGGTCCGGGTCGGCGGCGAGAACCTGGCGGTGGGCGCCACGGTGACGGCCAGCTCGACGCTCTCCACGAACGTCGCCGGCAACGCCGTCGACGGGAACCAGACCGGCGGCCGGTGGATCTCCGGCTCGGCCGACCCGTCCCCGACGCTCACCATCGACCTGGGGGAGCCGGCGGACCTGCACCGGCTCGTCCTCTACAGCGGGGTGGCCGGCTCGGACAGCCTCCGGGTGCGGGCCTTCCGGGTCGACGGCCTGGTCGGCGGGGTCTGGACGCCGATCGGAACCGTGGCGGAGAACTCCGCCAGTCCGGTCCGGCTCGACCTGGCCGACGCGCCGCGCGGCATCCAGCAGGTACGCCTGTCGTTCACCGAGCCCAGTCCGACCGACGGGCTGGCCCGCGTCTTCGAGGTGGAGATCCATGGCACCCGGTGACCGCTGGACGTCCGGCCGGGGCCTGCCGGAGAGGTTCCCCCGGGTGGGCGTGCCGGTCCACGGGCACCGGCGACCGGCACCCCTCCCGCGACCGGCGGCTCAGAGCCGGGCAGCGCCCGGGGCGGGCCGCACCCGGACGTGACCCGGCGCGGCGAAGCCGTGCTCGGCGTACGCGGCCGTGACGGCGGTGGCGACCGCGTCGACTGAGGTCGCCTCCACCAGCGCCAGGACGCAGCCGCCGAAGCCGCCGCCGGTCATCCGCGCGCCGAGCGCCCCGGCGGCCAGCGCCGTCTCGACCGCGAGGTCGATCTCCGGCACGGTGATCTCGAAGTCGTCCCGCATGGACGTGTGCGAGGCGGTCAGCAGCGGCCCGATCTCGCGTACCCGGCCGGCGCGGAGCAGCGCGACGGTGTCGAGGACCCGCTGGTCCTCGGTCACCACGTGCCGCACCCGCCGCCGGGTCTCGTCGTCACCGAGCCGCTCCAGCGCGGTCGCCAGCCCGTCGGTGGGCACGTCCCGCAGGGCGGGCACCCCGAGCAGTTCGGCCGCCTGCTCGCAGGACCGCCGACGGGCCGCGTACTCGCCGTCGGCGTGCCGGTGCGGGGCCCGGCTGTCGACGACCAGCATGGCCAGACCGGCGGCGTCGAGGTCGAACGGGATGTGCTCGACCGCCTCGGTGCGGCAGTCGAGGAAGAGGGCGTGCCCGGCCCGGCAGCGGATCACGGCGGACTGGTCCATGATCCCGGTCGGCGCGCCGACGTAGGCGTTCTCGGCGCGCTGGGCGAGCCGGGGCCGCTGCTCGGCGGGAAGGTCCAGCCCGCCGAGGTCGACCAGGGCGGCCAGCACGGCGGCCTCCAGCGCGGCCGACGAGGAGAGGCCGGAGCCGAGCGGTACGTCACTGGCGACGGCGAGCCGTGCGCCCGGTACGGCGTGGCCGGCCTCGCGCAGCGCCCAGACCACCCCGGCGACGTACGCCCCCCAGCCGGTGACCCGGCCCGGGGCGAGGTCGTCGACGGTGAACCGCACCGGTTCGTCGGTGAGTTCCGAGCAGACCGTCCAGACCTGGTCGGGCTCCGGGGCGGCGGCCACCACCGTCCGCAGGGACAGGGCGAAGGGGAGCACGAAACCGTCGTTGTAGTCGGTGTGTTCGCCGATCAGGTTGGCCCGCCCGGGAGCCGCCCAGCGGCCGGCCGGCTCGGCGGCGTACCGCTGCCGGAAGCCGGCGGTGGCGCGGTCGGCGACGTCACCGGCGGTGTCACGGGCCGGGAGGTCACCGGGGGCGCGGTCGGCGACCTCACCGGTGGGGCGCCCGGTCACGGCCGCTCCAGGACGTGCGCGCGGTAGAACGCCCAGGCGTCGCCGACCATGTCCCGCAGGGTCGGCTTCTCGGGTGTCCAGCCGAGTTCCGCGCGGGCCAGCCGGGACGAGGCGACCAGCTCGGCCGGGTCGCCCTCGCGGCGCGGGGCGACCTCGACCGGAACGGGGTGCCCGGTGACCTCGCGGACCACCTCGACGACCTGCCGGTTGGTGAAGCCGTTGCCGTTGCCGAGGTTGTAGATCCGGTGCTGGCCGGGGGTCGCCGCGTCCAGCGCGAGCAGGTGGGCGCGGGCGAGGTCCTCGACGTGGATGTAGTCGCGTACGCAGGTGCCGTCGACGGTGGGGTAGTCGTCCCCGAAGAGCTGGAGCTTCTCCCGGCGTCCGGCGGCGACCTCCAGCGCGATCGGGATCAGGTGGGTCTCCGGGTCGTGCCGCTCGCCGATGGCCTTCCCGCCGCGCAGGTACGCCCCGGCGACGTTGAAGTAGCGCAGCGAGACCGCCGCCAGGTCGTGTCCGATCGCCTCGGAGGTGAGCGCCATGTCGACGGCGAGCTTGGTCGCGCCGTACGTGTTGGTGGGGGCCTTGACCGCCGTCTCCGGGATGGGCAGCTCGACCGGGTTGCCGTAGACGGCGGCGGTGGAGGAGAAGACCAGGCGCGGCACCCCGGCGGCGCGGACGGCGTCGATCAGCGCCAGCGAGCCGACGGTGTTGGTGTGCCAGTACAGCTCCGGCCGCACCATGGACTCGCCGGCGGCGATCAACGCGGCGAAGTGCAGCACCCCGTCGAACCCGGCCTGCGGGGTGAGCACACCGGCGGCCTCGTGCACCGGGGCCTCGACGTGGGTCGCCTCGGGGGCGAGCGCCGCCCGGTGGCCGGTACGCAGGTCGTCGAGGACGACCACCTCGTGACCGGCGTCCAGCAGCATCCGGGTCACCACACTGCCGATGTAGCCGGCCCCACCGGTGACGAGCAGTTTCACGTCGGTCCCCTCCTGACCGGCCACCGGTGGCGGCCGTCCCGTAGCTCACCCTACGGCCGCCGCTCGTAGCCGATGCGGCCCGCCGCCGGGATATTCCACCACAACCTGTCAGGATCGAACAGAGTCAAACACAGGGGATCGGCCGAGGGCTCCGGTGTCTACCATCTCTGGTATGCGGGAGACGGGTGGTTCCCGGCCCCGGCGGCGACGGCCGGGGCGGTCACGACGATCGGGGCGGCCACGACCCGAACCCGGCCCGGTGGCACGGGCCGTGGCCGGAATCGTGGTCCGCGCCGCCGACGGCGCGACCCGACTGGTGACCCACCTGCTGGGCGCCGGCCCCGCCGCCGGGCGGGAACGGATCAGCGAGGCGGATCTGCGTGACCTGGTCGCCGCGAACACCGTTCTCGACGCGGACGAGCGCCGGATCATCGACGAGGTGCTGGTGGCCGGGGCGAGCCTGGTCCGCGAGGTGATGATGCCCCGCACCGAGGTGGTCTTCCTCTCGGCGCGGCTCACCGTCGCCGAGGCCGCCGAACTGGCCCGCACCGCGACGCACACCCGCTACCCGGTGGTCGACGGCACCCACGACGACGTGGTCGGCTTCGTGCACCTGCGTGACCTGCTGCTCCGGCCCGACCCGGATCCGGATCCCCGGGCCACCGTCGGCGAGCTGACCCGTGAGGTGAAACGTCTTCCCGGCAGCAAGCGGGTGCTGGCGGCGCTGACCGAGATGCGCCGGGAACGGCACCACCTCGCGGTGGTGGTCGACGAGTACGGCGGCACCGCCGGCATCGTCACCCTGGAGGACCTGATCGAGGAGCTGATCGGGGAGATCCACGACGAGTACGACACCGACCCCGACCCGGTGCACGCCGGCCTTCCCGCCGTGGTGGACGGCCGGCTGAACCTCGCCGACTTCGCCGAGCGCACCGGCGTGGTGCTGCCCGTCGGTCCGTACGAGACGGTGGGCGGGCACGTGATGGCGGCCCTGGGCCGACTGCCGGTCGTCGGCGACGAGGTGTCGGTGGCCGCCGAGCCCGGTGAGCGCCCCGCCGGTGGCGCGAACCGTCCCCCGAGCGGCGGAACGGGTCACCCCGTCGCGGAACCGGCTCCGCTGGCCGGCTGGTCGCTGCGGGTGCTCGCGGTGGAGGGACGCCGGGTGGCCCGGGTGGCAGTCGCGGTGGCCCGCCCCGCCGAACCGCGTCGCCCGCTTCCGGCCAGCCCCGCCCCACCGGCCGCCGTCGGGGCGAAGCCGAACGCCGGCCCGTCATGACGTACGTCGGGCGTTGCTGACAGAATTGCCGGCATGTCCGACGTGCCTGCCCGCCCCCGCGTCCTCTCCGGCATCCAGCCGACGGCCGACTCGTTCCACCTCGGCAACTACCTGGGCGCGGTCCGGCACTGGGTGGCCCTCCAGGACACCCACGACGCCTTCTACTGTGTCGTCGACCTGCACGCCATCACCGCCGGACACGACGCGAAGACGTTGCGCCAGCGCAGCCGGACGGCCGCCGCGCAGCTGCTCGCCGTCGGACTGGACCCGGAGCGCTGCGCGCTGTTCGTCCAGTCCCAGGTGCCCGAGCACGCCCAGCTGGCCTGGATCCTCTCCTGCGTCACCGGGTTCGGCGAGGCCAGCCGGATGACCCAGTTCAAGGACAAGTCGCAGAAGCAGGGCAGCGACCGGGCCAGCGTGGGCCTCTTCACGTACCCAATCCTCCAGGCCGCCGACATCCTGCTCTACCAGGCGGACGCGGTGCCGGTCGGCGAGGACCAGCGCCAGCACCTGGAACTCACCCGGGACCTGGCCCAGCGCTTCAACACCAGCTTCGGCCGGACGTTCACCGTGCCGGCGGCCCACATCGTCCGGGACACCGCGAAGATCACCGACCTCCAGGACCCGACCGCGAAGATGTCGAAGTCGTCGTCCTCGCCGGCCGGCATCATCAACCTCCTGGAGGAGCCGGCCCGCTCGGCCAAGAAGATCCGCTCGGCGGTCACCGACACCGGCCGGGAGATCGTCTTCGACGCCGAGGCCAAGCCGGGCATCGCCAACCTGCTGACCATCTACTCCGCGCTGACCGGCCGGAGCATCGACGACCTGGTCGCCGCGTACGCCGGCAAGGGCTACGGCGATCTCAAGAAGGACCTCGGCGAGGTGGTGGTGGAGTTCGTCCGGCCGGTGCAGGAGCGCACCCGCAGCTACCTGGACGACCCGGCCCAGCTCGACAAGCTGCTCGCGCAGGGGGCCGAGAAGGCCCGCGCGGTCGCGGCCCGAACCCTCGCGACCACATACGAGCGGGTCGGGTTCTTCCCGCCGGTACGCATCGGGTGACGTCGGTGCCATGAGGTCGACGGTGGACGGGTCAGCGACCGGAGGGACGGCGCGGGGCGTGGATCGCAGGGGCGCAACGGCAGGCACGGCCGCGACCACCCAGATCGGCGTGGCGGTCGACATTCCGGAACCGTGGGGTTCCTTCCTCACCCGTCGGCGGGCGGAGGCGGGTGACCCGCTGGCAGCCCACATCCCCGCGCACGTGACACTCCTCGGGCCCACCGAGATCCCGGTCGACGCCATGCCGGTCGTCGAGGCACACCTGGCCGCGGTGGCCGCCGCGCACCTGCCGTTCAGCCTGCACCTGCGGGGCACCGGCACCTTCCGCCCGGTGACCCAGGTGGTCTTCGTCGCGGTGGCCGCCGGGATCAGCGAGTGCGAACTGCTCGCCGAGGCGATCAGCGCCGCCCCGGAACTGCACCGGGAGACCCGGTTCCCGTACCACCCGCACGTGACGGTCGCCCAGGACGTCGCGCCGGAGGCGCTGGACCGGGTCTACGAGGACCTGGCCGACTTCTCCGCCATCTTCGAGGTGGAGGCCTTCACCCTCTTCTCGCACTCCGGCCAGATCCGCTGGCAACCCCGCCGCGACTTCCGCCTGGGCCCCTGACCCGGCGCGCTGCCGTGGGCGGTGTTGTGAATCTTGGACAGTTTCCGTCGTATGCCAGCGGAAACTGTCCAAGATTGCGTGCTCCCGGTCCCGTCAGCGCGGGGTGAGGCGGCGGGTGCAGGGTCCGTCGTGGCGGACGCGGAGCAGGCAGCGCCGGCCGTCGGGCATCCTCGCGTCACAGAAGACCCGATGCCGTACGCCCTGCTCGTCCTCGTGGGAAACGGTGGTCTCGCCCGGGTCTGTGTACGGCAGGACTCGCGCCCAGCGGGCGAGGACCCGGGCGAGACGGACCGCGTCGGGCAGGTCGCTGGCGATCACCGGCAGGTGGATGACGAAGCGGTCGGGCATCAGCGGTAACTCTGTTCGTTGACCCGGGGCGCGTACTGCGACTGCCACCGCCGTAGCGCCTCCTTGACCCGGATGGTCTCCTGTTGGCTGCGGTGCAGCAGCTCGTAGGCGGTGGCCAGGTCGTCGGCGACCCGGTCGAGGAAGTCATGCACCTCGTCCGGGTCAAGCCCGCGCCGCCACCGGTGGGTCAGCGAGAACCGCCGCCCCCGAACCTGCCATGGTCCCAGCGGCGCGCATACCGCCGACCGGTACAGTCCGCCACCCGGCCTGGCCTCGCTCCCAGGCCGGTGGTGCCGACCACCGCACGACCGCCACCGTCGCTGCACCAACGTCTGCATACCCCGCTGCCTCTCTCCCGACCGAACGACGTGGAAGGGGTGGCCCACCCGCCCGCCGCGTACGGGTGGGCCACCCCGCCCTGCCACCGCAGCCACGATCGGCAGTACGACAGCAGAGCTGACTCTTGAGGGCGTCTATCCCCCTAGACATCCGAGGCTGGTTTCTGTTCGAGGATGTCTAGGGGGATAGACGCAACGATACGAAGGGTATGGTGAGTCGTCAAGGGGGCTAGACGCTCTTACGTCGACCGCGAGAGGCGATATGCCAGGCGAAGTGGACAGGATCGCTGCGATAGGCGATCCGTTCGATCTGCTGCGGGAAGCCACGGCCCGCATGGCGGCAGCTCAGGAAGAGGTGACCGAGCTTGCCCGCCTGCGCCGGAAGGTCATCCAGGAACTGCACGACGCGGGCGTGTCGTATGCCCAGATCGCGCAACGCGTGGGGCTCACCCGGGGTCGCATTCACCAGATCCGCCATGGTGGTCCCGCTCCCGAGGGTGCCTTCTTCGGATCGGGTCGCGTGGTCGTCGCTACGCCGCTGAAGGAAGAGGCGATCAGAGGCCGGCCCGTCATCGCCATCGAGGACGTTGCCGCAGCACAACGGCTCGGCGAGCTTGCGCGGAGTCTGGGACTGGAGCCCTCGTTCGAGCACATCCCGGCCGGGGGAGCGATCGACCTCAACCGGCCGAACCTGGTGGTGATCTGCGGACCCCGCATCTCCGAGCCCGTCGCCCAGGTCCTCGCCCAGGACCCGGTCCTGCAGTTCGAGCGAGTCAGCGAGGGCCCGTGGACACTCGTCGACCGGGAGACCGGTGCTGTCTACCGGTCCGGGCAGGACCAAAACCCACCGGTCGCCTCGGACGTCGCCTACCTCGGTCGGCTACCACGGCCCGACGGACGTGGCTCACTGATCGTCCTCACGGGTATCCACCCGCCCGGCTCACTCGGCGTGATCCACCTGATCTGCACGCGACTCACCGAACTCTTCGCCCAGGTCGACACGGCCAACTTCTCCGTACTGATCGGCACGGAGTACGAACCGGAAACGAACGAGCCCCGCGAGGTCACGATCCTCACACCGTTCTACCGGCTGCCGGAAGGCTGAGCATGCAGGTCACCATGGCGACCAGTCCTGCCCAGCGCGGCGAGCCCAACGAAGACTTCGCCGGCGCGGTCCCGAACGCCGTCGTGCTGCTCGACGGCGCGGGCGCGTCGGGCACGACGTCGACCTGTTCGCACGGCGTCGCCTGGTACACCCGCCGTCTCGGTGGCGCGTTGCTCTCCCGGTTGGCCGCCGACGACCACGACCTCACCGCTCTCCTGGCCGATGCCATCACCCAGGTGACTGACAGCCACCGGCACACCTGTGACGTTCATGATCCGAGCAGCCCGTCCGCAACCGTCGTCATCTTCCGGGTCATCGGCGACCGTGCCGACTACCTGGTTCTCGCCGACTCCGTTCTCGTTGTCGAGCGGGACGAGGGCAAGCCCCTCGTTATGACCGACGACCGCGAGGCGGAAATTGGTCGCCGCTACCGGGCCGCCATGGATGCCGCAGTCAACGACACCCCAGAACACCACCAGGCCCGCCGGGAGTACATCGAGGCCATGCGCGGCCATCGGAACCAGCCCGGCGGATTCTGGGTCGCCGCCGACGACCCACGAGCCGCTGCCCAGGCGCTGACCGGGGACCTGCCCACCCACGGCATTGCCTCCGTGACCCTGCTGAGTGACGGAGCCAGCCGACTCGTCGACCGGTTCCGGCTCGCGGACTGGCCCGGAGCCCTCGCGCTACTCGCCACAGCGGGTCCGACCGAGGTCATCCGGAGGGTTCGTGACGCGGAAACCAGCGACCCGCGCGGCGCGAAATGGCCACGTGGAAAAACCTTCGACGACGCCACTCTCGCGTACTGCGTTGGACTCGACCAAGTGGTGCGGTGACGAATCCCGGGATGGGGTGATTGACGCGGCTCGCCGTACCGGAGGGCGGCGGGGACATGGATCGGCGAGGATGACCGGGTGAACGTGTTCGGGCGGATCGAGGCCGGGGCCAACCGGCGGATCACGTCGGCGCGCCGACGGTCCCGGCTGTTCGACCACGTCTGGCGGGCCGGGGTGCGCTACAACGACGTGCTCGCCGGACGGCTCGCCGCGGCCATCGCCTACTACGGGTTCTTCGCGGCCTTCGCTCTCGCCCTGATCGGGTACGCGGTCTTCGGCGCGGTCGTCGAGGACAACGACGAGGTCAGTGAGGCGGCGGCCGGCTTCCTCCGGGAGAACCTGCCCTTCCTCGACCCGGTGCAGATCGCCGACAGCAGCGGCCGGGTCGGCGTGATCGGTCTGGTCCTCCTGGCCCTCACCGGCATCGGCTGGGTCGAGGCGATCCGTTCCTCGCAGCGGCTGATCTACGGCCTCAACGAGCAGCCGGGCAACCTGGTGGTCCGCCGTCTGGTGGACCTCGGCATCCTGGTCGCGCTCTTCGTGCTGCTCGGGGTGTCCGTGGCCGCCGTCGACGCGCTGGAGTCCCTGCTGCGCTTCCTGCTGCGCAGCACCGGCTCGGTGGGGCTGACCACGGTGAGCGCGCTGCTCAGCGTCCTGATCAACCTGGTGCTGGCCAGTGCCTTCCTGGTGCTGGTGCCCCGGCTGCGGATAAGTCGCCGTCGGCTGCGGCCGGTGGTCCTGGTGGTCGCCGTCGGCATCACCCTGCTCAACACGGTCGGCCGCTACTACGTGGTCCGGACCGAGCGGAACCCGGCCTACACGGTGGTGGCCGGCGCGGTCGGGCTGCTGCTCTACCTCTACCTGCTCAACCAGTTGGTGCTCTTCGGCGCGGCGCTCGCCGCGACCAGCCGGACCGGGCAGGTGCTCGACATGGCGGACGGCGCCCGTCCGGTCGCCCCGGTCGGCGACCCGGCACCGGATCCCCCGGAGCGTCCCGCCCCCGCGACCGGCTGACGTACCCGGGAATTAGCGTGAATCCGGCTCGCCATCCCGCCACGGGGGACCATGATGGGCGCGTGGGCGCACTCGTGACGTTGGACCTGCCGGACGACTCGCCGATGCTCAGCCTGCCGTGGATCATCACGTTCGGCCCGCTGGGCGACGCCGAGGAGTGGGAACCGGTGGTCTGCGGGCCGTACGAGCGCCCGCACGCGCTGGCCCTGGCCGAGTCGGTGGTGGCCGACGAGCAGTTGATGGCGGTGGTCGAGCCGCTGTTGCCGGCGGTCTCCGCCGACGAGATCCGGGGCGAGATCACCTCGGCGCGGATCGCCGCCGAGGACGAGACCGCCGAGGTCGAGGAGGCGGACCTGTACGGCGACTTCGAGGACACCATCGACGAGGAGCTGGAGGAGGCGGCGGCCCGGGAGCCGCACGGCGAGCCGCGCACCCCGCCGACCGAGGAGCAGTTGCGGGCCGGGTTCCGGCGGATCGCCGCCCGGCTGACCGGCCCGGAGGACTGACCCGCCCCGAGCGGGGCCCGGACGAACACCGGCGCCCCGGGGAACGCTCCCCGGGGCGCCGGTGCCCTCACCCCCCACCACAAGGGGTCGTCAGCCCCAGTCGCCCGCCGGCGCGGAGCACGGCGAACGACCAGGTGAGTCAGGTCTACCCGACCAGAGGCCGCTCGAACCACACTGCGGCGTCGATCGGCAGGAGATGCCCGTCACCCTCCTCGGCGAGCGGCGCGCTGGCGACCATCGGGGTGCCGTACCCGCTGATCCGCGCCGGGGCGCCGCTGAGGTTGACCACGCAGGTCAGCTCGACGTCGCCGGCCGAGCGGCTGAACGCCAGCACACCGGGGTCGGTCTCCCGCCAGGTGATCCCGCCGTCGCCGAGGGCCAGCGCCGGGTGGTCACGCCGGATCCGCAGCGCGGTGCGGTACAGCTCCAGGGTCGATCCGGGCACCCCGGTCTGGGCGGCGACCGAGAGGGCGGCCCAGGTGGCGGGGGCCGGCAGCCAGCTCAGCTCGCTGCCGGCCGGGCCGAAGCCGTACGGGGCGAGCTGACCGCTCCACGGGATCGGCACCCGGCAGCCGTCCCGGCTCTCCCCGGTGCGCAGGAACGACGGGTCCTGTCGCAGCTCGTCCGGGAGGTCGAGCACCTCCGGCAGGCCCAGTTCCTCGCCCTGGTAGATGTACGCGCAGCCGGGCAGGGCGAGCATCAGCAGGGTGGCGGCGCGGGCCCGGCGCAGGCCGACCTCGCCGTCGCCGTAGCGGGTGACGTGCCGCTTCTTGTCGTGGTTGGAGAGCACCCAGGTGGTGGGCGCGCCGACGATGGTCGACTCGGCCAGGGCGGTGTCGATGACCTTGCGGAACGAGTCGGCCGACCAGGTCGCGTCGAGGAAGTCGAAGCTGAAGGCCTGGTGCAGCTCGTCCGGGCCGATGTAGCGGGCGAGCCGCTGCGGGGTCTCCGCCCACGCCTCGGCCACCGCCATCCGGCCGCCCGGGTAGCTGTCCAGGATCGGTCGCCAGGACCGGTAGATGTCGTGTACCTCGTCCTGGTCGAAGTAGGGGAGCCGGCCCTTGCCGAGCAGCTCCACCTGCCGCTGGCCGGTGGTCATGGTGCTGAACCCGACGTCCGGCAGGCCCTCCTCCTTGATCATGCCGTGGGCCACGTCGATCCGGAATCCGTCCACGCCCCGGTCGAGCCAGAACCGCAGGATGTCCTCGAACTCGGCGCGGACCTCGGGGTGCCGCCAGTTCAGGTCGGGCTGGGCCGGGTCGAACAGGTGGAGGTACCACTGGCCGTCGGCGACCCGGGTCCAGGCCGGCCCCCCGAAGATGCTCTCCCAGTCGTTGGGGGGCTCCTCGCCGGTCGCGCCGCGGCCGTCGGCGAAGAGGTACCGCTCCCGCTCCGGGGAGCCGGGGCCGGCGGCGAGGGCGGCCTGGAACCAGGCGTGCGCGTCGGAGGTGTGGTTCGGCACCAGGTCCACGATGATCCGCAGGCCGAGGGCGTGCGCGTCGGCGATCATGTTGTCGAAGTCGGTCAGGTTGCCGAACATCGGGTCGACGTCGCGGTAGTCGGCCACGTCGTAGCCGCCGTCGACCATCGGGGAGGTGTAGAAGGGGGTCAGCCAGAGCGCGTCCACGCCCAGGTCCCGCAGGTAGGGCAGGCGTTCCCGGATGCCCTGGAGATCGCCCACGCCGTCGGCGTTGGAGTCGGCGAAACTGCGGACGTAGACCTGGTAGACGACCGCGGAGCGCCACCAGTCGAGGTCGGTGGCGGACGGCGTCGGGTGGGTGGCGGTCACGGTGGCGTACCCCGTTCTGTGGCGCGGGACGGTGACGCACCGCACGGAGTCGGTGCGGGCGCGGTTGTGGGTGCAGAATGCCGGCCCGGCGCTGCAAGAGTCAAGCAGGACTTGCGCAAGAAATGTCGCGGGTTGCCGTCATCCGCTGGCGCGCGCCGGCCCCGGCCGGTCCCTTCTCAGGCCGGTACGGCCAGCGCCGGCGGCACCGGACGCTGCCGGGTCGGGGGCGGCCCGGGCCGGGTCGCGTCGGCCGGGGCGACCGCGGTGGAGCCCCGGACCACGAGTTCCGGGCGGAAAAGGTACTCCGAGTGCGGGGCGCCATGCCCGTTGATCTCGTCGACCAGGGCCCGGACGGCGGCCACCGACATCGCCACCACCGGCTGCCGCATCGTGGTCAACGGCGGGTCGGTGAAGGCCATCAGGGGAGAGTCGTCGTACCCGACCACGGAGAGGTCCGCCGGGACGGAGAGCCCGCGCTGCCGGGCGGCCCGGATCGCGCCCAGCGCCATCAGGTCGGAGCCGCAGACGATGCCGGTCACGCCCCGGTCGAGCAGCCGGCTGGCGGCGGCCTCGCCGCCCTCCACACCGAAGAGGGAGAGCTCGGCCAGCGGCTCCAGCTCGGTGTCGTCCAGTTCGACCAGACGCCGCATGGCGGCCTTGTAGCCGGCGACCCGGCGCTGCACGGGCACGAACCGGTCCGGGCCGGTGATCAGGCCGATCCGCCGGTGTCCGAGGGCGACCAGGTGGGCCACGGCCAACTCGGTGGCCTCCCGGTCGTCGCAGGAGACGAAGGGCGCCGCGATGCCGGGCGCCCACCCGTTGATCATCACGATCGGCAGCGGGCGACCGATCAGGGCGCGGTACCGGTCGTGGTTGGCGGCCGTGTCGGCGTGCAGGCCGGAGACGAAGACGATCCCGGAGACCTGCCGGTCCAGCAGCATCTCGACGTACTCGTCCTCGGTGACCCCGCCGGGGGTCTGGGTGCATAGCACCGGGGTGAACCCGCTCTGCGCCAGCGTCGACTCGATGGTCTGCGCGAAGGCGGGGAAGATGGGGTTGTCCAGCTCGGGCACGACCAGGCCGACCAGTCCGGCGCTGCGCTTGCGCAGCCGGGCGGGACGCTCGTAACCGAGCACGTCGAGGGCGGTCAGCACGGCCTGCCGGGTCTCGGGGGCCACGCCGGGGCGGTCGTTGAGCACCCGCGACACCGTGGCCTCGCTGACTTCGGCCTGTTGGGCGATGTCGGACAGTCGAGCGCGCATGGGCCGCACTCTAGCTCAACCGCAACTTCTTGCGAACACTTCTGCAAGCCCTTCCATTATCTGCAACCTCTTGCTAACGTCCCCGCAACACGCGAGAGCAGCGGCGCGGCACTGCGCCGGTTGGCACGAAATTCTACCGATGTTTACCCTGGCGGGCCGCCCTTCCCCCGGGCGGGCCTGCCATGACGACAGGAGTACCGATGCGCATCCGTACCGCGGGTGTGGTCGCCGCCGTCGCCCTGGCGCTCGCCGCGTCCGGCTGCGGCGGCAGCGACGACAACGACGAACCGGCCGCCAAGGAGTCCGCCAAGGCCTCCGGCGGCGAACTGGTGATCTGGGCCGACGACAAGCGGGCCGCCGCCCTCCAGCCCTTCGCCGAGAAGTTCGGCCAGGAGAACGGCGTCACCGTCAAGGTCGAGGCCGTCTCCAAGGACCTCCAGACCAACTTCGTGACCGCCGCCCAGCAGAGCAGCGGCCCGGACGTCGTGGTCGGCGCACACGACTGGATCGGCAACATGGTGCAGAACGGCGCCATCGAGCCGGTGCAGCTCGCCGCCGAGCAGAAGAGCGCCTTCAACGAGACCGCCGTCAAGGCGGTCACCTTCAACGGCCAGCTCTACGGCGTCCCGTACGCGATGGAGAACCTGGCGCTGATCCGCAACACCGAGCTGGCCCCCGAGGCGCCGAAGACCATCGAGGACCTCGTGGCCGCCGGCAAGAAGCTCAAGGCCGAGAAGAAGGCCAGCGAGATCCTCTGCCTCCAGTCCGGCCAGAACGGCGACGCGTACCACATCTACCCGCTGTACACCTCGGCCGGCGGCTACCTCTTCGGCACCGCGGCCAACGGCGACTACGACCCCAAGGACCTGGGCGTCGGCAAGCCGGAGTCGATCGCGGCGTTCCAGAAGATCGCCAAGCTGGGCGAGAAGGGCGAGGGCGCGCTCAAGCGCTCGATCACCGGCGAGAACTCCATCGCCACCTTCACCGGCAAGAAGTGCGCCTTCCTGGTCTCCGGGCCGTGGGCCATCACCGACGCCAAGAAGGCCGGCATCAAGTACGACATCTCCCCGGTCCCCGGCTTCGCCGGTGGCAAGGAGGCCCAGCCGTTCGTCGGTGTCCAGGCGTTCTACGTCGCCGCCAAGGGCAAGAACAAGGCCCTGGCCCAGGAGTTCGTCGCGAACCACGTCACCACCGCCGACCTGGCCGTGGCGCTCTACAACGCCGAGCCACGCCCGCCGGCGCTGACCGCCGCTCTCGACCAGGTCAAGGGCAGCGACCCGGACCTGGCCAAGTTCCAGGAGGCCGGCAAGAACGGCCAGCCGCTCCCGGCGATCCCGGCCATGGCCGCGATCTGGGACCCGTTCGGCAAGGCCGAGGCCGCCATCATCGGTGGCGCCGACCCGGCGAAGACCATCACCGCCGCCGGTAAGACGATCTCCGAGCAGATCAAGTAATGAGCACGTCGCTGTCCGGCTCGGGGTCTGGCACACAGACCCCGGGCCGGGAGCCCACCGGCTCCCGGCCCGCGCGCACGCGCCGCGCCGCGCGCAACGACACGCCGATCACCGCCACCGGCCTCGCGGTGAAGGTGGTCCTGCTCGGGCTGACCGCCGGGATCGCGGTCTGGGCGGCCTTCCCGCTCATCGAGGCCGAGAAGTGGGCCGGGCTGGCCCTGCTGCTGGCGACCACCGCCGGCCTGTTCTACCTCTACCTGAGCCGCCGGCACGTCCCGGCCAAGTACCTGGTCCCCGGCACGCTCTTCCTGATCGCGTTCCAGATCTTCCCGGTGCTCTACACGGCGAGCACCGCGTTCACCAACTTCGGCGACGGCCACCGGGGCACCAAGGACGACGCGATCGTCGCCATCCAGACCGCCTCGGTCAAGCAGGTGCCCGGCTCCACCGAGTACGCCCTCTCCGTCGCCACCCAGGGCGACCCGGCCACCGGCCCGTTGGTCTTCCTGGTCAGCGACCCGCAGAGCGGGAAGGTCTCCGCTGGTGACGCGAACGGCCTGCGGGAGCTGGACGCGGCGGACGTCACCGTCGCCACCGGCGGCAAGGTCACCGCGGCCGAGGGCTACACCGTGCTCAACTTCGGCCAGGCCAGCGCGCGCAGTGCGGAGATCACCGGGCTGGTGGTGCCGACCGAGTCGGGCGCGCTGCGTTCGTCCGGCCTCTCCCGCGCCTACGAGGGCAAGGCGGTCCGGGCGTACGACGAGGGCTGCGACTGCATCCGGGACACCGAGAGCGGCAAGACCTGGACGGCCGACGCCGAGACCGGCGCGTTCGTCGCCGCCGACGGCGAGCGGCTGGCCCAGGGCTGGAAGGTCAACGTCGGGCTGCGCAACTTCAGCCGGGTGCTCACCGACCCGAACATCTCCGGGCCGTTCTTCGGCACCCTGCTCTGGAACTTCGCCTTCGCGCTTGGCTCCACTGGACTCACCTTCGTCCTCGGCATGGCCATCGCGCTGGCGCTGCACTCGCCCCGGATGCGCGGCACCAACATCTACCGGGTCCTGCTGATCCTGCCGTACGCCATGCCGTCGTTCGCGATGCTGCTGGTCTGGCGGGACATGTTCAACACCGACTTCGGCCTGATCAACAACCTGTTCGGTCTCGGCGTGGACTGGTTCGGGCAGGACTGGTCGGCCCGGGCGGCGGTGATCCTGGTGCAGCTCTGGCTCGGCTACCCGTACATGTTCCTGGTCGCCACCGGAGCGTTGCAGGCCATCCCCCGGGAACTGACCGAGGCGACCTCGGTCGACGGGGCGTCACCCTGGCAGTCGTTCCGGTCGGTCACCCTGCCGCTGCTGCTGGTCGCCCTCTCCCCGCTGCTGATCTCGTCGTTCGCGTACAACTTCAACAACTTCAACGCGATCTACCTGACCACCGAGGGTGGACCGTTCCCGGCGGACAACCCGACCAGCGGCGCCACCGACCTGCTGATCACCTACACCTACCGGTTGGCCTTCGGTGCGCAGGGCGCGGAGTACGGTCTGGCGGCGGCGGTGTCGATCTTCATCTTCACCATCGTGGCGGTGGTCTCGGCGGTCAGCTTCCGACGCACCCGGCAGCAGGAGGAGGTGTACTCGTGACGGTCGCACAGACACCGGTCGCCGACCGGACCGCCGGCCGACCCCGGGGCCGCTGGTTCGCCCAGGTCGGCTGGCGGCACCTGGTCGGGGTGCTCGCGGTGGTGTTCAGTCTCTTCCCGATCCTGTTCGTGCTCTCCGCCGCGCTCAACCCGCTGGGCACCCTCAGCTCCACCGGCCTGGTGCCCACCGAGGGCGTGTCCTTCGAGAACTTCACCGGCCTGTTCGAGCGGACCGCCTTCGAGCGGTGGTTCCTCAACTCCCTGCTGGTGGCCGGGGTGGCCAGCTTGGTGTCGGTCTTCCTCTCCGCGCTGGCCGCGTACGCGTTCTCCCGGATGCGGTTCGCCGGCCGGCGGCCGGGGCTGCTCGCGCTGCTGCTGATCCAGATGTTCCCGCAGTTCCTGGCGATCGTGGCGATCTTCCTGATCTTCACGACGGTCACCGACCTCTGGCCGGCGATCGGCTTCAACACCCCGTGGGGCCTGCTCCTGCTCTACCTCGGTGGGGCGCTCGGGGTGAACACCTGGCTGATGAAGGGCTTCTTCGACACGCTCCCCCGGGAGCTGGACGAGTCGGCCACCATGGACGGCGCCTCGCACGCCCAGGTCTTCTTCCGGATCATGCTGCCGCTGGTGGCGCCGATCCTGGCGGTGACCGGTCTGCTCGCCTTCATCGGCACGATCAACGAGTTCCTGATGGCGAACGTGTTCCTCACCAGCGCCGAGTCGAAGACCCTCGCGGTCGGCATGTTCGGCCTGGTGGCCGGGGAGCGGAACAACAACTTCGGCATCTTCGCGGCGGGCACCCTGCTCACCGCGATCCCGACGGTGCTGGTCTTCCAGTTCGTCCAGCGTTACATCGTCTCCGGCCTCACCGCCGGAGCGGTCAAGGGATAGATCGGATAGGTGGCCGCTCGCCGTCGTGGGCGAGGCGAGGGGTGCTGGTTCGCGGGCATCCTGAGGCGAGTGGCGCCGCTCCGTGGACATCCCTACCGGCAAGGGCGTCGTCGGCGACGGCGTACACCGGAGCAGTCGAGAGCTGCCCGTCGGGTCACCCGACCCGGCGGGCAGTTCGCCTCTTCCCCGTACCCGACCCGGAAAGGGCCGACCATGTCCATGTCCCATCCCGTCGCACCGCACCACGACGGATCCGCCCGCTACGTGCCCGAGCAGGCCCCGGAACTCGGCGACGCCGTGCCGGTCCTCGTCCGGGTGCCGGCCGGCGCCGACGTCCGCCAGGTGCACGTGCGTACCACCCCGGACGGGGAGCCGCGCTTCACCGAGGCCGTCGTCGACCACACCGACGGCGACACCGTCTGGTGGCGGGCCCAGGTGGACGTACGCAACCCGGTCACCAACTACCGCTTCATGCTGACCGGCCGGCGCGGCTACCGGTGGCTCAACGCCGCCGGGCCGGTCGACCACGACGTGCCCGACAACGCCGACTTCCGGCTGGTCGCCCACGACCCGCCGCCGGCCTGGGCCCGGGACGCGGTGATCTACCAGATCTTCCCGGACCGGTTCGCCCGCTCGGCGGCGGCGGCGTCCCGGACGGCCCCCGACTGGGCGATCCCCTGCGACTGGGACACCCCGGTGATCGGGCGCGGCCCGGAGACCCCCTACCAGTTCTACGGCGGCGACCTGGACGGGATCACCGAACACCTGGACCACCTGGACCGGCTCGGGGTCAACACCGTCTACCTCACCCCGGTCTTCCCGGCCCGCTCCAACCACCGGTACGACGCGGCCGGCTTCGACCGGATCGACCCGCTCCTCGGCGGGGACGCCGCGCTGGCCCGACTCGCCGACGCGGTGCACGCCCGGGGCTGGCGGCTGCTCGGCGACATCACCAGCAACCACACCGGCGACGGGCACGAGTGGTTCACCCGGGCCCGCGCCGACGCGCACGCTGTCGAGCGGGAGCTGTACTACTTCGACGCGGACGGCGACTACGAGTCCTGGAACGGAGTCCGGTCGCTGCCGAAGCTGAACTGGGGGAGCGCCGAGCTGTGCCGCCGGTTCGCCACCGACCCGGACTCGCTGCTGCGGCGCTGGCTGCGCCCGCCGTACGGACTGGACGGCTGGCGGGTGGACGTGGCGAACATGACCGGCCGGCGGGGCGCCGACGCGTACACCCACGAGGTGGCGGCGCTACTGCGGGCGGTGGCCACCGACACCCGCCCGGACGCCCTGGTGATGGCCGAACACGGTCACGACCACACCGGCGACCTGGACCGGAACGGCTGGCACGGGACGATGAACTACGTCGGCTTCACCGACCCGGTGTGGAGCTGGCTGCGCGCCGGGGACGAGCCGCTGCCCAACTTCCTCGGCACCCCGGGCGGGGTGGTGCGGCGGGACGCGGACGTGGTGCTCGCCACCATGAACACCTACCGGTCGCTGGTGTCCTGGCGGTCGTACACCCACTCGTGGCAACTGCTCGGCTCGCACGACTCGGCCCGGATCCGCACCGTGGTCGGGGACGCGGCCCGGCAGGAGGTCGCCGCCGGGCTGCTCGCCACCATGCCCGGCACCCCGATGATCTTCGCGGGGGACGAGCTGGGCCTGACCGGCACGAACGGGGAGGGGTCGCGTACCCCGATGCCCTGGCACCGGCCGGAGACCTGGGACAGCCGGACGTTCGAGACGTACCGGTCGTTGATCGCGCTGCGCCGGGCCGAGCCCGCGCTGCGCCACGGCGGCCTGCGCTGGCTGTACGCCGACGCCGATACGCTGGTCTTCGCCCGGGAGGCGGTCGAGGGCAGCGCCGTGGTGCTGGCCCGCCGGGCGCCCGGCCGTCCGGTCCGTCTCACCGGCCTGCCCGCCGCCGACAACGTCCACGGCGGCGCGCCGTCCCTGCGTCCGGCCGCCGACGGCACCGTCACCCTCCCCGGCGACGGCCCCACGTTCCAGGTCTGGCGCCAGGGGTGAGGCCCGGCCACCGGGCTGCCGCCGGTGCTGCCGTGGTCGGGGCCCCGGGGTCAGGCGTTGGCGAGGAGGGCCCGGACGCCGGCGAGGTAGCTGGCCCGGTCCGGGCGACCGGTGAGGATCCGCTGTAGCAGGTAGCCGAGGATCATGCCGAACAGCGCGGCGGCGACTCCCTCGACGTCGGCGTCGACGGGCAGTTCGCCGCTGCGCTGGGCGCGCCGGACGACCACCGCGAAGTGGCCACGGATGCCGGTGTACTTCGACGCGACCAACTCGGCCAGTGCCGGGTCGCGCAGCGACTCCGCCCACACCTGGAGGCCGATCCGGAGCTGGCCGTCCGGACCGGTGTGGGTGTCGACGTAGTCCAGCGCCCGGCTCAGCACCTCGATCACCGGGAGCGGCGGCTCCACCTCGGCCAGCTCGGCGAAGATCCGGCCGGCGCCGCCGACGACCGACTCGGCGATCGCCGCGATCAGGTCGTTCTTGCTGCGGAAGTACCGGTAGACCGCGCCCACCGAGAGCCCCGCCTCGGCGATCACGTCCTGCATGGTGGTCTGGTGGAAGCCGTTGCGCAGGAAACAGCGCCGGGCCGCGTCGAGGATCTGCTGGCGGCGGGCGGCGAGGTGTTCCTCCGAGACGCGGGGCACGCCACACATTGTAGAGCGAACGTTCGTTCTTGATTTTTCGTCACCGGGGGAGGAGCCTCGACTTAAAAGAGAATGAGCGTTCGTTTTGGAAGGAGCGGGAGATGCGTGCCCGGTCGCCCCTGATGCTCGCCCTGCTGGTCGCCGGCTTCGTGGTCGGTGTGCAGGCGTTGCTGGTACCCCTGTTCGCGGCTCCGGCGGCGAACCTGGCCCCGCGTGACCTGCCGGTCGTCGTCGCCGGGCCAGCCCCCGCCGTGGACGACATCGTCGCCCGGCTGACCGCCGCCCGGCCGGGTGGCTTCGCGGTCACCACCCGCCCGGACGCGGCTGCGGCCGACGAGGCGCTGCGCGACCGCGAGGCGTACGCGGCCCTGGTCGTCGGTCCGGACGGGTTGGCGCTGCACACCGCCCCCGCGGCCAGCCCCACGGTCGCCGCGCTGCTCACCGAGGCGGTCGGCGGTCTGGCCGGGGGTCGACCGGTGTCCGTGGTGGAGGTGGTGCCCGCCGCGCCCGACGACCCGCGTGGCACCGGCCTCGCCGCCGGGTTCCTGCCGCTCACGTTGACCAGCCTGGTCGCCGGGGCGGCGCTCGCCCTCCTGGTCGCCGGTCGCGTCGCCCGGCTGGTCGGCCTGCTCGGCTACGCGGTGCTGGCCGGGGCGGGTGGTCTTCTCGTGCTGCATGGCTGGCTGGGCGTCCTCGACGGCGGGCTGCTCGCCGAGGCGGGCGCCATGGGGTTGTTCGCGCTGGCCGCGTCCGCCACCGTCGCCGGCCTCGCCGCGCTGCTCGGGCGAGCGGGGATCGGTCTCGGCGCGCTGCTGGTGTTCCTGGCCGGTAACCCGCTCTCGGCGGTTTCCGCCGCCCCCGAGCTGCTGCCGCAGCCGTGGGGCGCGGTCGGGCAGTGGCTGCCGGCCGGTTCCGGCGGCACCCTGCTCCGCTCGGCCGCGTTCTTCGACGGTGCCGGCGCCGGTCACGCGCTCGCCACGCTGGCCGGCTACGCCGTGATCGGAGTCGGTCTGACCCTGCTCGGCCGGCGCGCCCCGGCGGACGCCACCCGGGCGCTGCCCGCCCCCGTCCCCGGGCGGGCGAAGCCGGCGACGGTCACCGGCTGACGCCCGCCTGGGGTGGTTGCAGGGGGCCCTTGCTACCGCTTTTTGCCGAGGAAGGGCCCCCTGCAACCACGAATCGCACCCCGGGGCGGCTACTACGACGTGTCGTTGATGGGGGAGGATGTACGGCGTGGAAGCTATCCGGCTCGTACTCCTCTATGTCCACCTGATCGGTTTCGCCTTGCTGCTCGGCGGTGGCGTCGCCCAACTCGTCTCCGGACGGATCAGGATCAATCCCGCGATGCTCTGGGGATCGATCATCCAACTGGTGACCGGCCTGGGTCTCTCCGCCCCGCTGCGGGACGGTGACGAACCGGCGCCGGCGAAGCTTGTTACCAAGTTGGTGCTCGCGCTGCTCATCTTCGTCATGGTTTTCTTCTCCCGGAAGCGGGAGGCGGTCAACCGGGGGCATTTCCTGGCAATCGTCGGGTTGACCCTGGTCAACGCGGCGGTGGCGGTCTTCTGGCGGTGACGCTCCGGGTGGCCGGACGCCGGGTGGAAGCCCACGTCCGGCAGCGCCCGGCGGGTTTCCGGGAACCCGGCGAGTGACCTGCCGCACGCGACGGTTACGTACCGGTAACAGCCGTTCAACAGTCGTGCACGATTGTCGGCCGGCGGGAGGGCGTGCGGCTACGCTTCGCGTCCGTAACGTGAGACGCCGGCGGCAAGGCGCAGGCCGGCTTGATGACTGTCACCGTCGTAACGCGGTGGCGATGGGGAGGGAGTCGTCTTGCGCTCTGTGCGTGGGATGCGGGTCGTCTCGGCCCTCGCGGTCGGCGGGCTGGTGCTCGGCGCCGCCGCGTGTGGTGAGGCTCCGGAGGAGAACACCGGTGCCGGCGAGGGGGGCGAGAAGTACACCGCCTGCATGGTGACCGACGTCGGCGGCATCGACGACAAGTCGTTCAACACCTCGGCCTGGGCGGGCCTGGAGGCCGCCAAGGCCAAGAACAGCAACATCGAGATCAAGTACGTGGCGTCCAAGGCCGAGGCCGACTACGAGCCGAACCTGACCCAGTACGTCAACCAGAAGTGCAACTTCGTCCTGGCCGTCGGCGGCCTGATGCTCGACGCCACCTCGAAGATCGCCAAGGCGAACCCGAACCAGCAGTTCGGCATCGTGGACGCGAAGGTGCCGGAGACCAACGTCTTCCCGATGCAGTTCGACACCGCCCAGGCCGCCTTCCTGGCCGGCTACCTGGCGGCGGGTATGACCAAGACCGGCACGGTCGGCACCTACGGCGGCATGAAGATCCCGCCGGTGACCATCTTCATGGACGGCTTCGTCGACGGGGTCGCCCACTACAACAGGGCCAAGGGCAAGACCGTCAAGGTCATCGGCTGGGACAAGGCCACCCAGAACGGCTCGTTCACCAACGACTTCGTCAAGCAGGACGAGGGCAAGAAGGTCGGCGACACCCTGGTCGCCCAGGGCGCGGACATCATCATGCCGGCCGCCGGTGGCTCCGGCGTGGGCACCACCGCCGCGGCGCTGGCCTCGGGCGGCAAGTTCTCGACGATCTGGGTGGACAGCGACGGCTGCGAGAGCACCCCGCACTGCGCGGCGATCATCACCACCGTGATCAAGAACGTCAAGGACGCGGTGACCGAAGCGGTGACCCGCGCCGCCGATGGCGAGAAGCTGGACCAGGCCAAGGGCTTCCTCGGCACGCTGGAGAACAACGGTGTCGGCCTCGCCTCGTACCACGAGTTCGACAGCAAGGTCCCGGCCGAGCTGAAGGCCGAGATCGACAAGCTCAAGGCCGACATCGTCGCCGGCACCGTCACCGTCACCTCCGCGGCCCAGCCGAAGTGACCCCGGACCGGCCGTCGGCGGCGCGACCGCCGATCCGGTGGCCGGCCGGCATAGCGGTATGAGCATGCGGTCGCCGCGGGTGCTCCGAGCCAGCTCGGAACGCCCGCGGCGACAACGCTGCGGATCGACGAACCTGTTCCTCGCCGGGCCGCCCGGCGGCTAGGCTGCACCATCGCTCGGACTCGGGAGGTTCCGCTGAGACTCGAACTGCGTGGCATCACCAAGCGGTTCGGTGATCTGGTTGCCAACGACCACATCGACCTGACGGTGGAGCCTGGAGAGATTCACGCCCTGCTCGGCGAGAACGGCGCGGGCAAGTCGACTCTGATGAACGTCCTCTACGGGCTCTACCAGCCGGACGAGGGCGAGATCCTGGTCGACGGGAAGCCGCTGAAGCTGCGTGGGCCGTCGGACGCGATCGCGGCCGGCATCGGCATGGTGCACCAGCACTTCATGCTGGTGCCCGTCTTCACCGTCACCGAGAACGTGATGCTCGGCGCCGAGCAGGTACGCGGCGGCATCGCCGGCTTCCTCGACAAGCGGCGTGCCCGGCGTCAGGTGGTCGAGGTCTCGGAGCGCTACCACCTGCGGGTCGACCCGGACGCGGTGATCGAGGACCTGCCGGTCGGCATCCAGCAGCGGGTCGAGATCGTCAAGGCGCTGACCCGAGAGGTCGACCTGCTCATCCTGGACGAGCCGACCGCGGTGCTCACTCCGCAGGAGACCGAGGAACTGCTCACGGTCATGCGGTCGCTCAAGGCGGCCGGTAAGTCGATCGTCTTCATCACCCACAAGCTGGGTGAGGTCAAGGCCATCGCCGACCGGATCACGGTGATCCGCCGGGGCCGGACCGTCGGCACCGCCTCACCGGAGGCGAGCCGGGACGAACTCGCCGCCCTGATGGTCGGGCGGCACGTCCAGCTCACCGTCGACAAGACCCCGGCCCAGCCCGGCGAGCCGGTGCTGGAGGTGAGCGGCCTCGTCGTCGACGACGAACGGCAGTGCCGGGCGGTGGACGGGGTGGACCTGACCATCCGCGCCGGTGAGGTGCTCGGTATCGCCGGCGTACAGGGCAACGGCCAGACCGAACTGATCGAGGCGATCATGGGGCTGCGGCCGGCGCTCGCCGGTTCGGTGACCCTGGCCGGGGAGCGGATCGACGGCTGGTCGCCCAAGCAGGTGCTCCGCGCCGGGGTCGGCTACGTGCCGGAGGACCGCAGTGTCGACGGGGTGGTCAAGGAGTTCTCGGTCGCGGAGAACCTGGTTCTCGACATCTACGACCAGCCGCCGTTCAGCAGCGGGCTGGCGCTGAAGCCGGACGCGATCGCCCGGTCGGCCGCCGAGCGGATCGACCAGTTCGACATCCGTACGCCCAGCGCCGACGCCGCGGTGGGCACCCTCTCGGGCGGTAACCAGCAGAAGGTGATCGTGGCGCGGGAACTGTCCCGCCCGCTGAAGCTCTTCGTGGCCGCGCAACCCACCCGGGGGGTGGATGTCGGCTCGATCGAGTTCATCCACCGGCGCATCGTGCACGAGCGGGACGTCGGAACGGCGGTGCTGGTGGTCTCCAGCGAGCTGGACGAGGTGATCGGCCTGGCCGACCGGATCGCGGTGATGTACCGGGGCCGGATCCTACGGATCATCTCTCCGGACACCCCGCGCGAAGAGATCGGTCTGTTGATGGCTGGTATCACCGGCGAGGCGGCCACCCCCACGACTCCTGATTCCCTTTCAGCAATCGAGGCATCACGATGAGCGAGCTCGGCGGCGGGACGGCCCCGCCGGTCAAGGAGCGGGCGGACCAGGCGGCGGGCGCCGACCCGGGCACCCGTACCCCGGCCGGGACGAAGGCGCCGGACGGCGCCGGCGAGGCGCCCGGCTCGTTGGGCAGCCGGTTCCTGCACAACCTCTGGGCGGCCAACACCGTCACGGTCACCGTGCTGGCCATCCTGTTGGCGATGGTGATCGGCGCCATCTTGATCATCATCTCCGACCCGGAGGTGCTGGGCGCCTACGCCTACTTCACCGCCCGTCCGACCGACGCGCTCAGCTCCAGTTGGGCCGTGGTCAGCGAGGCGTACGCCAACCTGTTCAAGGGCGCGGTGGTCGACCCGGCCGCGGTCTCCGCGTGGATCGACGGCTCCGGCGGCTGGCAGCCGGTGTTCGCGCCGATCTCCGAGACGCTCACCTACACCACGCCGCTGGTCTTCACCGGTCTGTCGGTGGCCCTGGCGTTCCGGGGTGGGCTGTTCAACATCGGCGCGCAGGGGCAGGCGACCCTCGGTGTGATCATGGCCGCGCTGGCCGGCTTCCTGCTGCCGCTGCCGCCGGTGGTGCACCTGTTCGTGGCGCTGGCCGCCGGTGCGCTGGGCGGGGCGGTCTGGGGATTCGTCCCGGGCTTCCTCAAGGCACGGACCGGCGCCCACGAGGTGATCAACACGATCATGCTCAACTACGTCGCGTTCTACCTGCTGTCCTGGGTGATCATGCAGGACGGCGTGCACGCGCCCGACCGGTCCGACGCGATCAGCCGCGCAGTCGACTCGTCGGCCCAACTGCCCCGGTTGCTCGGCGGCGATCTGCGGGTACACGCCGGCATCCTGTTGGCCGTAGTGGCGACCGGGGCGGTCGCCTGGCTGCTCAACCGCTCGACCTTCGGGTTCGAACTGCGTGCCGTCGGCGCCAACCCGGACGCCGCCCGGACCGCCGGGATCAGCGTGACCCGCACGTACGTGCTGCTCATGGTGATCGCCGGTGCGCTGGCCGGGCTCGGCGGGGCGAACATGGTGGTCGGCTCCACGGCGAACTCGCTCACTCCGCTCGTGGTGGCCCAGATCGGCTTCGACGGCATCCTGGTCGCCCTGCTGGGCCGGGTCACCCCCTGGGGGGTCGCCATGGCCGCGCTGCTGTTCGGCGCGCTACAGGCCGGCGGCAACCGGATGCAGTCGTACTCCGGGATCTCACTGGAACTGGTCACCGTGCTACAGGCGTTGATCGTCATCTTCATTGCCGCGCCGGCACTGGTGAAGGCGATCTTCCAGCTCCGCGCCGCACGGGCCGCCCGCCTCCAGACCAGCCTGGCGAAGGGCTGGTAGCCGTGGCGGGCACGAGGAACCGACGAGCAGGGCGCATGAACTCCGCAGTTGCGAACGGAGATGGGTAGATGTCGACGATGACTGTCGGGGAGGTCGTGGTCGCCCCCGTGCATCGTGGGTTCTGGACCCGGGACCGTAAGGTCGGCCTCGGACTGGCGGTGTTCGGGGTCCTGGCGACCGTGCTCTTCGGAGCGCTGGCCACCGGGGAACAGGCCCGGTTCACCCTCAGCGAGGATGCGGGTGGCGCCGCGCTGGAGATCAACGGCACTCTTGGCGCGGTCGTCTTCGGGCTGGTCGCGACGGCGGCCGGGGTGGCGCTGCTGTCCGGTGCCGCCGCTGGCTGGTTCCGGCTGCTGCTCGCCGTCGGTGTGATCGGTTTCGTGTTCTCGTTCCTCTGCTGGCAGGTCTCGGCCGCGCCGGTGGGGCAGAACTTCATGCCGATGGTGAACATCGTCCGGAACACCTTCCTGCTGGCCCTGCCACTGATCTTCGGGTCGCTCGCCGGGGTGCTCTGTGAACGCTCCGGCGTGGTGAACGTGGCGATCGAGGGCCAACTGCTGATGGGCGCGTTCGCCGGGGCACTGTTCGGCACCCTCTCCGGCAGCCTCTGGGTGGGCCTGTTCGCCGCCGCGCTGGGCGGCGCCTTCATCTCGCTGCTGCTGGCCGTCTTCACCATCCGTTACCTGGTCGACCAGGTGGTGATGGGGATCGTGCTCAACCTGTTGGCGGTCGGCCTGACCGGGTTCATCTACGAACGGCTGATGCAGCCGGACGCGCCGACCTACAACCAGCCGCCGCATGCCAAGACCTGGTCGATCCCGCTGCTCTCCGACATCCCGGTGATCGGTCCGGCGCTGTTCGAGGGCAACTTCTTCCTCTACCTGGCGCTGATCCTGGTGCTGGTGGTGCAGTTCGGGCTGTTCCGTACCCGGTGGGGCCTGCGGACCCGAGCCGTCGGCGAACACCCCACCGCCGCTGACACCCTCGGGGTGCAGGTGCTCCGGGTGCGGTACCGCAACGTGCTGCTGGCCGGGGTGGTCGCCGGGATCGGCGGTGCCTCCTACACGCTGGCCCTCTACTCGTTCAGCAAGAACATGATCGGAGGTAAGGGCTTCATCGCGCTGGCCGCGCTGATCTTCGGCCGGTGGAGTCCCACCGGGGCGCTGCTCGCCTCCCTCTTCTTCGGCTTCGCCGACCAGCTCGGCACCTACCTGAGCGCGATCAACAGCGTGATCCCGGGCGAGTTCCTGGCCATGCTGCCGTACCTGGCCACGATGCTGGCGGTGGCCGGCCTGGTCGGTAAGGTCCGCGCGCCGGCCGCCGACGGCAAGCCGTACATCAAGGGCTGACCGCTCGCGTCCGTGGGCCCGGTGGGATCGATCCCACCGGGCCCACGCGCCTTCCGGTCGGCGATCCGACGGTACGTCCCCGGGCCCGTCCGCCGTCGCTAACGTGTCGAGGACGACCCGGAACCGGGCAGGCCGGGCCCCGCCGCAGGCCGCCGCAGGAGTGGGGCAGAATCGCCGGCATGGACATCGACTGGGAGCGGCTGCGCGCCGCCGCCACCGAGGCCATGCGGCACGCCTACGTGCCCTACTCGAGGTTCCCGGTCGGGGCCGCAGCCCTGGTCGACGACGGTCGGGTGGTGGTCGGCTGCAACGTCGAGAACGCCGCGTACGGGGTGGTGCTCTGCGCCGAGTGCGGCGTGGTCTCCGCGCTGCACTCCTCCGGCGGCGGGCGGCTGGTGGCCCTCTCCTGCGTGGACGCCACCGGCGAGCCGCTGATGCCGTGCGGCCGGTGCCGGCAGATCCTCTGGGAGCACGGCGGACCGGAGTGCCTGATCGAGGCGAAGGGCGGCCCGCTGCGGATGGCCGAACTGTTGCCGCACGCGTTCGACGTGGCCGACCTGGAGGCGGTGGTCGGCGAGGTCCCGGTGCCGGTGGTGCCGGAGCGGCTGGCCGCCTGGCGGGGCCGGGGCACCGTCTTCGTGCATCCGGACCTGAACGCCGGGCAGCAGGTCTGGACGGCGTACTGGGAACGGTCGGCCGGTGACGACGTGGGCGCCGAGACCGGCGTGCTGGAGGAGGGCCCCACCTGGGACGACCCGGCTGCGGCGATCACCTGGGGACACGCCCGGACGCCCCGGGTGGTGGTGGTCGACGCGACCGGCACCATGTACTGGGCCGGCGAGGGCGAACCGCCGACGGAGATCCCGGCCCGCTGGCCCGGCCAGCAGGCTGGGGAGGGGGAGCGATGAGCGGTTTCGCGGCGGTCGACGTCATCCGCGCCAAGCGGGACGGCGGCGTGCTCTCCGACGCGCAGATCGACTGGGTGGTCGACGCGTACACCCGGGGGCTGGTGGCCGACGAGCAGATGTCCGCGCTGGCCATGGCGATCCTGCTGCGCGGCATGACCCTTCCGGAGATCGCCCGCTGGACGGCCGCGATGATCGCCAGCGGCGAGCGGCTGGACCTCTCCGCCGTGCATCGACCCACCGTCGACAAGCACTCCACCGGCGGGGTCGGCGACAAGATCACGCTCCCGCTGACCCCGCTGGTCGCGGCCTGCGGGGCGGCGGTGCCGCAACTCTCCGGGCGGGGCCTCGGGCACACCGGCGGCACCCTCGACAAGCTGGAGTCGATCCCCGGCTGGCGGGCCGCGCTGACCAACGACGAGTTCATCGCCCAGCTCCGCGACGTCGGCGCGGTGGTCTGCGCCGCCGGGGAGGGGCTCGCCCCGGCCGACCGCAAGCTCTACGCGCTGCGCGACGTCACCGGCACCGTCGAGGCGATCCCACTGATCGCCAGCTCGATCATGAGCAAGAAGATCGCCGAGGGCACCGGCGCGCTGGTGCTCGACGTGAAGGTCGGCTCCGGGGCGTTCATGAAGTCCGTCGACCAGGCCCGGGAACTGGCCCGCACCATGGTCGGGCTGGGAGACGCGCACGGCGTGCGGACGGTCGCCCTGCTCACCGACATGTCCACCCCGCTCGGTCTCGCGGTCGGCAACGCGGTCGAGGTGACCGAGTCGGTGGAGGTGCTCGCCGGGGGCGGCCCGGCCGACGTGGTGGAGCTGACCCTCGCCCTGGCCCGGGAGATGCTCGACGCCGCCGGACTGCCGGACGCCGACCCGGCCGCCGCGCTCCGCAGCGGTCGGGCGATGGACGCCTGGCGGGCGATGGTCCGGGCCCAGGGCGGCGACCCGGACGCCCCGATGCCGAAGGCCAACGAGGTCGAGGTGGTCCGTGCCGAGGCAGGCGGGTTCGTCGCCGCGGTCGACGCGTACGCGATCGGGGTGGCCGCCTGGCGACTCGGCGCGGGCCGGGCCCGCAAGGAGGACCCGGTCAGCGTCCCGGCCGGGGTGGTGCTGCACAAGCGCCCCGGTGACCCGGTCCGGGCCGGTGAACCCCTCTACGAGTTGCGGGCCGAGGACGCCGGCCGGATCCCGGCCGCCCGGGCCGAGGCGGCGGAGGCGGTCCGGATCACCCCGACCGCGCCAGCGGCGAACCCGCTGGTGATCGAGCGGATCGCCTGAGGCGGGCGGGCCGAGGTGACCGCCGTACCCGCGCCCGACCCGGGTGACGTCCGGGAGGCGAGTCTCGACGAGCTGAGCCGGCTCGGGCTGCCGTTGCCGCCGGAGAACTTCCCGCTGGTCTGGGAGCCGGGGGACGAGATCGATGTGCGGCCGGTCAGCGAGGTCGAGGCGCGGATCGCCGTCCTGCACCTGATCCTGGCCCGCTGCTTCGGCATGCCGGCCGAGGCGGCGATGGGCTGGCTGCTCAACTCGCGGCTGATGGACTCGGTCACCCCGCCGGAGTGGGACTTCGTCACCGCCGGCAAGGGCGACCACCGCTCGTTCGTGCTGCACCACGACGCCCTCTTCGCGCTGACCTGGGTGCTCGGCCTGACCCGGCAGCTCGACCCGTCCCTGCCGGTCGACGACGACCTGGTGGCGAAGCTGCCCAACATCGCCGGCGGGGAGACGTTCGACGGTTGGCGGGCACGGCTGCTCGTCGCCCCGCAGCATCCCGCCGACGCGGCGGCCCTGCTCGACCTGCACTACTGCCTGGACTGGGCGTACCTGGAATCGGAGCGGGAAGGGCTGCCGTTGCCGGGGGTGATCGACTCGCACGCCATCGGCCAGCGTCGCTGGGCGTTGGAGTGGGCCGTGGTGCTGCGCGGTCCGTACCACGACCCGCCCCCGGGCTGGGAAGAGGTCGACCTCTCCACCTGAGGACCTCGCCGCCCGAGACACCCGGGGCTGCCGGCCCGGTTCGGCGCGCGGGGCTGCCAGCTTCGGCCCGCCACCTGGGGCTGCCGGCTTCGGCCCGCCGACCCGGGACGGCCGGGTGGCGGGCCGGGCGGTCAGGTCGGGCGGTAGTGGGTGAGCCGGACGGCGGCGGTCACCGTGACCGGCTCGGGCAGGGTGGCGATCCGCGCGGTGAGCCGGGCCGGGTCGGTGTGCCAGGCGCTCGGCCCCATACCGACCAGGGTCCGCACCTCCTTCCGGGTCAGCTGGAGCCGGTGCCGGTGGGTGCTCTGCCCGGCCGGTTCGAAGTGTTTCGCGAGGCTGCCGGCCACTCGGGCGTCCTTGGTCGGGTCGACCCGCAGCAGCCCCAGCCGGTCCACCAGCTCGACCAGGTGTTCGGCGGTCGGTGTCACCACGAGCAGGACGCCGTCCGGCCGGAGTACCCGACGGAATTCCGGCCCGTTGCGCGGGGCGAAGACGTTGACCAGTACCGCGACCGTGGCGTCGGCCAGCGGCAACCGGCCCCAGGTGTCGCAGACGGCCGCGCCGGCCCGGGGATGCGCCCGGGCCGCCCGGCGTAGTGCGGGCTTCGAGACGTCCAGCGCCAGGCCGACGGCGGTCGGCACGGCGTCGAGCACCGCGGCGAGGTGCCGGCCGGTGCCGGCTCCGGCGTCCACCACCAGATCCGGGTACGCCACCGGTTCGGCCACGCCGTCGCCGGACCGGACAGGACGCGGCACCGCCCGTGCGGCCACGGTGGCGAGTGCCGCCGAGAACGGGTCGTAGTGCCCGGCGGCCAGGAACTCCTCCCTGGCGGCGATCATCTCGGCGGTGTCGCCGACGTGCGGTGCCCGGCCCGTCAGCAGGTTGACGTAACCCTGTCGGGCGATGTCGAAGCTGTGCCCGGCCGGGCACCGCAGGGCGCGGGGCGGCGCCGCGTCGGCCTGGTGCAGCGGCTGGCCGCAGACCGGGCAGCGGAGGTGGGGGAGCAGGTCGGGGTGCACCCGGTCAGCCTAGGGTCGTCGGCCGGCGACGCTGAGCGGGTCAGCCGGACGCGGCGCCGACCACTAGCATCGGGCGATGCTGGATCTCGCCCGGTTCACCGCAGTGGGTCAGTTGGTCAGGCGGGTCGTCGACGAGGTGGTGATGACCCGGTTCCGCCGGCTGGACGCCGCCAGCATCGCGGAGAAGGCCCCCGGCGACCTGGTGACCGTCGCCGACACGCTGACCGAGCAGCGGCTCACCGAGGAACTGGTTCGGCTGCTCCCCGGCTCCACCGCCGTCGGTGAGGAGGCGGTCGCCCGCGACCCGGCCGTGCTGGCTGCGCTCGGCGGGCCGGCGCCGGTCTGGATCATCGACCCCGTCGACGGTACGGCTGGTTTCGTCGCCGGCGGCACCCGGTTCAGCACCATGGTGGCACTCTCCGTGGCCGGACGGACCGTGGCGTCCTGGGTCTACGCCCCGGTCAGCGGGACGTTGGCCACCGCCTCGGCAGGGTCGGCGGGTGGTGCCTGGCTGGACGGCCGGCCGGTCACCGTCCCCGCTGGGGCCGGGTGGCCGGGGCTGCGGGTGGTCAACACCGATCCGCGCTACCACACCCCGGTCGACCAGTTGGTGGTCGACCGGCTCGCCGGACTCGGCGCGACCGTCGTCCCCTGCGACGGGATCGGTCACAGCTATCTCGACCTGGTCACCGGCCGGGCCGACGCGCTCGCGGTGAGCTGGGAGAAACCGTGGGACCACGCGGCCGGGCTGTTTCTGTACGAGCGGGCCGGTGGCTGCGCCGGTGCCGCTGACGGCACCCCCTACCGGGTCACCGGCGGCAACGCCCTGCCACTGCTGGCCGCCGCCGACCGTCCCACCTTCGACCAGCTCTGCGGGCTGTTCACCGCCGGGGCGCCGGAGACCGGTGGGCGATGAGGAACAGGACCAGGCCGAGGACGGCGGCGACGCCGACCACGACCGGCACCGGCCCCCAGCCGAACCGGTCCACCGTGGCGGCGAACAGCGGCGGCCCGAGCAGTGACCCGCAGCTGCCCAACTGCACCAGCAGCCCGTTGCCCATGCCGAGCTGATCCGCGCCGTCGACCACCTGCGGCACGGCGGCGAACGCCACCGCCACCAGGATCCCGTTGACGAACAGCAGCACGGCGGCGGCCCCGATGGCCAGGGCGGGGATCCGGGCTCCGCTGAAGATCACGATGGCCAGGAGCGGCATGGTGAGGGCCAGCGGGCCGAGCACCGGGATCCCGGCCAGGCGGCGTAACAACCATCCGGCGACGATCCCGCCGGGCACGCTGACGAGCGAGACCAGCGCGACGGCCAGCCCGGCTGTCGACGAGCCGAGACCCACGTCGGTGGAGAGGAACGTGGGCAGCAGGGTCAGCATCGCCACGCTGATCATCGACACCGCGCCGAACCCGGCGGAGAGCGCCAGTATCCGGGCCAGCACAGCCGCCCGGATCCGGGGACGGGTGGCCGGAACGCCGGTGTGGCCGTCCGGCTTCCCGACCGTCAGGTCTGGTCCTTCGTCGGCTCGTCCCGCCCGGCCGGCGTACCGGCCGGGGCCGGGGAGCCGGACCGCTGCGACCGCCGCGACCGCCGCGACGCCCGCGCCGAGCAGGAGGAACCAGGAGCGCCAGCCCACACCACCGGCGACGACTCCGCCGGCCCCCGAGCCGACGGCCAATCCGACCGGGATGAACGTCCCCCACACCGAGAGCGCGGTCACCCGGTCGGCGCCGGTGGTCAGCCGCATGATCAGCGCTGGCGCCGCGACCACGACCAGCAGGTATCCGGTGCCTTCGAACAGCCGCAGGACGAGCAGGCTCGTCGCGTCCCAGGCGAGTGCCCCGGCGGCGCCGGTCACGGCGAGCAGGACCAGCCCGGCCAACAGGCTGCGCCGGTCGCCCAGCCGGTCGGTCCACACGCCACCGATCAGACCCAGGGCCGCCGCGACCCCGGTCATGGCGGACGCCGCCCAGCCGACGGCGGGCAGCGAGAGGCCGAGATCCGACTGGAGCGGCCCGAACACCGGGCCGATCTTGCCGAGGGCGGCCGCTGCCAGCACCCCGGCGAGATAGGTGAGCAGCACCCGGCTCCAGTTGGTCCGGAGCACCGGACCGGCGGACATGGTGGCCGTCATCGCCGGGCCGCCGCCGGCAGCGGCGGCGAGAAAGTGCGTTCCACCCGTGTCCGGCTGACCAGCCGGCCCCGATGAATCACCATTCGGTCCATGTTGGCCGCTGCGATCGCGTCGGTCAACGATTGCGCCCGGATCGCCAGCAACTCGGCCGGCGCACCCGCCTCGATCCGTACGGCCGGCAGGCCCATCACCGTACGGGCCTGGGCGCTGACCGCGTCATAGGCCTCCGCGGGGTCCAGGTGCCCTGCGGTGACCAGCAGCGACGCCGTCTCCAGTGGATCACCCCGGCCGACCGGGTTGAACGGGTCCCGCATGTTGTCGCCAGCACCGGCGACGGCCACCCCGGCGGCCCGCAGCGCCACGATCGCGGTCAGGCCACGGGGTACGGAGTGCCCGTGCCCCCGGCCCTGGAGGAAGAGGTTGGTGGACGGGCAGGTGATCACACCGATCCCGGCGGCGGCCACCCGGGCGACCACCGCGCGGGTGGCTTCCTCCCCGCGTACGCCCAGGCTGACGCAGTGGCTGGCGGTGACGGCCGGTCGGAAGCCGGTGGCCAACACCAGCTCGGCCAGCTCGCTCAGGGTGTCGACGGCCGGGTCCAGTGTCTCGTCGGTGTGCAGGTCCACCGGCCGACCGAATTCCGCCGCGACGTCGAGCAGCAGCCGCAGGCAGGCGGGCGGATCCGGGTGACTGTAGGGCGCCGCCCCGATCACGTCGGCGCCCGACCGTACCGCCTCGACCAGCATCGCCCGGTTGCCCGCGCCGTCGGGGCCGGTCACGGGGCGGTCGACCATGGCGACGACCTGTAGCTCCACCTGTCCGGCGAGTTCCTCACGCACCTCGAGCAGCGCCTCCAGCATCCCCAGCCCGGTGGCGACACCGACGTCCACGTGGGTACGGATCGCGGTGGCCCCGCTGCCCAGCAACTCGTACGCCGCGCGTAGCGCCCGTTCGCGGACGTCCGACCGGGACACCGACCGCCGGTACGCGTACCAGGCGTCGACCGCGCCGGCCAGGTCACCGGTCCGGTTGCCCAGCACCGTACCGGTGAGCACCTTGTCGAAGTGCGAGTGCGGTTCGGCCGGGGCCGGCAGCAGCAGATGACCCGAGAGGTCGAGCCGCGGTACTCCGTCGGCGACCGGGGTGCCCGCCGGCCGGACGACAGCGATCCGCCCGCCGCTCAACAGGACGTCGACCACCTCGCCGGTGGCCAACCGGGGGCCGGCCAGCAACAGCCCGTCGGCCTCCGGGTCGGGTGCCCGGCTGACCGGCACCGGCCGCTCACCGGTCTCCCGGCGGTCCACCGCAGGACCCTGGCGGTCGCTCGTCGACGGAGGAAGGCTCACCGCTCCGGCTCCTCCTGCCGGCCCGGGAACCCGACACCGCTCAGCAGGTCACCGGCGTCCAGTTCACCGAGGTCGGGCAGGACGAGGCCACCCTTGAGCGACTCGTACAGGCTCAACCCGACGACGGCCACCCCGGCCTCGCGCAGCAGTCTGGTCGCGGACGCGGAACTGCTGATCACCGCCGCCACCTCGTACCTGCCATCGCATTCCTTCTGGACCAGTCGCCGGGTCTCCAGCAGGGTGCCGCCGGTGGCGCACACCCCGTCCAGGTAGATGACCACGTCGTAGTCGTCCTGCGGAACGGGGGTCATGTAGTCGGCCCGGACGGACCGCATCTGCGCGTCGCGGCTCATGCCGACGAAACAGAAGTCGGCGTCCTCGAACATGGCGACGAAACCGGGGTAGAGCAGCGCGCCACCCCGCAGGATGACCACGGCGAGCACCCGGCTGTCCGGACCGGACCAGGTCCGTACGGAGTCGCGCGTGTGTCGGGCGAGCAGCGTCCCCAACTCGGTGGTGCGACGCCGGATCTCGCCACTCGGTCGGCGGGCCCGCAGAATCCGCGCGTACAGGTGATCCGGGTCGCCGATCTCCACCGCCGGCATCATCGCCGGGCCCGACGTTCGGCGATGAGCGCCCGGCATTCGGCGAGCAGGTCCCGGTGCGGGGCGGCCAACACCGCACCGAGCGGGTGCGACCCGTCCAGCGTGGCCCGATCTTCGGCCAGGAGCTTCTGGGTGGCCACCAGAGTCACCGCGAGTCGGACGTCCTCGGCGTCGAGCAGGTCCTCGACCAGCGACGCGACGTCGTTCTTCGCCATCGCCGCGGCGTGCGCCTCCTTGTCCAGTTCGATCACCAGGTCCGACAGGGACCACACCCCCTCCTCCACGAGCAGATGGGTGATCGGGTCCTGGAAGAAGGTGGCGACCGCCTCGGCGAAGCTCTCCTGGCCGAGCAGCAACCGCCGGTCCGGCGCGGTGCCGCAGAAGATCCAGAAGGTGCCGTCCGAGTTCAGGGTGACGGCCACCCCCGAACTCGCGGCATAGTTGCCGCGGATGGCGTCGTTGACCGTGGTCGCCAGGGAGAGCCGCCTGCTGCCGGTCTCGAAGGGGTTGTAGTACTCGTGGATGGAGCGGGACGTGTCGTGGTGGCCCTCCGCCAGCTCGCTGGCCTTGCCGCTGCGGCGGAACACGTTGAACGTGATGGGTATTTCCCGGCCGTCGGGGAGGACGAGCTTGCGGTTCCAGTCGTTGACGTCGACGAGACGGGCCCCGAGCTCCTCGGCGATCTGCCGGTCGACGATGTTCCAGTCCGGCTCGATGCTGCGGAAGCCGAGCCCGAAGCCGGGCCGCTGCTCGGCCCACGCCCGGGCGACGTTGCCGTAGTGCTCCAGCCGTACCGGTCGGGGCGCTTCGAGGTGGTAGCGGTCCAGGCTCAGCCGCAGGATGACCTCGGGCCCGGCCGGGTTGTCCGCCAGGGCGGCGTCGAGTCGGCGGATGAGCGTGTTCGCCCGCGTCGGCTCCTTGCCCCAGTAGCCGGCGCTGACGACATCGATCTTCGGCGTGGTCACCTCGGTGAGCAGCCGCAGGATGCTGTTGAATTTGAGGAACGGCTCTCCGCCGCCGGTGATGTTGAGCTTCTGGGATCGAGATTCGTTGATGAAATCGATCGCCTTGGTCAGCTCGTCCCGGGACAACGAGTCCTTCGCCGACTTGCGTTGCAGGTCCGAGGAGTACATGCAGTGCAGGCACGCGACCGGACAGAGCTCGCTGAGGTGGATGAAGAAGCTCGACCCGGTGGTCGGCAGTTCCGAGCTCCGCGGCTTGAAAGCCCCGATCAGGCTCTCCCGGGTCGACTGCGGTGTGACGAACGCGGCTTCGAGCGCGGTTTCTGACACTTCTACCTCCCCCGTCGCCGCCAGCAGGCGGCGCAGAAAATTGGCGGGCCTGCGTGACCCCGTCCGACGGGTTCAGGAAGCGCCTGGCGGCAGTCGCCCGATAGTCCGGTCGTCAGGGCGGTCACCAGCGGAACCAGGCGTCGCCGATCATGGATGTGAGCCATCACTTCGAAGTGCAACCCATCGTAGGTTGTCGATTACTCTTTGGAAAGCGGCGGTGCGCTCGGGCAGGGGTCGCGCGGGCGCACCGGGCGGTGGACGGCCGGGCTGACCTCTGTCGCGGGTGGCCCGGCGTGCTCGGCGCGGTGCCGTGGGCACCGACCACTAGAGTCGGGTCATGGTGGCAATCGGATACGAAGAAATCGTCCAGGCGCCCAAGGCGCTGCTCCACGACCACCTGGACGGCGGGCTGCGGCCGACCACGATCATCGAGCTGGCCGCCGAGGTGGGCCACGAGCTGCCCAGCACCGATCCGGACGAACTCGGCAGGTGGTTCGTCGAGGCGGCGAACTCCGGTTCGCTGGAGCGTTACCTGGAGACCTTCGCGCACACGGTGGCGGTCATGCAGACCGCACCGGCGCTGGCCCGGGTGGCCCGGGAGTGCGCCCTGGACCTGGCCGCCGACGGAGTCGTCTACGCCGAGGTGCGCTTCGCCCCCGAGCAGCACCTGGAACAGGACCTCACCCTGGACCAGGTGGTCGAGGCGGTGCTCGCCGGCTTCGCCGAGGGCAGCGAGCTGGCCGCCCAGGCCGGCAACCCGATCCGGGTCGGCACCCTGCTGACCGCGATGCGGCACGCCGCCCGGTCGCAGGAGATCGCCGAACTGGCCGTCCGGCACCGGGACACCGGCGTGGTCGGCTTCGACATCGCCGGCGCCGAGGCCGGGTTCCCGCCCACCCGGCACCTGGACGCCTTCGAGTACCTCCAGCGGGAGAACTTCCACTTCACCATCCACGCCGGTGAGGCGTTCGGTCTGCCGTCGATCTGGCAGGCGATCCAGTGGTGCGGCGCGGACCGCCTCGGGCACGGGGTACGGATCGTCGACGACATCACCCTCACCGACGACCGTCCGCAGCTCGGCCGGCTGGCCGCGTACGTGCGGGACAAGCGGATCCCGCTGGAGTTGTGCCCGTCGTCCAACGTGCAGACCGGGGCGGCCGCGTCGATCGCCGAGCACCCGATCGGTCTCCTGCGCGACCTGCGGTTCCGGGTGACGGTCAACACCGACAACCGGCTGATGAGCGGCACCTCGATGTCACGGGAGATGGCGCTGCTGGTGGACGCCTTCGGCTACGGCTGGAAGGAACTCCAGTGGTTCACCATCAACGCGATGAAGAGCGCCTTCATCCCGTTCGACGAGCGGCTGCGGATCATCGACGACGTGATCAAGCCGGCGTACGCGAAGCTGCTCTCCTGACCCGGCCGGGTCGCCAGCGGGCGGGATTCAGGACCGGCGGGGGTGGCCGGCGAGCAGCATGGCCACCCGCCGCAGCACCTCGCGGGCCCGCGCCGCCTCCGCGCCCAGTCCGGTCTGCCGGCGCAGCACCGCCGGCTCCTCGCGCAGCAACGTCAGGCCGCGCCGGAGAAGCACCCCCGGTGCCTTGCGCTGTTCGGCGAGGTCCCGGGTGAGTCGGCGGAGGAATGTCGCGCCGCGCGGCCGACGAAGGGCGTACGCGCCGGCGAGAAGACCCCGATCACGGCATTCGGCGACGATCTCGGCGGCGAAAATCCCCTCGGCGACGAAGAATGGCGCTCCGGCGAGATCGAACGTCCGGGTACCCACTCGGCGGTCTTCGCCGATTGCATAAACCGGCACTTCGGCCTTGCCGTCACGAGCCAGTCGAGCAATGGTTTCCACGGCGAAGCCGGCATCCCAGGCATGCGGCGAATCCCAGTCGATTCGGTCGTGCCGACGTGGCAACGTAGGGTCGTCGCCGTCCTTGTAGAAATCGTCGAGACAGAGCACGGGGAGTCCGGTTCGGCGTGCGACGTAGGACTTTCCGGAGCCCGAAGGGCCGGCGAGCAGGACGACGCGGTGCGGGGGCTTCATTACGGTAGGTGACTCCGGCCAGACGGGCTGCGATCAAACTGTCTCAACATCTCATCACACCCCGGGCGAGGGACAGCCTGGGCTTTCTCTTTGAGAGGCGGCGTGATGGAATCTCGGAGGTCCGACCCGCCGGGTCGGTCGCTGGGCGTTGCCCGGGGCAACACGGCGGACGCTGAGATCGCGAGGGCGGTGACGTGAGCAAACGACCAAAGACGGCGGGCTCCTTCCTGTCGCGAATGCGCCGGCCGGCTGGTCGGCTCCGCGACATGCCGATCTGGTCGAAGCTCGGCCTCATCATGATCGTGCCGACCATCGCCACGGTGGTCGTCGGCACCAACGGCCTGATCGACCACCTTGACACGCTCAACGGTGCCAACCGCGCCGGCGACCTGGCGCACCTCACCGGTCACTCCGGTGAGCTGGTCGACACCCTCCAGGACGAGCGGGCCGCCGCCGTGCTGTTGCTCGGGGCGAACGCGCAGACCCGGGAGCAGTACAACAAGGCCTACACCGACGTGCACGAGCGGGTCGACCGGGCCCGGGCGCCGTACTCCCGGCAGCGGGCCGAGCTCGACGGGCTCCCCGGCAACCTCGAGAAGGTCCTCGACCGGATCGACCAGAGCCTGCAGGACCTTCCCGGCACTCGCAGCCAGGTCTTCAACAACCGGCTGCCGCTCACCGACGCCGCCCGGTCCTACGAGGGTCTGATCAACGACCTGCTGGACATCCGGGACTCGGCCAGCCAGCTCGCCGGGGACACCGACCTGAGCGAGCGGATGCGCGCGGTGGCCGCCAGCGCCCGGGCCAAGGAGTTCCTCTCGGTCCGTCGGGTCGTGGTGCACAGGGCGCTGATCCAGGGGTCGATGAGCCCGGTGTTGCGCACCGACTACATCGCCACCGGCACCGGCCAGCAGCAGGCGCTACAGAGTTTCCAGGCGGTCGCCAACCAGGCCGAGTCCGAGCTGTACCAGCAGACCGTCGCCGGATCGGACCAGCGCCAGGTCGAGAACTACCTCGGCTGGATCAACGGCAACACCAGCGACAGCATGGCCGGCGCGCCGTTCGGGGCGAACGAGTGGGACGCCGCGATGGTCGCCAACGCCAAACTGATCCGTACCGTGGAGGCCAAACTCGACGGCGACGTGATCGGCCTGGCCGACCAGCTCCGCTCCGACGTGCAGCGCCGGGTCTTCCTGGAGACCGGCCTGCTGCTCAGCATGCTGCTACTGGCGATCTTCTTCGCCTACCTGGTCGCCCGGTCGATGGCCCGCTCCCTGCGCGACCTGCGGCAGGGAGCGCTCTCCATCGCCCAGTACGGCCTGCCCCATGCGGTGGCCCGGCTGCGGGATCCGAAGGTCACCGGCCAGCTCACCCCGATGCAGCTCGCCAACCAGATCGCCGAGCCGCTCCCGGTGCGCAGCAAGGACGAGTTCGGCCAGGTGACCGAGGCGTTCAACGCCGTCCACCTGGAGGCGGTCCGGACGGCGGCCGAGCAGGCCGCGCTCCGCGCCTCCGTGGCGACCATGTTCGTCAACCTGGCCCGCCGGTCCCAGATCCTGGTCGACCGGCTGATCGGTCACCTCGACCGGCTGGAGCGCGGCGAGGAGGACCCGGACCGGCTGGCCGAGCTGTTCCAACTCGACCACCTGGCCACCCGGATGCGCCGCAACGACGAGAACCTGCTGGTCCTCGCCGGTGCGGACTCCACCCGGGTGCAGCGGCAGCCGGCCGCCCTGATCGACGTGCTCCGGGCCGCGCAGTCCGAGGTCGAGCACTACACCCGGATCGAGTTCGGCGTGATCGACCGGGACATCGAGGTCGCCGCGCACGCGGTCAACGACCTGGTCCACCTGGTCGCCGAGCTGTTCGACAACGCCACCGCGTTCTCGCCGCCGGACTCCCAGGTCATGGTCGAGGCCCGCCGGGTCGGCGACCGCGCGTCGCTCTACGTCGAGGACCGGGGCATCGGCATCAGCGCCGAGCAGATCGCCGACCTGAACGAGCGGCTCGCCACGCCGCCGCAGGTGGACGTCGCGGTCTCCCGGATGATGGGCCTGGTCGTGGTCGCCCGGCTGGCCGCCCGGCACGGGGTCCGGGTCGAGCTACGGCCGGGCACCGAGCGGGGCACGGTCGCCGAGGTCGACCTGCCCACCACGGTCCTGGTGCCACGTGCGCTCTCCGGCCGGGTGCAGCAACCGCCGGGGCTGCCCGCGTCCGGTCCTGCTCCAGCGACCCCGCTGCCCACCGTCGGCACGCTGCCGGCACTGGGCAACGCCCCGGCGCCGGCCCCCCGTCCGGGAGGCTCCGGCAACCAGGTCACCCTCGGTGGGCGGCCCTTCGAGCCGGAGCCGCGCAACGGCACGCCGGGCGCCGGCCGACCGCTGCCCGCCTGGTCCGACCTGACCGGTGCGGACGTGCGGGCCAGCGGCGGCGACGCCTTCACGCCCCGTCCGGCGAACGGACAGCAGGTGGACGCGCTGCCGCAGCGGCGCGCGACCGGTGACGAGGAACCGGCCGGGTTCGGTCAGCCACCCGCCGTGCCGCGGCAGGTGCCGTCGAACC
This sequence comes from Micromonospora echinospora, assembly GCF_900091495.1. NCBI lineage: Bacteria > Bacillati > Actinomycetota > Actinomycetes > Micromonosporales > Micromonosporaceae > Micromonospora > Micromonospora echinospora. The sequence goes on along the minus strand of NZ_LT607413.1, from coordinate 1,330,763 downwards.
CGGAGGCGCGCACCGCCCATCCGCAGGTCCCGCCGCCGGTGTCGGCCCCGCCGGCCCCGCCGGTCTCCGGCCCGCCCGTGTCGGCTCCGCCGGTCTCCGGGCCACCGATGTCCGCGCCGCCGACCCGACCGGCTCCGGCCACGCCGGCTCCACCGGTCTGGCCGCCGGTGGCCGGAACGGAGCGGGAGGCGCCCACCCCGCCCGTGCCCGAGCGGCTCGCCGCAGCGCTCGACATGACCACCGAGCTGCCCCGCGTGCCGCGCTCGGCAGGCGAGTCACCGGCCGGAACGGCCGGCCACCCCAGCCCGGCCGGGCAGCCCGCACCGGCCCCGGCGGTCCCCGACCGGCAGCGGTACGCGGACGAGACGATGGAACTGCCGATCTTCCGGGAGCTGGAATCCGCCTGGTTCCGCACTCGGCGACCGGTCAACGACGAGACGGCCGCCGGTGGTGCCCGGGTCACCCTCGGGAGCCCGGACGCTGCCCAGACGCAGCAGCTCGCCGCAGTCGAACGGGGCCGTCCGGCCGCCAAGGAACCAGCAGGGACGACAGGTAACGCACCGATGGCAACGAACACCGGAGGCGCGTCGCACGACAACGGTGCGGCGACCAACGGGAGCGACCGTTCCGCGTACGCCGAGAGCCTCGCCGGCCGGCGCACCCCGCAGCCACCCGGCGGTTGGCAGACCGCCGCGGACGACGGCTGGCGTGCCGCCAGCGCGGCCAACGAGGTGCCGGTGGTCGAGACCACCCAGACCGGCCTGCCCAAGCGCAAGCCCATGGCGCAGCTCGTGCCGGGCGGGATCGAGAAGCCGGTGACGTCGGTGCAACGACGTACGCCGGAGGCGGTACGCGGACTTCTCTCGGCATACCATCGTGGCGTGCAACGCGGCCGAAGCAACCACGCTGACAGCCACTCGTCCGGCCTGGGGGCGACTCCGGGTGGGCAGCAGTCCTCGCAGTCTGGCTCAGGCCCCCTGGCCGGGAGCAGGCAGAAGGAGCAAGAAGGATGACAACTACGCAGGATCTCGGTTGGCTGCTGGCCAACTTCGCCGACCGGGTGCCCGGTGTCGCGCATGCGGTCGCCGTCTCCGCGGACGGCCTGCTCCTCGCGTCGTCACGGGACCTGCCGCGTGACCGCGCCGACCAGTTGGCCGCGATCGCGTCCGGCCTGGTCAGCCTCACCCAGGGAGCGGCTCGCTGCTTCGAGGGTGGTGCGGTGCTCCAGACAGTGGTCGAGATGGACAATGGCTTCCTGTTCCTCATGTCCATCTCGGACGGGTCGTCGTTCGCGGTGCTCGCCGCCCGGAGCTGCGACGTGGGGCAGGTCGGGTACGAAATGGCGCTGCTGGTCGACCGGGTCGGCGACGCGCTGACCCCGCAGCCGCGCGCCGCCGCAGGAATGCTGGGTTGAGACGGGCGCTGACCGTAGGGTCGGCGGACCAACAACGGAAAAGTCGACGAGTTCCACCGGAGCGAGCCGGTGGCGGGTACGCGGGAGGAGGTGAGCGGCGACGTGGTCGATCGTGATGAGCCCACCGGGGCTCTGGTCCGTCCATACGCCGTCACCCGCGGTCGTACCCGTCCCCGTCTCGACATCGCGCTGGAGGCGCTCGTCGAGACGACGGTGCGCGGTCGGACCGCTGCCAACGGCAACGGTGGTCAGGGCCGGGAGCACCAGTACATCGCCGCGCTGTGTGACGGACGGTTGCAGTCGCTCGCCGAGATCGCGGCGCGGATGCAGCTGCCACTCGGGGTGGCCCGGGTGCTCATTGCCGACATGGCTACGGACGGCCTGGTCGCGGTGCACGAGCCGACCATCCTGGACGACTCCGATGACGCGGTGGGCACTGAACTGCTGGAGAGGGTGCTGAGTGGACTTCGCAGGCTCTGACATGTCGCACCGGCCGCCGACTCCGTCGAGCGGGCGCGTGACATCGGCGAAGATCGTTATCGCCGGTGGCTTCGGCGTTGGCAAGACGACGCTGGTCGGCTCGGTTTCGGAGATCACGCCACTGACCACCGAGGCGATCATGACCTCGGCCGGTGTGGGCGTCGACGACACCCGGCAGGTGCCGGGCAAGACGACGACCACGGTGGCGATGGACTTCGGTCGTATCTCGATCGACCGTGACCTGATCCTGTACCTCTTCGGTACACCCGGTCAGACGCGGTTCTGGTTCATGTGGGACGAGCTGGTCCGGGGCGCCATCGGCGCCGTGGTCCTGGTCGACACCCGCCGGTTGGCCGACTGCTTCGCGGCCATCGACTTCTTCGAGCACCGGCGGCTGCCGTACCTGATCGCCATCAACTGCTTCGACGGGATGCAGTACCACGACCCGCAGGACGTCCGGGACGCGCTGGCGATCTCTCCGGAGGTGCCGGTGGTGGCCTGTGACGCCCGGCAGCGGGAGTCGACCAAGCACGTGCTGATCTCGCTGGTCGAGTACGTGCTCACGATGCGCCGTTCGCGCGCGGTCGCGCCGGCCTGAGGCGACCTGCGTACCGCCCGGTGCCGGCTCCGGCCGCGCACCGGGCGGTACGTCGTTCCCGAGGCGCTACGTCCCGTTGTGCCGCTGGACGTAGCGGAACACGGAATCCGGGTGGGTCGTCGCTGCCGTGGTGTTGGTGAGCGTGGACGGGGCCAGGCCGATCCGGTGCACCCCGAAGGCCCCTCGACCGCCTCCGCGTTCCGGCCGGCCAGGTGTCCTCCGCGACGCGGATGTGACCCGTCGTACCGACGGGCAACACCGGACCGTCCGGAGCAGGTCCACCCTGGTCGCCCGCAGCGCCTCCGGAACGGCCCGTACGCCCGAGTCGCCGGGTAGCCCGGCTCTCGGCCACCAACGTCATCCGCCGGGCTCCCTGCGCGCGGATCAGGCGGCCCAGCCGCCCCGCCGTCGGTGGCGTCCGGGGCGAGTTCGCAGACGAAGGCGCGCTCGGTGGCCGGCGGCACGACAGTGTCGCCCGCCGCGAGCGAGACGAGGGATCCGCTGCTCCTCGGCCACCGTCACGACGGCCATCGAGACCTCGGCGAGCACCCCGCCGACCAGGACGTGGACCCCGCCGAGCCGGCCAGCCGGGCGGCCAGACGCGGATCGCCGGCGTCGTCCCGGATGTCCGGTCGTACGGTCCGGCGGTCCGGCGGTCCGGCGGTCCGGTCCGCTCAGGAGCGGTAGCCGGCGGAGCGGTACTCGTACTCCCTGTCATCGTCGCGGTCGCCGTGATCGCGAGTGAAGTCCCAGCCGCCGGCCGCCTCACGACCGGGTCGGCCACCCACCGCGAACCCGCCGATCTCCTGCCCGCGGCGCCAGCCCCGGAAGTAGCCGGTGGTGTTCTCGGCGATGCGCGCCGCGTCCCGGACGATCCGCAGCGGACGCTCCTCGCGCAGCGGCGAGCCGGGCACCAGGTTGGCCTGCGGAACCCGGCGGGGGAGCCCGGCCGGCGTCTCGTCGCCCTTGACCGGCTGCGCGGCCTGCTCGGCGGCCTGCCAACCGGTGTCGGCCATGCTGGACCAGTCGAGGTCGGTCTCGTCCGAGTGCCCGACGAACCAGGCCGACTTCGCCTGCGCGAAGATGAGCAGGTCACCGTCGTTCTCGTCGGAGATCGGACCCCGGCGGCGTTCGGCGGTGGGCCGCTCGGGAAGAGGCGGCGCGTCCTTCCGGTCCACCAGCCGCAGCGGTGGGTTCTCCGGGCGCAGCGGTGGGTTCTCCGGACGGGAGCCGGAGGTGGGATGGAGGACGGTCCGGTCGTCGGCCGGGGCCTCGAACGCGGGGCGGGCGCTCCGCTCGGCGTTCGGGTCGACCCGGTCACCGCCGCGCTCCGGGCGGGGGACGGTGCGTGCGCCACGGTCGACCGGCGCGGCCGTCCGGTCGTGCAGCGGTGGCTCCACCAGGCGCAGCATCGGCGGCTCCTGGGGCAGGTCGTCCGCCAGCCAGGGCGGCGTGATCCGGCCCTCGGGGCGGCCCGGGTCGGTGTGCGCGTCGATCTGCCGTTCGTCCCGCTCCGGTGCGGACTGCGCGACCGGGTTGCGCGGCGAGCTGTCGGCCGGGTCCTCCGGATTGTTGACCAGCGGCCAGTTGGCCCGGGACCCGGGTGCCGGAGCCTCCTGCTCCGGACGCGGGGCCGGCACCGGCACGCTGAGGTCGGTGACCGCGAACCCGCCGGTCGGGGTGTCGCCGGTGGTCTTGGGACGCGGCGGGATGACGGTCCGCTGCCGCTCGGCCCGGGCGTTGTTGATCGCGGCCGTAGTGAGGGTGGGCCGGAACGGCTCACCCGCGTCGGCCGGCGAGTTGCTCCGCTGCGCCGGGGCGATCGGGGTGATCCCGGGCGGGGGCGGTGGCGAGGAGACCGGCCGGTTCGTCGGCCCGTCCACCTGACGTGCTGCCGGGAGAGCAGGGGTGTCGCCCCGGCCCGGCACCCCGTTGACCGGCGGCTTGACCGAGGCGGCCGGGGTGACCGGAGCCGGTGCGGACGGCGGCGGCGCGATCGGGGCCGGCGCCACCGGGGGCGGGCCGAGCGGACGCGGTGGGGTGGGCGGAGTGCCACCGACCGGCTCCGGTCGGCTGCGTCGTCCGGTCGGCTGCGGTGGCACCGGGTCGACCGCGCGGAGCCCGCCACCGGTCCCGAACTCGGCGCGGTCGTCGGACGGCGCGGCACGCCGGCCGGGGGAAGGGGCGCTGACCCGGGCACGGAGCGCCCCGACCAGGGCGTCGCACCCGGCGTCGCAGGCGCGGACGGCGGCGACGGCCTGGCGTACCGTCTCGGCCACCGCCGAGGTGAGCGCCCGGCTGACCGCCGCCCGGCGCGGGGTCTCGGCGATGGCCACCCGCAGCGCGGTCACCGCGTCGTTGATCGAGTCGGCGTCGGCCACCCCGTCGGCGGCCAGGTGGGCGACGATGGCGTCCGCGGCGACCGAGACGTCCCGGCCCCGGGCGACGGTGCCGCCCAGCATGCCGGGCTCCGGGAGCGCGTCGAGCACGGCCAGCGAGACCGGCTCGGCCGGGTCGGGGTAGGCCCGCAGGGCGGCCGGGTAGAGCTCACGCAGCACCTCGCGGAGCGCCACGGCGGCGGTGTGCCGGCCGTTGGCGAGCGCGGCGTGCGCGGCGAGGACCTGCTTGTAGCCGGCGAGGTCGCGGGGCACGGGCAGGGTGACCGCGGAGAGCGCGCCGGCCTGGAGGGCCCGCGCCAGCCCGACCGCCCGGCGCTCGGCCGGCGGCGACTGCATCTCCTCCAGCGAGTCGTCGTCGGCGAACCGCTCGGCGAAGTCGTCGACGGAGTCGTCGTCGGCTATCGCGAGCGGCCGACCGGCCGCGCTGAGCAGCGAGGTGACCGTGTGGTCGTCACTGTCGGCGGCGATCGCCGCACCGCTCGGGCCGCCTGACCGTTCCACGAGCAACGCCACGAGCCGGGCGTAACCGGCCGGGTCGTCGCTGATCTCGCAGACGTGGAGCAGCCGGCCTGCGTCGTCGACCACAGCGGACGTCAGCGTCGAACTGGCCGAAGCCGGTCGGTCTGCCGAGTCGGCCGAGGCAAGACCGCAGTACACGCGCACGAGCGCCACGGCGTCGTCCTCCTCCCGGGTTTCTGTGCCAGAGACTGATGCTCCCTGTTACAGCTCAGTCGCGCCAGTCCACGACCGCAGAGATCTTCCCGACAATGGTCCGCCACCCCAGGCTGGCGGTCTGGGCGCCGATTTTCTTGAGCCGCCGCCGGCCCATGAAACCGCCGATCCCGCCGCCGACCGTGGCCCGCAGCGCCTCGTCCAGGTCGTCCAGGCTGGATCCGGCGGAGAGCATGTCGAGCACGGCGGGGAGCCGCAGCGCGTACGCCAGGTCACGGGCCGCCTCGCCGGCCTCGATGAGCAGGGTCGGGTCCCAGGTGTCGTGCCCGCCGCGCAGGTTCTCCACCACGAGGTCGAGCTCGTAGGTGTCCTCGTCGAGGGGGGCGATGTCCGCCGGCTCCACCCGTTCGGACAGTTCATTCCAGCCGTCCAGCTGGGACATGTCGTGCGGAGCGCCGGAACGGATGAAGCTGACCAGGGACTCGGGCGTCTTGAACAGCAGCAGGCGACCCCGGTGGCTGAGGAAGAGGGGCACCTCCTCGTCAGCGGCGGCGTCCTCGTCCTCGCTCTCGTCCTCGGCGTCCGCCTCGGCCTTGTCGCCCTTGCGGGCCGACTGCTTCTCCTCCTCGTCGGCCTCGGCGAACTCCTCGGCGAGCTCCTCGTCGAGGATCACGACGGTCTCGTCGTCGTCGTCGTCATCCTCGACGACCTCCCGGCCACGCGCCAGGAACGGGTCGTCGGCGTCCCGCTCGGCGACGTCGGTGGGGGTCAGCTCCCGGGCCGGCCGGTACGCCCGCAGCGTGAAGCCGGAACCGGCCGGCAGCGCGATCTCCACCGGATCGATCCGCAGCTCCTCCCAGAGCGACCGGTCCGCCTCGCCGGAGCTGGCGGCGGTGTCGCCGGCCTCCTCCGACTCGGTCGCTGCGGTCGCTTCGTCGAGCTGGGGCTCGTCGGCGTCGGGCCGTTGGGGCGACTGGCGGGCCACGCTGACCTCCGTGTGCTTCGGGCTGCTGACCCGGCGGTAGTCCGTGCCGTCGGGTGACTCTGCGCACATACCCTAGTGGGCGATCCGGCGGGACCGGTGCCCGCACCCCGTTGGCTACGTCCCGGACAGTCAGTAGCGTGGTGTGCTGTGAGGGGCCAGACGCTGCACGGACACCTCGACGCCCTGCTCCTGGCGGTGCTCGAGGACGGTGCGCTGCACGGATACGCGATCATCGAGGCACTGCGGGTGCGCAGCGGCGGCAGCCTGGACCTGCCCACCGGCACGACCTATCCGGCGTTGCGCCGGCTGGAACGCGCCGGTTACGTGGCCAGCTCCTGGCACACGGTCAACGGGCGAGAACGGCGCACCTACGAGCTCACCGACGCGGGACGGCGGGCGCTGGCCGGCGAGCGGGCCGGCTGGCGTGAGTTCAGTTCCACCGTCGGTCGGTTCCTCAACCCGGACGTGCCGCCGCCGGCGACCGCCTGACCCGTCTGGCCGCCGCCGGCGACCGCCTGACCCGTCCGGCCGCCGGCAGCCACCCCACGTCGGTGGCTCCCGGGCTCCGGGTGAACGACGCCGACCGCGTCAGGGGGCCAGGGCCAGATAGCCCTGCTCGGCCGCCACCTGGATCAGCCACTGGTCGCGGTACCAGCCCGGCGCCGCCACCAGCTCGTCGTGGTGCCCCCGCTGGGTCACCCGGCCGGCGTCCAGCACCACGACCTCGTCGAAGCCGGCGAGGCCGCTGAGCCGGTGGCTGATCAGCAGCACCGAATGGTCGGCCGGCACCGCGGCCAGGGTCGAGGCGAGCACCGCGTCGGCGGCGGCGGGGTCCAGTCCCTCGGTCGGCTCGTCCAGCACCAGCAGGCCCGGCGCGGCCAGCAGCGCCCGGGCCAGCGCCAGCCGCTGCCGCTGGCCGCCGGAGAGCTGCCCGCCGTCCTCGCCCACCACGGTGTCCCACTGCTCCGGCTGGGCGCGTACCCAGTCGAGCAGCCCGGCCGCCCGGGCGGCCGAGTCGAGCGCCACGTCGTCGGCCCCGCCCCGGCCGAGGAGGAGGTTCTCCCGGACGGTGGCGTGGAAGACGTGTGCCTCGGCTAGCAGGCCGCCGACCGCCCGGGGCAACTCCTCCACCCGGTACGCCGACAGGTCGGCCCCGTCCAGGGTCACCCGGCCCCGGTCCGGTTCCACCGCCCCGGTGAGGACGGCCGCCAGGGTGCTCTTGCCCGCCCCGCTCGGCCCGACGACGGCGATCCGCCGGCCAGGGGGCAGGTCCAGGTCCACCCCGTCCAGCGCGGGCGGGGCACCCTCCCGGTAGCGGACCCGTACCCCGTCGAGCCGTACGTGGTGGGCTGCGGTGGGCACCGGCCGGTCCCCGGCCGTCGGGGCGTCCGTCGGGGCGGTCAGCAACGCGGCCACCCGGGTCAGCCCGGCCCGTAGCCCGCTCCACTGCCGGGCGGCGCCGACCAGTGCCGACGCCACCTCCACGGCGGCGAGCGTGCCGACCGCGAGGACGCCGACCAGCACGCCGGAGACGTCGGCCCGGAGGGCGGCGACCACCACCGCCGCGCTGGTCGCTCCGGCGACCAGCACCCCGAGGGCGTCCACCGCGAAACCGGTCGCGGCGAGGCGACGCTCCAACCGGGCGAGCCGGTCGGCTCGTCCGGTCGCCGCGCGCAGGGCCGCGTCGGTCGCCCCGAAGGCAGCCAGGTCGGCGGCTCCGTGGGTCAGGTCCACCGCGTCCGAGGCGAGCGCGCCGCGCAGTGGCGCCACCTCGGCGGCACCGCGCCGGGTCAGCACCGTCGCCAGGACCGGCAGCGCGACGCCGGCCAGCAGCAGTCCCACCGCGAGCACCCCGGCCGCCGCCGGGGACACCACCGCCGCCCCGCCGATCGCGAGCACGCTGACCAGGGCCGCCGCCGTTCCCGGCACGAGCACCCGCAGCATCAGGTCCTGGACGGTGTCCACGTCGGAGACCAGCCGGCTGAGGGTGTCCCCGGAGCGCTGGTCGGCGGTGGCCCGGCGGGCCGCCAGGGTGGCGAAGACCCGGGTGCGTACGTCGGTGACGATGCGCAGCACCGCGTCGTGCCCGGCGAGTCGTTCGGTGTAGCGCAGCACGCCCCGGCCGATCGCGAGCGCCCGGACCGCGACGATCGCCACGGTCAGCCGGTCCAGGGGCGGCCGACCGGCGGCGCTCATCAGCAACCAGGTGGCGGTGGACATCAGCGCCAGCGCGGCCAGTTCGGTGGCGGTGGCGAGCAGCCCCGCGCCGAGCAACCGGCGAAGGTACGGCCGGGCCAGCCGCAGCACGGCCCGCTCGGCCCCCAGCCGCCCCGTCGACCCCACGGGCGTGGCGGGCTGGGGCGACGGCCCGCTGTCCCGGCTCATCCGACCACCTCCCCGGTCCGGGTCAGCTCGACGACCCGCCCGTCGACCACCCGCAGGATCCGGTCGGCGTCGGCGAGCAACGCCGGGCGGTGGGCCACCAGCAGGGCGGTACGCCCCGCGACGAGTCGACGGGTCGCCTCCAGCACCACGGCCTCCGAGGCGGTGTCGAGTCGGGCGGTGGGCTCGTCGAGAAGGACGACCGGGGCGTCCCGCAGGAACGCCCGGGCCAGCGCCACCCGCTGCCGCTGGCCGCTGGAGAGGCCGTGGCCGCGTTCGCCGAGCCGGGTCTCCAGCCCGTCGGGCAGGGCGGCGACCACCTCGTCCAGCGCGGCGGCCCGGACCGCGGCGGTGAGCGCCTCCGGGCGGGTCTCCGGTGCGCCGAGGCGGATGTTGTCGGCCAGGGTGGCGGCGAACAGGTGGGCCCGCTGGGGCACCCAGGCCAGCCGGCGACGCCACTCGTCCAGGTCGACGGTGGCCAGGTCGACCCCGTCCACGGTGACCCGCCCGCCGGTCGGGGTGACGAAGCCCAGAAGGAGGCCGAGCAGGGTGCTCTTGCCCGCCCCGCTCGGCCCGACGACGGCGATCCGCTCGCCGGGGCGGATGGTCAGCGTGACGTCCCGCAGCGCGGTGGTCCGCTCGTACGCCACGGTGACCGCCTCGAACCGGATCTCACCGGGCCGGGGTGGTAGCAGGGGTCCCCTGTTACCGCTTTTTGTCGAACAGGGGGCCCCTGCAGGCACCTCAGCCGCAGCCGGTGCACCCGGCACCTCAGCCCTCGCCGGCACCTCAGCTCCTGCCGGCATCTCGGCCCCGGCCGGCATCTCGGCCCCGGCCGGCGTCTCAGCTCCAGCCGGCGCGCGCGGCGCGTCGGGCCCCTCCAGCACGGCGAAGGCGTCGCTGAGCGCGCTCAGTCCCTCCATGCTGGCGTGGAACCGGGCGCCGGCCGCCCGCAGGGGGAGGTACGCCTCCGGGGTGAGCAGGAGCACCAGCAGCGCGGTGGTGAGGGTGAGGCCGCCGTCGAGCAGCCGGATGCCCACCGGGACGGCGACCAGCGCCACCGACAGGGTGGCGACCAGTTCCAGCACCAGCCCGGAGAGGAAGGCGATGCGCAGGGTCCGCATGGTGGCGACTCGGTGTCCGTCGGCCATCCGCCGTACCACGTCCACCTGGGCCCGGGAGCGCCCGAAGGCGCGCAGGGTGGCCAGTCCGGCCACCATGTCGAGGAAGTGCCCGCCGAGGCGGGAGAGACGACGCCACTGCCGTTCCGTGGCGGCCTGCGCCTGCCAGCCGAGCAGCGCGCCGAAGATCGGGATCAGCGGCAGCGTCACCAGGATGATCAGCGCCGAACTCCAGTCGGCGAAGACCAGCCGGGCCAGCACCGCGACCGGCACCGTGACGCTCAGTACGAGCTGGGGAAGGTAGCCGGTGAAGTAGGCGTCCAGGGCGTCCAGCCCTCGGCCGGCCAGGGTGGCGAGTTGCCCGGCCCGCTGCCCGGCCACCCAGCCCGGCCCGTGCCGTCCCACCGCGCCGAGCAGGTCGGCGCGGAGGGTGGCCTTGACCGTCGCCGCGGCCCGCGCCGCCACCGCCCCCTGGGCCCAGACCACCGCCGCGCGGGCGGCGACCGCCGCGACGAGGCCGGCGAGCGCCTCCCGGTGCAACCGCCCGTCGAAGGCGGTGGCGAGGAGGACGGCCAGCGCGGTGGCCTGGGCGATGACCAGGAGCGCGGTGAGCACGCCGAGCCCGGCGAGCACGGCGAGATGGCGCCGGACCGCGGGGACCCGGCGCAGCAGACGCGGGTCGAAGGGACGACGGTTCACCGATGCATCACCAGTACACCGGTGCCCTGCCGCCGGTCCGTCCCCGGAACACCCACCACAACATCACCTGGAAGCCTAGTAGGGCCGGCAGGAGGGGCACCGTCAGCCAGGTCAGCAGCCGCAGGGTCGGCCCGCTGGCCGCCGCGTCGGCGACGGTCAGGCTGGCCGCCGGGTCGATGGTGGAGTACAGCGCGTTGGGCCAGAGGGTCGCCCCGACCAGCAGCACCGGCAGCGCCAGCGTCACGCTGGTGGCGGTGAAGGCCAGGCCGGGGCTCCGCCGACCGAAGCCGACCCACGCCACCAGCAGGGCCACCACCAGCAGTACGGGCATGGCGATCGCGGCGAGCGGCTGCTGCGCCGCGTCGCGTACCCGGTCGGAGAGCAGCGCCACGACGGTGGTCACGACGCCCGCGGCGAGGGCGACCGGCACCAGCCGGCGGCCCAGCGCGGCGACCGGTCCGGCCTCGTCGACGGGGAGCCGCAGGGCCAGGAAGGCCGCGCCGTGCACGGCCACCAGCGCCACCATGGTCACCGCTGCGGCCAGCGCGAACGGCGTGAAGAGGTGACCGATGCCCTCCACCCGTCCCTCCTCGTTGAGCGGTACGCCCTGGAGCATCCCGGCGAGCACCGCGCCCCAGCCCAGCGCGGCGAGCGCGGAGCCGACGACGATCACGCGGTCCCAGGCGGTACGCGCCCACCGGCTCGCCGGACGGCTGCGCAGCTGCACGGCGGCGGTGACCAGGATCACGCCGGTGACCGCGCCGGCGAAGGCCGGGTAGAGCCCGGCGAGGAGTTCCCCCTCCAGGATCGGGAAGGCCCCGAAGAGGATGCCGACGGCGGCGATCAGCCAGACCTCGTTGCCGAGGAAGAACGGGCCGACCGCGTTGAGCAGGCCACGCCGGGCGGCCGGGTCACCGGACCGGGCGAGCATCAGGCCGGTCCCGTAGTCGTAGCCGCCGAGCACCAGGTAGGCGGCGAAGAAGACGCCCAGGAGGGCGTACCAGGCGAGTTCCACGGTCGGCTCCTCAGACGAAGGCGGGGTCGGGGCGGTCGTCGGCGGGCTCCTGCTCGGGCGGCCGGCCGAGGGCGAGGTCGTCGTGCGCGCCCCGCGCGGCGTGCTTGGCGATCAGCACCCAGTTGGTGATCGCGAGGGTGCCGAGAAGCAGGGTGAAGCCGAGGAACGAGGTGAACATCACACCGCCACTGACCGGTGAGACCGCGTCCTCCACCCGGAGCAGCCCGTAGACGGCCCAGGGCTGGCGGCCCACCTCGCGGGTGATCCAGCCGAGGATGGCCGCGACGAAGGGCAGCGGCAGGGCGAACAGCAGGATCCAGAGCGGGAAGCGGAGCCGGATGAGCAGGTCCTTGGGGAGCAGCACGAACTGGAGGCAGATCAGCACCAGCAGGAAGCCGATGATGAACATGAAACTGAGGCTGCTCAGGAAGATGGTCGGCGGTTCGTAGTCGCCGGGACCGAAGGCGGTGGTCAGCTCGGCAATTTTGGCTTCCTTCTCCTCCGGGGTGCCGTACTTGGTCGGCTGGAGCGGAGCCATGTCGGCGAGCTGGATGAAGCCGAAGTGCAGCAGCGGGCCGACGGTGAGCGCGGCGGTGACCAGGCCGATCCGCAGCGACTTGCGGAACAGCTCGAAGTCGGCGGTGCGCCGGATCAGGTGCCAGGAGCTGATCGAGGCCATCAGGATGCCGCCGGTGACCAGCGCGGCGAGCATCGTGTGCACGAACGCCATCCGGAAGGCGGGGTTGGTCACCAGGGCGGAGAACTCGGTGAGGTGGGCGATGCCGTCGCGCATCTCGTACCCGACCGGGTTCTGCATCCAGGCGTTGCCGGCCATGATCCAGAAAGCCGAGATGTACGCGGTCAGCGCGACGCCCCACAGCAGCGCCAGGTGGACGCCCCGGCGCAGCCGGTGCCACCCGAAGATCCACATGCCGAGGAAGGTGGACTCCAGGAAGAACGCGGTCAGCGTCTCGATCGCCAGCGGGGCGCCGAAGACGTTGCCGACGTACTTCGACAGGCCGCTCCAGTTGAGTCCGAACTGGAACTCCATGACCACGCCGGCGGCGATGCCGAGCACGTAGTTGATCACGTAGAGCGTGCCCCAGAAGCGGGTGAGTCGCTCGTACACCGGCTTCTTGGTGACCACCCACGCCGTCTGGAGATAGACGAGTAACGTGATCAGGCCGAGTGTCACGAGGACGAAGAGGAAGTGGATCGAGGTCGTGGTGGCGAACTGCAGGCGGGCTAACAGGAGCGGATCCATGGCCGGCTCTCCAATGGGGGGAGTCGCATTTTGCCGGCAGCCTACAGGTAGTTAGCCTACTCATCCACATCTTTACTACTTGTCGTAGTACTTTGGCGTGTCGCGGGATCGGTTCGACACCGGTCCATGCCGGGAGGATCGCCCCCGACCGACGTCAGCTCAGGAAGAGGCTGATCGGCAGCGCGGCCAGCGTGGTGGTCAGGGCGAGCACCGTGGCCCCGAGGACCCGGGGCGGCCGTTCGGCGACCAGCAGGCGGCGTACCCGCAGGTCGAGGTCACGGTCACCGAGCCCGAGCGCGCCGGCCGGGGTGACCCGGTTGCCGGCGGCGGCGAACCGGCGCAGCGCGCCGGCCAGCGGTGCCTCGGCGTGTGCCTGGCGGGCCTTGTCGTCGGCGCGCATCTCGACCAGCAGCGCCACCCGCTCGTGCGCCGCGCGCACCCAGCCGAACCAGGGCAGCGCCCGGCACAGCGCGGTGAACGGCAGCAGCACCAGGTCGTGCCGCTCCTGCGCGTGTGCCCGCTCGTGGGCGAGCACGGCAGCCAGCTCGGCGTGGTCCAGCAGGTCGAGGGTTCCGGCACTGACCACCACCCGGGGCCGCATCCCGGGCAGGCAGTACGCCGCCGCGCACGGATGGTCGAGCACCAGCGCGCCGGGGGCCGCCGGATCGTCCCGGGCGACCAGGGTGAGCAGCTCCCGGTGCCGGCGCTGGGCGCGTACCGTGCCGAGGATGCTGCGGAAGGTGGTGGCCAGCAGCATCGTGCCGATGCCGAACCCGATGCCGACCCCCGCCAGGTGGAGCACCCCCAGGCCGGGCGGCAGGGTGTCGTGGACCAGGTCGTCGGCGAGGGCCAGCAGCGCGCTGCCGGTCGGCAGGTCGTACGGCGCCAGCCCGAGGGCGATCGGCACCCCCATCGCGGAGAGGCCGAGCGCCAGCCCGACCCCCTGCCAGCAGAGGATCGCCACCCGGGGGCTGCGCCCCGGCCAGGTGGCGGCGGCGAGCACCTGGGCGGTCAGCCAGCAGGCCAGCACCGTCACGGCGAAGTGCAGCGCGTACGCCACGGCCCGCGCCCTACCGGTCCGGGCCCTCGTCGACCGGGACCGCCGCCCGCGTCGCCTGCGCGTTCAGGGCGGCCCGGAGCACGTCCGCCTCGGTGCCGGTGACGGACCGGGCGAAGCGCACCAGGGCCGCGTCCCGGCTGCCGCCGAGGTCGAGCGCGTCGAGCATGAGCTGGGCGATGTGCGCCTCGCGGGTGGCCGCCGCCCGGTAGCGCCAGGCCCGGCCCTCCCGCTCGCGTTCCACCATGCCCTTGCCCGCGAGCCGGTCCAGCACGGTCATCACCGTGGTGTACGCCAGCTCGCGTCCGGCCAGCGCGTCGGCCACCTCGCGGACGGTCACCCCGCCCCCGGTGTCGCCGGACGCGCCGTCCCACAGCACGTCCATCACCGCCCGCTCAAGGTCCCCCAGCCGCGTCACGCCCCAATCCTACCCCCCGTAGTAGAACCCCTCCCCACGGCAGCACCCCGGAGCCCGTTCACCCCCAGCGGACCGCAACCGGAACAGGTTTCCGGGGGAGCCTGCCCACGCAGGGACCAAGCCTGACCGCCCGGAGTGGGCGGGCTCCCCCGGAAACCCGCGCGCGACCCCGGAAACCCAGACCCGGACGAACCCGCGACTCACACCCCCTTGGGATGCCACACGGTCTTCGTCTCCAACAGGCTGGTCATCCGGGTCAGACCGGGATCGGTGGACCAGTCGTGGTCGGGCGACGCCGGCCGCAGGACACGCTTGAGGTTCTGCGCGGCGGCGACCTCCAGCTCGGCGGCCAGCTCGGAGTCGGCGACACCGGTCAGGTCCAACGCGTTGACGTCCATGTGACCGGCGAGCGGCGGTGCCGTCTCGGCGACCCGACCGGTGAGCAGGTTGACCACCCCACCGGGCAGGTCGGAGGTGGCGAGCACCTCGGCCAGGGTGATCGCGGCCAGCGGCTCGGTCGGCGAGGCGAGCACCACCACCGTGTTGCCGGTGACGATCGCCGGGGCGATCACGCTGACCAGGCCGAGCAGCGCCGGCCGCTCCGGGGCCACCACGCCGACCACGCCGGTCGGCTCCGGCGCGGAGAGGTTGAAGTACGGCCCGGCGACCGGGTTCGCGCCGCCGTACACCTGGGGGAGCTTGTCGGACCAGCCGGCGTACCAGACCCAGCGGTCGGTGGCCGCGTCCACCTCGTCGCCCGGCACGCCGAGCGCGACGAACTGCTCGCGCCGCCCCTCCAGCATCTCGGCGACCCGGTAGAGGATCTGCCCCCGGTTGTACGCGGTCGCACCGGACCAGCCCTTCACGGCGGCGCGGGCGGCGACCACCGCGTCCCGGACGTCCTTGCGGGAGGAGAGGGCGACATTGGCGTTCTGCACCGGATACGACCGTCCCGACTCGCTGCGGGGGAACTTCCCGCCGATGAAGAGCTTGTACGTCTTGCGTACCGTGACCCGCTGCGGCGCTGGCGGCTTCGCCTTGGCCTTCGCACCCGACCTGTCAGACATTGAGGTACGCCTCCAGCCCGTGCCGGCCGCCCTCGCGGCCGTAGCCCGACTCCTTGTAGCCGCCGAACGGCGAGGTCGGGTCGAACTTGTTGAACGTGTTGGCCCAGACCACCCCGGCGCGCAGCCGGTCGGCCATCCACAGGATCCGGGAGCCCTTCTCGGTCCAGATCCCGGCCGACAGCCCGTACGGCGTGTTGTTGGCCTTCTCGACGGCCTCGGCCGGGGTGCGGAAGGTCAGCACGGACAGCACCGGGCCGAAGATCTCCTCCCGGGCGATCCGGTGTGCCTGGGTGACCCCGGTGAAGATGGTCGGGGCGAACCAGAAGCCCCGCTCGGGCAGCTCGCACGCGGGCGACCAGCGCTCGGCGCCCTCGGCCGCGCCGGCGTCGGACAGCTCGGTGATCCGGGCCAGCTGAGCGGCCGAGTTGATCGCACCGATGTCGGTGTTCTTGTCCAGTGGGTCACCGACGCGGAGCTGCGCCATCCGCCGCTTCAGCGACTCCAGGACCGGCTCGGCGACCGATTCCTGGAGCAACAGCCGGGAACCGGCGCAGCAGACATGCCCCTGGTTGAAGAAGATGCCGTTGACGATCCCCTCGACCGCCTGGTCGACCGGGGCGTCGTCGAAGACGATGTTCGCCGCCTTGCCGCCCAGCTCCAGGGTGAGCTTCTTGCGGGTGCCGGCCACCGCGCGGGCGATGGCCCGGCCGACCTCGGTGGAGCCGGTGAAGGCGACCTTGTCGGCGCCGGGGTGCTCGACCAGCGCGCGGCCGGTCTCGCCGGCCCCGGTGACGATGTTGACCACGCCGGGCGGCAGGTCGGCCTGCTGGCAGATCTCGGCGAAGACCAGCGCGGTCAGCGGGGTGGTCTCGGCCGGCTTCAGCACCACCGTGTTGCCGGCGGCCAGCGCCGGGGCGATCTTCCAGGCCAGCATGAGCAGCGGGAAGTTCCACGGGATGACCTGGGCGGCCACGCCGAGCGGCTGCGGGTTCGGGCCGAAGCCGGCGTACGGCAGCTTGTCGGCCCAGCCGGCGTAGTAGAAGAAGTGCGCGGCGACCAGCGGCAGGTCGACGTCCCGGGACTCCTTGATCGGCTTGCCGTTGTCCAGCGACTCCAGCACCGCCAGCTCGCGGGAGCGCTCCTGGATGATCCGGGCGATCCGGAACAGGTACTTCGCCCGGTCCCGACCCGACATCGGACCCCAGACCTTCTCGTACGCCTTCCGCGCGGCCCGGACCGCGCGGTCCACGTCCGCCGTGCCGCCCTCGGCGACCTCGGCCAGGACCTCCTCCGAGGCCGGGTTGATCGACTTGAGGCTGCCGCCGTCGGCCGGGTCGACGAACTCACCGTCGACGAAGAGCCCGTACGAGGCCTTGATGTCCACCACCGAGCGGGACTCGGGGGCGGGTGCGTATTCGAACATCGCTCCTAGTCCAGGGTGAAGTAGTCGGGACCGGAGTAGACGCCGGTCGTCAGCTTGGTGCGCTGCATGAGCAGGTCGTTGAGGAGGCTGGACGCGCCGAACCGGAACCAGTCCGGGTCGAGCCAGTCCGCGCCGACGGTCTCGTTGACCATGACGAGGTACTTGATGGCGTCCTTGGTGGTCTTGATGCCGCCGGCCGGCTTCACGCCGACCTGCCGCCCGGTGGCGGCCCGGAAGTCGCGGACCGCCTCCAGCATCACCAGCGTCACCGGCAGGGTGGCCGCCGACGGGACCTTGCCGGTGGAGGTCTTGATGAAGTCGCCGCCGGCCAGCATCGCCAGCCAGGACGCCCGCCGCACGTTGTCGTAGGTGACCAGCTCGCCGGTCTCCAGGATGACCTTGAGGTGGGCCTCGCCGCAGGCCTCCTTGACCGCCACGATCTCGTCGTAGACGGCCCGGTACCGGCCGGAGAGGAAGTCGCCCCGGCTGATCACCATGTCGATCTCGTCCGCGCCGGCCGTGACGGCGGCCCGGGTGTCGGCGAGCTTGACCTCCAGCGGGGCCTGCCCGGACGGGAACGCGGTCGCCACGCTCGCCAGGTGCACGTCGCTGCCGCGCAGCACCTCGGCCACGTACGGAACCATCGCCGGGTAGACGCAGACCGCGCCGACGTGCGGGCAGGACGGGTCCGCCGGGTCGGGGCGCAGCGCCTTGGCGGCCAGCGCCCGTACCTTGCCCGGGGTGTCCGCTCCCTCCAGGGTGGTCAGGTCGACCATGCGGATGGCCAGGTCGATCGCCTGGGCCTTGGCCGTGGTCTTGATGGAGCGGGTGCCGAGCTGGGCCGCCCGCTGCTCCGCGCCGACCTGGTCCACGCCCGGCAGGCCGTGCAGGAAGGTCCGCAGAGCGGTCTCGGATCGTCCCAGCTCGGAGAGGTCCGACCGGGCCGACGTCGTTGTCGCCGTCATGCCGGGAAGTCTACGCATCCCAAGACATCGGTGATCCTCATCACGTGCCCCGGCTGCCCGGACCGGGGGAGCGGGCCGGGCACGGCCGCGAAAGCGCTGGTCGGCTCTGCCGGGCCGGTGCCCGTCCGCAGCGGAGTTCGGTAGGTTGGACGACCGTGGACGTACACGTGATCGACCATCCGCTCGCCCAGTCGCGACTCACCGCGATGCGCGACGCCCGCACCGACTCCTCCACGTTCCGGGCGGCGCTGCACGAACTCACCACCATGCTGGTGTACGAGGCCGCGCGCTCCTTCCCGGTGGAGAAGTACCCGGTGAGCACGCCGGTCACCGACACCGAGGGCACCCGGCTGGCCAACCCGCCGCTGCTGGTGCCGGTGCTCCGGGCCGGCCTGGGGATGGCCGACGCCGCGCTCGGTCTGCTGCCGGAGTCCTCGATGGGCTTCGTCGGGCTTGCTCGCGACGAGGAGACGTACGAGCCCCGCGCGTACATGGAGTCGCTCCCGCGCGACCTGGCCGGGCTGCCGGTGCTGGTGCTCGACCCGATGCTCGCCACCGGCGGCTCGCTGGAGCACTGCTGCCGGCTGCTCGCCGACCGGGGCTGCACCGACATCACCGTGCTCTGCGTGCTGGCCGCGCCGGCGGGCATCGAGCGGCTGGAACGGTCCGGCCTGCCCCTGCGTCTGGTCACCGCCTCGATCGACAAGGGGTTGAACGACCAGATGTTCATCGTGCCCGGGCTCGGGGACGCCGGCGACCGGCAGTTCGGCGGGATGCCCCGCTTCTAGTCGGCGACCCCGTTGACCAGCGGTTCCGTCGCCCGGTACGGGCATCCGGGCGACGGCTCGCGCCAGACGGGTGCGGGAGGCGGTGTGCACCCGCTACCGTCTCGGGCCATGACTGGTGTTGCGCTTGCCGAAGAGCTGCTGCTCCTCGCGTACGACGACGAAACCGGCAAGGCGACGATGCCGCGGATCAGCCTGGACCTCGGCATGGCCGCCGCGGTCCTGGTGGAACTCGCCCTCGCCGGCCGGATCGCCTACTCCGACGGCTCCCTGGTGGTGGCCGACCCGTCCCCGACCGGTGAGCCGATCATCGACGACGTGCTGGCGCGGATCGCCGCCGACGACAGCCCCCGCAGCCCCTCCTCCTGGGTGCAGCGGCTCCGCCACGGTCTGCGCGACCGGATCCTCGGGGATCTCTGCGGGCGCGGGGTCGTGCGGGACGTCGACGAGACCGAGCTGGGTTTCATCCACGTCCACCGCTACCCGATGGTCGACCCGTCGGTGGAGCAGGACACCCGCCGCCGCCTCGCCGAGGCGCTCACCGGTGGCCCGGTGCCGGACGAGCGGACCGCCGCCCTGGCCACCCTGGTCTGCGCGGTGCGGATGGAGTACGTCCTCGGGCTGACCGGGGAGGCCGCCGCCGACGCCCACCGCCGGCTGGAGGAGATCGCCGGTGGGGCCGGCTTCTCCGGCACCGTGGGCATGGACGACTCCGTCGTCCGTCCGTCGGTGGCGCTGGTCATCGCCGCCCTCGGCCAGGCCGTCGACCAGGCGCTCGGCAAGCGCGCCTGACCCCCGTCTGTCCGCCCGCGGTCATCGCCCCCGGTCCGGCGTCGCGGTGTCTGGCACCGCGACGCCAGGAGGCCGGACGTTGCCTACAGGCCGAGCGCGGCGGCGATCTCGGTGCGCAGGGCGGCGACGGCGGTGCCGGCCCGCTCCCGCGCCGCAGCGACGTCGCCCTCCGCGACCGGCTGCACGACCTCCAGGTACGCCTTGAGCTTCGGCTCGGTGCCGGAGGGCCGGATCACCACCCGGGCGGTGTCGGTCCGCAGGATCACCACGTCGGCCTCGGGGAGCAGGTCCCGGGTCTCGGTGACCGGACGGCCGAGCAGCGTCGTCGGGGTGGCGGCCCGGACCCGGGCCATCGCGTCGGCGATCAGCCGCAGGTCGGTCACCCGGACGCTGTACTGGTCAGTGTGGTGCACACCGAACTCGGCGGCCAGTTCGTCCAGCCGGTCGGTGAGGGTCCGGCCCTCGGCCTTCAGGCCGGCGGCCAGTTCGGCGACGGTCAGCGCGGCGGTGATGCCGTCCTTGTCCCGGACGTGTTCCGGCGCGACGCAGTAACCGAGCGCCTCCTCGTACCCGAAGACCAGCGGCGCGCTGCCGTCGCCGGCCCGGACGATCCACTTGAACCCGGTCAGCGTCTCGTCGTACGGCAGGTCCCGGGCCGTGCACATGGCCCGCAGCAGCGCGGACGACACGATCGTCGTGGCGTACAGGCCACGGACACCCCGGCGCATGAGGTGGTCGGCGAGGAGCACGCCGACCTCGTCCCCGCGCAGCATCCGCCACCCGCCGGCGGCGGGGTCCGGGACGACCACGGCGCACCGGTCGGCGTCCGGGTCGTTGGCGATGGCCAGGTCCGCCCGGGTCGACTCGGCGAGCGCGACCAGCCGGTCCACCGCGCCCGGCTCCTCCGGGTTGGGGAAGGAGACGGTCGGGAAGGTTCCGTCCGGCTCGGCCTGGTCGGGTACCACCCCGGGCACGCCGAAACCGGCCCGGCTGAAGGCGGCGGTGAGCACCGCCGCGCCCACCCCGTGCAGGGGCGTGTACGCGACCCTCAGGCCCCGGGGGCCGTTTGGGTCGACCACCTCCGCCGCCTGCTTGACGTACGCGACGGCCAGGTCGTCGCCGAGCACCTCGCCGGGCGGTCCGAGCGGCACCTCGGCGAGCGGTCCGACCGCGCGGATCGCCGCCTCGATGCCCCGGTCGGCGGGCGGCACGATCTGCGCGCCCGCGCCGGTCTCCCCGCCGAGCCGCGCGCCGAGGTAGACCTTGTATCCGTTGTCCTCGGGCGGGTTGTGGCTGGCGGTGACCATCACCCCGGCCGCTGCGTCGAGGTGGCGGACGGCGTACGCGAGCACGGGGGTGGGCAACGGTCGGGGCAGGAGCATCGCGGCGCGACCCGCTCCGGTGGCGACCTCGGCGGTGCGCTCGGCGAACTCCTTGGAGCCGCGCCGGGCGTCGTACCCGATCACCAGGGGGCCGGTGGCGCCCTCGGCGGCGAGCCAGGTGACCAGCCCGGCCGCAGCCTGGGTGACCACCGCGAGGTTCATCCCGTTCGGGCCGGCGCGCAGCGGACCGCGCAGCCCGGCGGTGCCGAAGGTCAGCGGCCCGGCGAACCGGTCGGCCAGCTCGGGGCCGCTCTCCGGGAGCCGGTCGAGCACCGCCTGGAGTTCTTCCCGGCTGGCCGGGTCGGGGTCGTCGTCGAGCCAGCGCCGGGCGCGCTCGCGAAGGTCGTCGATGGTGTCAGTGAGATCCGCCGCCATGCCTCTTGATAGCACGGCGGCGGATCACCACGTCCTGTCGGTTCGACTCAGCCGGCGCTGCTCAGTTGGAACGACTTCACCATCTCGTCGAAGATCGGCTTGCTCTCGGCGAAGCGGGAGTCGTTTGCGGTCAGGTAGAAGGAGTACGCCTTGCCGTCGTGCACGACGCCGCGCCACACCCCGTGCCGCATGCCGTCGCCCTCGCCGCAGGTGTACTCGAGCTGGGCGGCCGGCTTGCCGGCCAGTTCCTGCTCCTCCAGGGCGAGCTGGTTGTACGGCTTGGCGCAGGAGTCCCGGGTGCGCAGACCGTCCGCGGCGACCTCCGCCCACCGCATCGAGGTGGTCCGGAACGGCTCGATGATGATGCGGACCCGTCGGCCGCTGTCCTCCGGGTCGGTGTAGTCGGTGTAGCTGCCGCCGCTGGCCCGGGTCCAGCCCTTGGGCACCATCATCGTGACGCCGCGCGCCGAGTGCTCCTGAAAATCGAGGGCGGGCGCGGCCGGCTCGGAGGCGCTCGGCTGGGCCTGCGGCGTGGTCGGTGGCTCCGGGTCGTCGCCGCTGAACATGGCGACCAGGCCGATCAGCAGCACCACGGCCAGTCCACCGGCGGCGGCGAGCTGCACCTTGCGGGGCCAGCGGCGGACCTGGTCCAGCACCCGTCCGACGCCGCCGCTCCGGCCGTCGCCGCCAGCAGCGGGGACGGCGGACGGCCCGGTGGCGGCCGGCACGGCCCACGGCTGGCCGGTGCCCGGCACCGACCACTGGTTACCGGCCGGTGCGCCGTAGGTGGAGCCGTACGGCGAGCCCAGGCGCGCGGTGGACTCCGGCGGACGACCCGCCGGCACCTGCTGGGTGGCGTCCGCCGACCGGCCGTAGGTGACCGGGCGGGGCGTCTCGGTCTGCCGGCCGAGCGCGACGGTCGGGTCGGCTCCGAAGCCGCCCTTGGCCCCGGGCGCACGCCCGAGGTTGACCGTGGGCGCGGTGTCCTCCCGGACGGCCGGCGGCGGGGCGTCGGTGGTCGCCGGACCGGCGTCGGCGCGCGTGCCGTAGGTGGTGCCCGGCCGGTCGGCGTGTGCGCTGGGCGCCGGCATCGCGCCGGTCGGGGTGTGCAGCGGCCCGGCGAGCGCGTCCGCGCTGGTGTCGTCGAGCGCGGCGGCCGGCTTCGGGGTGACCCCCTGCGGCGTCTCGCCCCGCCGCAGCGCGGCGAGCCGGTCGGTCAGGGACTCGCCGGGCGCGAGCATCGCCCGGCCGCCGATCTGGCCGGTCGGCTTCGGCTCCTCGGCCTCCACCGGGACCGGGGGCGGCGTGGCGGGCCGCTGCACCGGCACCACCGCGTACGGGTCGGTGACCGAGTTGACCGCCGCCGCGTTGCTCGCCAGCGGGCCGGCGAGCAGTTCCCGCAGCATGGCCCGGGAGGTGTGCACGTCGAAGCGGCGGGCCGGATCCTTCTCCAGCAGCCCCATCAGCACCCGGGTCAGCGGCCCGCTGCGGATCGGCGTGGCCGGCTCGTCCTCGACGACCGAGTGCATCGTCTCGATCGGGTCGCCCTTGTCGAAGGGGGGTCGCCCCTCGACCGCCGTGTAGAGGGTCACGCCCAGCGAGAACAGGTCGCTGGGGGGACCGAAGTCCTGCCCCATGGCCCGTTCGGGGGAGATGAAGTGTGGTGAGCCGAGCACCATCCCCGGGGTGGTGAGCTGGACGTCGGTGGGCATCCGGGCGACGCCGAAGTCGGTGAGCACGCAGCGACCGTCGGTGCAGATCAGCACGTTGGCCGGCTTCACGTCCCGGTGCAGCACGCTCATCGCGTGCGCCACCTCCAGTGCGCCGAGCAGCGCGATGCCGATCTTGGCGACCGCGCGCGGGGCGACCGGACCGTCCTCGATGACCATGTCGGCCAGGCTGCGGGCGTCGAGCAGCTCCATCACGATCCACGGCCGGCCGCCCTCGGTGACCACGTCGTAGACCTGCACCACGGCAGGGTGCTGGATGGCTGCGGCGGCGCGCGCCTCCCGGAGTGTGCGTTCGTACATCGCGTCGCGGTCGCTGGGCGCGAGGCCCGGCGGGAGGACGACCTCCTTGACCGCCACGTCACGTCGGAGAAGGGTGTCTGTGGCCCGCCAGACCGTGCCCATGCCACCGTTACCCACCGGGGAGCGCAGCTCGTAGCGACCACCTATGGTGGTGCCGGGGGCTGCGCGGCCGCTGGGAGGACTGGCCGGTCCGCCGCTCCACGTCGGGATCTGAGTCACAGAAAAGCCACCGGAGTAAATCGAGGGGGCTGGGACACAACCCCTCTATCTTGCGGGTTCCGACACCCGATGCGAAAGCCGACGCGGCGGGCGTTCTTTCACCGTCGACCATACGTGCTGCTCCCGGGGCCGCCCGTCCGGGCTCGTCCACCGGGGTGTGCGCTATCCCTCATCCGCGGGTCGAGCTGCGCGTCCTACCATCCGGGGATGAGCGAACGGCGGTCAAGCGAGTCCGGCTTCCCGATCAAGGACGTCTACACGGCGGCCGACCTTCCCGAAGACCTGGACGCCCGCCTCGGTGAACCGGGCGGGTTCCCGTACACCCGCGGGGTCTACCCGACGATGTACACCTCGCGTCCGTGGACCATGCGGCAGTACGCGGGCTTCGGCACCGCCGCCGAGTCGAACGCCCGCTACCACCAGCTCCTGCGCGCCGGCACGATGGGCCTCTCGGTCGCCTTCGACCTGCCCACCCAGATGGGGTACGACTCCGACGACCCGATCGCGCACGGTGAGGTCGGCAAGGTCGGGGTGGCGATCGACTCCATCGAGGACATGCGGACCCTCTTCGACGGCATTCCGCTGGACAAGGTCTCGACCTCGATGACGATCAACGCGCCGGGCTCGGTGCTGCTCCTGCTCTACCAGCTCGTGGCCGAGGAGACCGGGGTCGCCGGCGAGGCGCTCAACGGCACCATCCAGAACGACATCCTCAAGGAGTACATCGCCCGGGGCACGTACATCTTCCCGCCGAAGCCCTCGCTGCGGCTGGTGGCCGACACCTTCGCGTACTGCCGTGCGGAGGTGCCCAAGTGGAACACCATCTCCATCTCCGGCTACCACATGGCCGAGGCCGGCGCGACGCCCGTGCAGGAGATCGCGTTCACGCTGGCCAACGGGGTGGAGTACGTCCGTGCCGCGCTCGCCGCCGGGCTGGCCGTGGACGACTTCGCCCCCCGGCTGTCGTTCTTCTTCGTGGCCCGCACGACCCTGCTGGAGGAGGTCGCCAAGTTCCGCGCCGCCCGGCGGATCTGGGCCCGGCTGATGCGCGACGAGTTCGGCGCGAAGAACCCGAAGTCGATGATGCTGCGCTTCCACACCCAGACCGCCGGCGTGCAGCTCACCGCCCAGCAACCCGAGGTGAACCTGGTCCGGGTGGCGATCCAGGGGCTCGGCGCGGTGCTCGGCGGCACCCAGTCGCTGCACACCAACAGTTTCGACGAGGCGATCGCGCTGCCCACCGAGAAGGCCGCCCGGCTCGCCCTGCGTACCCAGCAGGTGCTGGCGTACGAGTCGGACCTGACCGCGACCGTCGACCCGTTCGCCGGGTCGTACGTGGTGGAGGCGATGACCGCCGAGATCGAGGCGGCGGTCGACGAACTGATGACCCGGGTCGCCGACCACGGCTCGGTGGTGGACGCGATCGAGGCCGGATTCCAGAAGCGGGAGATCGAGCAGTCCGCGTACCGGATGGCGCAGGAGATCGACTCCGGTGAGCGGGTGGTGGTGGGCCTCAACCGGTTCCGGATCGACGAGGAGGAGCCGTACGAGCCGCTGCGGGTGGACCCGGCGATCGAGGCGGCCCAGGCCGAGCGGCTGGCGACGCTGCGGCGCTCGCGGGACGCCGGCGCCGTCGAGCGGGCCCTGGCCGACCTGCGCGCCGCCGCCGAGGGCACGCAGAACGTGCTCCATCCGATGCGTGAGGCGCTGCGGTCCCGGGCCACGGTCGGCGAGGTCTGCGGGACGCTGCGCGAGGTCTGGGGGACGTACCGGCCCAGCGACCGCTTCTGACCCCCACCGCGCCGCTTTCCTCGTCCGCCGCCCCGGCCTCCGGGGCGGCGGATGTCGTCGCGCGTCGAAACCGCACTGGACGGGTGAGTGTTACGGACGGGACGGGTAATCCCACCCGGTGACGGGAACGGACAGGATGTGTGGTGGGGCACCGTCCGTTGGTGGGATCGTCGGGATCTGCCTCGCGTCCGGAGCTTCCCGGGTGCCGGGAAGTCCCGGTGTCGGGTCCTTGTCGGAGGCGTCGTTCCGGAACCGGCCAATGCGACAATTCGGGAGCAATGGTTTGTTGGTCGACGCGCTCGTCGTCGGTTGACAGACGGTTACGGGGTGTAGGAGGTGTGGGGCGGATGGAGGCTCCCGAGGGTGATCTACCTGCTGTCCCGCAGGTCTGCGAGCGCTCCCACCAGGCTTTTCGTGACGCTGCGCGCACTGACGATCACCGTAACGAAGTTGCGCAGCGTCACCGTCGAAGGTCTAGGCTGTCCGAGTCCCATCCCATCCACAGTGATCGAGAAATCGACGTGACGAGTGCGTTGACGCTGCCCAACGGCAGCCACCTGGCGTCGTCCTGGCACGAGGCGCCGCCGGGATCCCAACCCCTGCCGTTCGAGCTCGACCATCTGCTCGCGCTCCGGACACCCGGCCTCATCGCCACCCGTCGGCACCTCCACTCGCACCCGGAACTCTCCGGTGAGGAGTTCGAGACGGCCGCGCTGATCGCCCGGGAACTCTCCCTGGCCGGGCTGCAACCCCGCATGCTGCCCAAGGGCAACGGGGTGATCTGCGACATCGACGGACGCCCGGACGGCCCGGTGGTCGCGCTGCGCGCCGACATCGACGCGCTGCCGCTGACCGACGTGAAGGACGTGCCGTACCGCTCCACGGTCGACGGGGTCTGCCACGCCTGCGGACACGACGTGCACACCACCGTGCTGCTCGGCGTCGGCATGCTCCTCGCCCAGCTCGCCGACCTCGGCGAACTGCCCGGCCGGGTCCGGCTGATCTTCCAGCCGGCCGAGGAGATCCTGCCCTGCGGCTCGCTGGAGGTCATCGAGGCCGGCGGGCTGGAGGACGTGACCCGGATCTTCGCCCTGCACTGCGACCCCAACCTGCCGGTCGGCAAGATCGGCCTGCGGGTCGGTCCGATCACCGCCGCCGCCGACAACGTCACCGTCCGGCTGAGCGGGCCGGGCGGTCACACCGCCCGGCCCCACCTCACCGTCGACATGGTCGACGCCCTCGGTCGGCTGGTCACCGAGGTCCCGGCGCTGGTCAGCCGCCGGGTGCCGGCCAACAGCGGCCTGCTGCTGGTGTTCGGGCAGGCCTCGGCCGGCACCCGCTACAACGTCATCCCGTCCGAGGCGGTCGCCTCCGGCACCCTGCGCGCCATGACCCGGGAGGCCTGGGAGGAGGCGCCGAAGATCGTGGGCCAGGTGGTCCGGGACGTCCTCGCCCCCACCGGCGCCACGGTCGACCTGGAGTACCTGCGGGGACGCCCGCCGGTCAGCAACGACGCGCGGGCGATCCAGGTGCTCACCGCCGCCACGGTCACCGCGCTCGGCCCCGACGGGGTCGCCGAGACGCCGCAGAGCATGGGCGGCGAGGACTTCTCCTGGTACCTGGAATACGTCCCCGGCGCGCTGGCCCGGCTCGGGGTCGGCCGGTCCGGGCCCAGCCTCGACCTGCACCGCCCCTCGTTCGACGTGGACGAGCGGGCCATCGCGGTCGGCGTCCGGCTCATGGTGCAGACCGCGCTCAGGGCGCTGGCGGAGACTCGCTGACCCCACCCGGCGACGGCGGCGTACCGCCTCCGGTCGACGGCGGGGCGGGCGTCGCCGGCCGGGGTGACGTGCCGCTCCCGGGCGACCGCTGGGCGGGCGGCGCCGGCCGTGGCGCGGCACCGACCCCGGCGGGCACCGGGCCGGGCATCATCGGGTACGCCGGAGCGCCGGGAACGACCTGCGCGCCACGCCGCTGACGCCGTCGACGCGCCAACCGCCAGACCAGCACCACCGGTACGGCGAGTACGACCAGCCACGGCAGCAGCGCGCCGAGCACGGTGACCAGGACGGTCACCGAGTCCAGGAAGGTCCGCCAGCCACTGGCGAGCCCGGCCAGGAAACCGGTCTCGTCCGTGTCGCTGGTCCGGGTGTTCTCGGTGACCAGCGAGACGTTGATGGTGGAGAGCGCGGTCAGGTCGGCCAGCCGGCGCTTCTTCGCCTCCAGCGAGGCGAGGTCGGCCTCCCGCCGGCCCAGTTCGTTCTCCAACTGGACCAGGTCGCTGATCGAGGAGGCCCGGGCCAGCAGCCGGCGGGCGCTCTCCACGCGGGCCCGCTGCGTGGTGATCCGCGCGTCCAGGTCGACCGTCTGCTCGGTCACGTCCTCGGTGCGGATCTCCCGCCACTGCTGCTCGCCCAGCTTGGCGATCCCGTCGACCACCCCGGTGAACCGCGCCGCCGGCACCCGCAACTCCAACTGGGCGCGGGCGTCCTCGTCGACCCCGCGCCGCTCGTCCCCACCGACGAAGCCGCCGGCCGCGGTGACCAGCGCGACGGTGTCCTGGGCGGCCCGGTCGACATCGTCGACCTGCACCCGTACCGATCCGGTGTAGACGATGGCGCGTTGGTCCACCCGCAGGTCCACGCCTCCGGCTCCGCCCGGCGCGGCGTCCGATCCGGCGGCGTCCCGGCCCGCCTCCGGTGCCGCCGGCGCCGGGGCACCGCCAGCCGCGTTGTCCGAGGCGGCCCGCTCGCTGTCGCTGCCCCGGTCGGCCGAGCATCCGCCGACAGCGACCAGTGCCACCAGGCCGAGAGCCACCAGCGGTGCGCCCCACCGCCGTCGTCCGTTATCCACCATTGTTTTCTCCGATCCTCGCGGTCCCGGCGGTTCGGGTCCGTTGACCCGACCCGCCGGAGCGTTCGATCAGACGAGGCGCGGTGCCGCCTTCGTTCCGGCAAACTGCGGTCAAGAGATCACGATTTGGTTGTCGAGGAGTCACGAATGCGGCTGACGAAGTACGGCCACTCCTGCGTCCGGGTCGAGCACGACGGGGGAGTGCTCGTCATCGACCCGGGAACGTTCAGCGAGACCGCCGAGGCGCTTGACGGGGTCGACGCGGTGCTGATCACCCACCAGCACCCGGACCACGTCGACGTGGCGGCGCTGACTCGCCAGCTCGACCGGCGCCCCTTCACCCTGTACGGGCCGGCGTCGCTGGCCACCACCGTGGACGGCCTGCCGGACGTGCTGACCCCGGTCGAGCCGGGGCAGTCGTTCACCGCCGCCGGTGTCCCGGTCCGCGCCTACGGCGGCCGGCACGCGGTGATCCACCCGGACATCCCGGTGGTCGACAACCTCGGGTACCTGGTCGGCGAGGTGGTCTACCACCCCGGTGACGCCCTGGTCGCACCGGACGACGTGGCGGTCGACACCCTCTTCCTGCCGATCCACGCACCGTGGGTGAAGTTCTCCGAGTCTCTGGACTTCCTTCGGGCGGTCGCCCCGCGCCGGGCGTACGCCCTGCACGACGGGCTGCTCAACGCCAACGGGCTCACCGTGCTGGAGACCAACTTCCGGCGGCTCTCCACCGTCGACTACCAGCGGTTGACGCCGGGTACCCGGATCGACGTCTGAGCCGATGCCCGGCCCCTCCCGAGAACTGGTCGAACGGCTCTACGGCACGCCGCCGGACCGGTTCGTGGCCGCCCGCGACGCCGCCGTGGCCGAGGCCCGCCGGGCCGGCGACCCGGCGACGGCCCGGGAGGTCGCGAAGCTGCGCCGGCCCACCGTCGCGGCCTGGCTGGTCAACCTGCTCGCCATCCGGCGTCCCGAGCTGGTGGCCGGCCTGGTGGAGTTGGCCGAGGCGCTCCGGTCGGCCCAACGTGACCTGCGCGGGCCGAAGCTGCGGGAACTCTCCGCCCAGCGGCGCGCGGTGGTCGCCGCCCTGGTGGCCGAGGCCCGGACGCTGGCCACCGGCACCGAGGGCGCGCCCCCGGCCGGTCGGTTGCCGCTGGCCGAGGTCGAGGCGACCCTCAACGCCGCGCTCGCCGACACGGAGGTGGCCGCCCAGGTGCGTGCCGGCCGGCTGCTCCGGGCCGCCAGCTATGCCGGGTTCGGCGAGGTGCCCCGGCCGCAGCTCCGGCTGCTCACCGGTGGTGCCGGGGAGCCGCCGGAGGGCGGGGAGCCCACCGGGCGTGCGGCTGCGGGAGGGCGGACGGGGCGGGGCGGCCGGGCCGCTCAGGCCGGCGAAACCGATCGGGCCGCCCGGGCCGGCGAGACAAATCGGGCCGCCCGAGCCGGAAAGGTCGACCAGGCGGAACGGGCCAGGAAGGCCGACCGGGCGGCCCGGGCGGCCGAGCGAGCGGAACGGGCCGAACGGGCCGAACGGGCGAAGCGGCGGCGGGCGCTGGAACGGGAATTCGCCAGGGCGCGCGCCGACCAGGAACGGGCCGAGGAGGAGCTGGGCAGCGCGACGACGGCCGAGCGCGACGCCGCCGACACGCTGACCGCGGTCGAGGCCGAGCTGGCCGAGGTGGAACGCCGACGGGCCGTCGCCGAGCAGGAGGTGAGCCGGCGCAAGCTGGCTCGCCGGGCCGCCGAGCGGGCGGTCACGGCGGCCCGCCGGCACACCGGTGAGGTCGAGGGGGCGTGGGAGACGCTTCTCGCCGAAGAGGGGACTGACGGGACGGACGACGACACGGCAGACTAAACCGGATGGACGTACGGCTGGAGACCCGTCGGGGACGGGCCGGATGACACCGGAACAGGCCGCCGCGGCGAGCCGGGCGATCGTGGTGGAGCTGGGGGAGGCGTACACCCGGTGCCCCACCACCCGCCGCCGGGCGCGGCTGCTCGGCATCTCCGGGTGGGCCTTCTACGTCACCGCCCGGGGCGGCG
This sequence comes from Micromonospora echinospora, assembly GCF_900091495.1. Classification (NCBI taxonomy): domain Bacteria; kingdom Bacillati; phylum Actinomycetota; class Actinomycetes; order Micromonosporales; family Micromonosporaceae; genus Micromonospora; species Micromonospora echinospora. The sequence continues at coordinate 1,300,534 of NZ_LT607413.1, read as the reverse complement.
CGCTCGGTGCCGTCGGGTCGGAGACCGCCGCCGCCTGCCTGGGCTTCATCGCCCCGGACGCGGTCGCCGAGGGCTGGGACGCGGCAGCCCGGGTGGTCGCCCCGCGCGAGGTGGCCGAGGCCGGCCTCGCCGAGTGCTGTCGCTGGGGTCGTCAGCACCTGGCCGACGCCCCCGGCGTGAACCGCCTCGCCGACCTGCTGCACCGGGCGGTGGCCGCCGCGGAGGCGCACGGCCTGCCCCTCTTCGCGGCCTGGCGGGCGATGCCGGTGCCGGACGACGCGCCCGGTGCGCGCGCGGCCGTGGGGCTGCACCTGCTGCGGGAGTTGTACCTCGGCGCGTACCTGCTCGCCGTGCGGGTCAGCGGCATGACCCCGTTGGAGGCGGTGCTCGCCGGGGCGGAGGGCGAGGCCGGGGCGATGGCCGGCGGTTGGCCCCGTCCGTATCCGCCGGTGGGCCCGCTGGTGCGGCGGAGGCTCTGGGCGGAGGCGGCGACCGACCGCCTGGTCTCCTCCGCCTTCCGGGCCCTGGGGTCGGCGGAGCGGGTCGAACTGGTCGACCTGCTGACCGTCACCCACCGGCGGGTGCGCGCCGCCGACGGGTGCCCGCCGACCGGCCACTGACGTCCTGGCTGGTCGGCGCAGCGTGACGGCTTCTCCACCCTCCGGATGGATTACGTGTGCGCCAGCCGACCCGAGGTGGGGGCGGTCGGTCGGGCGGGTGACGACCAGCGCAGACTGAGGGGGTGTCAGACGTGCTACGCGGACGCGGTGCCGGTGGGCCGGGACCGCAGTTCCTTGACGTAGTCGTCGGGCGCACCCGCCTTCTCGGCGGCGTTGGCGATCTCGGAGAGATACCACGCGGTGGGGAGCCCGCCCTCGTACCCGGCGAAGACGTAGACCCCGGCGGTCACGTCGCCGTCCAGGGTCGAGACCCGGACGTGCAGTTTCCGGTACGTGCCGGCGGTCACCCCCTCGATCTCGTCGAGTTGGGCGGCGTCGTACGGGTGGATGTCGTAGAGCGCCACGAACACCCGGTCGCCGGGGGACTCGACGATGGTGCTGACCGCGCCCTCCCAGCCGATGACGCCCTCACCCGCGAAGGTGAGTCGCCAGCCTTCCAGCCAGCCGACGCCGACCATCGGCGAGTGCGGGCAGTAGGCGCGCATCCGGGCGGGGTCCAGGTTTGAGCCGTAGGCGGCGTAATGACGCACAGCGATGACGATAGCCCGGCGGACGGGCGGGGGAGAATACGAACGGTGCGTGTCGGGCAGTCTGGGGTAAAGAAAACCATCATGGGAAGTGACGGAGGGCGAGCGCTGTGAGCCGGATCGTGATCATCGGCGGTGGGCCGGCCGGATACGAGGCGGCGCTGGTCGCCGCCCAGCTCGACGCCGATGTCACCGTGGTGGAGGCCGAGGGGGCCGGCGGTGCCTGCGTGCTCTGGGACTGCGTCCCCTCGAAGACCTTCATCGCCAGCTCGGAGGTGGTCACCGGTTACCGGGACACCGAGGAGTTCGGGGTGGACTCCGACGGCCTGGAGGCGGTCACCGTCGACGCGCGGGCCGTCCACGAGCGGGTCAAGCGGCTGGCCCTGGCCCAGTCCGCCGACATCCACGCCAAGCTGGTCAAGGCGGGCGTCAACGTCGTCACCGGCCGGGCCCGGCTCGGCGAGGACACCCTCGGGCACACCCACCGGGTCGTGGTCACCCCGTCCGACGGCGAGCCGGAACACTCGATCGCCGCGTCGACCGTGCTGATCGCCACCGGGGCCACCCCGCGCCAGCTCCCCACCGCCGTGCCCGACGGCGAGCGCATCCTCACCTGGCGGCAGGTCTACGACCTCCCCGACCTGCCCGAACACCTGATCGTGGTCGGTTCCGGCGTGACCGGTGCCGAGTTCGCCAGCGCGTACCTGGCGATGGGGGTCGAGGTCACCCTGGTCTCCAGCCGGGACCGGGTCATGCCCCACGAGGACGCCGACGCGGCGATGGCCATCGAGCGGGTGTTCCGCTCCCGGGGCATGAGCATCCTCAACAACTCCCGCGCCGAGGCGGTCCGCCGCACCGACGACGGGGTCGAGGTGCAGCTCTCCGACGGACGTCTCGTGGCGGGTTCGCACGCGCTGATCGCGGTCGGCTCGGTGCCGAACACCGCCGGCCTCGGTCTCGCCGAGTACGGCGTCCAGCTCGCCCAGGGCGGGTACGTCACCGTGGACCGGGTCTCCCGCACCACCGTGCCCGGCATCTACGCCGCCGGTGACTGCACCGGGCTGCTCCCGCTGGCCAGCGTCGCCGCCATGCAGGGCCGGATCGCGATGTGGCACGCGCTCGGCGAGGCCGTCCGGCCGCTGCGGCTGCGGACCGTCTCGGCGAACGTCTTCACCGACCCGGAACTCGCCACCGTCGGGGTGTCGCAGAACGAGGTGGACGCCGGGAAGGTGCCGGCGCGGCAGGTGATGCTGCCGCTGGCCGGCAACCCCCGGGCCAAGATGGCCGGGCTGAACGACGGCTTCGTCAAGCTGTTCTGCCGGCCCGCCAGCGGTCAGGTGGTCGGCGGGGTGGTCGTCGCGCCGAAGGCCAGCGAGCTGATCCTGCCGATCACCATGGCGGTGGAGAACAACCTCACCGTCAACGAGTTGGCCCAGACGTTCACCATCTACCCGTCGCTGTCCGGCTCGATCGCCGAGGCGGCCCGACAGTTGATGCTGCACGAGCTGGAGTGACCGCCGGGCGGGGCGTCGTCAGCGGGAGGAGGTGCCCACTGTCGTCGTCTCCGCCCCGGGGGCGGCCCCGGCGACGCGCGCCTGGCGGGCGGCGACCTGGTTCAACGCCCAGCCGGCCGCCGCGAACCCGGCCGCCGCCCCGGCCGCGATCAGCACCAGCAGCCAGGCCGACCGGGTCAGCGCCGCGCCGCCCAGGTGGCCGACGAGTCCGCCGTACGCCGCCCAGCCCAGCGCGGCGACCGCCTCGTAACAGAGGAAGAGGCGGTACGGGTAGCGGCTGCGGCCGGCGGAGAAGCACGCCGCCATCCGTCCGCCGGGCACGAACCGGCAGAGCAGGATCACCAGCGGGCCGGGACGGCGCAGCCCCTGGGTGAACCGGCCGGCCGCCCGGCGGGCCCGACCCGGTCGCCGCTGGCGGGGCGCCACCCGCTCCGGGGTCCGTCGGCCCAGCAGGTAGCAGGCCAGGTCGCCGGCGAACACCCCGGTCGCGCCGATCCCGATGGTCAACGGGAGGTTCAGTTCGCCGTACACGGTCAGCGCGCCGCCGGTGATCATGATGGCCTGCGTCGGGATCACCGGGACGAAGGCGTCCACCGCCAGGAGGCCGAGCAGGATCAGGTAGGCCCACGCGGGTGACGCCACGTCGGTGAGTAGGTCGGGCGCCACTGCCACCTCGCGGTTCGGCCGATCGGGGTGTACCGAGCCTGACGGCGTGTGCCGCGTCACCACGGACAGCCCCGGCCGGTGGTGACCCCCACCACGGGTGGAGCCACCTGGGTACAACGTCGAGCTACCGCAGAGGTTACGGAAAACGACGCCTTCGCGGGGGACCGGCATGGTCGGCGGATCGGTCGCCGCGCGCGTACCGTTGACAGCGCGGCCCGATCGCGTCGGGTCCCCCGTTCCCGACGAGCGGGTCGCTCGCGGACCGCCGGCAGGTCCCGTGCCGGCGGTCCGCCTCGCCCCGCCACCCCGTCGATCATGGACTTTGGGCACCACCCAAAACCCGCGATCGTCACCATCCGCACACCACAACCCCCTGATCGACGGGGGTGGAAAACGGGTGCGTGGCGGGCGAGGGGCGGCGTACGGTCGCGGCATGCGCAGTGCGGTGGTGACGACGACGCCGGGTGACCCCGGCACGCCGCGCTGACCTGATCCGTCGACGAGGCCCCGGGCGATCCGCCCGGGGCCTTCGCCGTGCTCCGACCGGTCGCTTCCGGGGTCGTACCCGAACCAGGAGACCCCGATGAACGACCACCGCAGGCTCGGCCGTGACCTGGACCTCTTTGCCTCCGACCCGCTCAGCGGCGCCGGGCTGCCGCTCTGGCTGCCGGCCGGCGCAGCCGCCCGGCACGCGGTCGAGGAGTACCTCCGGGAGGTGGAGCGCCGGGCCGGCTACCAGCACGTCCACACCCCGCCGCTGGGCCGGCGGGACCTCTTCGACCGCTCCGGTCACCTCGGCTACTTCGCCGACGACATGTTTCCGCCGATGCGACTGGGTGCGGACGAGTTCGTCCTCCGGCCGGCGCTCTGCCCGCACCACGCGCTGGTCTACCAGTCCCGGGGCCGCTCCTATCGGGAGCTGCCGCTGCGCGTCGCCGAACTGGGCGGCATGTACCGGGCGGAGCGTTCGGGGGTGCTCGGCGGGCTCTCCCGGGTACGCGCCATCTCGCTCAACGACGCGCACAACTTCTGCGCCCCGGAACAGGTCGGCGCGGAGGTCGCGGAGATCCTCGGGCTGATCCGGGCGGCGCACGCCGCGCTCGGCGTACGGGCCGCCGGGTTCCGGCTGTCGCTGCGCGGGCCGGGGGAGAAGTACGTCGGCGAGGAGGAGCAGTGGCGTCGGGCCGAGGAACTGCTGCGGGCCGCCCTGGTCGGGATCGAGCACACCGAGGCCCCCGGCGAGGCCGCCTTCTACGGCCCGAAGATCGACATCCAGGTGCGGGACGCGGCGGGGCGGGAGTTCACCCTCTCCACCGTGCAGCTCGACTTCGACAAACCGGAGCGGTTCGACCTGTCGTACGTCGACGGGGGCGGGAAGCGACGTCGACCGGTGATGGTGCACCGGAGCCTGGTCGGCAGCATGGAACGCCTCTTCGCGTACCTGATCGAGGAGCACGCCGGCGCGTTCCCGGCCTGGTACGCCCCGGTGCAGGTGGTGGTGCTCCCGCTGGACGACCGGCAGGCCGACCCGGCGGCGGGGTTCGCCCGGGACTGCCGCCACGCCGGGTTGCGGGCCGAGGTGGACGCCGCCGGTTCCCTCGGCGCGCGCATCCGGGACGCCGCCCGCCGCCGGATCCCGTACGTGGCCGTGGTCGGCCCCCGGGAGGCCGCCGAGGGCCGGGTGAGCCTGCGTCAGCGCGACGGCCGACGGCTCGACCCCCTGCCCGGCTCCGCCGCCCTCGACCTGGTCACCGCTGCCGCCCGTCCACCGCTGGGGTGACCGTCACCGGTGGTGCCGCCCGCCGTCGACGGCCGGCGGCACCACCGGTGGGCGTCACGGCACCGGCGACGGGTCGTCCTGGACCGGGGCGGAGAACTGGGCGTGGTGCAGGCGGTGGTACGCGCCCCCGGCGGCGAGCAACTCCTCGTGGGTGCCCTGCTCGACGATCCGGCCCTGCTCCATCATCAGGATCAGGTCGGCGTCCCGGATGGTGGAGAGCCGGTGGGCGATGACGAAGCTGGTCCGGTCCGACCGGAGCGCCGCCATCGCGTGCTGCACCAGCACCTCGGTACGGGTGTCCACCGAGCTGGTCGCCTCGTCCAGGATGAGCAGCGACGGCTCGGCGAGGAAGGCCCGCGCGATGGTGATCAGCTGCTTCTCGCCGGCGCTGACGTTGCCGCCCTCGGAGTCGATGACCGTGTCGTACCCGTCCGGGAGGCTCCGGACGAACCGGTCCACGAAGGTCGCCCGGGCCGCCGCCAGGATCTCCTCCTCGGTCGCGTCCGGCCGGCCGTAGGCGATGTTCTCCCGGATGGTCCCGCCGAAGAGCCAGGTGTCCTGGAGCACCATGCCGATCCGGCCGCGCAGCTCGTCCCGGCGCATCGTGGTGACGTCCACCCCGTCCAGGGTGATCCGCCCGGAGTCCAGCTCGTAGAAGCGCAGGATCAGGTTGACCAGGGTGGTCTTGCCCGCGCCGGTCGGCCCGACGATCGCCACCGTGTGCCCGGGTTCGGCGACCAGCGACAGGTCCTCGATCAGCGGCCGGTCCGGGTCGTACCGGAAGGAGACCTTCTCGAACTCGACCCGGCCGGTGGCGACGCGCCCGGCCGGCCGGCCGGTCCGCTGGGTCACCACCGGACCGACCCGTGCGCCGGCGGCCGGCAGCTCCGGGGTCCGGGTCACCGGGTCCGGGGTCTGCTCGGGCGCGTCGAGGACGGCGAAGACGCGTTCGGCCGAGGCCACCCCGGACTGGAGCAGATTGATCATCGAGGCGAACTGGGTCAGCGGCTGGGTGAACTGCCGCGAGTACTGGATGAACGCCTGCACCTCGCCCAGGCTCATCGCCCCCGCCGCCACCCGCAGGCCGCCGACCACCGCGACCAGCACGTAACCGAGGTTCCCGATGAACATCAGCGACGGCATGATGATCCCGGAGACGAAGTGGGCGCCGAACCCGGCCCGGTACAACTCCTCGTTCTTCGCGGCGAAGTCCGCCTCGACCTCCCGCTGCCGACCGAAGACCCGGACCAGCTCGTGCCCGGTGTACGCCTCCTCGACCAGGGCGTTGAGTTGCCCGGTGTGCGTCCACTGGGCGACGAACTGCCGCTGTGAGCGCTTGGCCACCTGCCGGGTGACCAGCACCGACGCCGGTATCGCCAGCAGGGTGAGCACAGTCAGCAGCGGCGAGACCACGATCATCATCACCACCACCCCGAGCACGGTCAGCACCGAGGTGAGCAACTGGCTCAGCGTCTGTTGCAGGCTCTGCGCGACGTTGTCGATGTCGTTGGTGACCCGGCTGAGCAGCTCGCCCCGGGGCTGCCGGTCGAAATAGGGCAGTGGCAGGCGGTGCAGCTTCGCCGCCACGTCGGCGCGCAACTGCTGCACGGTCCGCTGCACCACGCCGGTGAGCATGTGCGCCTGCACCCAGGTCAGCAGGCTGGCCAGCAGGAACAGTCCGAGGGCCAGCAGCAGCACCCGCCCGAGGCGGCCGAGGTCGATGCCCGCGCCGGACACCACGTCCATCCGGGCGAGCAGATCGGCGAGGGTGTCGTCACCGGCCGCCCGGGCCCGCGCCACGGCCTCCTCGGTGGTCAGCCCGGCCGGGACCTGCCGGCTGAGCACCCCACCGAAGATCAGGTCGGTGGCGTACCCGAGGATCAGCGGCCCGACCACGGTGAGCCCCACGCCGGCCACGGCGAGGGCGACCACCGCGAGGAGCCGGCCCCGGTGCGGCCGGAGCAGGCCGAGCAACCGGCGGGCCGACGGCCCGAAGTCCAGCGGCTTCTCCGCCGGCACGCCCACCCCGGTCGCCGGCCCGCCGCGCCGGGCGCCCGGCGGCAACCGCCGGGGCGTCCGTTCGTTCCCGCCCATCTGTCCCTTCCGCTTTTCCTCGGGTACGGCCTGCGCGCTCACGCCGACGCTCCCGCGGTCTGCTGGGAGGAGACGATCTCCGCGTACGTCGGACAGGTGTCCAGGAGGTCGGCGTGGCGACCGATCCCGACCACGGCCCCGTCCTCCAGCACCACGATCTGGTCGGCGTCCACGACCGTGGAGACCCGCTGCGCCACGACCAGCACGGCGGCGTCCCGGGTCACCGGGCGCAGCGCGGCGCGCAGCCGCGCGTCGGTGCCCAGGTCGAGGGCGGAGAACGAGTCGTCGAAGAGGTAGATCCCGGGCCGGCGGACCAGCGCGCGGGCGATGGCGAGCCGCTGCCGCTGGCCGCCGGAGACGTTCGTCCCGCCCTGCGCGATCTCGGCGTCCAGCCCGCCCGGCATCGCCGCGACGAACTCTCGGGCCTGGGCGATCTCCAGCGCGGCCCACAGCTCCTCGTCGTCCGCGTCCGGGTTGCCGTACCGCAGGTTGCTCGCCACCGTTCCGGTGAACAGGTACGGCCGCTGCGGCACCAGCCCGATCCGTCCCCACAGGGTCTCCGGGTCCAGGTCGCGGACGTCGACCCCGTCGACCAGCACCGAGCCTGCGGTCACGTCGACCAGCCGGGGGATCAGCGACAGCAGGGTGGTCTTGCCGGCGCCGGTGCTGCCGACGATCGCCGTGGTGGTGCCGGCGGTGACCCGGAAGGAGACGTCACGCAGCACCGGGGCCGCCGCGCCCGGGTACTGGAACCGCACGGCACGCAGTTCCACACCGGCCGGCCCGGTGGGGGCGACCGGTTCCCGGGGCGGGACCACCGACGGCTCGGTGTCGAGGACCTCGGTGATCCGCTCCGCGCAGGCCGCCGCGCGGGGCACCATCATCAGGATGAGCGTGGCCATCATGACCGCCATCAGCATCTGGGTGAGGTAGGCGACGAACGCGGTGAGCGCGCCGACCTGGATCTGGCCGGCCTCGACCCGCAGCGCCCCGAACCAGAGCACCGCGACGCTGGAGACGTTGAGCACCAGCAGGATCACCGGGTAGATCGTCGCGAGCAGCCGGCCGGCGCGCAGCGCGGTGTCGGTCAGGTCGGCGTTCGCGGCGGCGAAGCGCTCCGTCTCGTACGGCTCGCGGACGAAGGCCCGGACCACCCGGATGCCGCTGATCTGCTCGCGCAGCACCCGGTTGACCACGTCGATGCGGGTCTGCTGTCGCCGGAACAGCGGGACCAGCCGCCGGGTGATCAGACTGATCGCCACGGCCACCGCCGGGATGCTGACCACCACCAGCCAGGAGAGCCCGACGTCCTCGCGTAACGCCATCACCAGCCCGCCGACGCTCATGATCGGCGCGGTGACCAGCATCGAGCCGGCCACCAGCACGAGCATCTGCACCTGCTGCACGTCGTTGGTGTTCCGGGTGATCAGGGACGGTGCCCCGAACCGGGCCACCTCGCGGGCGGAGAAGCGGGTGACATGCCGGAAGACGGCGGCCCGTACGTCCCGGCCGAAACCCATCGCGGCGAGCGCGCTGTACCGGACGGCCACGATCGCGCAGACCACCTGGACCGCGCTGACCAGGAGCATCCACCCGCCGAGTCGGACGATGAGGTCGGTGTCGCCCCGGGCGATGCCCCGGTCGATGATGTCGGCGTTGAGGCGCGGCAGGTAGAGCGAGGCCATCGTGCCGACGAACTGGAGCACGACCACCGCCAGCAGCGGCTGGGCGTACGGGTGCAGGTGCCGCCGCAGGAGCCCGATCAGCACGACGCGCCCCCCGCCCGTACGTCGCCCTGCGGGCCGGCCTCCCCGCGCGTTCCTGACCGGTCGTTCCCGCAGGGCTCCGGCTCGCCGCTGCCGATCACCTCGAGCAGGAACTCCCGGATCACGGCGGCCCGGTCCGGGTCGGCGTCGACCGAGGTCAACGGCGGGTTGGCGGCGACCAGCCCGGCAGGCCCGGCGATCTTCTCCCGGCCGGCGGGGGTGATGGTCAGGCGGACCGACCGGCGGTCGGTCTCGTCCCGCTGCCGGCTGACCAGTCCGTCCCGTTCCAGGGTGTCGACGATGCCGGTCAGGGTGGCCGGACGGACGAAGCACCGTTCCGCGACCGCGCGGTGGGTCAGCGTGCCGTACCGGTCGAGGGTCATCAGGGTGGCCAGGCCGGCCTGGGTGAGGCCGTACTCCTCGGTGAGCCTGCGGTTCCACCGCTGGGCCACCAGATGCCCGGCCACCACGAGCAGGCGGCCGAGGGGCGCGTCCCGCAGGTCGTGGAGGTCCATGGGTGCAGGTTAGCCCCCGTACAGTCAGGGGCCGAATCGATTTCCGCCCGCACGCGGTGGGCTGTCGCCTTCCCGACGGACGCCGCCGCCCCGGCGGACGGCGGGCACCCGTTCACCAACTCGTCGGCAGTGGCATCCCCTCGGTGTAGCCGGCGGTGCTCTGCACCCCGACCACCGCCCGCTCGTGGAACTCGGCGAGGTTGCGCGCCCCCGCGTACGTGAACGCGCTGCGCACCCCGGCGACGATCTCGTCGATCAGGTCCTCCACCCCGGGGCGGTTCGGATCCAGGTACATCCGGGCCGAGGAGATGCCCTCCTCGAAGACCGCCTTGCGGGCCCGGTCGAACGGGCTGTCGTCGGCCGTCCGCGCGCTGACCGCCCGCGCCGAAGCCATCCCGAAGCTCTCCTTGTACCGCCGGCCGTCGGCGTCGGTGTAGAGGTCGCCGGGGGACTCGTAGGTGCCGGCGAACCAGGAACCGACCATCACGTTGGACGCCCCGGCGGCCAGCGCCAGCGCCACGTCCCGGGGGTGCCGCACCCCGCCGTCGGCCCACACGTGCCGCCCCAGTTCCCGGGCCGCCGCCGCGCAGTCCAACACCGCGGAGAACTGCGGACGCCCCACCCCGGTCATCATCCGGGTGGTGCACATCGCGCCCGGACCGACCCCGACCTTGACGATGTCCGCGCCGGCCTCGACCAGGTCGCGTACCCCCTCGGCGGTGACCACGTTGCCAGCCGCCACCGGCACCGCCGGATCCAGTCCGCGCACCGCCCGCAGCGCGGTGAGCATCCGTTCCTGGTGGCCGTGGGCGGTGTCCACCACCAGCGTGTCCACCCCCGCCTCCAGCAGCGCCGCCGCCTTGCCCCGGACGTCGCCGTTGATGCCGACCGCGGCGGCGATCCGCAGCCGCCCCCGGTCGTCCGTCGCCGGGCGGTAGAGGGTGGCCCGCAGCGCGCCCTGCCGGGTCAGCACCCCGACCAGGCGGCCCCCGGCGTCCACCACCGGGGCGAGCCGGCGGCGACCCGCCGACAGCCGGTCGAACCCGGTACGCGGATCCGCGTCCGCCGGCACGGTGTGCAGCTCGGTCGACATGACGTGCCGGAGCTGGGCGAACCGGTCGACGCTCACGGTGTCCGCCTCGGTCACCACCCCGACCGGCCGGCTGTCGTCGTCGACCACGACCACCGCCCCGTGCGCCCGCTTCGGCAGCAGGTGGATCGCGTCACCGACGGTGTCGGTGGGCCCGAGCGTGATCGCCGTGTCGTGCACCAGGTGCCGTTGCTTCACCCAGGCGACGACGTTCGCCACCACCTCGATCGGGATGTCCTGCGGGATCACCGCGATGGCGCCCCGCCGGGCCACCGTCTCGGCCATCCGCCGGCCCGCCACGGCCGTCATGTTCGACACCACCAGCGGGATGGTGGTGCCGGTGCCGTCGGCCGTGGACAAATCGACGTCGAGCCGGGAGCCCAGGTCGGAACGGACCGGCGCCATGAAGACGTCGTTGTAGGTCAGGTCGTGCGCGGGAGCCGCGCCATGAAGGAACCGCACCCGGCCATCATTCCTGTTCGCGGCCGGTCCCGCCGGTCGGCGCGGTGGGCGACCCGTGCGGTGGCGGCTCGGTGACCCGCGTGCTGCGGCTCGGTGACCCGTGCGGTGGCGACTCGGCGACGCGGACGGTGGCGCGTCACCCCAGCAGCAGCGCCACCGCCAACGCGACCATCACCACCGCGACCACGCCGTCGAGCACCCGCCAGGCGGCGGGACGGGCGAGCAGCGGTGCGAGCCGGTGCGCCCCCACGCCGAGCGCGGTGAACCAGACCACGCTGGCGGACGTCGCACCGACCCCGAACAGCCACCGGTGCTCGTGCTGCTGGGCGATCCCGCCCACCAGCAGCACGGTGTCCAGGTAGACGTGCGGGTTCAGCCAGGTGAAGGCCAGACAGGCCAGCACGGTCGCCCGGAGGGTGGCGGGTGGCCGTGCGGTGGGCACGAGGCGGCCCGGACGCAGCGCCCGGCGGGCGGCCAGGGCGGCGTAGCAGAGGAGGAACGCCGCCCCGCCCCAGCGGATCGCGGTGAGCAGCCCCGGCCGGCCGGCCACCGCCGTGCCCAGGCCGGCGATCCCGGCGACGATCAGCAGCGCGTCGGACGCGGCGCAGGTGACCACCACCGGCACGACGTGCTCCCGGCGCAGACCCTGGCGGAGGACGAACGCGTTCTGCGCGCCGATGGCGACGATCAGCGCGATGGCGACCGAGAACCCGGCGACGGTCGAAGTGAGTACGGCGGACACGAAGCGAGGCTAGGAGCCGGGCTGCCCTTAAGTCCAATTAATGTTTTTGCGTATTGTTAAGATCTCCTAATGAGTGGTCTCGACCCGGCCCAGCTCCGGACGTTCGCCGCCGTCATCGGGGAGGGCAGTTTCGAGGCCGCCGCCGCCCTGCTGCACGTCACCCCGTCGGCGGTGAGCCAGCGGATCAAGGCCCTGGAGGAGGCGGTCGGGCAGGTCCTGGTCCGACGGGCCAAGCCGTGCCGGGCCACCACCGCCGGGCAGCCACTGCTGCGCCTCGCCGGGCAGGTCGCGCTGCTCGAACAGGAGGCACTGGCCGAGGCCCGCGCACCGTTGGCCGGTGGTCGCGAGCGGGTCCGGGTCGCCGTGGTGGTCAACGCCGACTCGCTCGCCACCTGGTTCCCGGCCGCCCTGGCCCGCCTGCCCACGGACCTGTCCTGTTCGTTCGACCTGCGCCAGGACGACCAGGAACACACCGCGCGGCTGCTCCGCGACGGCACGGTGACGGCGGCGGTGACCGCCGAGCGCGAACCGGTGCAGGGCTGCCGCTCCCAACCACTCGGCGCGATGCGCTACCTCGCCCTGGCCGCCCCCGGCTTCGCCGCCCGACACCTCACCGACGGGCTCACCCCGGCGGCCCTGGCCGAAGCCCCGGTGGTCGTCTTCGACCGCAAGGACCGGATCCAGCACCGCTTCGTCGAGACCGTCACCGGGCAGCGGCTCGACCCACCGGTGCACTACGTCCCGTCGGTGCCGGCCTTCGGGGCGGCGATCCGGCTCGGGCTCGGCTGGGGCCTGGTGCCCGAGCAACTCGCCCGGGACGACCTGGCCGGCGGCCACTGTGTCGACCTCGCTCCCGGCCGGCACCTGGACGTGCCGTTGTACTGGCAGCACTGGCGGCTGGAGGCGACCGTGCTGGGCGCGCTCACCACCGCCGTGCACGCCGTGGCCGCCGAATCCCTCCGCTGACCGCCGCCACCACTCCCGCCCCGCCACCCCGCACCGCCGAGGCTCGGCCTGGTGGTAGCAGGGGTCCCCTGTTACCGCTTTTTGATGAGGAGGGGTCCCCTGCTACCACCTCAGGCAGGGCTGCGGCGGCGCAGAGAGGGCTGCTACGTGACAGGGCTGTGGTCGGTCAGGCGATCGTGCAGATGGCCGCGCCGGCCGTGATCACCGCGCCGACGTCTGCGGAGAGCCCGCTGACCGTACCGGCCTTGTGGGCGTGGATCGGCTGCTCCATCTTCATCGCCTCCAGCACCACCACCAGGTCGCCCTCGGCAACGGTGTCCCCCTCTGCAACGGCGATCTTGACGATGGTGCCCTGCATGGGGGAGGCCAGCGTGTCACCACTGACCGCCGCGCCCGGCTTCGCCGCACCGCCCCGTCGGGCGGGCTTCCGCGCGGCCGGCGACGCGGTGGTCGTACCCGCGCCGAGGCCGGCGGGGAGGGTGACCTCCAGCCGCTTGCCACCCACCTCGACCACGACGGTCTCGCGTTCGGCCGGCGCCTCGGCGGGACCGGCGGCGGCGGTGAACGGCGGCACGGTGTTGTCGAACTCGGTCTCGATCCACCGGGTGTGCACGGTGAACGGCTCGGCGGTGAACGCCGGATCCCGGACGACGAGACGGTGGAACGGCAGTGCGGTGGCCATCCCCTCCACGACCATCTCGTCCAGGGCACGGCGGGCCCGCTCCAGCGCCTCGGCGCGCGTCTCGCCGGTGATGATCACCTTGGCCAGCAGCGAGTCGAAGTTGCCGCCGATCACGTCCCCGGCCGAGATGCCGGTGTCCACCCGCACGCCGGGGCCACTCGGCAGGCGCAGCGCGGTCACCGTGCCCGGGGCGGGCAGGAAGTTGCGACCCGGGTCCTCGCCGTTGATCCGGAACTCGATCGAGTGCCCGCGCGGCGTCGGGTCGCCGGTGAACCGCAGCTTCTCGCCGTCGGCGATCCGGAACTGCTCGCGGACCAGGTCGATGCCGGCGGTCTCCTCGGTCACGGGATGTTCCACCTGGAGCCGGGTGTTGACCTCCAGGAAGGAGATGGTGCCGTCCGCGCCGACCAGGTACTCCACTGTGCCCGCGCCGTGGTAGCCGGCCTCCCGGCAGATCGCCTTGGCCGAGTCGTGGATCTGGGCGCGCTGCGCGTCGGTGAGGAACGGCGCCGGCGCCTCCTCGACCAGCTTCTGGTGCCGTCGCTGGAGGGAACAGTCGCGGGTGCCGACCACGATCACGTTGCCGTGCTGGTCGGCGAGGACCTGCGCCTCGACGTGGCGCGGCTGGTCCAGGTACCGCTCGACGAAGCACTCGCCCCGGCCGAACGCGGCCACCGCCTCCCGGGTGGCCGACTCGAACAGCTGCGGGATCTCCTCCATGGTCCGGGCCACCTTCAGGCCCCGTCCGCCACCGCCGAAGGCGGCCTTGATCGCCACCGGCAGGCCGTGGTCGACCGCGAAGGCCATCACCTCGTCCGGGCTGCCCACCGGGTCCGGGGTGCCCGGCACGAGCGGCGCGCCGGCCCGCTGGGCGATGTGGCGCGCGGTCACCTTGTCGCCGAGGTCCCGGATCGCCTGCGGGGTCGGACCGATCCAGGTCAGGCCCGCGTCGATGACCGCCTGGGCGAAGTCGGCGTTCTCCGAGAGGAAGCCGTACCCGGGGTGGACCGCGTCCGCGCCGGCCCGCGCGGCAACGTCGATCAGCTTGTCGATCCGCAGGTACGTCTCGCCGGCGGTGTCGCCGCCCAGGGCGTACGCCTCGTCGGCGAGCGTGGCGTGCAGAGCGTCCCGGTCGGAGTCGGCGTAGACGGCGACGCTGCCCAGGCCGGCGTCGCGGCAGGCACGGATGACGCGGACGGCGATCTCGCCTCGGTTGGCGATGAGTACCTTGCGCACCTTCGGTGGCTCCTCCCGGGAGGCTACTGCCCGGGAGTGTATCGGCCGCCGGAAGAGCACCCTAACGATCGCTCAGTGTGGTACGCCGCACTGGCCCGATCCCTACGCTCCGGATCCCGGTCACCCCGTCGGAGCCGGTCTGCTGAACTGGACCGAACCGGTTTCGGGACTACCAAACCGACGAACGGGCGGGAGCAGGCATGATCAGGACCAGAGGACTGCGCAAGTCGTACCGATCCCGGGCGGGTCGCAAGGCCGGGACGGTCGACGCGGTCCGAGGGGTGGACCTCGACGTCGCCGAAGGGGAGATCTTCGGGTTCCTCGGTCCGAACGGGGCCGGCAAGACCACCACGCTGCGGATGCTCGCCACCCTCATCGAACCCGACGGCGGCGAGGCCACCATCGCCGGCGCGGACCTGCGCGCCGACCCCGCCGGGGTGCGCCGCCGCATCGGGTACGTCCCGCAGGGCGGCAGCAGTTGGGACGAGTCGACGGCCCGCGAGGAACTCGTCCTCCAGGCCCGGATGTACGGCCTCGGCAAGGCCGAGGCGCAGCGTCGTACCGACCGCGCCCTGGCCGCGTTCCAGCTCTCCGAGTACGCCGACCGCAAGTGCAAGACCTACTCCGGCGGTCAACGGCGACGCGTGGAGATCGCCCTCGGCATCATCCACGAACCGAAGATCGTCTTCCTCGACGAGCCCACCACCGGCCTCGACCCGCAGAGCCGCGCCCACATGTGGGACGAGATCCGGCGACTGCGTGGCGACGGCATGACCGTCTTCATCACCACCCACTACCTCGACGAGGCCGACGCCCTCTGCGACCGGATCGCGATCATGGACCACGGCGAGATCGTCGCCGAGGGCACCCCGGGCGAACTCAAGCGGGAGATCTCCGGGGACGTGGTGGTCGTCGGCCTCGACGCGGCCGACACACCTGCCGCGTACCGCCTCTTCGAGGGCGAGGTCTACGTCAACCGGCTGGAGCGCCTCGACGAGGGCGGCCTACGGCTCTGGGTCGGCGAGGGCGCGACCACCATTCCGCAGATCCTCCGCCGGATCGACGGCGCCGGGCTCGACCTGCGCTCCATCGAGCTGCACCGTCCCAGCCTCGACGACGTCTTCCTCACCAAGACCGGCCGCTCGCTGCGCGAGTCCTGACCACCTAGGAGACCGCACGTGAAACTCGCCCGCGACACCTGGCTGATCTTCCAACGCCAGCTCCAACTGCTGCTCCGCAACCCGGTTTGGGTCTTCGTCGGCGTCTTCCAGCCGGTGATGTACCTGCTCCTCTTCGCTCCACTGCTCAAGCCGGCCCTGAACGCGCCCACCCAGGCGGATGCGTACAAGATCTTCGTACCCGGCCTGCTCGTGCTGCTCGCCATCTTCGGCGGGCTGTTCCAGGGCTTCGGCCTCCTCGCCGAACTGCGCGCCGGACTCATCGAACGCTCCCGGGTCACCCCGGTCAGCCGCCTCGCCCTGCTGCTCGGCCGCTCCCTGCGGGACGTCGTCTCACTGCTGGTGCAGGCCGTCATCATCACCCTGCTGGCCCTGTTCTTCGGGCTCAGCGTGATCCTCGGCGACCTGCTCCTGGCGTACCTGATGCTCGCCCTGATCGCGCTGATGACCTCGGCCGTCTCCTACGGCGTCGCGCTCAAGGTACGCAGCGAGGAGGCGCTCGCCCCGCTGATGAACACGGTCGCCCAGCCGGTTCTGCTGCTCTCCGGGATCCTGCTGCCGCTCACCTTCGCCCCCGGCTGGTTGCAGGGCATCGCCAAGTGGAACCCGTTCTCCTGGGCGGTCGAGGGCACCCGCGCGCTCTTCGCCGGTGACCTCGGCAACGACCGGGTCTGGCAGGGGCTCGGCATCATCACCGTGCTGACCCTGCTCGCCGTCACCTGGGCGGCCCGCGCCTTCGCCCGCAGCGTCCGCTGACGGCGGGGTTTGGTGGTAGCAGGGGTCCCCTGCAGTCGTTTTCTGCCGAGCAGGGGGCCCCTGCAAACACCCGAGGAAGGCGGTGCCCAGCCGAAGTTCAGCGCACCCGGGCGAGGGTGAGACCGTCGGCGACCGGCAGCATCACCAGGTCCACCCGGACATCCGCCAGCACCTCGTCGTTGAACGCGGCGATCGCCCGGTCCGACTCGTCCTGCGGGGCGAGCACCCGGCCGCCACGTAGCACGTTGTCCACCGCGATCAGCCCGCCGGGACGCATCCGGGGCACCAGCTCCGACCAGTACACCGGGTAGCCGACCTTGTCCGCGTCGATGAAGGCGAAGTCCAGGTAGCGCTCGTGCGGCAGGTCGTGCAGCCCGTCGGCGGCCGGGCCGATCCGTAGCTCGATCCGGTCGTCCACCCCGGCCCGCGCCCAGTACCGCCGGGCCACCGACGTGTACTCCTCGGAGATGTCGAAGCAGGTCAACCGCCCGCCGTCGGCCAGACCCCGGGCGATGGCCAGCGAGGAGAGGCCGGTGAAGGTGCCCACCTCCACCGCCTGACGCGCGCCCAGCAGCCGGGTCAGGAACGTCAGCAGGGCCGCCTGCTCCGGGGCGACCTGCATCTGCGCCTCGGCCGGCAACGCGGCCCGGGTCTCCTCGACCAGTTCGCGGACGATCTCGTCCGGCGGGGCACCATGGGCGACCAGGTATTCGTGCAACTCGTCGGTCAGTGGCAGTGACTTCACACTCATGACCGGACGCTAGCCGAACCGCGCGCCCCGGCCCGCCCCGACCCGCTGCTGGTCAGGGCAGCGACGTCACCGTCTGGCCGCCCGGCGCCGGCTGCGTCCACAGGTCGGTGACGCTCAGCTCCAGCTCGATCAACAGGTTGCGCAGCAGCGGCATGGAGAGCCCCACCACCGTCCCCGGGTCGCCCTCGATCCGCTCGACGAACGCCCCGCCCAAGCCGTCGATGGTGAACGAACCCGCCACCGCCAGCGGCTCACCCGTCGCCACGTACGCGGCGATCTCCTCGTCGCTGATCTCGGCGAAGTGCACGGTCGTCGCCGCGACCGCCTCCACCCGACTCTCCATCGTCAGGTCCATCAGGCAGTGTCCGGTGTACAGCACACCGCTGTTACCGCGCATCCGCTCCAGCCGGCGGGTGGCGTCCGCCGCGTCGTCCGGCTTGCCGAGGATCTCGCCGTCGAAGGCGAGCACCGAGTCACATCCCAGCACCAACGGCCGGTCGCCGACGGCCGGACGTAGCCGCTCGGCCACCGCCACGGCCTTGAGCCGGGCCAGCGTCAGGCACAACTCCTCCGGCTGGTCGGTCTTGACCTGGGACTCGTCGACTCCACTGACCAGGACTTCCGGTTCGATACCGGCGGCCTGGAGGAGCTTGCGGCGGGCGGGGCTCGCCGAGGCGAGCACGAGGCGGAGTGTCTGGTTCGGCACGCCCGGGAGGGTACCCACCCCCAGCCAGCGGCAGATCGCCGGCACGCCGAAAGCCATGCCGGCGTCCGTTGCCGTCCGCTCGTCTCCGGCGCCGTCGTAACTACCGGTCCGCCAGGGGCGGTGCGATCTCGCCCGGGTGCCGCCGGTCAGCCACCCGCCGGTGGGGACGCCGCGCCGGTCCGCCGGCGCCGTCGGGCGGCCAACGCCCACGCCGCGCCCACGCCGAGAGCCGCCAGGCCACCCGTCGCGAGCAGCCACCCGGCCGGGCCGTCGCCACCCGACCCCGGCCCGGCCGCCGTCGTGGTCGGCGTGGCGTCGGCCGGAGCGCTCGCCGTCGGCGGTTGCGCCGCCAGCGGTGGTACGTCTGCCGTCAGCGCTGCCACCAGGTCAATGACGCCGTACCCGTACTGGTCGTCCCGGCCAGGCGGGCCTTTGTCGATGGCGGTGGCGGTGAGCCGGTGTACGACTTCCGTCGCCGGCAGTTCCGGGTACCGAGCCCGAATCAACGCCACCGCCCCGGCCACGATCGCGGTGGCACTCGACGTTCCGCTTCCTTTGGCGTACTTGCCGTCGTAGCTTGTGCTGTAGATGTCGGTGGCTGGTGCAACCACGTCGATCTCTCGGCCGGTGACAGATATGGCAGCATGGTTCCCGTCGCGGTCGACCCCGCCCACCGCAATTACGCCAGGATGGCGTGCCGGGTAGCCAACGACAAAGTCCTCGGGTTGGTTGCCGGCTGCGGCAACGATAATCACATTCGCTTGGAGAGCTGCGTTGATTGCCTCTTGAAGGCGAGCGCTCGAACCACCAACGGAAGAGATGCTGATTACATCGGCACCTTCATGTAAGGCATGCTCGACGCCTGCGGCGAGATAGTCTGCCGTGCTTTGTTCGTTAGCCGAGGAGACGATCGGAAGGATCTTCGCTGCGGGAGCCATGCCGAGAGCACCTGACGAGCCTCTACCATGCGCGGCGATCAAGCCGGCCATCGCAGTGCCATGACTGTTGCGGTCTCGGCGGCCATCATTAGAACCGTCGGCGGTTATATCTCTACCAGGCAACAGATTGTTGCGAAGGTCGGGGTGCGGGTCCACGCCGGTGTCCGGAACAGCGATGAGTATGCCCTCGCCTTGGGAAAATCGATGCGCCTCAGACACCTTGAGAAATTGCAAATGCCACTGGTCATTGCGGATGCGATCCGCTTGCGCTGGGCTGGCTGGCAGAACAACAAAAACTGCCATGCCTGCCACCGCCAGCGCGATACGTGACATCACCGATCAAGGCCGATCGCCGGGCCTGGGTCGATTGGACCATCCTCGTCTGGTGGCCGGACCACTGGGTCGACGCCTTGAGCGGTCTCCCAGGGATTGTTGGGATCCCAGTGGCGTGGGTCCATGTCGTCCCGTTCGCCGCGCCTTGGACGGCCCGTTTGTGCGGCAGGGCCAGATGGCCCGCCAAAAGGACCCATGCCGTGTACGCCACTGATCGACGGTCCCCGCCCGGAGCCAGGTCGGGATCCTGCACCACCACTTGGAGCAGTACCCGCGCCTCCGCCGCCGATTACGCCACCGATCGGGTTTACCCTGCGTGGCGCAGGGGTTCCGGGAGCAGGCTGACCAAGCCCCATGCTCGGAGGCCCACCAATTAATCCACCTGGTGGCATCGGCCGAGGTCCGGTCGGGGTGCCGCCGGCATGGTGCTTGCCAACAGGACCGGCTGCACTGCCCCTACCCGGTGCGTCTGGGGGACTTGTGGTGAAGGGCTGGACAGCGGGGGAAGAGGCACTGCCGCAGGATTGATGCCCGGAAGTGCTGGTTGCGCTGGAGGCATCGCCGGGTTCATCTGCGGCGGCGTCACGCTGGGGCTAGTCCCACCGAGGACCGGACCTAAACCATGAGCGGTCGGCGCTGGCGCGGGCCGCGTCACCATTTTGGACGTGTTGGCCTTGCCGCTCGAACCGGAGGGCGGCAGCGGCACCGGCACGATCGGTGGGATGACTGGTGTTGAGCCAGCCCCATACACATCGGGGTTGTTGTCTTGGCGGATTGGTCGTGCTGGGGCTGGAGGGGGTGGTTTGAGCATGGCTTGGGCTTGTTGGAGTTCGCCGCTGAGGCCGTACATCAGGGAGCGGGCCTGACCGTTCAACTGCTCCAGTTCGGCATCGGTGACCGGTGGTCGGGCGGGGGTGGCCCGTCCGGCCCGGTGCAGCGGACGCTGGTCGAGCGTTGTCTCGTACGCCTGCTTGAGCCGCACCTTCTCGGCGTACCGGTCGTGGAGTTTCTTCAGTTCGGTGCGGGTGCTGCCGATGGCGCTGGTGGCGGCGGAGAGCGC
The DNA here is from genome assembly GCF_900091495.1 of Micromonospora echinospora. NCBI lineage: Bacteria > Bacillati > Actinomycetota > Actinomycetes > Micromonosporales > Micromonosporaceae > Micromonospora > Micromonospora echinospora. Next base: position 1,280,092 of record NZ_LT607413.1, on the reverse strand, counting down.
CGTGTAGTTGGCGACCGCAGCGTCGTACGTCTGCTGCACGGTGTCGATGAGCTGGTCCAGTTCGGCGAGATACGTCCGCGAGGCGGCGCTCTTCTCCGGCGGCCACGCCTGGGCAAGCCCTCGTCGGTACTCCCGGAGCCGGCTCAGGTGGGTCTGTGCCAGCTCGCTGGTCTTGCGCCAGCCGGCGACCTGCCGCCAGTGGTTGTCCGTCTGGTGGTCCTGGATGGTGGCCCACATGGTTGCCACGTCCATGTTGTGCCAGTTGGTCAGGCCGGCCGTTGGGCCACCGCCAGGGTCGATCATGGCAGTACCTCCGGCGAGGTGGGCGCACCGGCCGGATCCGGCGCGGCGCGTGGGGGCGGAAGCGGGTCACCGGGGGCTGGCATCTGCCCGCCGCGCAGCGCCCGTTCGACGTCCTGGACCTGTGCTTTAGCGAACGCGTCGCTGCCTTCGTACCGCTGACTGATCGTGCCGGCGGCGTGGGCGAGGCCGCCGGTGTAGCTGGCGACGTCGTAGACCCGGTTCGTCGAGTCCTGCTGGACCTGCTGATGTGCGGTAAGAAAATGGACCAGCTCGATGAAGGCGTCACACGGGTCGGGCAGTTTCACCGACATGTCGTCCGCGATGTACGCCAGGTGGGGCGCGTAGTTACGGCGTACCTCGGCTTCCAGCCGGGTGGCGAACTCCCGCATCTGGCGGATGTCGGCCTCGATGTCGCCGTAGTCGCGTAGCCACTTCGGTCCGAGGTCTTCCTCAGGGATCATCGGCCCTCCCGCCCGTCACAGCCCGGTGCCCCTGAGTGAGGCTAATCGCTCGGTGCGGCGGCGGGCAGTCCCACGCGCGGTGGATCTGGTCACTCTATGTCAATGCATCGATACGCTTCGTCAGTGCGGCAGGCCAGAAGTGCGCCATGCTCCGGGGCCGGCGGCGGGGGTCGCGGTGCCCGGTCGGCCGCTGCGTGCCCAGGTGGACGGGACGGAGGCGACGGCGGGGGCGGGTGCGGAGGCCGGGCGGGACCGGACGAGGATCGCGCCCACCAGGGCGGCCAACTCCTCGGCGGTGGGGACTCCCCGAACCACCCGGAACTGAGGCTCGTCGGCAGACATGTTGTCAAGGGTACGCGTCGTCGAGTTGACCTATCCCGCATAGTGGCGTGCCGGCGGTGTAAGGGTCCACCGCTCCGGGTACCGTCTCGGCAATGTCGAACGCGCTTCCCCAACTCGTCGCCAACCGATACCGGCTCATCTCGCCGCTCGGTCAGGGCGGCATGGGTCGGGTCTGGAAGGCGCGCGACGAGGTGCTGCACCGCGACGTGGCAATCAAGGAACTGGTCCCGCCGCCCAGCCTCACCGACGAGGAACGTCGGGAGATGCGGGAACGTTCCCTGCGGGAGGCGCGAGCCATCGCCCGACTGAACCACATCAACGTCGTCCGCATCTTCGATGTGCTGCGTACCGACGGCGACCCGTGGATCGTCATGGAGTACGTCCCGTCGAAGTCGCTTCAGGACACCCTCGCCGAGGACGGTCCGGTATCGGTGGCCCGCACCGTCGAGATCGGTCTCGGGGTGCTCGGCGCGCTCAAGGCGGCGCACAAGGCCGGCGTGATGCACCGGGACGTGAAGCCCGGCAACGTGCTGCTCGGCGACGACGGCCGGGTGGTGCTGACGGACTTCGGGTTGGCCACCATCCCCGGTGACCCGAACGTGACCCGGACGGGCATGGTGCTCGGCTCGCCCGCGTACATCGCGCCGGAGCGGGCCCGGGACGGCACGGCCGGCCCGGAGGCCGACCTGTGGTCGCTCGGCGCGACGCTCTACGCGGCCGTGGAGGGCAAGTCCCCGTACGCCCGACCGTCGGCGATCGCCACCCTGGCGGCGCTGGCCACCGAGCCGATGCCGCCACCGAAGAACGCCGGTCCACTGAAGCCGGTCCTCAACGGACTGCTCCGCAAGGACCCGACCGAGCGGATCGACGCCGAGGTGGCCGAGCGCATGCTGCGCCGCGCGGGCGGCAAGCGCAGCCGGGGGATCTCACTGCTCGACGGGGTACGCCGTCCCGGCCCGAACGGTCCCCGGGAGCCACGTCCTCCGGTGGTGCCCGGCCCACGGCCCGCCGAGCAGAGCGGCGACCGGTCGGCTTCCTCGTCCGCCGCAGCAGTCGCGGGTGTTGCCGCCGTCGGTGCCGCCGACAGCGATGCCACGGTGAAGGCCACCACGTCCGACGTGACCGGCTCCGGTGACGACGCGACGGCGAAGGTCGCCGCTCCGGAGAACGCCGCGTCCACCTCGGACGCCGCGCCCACCGCCGTGGTGCCGGCCGATCAGGGTACGCCTGCGGAGCCGCCGACCAGGGTGACGCCACCCGTGGGAAATCCGACCGCGGTGATGCCGGCCCCGGTAAGCCCACCGGCGTCGACGCCCGGACGGGCCGCCGTGCCGCCGCCGTCCACGACGAAGCCGGACAACCGCCGCCGCAACCTGCTGATCGGTGCGCTGGTGGCGGTGCTGCTGCTCGCGGTGGTGCTCGTCGTGCCGCTGCTCAACGACGACTCCGACGACCCCGGACCGGGCCCGCAGACCGGCGGTACGACCGGTGCCACCGGTCAGCCGTCCACCGCGCCGACGAGCGCGTCGGCCCCGGCGTCGCCGACCACGCCGCCGCCCAGCCCCACGCCCAGCCCGAGCGCCTCCGGGGGTATCACGCTGCCGGCCGGCTGGAAGATGCACAAGGACCGGTACGGCTTCGAGTTGCCGTTGCCGCCGGGCTGGGTCCGCCGGGACGTCGGAAATAGCACGGTCGTCTTCGACCAGGCCGACGGCGTGGGCGAACTGCTCGTCCAGTGGACGCCCAGCCCGAAGTCCGACGCGTACGCGGACTGGAAGCGCCTCGAGCCGGCCCGCAAGAACTACGTCCGGGACTACCAGTACCTCAGCATCGAGCGGTGTGACTTCTGGAAGACCTGCGCGGACTGGGAGTGGCTGGAGACCCGGGACGGCACCCGGATCCACGTCCGCAACCGGGGCTTCGTGACGGCCAGTAACCGGGGGTACGCCATCCGCTGGGAGGTCGCCGCCAGTGAGTGGGAGCAGAACCTCGACGAGTTCGACCTGATCGCGAAGGGTTTCAAGCCCGACCGACAGGACTGATCGGGCTGCCCAGCCCTGGGAATCGTGCCGGTGTGACATTCGTTCGCATGACTTTCCGTCGATCGGGGTACCTCATCCGTGACGACGGAAGGAGGTAGACCGATGGGTTACCGACGGAAGGTCACGAAGTCCTCGGTGGCACTGTGGATGCTCGTCGCCCTCGGCGACACCGTCCTGCTCCTCGCGAGTGTCGGCATTTCGGCGCTGGTCGCCCTGGTCAGCGTCGTAGCCATCGCCGCCGCCGTGGTGGGCGGCCGGATGGTGCTGCGGCGTGGCGCGTCCGTACCGGACAGCGTGTCCGCCGCCGAGGGTGTCTCGGTCCCGGTCACCGTGCCGGTCACCCGGCACCGGGAAGCCTGACGCGGAAAGCTCGACGAGCCGGGAACACCATGTTGGCGGCAGCCGGACCGTGGTGGCTTTCGGCCCTCCTGGGGGCCAGTTGCCACCATGAGTCCCGCGCGGGGACTGGCGGTACGGATCAGCGGGTGTGTTCGCCAGCGCGATCAGGCGGGTGCGATCACCGTTCCAGTGGTTACGGTCGACGCCACGGTTGATGCCGGAGGCGCTGCCCGAGTCGGTGTACTGCCAGAAGCTCCAGACCGCGGCCCCGGCCGGCAGCGCGCCCGGGGTTGAAGATTTACCGGAGGGTGCTCGGCACCCGTCGCAGAGCGAACCGAGCTCAGCGCAGGGATGCCGGGTCGAGCGAGAGCGGGAAGGGCGTGGCGAGGGCCAGGCGCTCACCGGCCTTGGCCACGGCATGCTCGACGTAGTGCGTGCCGTCCAGGCGGAACAGCCGCAGGGTGTGGCTGTCGCCCTCCGGCTCGACCAGCAGGTACCAGGGGATGCGGGCGATCGCGTAGAGCTGCATCTTGAGCACCCGGTCAGCGGCGGCGTTTCCGGGCGACACGATCTCCCCGACCAGAGTGACCTCGGCGGCCTCCACCACCGAGCCCTCGTCGTCGGTGTCCGCGACGACCAGGTCGGGGATCGCGATCCGATCCGTGCCCAGCCGGACGTTGACCGCCTCGAACACCACGAGTCCCTGCTGCTCCGCGGCAGCCTCGAGGATGTTCGCCAGGCGCCGGGAAACCAACTGGTGCCGCTTACTCGGGGCAGGGCTCACGATCAGGCTCCCGTCGAGCAGCTCGATCCGGTCAGGGGTCTCGGCCATGGCGAGGTACTCCGCCTCGGTCCACGGGCCGACGTGCGGCTCAAGCGGTGCTGCGGTCATCCCGGTCACCTCCAACTCGGGTCGTCACCGGGCCAGTTTCCCATGGTCAGCCGGCCTGGACCGGGAAGCGGCGGGGTGGTGGGGGTGCGCGGAGGCGGTAGGCTGCCGGCCCATGACGCCGATCGACGGACTGGGCAGCCTGTGGGACCGGCTCCTCGGCGCGCAACCCGACCCGCCACCGTGGCTCGTCCTCGCCACCGCCGCCGTCGCGCTGGTCGTGGTGTCGACCCGGCTGCCCTGGCGGGTCGCCCGTAACGCGATCACCATCGCCCACGAGGGCGGCCACGCGCTGGCCGCGTTGCTGACCGGCCGCCGGCTGCACGGCATCCGGCTGCACTCGGACACCTCCGGGCTCACCCTCTCCGCCGGGCGGCCCACCGGCCCCGGCATGATCCTCACTCTGCTCGCCGGGTACGTCGCCCCGCCGCTGATCGGGCTCGCCGGGGCGTGGCTGCTCGGCGGCAACCGGATCACCCTGCTGCTCTGGGTGGCGGTGGCGCTGCTGCTGGCCATGCTGGTGATGGTGCGCAACGCGTTCGGCGTGGTGTCGCTGGTGGTCACCGGCGGGCTGGTGCTCGCCGTGTCCTGGTACGCGTCGCCGCAGGTGCAGGCGGCGTTCGCGTACACCGGGGTCTGGTTCCTGCTGCTCGGCGGGGTGCGCCCGGTGGTGGAGCTGCAACGGCTGCGCGGCCGGGGGCGGATGCCCGCGTCCGACGCCGACCAGCTCGCCGGACTGACCCCGTTCCCGGCGTTCTTCTGGGTGACGTTCTTCGCCCTGGTCAACCTGGTCACGCTGGCGGTCGGGGCGGCCCTGCTCGCCGGCCCGGTGCTCTCCGAGGCCGGCCTGACCCCCTGAGCGGCGCGGGCCGGCTGGAGCGGCGGCATCCGCCCGCCGGGGCCGGACCGGAGGGACTCAGGCCGGACCCGGTCGCACCATGCCCGGTGGCGGGGAACTTCTCGTTGCCGGCCAGCCGGCCGGTCCTGGTCGCCACGATCCGGAAGCCCTCGGCGAGGTAGAGCGCGAGCCCCACCCTCGTTGCCGACCAGGACGGTCAGCTCGACGGGACGGTCTCCCGCCGCAGCCAGGGCGTGCCGCAGCAACGTGCGTCCGTGCCCCTGCCGGTACCGGTCCGGGTCCACGTACAGCGCGGCCACGTCGGCGCCCTGCCGGAGTTCGTCCAGCCGGGCGGCATCGTGGATCCGGGCGATCGCCGCCCAGTCGTCCGGACCGTACGGACGGATGACACGGTCGGTCGGCATGTCCGGCATCGTGCCGGTACGCCAGCCCGCGCGCGGGTCATTTTCCGGCGTCGACCGGCAACCGTGCCGGTGTCCGGGCGCGTGTCACCTGGGAGTGGCCACGGGAGGTGACAGGTGCCCGACGTCGACGGGTTCGACGAGTTCTACCGGGGGAGCCGGCAACGGCTGCTCGGATTCGTCTACGCGCTCACCGGCGACCTCGCCGAGGCCCAGGACGCGGTCCAGGAGGCGTACGTGCGCGCGTGGCAGCGCTGGTCGACCGTCGGCCGGTACGACGACCCGGAGGCCTGGGTGCGGGTGGTCGCCAGCCGGATCGCGGTGAGCCGCTGGCGTAGCCTGCGCAGCCGCGCCCGGGCGTACCTGCGGCACGGGGCCATCGAGGCCGTTCCCGCCCCGAACACCGACACCGTCGAGGTGGTGGCCGCGTTGCGCCGGCTCCCCGAGGAGCAGCGCACCGCACTCGCCCTGTACTACCTGCTCGGCATGCCGGTCGCCGAGGTCGCCCGGGAGACCAACGCCCCGGTCGGCACGGTCAAGGCCCGGCTCTCCCGGGGGCGTACCGCGCTCGCCGGACTGCTCGCCGTCCCGGATCTGGAGGAGGCCGCCGATGCGTGAGCACGAGCCCACCCTGGCCGACCGGCTCGCGGTCGACCTGACGGCCGTCCGCTGGCCGGAGCCGGCGGAGATCCGGGCGCGCGCCCGACGGCGGGCCCGCCGGCAGGTGGCCGGGGCGGCGGTCGCCCTGGTGCTGGTGGTGGGAGGGACCACCGCCGTGCTCCGTCCGACGGACGGAGCCGCACCACCCCCGATTGCCGTACCGGTGATGGATCCGGGTCCGAGCGGGGAGATCCCGCTGGAGGCGCTGCTGCAACCGGCCGACCTACGGGAGCAGTCCGAGCCGCCGCTGACCGCGTCGGATCTCGGCGAGTCGATTCGCCTCGACGACCACCTCGGGGCCTGTCGGACGGACCAGGGCCAGTCGACGCGGTGGGAGACGTCGCTCTGGTCCCGCTCGCAGGCGATCCTTCGGGACCGCCCGGACGGTTACGACCATCCTCCCAGCGACCTGTTGGTCGGCCAGGACATCTACCGGGTCACGCCCGAGGTGGCCGGACGCTTCTTCCGGGGTCTGGAACAGCTCATTGCCCCGTGCGCCGCGTGGCGCTCGGTCGGCCCGATCGAATGGCGGGGCCGGACGATCAACGCGGAGGCGGTGCACAACTGGGCGCTGGTGGACCGCGACTTCGTCGGCGACGAGGCAGCCCTGCTGCGCCACTCGGTGTCCCAACCCCGTGACCGGGCCACTGGGGAGCCGCTCGGCGAGGTATCCCGGTCGACGACCAGCCTGGCGATCGTCCGGGTCGGGGATCTGGTGACCGTGATCGTGCCGGGAAGCTCCACGCCGGACGACGAGTTGCGCCGGCTCGCCCGGGTCGCCGCCACCCGGATGTGCCCGTCCGCGAACCCGTCCTGCTGACCACTGGCCGTTTCGGGCAGCTCGGGGAGGGGCGGGTGCATGCCCGGGCTGGGGTGGTAGCAGGGGTCCCCTGTTACCGCTTTTTGAGTAACAGGGGACCCCTGCTACCACCCAACACCCGCCCCAGCGAGCCAAGCGCCGCTACAGCGGGATGTTGCCGTGCTTCTTCGGCGGGAGCGTCTCCCGCTTGGTGCGCAGCATCCGTAGCCCCCGGACGATCTGGGTGCGCGTCTCGCGCGGCGGGATCACCGAGTCGACGTAGCCCCGCTCGGCGGCGATGTACGGGTTGGCCAGGGTGTCCTCGTACTCGGCGATCTTCTCGGCGCGGAGGGCGGCCGGGTCCTCGGCGGCGGCCAGCTCGGCGCGGTACAGGATGTTCACCGCGCCCTGCGCCCCCATCACCGCGATCTGCGCGGTCGGCCAGGCGAAGTTCAGGTCCGCGCCGAGGTGCTTGGAGCCCATCACGTCGTACGCCCCGCCGTACGCCTTGCGGGTGATCACGGTGACCTTCGGGACGGTCGCCTCGGCGTACGCGTAGAGCAGCTTCGCGCCCCGGCGGATGATGCCGTCCCACTCCTGGTCGGTGCCGGGCAGGAAGCCGGGTACGTCAACGAAGGTCAGCACCGGGATGTTGAACGCGTCGCAGGTGCGCACGAACCGGGCCGCCTTCTCCGAGGCGGCGATGTCCAGGCAACCGGCGAAGTGCATCGGCTGGTTGGCGACCACGCCGACCGGACGCCCCTCGACCCGGCCGAAGCCGACCACGATGTTCTGCGCGTAGAGGGGTTGGACCTCCAGGAACTCCCCGTCGTCGAGGACGTGCTCGACGACCCGGCGGATGTCGTACGGCTGGTTCGCCGAGTCGGGGATCAGCGTGTCGAGTTCCCGGTCCTCCTCGGTGACGGTCAGGTCCGCGTCGACGGGGAAGGCCGGCGGCTCGTCCAGGTTGTTCGCCGGCAGGTACGACAGCAGCGCCTTGACGTAGTCGATCGCGTCGTCCTCGTCGCTGGCCAGGTAGTGGGCGTTGCCGCTGCGGGTGTTGTGGGTGCGCGCCCCGCCCAGCTCCTCCATCGCCACGTCCTCGCCGGTCACCGTCTTGATCACGTCGGGACCGGTGATGAACATGTGCGAGGTCTGGTCGACCATCACGGTGAAGTCGGTGAGCGCCGGGGAGTAGACCGCACCACCCGCGCACGGTCCCATGACCAGCGAGATCTGCGGGATCACCCCGGACGCGCGGGCGTTGCGGAAGAAGATGTCGGCGTACAGGCCGAGGCTGACCACGCCCTCCTGGATGCGCGCGCCTCCGGAGTCGTTGATGCCGATGATCGGGCAGCCGATCTTCATGGCCAGCTCCATCACCTTGACGATCTTCTGGCCGAAGACCTCGCCGAGGGACCCGCCGAAGACCGTGAAGTCCTGTGCGAAGACGCAGACCTGCCGGCCGTCCACGGTGCCGTAACCGGTGATCACCCCGTCCCCGTACGGGCGGGTGCGGTCGAGGCCGAAGTTGGTCGAGCGGTGCCGGGCCAACTCGTCCAGCTCGACGAAGGAACCCTCGTCGAGCAGCAGCCCGATCCGCTCCCGGGCGGTCTTCTTGCCCCGCGCGTGCTGCTTCTCCACGGCGCGCGCCGAGCCCGCGTGCACCGCCTCGTCGACCCGTCGCTCCAGGTCCGCCAGCTTGCCGGCGGTGGTGTGGATGTTGATCCCGGTCTCGGTAGTCACCCACGGAATATAACGATGGTTCAGGTGACGCGCCGGTGTGCACTTCGCCTCACGCCCGGTCGTCGGCGTCCGCTCTCCGGCGCGTCGAGGACGGGGCCGTAGGCTGGCGGGATGCCGGGCTCCCCGTACACCGACCTGGACCGACCGCCGCTGAGCGCGGCACGGCTGCGGCGCGCGCTGGTCGCGCCGTACGGGCCGTGGCGGCGGTTGGAGCTGCGGGCGGAGACCGGTTCGACCAACGCCGACGTCGCCGAGGCCGCGCGGGCCGGCGAGCCGGAGGGCCTGGTCGTGGTCGCCGAGCGGCAGACCACCGGGCGGGGCCGCCGCGGCCGGGTCTGGCAGTCGCCGCCCCGGGCGGGCATCGCGACCAGCGTCCTGCTCCGGCCCGGCGAGGCCGTCCCGGAGCGTGGCTGGTCACCGGTTCCCACCACCGGGTACGGCTGGTTGCCGCTGCTCGCCGGGGTCGCCCTGGTCGAGGCGGTGATCCGGCTGGCCGAGCTGGACGCCCGGCTGAAGTGGCCCAACGACCTGCTGCTCGACGACGCCAAGTGCGCGGGGGTGCTGGCCGAGGCAGTGCCCGGCGGCACCCTGGCCCAGCCGTCCGCGGTCGTGCTCGGCGTCGGTCTCAACGTGACGCTCCGCGCCGACGAGCTACCGGAGAACCCGACCGGCCTGCCCGCCACCTCGCTGCAACTCGCCGGGGCCACCGCCACCGACCGGGATCCGCTGCTGCGGGCGCTGCTCCGGGCGGTCGCCGACTGGTACGACCGCTGGCGGTCCGCCGGGGGTGACGCGGTCACCAGTGGACTGCGTGACGCGTACCTGGCCGCCTGCGGCACGATCGGTCGTCCGGTCCGGGTGATCCTGCCCGGTGGCGAGGAGCTGACCGGTACGGCCACCGGCGTGGACGCCGATGGGCAGCTCCTGGTGGAGACCGCGCGGGGGGAGCGGAGCCTCGCCGCCGGGGACGTCCTGCACCTGCGCTGAGCCGGCGGTTCCCGCCGCCGGTACGAACGTCCGGCCGTGCCGTCCGGCCGGTTGCGGCGCGTACGGGCGGCGGCAGGCTACCGTCAGCGCGTCGGTGTACCTGCGAGGAGGTTCGTGTGGCGTTTCCCGATGACGTCCTCACCGAGGACGAGGAGGTCGTGCTCCACCTGCACCCGCACGGGAAGGCCCTGGTCCGACCCGTTCTGGTGCTGGTGCTGAGCGTGGCGGCGGTGGTGGCCGCCTGGGTCCTCCTGCCGGACGGCGAGGCCGGCCGGATCGGTCTCTACCTGGTCGCCGGGTTGGCCGTGGTGCTGGCCGTGGTGTTCGCGCTCGTGCCGTACCTGACCTGGCGCAGCACGCACTACCTCTTCACCACCGAACGGGTGCTGCTCCAGCAGGGCATCCTCTCCCGGGAGCGGCGGGACATCCCGCTGGGCCGGATCAACGACCACTCGATGAACCAGCGGTTCGTCGAGCGGTTCTTCGGCTGCGGCACGCTGACCATCGAGTCGGCCGGGGAGCGCGGTCAGTCGGTGCTGGTCGACGTGCCCCGGGTCGAGCAGGTGCAGACCCGGCTGTACGAGTTGGCCGAGGCGCACCACGACCGGCACTCGTTGGGCGACGGCGAGATGCGGGACATCCTGGCCGACATGCGGGACGGTCACCCGCTGCGCGACCCCACCGCCTGACCCCGACCCGGGGTGTCCGTCGTGTCCGGCCGGCTAGCGTTCGACGCCCGGCACGGCGGCCGGCTCCGCCGTCTCGGCGTCCTCCGGGCGCATGGTGGTGCCCAGCGCGGTGAGGAGGAGGAACATACCCGCCCCGACGACGATCGCGATGTCGGCCACGTTCCCGATGAACCAGTCGAAGTACGCGATGAAGTCGACCACGTGGCCCTGGCCGAACGACGGCTCGCGTAGGAGCCGGTCGCCGAGGTGGGTCGTCGCCCCGCCGAGGATCAGCCCGAGGGCCACGGCCCAGGCGCGGGACCGCACCCGCCACGAGTACCAGAGGCCCGCGACCACGCCGATGGCCGTGGCGATCGTGAAGATCCACGTCGAGCCCGCGCCGATCGACAGGGCCGCGCCGGGGTTGTAGATGAGCTGGATGCCCAGCGCGTCACCGAGCACCGGGATCCGCTCGCCCCGGGTGAGACTGCTCTCGGCCCACAGCTTGGTGAGCTGGTCGGCGACGACCACGACGAGCGCCGTGCCGCCGGCCAGCCAGGGAGCACGGCGTGTCCACCGCTGCGTCCGGGGCGCGGGGGCCGGTGCGTCACCGGCGACCGGTGGCGACTCGTCGGTCGCGGATTGCTCGCTCATCCCGGCAAGTCTCTCACGCGATCGGGACTCCGCCGACCGTCGTCAGACGCCCCGACCTGAGGGTGCGCCCGCCGACCGGCGGCCGGCGTCACGCGCCTTCAGATGGCCTCCGGCGGCGTGGACCCTCGGGTGGCCTCCGGCAAATGGTGCAGGTGGGACGGGTCGGGGTGGTCGTGCGGGTCGCGGGCGGCCGGGATGACGGCGGTGGGGGCGTCCAGACCGTACCGGCCCGTCGGCCCCGTCGGTGCCGGCGGGGCGGAGACCACCGGGCCGGGCAGAACCGCGGTGGGGGCGTCGACCGAGCTGGCCGACGCCACCATCCGGCCGGGCACGCCGGGCGGCCCGTCCGGCAGCGGTGGCGCGGAGACGGGTGCGCCGACCTGCGTGGCAGGCCCACCGGGCAGAGGCGGCGCGGAGACGGGCGCGGGCGCTCCACCGGGCAGGGGTGGCGCGGAGACGGGCGCGCCGATCGGGGCCGGTGGACCGGAGACCGGTGGACCGGAGACCGGTGGACCGGAGACCGGTGGACCGGACGGCCGGGCGTCGGTCGCCAGCACCGGCAACGGGCCGGTTCGGCTGGCCGCGACCGTGGCCGGATGGCCCCCCGGGGCGGGAACGGCATCGGGGCCGGCGGCCGGAGCGGCGCCGGCCATCGGATCGGGACCGGTGGTGACCGCGACCGGATTCGGGTCGTCGGGCAGTGGCTCGTCCCCGTCGACCACGCTGTCCGGTTCGGTGACGTCGTCGGGGTCGTCCTGGTCTCGGAGGGTGAACCAGCCACGGAACCGGGTGCGGAGCACCTCGCACTCCGGGCGTCCCTCCACGTCGAGACGGAGCATCGTGCCGCTCAGGGTGACCGTGCCGAGCCCCGGACGGGCGGTGGAGGGCTTGCTCCCCATGACGTCGAGGCGTACCGCCAGGCGGTCGCCGGCCCGTACCGGAGCCAGCCAGCGCAGCTCTTCCAGGCCGGGGGAGGCGTCGGCCGCCGCGCGGGAGAGCACGTGGTCGACGTACGCCCGCATGAAGAGGCTGACCGTGTAGAAGCCGCTGGCGATCAGGCCGCCGTGGTGGCTCTGCCGGGCCAGCTCCTCGTCGACGTGGTACCACTGCGGGTCGAACCGTCGGGCGAAGGCGACCATCTCGTCCCCGTCGACGGTGAGCATGCCGAGGTCGAACCAACGGCCCGGGGTGAGGTCCTCGAAGAACAGCTCGGCTGAGGCCCCGGTCCCCGAGCGGACCGGTTCGGCGCTCACCGGCGCGGAGCACGCCGGGACACGGCGTGCAGCTCGGCGGCGAGGTCGGCTTCCAGTTCGCTGTCGATCGCGACGAGCCCCGGGTCGAGCGGCGTGAGCTGCTCCAGCGGGGTGGGGCCGGGTCGGGTCTCCGCGCCGGTCGTCCGGGGCGGGAACGGGTCGCCGACGCCGGCCGGACGCGGCTTGGCCGCCCGACCGGGGCCCGCGGTCGGGCTCGGCGCGACCCGCGAGCGGGGCCGGAGCGTCGGGCGTGGCCGGACCTCGGGTGGTGCGGTCGGCTCCGGCTGGGCCTGCTCGAGTTCGGTGACCGACTCGGCGAGTTCGGCCACCGGATCCATTTCGGCGACCGTCTCGTGCTCCTCCCGTTGTGGGGTGGAGTCGGTGGCCGGAACGGGCTGGAAGACGAAGGTCCGGTACGACCAGAACCGGAACAGCGTGGCGAGCACGACACCGCCGGTCTTCGCCACGTTGAGCGCGAGCAGGCCGGTCACGCCGAGGCCGTATTTCGCAGCGGCCAGGACGCCCAGTTCGATGAGCAGACCGGTCGCGTTGAAAAGGAAGAAAAGGGCATACTCCCGACGCATCGCCGATCTCGGTCGATCCCGGTACGTCCAGTGCCGATTCATCAGATACGACGTGATGGTGGCGACGACCGTCGCGGCGACCGCGGCCTTGAGTTGGCCGTCGGAGAACACGGTGAGTGCCAGTGCGTTGAACACCGCGTAATTGATGACGGTGTTGATGCCACCGACGATGCCGAATTTGAGCGCCTCGTGGACGAACTTCTGCCAGCGCTCGGGCAGGAGGCGAACAAGACGCATGCGGAACACCTTAAGGTCGGTCGTGGCTTCCGGCCTGTTGGCCGGACGGGATGGGCCCCAGGTCACGCCTGGGATTCTGGGTCGGGTCCTCGCGGAACCCGTCGGGTTCCCGCTTCGACGAAGACGAACCGTCGGTACGACCAGAACCGGAACAGCGTGCCGAGGCCCGTGCCGACGATGAAGCTGGCGATGTTGTCGGCCAGCGTGGTCTGGAAGACCTCCGGCCAGATGCTGCCCAGCCCGTAACGGCTGATGGCGAGGCAGGCAACCGCGATCCCCAGCCCCACCCCGTTGAAGAAGAAGAACAGGGCGTACTCGCGGACCGGGTTGGAGCGCTCCCGGTGCCGCCAGGTCCAGAACCGGTTGCCGAGGAAGGCGACCGTGGCCGCGATGACCGTGGAGATCGTCTTCGCGGTGACCGGCTCGATGCCACGGCCCGTGGTGAAGAAGTTGAACAGGGCGAAGTCGATGAGGAAGGCGATCCCGCCCACCGTGGCGAACTTGCTCAACTCGCGCAGGAGGTGACCGAACCGGTCGAACAGCGACCGGAGCAGACCCGGGCGCGTATGCGGGGTACCCGGTTGGTCCCCGGTCACGGTCGCAGCCACGGGGGAAGCGTACCGGCTGACCGCTTCCCGGACGGGTAGCAACGTCGACAGCGGGTAAACGCCTCCCGACGATGACAGAGGGTGATGTCGGCGGTGCCGTGGGAAGCGGTGGTCGGCGGAGGTGGTGTGGTGCCGGGTCCGTGCGGCCCGCGCCCGGCCGGGTTCCACTTCCTGCGGCGCATTGAAGGTCAACAGGGGAATGTGCGTGAAACTGAGCGGGAAAGCGGGTATCAGCTCGTGAAGCCGCAGGTTAGCCGTACTTTGTGCAGTTCTTCACAACCAGTCCCACTGACGCCTGGGGCCGCCCGGTTTACGCTGAGCGGAATCCCAGGTTTCCACGAAGGCGACGCGGTTCCCGCCCGCCACGACTCGTGCATCCCATAGATCGGTCAGCGTCGACCACAAGGAGATGTGTCATGGTTGCTCCGGCTGCTGTTCGGGGTATCGATCAGGCCCCGACGTCCCACGCCAAGCTGCTCGCCTGGGTCCGAGAAGTCGCGGAACTGACCACTCCCGACCGGGTGGTCTGGGTGGACGGTTCCGACGAGGAGTGGCGTCGCCTCACCGACGAACTGGTCGAGGCGGGCACGCTGATCCGCCTCAACCCGGAGAAGAAACCGAACTCCTTCTACGCGCGTACCGACCCGGGCGACGTCGCCCGGGTCGAGGAGCGCACCTTCATCTGCTCCGTCGACGAGGCGGACGCCGGCCCCACCAACAACTGGATGGCGCCGGCCGAGATGAAGCGGGTGATGACCGACCTCTACCGCGGGTGCATGCGCGGCCGGACGATGTACGTCATCCCGTTCTGCATGGGCCCGGTCGAGGCCGAGAACCCCATGTTCGGCGTGGAGATCACGGACAGCCCCTACGTGGTCGCCTCGATGCGCATCATGACCCGGATGGGCGCGAAGATCCTCGAGGCGATGGGGGACGATGCCGACTTCGTGCACGCGCTGCACTCGATCGGCGCGCCGCTCGAACCGGGCCAGCAGGACGTCCCGTGGCCGTGCAACGAGACCAAGTACATCTCGCACTTCCCGGAGACGCGGGAAATCTGGTCCTTCGGCTCCGGCTACGGCGGCAACTCGCTGCTCGGCAAGAAGTGCTACTCGCTGCGGATCGCCAGCGTGATGGGGCGGGACGAGGGCTGGCTCGCCGAGCACATGCTGATCCTCAAGATCACTTCCCCGGAGGGGAAGGTCTACCACATCGCCGGCGCGTTCCCGTCCGCCTGCGGCAAGACCAACCTGGCCATGCTGGAGCCGACCATCCCGGGCTGGAAGGTCGAGACCATCGGTGACGACATCGCCTGGATGCGGTTCGGCCCGGACGGTCGCCTCTACGCGGTCAACCCCGAGTACGGCCTGTTCGGTGTCGCGCCCGGCACCGACTGGAAGACCAACGCCAACGCGATGCGCACGCTGGACCGGGGCAACTCCGTCTTCACCAACGTCGCGCTCACCGACGACGGGGACATCTGGTGGGAGGGGATGGGCGAGCCGCCGGCCCACCTCACCGACTGGAAGGGCAACGACTGGACGCCGCAGAGCGACACCCCTTCCTCCCACCCGAACAGCCGGTTCTGCACCCCGATCACGCAGTGCCCGATCCTCGCCGAGGACTACTACGACCCGAACGGCGTGCCGATCGACGCGATCCTGTTCGGCGGTCGGCGCAAGGACACCGTCCCGCTGGTCACCGAGGCCCGCGACTGGGTGCACGGCGTCTACCTGGGCGCCACGCTCTCCTCGGAGACCACCGCCGCCGCGTCCGGCGCGGTCGGTGTGGTGCGCCGCGACCCGATGGCCATGCTGCCCTTCATCGGGTACCACGCCGGTGACTACTTCCGGCACTGGATCGAGATGGGCAAGGGCGCCGACGGCGACGCCTCCAAGCTGCCGCAGGTCTACTACGTCAACTGGTTCCGCAAGGACGCCGACGGCAACTTCCTCTGGCCCGGCTTCGGCGAGAACGCCCGGGTGCTCAAGTGGATCGTCGAGCGGATCGAGGGGCGGGCCGAGGCGGTCGAGACCCCGATCGGCATGGTCCCGGCCCAGGACGCGCTGGACGTCGACGGCCTCGACATGACCCCGGAGGACGTCCGGATCGCGCTGAAGGTCGACCCGGAGGAGTGGCGGGCCGAGCTGCCGCTGATCAACGAGTGGTTCGAGAAGTTCGGTGACAAGCTGCCCGGCGTGCTCTGGTCCGAGCTGGACGCCCTGCGCGCCCGACTGGACGCCACCCCCGGACGGTAGTCCCGCGCGCCCGAGGTGGTAGCAGGGGACCCCGGTTACCGCCTCGGGCCGAGCAGGGGTCCCCTGCTACCAAGAGTCCGAGCCGGGCACCCGCCCGTCCCGGACAGGTGTGCGGGTGGACCGCCGGGGGCATCATCAGCAGTCATGAGGACGGCCGCCGCGACCGAGGTCCGGCGGCCGTCCGCCGTCCGCGCGCTCACCGCCCTACTCGCCGTGACCGCGGCGGCCACCGTCGCGGTCGACCTGCTCAACTGGTGGTACGCCCCGGAGCAGGGCTTCGGCCTGGCCGTCCGGACCGGTTGGGCGCTGCTGCGGGCGTTCGGCTTCGTGCTGCTGATCGGGCACGTGCGCCGGGGCCGGACGCTGGCCCGGCCGCTCGGGCTGATCCTCGTCGTCACCACCGTCTTCGCGGTCGGACGGCTGATCGTGCCCCGGCAGGGAGTGCCCCCGCTGCCCGGAATCCTCGGGTTTGTCCTGCTCCTGGCGCTCTGCCTGGCCGTGCTCTGGCTGTTGTACCGCTCCCCGGCGGTCGCCGGGCACCTGACCCGGCACCGGGGGCGTCTGGTCATCGACCGGCAGGGCATCTCCTGGCGGGAGACGCCGCCGCGTCGTCCGGCGGTCGCCGGCTGGCTGCTCACCACCCGGGTCGCCGCGTTCACGTACGCCCCGCTGATGCTCGTCCCCGCTCTGGTCGCGGCCGGCACGATCCTGGACGGCCGGCTCGCCGCCGGGCCGGCCGTGCTCTTCTGGTTCGGCTTCGCCCTCGCCACCAGCTACGCGGTGCTGTTCTGCACCTTCTTCCTGTTGCGGGGCAGACGCTGGGCGCGCGGACTGCTGGTGGCGGTCACCCTCGTCGTGCTCGCCGTCGACCTGCCGCTGTGCTGGTGGCTGCTCGGGGCCGACGGTCTGGTCCGGGACGGCGCGCCGCTGGTGACCGCCGGTGGTCTGGCCCTCTACGGTCTGTGGCGGAGCGGTCGGGTCGGACCTGGAGGTGACGCCGCATGAGCGAGGCGTACGACGTCGCCGTGGTGGGGGCGGGGCCGGCGGGGGCCGCCGCCGCGCTGGCCGCCCGTCGGGCCGGGGCCCGGGTGCTGCTGCTGGACCGGGCCGACTTCCCCCGGGACAAGGCGTGCGGGGACGGTGTCGCCGCGCATGCGCTGGACGTGCTCGCCCGGCTCGGGGTCACCGACGCGGTGGCCGGGTACCCGCCGCTGTCCGCGTTGCGACTGGTCGCCCCGGGCGGCGACACGGTGGCCCGGACGCTGCCCCGGCCGGCGTACACGGTGCCCCGGACGGTGTTCGACGCCCGGCTGGTCGCGGCGGCCGTGGCGGCCGGCGCGGAGCTGCGGCGGCACACCGTGCGCCGGGTCGTCGAGCGGGACGACCGGGTGCTGCTGGACGACGTGTTCGCCGCCCGGGCGGTGGTCGGCGCGGACGGGGCCGGTTCGGTGGTGCGCCGGCTCCTCGGTCACCCGATCAACCCGGAACGCCATCTCGCGCTCGCCATCCGGGGGTACGCCACGGCCCGCTCCGGTCCGCCGGAGCAGCTCATCGTCACCTCGGCCGCGCGCTGGCCGGCGTACGCCTGGTCGTTCCCGATCGGCGACGGTCGCGCGAACGTCGGGTACGGGGAGGTGCTGCGCGGCGAGCCGCTGAGCCGGACGCACCTGCTCGACCGTCTCGCCGCGCTGCTGCCCGGCACCGACCTGGCCACGGTGGCCGACCTGCGCGCCCACCACCTGCCGCTGTCCACCTACCGACCGTCCCCCGGGCGGGGCCGGGTCACGTTGGCCGGCGACGCGCTCTCGCTGATCAACCCGTTCACCGGGGAGGGGATCTTCTACGCGGTGCTCTCCGGCGCGCTGGCCGGCGCGTCGGCGGCCCGCAGCCCGGACCGGGCCGCCGACCGGTACGCCGCCGACCTGCGCCGCCGTCTCGGCACCCACCTGCGGCACAGTTCCGCGGCGGCCTGGCTCGCCCGGCGGCGGCGGGTGGTGGACGGGGCCGTCCGGGCGGCCCGCCACGACGACCGGGTCTTCCGCACGGTGGCGGAGTTGGGGCTCGGTGACGGTCGGTTGGACGCGCGAACCCTGGCGATGATCGGCTGGGGACTGTCCGGGCGGGTTTGAGGTGGGACGTACCCCTTCCCGGTCCGGGTCGCTACGCTGCATGGTGATGACTCTGCGGAACCTGCTCTATTCGGTGTACGAGCGTCGACTGACGGCGAAGCTCGCGGGCAAGCCGGTGCCCCGGCACGTCGGCGTGATGTGCGACGGTAACCGCAGGTGGGCCAAGGAGATGGGTTTCGTCGATCCCAACGACGGGCACCGGGTCGGCGCAGCCAAGATCAAGGACGTGCTCGGCTGGTGTGACCAGGCCGGCATCGGGCACGTCACCCTCTACCTGCTCGCCACCGACAACCTGCGCCGCCCGGCCCGGGAACTCGACCCGCTGTTGCAGATCATCGAGGATCTGGTGGTCGAGTTGGCCGAGGAGGGCAACCCGTGGCGGTTGCGCATGGTCGGCGCGCTCGACCTGCTCCCCGCGCAGACCGCCGCCGCCCTGAAGGCCGCCGAGGAACGCACCCGGGAGCGCAGCGGCGGCGCCCAGGTCAACATCGCGGTCGGGTACGGTGGCCGGCGCGAGATCACCGACGCGGTCCGCTCGCTGCTGCTGGAGCACGCCGCCACCGGTGGCACCCTGGAGGAACTCGCCGAGGTGCTGGACGTCGAGCACATCGCCGAACACCTCTACACCCGGGGCCAGCCCGATCCGGACCTGGTCATCCGCACCAGCGGGGAGCAGCGCCTCTCCGGTTTCATGCTCTGGCAGTCGGCGCACTCGGAGTTCTACTTCTGCGAGTTGAACTGGCCCGACTTCCGCCGCGTGGACTTCCTTCGGGCACTGCGCTCGTACGCCAGTCGGCAACGCCGGTACGGCATCTGACCGTCCGACCCGAGCCGTTGTCGTAGGACAACTGTCAACAAACCGCACCGGGGAACTGTCGGCGTTCCGACGTGCCCGGCTGCCCGGGACACCTGTCCCTTCCGGCTGGGACGATCCTCCGGCGAACCTCCCCGTGCCGTCCGACCGTGGGCGGCACCGGGAGGAGAGGTAATGATCCACAGAGGATCGACAGCGAGACGGCGACGCGGGTTCGCCGGTCGATGGGGGCGGCTCTGTGCCGTGGCGGCGGTCGCGCTGGTTGCCGCCGTGGGCAACGTCGTGGTGTCGCCGTCGGCGTACGCGTCGGGCGGGGTGGTCGTCATCGACGAGGACACCCAGCGTCGGGGACTGTTCGCGGCGTACATGCGGTCCCGGGCGACCGGGCACGAGGGACTGCGGCAGATGTTCCTCAGCGCGGCGATGGTCGGCCACCGGCAGCGCAACCCGCAGGCCACGTCGCAGCAACTGGTGCAGTACACCGCGTCGATGAACCAGTGGTACACCAGCCAGCTCGGCGCGGAGGACCTGGCCCGGCCGACGTACCAGTTCATGGTGAAGCTGCTGGAACTGTCCGCGCTGCACCCGTCCGGCGCGGTGGCCGCGCCGATCTTCAAGGAACTGGCCGAGTCGACGCTCGGCAAGGAGATCAAGGCGCTCGGCGAGACGCTGGACGACATCCACGCCGCGCAGCGGCACAACTCCGTGATCAGCCAGGTCTTCGAGCACCAGAACAGGATCTGGGGTGAGGTGGCCGGCCGGGGCGCGATCGACCCGGCCTTCACCGAGGCCTGGAACGGCTACTTCGGCGCGAAGTACAACATCGTCGCGAACGCCACCCAGGAACAGCTGATGGCAGACCCGCTGATCGCGACGTACGTCAACGTCGACGCGTTGCTCCAGCACACCCAGAACGTCCAGAACTACATCGACGAGGGCAACCGGCAGATCGCCGCCCTGATCAACGAGATCAACGGGCAGACCGAGGCCGCCAACCGGGACATCGAGGCGGCGAACGCCACCCTGCCGGTGGACGGGCGACCGGCGACCCAGGCCGAGATCGACCAGGCCAAGGCGAAGGCCGAGGAGCGCCGGAAGTGGCTGGAAGGTGCCGCCGGCGCGGTCGACCTGCTGGGCAAGCTGATCGGCGTTGCCGACAAGAAGGTCGGTGCCATCGTGACCGGCACCGGCCGGGCCGCCATCCAGATCGCCACCGCGGTCAGCGACTGGCTCCCGACGCTGGCCGCCAACGGCCTGAAGGCCGCGCTCTTCTCGGCGAGCGGGATCGGCATGGCCGGCGCGGTGCTCGGCGCGATCCAGTCGCTGGTGCCGCTCTTCGGCGGCACCGGTCCGACCGTCGACGAACAGATCCTCACCGAACTGAAGGAGCTCCGGGCGGAGCTCGGCGAGTTCCGCGCGGAGATGAACACCCGGTTCGACCGGATCGAGCTGGCCCTGGTGCAGATGTTCGACCAGATGGACCAGCAGTTCAACCGGCTGCTCACCGAGGTGTGGCTGACCCAGGAGCAGCTGGTGCAGGTCGTCAGGCAGCTCGCCCTGGTGACCGAGCGGGTGGACTTCTGGGGCAGCTCGATCATGCGGTCCCTCCAGGAGACCCAGGTCACCCAGCTCAAGGGGCTGATCAACCAGCGGGTCAGCCACGCGGCCCGCTACCCGGAGACCCCGCTGACCTGGGAGGAGTACAAAGCGACGGTGGAGGCGCTGAACACGGCGGCGAGTCTGCAGAGCAAGGCCGCGCCGTTCACCGCCGGCCTCGGTGACCCGAACCCGGAGAACAACCTCGGCGCCTTCGGCTACCAGGGCTCGATCCGCTACCTGACCGACTACGCGGAGCGGAACCTGAACCTGCCGCCGGGCACCAGCAACGGCGTGCCGGTGCAGGCGCCGGCCGTGCCGGCGGTGGAGCACTGGATGCTGGCCGCCGAGGGCTACAAGCACATGGTGGCGCAGAACCCCCAGTTCGCGGCGCAGGTGAACCTGACCACCGGCGAGATCCTCGCCGCCGGTCAGGCGATCCAGACCGCGGTCCGGCGGTTCAGCCAGCCGCAGGGCTGGGACAAGCCGGAGCAGTTGGGCCCGGTCTACGTCAAGCTGCTCGACAGCTATCGCGCCACCGGCTTCGAGCTGGTCGGCAAGCTGCAGGAGAAGCGGAACGCCATCCAGCAGGACCGGCTGGGCTACACCATGTTCGGCCTGCCCAACCAGGACGTCGAGGGGGCCAGCACGGCCGAGCCGACGACCATCTCGCCGTGCGCCGGGACGGCCACCTTCAAGCCGAGCCGGCCGACCAACGTGGTCAGCAAGGGCCTCAAGGAGATGTGGCTCGCCGACTACGGCCGCCCGAACACCCCGGCGCAGACCTGTTACCAGGCCTCCTGGGTCAACATGTCCGAGCCGCCGGACCCGGATGGGGACAAGCCGTACGCGGTGTACGCCGACCTCCAGATCACCTTCCAGGTGCGGCAGAACTGGGACGGGCAGTGGCTCACCGTCCATGAGTGGAGCAAGGTCTACCCGTACGGCAAGATGCAGCAGTACTACCCGCCGAACGACCCCCGGCAGGGCTGGATCCGTGCCGCCTGGCAGGGCATGTCGGAGAAGTGGGGCACGGTCAAGCCGGACTTCGAGACGGTACAGGGCACCGCGCCGGGCGAGGCGACGCTCAAGACCCGGGTGCGGGACTGGCTCTACGGCCAGGCCGGGCAGTACTACTACGAGATCGTCCGGGACCTGGACAAGCCGGGTACCGACCTCCACCGGTTGAACACTCAGCTCACCCGGACGGCGCTGCTGCTTCAGTCGTACACCAAGCTCGGTTTCGCCCGTTCGCTGGAGCACGACCAGACCATCGGCATCCACCTGCTCGGCCAGTCCCGGATCCCGTTCGACCAGGGGCAGTTGGAGGCCAACGTGGTCAACGGTCGGGAGGGCCTCTCCGGTGGCATCACGCCCGCGAAGCGGGTCAGCGACGGCTTCCGGCAGGCGCTCGCCAACTACTGCGCGAGGATCGTCAACGACCGGTGCGAGGTGAAGCCGCCGAGCGGGACGGAGCCGAACCCGCGCACCGGCCAGAACGAGCACGTGCTGCCCTGCACGTCGGCGGAGCGGTGGGACCCGGTCGAGCGGTGCCTGAACTGGGCGCTGGACTACCGGTCCACGCAGCTCCGGCAGCGGCTGGAGGCGGCCAGTGAGCGGCTGCTCGACGAGCCGCCCGTGCCCGAGGGCATCCCGGCGGTGGACGAGCTGATGCAGGGCATCCGGATCGCCGAGGCGGTGGCCAAGAACGGGCCGACCGGCGACACCGCCCGGATCGGCGCGGTCACCGCTCAGAGCGGGAAGTGCCTGGACATCCGGTCGCCGTTCAACGACGGCGCGCAGATCGAGGTCTCGACCTGCGACGCGTCCGACCCGCAGGGCTGGGCGCTGATGCCCAACCGCAGCGTCATGTCCATGGGCAAGTGCCTGGACGTGCACAGCGGCGGATCGGCGGACGGCAACCAGATCATCCTCTGGCGCTGCCACGGCCTCGGCTCCCAGCAGTGGGTGGCCCACGGTGACGGCACCCTGCGCAACCCGCAGTCCGGCAAGTGCCTGACGGTCGCCCCCGACGGCGCCATCGTGCACCTGTGGACCTGCAACGGCGGCGCGAACCAGAAGTGGACCCTGCCGGCGTGACCGTCGCCGGGATCTGCTGACCGGGATCCTCCGCCCACCCCGGGCGGGGGATCCCCTCGCGTCCGGTCCGGCCGCGCGGAAGCGCCGATGGCGACCGCCCGGGCGAGCTGGACCGGTCCCCTTCTCGGCGTCCTGGCCGTAGTAGGCGGACCGACCGCCCGGCGGGCCGGACCGGTCAGCGCAGCCGGGCGGCGGCGTCGCTGAGGAAGTCGCCGAGGGCGGACGGGGAGTCGATGGTCAGGTCGGCGGCCCGGGCGACCTCCTGCCCGGTCTCCGGGTTGGCCACCGCGACGCAGACCCCGACGAACTCGGGATCGGCGGCGGCCCGGGCGCGCAGCGCGGTGAACGCCTTGATGTCGGAGACGTCGTCGCCGAAGTACCAGGCCCCGGCGGCGGAGCGGACCGCCTCGTCGATCACCATGCCCTTGTCCCGGTCGACCGGGGGCTTGAGCTCCAGCACCATCCGACCGGCCTGCACCCGCAGCCCCAGCCGGTCGGCCTGGGCCCGGCCCCAGCTCTCCACCGCCTCGGCCAGGTGCGGCGCGGTGCGGTAGTGCAGGGCGACGGAGAGCCGCTTGAACTCGACCAGGGTGCCCGGGGGAAGTTCGGCGCGGGCCAGGTCGGCCAGTTCGGCCATGGTGGGCACCCAGGGCAGGGCGGCCGGCTCGGTGACGGTCTCGCCCCCGGAGTGGCTGTGCTCCAGCCCGTAGAGGCCGTAGAGGTCGATGCCGACGAGCCCGCCGAAGTGGTCACGCAGGAACTCGACCGGGCGGGCGGAGACGATCGCGACCCGCCGTACGACGGGGGCGAGCGCCTCGAGCGCGGCGAGGACCTTCGGGGCGGGCTTGACCGCGTTGGGGTCGTCGTCGACCGGGGCGAGTGTGCCGTCGAAGTCGAAGAAGAGGACGTACTCTCCCGCCCGCTCGGCGGTCGCGGCCCACGCGTGGGCGGCGTCGAGCGGGCTCTTCGGCTCCTGGTTGCCCAGATTCAACGGCGGCACGCGCGTCAGCGTACCCCTCGAAGGGCCGGACATTCGTGGTCGCGAGAAGCTCTCCCGGAACGCCGGCCCGCGGTCCTCAGCGTTCGGCGGCCCCGCGTCCGCGCCGCCCGAACGGCACCACCGTGGCCTCCCGCTCGTGGCTGAGCAGGTAGCCCTCGACGAAACCGGCGTTCCGGTCCCCGGTGTGCGCCTCGATGTCGTTGAGCCGGGCCACCAGGAACTCGGTGAGCGCGGTGAGCCGGTCGTTGAGCCGGTCGTAGAGCTCGGCGAGGACCGCCAGCACGACCGCCGTGCCGGCCGTGGTCAGCGCGAACAGGTTGACGACCAGGGGAAGCTGCCCGCCGTCGATCGCGCCGACCACCACGTTGCCGGTCACGGACAGTGTCACGGACACGGTCGCGACCAGGACTGCCAACCACTTCAGGGTCATGGACAGACCCCTCCTTCTGTCCCGCAGGGCTGGGTTCGGCCTTGTCCCGTCCCCCCGCCGACGACGAGCCCAAGCAGTTAGGGGGACGCTAGCGCGCGAACCCGTCGTCCGGTGCGGAACGGGGATTTCCCGGTCCGGGTTCTTTTCGCCATCTGAGGAACTAGCCGGCTTGTTTGTCCGGATCGCGGGTGTTGTTGGGAAGTATGGGGCGATAAGCGAGGTATCGAACGGTTTCTCGGATGTGGAACTTCTCAAGATCCGAGACGCCGGGATCGACCAGGCGGCGTAGCAGCGCCTCGACGTCCGGGTCCATCGGCGGGGTCTCCGGCCGGCGACGGGCCGGGCCGGTCCGGTCCCAGCCGAGGGCGGCGAAGGCCCCCGCCGGGTCCAGCCCGAGCCCCTCGCAGAAGGAGACCACCCGTGCGGCCTCGGGGTCACTGCTCCAGTCGCCCCGGACCCACCGGTTGATGGTCTGCCGGGAGACGCCCGTCCGGCGGGACACCTCGGTGCCGCTCCAGGCCCGGGCCGTCCGCGCGTCGTCGAGCGCCCGACGCACGAAGTCGGCGAATTCGATCTTGCGCGCATGGGCGTGGGTCACCCGACGACGGTACGACCGGCCGTCTGCCGCGTCGTCGTGAGACGCGCTCTTGTCACGTGTATGTGACATCCTCTTCGCATTCGACAGCTGTCGAGCGGGGTGCTCCCAGGTGCTCCGACGTGGGCGAACGATCGATCACCGAGTGTGGTCCCAAAAGCACCGGGAGCTGCTACTGTCACGCCCATGGGACAATTTGCGGTGTGCGGCGTGCCCGGGATGGCCTGTCCCGGAGGGGCCGCGCACCAGGTACGAGGGAGGTGTGGTGACTGAACTCGCAACCCGTGCCCAGGCGTTCGGCCTGGTGGCGGAGGGAGTGGCCGCGGGTCTGAGTGCCCCGTGGCGCCTCTACCTCGCCCGAGGGAGCCGGCACGTCTCGCTGAACGTGGCCGATCGCGTCGAGTGGGACGCCTGGCGTGCGCACCTCGGCTGCCCGGAGTTGAGCGTCCGGGTCTACGACGCCGGAGGCGAGATCCGGCGCACCTCGGTGGCGGAGGTCCTCCTCGACGGCTGCCGGATCAGCGTCGAACTGGTCGAGGAGGTCGGCACCGACGACCTGGACCGGCTGCTCGTCGCCGATCCCACCCGGCCCGGACCGGAGGAGCGATGACGTCCCGCCCCGGCCCGAGTGACGCCGGAGCCGCCGGATGAGCCCCTTCTTCGCGGTCTTCCTGGTCCTGCTGCTCGGTTCGACCAGCTACGCGGCCGGACGGCTGCACGGCCAGCTCAGTTACCGGATCGGGTACCGGTTCGGCTACCGCCAGGGCTACTTCGACGGGGACCGGGGCGCGTGGAACCGCAGGCGCCGGGAGGCGCAGGTGGCCCTCGCCTCGGCACTGGCCGTCCCGTCCGGTCCCGCCGTCCGGGCCGGTGTGCCGGTCACCCGGACGGGCACCACGTACACCGGCTCGGCGTTCGCGGCGGGCGGAACCACCCGGGGGGTCGCGGCCGAGCCGCACCCCCGAGGACGTCAGCCGGGCGTGGCGGTCGGCGTCGGCCGATCCACCGTGACCGTCGGCGCGGGCCAGTCGACCGTGACCGTCGGCGGACGGTACCCGACCGGGACGCTGGCCGGCCGGCACGGCTGAGCCGACGAGACCGCCGCCCGGCGGACCCGGCGCGTCGCCCGCGACGCGTCGTGGACCCGCGTCCCGTCCCCGGGGCGCGGGACCGGGGCCGGCCGGGGTGCGCGCAGGGGGCACACATCCCGGCCGGCGTCCCCGGAGGCGCGTGCCCACAGCCCGTCCCGGGGTGGGTGCCACGGGGTCTTCCCCGGTCTCCCGCCGAGGCCGCTCCGGTGGCCGTCGACGCCGTCGACATACCGGTCGAACAGGATGTTCGTGCACTGCTCGATTGAGATCCATCTTCGCCTCTAGCCGGAACGGGCGCGGCGACGCTAGCGTCTAGTCATGGCGCGGGGTTCTCCCGGGCCAGCCGGCCAGCCCGGATCTGCGACCTCGCGCACGGGGCCCGCATCCGACCCCGTGTCCCCGGGCACCGGAGGAGGCGGAACGCGGGTGGCGGGTGCCCATCCGTCGGAGCAGGCCTGTGACGACTCGTCGTACCCCCGCCGGTGGCGATCAGACCCCGGCCGCGACCACGACCACCCGCCGGACGTCCCGGAGCCGCCGTGCGGCGACGGCGCCCGCCGAGCCCGGGGAGCCCCGACCAGAGGTCTTCGTCCTGGACACCTCGGTTCTGCTCTCGGACCCTGCGGCGTTCCACCGGTTCGCCGAGCACGAGGTGGTCCTCCCCCTCGTGGTGATCTCCGAGTTGGAGGGCAAGCGACACCATCCGGAACTCGGCTGGTTCGCCCGGCAGTCGCTCCGCATGCTCGACGAACTGCGGATCACCCACGGCCGGCTGGACCATCCGGTGACCGCCAACGACGAGGGCGGCACGCTGCGGGTGGAGTTGAACCACACCGACGACCGGGTGCTTCCGCCCGGGTTCCGCACCGAGTCCAACGACGCCCGGATCCTCGCCGTGGCGCTCAACCTGGCCGCCGAGGGGCGGCGGGTGACGCTGGTCAGCAAGGACATGCCGCTGCGGGTCAAGGCCGCCGCCGTCGGGCTGCGCGCCGACGAGTACCGGCACGGCCAGGCGAGCGATCCGACCTGGACGGGCATGGCCGAGCTGGAGGTCGCCGAGGAACAGGTCGGTCAGCTGTACGGCGGCGAGACGCTCGACCTGGACGGCGCGGCCGGGCTGCCCTGCCACACCGGCCTGGTGCTGCACTCGGGCAACGGCTCGGCCCTGGCGCGGGTCCAGCCGGACAAGACCGTCCGGCTGGTCCGGGGCGACCGGGAGGCGTTCGGCCTGCGCGGGCGTTCGGCGGAGCAGCGGATCGCCCTGGACCTGCTGCTCGACGAGTCGGTGGGGATCGTCTCGCTCGGCGGTCGGGCGGGCACCGGGAAGTCCGCCCTGGCGCTCTGCGCCGGCCTGGAGGCGGTGATGGAACGCCGCCGGCACCGGAAGGTGGTCGTCTTCCGTCCGCTCTACGCCGTGGGCGGCCAGGAACTGGGCTATCTGCCCGGCTCGGAGGCGGAGAAGATGTCGCCCTGGGCCCAGGCGGTCTTCGACACCCTGGGCGCCGTGGTGCACGAGAACGTGCTGGAGGAGGTCACCTCCCGGGGCATGTTGGAGGTGCTGCCGCTGACCCACATCCGGGGTCGGAGCCTGCACGACGCGTTCGTCATCGTGGACGAGGCGCAGTCGCTGGAGCGGGGGGTGCTGCTCACCGTCCTGTCCCGGATCGGCCAGGGCTCCCGGGTGGTGCTCACCCACGACGTCGCCCAGCGGGACAACCTCCGGGTGGGGCGGCACGACGGGGTGACCGCCGTCATCGAGGCCCTGAAGGGGCATCCCCTCTTCGCGCACGTCACGCTCAGCCGTTCGGAACGGTCGCCGATCGCGGCGATGGTGACCGATCTCCTGGAGGACATCCCGCTCTGACTGTCGCTTAGGCCCGTTTTTACCACTATTTGCATAGTGGCGCAGGTCACATTTGCGGCGTGTGGTTTCCCAACGGTCCCATGGTGCGCGATGGTGTCCCACGAGCGCCCGCGCACCAGAAAGATCGTTGGTGGTCATTCGTCACAGGGGCCGGGAGTCACCGGCCCACGGTGCCGGCGGTGACCGGCACGGTCGGGGCGCTCACGGCGCGGGTCCGCCCGGTGCTGACCGGGATCGGCCGCGCCGTGTCCTTGCCCCCGATGAAGGGACCTCTTCGTGAGTCGGCTGTGGAGCCGGTTGGGTGCCCGAACCGCCGCCGTCGCGTTGCTCTCCGTGGGCGTCGCCGGCGGCTTCTACTTGGGCGAAGACCGCCAGACCCGGCCATCGGACCCGACCGCGCAGGTCGGCCAGGTCGAGATTGAGCAGTCGCGGTACGTGCAGACCGAGCACGTCGTCGAGTCCGCCAGGTACCAGACCGAACTGCTGCACGCGCAGCGGGCCGAGGCCGCCGCCGAGATGGCCGCCCGTAAGGCCGCCGCCGAGCGTGCGGCCCGCAAGAAGCGCGAGGCCGAGGCGAAGGCCAAGGCGGAGGCCGAGGAGGCCGCCAAGGAGGCGGCGGAGAAGGCTGCCTCCAAACCGTACGACGGCCCGATCCCGGCCTCGTGCAACGAGTACAGCGGGAACCGGAAGACCGGCTGCGCCATGCTGCTCAACTCCGGGTTCGGCATCGACCAGATGCCCTGCCTGGACCGGCTCTGGAAGAAGGAGAGCGGCTGGAACCACAAGGCCGAGAATCCCTCCTCCGGCGCGTACGGGATCCCGCAGGCGCTGCCGGGCAGCAAGATGGGCTCGGTCGGCGACGACTGGCGGACCAACCCGGCCACCCAGATCGAGTGGGGCCTCGGCTACATCAAGGGCCGGTACGGCACCCCGTGCAAGGCCTGGGCGCACTCCCAGGACACCGGCTGGTACTGATCGCCCGGAACTGATCCGGCGGGGATGGGTGGCGCTGTCACCCATCCCCGCCGTCGTCTGCGCGGAGGGTGAATCCGCAGCCCGACGGGCAGGTGTGGGTGGCGGTCCGCCGTCAGAGCTGATAGCTACTTGTGGGTGACTTTCGACGGCGGCTCGTCGGGCGACCCCAACCGGTTCGGCAGTGAGGCGTTCTACGCCTCGCTGGGCCGGGCCTTCGTCGCCATGTGCGCGGTGGTACCGGTGCTCTTCCTCGTCGAGGCGCTGGATGTCTGGCTGGGCGCCGGCTTCGACCCGGCCGCCGGGATCATCCCCAAGCGCATCGACGGGCTGGACGGCGTCTTCTTCTCGCCCTTCCTCCACCACGGCTTCGACCACCTCTACAGCAACAGCATCCCGCTGATCCTGCTCGGCACCTTCGTGCTCGCCGCCGGGGTCCGCCGCTTCCTCTGGTCGACACTGGTGATCATCCTGGTCAGCGGTCTGGGCGTCTGGTTCACCGGATCGCCCAACTCGATCGTGGTCGGCGCCAGCGGAGTGATCTTCGGGTACCTCGGCCTGTTGCTCACCCGGGGTGTGGTGGAGCGCACATGGTGGAACTTCGCCGTCGTGCTCCTGGTCGGCCTCCTCTACGGCTGGCAGTTGGTCGGCATCCTCCCCACCGACGAGCGAATCTCCTGGCAGGGGCACCTGTTCGGGTTGGTCGGCGGAGTGCTCGCCGCAGTGCTCTTCCGCCGTCGGCCCGGGGTCGACGCGGGATATCCGCTCACCACCTCGTGAACGTTCCGTACGGGAGGTGCTTGCTCAGCGCAACCGTCGCCCCTACCGTCTGAATCGGCATGTGTTGATCCCCGGGCGGAGAGTGACGGTACGCGGATGCGAGAGGTCGATGTCGCCATAATCGGGGCCGGTCCGTCCGGCCTCTTCGCCGCCTACTACGCCGGGTTCCGGGGACTGTCGGTGGCCGTCGTCGACGCCCTGCCCGAGCCGGGCGGGCAGATCGCGGCGATGTATCCGGAGAAGATGATCTACGACATCGCCGGGTTTCCCGCGATCAAGGGGCGGGACCTGGTCGCCAACCTGGTCGCGCAAGCGGCCACCGCGACACCCGAGTACCTGCTCGGCGTCCGTGCCGAGCACCTGGAACACCAGGACGGCAAGCCCGTGCTCACCCTCGTCGGCGGCGAACGGCTGCACTGCGGCGCGGTGATCATCACCGGTGGGCTGGGCAGCTTCACCCCGCGTCCGCTCCCGGCCGCCGTGGGCTTCGTCGGCACCGGGCTGGTCTACTTCGTTCCGCAACCGACCGACCTGGCCGGCCGGGACGTGCTCATCGTCGGTGGCGGTGACTCCGCCTTCGACTGGGCGGCAGCGCTGGCCCCGCTGGCCCGTTCGGTGACCCTGGTGCACCGGCGGGAGCGGTTCCGCGCGCATGCCGCCACCGTGGCCCGGGTCCGTGAACTGCCGGTCCGGATCGTGGTCAACGCCGAAGTCACCAAGCTGCACGGGGACACCGTGGTGACCGGCGTTGACGTCGCCGTGCGCGGCGGGGTCGCCGAGACCATGCCGGCGGACGCGGTGATCGCCGCGCTCGGCTTCACCGCCGACCTGGGGCCCCTCGTCGACTGGGGGTTGCGGCTGGACCGGCGGCACATCGTGGTCGACAGCGCGATGGCCACCAACCTGCCCCGGGTCTACGCCGCCGGGGACATCACCGAGTACCCCGGCAAGGTCCGGCTGATCGCCACCGGCTTCGGCGAGGCGGCCACGGCGGTGAACAACGCGGCGGTGGCGATCGACCCGGCGGCGCACCTCTTCCCCGGTCACTCCTCCGACGGCACCTGACGCTCCACCCCTGGTCAGGGGAGGCCGATCAGGTCGGCCATCAGGGTGATCTGGTGGTCGAAGTAGTCGTCCCGGTGGGGCAGGGCGTTGTTGATCCGGCCGAAGATCTCGAAGCTGATCAGCCCGAAGAGCTGGGTCCAGCCGGCCATGCCCCGGGCCAGCAGCGCCTCCGGCATCCTGGTCTGCAGGGCCGCGCCGACCTCGGCGAGGTCGGTTCGCAGCGGCTCGGGCAGTTCGTCCGGAGGTGCGCTCAGCCGTCCGCTGGCGAGCCCGTCGTGCAGAATGCCGACCAGGGCGGCCGGCGGGCGCTGGGCCGGTCCGACGGTGTCGGCGGGGGCGGAGTACCCGGGCACCGGGCTGCCGTAGAGCAGCGCGTACTCGGCCGGGTGGGCCAGCGCCCAGTGCCGGGCCGCCCGGCAGCAGGCCGTCCAGCGTCCGCGGAGGTCGGCCGGGTCGTGGTCCGTGTCGGCCGCCTCCACCGCCGCGCCCAGCGCGTCGTACGCCTCGATGATCAGCGCGGTGAGCAGCTCGTCCCGGCTGGGGAAGTAGCGGTAGACCGCCGAGGAGACCATGCCCATCTCCCGGGCCACCGCGCGCAGCGACAGGTTGGCGCCGTCGGTGGCGAGATGTCGACGGGCGACGGCCTTGATTTCGGCGATCATCTCGGCACGTACCCGGGCGCGGATGGAGGGTGCGGGCATGGGTCCACTCTGCCATGGCGAGAGCGGCATCCAAAACAAAGAGCACTGCTCTTGACGGAGTGCGCTGGTCGGGCGCAGGATGGGAAGGCCCAATGAGAGCGGTGCTCTCTGAGTGAAGCGCTGTTGCGAAAGGTGGCCGCCTGTGTCCACTCATGTGATCGTTGGTGCCGGGCCGGTCGGTCTCGCCACCGCCCGGCTCCTCGCCGACCAGGGATGCCGGGTGCGCCTGGTCAGCCGACGCGGCCGGGGACCGGAGCACCCGGCCGTCGAACGGATCGCCGCCGACGCCGCCGACGTCGACCGGCTGACCGCCCTGACGCAGGGAGCGGTCGCCCTCTACAACTGTGCCAACCCGGCGTACCACCGCTGGCCGACCGACTGGCCCCCGATCGCGGCGGCGTTGCTGGCGGCCGCCGAGCACACCCGCGCGGTGCTGGTCATCGCCGGCAACCTCTACGGGTACGGTCCGGTCACCGGGCCGATGACCGAACAGACGCCGCTGCGGCCGAACAGCGTCAAGGGGTCGGTACGCGCGCGGATGTGGACCGAGGCGCTGGCCGCACACCGGGCCGGACGGATCCGGGCCACCGAGGTGCGTGGCTCGGATTACCTCGGGGCCGGCGCGCACTCCGCCGCCACCACGCTCGTGCTGCCGCGAGCGGCGACCGGCCGGCGGATCGCCGTACCGGCCGACCCGGACGCCCCGCACAGTTGGACGTACGTCGGCGACATGGCCCGTACCCTCGTCACGGTCGCCACCGACGAGCGGGCCTGGGGCCGGGCCTGGCACGCGCCGAGCCCGCCACCGATCTCGGTACGCGGTCTCGCCGCGCGGGCGGCGGCCCTGGCGGGTGCCCGACCGCCCCGGATCACCCGGCTGCCCGCACCGGTGCTCACCCTCGGTGGCCTGGTCAGCCGGGAGATCCGGGAGATCCGGGAGATCGCCTACCAGTTCTACCGGCCATTCGTGCTCGACTCGACCGCCGTCACCGGGACGTTCGGGCTGACCTGCACCCCGCTCGACGAGGCACTGACCGACAGCCTGCCTGCGCTGGCCGCCGCCGGCCCGCCCACCCCCGTCCGCTGAGGCGGGCTCTCCGCTCCCCGATGTCCACACACCCGGGTTGTGGGTGGTTGCGGCTGGCGTTGGGTGGTTGCAGGGGTCCCCTGCTCGGCAAAAAGCGGTAACAGGGGTCCCCTGCTACCACCGCAGCGGTGCGCGGCGTGCCCGCGAGCAGTTCGGCGGCGTACGGGTACCCGCCACCGTCTCAGCGGCGTACCGGTGGGCCGAGCGCGGCGATCAGCACGGCGACCAGGGTGAGGGCGGCCCCGAGCAGGGTGGCCGGCCCGGGGTGCGAGGCCGCCGTGGGCAGCAGCACGTCCAACAGCACCGCCCCGACGATCTGGCCGGCGATGGTCGCCAGTCCGAGCAGGAGCACCCCGGTGAACCGGACGACCGCCGCCGCGAGCGCGATGAACAGGATGCCGATCGGACCGCCGAGGTAGAACCAGGGTTCGGACGGGAACCCGCCGGTCGGCAGACCGCGGACCAGCAGGTCGACGGCGAGCGTCACGAGCAGCGCCAGCGTCCCGACCGCGAAGTTGACCAGCGTGGCGGTCAACGCGCTGCCCGAGGCCGCGCGTACCTGGCCGTTGACCGCCTGCTGCCAGGCGATGGCGATCCCGCCGAGCAGGGGCAGCAGAGCCAGGGCCAGCGTGCCCGGGTCGCCCAGCCGGTCGCCGACGGCGATGAGCACCGCCACCACGGTCAGCGCCGCTCCGGCCAGCCGGTTGGCCGTGACCGGTTGGCGGCCGGTCGGACCGAGACCGGCCCGGTCCACGGCGAGGCTGCTGCCGGTCTGGCCGGCCACCACCGCGACGGTGAAGACCGCCACGCCGAGCGTGCCGATGGTGAGCCCCTGCGTGGCGACCAGCAGGGCGCCGCAGACCCCGCCGAGGCACTGCCACGGGCGCAGGGTCCCGGCGGCGAGGGCGCTCCGCAACCGGCGCAGTCCCCGCCGCCCGGCCGGGACGACGGGGACCAGCACCAGCAGGACGAGCAGCCCCAGACCGAACGAGACCACCGCGGCGGCGATGCCGTCGCCGAGGCGTACGCCCAGCTCGCCGTTGATCCGCGACTGGAGTGCCACGGCGAGGCCGGAGAGGACGGCGAGCCCGACTCCGGTGACCCGCAGCGCCGCCGACGGCACCGCGTCGGCCCGGGGCGGCGCGGTCACTCCTGTTCGGCCAGGGGACGGCCGTCGAAGTCGATCGCCGAGTAGAGCGCCAGCTTCTCCAGACGGTGGTACGAGTCGATCACCCGGATCGTGCCGCTCTTGGACCGCATCACGATCGACTGGGTGTACGCCCCACCGGCCCGGTAGCTGACCCCGCGCAGCAGGTCCCCCGAGGTGACGCCGGTGGCCACGAAGAAGCAGTTGTCCCCGGTGACCAGGTCGTCGGTGGTGAGCACCCGGTCGAGGTCGTGACCGGCGTCGAGGGCCTTGGCCCGCTCGGCGTCGTCCCGGGGCCAGAGCTTGGCCTGCATCATCCCGCCCATGCACTTCAGGGCGCAGGCGGCGGTGATCCCCTCCGGGGTGCCGCCGATGCCCATCAGCACGTCGACGTCGGATTCGCCCCGGGCGGCGGCGATGGCCCCGGCGATGTCACCGTCGGAGATGAACCGGATGCCGGCCCCGGTCCGGCGGATCTGGCCGACCAGGTCGTCGTGGCGCGGGCGGTCGAGCACGCAGACCGTCACGCCGGAGACGTCGGTGCCCTTGACCTTGGCGATCCGGCGCAGGTTCTCGGTGACCCCGGCGTCGATGTCGACCACGTCCGCGTACGCCGGCCCGACGGCGAGCTTCTCCATGTAGAAGACGGCGCTCGGGTCGAACATCGCGCCCCGTTCGGCCACCGCCAGCACCGCCAGGGCGTTCGGCATGCCCTTGCTCATCAGCGTGGTGCCGTCGATCGGGTCGACCGCCACGTCCACCTCGGGGCCGCTGCCGTCACCGACCTCCTCGCCGTTGAACAGCATCGGGGCGTTGTCCTTCTCGCCCTCGCCGATCACCACGACGCCCCGCATCGGGATCGAGTTGATCAGTTTGCGCATGGCGTCGACGGCTGCCCCGTCCCCGCCCTCCTTGTCGCCCCGTCCGACCCACCGCCCGGCGGCCATCGCCGCCGCCTCGGTGACGCGGACCAGATCGAGGGCGAGATTTCGGTCGAGATCCTGGGGGATCCGCGTCCTGGTGTTCGTCATGACGGCTTCCTCCTCGCGACGGTGCGGGGTGGACCGGCGGGATGCGGCCGTCGCCGCCGCCGGCTTTGTCACTGATCCTCACATGATGGCCAGCGAAACGCCCTCACACGGTGGTCAACCTAACGCCGTCGTGGGGGCGTGGTGGCCCGGAACCGGCTGACCCGGAAGCTGCGAAGATAGAGGGGTGGAGACCGCAGACCGCGTACCCGCCGATTCGACCCCGCCGGACGGCCAGCCGCCGCTGACCCCGCCCGGGCCGGCGACGACCCCACCGCAGGGGCAACCGCCGGTGCCCGGCGGCGGGCCGGCGGGACGTTCCGGACGTTCCCCGAAGGACATGGCGATCTCGCTGCTGGTGCTGCTCGTGCCGATCGCCCTGCTGCTCGCCTTCTACCGGGGTTTCCTCGGCGGCGAGGAGCCGACCACCGTCGACCCGGCCCCCGCCGTCGAACAGGCCCGGGCGGCGAACGTCTTCCCGGTGGCCGAACCGTCCGGTCTCGGTTCCGACTGGCAGACCATCACGGCCCGGTTCCAGCAGACCGAGCAGGGGGCGAGCCTGCGCCTGGGCTACCTGACGCCGGAGGGACGCGGCGTCCAGCTCGTGCAGAGCAACGTGCCGGTGGAACGGCTCCTGCCCCAGGAACTCACCGACCAGAGCCAGCCGCAGGGCGCGCTCGACCTGGAGGGCCGGAGCTGGCAGCGCTACACCGCCCGGGGCAACGAGCGTGCCCTGGTGCTGCTGGAACCCGCACGGACGGTGATCGTCGTGGGGGACGCGACCGAGAACGAACTACGCGAGTTGGCCGACTCCGTACGGTAGGGTGCGCGCCGGACCGGGTAAGTAACCCCCGGACGGGCACCCCCGTTTCCCGGTATCCCCCTTTCCGGCGCCGGTGTCGCGCCGGACGACAACTGGAGACGTCCACGTGAAGATCCGACGGTGGAGCGCCGGCGTCCTCGCCGCCTCCCTGCTCGTACCCGGCCTCACCGCCTGCAAGTCCGACGGTACCGAGTCGACGGCCGAGCCGGCCGCCAGCGGTTCCGCGGCCTCCTCGGCGGTCCCCTCGGACGCGAAGGAGGCGCTGCTCGCCTCGACCAAGGAGATCAGCAAGGGCAACTTCAGCTTCACTATCAACGGTGGCGAGCTGAACGGCGCCGGCAAGGTGCACGCGCCGACCAAGAGCGCCGAGATGTCGATGACCGGCGGCGACGCCGCCTCGGCCGACCTCACCATGGAGATGCATCTGGTCTTCATCGACACCGACAGCTGGGTCATGGTGCAGTTCGGCGGCGCGATGGCCACCGCCATGCCGAAGCAGGCCACCTCCGGCAAGTACCAGCACCTCGACCGGTCCCGGATCAAGGGCATCGACCAGTTGGAGTTCAGCTTCGACGACGTCGACCCGGCCGGCAGCGAGGCGCTGACCAAGGCGATCACCGAGGTCCGCAAGACCGGCGACGGGCTCTACGCGGGCACCATCGACGCCACCAAGGCCACCGACTCGGACATGCTCGACGCCGACGTGGTGAAGGCGCTCGCCGGCCAGGCCTCGGCGGTGCCGTTCACCGCCAAGCTCGACGCCCAGGGCCGCCTGGTCGAGCTGGGCCTGGAGGTGCCGGCCGCCGGGGACAGCGCGGCGCAGAACCTGGTCGTCACGTACGCCGACTACGGCACGACCACCCCGGTGCAGAAGCCGCCGGCGGACCAGGTGGTCGAGGCGTCCGACGACGTGTACGAGATGTTCAAGTAGGCACCCCACGAACGGGTGCGGGGCGGACGCGGTCCGCCCCGCACCCGTTTCAGGCGTCGGCGTCCTGGCGGGCGGCGTCGATCCGCGCGCGTGCGCCGTCCAGCCA
This sequence comes from Micromonospora echinospora, assembly GCF_900091495.1. Taxonomy (NCBI): domain Bacteria; kingdom Bacillati; phylum Actinomycetota; class Actinomycetes; order Micromonosporales; family Micromonosporaceae; genus Micromonospora; species Micromonospora echinospora. The sequence continues at coordinate 1,243,743 of NZ_LT607413.1, read as the reverse complement.
GTGCTGGCAGATCTCGGCGAGCCGCTCGCCCCGTTCCCAGAGCGCCAGCGACTCCTCCAGTGACGTACCGCCGGCCTCCAGCCGTTCCACCACCGAGGCCAGCTCGGCGCGGGCCTGCTCGTAGCTGAGGTTCTCGGGGTTCTTCTCCGCAGTCATCGCCTGCCATCCCACCACACGCGGCTCAGTCGTCCACCGTCGCGGCGAGTTCACCGGCGGCGAGGCGTACCCGCAGCGGGTCCCCGGGGGCTACCTCGGTCGCCGCCCGGACGACGTGCCCGTCGGCGCGCTGCACGATCGCGTAGCCACGGTCCAGGGTGGCGGCGGGGGAGAGGGCCCGCAGGCGGGCCAGGGTGTGCCGCAGGTCGTTCTCGGCGGTGCCGAGCCGGTGGTCCAGGCAGCGGCCGGTCCGGGCGCGCAGCGCGGCCAGGTCGGCGGCCCGCTGTTCGACCATGACCTGTGGGCGGGCCAGCACCGGACGGGACCGGAGCAGGTCGAGCCGGTGCGACTCCCGGTCGACGAGGTTGCGGACCGCCCGTTCCACCCGGTGCCGGGCCTGCCGGATGAGGCGCACCTCCTCGGTGAGGTCGGGCACGACCCGCTTGGCGGCGTCGGTCGGGGTGGAGGCGCGCACGTCGGCGACGTAGTCCAGCAGCGGGGTGTCGGTCTCGTGGCCGATCGCGCTGACCACCGGCGTACGACAGGCGAAGACCGCCCGGCAGAGCGCCTCGTCGGAGAAGGGCAGCAGGTCCTCGATGCCACCGCCGCCCCGGGCGATGACGATCACGTCGACCGACGGGTCGGTGTCGAGCACCTTGAGCGCGTCCACGATCTGCGGCACCGCGCCCGGTCCCTGCACCGCCACGTTGACCGTGCGGAACTCGACCGCCGGCCAGCGGCGGCGGGCGTTGGTCAGCACGTCCCGCTCAGCGGCGGAGGCCCGGCCGGTGATCAGCCCGATCCGGCCGGGCAGGAACGGCAGCCGGCGCTTGCGGGCCCGGTCGAAGAGCCCCTCGGCGGCGAGCAGCTTCTTGAGCTTCTCCAGCCGGGCCAGCAGCTCACCGAGGCCGACCTGACGGATCTCGTCGGCGCGGAGGCTGAGCGTGCCCCGGGCGGCGTAGAACTCCGGCTTGGCGTGCAGCACCACCCGGGCGCCCTCGCGCAGCTCCGGCGCGCCCGCGTCGAGCACGTCCCGGTTGGTGGTGACGGTGAGGCTCAGGTCGGCGGACGGGTCACGCAGGGTGAGGAAGACCGTGGAGGCGCCCGGCCGCCGGCTGATCTGCGCCACCTGCCCGTCGACCCAGACCCAGCCGAGCCGGGCGATCCAGGCCCCGACCTTCTGGCTGACCACCCGGACCGGCCACGGCTCCTCGGCCGTGCTCCGGGGCACCCCGCCACCCTCGCCGCCCGCGTTTCCGGCACTCTGACCACTCACCCGCCCACCCTAAGCCCCACCCGGACCACCCCCACCCGGCGCCGCCCCGCAGCCCCGCGCGCCCGTTCCGCCACAGGCCTCCCCGGCCGTGGCGACGGGTGCCACACGAAGTGCGCCCCTGTCGGCGGCACGTACGATGGGCGGGTGACCGAGGCTCAGGCGACTCCCCAGACCGGCAAGCGCGTGCTCCTGGCGAAGCCCCGTGGCTACTGCGCCGGCGTCGACCGCGCGGTGCAGACCGTCGAGGAGGCGCTCACGCTCTACGGTGCCCCGATCTACGTGCGCAAGCAGATCGTGCACAACAAGCACGTCGTGCAGACGCTGGAGGCCAAGGGCGCGATCTTCGTCGAGGAGAACGACGAGGTCCCCGAGGGCGCGACCGTCATCTTCTCCGCGCACGGCGTGGCCCCCGAGGTGCACGAGCAGGCCCGGGCCCGATCGCTGCGGGCCATCGACGCGACCTGCCCCCTGGTCACCAAGGTCCACCACGAGGCGAAGCGGTTCGCCGCCGAGGACTACGACATCCTGCTGATCGGGCACGAGGGGCACGAGGAGGTCGTCGGCACCACCGGCGAGGCCCCCGCCCACATCCAGCTCGTGGACGGCCCCGAGGACGCCGACCGGGTGACCGTGCGTGACCCCGAGAAGGTCGTCTGGCTCTCCCAGACCACGCTGTCGGTGGACGAGACGCTGGAGACGGTGGCCCGGCTGAAGAAGCGGTTGCCGATGCTCCAGTCCCCGCCGAGCGACGACATCTGCTACGCCACCTCCAACCGGCAGCAGGTGGTCAAGGAGATCGCGCCGCAGTGCGACGTGGTGATCGTCGTCGGCTCGCGCAACTCCTCGAACTCGGTCCGCCTGGTCGAGGTCGCGCTGGACGCGGGGGCCCGCGCCGGCTACCTGGTCGACTTCGCCTCCGAGATCGACGACGCCTGGCTGGCCGGGGCCCGTACGGTCGGCCTGACCTCCGGCGCGAGCGTCCCGGACGAGCTGGTGCAGGAGGTGCTGGCCCACCTCGCCGTCCGGGGCTTCGCCGACGTGGAGGAGATCGTCACCGCCAACGAGCGGCTGACCTTCTCCCTCCCGCAGGAGCTGAAGCGGGACATGCGGGCCGCCGCCGCTGCCCGGAGCTGACCGTCCCCCGGCGGTTCGGGGAGGAACGATTCCGCCGCCCGGTGCGTCTGAGGCGGTATGAAGACGTATCGGATCGCGCTGCCGCTCCTGGTCGCCTGCCTGGCGCTAGGCGCCTGTGCCGGCCAGGACGGCAGCGGTAACCAGGATGGCGGCACGGCCGCCAGCCCGAGTCAGACGGGAGCGCCGGTGACCACCCCGACCGACGGGACTGCCGATCCGGCCACCCCCGGCGTACCGCCGACCGAGAGCAAGCCCACCGCGTGGCCGCCGGGCGGGCCGGGCGCGTCCTCCGCTCCGGGCGGCGCGACGATCACCGGAACCGTCACCTCCGGCGTCGAGCCGGGCTGTCTGCTGCTCGGCGAGTACCTGCTCGTCGGCGGCCCACGCGACGTGATCAAGTCGGGTGCCAAGCTCACCGTCACCGGCCGGGTCCAGCCCGACCTGATGACCACCTGCCAGCAGGGCACTCCGTTCCTGGTGGACCGGGCCACGCCCGCCTGACCGGCGCGCCGACCACTGGGGCCGGTCAGCGGGCCACCGGGAGGGTCGGTCAGTGGGCCACCGGGAGGGTCGGCCACCGGGCCACCGGGATCGGTCACCGGGCCACCGGGGCTAGACAACGCCACCAGGGTCGGACAGCGGGCCACCGGAAAGGGTGGAGCCCGCCCCCGCGACGAGCGGGGACGGGCTCCGGTGGTGCTCAGGAACGGGTCAGTTGACCGCGCCGATGGAGACCGAGCCACGGCCGACGACCGCGCCCTCGCTGGTCACCACGGCCAGCTCGCCGAAGAGCGACCGGCCCGCCTGCGGCGTCGACGCCGCCGTCACCGTGCCGGTGAGGCTGGCGGTGGCGCCGTGCGGCATCGGGGTCGCCGTGGTCGGGGCGGACAGGGTGCCCAGCGCCGGCGCCGAGAACGAGTCCCGGTAGTCGTAGGCGGTGGTGGAACCCGGGCCGTTGACCGCGTAGCCCTCGACGACCACCCGGTAGGTGCCCGCCGGCGGGTTGTTGATGGTCACCGCCTCCTCGGAGTCACCGTCGGCCTGGCGGCCGACCTCGGTGGTACCCCGGAAGACGAACAGGTCGAGGTCGGCGCCGACCTCGGCCGGGTTGCCGATCCGGGCGGTGAAGGTGGTCGCACCGGCCGGCACCTCGACGACGTACTCCTGCGAGGCGCCCTCACCGATCGTCGGACGCGCGGCGTTGACGCTGGAGAGCGGGGCACCCCGGCCGGAGACCGAGACCGGGCCGAAGGTGTTCTTCAGCGACCAGGTCACCTGGGTCGGCTGACCGGCGGGGACCGACGGCAGCTCGACGATGGCCGGCTCCACCTTGACGCCCTGGACCCGCACGTCGAGCTTGAACGGGTTGTTCAGGGCCGGCGAGGTCCGCCGCGACTCCACCTCGATCTCCCAGACCCCGGCGATCGGGTTCTGGTAGTCCCGCTCCTGCGGCTTGCAGGCGGCGGCGTCGGAGAAGTTGGTGTAGCAGCTCAGGCTGGAGGTGGGGTCGACCGGCACGCCGTACGGGTTGAAGGCGATGAACCGGGTCTGCGAGCCGGTGGCGATGCCGGAGAGGTTCACCTGGAGCGCGCCCGCGCCCGGCGGAACGGTCACGAAGTACGAGGTGAAGCTGTTCCGGTTCACCGAGCCCGAGGCCGAGTACGCGAAGTCCGGGGCCTTCACGTCGTTCGAGGCGACCACCACGGTGGAGACCTCGAAGTCGACGACGCTGGTCGCCGGGTCGTCGATCGTCATGATCGCGCCGTGCGCCCCGGTGGTGGTCGCCTTGGCGGTGACGTCGACCGTGACGGTCTTGTTCAGCGGCAGCGAGACGGACTTCGGCGCCTTGAAGGTGCCGTCGTTGCCGCGCAGCTCGATGTCGTGCTTGATCGTGCCGGCCGGGCCGCTGGTACGGGTGATCTTCACCGGGTAGGTCTTGCTCTGCCCGACCTTGTGGCCACCTGCGTTCGCGGCGCAGCGGTTGTAAACACCCACGCCCCGGTGCGGGTTCGGCACGAACTGGCCGAGCGAGGAATCGTACCGGGTCAGGTTGCCCGACAGCTCGGTGCAGACCGCCGCCTCGGAGGTGTAGGAGCGGGTCTCCACGCCCTTGCGGAGCAGGTTCCACGCGCCCGGCACGTTGACCATGCCGTAGCCCTGCCCGTAGGTCGGGACGTCGGCGATCGGCTTGGCCGAGGTGTACAGCGCGCGGCGCAGCGCGGCCGGGGTGACGCCCGTGCCGGTCGCCTTGGCGGCCGAGAGCAGCAGCGCGGTGGCACCGGCGGCCTGCGGGGCGGCCATCGAGGTGCCGTTGATCATCGCGTAGCCCGGGGGCAGCGGGTAGCCGGCCTCGGCGACCGGGCTGCCGGCCTGCCAGGTCGGCGCGGTGGAGATGGCCGAGCCCGGCGCGGTGAGCTGCGGCTTGAGACCGCCGTCCTCACGGGGGCCACGGGACGAGAAGTTGAACAGGGCGTTCTTCGTCGTCACCACCGAGCCGTAGTTGGCCAGCCAGGTCTCCTTGCTGATGCTGGCCGCGGTGCTGATCACGTTGGTGGCGACCGACGGGTCGCCGACCGTGTTCACACCCGGACCGGAGTTGCCGGCCGAGAGGACGAGCTGGACGCCGTAGACCTCGACCAGCTCGTTGTAGAGCACCGCGCGGGCGTTCGAGCCGTCGTTCAGGGTCGGCAGGCCACCGATCGACATGTTGACCACGTCGACCTTGCGGTTGATCACCAGGTCGGCCATACCGGTGGTGAGGGCGGCGAAGGTGCAGCCACCGCCCCACGAGCAGGCACGGGCGGAAACCAGCTTGGCACCGGGGGCGGCGCCGTCGAAGGCGCTGTTGCCGAGCATGTCGTTGGCGGCGGTGATGCCGGCGACATGGCTACCGTGGGTGCTCTCGACGATGCCGATGTTGACGTAGTCGACCAGGCCGGGGCCGCCGACCGGGCGGGTGTCCACGTCCTCGCGGTACTCGACCACGAACGGGATCTGCTCCCGTACGGCGGTGGCCGGGTTGTCGGTGCCGAAGCGGCCGACGTCGAACTTCTCCTTGTAGGGCCGCATCACGGCCTCGTCGGTGAAGTCGTTGTCCTGGTCGACGTCCACCCAGATGTTGTGGGTCACCGGGTCGTAGAGGATGCCCCAGGTGTCGGTGGTGTCGCCGTCACGGTTGACGTCGCCGGCCGGGTCGCTGGCCCGCGTGATCGACTCGCTGAACCGGTTGAACCGGTAGGTGCCGGCCGGGGCCTTGAAGGTGGAGGTGCCGACGGTGAAGGTCGGCCCGGTCACCTCAGTGATCATGGCCCGCCAGGTGGCGTCCTCCAGCGGGTCGGTCGCGGTCACCCAGTCGACGATCTTGCGCTCGCCGGTGGTGGTCTTCTGGAGCGCCGGGTGGTCGAGGTCCACACCGGAGTCCATGATGCCGATGGTGATGCCACGACCGTCCCACTCGGGGTTGCTGGCCTTGAACTTCTCGGCGCCGGTCTCGTGGGTCGGCATGTACGGGTTGACCGCTCCGGTGTCCGCGCCGGGGCCGCTGAGGGTCGCCCCCTGCTTCGCGGACCGGCTGCCGGCCGGGGCCGCCTCCGGCGTCGGGTCGGGCAGCTGGATGACCTCGTCCAGGTCCACCGCGGCGACACCGGGCAGCCGGGCCGCCTTGAGCGCCTTGTCGGTGGGCACCTTGGCCAGGACGTAGCCGATGCTGTCGAAGCGCTGGCTGATCGCGCCGCCCAGCTTCTCCATGCCGTCGGCGACCTTCTTCGCCTGCCCCTTGTCGGTGGCGACGATCATCGTGACGGTGGGGGCCTTCTTGGCCTCGGCCTCGGCGAGGAGCTTGGCGTCGTGCGCGCCCAGCGTCTCGGCGGCGGTGGCCGGAGCGGCATCGGACGGAGCGGCGCTCGCGGTGGCGGCACTGCCCGCGCCGGTCATGGCGCCAGCCGCCACGACGGACGCGAAGAGCGCGGCGGAGGTACGCCGGCCCAGGTTGCGGGGTTTACTCACGTTCTCTTTCCTCCAGAGAACCAGGGCTCTGCGATGCAGAGCACTCGTGAGCGTGATCCTTCGTGGTGCCGGGAGTCGATGTCACTACTCCGAAGTAGGTTGTGACCACCTCGTGACGTGAATCGGTCCACCCCGTCACGAAAAAAGTGCTAGTCGTCGATGCCGGTGGGCCGAACGGACGAAGTGGACGTAGCCGTACCCGGTGCTGCCAGCATGCCGACCGGTCGTCTGTCCTGATCAGCGCTGGGCCGGTCGGGTTGATGCCAGGGCGGTCGCGGCGGCGACCATCAGTGCTGCTCCGGTCAGGGCGCCGGTCCGAAGGATCACGAACGTGTACCCGATCCAGACCGGCATCGGCTCACCTGGTGCGGCGAGACTCTGGCCGAGCGCGAGCGTGCTGACGGCGGTGGCCGGTAGCAGTGCTGTGGCACCAGCGGTGAAGAGCCCGGCTACCAATAAACGTCCGGTGGGAGGGCGGCTCCGTAGTCGGCGGGCCATGACTGCGGTCAGCCACCAGCCGGCCAGTCCGCCGAGAAGCGCCCCAGCGATCGTCAGCGGGGTCACCACATGCGGAGGCGTTCGGGTCACCGACGTTTGGACGCTGGCCCGCTGGTCGTCGAGCAGTCCCTGGGACTCCACCACCACCCGCCATTCGTCCTGATGCGCCACAAACCGTGGGCAACAGTCGGAGTCCTGGATCGCGCCGACCTGCCAGCCGGCTAGGCGCAGGTCGGCGCGGGCCTGGCTAACCGCTGTCGCGGCGGACGCTCGCGATGGCCAGGTGCTCGTCCAGTGCACTGACCCCGGACGGTAGTCATCAACCCCTAGTAGTAGGTCACGCCAGTCCTGCCCCGCGTTGCCGGCAGCGAAGGCAGGTTCGAGCCGACGCGGATCGGTCGGCTGTGCAGGCAGGGCTGGTCCGGCTATCCGCCGGGCCTCGCCGTTCTCGGGTAGCGGTGCGGCGGTCTGCCAGCCCAGGAACGCGGCCAACGACGCGGTGGCGACCGCAGCCAAGACAACACCGATGACGGCTGCCGTGATCTCGCCGATGCCGCGAACGGTCAACCCGCCGCCGATCTGGTTCGTCCACGCTAGTGGGCGTGGTCGCCGTTCCGGCTGCGATCGGGACATGGTGTCTCCCTGGAGGCGTGCGGTTGCGGCGAGCGTAAGCCATTCGTTCGGTGCTGGTAGTGGCGATTCGACGTTGAGCGGTGAACTGCGCGAGGGTCGGATCCATTGCTGAATCGATGGGCCGGGCCGGGATTGGGGTCCCGACCCGGCCTATTGATCCGATGTGCGGGAAGCTGATGTCAGTAGATCCAGACTCCGTTGTAGATGCGAATCCAGCTGCCTGCACTGTAGAACCATCCCCGGTAGTAGATCCGGTGGGTGGTCGATCGGAAGCAGTCGGTGTCACGCCATCCGAGATAGGTGTTTGAACTCTTTCCCGTGGGGAGGTTGGCGTAGGGTCCCGTCGGCGAACAAGACGTGTGACTTGAGGAGCTTCGGCTCAAATTCAAGGTCTTTCCGCTTCGATTGTGAACGACCCCGCAGAGGATGTTGCACGAGGTGCCATCGGGACAATCTGGGGGTGGCGCGAGGGTGCCGGAGGTGCGTAGGGTGCCGAAACCCTCCTCGCAATCGAGTGGTGGAATGGCCTGCTTGGCCTCCTCGACATCGAGAACGAGGCCGGCGGCGTCGATCTCCTCCTGGGTGGTCGAGGGCTCGATGATGATCACCGTTGGCTCAGGGTCGTCTGCCTGCGCCGGAGTTGACGGCGAGAGGCCGATTCCTCCGATGGTTACAGCAAGCGCCCCCAGTGTCGCGATAATTGCGCGACGGATTCCCCGCATGGCGCCTCATTCAGTTGAAGGGTCTGCAGGAATCTTATATCGAAGAGATCTTTACTTCAATCATACGTTTGGATGTGCCACTGTATGGAAATTGCCTCTTGTTTTGCGCGAGACTGTGTGCCGTGGGAATTTTGTTCAGTTGTTGCCCGTTCCGTCCTTTTGGTTCGCCTGATGCGGCGGGGGGTGGTCAGGGTGGCTCTACTCTCGAGACTCCGTCAGCTCCGGGGCCTGCGGCTGCCGGGGGGCCACCTCCACCTGCGACGGTGTGGTCAACTCCTGGTCGGAGACCCCCAGCTCGGCCAGTTTGCGGGCACTGACCAGCACCCGCGCCTCCAGCGAGCCGACCGCCCGGTTGTACGCGGTCACCGCCGCACCCAGCGAGCCCCCGAGCCGGCCGACGTGCTCGCCCAGCGTGGACAGCCGGCTGTACAGCTCCCGGGCCAGCGAGTGCACCGCCACCGCGTTACGGGCCAGGGCCTCCTGCCGCCAGGAGTAGGCCACCGTCCGCAGCAGCGCCACCAGGGTCGCCGGGGTGGCCAGCACGACGTTCCGGCCGAACGCGTGCTCCAGCAGCGTCGGGTCGTGCTGCAACGCCACGTCCAGGAACGGATCGGCCGGCACGAAGAGCACCACGAACTCCGGCGTGTCGTCGAACGCCGCCCAGTAGGACTTCGCGGCCAGCGCGTCCACATGGGCCCGGAGGTGTTTCGCGTGTGCCCGCAGGCGGGTGTCCCGCTCCCGGTCGTCACGTGCCTCCATCGCGGTCAGGTACGCGTCGAAGGGCGCCTTGGCGTCCACCACCACCGAACGCCCGCCGTGCAACCGGACCACCAGGTCGGGGCGGACCTGCCGGTCGTCGACGGCGGCGGTGACCTGCTCGGCGAAGTCGCAGTGCTCCAACATGCCGGCCGCCTCGACGATCCGGCGGAGCTGGTGCTCACCCCACCGCCCGCGTACCTGGGGCGCGCGCAACGCCGCCACCAGCTGCTTGGTCTCGGTGCGCAGCTCACCGGAGACGGCGCCCATGGCCCGCACCTGCTCGCGCAGTTCGGCGTAGGCGTCCACCCGGTCACGCTCCAGTTCGGTCACCCGGGACTCGTAGCGGCGCAGCGTCTCGTGCAGCGGCGCGACCGCCCGGGCCACCGCCTCCTGCGACTGGGCGGTCGCCTCGTAGTTCAACGCCCGCATTGACTGCTCCAGCCGGCCCTCGCCCTCGCGGGCGGCGTGCAGTGTGGCGTCCAGCCGGGCGATCTCCGCCGCCGCGCGGGCCCGCGCCGCGAACCAGCCGACCGCGCCGCCGGCACCGAGGCAGACCACCACCACGGCCAGCGTCGAGAAGTCCATCCCCCGAGCTTGCCAAAACCGGTACGACGTGACGACCAGGGGTACCGTCGGGCCATGGACACGCTGATCTTCCTCGGCGTCGTCGCGCTGCTGCACGTGGCGGGCTTCGTCTGGTGGCAGTGGGACAGCGCCCGGCGTCGGGCCCGGGAGACCGCCGACGCCCGGGCCGAGGCGCTGCGCTGGTACGAACGCCTCGGTGGCCAGGTGATGAACCTGCACGGCGACGCCCCGGCGGTCCGTCAGGCCTTGGTCGACGCGGGTGAGCGGTACAACGCGGCCGGCAGTCAGTTGGAGCAGGCCCGGACGGTTCGGCAGTACGAGATCGCCCGGGACACCGCCCTGGAGGGGCTCGCCCACGTCCAGGCGGCGCGGACGGCGCTCGGGCTCGACGCCCACCAGCCTGCCCGGCCTGCCCACCCGCCTGCGCCCGAGTGGTAGCAGGGGACCCTTCCTCCTCAGAAAACGGTAGGAAGGGTCCCCTGCTACCAACCCGTCGGTGCTGGTGCCGCCAACCCGTCAGCCGGTGTTGCGCATCCCGGCGGCGATGCCGTTCACCGTGGTGAGCAGCGCACGCTCCAGGGCCGTACCGTCGCTGGGGGCCCGGCGACCGCCCGGCGCGGTGGCCACCGCACGTCCGGCCGCCCCGGAGTCGCGGTACTGCCGCAGCAGCGCCACCTGGAGGTGGTGCAGCGGTTCGAGATAGGTGTCCCGTACGGCCAGGGTGCGCTGGAGCACCGGGGAGTTCTCCAGCAGGGCGGGGGAACCGGTCACCGCCAGCACCTCCTGCTTGGTCAGCTCGTACTCCTGCTCGATCTTGCCGAAGATCGGTTGCAGGGGCTCCGGGACCAGGGTCTCGACGTACCGGCGGGCGATGGTCAGGTCGGTCTTGGTCAGCATCATCTCGACGTTCGACAGGAACGTCCGGAAGAAGTGCCAGTTCCGGTGCATCTCGGCGAGCACGTCGGAGAGCCCCGCCTCACGGGCGGCGGCCAGCCCGGAGCCCACCCCGTACCAGCCGGGGACGATCTGCCGGGTCTGGGTCCAGCCGAACACCCACGGGATCGCCCGCAGCCCGGCCAGTCCCGCGCCGGTGTTCGGCCGCTTCGCCGGCCGGGAGCCGATGTTCAGCGCGCCGAGCAGCTCGGTCGGGGTGGACGCCCAGAAGTACGCCGGCAGGTCCGGGTCCTCCACCAGGGAGCGGTAGCGCCGGAACGCCGACTCGGAGACCACGTCCATCGCGGCGTCCCAGCGTTCCAGCATCTCGGCTGGCTGCCGGGGCGCGGTGTGCAGCAACGTCGCCTGGAGCACGGCGGCCAGGGTCAGTTCCAGGTTCTCCCGGGCCAGCGACGGCAGGGTGTACTTGTCGGAGATGACCTCGCCCTGCTCGGTGACCTTGATCGCGCCGTCCAGCGTGCCGTACGGCTGGGCCAGGATCGCCTCGTGGGTGGGGCCGCCGCCCCGGCCGACCGTGCCGCCCCGGCCGTGGAACAGCCGCAGGTGCACGCCGTGCCGGGCGGCCACGTCCCGCAGCGCCCGCTGCGCCCGGTGGATCGACCACTGGCTGGTGGTGATGCCGGCCTCCTTGTTGGAGTCGGAGTAGCCGAGCATCACCTCCTGCACGTCGTCGCGGGCCGCCACCAACTGCCGGTACGCGGGCAGCGACAGCAGCTCGTCGAGCAGCTCGCCGCCGGCGTTCAGCTCGGCCGGGGTCTCCAGCAGCGGTACGAACCCGATCCGCGCCCGGCCGCTGTGCACGTCGACCAGCCCCGCCTCGCGGGCCAGCACCACGGCGGCGAGCACGTCGTCCACGCCGAGCGTCATTGAGACGATGTACGACTCGATGACCTCGGCGCCGAACCGGTCCTGGGCCTCCCGGATCGCGCCGAAGACGTCGAAGGTCTTCCGGGCCCCCTCGGTCAGCGGGGTGTCCGCGGTGGAGAGCGGCCGGCGTCCGGTCAGCTCGTCGGCGAGGAGCTTCGTCCGCTCCAGGCGGGTCAGCGACGGGTAGTCGTCCACCTCGCCGACGGCCTTGTAGAGCTGGGCGAGCACGGCGTGGTGCGCCTCGGCGTGCTCGCGGATGTCCATCGTCGCCAGGTGCAGGCCGAACGCCGACACCGTCCGGATCGTCGAGGCGAGCCGCCCCACGGCGGTGAGCTGACCGGAGTTGCGGGCCAGCGAGGCGCGCAGCAGCTCCAGGTCGGCGACCAGCTCGGCGGAGCCACGGTAGTCCCGTCCCGGCACGTGCGGGGTGCCCTGGCGCAGCCGCTGCCGGGTGTTGGCCAGCTTCGCCTTCACGCACCGGGCCTTGAGCCGGTACGGCTCCTCGGCGTTGACCCGGCGGAACCGGGGGGCAACCTCGGGCAGCGCGTCAAGGTCGGTGGCGAGGCTGGCGGACAGGTCGAGCGAGACGCCGCGCAGCCGACGGGAGACCGACACCTCGTTGATCAGGTGGTCCATCGCCCGCTCGGTGGCGGCGATGCCGTGCTCGTGCTGGATGACCAGCACCTCACGGGTCACCGCCGGGGTGACGAACGGGTTGCCGTCCCGGTCGCCGCCGATCCACGTGCCGAAGCTCAACGGCCGGGCGGTCGGCGAGGTCTCCACGCCCAGGGTGCGCAGCGTGTCGGCCAGGTCGTCGAGGACCTGCGGCGCGGCCTCGGCGTACAGGTCGCGCAGGTAGTAGATGGCGTTGCGGGCCTCGTCGGTCGGGTCCGGCCGGTCCAGCCGCAGCTCGTCGGTCTGCCACATCAGGTCGAGCAGTTCGGCGAGGCGGCGGTTCGCCGGTCCCTCGTCGCTCGCGCCGTAGAGGATCGCGTTGGCCGTCTCGGTGTCCAGCTCGTCGGCGATGGCGCGGAGCTTGGACAGGATCGAGCGGCGGGCCGCCTCGGTCGGGTGGGCGGTGAAGACCGGCCGGACCGCGAGCCGGCGGGCCGCTCCGGCGATCTCCTCCGCCGGTACGCCACGCTCGGAGATCATGGTGGCGGCCTGGTCCAGCCAGCCGCCCTGCACGGCGCGGCGACGGCGCAGGTCCCGCGCCCGGTGCACCTGCTCGGTGATGTTCGCCAGGTGGAAGTAGGTGGAGAAGGCCCGCGCCAGCTTGGTGCCGGTGGTGACGTCGAGGCCGCCGAGGCGGTGCGCGGCCGCCGGGGCGTCGGTGCGGACCAGGGCGCGGATCTCCTCGACCAGGTCGAGCAGGGGGCGCCCCTCCTGCCGGGCCAGGGTCTGTCCGAGCAGGGTGCCCAGTCGGCGGATGTCGGCCCGCAGCGCGGCGTCCGGGCCGTCGTGGTCGTGCTGGTCGGTCACGGGGTGCGCTCCTTACGTGAGGACGAAGGACTGCGCTGTCCGACTCCCTGGATCGTATCCGCGCCACCTCCCTGCGGGGGGAGCGGCCCTGAGATGTCGCTCATTGCGTGGGAATCCCCAGCTGTGCTGCGGCGCCGGGAAAACCGGTTGGGGCGGCCGATAGCGTCGGACCATGGTCGACCGCACGTACCCGCCCAAACCGCGCCCCGGCGACCGGGTCGCGGTGGTCTCCCCGTCCGCCGGACTGCCGGCGGTCTTCCCGCACGTGTACGAGCTGGGCCTGCGCCGGCTCCGGGAGGAGCTCGGGCTGGAGCCGGTCGAGTACCCGACCACCCGGCTGATGGACGCCGACCCCCGCGACCGGGCCCGGGACGTCACCGCCGCGTTCGCCGACCCGACCGTCACGGCGGTGCTCGCCACCATCGGCGGCGACGACCAGATCACCGTGACCCCGCACCTGGACGACGCGGTGCTGCGCGCCAACCCCAAGCCGTACTTCGGTTACTCGGACAACACCAACCTGCTCAACCACCTGCACCGGCTGGGCATCGTGGGCTACCACGGCGGATCGGTGCTGGTGCACCTCGGCCGCCCGGGCGCGCCGCATCCGCTGACCATGGAGTCGTTGCGCGCCGCCCTGTTCACCTCGGACTGGTACGAGCTGCGCCCGGCCCGGGAGTGGGGCGACGAGCCCCTCGACTGGGGCGACCCGTCGACCCTGGACACCGAGCCGCCGATGTTCCCGGGCACCGGCTGGACGTGGGCCGGGCCGCAGCGCGCCGTCGAGGGGCCCGTGTGGGGCGGCAACCTGGAGATCCTGCACTGGCTGGCCGCCGCCGACCGGATCGCCCCGGCCGCCGAGCTGGTCGGCTCGGTGCTGCTGGTCGAGACGTCCGAGGAACTGCCGTCGGCCGTCGAGGTGTACCGGATGCTGCGCAACCTGGGGGAGCGGGGGCTGCTCGCCGGCTTCCCCGCCGTCCTGGTCGGACGGGCCAAGGCCTGGGACTTCGCCCGCCCGCACACCGTCGAGCAGCGCCACGGGTACGCCGAGGCGCAGCGGGCGGCGGTCACCCGCGCGTTGCGCGAGTACGCCCCGGACGCCGTGGTCGTCTTCGACGTCGACCTCGGTCACACCGACCCGCAGTTGATCGTCCCGTACGGCGGGCAGGTGCGCGTCGACGCCGTGACCCGCCGCATCACCGTCCGCTACTGACCCCGCCCGGCCCCGGATCGGCCTGGGCCGGCTTGATCCACTCCGGCGGCATGATCCACTCCGGTTCGCCGATGTCGGGGTGTCCACCCGACCGGACACCGCGATATCGCCAAAACCGAGGGGGCGTCTGGTCTGCTACTGGGTGGCCCGCTCCCGGACGAACACCCCGGCACCAGGCGCGCCGTCGACGAGTCCCCGCGCCTTGAGCCAGTCGATGGCGGAGCGTACGACCTGGCGGGACACCGTGAACTCGGCGCAGAGTTCGGTGCCCGAGGGCAGCTTGTGCCGGACCGGGTCCGCCGCCTCGGCCCCTTGCCCGCGAGCCTGGCCGCCTGACCGCCCGCCGCCCTTGATCCACTCTGATTGCGGCATGTCGGGGTGTCCGGCGTCGGGGTGGCCCCGACTTGCCGCGATCAGTGGCCGCCCTCTCTGAGACGGGGCGGGCGGGGAAGGGTCAGGGGGCGACGGGGCAGCGGCCGGCGCTGAAGTGGGTCACCGCCGCCATGATCTCCTGCTCCGAGCGGTCCGCGAAGTTCAGCGTCGACACCAGACCCGAGCCGTAGAACGCGTTCAACATGCTGCTGTCCAGCGCGGTGTACGCCCCGAGGTTCTGCAACATGCGCGGATCACGGAGCTGGACGACCAGCATCTTCTCCAGGCTCCACCGGCGGCGACGGATCTGCGCGACCGCCTCCCAGGGCACCCAGACCGCCTGGCCACGCGTCGGTCGCGTCCGGATCCAGAGCCCGGCCGGGCTCAGCGCCAGCACCGGACCGCCCGAGGCGATCAGCCACAGTTGGATCCCGAGCGGCAGGCCGATCGCGGCGAGCAGGCAGACGAAGATGCCGACGATGCCGAGGGCGGCGTTGGCGCGCATGTCCGGGTCGGTGGAGCCCGCCAGGCCGAGGCCGGCGAGGCAGACGATCGGGCTGAGCAGGACCAGCGCGACCGCGCCCATGACCAGGCCCCGCTTGGCGACGCTGGGGCGGACCACGAAGGGTTGGTCCTCCGGGATGCGCTTGGCCGTCGGGGCCGGCGGGGGCGGGTAACCCGGATGCCCCGTCGGGTACCCGGGCGCGGGGGGTCCGGGCTGCGGGTATCCCGGCGACGGGGTGCCGTATGGCGGCTGCGGCGAGTGGCCGTGCGGCGGCGGGCCGTACGAGGGCTGGCCGTACGGGGGCTGCGGCGGGTGGCCGGGCGGAGGAGGGGTGGTCACCGGGTTGCTCCAGCTCTCGGGCGGGACAGGGGCGCCCAGCGTACGACGGGTCCGCGTGGAACGTCTGCGGCACCGATCCTCCCCCGGGACGGTGGCGCCGGCACCGGTCAAATCGTTCGTACCGCGAGATAGGCTGGCACTCGCACACCCCCGTCCGGACGGACTCGGGGTACCTGTTCGTGTGCCAGCAGCCCACCGGGCGTGCTCTCTCGGCGACACTCACTGGAAGTGATGCAGATGCTCACCGGCCTCTTCTCCGCCGCCCTGGCCGACCCGGGGCTGGCCCGGGCGCGTGACCTGGCGCGCTCCGGTGCCGCGCAGGTCGACGGACTCGACCTGACCGCCCCGCCGGCCCTGCGCCCGTTCGCGGTGGCCGCCGTGGCCGCCGATGCGGCCGGGGCGCAGGGCGGGGCCGGGCGGCCGGTGCTCGCGGTCACCGCGACCACCCGGGAGGCCGACGACTTGGCCGCCGCGCTGGGCAGCCTTCTTCCGCCGGAGCAGGTCGCGGTCTTCCCCTCCTGGGAGACGCTGCCGCACGAGCGGCTCTCGCCCCGTTCCGACACCGTCGGCCGGCGGCTGGCCGTGCTGCGTCGGCTCGCCCACCCGGCCGCGGTCGACGCGCACGGCCGCAGCGGGCCCCTGCGGGTGGTCGTCGCGCCCGTCCGGTCGCTGCTGCAACCGCAGCTCAAGGGCCTCGGCGACCTGGAACCGGTGCAGCTCGCCCCGGGCGAGGAGGCCGACCTGGAGGGGGTCGCCCGCCGGCTGACCGACATGGCGTACGCCCGGGTGGACCTGGTCACCAAGCGAGGCGAGTTCGCCGTCCGAGGCGGCATCCTCGACGTCTTCCCGCCCACCGACGAGCACCCGTCCCGGGTCGAGTTCTGGGGCGACGAGGTGGAGGAGATCCGCACCTTCGCCGTTGCCGACCAGCGCACCATCGAGGCGTCCCCCCGGCTGTGGGCCCCGCCGTGCCGGGAGTTGCTGCTCTCCCCGGCGGTGCGGAAGCGGGCCGCCGTCCTGGCGCAGGAGCACCCCGAGCTGGCCGAGATCCTCGACAAGCTGGCGGAGGGCATCCCGGTCGAGGGGATGGAGTCGCTCGCGCCGGAACTGGTCGGACCCGACTCGATGGAACTGCTGCTGCACAGCATGCCGGCCGGCACCCACGTCCTGCTCTGCGACCCGGAGCGGATCCGCACCCGGGCGCACGACCTGGTCCGTACCTCGGACGAGTTCCTCCAGGCCAGCTGGGCCGCGGCGGCCGTCGGGGGCCGGGCCCCGGTCGACCTCGGCGCCGCCGCCTTCAAGACCCTGGCCGAGGTACGCTCGGCCGCCGCCGCCCTGGGGCAGCCCTGGTGGACGCTGTCGCCGTTCGGCCTGGTCGAGTCGGACGGCGCGCCGGCGCGCCAGCCCTGGGAGGACGAGCCGGCCGACGTCGACGTCTCCCCCGACGACGCCATCGCGGTGACCCTGGCCGCGCAGCCGGCCCCGCTCTACCACGGCGAGACGCCCCGGCTGGTCGACGACCTGAAGCGCTGGGCCGGCGAGGGCTGGTCGATCGCCCTGGTCTTCGAGGGGCACGGTCCCGCCCAGCGGGCCGTCGAGGTGCTCCGCGACGCCGGCCTGGGCGCCCGGCTGACCGAGGAGGTGCCGACCGCCCCGGAGCCGGGCGAACTGCTGGTCACCTGTGGCTCGCTCAGCCAGGGCTTCGTCGACGAGGCGTCCCGGTTCGTCCTGCTCACCGGCAACGACGTCACCGGCGGCCGGGGCACCTCGACCCGGGACATGCGCAAGCTGCCGAGCCGGCGGCGCAACACCATCGACCCGCTGGAGCTGAAGGCCGGCGACCACGTCGTGCACGAGCAGCACGGCATCGGCCGGTACGTCGAACTCGTGCAGCGGACCGTCAACGGCGCGTCCCGGGAGTACCTCGTCATCGAGTACGCCCCGAGCAAGCGCGGCCAGCCCGGCGACCGGCTCTTCGTCCCCACCGACCAGCTGGACCAGCTCTCCCGGTACGTCGGCGGCGAGCAGCCGGCCCTGCACAAGATGGGCGGCGCGGACTGGCAGAAGTCCAAGGCCCGGGCCCGCAAGGCGGTCAGGGAGATCGCCGCCCAGCTCATCCAGCTCTACGCGGCCCGCAAGGCGTCCAAGGGACACGCCTTCGGGCCGGACACCCCGTGGCAGCGGGAGCTGGAGGACGCCTTCCCGTGGCAGGAGACCCCCGACCAGCTCGCCGCCATCGAGGAGGTCAAGCGGGACATGGAGCAGACCGTCCCGATGGACCGGCTGATCTGCGGCGACGTCGGCTACGGCAAGACCGAGATCGCGGTACGGGCGGCGTTCAAGGCGGTGCAGGACGGCAAGCAGGTGGCCGTGCTGGTGCCGACCACGCTCCTGGCCCAGCAGCACTACAACACCTTCGCCGAGCGGATGAACCAGTTCCCGATCGAGATCCGGCAGCTCTCCCGGTTCCAGACGCCGAAGGAGGCCGAGCGGACCATGGAGATGGTCGCCGAGGGGAGCGCCGACATCGTGATCGGCACCCACCGGCTGCTCTCCGCGGCCACCCGGTTCAAACAGCTCGGCCTGGTGATCGTCGACGAGGAGCAGCGTTTCGGCGTCGAGCACAAGGAGCACCTGAAGACGCTGCGCGCCTCGGTGGACGTGCTCAGCATGTCGGCCACCCCGATCCCCCGGACCCTGGAGATGGCGATCACCGGCATCCGGGAGATGTCCACCATCGCCACCCCGCCGGAGGAGCGGCACCCGGTGCTCACCTTCGTCGGGGCGTTCGACGAGCGGCAGGTCGCCGCCTCCATCCACCGCGAGCTGCTCCGCGACGGCCAGGTGTTCTACCTGCACAACCGGGTCGAGTCGATCGACAAGGCGGCCCGGCGGATCCGGGAGATGGTGCCCGAGGCCCGGGTCGCGGTCGCGCACGGCCAGATGGGCGAGGACGCCCTGGAGAAGGTGATGGTCGGCTTCTGGGAGAAGGAGTTCGACGTCCTGGTCTGCACCACGATCGTGGAGTCCGGCATCGACATCCCGAACGCGAACACGCTGATCGTGGAGCGGGCCGACCTGCTCGGCCTGGCCCAGCTGCACCAGATCCGGGGCCGGGTCGGCCGGGGGCGGGAGCGGGCGTACGCCTACTTCCTCTACCCGCCGGAGAAGCCGCTCACCGAGCACGCCCACGAGCGACTGGCCACCATCGCCCAGCACACCGAGCTGGGCGCGGGCATGTACGTGGCGATGAAGGACCTGGAGATCCGGGGCGCCGGCAACCTGCTCGGCGGCGAGCAGTCCGGCCACATCGAGGGGGTCGGCTTCGACCTGTACGTCCGGATGGTCGGCGAGGCGGTGCAGGCGTTCAAGGGTGAGCGCCCCGAGGAGGAGACCGACGTCAAGATCGACCTGCCGGTCGACGCGCACCTGCCGCACGACTACGTCGGCGTGGAGCGGCTGCGCCTGGAGATGTACCGCAAGCTCGCCGAGGCGCGTGACGAGGAGCGGCTGCGCGAGGTGGCCGCCGAGATGACCGACCGGTACGGCGAGCCGCCCGCCCCGGTGCAGAACCTGATCGCGGTGGCGAGGTTCCGGCTCCTGGCCCGCCGGTACGGCCTGACCGACGTGAGCATGCAGGGCAAGCACATCCGGTTCGGCCCGCTGCCGCTGCCCGACTCCAAGCAGCTGCGGCTCAAGCGGTACCACCCGGACTCGGTCTACAAGTCCGCGCTCGACCAGGTCAGCGTCCCGCGGCCCAGCACCAGGAGGGTCGGCGGCGAACCGCTGCGCGACCAGGCCCTCCTGGAGTGGTGCGCCCAGCTCCTTGCCGACGTCCTCGGCGCCCCGACCCCCGTCCCGGCGCGTTGAGGGGCAGGCCGGGGCGGGGGTGGGGGTGCCGACGTGAGAGAGTGACGGTCATGCGTGCTCGCCGTCTTGTCGCCGTCGCCAGCGTGGCGGTCGGCCTCGTCGCCCTCTCCGGTTGCCGTTCCGAGCCCGGGGTCGCCGCCTACGTCGGCGACCAGCGGATCACCGAGGAAGCGGTGACCCGCATCCTGGACGAGCTGCGGGACGACGCCGCCACGTCGACCCCGGAGCAGCCGGCCCCGGGCCAGCCCACCGGCCAGCCGGGCGCGCCCGGCGAGCAGCGGCTGCCCGGCCGTGGCGAGGTGGTCAGCACCCTGGTCCTCGGTGAGGTGTGCCAGCGTCTCTCCGCCGACAAGGGCTACCGCCCGCAGAACCAGGTGCCGGTCGAGCAGGTCAGCCAGCAGCTCGGCTACCCGACCGACACGACGTACCCGCAGCGGGTGGCGGAGCTCTACACCTGCCTCTCCGGGGTGCCCTCCGGCCAGCCGGTCGCACCGACCGAGCAGGAGATGGCCGACCTGGTCAAGGCCGGCAAGGCAGCCGGCGCCATCCCGGAGGAGGTGACCGTCGAGCAGGCGGCGACCCAGCTCGACGGGCAGCAGCTCCGCACCGCGCTGGCCACCCGTAACGCGCTCGCCGAGGCGGTCGAGGGGTACGACGTCACGGTCAACCCGCGCTACCGTCCGCTCGCCTTCCCGGTGCTCAGCTTCGCCGGCAACGTGGCGGCGGTCAGCGTGCCGCTGGGTGAGGCCGGCTCCGACGCGGTGACCGACGCCGCCTGAGCATGACCGCTGTGACACCCACGACCGCCCGGCTTCCGACGAACGCCGGGCGAGTCGCCGGGGCGGGCGCGACAGCCCGGGAGGACCGATGACCGGGCGGATCGTGCTGCTGGTCACCTCGCCCCGGCTGCCGGCCGGGCTGCTGACCGCCGCGGCCTGGGACGTCGTACGCGCGCATCCGGTGCTGACCGGTGCGGAGAGCGCGGTGACCACGGCGCTGCGGACGACGGGCGCCGAGGTCACCGTGGTCGACGGAGCGGCCACCCAGGCGCTGCTCGACGTGGCGGCCCGGCACGGCACGGTGGTCTGGTTGGCCGGCCCGACCGGCGACGAGACCCTCGCCCGTGAGCTGGGCCTGCGCCTGGCCCGGGAGCCGGGCCTGGCCGAGCTGGAGCTGATGTACGGCTCATGGGACCCACCGGGCGCGCGACTGCTGGACGCGGTCGAGGTGATGGACCGGCTCGCCTCGCCCGGCGGGGACCCGTGGAAGCGGGCGCAGACCCACCGCAGCCTCTCCGGCTTCCTGCTGGAGGAGTGCTACGAGGCGTACGACGCGATCAGCGCGGGGGACACCGACGCGCTCCGCGAGGAGCTGGGTGACGTGCTGCTCCAGGTGGTGCTGCACGCCCGGCTCGCCGAGGAACTGCCCGAGGACGAGCGGTGGGGCATCGACGACGTGGCCGGTGGCCTGGTCGACAAGATGGTCCGGCGCAACCCGCACGTCTTCGCCGGTGCCGAGGCGGGCACCCTGGAGGAGATCACCGCGAGCTGGGAGCGGATCAAACGGGCCGAGAAGGCCCGGGACTCGGTGCTGGACGGCATCGCCATGAGCCAGCCCGCCCTCGCCCTGGCCGCCAAGATCCTGGAGCGCGCCGGGCGGATCGGCCTGGCCGTGCCGCCTCCCGTTCCCGCCGGGGACGCCGACCCGGAGACCCGACTCGGCGCGGAGCTGCTACGGATCGTCGCCGAGGCCCGCGCCGCAGGCCTGGACCCGGAGGCCGCCCTCCGTCGGGCCACCCTCGCCCACGCCGCCACCATCCGCGCCGCCGAATCCTCCACCCCGCCCCCGTCGAGTTGATCCAGGCCGTGCGTCGGACCTGCCACCGGATCCCGACGCGAACTTCTTGATCGACGCGGACGCCGGAGTCGGGCGGAGGCGGGACGGGCGGTTAGGGTCGGAGGATGTTCACCGAGCGGGCCGAACGGATCGTCGACGCGTTGCTGGAGAGTCGCCCGGAGCTGGCCTCCGGCGCGGGGGACCACCGGTACGACGACCGGCTGCCGGACTGGTCCGCCGACACCGTCGCCGCCGACCGCCGCATGCTGACCGAGGCCGCGCACGCCCTCGCCGAGGTGGACGGCGACTCCCTCCCGGTCGAGGAGTCGGTCGACCACGCCCTGCTCACCGCCCTGGTCGACCGGGAACTCTTCGAGTCGACCGAGATCCGGGCGCACGAGTGGGACCCGCTGCGCCACAACCCCGGGCTGCTGCTGCACGCCGTGCTGTCCCGCCCGTACGCCCCGGTCGAGGTGCGGCTGACCCACCTGGCCGGGCGGTTGTCGGCCGTACCCGACGCCCTGGCGACCGCGCGCGCGACGCTGCGGGACATGCCACGCATCCACGCTGAGACGGCGGTCGGGCAGTTCACCGGTACGGCGGCGCTGGTGCGCCAGGAGGTGCCGGCGCTGCTGGCGCAGGCCCCGCGCTCGGCGGCCGGGTGGAGCCGGCGGCGCGGGCGGCGGTGGCCGCGCTGGAGGAGTTCGCGGACTGGCTGCGGGCCGGGCTGGCCGCCGACGACGGACCGGGCCCGGATCCCCGGCTCGGCCGCCGCCGGTGGGAGGCCCGGCTCTGGCACACCCTGGACACCGAGCTGACCGCCGCCGAGGTGCTGCGCCGCGCCTGGGCCAACCTGGAGCGGGTGACCGAGGAGATCCGCGTGGCGGCCGTCGAGCTGGTCGGCGGTCCGGCCGACGACGAGACGGTACGCCGGGCGCTGGACCTGCTCGCCGCCGAGCACCCGGACGACCACACCATCGTCGACCTGGCCTCGATCACCCTCGACGAGGCCACCGACTTCGTCCGGGCACACGACCTGGTCTCCCTGGTCGACGACCCGTGCGTGATCCAGGAGATGCCCGAGTTCGCCCGGGGCGTCGCGGTGGCGTACTGCGACTCGCCCGGCGGGCTGGAGACGGCGGACCTGCCCACGTTCTACTGCATCGCGCCGACCCCGGCGGACTGGCCGGCACCGCGGGTGGAGTCGTTCTACCGCGAGTACAACGACCACATGATCCGCAACCTGACCGTGCACGAGGCGATGCCGGGACACTTCCTCCAGCTCGCCCACGCCCGGCGGTACGCCGGCGGCACCCGAGTTCGGGCCCTGGCCCGCTCCGGGCCGTTCGTCGAGGGCTGGGCGGTCTATGCCGAGGAGCTGATGGCCACCGCCGGCTTCGGTGGCCTGCCGGTGCGGTTGCAGCAGCTCAAGATGCAGCTGCGGATGACCATCAACGCGCTGGTCGACCAGTTGACGCACTGCGAGGACCTGCCCGAGGCCGAGGCGATGGCGTTGATGACCGGCCGGGGCTTCCAGGAGGAGGGGGAGGCGGCCGGCAAGTGGCGGCGGGCGCTGCTCACCTCGACGCAGCTCTCCACGTACTTCGTCGGTTACGCCGAGATCGCGGAGATCGCCGCGGCCCGCCCGGTGGAGGTGCCGGTGCGGCGCTGGCACGACGCGATGCTCGCCCACGACTGCCCGCCCCCGCGCCATCTGCGCACGCTGCTCGGGGTCTGAACCCGCCCGCCGCACGCGCGCCGGGGTGGTTGCCGGGGACCCTTCCTACCGCTTCTCGACGAGGAAGGGGCCCCGGCAACCACCCGAGCAGCGCGTCAGCTCCGGCTGGGACGGCGGTCGACCACGCCCGCGCCGGGCGGCAGGTCGAAGGCGGCGTCGTCGACGGAGTCGCGGATGCTGCTCAGCGCCAGCTCGGTCGGCTTGCCGTCGACCGCGCCGGTGAAGCTGCCCAGCACGCCGTCGCTGGTCACGCAGGCGGTGAACGGGGACACCTCGGCGGAGCGGACGTCGACGCAGGTGGCCGGATGCCCGGCCAGCGTGGTGTCGCTCTGCTCGATGACCGCGTTCGGGTCGAGGGCGGCGGTGGTCAGCAGTCCCATGACCGCCGGTGGCGTGACCATGCCCCGCCGCTCGGCCTCGGTGAAGACGGCCACCGAGGGGCGGTTGGACGGGGTCGGCGGCACGGTCAGCGTGCACACCGGCTTGCCGGTGGTCTCACAGGTGGCGAGGGATTCGGCGCTGACGCTGATCTTGCCGTCGGGGTACGTGTACGCGGTGCGGACCGGGTCCCGGGACTGGGCGATGGACACGGTACGACCACCGGGTAGCTGGTACTCGGCGGAGTAGGTCAGCTCGTGCGCGCTGTCCAGTCGGGCGGCCAGTTCGTTGACGAGGTCACCCCGGCCGATCACGCGTCCGGTGTCCTCCAGGGCCTGGCAACCCGTGACGGTGAGCGACGCGACGACCGAGACGGCGAGCACGCGGAGAACAGTCGAGGCGGCGGGCATGATGCTCAGCCTTGCCGATCGGGTCCACCGATCGCAAACCGGTTGCCGGTTGAGCGGTGAGAATCCGGGAATGTCCGCCGGAACCACCACCGGTGGTACACCGGGCGACGCGGTGCCCGCGAGCGTCGCCCGATACGCTGCGTTCAACGTCTGCCTCAGCCGCACCGTCGCGGCCCTACCGGACCGGACACTCTCACACGAACAACGAGGAGCGACTCAGTGGCAACCATCGAGGGAATCGTCGCCCGGGAGATCCTCGACTCGCGGGGCAACCCGACGGTCGAGGTCGAGGTCGGCCTGGACGACGGCACGGTGGCCCGCGCCGCGGTGCCCTCCGGCGCCTCCACCGGCGCCTTCGAGGCGATCGAGCTGCGCGACGGTGACTCCGACCGCTACCTGGGCAAGGGTGTCGAGAACGCGGTCGCGAACATCGAGGACAAGATCGTCGACCAGCTCGTCGGCTACGAGGCCAGCGAGCAGCGGCTGATCGACCAGAAGATGCTCGACATCGACGGCACGGACAACAAGTCCGAGCTGGGCGCGAACGCCATCCTCGGCGTCTCGCTGGCCGTGGCGAAGGCGGCGGCCGGCAGCGCCGAGCTGAGCCTCTTCCGCTACCTGGGCGGCCCGAACGCGCACCTGCTGCCGGTGCCGATGATGAACATCCTCAACGGTGGCGCGCACGCCGACTCGAACGTCGACGTCCAGGAGTTCATGATCGCGCCGATCGGCGCGCCGAGCTTCCGTGAGGCGCTGCGCTCCGGCGCGGAGGTCTACCACGCGCTCAAGTCGGTGCTGAAGAAGCAGGGCCTCTCCACCGGCCTCGGCGACGAGGGCGGCTTCGCCCCGAACCTGCCCACCAACGCCGCCGCGCTGGACCTGATCGCCGAGGCGGTCGAGAAGGCCGGCTACCGGGTGGGCAGCGACATCGTCTTCGCCCTGGACGTGGCGGCGACGGAGTTCTTCGACAACGGCACCTACACCTTCGAGGGCTCGCCGAAGAGCGCCGAGGAGATGAGCAACTACTACACCAAGCTCGCCGGCGACTACCCGATCGTGTCGATCGAGGACCCGCTGGCCGAGGACGACTGGACCGGCTGGGCCACCCTGACCGCCGCGGTCGGCGACCGGATCCAGATCGTCGGCGACGACCTGTTCGTCACCAACCCGCAGCGGATCGCCCGCGGCATCGCCGAGAAGGCCGCGAACGCGGTGCTCGTCAAGGTCAACCAGATCGGCTCGCTCACCGAGACCCTCGACGCGGTCGACCTGGCCCACCGGGCCGGCTTCAAGTGCATGATGAGCCACCGGTCCGGCGAGACCGAGGACACCACGATCGCCGACCTGGCGGTGGCCACCGGCTGCGGCCAGATCAAGACCGGCGCTCCGGCCCGTTCCGACCGGGTCGCCAAGTACAACCAGCTCCTGCGGATCGAGGAGGAGCTGGCCGACGCGGCCCGGTACGCCGGTGCGGGTGCCTTCCCGCGCTACCGTTCCGCCTGAGGGCGCGTGACGCGTCGGGGAGGGGTGTGACGACGATGCAACCGCGCCGCACACCGGGCGGGCAGCGTCCCACCCGCCGGCCGGGTCACCCCGGCCGGCCGGGTGGGGCCCGCGTGCGGACCACCAGCCGGGAGGGGGTCCGCGCCGAGTCGCGCGGCACCGCCGGTCGCGCTCCGGGCACCGCCCGGGGCACCGAGGGCGTACGCTCGGCGAGCCGCCCGGCGGCCCGCCGGACCGCCGCCGGTGGCACCGTCAAGCGGCTCTCCGCACCCCGTCCCCGACGCTTCACCGGGCGGGCCACCGTGCTCTTCGCGGTGCTGATCGCGCTCGCCCTCGGCTACACCTATCCGGTCCGGGTCTACCTCGACCAGCAGGCCGACATCGAGCGGATGGAGGCGGCCCAGGCCGCCCAGCGGGAGCTGATCGAGGATCTCTCCGTCGAGGCGGCCAAGTGGCAGGACGACGCGTACATCGAGAGCCAGGCCCGGCAGCGGTTCTTCATGGTCTACCCGGGCGAGGTGCCGGTGCTGGTGCTGAAGGGCCGGTCCGCGACCGACCCGGGGACCGCCGGTCCGCTGCCGCCCCGGTCCGAGCGCCCGCGCAGCGACGACCCGTGGTACGACACCCTCTGGTCGAGCATCGAGGCGGCCAACGCCGAGCGACCCGACCGGTGAACCCCGCGACGCCGGACGCCGGACCGGCGAACCCCGCGACGCCGGACGCCGGACCGGCGAACCCCGCGACGCCGGACGCCGGACCGGCGAACCCCGCGACGCCGGACGCCGGACCGTGCCAACCGACCCGGACCAGGTCGTCCACCCGACCGAACAGCACCGACGAGAGATGACGACTGTGCCACTCGTACCCCCGCCGGAGCCGGCTGCGGACTCCGTACCCCCGCCGCGGCGCGAGCCGGCGACCGAGGCCGACCTGGCAGCGGTGGCCGCCCAGCTCGGACGCCCGCCCCGGGGCACCCGCGCGGTGGCCCACCGCTGCCCGTGCGGCCTGCCCGACGTGGTGGAGACGACCCCCCGCCTGGCCGACGGCACCCCGTTCCCGACGCTGTTCTACCTCACCTGCCCCCGGGCCACGGCGGCGTGCAGCCGGCTGGAGTCGGCCGGGCTGATGAAGGAGATGGCCGAGCGGCTCGCCACCGACCCGGAGCTGGCCGCCCGCTACCGGGCGGCGCACGAGGACTACCTCGCCCGGCGGGAGGCGATCGGCCAGGTGCCGGAGATCGCCGGTATCTCCGCTGGGGGCATGCCGGGGCGGGTGAAGTGTCTGCACGTGCACCTGGGGCACGCCCTCGGCGCGGGACCGGGGGTGAACCCGTTCGGCGACGAGACGTTGGCGCTGGTGGAACGGTGGTGGGCCGCCGGGCCGTGCGTGGACGTGCCGGCGGACGAATGAGCGCCGACGGGTACGTCGTCCGGCGGGCGCGCACCGGGGACGTCCGGGGCATCCGCCGGCTGGTGGACACGTACACCGACGACCGGCGGCTGCTGAGCAAGGCCACCGTCACCCTCTACGAGGACGTGCAGGAGTTCCGGGTCGCCGAACGGGTCGCCGACGGCGCGGTGGTGGGCTGCGGCGCGCTGCACGTCATGTGGGAGGACCTGGCCGAGATCCGGACGGTCGCGGTGGACCCGGCGTGCCGGGGCCGGCGGCTCGGCCACCGGATCGTCGCCGAACTGATCGACGGGGCCCGCGAGCTGGGGGTGGCGCGGATCTTCGTGCTGACCTTCGAGACCCGGTTCTTCGGCTCGTTCGGGTTCGAGGCGATCGACGGCGCGCCGGTCCCGCAGCCGGTCTACGAGCAGCTGCTGCGCTCGTACGACGAGGGTGTGGCGGAGTTCCTCGACCTGGAACGGGTCAAGCCGAACACCCTCGGCAACACCCGGATGCTGCTGCGCCTGTGACGACCGGCTGCCCCAACCGCCACCCATTAGCCGCTTGACCCGCCCCGGCACCCTGGTCCCCGTGATCGTTCTCCGTCGGATGGCCAGGGTCGCCGCCGCGTTGCTGAGCCTGGCCGCCCTGGTCGGGGTGGTCCGCCTGGTCGCGCCGGCCACCGCCGCCGGCGGCGAGCCACCCGGAGTGGCTCGCCAGTTGGCCTTCCTGCGGGCCGCCCTCGACGACGGCACCGGCGAGGACGCCCAGGCCCTCTTCCCTGAGGGGTACTTCTTCGCGCACGTCCTCTACGGGCTCGCCCGGGTGGAGCTGGGCATGCGCGAGCCCGCCCGTCGGGAGGAGTCGGCGCGGGAGGCCCGCTGGGCGCTGGCCCGACTGGAGTCACCGGCCGGGGTGGCTCCGTTCAGTCCGGAGCTCACCCCGCCGTACGGGGTGTTCCACCAGGGCTGGACGAACTGGCTGCGCGGCGGGGTGCTCGCCCTGGCGCCGACGGAGCGCCGCGACCCGGCCGAGGTACGCCGATTCGCCGAGGCCTCCGCCGCGCTCGGCGCGGCCTTCGACGCGTCGGCCACCCCGTACCTGGCCGCCTACCCGCAGCAGGCGTGGCCGGTGGACTCCACCGTGGCGGTCGCCTCGCTGCGGCTGCACGACACGCTGCTGCCGCCCCGCTTCCGGGGCACCGTCGACCGGTGGCTCGACGGGGTCCGGCAGCGGCTGGACCCGCGTACCGGGCTGCTGCCGCACCGGGTCGACCCGGTCACCGGCGCGCCGGCCGAGGTGGCCCGGGGAACCTCGCAGAGCATCGTCCACCGGTTCCTGCCCGAGATCGACCCGATCTTCGCCCGGCAGCAGTACCTCGCGTTCCGGGACCGCTTCCTGGCCACGCCGCTCGGGCTGGGCCCGGCGGTACGGGAGTACCCGGCGGGGCTGGACGGCCCGGGGGACGTCGACTCGGGCCCGCTGCTGCTCGGGGTGAGCCTCTCGGCCACCGTGGTCACCCTCGGCGCGGCCCAGCGGCACGGCGACCACCGGCTCGCCGCGGCCCTCGCCAACTACGGCGAGTTCGCCGGGCTGCCGGTGCAGACCCCGTGGACGAAGCGGTACGCCCTCGGGGCGATGCCGATCGGGGACGCCTTCCTGGCCTGGGCCAAGACGGCCCGCCCGTGGGTGCCGGACACCACGTCCCAGCCGACGCTGTCGTCCGGCGTCCCGTTCTGGTGGCGGCTGCCGCTGCTGTCCCTGCTGGTGGCGGTGGGCGTCGCGCCGTGGCTGCCGGTGCTGCTGCTCCGGCGGCACCGCCGACGGACCGGTTCGTCGTCCGCCGGTGGAGGTGTGCCGGCTGTCGTCGGTGGAGGTCTGCCGGCGACCGCCGCCGGTCCGCCGGCACCGGTCCGGCCGCTGCCGTAGGGTTGCTGCCGTGACGACGCGCGTGGCGGCCATCGACTGCGGCACCAACTCGATCCGACTCCTGATCGCCGACCTGCCAGACCCGTCGGCCGGCCCGACGGCGCCGCTGACCGACATCACCCGTCGACTTGAGATCGTCCGGCTCGGTCAGGGGGTGGACCAGACCGGCCGGCTCGCCCCCGAGGCGATCGAGCGGACCCGCGTCGCGTTGGCCGGGTATGCGGCGGAGATCCAGAAGCAGGGCGTGGACCGGGTGCGGATGTGCGCCACCTCCGCCTCCCGGGACGCCTCGAACGCCGCCGACTTCCGGGCGATGGTGGAACGGACCCTCGGCGTCGCGCCGGAGGTGGTCACCGGCGACGAGGAGGCCCGGCTCTCCTTCACCGGCGCGGTGCGTGGGCTGCCGGCCGACGCCGAACCGCCGTACCTGGTGGTCGACATCGGCGGCGGATCCACCGAGTTCGTCCTCGGCACCCGCGAGGACGGGGTGGAGGCGGCGATCTCGGTGGACATCGGCTGCGTCCGGATGACCGAGCGGCACCTGCATGGGGATCCGCCCACGCCGGCGGAGGTGGCCGCCGCCGAGGCGGACATCGCGGCGGCGGTGGACCGGGCGCTCACGGTCGTGCCGGGGCGGCGGGCCGGCACCCTGGTCGGGCTCGCCGGTTCGGTCACCACCGTGGTCGCCATCGCCCAGGGCCTGCACGAGTACGCTCCGGAGCGGATCCACCACGCCCGGGTGTCGTACGAGACCGTGGCCGGGGTGACCGCCGACCTGCTCGGCCGGACGCGCGCGGAACGGTTGGAGATCCCGGTGATGCATCCGGGCCGGGCGGACGTGATCGGGGCCGGGGCCCTGGTGCTCCGCGTGATCATGGAGCGCGCCGGGATGTCCGCGCTGGTCGCGAGCGAGCAC
Organism: Micromonospora echinospora; assembly: GCF_900091495.1. Lineage (NCBI taxonomy): Bacteria > Bacillati > Actinomycetota > Actinomycetes > Micromonosporales > Micromonosporaceae > Micromonospora > Micromonospora echinospora. The sequence continues at coordinate 1,214,271 of NZ_LT607413.1, read as the reverse complement.
GACATCCTCGACGGGATCGCCTGGAGCCTCGCGCCGTCGCCGAGCTAGGCAACCGCCCTGGTGGCAGCCGGCCGGCACGAACCATGCGACGCGGTGCCCCCGGATGCCGGACGGCATCGCCGAGGGCCCGGACGGGGGGCTGACCGCGGTCGCCGTTCGCGCACGGTAGCGCCCTGGCCACCTGCCGGCGCCGTCCGATGGCAGCAACCGACGTGAAACGTTGGCCGAGTACCCTGGCGCTGGCCAGCGCCCCTCCCCCTCGAGAGCACGATGGTGGACGACAGAGACCGCACCATGTTCATTCCGCGCGTGCGGGCGGCGGATCCCCCTGCGGAGATCCGCCCCACCGACGGGTGGGACGAGGGTGCGGCGTCGGATCCGGACGGCCCTGGTGAGCGGGCCGGGCAGTCCCTCGGGCGGCTGGCCTGGATCGCCCCGACCCTGCTGATGGCCGTGCTCGGGCTGGTCCGGGTCACCTGGCCGGCACTGTGGGGCGACGAACTCGCCACCTGGGGCATGTCCCGCGCGTCCTGGAGCGACCTGTGGGCCGTCGTCCAGAACTTCGACGCGGCCATCGGCCCCTACTACGCGTTCATGCACGTGGTGACCGGCCTGCTCGGCGATTCGGAAGTGGCCCTGCGGCTGCCGTCGATGCTGGCCATGGCGGGGGCGGCCGGCCTGGTCGGAGCGCTCGGCACCCGGCTGGCGAGTCCCCGGGTGGGGCTGACCGCCGGCCTGATCTTCGCCGTGCTGCCCAACACCTCCCGGTACGCGCAGGAGGCCCGCCCGTACGCGATCGCCCTGTTCGCTGCGGTGCTCGCCACCTGGCTGCTGGTCCGGGCCATCGACCGGCCCGGGGCGGCGCGGTGGGTGGCGTACGCCGGCGCAGTGGTGCTGCTCGGCCTCAGCCAGTTCGTCGCGCTGCTTCTGCTCGCCGGGCACGCGCTGGTGATCCTGCTGATGCGCCCCCGGGCGTGGTGGGCGTGGCTGTTCGCCGCGCTGGTCGGCGCGCTGCCGGTGCTACCGGTGGTCTATCTGGCCCGGTCCCAGCGGGTGCAGGTGTCCTGGGTTCCCGAGGCGACCCTCCAGCGGGTGGCGGACCTGCCCGGCGGGTTGACCGGCCAGGCCCTGCTCGGCGGGGTGATCCTGGCCCTGGCCCTGGTCGGGATGTCGCTGCGCCGACCCGCGGTGGTCTACACCGCGTGGGCGTTCGTCCCCGTGCTCGGGCTCTACGTGGTCAGTCAGTTCACTCCGCTCTGGCTGCCGCGTTACCTGCTCTTCGTGCTACCGGCGTTCGCTCTGCTGGCCGCGACGGCGCTCAGCCGGGCACCGGTGCTGCGCGGGCTGGCCGTGGTGGTCGTGGTCGCCCTGGTCGGCCTGCCCGCCCAGCTGAACCTGCGCGACACCGACGGGCACACCCAGGCCAGCCGCGACCTGGGCGCGCTGCTGGTGAAGGAGGGCCGCGCCGACGACGTCGCGGTCTACGGCGGCAATGTCGGCGGCGACCAACGGATCGCCCGGGACGCGGTGGCCCGGTACACCCCGACCCGGAACCGACCCAAGGACGTGCTGCTGGCCCAGGCGCCCCGCACCGGTGGTTCGTTCACCGCCCAGGAGTGCGCCGAGGTCGCCACCTGTCTCGGTACACCGCAGCGGGTGTGGGTGGTTCGCACCGGCCGGCTCGACGATCCGCTGCGTGGCCTGGGCGACTCGAAGGAACCGCTGCTACGCGGCCAGTACGACGTCGAACGGGTCTTCCGGCCCACCGGTTACACGGTCGCGCTGCTGCTGCGCCGGCCGGCGACGGTCGAGCAACCGACGGTGCGCTGACCACCGGTCGGTCCGTCGTCGAGCCTCACGGGGGAGAGCTGACATGCTGGCGTTCCTGCTCCAGGTGAACTCCTGGCTGAACAAGGGACAGCTGTACCTGTTCGCCCTGTTCATGATCATGATCTGGGCGCTGTGGTTGATGCGGGTGGTGCTAGCGTCGTCCTACAAGCCCTGGACGGCCCCGTACGCGACGACGACCTCCGTCATCATCCCGGTGGTCGACGAGCCGGAGGAGTTGTTCCGGTCGGTGCTGGACCGGATCCTGGAGCAGCGTCCGACCGAGGTGATCGTGGTCATCAACGGGCCCCGCAACGCCACGCTGGAGAAGATCTGTGCCGAGGTGGGGGTGCGCTGGGCGTGGACGGAGATCGCCGGCAAGCGCAACGCCCTCCAGGTGGGGGTGGGCATGGCGACCGGGGACATCGCCGTGCTCGTCGACTCGGACACCATCTGGACCCGGGGCACCCTGCCTGAGCTGATCAAACCGTTCCGGGACCCCCGGGTCGGCGGCGTCACCACCCGGCAGCGGATCCTCAACCCGGAACGCACCGTGTTGACCCGGTGGGCGGACTGGCTGGAGAACGTCCGCAACGAGTACTCGATGCCGGCCATGAGCGTGCTCGGCACCGTGGGCTGCCTGCCGGGACGGACCATCGCCTTCCGCCGGTTCATCCTGGTCCGGTGCATGGAACGGTTCATGTCCGAGCGCTTCCTCGGCGTGTTCCTCGAGGTCAGCGACGACCGGACGCTGACCAACTACACGTTGCAGGCCGGGTTCCGCACGGTCTTCCAGTCGACCTCCCTGGTCTACACCGACGCGCCCCTGGAACTGCGGAAGTTGGTCAAGCAGCAGTACCGCTGGGCCCGGGGCTCGCAGTACAACACCCTGCGGATGTTCGGGTGGATGGTCCGCCGGGCACCGGTGCTCGCCGTGTTCTACGCCGCCGACATCCTGGTCCCGTTCGTGCTGGTCGGCTCGTACTTCGCCTGGGCCTACTCACTGCTGGTCGGGGACACCGTCAACGTCTACGACGAGTTGCGGCTGCCCGGCAGCCTGGTCGGCTGGCAACTCGTCCTGACCATCCTCGGGCTCAGCGCGATGATGACCGCCCTCTCGCTGATGATCCGGTTCGCTCGCCACTTCGCCTTCCGGCCCCGGGACCTGGCCTACCTGCCGGCCTTCATGATGATCAACACGTTCGTGCTGATGCCGGTCCGGGTGCTCGGGTTCTTCCGGTTGGCCCACAACGCCGGATGGGGTACCCGGGCCGGCGGCTTCCAGGGCGAGCGGCAGCGCAACCCGCTCGTTCTGGTGCCCTACCTGCTGGGAGGAGCGATGCTCGTGACATCGGTGATGATCGGTGTCTGAACACACCCGGCGGCGACCCCGACAGTTCCATCTCTGGATGGGTGTCAACACCCTGGTGCTGCTCCTGCTGAGCGGCTGGGTGGTGCACCACTCGCTCGGCACGCCGCCCACCTCGGTGCCGCCGGCCGGCACGTCGGTGACCGGCGACGGGTCGGCCGACGGCGCCACCCGGATCCCCACCAAGCAGGAGGTCATGTCGGCGAAGGGCTACCGGTTCGGCCTGAGCGCACCCCAGGTGCCGTGGTCGAAGGCCGAGATCGACGCCGTCGCGGCGAAGGCCGGGGTTCGGCCCAACCTGCTCCAGTACTTCGTCAAGTGGACCGAGGAGTTCCGGCCCGACGCCGTCGACGCGGCCTACCGCCAGGGTGCCGTCCCGGTGGTCTCCTGGGAGCCGTGGAGCGGCGGCAAGGACCGCGTCAACCAGCCGGACTACGCGCTGCGGCGGATCATCGCGGGGGAGCACGACGAGTACCTGGTGCGCTTCGCGACCGCGGTCCGGGACCAGCGCTGGCCGGTCGCCCTGCGCTTCGCGCACGAGATGAACGGCAACTGGTACCCGTGGTCGGAGAAGCGGTCCGGCAACCGGCCCGGCGAGTACGTGAAGGCGTGGCGGCACGTGCACGACGTCTTCAGCAAGGTCGGTGCCACCAACGTCATCTGGATCTGGAGCCCGAACATCATCCGGCCGGTGCCCAACGTCAGCCTGAAGGCGCTCTACCCTGGTGACAAGTACGTCGACTGGATCGGGATGGTCGGCTACTCGACCAGTGAGCGGACCGCCGCCGCGCTGTTCGAGCCGACCCTGCGCAAACTCCGCGCGTTCACCGACCGGCCCCTCCTGATCACCGAGACGGCCAGCGAACCGGGAAGCTTCCGGCTGCCGTGGATCCGCGACCTGTTCGTCTGGCTGGCCGATCGGACCGACGTGATCGGGTTCGTCTGGTTCGAGTACGACCAGGTGGACGGCGGCAGCGGCGACTGGCGTTTCACCACCGACGCCAAGGCGGTCGAGGCATTCCGGACCGGCATCGCCAAACTGCCGTTGGCGCCGACGCCGTCCTGAGCATCGGCGCTGGCCGGTCGTCGGCCGGTACCGCCCGAGTGTGGCAGCGGGCGTTCCACCGCAGCCGAGACTGAGAGGAGACGTCGGGATGAGGATCCCGCTCCGGCTTGGCCTGCTGGCCGGCTTCATGATCATGGTGAGCCTGCTGGCCTCGGTCGCCGCGCTGCGGGAGTACTCCGACGGGCCCGACGGCCGGGGCGCGGGCGAGGCCGTCACGTACGAGACGGCGCTGGTCACCGTGGACGCCGGGGTGACCCGGGGCATGCTCAACAACCCGGCCGCCTACCACAACCAGGCCGGGCCGTCCGCCCCGCTCGGACCGGAGGGCGTCCGGCTCGTGGAGGACCTGAAGCCCGCGCTCACCCGGGTCTGGTCGGCCCCCGGCGCCTACCACGACCCGGCCACCGACCGGTACGACTACAACCCCGCCGCAGCCGACGGCAGCACCGTGTACGGCTACCTGGACCAGGTCACCGGGTACTCGGACCGGATGCTGATGAACGTCGACCAGTGCGAGCAGGAGCTGATGACGACGGCCGCGCCTCAGCGCTGCCGGGAGGTGCTCAAGAACGGCATCCGGCACTACAAGCAGCGTTACCCGGGCCTGCGCTACGTGGAGGTCTTCAACGAACCGGACCGCCCCTGGGAGACCCGCCCCGACGAGCCGCGGGCGATGCCGGCGGCCGAGTACTACGAGTGGTACCGGATCGGCTACCAGGTGGTCAACGAACTCAACGCCGAACTGCGCCCGGAGCAGCCGCTGCGTGTCGGTGGTCCGGTCACGCACACCTTCAACGGGGCGTACCTCCAGGAGTTCCTCGACCGGTACCGGGACGACCCCGACCCGAGCAAGCGGCTCGACTTCATCTCGTACCACCAGTACCAGCGGCGGGACGACGTGGCCGCCGTCGCCGCCGAGAAGGACACCGTGCAGCGCTGGCTGCGCGAGCGGGGGCTGAACGACAAGACCCCGACCTTCGTCACCGAGTACGGCGTCTTCCCCGGCAGCAACAGCGGCTCCTCCTTCGAGGCGGACGTGCTCACCCACGCGGCGGCCATGGCCGCCCTCGGCTACTTCTACGTCGAGGGCGGCACGGACATGCCGATGCACTGGGTCTTCAACCACAGCAGCAACGACCGCAAGTCCATGTTCGTCGACGGTACGGACGGCGCGGTGTACCCGTACTACAACCTGGTGCGGATGCAGCGGATGTTGAAGAAGGTCCGGGTCTCCGCCGACTCGGACGCGCTCACCCCGGCCGGACTCGGCATCAACGCCCTGGCGACCCGGGACGCGTCCGGGGTGGCCGTGCTCACCACCAACTACCAGTGGACGAACCGGGTCACGCACGGTGTCACCGTGAACGTCGGCAACCTGCCGGCGGAGTTCGCCAACCGGCGCATCCTGGTCGAGCGCTACCTGGTGGACGCGGTGACCAGCAACTACGCGCACGACCCGGCGACGGCCTCCCTCCAGCGGGTGCAGCGGTACACGCTGGACGCCACCGACGCGGTGAGCGTCAACTTCGAGCTGGGGCCGAATGCGATGTCCCTGCTCGTGCTCACCCCGGTGGCCTGAGCCGGGTCGCCGCGCCGCCGGGCCGAACGACCGGCTACCGCCGGGCGGGGCGGTTGGCCCGCCGGACGACCAGCAGCACCACGACCAGCAGCACCACCAGGGCCGCCACCACCAGCAACCCGATAACGAACGGGACGAGCAGACCGAGGTCGACGCCGTCGTTGCTGTCAGCCGCCGTCTCCTCCGACTCCGCCACCGGCACCGTGCCCAGCGGGTTCGCGTCCACCGGAGGCACGTCGGCGGTCAGTGCCCGGACCAGGTCGAGCCGGCCGAAGCCGTACTGGTCGTCCCGGCCGGACGGTCCGGCGTCCCGGGCGGTGGAGACCAGCCGGTTGACCACCTCCGCCGCGCTCGCCTCGGGGTAACGGGCCCGGACCAGCGCCGCCGCCCCGGCCACCAGCGGCGCCGCCGCGCTCGTACCGTCCACCGTGACGTAGCCGCCCTCGGTGAGGTCCGACCAGCGGCCGGCGGTGGTGGAAACGTCCACGCCGGGGGCGGTGACGGCGATCTGCTCGCCCCGGGTCCCACCCGACCACGGCTTCCCGTCCCGGTCGGTCGCGCCCACCGCGATCACCCCGGGAAGTCGCGCCGGATAGAGCACCCCGGTGTCGCCCTGCTCGGCGTTGCCCGCCGCGGCGACCACCACGACGTCCTTCGACTGCGCGTACCGCACCGCCTCATCCAGGGCGGAACTGGTCGTGGGGCCGCCGTTGGAGATGTTCACGACCTTCGCGCCGTGATCGACCGCGTACCGGATGCCCTCCGGCAGGTTGCTGCCGGCGAAGGTGTTGGTCGCGACGGTGACCGGCAGGATCCGCGCATCCGGGGCGATGCCCAGGGCCCGACCGTGGCCGCCACCCCGGGCGGCGATCAGCCCGGCCACCCCGGTCCCGTGGTTGCGTTCGTCGACCTTGCCCTTGTCGTCCCGACCGATCAGCCGCCGGCCGTCGAGGATCCGACCGGCCAGGTCGGGGTGCTCCGCGTACACCCCGGTGTCGACCACCGCGACGGTGACGCCCTCACCGGTGGAGATCCGGTGTGCCTCGGTGACCCGCAGCGCGTCCAGGTGCCACTGCCGCTCCAGCGGGGGGGCCGCGGCCACGGCGGGGACGGGCGTCCCGGCGGCGGTCAGCGCGAGCCCGGCCGTGACAGCGAGAACACTCCGGCGCAGGGCCGACAGCCGCGCACTCATTCGTCTCTCCTCATCGATCGGCACGCCTGGTCGCCGGTGACCCTATCGGACGGTGACCGGGCCGTTCCGCCCCACGCGCACCCCGGCCGCCCGGCCGCCCGGCCCGGGTACCACCTCGGTAACCTGGGGCCCGTGCAGGGACGCTCCGGGAACCGCCGCCCGCTCCGGGCGGGTGCCGCGCGAGGACCGGCCCGGTGGCGGGCGGTGTTCTGCGGTGCCGTGGTCGCGCTGCTGGCGACCTTCGTCGTACCCCCGGCTCCGGGTCGCGCCGCGCCGCAGTGCGGCCCCTCCGGCGAGCCCGCGCCCACGGCGACGCCGTGGCCTCTGCGCCGGTTGGAGCCGTCGGCCGCCTGGCGGCTGACCCGGGGCGGCGGCGTCATCGTCGCCGTCATCGACTCGGGGGTCTCCGCCACCCATCCCGCCCTGAAGGGGCAGGTCCGCGCCGGCCGCGACTTCAGCGGCCTGCCGCAGCGCGCCGGGCAGTGCGACCTGGCCGGTCACGGGACCATGGTGGCGGGCATCATCGCCGGCCGGACGGAGGCCGGGACGCCGTTCAGCGGCATCGCACCGGCCGCCCGGATCCTGCCGATCCGTGTGCTGCCGGACACCCGGCGCACCAACGACGAGAGCCTGCCCGGCCAGATCGCCCAGGCCATCCGGTACGCGGTCGACAACAACGCCAAGGTCATCAACCTCTCGCTGGAGACCCTGCCCCGGCCCGAACTGGCCGCCGCCATCAGGTACGCCCTGGACAACCGGGTCGTGGTGGTCGCCGCCGCCGGCAACCAGCAGCAGCAACGGGACCAGCCCGCCTACCCGGCCGGCTACCCCGGAGTGATCGCCGTCGCCGGCGTCGACGAGCAGGGGGGCCACGTCGGCACCTCGATCAGCGGTGACTACGTCGACATCGCCGCGCCCGGACACAACATCGTCGCCCCGGCACCCGGCGGCGACGGCTGGCTCACCGAGCCCGAGGGGGGCACGAGCTTTGCGGCGGCGTACGTCTCCGGGGCGGCCGCACTGGTCTGCGCGGCGTACCCCGAACTCAGCCCGGCGCAGGTCGCCGAACGACTGACCAGCACTGCGGACAGCCCGCCCGAAGGGCGCAACCCGCAGGTCGGCTACGGGGTGGTCAACCCGTATCGGGCGGTCACCAACCTGCTCGGCACGCGCAGCGATCCGCCGCTGGGGGCGATGGCCGAACCGGTGCCCGTGACCGACCCGTGGAGCCGGGAACGGGTCGTGGCGATCTGGGCCGCCGCGATCGGCGCGCTCCTCGCCATCGTCCTGCTGGTGTCCCGGCCGGTCGTCCGCCGGGGACGGCGGCGCGGTTGGCGGCCCGGCCGGCGGCGACTCGACGCCCCGGACGGCTCCGGCCCCGAGCCGACGACCGCCTGGCCCCAGCACCGCTCTCCCCGCTGAGGCCGGCACCCCGTTGCCTGCCGGGGCCCCCTCCTACCGCCCGGGTGTCTGCAGCTGTAGCCCGGGTGGTTGCAGGGGTCCCCTGCTCCGCAAAAAGCGGTAGCAGGGGACCCCTGCTACCACCTCAGCGGAGGATGCCCGGCAGGCTGTCGCCGTCCGCGCCCCAGATGTCCTCGTCCTCGTCGAGCCAGGTGCTCCGGGTGGCCTCGTCCTCCCCGTAACCGGCTCCGGCGCCCGCGCCGACCAGGCCACCCCGGCCGCCGGCCGCGCCCCGCGTCCCGGCGGTCGCCGCGCCGACACCCCGGTTGCCACCGGCACCCCGGCCACCCGCGCCACCGGCTCCGCCGAGCATCCCGGGGGCCCCGCCCGCGCCCAGGCGACCGCCCGCACCGAGCTTGCCGCCGCCCCGGCCGCCACCGGCGGCACCGCCCCCCATCATCGGCGGCATCATCGTGGCGACGGGCCGGCCGAGCGCGCCGCCGCCGGGAACCGACCCCGAACCGGCGCCACCGCCGAGACCACCGCTGCCCAGTCCGGAGGTGCTGGGCAGACCGCCGGTACCGGTCGTCGGGGCGGCACTGGCCAGGCCGGACCCGTACCGGTCCTCGTCGAGGCCGGGGGTGTCGTCGAAGCCGGGGGTGGTGGTGCCGGGCAGGTCCGTGCCGGGATCCCGGCCGAGGTCCGGGTCGGGCGTGGACGGCACGTCGGGGTTGGCCGTCGACGGGAGGTCCGGCGTGCCGGGCGTCCGGCCCGTGCCGGGGCCGCCGGGCAGCGAGGGCACCGAGCCCGCGCCACCCCCGCCGCCGCCGGTTTCCAGGTTCGGGGTCTCCAGGTTGGGGTTCCGCTGGGTCGGCACGTTGCTGGTCTGGCCCGGCATGGTGTCGGCCTGGCCCTGGTACTGGTTGTTGACCTGGTTGTAGACCTGGGCGGCCTCGTCGGTCCGGTCGTTGAGCCAGTCGGCGAGCCCGGCGATCGGGTCCAGCAGGCCGAGGAAGTCCGGAGCCACCTTCGCCTCGAAGAAGCCGACGCCGATGGTGAGGTGGCCGTTGCGGGCCTCCAGCACGTCGTTGACGCAGGAGGCCGGGATCGGGAACTCCGACTGTGCCGCGGTCAGCTTGTCCGCGGCGGCGTTCAGGGAGTGGACGATCCCGTCGCCCTCCTCGGCGTCGTCGATCAGCCGTCCGGTGGACTTGGCGATCTCGTCGACGTGCGTCTTGAACGCGTCGTACGCCGGTCCCTTCCAGACCGTCCCCAGGTCCGAGGCGTTCTTCTCCAGGCTCTCCTTGACGCTGCGCAGGTTCTTCAGCAGCTCCGTCCACCCGAGGGCGGCACTGGCCACGTCACCGGGCCGGCCGTCGATGACGACCTGCTGGCACATCTCTTCCCAACTGACACCCATCAGGCCGCTCCCGCCCTAGCTCTCGCCGCCACCGGCGACGTCCGCGAAGATCTGTCGGATCTGTTCGGCGGTCATCTCGTTGGCCCGTTCCGCCGTCTGGTAGTTCTCCTTGACCTTGCGCAGCACCTCGACCGCGTCCTCCAGCCGGGTGGCCAGGTCGAGCACCCCCGACTCGGTGCCGGTGTAGAGGTTGGCGTGCTTCTGGGTCAGCCGGCCCGCCCAGGGGAAACCGCCCAGTGGGCTCTTCTGGACCCCGCTCACGCCCGACGGCATGCCGGCGGTGGCGGCGGCCCCCGCGCCACCCATCAGATCCTGGATGTCGGCCATCCCGTGGTAGAGCCGGCGCAGGTAGGAGGCGTGCGACTCCAACCACTGGATCGCGCCGTCCAGCGTGGACGCGTCCCACTCGGTCTTGACGCCGGCCTCGTTCGGGCCGGCGACCAGGTCCGACGGCGTCTGGGCACGGTTGACGTTGTCCATGCCGAAGCCGTTGATGCTGACCGGAAGGGTCGGCGACAGCGGGAGGCGCGGCGTCTCGACCTCGATCTGATCCGGCTGCGAAGTTCTGTCAGTCATCCGTGTCCTCCCCGTTGGCTTGTGGTGTCGTCCCGCTCGGCGGCGGACCCTACCGGTCCGTGTCGGCGTGCGGTGGCGCGGCCGGGGCCGGTGGCACCGGGCCGGTGCCCGGCTGGGCCGCTCCGGGCACCGGCGCGGCGTGCGGATGGGCGGTGAACGTCGGCGGCTGTCCCGGGTACTGCTGCCCGGACGGTGGCTGCCCCGGGTAATGGCCGGACGGTGGCTGTCCCGGGTACTGCCCGGGTGGTGGCTGCCCCGGGACCTGGCCGGCCGCGGGGTGCCACGCGGGGCCGCCCGGTGGGGGACCGGTGGGCGACCAGCCACCGGGAGGCGGCGGGGGACCGGGCGGACCGGCGGGGGTCCGACGCCGCGCGGACCGGCGGGCCACCACGATGAGGACGATCACGCCGACGACCACCGCCAGGCAGAGGCCGACCTGGAGGGCCGCACCGGCCTTGTTCGTCACGCTGAATCCGTAGATGCCCTGCTCGTCCTGCTGGTCGGCGGGCTCCTCCGCCGGGTCGGCCGTCGACGCCTGGGTCACCAGCGGGTTGGCGCGTACCGTCGGCACCGTGCCGCTGAGCGCGGCCACCGGGTTCACCGCACCGAAGCCGAACTGGTCGTCCCGACCCGACCGGCCCTCGTCGTCGGCGGTCCGGATCAGCCGGTTGACCACGTTGGCCGCGTCGAGGTCCGGGTAGCGGGACCGCACCAACGCGGCCACCCCGGAGACGATCGCGGCGGAGTCGCTCGTACCGCTGGTCAGGCCGTATCCGTTCTTCGACACCGCGAACGGGCGGGGGCTGATGATGCGTTCCTGCGGGGCGGCCAGCACGACCTCCGGGCCACGCACCGAACCGGCGAAGAACCCGCCCTTCTCGGCCAGCCCGGAGACCGCGACGACGCCGGGGATGTTGGCCGGTGACGTGACGGCCGTGTCGCCCTGCTCCCGGTTGCCGGCCGAGGCGACCACGACGACGTCCTTCTCCAAGGCGTACCGGATCGCGTCGAGTTCGGCGCGGTCGGGTCGACCGGGGGTGCCGAGCGACAGGTTGACGACGTCCGCTCCGTTGTCCACCGCCCAGCGGATCGCCGTGGTCAACTCGCCCGGGTCGAACCGCGCCCCGATGGACACCGGCAGGATCTTCGCCGCCGGGGCGATGCCCAGGAGTCGATCGGTGCCTCCGCCACGGCCGGCGATCAGTCCCGCCATGCCCGTGCCGTGCCCGATCCGGTTGGCGTCCCGGCGACCGTCGGCGGCGGCGTCGCCACCGATCCCGTGTCCCGGCAGGACCTGACCGCGCAGGTCCGGATGGGAGGCGTCCACCCCGCCGTCGATCACCGCGACGGTGACCCCGCTGCCCTTGCTGAGCTTGTGCGCCTGGGGGATCCGCAGGGTGTCCAGGTACCACTGGTATCCGCGGACGGTCTCGGCGCGGGCCGGACCGGGGGTGGTCAGCAGCCCGGTGCCGGTCGCGACCAGGACGGCCAGCACGGCCGCCGCGGACCGTCGGCCCGTGTGGAAGCCGTCTCTCCTGCGCATCGTTCTCCCCGGACGCCGACCACTCGACACAGTGCGGCTCCGGCCGGTCGGACCGGACCGGAGCCGCGCTGGCGGTTGTCTCAGTGCCACATCTTCGAGTTGCTCATCTCGGTGGTCACGTAGTTCTCGCGGGCGATGCCCACCGCCCCGCCGATGTCGTTCAGGATCTTGTTGATGTCCCGTACGGCGGCGTCCCACTGGGCCTGGTGCTGCTCGTACGCGGTCCGGTCCTCACCGTCCCACTGGAGCTTGCTGAGCATCTGCCGGAGCGTGTCCAGCTTCTCGTCGATGGTCCGCGAGATGGTCTGCATCTGCGCGTTGCTGGCCTCGAGGACCGCGTAGTCAACCTTGATCGTCACGATGTACCTCTCTGCGGTCGCCGGGTCACGGGTTCAGGGCAGCGTGGAACTTGTCCAGCATCTGCTGCTGCTCTTCGTCGTTCACCTGGTGCGTGGTGCCCGACTTGTCGAGCAGGTCGGCGATGTTGTCCATCGCCGTCAGCAGCTTGCCGGTGTCCTCGTTCCACCGCTGCATGAGTTGCTGGAAACCCGTGGACGCCCCGCCCTTCCAGGCGATGGCCAGGTCGTCGACGACGTTCCACAGCTTCTTCAGCTCACCGTCGACCTCGCTGCGCGTGGAGCGCACGTCACTCGCGGCGGTATGCAGGGTCGCAGCTTCGACCTCGAACGCCATGTCACACCCTTCCGTCTTCTGTGGCGGCTTGACGCGCCGCGCCTCCCCCCGCGGCAGAGCGGTCTCACCCCACCGACGGACACTTCCGCCCAGACGGTAACCCACGCGGTCGATGGGGTGTAGCCCGGAACGGGCTGTTCACGACCGGGGCGGAGCCCGGCGGGTCGCTGTGTGACGGCGGCCGGACGGTCCGTGTCCGTGCCGGCCCGGGTGTCCGTGCCGGCCCGGGGTGGTAGCAGGGGCCCCCTGCACGACAGAAAGCGGTAACAGGGGTCCCCTGCTACCACCGCGGCAGGTCGCGCGGGGACGTACCGACGAGCCTCTTTGCTACAGTTCCGCCCGTGCCGCCCGCAGGCCGTCGACCAAGGAGCGATCCCGGATGACCAGCAAGCACATCTCCTCCGAAGCGATCGAGGCGATCCGGGAACACCTGCGCAGGAACGCCCTCTCCGGCCCGAACGGAGTCGACGCGATCAAGGCCAAGCTCGCGGACACCGAGATCGGTTTCCCGCACTTCGGTGTCGTCGGCGTCCCGATCGCCGTGGCCTACGGTGACGCCCGGGAGAAGGCCTCGACGGCGCTGACCGAGATCCGGGAGACCGTCGACGACTACCTCGACGAACTCGCGACGGCCCGGGACACCTGGATCCGGGCCGAGAACGCGAACACGGTCGTGACCACGTGAGCGACACGGTCCTGACGAAGCAGCAGAGTGAGACGGGGAGCGGAGCATGGTCAGCGTCGCCAACGCCGTGATGTTCGCGGCCGTGAAGACAGCGGTCGAGGCGAACGCGAAGATCGCGAAGACCGCGGTCATTGCCGTGGTCGCCGTGGGCACCATGGCGGCCAATCCGATGGACATGTCCGACGCGGCGTCGGTCTGGAAGGAGATCGCGAACGACCTCGGCACGTTCGCCACCCACCTCGACAACGCGCTCGGCAAGGGTGACGACTGGACGGCCGACGACAAGGACGCGTTCGCCGACTCGCTGACCAACTTCAAGGGCGAGATCGAGCAGTTCCGCACCGCCGCCGGCGACATCTCCAGCACGTTGGACACCGTCTCCAACGCGTACATGGTCTCGTTCGTGGCCGTGCTGGCCTTCGCCGGCGCCTGCCTGGTCATCCTGATCGGTCTGGTGGTGCTCCTCTTCATCCCGCACACCTCGGCCGCCGCCCGGGCGATGATCGAGTTCGTCGGGCTGGCGTTGACCGCGCTCTCCGCCAAGGTCGCCGTCCTGCTCGGTGGCCTGGGCACGGCCGTCGCGGCCATGCTGGCCGCCGTCGCCTACGGGTCGATCAACATGGGCTCCAAGGGCGACAGCATCCCCACCGCGCCGGACTTCGAGCAGATCCGCATCGACTACGAGGCGCCCCGGCGCTTCGAGGTCCAGGGCGGCTGACCCGCCTACGCGACGACGACGAAAGAGCGTGACATGAACACCCCGAACGTGGACGACCTGGAGCGCGTGGTACGCGACAGCGAGCAGCGGATGCGGCAGCTGTCCGAGGTGGAGACGCTGCTGGCGGAGATCACCAGCCGGTACGACACCGAGGACGGGATGGTCTCCGTCGAGCTGGGCGCGGACGGCAGGCTCCGCCAGCTGGAGATCAACTCGCGGGCGATGCGCCTGGACTCCTACACCCTCGCCGAGCTGATCACCGAGGCCTTCAACGGGGCGCAGCAGGGGGTGCAGGAGGCGGTCGCCAAGGCCATGTCCGACACGATGGGCACCTCCGACCTGGGTGACGTGCTCGGCGAGGCGCGCGACATCCGAAAGAGCATGGACGGCATGCTGGAGGCCGTGTCGCGTTCGGTCAACGACGCGATCGTGCAGGCCAGCCGGTTCAACAACCGCCGCTGATCGACGGGAGGGACACCAGTGGGCGACCTGCTTTTCCTGGCGATGTGGATCCTGCTGTTCCTGGGGCTGCTGCTGCTCGGCGTGTGGTGGGTCCAGCGGGACCGCAAGCGGCGGTAGCCCGGCCGGTGGCGTGGGGGCCGGGACGACCGGACCGCCCACCCGCCGGAAGCGCAACCGGCTCTCGTGCCCGTGGTTCGTCACGTGGGGGAGGACCCGCCGACCGGCGGATCCTCCCCCACGTCCGTCACGGCTCGCACCAGGCGGTCTGGATCAGTTGCTGACCGTCGCGCCGGCGTACCAGCGTGCCCCGGCCCGGCGGCTGCGGGCTCGGGCGCAGCGTCCCGAAGACCGCTCCCTCCTCGCGGTTGCCGGACATCAGCAGGCCCGGTGAGTCCAGTTCCCGCAGGCGTTGCAGCACCGGCTCGTAAAGGGCCCGCGCGACACCGCCGGCCCGCCGGGTGACGATCAGGTGCAGGCCGATGTCGCGGGCCTGCGGCAGCAGCTCGTGCAGCGCGCTGAGCGGGTTGTTCCCACCGGAGGCGACCAGGTCGTAGTCGTCGACCAGGATGTAGAGGTCCGGTCCCTTCCACCAGCTCCGGTCGCGCAGCTGGGCGGTGGTGACGTCCGCTCCGGGCAGCCGGTTCTGCAACGCGCTGCGGATCGACGCCAGCCCCTGGCTGAACACCTGGTTGGACGGGGCGAAGTCGAGCAGGTGGTCGCCCTCGACGGCACCGAGCAGCCCCCGGCGGTAGTCGGCGATCACCAGCCGGGCCTCGGCCGGGGTGTACCGCTCGACGATGCCCCGGGCGATCAGCCGCAGCAGGTTCGTCTTGCCGCACTCGACGTCGCCGAAGACGGTCAGGTGCGGTTCGCTGGCCAGGTCCAGGTAGACCGGGGCCAGCGCGGACTCGTTGACGCCGATCGGCACGCCGGGCGCGGCGCGGTCCACGACCCGGGCCAGCTCGGTCACCGGCAGCTTGCGGGGGAGCAGGCGGACCTTCGGCGCGGGCGCTCCGGGCCAGGCGGCGGCCACCTGCTCGGCCAGGGCGGCCGACGCCTCGGTCAGGTCCTCGATCGCGTTGCCGCCGTCGATCCGGGACACCGCGGCGAGGAACTGGAGTTTGGTGGGGGTCAGACCCCGACCGGGGGACTTCGGCGGCACGTTGACCGCCGCCCGCCGGTCGATCTCGGACTCGGTCGGGTCACCGAGCCGCAGTTCCAGCTTGGTGCCGAGCAGGTCCCGCATGTTGATGCGGATCTCCGCCCAGCGGGCCGCGGTGAGCACCACGTGGACGCCGAACCCGAGGCCCCGGCCGGCGAGGTTGGTGATGGTCTGCTCCAGCTCCTCGTACTCCTGGCGCAGCGTGTGCCACCCGTCGACGACCAGGAAGACGTCGCCGAACGGGTCGTCGGCGAACTCGCCGGCCGCCCGGCGACGCCGGTAGCCGGCCACCGAGTCGATGCCGTGCTGGGCGAACCGGGCCTCGCGTTCGTCGATGATGGTGACCACCTCGGCGACCGTCCGGCGGACCGCCTCGGTGTCCCGGCGTCGTGCCACGCCCGCCATGTGCGGCAGCCGTTCCAGGCTGCGCAGCGCCCCGCCGCCGAAGTCGAGGCAGAAGAACTGCACCTCACGGGGGGTGTGGCTGAGCGCCAGCGACGCCAGCATCGACCGCAGCATGGTGCTCTTGCCGCTCAGCGGCGCGCCCACGATGACCACGTTGCCGCCCGCGCCGGCCAGCTCCACCATCATCGGGTCCCGGCGCTGCTCGTACGGCCGGTCCACGACACCGACCGGCACGGTGAGCTGCCCACGTCCGGCCCAGCCGGGCACCGTCAACCCGAACCTCGGGTCGGCGGTGAGGGTGCCGTACAGCTCGCCCAGGCTGGGCGGTGCCCCCAGCGGCGGCAACCACACCTGGTGCGCCGGGGTGCCCTTCCCCCGGAGCTGCTCCGTGATCACGTCGAGCATCGTGGTCACCTTGCCGGACTCCGGCTCCTCCGGCGCGGTGGCCTCCACCGGGGTCTCGACCCGCTGGATCGGCACGAAGTCCACCCCGTACGGCACGATGCTGCGCTGGAGGGCGGCCTGCGAGGTGGCGTTGCGGCGGCCCGGGGCACGGTACGGGCCGGACACGTAGGCGGCCCGGAACCGCAGCATGGTGGCGGTGTCCGACTTCAGGTAGCCGTGACCGGGCGCGCTGGGCAGTTCGTAGGCGTCGGGCACGCCGAGCACGATCCGGCTCTCCACCGCCGAGAAGGTCCGCAGACCGATCCGGTACGACAGGTGGGTGTCCAGGCCGCGCAGCTTCCCCTCTTCCAGCCGCTGGCTGGCCAGGAGCAGGTGGACGCCGAGCGAACGGCCGAGCCGGCCGATCATCACGAACAGGTCGATGAAGTCCGGCTTGGCGGCGAGCAGCTCGCTGAACTCGTCGCAGATGATCATCAGGCTGGGCATCGGCTCCAGCGGCTCACCGGCGGCGCGGGCCTTCTCGTACTCGTACCGGGAGATGTAGTTGCCGGCGGCGCGCAGCACCTCCTGCCGCCGGTTCATCTCCCCGGCGAGCGCGTCCCGCATCCGGTCGACCAGCGTCAACTCGTCGGCGAGGTTGGTGATGACGGCGCTGGTGTGCGGCAGGACGTCCAGGGAGGCGAAGGTGGCGCCACCCTTGAAGTCGACCAGGACGAAGTTGAGCTCCTCGGACGAGTGGGTGACCGCCAGACCGGCGACCACCGTCCGCAACAGCTCGCTCTTGCCGGAGCCGGTGGCACCGATGACCAGGCCGTGCGGGCCCATGCCCTCGTGCGCCGACTCCTTGAAGTCGATCTCCACCACGTTGCCCTCGGGGCCGACCCCGAGCGGGATGCGCAGCCGTTCGCGGTGCGCGCGGGGACGCCACGTCTGCCGGACATCCACCGCCGCGGCGTCCCCGATGCCCAGCAGGTCCGGCAGCTCCATGCTGCGGGCCAGCGGCTCCTCGCTGACCGTCTGCCGGGACAGCCGGTAGGGCGCGATCTGTCGGGCCAGCCCCTCCGCGGCGACGGCGCCGAGCTGGTCCGGGCGGCCCAGCCGTGAGGTGGACTTGCCCTGCACCAGGTCCAGCGCGGAGCCGTCGGTGACGTCCAGGCAGATCAGCCAGCGGCCGACGTCCCGGGGCACCGAGCCGGAGAGGTCGACGACGGTGGTGCCGAGCAGCCCCATCCCGACGAGCTGGCAGGTCGGCGGGACCTCGCCCCCGTCCAGGACGACCACGACGTGCGGCCCGTTGGTGAACGGCTTCGCCTCCCGGCTGTACCTCGGGCGGCTGGACAGCTCGTTGGTCAGGGCCTGCTCCGCCTCGGCGAGGTTGGTGAAGACCAGCCGGCGCGCGCCGGCCGCGTCGGCCCGGCCGGGGTGCTGCGCATGCGGCAGCCACTTGACCCAGTCCCAGGTCGGGTGCCGGTCGGGGGCCGCGACCACGGCCAGGACCAGGTCGTCGGGGGCGTGGAACGTCGCGAGCTGGCCCAGCACCGCCCGGGTCAGCCCGAGCACCGCCTCGCGCTCGCCGCGCAACGCCACCCGGCTGAACGACCGTACCGACAGCGCGGTGGGCAGGTCCGGCACGGTGGAGTGGGCACGGACGAACCGGCGCAGCGCGATCGCGCTCATCGGCTCCAGGTCCTCCACCGGCTTGGTCTCCGGCGGCACGATCTGCACCGCCAGCCGCTGCGGCCCGGTGGCGATCCGCGCCTCGCCGAAGTCGTCCTCGGTGACCCGGCGCTCCCACAGCCGACGCGACGCCGCGATCGACCAGAGCGCGTCCGGCTCCGGGTGCCGCCACCGCATGGCGGACCGCTGCTGCTCCGCCGCGCGCCGGGTCTTGCGGCGCACCTGGGTGAGGTACCGCATGTAGTCGCGCCGCTCGGCGTTCAGCTCGGCCTTGTCGTTGCCGCCGTTGCCCATCGACCCGAGGAACATGCCGAGCATCGAGACGCCGAAGAGACCACCGGCGATCCAGGTCATCGTCCCGCCGGAGCGGCCGGCGTAGAGGAAGGCCATCGCGCCCACGCCGCAGAGCATCGGCAGGATCATCAGCAGCTGGCCCAACCCGCGGGGCATCTGCTCGGGCAGCTCAGGTGGGGACTCCAGGAGCACCTCACCGCGCGGCAGGGTCGGGCCGGCCTGTCGCGGAGGGCGTCGGAAGACCACCGTGCTCACGTCGTAACTCCCCCGATCGCGCATGACGTCCGGCTGCCCGGGACGGGACACGTCAGGTGGCATCGTACGTGCCGGTCCCCGTGGGTAATCTCCCCTGGGCATGGTGGGCCGGCGGCGACGCCGCCGGTCGCCACCGGTGACGAGCGAGTGCGAGGAGGCCCTGGTGACGATGACGGGGACCGGTGAACTGAGCCGGGTCACCATCGTGGCGCCGAGAACCCGGATGGATCTCGCCCTACCGTCCGACGTACCCCTGGCCGACCTGCTGCCCACCCTGCTCCGGTACGCCGGGGAGGACCTCGCCGACCAGGGCGTGACGCACGGCGGCTGGACCCTGGCCCGGCTGGGCGGGCAACCGCTCGACGGCGGCCGGACGGCGGGTCAGCTCGGGGTGCGCGACGGTGAGGTGCTCTATTTCAACCCCCGGGACGCGGCGACGCCGGAGGTCGTCTTCGACGACGTGGTCGACGCGGTGGCGACCGCCACCAACCGGCGGCCCGGCGGCTGGCAGCTCGCCACCACCCGGCGGTTCTCCGTCCTGTTCGCCTCGGTGGCGCTGCTCGGCGGCGCGGCCGTGGCACTGCTCGCCGGGCCACCGCAGCTCCCCGGCGCGCTGGTCGCCCTGGTGGTCGCGATCGCCGCGATGGTGACCGCGGCCGTGCTCTCCCGGGCGTTGGGGGACGGCTGGACCGGCTCGGCACTGGCCCTGGTGAGTCTGGTGTACGCGGGTGCCGGCGGGCTGCTCCTGCTCGCCGGTGACCGGGAGCTGACCGCGCTCGGCCCCCCGCACGTACTGGTGGCCGCCACCGCCCTGCTCGTCTTCGGCGCGGTGGCCGCGCTGGCGGTGGGCGACCGCACGCCGCTGTTCCTCGGCGCCACGGTGGTCGGGGCCGCCCTCGGGCTCGCCGCGACGGTCTGTCTCGCCTTCGGCGTGGACGACGCCGCGTCCGCCGCGCTGCTGGCCACGATCGCGTTCGCGGTGCTGCCCGCGTTGCCGATGACGGCCTACCGGCTGGCCCGGCTACCTGTCCCGTCCATCCCGACCGGCCCGGAGGACCTCAAGTCCGACGACGAGTCGTTCGACAGCCGCCAGTTGCTCTCCCTCAGCGACCGGGCGGACCAGTTCCTCACCGGTCTGCTGTGGACGGTCTCGGTCGTCGTCCTCGGCGGCGAGGTGGTCCTCGCCCTCGACGGCCGGCTGCCGGCCGTGCTGCTCTGCACGGTGCTGGCCCTGCTCTGCCTGCTGCGCGCCCGGCCGCTCGCCAGTCGGGCGCAGCGCATCCCGGTGCTGGTCGCCGGTTCCGTCGGCCTGGCGCTGGCGACGGCGGCGACCTTCACCGAGCTGTCCGCGCTGCTGCGCCTCGGTGCGCTGCTCGGCGGTCTGGTGCTGGTGGCGGTGATCAGCCTGGTCTACGGGCTGGCCGTGGCCGGCAAGCACATCTCCCCGGTCTGGGGCCGGGTACTGGACATCCTGGAGATCCTGCTGATCGTCGCGGTGGTGCCGTTGGCCGCCTGGGTCTGCGGCCTCTACGGCTGGATCGTCAACATCAACCCCTGACCAGCGCGGCGCTGCCGGTCACCGTGTCTCCCACGGCGACCGGCGCGCACGCGTAGGCCGCCGGCCCGTGCCGCCCGTCGAGCCGCCGGGACGCGAACGAGTGTCGCCGGGCCACGTCCCGGACCGTCGCCACCAGGTCGGCGGCGCGGCTGTCCGGGGCGGCGACGCGGAGCAGCGGGGCGGAGACCCGGCCACCCGGAGCGACCGTCACGGCGAGGGTGTGCGACATCACCGGGATGGCGGTCACCGCGTCGGCGAGCGCGCCGACCGGAGCCTCCGCCCGCCCGCGCAGCTCCAGGCACTGCTGCGTCCAGCCCCGGCCCGCCAGGCCGGTCCAGTTCTCCACCTGCGGATCGGGGGCCACGTCGAGACCGGCCGCGGTGAGCAGGGCCGCCGCCAGATCGTCCGGGTCGAGCATCCGGTACGTCAGCCCCGCGCCGGTGAGCGCCTTGCCGAGCCGGCCGGCCGCCGCCGCCATCGTCCGGCGTACCCCGTCGACGCCGCCGCCCCGGTTGACCGCCTCGGTACGGGCGTCCGCCACCCGGAGGCGGGCGGCCACCCAGACGTCCCGCCGGTAGGCGGCCTGCCCACCCGGATTCGGATACCAGACCAGGCTGCGCGCGACCAGCTGGACGGCCGAGGCCGGCCCGGTCGACCCGGCCAGCACCCGCAGCACCCGGTCGATCGCCGCCCCGGGCAGCGGCCCGCCCGATCCGTCCGGCAGGGTGACCGCGCAGGCGACGAACCAGCCCTGGTCGTCCTGCCCCAGCCCCAGCCGGTTGCCCCGGTCCTCGAACCCGGTGACGGTCAGGTCCGGGGCCAGCGCGGACAGTCGCGGGTCGGCCGTCGCCGGGGACAGGGCGGCCCGGCGGGCGGCCCGGCCACGTCGCTGGAGCCGACGGCGCAGGACCACGTCCTCGTACCACCAACGGCCGCCCCGCCGGGCGAAGGTCGCCAGCACCACCACGAGCACCAGCACGGCGACGGCAGCGGTCACCCAGTCCGGCCCACCCGACACCGCGCCCACGGTCAGCACGCCGACCTCCAGGACGACGAGCTGTCCGACGGCCACCGGACCGAGTCGACCACGGCCGGGCCGGTCGACCCGTGTGCCGGCCGACGCGACCACCTCGCGGCTGCGGGCCGTCTCTACCTGGGTCATCGCTGCGCTTCCTCCTCTGGATCGGGTCGCCCTGCCGTCCGCCGCCGGCCGGCGGACGGCGAATCCCGTCGTCGGTGGGGGGCCCTTATCGTAGATAGGCCCGGAACGGCCGTCGCTGTTCGTCCGGGAGCCCCCACCCCTGCCGGAGGTAGCGCATGCGGACCCGCCGTGACCAGGTTCAGGCGTACCGGTTCGTCACCCGCCGCATCGTCTCAGCCCTGCTGTCGGGCGACCCCGAGACGACGGACCTGCCGATGCGGCGCCTGGGGCTGGCGGTCTTCGGCAGCGCCATGGTCGCGGCGATCGTGCTCGCCGGTGCGGGCGTGTACGGCCTGCTCACCAAGGGCGGCGCCCCGCTGGAGCCGAACACCCTCGTGATCGAGAAGGAGACCGGAGCGACCTACGTCTTCGTCGACGGGCGGCTGTACCCGACGTTGAACTACGCCTCCGCCCGCCTCATCCTCGGCGAGGAGAACCCGCAGACCCGGTCGATGTCCCAGGCGTCCATCCGGGAACGGCCGCGCGGCCGGACGGTGGGCATCGCCGGCGCCCCCGACGGCCTGCCGGACCGGTCGTCGCTGGTCGGCCTGCCCTGGTCGGTCTGCAACACGCCGGACACCGCCGGCCCGCGCCGGTCGACCACGCGCCTGGTCGTCGACCGGCAGCTCTCCGGCGGCTCGCCCCTCGGCGAACAGGCGATCCTGGTCTCGGTCGGTGGACAGCGCCACCTGCTGTTCCGGAACACCCGGATGCAGATCCTCGGCGGTGACGCGGCGATCGCCGCGCTGAAGATGGCCTCGGTCCGGCCGATCGAGGTCGGTCAGCAACTGATCAACGCGGTGCCGGCCGGGCCACGGCTGAAGGAGCCGTTCATCGCGGGGGACAAGGAGCGCAGCCGGTTGCAGGTGGGCAACGGGCCGGCCTGGGTCGGGCAGATCTTCCGCGCCGCCGACCAGCACTACGTGCTGACCCGGGACGGCCTGGCGTCGATCGGTGAGATCACCGCGCTGCTGCTGCGCCAGGACGGGGGCGGGGTCAAGGACATCACCCCGGAGCAGGCGGGCCGGGCGCTCAGCGACCAGCGCCTCGAGGACGAGGGCGTGCCGCAGAAGCTGCCCGAACTGCGGCAGGCGGGATCGGGCCGGGCGGCCGTCTGCGCGACGTACCGGGCGGGTGCGGCGGGGGAGCGCACCACGACGATCGAGGTGTTCGACCGTACGCCGCCCGAGCTGTCCCCGTCCGCGCCCGGCTCGATCGAGGTGCGCCAGGGTGACCGGGACGCCGTCCGGACGGCGGAGCGGGTGGTCATGCCGGGCGGCAAGGGGGCGCTGGTCCAGGCGATGCCCGGGGTCGGCGAGGGCGGGCAGGGAGCGGCGGCCTCCACCGTCTACCTGGTCACGTCCCAGGGAATCCGCTACCCCCTCGGCACCCGCTCCGGCGACGCGGCGGCCGCCCTCGGCTACGGCGGGGTGACCCCGCTCGCCGTCCCGGCCTCGTTGCTGGCGCTGATCCCCACCGGGCCGGCCCTGGAACGCGACGCGGCCCGCAGTTACTTCGACGCCAGCGCGCCCGCCGCCACCCGGTCCGCTCGGCCCACGCCGTCCGGATCCCCCGGGCCGCAGCGGACCGACGGGTCGACGGGGGACGACGGTCCGCGGGAGACCTCCCCCGCTGGTTCCGCCGGACCCACCACCGGCTCGTCCCCGTCCCCGGGCGACGGGTCGGGCGACCGTTGACGCAGGCAGCCCGGCGGGACGGCCGGGTCGCCTGACTTGCCTTGGTCAACTACGCTGAGGCCCGCGACGAGTGCCACGACGACCACGGGGATGCTGCATGGGTACGAAGACCAGTGTCGACGTACTGTCGCTGGAGGATTTCCACCGGCGACTGGCCGGCCGGATCACCGAGGCCGACCAACTGCTCAGGAAGCTGAACACCGAGCTGCAGTGCCGGCCGCCCGCGCTCGGCTCGTTCGCTGACGCGGTCAGCAGCACGCGGCAGTACACCGACCTGCACACCCGCTACGTCGACCGGGTCCAACGACTCCGGCGGTCCCTGCTGGCAACCCAGGCGGCGACCCAGAAGATCCTCGACAACTACCGGACGACCGAGGCGCGGAACAGGGCCAACGCCGCCGACATCGCCCGGGTCCTCGGTGGTGTCGACGAGCCGCTCGGTCTGGAGGGGACGCCACGTGTCTGACGAGTACGTACAGCGCTACCAGCCGGTCAGCCACGAGCAGCTCTACCAGGGCGTACAGGCCGGCGACGCCGAGCAGATCGACACCCTCGCCGCGGCGTGGAGTTCGATGAAGGACACGGTCGACGGGCTCGGCCGCGCGCTCCGCGAGGACCTCGACGCCCTCGACCGCACCTGGACCGGTGACGCCGGTGACGAGTTCCAGCGCCGGGTCGGCCTCGTGGTCCAGTACTCGACCAGCCTGGCCAGCGGGATGGGCTCGGTCCACGAGGGGCTGTCGCTGATGTCGGGACCGCTGCGGACGGCGCAGCGCGAGGCCGAGAGCCCGGACGAGACCGACGACCACGACAAGACGATCAGCGGTGCCGCGAAGGGCGCGCTTTTTGGGCCGGTCGGCGCGGTCATCGGCGGGATCGCCGGACACCAGCAGGACCAGGAGGAGAAGGAGAAGGCGCACCAGCGGATGGTGAAGGTGGTGGCCGAACTGGCCGCCAGTTACGACCTCTCCACCTTCGACCGCTGGAGCCCGCCGGCCCCGCCGCCGGTGGACACCCCGGGCGGGGTGAGCGAGACCTCGAACACGCCACGCAGCGGGCCGGGAGCGACCACGCCGGCCAGGGCACCGGGCACCGGCTCCCCCGGACACACCGGCACCAGCCGGGCCGACGGGCCGCGCCCGGTCGGGAACGGCGACCTCGGCGACCCGGATCCGTCGCGGGACCCGGGCTCCGACCTCGCCGCGCCGACCGGCCCGGGATCGGGCACCTCGCTGGCCGGGGCCGGTCCCTCCCTCGGCACCGGAGCCCTGCTCACCGGCTGGGCCGCCGGAGCGGGTGGCATGGTGGCCAGCGCGGCGGGTGGCACCCGGACCTCCGCCGCCGCCGGTCCGTCGTGGGGCTCCTCGACCGCGCTGCCGGCCGGTGGCGTGCTCGGCACCGGAGCCCTGGCCGCCGGCGCCGGTTCCTCCTCCCCGGTGCCCCGGCCCACCGGTGGCACCGGTCTGGAGAGCCGGGCCGCGGTCGGCGGGGGCGGCCGGCTGGGCGGGGCGGGCAACCGTCCCGGCGCGGCCGGGGGGATGCGCCCCGGGGTGCTCGGTGGCGCACCGATGTCCGGTGGCGACGACGACGAGTCGGCCACCCGTAGCACCTGGCTGACCGAGGACGACATGGACTGGCACGCCGGTTCCGGCAGCACCCCGCCGGTCCTCGGCCCGAACGGCAACTGAGACGGTAGCGGCGGGGGCCTGACCAACCGGTTTGTCCGGCGGGTCGGCCTCCGCCGTCGCATGTCCGGCGGGTCGTGCCGCACCGTGGCCCGCCGTGCCGGCCGTCGCTGCGGAGGCGGAACGGCCCGTACCCGGGAGCGCCGGTTGACCCTACTGTGCATCGCACAGTAGTGTGCAGCGCGTGGACACCACCCAGCTCCTGAAGGGCGTTCTGGATCTCGCGGTCCTCGCCGTTCTCCGCGAGGAGGACGGCTACGGCTACGACATCCTGCGCCGGCTGCGCGCGGCCGGGCTGGAGGAGGTCGGGGACGCCTCGGTCTACGGCACGCTGCGGCGACTCTTCGCCGCCGGACTGCTGACCGCGTACGTCGTACCGAGCGAGTCCGGTCCGCACCGGAAGTACTACTCGCTCAACGCGGCCGGGCGGGACCAACTGCGCCGTTCCGGCAAGCTCTGGCACTCGTTCGCCACCACCATGGACGCACTGCTCGACGATCGGGGGGCGACGGCATGACCGTCACGGAGCAGGAGATCACGGCGTACGTCGAGCGGGTCCGGGCCGCGCTGGCCGACCTGCCCCCGGCCCAGCGGGACGAGTTGACCGAGGACCTGTCGGAGCACCTCGCCGAGGTGGCCGCCGAGGATGGGGAATCGCTGGTCGGCCGCCTCGGTGAGCCCGAGGCGTACGCGGCGGAGCTTCGGGCCGCCGCCGGCGCTCCGGTGCGCACCGGACGGAACCTGGACCAACGGGTCGCCGGCCTCACGCTCGGGGTCCGCACCCGGCTGCGCGCCCTCGACGTCCGGCTCGGTCCGTCGCTCGGGTACGCCACCGCCTCGGACTACCTGCGGCTGCTCCGTCCCGCCTGGTGGCTGGTCCGGGGCTACCTCGCCGCGATGCTGGTGACCGCGATGAGCACCGGTGGCACCTTCGGGGTGCTGCCCAGCCTCGGCGACAGCCACCTGGCCGGCCTGGTCCTCCTGGCCGCCTGCGTGGTCGGCTCGCTCTGGCTCGGTCGCAACGCGGAGCGGCTCTCCCGGTGGCCGCGCCGGCTCGTGCTCGTCGGGTCGCTGGGGCTGGCCTTCTTCGGGCTGGTCGGGGCGGCCACCGTCGACGGCCGGGCCCGGTGGGGCGGCTACCAGGGCTACGACTCGGTGTCGGTGGACAACCAGTACTCCAACATCCAGGACGTCTTCGTCTACGACGGCGAGGGGCGGCTGGTGCGGGACGCCCGCCTCTTCGACCAGAACGGGACCCCGATCCGGCTCGGCTGGCCGGGCTACTGCCAGGTGCCGGGCACGAAGCCGGTCGACGACTCGGTCCGCCGGACGTACCCGTACTGCCCGGAGCAGGCCCCGTTCCAGTTCCGTACGGATCCGGCCCCGGCACCGACGTCCGGTGCCCCGACCACGACGCCGGACGCCACGCCGACCGACCCGACGACGCCGGACGCCACGCCGAGCGGTACGACGACGCCGGAGTCCACGCCGAGTGGTGCGGGCTCGCCGGACGCCCCGGCGGGGCCGGGCGACGCGCCGGCCCCGGCCCCGACGGAGTCCGCCGCCCGGTGACCCGGTAGGTCCGGGGAGCCGGCGACCGGTCAGCCGGCCGCCGGGTCGACAAGGGACGGAGGTCACGTTCCGGGGGACAGCGCGAGCGGTGCCACGTGGCTACCGTTTCCGCTGTCGATCTTCCTGGAAGGACCGCCCGTGACCGAGCAGGCCGTGCCCCCCGCGCCGACCGAGGACGAGAGCGCCGGAGGAGAGCCGACCGACGCCCGGAGCGACGCCACCCCGACCGCCAGTACCACCCCGGCCGGTGACGCCGTCCCGGCTGACGGCGTCACCCCCGCCGCCGCCACTCCGGCCGACGGCACCACCCCGGCCGCCGCCACCCCGGCCGCCGACGCCACTCCCGCCGGGATCGGGCCGGACCCCACCGGCGACGAGCCCGAACCGGGAGACGACGACGCCGAGCCGGGCGGAGGCGGATGGCACCCGCTGCTGCGGGTGCTGGTCACGCTCGGGGTGGTCGCCGTGCTGGTGGGCGGGCTGGTGGTGGCCGGGCTGCGGTACGACGTCGCGGGCCGCCTGCTCAACCCGGACCGGACCGCCGAGGCGCGCGTGGGTGACTGTCTGGGTCCGCTGCCCGACGTCGCGGAGACCGGGCAGCGCCGTGCCGCCGAGGCGCGGGTGGTCGCCTGTTCCTCCCCGGACGCCGCGTACGACGTGGTCGGGCGGGTCGACAGGCAGACCGAGGAGAAGGTGCGCGACGGCCGCCAGTGCGAGCCGTTCGTCGCCGAGGGCGGCACCTACTACACCTACAGCAGCATCCCGCCCGGCGGCACCGGGTACCTGCTCTGCCTGGTGCCCCGCAGTTGACGCCCCCGGGCCTGGTGGAGCCCGGTCGAACAGGAGGTGAATCCCACTCTGCCGGCGTCTTCCCCGGCCGGTCGGCGCGTGGCACGCTACCCGCACGTAACCACGCGACCAGCCAACGATGACTGACCGCCAGGAGGATGCCCGATGGGCGAGATGGTGAGCTACCGCCACGACGGTACGACGAGCGAGGGGTACCTCGCGATACCCTCCGGCGGTGCGACCAGTCCGGCGGTCATCGTCATCCAGGAGCGGTGGGGTCTCGTCCCGCACATCACCTCGGTCGCCGACCGGTTCGCCGAGGCCGGCTTCGTGGCGTTCGCACCGGACCTCCACCCCGGTGCCGCGCCGGACGACGCGGACGAGGCGGGGCGACTGATGACGGCGCTGCGGATGGACGACGCGGCGGCCGACGTCGCCGCCGCCGCCGATTACCTCGCCGGCCGACCCGAGGTCACCGGCGGGATCGGCTGTGCCGGCTTCTCCGCCGGTGGCAGCCTGGCGCTCCGGTCGGCGACCAGCTCCGCCCGGATCGTCGCCACCGCCGGCTTCTACCCGATGCTGCCCTGGGAGAAGATGCGCCCGGAGTGGGCCGACTACGCCGGCAAGGCGGCGGTCGTCCACTGTGCCGAGGCGGACGGCGCGTCCGCCGCCGAGGGGGTGCAGACCGCGCGGCGGGCGATCGAGTCCGCCGGTGGCACCTGCGTCCTGTACGACTACCCGGGCACCGCGCACTCGTTCTTCAACGACGACCGGCCGGAGGTCTTCGACCAGCGGGCCGCCGCCAGCGCCTGGGCCCGTACCCTCGAACACTTCCGGAGCCGGCTTGGCTGAGCCCCGTACCGCCGACGAGGTGGCCGCCCGTGCCCGGCGGGCGGCCGACCTGCCCGACCTCGACGGCGCGATCAGCGGGTGCTTCGCCTGCCCGCGCCTGGTCGCCTGGCGCGAGGAGGTGGCCCGGACGAAACGGGCGGCCTTCCGGGACCAGGAGTACTGGGGTCGCCCGGTGCCCGGCCTCGGGGCCCCCGACGCCCGCATCGCCATCCTCGGCCTCGCCCCCGCCGCGCACGGCGGCAACCGCACCGGACGGATCTTCACCGGGGACCGCTCCGGGGACGTCCTCTTCGCCGCGTTGCACCGGGCCGGCCTGGCCAACCAGCCGACCAGCGTCGCCCGGGACGACGGGCTGACCCTGCGGGCGACCCGGATCTTCTCCGCGGTGCGCTGCGCGCCCCCGGACAACAAACCCACCCCCGGCGAGCGGGACACCTGCGCGCCGTGGCTGCACCGCGAGCTCGAACTGATCCGCCCCACCCTGCGCGTCGTGGTCGCGCTGGGCGCGTTCGCGTGGGCCGCGTGGTGGCCGGCGCTACGCGCGGTGTACGGCGTCCGGCCGCCCAGCCCGCGACCGGTGTTCGGCCATGGGGCACACTGGTCCGGCACAGCCGTACCGGAGCTGCTGGGCTGCTACCACGTCAGCCAGCAGAACACCTTCACCGGACGGCTCACACCACAGATGCTGGACGAGGTGTTCACCCGGGCGAAGCAGGTGGCCGGGGTGGACTGACACTGCGCGGGGCGGTGACGATGGATTTCAGCGTGCTGCGCAGGTGGTGGCCGGTCCTGGCCGTAGCCGCCCTGCTCGCCGTCGCCGCGGTCGCGGCGACGCACTCCGCGCTTGGTGCGACCCGTATCCCACCCGCTGCGGAGAACGTCCCGTTCATCCCGGAGTACCCGGAGACCCAGCCCTCCCCGTCGTTCCCGGTCGAGCCCCGGGAAGCGGCCCGGGAGACCGCCGCGCGCATCCCCGGCTGGGTCACCACCGCCGCGGTCGTACTGCTGGGACTGACCGCACTGCTGGCCCTCGGCTACGGGCTCTGGACGGTGCTACGCGGTGCGCTGCGCCGGACCAGGCGGCGCGGGCTGCCCGCCACCCGGCCCCGCCCGTCGGCCGAGGGGACCGCCCGGGACGTGGTCGCCGCGCTCGACGCCGGCCTGATCGAGCTGGACGACCGGTCGAGCGACCCGCGTACGGTGGTGATCGCCTGCTGGGTGCGGCTGGAGGAGGCCGCCGCCACCGCCGGCGTGTCCCGCCGGGCCGGTGACACCCCGACCGACCTGGTCTCCCGACTGTTGCGGGGAGACACCGACAGTGGTGTCCCGGCGATCGTCAGCGCCGACGTGCTGGCCGAGTTCGCCCACGTCTACCGGGCCGCCCGGTACGCCACCAGCACCGTCGACGAGCGGATGCGTGACCAGGCCCGCGCGGCGCTGCGTCGGATCCGGGCCGAGCTGACCGTCTTCGCCGACGAGGTGCCGACGTGAGCGAGTCGGCACCGCGCGGCGGCGCGAGCATCGACGACCTGCTCCGGTTCGAGGAGGAACCGGCCGGCCAGCCGGAACGACGCCGGGGCGGCTGGCTGCGCTGGCTGCTGCGTACCGTCCTGGTGACCGGTGCGGCCACGGCGGTGCTGGTCGCCGTGCTCCGGGCGGTCGGCTTCACCGTCTCGTTGCCGGTGCTGGTGGCCGGGGTGCTCGCCCTCCTCGGCGTCCGGACGGTCACCGGCCGGCTGGCCCCACCGCCGCCGTCGCGCCGGAGCACGCGGGTGACCGGCCCGGACGAACCGCCCCCCGCCGGGGACGCGCTGCGGACCGCCGTGGACGGCTGGGCCCTGCCCCTGGCCTGGGCGACCAGCGAGCCGGAACGTTTCGCCCGGGTCGTCCTGCCCCGGATCACCGAACTGGCCGACGAACGACTGCGCCAACGGCACGGGGTGACCCGCGAGTCCGATCCGGCCCGTGCCCGTGCCCTGCTGGGCGAGCGGCTCTGGACCTTCCTCGCCGTTCCCGGCCGCCGCCCCCCGTCGCCGCGCGACCTCGCGGCGATCGTCGCCGAACTGGAGAAGATCTGATGAACGACGTGGACCGGAACGTCACGCCCGCCGAGGCCGGCCGGCTGGCCCGCGAGGTGCTCGACGCGGTCGGGTCGGTCGTGGTCGGCAAGCGGGAGGCGTTGGAACTGGTCCTCGCCGGGATCCTGGCCGGCGGGCACGTGCTGCTGGAGGACCTGCCGGGACTCGGCAAGACGCTCACCGCGCGCTCCTTCGCGCAGGCTCTCGGCCTGGACTTCCGCCGGTTGCAGTTCACCCCCGACCTGCTGCCGGCCGACGTCACCGGCTCGTTCCTCTACGACCAGCGCAGCGGTGACTTCACCTTCCGGGCCGGTCCGCTCTTCACCAACCTGCTGCTCGCCGACGAGATCAACCGGACCCCGCCGAAGACCCAGTCCGCCCTGCTGGAGGCGATGCAGGAGAAGCAGGTCTCGGTGGAGGGCGTCACCTACCGGCTGGACGAGCCGTTCCACGTGCTCGCCACCGCCAACCCGATCGAGTACGAGGGCACGTACCCGCTGCCCGAGGCGCAGCTCGACCGGTTCCTGCTCCGGGTCTCCTTCGGTTACCCGGAGCGCGAGGAGGAGTGGGAGGTGCTGCGCCGCCGGATGGCCCGTCGCCGCGAGGAGGCGGAGATCAAGCCGGTGGTCGACGCGACCACCCTGCGCGCCATGCAGTCCGCGCTGGAGGACGTGGCGGTCGAGGACTCCGTCGGCCGGTACATCGTCGAGCTGGCCGCGGCCACCCGGGACCACCCGTCCGTGCTGGTCGGCGCGTCGCCGCGCGGGTCGCTGGCGCTGCTGCTGCTGGCCCGGGCCCGGGCCGCGTTCGGCGGCCGGGACTACGTGGTGCCGGAGGACGTCAAGGACGTCGCCGTGCCGGCCCTCGCGCACCGGATCACGCTGCGCCCGGAGATGTGGCTGCGCCGGGTCGACCCGTCGTTCGTGGTGGGCGAGGTCCTCGATGCCACCCCGGTGCCGGCGAGCGGCGCGCTGCCCAGCTACGCCGCCGGTCGGGGCGGACGTTGACCGGTACGCCCGCCGGGTCGTCCCCGGACCCGCAGCCGTCCGCCTGGGTGCCGACCCGGGCGCTCGGCCGGGCCGTGCTGCTCACCGGCCTGCTGCTGGTGGCCGGCGTGGTGCTCGGCCGGGTCGACCTGGTGGTGCTGGCCGCCCCGTTCGCGCTGGGCACCGCGTACGCGCTGCGCCGCCGGCCGGCCGCCCCGCCGCAGGTGTGGCCGGGGGCAGCCGAGGGGCACCTCGTCGAGGGCGGGGACCTCGCCGCGACGGTGACCGTGGGCAACCCCGACCGGGTCGGCTACGACCTGGCGGTGGTCCGGACCCGGGTGTCGCCGTGGCTGCGTGTCGAGCGGTCCGGGTTCGACGCGGACGCGCCGCGCGAGGGGGCCGCCGACCGCCCCTTCGCCACGTTCGTCCCGGCCGGTGAGGCGGTCGACCTGACGCTGGCCGGCACCGCGTTGCGGTGGGGCCGGCACCCGGTCGGTCCGGCCGGCGCCCGGGCCGCCGCCGCCGACGGGCTGTTGGTCTCCCGGGTGGTCGTCGCCGAACCGGCCCGGGTGACGGTTTATCCGAAGACCGAGCCGTTCGAGGCGGTCGAGGCGATGCCCCGGGCCGCCGGCCTGGTCGGCGCGCACCACTCCCGCCGCCCCGGCGAGGGTGGTGAACTGGCCGGGGTGCGTGTCTTCACCCCCGGCGACCGGCTCCGCCGGATCGACTGGCGGGTCTCGCTCCGGGCCAAGCAGCTGCACGTCGCGGCGACCCTCTCCGACCGGGACGCCGAGGTGGTGCTCCTGCTCGACGTGCTCGCCGAGGCGGGACGCTCCGGCGGCGTCGACGGCACCGCCTCGGTGCTGGACACCACGGTCCGGGCCGCTGCCGCGATCGGCGAGCACTACCTGCACCGGGGTGACCGGGTGTCGATGCTGGAGTTCGGCCCGACCGCCCGACGGCTGCGTCCGGCCACCGGCCGCCGGCAGTACCTCACCGTGCTGGAGTGGCTGCTCGACGTCCGCGCCGAGTCCTGGCCGGACGAGGCGGACGACCAGGTCTTCGGCCCCCAGCTGCTCTCGTCGGACGCGCTCGTGGTGGTGCTCACCCCGCTGTTGCAGGAGCGGTCCGCGCAGATGCTCGCCCAGCTCGCCCGCTCCGGTCGGTTCGTGGTGGCGGTGGACACCCTCCCCGCCGACCTGCCCCCGCCGAGGGGCGGGCGGCGGGACTGGGCCGAGGTGGCGTTCCGGCTCTGGCGACTGGACCGGGACGTGATGGTCGAGCAGTTGCGCGAGCACGGCGTACCGGTGGTGCGCTGGGCCGGTGCGGGCAGCCTGGACCAGGTGCTGCGGGACGTGGCCCGGCTCGCCACCGCCCCCAGGGCCGGTGCCCGGTGAGCGTGAGGAACGTAGCGGAGCGGAGTCCCGCAGTCGCGAGCGAAAGGCGACAGCGGTGAGCGCTGTTCGACAGGTCGTCGGCCGGGTGCGTGGGGCGCGGGAGGCGGCCCGCCGGGCCACCCTGCTGCCGTTCCTGGTCCGGGTCGGGGTCTTCCTCACCGTGCTGGTCGGCTTCACGGTGGCGTTCCCGGTCGACATCTGGTTCGGCGACGCCCTGCCGGCGCTGCTGGTGACCGCGGTGCTGCCCGCGCTCGGGCCGCACCGGTTCTGGCCGACCTTCGCCGCCCTGGTCACCGTCGCCGGCTGGCTCCACGGCACGTTCGACCAGGGCGAGCGGATCGCCCTGTGGCGGTTGTTGCTGCTGGCCGTCCTGCTCTACCTGGGGCACAACCTCTGCGCCCTGGCCGCGCTGCTGCCGTACGACGCCGTGGTCGACCCCGCGCTGGTGGTCCGCTGGCTGGCCCGGACGGCCGGGGTGCTCCTCGCCGCCGGGGTCGTCGGGGTGCTGCTGCTGACCGTCGCCGGTGTCGGCGGGGACCGGGGACTGCTGCCCGTGACGATCGGCGGACTCGCCGTCGCGGTCGTGGTGACGGCGTTGCTGGGGTGGCTCCTGCGTCGCCGGTGAAACCCGCCCGTAACGAAGGTCATGCAGGTCACAGGGGGGTGCTGCGTCACAGAGAAGGGGCGCGAACGGGATTACCCGGGCCGGTAGGGGAAAGATAGAAGACGTGAATCCGAAGCGGATCCTTGTGGTAGGTGCCGGCCACGTCGGGCTCTACGCGGCCCTGCGCCTCTCGAAGAAGCTGAGCTCCCGTGAGGCCGAGGTCATCGTCGTCGACCCGCAGCCGCACATGACGTACCAGCCCTTCCTTCCGGAAGCGGCGGCCGGCAACATCTCTCCCCGGCACAGTGTGGTGCCGCTGCGGCGGGAGTTGCGTAGGTGCACCATCGTCGCGGGCGCGGTGACGCGGATCGAGCACTCCCGGAAGACCGCCACGGTCCAGCCGATCACCGGTCCGGTCCGGGAGATCCGGTACGACCACGTGATCATCGCGCCCGGCTCGGTCTCCCGCACCCTGCCGATTCCCGGCCTGCACGAGCACGGGATCGGCTTCAAGACCATCGGCGAGGCCATCTACCTGCGTAACCACGTGCTCGACCGGTTGGACGTGGCGGCGGCCACCACCGACCCGGACGTGCGCCGTCGCGCGCTGACCTTCGTCTTCGTCGGCGGCGGGTACGCCGGCATCGAGGCGCTCGCCGAGATGGAGGACATGGCCCGGGACGCGCTGAAGTACTACCCGGAGCTGACCCCGGAGGACATGCGCTGGGTGCTGGTCGAGGCGACCCAGCGGGTGCTGCCCGAGGTCGACCGGGACATGGGCGCGTACACGGTGCAGCAGCTGCTCAAGCGGAACATGGACATCCGGCTGGACACCCGCCTGGAGTCCTGCGTCGACGGGGTGGTCACGCTCTCCGACGGCGACAGCTTCCCCTCCGACACCATCGTCTGGACGGCCGGCGTGAAGCCGTCGCCGCTGCTGGACGCCACCGACTTCCCCCGCGACGAGCGGCGTCGGGTCACCTGCCTGCCCACCCTCCAGGTGGTCGACGGGGACCGGATCGTCGACGGCGCCTGGTCGGCCGGTGACTGCTCGGCGGTGCCCGACCTGACCGGCCCGCCCGGGACGTACTGCTCGCCGAGCGCGCAGCACGCGGTGCGGCAGGCCGCCCGGATGGCGGACAACATCGCGGCGGTGATCCGGGGCCGGGAACCGGTCAACTACCGGCACAAGCACGCGGGCAGCGTGGCCAGCCTCGGCCTGCACAAGGGCGTCGCCCAGGTGTACGGCATCAAGATGACCGGCTGGCCGGCCTGGTTCATGCACCGGACGTACCACATGAGCCGGATCCCCTCGTTCAACCGCAAGGTCCGCGTGGTGGTCGACTGGTCGCTGGCGTTCTTCCTCCGCCGGGAGGTCGTCGCGCTCGGTCAGCTGCACGACCCGCGTGAGGAGTTCGTCGAGGCGTCCCAGCCGGTGGGCGCCCCCCGCGCCTGAGGTGGTAGGAGGGGTCCCCTGTTACCGCTTTCTGCCCTGCAGGGGGCCCCTGCTACCAACCAGGCGACCGGCCAATCGCCCAACCAACCGGTGAGCGCTCAGGGACGCCAGATCCAGGCGTCGGCGACCCGGGTCGCCGGTCCGTAGAGCTGTTCCAGCGTGCCGCGCAGGCTCTCGGCGTGCCGCTCGTTGGCGGCGAGCACCACGCAGGACGCGTTCCAGAAGTCGGCGTCCCGGGCCGCCTGCCGGCGCTGCCCCTCGCTGACCACGGGCTGCTCACCGTGCCGGGCCACCTCGGCCAGCAGCGCCGACGTGGGCTGCTTGTAGGTGCCCATCGCCGCCGTGCCGTCCCGGCCGTACGAGCCGATGAAGAAGCCCTCGGGCAGGGCGAACGCCGCGTCCGCCGCCACCGCCCAGCGCATCGGCCAGGGCTCCCTCGGGGTGGGTGCGGGCACCGGCACCAGCACCCCGCCGGGGCGTACGCAGTCGCGCCAGTGCCCGGCGGTAATGAACTCCGGCACCGGCGGCCGGTCCTCGGTGGCCAGCGGGGTGGGCGCCGCCGGCAGCAGTGCCGCCACGACGGCGGCCGGGACGACCACCCGCCCCCGACCCCCGCCGCGCCGCGCCCGGTCGACGGCGAGCACGAGCACCGTGGCCAGCAGCGGGGGCACCGCCAGCGCGAAGCGCATCGGCAGCGCGCCGTCCACCACCGGCACGTCGAGCAGGAACCGGAACGGCCCCGGGACGCCGGTCCGCGTACCGTCGACCACCACGTCCGGGCCGAGGGACAGGGCGCCCATCACCAGTGCGCCGGCCACGCAGGCGACCACCAGCGGCTGGCGACGCAGCCAGATCGCGCCGGCCGCGCCGACGAGCAGCAGCGGCCAGCCGAGGAAGGTGTTGTACTCGGCGGGTCCGGTGGTCAGCCGGGCCGCCGTGTCGTCGCCGGCCAGCGACAGCGGCGAGAACGTCCACCAGCTCGTCAGGTCGGCGGAGAAGTAGTACGGGCTGAACATCCCGTCGGCCACGCCCTGCGGCCCGGCGAACTGGAACCAGAGCGGGTAGGCGAGCACGACCAGGGCGAGCCCGGTGGCGAGCAGCATTCCCGCCGCGAAAGCCGGGAACGCCCGCCGGGCGAGTCGCCGGTCGGCGACGGCGTGGGCGACGGTCATCACCGCCAGGGTCAGCGCGGCGAGGAACAGCACCTCCTCACCGACGAAGACCTGGACGGTCACCACGACCGCCAGCCCCACGGCCGAGGTCACCAGCCGCCGGTCCGCTCCGCCACCGGCCCGGGGAGCACGGTCGGCGGCCCGTAGCATGCGGACCACCAGCCAGATGATCACCGGAACCAGCCACTGCGCGGTCATGTGCAGGTGGCTGTTGGTCTGCGACACGATGCCCGGCCCGAAGCCGCAGAGGCCGGCGCCGAGCGCGGCGGCCAGCCGGCCGGCGCCGAGCACCCGGACGTAGAACGCGTACCAGGCGATCGCGGTGCCGGCCAGGTTCAGCGCGGCGAGCAGGGCGAACGTGGTCGGCGCGCCGAAGACCAGGGTGACCGGGGCGAAGATCACTCCGAGCGCGATGACCGTCGTGTTGGCCATCAGGTTGACCCCGTCGGGGGCGTTGAGCCGGTCGGTGAGCAGGCTGAAGTCACCGAGCAACGCGCGTGAGTCGACGGCCAGGAACCACTCGTAGAGAGTCTGGTCCTCCGGGTTGAGCGCCAGCACCCGACCGGACGGGTCCGGCCAGAGCCCGTGGGTGAGCACTCCGGCGAGGACCAGGAAGCCCAGACCGGCCAGCAGGTCCACCCGGTTCCGGTGGGCCGCGGCGAGGAGCCGGGCGCGCCGGGAGCCGGGCACCGGCGGGAGGTCCCGGGTGGCCTCCCGATCGGGTCCGGCGTCCTGATCGGCACAGGCTGCGCTGCTCACGGCCTCGACCATAGTGCCGGAGTGGTATCGGGGTACGCCGGGTTCGGCGAGACCGGTTACCGTGACACTGCACCGCCGCGTGTCGACGCGCCGGTGGGTCACCCGCCCGGGTGGTGGAACGGCAGACACGGCCGCCTTAAAAGCGGCTGCCGCAAGGCGTGCGGGTTCGACCCCCGCCCCGGGCACCAGACTCTCAGCTTCCCTTCAGCCTGGTGATCACCAAGAGGTCGGCCCGGCGGTTTACCCTGGATAGGCACGTCGAACGTGCATCGACCCCCTGAGGGAGGCTGAAAGTGAAGACCTCGAACCCGGTGCTCGCCCGGCTCGGCCAGGCGGCTGAGCGGGAGCGGGCGGCCGGGTACGCCCCGACCGGGCCGTACGGACAGCCCGGTTACCCCCAGCAGTACCCGGGTGCGGGCTACCCGGCGGCCCCCGGTTACCCGGCCGCACCGCCCACCGTGACGCCGATGTCGCTCGACGACGTCGTGGTCAAGACCGTCATGCTCCTCGGCATCCTCGCCGCCTCCGCTGCGGCTGCCTGGGTGCTCGTGCCCGACGCCCTGGTCGGTGTGGCGTGGATCGGGGCCGCCGTCGTCGGCCTCGTGCTCGGTATGGTCATCTCGTTCTCCCGGATGGCCAACCCGGCGCTCGTCATCACGTACGCGGTCGTCGAGGGCGTCTTCGTCGGCATGGTGAGCAAGGCCTTCGAGTCGCTCTACGACGGCATCGTGCTCCAGGCCACCACCGCCACGTTCGGCGTGTTCTTCCTGATGGCCGTGCTCTACAAGGCGCGCGTCATCCGGGCCACCCCGAAGTTCGTGCGCGGCATGATCGCCGTGATGGTGGGCCTCTTCGCCGTCATGCTGATCAACCTGGTGCTGGCGCTGTTCGGCGTCAACACCGGCCTGCGGGACGGCAGCCCGCTGGCCATCGGCTTCAGCCTGGTCTGCATCGTGGTGGCGTCGCTCAGCTTCATCCTGAGCTTCCACGAGGTGGAGGAGGGCGTCCGGATGGGGCTGCCCCAGCGCTACTCCTGGGTGGCCGCCTTCGGCATCCTGGTCAGCCTGGTCTGGCTCTACATCGAGATCCTGCGCCTGCTGAGCTACTTCCAAGGCGACGACTGAGCAAACAGTCAGCGCTGACTGGGCAGACAGTCAGAGAGCAACTGGTCGACCGGTGCGCCCGTCCCTTCCCGGGGGCGGGCGCCCGTCGTTGTGGGGCGTGGCCACCGTCTCCGGTCGCGTCGGACCCGACCGGGAGTCCGGCAGGCGACCGAGTCCGGGGCGGGTGACGTGACCGTAGACTCGCTCCGGTGAGCAGCACGCGGGCCGGGGCGTACCCGGCGGACCAGGCCGGTGTCCGGTGAACCCGGCGGCCGACGACCCGGGCTCCGCCACCGGGCCGGACCGGGCGACGGACCCGGACCGGGCGGTGGAGCTGGACCGGGCGGTGGAGCTGCTGGTCCGGCAGGTCGGGCACTGGCAGCCGCCGCGCTGGTCGGCGCTGGCCGCCGACGGCAACGTCTCCCGCGCCGACCTGGTGCACCGGCTCGTGCAGGAGGTCGCCAACCTGGCCGCCGACGCCGAGGGCCAGCCCCGCCGGACCGTGCCCCGGCTGGCCAACGACCTCGCCCTGCCCGACCAACTCCGGGTGGTCGCCGCCGACCTGGTCGCCGCAGCGCCCACGCCCGAGATGCTGGTCCGGGCCGCCGCCGAGGTGACGGCGACCCGGAACGCCCTCTGACCGACCGCTGTGGGCCGGCAGCGACGTCAGGAGAGGCGTTCGAGGACCATCGCCATGCCCTGACCGCCGCCGACGCACATGGTCTCCAGGCCGATGGACTTGTCGTGCCAGTCGAGGGCGTTGAGCAGCGTGCCGGTGATCCGGGCCCCGCTCATGCCGAACGGGTGGCCGACGGCGATCGCGCCACCCATCACGTTCAGCTTCTCCAGCGGGATGCCGAGCTGCCGGTACGAGGGGATCACCTGGGCGGCGAACGCCTCGTTGATTTCCACCAGGTCGACGTCGTCGATGGTCATGCCGGCCCGGTCGAGTGCCTGTCGGCTCGCCTCGACCGGCCCGAGGCCCATGATCTCCGGGGAGAGGGCGGTGACGCCGGTGGAGACGATCCGGGCCAGCGGGGTGATGCCCAGGTCCCGGGCCCGCTGGGCGCTCATGATCACCACGGCGGCGGCCCCGTCGTTGAGCGGGCAGCAGTTGCCGGCGGTGATCCGACCGTCCGGGCGGAACACCGGTTTCAACCCGGCCACGCCCGCCAGGGTCACCCCGGGGCGGGGGCCGTCGTCGGTGCTGACCACGGTGCCGTCCGGGGTGGTGACCGGGGTGATCTCCCGTGCCCAGAACCCGTCGGCGATCGCCTTCTCGGCGAGGTTCTGGCTACGGACACCGAACTCGTCCATGTCGGCGCGGGTCACGTCGTACGCCTGGGCCAGGTTTTCGGCCGTCTGCCCCATGGCGAGGTAGATGTCGGGCAGCTCGCCGGCCTCGCGCGGGTCGGTCCAGACCTCCGCGCCGCCGGCCGCCCGGCGGGCCGACCGCTCCTGGGCCGCCGCGAAGCGCGGGTTCTCCCAACCACCGCCGACCAGTGCCTGCGCCTCCGACGGCAGGGCGTCGGAGCTGCCCCGGGCAAACCGGGAGACGCACTCGACCCCGGCGGAGACGAAGACGTCCCCCTCGCCGGCCCGGATCGCGTGCATCGCCATCCGGGTGGTCTGGAGCGACGAGGCACAGTACCGGGTCAGGGTCGCGCCGGGCACGGTGTCCAGTCCGAGCAGGGTGGCCACCACCCGGGCCATGTTGAAGCCCTGCTCGCCCCCGGGCAGACCGCAGCCCAGGTGGAGGTCGTCGATCTCGGTCGGGTCGAGCTGGGGAACCTTGTCCAGCGCGGCCCGGACGATGGTCGCCGCGAGGTCGTCCGGGCGGACGTCGCGGAGGGAACCCTTGTGCGCCCGGCCGATGGGGGAGCGGGCGGTGGCGACGATGACGGCGTCGCGGGACGACTCAGTCGGCATGAGCCAACGTTAACCCGTCGGTAACTTGTGGTGGAAGTGGCCCGGGGCGACGGCTGTCGGTCTGCGCGGTGCGCCCGGTCAGCGGGACGAGGCGACGGCTGCGGCGGCGGCCACCGCCGGGAGCAGCGCGTGCGCCCAGACCCGGTAGCCGTCGGCGGAGGGGTGGTATCCGTCGTGGCAGAGCGTCCCGGCGTCGGCCCGGAAGACCGCTCCGGTCTCGGTGGCGAGATCCACGACCGTGCCCCCGGCCTCCAGCACCGCCATGGTCTGCGCCCGCGCGGTGCGTCGCCCGGACCAGCCGATCACCTGACGCAGCGGCGGGGCGACGGCCCGGACCGCGCCGAGGTCGGGACAGGTGCCGACGACGACCTCCACCCCGGCGTCGCACAGCCGGCGGACCGCGCCACCGAGGTACGCCGCCGCGTCGGACGGCCGCCGCAGGGTCGTCGCGTCGTTCGCTCCGATCAGGATCACCGCCACGTCCGGACGGCCTCCGAGGAGGGCCCGGGCCACCTGGGTGGCCAGGTCGGTGGAACGGGACCCGGAGACCCCGACGCTGGACAGGTGCACCCGACGGCCGTTCGGCCCCTCGGCGAGCAGGTGGGCCAACTGGCCGCCGACCGTCTCGCCGAACTGCTGCACGCCGACCCCGAGGGCCGCCGAGTCACCGAGCAGGACCAGCCGCAGCGGGGGCGCGTCCGTCCGCCCGACCGTCGCCCGCAGGGCGAGGCCGAGTTCCGGTTCGGCGTACCGGCGGGTGCGGGCGACGAAGGCCTCCCCGGCGAGGACGGCCGCGCCGCCGACCGTGCCGGCCAGCAGGGAGAGGGCCGCGACCCGGCCCATGCGGGCCGCCAGTTCGGTGCGGGTGTTCCGCTCGCTCATGCTCGTCCCTCCACTGCTGTCTGCGTGCCCCCGGCCGGTCGGACCACGTCGCCTGTCTCCGGCCTTCCCGCCGGTCGGACCACGTCGTCTGTCTCCGCCCTCCCTGCCGGTCGGAGCACGTCGCCGCTCTCCGGTCCGCCGGGTGCGGGGACCGCGTCGGCGCGGTGCGGCACCGGTTCACCCGCGTGCGCGGGAAGCGCGCCGACCGCGACGAAGGCCCGCCGCCGCAGTTGCGCCCAGCGCCCGGCCGGGCCCCGGTCGCGACCGCTGACCTGGGTGCCGCTGACCTCGGTGCCCGGGTGCCGGGCGGCCTCCTGCGCCGCCTGTGGCAGCGACCGTACGCCCTCGCCCCGGGTCAGCGCGGGCCGGCGCTCCGGACCCGCGCCGAGCGCCGAGAGGACCGTCGGCAGCAGCACGGACGCGGCCACCGCGTACCCCTCGGCGGACGGGTGGAACCGGTCCCAGGCGAACATCCGGCCCGGCTCCGCCGCGAACCGGGGGCCGAGCAGGTCGCCGAGGGAGACCGTCCAGCCGCCCGCCTCGACCACCGCCACCGTCTGGGCGGCGGCGAGCTGCCGACCCCAGCGGCGGGCCAGCCAGCGCAGCGGCGGTTGGATCGGCTGGATCGCCCCCAGGTCGGGACAGGTGCCGACGACCACCTCCGCGCCGGCCGCGCGCAGGTCGCGGACCGCGTCGGTGAGGTAGCGCACGGCCACGGCCGGCGGGGTGCGGTTGGTCACGTCATTGCCGCCGACCAGGATGACCGCGAGGTCAGGCTGCTGCTCCAGGGCGGCCTCGACCTGCGGTCGCAACCCCGCCGAGAGGCTGCCGACGACCGCGAACCGGTGCAGCCGCACCGGCCGGTGCAGCCGGCGGGACAGGCCGGTGGCGAGCAGCGCGCCGAGGGTCTCCCGACGCCGGTGTACGCCGTAACCGGCGGCGGAGGAGTCGCCGAGGATCACCGTGGTGAGGGGGCGGCCGGGGAGCTTGGGACCGTAGACGCCGTCGCAGCGGGGTGGGGGCGCCTCGGCCATCGGGATCGTCCGGCGGGCCTGCTTGGCCTGGCCGAGGAGGACGCCGGTCGTGGTGGCGAAGGCCGCCACCGTGGCACCCGCGCCGATCGCCGTGTAGCGGGCGACCTGCCGGGCGCGTCGCCAGCCGGCACCGGTCGACACGACGGGTCCCGTCACCTCCTCCATGAGCCGACAGTACCGCGCGGGAGCGACACGTCGCTGTCCCCACGATGGCGCTCCGGTGCCTGGCCGCGGGACATTCTGGGTACGTCATCCATCGACCGCCGCCCCGTCCGGAACGGGCGGCGGCACCGGCGGCGGTTGCGCCGGCCCGGCACGCTGGTCGAGGAGAGAGGGGCACTGACATGGCGAGGACGTTGAAGCGGAGTGCGGCGTTCGCCGCGTTGGCCCGGGCGCTGATGGCCGGGGCCCGTGGTGGGCCGTCCCTGGGCGCCCGGGTGGCGGCGCTGCCCCGGATGATCAAGGCCACCGCCCGTGGCGAGTACGACGGCGGCCTCCGGCTGGCCCTGATGACCGCGGCGGCGGCGTACGTCGTCTCCCCGGTCGACCTGGTGCCGGAGATGTTCCTGGCCGTCCTCGGCCTGGTCGACGACGCGGTCATGGTCACCTGGCTGGCCGGGAGCGTGCTGGCCGAGACGGAGCGGTTCCTGGAGTGGGAGGCGCGCCGCGCGTCCGTGATCCCTGGGAGTGTCCTGTCCTGACGCCACGT
This sequence comes from Micromonospora echinospora, assembly GCF_900091495.1. Taxonomy (NCBI): domain Bacteria; kingdom Bacillati; phylum Actinomycetota; class Actinomycetes; order Micromonosporales; family Micromonosporaceae; genus Micromonospora; species Micromonospora echinospora. The sequence goes on along the minus strand of NZ_LT607413.1, from coordinate 1,172,079 downwards.
ACCCTGGGCCTCGACCAACCGTCGCCCGGCGCCGCCGCCGGCACCGTGGGAGAAGGGCACAACGAGGTGCAGTACTACGACAACGTCGTCGAGCTGATCGGCAACACCCCGCTGGTGAAGCTCCGCAACGTCACCGCCGGCATCCAGGCCACCGTGTTGGCGAAGGTGGAGTACCTCAACCCCGGCGGCTCGGTGAAGGACCGGATCGCCATGCGGATGGTGGAGGACGCCGAGGCCGCCGGGATCCTGAAGCCGGGCGGCACCATCGTCGAGCCGACCAGCGGCAACACCGGCGTCGGACTGGCCCTCGTCGCGCAGCTCAAGGGCTACCGGTGCGTCTTCGTCTGCCCCGACAAGGTCAGCCAGGACAAGCAGGACGTGCTGCGGGCGTACGGGGCCGAGGTGGTGGTCTGCCCGACGGCGGTCGCCCCGGAGGACCCCCGCTCCTACTACAACGTCTCCGACCGGTTGGCCCGGGAGATCCCCGGCGCGTGGAAGCCCAACCAGTACAGCAACCCGGCCAACCCGCGTTCGCACTACGAGACCACCGGCCCGGAGCTGTGGGAGCAGACCGGTGGCGGGCTGACCCACTTCGTCGCCGGGGTGGGCACCGGCGGCACCATCTCCGGCATCGGGCGCTACCTCAAGGAGGCGTCCGACGGTCGGGTGAAGGTGATCGGCGCGGACCCGGAGGGCTCGGTCTACTCCGGCGGCACCGGCCGGCCGTACCTGGTCGAGGGGGTCGGCGAGGACTTCTGGCCGGAGACGTACGACAAGTCCGTGGCCGACCAGATCATCGAGGTGTCCGACAAGGCCTCCTTCGAGATGACCCGGCGGCTGGCCCGGGAGGAGGGGCTGCTCGTCGGCGGCTCCTGCGGCATGGCCGTGGTGGCCGCCCTGGAGGTGGCCCGCGCCGCCGGTCCGGACGACGTGGTCGTGGTGCTCCTGCCGGACAGCGGCAAGGGCTACCTGTCCAAGATCTTCAACGACACCTGGATGGCCCGGTACGGCTTCCTGACGGCCGGCGGTGACGAGCCGACCGTGGCCGACGCGCTCGCCGCCAAGCCGGGCGGCCTGCCCGAGCTGGTGCACGTGCACCCCACCGAGACGGTCCGGGACGCGATCGACTACATGCGTGAGTACGGCGTCTCGCAGCTGCCGGTGCTCAAGGCCGAGCCGCCGGTGGTGACCGGCGAGGTGGCCGGCTCGATCGCCGAGCGGGACCTGCTCGACGCCCTCTTCACCGGCCAGGCCCACCTGCACGACACGATCGAGCGGCACATGGGCGAGCCGCTGCCGATGGTCGGCGGTGGGCAGCCGGTCAGCGAGGCGGTGACGCTGCTGGAGAAGTCCGACGCGGCGCTGGTGCTGATCGACGGCAAGCCCAAGGGCGTGCTCACCCGGCAGGACCTGCTGGCCCACCTCGGCGGTCGCTGAGCACGGCACCCGGCCTGTCCTGGGGCAGGCCGGGTGCCGCCCTACCGACGCGTCTGGGCACGCCAGCCCGGTGAAGCAGGGCCTGGCGTGTCCTAGAAGCGGTAGGCGTCGCGTCGGTGGCGGATCGAGTGGATCTCCACGATCCGTTTGGCCTCGTTGATCCGGTAGATGATCCGGTACGTGCCGCGGCGGGCGGAGTGAAAGCCGTCGAAGGGCTCGTCGAGTGGTTTGCCAGCCCGATAAGGGTTGACCGCTATCGCGTGCTCGATGGTCTCCGTCGCCGCGACCGCGACCTCCAGTGGCAGATCCTCGTGTAGGTTGCGGCGGGCCTGCCGAGAGAACATCACTGTGTACGGGCTGGGCGCCTCGTGAGTGCCATCCCCCCGCCCGCCTTGCGAAGGCATCAGGCCGTCCTACCGCGACGCCGCTCCAACTCGGCGCGAACCTCGTCCATGGAGAACGTGTCGCTGGCCGCGAAATCCTCCCGCGACTGGCGCAGATCCGCGAGGGTCTCGTTGTCGGAGAGCAGGTCGAGCGTCTCCCGCATCGACTCGTACTCGGCAACCGAGATCAGCATCACGTCGGCGCGGCCGTTCCTGGTGATCGTGAAGTGGTCGTGCTCCCGAGCGACGCGGTCGGCAAGCTCGGCGATCCGGGCCTTGGCTTCCGTGATAGGAATGGTCTCCATAGCGACCACTCTAACGACTGGTCAGAATTATGACCACCTTCTCCGATTCGCTCGACTGAAGGTGGCGCGCCCTGTGCGGGGCTCGAACCCGCGACCGAGGGATCATGAGTCCACCGTCCGGGTTGCCGTGCCGGTCAGAGGGGGCGGGCGTAGCGGAGTTGACGGGTGACGACCGGGCCGAAGTGTTCGTCGCGTTCCCGGCCTTCCGGTGCCCAGCCGCCGCGCTCGTAGAAGCGCCGGGCGTGGGCGTTGTCGGCCAGCACCCAGAGCGTGGCCCGGGTCCGCCCCCACGACCGCATGGTGCGCAGGGCGTCACGCATCAACGCCCGGCCGGTGCCCCGGCCCTGCTCGGTCGGGTCCAGGTGGATGGCGCGCAGCATGGCCGCGTGCGGGTCGACCACGCCGTCCAGCTCGTCCGGGCCGACGTAGGTGAAGCCGACCAGCCGGCCGTCCCGCTCGCCGACGGTCATCAGGTGGTCGTCGCGCTCGTACGACCAGCGCTGCGCCCAGTAGTCACCCATCATCTCGGGTGTGGGCAGGGCCAGCGCCTCCGGGGGAAGGAACGACGAGTAGGCGGTGACCCGGGACCGCTGGTGCAAAGCACCGACCGCCATCAGGTCGTCGGCGACGGCATGGCGGAGAGTGAGGGTCACCCGGGCGAGGGTACCCGCCGGGGCGGCACCGCGACCGTGCCCAGGTCCTCGGCGACCACCAGGTCACCGGTGAAGTGCTCGCGGGCCTCGGCGGCGAACCGGGCCGGGTCGGCGTACCGCTGGGAGAAGTGGGTGAGCACGAGCCGGCGTACCCCGGACTCGGCCGCGACCCGGGCGGCCTGGGCGGCGGTGAGGTGCCCGACCTCGGCGGCGAGCGCGGTCTCCGAGTCGAGGAACGTCGACTCGATCACCAGCAGGTCGGCGTGCTCGGCCAGGGCGTAGACCGCGTCGCAGAGGCCGGTGTCCATCACGAAGGCGAACCGCTGGCCGGGCCGGGGTTCGCTCACCTCGTCGGTGCGCACGCGGCGTCCGTCGACGTCCAGGTGACCGACGCGGAGCAGCTCGCCGACGGCCGGGCCGGCGATGCCGTACGCGGCCAACCGCTCCGGGAGCATCCGGCAGCCGTCCGGTTCGACCAGCTGGTAGCCGTACGTCTCGATCGGGTGGCGGAGCCGGCGGGCGGTCAGGGTGTGGCCGCCGCGCAGGGCGATCCGCTGCCCGTCCGCGTCGACCGGCTCGGGACGCAGCTCGGCGGCCTCGTGGAAGCTGGTGGCGTGCCGCAGCCGGGCGAAGTACTCCGCGCCGCCGGCCGGGAAGTGCACCGCCACCGGGTGCGGCACCCGGTCCAGGGAGAGGCGCTGGATGATGCCGGGCAGCCCGAGACTGTGGTCGCCGTGGAAGTGGGTGACGCAGATCCGGGTCAGGTCGGTGGCGGTGACCGTGGTGTGCAGGAGCTGCCGTTGGCTCCCCTCGCCCGGGTCGAAGAGGATCACCTCGTCGTCCCAGCGCAGCACGTACCCGTTGTGGTTGCGCTGCCGGGTCGGCGTCTGACTGGCGGTGCCGAGCACCGTCAGCTCGCGCATCGACACGGCCTACACCCTCCGTACATGGGTCGACCCCCGGGGCTTCCGCGCTGACGCGCGGGCCGGCTGGACTGGGCCGGCACCCCGGGGGTCGGGTGGCTGTTCTGGATTCGCCGCACCGCTGCCACACGGTCTCGACGATCTTTCTGAGCCCGCCCCGGAGGGCGGACGGTCGACTGTCAAGGACAGCGGCTAGCGGACAGCCACCTCACGAGTCCGATAACTACACAAAGCTTCGGATCACCTCCCTTCCCGTGTACCGCCACGCTATCCACTTCCCGACTGCGGCGGCAACGGTTTTACGTCACCCGCTGGGGAGGCGGGTCAGGACGGGTCCGACGCCTGGTCGGCGATGCCGATCGGCCCCTCGCGCGGCCCCTCCTCGGAGGCCGGCTGCACCGCCAGCGACGGGAAGTCGGCCAGGTCGCCCTCGGGCTCGGCGTCCCACTCGGGGAAGACCAGGTCGCTCTGGAGGTAGAGGCAGAGCAGTTGGGTCAGGTGGCGCAGGCCGTCCAGGTGGGTGCGCTCGTGGCCGTGGGTGGCGTCCACCCCGAAGCCGAGCAGCGCCACCCGGGCGTGCGCGCCGGCCTCGACCGCCGCCGCCACGTCCGAGCGGTAGTAGTCGAAGACGTCCCGGACCAGGTCGACGTCGTGCTCGGCGGCGATCGAGGCGAGGTTGCGGGTCAGGTGGTAGTCGAACGGGCCCACCCCGTCGCCCATCGCCAGGGTCGCCGCGTTCTCCCGGGACTGCTGCCCCGGGGCGACCACCGCCGCGTCCACCGAGACGATCTCGGCGACGTCCGGGTCGAGGCCGTGGCTGGCCCCGTGCCCGATCTCCTCGGTGACGGTGACCAGCAGGTGCGCGGTGACGCGGGGCTGGACGCCCGCGTCGACCATCGCCTTGAACGCGGTCAGCACCGCCGCCACCCCGGCCTTGTCGTCCAGGTGGCGGGACTTGACGAAGCCGCTCGGGGTGATCGTCGGGTTGGGCAGGAACGCCACGAAGTCCCCCGCGTCGATGCCGAGCGCGCGTAGCCCGGCGATGTCCTCGACGGGCTCGTCGACCCGGACCTCCACCTGCTCCCAGCCGACCCCCTGGAGGTCGACCGCCTCGTTGTAGCGGTGACCGCTGGCCTTCAACGGCAGCACCTGACCGGTGACCACCCGGTCCAGGTCGTCGGTGAAGATCCGCACGTGCGCCCCCTCCGCGAAGCGGGCGCTGTGCGTGCCGATCGACTTCAGTTCCAGCCGGCCGTTCTCCTTCAGTCGCTTCACCATCCCGCCGATGGTGTCGGTGTGCACCACGATCGCCCGGTCCGCCCCGGTGGCGCGGGGGCCGGGCAGGCAGGCGCTCAGCGCGCCCCGCCGGGTCAGCGTGGAGGAGATGCCGAGGGCGGAGAGCCGCTCGCCCACGTACTGCTGCACGTGGTCGGTACGCCCCGACGGGCTGGGGATCTCCAGGAGTTCCAGCAGCACCTGCCGCAGGTAGTCCAGGTCGAGCGGGAGCGGGACGGGACGACGTTCGGTCATGCCGTCGAGGATGCCGTACCCGCCGGGGACCAGAGTCGGTGCGGTGCCCGGGTGCCCGGGAACAGCAGGTCCACGAAGCGCTCGGCGGTCGGCTGGGGCTCGTGGTTGGCCAGGCCGGGCCGCTCGTTCGCCTCGATGAAGACGTGCTCCGGCCGGTCGGGTGCCTCGACCAGCAGGTCCAGCCCGGTGACCGGGATGTCCAGCGCCCGGCTGGCCGCCACGCACGCCTCGGCGATCTCCGGGTGCAGTTCCCCGGTGACGTCGTGGATCGTGCCGCCGGTGTGCAGGTTGGCGGTCCGCCGGACGGCGAGCACGGTGCCCTCGGGGAGGACGTCGTGCATGCCGTACCCGGCCTCGGCGACCACCTCGCGGGTCATCTCGTCGATCGGGATGCGGGACTCACCGCCGGTGGCGGCGGCCCGGCGGCGGCTCTGCCGTTCGATCAGCTCGGTGACGTCGTGCACCCCGTCGCCGGTGATCGAGGCGGGCCGCCGGACGGCCGCCGCGACCACCTCGTGGTCGATGACGACCACCCGCAGGTCCTCGCCGGCGCGCAACTCCTCGACCAGCACGTCCGGGCAGTACCGGCGGGCCAGCTCGACCGCGGTCCGCAGGGCCTCCGGGGTGCGTACCCCGACCGTGATGCCGTTGCCCTGCTCGCCCCGGGCCGGCTTGACCACCACCGCGCCGATCTCGGCCAGGAACGCCTCGTCGGCGTCGTCGCCGGTGGCCGTCCGGCCGCGTGGCACGGCGAGCCCCGCCTCGGTGAGGATCCGCCGGGTCACCCGCTTGTCGTCGCAGCGGCTCATCGCCACCGCCGAGGTCAGCTCGGAGAGCGACTCGCGGGTCAGGATGGTCCGCCCGCCGGTGGTCAGCCGCAGCTCACCCCAGGTCGGGTCGGTGACCTCCACCCGGATGCCCCGGCGCATCGCCTCGTCGGCGATGATCCGGGCGTACGGGTTCAGCTCGTCGTAGCCGGCGGGCAGGGCGGGCAGGAACAGCCGTTCGTTGATCGGGTTCTTCCGCTTCACGCAGAGCGTGGCGGTGCGGTAGAAGCCCAGCCGCTCGTAGAGCCGGATCGCCCCGACGTTCTCCGCCAGCACGGACAGGTCGACGAAGGCCCGACCCCGGTCGGTGAGCCGGGCGGCCAGCTCGGTCAGGAGCGCCTGACCGGTGCCGGGCGGGGCCTGGTTGAAGTCCACGGTCAGGCACCACAGGCTCGCGCCCTCGTCCGGGTCGTCGAAGACCTCGACGTGGTCCACGCCGGTGATCGTGCCGACGATCTCCCCGGTGGCCGACTCGGCGACCAGGTGCAGGAAGGACGGGGTGGCGGCGTTGGCCACCAGTACGTCCACCGGGGCGGTCACCATCCCGTTGCTGGCGTAGATCCGGTTCACCGCCTCGGCGTCCGCCGCGTCGCGGAGCTGGCGGATCCGCAGCCCCGGCAGATCCGCGCCGGTGTCCCCGGACGCCTCGCCGCCGATCGGCCCGGGGCCGGGGGCCGCGTCCGGGCTCAGCGGCAGCCGGTAGGTCAGCGACGGGTCGATGAACAGCTCGTCGTGGAGCCGGGACACCAGCACGTGCGGGTCGCGCAGGTAGATGCAGATGTCCCGGGAACCGGCGGCCTCCGAGCGGAGCACGTCGGCGACGGCCGCCGGGTCGCGGAACGTCTGGCCGAAGACCAGCCGACCCCAGCCGCAGTCGAGCACCACGTCGGTCCGGCCGGCCCGGTCCGTCGCCTCCGGGTCGGTCGACCGTCCGCCGGGCTCGCCCGGGGCGACCGGGTCACCGCCCGGCCCGACCCGTTCCCGTTTCCGGGCCATCCGGGCCCGCTGCCCCTCGGTCAGGGCCGCCCCGGTCGCCAGGGTGTCGGTCACGGTCAGTCGATTCCGTGGCTCTGGAGCCACATTTCCAGGAGTCCGAGCTGCCACAGCTTGTTTCCGTTCAGCGGGGTGAGTTCGGCGTTCGGGTCGGTGAGGAGGGCGTCGACGTAGCCGGCGCGGAACAGGTCGCGACGGCGGGCCTCGGGGGCGTACAGGGCGTCACGTACCCGGTCGAGGACCTTGCCCTCCAGGTGGGTGAGGCCGGGCACCGGGAAGTAGCCCTTCGGGCGGTCGATGACCTCCCAGGGCAGCACCCGGCGGCCGATCTCCTTGAGCACGCCCTTGCCGTCCTGGGCGAGCTTCAGCTCCGGCGGGCAGGACGCGGCGAGCTCCACGAACTCGTGGTCGAGGAAGGGCACCCGGGCCTCCAGGCCGTGCGCCATCGTCATGTTGTCGACCCGCTTCACCGGGTCGTCGGTGAGCATGATCTGGGTGTCGATCCGCAGGCCCGCGTCGACAGCGGTCTCCGCGCCCGCCCGGCCCAGGTGGGCGGCGACGAACTCCCGCGCCGGGTCGCCGTCGGCCAGCCGGTCCGGGTTGAGCACGCGGGCCAGTCCGGCCGCGTCCCGGTCGAAGAACGCCTTCGCGTACGTGTCCACGGCGTGCGCCCGGTCGACGCCGGCCAGCGGCGGGTACCAGTGGTAGCCGCCGAGGATCTCGTCCGCGCCCTGCCCGGACTGGACCACCTTGACGTGCCGCGCGACCGTCTCACTGAGCAGGTAGAACGCCACACAGTCGTGGCTGACCATCGGCTCGCTCATCGCCGCGACCGCCGCCTCCAGCGGCGGGACGAGGTCACCGGTGGCGACCCGGATCTGGTGGTGGTCGGTGTCGAAGGTCTTCGCCACCAGGTCGGAGTAGCGGAACTCGTCGCCCTCGCGCCCGCCGACCGCCTCGAAGCCGATGGAGAAGGTGGCCAGGCCGCGCTGCCCCTGCTCGGCGAGGAGCGCCACCACCAGGCTGGAGTCCAGGCCGCCGGAGAGGAGCACCCCCACCGGCACGTCGGCGACCATGCGCCGCTTGACGGCGGTGGTGAGCGACTCCCGCAGGGCGTCCTGCCAGTCCCGCTCGGACCAGTCGGCCCGGTCCTGGTGGCGGGTGAACGCCGGGTCCCAGTAGAGCCGCTCGGTGACCCGGCCGTCCGGCTCGTACACCCGGACGGTGGCCGGGGGCAGCTTGGCCACGCCGCGCAGGATGGTCCGGGGTGGCGGCACGATGCTGTGGAAGCTCAGGTAGTGCGCGAGCGCGACCGGGTCGATCGTGGTGTCGATCCCGCCGCCGGCCAGCAGGGCGGGCAGGGTGCTGGCGAACCGCACCCGGTCGGGGGTCTCGGCCAGGTAGAGCGGCTTGATGCCGAGCCGGTCGCGGGCCAGCACCAGGCGGCCGGTGGCCCGCTCGGTGATCGCCACGGCGAACATGCCGACCAGGTGGTCGACGAAGTCGTCCCCCCACTCGGCGTACGCCTTGAGCACCACCTCGGTGTCGCCGGAGGAGAAGAAGACGTGCCCCTTCGCCTGGAGTTCGGCGCGCAGCTCCCGGTAGTTGTAGATGCAGCCGTTGAAGACGCCGGTGAGCCCGGCGGCCGGGTCGACCAGCGGCTGCCCGCTCGCGGCGGAGAGGTCGATGATTTTCAGACGCCGGTGACCCAGGGCGACCGGTCCCTGTGACCAGACGCCGCTGTCGTCGGGGCCCCGGTCGTGCATGGTCGCCGCCATCCGCTCCACCGCCGCGACGTCGGCGCGTGAACCGTCCCGACGGAGCTCCCCAGCCAGTCCGCACATGCCAACGAATGCTGCCAGAGGATGGTGCGCTTCGCCTGTTGAGCTGATGGCTGGCAGGCAGGCGGGTTGCTAGAATGCGCAACCTTTGGCGAGTTGAAGTGGATCATCGGCGCTTCCGTGTCCGTCAGGCGCGGAGTGACCCTTTTGCGAGTGCGGCTCGCTGTGAGGAACCTCCCAGCATCGGGCCGCCCCCTTCGGCTGGCCCGGCCGCGCGCCGTGGACGTCCCCGGGGACACCCGGTCCGGGTGGTCGTAGGCGAGGGGCGACGTGGACGCCGGGACGTGGACCGCGCTGCGCCCTGTGGAGCTGCCCGCACCGACGGGGCAGCTCCACAGGTGGCCTACCTGGCGTTGCTCGGCGCGACCACCGCCGCCGTCCCGCCCGCGCTCAGCCGGCCGTACGGGCCACGCCGACCGGGCAGCTCATCCCGTTCGGGCCGTGGTTGCAGTAGCCGTTCGGGTTCTTGGTCGGGGCGAGGTACTGCTGGTGGTAGTCCTCGGCGAAGTAGTACTCGCCGAGCGGGGCGATCTCGGTGGTGATCTCGGCCCGGCGGGCCTGGGCCACGATCGGGGCGAAGGCGTCCCGCGACGACGTCGCGGCAGCGGCCTGCTCGTCGCTGGTGGTGTAGATGGTCGACCGGTACTGGGTGCCGACGTCGTTGCCCTGGCGCATGCCCTGGGTCGGGTCGTGGTTCTCCCAGAAGACCTTGAGCAGGTCCTCGTAGGCGATGGTCGACGGGTCGTAGACCACCTCGACCACCTCGGCGTGTCCGGTACGCCCGGAGCAGACCTCCTCGTACGTCGGGTTCGGGGTGTAGCCGCCCGCGTAGCCGACGGAGGTGGTGATCACGCCGGGGAGACCCCAGAACAGGCGCTCCGCGCCCCAGAAGCAGCCCATCCCGAAGACGGCCACCTGCGCGCCCGGCGGAAACGGGCCCTTCAGCGGGGTGCCGAGCACCTCGTGCCGGTCGCTGACCGGCATCGCGATCGGTCGGCCGGGCAGGGCCTGGTCGGGCGTGATCATTTCGGCCTTCATGCGGCGCAGGAACACGATGACTCCTCTCGTATCTGTCTATCCTGCAACGCCGGCGGGTCCCCCGTCCTTACCCGTCCACCCGAAGATCAGGCCCCCGGCCCCGGCCTTTCCACGTCGATCGTGGTGGGGTAGGGCCCCCTGGCGAGCCGATTGCTGCCACGATCTCCTGCGATGGACATCAGGGAGATGAAACCGGGCAGGGACGAGACGGTGGCGCGGGCGCTGCTCCGGATACAGCGGGCCGCGTACGCGGTGGAGGCGGCGCTGATCGGCGACGACCGCATCCCCGTGCTCCACGAGAGCCTCGACGACCTGCGGGCCGCGTCGCTGCGCTGGCTCGGGGCCGTCGTCGCCGAGGGCGAGCCGCCCGTCGTGCCAGCAGAGGCGGTTCCCGCCCGACCGTACGAGGCCGGTCGGCTGGTCGGCGCGCTGGCCTGGACCGAGGACGCGACGACGGTGGACATCGACCGGCTCGTGGTCGACCCGGTCGCGCACCGACGGGGCATCGGCCGGGCGCTGGTCGACGCGGTGCTGACCCGGGCCGGTGATCGTACGGTGCTCGTCGCCACCGGCCGGGCCAACCGGCCGGCGCGGGCGCTCTACGAGTCGTTCGGCTTCACCACGCTCGGCGACGCCGAGCCTGTCCCCGGCCTCTGGATCACCCGCTACACTCGCCCGGGGGCGGACGGGAGGGCGGCGGCCACCCGCCCGGCGTAGGAGCGCGCCTCGTCGTCGTCGGCGTAGCGCGTCCGTGGCCAGAAGAAGCCGCGCAGCCCGTCCCCCTTCGTCCGGGGCACCACGTGGGTGTGCAGGTGCGGCACCGACTGGGAGACCTTGTTGTTCATCGCCACGAAGCTGCCACCCGCGTCCAGCCCGGTCTCGACCGCCAGGGCGACCCGGCGGACCAGCCCGAAATAGCCGGCGAGGGACTCCGGCGGCAGGTCGGCCAGGGTGACCAGGTGGGTCCGGGGCACCACCAGCACGTGCCCCTTGAACACCGGTCGGGTGTCCAGGAACGCCACCCCGTCCGCCTCGTCGGTCACCCGGAACGAGGGCACTCCACCCGCCACGATCCCGCAGAACACACATGCCGCCACCGGCCCAAGGCTAGTTCGGCGTACGGGTGCACCCGTGGACGTGCCCGGCTCGGTCGGGTCGCCCCGGTCGGTCCCGGTGGAGGGACTAGCGTCTGGGGAATGAGTCACGGCTTCGAGACGCTCGCGATCCACGCCGGCCAGGACCCGGATGCCCGCACCGGCGCGGTGATCCCACCGATCTACCAGACCAGCACCTACGCCCAGGACGCCGTCGGCGCGCCCCGGCTGGGTTACGAGTACAGCCGGTCCGGCAACCCGACCCGGGACGCCCTCCAGGAGTGCCTCGCCGCGCTCGAGGGCGGTCCGGTCGGGCTCGCCTTCGCCAGCGGCCTGGCCGCCGAGGACACCCTGCTGCGCACCGTCTGCAAGCCGGGTGACCACGTGGTCATCCCGGACGACGCGTACGGCGGCACGTACCGGCTCTTCGCGAAGGTCGCCGAGCGCTGGGGGCTGGCGTACACCCCGGCGAAGGTCTCCGACCCGGACGCCGTGCGGGCGGCGATCCGCCCCGGCAGCACCCGGATCGTCTGGGTGGAGACGCCGACCAACCCGCTGCTCGGCATCGCCGACATCGCCGCCCTGGCCGGTGTCGCGCACGACGCCGGGGCGCTGCTGGTGGTCGACAACACCTTCGCCTCGCCGTACCTCCAGCAGCCGATCGCGCACGGCGCGGACGTGGTGGTGCACTCCACCACCAAGTACGTCGGCGGCCACTCCGACGTGGTCGGTGGCGCCCTCGTCGTCGCCGACCGGGAACTCGGCGAGCAGCTGCGCTACCACCAGAACGCGATGGGCGCGATCAACGGCCCGTTCGACGCCTGGCTGACCCTGCGCGGCATCAAGACCCTCGGCGTCCGGATGGACCGGCACTGCGACAACGCCGAGCGGATCGCCGCCTACCTGGACGGGCACGCCAAGGTGGCCGAGGTGATCTACCCCGGCCTGCCGTCGCACCCGGGACACGAGGTGGCCGCCAAGCAGATGCGCCGGTTCGGTGGGATGATCTCCTTCCGCGCCACCGGCGGTGAGGAGCACGCGGTCGAGATCTGCAACCGGGCCAAGCTGTTCGTGCTCGCCGAGTCCCTCGGCGGGGTGGAGTCTCTGATCGAGCACCCGGGTCGGATGACACACGCGAGCGCTGCCGGCTCGCCGCTTGAAGTTCCCGGCGATCTCGTGCGACTGTCTGTCGGCATCGAGACGGTCGACGACCTGCTCGCCGATCTGGAGCAGGCGCTGGGCTGACCGCTGGCTGGGGAGGGTGGCCGTGCAGGACATCATGCCGACCTGGGTCGGGGCGACCGCGAAGCAGATCGCCCGGGGCGTACGCCGGGGGGACGTCTCGGCGACGCAGGTGGTGGCCGACCACCTCGACCACGTCGCCCGCGCCGACGCCGACCTCGCCGCGTTCCGCACGGTACGCGGCGGGGAGGCGATCACCGAGGCGGAGAAGGTCGACGAGCAGGAGGACCTGGCCAACCTCCCGCTGGCCGGGGTGCCGGTCGCGGTGAAGGAGAACACCCCGGTCGCCGGCCTGCCCACCTGGCGCGGCTCGGCCGCCGTGCGTACCCCGGTGGCCGAGGGCGACCACGAGGTGGTCCGTCGGCTGCGCGGCGCGGGCGCGGTCATCCTCGGTGTCACCCGGATGCCGGAACTCGGGTTGTGGGCGGTGACCGACGACGAGACGGCGGTCACCCGCAACCCGTGGGACCCGGCCCGCACCCCGGGTGGATCGTCCGGGGGCGCCGCCGCGGCGGTGGCCGCCGGGCTGGTGCCGATCGCGCACGCCAACGACGGCCTCGGCTCGATTCGCATTCCGGCGGCCTGCTGCGGCCTGGTCGGGCTCAAGCCCGGCCGGGGCGTGGTGCCCTGGCAGCTCGGCGAGGAGGGCTGGTTCGGCCTGGCCGAGCACGGCATGCTGACCACCACGGTCGCGGACGCGGCGGTGGGTTTCCAGGTGCTCGCCGGACGTCCCCAGGAGAAGCTGGTGCCGCCGCAGCGGCTGCGGGTGGGTGTGTCGCTCCGCTCGCCGGTGCGCGGCATCGCCGCCGACGAACCCAACCGGGACGCGGTGGCCGCCGCCGGCCGGCTGCTCGCCGCCGCCGGGCACGACACCGTGCCGGCCGACCCGGTGTATCCGACCGCACTCGGTCTCAAGGGCATCGCGACCTGGTTCGCCGCCGCCTCCGCCGATGTCCGCGCCGGCGGGGTGGAGCGCCGGCACCTCCAGCGGCGCAGCCGGCGGCACGTCGCCCTGGGGGAGTGGGCGCAGCGACGGGGCTACGTCCGCCAGGCCGACCGGGACGCCTGGCGCGAACGGTCGATCGGTTTCTTCGCCGACCACTCGGTCGACCTGCTGCTCACCCCGGCGCTGGCCAGCGCGCCACCGGCGGCGCAGAGCTGGTCGGGCCGGTCCTGGCGGTCGAACATGAGCACCAGCATCCGGTACGCCCCGTTCGCCGCGCCGTGGAACATCGCCGGACTGCCGGCGCTGGTGGTGCCGGTGGGTCGGCGTCCCGACGGGCTGCCGGTGGCGGTGCAACTGGTCGGCCCGCCCGGGTCGGAGCTGCTGCTGCTCGGCGTGGCGGGCCAGTTCGAGATGCAGGCCCCGTGGGCGCGGCACGCCCCCGGGTACCCGCGCGTCGGAACAGGGTCGCCCGCCCCCGCATGATCGTCTAGTGTGGGCCGGCCCGGAGACAACTGCACAGTGAGGACGACCGGCCATGCGGTGTGCGACCTGCGACGGCGAGACCTCGCCCCGGGCGAGTGACTGCTCGACCTGCGGCACGCCGGTCGGCGCCCCGCCGGTGAATCCCGAGGTGCCGATCCGGTCGGTACGCGGGATCGGCCTGGCCGCCTCGGTGGCGGTCGCCGCCACCACACTGTGCTACCTGCTGGTGTCCCTCACCGCGCTGGTCGGCCGGTCGATGGCCGAGCGGGCCGCGCGCACCGAGGACCAGGACATGCTGCTGGTCGCCGGGTTCGTCGAGTTGGCCGCGAGCATCCCCTACCTGATCGCGTACCTGACCGCCGTGGTGCTGGTCATCGTCTGGACCTACCGGGTACGGATGAACCTGGACGCCTTCCCCGGCTCGGCGCCCGGCCTCGGCGCGGGCTGGGCGATCGGCGGTTGGCTGGTGCCGCTGGTCAACCTCGTCTTGCCGTACCGGGTGGTCGCCGATGTCACCCGGGCCAGCGTGTGGCGTCCGGGCACCGGCCGGCTGGTCGGCGTCTGGTGGGCGGCCTGGCTGGTCTTTCTGGTCTCCGAGTGGTGGACGGAGCGGGCCTCGGAGCGGGAGTTCGAGCAGCTGCCGGCGTACCCGACCATCCGGCGGGAGTTCCTCGACTACGCCGACCAGTACTCGGCGGCACTGAACCGGAGCATCCTGCCGATGGTGGCCTGTGTCGTCGCCGGAGCCACCCTGGTCGTGGTGATCCGGCGGGTCTCGGCCGCGCAGCAGGCCCGGATCGACCGGGGAGGCCCGGCCGGCCCGTTGGCCCCGGGGACGGTCGTGCCGTATCCGGTCACTCCCGGCACCACCGTGCCGTCCCCGATGACCTCACCAGGGGCAGATGGCACCATCAGGGCATGACGGAGCTGGTCGGCCTCGCCGACGTCCAGGCAGCGCGGGAACTGTTGGCCGGGATCACCCGGGCCACCCCGCTGGAGCCCTCCCGCCCGCTCACCGCCGCGCTGGGCGGGCCCATCTGGCTCAAGTGCGAGCACCTGCAACGCGCCGGGTCGTACAAGGTGCGGGGGGCGTACGTGCGGATCGCCCGGCTCAGCGCGGCGGAGCGGGCCCGGGGCGTGGTCGCCGCCAGCGCCGGCAACCACGCGCAGGGCGTGGCCCTCGCCGCCGGCCTGCTCGGCACCACCGCCACCGTCTTCATGCCGGTGAACGCGCCACTGCCCAAGGTCGCGGCCACCAAGGGGTACGGCGCACAGGTGCAGCTCGTCGGCGCGACCGTGGATGAGTCCCTGGTGGCGGCGCAGACCTTCGCCGAACGGACCGGGGCGGTCTTCATCCACCCCTTCGACCACCCGGACGTGATCGCCGGGCAGGGCACGGTGGCGCTGGAGATCCTGGAGCAGTACCCGGAGGTGCGGACCATCGTCACCGGGGTCGGCGGGGGCGGCCTGGTCTCCGGGATCGCCGTGGTGGTCCGGGCGCTCCGCCCGGACGTGCGGGTGGTCGGGGTGCAGGCCGCCGAGGCGGCGGCTTTCCCGCCCTCGCTGGCGGCCGGCGAGCCGGTACGCCTGCCGGCGTACAGCACCATCGCCGACGGCATCGCGGTCGGCCGTCCCGGTGACCTCACCTTCACCCACGTGCACAAGCTCGTCGACGAGGTGGTCACGGTGGGCGAGGAGGACATCTCCCGGGCGCTGCTGATGCTGCTGGAACGGAACAAGCAGGTGGTGGAGCCGGCCGGCGCGGTCGGGGTGGCGGCGCTGCTCGCCGGTGTGGTCGAGGTGGGCTCACCGACGGTGGCGGTGCTCTCCGGCGGGAACATCGACCCACTGCTGATGCTGCGGGTGATCGAGCACGGCCTCGCCGCCGCCGGGCGCTTCCTGCGGATCACCGTCCGGTGCGTGGACCGCCCCGGGCAGCTCGCGTCCCTGCTGACCGAGATCGCCGAGCACCGGGCCAACGTGGTGGACGTGGTGCACCAGCGGGTCCACCCGCACCTGCGCCTCGGTGAGGTGGAGGTGGCGCTCTCGGTGGAGACCCGGGGGCCCGAGCACTCCGACATGCTGATCAGCGCGCTCCGCGCCAGCGGTTACCAGGTCTTCGCCGCCCCGGAGGCGTGACGCGGGTCTTCGCCGCCCCCGGAGGCGTGACGCGCCGCCGGCACGGTGATCACCGGGGGCGACTGGCCGCTCGGGCCACCCGCCCCCGGTGCACGACGTGGGGAAGATCCGGGCCGGCTCAGCCGGTGAAGGGCTCGAAGGAGACGACGGTCACCTTGATGTCGGCGCCGCTGGGCGCGGTGTAGGTGACGGCCTGTCCGGCGCGCGCGCCCAGGATGGCCTGCCCGAGCGCGGACTCCGGGCTGTAGACGGTCAGGTCGGTGGTGGACGCGATCTCCCGCGAGCCGAGCAGGAAGGTCTCGCTGTCGTCGGCGTCGTCGTCGAAGTAGATCGTGACGACCATGCCGGGGGTCACCACGTCGGCGCTGGGTGCCTCACCGACCTGGGCGGTGCGCAGGAACTCCTGGAGGTAGCGGATGCGCCCCTCCTGCTTGCCCTGCTCCTCGCGGGCGGCATGGTAGCCACCGTTCTCCCGCAGGTCGCCCTCCTCGCGCCGGGCGTTGATCTCCGCAGCCATCGCCGGGCGGTTGGCGATCAGCTCGTCGAGTTCGGCCTTCAGGCGGTCGTACGCGTCCTGGGACAGCCAGGTGGCGGGCGCCTCGTTGCCAGTGGTGGACACAGGCGTTCTCCTCGATTGTGCGTGGCTGGCTGACAGGTGAACTACCAAGTTACCAGTGCCACACCCGGCTCCGGGACGGCGAATACCGCCGGTGACCGGCCAATGCCTCTGCGTGGAGGAGTTTTCCCAGCTCAGGCCGGCGGCCGGCAGCGGACGACCTCGCCGATGAACGGCTCGGCGGAGGTGGCCAGCCGGTGCCGGGTGGTGATGCTCCGCTCGTCGCCCGGGGCGGTCACCGTCACCTCCTCGCGGGACACCTCCGCGCCGGCGACGTCCCGGGCCCGCAGCAGGCACACCGCCGACCCGCCGGGCGGTACGGTGACCTGGAACTCCACCACCACCTGCGTGTCGGTGATGTCGGTGTAGGTGATCACCTGGGCGTCGTAGGTCGGGTCGCCGTACTGCTGGTAGAGGCGGAACGTGACCAGTCCGGAGAAGGCGAGTGCGACGGCCAGCAGCGCTCCGGTCAGCCACGGGCGACGCCGGCCGGGATCCCGGCGCCGGCCGTACCGACCGGGTGGGAATACCGGTGCACCCGGTGTAGTTGTGGCGTGCGTCTCGGTCACCGGCGGGCATCTCCTGGCGTCGTCGTCACAGGCTTCGGGAAGAATGGACCTGGTCCATCCTCTCAGCCCGTCCACGGTGTGATGTCGGCAGGTCAGCGCCCATACTGACAGGTCGGCAGCCGGTTCGCCGGGGCTGATGGAGATATCGGCAGCTCACCCGCCCGACCCGTGGGGTCCGGCCGGGTACAGACGAGGAGTGCGGCTTTGGCAGAGCAACTGCGTCTCATGGCCGTCCACGCCCATCCCGACGACGAGTCGAGCAAGGGCGCCGCGACCACGGCCAAGTACGTCGCCGAGGGGGTGGACGTACTGATCGTGACGTGTACCGGCGGGGAACGCGGCAGCGTGTTGAACCCCAAGCTGGACCGGCCGGAGATCTGGAACAACATCGGCGAGATCCGGCGGGCCGAGATGGACGCCGCCCGGGCCATCCTCGGTGTCGAGCAGGCCTGGCTCGGTTTCGTCGACTCGGGGTTGCCCGAGGGCGACCCGTTGCCGCCGTTGCCGGAGGGGTGCTTCGCCCTCCAGGACGTCGAGGTGGCGGCCGGCGCGCTGGTCCGGCTGATGCGCGAGTTCAAGCCGCACGTGGTGACCACGTACGACGAGGACGGCGGGTATCCGCACCCCGACCACATCATGTGCCACAAGATCAGCGTCGCGGCCTTCGAGGCGGCCGGCGACCCGGAGCGCTACCCGGACCTCGGCGACCCGTGGCAGCCGTTGAAGCTCTACTACGACATGGGCTTCTCCAAGAGCAAGGTCACCGCCCTGCACGAGGCGATGATCTCCGCCGGCCTGGAGTCCCCGTACGCGCAGTGGCTGGAGCGTTGGGAGGACCGGGAGGACAAGGGCCCCCGGGTCACCACCCGGGTGGAGTGCGGGGAGTACTTCCCGGTCCGCGACGACGCCCTGCGCGCCCACGCCACCCAGGTCGACCCGGACGGCTTCTGGTTCCACGTGCCGATGGAGCTACAACGGCGCGCCTGGCCGACCGAGGACTTCGAGCTGGCCCGCTCGCTGGTCGACAGCCCACTGCCCGAGTCGGACCTCTTCGCCGGGGTGCGGGAGAGGGCCCATGCCTGCTGACCACCCGTGGGGCTACCCTGGTCGTAGTCCGCAGACCGGAGGAAACCCATGCTGACCGCCGCGCAGGTGCTCGCCCAGAACAACTTCGGGGACACCCGTACCGGTGGCCTCGCCGGCCCGATGGGCCTGTTCCTCATCCTGGTCCTCGGCACGGCCACCGTGCTGCTGATCCGCAACATGAACGCCCGGCTGCGCCGCCTGCCGGACCGCTTCCCGAGCCAGGGCCCGTCGCCGGACGCCATGAAGAGCGAGCGCGTAGTCGTTGATCCGACAGATCGGTCGACGTCACCGTAAAAACCCGACGAACGCTCGGTCCGGGTGCCAGCAGCGCCGTAAGTCGTTCGTCCGGGCATGATCCGGGTCGAACCAGGGCGTCACCCCCTGTTGCGGTCCCCCGGTTTGGCTTAGCCTTCCGCCGGGGGACCATCCGCCCCCGAGCCGTGCGCGGAAGGGGGCGCCAGTGACCAGCACAGCACCGGCTGCCCGCCGACGGGCCGGACAACAGCCGCCCGGAGGGACGTCGTGACCTCCGATCCGGGCCACCGGGCACCGGACCGGCTCGGTCTCCGCGACGTCCCGATCCGGGCCCGCCTGCTCGTCGGTGGGCTCCTGCTGGCTGCGCTGAGCGCCGCCGTGGTCGGGTTCGCCGTCCCCGTCCGGCTCGCCCCGGACGATGCGCTGCCCCCGTGGGCCCGGTTCGGCATCGCCGTCGCGGTGTTCGGCACCGCCCAGCTGGCCCGGCTCCGGTTCCGCGCCGTCGCCGGGATGGTCAGCATCACCTGGGGCGAGGCAGCTCTGATCGTCTCCCTGTACCTGGCCCCGGCCGGATGGCTCCCGGCAGCCGCGCTGGTCGGCACGGCGCTCACCTGGGGGCTGCTGTCGCTGCTGGCCGACCGCCGATCCGTCGTGGACCTGGTGCGGATAGTGGCCACGGCCACCACCGCGACCGCCGCCGCCGTGGTGGTCACCACCGCCCTCGGGGAGCCGTTCCTCGCCCCGCCCACCCCGGCCCTCGCTCTCGCCCTGCTCGCCGGTGCGGCCACCTACCTGCTGACCAGCGTCGCGTTCAGCATGCTCGCCCTCACGCTGCGGCACGGCACCACGGTCGCGCCGCCGCTGCTCGCGGCGCTCCGGGGCAAACTGCTGATGTTCGTCGGCAACGTCGTGGTCGGACTGCTGGTCATCGCGCTGATCCGTCTCGACCCGCGCTGGCTGCTGCTCCTGCCGCCGCCGTGCTGGCTGCTCCAGCAGACCTACCGGCACCGGCTGCGCGCCGAGGAGGAACGCCGTACCTGGCGGATGTTCGCCGAGACCACCGGGACGCTCAACCAGCTCGACGAGCGCGGCGTGGCCACTGCTGCGGTCACCGGTGCGCTCGCCCTCTTCCGGGCCGAGCTGGTCGACGTCCACGTGGCCCGCAGCGACGGCCGCTGGCGGCGGTACCGGGGCGACGTCGGCGGCCAGGTGACCGAGCGCGAGTGCGACCCGCCGGAGCCCGCCCCGGCCACCGGACACGAGCTGGCCCGCACCCTCGCCGTCGGCACGACCCGCGTCGGCGAGCTGCGGATCAGCTTCGCCGGCTCGACCGGCCCGAGCGACTCCGAACAGGACGCCTTCACCGCCTTCGCCGACGCGCTGGCCGCCGCGCTGCACGACGCGGCGACCCACCGGGAGCTGCGCCGGGTCACCGCGCGGTCGTCGTACGACGCGGTGCACGACCCGCTCACCGGACTGGTCAACCGGGCGGCCCTGCTCGCGCGGGGGGACGAGACGCTGCGGCAGCTCGCACACGGCCACCCGGTGGCGTTGCTGCTGCTGGACGTCAACCACTTCAAGGAGGTCAACGACACCCTCGGGCACGCCGCCGGCGACGACCTGCTGCAACTGACCGCGAACCGGCTGGGTGCCCTGGTCCGCCCCGGTGACCTGCTCGGCCGGCTCGGCGGCGACGAGTTCGCGCTGCTGACGACCGCCCTGCCGGTGGTCGACCACGGCAGCGCCCCGATGGCGTCCGCGCTGCGCCGGGCCCGGGACATCGTGGAGCGCCTCGCCGCGCCGGCCGAGGTGGCCGGGGTGCGGATGTCGACCGAGGTGTCGGTCGGGGTGGTGGTGGCCGGCGCCGGCACCGCCGACCTGGCCGAGCTGCTGCGTCGGGCCGACATCGCGATGTACCAGGCGAAGAAGGGCGGCGGCAGCGTCGCCCCGTACGACAGCTCCCGGGACGGGGCCAGCACCGACCAGCTGACCCTGCTGGCCGAACTGCGGGAGGCCCTGGCCGTCGACGACCAGCTCCAACTCGCCCTGCAACCGGCGGTCGACCTGGCCACCGGCGCGCCGACCGGGGTGGAGGCGCTGGTCCGCTGGCTGCACCCGCGCCGGGGCCTGCTCACCCCCGCCGACTTCATCGGCCCGGTCGAGCACAGCGAACAGCTCGGCGCCTTCACCCGGTACGTGCTGGACAAGGCCCTGGCCATCGCCGCCGGCTGGGCCCGGGACGGGCTGGACGTGCCGATCTCGGTGAACATCTCGGCGCGCAGCCTGCTCGACCCCCGCCTGCCGGCCGAGATCGCCGAGGCGCTGCGCCGGCACGACGTCCCGCCGCGCCGGCTCGTGCTGGAGATCACCGAGACGGTGGTGATGAGCGAGCTGGAGGTCGTCGACGAGGTCCTGGGCGCGCTCCGCGCGATGGGCGTGCAGATCGCCGTGGACGACTTCGGCACCGGTTTCTCCTCGCTGACCTTCCTGACCCGGGTGCCGGTGGACGAGGTGAAGGTCGACCGTTCCTTCGTGATCCGGATGGCCGACTCGCCGGAGGCAGCGGCGATCGTCCGGACCACCGTCGGTCTCGCCCACGAGTTGGGGCTGCGGGTCGTCGCCGAGGGGGTGGAGACCGCCGAGCAGCGGATCGCCCTGGCCGAGCTGGGCTGCACCGCCGCCCAGGGCTACCACTTCTTCAAGCCGATGTCCGCCGACAAGATCTCCGCGGTGCTCGGCTCGCTGCTGGACTCGGCCACCGCGAACGTCTTCCCGCTCCGCGCCGACGGGGCCTCCTGACCGCCGGGGCGTCCTGAGGGACGGGGAGTCGACGCCGCGTCCGACCCGTCGTCGCGTCAGCAGGCGCGGTCGCGGCCTGTCCGCCGGCTGGCGCGACGACGAGCGCTCCGCTCGGTCTCGACGTCAGCCGCGGTCGAGGACGTCGTCGACCACCTCGGGGATGGCGGCCCAGTCGGCGGAGGCGACGCTGGCGTACTCGGCGGCCAGCTCGGCCACCCGGGCGCGGGCGGCGACCGGGTCGGTGTCGCCCACGGCGGGCGGGACGTTCTGCGCGTCGGTCATGACCAACAGGTAGTGGTTGGTGTGGTACCAGGCGGTGTCGATCCCGCCGGTGACGTACGCGGTGGCGTCCCCGTCGAAGACGACGAACCAGGGGCGCAGGGCGGTGTCGGCGTACCGGGTGCGGGGGTCGCCGGCCTGGGCCTTGTGCACGGCGGGGAACGCCTGGGCGTTGGCCAGGGTGCCGGCGGCGGCCAGCGCGTTCAGGTGGCGGGCGTACTCGACGTCGGTCCAGAGGCTGTCGGTCGGGTTGCCCTGCTCCACCGTGCCGGGGATCAGGTGGACGATCACCCGGTCGGCGAGCTGCTGCCGCGTCGGCCAGGCGTCGGCGCGGGCGGCGGCGTCGAGTGAGGCGTGCCCGCCGCGCAGCTCCGCCGGGCGGTACACCCGGTTGCCCAGTCGGGCGGCCAGCACCGCGTCGAGCTGTGCCGGCCCCTGGCCGGTACGGGCGCTGAACCCCGTCTTCAGCTCCAGCTTGAGGTGCAGCGGGCCGGCGTCCGGGTGGGCGGCCAGCCAGAGTCGGATGTTGTCCAGGCAGTGTTCGAGGTTCTTGTTCCGGGTGCCCGTGTAGAGCTGGTCGGCGCTGGTCGCGGCGACGCAGTTGTTGTCGTTGCCGAGCGGGTTGGAGTGGCTGACCCGCCACTGCTTCGTGATGATGTCCGGCCAGACGTCCAGCTCGATCATGCCGGGCCGGGCGTCGAGCGCCTGGGCGAGGTAGGTGTACGTGGCGCGCTCGTACGCGTTGTGCGTGCCGACCGTGGTGCTGGCCGAGATCCGGGTGGTCGGGCCGGCGGCGGTGGCGGGGGAGCCGGTGACGAGCAGGGCCACGACCAGGGCGGCCGAGGTGAGCACCGGCCAGGGACGGGATCCGCGCATGCGTGCCTCCTGGGGGAGAGAGCCGACGACGACCGCCGGGCATGCACTGATGAAAGTCGATGAATGTTGTCGAGGGAAGGCCCCCGGTGGGTCGGGGTGCGGTCTACTGTCGGCCGGTGCCCGGACGCAGCATCGCCGGGTGGAGCATGGTCGCGTCGCCCCGCCGGTACAGCGCCGCCGGACGTCCCGTCGGCGGGTTCCGGCGCTCCCCGGTCGGCACCACGAAGCCGCTCACCCCGGTGACCTTGCGGTGGAAGTTGCGCGGGTCGAGGCGCACCTGCCAGACGGCCTCGTAGACGGCGCGCAACTCGCCGATGGTGAACGTCTCACCGCAGAAGGCGGTGGCGAGCGGGGAGTACTCCAGTTTGGCGCGGGCCCGTTCGAGGGCGTCCCGCAGGATGGTGTCGTGGTCGAAGGCGAGCCAGCCGTGACCCAGCCGGTCGAGGTCGACCGGCTCCCAGCGGGCCCGCGCCGCGTCGGTGCCCGCCACCGGCACCGGCAGGTCCGGGGCGATGGCGAGGTAGGCGACCGAGGCGACCGGGTAGCGCGGGTCCCGCCCCGGCGTGGCGTAGGTGCGGACCTGCTCCAGGTGGAGGCTGCGACCGTCCAGTCCGGTCTCCTCGGACAACTCCCGGACCGCGGTGTCGTCGAGGTCCTCACCGGCCCGGACGAACCCGCCGGGCAGCGCGGCGCGGCCCTCGAACGGCGCTTTTCCTCGCTCGATCAGCAGGACCGCCATCCGGCCGTCACGGATCGTGAGGATCGCCAGATCGACGGCGATGCGGAAGACGGTCGGCTGGTCGGACACATCGGAAGGGTATCGGGCGCGTCGTCTCCGACTCGGACCATCCCGATCAGGTGAGTTTCCGCTCATGGCGGGTCTGGCCGCCGGCCCAGATCCGGTCGAACTCCCGCACGAAGTGCCGGTGCCAGAGAGGATCCCGATCGGCACGTAGGGTGATCGTTGCTTCATGTCCGTCCGGGCGGTGCGAATAGATGTCGATGACGATCTGGCCGGTCGGGTCCTCCGGGTCGACCAGCATCATGCCGAATGCGGGCACGAACCGGAGCAGCCGCACCTCCAGCCGCCCGGTGCCGGTGTTCTGGGCGGCCAGGTAGTCCAGCAGGTCGATGGTGGGCCGGATGCGGTGCCTGAAGATCTCGCCCCCGCCCGAGGTCTCCAGGCCGTTGCGGCGGGCCGCCTCGTCGGCGGCGGGCCCCACCGGGTCGATGAGCGCGACCCGCACCGTCGCGCCCATCGCCAACTGCTGCCGCAATTCGTCCAGGTGGTTGCGGATCGTTCGGTTCAGGGTCACCCCGACGAGCCGGACGTCCCGGGCGCCGGTCAGTCCGACCGCCGCGCCCGGGACGGCGACGGCGAGCAACCGGTCCACCGAGTCGGGTGCCTCCGCGCGCAGGCTGCCGACGACCGTCCGGAGGCTGGACTCGATGCGTCGCATCCGTCGGCGGCTGGTGAGCAGGTCGAACGTGATGACGCCGAGTACGGCAAGGGTGGCCGCGGCGACCACCTCCGGGCTGGTCACGTTGAGGAGATTGAGCGCGCCGACGACCAACGCCGCCCCGGAGACGAGGTAGGCCTCCAGGTGCCGGTCGGTCAGCGTGTGCAGCAGCGCCTGGCGGGGACGCCTCGTGGTCGTTCCGGTGCGGCGTCGGGCGTCGGCGTGGGTCACCGCTCGTCTTCGATCAGGCACAGGTGAGGCAGGAGTCGTTCCATGACCAGCGCGGCGTGCCGGGCCGCCAGTTCGTGGTCGGCGTGTCCCCTGTGCCGGTCGGCCCGGTCCGAGATGCCCCGCACGGTCATCCAGCCGCGCAGGCCGTTGTCCTCGTCGATCTCCTCGTAGAACGCCTGGGCCAACCCGACCGCCTCGGTCTCCACGGCCAGGGTCTTCTCGTGCGTCTCCACCAGCCACGACCGGATGGCCGAGCCGGAGTCGGTCACCACCGCGTTGCCGGAGCCGATCGGCCCCCGGTGGATGCGGAACTCCCGCCCCGCCTCCGGGCGGACCACGGTGCCGTGCCGGACCAGGAAGTCGCTGACCCGATGCCGCAGCACCGGCGCCGTGGCCTGGATCCGGCCCCCGCACCGGGGACCCTCGGCGGTCTCCCGCCGGTTGTCGTACCAGATCACCTCGTCGGAGAGGACCACGTCGCCGACCGCCAGGTCCGCGTGGACGCCACCGGCGATGCCGACCAGCAGGACGAGTGGTGGCCGGAAGTAGCGGCGCAGCTGTTGGTAGGCGAGCGCGGCGGAGTGCGTACCGGGTTCGAGGGTCTGGGTGGCCACGACGCGGACCGGTCCGCCCTCGGCGGCGAAGGTGGCCCGGTGTACGGCGGCGCCCCCGCGCATCCGCTCGGTCCGGTGGTCCGGAGCCCGTCGGAGCACCTCCACGACCGCGGCCATCTCTTCCCGCAGGACGGTGAGGATGCCGACGTCCGCCGACCGGCCGGCCTGGTCCCACGTCTCCCGACGGAACGGTCCGGTCCGCGCGGAGTCGCGCCCGTTGTGCTGGACGGCGGTCACGTTGCCGCCGACCGAGACGGTGCCCCCGCTCACCGTCATGCCCGTGTTGTACGACGGGTGCGCGTTCATCGGTGTCCTCCTCGTCGAACTGTCCGATGTTGGTCTGGGTGCTGGTCACGTCGCCCTGCACGATCAGCGACCCGCCGGAGACGACCGTCCCCGCGTTGAGCAGGGTCATCGCCTGCCGGTACTCGCTGGCGGGCCTGGAGGCAGTGCCAGAGCACCAGGGGCAGGTCGAAGCCGTGGGACGGAGCGACCAACCGCTGACGCTGGTGGTACACCTGGTTCAGGTATGCGCGCCGGAAGCCGTCATCGAGGTATGCGCCGGCGCAGAGGTGCCGGGTCGCGGTGGACGAGGGCCGCGGGCCGGACGGTGCGACCCGGGGAGGTGGCACCGCATTCGGTGGTACGGGACTTCTCATGACATCCGTTCTCGCTGGTTCGGATCGGTCCACTGTGGACTGCTGTAAGAGGAGGCGTCGGCCGGGACCGTGATGTGACATCACCCCGTTTACGTCACTCTGACGATAACTGGACGATACAAAGCCTCGGCCATTTGTGTCAATCAGACGACAAGTGGTGTGGTGGTTCCTGGAGGACCGGGATGTCGCCGTACCGGTGGCTGGTTATGGTCGTGCGGTGAACCGACTCGCCGAAGCCACCAGTCCGTACCTCCTCCAGCACGCCGACAACCCGGTCGACTGGTGGCCCTGGTGTGACGAGGCGTTCGCCGAGGCGAGACGGCGGGACGTGCCGGTGCTCGTCTCGGTCGGCTACTCGGCCTGCCACTGGTGCCACGTCATGGCACACGAGTCCTTCGAGGACGAGGCCGTCGGCCGCCTGCTCAACGAGGGCTTCGTGGCGATCAAGGTGGATCGTGAGGAACGCCCGGACGTCGACGCGGTCTACCTGACCGCCACCCAGGCGATGACCGGGCAGGGTGGCTGGCCGATGACCGTCTTCACCACCGGAGACGGCACCCCGTTCTTCTGCGGCACCTACTTCCCCAAGCCCAACTTCCTCCGGCTGCTCGACTCGGTCGGCACCGCCTGGCGGGAGCAGCGGGACGCCGTGCTCCGGCAGGGGGCCGCGGTGGTCGAGGCGATCGGCGGCGCACAGGCCGTCGGCGGCCCCACCGCCCCGCTCACCGCCGAGCTGCTCGACGCCGCCGCCGAGCAGCTCGCCGGGGAGTACGACACCACGAACGGCGGTTTCGGCGGCGCGCCGAAGTTCCCGCCGCACATGAACCTGCTCGCCCTGCTGCGGCACCACCAGCGCACCGGCTCCCGGCAGTCGTTGGAGATCGTCCGGCACACCTGCGAGGCGATGGCCCGGGGCGGCATCTACGACCAGCTCGCCGGCGGATTCGCCCGGTACTCGGTCGACGGGCACTGGACCGTGCCGCACTTCGAGAAGATGCTCTACGACAACGCCCTGCTGCTGCGGGCGTACACCCAGCTCTGGCGCCTCACCGGCGACCCGCTGGCAGCCCGCGTGGCCCGGGACGTCGCCCGCTTCCTCGCCGACGAGCTGCACCGCCCCGGCGAGGGCTTCGCCTCCGCCCTCGACGCGGACACCGACGGCGTCGAGGGGCTCACCTACGCCTGGACCCCGGCCCAGCTCGTCGAGGCCCTCGGCGAGGAAGACGGCCGCTTCGCCGCCGACCTGTTCGGGGTCACCGAGGCTGGCACCTTTGAGCACGGCACGAGCGTGCTGCGGCTGGCCCGGGACGTCGACGACGCCGACCCGGCGGTACGCGCCCGGTGGCAGGACGTCGCACGCCGGCTGCTCGTCGCCCGGGACACCCGCCCCCAGCCGGCCCGCGACGACAAGGTGGTGGCCGCCTGGAACGGCCTGGCGATCACCGCGATCGCGGAGTTCGTCCGCCTGGTCGAGACCCGGGGCGTCAGCGGCGAGGAGGGGGACGACAACCTGCTGGAGGGCGTCACCATTGTCGCCGACGGCGCGATGCGCGACGCGGCCGAGCACCTCGCCGGCGTGCACCTCGTCGACGGTCGGCTGCGCCGGGTCTCCCGCGACGGCGTGGTCGGCGAACCGGCCGGCGTGCTGGAGGACTACGGCTGCGTGGCCGAGGCGTTCTGCGCGATGCACCAGCTCACCGGCGAGGGACGCTGGCTGGAGCTGGCCGGGCAGCTGCTGGACACCGCGCTGGCCCGGTTCGCCGCCCCCGGCGGCGGTTTCTACGACACCGCCGACGACGCCGAGCAACTGGTCACCCGGCCCGCCGACCCCACCGACAACGCCACCCCCTCCGGCCGGTCCGCGATCGTCGCGGCGCTGGTCACCTACGCCGCGTTGACCGGGTCGACCCGCTACCGGGAGGCCGCCGAGGCGGCGCTCGCCACCCTCGCCCCGCTGGTCGGTCGGCACGCCCGGTTCACCGGGTACGCGGCCGCCGCCGGCGAGGCGCTGCTCTCCGGGCCGTACGAGATCGCCGTGGTCACCGACGACCCGGCCGGGGACCCACTGGTCGCCGCCGCGTACCGGCACGCCCCGCCCGGCGCGGTGCTCGTCGCCGGCCGACCGGACCAGCCCGGCGTGCCGCTGCTCGCCGACCGGCCGATGGTCGACGGCCGGTCCACCGCGTACGTCTGCCGGGGTTTTGTCTGTCGACGCCCGGTGACCACCGTCGACGACCTCGTCGCCCAACTCACCTGACGCCGCGCCGTCCGCGCCCACCCGGTGGTTTCCGTACCCACCTACCTGGCTGAGGTGGTAGCAGGGGACCCTTGTTACCGCTTTTTGCGTAGCAGGGGACCCCTGCAAACCCCAGATCAGGCGGCGAGTGCCGGCATCTCCGACGGCCCGGATAGGCTGGGCGCCGCTATGGACTCCCGTACCGGTCTCCCCGTTGTCGGCATGGTGGGCGGTGGCCAGTTGGCCCGGATGACCCACCAGGCCGCGATCGCCCTCGGCCAGTCACTGCGTGTGCTCGCCCTCAGCCCTGACGACGGCGCGGCCCTGGTCGCCGCCGACGTGCAGTACGGCGACCACACCGACCTGGCGGCGCTGCGCACCTTCGCCAAGAACTGCGACGTGGTCACCTTCGACCACGAGCACGTGCCGAGCGAGCACATCCGCACCCTGGCCGGCGAGGGGGTGAAGCTCTACCCGCCGGCCGACGCGCTGGTCCACGCCCAGGACAAGCAGGTCATGCGGGAACGGCTCACCGCCCTGGGCGCCCCGGTGCCCGCCTGGCAGCCGGTCACCGTCCCGGACGACCTGGTCGCCTTCGGTACGCGGACCGGCTGGCCGGTGGTCCTCAAGGCGGCCCGGGGCGGCTACGACGGCCGGGGCGTCTGGCTGGTCGACGGTCCGGAGCAGGCCACCGAGTTGGCCGGCACGCTGCTCGCGGGCGGCACCCCGCTGATCGTCGAGGAGCGGGTCCAGTTGCGCCGCGAGCTGGCCGTGCAGGTGGCCCGTTCGCCGTTCGGGCAGGTCGCGGTCTATCCCGTGGTGGAGACGGTGCAGTCCGACGGCATCTGCGTGGAGGTGCTGGCCCCCGCGCCCGACCTGCCGGAGGAGGTGGCTCTCGCCGCCGGACAGCTCGCGATCGACCTGGCCACCGCGCTGGGCGTGGTCGGTCTGCTCGCGGTCGAGCTGTTCGAGACCCCGACCGGGCTGGTGGTCAACGAGCTGGCCATGCGACCGCACAACTCCGGGCACTGGACCATCGAGGGGGCCCGGACCTCGCAGTTCGAGCAGCACCTGCGGGCGGTCCTGGACTACCCGATGGGGGACACCTCGCTCACCGCCCCGGTCGTGGTGATGGCGAACGTGCTCGGCGGCGAGCCCGGCGGCATGAGCATCGACGAGCGGCTGCACCATCTCTTCGCCGCCGAACCCGGCGCAAAGGTGCACCTCTACGGCAAGCAGGTCCGACCGGGCCGGAAGATCGGGCACGTCACGGTGCTCGGTGACGACCTCGACGACGTACGGGCGCGGGCCGCGCGGGCCGCCCGTTGGCTGCGCGAGGGCCGGGCGTGAGCGTGGAGGTCGGCTTGGAGAGCCGGGGACGAGGGGACGGTGCGGTGCCGACGGTTGGGCTGATCATGGGCAGCGACTCGGACTGGCCGACCATGCGGGCCGCCGCCGAGGCGCTCGACGAGTTCGGCGTGGCGTACGAGGTGGGCGTGGTTTCCGCGCACCGGACCCCGGTCAAGATGATCGAGTACGCCCGCTCCGCCGCCGACCGGGGCCTGAAGGTGGTCATCGCCGGTGCCGGCGGGGCCGCCCACCTGCCCGGCATGGTCGCCTCCGCCACGCCGCTGCCGGTGATCGGGGTGCCGGTGCCGTTGAAGCACCTGGACGGGATGGACTCCCTGCTCTCCATCGTGCAGATGCCGGCGGGGGTGCCGGTGGCCACCGTGTCCATCGGCGGTGCGCGCAACGCCGGGCTGCTCGCCGTCCGCATCCTTGCCGCTGCGGATCCGACCCTGCGGGAGCGGATGACGGCGTACCAGGCCGGGCTGGAGCAGCTGGTCGCCGAGAAGGAAGCCGCGCTCCGCGCCTCGCTGGCCTGAGCGAGTGACCGCGCGGCGGGGGCGTCAGCGTCCGCCGCGCTCCGCGCCGCACTGGCCTGAGCGCCGTTCCCGCCGTGCCGCCGAACCTCCGCCAGCTCTCGCCGGGGTGGTAGCAGGGGACCCCTGCTACTCAAAAAGCGGTAACAAGGGTCCCCTGCTACCACCTCGGCTGCGACGGCGGTGGGGGCGGGCGCGGCGCACGGGGCTGGCGTGGTGGGCGGGGGCGGGGTGCTGGGTCAGCGCATGCCACGGAGGGCGGTCTGGAGGCGGTCCTGGGCGCGGCGGCGTCGCTCGTTGCTCGCGCCCAGCACCAGCAGCACCAGGCCGACCAGGAGCAGCGCCAGCCAGGGCCCGAAACTGAACAGCGCGTGCAGCGCGGCGAACGTGGTGACCACCGCCCCGACGATCACCGGGGCCTGCTGCTGGGTCATCGAACCCCAGACCAGCACGGCCACCGCGCCGAGCAGCAGGAGCACCTGCCGGAGCATGCTGGATTCGGTGGCCAGCACGATCGCCAGGGTGGGCACGAACGCGGCCACCAACGCCGGCCCGTACGCCACCCAGCTGCTCAGATCTGGCCGCTCCCGTAGCTCCATCACGCCGACCAGCAGGGCGAGCGCCGCGAACGGCAGAGTGTAGGCCTCGGGGAGCGCCACGTCGGCGACCCGCATCAGGATCCACCAGGCGACGATCTCGCAGCCCACCACCGACCAGAACAGGATGCGTCGCTCGGTCGGGCGGCGACCCGGCCGGGTGGCGGCCACTCCGAGCACCGCGCCCCAGCCGGCCAGCAGGGCGGCGATGTGCCGTGGCGAGTCGAAGGCGAGGGCCAGCGCGATCAGCGCGGCAGCGTACCCGCTCCACTCCACGGTGGCCGCCTCGCGGTGCGCCTCCGGTCGGCGCAGCCGGGGCAGGCGGGCGGCGAACACCTGGAGCGCCGCGCCGACCGCCAGCACCCCGAACGCCGACCAGACCGGGGCGAGTCCGGCGACCAGGCCGATGGTGAGCACCAGCAGTTGGGCCATCAGGGAGGCGAACAGCCAGCCGAGGATGCGGGCGCGCTCGGTGCTGCCGAACAGCGCCGCGATCGTGCCGACCGCGACCGCCCCGGCGAGGGTGAAGACGGTGAGGTCCCGGGTGGCGAGGCTGCCGGCCAGTCCCGCCCCGCCTCCGGCGAGCCCGATGGCGAAGGTCAGGATCCGGGTCCAGCGCAGCGACCGGGCCCGCTCGACCCCGGGCGGCGGTGGGGTCAGCGCCAGCCCGAGCATCGCCAGGGTGAACACCGCCAGCGCGGCCAGGGTGGTCTGCGGCCAGCCCAGGCCGAGCGCGATCGGCGCGATGAGCACGGTGACCGCGAGTCCGGGCAGCACCACCGGAACCGCCCGGAAGTACTGCCCGCCGCTGAACGCGGTCGCGGCGAGCGCCGCGCAGATGGTGAGCAGCAGGGCGGTCAGCACGTGGGTCGGGTCGGCCGCCCCGGCCGGTGGGGTGAACAGCTGCGGCGGTGGTCCCTCCCAGACCCGCGACAGCGTCGCGTACGGCTCGACCAGCGCGACCACCAGGGCCGGCGCGATCGAGGCCACGGCCAGCGCGACCGGCAGCGCGGCGGCGGCGAGGGCACCGGCCGCCGGGCTGACCCGCCAACGCCGGTCGGCGAGCCGGTCCGGCATCCGGCGCAGCGCCCCGTCGATCATCACCGCCCAGCGGCCGACCGGCTGGGCCGAGGTGGCCGGTGGCACGGTGGCGGCCCGGACCAGCTCGGCGAGGACCCCGAGCAGGGCGGCCGCCGCCGCGAAGACGCCGACCGGCAGGCTGGTGGGGATCGCGGCGAGCGCGCTGACGGTGGCCCCGGCGGCGATGCCGAGGCTCGCGTACGGCAGGTACTGCGGCACCCGTCGCCGGAGGGCGGCCACCGCCGCCAGGCCGAGGCTGGAGGCGGCCAGCGCGGCGGTGAGCAGCACCTCGGGACCGTGCCCGGCCTCGGCGCCGAGTGCGGCGACCACGCCGGGAAGGGCGAGCAGGGCCGCCGCCGTGCCGAGGCCACCCATGGTGACGAGGTGCGGCGGCATGCCGTCGATCTCGACGCGCTCGGTCTGCCGGGCGGCGAACATCCGGGCCAGCCCGGCGACCGTCGCCCCGACCAGCACCACGATGCTCAGCGCCAGCGCGGTGGTCCACGGCCGGACCAGCCCCGCGCCGACCCCGTGCAGCGCCACCAGCGCGGCGACGGTGGCCCGGGAGAGCGCCGCCCGAGGATCGGCCGCCGCGACCGCGGCCATCCCGAAGACGGTGGCGACCGTGCCGCCGACCAGCACCGGCGACCACCAGGGCAGGTCGAACGCGGCGGGTGCGCCGATGGTGGCCAGCACCGCCGCCGCGCCGGAGACGTCGTGCTTCCACGGCTCGGGCAGGAGGATCGCGGCGGCGACGCCGAGCAGGACCAGCGCGACCGGGGCCTGGGCGGTGGTGCCGCCGGTGGGCGCGGCCGGCCAGCCGGTGAGGTCACCCGCCCAGATCGGTCCGGGCACCGCAATCACCCCGAACCCGCCGCGCAGCGCCATCCAACCGGCCAGCGCGCCGACGATCGCCCCGGCGACCGCCATGCCCAGGACCGGCCCCCGTCGCCACTCGTCGGGCAGCGTCCGGGCGGCGACCGCGACCAGCAGCACCAGCGCCGCCGCGACCACCAGTTGCGCACCGGGGGCGAGCACCGCCGCGATCCGCAGCAGGGTGGCGACGAGCGCGGCGGTGGCCGCCGCCGCGGCGAAGTCGGAACCGTCGAGGGCGAAGTCGCCCCGGCCCCGGGCGTCGATGGCCGGGGCGAGGAAGAGCAGCAGCGCGGCGACCAGCAGCAGCGCCGCGACCCAGGCGTCGGCGGAGGTGCTGCCGGGGGCGACGAAGGCCGCCGCGGCGACGACCAGTGCCCCGAGTCCGGCCCCCATCGCCAACGGTGGGCTGATCTCCCGCTGGGACACCTGCACGATCGCCGAGTAGCCGAGCGTGACGCAGACGGCCAGGAAACTGGAGGCGAGGATCGGGACGGTGAGTTCCCGCAGGGCGGCCGGGGTGAGTACCGGACCGGTGGGGGTCAGCGCGGCGACGAAGGCGGCCACCGCTCCGGGCAGGGCGAACGCCGCGCCGCCGGCGGCCCAGGCGGTGAGGGTGTCCGCTGCCGCCGCCGAGGCGACCCGTACCCGGGGGGCGAGGGTCACCAGCACTCCGCCCGCGAAGAGGGTGAGCAGCACGGCGGCGGTGAGCGCCGGCCGGGCCAGCGACGCCCCGGCGCCGATCAGTCCGACCACGGCGGCGGCGACGACGTGTGCCCGTACGGCCCGGGTGGTGCGGGCGGAGAGCCCGACCAGCCCGAGGCCGATGGCGGTGAGCACCAGCGGCCACGGGGCGAGCACCCAGCTCAGCCCGAACGAGGCCGGCACGGCCAGCGCGGTCACCGCGGCCCCGGCCACCGCGAACTCCCGCCGGATCTCGGCCGGGAGGGCGAGCACCGCCGCGACGGTGAGCAGCAGCGCGCTGACCGCGAGCTGCCAGCCGGCCGGTCCGGCGGCGGTGGCGAGCACCGCAGGGTACCGGTCGAGGTCGGCGGACCAGGCGGGGAGCGCGGCGCGGACCGGGGCGAGCCCGGCGTACAGCGCGCCGGCCCCGACGAACAGGCCGGTGACGGTCAGCGCGACCGCCGAGGCCAGTTGCGGGCCGCGCCGGATCCGGTCCGGTACGGCCCGGACGGCGACGCTGGTCAGCGCGATGACGAGGGAGACCAGCAGCACCACCTGGCCGGGCAGGGCGACTGCGGCGAGCCGGCTGAACGCACCGATCACGGCGAGGGTGGCGATCGCGGCCCCGAGGTCCGGCAGGGGCGGGCGGCGGGTGGCCATCGTCCCGACCAGGGTCACCCCGGCGGCCAGCAGGAGCACGACCGCCGCGCCGAGGGCGGCGGGCCCGGTGTCCGCGCGCAGCAGCGCGGTGACCGCGTACGCCAGGGCGAGGGCGAGCGCCACGGCGTGCAGGGCCCAGGCCAGTTCCCTGAGCCAGGGCACCGGCCGGGCCGGGGCGGCCGGCCGGGCGCCGACCCGGTCGGGCCGGGTGGCCCTCGGGTCGCTGAAGACCTCGTCGGCCTCCTCCGGCGCGCCCTCCGGCCGGGCCGTGGCCCGGCGGTCCGGGTCGGGACCGGGCGGCGGGGTGACCGGGCGCTCGGTGGTCAGCGGGGAACGGGCCAGCCAGAGGTCGATCGCGGCGACCAGGGTGAAGACCAGCGCCCATCCGGTGGCGCCGTGCACCAGGCCGGACACGAGCAGCGGGAGCACCGGCTGTACGGCGAGCACGGCGGCGAACCGGGGCACCCGCAGTCCCGTCCAGCGGGCGTAGCCGTAGCCGACCCCGGCGGTGACCGCGAAGATCAGTCCGGCGAAGACCGTGCCGGGGACCGTGCCCGAGTCGGACGATGCCACGGCGTAGAGCGCGTACCCGTCCAGCGGCACCAGGATCAGTCCGACCGCGGCGATCGTCTCGGCCGTGGACACCAGCCCCCGGCGCGCGACCACGGGTGCGCTGAACAGCATCAGCGCGGTCGCGGCGAGGAGGACGAGCAGCCGGGCCAGCGCGTCCATCGAGGATGTCGCCACCCCCGCGAAGACCACTGCGGCGACGCCGATCAGCAGCGCGCCCAGGCCGAGCGGGATGTTCTGCACCTCGCGCGAGGAGGCCTCCGGCGGGTGCTCCGGGTCGTCCGCGTCGAGCCAGGTGGCGGTGGTCGTCGTGGGCGGATCGTCCGGGGGACGG
Source organism: Micromonospora echinospora (assembly GCF_900091495.1). Taxonomy (NCBI): domain Bacteria; kingdom Bacillati; phylum Actinomycetota; class Actinomycetes; order Micromonosporales; family Micromonosporaceae; genus Micromonospora; species Micromonospora echinospora. The sequence continues at coordinate 1,137,885 of NZ_LT607413.1, read as the reverse complement.
TTGCCCTGGCGGGGGACCCGGGGCGGGGCGTCGGTCGGTGCGCCGCCGGAGGCGCCGGGCGGGGCGTCGGTGGAGGCCGCCGGCGCGCCGGGGGGCTGGCGCGGGGCCCGGCGGCGCAGCAGCACCCGGCGGGTCTTGGTGGCCTGTTTCAGCTTCTCCTCGCCGGCGTGCGCGAGGATGTCCCGCTGGAAGAGGGCCGCCTGCATCTTCTGGGCGATCTGCCGCTGCTCGCGGGCGATCTCGGCGTCCCGCGCCTTCATCTCCGCGATGGACCGTTCGACCTCGGCGATGTGGGCCGCCCACTGTGGCTGCTCGGCACCGCACGCCGGGCAGCGGCGCGCCGGCTTGATCTCCCGACCACACGAGGAGCACTGGAAGCTAGCCACGAACAACTCCTCCACCCGGTCGCCCCGCACTGTGGAATCCCACTGTGGCAGCATGCCCAAACCCGGCACGGATTTCGATAGTTGCCGCCGCGTCGCGGCCAGAAAAGTCGCGGACAGACACGGAACCGGTCGCGGAGCGTGTTCCGCGACCGGTTCCGGTCACCTGTTCGGGGGCGGTGCGCCCCGTCGGCGGGTCAGGGTCGACCCATGCCCCGGTACTCCCAGCCGGCCTGGAGCCAGAGGGTCGAGTCCAGGCAGTTGCGGCCGTCGACCACCCGGCGCTGGGCGACGAGTTCGCCGAGGACGACCGGGTCGGCGTTGCGGAAGTCCGCCCACTCGGTGAGGACGCAGACCAGGTCGGCTCCGGTGACGGCGTCGTTGATGCTCGGCTCGTAGTGCAGCTCGGGCATGGCCCGGCGGGCGTTCTCCATGCCCTCCGGGTCGAAGACGCGCACGTCCGCGCCGGCCTTGCCGAGCAGCGCGGCCACGGCGAGCGCCGGGGCGTCGCGGACGTCGTCGGTGTTCGGCTTGAAGGTGGCCCCGAGCACCGCGATCCGGGTGCCGGTGAGGTCCGGCCCCGCCGGACCGTACCGGCGGCCGAGCAGGTCGGCGGCGAGTTGCAGCACCCGGCTCCGGCGGCGCAGGTTGATCAGGTCGACCTCGTGCAGGAAGCGCAGCGCCTCGCCGGCCCCGAGTTCCTGGGCCCGGGCCTGGAAGGCGCGGATGTCCTTGGGCAGGCACGCGCCGCCGAAGCCGAGTCCGGCCTGGAGGAAGCGGTTGCCGATCCGGGGGTCGTACCCGATGGCCCGGGCGAGCTGGGTGACGTCGCCGCCGGCGACCTCGCAGACCTCGGCCATCGCGTTGATGAAGGAGATCTTGGTGGCGAGGAAGGCGTTCGCGGCGACCTTGACCAGCTCCGCGGTGGCGAAGTCGGTGACCACCAGCGGCACCTCGCGGTCCTCGGTGGCGGCCAGGTCGAAGACTCCCTTGTGGGCGGCGTAGAGCATGCCGTTGGCCCACTCGCTCTTCACCCCGACCACGATCCGGTTGGGGCGCAGCACGTCGTCGACGGCGAAGCCCTCCTGGAGGAACTCGGGGCTCCACGCCACCTCGACGCCCAGGTCGGGGGAGCTGTGCTTGCCGACCAGCTGCTCGACCCACTCGGCCGTGCCGACCGGCACGGTCGACTTGCCGACGATCAGCGCCTTGCGGGTGAGGTGCTGGGCCAGGCTGCTGACCGACGCCTCGACGTAGGTGAGGTCGGCGCCGAGACCGTCGGCGCGCTGCGGGGTGCCCACGCAGATGAAGTGCACGTCACCGAAGTCGGCGGTCTCGGCGATGTCGGTGCTGAACCGCAGCCGTCCGGCGGCGAGGTTCCGCTTGAGCAGCTCGTCCAGGCCGGGCTCGTGGATCGGCACCTCGCCCGCGTTCAGCTTGGCGATCTTGTCTACGTCGACGTCGTAGCCGAGCACGTCGTAGCCGAGTTCGGCATAGCAGATCGCATACGTCGCACCGAGGTAGCCGGTGCCGAGGAAGGTGACCCGGGGCCGGGGGGCACCGGAGGGGGGAGTCACCGCCGGGATCGCCGGCATCGGCTGGGTGTTCGGGTACGGGATCGTCACGCCTGTCTTCTCCGCTCGCGCTGGCGGCGCTTCGTCGCGTCGCAATCGGCTGCGGCGCCTGGCCGGGCACCGGGTGACAATTCTGTCGTCTCCATGGTCCGCTGGCTCTGTAGGGGCCGTTGGGGCAGGAGCCTACGCGCCGGTAGGCGTCACCTGAACTCTGGTCGCTATTCTCAGTCTGCGTGGTCGGTGGCCCACGAAGCCACGGTCTGCGCATGATAGCGGCGAAGGGGAGGGGCCAACATGCCCGCAGAGCAGTCGTTCGACGTCTACCGGTTGCCCGAGGAGCACGACGCGGTCCGGGAGGCGGTCCGGGAGGTCTGTGAGGCGAAGGTCGCCCCGCACGCCGCGGAGGCCGACGAGACCGGCGAGTTCCCGAAGGCGTCCTACGACGCCCTGCGGGCCGCCGACTTCCACGCCCCGCACATCCCGACCGAGTACGGCGGCGCCGGCGCGGACGCGTTGGCCACGGCCATCGTGATCGAGGAGGTGGCCCGGGCCTGCGCCTCGTCCTCGCTGATCCCGGCGGTCAACAAGCTGGGCACGATGCCGCTGCTGCTGGCCGGCTCCGAGGAGCTCAAGCGCCGCTACCTGACTCCGGTCGCCGCCGGGGAGGCCATGTTCTCGTACTGCCTCTCCGAGCCGGAGGCGGGCAGCGACGCGGCCTCGATGACCACCCGCGCGGTACGTGACGGGGATCACTGGGTGCTCAACGGGGTCAAGCGGTGGATCACCAACGCGGGCGTCTCGGAGTACTACACCGTCTTCGCGGTGACCGATCCCGCCGCGCGGTCCAGGGGGATCTCCGCCTTCGTGGTGGAGAAGTCCGACCCCGGGGTCAGCTTCGGCGCCCCGGAGAAGAAGCTCGGCATCAAGGGCTCGCCCACCCGCGAGGTCTACTTCGACCAGGTGCGCATCCCGGCGGACCGGATCATCGGCGCCGAGGGCACCGGGTTCGCGACCGCCATGCGGACGCTGGACCACACCCGGGTCACCATCGCCGCCCAGGCGCTCGGCATCGCGCAGGGCGCGCTCGACTACGCCAAGGGGTACGTGCGGGAGCGCAAGCAGTTCGGCAAGCCGGTGGCGGAGTTCCAGGGCATCCAGTTCATGGTCGCCGACATGGGCATGAAGCTGGAGGCCGCCCGGCAGCTCACCTACGCCGCCGCCGCCCGGTCCGAGCGTGGGGACGTCGACCTGACCTACTTCGGCGCGGCGGCGAAGTGCTTCGCCTCCGACGTCGCCATGGAGATCACCACCGACGCGGTGCAGTTGCTCGGCGGCTACGGCTACACCCGGGACTACCCGGTCGAGCGGATGATGCGGGACGCCAAGATCACCCAGATCTACGAGGGCACCAACCAGGTGCAGCGGATCGTCATGGCCCGTCAGCTCCTGCGCGACTGACCCGCCGCCGAGGGACCGGTCCTCCGGCCGCCCCCGCCCGCTCCCGGGCGCGGGGCGGCACCGGGTGCGGCACCCGCCGGTCCCAGCCCGTCGCCACCCGGTGCAGCTGCTCCACCAGCAGTCGGCCATGGGAGGTGAGCCGGTCACCGGCGAGCAGCAGCTCGGCGACCTCCCGGCAGGCGACGCCGGTCCGGCGGAACTCCGTCCGGGCCCGGTGCCGTCCTTCCGGCCGGGTCTCGTGGTGCTGCTGGCGACGCCAGAACCGGGCCACGCCGATGTGCGCGTAGAGGCCCTGGAGCAGCGCGGGCAACGGACGCGGCCCCACCCGCCAGGGGGCGGGGAGCCGGACGTCGTCGCCGGGCCGCAGGAGCGGGAAGAGGTTCTCCAGCGCGGCGAGCTTGTTGTGGGCCAGCTCGTGCACCAGCGTCGCCGCCGTGGTCGCGGCGTCCCCGCCGCCGGAGAGCGCGACACAGCCCACCCCGGCCGGGAACGTCCCACTGACCAGTGCCGCCCCGGCCTCCGCCGGCACGCCGGAGCCGGTCAGCTCGGGCGCCCCGGGCGACAGCGGCATGACCACGGAGATCGCGGCGGCCAGCTCCTCGGCGTACCCGCGGTGGCGGGTGGCGAGCAGTCGCCAGCCCGGGGCGAGCGCCGCGCGCCACCGGGCCGCCTCGTCCGGGGACACCGGGGCGGCCGGGCGGGAGAGTGACCAGAGGTCGTCCAGCCACAGCTCCAGTCGCCCACCGGCGTGCAGCCGGGGCAGCGGCCACCAGTCCACGCCGGGACGTGGTGGCACACCGTCGACCGTCAGGCCGTGCGCGGTGACGGTCAGCGTGACCCTCGCCGGGCCGTCCGGGTCGAGCCGGACATGACCGGCCATGGGCAGCGGGAACGCCGACCCGGGCGGTGTCGGAAACCCGACGGTGGCCGACGATCCGGCGTACCGGGCCGCCGCCGCGGCGACCGGCGCGAGCATGGCCGGCCACGCGCCGGTCGGTGGGGCGCTCCCCGTGGCGTCCGGGCGCCCGTGGTCCGTCGGCGCAGCCAGTCGGGCGAGGGTCTCCGCCGCCCACGCGCTCACGCTGGGGTACGTCAGCACCCGGCGGACCGCGTCGGGGTCGGTCCGGCGGAGCCCGCCGAGCAGTCGCCAGGCCTGCCGGACGGCGTCGGTGTGCGGGTGGTCGAGTTCGGCGCACCGCTCCACGACCTCACGCAGAGTCAACAGGTTCCGGCTGTACTGGGCGGCCAACAGGATCTGGACGGCGGACCGTCCGCCGCCGCCCCGGGCCAGCGCCAGAAACGTTCCGGGAGGCATCACGTGCCGGTCGGCTCGCCCCGTCGACCGTTCCGGGTCACGCACGGTTCCCCCGAAATGACTGCTGAATATCGATGAACGCTACGATAGGTTACTGGCGGAGCGCTGGCTGTGCTGCATGCGGTGCGGTTCTCAATAGATCGAAGGTGGGGCAAAGCATGCCGGAAAGGATGAGCAGTCATGACGGCCCCCTGATATCTGATCTTCTCAATGCTGAGGAACTGGACCCGTCGGATCTCGACGCGCTGCCCCGGGAACTCCTGCGGCAGTCGTTGCGGCGACTCATCGACGAGACCGGCGAGCCCCGTGGGCACTTCCTGTGGTTCCCCAACCAGACCAGCGACCCGGGCGTCGCACCGGCCACCGGGCGGAGGCGAGCGGAGGTCGAGCGAACGGAGAGGGATGGACATGACGGGTGACCGCCGTCCAGACAGGTCGGAGCCGCGATGACCGGATCGGGTCCGTCCCGGGCGGACAGCGGTCCGACCGGCACCAACGTGGTGGCCTTCCTGGCGCCGACCAGCCGGACCGGGCGTACCAACCTGGTCAGTAACCTGGCCTGGATCCTGGCCCGGTCCGGACGCCGGGTGCTCGTCGTCGACGCCGGTCGGGGCACCGTACGCGTGCACGAGCACCTGCGCATGTTCCACACCGACGAGTGGCCGGTCACCGACCAGCTTCCGCCGGAACTCGCCCGGTCCCTCTTCCCCGCCTCGGCGGGGGTCGCCCGGCAGTTCGCCGAACAGCCCGTCCTGCGCCGGTACGCGGCCCCGCCCGGCCGGCTCGACGTGGTGTGGATGCCCGACTCCGCCCCGTGGCCGCCCCCCGGGGAACTCGGCGAAACCTCCTTCACCGAGCTGCGCCGGCAACTGCGCCTCACCGAGTACGACGTCGTCCTCCTCGACCCGGTCGACACCGACCCGACGGTGGACCGTTGGGCGGCGGTGCTCTGCGAGACGGTGGTGCTCTGCTTCCCGTACCGCTATCCCCGGCTGCCCGAGGTGGCGGCGCTGGCCCGGCGGGTGCACCGGGCCGCGCCCGCCGGGGTCCGGCTGGTCGGCGTGGCGACCGCCGTGGACGAGCCCGACCCGACCCGCGCCGCGCAGCGGCGGGACGCCATCCGCCGGGGCCTGGGCGGCGTGCTCGACGAGCCGTCCGGATCGTTCGAGATGCCGCTGGTGGAGGTGCCCGGGAGCCCGACCGGGCAGACACTCGCCCCGCTGTTGGAGGAGTCACCCCACCGGGACCGGGTGCTCGCCGCCTATGGCGAGCTGCTGCGGCTGGTCACCGACGGTGCGGTCGGCACCGCCCGCCCGGAGCCGGAGTCGTTGCGCACCCGCTACCGGTACGGCCTGGGCCGGCAGGCCGCCGACGACCAGAGCGAGGTCCACCTGGCCCACCCGGCGCGCCAACGGCCCTGGGCGGACTGGCTCCGCGCCGAGCTGGCGGCGGTGGGTGTCCGGGCCCGCCCGTGGCTTCCGGACGACGAGGGCCGGCGCGCCCGCCGGACGACCGTGCTGGCGGTGGCCCCGGCGGACGACGCGGAGGAACAGTGGCTCACCGGCGTGCTCGGCGCGGTCCGCGCCGACCCGGAGACCGAGCTGCTGGTCGCCCGGACCGGCCCGGTCACCGACGACGCCCTGCCGCACGACGACGTCCGGGTGGTCGACCTGACCGGATGCACCGAGGAACAGGCCCGCGAACGGCTGCGCGGCACGCTCGGGCTCGCCGGGATCCGTCCGGTTCCGGTCAGGGACTCCTGGCGGCCGGGCTTCCCCGGCGACCCGAAGGAACCGCCCCGGGAGTTCCAGCTGCCGTCCCGGCCCCGACTCTTCGTCGGCCGTGACCAGGATCTGGCCGAGCTGCGCGACCTGCTGCTGGCCGGTCCTCCCGGGCGTCCGGTCGTGGTGACCGGGCCGGCCGCCGTGGGCAAGACCAGCCTCGTCGGCGAGTACGCCCACCGCTTCCGCTGGGACTACGACCTGATCGTCTGGATCAGCGCGGGCGGGCTGCACGACGTCCGGGCCGCGCTGACCGAACTCGCCGCCGAACTGGGCGTCGAGCCCCGGGGCAACCCGGTCCAGGAGGTGCTGCACGAGCTGGGTCGGCGCAGCGGGCAGTGGCTGGTCGTCTACGACGGCGCGGGGGACGAGGAACTGTCCGACCTGCTGCCGAGCGGCTCCGGCCACGTCGTGGTGACCCGCCGCTCCGACGCCGCCCTGCCCCCGGGCGCGGTTACGGTCACCGTGGGCGACCTCGTCGAGGCCGACGCCGTACGCCTGCTCACCGCGCGGGTGCGCGGGCTCTCCCGGGTGCCGGCGACGGCGGTGGTGGAGACCATCGGGGCGTCCCCGCTCGACCTGCGGCTCGCCTCGGGTCTGCTCGGGCAGGCCGGCATCCTGCTCAGTTCGGGGCACGCGGTCGCCGACTCCCGTGGTGCCGACACGGCGGTGCCCGCCTTCTGCGCGGCGGTCGCCGGACCGGCCGGGGAGCCCGCCGCCGCCCGGATCGTGCGCGTCGCGACGGCCCTGATGCGGGAGGACTTCAGTGGTCGGGTCGCGGTGGTGGTGGCGCAGATGTGCGCCTTCGCCTCCCCGCTGGGGCTCTCCCTGTCGATCCTCGGGTCGCGGTCGATGCGGGCACAGGTCGCGCGCGGCCTCTCCGAGGCCGACGGGGCGACGTTGTGCGCCGACGGCTGGGAGATGGACCGGGCGTTGGCGGCGGGGGTCCGGTTCCGGCTGCTGGAGGTCGCCTGGGGACGGGGCGGTGTGGTGCGGATGCACCCGGCCGTGCAGGCCGTCGTCCTGGCCGGGATGTCCGCCCAGGAGCGTGAGGAACGGCGCGGGCAGTTCCTGCGCGGCCTGGCCGAGGTGGCGCCCCGGACGATCGCCGCCGACTCACCGGTGCGCCGCGAACTGCACCGGCACCTGATCTCCTCCGGCGCGCTCGACGTGGACGGTCCCGACGAGGTGCGGCGGTGGCTGGTCGAACAGCTCGAACACCTCATCGCCCGGGGCGACGGCGAGGCCCCGGACGCGCTGCGCCGGTGGCGCCCGGCGCTGGACCGGTGGCTGGCCCGGCACGGCTGGCGTGACCGCTTCACCCTCCGCCTGGCCACCCGGCTGGCCGACGTCACCCGCTCGCTCGGTCGTGGCGGGGAGGCGCTGGAGCTGAGCCGGACCGCGCTGCGCGAGGGGACGGCCCTCTTCGGCCCCGACCACCCCTGGGTCCTGGTGACCCGCCGAGGGCTGGCCGGCGACCTGCGCGGACTGGGTCAGTTCCGGGCTGCCCTGGTCGAGGACCAGGCCACCTGGCGTGGTTTCCGGGACCAGTTCGGCAACGACCACCCGGAGACGCTGATCGCGGCGCACAACCTGGCCAACTCGTTCCACCTGGCCGGGCGGACCGACGAGGCGCTGCGGGTCGCGGAACGGGCCCGAGACCGCCGGTCGCGGCTCTTCGGCGGACACAACGCCGACACCCTCTGGCTGGTCAGCGACATCGGCAGCTTCCGACGCGAGCTGGGCGACCTGGAGGAGGCCCGCCGCCTGCTCGCCGAGGCGTACCGGCGGCGGGGCGGCCGGGGTCGCGGCGACGAGGACACCCTCCTGCTGCGGATCCTGCGCAACCTCGCGGTCACCGAGCGGCGGCGCGGCCAGCCCGACAAGGCCAAGGAGCTCAACAGCCGGGCGTACCTCGCGCTGCGGCGGCTGGTCGGGGAGCAGAACCCGCTGACCCGGTCCTGCCGGCTCAGCCTCGCCGTCGACTACCACCTGGCCGGGGACGGCGAGTACGCGACGCGGCTGATCGAGGAGAGCCTCGCCGGGTACGAACACGACCTGGGCCCCGAGCACCCGTTCGCGCACATCTGCCGCAGCCTGCGCGCGGTCGTGCTGGACTCCCGGGGGCGGACCGACGAGGCGGTCGCCGATGCGGAGAAGGCGGCGGCCGGACTCGCCGCCACGCTCGGCGAACCGCACCCGTGGGCGATCGGCGCGCTGGTCAACCAGGCCGTCGTCGTCGCGGCCGGTCGGCCGGCGGTGGCCGAGGAACTGCTGCGGACGGCCGTCGAACAGGGGCGGGACTTCCTCGGACCGGACCACCCGTGCCTGCGAACCGCCCGCCGGGCGCTGGCGGCGGTGGTCAGTGCCGGCGAGGTCACCGGCCCGGGCCGCGAGGGCCGGGTGCCCTTCGACTTCGTCGACATGGAGGTGCCGGAAACATGAGCGGGCAGACGCCGGCCGACGCGACGGCCACCGGAACGACCCCGCCGGTCGACCGGCCGACACCGTCGGCGGCGGCCGAACCTGCCGCCGCCCATGGGGACGCGCCCCGGCGGCGGGTCAGCGTCACGCTCGGCACCCACCTCGGGGACCGGCGGCCCCCGAGCCTCGGGGCGTGCGAGGAGCTGATGAACGAGGTGGGAAGCATCTCCCACCTGGCCCGCTACCGCACCGGCACCTGCGACTTCGCGCTCGACGCGTGGGAACCGGCCGGCCCGCACGGCCCGCTCGGCCTCACCGCCGACGAGCGGCAGCTCATCGGCCGGGACGTGGTGCACGTGATGACCGACCTGGACGACCAGCTCCGCCCGGCGCGCACCGGCGACCTCGTCCGGCTGCTGCTGCACACCGACCGGGGCGCCCTGTTCGGTCTCTCCGTGCTGCGGGAGCAGTTCCTGGTGGCGTTGGGCTGGTCCAGCGGCACCCGGGACGAGTTGCCGCCGCAGGACCCGGCAGTCCGGGCCGCCGACATCGAACTGGCCGGGCTGGCCAACCGGATGCGGGAGACGGTCAGTCAGCAACCCACCGACTACGGCGGCTGGCTCGGGTTGAACGAGCCGACGCTCAGCTCCGGCATCCGGGACATCCGGCCCAGTTCCGGCCCACCCGCGACGCCGGTGACCCCGGTGCCGACCCAGACGCCGGCGGATGGACGGCCGCCCGGCGGTACGTCGCCGGTGTCCCGGCCCGGGGCGGTACCGTCCACGTCGTCGCCCGCCGTGACCTGCCGCCGCCACCTGAGCGTCGAGGACCTGCACTACGTGGCTCTCTGCCGGGCCGGCCGGGTGGAGGTCACCGAGGACATCCTGGACGACCCCGGGCTGGCGCGCTTCTTCGACGACGTCACCCCGCGCGGGCGCCGGCAGTTCTACGCCCTGCTCGGGCAGCGCATCGACGTCCACCTGCGCACCCTGGTCCGGGCCACCCACCTGGCCCTCGGCTCGCGGGTCCGGCGGCTGGTGCTCGACGTCGAGCAGGGTGCCCTGTTCTGCTACCCGGTCGGACTGGACCGCTACCTGCTCGCGGTCACCCTGGACCAGCACCTGGTCTGGGCGGCCGACGACAAGGCGGCCCAGCTCGCCCACCAGCTCGGCGGGTGACGCGGTGCCACTGCGGCAGGCCGGGCCCCTCCGCGGAACGCGGGGATCCGCCCGGGCCCGGTTCCGGCGTCGGCAGCGCCCATCCGGTCCGACCGCGGACCGGTCCGGACACCGGGCCGGGCTGCGCGAGGCGGTCCTGCCGTCGCTGACGCGTACCGGCACGTTCGTGCTGGTGGCGGCGCTCGGCTGGCTGCTCGCCGAGAACCGGGACTGGGTCGGGACGTACCGCTCGGACGCGTACCTCGCGTTGGCCGGGACGCTGCTCGCCGTCGGCCTCTACGCCAGCACGTACGGCATCGACCTGGGGGCCGCCCGCCGGAACGCCCGCCTGGTCGTGCTCGCCGTCAGCGGCGGCGTGGTGGTCAAGGCCGCACTGATCTCGGCGGTGATGTACCTGGCCTTCCAGGAACCGGCGTACCTCGTGCTCGGTGTCGCGGTCGCCCAGATCGACCCCGTCTCGTTCGCCGCCGCGCGGCTCACGTCCCGGATGTCCGCACAGGCCAAGACGATCCTCTCCGCGTGGGCGTCGTTCGACGACCCGATCACCGTCCTGCTGACCGTGTACGCCGCCGCCTGGGTCTGGCCGCTGGTGCCCGCCGATCCGGCGGCGGCCCCCGCGCCCCCGCACACCGGGTTCGAGTCGTTCGGGCTCTCCCTGGCGCAGAACCTGGCCCTGGCAGCGGTGGCCGCGCTCGTCTGGTGGGGCACCGAACGGCTGCGCCGGTGGGTACGCTCCGGCCGGCTCGTGACCGCCCTCCAGATCGTGGTGCTGGCCGGACTCGCCGCCTTCGCGGTGTGGCAGTTCCTGATGCTGGCCCTCGCCGTGGCCGGGCTGTTCTACCGGCCGCCCCTCGGGGCCGTGCTGGACCGACTCACCCAGGGGGCGTTCCTGGCCGCCAGCTTCGCGCTGGGGTTGGTCCTGGTCGGTGGGATCAGCCCGCTGGCCGGTGTGGTGCTGGGCCTCGCGGCGGTCGGCGCGCACGTGGTGGTGGCCCTGGTGATCGGCGGGCGGCTGCCCCGTTCCGACCGCGTCGACGTGCTGCTCGGCCAGCAGAACGGGATCACCGCGATCATCCTCGCGCTGGTGCTGGAGCGCCAGTTCGTCGGCACGGTGGCGGTGGTCGCCCCGGCCATCCTCACCATCAACGTGCTGCACGCCCTCACCAACGGGCTGCGCGAGGCGTACCGGCGACCGGGGCCGGCGGTCGACCTGCCGGCGCCACCGATCCGGCCTCCGCTCAGCCCTCGACGGGGGTGAGCGCGACCAGCAGCTCCGTCCGGACCCGGGAACTGAAGTCGCCGAGGAGGTCCTCCGCCTCCTGCTGCTGTCGGTCGGGCACCGTGTAACCGACCATGCCCTGGAGGCTGCGTAGCTGGTAGAGGGGGAGGTACTCGTAGACGACGTCGAAGACCCGACAGATCGTGTCGAGCCGCTCCCGGTGCCGTGCGGTCAGGCCGCTGCCCGGCGGCTGGTCGATTGATCCATACCACTCGACCACGGCGTGCCCGAATGCCTCGATCAGCGAGGTCAGCAGGGCGGTGACCCCGGTGGCGGCGTGCACCTCCGAGGTCCGCATCCGGGCCCGCACCGACTGCCGTGCCCCGCGCCCGCCCTCGTCCTCCTGAAAGGCCCGGCGCAGCAGTTCCCGGGCCGGGGTGAGCAGGTCGACCGCGGAGAAGGCGGCGTCGAAGAGGCTGACCACCGGCGCGGGCAGGGTGGCGACGACGGCGACGTGCCCGCGACGTTCGCCACCCGTGCTGGAGAGCCCACGCTGGATGTCGTGCAGCTCCCGGTAGATCGCGGCGAGCTGCTGGTCGTTGCGCCCCCGAAGCTCCTCCAACGAGCCGGTCAACACGGTCAGCAGGTGCTGGGTGGCCGACTGCCGCCGGTCGAGCCGGGTCAGGTGCGGGGCGACCGCGGCGAGCGGACCGTCCTGTGGGTACCGCTCCTCCAGCCGGCTCGCCATCGCCTTGAACTCCAGAGCGAACTGGTCGACGAAGGAGCGGGGATGGTAGGTCAACGGCTCCCGGCCGACCGCCTCCCGCAGCCGTTGGCGGTACCGGGCCGGAGGCGGCTCCAGCGCGACCAGCAGCAGTTCGCAGTCGCGGTGCGCGCGGATCGACCGGCACCGGCGTTCCACCGCGGCGATGTCGGTGTCGTCGAGCAGCGGCTCGGAGAGCAGGATGGCGCAGCCCACGTCGTTCGAGGCGACCGGCACCCAGTAGTCCACCCGGCTGTCCACGCCGCTGTCCAGGAAGTGGTCCGGTACGTACGTGTCGTATCCCGCGCCGACCAGGACCTGACGGATCTCGGCGCGGACGTTCTGCGCGTTGCCGGCGTCGTAGATCTCCCGCGCGGTCTGCCGGACCATCGGGGGCGTGACCAGGGACCGCTGGTCGTGGGCCCGCCGCCAGAGCCGGTGGCAGAGCGAGATCACCTGCCGGGGGACCCCGCTGGTCAGGTCGACGATCTGCGCGACCGTCTGCTCGGTGAACGGCTCCAGCCGGCCGCCCTGCCGGTTCAGGACGTAGTCCTGCACCTCGGCGGCGGTCAGCGTGGACATCGTGATGTGCTCGGTGATCCGGTCGCGCACGTCCCGCCGCAGGGAGCCGAGCAGGTCGGGCAGCCCGGCCAGGATCAGGAAGGTGTTCGAGGCGGCGAAGACCCGCAGCATCTCCTTGAACGCGTCGATCGCCTCGTCGGCGCGCAGGCCGGCGGCGGTGAGCAACTGGTCCAGCTCGTCGATCACCATCACGAACGGGTGGTCGCCGTGTCCGATCAGCAGGGCGAAGACCCCCATCGCCTGGAGCGCGGTGGTCTCGCTGCTGGTGATCGCCTCGGTGATGCCCCGCTCGCGGAGGACGTCGGAGGGGGACGCGCCGCTGAACCACTCCCAGACCGCGTCCTCGAAACCTCCCCGCAACAGCAGGGTGAGCGCCTGGCTGAACTCGACGTTGTCGGTGACCTCCCGGAGCCGTTCCCGCAACTGCCGCAGGAACGCGCTCTCCATCAGCCCGAACATCTCCACCAGCGCGACCGGGTCGATCGTCCCGGCACGCAGCTGCTCGGCCACCGGCGCGGTCGCCGAGGAGACGCGCAACTCGTCGGCGAGGATCTCGGCGTACAGGCTGCGGACCCGCTCGTGGACCAGCTCCCGCCGCTCGGCCAGCTTGTCGGCGAAGGCCCGGTAGAGCGAGGCGAAGGTGTCCGGCGGGGCGTTCAGGTGCACCGACTGCACCGCGCCGCCGAGGCTGGCGGCGGCGTGCCGGATCAGGTACGACGCGAGGTGGGTCTTGCCGGTGCCGTAGTCGCCGACGATCGCCAGCACCTGTCCCGACGGGGTCTGCGGGCGGGCCCGGACGGCGGAGAGGTAGGAGTCCATGGCGTTGACGGCCCGCCGGACGGCGACTGTCGGGATGGTGACCGAGGTCGATCCGGCGTCCGCGATCTGGGCGACGGCGCTCGACGGATAAGGATTCACCTCACCGCTCAGGTCCAGGTGGTCGAAGGCGTCCATCAGCGCGGATTCTCCAGCAGACTCACGGCGATACTTAGAAAGTGTTGACTGATGTGCTGGTAGGTCACCTCATCCGGTCGGTCAGCTTGTACGCGTAGTTTCTCGTACATGCCGTAGAGTAGCCGCTGCACCTCACCGATGGACACATGTCGACGGAACGTCGTGTAGTCGTCAAGAGCCTTTGCGGCGACCCGGGGCAGTTCCCCCTCGGGCACGGCGCCGAGCCGCTGTTCGGCGAAGCGGGCCGCGTCGTGTTCCCGCAGCCCACCCACCTCCAGGAAGACGGGCGGGGCGTGGCCGGCCTGGTCGAGCCGCTGGCGTCGCTCGTCCGGCAGTTGGTACGACGTCTCGCCGAAGAACACGATCCGCGCCCGGGCGTCGGTGGCGTAGGTGACCAGCTCCTCGGTCAGGTCCGCCGAACGGGGCAGCAGCACGATCAGCACCAGGTCCGTCGGAAGGCAGCTCGCCAGGTTGAAGTACGCGTCGTCGGGTTGCTCGCGCATCTGGTGGGCCAGTTCCGAGGTGAACAGCTGCCGCTGGAACACCGTGTCGACCAGGGCCTTGCACACCTTGGCGCGCCGCTCGGCCATCGGCTCGTTCTCCCGGGCCTGCCGGGTCACGTCCACGACCTCGCCCCGCAGGCCGGCGGTGGCCAGCTGCTCCCGCAGCCAGTGCGCGCAACGGTTGATCAGGGCGGTCTTGCCGCATCCCCGGTCGCCGGTCACCACCACGAGCCGCCCGGTGTCGACCAGGTACGACGGATCGTGGAACTCCGCCCGGCAGCGCGCGAAGGCCGCCTCCGTGTTGTCCACCGGCACGTAGAGCGAGAGGTGCCTGTCGTTGCGGACCGGGTTCAGCGGGTCCACGTCCCGCATCAGTCCCGGCACCGCGAACGGGTTCGTCGGCACCTTCTCGGTCGGCTCGTGCCGTGAGCTGATCACCCCGGTCATCGCCGGCCCGCCGGGGTCCGCGTCCGGAACCGTGGCTCCTGCATCGCCTCCGCCACCTGCGCCACCTCCGCCTCCAACCGGCCCAGCGCCACCCGTGTCTCGGCGACCCAGCCGGGCCGCTCCTGCGGGCTCCGGGCGGTCCACCGCGCCGTCATCCCCGCACCGAGCGGCTCCCGGTCCAGCGTCTCACCGAGCGTGCGGGGCAGCGACCAGTGACGGTACGCCGTCGCCGCCGCCCGGAGCCGGGTCGCCAACTCCAGCCGCCGGTCCTGCACCTCGCCGTCGTCCGGCGCCATCCCGGGCCGTCGCTGCTCCAACTCGCGCAACAGCCGCTCGACCGCCGCCCGGTAGGCGCGGGCGGCGGCGCGTAACGCCTCCGCCTCGACCCGCCGGGCGTCCGCGGCGGCCGACCGCCGGCTGAACCAGGCGGCCAGCGCGGCACTGACCACGGCGAGCAGCAACGCCGGGGTGAAGCCGGACCACGGGGACGACCCGCCTCCCGACGGCCGCTGTTCCGCACCGAGCAGCGCCCGACAGGTCCGGGCGAAGTCCGCCGGACGCTCGCCGCGCCACCGCTCCGCGCCGCCGCTTCCGCCCGGCCAGTCCAGCCGTTCGGCGGTCGACTCCGGGCGGACCACGCCGAGCGCGTGGGCGGCCTGGACCAGGGCGGGACGCCGGTCGGCGGCCAGACACCAGACGGCGGCCGCGTCGTCGACCGTGCCCGCCCGGTGCCGCCGGTACGCCCAGACACCGGTGACCGCCACGGCGACCAGGGCGAAGGCCACCGCGGCGGCCACCGCGCGCCGACCGATGACGGATGGCACTCGCATAGCGGCTGACTGTAGTGAATGGCGGCCGGTCGGGGTACTGCCCGCCCGGCCGGAGATCCGACACCGACGACGCCCGCCGGCTACGCCGCCCGTCCATCAGGGACGGTCGCCGCACCGGCCCCGGTCGACGTCGTCGGGCCGCTTCTCCCGTGTCGGTCGACGTGGTTCCGCTGTCGTCGGCCCCGCTCGACGTCGCCGGCCGTCGCGTCTGCCTCAGTCGGCGTCGTCCCGCTCGGCCGACCGTGGTGGCTGGGACCAGGGCGAGGCGCCAGCGGTACGCCGGGGCAGGGGCTCGGTGGGCGGCTCGTCCGGGTAGCCGAGGCTGAGCGGGGGCGTGTCCCGGTCGTCCGTCCGGGCCGGGCTGTCGAAGTCGGTCAACGCGAAGGGCGGCTCCTCCGCCGACGTCGCCGGTCCGGTCTCCGGGACGGGTGCGGGAGCGGGCCTCGGCCAGCGCCGCCAGCGTTGTCCGCTGAACACGGCCAGCAGCAGTGCGACGCCGATCAGGAAGAGAGTGCCGTTGCGCACCGGCAGCAGCAGCGGCAGCGGGTCGCCGAACACCTTCCAGTTGTCCGGTAGCCGGTCGCGCACGTCGAACGGGGCGACGAGCATGCCGACGTACGGGGTGACCAGCAGCAGGCCGGCCACGAGCGGCCCGAGCGGCGAGACGCGCAGCATGCCGACCAGCCCGAACAGGAGGCCGGCGACACCGAGGTACACCGCCGGTTCGATCAGGTTCGCCGTGTTGAACGTACCCAACTCCACCCAGCGGTCGATCGTGCGGCCTGACCCGTCCTGACCGAGGGCGACCAGCACCCAGGTGACCGGTGCCACCACCAGACCGGCGAGGAAGCTCCAGAGATGTCGCATCCGCGCACCGTACCGTCTTCGTCATGACCGAGCACCCCACCGCCGCGCCCCCGGGCAAGCCGACCTCCTACTCCCGGGTCACCCTGAGCCGCATCATGACCGCCGTGGACGTCAACCTCTACGGCACGGTCCACGGCGGTGTCCTGATGAAGTTCGTCGACGACGTGGCCGGGGCGGCGGCGGCCCGACACAGCGGCGGCACCGCGGTCACCGCCGCGATCGACGAGATCGTCTTCGCCGAACCGGTCCGGGTGGGTGACCTGGTGCACGCCCACGCCCAGGTCAACTGGACCGGACACAGCTCGATGGAGGTGGGCGTCCGGGTCGTCGCCGAGCGGTGGGACTCGGCCGAGGACGAGCCGGTCCCCGTCGCCACCGCCTACCTGGTCTTCGTCGCGGTCGACGTGGGTGGCGCGCCGCGTCCGGTCCGTCCGGTGCTGCCCGAGAACCCGGAGGACGAACGCCGGTTCCGGGAGGCGGAGATCCGTCGGGCGCACCGACTGGCCCGCCGCCGCGCCATCCAGGCCCACCGCGCCACCTGACCCCACCCTGTGTCGCCGGCCGCCACGGCTGAGGTGCCTGCAGGGGCCCCTTGTTCGGCAAAAAGCGGTAACAGGGGACCCCTGCTTGAACTTTGTGTGGGATGAGCACACATCGATCAAGGCAATGGCGGCGGAGAATGGTGGGGTTGAGGTAGGGCAAGATGGCGTCACGGCCCACGCACAGTGTCGTGACGGGTCGCGGGGAGGGATGGAACCGTGCCTGACGTGCTCTGGACGCCACCGGCGGACGTGCTCGAACGGTCCCGGATCGGCGACTACCTACGCTGGTTGCGGGCGCACCGGGGGCTGGAGTTCACCGGCTACGCCGAGCTGTGGCAGTGGTCGGTCACCGACCTGTCGGCGTTCTGGGGCTCGGTCTGGGACTACTTCCAGGTGATCGCCCACACTCCGGCCACCGATGTGTTGGCCGACGCCACCATGCCGGGGGCACGCTGGTTCCCCGGCGCCACCCTCAACTACGCCGAGCACGTGCTGCGGATGCCCGGCCTGGCCGACGACGACCCGGTGGTGATCGCGCACGGGCAGACCCGCGCGCCGCAGACGCTGACCGCCGCCGACCTGCGCGAGCAGGTCCGCCGGGTGGCCGCCGGGCTGCGCCGGCTCGGCGTCGGCACCGGCGACCGGGTGGCCGCGTACGCCCCGAACATCCCCGAGACGTTCGTGTTGATGCTCGCCACCAGCAGCCTCGGCGCGGTCTTCTCCTCCTGTGCCCCCGAGTTCGGCACCCGCAGCGTCACCGACCGCTGGCAGCAGATCGAGCCGACGGTGCTGGTCGCCGTGGACGGCTACCGGTACGGCGACAAGCCCGTCGACCGGCGGGGCGAGGTGGCCGCCATCCGGGCCGCCCTGCCGTCGCTGCGGCACACCGTCGCGATCCCGTACCTCGACCCGACCGGCACGCCTTCGGAGGGAGCGATCGGCTGGGCCGAGTTGGCTGCCGCCACCGACGAGCCGTTGACCTTCACCCCGGTCCCGTTCGACCATCCGCTCTACGTGCTCTACTCCTCCGGCACCACCGGCCTGCCCAAGCCGATCGTGCACGGCCACGGCGGGATCCTGCTGGAGCACCTCAAGATGCTCGCCCTGCACCACGACCTCGGTCCGGGCGACCGGTTCTTCTGGTTCACCACCACCGGCTGGATGATGTGGAATTTCCTCGTCTCCGGTCCGGCGGTCGGCTCGGCGATCGTGCTCTTCGACGGCAACCCGGGCCACCCGGATCTCGGCACGGTGTGGCGGCTGGCCGAGGAGACCGGCATGACGTACCTCGGCACCTCGCCGCCGTTCCTGCTGGCCTGCCGCAAGGCCGGCCTGGTGCCGAAGGAGGTCGCCGACCTCTCCGCGCTGCGCGGGCTCGGCTCCACCGGCGCGCCACTGCCGCCCGAGGGCTTCACCTGGGTGTACGAGGCCGTCGGCGAGACCCTCCAGCTCCAGTCGCTCTCCGGCGGCACGGACGTCTGCACCGGCTTCGTCGGCGGCGTGCCGCTGCTGCCGGTGTATCCCGGGGAGATCGCCTGCCGGGCGCTCGGCACGAAGGTCGAGGCACGGTCGGCCGACGGCACCCCGGTCGTCGGCGAGCTGGGCGAGCTGGTCATCACCGCGCCGATGCCGAGCATGCCGGTCGGATTCTGGAACGACCCGGACGGCCGGCGCTACCGGGAGGCGTACTTCGACTTCTACCCGGGCGTGTGGCGGCACGGCGACTGGATCACCGTCAACTCCCGGGGCGGCTGTGTGATCACCGGCCGCTCGGACGCCACCCTCAACCGGGGCGGGGTCCGGCTCGGCACCGCCGAGTTCTACTCCGTGGTCGAGGGGCTGGACGAGGTCGTCGACTCGGTGGTGGTGCACCTGGAGGACGCCGACGGCGGCCCCGGCGAGCTGCTGCTCTTCGTGGTGCTCGGCGAAGGGCTGGAGCTGGACGACACGCTCCGGAAGAAGATCGCCCGCGAGCTGCGGACCGCGCTCTCCCCCCGGCACGTGCCCGACGAGATCCACCAGGTCCGGGCGGTGCCGCGCACCCTGTCGGCCAAGAAGCTGGAGGTGCCGGTGAAGAAGATCCTCACCGGTACGCCGGTGGACTCCGCCGCCGCCAAGGGGGCGCTGGCGAACCCGGAGTCGCTGACCGCGTTCGCCGCCTTCGCCCAGCGCCGCGCGAGCGACGAGGACGCCACGGTCGGCTGAGACGGCCGAAGGGACTGCCGATCCGTTTCGGCGACAACGCGGTGTCCCGCTGCATGCACACCGCGTTATCGCCGAACTCGTCGGCAAGCATGCCGTCAGGTCCGGGTCAGGCCGATGATGGTGGCGAGGCGGGTGACGTCGGCCGGGGTGGGGCCGGCGCGGAGGACGGCGGTCAGCGTGGCGTGGGCGACGGGTCGGAGTCGGACTTCGGCGGGGGCGATGTGGTCGGCGATGAGCAGGGCGCGGCCGGCGGCGTGGTGGTTGCCGGCGTCGAGGTGAACTCGGGCGATGTCGATCAGGTGGGCGGCCCGGTGTTCGGCGGGAAGCCGCTGCCGAGCGTCGCTGCTGGTGGCGCGCTGGTGGAGGTCGATGGCGCGGTGGCTGTCGCCGAGGCGCGCGGTGGTCAGCGCGCGGGCGAGGTCGACCACGATCAGCCCGAAGCCGTCGTGGTGGTGTTCGGCGTGGGCGGCAGCGAGGTGGGCCGCGCGGTCGATCAGGTCGTCGACCGTGGCGGCATCTGCGTAGGTGGCGGCGGCGAGGGCGGCCTCGGTGAGCAGCATCCCAGCCAGGGCGAGATCGTCCGGCGGGGAGGACGGTGCCGGGTCGAGCGCGTGTACGGCGGTGGTGGCGGCGGCCGTCGCCAGCCGGCCCCGGTTCAGCGCGCGCAGCGCCTGCACCAGGGGCGTGGCGGCGAGGGCGGTACGCCGGGGGTCACCGGCGGCGGTGGCCATCGCCCGGTCGGCGGCCAGCCAGGCGAGGTGTGCTTCGCCGAGTTTGACCAGCACCTGGGCGGTGAGCCGGTACACCCGTACCAGCAGATCGGCGGCCGGCCGCACGCCGTCGGTGGCTGCTTCGGGGGCTGCCGCGTGGCGGGTGGCGGCGAGGAGACCGGGCAGCATCCGGAGTACCTGAACGTGGTGGGCGTGCCGGTATGCCGTGCAGGCGTACCCGATCTGGTGGTCAAGCTCGGCGACTGACGACGGCCAGTCGCGGCCGATGGCACCGGGGATGTCGTAGCATGCCAGCGCCTCGCGGACCCGTTCGACGGCGGTCGTGGCGTCGGTGACCGGCGCCCGTTGGACCTTCCGGCCGACCAGGACACCTGAGGCGACGCCGAGGGCGGCGGCCACCGTCTCGATCATCGGGAGCCGGTCGAGGGTACGCACGCCGCGTTCGACCTTGTCGACCCAGCTCTTGGACCGGCCGATGCGGTCGGCGAGGACCTGTTGGCTCATGCCCCGGCGTACCCGCAACTGCGCCATCCGCCGTCCGATCGGCAGCTCCCGGTGACCGTCCTGGCGGCTCCGGCCGGTCACCGCCGGACCATCCGTCGCAGATCCTCGGTGGAGTGCCCGCAGCGCGGACACCACCTGGACTTGACCACGAACGTGAGTAGTCCGATCAGGAACCCCAGCACCAGCCCACCGAGCACCATCAACGAGATCGCGAGCACCACGGACACCCTCACCTTCTGGCGAGGTCGATCGCTGGGATGTTGGTCGCCCCGGCTTCCGGGGAGCGGGCGTCACCGGTGGCAGTTGCGAGGTCGAGCGAGTGGTCGTTGTCGGGTACGACCTGGAAGCGGAGCGCAGAGCGCGCTCGGCGGTGGATGTCGGGCTGTGGGCGCGCGGCAGTAATCACAGGACTAACCATGATGGATTGTCAGCAGACAATCAAGCAGTCCGCTGTCACTTCTTTTTCGGGTCGTCGCCCTTCTCGACCGGCAAGACGTACACCAGCTCGTACGCCTCGGCGTCGAGCACCATCACCGACACCTCGACACAGCGGTCGCCCGCGTAGGTGTACCTCGTGATCTCGAAGACCAGGCTGCCTTCTCGGCGTAGACCCAGCCCTTCCTGACCGTCCACCCCGTCGATCTCCTCGGGCGTGGGTGCGCGGCCGATGACCCGCTCCACGAACCTCGTCGGTCCGAAACCCTGCTCGGCAAGTCGGGCGAACGTGCCGCCGGGTCCGGTGTCCGTGTGCTCGACGCGCGTGCCACGGGTCAGGTCCGTCGGGAGGTAGGCGGTGGCGAGCTGGACCGAGCGGCGATCCCGCACGTACCGGCGACGCCTCGACAACACCACCTCGCCAGGCTGTACCCCGAGAGCGTCGGCGACCTGTGGAGGCGGCACGACATCGCCCACCGTGACATCTACGACCTGTGGCGGGTTCTCGGTGTCGTGTGCCTGGATCGACAGCCCACGCCCCCACTGCTCCTGCGACAACCGACCTGGCGAGGTGCGAGGGATGCGGCCCGCCCGCACATAGCTACCGGAGCCCCGGCGTGACTCGACCAGTCCTTCCGCGCGCAGGCGGTCGATGGCCTTCTCCGCCACACCGCGTGCCACGCCCTCTTCGCTGGCGGCGAACTCGCGAAGCGTGGGGAGTTTCGCGCCGGCCTCGTAGCCCTTGACGCCCTCCCTGATCCTGCGCCTGAGTTCGGCGGCGAAGGTTTCGGCGCTGTGCTTCTTCTTCGGGTCGCTCGCGTCGTCCATCGGATCTCCAACTGTCGCCTGACGGAAGGCTACTTGCGGCGTGGCCGCGACACCGTAGCGATCCTCCTGTCCTGCTGAACCAGGGCGAACCGGGAACTTCCGGCAGGCCTCTCCCGCCGGAGCGAGACCGCGTCATCGCCGATATCGCGATGTCCTGCCGGGCGGACACCGCGATATCGCCGAAACGGCGGCCGAAGCGACGGCCGGTCAGGTCAGCGAACGGGTGACCTTCTCCGATGCCGTGCGGGACTCGACGCGGGCCGGGTCGAGGTTGCCGCAGAGGACGACGCTCGCCCCCGCGCTCAGCGGGGCGAGCAGCCAGTCCAGCGGGTCCGGGTGGCGGGCCGCGTCGACCAGCACGCGGTCACCGGCGGCGAGGCCGAGTTCGCCCGCGCGTTCCGCCGCGCGGGCCACCAGGTCCGCACCTCCCCCCGGGTACGGGGAGAAGTGGTCGCCGTGGACGCGGACCTCGACCACGTAGTCGGCGAAGCCGGCCGGCACCTCACGCAGCGGCAGGGCGAACGGGGCGAGCGCCAGCGCGTAGCGCTCCCCGGCCGACCAGGCGTCCGCCTCGGGCACCCGGTCGGCGGCGGCGAAGAGCACGTCCACCGGCCCCGGCTTCTCACTCACCGCCAGCCCGGCCGACCAGCAGCCGAGCAGCACGGCGGCGGTCTGCCAGTGCGGGGGGAGCAACACGCCGGCGATGCTGCCGGGGCCGGCGGCCACGTCGTCGACGAGCAGGTTGGCGGTCTTCGCCACCCAGTTCGCCAGCGTCGCGCCGGAGAGTTCGGTGCGCTCACCGGTGGCGTCGTCGTACCAGGTCAGCAGGGGGCGGGTCGGGTCGGCCGCGATCGCGTCGGCGAAGACCCGGGGAATGTCGTCGGCCACCGGGCGAAGGATACGCCCCCGCCGCCCGGCCTCGATGCCAACTCGAGACCGGCTGACCGTCGGGTCGCAGTCACCGCACGGGGCGGCGGGCGGCGTAGGCTTGCACCGAGTGTTGTTCCCCACAAAGGAGTTGCCCCGTGACCGCCGGTCGCCCGCCCCGCGTGCTCATCGACGCCACGAGTGTCCCCGCCGATCGTGGGGGCGTCGGTAGATACGTCGATGGCCTGCTCGGCGCCCTCGGCAAGGTCACCGGCTCGGCTGTCGACCTGGTCGTGGTGAGCCTCCGCACCGACCAGGAACGCTACGCCCGGATGCTGCCGGGGGCCGAGGTCATCCCCGCCCCGGCCGCCGTGGCCCACCGCCCGGCCCGGCTCGCCTGGGAGCAGACCGGCCTGCCGTTGCTGGCCCAGCAGGTCGGCGCGCAGGTGCTGCACTCGCCCTTCTACACCTGCCCGCTCCGGGCCGGCTGCCCGGTGACGGTGACCCTGCACGACGCCACGTTCTTCACCGAGCCGGAGCACTACGACAAGTCCCGGCGCACCTTCTTCCGCAGCGCGATCAAGACGTCGCTGCGTCGCGCCAGCCGGGTGATCGTGCCGAGCAAGGCGACCCGCGACGAGCTGATCCGCCTCCTCGACGCCGACCCGACCCGGATCGACGTGGCCTACCACGGTGTCGACCACTCGGCCTTCCACGCCCCGAGCGACGAGGAGAAGGCCCGGGTGCGCGCCCGGCTCGGCCTCGGCTCCAGCACCTACATCGCCTTCCTCGGGGCCAAGGAGCCGCGCAAGAACGTACCCAACCTGATCCGGGGCTGGGCCCGGGCGGTGGCCGACCGGACCGACCCGCCGGCGCTGGTGGTGGCCGGTGGCCAGGGGCACGACGACGACATCGACCGCGCGGTGGCCGACGTCCCGGCGCATCTGCGCCTGCTCCGCCCCGGCTACCTCCGCTACGCCGACCTGCCCGGGTTCCTCGGCGGGGCGTTGGTCGCGGCCTATCCCTCGTACGGCGAGGGGTTCGGCCTGCCGATCCTGGAGGCGATGGCCTGCGCCGCCCCGGTGCTGACCACGCCCCGGCTCTCCCTGCCCGAGGTGGGCGGTGACGCGGTCGCCTACACCAGCGAGGACCCGGACCAGATCGCCACCGACCTGGCCGCCCTGCTCGACGACGAGTCCCGCCGGCTGACCCTGGCCAAGGCCGGTTTCGACCGGGCCAAGGAGTTCACCTGGGAGTCCAGCGCCGAGGTGCACATCGCGGCGTGGAGCCGGGTCCGGGCCTGACCGCCCGCATCGATCCGGTCGGCGGCCGGGTCGGTGCGGCAGGCGTCCGTCCCGTGCCGGTTCGGGCATGATGTGCTGATGCTCTACGCCGTCATCCCGGCGGGAGGAAGCGGCACGAGGTTGTGGCCGCTGTCCCGTGCCGGGCATCCCAAGTTCCTCCACCCGCTGACCGGCTCCACCCGGTCGCTGCTCCAGGCCACCGTGGACCGTCTCGCGCCGCTCACCACACCGGAGCGGACCCTCGTGGTCACCGGAGCGGCGCACGTCGCGGCGGTGGCCCGGCAGCTCACCGGCCTGCCGGAGGAGAACATCCTGGTGGAGCCCTCGCCCCGGGACTCGTGCGCGGCCATCGCGCTCGCCGCCGCCGTGATCGCGGAACGCGACCCGGACGCGGTGATGGGATCGTTCGCGGCGGACCACCTGATCGGGCAGCCGGACCGTTGGGCGGACACCGTCCGCGAGGCGGTCCGTGGCGCGGAGCGGGGCCTGCTCATGACGGTCGGGATCACCCCCACCCGGGCGGAGACCGGCTACGGCTACCTGGAGACCGGCGACCCGGTCGACGGCGGGCCGCTGCGCCCGGTCGCCGAGTTCAAGGAGAAGCCGGAGGCCACGGTCGCCGAGGCGTACCTCCGTTCCGGCCGGCACCTGTGGAACGCGAGCATGTTCGTCTGGCGGGTGGACGTCTTCCTCGCCGAGCTGGCCCGGCAGCAGCCGGCGCTGCACGCCGGAATCACGGCCATCGCCGCCGCCTGGGGCACCCCCGAGCAGGACGACGTGCTCGGCACGGTCTGGCCGACCCTGCCGAAGATCTCCGTCGACTACGCGGTGATGGAGGGCGCGGCCACGGCCGGACGGGTCGCCACCGTCCCCGGTGACTTCGGCTGGAACGACGTCGGCGACTTCCACACCCTCGGCGAGGTGCTTCCGGCCGACGGCCGCGGCAACGTGGTGCTCGGCGGCGAGACCAAACCGGGCGTGCTGCTGCACGACACCGACGACATGGTGGTGGTCGCCCAGTCCGGTCGGCTGGTCGCCGCGCTCGGCGTCCGGGACCTGATCGTGGTGGACACCCACGACGCGGTGCTGGTCTGCCCCCGCGACCGGGCCCAGGACGTCAAGAAGCTCGTCGACGAACTCAAGGAGCGGGGCGAAGAAGGCCACGTCTGAGCGCGGCCAGCCCCGGTTCGAGGAGCTGGTCGACCCCGCCGAGCCGGGGCGTGGGCAACCGGTCCGGCGGGAACCAGCCCAGCGCCTCGGACTCGTCGCTGACCCGCTCCACCGCCCCGGGCGGCGCGACGACCGCGAACCGGACGTCGTGGTGGAACGAGCCGCCCTGGCAGGGCACCGGGTGGATGTCCACGTCGATCGGGACGGGATCGATCCGCAGGCCGGTGATCCCGGACTCCTCGGTCGCCTCGCGCAGGGCGGCACCGGCCAGCGTCCGGTCGGTCGGCTCGCAGTGCCCGCCGAGCTGCACCCACTGCCGGAACTTGCCGTGCAGGCAGAACAGCAACCGCTCGCCGGTGGCGTCGACGATCAGCACGCTCGCGGTGACGTGACCGGGACGGTGCGCCCGGGTCACCGCCACCGGTCCGGCGGCGAGCAGCGCCAGCGTACGGTCCCGGGCCTCGGCGGCGGCAGGGCTGGTCGGCTCCCAGCGGGTCAGGACAGCGGTGGCGTCGGCGTGCAGGGCAGCGGTGCTGTCGACCGGCGGGGCGGCGTCGCCAGCCGGGGCGGCGCCGACGGGCTGCGTCCCGGCTGCGGCCGGGACGGCGTCGACGGAGGGCGTCCCGTCGGCGGGCGGGGCGGTGGAGTCGGCAGGGGCGTCGGGCATCCCGACACTCTACGAGCACCCGGTCTCTACCCTGGCCGGGTGACACTTGAGCTGCTGGAATTCGTCGTCGCCGGCAACGAGGCGAGCGATCTGCTGCCGGTCCGCTCCGCCGCGCTGCTGCGCCGGTACGGGGCGCTTCGGGGCTTCTGGACCGTGCTGGACGAGGGGCCGGTGGAGGAGTGCCTGGCCCTGCTGCTGGAGCGGGAGGGCGGCGAGTGGACCGCCGAGCACGTACGCGCCGACGCCGGAGTGGAGAACGGTCGTACCGAGGACGGTGAGGCCCTGGCCCACCACGACGGCTGGGTGTACGTCTTCGGCTCGCACTTCGGCTCCAAGGGCGGGCCGCTGCGTCCCCGCCGGGCCTTCGTCGCCCGGTTCCGGGAGGACGACGCGGCGACCGACGGCCCGTTGCCGGTACGGGTGGTCCGCAACTCGTTCCGCCTGCACCGGGTGCTCAACGACGCGCTCGCCGCCGCCGACCTGGACACCCTGCCGCCGGGGGAGCAGGTCCGCGCCCGCTTCATCGTGGAGACCCTGGCCCGGGGCACGTCGCGGGAGAAGCGCTGGACGCGCCGGCTGGCCGAGGGGGACCTGCCGCTCAACGTCGAGGGCGCGGCCTTCACCCCGACCGGCTCCGTCCTGCTCGGGCTGCGCTTCCCGGTCACCACCGACGGCGAGCCGATCCTGGTCGAGGTGACCGGGGTGGCGGAGATGTTCGCCGAGCCCCGGGCCTGGCCCCGGGCGGTGCGGGCGTACGCGCTGACCGGGGTGACCCCACCCGGCGTGCTCACCGGCTTCCGGGCCGTCGCCCCGACCGACGACGGCGGCTACACGGCGGTGATCGGCTCCATCGACGCGCTCGGCAAGGGTTCCGTGCTGCTCGACGACCACCCGCACGGCGGCGAGGTGACCTCCCGACACGTCCGGTTCCGGCTGCCGGCGGAGCCGACCCACCTGGTGCCCGGCGAACTCGTCGCCGACCTCGCCCCGTTCCACCACGTGGAGGGGATCGCCGAGACGGACGGCCGGTGCTTCTACGTCACCGACGAGGACCACCGGGTGGCGCTCTGGCTGCGTGGGTGAATCGCCGGGAGTGACCGTCCGGCCGGGTGGCGGTCGGAGATGCCGGGCAGGGCGCACACGCTGAAGGGCCGGGCGACGGTCCTGCGGACGCGGTCGGCCGCAGACCCTCGTGCCATCGCCCGGCCGGATACCAGCATGCCGAAGCGGCGACCGGACGTCGATGCCTTTCAGCTCACACTTAAAAGCCGAGATCACGGCCGGTACAGTGCAGACGGTCGCGGGGTGGCAAGCGCTGTCCCGCGCCCACGGGAGCGCTCCGATGCTGACAATCCACTTCTCCCGCGAGGACGTCCTCCGCACCCGGGTGGCACCCTCGGCGGACCCGTTGTGGGAACTGGTTCTCAGTCTGCACCTGTTGCAGCAGCGCCAGGCCGACCCGCTGGTCAACGGCTGGCGACGCGCCGTCGCCGCGCGGCTGCGCCAGGAGCAGGACGTCGACCGGCTGCGCCTGCTGCTCACCCTGAACCCGCCGAAGGGCTACTTCCCCGACTTCCTCACCCCGTACCAGAGCGTGGACGGGTTCGAGGCCGGGCTGGACGCCGTCCGGGCCACGTCACCGGAACTGCTCCGGCGGGACCTGGCCACACTGGCGGGCGGACGGGAGCTGCCCGCCCGGGCCGCCGCCCTGGCCCGGGGCGAGCCGGAGGCGTTGCACCACCTCGCCGACTCGTTGCAGCGGTACCGGTCGTTGGCGCTGTGCCCGTACTGGGGTCGGATCCAGGCCGCGGTGGAGGCGGACCGTACCCGTCGGGCCCGGGCCATGCTCGACGGCGGCGCGGAGGGGCTGCTGGAGAGCCTGCGCCCGACGATGCGCTGGGAGTCCGGGGTGCTGGAGGTCCCCGACTACCCGGCCAGCCGGCAGCTGCACCTCGACGGGCGTGGGCTGCTGCTGGTGCCCTCCTTCTTCTGCGCCCGGACCCCGGTGGCCCTGCTCGACCCGACCCGGCCGCCGGTGCTGGTCTACCCGGTGGACCGGCTCGGCGCGCTCGTCCCGGCCGCCGGTCCGGCCGGCCGCGACGACCGGACGGCGCTCGCCGCGCTGCTCGGCCGGACCCGGGCGGCGGTGCTGGAGGCGAGCGACGCCGGGCTGACCACCAGCGAGGTGGCCCGCCGGCTGGACATCTCACCGGCCGCGGTCAGTCAGCACACCTCCGTGCTGCGCAACGCCGGCCTGCTGGTCAGCCACCGGGACCGCAACACCGTCCTGCACACGCTGACGCCGCTCGGCCGCGCCGTCCTCAACGGCTGATCCGCGCGGATCCGTCGCTTGCGTGGGCTCGGGCTCGGGCTCGGGCGTGCGCGGGGTGCGGTAGAAGCGGGCTGGCCGGGTCAGACTGCCAGGGCGGCGCTGGCGGTGCCGCCCGTCGGGGGAGGCAGCAGCAGCGACGGCACCCCGTGGGCGGCCAGCGCGGACCGCAGCCGCTGCGTGTCGGCCCCGAACCGCACCAGGTCCGGCTGGCTGACCGGCGTGGGGGCCTCGCCGAGGATCAGCCCGGTCGCCGTCGCCGGCCAACCGGGGACGGCGGCCGTCATGACCGCACGGGTCTCCGCGTCGGTGACCAGGGTGAAGACCGTGCCGGACGCGACCGCGCCGGCCACCGCGTCGATCGCCCGGCGCACCGCTGCCGGGTCGGCCGGCTCCGGGCCGGGGCCGTCGTCGAGCGTGGCGGCGGCGAGCATGCCGGCGACCTTCGCCTCGGCAGTGCCGAGCGAGAAGAGGTCCTGCTCGGCGTCGCGGACCAGCATCCGCGCGCCCGGCCCGTCCGCCGCGCCGCCGCCGGTGAGGTAGCCGCGCACCACCGCCACCGGCACCTGGTCGCACTTGCCCTTGATCAGCTCACCCGCGCCGGCCAGTTCGTCGACCACCGCCATCTGGGTGACGTGCAGTTCGTTGCCGTACGGGTCGATCTCGCCCCGGTGGTCGCGGATGGCGGGCAGCCCGGCGACACCGAGCGCGACGTCGGTCAGGCCGTTGCGCCAGGGGCGGCCCATGGTGTCGCTGACGATCACCGCGACGTCGACGTCGTACCGCTCCCGCAGGGCCGCGCGCAACGCGCGGGCCGAGGCGTCCGGGTCCTCGGGGAGCAGCACCAGCCGGGTCTTCTCCACGTTGGACGCGTCGATCCCCGCCGAGGCCATCACGAAGCCGTGGTGCGTCTGCACGATCCGGGTGGCGCCCCGGGTCGCCACCACCCGGGCGGTCTCGGCGGCGAGCACCTCGTCCCGGGCGGTGAGCCGTTCCGGCCCGTCCGCCGGGACGTCCACCAACCGGCCCTCCGCCTTCGACACGACCTTGCTGGTCACCACCAGTACGTCGCCGTCGCGCAGCCACGGGGCGGCGGTCGCGATCAGGGCGGCCAGGTCGTCGCCGCGGGCCACGTCGCCGATACCGATTACCGGCAGGATCTCCAACCTCATGACAGCTCCACCGCGGCCCGGACCATGCCGGCTGTCGCCGCCTCGTCGGTCATCCACAACGGCACCGCCCGGACGGTCACCTCCGGCACGGCCGCCTGCTCGTCTTCCGGGGCGACCAGCCAGCCGTCCAGCAGCCCGCCGGCCCGCCGCCCGCCGTAGAGGCGCCCCACCCCGGCCGCGCTGCACTCCACGTCGAGTACGGCCAGGCACCGGTCGGCCATCCCGCGCACCGGTGCGCCCCCGATGATGGGCGAGACCCCGACCACCCGGCCGGGAGCCTCGGCCACCGCCTCCCGGAGCCCCGGCACGGCGAGGATCGGCGCGATGCTCACCACCGGGTTGCTCGGCGCGACCAGCACCACGTCGGCCGCGCCGAGCGCGTCGAGGACGCCGGGCGCGGGTTTGGCGCTCTCCGCGCCGACGAAGACGAACCGGTGGGTGGGTACCTCGGCGCGGTGGCGTACCCACCACTCCTGGAAGTGGATCGCGCGCTGGCCGCCGTCGAGGTCGACCACCGCGTGGGTCTCCAGGCGGTCGTCGGTCGCCGGCAGCAGGTGTACGCCCGGCTGCCAGCGGGTGGCCAGCGCCGTGGTGACGGCGGAGAGCGGGTACCCACCGTTGATCATGTTGGTGCGGACCAGGTGGGTGGCGATGTCCCGGTCGCCCAGGCCGAACCAGGTCGGCTCCGCCCCGTAGGCGGCGAGTTCCGTCTTCACCGTCCAGGTCTCGTCGGCCCGCCCCCAGCCGCGCTGGGAGTCTGCGCCACCGCCGAGGGTGTAGAGCACACTGTCCAGATCCGGGCAGATCTTGAGTCCGTGCAGGTAGAGGTCGTCGCCGACGTTGACCACGGCGGTCACCTCGGCACCCACCTCACGGGCGTACGCCCGGACGCCGAGCAGGAATCGGGCGCCCCCGATGCCGCCGGCCAGAACCACGATGCGCATGCCGACCATCCTCGCGCACGCGGCGTCCCCGTTCGGGCCTGGTCCGGAGAGACTAGGCTCACGTCGCACCTGTCCGACATCGCCCGAAGAGGGGGAGCCCCTTGACCAGCCCCGCCGAGCCCGCGTCGACTCCCGACGCGCCGCAGGCCGCCCAGCACACCAAACCACTCCGGGAACTCGTCGCCCTCGTGCTCCTCGGCGCCAACGCGGTGCTGCTCTTCGTCGGGTTGATCCGGCTCCTGGTGCCGATGTCCGAGTACAGCACCCTGACCGGCCGGGCGGTCAGCGTCGTCCACACCTTCCTCGGCGTCGAGGCGATCGTCCTGCCCGTGCTGGCGTTCCTGCTCGCCACGCACGTCCAGCCCGCGGTGCCGAAGGCCAAGCAGATCACCCAGATCGCCCTGGTCGAGTACGCGGTGAGCGCCGTGCTCGGCGTGCTGGCCTTCCTGATCGGCGTGATCGGCCAGCTCGCCGAGGGTGAGGTCGGCAACGCCTTCCTGCTCCTGCTGACCTCGGTCGCCCTCCTGGCCGTCCTCGCAGTCGCCGCCGTCGTGGTGCACAAGGTGTGGCGGGCGCAGTACCACGTCCCCAAGCCGAAGCCGCAGCCCGGCGTGTACGGCCAGCCCCAGCCGGGTTGGCCGCAGCAACAGCAGCAGGGCTACCCGGGGTACCCGGCCCAGCCCGGCCAGTACGGCGCGCAGCCCGGCTACCCGGCCCCGCCGTACGGCCAGCCGACCCCGCAGTCCGCTCCGCCGTACGCCGGCGCACCGCAGTCGGCTCCGCCGTTCGGCGCTCCGCCGCAGTCCGCTCCGCCGTTCGGTGCCCCGCCGCAGTCCGCGCCGCCGTTCGGTCAGCCGGGTGCCCCGTCCTCCTTCGGCACGGCGGCCCCGTCCGCTCCGTCCTTCGGTGCCCCGGCGGGCGGCACGCCGTCCGCGCCGCCCTTCGGGCAGCCGCCGTCGGCCGACCCGACGCAGGCGATCCCGCGCCAGTCCACCGACTCCACCCTGCCGCCGGCTCCGACCACCGGTGCCGACAGTGACCGTACCCAGGTCGTGGCACCGGGTGCTGACGGTGACCGTACCCAGGTCGTCTCGTCGGGCACCGACGGTGACCGTACCCAGGTCGTCTCGTCGGATGCCGACGGCGACCGTACCCAGGCCGTTCCGCGCGACCCCGGTTCCGAGGCCCGCTGACCTCCGGTCCGCGATCCCGCACCCTCGCCGCCGTTCCGGCTCGGTCCGGGGCCGGTCGACGTCCCACCGGACCTCGGCCGGCCCCGAACTCGTCCGTCCCCCGGTACTCGTCCGTCCCGTGTTCCGTCCACGCCCCCCGGATCGACCGGCGTGACCTGGTAGGGAGGACGGCGCAGCCGGGGGAGCGGGCCGGAATAGGGTTGTGCAATGCGGGAGAACACCGAGGCGGGGGCGGCCGGCGGGGCGGACACGACGGCTGGCGGGCCGGACATCGCGGACGCGGTGACCGGGGCGGGCGTGCGCCGCGCCCTGCGCCGTGCGGCAACCGGGCGGGCGCTGGACACCGACGAGGCCGTCGCGCTGCTGACCGCCCGGGGCGACGCGCTGGCCGAGCTGTTCGCCGTCGCCGCCGGGATCCGTGACGCCGGGCTGCGCGAGGCGGGCCGCCCCGGGGTGATCACCTTCTCCAAGAAGGTCTTCGTCCCACTGACCCGGCTCTGCCGGGACCGTTGCCACTACTGCACCTTCGCCACCGTGCCGCACCGGCTCCCGGCGGCCTTCCTCGACCGGGACGAGGTGCTGGCGATCGCCCGCGAGGGCGCGGCACAGGGCTGCAAGGAGGCCCTGTTCACCCTCGGTGACCGCCCCGAGGAGCGGTGGCCGGCGGCCCGGCGGTGGCTGGACGAGCGGGGCTACGACTCCACCCTGGACTATCTGCGGGCCTGCGCGGTCGCGGTGCTGGAGGAGACCGGCCTGCTGCCGCACCTCAACCCGGGCGTGCTCACCTGGTCGGAGCTGCAACGGCTCAAGCCGGTCGCGCCCAGCATGGGCATGATGCTGGAGACCACCGCCACCCGGCTCTGGTCCACACCCGGTGCACCACACTTCGGTTCGCCCGACAAGGAGCCCGCGGTGCGGCTACGGGTGCTCGACGACGCGGGGCGGGTCGGGGTCCCGTTCACCACCGGCATCCTGATCGGCATCGGCGAGACCCTCGCCGAGCGGGTGGACGCGCTCTTCGCGATCCGCCGGGCGCACCGCGAGTACGGCCACCTCCAGGAGGTGATCGTGCAGAACTTCCGCGCGAAGCCGGACACCGCGATGCGGGGCATGCCCGACGCCGAGCTGCACGACCTCGCCGCCACGGTGGCGGTGGCCCGGGTGCTGCTCGGCCCGAAGGCCCGGATCCAGGCCCCGCCGAACCTCATCGCCGGCGAGTACGACCTGCTGCTGCGGGCCGGGATCGACGACTGGGGCGGGGTCTCCCCGGTGACGCCGGACCACGTCAACCCGGAGCGCCCCTGGCCGCAGCTCGACGAGTTGGCCAAGCACACCGCCGCCGCCGGGTTTACGCTCCGCGAGCGGTTGACGGTCTACCCGGAGTACGTCCGGGCCGGCGACCCGTGGCTGGACCCGCGTCTGACCCCGCACGTGACCGCGCTCGCCGACCCGGAGACCGGGCTCGCCGTCGAGGCGGCCCGCCCGGTGGGCCTGCCGTGGCAGGAGCCGGAGGAGGCCGGCGGCGGACGGGTCGACCTGCACGCCACCATCGACACCACCGGCCGGACCGGCGACCGGCGGGGCGACTTCGACAGCGTCTACGGCGACTGGGCGCAGGTCGCCACCCGGGTCACCGCGGCGGCCACCGCCGGGGGCGGTGACGCGGACCTGCGTACCGGACTGCGGTTGGCCGCCGACGACCCGGCGGCGCTGCTCGACCCCCGGCACGCCGACGCGGCGCTGGCGCTCTTCTCCGCCGACGGCGCGGCGTTGGAGACGCTCTGCCGGCTCGCCGACGACGTACGCCGGGACACCGTCGGCGACGACGTCACCTACGTGGTCAACCGCAACATCAACTTCAGCAACGTCTGCTACGTGGGCTGCCGGTTCTGCGCGTTCGCCCAGCGTGAGCGGGACGCCGACGCGTACCGTCTCTCCGTCGAGCAGGTGGCCGACCGGGCCGAGGAGGCGTGGGCGGCCGGCGCGACCGAGGTCTGCATGCAGGGCGGCATCGACCCGAAGCTGCCGGTCACCGCGTACGCGGACCTGGTCCGGGCGATCAAGCGGCGGGTGCCCGGGATGCACGTGCACGCCTTCTCCCCGATGGAGGTTGTCACCGCCTCGGCGAAGGCCGGCGTGTCCATCCGGGAGTGGTTGAAACAGTTGCGCGAGGCCGGCCTGGACACCATCCCGGGCACCGCCGCCGAGATCCTCGACGACGAGGTGCGCTGGGTGCTCACCAAGGGCAAGCTGCCCACCGCCGCCTGGGTCGAGGTGGTGACCACCGCCCACGAGCTGGGCATCCGGTCCAGCTCGACGATGATGTACGGCCACGTCGACCACCCGGCGCACTGGTTGGCCCACTTCCGGGTGCTGGCCGGGGTGCAGGACCGCACCGGCGGGTTCACCGAGTTCGTGGCGCTGCCGTTCGTGCACACCAACGCGCCGATCTACCTGGCCGGCATCGCCCGCCCCGGACCCACCCGACGGGAGAACCGGGTGGTGCACGCAATGGCCCGACTGTTGCTGCACGGTCGGATCGACAACATCCAGTGCTCCTGGGTGAAGCTCGGCGACGAGGGCACGGTGGCGATGCTGCGGGGCGGCTGCAACGACCTGGGCGGCACGTTGATGGAGGAGACCATCTCTCGGATGGCCGGGTCCGGTAACGGGTCGGCGCGTACCGAGGAGCAGTTGCGCGCCATCGCCGCCGGGGCGGGTCGTCCGGCCCGGCGGCGGACCACGGCCTACGGTCAGCCGTCCTGACTGGTGAACCCTTCCGGGCCGGCGACGGTTACGCCGTGGGCGGGGAGGGGGGAGGGGCACCAGACCCGTCGCCCCCGTTCCCCGGGCGGTGGTCCGTACCGTTTGGTGGGACGAAATGGAGCGATCAGTCAGGTTTTCCCGGCCCGGACGCGACGTCGATTCAGGTGTCGCGAGCAGCGCAGGTCTCCTGTCGCGGTCAGTCGGACGGGCGGTGGTCGGTGTCTTTTGTCCACATGGTGGGCGGCGCCTCGGCGCTGCCCGGGGCTCGGCGGGCGGTGCCGGGAAAGTCGCGTTAACCTGTGCCCCACCAAGATCGCTGATCTTGGCGAGGGTTCTCCGGCCGTCCATGACGACGGCGTGGTCCGGGTCGGACGGTGGAGCGCCACGGGAGAAATCTCGACCAACTCGCCGGAGAGGGCGTTACTCCTCAGGGGTCTGAATCGATAGGGCAGGTTGCGGGGTCGGGCGGCCCGGATGGCCGTCCGGAGCGTGTCGGGAGGACGACTCCATTATCAAGTCCGGCTTGACGGCGCACGTATTACACGCGTGTAATTTGAATGGGGTTGTCTACACGGAACGCAACAAATCGGTACCGGAGGGACAAACGCGCCTTTCCGCGTGGGGGTTGCAGCGGCGATGACGTCGGTGCGCGACAAGGAGGCATTCGATGGACGGCCAGCTTGAGGTGGCCGACCTGCTCGGAAACGCGCCGGAGTGGCAGGAGCGGGCGCTCTGCTCGCAGACCGATCCGGAGGCGTTCTTCCCCGAGAAGGGCGGCTCGACCCGCGAGGCGAAGCGGATCTGTTCCCGATGCGAGGTCAAGACAGAGTGCCTGGAGTACGCACTCGGTCACGACGAGCGGTTCGGGATCTGGGGTGGCCTCTCCGAGCGGGAGCGCCGCAAGCTCAAGCGGCGGGTGGCCTGACGTTCCCGGTGCCGGGCGGTGGGGGCCGCCCGGTCCGGGCCCCCGACGGGCCCTCGGGCCGGGCCACTCAGGCCAACTCGTCGGGATCGACCCCGAGCAGGTTCGCGACCTGCTCGATGATGACATCGTGGACCAGGTCGGCGAGATCCTCCCGGTCCATTGCGCGGAACTCCAGCGGACGCCGGTAGAGCACGATCCGCGGCGGGATCTCCTGCCGGCCGGGACGTCCCGGCAGCAGCCGGGCGAGGGGCACCTCCCCGTCCTCCAGCACGTCGGAGTCGTAGACGTTGAGATCCGGGGGCACGTCCTCGACGGCGAACTCGACCCCGGCCAGTTCCTTGGCGAAACGGCGCTCCAACGTCTCCACCGTGTCCAGCACCAGGTCGTCGAAGACCTCCGCCTTCGTCCGGGCCAGCGGCACGGTCGCCGGCACCAGCCGCCCGCGCAGACCGCGGCCGTGCCGGTCGCGGTGCACCCGCCGACCGGAGCCGGGGCGGCGGTGTTCCGGACTGGTCATGGGGCAAGGGTAGTCCCCGTCCCCGCTGGCCTGCCGCTCCGGCACTCCCGTGAGCGCGGGCCGGGTGTGTCGCGCCCGTTCTGCGGCGATCCTTCCCCGCCGCCGGTGCCTCCGGCGGCCGAATTGTGATCTCGCTGACGGGCGTGTCGCACCGTGAACCAGTGCGGCGGACCCGGTAATGGAGATACCCTGCCGCACGTGAGGTCATCACGGCGCTGCTCCAGAAACGGCTGCCCCCGGCAAGCGGTCGCCACATTGACCTATGTCTACAACGAGTCGACCGCCGTCGTCGGTCCGCTCGCGGCCTTCGCCGAGCCGCACACCTACGATCTCTGCGAGCCGCACGCGCGGAACCTCACCGCACCCCGGGGCTGGGACGTCGTTCGGCACGAGGGCGAGTTCGAGCCGCCCCCGCCGACCACCGACGATCTGGTGGCGCTCGCCGAGGCGGTCCGCGAGGCGGCCCGCCCCGCCCCCCGCCCCCCGCAGGACCACTCGAACCAGGACCAGCCCCAGGCGCCCCAGACCGGCCGCCGGGGTCACCTCCGCGTCATCCCTCCCACCCACTGACCCACCCTTTCGTCCCGCACGTTCCGTCCCGCGCGGCTCGTTCCGGGCAGGGCACCTTTTCGGCGCAGGGCACCGTTTCCGGGGTGGTGGCCACCTGGGTGTTCGGATCCTGTGGAGCTGCCCCGCTGGTGCTACCGCACGGTCACGGGCGGGCAGGTGGGCCGGCGGTAGCGAAGACGGGGCAGCTCCAAAGGACCCACATGACACGGTGTCTGGGCTGCGCCCGTCGCTCGTCACGGCGTGCGTCCAGGGCGGAGGGGCAGAGGGATGGCCCGGTCCGCACCCGCTGGCGTACCCCGAGGGTTTTGCATGCCATTATCGTTCGACCCGTCGCCCGGCCCCTCCGCCGGCGCACCCCTCGCCGACGACGACCCCAGGAGCCGTCACATGCGTAGTCACCCCCGGACGGTTTCCCGGCGTGGCCTGCTCTCCGGTGCGCTCGGCTCGGCCGCGCTGCTCGCCGGGGGCGGGGCCCTCGCCGGCTGCGGCACCGAGGCGGCCCAGCAGACCGAGGCGGGCTGTGTCAGCGAGGACCGCTCCGCCACCGAGAAGAAAGTGATCTTCTCGAACTGGCCGCAGTACCTGGACGTCGACTCCGCCGACGAGTCGAAGCGGCCGACCCTGGACGCGTTCCAGGCCGAGACCGGGATCCAGGTCACCTACACCGAGGACATCAACGACAACAACGAGTTCTTCGGCAAGGTGCGCAACCAGCTCGCCGGCTGCCAGAGCATCGACCGGGACCTCATCGTGCTGACCGACTGGATGGCCGCCCGGATGATCCGGCTCGGCTGGATCCAGAAGCTCGACCCGGCGAGGCTGCCCAACGTCCAGGCGAACCTGCTGCCGTCGTTGAAGGGGCGCTCGTTCGACCCGGAGAACCGGATCGCCGTGCCATGGCAGACCGGCCTCGCCGGCCTGGCTTACAACGGCAGTGTCACCAAGGAGATCCGCACCGTCGACGAGCTGCTGACCCGCCCCGACCTCAAGGGCAGGGTCACCGCGCTCAGCGAGATGCGCGACACGATCGGACTGCTGCTCCAGGCCAAGGGGCACGACCCGGCCAACTTCACCGAGGCCCAGTTCGACGACGCCCTCGCCACGCTCAAGCGCGCGGTGGACAGCGGGCAGATCCGCCGGTTCACCGGCAACGACTACGCCCCGGAACTGGCCCGGGGCGACATCGCCGCCTGCATCGGTTGGTCGGGTGACATCATCCAGCTCGGCTTCGAGAACGAGAAGATCAGGTTCGTGGTGCCGGACTCCGGCGCCATCCTCTACTCCGACGACCTGCTGGTGCCGAACCGGGCCACCCACCGGGCCAACGCCGAACAGCTGATCGACTACTACTACCAGCCGGCGGTCGCCGCGAAGCTCGCCGCGCACGTCAACTACATCTGCCCGGTGCAGGGCGCGCAGGCCGAGATGGAGAAGATCGATCCGGAGCTGGCCGCCAACCCGCTGATCTTCCCGGACGACGCGATGCTCGCGAAGTCCACGGTCTTCATGGCGCTCAGCGAGGAGCAGGAGAAGACGTACGAGTCGAAGTTCCAGCAGGTCGTCGGGGCGTGATGGCGACCCAGACACCCCCCGGGGACCTGAGACTGGTCGACCTGACCAAGCGGTTCGGTGCCGTCACCGCCGTCGACGACCTCACCCTCACCGTCCCGCAGGGGTCCTTCTTCGCCCTGCTCGGGGCATCCGGTTCCGGCAAGACCACCACCCTGCGCATGGTCGCCGGGCTGGAGGAACCAACCGCCGGGCGGGTCCTCCTCGGCGAGCAGGACATCAGCCGGCTGCGCCCGTACCGGCGGCCGGTCAACACCGTCTTCCAGAGCTATGCTCTCTTCCCGCACCTCGACGTCGCCGAGAACGTCGCCTTCGGTCTGCGCCGGCGGGGCATCCGTCAGGTCCGCCCCCAGGTCGAGCGGATGCTCGCCCTGGTGCAGCTCGACGGGTTCGAGCGGCGTCGCCCCGCGGAGCTCTCCGGCGGGCAGCAGCAACGGGTCGCGCTGGCCCGCGCACTGATCAACCAACCTCAGGTGCTCCTGCTCGACGAGCCCCTCGGCGCGCTCGACCTGAGGCTGCGCCGGCAGATGCAGAGCGAACTGAAGCGGATCCAGACCGAGGTGGGCACCACCTTCGTACACGTCACCCACGACCAGGAGGAGGCCATGACGATGGCCGACACGGTCGCGGTGATGGACGCCGGGCGGATCGAACAGATCGGCACCCCCGCCGACCTCTATGAGTTCCCCGCCACCGTGTTCGTGGCGAACTTCCTCGGCCAGTCCAACCTGCTCGCCGCCGAGGCCGCCGGGCCGACCGGGAGCGAGGTCGCGGTGACCGCGCACGGCGCGCGCTTCACCGTGCCCGTCGCCCGCGCCCGCGTCGACCGGGGGCCGGTCCACCTCGGGGTACGCCCGGAGAAGCTGCGTCTCGCCGCCTCCGCCGACCAGGTCCCCGCCGGGCACCAGCACGTCGCCGGAGTGGTCGGCGACGTCGCCTACGTCGGGGTGAGCACCCAGTACCTGGTCCGCACCGGTGCCGGAGCCGACCTGTCGGTGTTCTCGGCCAACAACGGCACCGAGGGGCGGTACCCCGTCGGCGCGTCCGTGGTCGCGTACTGGCGACCGGAGCACGCCTTCCTGCTGCCCCGCGCCACCGGTCCGGCCGACCGGCGCAGCCCGTCGCGGGACGAGCCGGTGACGGTGGCCCCGTGACCGCCCCCGCCAACGCCGCACCCAGGTCACCCCACCGGGCCGGACCCCGCCGGGTCCTGGCGTGACCGCGTTCGCCCACCTGCCGGGCGGCACCGGCCCGACCACCGGGACCACCTCGGCCCGTCCACCGCGCCCCGGGCGGCACCGGCTGCTGCCGTACCTGCTCCTGCTGCCGGGGGCGGCCTGGCTGACGGTCTTCTTCGTCGTGCCGCTGGGTCAGCTCGCCGCCGCCAGCCTCTACGACCCGGCCGGCTCGCTGGCCACCGGGTACGCGATGACCTGGGCGTTCGGCAACTATCCGGACGCGGTGGCGACGTACTGGCCGCAGTTCGGACGCTCGTTCCTCTACGCCGGCGCCGCGTGCGCGCTGGCGCTGCTGCTCGGCTACCCGCTGGCGTACGCGATCGCCCGGAAGGCGGGACGCTGGCGCAACGTCCTGCTGGTGTGCGTGGTCGCCCCGATGTTCACCAGCTTCCTGGTCCGTACGCTGGCCTGGAAGACCATCCTGTCGGACAACGGCGCCCTGGTCGGGCTGCTGCGCGACGTCGGTCTCCTCGACGCCGACGGGCGGCTGCTGGCCACGCCGGTCGCGGTGGTGCTCGGGCTGACGTACAACTTCCTGCCCTTCCTGGTGCTGCCGCTGTACGCGAGCCTGGAGCGGCTCGACCCGCGGCTGCTGGAGGCGGCGGGCGACCTGTACGCCGGCCCGACGCAGACGTTCCGCCGGGTCGTGCTGCCGCTGTCCATGCCCGGCCTGACCGCCGGGACGCTGCTCTTCTTCATTCCGGCCAGCGGCGACTACATCAACGCCGAACTGCTCGGCACGCCGAACGAGTACATGATCGGCAACGTGATCGACTCGGCGTTCCTGGTCCGGCTGGACTACCCGCAGGGTGCCGCGCTCTCCTTCCTGCTGATGGCGGCGGTCCTCGCGGTGGTCTTCGGCTACCTGCGCCACAGCGGCGCTGGGAAGGGGCTCCGGTGAGCGCGAGGAGCGCAGCGCGGAGCCCTTCAGCCGCGAACGAAGAGTGGCCCCGATGACGCGCGCCCTCCGCTGGCTGGCCGACCGATGGGTGGTCGGGGTGGCCGTGCTCGTCCTCGGTTACCTGCTCCTGCCGGTCGCCGTGGTGGCCGCCCTGTCGTTCAACCGGCCGGCGAGCCGTCTCTCCTACGACTTCCAGGAGTTCACCCTCGACAACTGGCGGAACCCGTGCGCGAGCGTCGAGATGTGCGACGCGGTGGTCCGTAGCGTGCAGATCGGCTTCCTCGCCACGGTGGCCGCCACCGTGCTCGGGACGCTGATGGCGTTCGCCCTGACCCGGCACCGGTTCCGTGGCCGGGCCACCGTCGACGTGCTGGTCTTCCTGCCGATGGCGACCCCCGAACTGGTCATGGGCACGTCCCTGCTCGCCCTCTTCGTCTCCGCCGGTGTGCCGCAGGGCTTCTGGACCGTCGTCGTCGCCCACGTCATGTTCTGCCTGTCGTTCGTGGTGGTGACGGTGAAGGCGCGGCTGACCGGCATGGACCGGCGGCTGGAGGAGGCCGCGATGGACCTCTACGCCAGCGAGTGGCAGACCTTCCGGCGGGTCACCCTGCCGTTGGCGCTGCCCGGGATCGTCGCCGCCGCGCTGCTCGCCTTCTCCCTCTCCTTCGACGACTTCATCGTCACCAACTTCAACGCCGGCAGCACGGTCACCTTCCCGATGTACGTCTGGGGTGCCGCCCAGCGGGGCATCCCGCCGCAGGTCAACGTGGTCGGCACCGCCATGTTCGCGATCGCCCTGCTCCTCGTGCTGTCCACCACCGTCCGCACCTCCCGATCCGCCAGCCGCCCGACTCCCGGCTAGCCGGTGGGGTGGCAGCAGCTTGGCCATTGCCACCACGTGCGATGCGATCGAAACTTCCTTCATGACGTCTTCTCGGTCGTCCCGTCGCAAGGGCGCCGACCGGCCGCGTCCGGCCAGCGGCGGCTCCGGTGGCCGGACCACGGTGGCGCTCCTCGCCGGGATGCTCACCTTCGTGCTCACCTGCGGCGCGGAGCTGACGGTGGTCGGCGCGCTGTTCGGCATCCGCCCCGGCGGGGCACCGGCGGCACAGGGACCGCTCGCGGAGTGGTCCGGCCCGGACACGCCGCCGCCCACGCCGGCGACCGGGAGCCCGTCCCCGCCGGGAAAGGTGGAGACGAAGCAGGTCACCGAGACGGCCCGGATTCCCTTCCCGGTGCAGATCGTGGACGACCCGGCCCTGCCCGAGGGGCAGCAGAAGGTCCGCATCCGGGGGGTCACCGGGGTGAAGACGCTGACCTACGAGGTGATCCATGTCGACGGTGAGCCGACCGACAAGCGGCTGCTCCGCTCGGCGGTCACCCGGGCCCCGGTCACCCAGGTGGTGGCGGTCGGGACGGCCACCACGGCGGCGTGCGACCCGAACTACAGCGGCTGCGTGCCGGTCGCCGAGGACGTCGACTGCGCCGGACGGGGCGACGGCCCGGCCTGGGTCACCGGCACCGTCAAGGTGACCGGTTCCGACGTCTACCGCCTCGACCGCAACGGCAACGGCGTCGGCTGCGACGAGAAGAACTGATCCGTCCCGGAGACGATCGTGGTGACGACCGGCCCCTCCGGGGGCACGTCGCCACCACGATCCACGCCCGCGAAGCGTCAGGTGGCCAGATCGGAGCGGATGAGGAAGCGGACGCCCTCCGGGGCCTCCAGTGAGAATCCGCTGCCCCGGCCGGGCACCACGTCCACGGTCAACGTGGTGTGCCGCCACAGCTCCCACTGGCTCGCCGACATCCAGAACTCGACCGGCTCCGGAACCCCCTCGACCTCCAGAGCCGCCAGCCGGACGTCCGACGCCCCGGTCCGGAACTCGCCGGCCGGGAAGCACATCGGCGCGCTGCCGTCGCAGCAGCCCCCGGACTGGTGGAACATCAGCGGCCCGTGCTGCCCCCGTAGCGACCGGATCAGCTCGGCCGCCGCGGGGGCCAGGGTGACGGGTGACGCGGTGGCACCCGACCGTCTCCCCGGGCCGGGCGACACCCCGCCGCCCGGCCCCCCGGGCACCACCGCGTCGGGACCGCTGGGCACCACCGCGTCGGGACCGCCGGACACCACCGCGTCGGGACCGCTGGGCACGACCGCGCCCGGCCCGCCGGGCTTCGCCGCGTCGGGGCCGCCGGACATCAGAAGAAGCCGAGCTTCTTGGTGGAGTAGCTGACCAGCAGGTTCTTGGTCTGCTGGTAGTGCTCCAGCATCATCTTGTGGTTCTCCCGGCCGATGCCGGACTGCTTGTACCCGCCGAACGCGGCGTGCGCCGGGTACGCGTGGTAGCAGTTCGTCCAGACCCGGCCGGCCTGGATGGCCCGGCCCGCCCGGTACGCGGTGTTCATGTCCCGGGTCCAGACGCCGGCACCCAGCCCGTACAGGGTGTCGTTGGCGATCTTGACGGCGTCGGCCAGGTCGGCGAAGGAGGTCACCGACACCACCGGGCCGAAGATCTCCTCCTGGAAGATCCGCATCGAGTTGTCGCCCTCGAAGACGGTCGGCTGCACGTAGTACCCGCCGGACAGCTCACCGCCCAGGTCGGCGCGCTCGCCGCCGGTGAGCACCTTCGCGCCCTCCTTCCGGCCGATGTCCAGGTACGACAGGATCTTCTCCAACTGGTCGTTGGACGCCTGCGCCCCGATCATCGTCTCGGTGTCCAGCGGGTGCCCCTGCCGGACGGCCTTCGTCCGCTCGACGGCGGCGGGCAGGAAGTCGGCGTAGTGTCCCTGCTGGACCAGCGCCCGCGACGGACAGGTGCACACCTCACCCTGGTTCAGGGCGAACATGGTGAACCCTTCCAGCGCCTTGTCGAAGAAGTCGTCGTTCGCCGCGCTGACGTCGTCGAAGAAGATGTTCGGGCTCTTGCCGCCCAGTTCCAGGGTGACCGGTTTGATGTTCTCGCTGGCGTACTGCATGATCAGCCGCCCGGTGGTGGTCTCCCCGGTGAACGCCACCTTCGCCACCCGGGGCGAGGACGCCAGGGGCTTGCCCGCCTCGACGCCGAAGCCGTTGACGATGTTGACCACGCCGGGCGGGAGCAGGTCGGCCACCAGCGAGAGCCA
Source organism: Micromonospora echinospora (assembly GCF_900091495.1). Taxonomy (NCBI): domain Bacteria; kingdom Bacillati; phylum Actinomycetota; class Actinomycetes; order Micromonosporales; family Micromonosporaceae; genus Micromonospora; species Micromonospora echinospora. The sequence continues at coordinate 1,095,107 of NZ_LT607413.1, read as the reverse complement.
GTAGTGGATCGACGCCGGGGTCTGCTCGGCCGGCTTGAGCACCACCGCGTTTCCGGCGGCCAGCGCCGGGGCGAGCTTCCAGGTCGCCATGAGCAGCGGGAAGTTCCACGGGATGATCTGCCCGACCACGCCGAGCGGCTCGTGGAAGTGGTACGCCACCGTGTCGTCGTCCAGTTCGCCGAGGGAACCCTCCTGCGCCCGGATCGCCCCGGCGAAGTACCGGAAGTGGTCGATGGCGAGGGGGATGTCGGCGGCCAGGGTCTCCCGGACCGGCTTGCCGTTCTCCCAGGTCTCGGCGACCGCGAGGTCCTCCAGGTGCTCCTGCATCCGGTCGGCGATCCGGTTGAGCAGCAGGGCCCGCTCGGCCACCGGCGTGCGTCCCCAGGCGTCGGCCGCGCCGTGCGCCGCGTCGAGTGCCTTCTCCACGTCCGCGGCGGTGCCCCGTGCCACCTCGCAGAACGTCTGTCCGGTCACCGGCGTCGGATTCTCGAAGTACCGGCCGCCGTGCGGTGCGACGTATTCACCGCCGATGAAGTGGTCGTACCGGGACTGCCAGTGCGTCGGCGCGTCGTAGCGCGTCATGGGTACCTCCGCCGTCCGTCCGGAAGGATGTGACGGCGGCCACGCTAGTTACCGGGACGTTGCAACGACGTTGCGCCGGTGAGTCCGTACTCCCGCATGAGCTGCTGGACCCGGGCCGTCGCGAGCGGCCGGCGGGGCGCGCCCGGCGGCAAGGCCCGCGCCAGCGCCTGCCACGCGGCCAGGTCGTCGGCCCCGGCGGGCGTGGTGGTCCAGGCCGTGAGCAGCGCCGGGTCATCGCCGGCCAGCACCGCCGCGCGTACCTGCCCGTCGACCAGCCGGCGCAGTCGCGCCACTCCCGGCGCGTCCGAGGCGGGCAGCAGACTTCCCGGGTACGCGTCGAGCGCGCCCGCCACCTCACCGCGTTCCAGCAGTTCCACGACGGTACGGAAGTCCGCCCGGACGGTCCCGCGCAGCCGGTACGGGCGGGAGTCGAGCAGCTCCGGGCCGAGGATGCGGCGCAGCCGGGACATCTCGGCGCGCAGGGTGACCGGGTGCAGCCGGTCGTCGCCGTAGAGGTCCAGGCCGAGCTGCTCCCCGGTCCGCCCCTCCGGATGCTGGAGCAGCAGCACGAGCAGTTCGCTGTGCCGGCGACCGAGCCGGACCCGCCGCCCGGCGACCCGCAGTTCCGCCTCGTCCCGCCCGAGCGCGGTCACCGTGACCACGTCCGGCTCGACCGGCCCGCCCTGGCCCAGCGGCCCGGCCAGCCACGCCTCGGCCGCCCGCGCGGTGGCCCGGACCAGCGCCAGGCTCTGCGGGTTAGCCAGGTGGTCGCCGCCGGTGATGTCGACCGCGCCGAGCAGTCGCCCGGTGAGCGGGTCGTGGATCGGCGCGGCGGCGCAGGTCCAGGGCTGGACCGGCCGGCTGAAGTGCTCGGTGGCGAAGATCTGCACGCTGTGGTCGACCGCGAGGGCGGTGCCCGGGGCGTTGGTGCCGGCGTGCGCCTCGTCCCACCGCGCGCCGGGCACGAAGTTCATCCGCTCGGCCCGCCGCAGCACCCCCGGATGCCCCTCCACCCAGAGCAGCCGCCCATACGCGTCGCAGACCGCCATCAGGTGGGCCCCGTCCTCGGCGATCCCGCCGAGCAGGTCCCGGAAGAGCGGCAGCACCCGGGCCAGCGGATGGGCCGCCCGGTAGCTCTCCAGGTCGTCCCCGGTCAGTTCGACCGGCGGGGTGCCTTCCGGGTCGAGGAGCGCCCCGACCGAGCGCCGCCACGACCGGTGCACCACGTCGCGTACCTGTCGTTGGCTGGTGCCGCCACTGAGGAAAGCCTCGTGGGCAGCACCGACCTGGGCGATCCGTTCGCCGGGATCGGCACCGAATTCCAGGGCGAGCCACGGGTCAGCCACGGCCACCTCCTCCCGCCCATCGTGACCCAGCTCACCGCCGGTCGCCAAGGGCAGCCCCGGACACGGTCCGTGCCCAGCGTCCGGTCACCCCGGTAGTCTCCCGGCAGAAACCGAGGGAACGGAGGAGCGACCGGATGCGTGAGGACTCGCCGCGCTGGAAGCAGATCAACCCGAGTTCCCACGTGCACGAGCAGGACGGCCTGCGGGAGCTGGCGAGTTACCTGCCGGACATCGACCCGTACCACGTCTGGGCGAACGTCGAGTTCGTCGGCACGGACGGCTCGATCAACGAGGTCGACGCCCTGGTGCTCACCCCCAGCGGGCTCTACGTGCTCGAACTCAAACACTGGCAGGGCACGATCAGGGGGGACGGCACCCAGTGGGTGCGCCGTTTCTCGTCGTCCCGACTGATCCCCGAGGACAACCCCGCCATCCTGGTCAACCGCAAGGCCCGGCGGCTGGCGAGCGTGATGCGCTACTACGCCCGGCAGCAGGGCCGCCAGGACCAGGTGCCGTACGTCGGCGCGGCGGTCTTCCTGCACGCCCGGGACATGCGCGCGGAGCTCGACCCGATCGGTCGCCAGCACGTCTACGGGTTGGACGGCCATCCGTCGTCCGGGCTGCCCAGCCTCAAGCAGGAGCTGCTGCTGGCCCAGCCGCGTGACCCGGTGGACCGGATCGACCCGGATCGGGGTCGACAGATCGTCGACCTGGTCCGTGCGGCGAAGATCCGGTCGTCGGTGGCCGACCGCAAGGTGGGGCAGTTGCTGCTGCATCCCCGCCCGTTCGCCGAAGGGCTCGGCTGGCAGGATTTTCTGGCTGGTCACACGCTGGACACCGGCCTCGTCCGCCGGGTGCGGTTCTACCTGGCCAGTCGGGCTGCCGAACACGAGGTGCCGGCGATCCGCAGGGCAGCCGAGCGGGAGTTCCGGCTGCTCCAAGGCATCCACCACCCGGGCATTGCGCGGGCGTACGACCTTGTCGACCACCCGTGGGGGCCGGCAGTCGTCTTCGACCACGACCCCGGGTGGGTGCGCCTGGACCAGTGGCTGCGCCGGCGCGGGGACACGCTCACGTTGGCGCAGCGCCTACGGCTGGTGCAGGACCTCTGCGAGATCATCGAGTACGCCCACGCGCGGCGGCTGGCACACCGGGCGCTGTCGCCCCGCGCGGTCCACGTCGACGACCCGGACGGCCCCCGGCCGAAACTGGTGGTCACGGACTGGCAGGCTGGTGGCCGGCTGGCCCACGCGACCCGGCTGACCCGGCTCGGCCCGTCCAGCGACCCGGCCAACCTGGAGCTTTTCTTCGACGACGAGGTGCGCCGTTACCAGGCACCGGAGGCCAGCACCGCCGCTCCGTCGCCGGGGCACCAGCTCGACGTGTTCGCTCTCGGCGCGTTGGCGTACCGGATCTTCGCCGGGGTGGCACCGGCGAACACGCCGGAGGAGCTGGCCACCGCGGTCCGTGACAGCGGCCTGCACCTGGACGCGGCGGTGGACGGCATGCCGGACGCCCTGGTCACGACGGTCTACGACGCGACCCGGGGCGACCCGGCGCAGCGGCTGGCCGGGGTGTCGGCGATCCGGGCCCGGTTGGAGAAGGTCTGGGAGGACCTGACCGCCCCCGAACCGGAGCCGGTGATCGACCCGCTGCACGCCCACCGGGGCGACGTGCTCGACGGCGGCCTGACCGTGAAGGCCCGGCTGGGCTCGGGGGCGACGGCCGTCGCCCTGTTGGTCACACCGCCTTCCGGTGGTGAGCCGCTGGTGCTCAAGGTGGCCCGGGACGAGCAGCACTCCGAACGGCTGGTCGCCGAGGGACGTACCCTCGCCAAGCTGAAGCATCCGCAGGTGGCCGCGCTGGTCGGCGAGCCGCTCCAGGTCGGCGGGCGGACGGCCCTGCTGATGGAGAGCGCCGGTGCGCGCACCCTCGCGGAGGACCTGCGGGGCGGCCGGCTCGCGCTGGACCTGCTGGAGCGCTACGGCCGGGATCTGCTCGACATCGTCGCCTACCTCGACGGCCAGGGCATCTGGCACCGGGACCTGAAACCGGCGAACCTGGCGGCCCGGCCGCGCCCGAAGGACAAGCAGCCACACCTGTGCGTCTTCGACTTCTCCCTTTCGTCGGCTCCGGCCGACCAGCTCGTCGCCGGCACGGTCGGCTACCTGGACCCGTTCCTCGGGCCGCCGGCCCGGTTGCGGTACGACGCGGCGGCGGAGCGCTTCGCGGCGGCGGTGACGCTCTACGAGATGGCCACCGGAACCCTGCCGAAGTGGGGGGAGAACGCCAACCCGGCGGCGGTCAGCGACGAGGTGACCCTCGATCCGGCGGCGTTCGATTCGGCGGTGGCGGACCGCCTGGTGGAGTTCTTCGCTCGCGCGCTGGCCCGGGACGCCGCCCGACGCTTCGACACGGTCGACGAGATGACCGACGCCTGGCGGGCCATCTTCCAGCAGGTCCCGCAGTCCGCGCCGACCCCGGGTCGACCGGCGGTCGGGTTGAACCGGTCGTCACCGCTGGCCGCCGCCGAGCTGACCGCCCGTGCCCGCTCGGCGCTGGAACGCCTCAACGTACACACCGTCGGGGAACTCCTCGACGCCGAACCGTCCGCGCTGACCCGGGCGAAGGGCGTGCCCGACGCCACCCGCAAGGAGATTCTCGCGCAGGCCCGGGTGCTGCGTGCCCTACTGCCCGGCGGGGAGCAGCCGGACAGCGACACCGGGGACTCCGGGGACCGGCCGCTGGCGCACGGCGTCGAAGCGCTCGCGGACACCCTGTTGCCGCCACCGTCGTCACGCAACCGTCGGCTCGTCGCGGTGCTGCTCGGGCAGGCGCCCACCGAGGACGGTGCGTTCCTGCGCTGGCCGTCGCAGAGTGAGGTGGCCCGCGCGACCGGACGGACCCAGCCACAGGTCTCCGTCCTGCTCGCCAAGCAGGCCCGGACGTCGTGGTCGACGAACCCGGCGTTGCGGGCGGTGCGCGAAGAGATCGTGACGCTGCTCGACTCCCGGGGCGGGGTGATGTCCGCCGAGGAACTGGCCGAGGCGGTGATCGCCGCCCGAGGTTCCCACACCGAGGGTCCGCGCCGGCTGCCCCAGGCGATCGGGCTGGTCCGGGCGGCCGTGGAGGCGGAACTGACCACCGGTGGTGACGCCCGGGTGGCGATCCAGCGGCTCCGCAGCTCCAGTACGGTCCTGGTGGGCCGGGAACCGGACGACCCGTCCTCCGACGTCACCGCCGCCGACCTGCTCGGCTACGTGGTGCGTCTGGGGCGGCGGACCCGGGAGCTGGTCGCGGCGGATCCGCTGCCCACGCGGCAACGCGCCGTCGAGGAGCTGCGCCGGCTACCCGCTCCGTCCGGCATGGCGCTCCCCGGTGAGCTGCGCCTGCTGCAACTGGCGGCGGCGGGCAGCAACGGCGAGGCAGACGTCAACGCGCAGGGGCAGCTCTACCCGGTGGGGATGGCGGCCGAGCGGGCACTACGGCTCTCGGCGGGCATCCTGCTCGGGCAACGGCTCACCCCGGACCAGATCCGCGACCGGGTCCGCACCCGCTTCCCCCGGGCGGAGGAGCTGCCGGGCCGCCCGACGTTGACCGACCTGCTCGCCGCCGCCGACATCCCGCTGACTTGGTATCCGGCGGACCGCCACTATGGCCCGCCGGCCGCGCCGGCCGCGCCGACCAGCACCCGGCTGGTTACCACGCACGCCCCGCTGCTGACCCTGGACGCCGCCGACGAGGTGGGGGCGAAGCTGACCTCGGCGGTGGAGCGGCGGGCGTTCCTGGCCGTGCTCGCCCCGAGGCGCCGGCTCGCCCAGGCCCGGCGGGCGCTGCTGGACCGGCTGCCGTTGACCGAGGTGGACGTCACCGCGACCCTCCTGACCGAACTACGGGCGCTCGGCTTTCCGTGGGAGGCGATCGTCGCCGCCGACAACGGCTCCCCGACCGACGCCGACTTCCGCAGCCTGACCGAGCTGGTACAGCACCACGTCGTACCGGCGGTGTCGGCGGCGGTGGCCGCCGCCGACGGCCCGGTGCTGCTCACCGAGGCCGCGCCGCTGGTCCGCTACGGCCAGCTCCGGCTGCTCCAGGAACTGGCCGACCCGACCCGTTCCCGCCCGGCGGCGCGGTTGCTGCTGGTGGCCGCCCGGCGGGCCGAACCGGCGATGCTGGACGGCGTGCAACTGCCGTTGACCGCCCCGGCCAGCCAGTCGGTCTGGCTGGCCGACCCCTGGCTGGACCGGGTCACCGCCTGAGGTCGCCCCGCCGCTGTCAATACCGTCTACTTCGGACCTGGTCAGGCCTAGACTGATGTCCGGTCCACCAGACGAGGGCCGGACACAGTGGCCGGAGGGAAAGACGACCAGGCGGGGGCACCGGTAACGCTGGTGTCGGCGCGTGGCGCGGCGGGGAAGAGTAAGTTGGCGGTCGAGCTGGCGACCAGGCTGGACGCCCCGCTGTGGCGACTGGAACGCGACAAAGCGGTCAGCGCGCGGTCCCTGGAGTACGTGCTCGGTGGCTATCTGGGCACCTACGACGTACGGAGCCGGTTGGGCGGGGGGGGGGGGGGGGGGGCAACAGCCGCTCATCGTGGTCGACTCGCTGGACGAGGCGCGCGCCCGGGTTTCCGGGGTCGACGAGGTCAGGACGGACGAGTACGAGGTGACCTTCCTGATCAGAGGCGGCAGCGGGGGAGTGAGGTCAGCCACCTTCGTACTCCTGCCGGAGAACGCCGGGGAGTTGCACATCCTGGGTCCGCTCGCCGAGCTGTCGGTACGCGGCAGCGGCACGGTCGTGGTGCCGGGGCAGCCTCAGGGCACCGTACTCGGCCCCGAGCTGTTCATCCGTGCGGCGAACGTCCGCGTCGACGGCCCGGCGCTGGAGTTCGCCCGGAGACCCGATGGCAGGGTCTCAGGTGGTTCGGCGGAGCCGTCGGTGGTGATTGAGGCGACCAGCTCGCTTCAGCTCCCTCACGCCGCGAGCCAGTTGCCGGTCGACGGTGAGCTCGAATTCCGCGTGCCTTCGACGATCAAGCTCTCCTATCCCTGGGTTGCTTTCCGCGCGGAGCTCGTCGAGGACGAGAACCCGGACCAGAAGGTGATCCGCTTCCTGAACAAGCTCATGAACCTCACGCGCAGCCACGGACATACCGGCGAGCGGGGCGTGTACATCAAGAAGTTCGAGGGCCGCCAGCCGTTCCTGCCCGCAGAGTTCAACAAGGCCATCCAGGTGCTCGTCGAGGAGAACGTGGTGCGTCGTGACGGCTACATGGTCTTCCTGCGGGACGAGTGGGAGGCGCACCGGTACAGCGGCAAGGCGCTGAAGGGGCAGCGGCAGCTTCACGAGGTGTGGAACATCTGGGCACCCGTCGCCAAGCTCATCGAACAGCGGATCGCAGGGTAACGCGGGTGGTTGCTCGCGTCTTGCTCTCCTGAGTAGCCGGAAGCCGTCCCACCGGCCCTGGTGCCGGCGACGGCTTCCGGCGCGGCGGGTCAGAGCGTGACGACGGCGTCCTCGGCGAGGGTGAAGAGCCCGGCGTCGAAGGTGATGCTGGTCAGCTTCGTGCCCTTGGGCACGTCGAAGAAGACGAACGCCCGGATCGAGTTGCCGGGGTTGATCTCTTCGAGGAAGCCCGCGCCGCTCTTGTTGCCGTACATGCCGGCGGTGCCGTCGGCGCTGTACTCGCGTCCGCCGCCGTCCTGGGCGGTGACCGTCCCGTCGGCGTGGAAGAGATGCGCCTTCTTCGTCACGTTCTTCACTGAGATGTCGGCCCGGCAGAACGTGCCCTGCGCCTTCGTGTTGAGGAACGAGTCGCCGACGGACCCGATCCCGCACTTCACCCCGTGGATGGTGAACTGGAAGTCGCCGCCGCGCACCGGCTGGCCGATCTTGTACGTCTTCGGGCCGTCCTCGGTCGGCGACGGCTTCGGTTTGGTCGGTGCCGCTGTGGTCGGGGCGGCCGACGGCGGTTCTGCCTCGGTGACGGGCGGTGGGGCGGTGGTGGCCGTCGCCCCGGTGGTGGTGTCGGGGTCGCTGGCGAGGGCGATGACCATCGTCCCGCCGCAGCAGAGCAGCACCGTCACCGCGCCGCCGATCAGGGCCGGGACCAGCCACCGCTTCTTCCTGGCCGGGGCCACCGGGAACGGCTGGCCCGCAGGGCCGGGGTACGCCATCGGTGCCGGCGGCTGCTGACCCGGCGGATATGCGGGAGGCAGGTCGCCCTGGTGCGGCGGCTGCTGGTCGGGGTGGCCCGGAACGCTCACGATAATCTCCACAATGGTTGCCGCGCCCGTCCCCACAACGGTGGCGCCGGAACGACCCTGCCAGAGCGCTTCCAGGTCGCCATCAACCTGTCCGGCCGGACAGTTCACCATGTGGCTTATCGAAGTTGACCGGACGCGGACAAACGGCGGAGCGTTCATGTGACAGTCCGCGAATATCCCCAGGCCACTCGGTGTGACCCCGCCGGGCGTCGGAGCTGCGACGGGCGGCCGGTGTCAGACTGCCGACACTGCGCTGGTCCCGAGGTCAGTCCTGCGACTCTACAAGGGACCGACTGATGTGATACGACTTCACGAATGCCGCTGCGCAAGATCGTGCTGGAGAACTACCGCTGTTTCCGGGACCGCCAGGAAATCGAGCTGGCCCCGGTGACCGTAGTGCTCGGCAAGAACAACTCCGGCAAGAGTGTCCTGACCCGCGCCCCCCTGGTCATCGCCACCGGCCTCAACACGACGAGTTCGGCTCCGCTCGATCTGGACAGCCTCGATCCCCAGCCGGTGGACGGCTTTGCCGACCTGATCTTCGAGCAGAGCCCGCACGGCAGGTTCCGGATCGGTGTCGAGGTGGACGGGCGAGACGGTTTCAGCCTCGAAGCGACGATCCAGAACCTCGACGACCTGCGGACCGCCTTCGTCCGGGACCTGACCCTCCGCAACAAGAATCTTGACCTGTCGCTCGCCTGGACCGGCGCGAGTTCGGGTTCCGACCGCTTTGACTACCAGCTCAGCCTGGCGGGCCAGGAGCCCGTCGTACGCCCGATGATCTTCCATGGCCTGGTGCCAATGCAGCTGAAGGGCTACCTAGGGCCAGGGATGTCTATCCGAGATTTCGGCACGATTTCGCCACCCGAGCTCACCCTTGGGCAGGTCCGCTACCTCAGTTCCTTCCGGCAGCGGCCGGAACGGCAGCACCGGCTGCCGCTCGGTACCCCCGGTGCGATCGGCGAGCAGGGGCAGGGCGTCGCCGGACTCCTTGCCGACGACCAGGCACGCCGCAACGGCGAGTTGCTCGCCCGGGTCAACGAGCATCTCCAACTGATCGTGCCCGGCTGGCGGATCGAGGAGATTGAGTCCGGCCCGCTCTGGTCGACGGTGCTGACCCGGGAGGGCAGTCCGGTTCGGGTCAACCTGGCCGACGCCGGGACAGGGCTGTCGCAGGTCCTGCCGATCATCGTGCAGTGCGCGTCGGACGGGCTGTACGGCCGGAAGGCAGCCCTCCAGATCGTCGAGGAGCCGGAGATGCACCTGCATCCGGCTGCCCACGCGGAACTCGCGGACGTGTACCTGCGGACCGCACAGAAGACCGGCACCCGCTTCCTGATCGAGACGCACAGCGAGACGCTGCTGCTCCGGCTGCGACGGCGGATCGCCGAGCAGAAGGACGGCATCACGCCGGACATGGTCAAGGTGTACGTCGTCGAGCAGATCGACGGAGTGTCCACGGTCCGGCAGGTCGGCATCGACCGGTTGGGCAACCTCGACGAGGACTGGCCGGAGGGCTACTTCTCCCAGGACTACCACGAGGTGCGGGCGCTCGCCGCCGCCCAGTTGAAGCGGGGCGGCTATGCGTCTTGACATCGAACCGGAAGTCTTCCGTTCCGGCGACCCGACCACCGTCACCCACCTCATCGCATTGGTCGTTCAGGGCCAGCACGACTGGCGGCCGGGGCTGACGGTCGCGCTCCTGGCGGGCCGGTTCATACAGAGGCATGCGCCGGTGTACGCCGAATTCATGGAGAAGGCGCTGGTGGAAGCCGCCAATCCGGTGCCGCCTGCCCCACGGGTCGCCCGGGTCGAGGCGGCGAACCTACGCGAGATCTTCCTCGACCTGCGGAAGGCCGCCGTCCTGATCGTCGAGAACGTGCTCGGTGAGGGAAACTTCGTCGGAGCCGTCGCGGCAGCCCTGGGCGACCAGCGGATCGTCGAGGCGCTGAAGGACGAGAACGGCTGGCTTCGGCTGGGCGGTCCGGGTGGCTTCGGCCAGATGCCCGCGCTGGCGGTCCGGGAGTGCGACGGCTTCAAACTGGTGAAGCGGGTCGCCATGGTCGTCGATAGTGACCGCAGCGAGCACGGACAGGAGAGCCCACGCCAGAAGACCGTCGAGAAGGCCCGGCTCGCCGGCGTCGACGAGATCCATATGTTGGCCTGGCGAATGATGGAGAACTACGTCCCGTTCCGGGTCTGGCACCGGCACTTCCCGGTCAAGGACGAGCAGATCAGCAAGCTGCGGGGGATGATCCCGCAGCAGCGGGGCTACCACAACCTCAAGAAGGAGTTCGGCTCCCGGATGCCGAAGCAGATGTTCCCCGACGACCTGTCCCTCAGCGAGGACGACTTCGCCGAGCTGGGGCCGGACGTGGTGGCGGAACTGAGGGAACTGCTCGCGATGATCCATCGAATTCTGTAGGACACTGACTCCCATGCTCCGCCACCAGGCCGACATCCGGCCCGATCCGACGATCGTCCTCATCGACGACCTGTTGAACGACATGGCCCGGGGCCAGGTGAGAATTCCAGCCTTCCAACGGCCGTTCGTCTGGCGTCCGCCGCAGATGCTCGAGCTCTTCGACAGCATCGAGCGTGGCTATCCGGTCGGCAGTCTCCTGCTGTGGCAGCCCGACGAGCCGGTGGAATCGTTGGAGGAGATCGCCGGCCTGGAGATTCCGCCTCCGCCGCCGAACCGGACCATCTCCTACGTCCTGGACGGCCATCAACGGCTGTCGACCCTGTTCGGTGTGCTGCACCGGCTGTCGGGCGAGCGTTCCCGCTTCGATGCGGACGAGGACCAGGAGTGGAGATGGCGGATCTACCGAGATCTGCGCGAGGACCCGTTCGACACGGACCGCTACCGGCACCTCCGCCCCGAAGTGCGATCGGCTCCGCCGTACCTGTTGCCGCTCGCTGCGGTGATGCGGACGATGGACTTCCTCGGCCACTTCCGGGAACTCGAACTGATGGACCTGCCCCGCCGGCAGATCGACGCCCTGACGCGCGAGGCGGAGGCGGTCGCCCAGCGCATCAAGAGCTACAAGATGACCGTGGTCAAATTGCCGGGAGCCAGCATCGACCAGGCCGTGAACGTGTACGCGCGGCTGAACCGGAGCGGCACCAGGATGGACCCGGACCAAATGGTGTCGGCGTTGACCTACCGGCCGGAGCAACGCTCGCTGGCGAACCGGATCGACGACATCGTCTCGTCCGTCGCCGAAGACGGCTTCGGTGAACTGCCCCGACTCGCGGTGTTCCGTTCGGTGCTCGCGGTGGCCGACGAACCCGACGTCATGTCGCCCCGGTGGGAGGCGGTGGCGCGGCAGATGCAGAACCGGCTGCACGACGCGGTGCCGGCCGCCGCACGGGCGATCGAGGCGGCGGTGGGTTTCCTCAGGTCGGCAGTGCCCCTGCCGCTGGCCCGACTGCTGCCCTACTCACACCAGCTCGTCCTGCTGGCCAAGTTCTTCCACCACTGCCCGCAGGTGAGCTTGAAGCACCTCCACGAGCTGCGCCGATGGTTCTGGCTGACGTCGTGGACCAGCGCCTTCGGCGGGGCCACCTCGACGTTGCTCCGGCTGGCGCTGCGCAACATGCGGGACTACGCGCTGGGCGTCGCTGACCTGGAGCTGCCGGAGGCCGAGGCGCAGCCCATGCCGGAGTCGTTCAACCTCAACAGCGCACGGACCAAGGCGTACGTGATCTGGGAACTGCGGGAGTTCCGGAATCGCCTCGACGCGCTGGGGCAGCCCTTCGACGTGGTGAAGGAGTTCGCGGCCGGCGGGGCACAGAGCTACCGGCAGGTCGTTCCGGGAGACAGACGGCCGGCGAACCGGCTGATCCTGCCGACCACACCCGGGGTGCGGCTTCTCGATGCCCTGGACAACCTCGAACTCAGCGCCGGGCAGTCGAGGACTGAACTGGACGATGTGTGGCAGGACCTCCTCACCGCCAGATATCCCGACGCACATGTTCTCTCCCGCGCCGAACAGGTGCTGCACAGCCACGGCATCCCGGTGATCGCCTGGCACCGACTGCGCGACGGAAAGCGGACGCTGTTCCTGGACGACCGGTCGCGTTTCCTCAAGGAACGGCTCTGGACGTTCGCGGAGCAGGTCGGCGTACCGCTGGGCTCCGCAGTCCAGGAGGGGGCGTCCGACGACGACTCGGAGTAGTGGGAGTCCGGGTGGGCGGCCGTAGAATGCGGCGGTGATCGAGCTGAAGGCGCTACAGGGGCAGGTCCGGAACCTGGCGGAGGATCTGCGGTCGCAGGTCGCCGCGATGCCGGGGCTCCGCGCCGAGTTGCGCCAGGAGCACGAGAAGGCGCAGAAGGCCGAGCGGGTGGCCGGCACCTTCGAGTCGTGGCTCGACGACATTCTCGACCAGGCGGCGGTGGCCTGGGTGCTGGGCTGCATCTTCGTACGCTTCTGCGAAGACAACGGGATGGTCGGGGAGTTCTGGATCGGCGGACCGGAGCCGGCGGCCCCGGCGGAGAAGGCGTTGGAGCGCCGGCAGGCCTACCTGGTCGGCAACCCGCTGGAGAACGACCGGGAGTGGCTGCGCGAGGCGTTCCGCTACCTGCGGCGGATGCGCGCCACCGCGAAGATCTTCGACGGGCACAACCCGGTGTGGCGGTTCGACATCTCCGGGGCCGCCGCGGAGCGGCTCAGTGACTTCTTCCGGCGGGGAGCCGGCTACGAGTCGCTGCGCGACCCCGAGTTGAAGACCCGATTCCTGGGCGACCTCTACCAGGAACTCTCCGCGCACGCCAAGAAGACGTACGCGTTGTTGCAGACGCCGGAGTTCGTGGAGAGTTTCATCCTCGACCGGACCTTCGAGCCAGCGGTCAGCGAATTCGGCCTGGCCGACACGAGCGTCATCGACCCGACCTGCGGCTCGGGCCACTTCCTGCTCGGGGCCTTCCACCGGCTGGTCGACAAGTGGCAGCACCGCGAGCCGGCCACCCCCGTCGGGGTGCTGGTGGAACGGGCGCTCGGCCAGGTGACCGGTGTCGACCTGAACCCGTTCGCGGTGGCCATCGCCCGGTTCCGGCTGCTGGTCGCCGCGATGAAACTCTGCAACCTACGCCGGCTGGAGGACACCCCGGCCTTCCCGGTCCGGGTCGCCACCGGCGACTCACTGCTCCCGTGGGGCGACATCAAGTCGCGGGCGCAGGGCGACCTGATGGCGCTCATCGAAGAAAAACCGATGTTCGCGTACGAGAGCGAAGACGCCGACCTGCTCAAGGACTATCTGGCCGAGGGGCAGTACACGGTGGTGGTCGGCAATCCGCCATACATCACCGTCGCCGACAAGGCCCGAAACAAGCTCTACCGCAGCATCTATCCCACCGTCTGCCACCGGCAGTACGCCCTGACCGTGCCCTTCGCCAAGCGCTTCTTCGACCTGGCGAAACAGGCGGACACCGACGGCGATGGTGCTGGATTCGTCGGTCAGATCACCGGCAACGGCTTCATGAAGCGCGAGTTCGGCAAGAAGCTGGTCGAGGACTACTTTGCTGACAAAATTGAGTTGACCGAGGTGGTCGACACTTCCGGTGCTTACATTCCCGGGCATGGAACTCCGACGGTGGTCCTGATTGGGCGGTCCCGGAAGTGGCGCCGTTCGGCTAGCCTTCGCGCCGTGCTCGGCATCCGAGGGGAACCAGCTACGCCAGCGGACCCGGCGCAAGGAATGGTCTGGAAGAGCATCACCTCCAACATCGATGCACCTGGAGTGGAGAACGCTTATATAAGTGTCCTGGATGTTCCCCGGGCGAATCTGTCCCGTCACCCGTGGAGCCTTTCGGGTGGCGGGGCAGCGGCACTTATGCAGCAACTCTCTGCGGTTGGCAGTAGGCGCGTCGCCTCCTTCGTCGCAACCATCGGTCGCGTCACCCACACTGGCTCGGATGACAGCTACTTCGCTCCTTCTGATACCTGGCGGCGCTATGGTTTGCAGCCGGAGTCTGTCATAGATCTGGTTGCGGGGGATGTTGTTCGTGATTGGCTCATCGCGCCCGAGGTGGAAGCGATGTTCCCCTACGATTCCAATCTGGAACCCTCCCTTCGGGACGAGGCGCTTCATCGGATGCTCTGGCTTACATGTGCTGTTTTGGAGGAGAGGCGAGAGCCGGGCGGAACTCATGCGGAGATCGGGCTTACCTGGTATGAGTGGAGCAGGTGGCATCCCGAACGGTTCTCGGTACCCCTCGGTATCGGAATGGCCTTTGTGGCGACGCACAATCATTTTGTGTTGGATCGGGGTGGGAAGGTCTTCAAGCAGTCGGCCCCCGTTATCAAGTTGCCGGCGGGGGCGACGGAGGACGATCACCTGAAGCTGCTCGGCGTCCTCAACAGCTCGGCCGCCTGTTTCTGGCTGAAGCAGGTGAGTCATGCGAAGACCGGAGCGGACAATTCCAGTGGGGGTGGAAACCGGTGGAGCCCTGAGCCTTGGTTCTCCTTCTACGAGTTCACCGGGACGAAGTTGCAGGAGTTTCCGCTGCCGGGGGCGTACCCGTTGGAGAGGGCGCGGAAGCTGGACGAGCTGGCGCAGCGGCTCGCCAGCGTGACCCCGGCGGCGGTCGCGGCCTCGGGGGTGCCAACCGCAGCGCGGCTCGCGGAGGCCGAGCGGAAGTACCACGCGATCCGGGGGCGGATGATCGCATTGCAGGAGGAGTTGGACTGGGAGGTCTACCGGCTCTACGGGCTGATCGACGAGGACCTGACCTGCGCTGACCCGCCGGAGCTGGAGTTGGGGGAGCGGGCGTTCGAGATCGTGCTCGCGGCCAGTGGCGCGGACACGGAGTGGTTCAACCGGCACGGCTCGAAGCCGATCAGTTCCCCGCCTGCACACTGGCCGGCGGACTATCGCAAGCTGGTCGAGCGGCGGATCGATGCCATGTCGGCAAACCTGCACATCAAGCTGGTCGAGCGCCCGGAGTACAAGCGGCGGTGGAACAGCAAGCCTTGGGCGGAGATGCAGAAGGCAGCACTGGAGAGCTGGCTGCTCGACCGGCTGGAGTCGCCCGAGTTGTGGGGTGGCATGCCGACGCCCCTGTCGGTGGCGGAGATCGCGGACCGTCTGCGTGGCGACGAGGAGTTCCGCGCGGCGCTGGGCCTATGGGTCGGCCACGATGACTACGACCTGCCAAAGACCCTCAACGCCCTGGTCGCCGAGGAGCACGTGCCCTACCTGCCGGCGCAGCGCTACAAGCCGTCCGGGCTGCGTAAGCGGGCTCAGTGGGAGCGCACCTGGGCGTTGCAGCGCCGTGAGGACGCGGGGGAGAAGGTCACCATCGAGGTGCCGCCGAAGTACACGTCCGCTGACTTCGCGCGGCCGTCGTACTGGAAGGCTCGGGGCAAGCTCGACGTGCCCAAGGAGCGTTTTGTCTCCTACCCGGACGCCAAGCAGGACGGCGACGTGACCGAGCTGATCGGCTGGGCCGGATGGGACCATCTAGAGCAGGCGCAGGCTCTTGCCGGTGTCTACATGGAACGGAAGAACCAGACCGGCTGGCCGGCACACCGGCTGTTGCCGCTGCTCGCCGGCCTGGTCGAGATCGAGCCGTGGTTGCACCAGTGGCACACCGACAAGCAGCCCGGCTACATGACGTCGCCAGCAGACTTCTACACCACGTTCATCGACGGTGAACTGGCCCAGCTCAGTTCGGACCGGGCAGCGCTGGCACTGCTACGCGGCGTACCGGAGTTATCGTGACCAGCTGCCCGGTGTCGGGAATCCGACTCCAGTTGGTGCCAGCCACTACGTAGTCCTACATTGCTCGATGGTTGCTCCGTGCTGAAGTTCAGCTTGGCTATCTCCCAGAAACCCGTGATGGTCTTCGGCAATCCCGAATATGGGTGCGTGTGTTAGTCCGCAGGGGTGGCCGTTCAAAGGCGAACCCTCCTATTGCTTGGGATTATGGATGATCGAATCGGCGTCGAACTATGGCGACAACCAGGTAAGCCCTAAGTCTGACACCATGGATGTTGACAATCCGCAGGGCTCGTCGGTGGCCTTGAGTGAGGATCCTTCGGGGGCGGGTGGGGACGCGGGCAAGAAGAAGGCGCTTTTGGCTGGCTTGGTCGGAGTGCTGATCTTCATATCCGGAATTGCTGTAGGTGCCATCATCGATTTTGACTCGCTGGGCGGGGGGTCTGAATCGGGGCAGGCAAAGGAGTCAGCCCTGGAGGCCGCCAAGGAGCGATGCGCCTCCCGTTCGCCCTTCATCGTTGTTGGCGATGGCGGCCAGACGCTTACCGTGGATGGTCAGGGGGAGGAAGCGCCAGGTCTGTCGTTCGGAACGATCGAGTGCGTGTTGTCCGCGTTGGAGACGCCGGATTCGGTCATCGCTGAGATGAAGGCTACGAGGGCTCTGGACGGACGGCAGTCGGGACAGTGGGGTGGCCTGAAAGCCTCGTGGAGCTACCACCCGAACAGTGGTATTGACCTCGTCTTAACCGCATCCGAGTAACTTCTACTGGGCGGGCAGGAAATTGTAGCGTTAGGAGGAAGCGCGAGCGCGCGACTACCTGCGAATGAGGAGTCGCGCGTCGCGTCGCCTGCGCAGACGACGGCGCTCAGGATTCCGGCACGAAATTTCCGCTCTTGACTTCCTGTAAGAAGGCTGCCCAGCCAGCCAGTGAAAAAGTCAAGGTTGGGCCAGTTGGGTCCTTGCTGTCGCGGGTTCCTACGACGCTTGGCAGGTTGGTTGCGATCTCCACGCAGTTGCCGGCGTTGCTACGGCTTGATTTGCGCCAGTGCGCGCCTTCCAGGTCAGGCATGGGTGTACTCCTTCTCGATTTGCTCAAGCACTGTCCTGGATGCTGCCTCGTCCAAGGCGCAGCCAGCCAGTTCGGTCCAGATGGCGTTGTAAACGGTTGTTTCATGCGGTTTGTCGAGGTAGACGGCTCCGGTAGCCGTTTCGTGGTAGGTCACAGTCGGTTCCAGCGGATCGCCGGTGGCGTCACGAGGAAAGTCCAAGATCGAGAACGACCCGGACATGGCTCCCGCATGCAGGCCGGCGGAAAAAGGCACGACTCGGATGGTCACGTTCGGTAGTTCCGCTGCCTTGATCATCTGGCGGATCTGCTCGCTCATGATCTGGCCGCTGCCGGCTGCTCTCCGTAGTACCGCTTCGCTGATCATCACATCAAGCTGTGGAGGGGCGAACCGGGTGAGAAGCCGTTGCCGTTCGGCTCGGGCATCCAGCGCCAGTCGGTGTTCTGTCCGCTCTTCGTGGTCGACCGAGCCGCCCGGAGTGCGAAACACCTGTTCGGCGTAAGCGCGGGTCTGGAGTAGGCCGGGGACTAACTCGGCCTCGTACTGACGGATCGAGGAAGCGGACGCCTCCAGCCCGACGTAGAGCTGGAACCAGCGCGGCAGGCCAGAACCGATGTAGTCGTGCCACCAGTTCTTGTTTTCCCTGGTAGCGGCGGCCATCGCGAGTAGGATCTCGCACTCTTCCGGTGGGGCGTCGTAGAGCCTGAGCATCTGCTCCACGTCCGCCTTGCGGAACCGAACGCTCTCCGCGCCGCTCTCAATCCGGTGCAGGGTTGCCCGCGCCCGGTCCAGGCGTTCGGCGGCCTGCTCCATCGTCAGTCCGGCCGACTTGCGCAGTGACTCGAACTTTCGGCCGATCTGCCGACGCAGGAGAGTCGATCCGGTGACCGTCTGTGACATATGGCCTCCTCGTGCCCGCTCGCGTTGACCGGGACTGTGTCCACGATAGCCGGCCGGATGTAGCAGAAACAATAGACACGTCGCGCACTGTCATCTCGATCTGAAAGTATGCGTGGCGACACGCGAAATGACACATTGCTTTTGAGGCTTACCGCTGTTTAGCTGGGTGCACCGGCCGATGTGGACCCGCTCGCAGCCGGTGACATGACCCTGTTGCCGTACTTGCTGGTCGTGGCTGCGGTGGCAGGTCTGGGGAGGGGGTTCCGTCCGTTCGCGGAGGGCGGACGGGACTCGTCCCCCGGCGGCGTACGAGACAGAGAGGAAGGCGGCTGTGATGGGGTTCTTCTTGTGGCGGCGGCGTACCGAGAACACCGGTCGTCATCACCGACCGCTCCGGCAGCAGCCGGCGCGCGGTGGGCTGTACTGGTCGGCGCAGACGCCGCTGCGGCCGTCGCAGGTGCGCGGGCGGTCGTTCGGGTTGGCCCGGTTCGGCCGGCGCGGTCTTGATCCGGTCGAGGTGGGGGAGTTCCTGGACCGGGTGGCCGGTGACCTGGCGACGCTCTACGCGGCGTTGGACCGGGTGGGCGACGAGAACGAGCGCATCAAGGACGCCCTGCGCCAGTGGCAGACCCGCCAGGCGCGGCGGGTGTACCACAACGCGGGGCGGTACTGATGAGCGAGCGTTTCGTGATCCACCTGCCGGTGGTCATCGCCGATCTCGACGCGGCGCAGCGGATGGCCCGGATGGTGGCCCGGTCGTTGAGCTACCTGCCGATGGTGGATCCGGGCGAGACGACCGTCTCCTACGAGGACGAGCAGGGCGTACGGCATCGGGTCTTCTGCGACCGGCGGATGCCGACCGGCCGGCGTTGCCTGCTCGCCGCCGCCCACGACGGCGACTGCTCCCGCCGGCTGCCCCGCTGATCCGCTCGCCAGCGCTTGATGGCTATGCCGACGGCCAGTATTCGAGCAGGCGCTTCATACTGGTGAAGCGCCGCACCGCACCGTCCTGGCTGGCCACCCCGCAGTCGATGGTGACCGTTGCCTGCGGTTGGTCACCGTAGTCGAGCACGATCTGTCGTGCCGCATCTCCGCCGAGGAGACAACCGTCGGCCTCCCCTTCCGTGGCCTGCCACTCGGGGAGCCCGTTGAGGTATGAGATCAGCGACTCCGTCCGGTCGGTGGGTAGCTTCATCGACCCCGACAGTGCCCAGTTCGTGCCGCCGTCGGGGGCGGCATACGTGCAGAGGAGAGCATCCCGGGCACCTGCCGGCACCAGGTCGCCCTTCCGCGTCTGGCTGGGTTTGTCGCCGAGCGGTTGAAAGGCATTGGCACAGACGCCAGGCGCGGTGGTCGTCCGTGCGGCCACCGTGGTCTCCGGGTCCGGCTCGCTGGCGCAACCCGTGGCGCCGAGCAACGTAGCGGTGGTGAGGAGAGTGATCACCCTCGTGCCGGGGTGACGCAACCTGGCCGAGCCCATGACCCTGGCGTGCTGGCGATCCGAACTCATCCCGTCTCCGATTCTTCGGCCGTCGTCGCTTCTGCTCTCCAGCCATGCGAGACGTAAGGAGTGATCAATGGCATTGGCTCGCTCAGAGTCTATCCAGAGCCACGGGGTGGTCGCGCCAGAGGCGCGACCACCCCGTGACGTCTGATCTGTCAGGGCGTCCTCGGGTAGGCGCCGAAGATGTTGATCACGTCCGCCCAGTCCTGGAAGTACATGGTGCTGTTCCCGCCGCCGATGAGAATGCCCTTCGCCCTGACCCCGCCGGTCATCAGCGAGAACACGGGGCCGCCGCTGTCGCCAGCGGCGGCGGCGGTCAGGCCGTCGACCTGCGTCGTTTTGATCAGACCGTGTCGGTTGAAGCAGTCGCCGTCCGAGTCGCAGCCGTAGAGAGCATAGTCGCCGCCATCCGTGCGCAGGCCACAGCGGGTTCCGGTGCTCGCGCCGGAGTGACAGAGGTACTCACCAGAGGCGTGGTAGCCCCAGCCCATGACGTTCTTGGTGGTGGACGTCGTGGGCGATCCGTCAAAGATCTTGTAGTAGCCGCGGGCATTGATAAGGAGAAGATCCTTGTCCCAGTTCCCGGCGTACACCCCGCCCATGAGCTCCAGCTTGTTGTCGTAGGTCAGGTCCGGTGCGGTGGCGCAGTGGTCGGCGGTCAGCACATAGCTCGTCGAGCCTTTGGTGACGCCGAAGCCGGTGGTGCACTTGTAGTAGGGATTGGCGACGTCCGCGTCGGGATTCAACGTCCGAGTTCCGCCGTTCCACGCTGACGTGTCGTCCAGCCGGTTGCAGGTGCTCGCGCAGGCCAGCAGGTCGAAGGGGGAGGATGCCACGGCGACCTCGACCGGTACTCCGAAGTCCGCCCCGTTGAGCGTTGCGTCCACCTCGACGAAGGGCCGGCCGTTCCGGGTGGCGTTGGCCCTGGCCACGTCGACCCGATCCGCCGGCATCTTCTCGACGCCCAGCCCGGACCCATCGTGCTTCACTTCGATCGCCTGGATGTCGCTGCGACCGATGAGGCTGTCCTCAACTCGGACTGCGGCTGCTTGGAGTTCCATCCGGGAGAAGCTGGCAGGTTGGACCGTCACTTCGCCGTGGGTGCGCGCCTCGGTCAGTGCGTTCTGCATCCCCGACGGTATCGGGCCCTTGTAGTAGACGGTCAGGCCGTCGCCTTCGAATGCCAGGCCTGCGTATCCCGGCGACGTTGCCTGCGCGGCTTCTTCGGTGATGATCTTGAGGGCGGGCTGAAGGACGTCCTGCCGGCGCATCTCAGCCATGAGAGCCGGGTCGATGTTGTCGCTCGACTGGGAGTCGAATATGGGCTGGTCCGGAGCCGGCCCGGCCAGTGCCGAGGAGCTGAAGGGGGAAAGCGAAACCAACAATGTGACCGAGGCCAGAAAGGCGAGCCTTGGTCTCTTCGTAAAGGACTTGCGTCGGACTGGCGTCGGGCTGGCCGCTCGCTGCACGCTGCTCCCCTTGACGGTGATGAATACGAACCGTCCGCCACCCTACGGAAGTCTTCACCATTGCGTGGTCCGCATCTCGCAAGTGCCGTCCTTGGTGCATAACGGATTCCTGAACAGCTCGCAGTGGCCGGCGACGCTACGATGCCGTGCTCCAAGACCCCGGGTCGTCGGGTGTCATCCGACCGGACGGTCACCTGTCAGATGGTGGCTTACTTCCCGCACGCCATAGGATCGGCGGGCTGAGGGTAGCGCGGCGGCTACCCGTGCGGCACGAGTGGTGAGGAGCGGCCGATGACCCTGCTGCGGGACGTGATCGATATTCCGACCTCGGTCGGGGACGGCGATTTCGTCGTCCGTGCCGCCGAGGGCGCGGACCTGCGGCGGTACGTGGTCACCGACCAGCTCCGGGAGAGTTTCGCCGAGTCCCTGCGCCGGATCGGGCACGCCGTCACCACCGGCCGGTCGCAGGCGGTGTTCCTGCACGGCTCGTTCGGCTCCGGCAAGTCGCACTTCATGGCTGTGCTGCGGGAGATCCTCCAGCACAACCCGGCGGCCCGGGAGCTGCGTGGCCTGGCCGAGCCGGTCCTCGCCGCCGACGAGTGGCTGACCGGGCGGCGGATGCTCACCCTCACCTTCCACATGCTCGACGCGCGGTCGGTGGAGCAGGCGATCCTGGAGGGCTACCTGCGCCAGGTCACCGCGCTGCACCCGGACGCGCCCGTTCCCCCCGTACACCGGTCGGACGCGTTGCTCGACGACGCCGCGCGGTTGCGCGACCGGATGGGTGACGAGGCCTTCTTCGCCGCCCTGCGCGACGGTGGTAGCGCGCCCACCGCCGCCGGGGGAGGGCTCGCCGCGATCCGCGCCCGCGCCCAGGGCTGGACCCCGCAGACGTACGCCGACGCCGCCGCCGAACCTCCCGGCTCCGCCGGCCGGGACGCACTGGTCAGTGCTCTGACCAGTGCGTTCTTCACCGGGGCGGTACGCAGCGCCGAGTTCCTCGACCTGGACACCGGGTTGGCCGTGATCACCCGGCACGCCAAGGCGCTCGGCTACGACGCCATGGTGCTCTTCCTCGACGAGCTGATCCTCTGGCTCTCCACCCGGATCAGCGACCACACCTTCGTCAACACCGAGGGCGCGAAACTCAACAAGCTGATCGAGTCGGCCGACGCCACCCGGCCGCTGCCGCTGATCTCGTTCGTCGCCCGGCAGCGCAACCTGGAGGACTTCCTCGGCCCGCAGGTCGGCGGCACCGAGCGGGAAGCCCTCGCGCACGTGATGCGCAGCGTCCAGGGACGGTTCGGGGAGGTCGCCCTCGCCGACACGAACCTGCCGGAGATCACCGAGGGGCGGCTGCTCAAACCAGTCGACGACGAGGCCCGCGCGGTGGTCGACCGGGCCTTCGCCGCGGTGCGCGGCAACCGCGCGGTCTGGGACACGCTGCTGCTCGGCGCGCAGTACGGTGACGCCGGCATCGGCTCGGATGCCGCCGCGTTCCGCAAGCTGTACCCGTTCTCGCCGGCCCTGGTCGCCACCCTGGTCGCCCTCTCCCAGGCACTGCAACGCGAACGGACCGCGTTGAAGGTGATGACGGAGCTGCTGGTCGAGCGGCGGGACACGCTGCGGGTCAACGACCTGATCGGGGTGGCCGCGCTCTTCGACCCGCTGGTGCTGCGCGGCGAGCTGCCCGACCGGCCCAAGCTCAAGCAGCTCTTCCAGGCGGCCCGCGCGCTCTACCTGCGCAAGCTCCGCCCACTGCTGTTGAAGGTCAACAACATCACCGAGGAGCAGGCCGCCGGGCACGCCCAGTTCGCGCTGGACGACAAGCTGATCAAGACAGTGCTGCTGGGCGCGCTGGTGCCGGACGTGCCTGCCCTGCACAACCTCACCCCCGGCAAGCTGCACGCGCTGAACTTCGGCACCATCACCTCGCCTATCCCGGGCTACGAGCAGCAGATCGTGGTCAACCGGCTCAAGCAGATCGCCGCCGACGCCGGGGAACTTCACCTGACCGACGAACGCGACCCGATCGTCACGCTCACCCTCAACGAGGTCGACTACGACCAGCTGCTGGAACTCGTCACCGACCAGGAGGTCTTCACCACCTCCGCCCGGCAGCAGTTGCTCCGGGAGCTGGTCAGCGCCGAGATGGGCATGGTCGGCACCGACGGGCAGCTCGGTGAACTGCTCGTCGCGCGGGATTGGCGCGGCCGGAAGCACGTCGTGCAGGTCAAGTTCGGCAACGTGCGGGACAGCACCAGCATGCCGGTGGAGGCGCTGGTAGGGGACGGCAGCCGCGACGGCTGGCGGATCGTCGTCGACTACCCGTTCGACCCGGCCGGCTACGGCCGTAACGCGGACCTGGCCCGCATCGAGGAGCTTGACCAGGGCGCCAAGGTGGTGTTCTGGCTGCCGCTCTACCTCACCGACGAGGCGATGGGCCGGGTTCGGCAACTCGCGAAAATCAACTATCTGTTGGGTGCCGGAGGGCACGGTGAGCGGCTCAACACCCTGGCCGCCGACTGGTCGGCCGCCGACCGGCAGGAGGGCCGGCTCTACCTCCAACAGCGGCAGACCCGGCTGCGGGCCAACCTGCTCAGCGCGCTGCGCGAGGCGTACGGGCTGGCCGGCAGCGGGCAGGGCTCCGACGTGCAGGAAGACAGCATTCCGATCCTGCATACCCTGGCCGAGGGCCTCCAGCTCGGGCGGCCCCGGGGCGGCAGCCTCACCGAGGCGTTCGGCAACCTGACCCGGGAACTGTTCGCCTGGTCGTACCCGGGTAAGCCGGCCATGCCGGAAGACGAGAAGCCGGTCACCCGCGCCGAACTGGCCAAGATCCTGTCGTACGCCCGGCAGGCCGCCGCCGACCCGACCCGGGGGGTGAGCGTCGCCTCCCCCGCCGACCAGCGAACCCTGCGCCGGGTCTGCAACCCGCTACGCCTCGGGGAACTGGTCGACAATCACCGGTACGTGCTCAACCGCACCACCTGCCGGTGGACCGGTCACCTGCACCAGGCCGCCGCCGCCGAGGGACACACCGAACGGTTCCCGGTGCGGGTGCTGCGCCGTCTGGTCGACGAGCCGGCCGCGTTCGGGTTCGACCGTGAACTGGAAAACCTGATCATCGCGGTCTTCGCGCTGGACCAGCAGCTCGCCTGGTACGAGCACGGCGGCAAGGTGGAGATCAACACGCTCGCCGCCATCCACGACAACCTCGAACTGCGGCCCCCGCCGATGCCCGACGAGCGGGAGTGGACCGACGCCGTACGCCGCAGTCAGGAGCTCCTCGGGATCGTCCTGCCGGCCTGGCGTACCCCGGCCAACCTGGGGCCGCTCGCCGCCACCCTGCGCTCCGCCGCCCGCGCCCGCCGCGACGAGGTGACCCGGCTCCGGCAGGAACTGACCGCCCGCGCCGCACTGCTCGGCCTCGACCCGGCGGCCCCGTCCGGCCGGCTCGCCACCGTCCGGCGGGCCGCCGACCTGCTGGTCGACCTGGCCGGGGAGGCCGACGACGTGGTCCTGGTCCGGCTGGTCGCCCGTGCCGACCTCGGCGACGTCGACGACCGGGCGGTCGGCGGCCTGATCGCGCAGGCGAAAGAGATCGGCGACGCGCTGGCCCGCCCCCAGCAGTGGTCGCTGCTCGGGGCGATCGACGCCCGGTCGGCGCACGACGAGCGGGCGCGGACGATCATCGACCGCCTGCGGGACGCGGCCGGGCACCAGCAGCACGGGACGGACCTGACCGCCGCGTTGCAGGCCGCCGAGGCGGCCGCCGCCGACCTGCTCGCGGCCGGTCGGCAGGAACGCCCGCAGCCGACCCCCCCGCAGCCGACCCCCGGCGACCCGTCGTCGCGGCCCGGCCCGGCCGCCCCGCAGCCGGCCACCAGCCCGACCGGCTCGCCACCGACTCCGGGTTCGACCGATTCGCAGCCGACTCCGCACCCGGCCGCCCCGCAGTCGACCCACCGCCCGGCGGACGCGCCGGCCGCCGCCGGCGTTCCCCGGGGACGCCGTAGGGTGACCGACCAGGCGACCTGGGAGAAGGTCGCCGCCGAGATCGCCGCCGAGGTCGCCGCCGGCCGATCGGTGACGCTCAGCTGGGAGGTGGAGTGAGCGCGGCACGAGCCGCCGTACGCCCCGACGCGGTACGCCGCAAGGTCGAGGCGTGGCTGGCCGAGAGGGACGGGACGGCAGCCCTCGCCCTGGCCGCCCGCCCCGAGTGGCCCGCCGAGCCGGCGTTGACCGTGGACGGCGTCACCGTCCGGGTGGTCCCCTGCCTGACGCCGCTGGCCGCACGGGCCGCCCTGCACGAGCGGGCCGACGGGGAGCGGCTGGTGCTCCTGACCGAGCTGGGTGACGACGAGCTGGGCGATGGCCTCCTCGCCCACCTCAGCAAACAGCGCATCCGGAAGATCGATGCCTGGGACCTGGTCCGGCAGATGTTCAGCGGGGCGGCCCTCGACCCGACCCTGGTACGACTCGGCCGTTGGGTGGCCGACGCGCTGGCCGACCACGTACCGCCGCAGGGGTGGTCCCCGCCGCCCGGGGCCATCGTCACCCGCGACCACGCGCTGGGGTGCCTCACCGCGGAACTGCTCGGGGTGCCCCGGGCCCAGCTCGACGACTCCGGCCTGCTCCAGTGGAGCACCAACGCCCCCGCCCAACGCCGGTTCGCCGGACTGCCCGACCCGGTCGCCGAGGGCGTCACCCGCTACCTCGTCGGCACCGCCGGCCGGACGGTCGCGCCCATCCTCGCCGCCGTCCGGGCTGGTCACGGCGTCGATGTCATCCCGGTCGGGCTGCTCGCCGGGGTGCTCTGGGGTCCGACCACCGACCAGCGGGTGGCGGTGGTGACCGCAGCGGCCCGGGCCCGCCTCGAACCCCGCTTCGGCGGGGTGCCTCCCACCCCCGACCAGGCCGCCGCGCTGCACGAGGCCGCCGAGGCATGGGTCTACCGCACCATCGACAGCGGCCGGGACGGCCGCGAGGAGGCCACCCGGCTGCTCCACCGCGCCGAGACGATCGCCGAGGAAATCGGCGTCGGCGCGCTGCTTGGCGGCTCGGCCGTGCTGCCCGCCGGCTTCGGGCACCGGCTGCGGGACTTCGCCGATGCCGTCCGGTTCGCCGTGCCCGCCGGTGGAGTGGCTGTCCCGGCGCTGGTGGCGAAGGCCCAGCAGGCGCTGGCCACCCTGGAGGACCACCGGGCGGCCGAGCCGGAACGGGTGACGACCGCCCGGATGGCGGTACGCCTGCTGCGCTGGCTCACCACCAGCGATGACACCCCTCCGGCCACGCTGCGGGAGGCGGTGCGCCGGCATGCCCAACAGGACGGCTGGGTGGACCGGGCCCGGCTGGACGTCTTCACCGGGGACCGGGACGCCGCCGAGGCGTACCGGTTGCTCTGCCAGGCCGTCGACGCCCGCCGGGCGCGGCACGACCGACAGTTCGCCACCCTGCTCGCAGAAGCCACCGCCGCCGACGCGGAACCGGGGGCGCTGCTGCGCGTCGAGGACGTGCTCGACCGGGTGGTGCAGCCGATCCTCGACCACGGTCAGCGGGTGCTGCTGGTGGTGCTGGACGGCATGAGCGTCGCCGCCGCCACCGAGGTCGCCGAGTCGCTCACCGAGAACGGTTCCTGGCTGGAACTCACCCCCGACGGCGGCCAGCGGGAGGGCGTACTCGCCGCCTTGCCGACGGTCACCGAAGTGAGCCGGTGCAGCCTGTTCAGCGGCCGGATCGCCACCGGGGGGCAGGCCGCCGAGCGCTCCGCGTTCAGCCGCCGCTGGCCGCACGGTGTGCTGCTGCACAAGACGCACCTGCGGGCCGGAGCTGGAGCCACCCTGGACCGGGAGATCCGCGAAGCGCTCGACGACCCGGCGGTGCCGCTGGTCGCGGCGGTGGTCAACACCATCGACGACGCGCTGGACCGTGGCGAGCCGGGGACCGCCGTCTGGGGCGGCGACACCATTCCCGCGCTGCGTGAACTCGTCGCCTCGGTCTCGGACCGGGTGGTCGTCCTCCTCTCCGACCACGGCCATGTCGTCGACCGTGGCCCCGACGCGCGGGTCCTGGCCGGCGCAGGCGGCGGCAACCGGTGGCGTCCGGCGGACGAGCCCGCCACCGGGCTGGAAGCTACGTTCACCGGCAGCCGGGTGGCGCTCGGTGGCGGCCGGATCGTCCTGCCCTGGCGGGAGGACGTCCGGTACGGGCCACGCAAGGCCGGCTATCACGGGGGAGCCAGCCCCGCGGAAGCCGTCATCCCGCTGCTGGTGTTCAGCCGGGGCGACGACCGGGCGGTGCCGGGCTGGGCCGGTGCCCCCGTCGCCAGCCCACACTGGTGGCGGGAGCTGATAATCGACGGGGACACCAGCGCTGCGGGCAGCGGGACGACGGCACCCCCACCGGTGGCCACCGCACCGGCCTTGGGTGCCCGCCGCCGGGTACGTCCGGAGGCACCTCAGCCGGACAGCCTCTTCGAGCTGGCCTCCGACCCGGCCACCCTGCCCGGCGTCCTCGGCACCAACCAGGCCCGACCCGATCTGGTCACCGCCCTGCTCAGCAGCGAGCGGTACGCGCAGCGGCGTGACGCCCGGCTCTCCCTGCCCGACGAGCGGGTGGCGGCCATGCTGGGCACGCTACTCGCCGGCGGTGGACGCGCCACCCTGGAGACGCTCGCCGCGCGCGCCGGCGTGCCGGCCCACCGGATCAGCGGCACGGTGACCGTGCTGCGGCGGCTGTTACAGGTGGAGGGCTATCCCGTCGTCACGCTCGACGCGGATCGACGCACCGTTCACCTCGACCGGGACCTGCTCGTCGAACAGTTCGAGCTGGACCAGCCGTGACCGGGCAGGTCTCCGCCCGCCGCCGTCGCGACATCGTCGACGCCCTCCGCCGGGGGGTGGTGCCCACCAATGGCCTCGACGCCCTGGCCGTCGGACTCGACCGGTTCACCGCTGCGTTCGACGACGATCTGGACCGGGTGGCCGGTGGCGGCAGCGTCTTCAAGGCCGTCCGGGGCGAGTACGGGGCCGGCAAGACCTTCTTCACCCGCTGGCTGGCCGAACGCGCCAAGCGGCGCGGCTTCGCTGCGGCCGAGGTGCAGATCTCCGAACTGGAGACGCCCCTGCATCGGATGGAAACCGTCTACCGCCGGCTGGTCGAACACCTCGGTACCGAACAGTTTCCGCCGAGCGCGTTCCGTCCGATTCTCGACGGCTGGATCTTCGCTCTCGAGGAGGACGCGCTGGCCGGTGGCCGGCTCGCCGAGGACGACGCCGTCGCACTGGACCGGGCCGTGACCGAGCTGCTGGAGCGCCGGCTCAGCGACATCTCCCGCAGCACCCCCGGATTCGCCACCGCCCTGCGCGGCTACCGCGCCGCGATCTCGTCCGGTGACCATCCGGCCGCCGAAGGGCTGGCCGCGTGGCTCGGCGGGCAGCCACACGTCGCCAGCACCGTCCGGCGCGGGGCCGGGGTCAAGGGCGACCTCGACCACTTCGGTGCGTTGAGTTTCCTCCAAGGGCTGCTCACCGTGCTGCGGGACAGCGGACACCAGGGGCTGCTGCTCGTCCTCGACGAGGTGGAAACCCTGCAACGGGTCCGCACCGACGTGCGGGACAAGGCACTCAACGCCCTCCGGCAACTCATCGACGAGGTCTACGCCGGGCGGTTCCCCGGACTCTTTCTTGTCATCACCGGCACGCCCGCCTTCTTCGACGGGCCCCAGGGCATCCAGCGACTCGCGCCGCTCGCCCAGCGCCTCGCTACCCACTTCGGCCAGGACCCGCGCTGGGACAACCCCCGAGCCACCCAGGTACGGCTGCCCGGCTTCACCCTCGGCGCGCTGGTCGAACTGGGCCGCACCGTCCGGGACATCTACGCCAGCCCGGCGGTGACCGACCGGGTCGACGACGCGTACCTCGACCTACTCGCGCGGGCCGTCACCGGCCGCCTCGGCGGGCAGGTCGGCGTGGCGCCCCGCGTCTACCTCAAGAAACTCGTCGCCGACGTCTTCGACCGGGTGGACCAGTTCGCCGACTGGGACCCCAGGCGGCACTACGAGCTGACGCTGCGGACCGACGAGCTGACCCAGGTGGAACGCAACGCCGCTGTCAGCGCCGGTGACATCGACCTTCCCGACTGACGTCGATGCGCGACCTTCACCCGGTGGTGCTGCACCACATCGTCAACACCCTCGGCTGGGCCGACCTGCGCCCCCTGCAACGGGCCGCCGCCGGTGCGCTCGCCGACGGTGACGACGCGCTCCTGCTCGCCCCGACCGCCGGAGGCAAAACCGAAGCGGCGATCTTTCCCCTGCTGTCGCGGATGGCCACGCAGGATTGGACCGGCACGTCCCTGCTCTACCTCTGTCCGTTGAAGGCGTTGCTGAACAACCTTCAGCCGAGACTCGAGCAGTACGCCGGGTGGCTGGGCCGGCAGGCGGCGGTCTGGCACGGCGACGTGCGCGCCGCCCGGCGGCGGGCCATTCTCGTCCAACGACCGGACGTGCTGCTGACCACCCCGGAATCGCTGGAGTCGATGCTGGTGAGCACCGCCGTCGACCATCGGCTCTTTCTTGCCGACCTGCGGGCGGTCGTCGTGGACGAGGTGCACGCCTTCGCCGGTGACGACCGGGGCTGGCACCTCGTCGCGCTGCTGGAACGGCTTACCCGGGTGGCCGGCAGACCCCTGCAACGGGTCGGTCTCTCCGCGACCGTCGGCAACCCGGCCGAGCTGCTGGTGTGGTTGCAGGGGTCGGGGGCAGGACACCGACCCGGCCGGGTGGTGGCACCGGAGCCGGTTGCGACCGCCGCCGTGCACCCTGCGTCCGCCGGAGACATCGAACTGGACCACGTCGGCTCTCTCGCGAACGCCGCCACCGTGATCGCCGCGCTCCATCAGGGGGAGAAGCGACTCGTCTTCTGCGAATCCCGGCAGATCGTGGAGGAACTCGGCCAGTTGCTGCGGGCAGGAGGACTGACCACGTTCCTTTCGCACGCCTCGCTCGCAGCCGACGAACGTCGCCGCGCCGAGCAGGCGTTCGTCGAGGCCAGGGACTGCGTCATCGTCGCCACGAGCACCCTCGAACTGGGAATCGACGTGGGTGATCTCGACCGGGTCATCCAGATCGATACGCCCGCCACCGTGGCGTCGTTCCTGCAACGGCTCGGCCGTACCGGCCGCCGTCTCGGCACCAGCCGCAACTGCCTGTTCCTCACTCTCTCCGGGGAGGCCCTGACCGAGGCGGCCGCGTTGCTGTGGCTCTGGTCGTCCGGGTGGGTCGAACCGGTCGTGGCACCGCCCGAGCCCCGGCACATCGTCGCCCAGCAACTGCTGGCGCTCTGCCTTCAGGAGCACCGGATAGGAGACCGGCAGTGGATCGAGGAGTGGAACGGTCTGGAACCGTTCGGCCGCAGCGCCGAACCGATCCTTCGCCACCTGGTCGACCAGAGCTACCTCGAACGAGACGAGGGCATGCTCTTCATCGGGGCGACCGCCGAGGCGCGCTTCGGTCGCCGGCACTTCATGGAGATGACCGCCGTCTTCACCGGGCCACCCGAGTTCACCGTGCTGCTCGGCCGCTCGGAACTCGGCCGGATCGACCCGAGCCTGCTCACCGATGAGGTACGGGGCGAGCGCCGGCTGCTGCTGGGCGGCCGGAGCTGGCGGGTGACGTACGTCGACTGGCGACGGCGGCGGTGCTTCGTGGAGCCGGCCGACGGTGGGGGCCGGGCCCGGTGGTGGGGCACCGGGAACGCAGGCCTCGGGTTCGAGTTCACCCGGGCCGTCCGCGAGGTGCTGCTCGGGGCGAACCCAGCGGTGCGGCTCACCCGACGAGCCCTCGACCGGCTGGCGACCGAACGCGCGGAACGGCAGCACCTGGTGCACCCGGGCGGCAACCTCGTCGTACGGGAGCGCGGCGGGGACCTGCGCTGGTGGACCTTCGCCGGCCTGCGCGCCAACGCCACCCTGGCGGCCACCCTCAGCGAGGTGGTCGACCCGGTGGAACGCTACGACGACTTCGCCGTCCGGCTGCGGGAGAACGTCACCCCGGCCGAGTGGAGTGCCACCGTGGCCGACGCTGCCGACCGGCTCTGCCTTCCCCGCGTCGACGAGAAGGCGCTGGCCAGCCTGAAGTTCAATGCCGCCCTGCCGGCACGGCTCGCAGAGGCGACCCTGGCGGCCCGTCTCGCCGATCTGCGTGCCGCCTCGGTGGTGCTGGCCGAACCGACGCGGTTCGTGGTGACCTGATTCGCCAGGTGCCCGAGCCGTCCCTGCCCGAGTGTCCGAATCGCCTGGACGAGCGGTCGTCACGATCCCGGTGACCGGGTCGGCCCAGGCGGACGACGGCCCACTGCGGCTGGCTGGTCCGCGCCCGAATCCGCCGTAACTCCGTCCACCCTGGACGAAGGCCGGTTACCCGAGGGCGGCATCGATGACGACACTCGTCGCTGTGAACGACCAGCCGCCGTACCAGATGTCCCCGCCCCCGGCCTCGGAGCCGCCGCCGCGCCATGTCTTCCCACCGGGCATGCTTCCCACCGCCGCCGCGAGCCGTACCGGCGGCCCGCTGGCGGCCCGGAAGTCCGGCCCGGCGCCGATCCTGGTCGGGGTCGCGCTGACCCTGGCCCTGCTCTGCGGCGGCATCTTCACCGTTCTCGGCGCGATGGACCAGCCGGCGCAGCAGTCGGTCGCGGACCAGGTCGCCGGTGCCGAGGGCCTGCCGGCCTACGCGGAGCCGACCGTGGCCGTCCCGTCTGCCACCCCGTCGGAGCTGCCGTCGTCCATGCCCGCCCCGACACCGTCGCTCGCGCCGTCACCAATGGTGCAGGTACGTACGGTCACCGAGACGGAGCGGCTCCGGCACGGCGTGCGGACCGTGCAGGACTCCTCCCTCGCCGAGGGGAAGCGGGTGGTGCGTACCCCGGGTGTCGACGGCGTGCGGACCCTGACCTACCAGGTGACCGTCACCGACGGCGTGCAGACCGGACGGAAGCTGGTGCGGTCGGCGGTGACCCGGAAACCGGTCACCGAGGTCGTGGCGGTCGGTACGAAGCCCGCCCGGCGCTGCGACCCCAACTACAGCGGCTGCGTGCCGATGGCCAGCGACGTCGACTGCGCGGGTGGCGGCGGCAACGGCCCGGCCTACGTGACCGGCCCGGTCCGCGTGATCGGCAGCGACATCTACGACCTGGACCGCGACAACGACGGTTACGGCTGCGACGACTGAGGTGGTAGGAGGGGCCCCCTGCAGGCGATTTTCGCACTGCAAGGGACCCCTCCTACCACCCGACGGGCGTGCGGTGCTGACTAGAGGTTCAGGGTCCAGCTGTTCAGGTAGCCGACGTCCCCGCTGGCCGCGTCCTGGACCCGCAGGGTCCAGGTGCCGTTACGGGTCTCCGAGGACAGGTTCACCGTGTAGGTCTGGTTGATGTTGTCGGCGGAACCGCCGGTGCGGTTGTGCAGGGTGTACGTGCTGCCGTCCGGGGCGACCAGCCGGACCACCAGGTCACCGATGTAGGTGTGCACGATGTTGACCGCCACCGTGCTGGTCGCCGAGGCGGTGCCGGTGCAGCCGGAGACCGCGACGGTGCTGGAGACGGTGGTGTTGTCGCGGATGGTCACGTCGGTGCCGTTGGTCCGCGAGCAGCCGGTGGGCGGCGGGGTGGTGCCGCCGTCACCGACGTAGAGCAGCTTGTTCGGCGAGCCGGTGCCCGGGCTGGTCACCACGTTGCTGGTGGCGTCGTTGACCAGCTTGTCGCGCACCTGCTGCGGGGTGAAGGTCGGGTTGGCGGCGAGCACGAGCGCGGCGGCGCCGACCACGTGGGGGGTCGCCATCGAGGTGCCGCTGATGCTGTTGGTGGCGGTGTTGCTGGTGTGCCACGCCGACGTGATCGAGCTGCCCGGGGCGAAGATGTCCAGGCAGGAACCGATGTTGGAGTAGCTGGCCCGGGCGTCGTTGGACTGGGTCGCGCCGACGGTGATGCCGGCCGGGGTGCTGGCGGGCGAGCTGTTGCAGGCGTTCGCGCCGTAGTCGTTGCCGGCGGCGAGGCCGTAGGTGACGCCGTCGGCGATCGAGCGGGCCACGGCGTCGTTGGTGGCCTGGTCGAAGCCACCGCCGAGGCTCATGTTGGCGACCGCCTTCTCGCCGGCGGCGTGGTTGCCGGTGACCCAGTCGACACCCGCGATGACCCCGGCGTTGGTGCCGCTGCCCTGGCAGTCCAGCACCCGGACGCCGACCAGGGTGACACCCTTGGCCACGCCGTACGCGGTGCCGCCGACCGTGCCGGCGACGTGGGTGCCGTGGCCGTTGCAGTCGTCGGCGCTGCCGCCGTCGACCGAGTCGAACCCGGTGACCGCCCGGCCGCCGAAGTCGCTGTGCGAGAACCGGATGCCGGTGTCAATGATGTACGCCTTCACGCCCGCGCCGTTGTTCGCGTACGTGAACGAGTTGTTGAGCGGAAGGGCACGCTGGTCGACCCGGTCGAGGCCCCAGGAGGGGGTGGGGGTCTGCGTGGCGGAGATCCGTACGGTGTGGTTCTGCTGGACGTAGGCGACCGACGGGTCGGCGGCGAGCCGCTTGGCCGCCGTCTCCGACATCCGCGCCTCGAAGCCGCGCAGCGCGTTGGAGTACGTCCGGTTGACGGCGCCCCCGTGCTTGCCGGTCAGGCCGCGGGCCCGGGTGCCGACCTCGGGCTGGCCGACCGCGGTGTCCTTGAACACCACGATGTACGAGTTCTCGACGGCGGTCGCGCCACCGGCGAGCAGGATCTGACCCTCGGCGGGAGCTGCGGACGCCGGGGTGCCGGACGCCACGGCGGCGGTGACGGCGGCTGCGGCCACGGCGAGACGCCAGCGGCGTCCTGTGGCAGGGGAGTCTGTCATCCCTGGGGTGTTCCTTCCGTTCAACAGCGTGCCGGTGCCCCGACACCCAGATCGATCAAGGCTGATCGATTGACGGGGATCGTATGGCACCGCCAGTGAAATAGAGAGATGTGTTGATCTATTCGTGACCTGGTGAGGGCGGCTGGCGGGCGCAATCCGGGGTAGATCAGACCTGCCGTCACCGCCCGTCAGGATCGGATGCACGCAGGGTTGAGGTGGCGCAGGTCCCCGCCCTGGTCGCTCCTCGTGTTCTACGCTCGCGGCGTGGAGCCACGTGCCTTCTTCGTCGCCGGTCGTCCCGTCCACGGCGAGGGTGAGCTGACCGTCCACCACCCGTACGACGGGCGCCTGGTCGGGCGTACCACGCACGCCACGCCGGCGCAGGTCGAAGCCGCCGTCGCGGCAGCCGCCGCAGTGGCCGCGGAGGCCGCGGCCCTGCCCGCGCACGTGCGCGCGGCGGCCCTGGACCACGTCTCGCGCCGGCTCGCCGAACGGGCCGAGGAGATCGCCCGACTGATCACCGCCGAGAACGGCAAGCCGGTCAAGTGGGCCCGCGTCGAGGTCACCCGGGCGGTCTCCACCTTCCGCTGGGCCGCCGAGGAGGCACGGCGCTTCAGCGGCGAGCTGCAACGCCTCGACACCGACCCGACCGCCACCGGACGGATCGCGCTGGTCCGGCGGGTGCCCCGCGGCCCCGTGCTGGGGATCACGCCGTTCAACTTCCCGCTCAACCTGGTCGCCCACAAGGTCGCCCCGGCGCTCGCCGTCGGCGCGCCGATCGTGCTCAAACCGGCCCCGGCCACCCCGCTGTCCGCGCTGCTGCTCGGCGAGATCCTCGCCGAGACGGAACTGCTCGAGGGGACGTTCTCGGTGCTGCCGTTACCCAACGAGCGCGCCGCCGACCTCGTCGCCGACCCCCGGCTGCCCGTCGTGTCGTTCACCGGCTCCGGGCCCGTCGGTGCGGCGATCCGACAGGCCGTCCCGGAGAAGCACGTCACGCTGGAACTCGGCGGCAACGCGGCGGCGGTGATCTGCGAGGACTGGAACACCGACGAGGACCTCACCTTCGCCGCCCACCGGATCGCCACCTTCGCCAACTACCAGGCCGGCCAGTCCTGCATCGCCGTGCAGCGGGTCTACGTGCACGAGTGGCTCTACGACGCGTTCCTGCCCCGACTGGTCGCCGCCGTCGAGGAACTGCGGACCGGGGACCCCGCCGACGACCACACCGACGTCGGCCCGCTCATCTCCTCCGACGCGGCGGCCCGGGTCGAGGCGTGGGTGGACGAGGCGGTCGTCGCCGGGGCCACCATCGAGGTCGGCGGCCGACGGGACGGCGCCAGCTACCCACCCACCGTGCTCACCGGGGTACGGGCCGACGCGCGGGTCAGCGCCGAGGAGGTGTTTGGCCCGGTGCTGGTCGTCGCCCGGGTCGAGCACGACCGGGCCGCCTTCGCCGCCGTCAACGACTCCGCGTACGGGCTCCAGGTCGGCGTCTTCACCCACCGCCTCGACGTCGCCTTCGCCGCGCACCGGGCACTGGAGGTCGGGGGCGTGATCGTCGGCGACGTGCCGGCGTACCGGGCCGACCAGATGCCGTACGGCGGGGTGAAGGGCAGCGGCGTGGGACGCGAGGGCGTCCGCAGCGCCATGGACGACTACACCGAGCCGAGGGTGCTGGTGCTCACCGGAGTGCAGTTGTGAGCTGCCAAGGTGGGGTGGCGCGCTGGCTGAGGTGGTAGCAGGGGACCCTTGTTACCGCTTTCTGAGTAGTAAGGGACCCCTGCTACCACCTCAGGGCGCTCACCAGGTGCCGTCGTCGCGCACCCGGGCGGGAGCACGGCCGAGCAGGAGGGTGGTCAGGGCGGCGTCGATGTCGGCCCCGAGGAACCACTCGCCGGCCTGGTCGAGAGCGAAGACCCGCCCGAGCTCGTCGACGGCGAGGATGCTCTCCGGCGGGCGTTCCGCACCGATCGGAAAGAGCCGCATGCCCAGCACCGATCCGAAATCCGCCAGGGTGGCAGCACTGTGCGCCCCACGTAGCGGGTTCGTGCTGAAGTGACTGATCCACACCTGCTCGCCGGGGCCCCGTCTCTTCGACAGCAGGGCCGGGAAGGCAGTCAACGCCGCCTCAGCGGCCGGGAAGACCGTGTGCCTGTGCCCCACTCCGGTGATGTCGAGCGTTTCCCTGATCGCGCCCGCTGCCAGCGCTTCGTTGACCGTCGAGTCGTCCCTCCAGCCCGCACTGGCCAGGGCGCTGCCCACCTCGGGCGGGAACCGGTAGGGGTCGGGGACGGCTCGGGGCTCGGGCCGCCACTCGCTGACTCCCCAGACCGTGTCGTACCAGGGGAGCAACCGCATCCGGGACAGGGCGGTGGCGCACGAGTCGCAGACCTCGTCCGCCGGCCCAGCAGCCGGGTCGCCTGGTTCGCGTACCCGGAAGACCTCCAGCCGAGCGCTGTTGAGCAGTGCCAGTTGTTCCTCGAAGTCCAGAGGGTGCAGCCCTTCCGACTCCCGTCGGTGGTCCTGGTCGTGCAGGGCGTCGGAGATGACGATCAGTTCGGCGTGACGGTCGACGCCGCGTACCAGCCGTCCGGTGGGGACGCTGTCCAGATAGCCCTGGACCAGGGGGTGATGGTTCAGGGCTACGTCGCCCTTCGCGCCCCGGGCGACGTAGGCGCGGCCACCGATGGTGAGGTGCGCCGTGGTCCCGGGGGTGGACGACCGGTGCAGTTCGCGCAGTAGTTGGGCGGCCGGGTCGACGGTGCGGGGCGCTGGCCGGCCGGGCCGACGCTGCCGGTATGTCTGCGCGATGACGTCCGCCGGAACTCGCGGCCAGTGGGTGACCTCACCGGTTTCCCGGTCGATCACGGTGTTCGGCAGGTCACCCGGGCGCATCGGCAGGTCGCGTGGCACCGAGTACCAGATCACGTATCCGAGGTCGAACTCCTCGACCAGCGGGGTGCATTCGTGCCCGAGGCGCTGCGATTCCCGACCCGCCCAGATGCTGGCGAGTTGTTCGGCCTGTTGACGGTCGATCACGCAGTGAAGTTACCCGACCCCACGGATCGGTGACGGACCGGTATGGTCTGGCCTACCCAAGGTGACGGGAGGCGGCGTTGGCGGGAAACGTGGACCGGGACGCCAATCGTGCGTTGCGAGCACGGTTCGACGAGGTGCACGGCCAGTACCAGCAGTTGAGGTCCGGTTTGGACGAACTCCAGGCCAGGTTGGCGGAACTGCGGGTCACGGAGCGCTCCGACGACGGTAAGGTGACGGCCACCGTCGATGCCCGCGGGCAACTGATCGCCGTGGAACTACACCCGTCGGTCTACCAGGTCCGCGACGCGCAGGCGCTGAGTCGCAAGATCACCTCCACGGTCCGGAAGGCCACCGCCGCAGCGACCGCCACGACGCAGGGGCTGGTGGCCGACTATCTACCCGCCAGCTCGGGGGCACCGGACTTCCTCCGCTCGGGTGACTTCGGCTCGCTGCTCCGGCGGGCGGACACGATCATGAGCCGCGACGGTGGCCGACATGACTGACGGACGGCTCTGGCTCGACCCGGGGCGGGCGCGGCGCGCCGGCGCGGATCTCTCGCTCGCCGGCCGTGCGGTCAGGGCGAAACGCGACAGTCTCGGTGCGGAGATCGCGGCGGCGAGCGCGCAGCGACCCTGGGGCCGGGACGACATCGGTGCCGCGTTCGAGAAGACCTACCGGGGTTTGGAGGCGACCGTCCTGCGTGCCTGGGACGGACTCGGCCGGCACGTCGAGGGACTCGGTGCCGACGTCGTCCGCTCGGTCGACGCCAACGTCCAGACCGACACCGGCAACGCCGGGCGTTTGAACCGGGTACGTAACCAGCCCCGGCCCGATGTTCCCTGATCGGTCAGGAGCGCCGGGGTGACCGTACTGCCGAGCCCGATCCCGCACCCCCTCGACTTCTGCCCCTGGCAGCTGCCGGGCTGGGTCTACGAGGCGCTCGACTGGGTGGTCGGCGTCGAGTGGCCGGACGGGAACGAGCGGGCGGTTTGGGACCTCGCCGACGAGTGGTACGGCGTCGCCGCCGCGCTGGCCGGTCCGCGTGAGGATGCCGTCACCGCCGCCGGGGAGGTGCTCAGCGGGTACGGCGCGGTGGGGGCGGTCGCGGATGCCTTCGACGCCGCCTGGCGAAAGGTGGCCGAGGGGGACGAAGCACCGCTGCCGTTGCTGCTCGCGGTCAGCACCGACCTCGGTCGCCTCGTCGAGGAGTGCGGCTGTGACATCGAGGGCGCCAAGCTCGAGGTCTGGATCGAGCTGGGCATCCTGGTGGTCGAACTGCTCGCCATGACGGTGGCGGTCGTCCTCACCGCCGGTGCCGCCTCGCCGGCCGCAGCCGCCGCGATCACCGCGACCCGGTACGTGGTGCAGCAGATCTTCCGGAAACTGATCGCGCAACTCGCCCGGAAGACGCTGAAGAAGGGAATGCAGGAGGCCACCGAGCGGGCCGCGAAGCAGGTCACCAAGGACGGTCTACGCGGCCTGGGACGCGACGCGTTGCGGGGCGGCCTGCTGGAGGCCGCGCAGGAGGGTGGCGTGAACCTCGCCATCCAGGGCTACCAGAACTCCACCGGCCGGCGGGACGGCGTGGACCTGGCCGATCTCGGCACCTCCGCCCTCGGTGGGCTCGCCGGCGGTGCCGCTGCCCCGCTGGCCGGGCTGGGACGACATGCCAACAGCCGGGGTGGGCAGTTCGCCGAGCACCTTGGCCGTGAGATGGGCGGCGAGATCATCGCCGAGCAGGCAGCCAGCCTGGCGACCGGAGGTGGCTTCGTCGGCTTGGAGAACGCAGCGCGGGCCGCTGCCTCCGGGGCCACCAGCTCGGTGATCAGCCAGAGCGACGCGGCGCTCCAGGCGCGACTCGACGCGCGGACGGCCGCACTGGGCGGTACGTCCCTCTCCGTGGTCGACGGCACCGCACCATCCATGCTGCCCGTGCCCGCAGCCGACTCGGCTCCGTCGCCGCTCCCCACCCAACGGACGGCCACTGAACTCAGCGACATCGCCAGCGGCGCGCCGCCCCCCAGGAGCCCCGGAGTCAACTTCACGCCGGATCCGATGTCGCCACCGGCAGGTGACAGGAGTGGTTCCGCCGAGGTGGGTGGTCCTGCGAACGCACGGGATTCGACCGAGGCGAGCGGTGCTGGTGGGGTGGCTGCACAAGCGGACCGCCGGGCCGAGGCTGCTTCTCAGGTGAGTTCCGCGCCGACGACCACCACGACGAGTCCCTTGTCGACCGCAGTCCCGCCCGGGACACCTGTCCCAGTCGCCGCGGCACCGAGCCTGTCGTCCGTCCCGATGGATCCGGTGCTGGCGGCGTCCCCGGGTACCGCGCCCGCACTCGACCTGGGGGCTACGACAAGCTCGTCCGCAACGACGGCGCAGACTGCCACCAGCACGCAGCCATCGGCGTCGGTCACTTCGGGATCCTCCGGAACGACCCTGCCCGTCGCCACCGTCGCTACACCGGCCACGGCACCGATCCTCGGATCCGGGGCGTCGACAGCCGCGCCGAACCCGTCCGTGACTGCCCGGTCGGCTTCGACTGTGCCGGGCAGGAAACGCGACGGGCAGGAACCCCCTGTGCTCGACCTTTCTCTGCTGGAGGCGCTGGCTCCAGAGACGTCCCAGTCGCAACCGCCGGAACCGCCTACACCCGGGCCAGAGCCCACGCCCGGGCCGACGACGGAGCCCGCGCTCAGGAGCCGTCTGTGGTACGAGATGAGGTGGGCGGCGGATCGCGAGGCCTTCGAACGGCGTCGCTACCGCGGCTACTACGAAGCCCAGCGCGCCTGGTTCGAGGACCGGCGACGGGAGAGACTGGTGGCCAGCCTTCGCTCTGATGCAGAGCACCATCTGGAGGCGGCACGTTGGCTGATCGAGCAGTCTCGTGGGCTGGACAGGTCCGGGAAGCGCCAAGCCGCAGACGCATTGCTGACGGAGGCGAGAGAACAGGAGCGTCTCAGCCACCAGCAGGCGGATCTCGCTGAGGAGGTTCGGGAAGGCGCGGTTCTGCCGGATGTCACCTTCGTCGATGACGACGCGGACTTCTGGCGGATCAACGACGACGTGGCGCAGTTGGCGGAAGGTGGGGTCGAGACCGGCAGCAGGTCGGCGCTCACCGGAGGCGACGATCCGCCGCCGACCGACCAGACCCGGCCGTACGGGGAACGTGGCGGGCTGCGTCCGCCGCTGGCGCTGCACCAGACCGACTTGGAACGACAGATGCCGCGCGAGGCTGGCGGAAGCGTGACCCGGACGGCCGATCCCCGACGGGGTCGATGGTTCTCGCTGGTCAACGACGGCGGGCCGAGCGCCGACGCCACCCGGGGCATCAATTGCCTCGACTGCACGCTGTCCCTCTACGAGACCTGGCTGCACGGCCGCCCCCGGGTCTCCGCGCCGCGTACCTTCGACGGCTACTACGAGGGAGACGTCGACCGGCCGATCGACGGTGAGTGGGGCGGACCGGGACGGGTGGAGCGGGCCACCGGGGGCGTCTACCAGCGGGTGACCCCGTCGACCGAGGGCCTGTCGCCGGCCGCTGCCCGGCAGCAGGTGATGCAGGGCTATGCCGACCTGCACGGGCAACTGCTCTCGGGTGGCCACGGCAGCTTCGCCTTCCTCGTGAACACCTGGGAGGGCGGTGGCGCGCACGCGTGGGTCGCCCTGAACCAGAACGGCACGGTGCTGTACCTCGACCCGCAGATCGGCACGGTGTCGGACCGCCCGCCGTACTTCCATCGGGGTGTGGCGCATCCGGGGAACGTCGCCGGGCTCGACGCGTTGGTGGTCGGGCCGGACGGCAAGCCGATGCCCCTGCCGGGCCGCGAGGTGGGCGACTTCAGCGAGCAGCAACCCCTCGGCCCGGCCCGGTCAGGTGCGGACGATGACGGACCGGACCGGGGCCGAACGCGATGGACGAGTGCTCCTGGGCGGGTGCCCGAGCCGTCTGACGGATCCGGAGCACATCCGCTGGCCTCGGCCAGCGACCTGGACGCGGTGTTCGCCGCCGGTGTCAGCCCGGCCGAGTTTGCGGCAGCGGCGGACGGGGACGTCCTGCGGAGACTGGCTCCCCACCTGGACGAGCCGGCCGTGCGGAACCTGGCCACGATGTTCGCCGAACCGCGTGTGCAGCGGATGCTCTTGGACACGTGGCAAACTCCGCCGAAGGGCGAGCCGCTGCTGGCTGAGACGCTGGTCCGGCAGTTGACGCAGCGACCGGACCTGGTCGCCATGATCCTCGCGACGCCGGAGTTGATGGCGTCGCTGACGGCGCGTCCGGTTACGCTGCACCACCTCGCCAGCCACCAGCAGGCCATCGACGTCCTCGGTTCCGTGCTCGACGACATCGCCCAACGTGGGCCTGAGAAGTGCGTTATGGCGGGGGCACCGGAACCGGAAGCGACACCGCTGACGGACGAACAGCGTCGGATCAGTCTGTCAGTCGAGATTCTTGATTATGAAGTCGTTCAGCCTGGATTCGATTCACGTCGACGCTCGGACAGCGTGTACGGACGACGGTACCTGGACGCCCTGTACGTCGCGGCGGCGGAAGCTCAGATTGAATTGACGGGGTTGGCGGTCAGGCTTGCGTGGGACGGGGTCCGGCAGATCGGTCGGCCGGGTTGGCGTAGTGCCCCGAAGGATCGGCGTCGCGCCGAGGACAAGGTAAGTAAATACCAGGGGGACGTGTCGCAGTTACGCGACCTTGCTGGGGCGAAAATCGAGTTCCAGTCACTCGATCAGCTCTACCAGGTGTTGGATCGGTTGCGCCATGAGCCAGACGTCAGGATTGTGTCCTGCGATGACCGATTTCGGCACCCCCAACCTAGTGGATATCGCGACGTTCAACTGCTTCTTGAGATGTCGAACGGCCATATTGCCGAATTTCGCCTCCACCTTGCTGCGCTGGACGAGGTGGCCGCGTGGGAGCATGCTCTGTACGAGGTTCGGCGTGACCTGAAGGCCTTGGCCCGGCAGGAGGGCCGTCCTCTAAGTGTCATGGAGCAGGCGATCTTCGATGGAGTGCTCCGCCGTGAACAGGAGTTGTTCTGGGCGGCGCTGCAATCGACATGCAGGGGGGAGAAGATGTGAGCGGTGCACCGGGGCTCCGGTTGCCTTCCTACTTCCGATACTACGCATCTCCGGTGAAATTGGTGGAGGTGCCGGGTGGCGGAGTTCGAGCCTGGCGGGTGTCGATTGATACTGGAGGCTGGGAGCCGGCGAACAACCTCATCGACGAAATTCTCTTCGCTGTGGGTGGCGAGGTATTCCCGCTTTCCGCCGCTGATTTCGTGCAGGAGGTTGAGCGGTACAGGGCTCGTTACCTCACCGGTGACAGCCCGATATTCGCCTTGTACGAGACGGTCAAGGCGATCACCGATGCGGAACGGCAGGAGCGGCGGTACCTGTCGCCGCACGAGCGGGCGCTTGTCAACGGAATCCGCCGGAAGACGTTCGTCATGTTCGAGGAGCAGTTACGACAGCAGGGTGATCCGGGTGCCGACCCCACCGTCGGGCAGGCGGACAGCTGACGTCGATCGCCTTCAGGTGGCCCGCTGATCCGGATTCGCCGGGCCTCGTTCCCAGACGCGTCGGTGTGGCCGACCTCTACACGATGATGTGTCGGTAGTCGTTTGCCAACGGCGTCAGGTCCGGTTCGCCGAACTGCTCCACCATCTCTGCGAAGCGATCCACCTTGTCCCTGCCGAACTGCCGGACGCCGGACACGTAGGTGGCAGCGGACACGAATACCGGCGGGTTTCTCTTGCTGTGGAACTTGTCGGCATACATCACGAGCCGTTCCTCGTCGGACTCGGCCAGGTAGTCGTCGACCGGAATCGGAAGCCGCTGCCGGACCACGTCCTCACGGCTCAACCCCATGCCGGTGTGGCAGGAGCAGAACCGGCACAAGCTCTCCGGCAATCCGAGATCCCGTAACAGTTCGTGTCCCAGCAGTCCGTGGCGGACGTAGTTTCCCTGCTCAAGCCTGCCGGATGAGTCGTACAGGCGGTACACGCCGATGTCGTGGAGCAGGCACCCGGCACGGACGAGCTCGACGTCGAGACTGTGCTCCCGGTTGGCAAGCAGTTGCTCGGCCAACTCGCATACGATCCGGCAATGGGTGTAGACGAGCTCGAAGGCGTCAGGGGTGGGCGCGAACCGCTCGTGTAGGGCGCGAATCTGACTGTCGGTGGGAACCCTCGTGCCAGATCCGGTGATGCCGATACTCATCGGAGCGACGTTATCCCCGGCCCTGCGCCGTCGCCAGCGCCAGGTGTTCCGACTCCGACATCGAGGGGCGGCCCAAGCTGCTGCTTGCGCCTTCCTCGGACAGTCCGGATACGGTGTAACGGTGGGATGATCACGAGTTGGCCGTAAACGAAAACGGACCCGACAGCGGGAAGCCGGTGGGCCCCGATGCCGGGTGGCCGGTGACGGTGGCGGAGGCGCTGGGCGTACAGGACCGGTTGCGACCGTCGGTCGACCTGGTCGGGCCGGGCCCTGCCGAGCCCGCGACGGTGGCCGGCTTGGACGTTGCCTACGCCGAGGGCGGTGACCGGCTCGCGGCGGCCGTGACCGTGTTGGACGCGCGGACGTTGCGGGTCGTCGACTCGGCGGTGGTCATCGGTCGGCCGGCGTTCGACTACGTACCCGGCCTGTTCGCCTTCCGGGAGTTGCCCGCGCTGCTGGACGCGCTGGGGCGGCTCACGAACCGACCGGACCTTCTGGTCTGCGACGGGCACGGGCTGGCGCACCCACGGCGGTTCGGGCTCGCCTGCCATCTCGGGGTGCTCACCGGCCTGCCGGCGATCGGGGTGGGAAAGACTCCGCTGGTGGGCACCTGGGATCCGCCCGGCGAAGGGCGGGGTGCCTGGTCGCCGCTGGTGGACGCTGCCGAGGTGGTGGGCCGGGTGCTGCGTACCCAGGATGGGGTGAAGCCGGTCTTCGTGTCCGTCGGGCACCGGATGGGTCTGGAGAACGCCTGCGCCCGGGTGCTCGCGCTCGCCCCGCGCTACCGCCTGCCGGAGACCACCCGTACGGCGGACCGGCTCTGCCGATCGGCGCTCGCCGGTCGGATCTGACCCCGCTCGAAGGCGGACCGACGACCGGGACGGACCGACGACCGAAACGGATCGAAGAAGGCGAGGCGGAGCGACGGCCGAAACGGATCGACGAAGGCGAGGCGGAGCGGCGACCGGGGCGGGCCGGAGAAGGCGAGGCGGGACGAACGAACCGGGGCGGGTCGAAGGCAGCGCCGGTGGTCGATGTCGCAGGGTGGTCGGCCTCCGGTAGTAGCCTGACGGCCGGACCCCAACCGGGGAGGAACGGCGAG
Organism: Micromonospora echinospora; assembly: GCF_900091495.1. Lineage (NCBI taxonomy): Bacteria > Bacillati > Actinomycetota > Actinomycetes > Micromonosporales > Micromonosporaceae > Micromonospora > Micromonospora echinospora. The sequence goes on along the minus strand of NZ_LT607413.1, from coordinate 1,050,984 downwards.
GTGATCATGACGGTACGTCGGAGAGCGGCGCGCCTGGCGGTGGTCTGCGCGCTGCTGGGCGGTGCCGTGGTCCTCGGTGCGACACCGGCGCTGGCCGACGACGACTCGGTCAAGGTGCGTACCTCCAGCAGCTTCACCGCCGGTGGCTCGCCCGGGTCGGTGGCGGTCGAGGTGCGTAAGCGCAGCGAGGGATGCGTCCTGCTCCGGACCGGGTTGCGGTTGCGGCTGGAGGGGGTGCGGGCCGACCAGGTCGAGGTGCAGGTGTCCGCCGGTGGCCAGTGGTGGCCGGTCCCGGTCTCCGGTGGCGGTGTGCTGACCACCGCGCGGACGTCTCCGGCCAACCCGACCCTCTGCAAGGGCAAGAGCATCACGGTTCGGTACCGGGTGGCCTTCCTGCCCGGCGCGCCCGACGGCAAGCTCACCGTGGCGGGGGAGGCGACCACCGCGGGCGGCCAGATGATCGGCCGTGGCGCGGACACGTCCCAGGTCCGGGCGGGCCGGAACGCCACCCCGAGCCCGAAGCCGACGAAGAGCCCGACCCCGAGCCCGACCCCGAGCCCGAGCCCGGTGGAGACCGGACCGCCGACCGAGGATCCGGTGCTGGACTCGACGCTCGCCGCCGCGGGTGCGGCCGGGGGCGGTGGCCGGGCCGCCGACGGGAGCGGGTCGGACGGCGGGTTCTCCCCGGTGATGATCATCGGCGTTGCCCTGGTGGTGGTCGGGCTCGGCATGATCGCCCTGCTGTTCCGCCGATCCCGCGCGGACCGGCGGGACGTGGGCGGAGCATCGGCCACGCCGGTGCCGCCGTTGCCGGGCAACCCGGGCGGCACCACCTACCGTTCCGGGGGCCAGCCCGGCCCGGCGACGACGGCCGGCGGAGGCTACTACGGCGGACCGCCGGCCGGCACGGTCTATCCGGCGTCGCCCCAGGGCTCCGACCAGCCTCCGTCCGGCCCGGTGTACCCGGCGCCGCCGGGGCAGACGTACGGGCCGGCCGGTCCGGTGTATCCGGCGCCGCCGGGGCAGACGTACGGGCCGGCCGGTCCGGTGTACCCGACGCCGAGATCCGGACAGCCGGGCACGTCACCACCGTCGGGTTCCACCGACGGTGGTGACTCGACGGCCATCATGCCTCGCCTACCCGAGTAGCCGCCGTACCCTCCGATACGCTCAGTGGCGTTGACGACCCGTGGGCAAGGGAGCTGGTTCGGTGTCTGATCTGTCCCAGATCGTGAAGGCGTACGACGTCCGGGGGACGGTGCCGGACCAGTGGGACGAACGGGCCGCCGAAGCCCTCGGCGCCGCCTTCACGCACCTGCTGAACACCACCGGAGAACCCGGGGAAGAGGTGGTCGTGGGGCACGACATGCGGGCCACTTCGCCCGGTCTGGCCGCCGCCTTCGCCGCTGGCGTGCGTTCCGAGGGTCGTTCGGTGGTCGAGATCGGTCTGGCCTCCACCGACATGCTCTACTACGCCTCCGGTGCGCTCGGGCTGCCCGGGGCGATGTTCACCGCCAGTCACAACCCCGCCCGGTACAACGGCATCAAGATGTGCCGGGCCGGCGCGCGGCCGATCGGGCAGGACACCGGCCTGGCCGAGATCCGCGACCACGCGCAGGCCCTGCTGGACAAGGGCGAGCCCGCGCCGGTGGGAGAGTCGACCGCGCCGGCCCAGCAGCGCGACCTGCGCCCGGAGTACGCCGCCCACCTGCGCGGCCTGGTCGACCTCTCCGGCATCCGGCCGCTGAAGGTGGTGGTCGACGCCGGCAACGGGATGGGCGGCCACACCGTGCCCAGCGTGCTCGGCGACGCCGTCCTGCCGGCCCTGCCGCTGGAGATCGTTCCGCTCTACTTCGAGCTGGACGGCAGCTTCCCGAACCACGAGGCGAACCCGTTGGACCCGGCGAACCTGGTCGACCTCCAGCGGGCGGTCATCGCGCACGGCGCGGACGTCGGGCTGGCCTTCGACGGCGACGCGGACCGCTGCTTCGCCGTGGACGAGCGGGGCGAGCCGGTCTCCCCGTCCGCGATCACCGCGCTGGTGGCCGCCCGCGAGCTGGCCAAGCACCCCGGCTCGACGATCATCCACGGCCTGATCACCTCCCGCGCGGTGCCGGAGATCGTCCGGGAGAACGGCGGCAACCCGGTGGTGGCGCGGGTCGGTCACTCGTTCATCAAGGCGGAGATGGCCCGCACCAACGCGGTCTTCGGCGGCGAACACTCCGCCCACTACTACTTCCGGGACTTCTGGTTCGCCGACACCGGCATGCTCGCCGCCATGCACCTGCTGGCCGCGCTCGGCGAGCAGCCGCGTCCCCTCTCCGAGCTGGCCGCCGGGTACGAGCGCTACGTCGCCTCCGGGGAGATCAACTCGACCGTCGCCGACCAGGCCGCGAAGGTGGCCGAGGTGCGGGCCGCGTACCCGGAGGCGGAGGTGGACACCATGGACGGGCTCACCCTGCGTTTCCCGGACGGGTCCTGGTTCAACCTGCGTGCCTCGAACACCGAGCCGCTGCTGCGGCTCAACGTCGAGGCGGCCACCCCGGACCGGATGGCCGCACTCCGTGACGAGGTGCTCGACCGGGTTCGCCGATAAGATCGCGTGCGCCGGTCGGTGAGACCGACCGGTGAGACCACACACGTGGAAGGAGCCGCGCCGTGGCCCTGGATCCGCAGTTGCTGGAGATCCTCGCCTGTCCGGACACGCACCACGCCCCACTCGACTACGACCCGCAGGCCCAGACGCTGACCTGCACCGAGTGCCACCGGATCTTCGAGGTACGGGACGACGTGCCCGTGCTGCTGCTGGACGAGGCCCGCCCGGGGCGGCAGTCGTGATCGAGGGCACGGCCGGAGTCAGCGGCCACCGCGAGGCGAACGAGGCGCTGCTGGACAACCCGGACGCGCTCGCCGAACAGGACCCGGGCGGGATGCTCCGGCACATCGCCTCCGCCGGGGCCCAGGTGCGTGAGACGGCGGCCCTGGCCGCCGAGGCCAACCTCCAGCTGCTCGCCGACGAGGGACGACCGCGGGCGGTGGTGATCGCGGGCATCGGCACCGCCGGGCGTACCGGGGACGTGCTGGCCACGGTCGCCGGGCCGCGCTGCCCGGTGCCGGTGATCCCGCACCGCAGCGCCGGGGTGCCCGGCTGGGTCGGCGCGGCGGACGTGGTGATCGCGGTCAGCGCCTCGGGCCGTAGCCCGGAGGCGCTCGGCGCGGCCGAGGCCGCCCACCGCCGGGGTGCCCGGCTGGTCGCCGTCGGCGCACCGGACTCCCAGCTCCAGTCGGTGGCCGAGCGGGCCCGTGCCCCGTTCATCCCGGTGCCGCGTCGGGCCCCGGCCCGGGCCAGCCTCTGGGCGCTCACCGTGCCGGTCCTGCTCGCCGCCCGTACGCTCGGCCTGGTGAAGGTGAACGAGGCCGACCTGGCCGAGACGGCCGCCCGGCTCGACGCCGACGCGGACCGGTGCCGTCCGACCGCCGAGTCCTTCGTCAACCCGGCGAAGTCGCTGGCGCTCGGGCTGGCCGGCTCGATCCCGATCGTCTGGGGTTCGTCGCCGCTGGCCACCGTGGCGGCCCGCCGCTTCGGTGACACGCTCTCGGCGAACGCCCGCTACCCGGTGGTGGCCGGGGCGCTCGGTGAGGCGGGCCGGGGACGGGTGGGTCTGCTCGACGGGGTCTTCGGTGGTCTGGTCGAGTCGGCGCGGGACATCTTCGCCGACCCGGACGACACCCCCGACGGCACCCGGCTGCGGGTGGTGCTGCTGCGCGACGGCGGGCTCAACGCCGACGACGACTCCGACGAGCCGCTCGCGGTCGAGGAGCGCCGGGCCGACGCGGTGCAGACCCTCGCCGAACGGCGCGGCGTGCGCTGCGACGTGGTGACCGCCGAGGGCGGGTCCGCGTTGGAGCGGCTCGCCTCCCTGGTCGCCGTGCCGGACTTCGCCTCGATCTACCTCGCGCTGGCACACGGCCTGGACCCGATGGCGGTGCCCGCTGTCTCGGAGATGAAGGAGCTGGCCAACCCGTGAGCGAGTCGACCCCCCGGCTCGGCACATCCGTGCCGCACCACCGAACACCGACCGGAGCGGCAGCATGAGCGCCGGTGGCGGGACCAAGGCGATCGTCGCCGCGCTGCTGGCCAACGTCGGCATCGCCGTCACCAAGTTCATCGCGTTCCTGCTGACCGGCTCGTCGTCGATGCTGGCCGAGTCGATCCACTCGGTCGCCGACTCCGGCAACCAGGGGCTGCTGCTGCTCGGCGGTCGCCGGGCCAAGCGGCGGGCCACCCCGCAGCACCCCTTCGGGTACGGCCGGGAGCGCTACGTCTACGCGTTCATCGTGTCGATCGTGCTGTTCAGCGTGGGTGGCCTCTTTGCGCTCTACGAGGCGTACCACAAGTGGCACGACCCGCACCCGATCGAGAGCTGGCACTGGGTGCCGGTGACCGTGCTGGTGGCGGCGATCGCGATGGAGTCCTTCTCGTTCCGCACCGCGATCGTCGAGTCCAACCACGTCCGGGGCAAGGCCTCCTGGACGCAGTTCGTTCGGCGGGCCAAGGCCCCGGAGCTGCCGGTGGTGCTCCTGGAGGACCTCGGCGCGCTGGTCGGCCTGGTCCTGGCGCTGATCGGGGTCGGGATGACCCTGATCACCGGCAACGGCCTGTGGGACGCCGCCGGCACCGCGGCGATCGGCGTCCTCCTGGTCACCATCGCGGTGGTGCTGGCGGTCGAGACCAAGAGCCTGCTGCTCGGTGAGGGCGCCGAGGCCGACGACGTGGCCCGGATCGAGCGGGCCATCACCGAGGGCCCCGAGGTGGAGCGGATCATCCACATGAAGACCCTCTACCTCGGCCCGGAGGAGCTGATGGTGGCCGCGAAGATCGGCGTGCCGGCCTGGGAGACCGCCGCCGAGCTGGCCGACGGCATCGACGCCGTGGAGGCCCGGATCCGGGCGGCGCTGCCCGTCGCCCGGGTGATCTACCTCGAACCGGACATCTACTCGGCCGCCCGGGCGCGGGCTGGCGGCGACGGCGCGGCGGGGTCCGCCGCAGCGTCCGGCACGGGGGCGTCCGGCGAACGGTCCGGGAACTGACCATGGAGCAGCTGTACGGGCCGATCCGGGACTACGCGTGGGGGTCCCGGTCGGCCATCGCCGAACTCCAGGGCCGGCCGGTGCCCAGCGACGGGCCGGAGGCGGAACTGTGGCTGGGCGCCCACCCGGGTGCTCCGGCGACGGTGGACCGGGACGGCGCGCGGGTGAGCCTGCTCGACCTGCTCGACGCCGATCCCGGCCACTGGCTCGGCGTGGAGGTGCTGGACCGGTTCGGCCCCCGGCTGCCTTTCCTGCTCAAGGTGCTGGCGGCCGAGGCGCCGCTGAGCCTCCAGGTCCATCCGGACGCCGAGCAGGCCCGGGACGGGTACGCCGCCGACTGCGCCCGCGTCGACGGGCACCGCAACTACGTCGACCCGTACCACAAGCCGGAACTGCTGGTGGCGCTCACGCCGTTCGAGGCGCTCTGCGGGTTCCGGGACCCGGCCGTCTCGGCGGCGGCGCTGGCCGGGTTCGGCGTGCCCGCGCTGGCGCCGGTGGTGGCCGCCCTGAACGAGGGCGCGTCGGGGCTGCGGGAGGCGGTCCGGCTGCTGCTGGACTGGCCGGCGGCCCAGCGGGCCGGGCTGGTCGAGGCGGTGGTGGCGGCACCGGTCGCCGGCCCGGACGCGGTGCTGGCCCGCGAGCTGGCCGCCCGGTACCCGGACGATCCCGGCGTGCTGGTGGCGCTGCTGCTGCACCGGGTTCGGCTGGCGCCCGGCGAGGCCATCTGGATGCCGGCCGGCAATCTGCACGCCTACCTGCGGGGCACCGGTGTGGAGCTGATGGCGGCGAGCGACAACGTGCTGCGCTGCGGGCTCACCCCGAAGCACGTCGATCCGGTGGAGTTGCTGCGGATCCTCCGGTTCGACGTCCTCGACGATCCGGTGGTGGCCGCCCGTCCGGTCGTACCGGGTGTGGTGACCTGGCCGGTACCGGTCGACGATTTCGTGCTCTACCGGGTCGCCCCGACGGCGGGGTCCACGGCGGTGCCGCTGCCGGTGCCCGGCCCCCGGGTGGTCCTCTGTGTGGCGGGGACGATCACCGTGGGCGACGATGCCGGCAGCGTGACGCTGCGGTGTGGCGAGGCGGCGATCGGCACCGCCGGTGCCGGTCCACTGGTCGTCTCGGGGCCCGGTGAGGCCTTCGTCGCCGCTGCTGGCCTGCGCTGACGCCGGTCCGGACGGGCGATCGGGTACATTCCGCGAACAGGGTCGAATACGACGCAACACGCATGCCGGATATTCCGGAAATGCTTGACGTGCCGGGCTGGCGGTGTGAACCTTTGAGTACGCACCGTTGTCGCGACGCAGGTCCGAGAAACGGGCGGGGAACCAAACCGGGGGGATGCGCGGGGCGGCCGATGCTGGACGGATTCTCTGTCTGTGCTCGACCGCCCCGCGCGCTGTCTCGCGTAAGGTGGATAGCCGCCCAAGAATCTCGTTCCGACAGGAGCTCTCATGACCAGCACCCTCCCGGCGTCCAGCAGTGCGCCGTCCGAGGCCCGGCCGCGCACCGTTGCCGAGGGCGACTTCAAGGTGGCGGATCTGTCGCTCGCCGAGTTCGGGCGTAAGGAGATCCAGCTCGCCGAGCACGAGATGCCCGGCCTGATGGCGATCCGTCGCGAGTTCGCCGAGGCCCAGCCGCTGCGCGGCGCCCGGATCACCGGCTCGCTGCACATGACCATCCAGACGGCGGTGTTGATCGAGACCCTGGTGGCGCTGGGCGCGGAGGTGCGCTGGGCGTCGTGCAACATCTTCTCCACCCAGGACCACGCCGCGGCGGCCATCGTGGTCGGCCCCGAGGGCACCCCGGAGGCCCCGGCCGGCGTGCCGGTGTACGCCTGGAAGGGCGAGACCCTGGAGGAGTACTGGTGGTGCACCGAGCAGGTGCTCGCCTGGCCGGACGGCCAGGGGCCGAACATGATCCTCGACGACGGCGGTGACGCCACCCTCCTCGTCCACAAGGGTGCCGAGTTCGAGAAGGCCGGTGTGGTGCCGCCGGTGGAGTCCGCCGACTCCGAGGAGTTCGCGGTCATCCTGGGCGTGCTCCACCGCTCGCTCGCCGAGGACAACCAGCGCTGGACCCGGATCGCCGCCGGCATCAAGGGCGTGACCGAGGAGACCACCACCGGCGTGCACCGCCTCTACGAGATGCACCGGGAGGGCAAGCTCCTCTTCCCGGCGATCAACGTGAACGACTCGGTGACCAAGAGCAAGTTCGACAACAAGTACGGCTGCCGGCACTCGCTGATCGACGGCATCAACCGCGCCACCGACGTGCTGATCGGCGGCAAGATGGCGGTCGTGCTCGGCTACGGCGACGTGGGCAAGGGCTGCGCCGAGTCGCTGCGCGGCCAGGGCGCCCGGGTCGTGGTGACCGAGGTCGACCCGATCTGCGCCCTCCAGGCGGCGATGGACGGCTACCAGGTCGCCACCCTCGACGACGTGGTGGAGCAGGCGGACATCTTCATCACCGCCACCGGTTGCTTCGACGTGATCACCAACGAGCACATGGCCCGGATGAAGCACCAGGCCATCGTCGGCAACATCGGCCACTTCGACAACGAGATCGACATGGCCGGCCTGGCCAAGCGGTCGGACGTCAAGCGGATCAACATCAAGCCGCAGGTCGACCTCTGGCAGTTCGACAACGGGCGCGCGATCATCGTGCTCTCCGAGGGCCGGCTGCTGAACCTGGGCAACGCCACCGGGCACCCGAGCTTCGTCATGTCGAACTCGTTCGCCAACCAGACCATCGCGCAGATCGAGCTCTACACCAAGACCGACCAGTACCCGGTCGGCGTCTACGTCCTGCCGAAGCACCTCGACGAGAAGGTCGCCCGGCTGCACTTGGACGCGCTCGGCGCGAAGCTGAGCACCCTCACCAAGGAGCAGGCCGCGTACCTCGGCGTCTCCCCGGAGGGGCCGTTCAAGCCGGAGCACTACCGCTACTGAGCACCGACGCGACCGGGCCGGCTGGGCACAGCCGGCCCGGTCGGGTGTGTCCGTCCATCCGGGCCGCCGCCCGGAGGCGGTGGCCGCCCTGGCTGCCGCCGGCTCAGCCGCCGCGCCGGGCCGCCGCCCGGATCCAGGTCCAGGCGCACCACACCAGCCAGCCCACCGACACCGCCGCCGCGAGCGCGCGCAACCGCAGCGCGCTGAGCAGCAGGACGACCGCCAGCACGGCCAGCCACGGGCCGAAGACACGCATGCCGTTCCCTCCTGTCGCACCGGCCCGGCCGGTGGTGGAGCCCGGCACCGGCCTTCGTAGGGGTGGCGGACCCTGCTGATCGCGGGTTTTCTGTGGCAAGCTTGCCGGCGCGGACCTCGCGCCGGTGACACCGATCCCACGATGACGAACGGGGATGGAATATTAATCCCATGAGAGCACGGGTACTGGTGGTCGACGACGACCCTGCGCTGGCCGAGATGCTCGGCATCGTGCTGCGCAACGAGGGGTTCCAGCCCTCCTTCGTCGCCGACGGGGAGCGCGCGCTGGCCGCCTTCCGGGAGAACCGGCCCGACATCGTCCTGCTGGACCTGATGCTGCCCGGGATGAGCGGCATCGACGTGGCCCGTGCGATCCGGGGCGAGTCGGGCGTGCCGATCGTCATGCTGACGGCCAAGAGCGACACCGTCGACGTCGTGCTGGGGCTGGAGTCCGGGGCGGACGACTACGTGGTCAAGCCGTTCAAGCCCAAGGAGCTGGTGGCCCGGATGCGGGCCCGGCTGCGCCGGGGCGAGGACGCCGCGCCGGAGATGCTGACCATCGGCCCGCCGGACAACCAGATCACCATCGACGTGCCGGCGCACACGGTCAGCCGCAACGGCGAGGAGGTCAAGCTCACCCCGCTGGAGTTCGACCTGCTGGTCGCGCTGGCCCGCAAGCCGCGCCAGGTGTTCACCCGTGAGGTCCTGCTGGAGCAGGTCTGGGGCTACCGGCACGCGGCCGACACCCGGCTGGTGAACGTGCACGTGCAGCGCCTCCGCGCCAAGATCGAGCCGGACCCGGAGCGGCCGGAGATCATCCTGACCGTGCGGGGCGTGGGCTACAAGGCGGGTACGGGATAACCTGGGGACCACTGTGCGTGACTCCCCGGCCTTCACCGACCCGTCTTCCCGCACCCACCGGCTAGCCGCCGTGCGGGCTTTCTGGCACGCCCTGGTCGGATGGTCCGCCCGGCTCACCGCCGGGGTGCGGCAGACCTGGCGACGCTCCCTCCAGGTGCGTGTGGTGACCATCACACTCGTCGCCTCCAGCCTGCTGGTCGGCGGGTTCGCCTACCTGATCGCCGACAAGATCACCGGCATCCTGCTGGAGAACGCGCAGACCGACGTGCTGCTGCGGCTCACCAGCGGGCGGGAGTACTCCGAAAAGCAGTTCCGGGTGTTCAGCCAGCCGCAGGAGGCGAAGCTCCAGGAGACCCTGGACGGCACGGTCAACTACCTGGCCGGCGGGGGTGACCCGGCGCAGACCGGTGGGGTGGTGGTCGCCATCACCGCCGACCAGCACTCCGGCGTGCTCCAGTCGCGCACCTCGCTGGACGTGGACGTCCGGCCCCTGATCAGTCCGGAGCTGCGGGCCGCGGTCGCCGACGGCCAGGTCGCCCACCAGATCCGCACCGGAGAGCTGACCGGCGAACAGACCACCTACCTGGTGTACGGGTCACCCGTGCCGACCCGCTTCGGCCAGGTCGAGCTGTACTACTTCGTGCCGCTGACCCGCCAGGCCGAGACGGCCGGCGACGCGCGGGCCACGGTGGTCGCCACCGGGGCGGCGCTGGTGCTCCTGCTCGGGCTGCTGGCCGCCCTGGTGACCCGGCTGGTGGTCAGCCCGGTCCGGGCGGCGGCCCGGACCGCCCAGCGGCTCTCCGCCGGTCTGCTCGACCAGCGGATGACCGTCAACGGCGAGGACGACCTCGCCCTGCTCGCCGCCTCGTTCAACCAGATGGCGACCAACCTCCAGCGGCAGATCCTCCGGCTGGAGGAGATGTCCCGAATCCAGCGCCGGTTCACCTCCGACGTGTCGCACGAACTGCGCACCCCGTTGACCACGGTCCGGATGGCGGCCGACCTGATCTTCGCCGAGCGGGACGACTTCGACCCGGCGGTGGCCCGCAGCGCCGAGCTGCTCCAGGCCGAACTGGACCGGTTCGAGGAACTCCTCACCGACCTGCTGGAGATCAGTCGGTTCGACGCCGGGTTCGCGATGCTCGACGCCGAACCGACCGACCTGGTGCCGGTGGTGCAGCGGGTGGCCGCCCGGCTCGGCAGCCTCGCCGAGCGGGTCGGGGTGCCGCTGGAGCTGGACGTGCCGCCCGGCCCGGTGATCGCCGAGGTGGATCCGCGCCGGGTCGAGCGGGTGCTGCGCAACCTGGTCGGCAACGCGGTCGAGCACGGTGAGGGACGGCCGGTCCGGATCACCCTCGGCGTGGACGAGACCGCCGTGGCGGTGACCGTGCGCGACCATGGGGTGGGGTTGAAGCCGGGGGAGGAGAAGCTGGTGTTCAACCGGTTCTGGCGGGCCGACCCGTCCCGTGCCCGGCAGACCGGGGGGACCGGCCTCGGTCTCTCCATCAGCCTGGAGGACGCGCGGCTGCACGGCGGCTGGCTGGAGGCGTGGGGAGCGCCGGGGCAGGGTGCGCAGTTCCGGCTCACCCTGCCGGCCCGGGCGGGGGACCGGCTGACCACCTCGCCGCTGCGGCTGGTGCCCGCCGACGCCACACTGCCCTTCGGCGGCCCGCGCGACGGCGAGCTGCTGGCGATCGGTCCCGGGCCCGGCGGGGCGTTGGCGATCGGCCCGGCACGCGACGGCGAGCGGGCCGAGGTCGGCCCGTGAACCGCCGGGTGGTGGCGGTGCTGCTCTCCGGGGCGCTGCTGGCCGCCGGGACGACCGGCTGCGGCATCCCGCGCTTCTCCGAGGTGCGGGTGGACGGCCCGGGCCCGGTCGGGGAGGCCGGGTCGGTCAACGGCCGCAACCGCGAGCCACCGTCGCGCGGCGCCAGCGGCAGCGACTCCGCCGCGTTCGTCCGCAACTTCCTCGCCGCCGCTGCCGGTGAGCCGAACCGGGCGTACGAGCGCGTGGTGCAGTTCATCGCCCCGGAGGACCGCAACCGGATCCAGGCGAAGCAGGGCAGCGACTTCGCGGTGAACGTGGTCCGCCTGCTCGACGATCCGGTCACCACCGTGAACCCGCAGGGCACCACCGGTGAGGAGGCCACCTTCTCGGTCCGGGTCACCGTGCAGCAGGTCGGGCTGCTGCGGGCCAACGGCACGCTCGCGCCCCCGGTGGCGACCGAGGCCCAGTACCAGTTCGACCTGCGGGGCGCCGCGCCAGCCGGTTCCGGCGACGAGGACGCCGGCTACTACGTCGTGGACCCCCCGAGCACCCTGCTCCTCAGCGTCGAGGCGCTCCGCGAGTACTACCAGCCCTCGACGATCTACTTCTGGAACTCCGACCAGACCCGGCTCGTCCCGGACCAGCGGTACCTCCCCCTCGCGGTGCCCCGGGAACGCCGGGTCACCGAGGCGGTCGGCTGGCTCACCGACGGGCCGTCGGAATGGCTGGCCCCGACCGTCACCCGACTGCCCGACGGCGCTCAACTGATCAACAACGCCACCGAGACCGACGGCCGGTGGGAGATCGACATCGCCATGTCGGGCGAGGACGGGACCAAACTCGACCGGCTCGTCACCCAGCTCGCCTGGTCGCTGCCGGACATCGACGGCCCGCTGGAGTTGAAGGTCCGCAACCAGACCCGCCGCACGATCCCCAGCGCCGCCGAGCACCGGCGCACCCACCCGGTGTACCAGGTCCGGCTGGATCCGCAGCGGTTCTGCGTCTACGAGGGAGCGGTGCGTCCGCTGGCGTTCCTGGGCGAGGTGAGCGGTACCGACCCGGTCGCCCCGGCGGACAACCGCAACGTCGTCTCCGCCGGGCTCAGCCGGGCCGGGGAGCAGATCCTCGCCGCGCTCGTGGTGACCGACGACCGACGTCAGCGGCTCGCGGTGGGCAGCGGGGCGGCTCCGGTACGGGTCGCCGCCCGTAGTGCCGCTCCGTACACCTCGATCGGTCGACCGGTGTGGCTGAAGACCCCGGACGTCCGGAACGCGCACGGGCTGGTGGTCGCCGACGGCGAGCTCTACCGCTTCGACACCCACGCCCAGCTCACCCCGGTGCCGCTGCTCGTGCCCGGCCCGGTCACCGCGGTCGCCGCCGCGCTGGACGGGCACCGGATCGCGCTGGTCGTCGACGGCCGGCTGTACGTGGCGGCGGTCAGCGTGGACGGCGACGGCGTCACCGTCGGGCCGACCCGGCAGGTGCCCACGTCACTGACCGCGCTCACCGCGGTGGACTGGGCCGGGGAGTCCCGGCTGGTCCTGGCCGGCGCGCAGGGGCAGCCGGCGGTCTTCGAGGTCAGCGTGGACGGGGCCGGCACCGAGGTCGCGCTCCGGACCGACCTCGGCGCGAAGGTCACCCACCTGGCGACCTATCCGGACAACCCGGTCGTCCCGTTCACCCGCAGCCCGGTGATGTACGAGGCGAACCGGGTGACGTGGGCCGGGCCGCCGCTGACCCAGGTCCTGCGCGAGCAGGTCCAGGGCGTCGGCCCGGCGGACGCCGACGCCCGGCCGGGCAGCCCGACCGCCCCCTTCTTCCTCTACTGATCCGCATGCCGGGTGGCCTCTGGGCGGATCTCGCCGACCTGGTGCTGCCGGTGGAGTGCGCCGGCTGCCGGGCCCGGCGGACCCCGCTGCGGCACGGCGTCTGCGCCGGCTGCGTGGCCACGCTGGGCGCGCTGCGGCCCACTCCGGTACGCCCCGACCCCGCCCCGGCCGGCCTGCCGCCCTGCGTCGCCCTCGGCGCGTACGACGGGGTGCTGCGGGAGGCGCTGCTGGCGTACAAGGAACGGGGCCGGCACGGCCTGGCCCGGCCGCTGGGCGGGTTGCTGGCCGAGGTGGTGGCGGCGGCGGTCGGCGAGGTGCGGCCGGTGCTGCTGGTGCCGGTGCCGGACACGGCCGCGGCGGCGCGTGCCCGCTACGGCGACCACCTCGGACGGCTGGCCCGGCACGCCGCGACCCGGCTGCGCGCGGCGGGCTGGCCGGTGCGGGTGCGGCGGCCGGTGCGGGCCCTGCCCCGACCGGACTCGGTGGGGCTGGACAGCGCCGGCCGGGCGGCGGCTGCCGCCTCGGCGTTCCGGCTACGGGCGTGGCCTCCCGTCGGCCCGGTCGACGCGGCCGGCGCCGTGGTGGTGCTCGACGACATCCTCACCACGGGGGCCACCCTGGCGGCGGTCGGGAGGGTGCTCGGCGCGGCCGGACTGTCGCCCACGGTGGCGGCGGTGCTCGGGGCGACCCGGAAACGCCAATCTCGGTAACTCTCCGTTGTTCCGTTTCACCCCTTGGTGACCGAGCTGTGAAATTCTCTGGTCTGCCACGACAACCGGGGGTGACTGGTTGGCGAGGAGGAGTTAGCGTTTCCGTGTCGGGGGTAGGAGGGGTGCCATCCACCGCTCCCGGCGTGGAAGGAGGCGTAGCCGTACCAACCGGTCGACGCCGCAGGGATGCCCCCAGGGTCGGCCGGAGCCAGATCGAAGACCATCCGATCAAGGGAGGTCACGTGGACATCGTGGTCAAGGGCCGTAACGTCGAAGTGCCGGACCATTACCGGGTACACGTAGCAGAGAAACTCGCCAAGATCGAGCGTTACGACCACAAGCTCATCCGGGTCGACGTCGAGTTGTTCCACGAGCGCAACCCGCGCCAGGCGGACCACTGCCAGCGCGTCGAGATCACCTGCGTGTCACGCGGGCCGGTGATGCGGGCGGAAGCCTGCACCAACGACTTCTACAGCGCGCTCGACGCCGCCATAGCCAAGTTGGACACCCGGTTCCGCCGGGCGGCCGACCGCCGTCGGGTCCACCGGGGACGGCACGCGCCGATCTCCGTCGCCGCCGCCACAGCCGGCCTGCCGGTCGCCGACCTCGGTGAGCCCACGTTCTCCACCGGCGCGTCCACCACCGCCACCGCGGTCGCCGAACGGGACGAGGAGCCCGACGACCAGCCCTGGCACATCGCGCGCGAGAAGGTGCACCCCGCCCAGCCGATGACCGTCGACGACGCCCTGTTCCAGATGGAACTCGTCGGCCACGACTTCTACCTGTTCCACAACAAGGAGTCGGGTCGGCCCTGCGTGGTCTACCGTCGCCACGCCTACGACTACGGCCTCATCTCCCTCGACATCTGAGTCGCCCGCCGGTGGGGGTCGCGCACGCGCGACCCCCACCCCGCTTCCCGTGCCGGCCAGGATGTCGCGCCGTGCCCCGGCGTCAGGTGCGCTCGCCGGGAAGGAACGCGTAGATCACCGAGTCGACGCGGGTGCCGTCCGGGCCGGGCAGCCGATCGCGCTGGACCCCCTCCCGGCGGAAGCCGACCTTCTCCAGCACCCGCTGCGGCGCCAGGTTGTCCGGCCGGCAGCCGGCCCACAGCCGGGCGACGCCCACCGTGTCGAAGGCCCAGTCGGCGAGCAGGCGCACCCCCCGGGTGAGCAGGCCACGACCCCGCCACTCGGGCAGCATGCTCGCGCCGAGCATGGCCTGACCGGTGAGCGGCTCGTCGTACCGCAGGGCCATCCCGCCGCCCGCCTCGCCGCTGGCCACGTCGACCACGACCAGGTCCGCCACGGTGCCGATCAGCCAGCTGCTCGCCGCCCTCCGGCACCGCTGCTCGACCTCGGGCCGGGACGGGGGCTCGGGCGGCACCCGGTTCGCCACCACCTCGGGCAGGGTGTGCAGGCGGAACATCAGGTCGACGTCGTCCGGGCCGGTCGGGCGCAGGGCGACCACGCCGTCGGTGAGCCCGCCGGGCGGCAGGTCCGGCAGGAGCCGGGGCGCCGGTCCGGGCGGGTCGTCGGCGAGGCGCACCCAGGCGATCAGGTCGTACCGGCCCCCGCCGTGTCGCGGGGCGGCGGCCCGGCGTACCCCCTCGTGCCGGAAGCCGGCGGCCAGCGCGACCCGCTGGCTGGCGACGTTGTCCCCGTCGGTGAGCAGTTCCAGCCGCTCCAGGCCGTTGGCGAAGGCGTGCCGGGCCAGCGTCCGGGTGGCGGCGGTGGCCACGCCCCGGCCCCGGGCCCACGGCGCGACCCAGTACCCGATCTCCGCCTGCTGGCGGATCGACACCAACCGGTCGACGCCCACCGCGCCGAGGAGCCGGTCGGAGTCCGGGTCGGTGACGGCGTACGCCGCCCCGCCGCCGGCAGCGACGGCCGGGGCGGTCTCGGTGATCCAGCGGCGGGCGTCCGCCTCGGTGTACGGGCTGGGCAGCCCGCTGAGGAAGCGCCGGACGAGCGGATCGTTGCAGGCGGCCACCAGATCCGCGACGTCGGTGTCCCGGTACGGCCGCAGCCGTACCCCGTCGCCCTCGATCTCCCCGTGTTCCATCTCGTCCCCGTTCCTGCTCGGTTCCTGGCTGCTGTCCGTTCCCGGCCGGCGGCGCGGTTCCACCGGCCGGGCCACGCTGTCCGGGTGGTCCCGCCGGCCGGGTGGCGCGTCGGGCCCGTCGGTGAGGCTCACCGGCCGGCCTGGTCGCCGGGGAGCAACGCGCCGACCCATGCGTCGGCGCGGGTGCCCCGGTAGGCGATGGCCGCCCGGGAGTCGCCCTCCATCCGGAAGCCGGCCTTTTCGGCGGCCCGCCGGGAGGCGGTGTTGCCGATGTTGGCCCGCCACTCGACCCGGCCCAGTCCGAGGGTGGTGAACCCCCAGGTGGACACCGCCGCCAGGGCGGCCGGCAGGTAGCCCCGGCCCCGCGCGTGCGGTGCGGTCAGGAAACCGACGTCGGCCAGCCCCGGGTCCACCGGGGAGATGCGCAGGTCGACGTTGGCCACGTACGCGTCGTCGGGGTCCGCGACGGTGAAGCAGGCGGCCCGCCCGTCCGCCCAGGTCGACCGGTGGTAGGCGAGGTACGCCTCGGCGTCCGAGCGCTGGTACGGGTCGGGCACGCTGGTCCAGCGGACCGTCTCCGGGTCCCGGCAGGTGGTGACGAGGGCGTCCAGGTCCCGCTCGTCCATCGCCCGCAGCCGCAACTCGGTCGGGCCGACGGTGGCGAACAGCTCGGGGTGCGGCCGGCCGAAGACCGCCGCGCGGCGGGCCACCAGGGTGCCCGGCCCGGCCGGGCCGGTGGCGCCGGGCTCGGGCACCTCTCCGGGCAGCAGCGAGCCGATCCAGCCGTCCGCGGGGCCCTCGGGGGGTGGTGCGGCCAGCCGGAGCCGGCCCTCGATTCGGAAGCCGGCGCGCAGCGCGGCCAGCCGGGAGGCGTGGTTGCCCAGCCCGGCCTGCCAGATGATCCGGCGCAGCTCCAGCCGGTCGAACGCCCACCGGGCCACCGCCCGGGCCGCCCGCGCGGCGAGGTTGCGCCCCCGGGCCCACGGGGCGGTCCAGTAGCCGATCTCACCGGAGCGCAGCCCACGGTCGACGCTCACCAGACCGCAGGAGCCGAGCAGCTCGCCGCTGCCGGCGTCGCAGACGGCGAAGGTCGCCGAGGTGCCGTCGGCCCAACCCCGGGGAGCGAGGTCGGTCACGAAACCCGTGGCGTGCTCCGGCAGGTAAGGCCGGGGTACCGTGGTCCAGCGCTGGATGTCCGGGTCCTGGCAGGCCCGGTGCACGTCGTCGGCGTCGGCGGGGCGCCACGGGCGTAGCAGCAGGCCGTCCTCGATGATCTCCACAGGCTCCACGGAGCCATCGTGCCCGACCGTTCGCGCTGGGCGTAACCGCATATCCCCGTGCCACGGCCGTGACGCGCGTCTTATGCCGGTTTCCGTGGACCTCACGTACGCCACCAGTGACCATTGGGCCGGTGGAGCGCCTACGATGGTTCGAGACTGTCTAGGGGAGCGTTGATCCGTGTCGATTCTGGAAAAGGTCCTTCGCGCCGGCGAGGGCCGCATGGTGCGCCGGTTGAAGGCCATCGCCAACGCCGTCAGCTCGATCGAGGACGAGTACGTCAACCTCACCGACGACGAACTGCGCGGCATGACCGACCACTTCAAGGAGCGGATCGCCGACGGGGAGTCCCTCGACGACCTGCTGCCCGAGGCGTTCGCGGTGTGCCGGGAGGCGGCGGCCCGAGTGCTCGGTCAGCGGCCGTACGACGTCCAGGTGATGGGTGGCGCGGCGCTGCACTTCGGCAACATCGCCGAGATGAAGACCGGTGAGGGCAAGACCCTGACCTCGGTCATGCCGGTCTACCTCAACGCCCTCTCCGGCAAGGGCGTGCACGTGGTCACCGTCAACGACTACCTCGCCCAGCGTGACGCCGAGTGGATGGGGCGGGTGCACGAGTTCCTCGGCCTGACCGTCGGCGTGGTGCTGCCGAACCGGCCGGCGTCCGAGCACCGGGCCGCGTACGAGTGCGACATCACCTACGGCACCAACAACGAGTTCGGGTTCGACTACCTCCGCGACAACATGGCCTGGTCCAAGGACGACCTGGTCCAGCGCGGCCACAACTTCGCCGTGGTCGACGAGGTCGACTCGATCCTGATCGACGAGGCCCGGACCCCGCTGATCATCTCCGGCCCGGCCGAGCACTCCGCCCGGTGGTACCAGGAATTCGCCACGGTGGTGGCCCGCCTCCAGGCCGGCAAGGACGGCGAGGGCGACTACGAGGTCGACTACGCCAAGCGCACCATCGCGGTCACCGAGCGCGGCGTGGCCAAGGTCGAGGACCGGCTCGGCATCGACAACCTGTACGAGTCGGTGAACACCCCGCTGGTCGGCTACCTCAACAACGCGATCAAGGCCAAGGAGCTCTACAAGCGCGACAAGGACTACATCGTCAACGACGGTGAGGTCATGATCGTCGACGAGTTCACCGGCCGCATCCTGCACGGCCGCCGGTACAACGAGGGCATGCACCAGGCGATCGAGGCCAAGGAGGGGGTGGAGATCAAGCAGGAGAACCAGACCCTGGCCACGATCACCCTCCAGAACTACTTCCGCCTCTACACCCGGCTCTCCGGCATGACCGGTACGGCGCAGACCGAGGCGGGCGAGTTCAACAAGGTCTACAAGGTCGGCGTCGTGAGCATCCCGACGCACCGGCCGATGGTCCGCCAGGACCGCCCCGACGTGATCTACAAGACCGAGAAGGCCAAGTTCAACGCGGTGGTGGAGGACATCGCCGAGCGGCACGAGGCCGGTCAGCCGGTGCTGGTCGGCACGGTGTCGGTGGAGAACTCCGAGATCCTCTCCACGCTGCTGCGGCGACGGGGCATCCCGCACGCGGTGCTGAACGCGAAGTTCCACGCCCGGGAGGCGGAGATCGTCGCCCAGGCCGGCCGGAAGGGCGCGGTCACCGTCGCCACCAACATGGCCGGCCGTGGTACGGACATCCTGCTCGGCGGCAACCCCGAGTTCCTCGCCGCCTCCGAGCTGCGCCAGCGCGGCCTCGACCCGGCCGAGGACCCGGAGGAGTACGCCAAGGCGCTGGAGGAGATCCTGCCCAAGTGGAAGCAGGCCTGCGAGGCGGAGGCCGAGGAGGTCGGCGCCGCCGGTGGCCTCTACGTGCTGGGCACCGAGCGGCACGAGTCCCGCCGGATCGACGACCAGCTGCGCGGTCGGTCCGGCCGACAGGGCGACCCGGGTGAGTCGCGCTTCTACCTCTCGCTCCAGGACGAGCTGATGAAGCGGTTCCGGGCCGGTGCGGTCGAGGCGGTGATGGAGCGCTTCAACATCCCGGAGGACGTGCCCATCGAGTCGAAGATGGTGACCCGCCAGATCAAGAGCGCCCAGGCCCAGATCGAGGGCCAGAACGCCGAGATCCGCAAGAACGTCCTCAAGTACGACGAGGTCATGAACAAGCAGCGGCAGGTGGTCTACGCCGAGCGGCTGCGCGTGCTCAACGGGGAGGACCTCTCCGACCAGGTGCGCAACATGATCGACGACGTCGTCGGGGCGTACGTCGTGGGGGCCACCAGCGAGGGGTACGCCGAGGACTGGGACCTCGAACAGCTCTGGACGAACCTCAAGCAGCTCTACCCGGTCGGCGTGACCATCGAGGAGCTGGAGGAGGAGGCCGGCGGCTCGCGGGCCGCCTTCGACCAGGACTTCCTGGTGAGCCGGCTCAAGGAGGACGCGCACGCGGCGTACGACCGCCGTGAGGAGACCCTCGGCGAGGAGGCGGTACGACAGCTGGAGCGGATGGTCCTGCTCCAGGTGATCGACCGTAAGTGGCGTGAGCACCTCTACGAGATGGACTACCTCCAGGAGGGCATCAGCCTGCGGGCGTACGCCCAGCGCGACCCGGTGGTCGAGTACCAGCGCGAGGGCTTCGACATGTTCGCCACCATGATGGACGGCATCAAGGAGGAGACGGTCGGCTTCCTCTACAACCTGGAGGTCCAGGTCGAGGAGCCCACGCCGGAACCGGAGCAGGTGCAGCTGCTGGAGAAGCCGGTCGAGATCCGGGCCAAGGGCCTCAACCGGGCCCCGCAGCAGCAGGGCCTCCAGTACTCCGCGCCGACCATCGACGGAGAGGCCGGCGCGGGTGCGGTGACCGTGGAACGGCCGGAGGAGCAGCCCGCCGAGCCGCCGCGCCAGTCCGCCCCGGCGCTCGGTGTCGGTGGACCCGCTCCGCAGCGTCCCGCGTCGTCCCGTCCGTCGCCCGGCCTGCGCGGGCCGGCCGCCCCGAACCCGGGTGCCCGCCGGGCGCCCACCGGCCAGGCCGAGGGGGGCAACGGGCCGTCCCGGAACGCGCCCTGCCCGTGCGGCTCCGGCCGGAAGTACAAGCGCTGCCACGGCGCGCCCAACGGCGGCAACTGACCGACGAGCACGCCCGACGAGGGGCGCCCACCGTACGCGGTGGGCGCCCCTCGCGGCGTTCCGGCCACCGCGCGACCGGCGGCGGCCGGAACGTTCTCCGGGTTCGGCTCAGAGGATCTGGAGGACCACGCAGATCCAGCCCGGCCCGCGACGTTCCAGGCGTACCGCCATCGCCCAGCTCCGTCCGTTCGGGGCGGCCAGCACGGCGGCGGCCTCGATCGCCGCCGGCTGCGGCTGGCACACCCGGAGACGGCGCAGCCGCACCATGGGGCGGGTCGCCCGGCGCCGGACCGGCCCGAGCCGGGAAGTGGCCAGGGCCAGCTGTTCCAGCACGGCGACCGTGCGCAACGGGTCGGTGAGCGGCCGGAGCTGGCCCGGTGGCCGGTAGCCGTTGACGACCTCCAGGCAGGTGCCGACGAAGCGGTGCGCCGCCCGGGTGGCCTCCGGGGTGGCCGTGGCGGGCGGCCCGACGGCGGGAGCGGCCGGCCGGGGCGGGCGCGGCGCGGTGGGGCGGCGAGCGGGGTGTCCGACGGGGCGGCCCCGGCCGGGGCGACCGGCGTCGACCAGGTCGAGGGCGAGTTGGGCGGCGGACGGACGGGGCCAGAGATCGGCGAGCTGATCGTCGGCGAACGGCGGGTCGAGCGGCGGCGCGGGTCGCAACCGGACCGGGGGACGGGACGGCACCGGACCGCAGGAGTCGACCATCGGATCCCCCGATTCCTTCGTTTGCCTACGTTTGCCTTCGACAGACTTCATCTTCTGGCATGGAGCGGCTACGGTCAATGTCCTTCGGTGACCGGACGGCTACTCGGCGGTGTCGCGTTCGTTGAGCGGGTTGGAGCGCACCCACTCGGCGGTCTCGGCGTACTTGCGCTGGATGTACTCCTCCAGCCTGGCGCGTTCCACCCGCCACTGCCCCCGGCCGCCGATCTTGATGGCGGGCAGCTCGCCACTACGGACCATGTGGTAGACCTGCGAGTCGGTGACGTTGAGCTCGGCCGCCACGTCGGACAGCAGCAGGAACCTCGGTTCCATGTCAGACCCCTCGCGTTGACGGCGTTTGCCTCAGTTTGCCACCGGTGAGGTCCCGGGCGCACCGGGCCGCGCGGGGATGCCTTTCCGCCGGTCGCCCCCGGTGTACTACGGTCACGGCGTCCGGTGCGGCCGGCGTCCCGGCCGGCGGACCGGCCGGGCCTCGAGCGGGGAGAACAGCGTGACCGACGACCGTGTCCGGGTGTACGTGCCGGCGACCGTACCGATGCTGACCCGGCTGCGCGAGGAGGGACTGCCGGCCGGCGCGGTGCACGCGGTCACGCCCGGCCTGCGCGAGTGGTACGCCGAGGGCGACGAGGAGGAACTGGAGTACGTCGCCTTCACCCGGGCCGCCCAGGACGCGCTGCGACTGCTGCACGACGATCCGTCCGCGCCCCGTCGGCGCGTGGTGGTCTCGGTGGACGTGCCGGCCGGGGCGCTGGGCCGGCCCGACGGCGAGCTGGGCTCCAGCGCCGTCCAGCTGGCCCGGCCCGTCGCGCTGGAGGCGGTGGCCGCCCTGCACGTCGACGGGGAGGAGGCGGTCGCGGACGTGACCGCCGCCGTGGCGGTCGTCGACCGGGCACTCGCCGGTGACGAGGACGCCCAGTTCACGGTCGACGGCGTGGAGGACCACGAACTGGAGTGGTACGACCCCTCCGAGCTGGACGTGCTGCTGCGTACCGTCTCCTGAGCGCCGGCCGGCCACCTGACGGACCTCGACGCGGCCGCCGGCGGCGTCGGTCGAGCCCCCGGTCGAGCCCTCGGTCGGTCAGTCGTCGGCCGGGTCGGTGCCGTCCTCGTCGTCGGCCGGGGCCGGGCCGAGCGTACGGCCGAACGCGATCATCGCGGTGAGCGCGCCCACGAAGAGCACCCAGATGCCGTTGTCGAGCCGGGAGGTGCCCAGGGTGGTCTGGGCCACCGCGTCCGCCTCGCTGAGCGCGGCGGCCAGGTCGAGCAGCGCGCGTCCGCCGATCCGGATGATCACTTCGGTGAGCAACAGCAGCAGGCCGGCCCCGGCACCGGCCAGCAGGTACGCCGGCCACCGGTCGGCCGGGGCGTCCGGATCCCGCCGCAGCGACCGGCGCCGGGCCAGGTGGAGGTAGCCGAAGGCGACCAGGCCGGCCACCAGCCCGGCGAGCAGGGACTCGGTGCGGGAGACCCACCGGGCCGCCCCGAACATGGCCTCCTGGGTGCCGCCGCCACCGTAGAGCTCGAAAAGCGGGTCGCGGACCCGACTGAACACCACCACGAAGACCAGGACGGCGAGGGCGGCGGCGACCATGGCCCCGACCACCCTGGCGTTGCGGGCGCCGGCCAGCGCGCCACCGACGACGGCGGCTGCGGCGGTGGTGCCGGCGATCACGTTCGTGGTCGCGTTGTCAGCGTAGAAGAGGTTGATCGCCACAGCGGTGAGCAGCCCGACGAGCAGGCCGACCCCGGTGGCCGTGACGAAGCGGAGGGTGGCCCGGTCGACGCCCCGGCGGGCCAGCAGGTTGGTCACCGCGAGCGCCGTCCCACCACCGGCGACCAGGGCCGCCGAGATCACCCCGGGCAACGCGTACGCGGAGAGGCTGACCGCCGTGACACCGGCCTGCGCGGAGGTGATCGCGGCCCGGGTGGACCAGAGCATGGCGGTCAGCCAGCCGAGCGCGAGCAGCGCGAGGACGACGGCCGCCGGGGCGGGCGCCGGTGCCCCCGCCGGGACGCCGGTCTCCCCGGTCGACGGGCCGTCGACCGGCTGGTCCGGGTCCGCGGCCGTCGAGCTGCCGGACTGCTGGGTCATCGTCTCCCCTTCGACGCGAACGCGCGCCAGCCCCGCCTCCGACGGGTACGGGCATGGTCTCCGCCGGGTACGGGAAGGTGGCGAGCGGGGTCACCGGCTCCCCAGGGTACGCGCCCGCCCGGCCCGCCCGGCCCGGGTGTGAGCAGGGGTCCCCTGTTACCGCTTTCTGCCGAGCAGGGGTCCCCTGCAACCAACCACCCCGTCGGGTGGGACGCGACCGCGCTAGGTGGGCGGATGCGGCCGTGGGAGAATCCCGGCAGGTCCCGTCGCCGCGATCCGGTGAGGCGCCACGCCCGGTGGCCGGCCTGTCCGGTCGGCGGCTGCGGGTCCGGTTTCGCCACCGCCGTCGAGATCGCCAGGAGCTGTGATGGACGCCGTGTTCTCCGTACCCGAACCGCGTAACGAGCCGGTACGCGCCTACGAGCCGGGCAGTGCCGACCGGGAGCGGCTCGGCCGGCGGCTCGCCGAGCTGGCCGCCGAGCGGCTGGACCTGACCATGACCGTCGCCGGTGAGCAGCGGATGGCCGGCGGCGAGCGGATCGACGTGGTGCAGCCGCACCGGCACGCGCACGTGCTCGGGGTCACCGCGCACGCCGACCACGCCGACGCGCGGGCGGCGGTCAAGGCCGCGCTGGACGCGGCTCCGATGTGGCGGGCGTTGCCGTTCGAGGAGCGGGCGGCGATCTTCCTGCGCGCGGCCGAGCTGCTCGCCGGCCCGTGGCGGGACACGCTGAACGCCGCCACCATGCTCGGCCAGTCGAAGACGGCGATCCAGGCGGAGATCGACTCGGCCTGCGAGTTCGTGGACTTCCTCCGGTTCAACGTGCACTTCGCGCGGAGGTTGCTGGAGGAGCAGCCGCTGTCGTCGCCCGGGGTGTGGAACCGGTTCGACCACCGCCCGCTGGAGGGCTTCGTCTACGCGATCACCCCGTTCAACTTCACCGCGATCGCCGGCAACCTGCCCTCGGCGCCGGCGCTGCTCGGCAACACCGTGGTGTGGAAGCCCGCGCCGACCCAGCAGTTCGCGGCGCACTTCACCATGCGCCTGTTCGAGGCGGCGGGCCTGCCTCCCGGTGTGATCAACATGGTCACCGGCCGGGGCGAGGAGGTGTCCGAGGTGGTGCTCGCCGACCCCGACCTGGCCGGCATCCACTTCACCGGTTCGACGAAGGTGTTCCAGCACCTCTGGCGGACCGTCGGGGAGAACATCGCCCGGTACCGGGGCTACCCGCGCCTGGTCGGCGAGACCGGCGGCAAGGACTTCGTGGTGGCGCACTCCAGCGCCGACGTGGACGCGCTGCACACCGCGCTGATCCGGGGCGCCTACGAGTACCAGGGACAGAAGTGTTCGGCGGCGTCGCGGGCGTACGTTCCCCGTTCCATCTGGGAGGGCGGGCTGCGGGACCGGCTGGCCGCCACCGCCGAGTCGCTGACCTACGGCGACGTGACCGACTTCTCGAACTTCGGCGGCGCGGTGATCGACTCGAAGGCGTTCGACCGGCACACCGCCGCGCTGGAGCTGATCTCCTCTGACGACAGTTGCCGGGTGCTGGCCGGCGGCACCGCCGACGACTCGGTGGGCTGGTTCGTCCGGCCGACCCTGTTCGAGTGCACCGACGGCACGCACGAGACGTTCACCACCGAGTACTTCGGTCCCATCCTCGGCGTGCACGTCTTCGACGACGCCCGTTTCGACGACGTGGTCGCCCAGGCCGAGTCGGTGGCCCCGTACGCGCTGACCGGGTCGGTCTTCGCGACGGACCGCCGGGTGGTGGAGGCGGTGGCGGAGCGGATGCGGTACGCGGCCGGCAACTTCTACGTCAACGACAAGCCCACCGGCGCGGTGGTCGGGCAGCAGCCGTTCGGCGGGGCCCGGGCCAGCGGCACCAACGACAAGGCCGGCTCCTGGCACAACCTGGTCCGCTGGATGTCACCGCGCACCATCAAGGAGACCTTCGTCCCACCGACGGATCACACCTACCCGCACATGGGCTGAGGTCGTCCGGGCGCATCGCGTCCGGACGGCGTCGTCCCGATGGGCCCCGTTCCGCCGTCGATCGGCGGGGCGGGGCCCTCGGCGTGCCGTCGGACTGACCCGTCGAGGCAGAATCTGGGCGAAAACAGACAGGCGGCCAGTTGCATCCTGTACCCTGCGTAACCAGATGATCATATAGGTAGGCGTTCTCCAGGCCCTCGAACGCATCGATCATCCTCAACGGACTGTCGTCCTCCGACAGTGCACATAGGAAGTCACAGGGCGTGCTGATTGCGTCAAATCCTGGACGCCAGGTCAGCAAAGTGGCAGCGTAATGGGCATGGCGGATTCCGGAATCAACCCCACAGCGGCGGCCCTGCTCGGGCTGCTCCACGAGGGTCCCATGACAGGCGGCCAACTGATGGCCGCCGCCGAGCGCCGGCTGGCGCCCTACTGGTCGATGACCCGCAGTCAGGTCTACCGAGAGTTGCCGGTACTGGCCGAGCGCGGACTCGTACGGATGGGCAAGCCCGGTCCACGCTCCAGCCAGCCGTACGCGATCACCCCGTCCGGGAAGCGGACGTTCTCCCGCTGGCTGGCGGAGGGACCGGGCAAGGACACCATCCGCAACCCGGTCGCGTTGCGGATCGCCTTCGGCGAACTGCACTCGGCGACCCAGTTGCGCAACCTCTACACCTCGGCGAACGAATACCACGCCGAGGCGCTGGCGCACGTCCGTGAACAGGTGCGCAACGCCAAGAAGGAGGGTGCATCCTTCGACGCGAGCGCCCTGGAGTTCGCGGTCGCCTACCACAAGGCTGCCCTGACCTGGCTGAAGAACGCCCCGGTCCCCGGCTGAGCGCCGATCCGCCGCCGGGCCCGCCCGCGGACCGTGGGGCCGTACCAGCCCGCTGACCACCCGCACGACGCCACCAGGCACCCGGATCGGGGGCCGGCGACGCCCGCCGCGCCCCTCGCCGGGCAGCTTTCCGCTCCGACGGCGGGGCTCGCCGGCCCGTCGCCTGCTCCCGCCGGTACGCTTGGCTGTCGTGACCGCTGCCGATTACGCCGAACAGCTCAAGGAACTCGACGCGACCCTGCGCAACATCGAGGCCGTCCTCAACCTCGACCGGCTGCACGAGGACAAGGCCCGGCTCGAGCAGGCGGCCTCCGCGCCGGACCTGTGGGACGACCAGGCCCGCGCCCAGCAGGTGACCTCGCAGCTGTCGTACGTCAACGGCGAGATCAGCAAGCTGGGCAGCCTGCGGTCCCGGCTCGACGACGCCCGTGTCCTGCTGGAGCTGGCCGAGGCCGAGTCGGACTCGGGTGTGCTCGGTGAGGTGGAGACCGAGATCGCCGGGCTGGGCAAGGCCATCCAGGAGATGGAGGTCCGCACCCTGCTCTCCGGGGAGTACGACTCCCGGGAGGCGCTGGTGGCGATCCGGGCCGGGGCCGGCGGCGTGGACGCGGCGGACTTCGCCGAGATGCTGCTGCGGATGTACCTGCGCTGGGCCGAGCGGCACGGCTACCCGACCGAGGTCTACGAGACCTCGTACGCGGAGGAGGCCGGGCTGAAGTCGGCGACCTTCGCGGTGAAGGTCCCGTACGCGTTCGGCACCCTCAGCGTCGAGTCCGGCACCCACCGGCTGGTCCGGATCAGCCCCTTCGACAACCAGGGGCGGCGGCAGACCAGCTTCGCCGGGGTCGAGGTGCTGCCGGTGGTGGAGCAGACCGACCACATCGACATCCCCGAGAACGAGATGCGGATCGACGTCTACCGGTCCTCCGGGCCGGGCGGCCAGAGCGTCAACACCACCGACTCGGCGGTCCGGATCACCCACATCCCGACCGGCATCGTGGTCACCTGCCAGAACGAGAAGTCCCAGCTCCAGAACAAGGCGTCCGCGATGCGGGTGCTCCAGGCCCGGCTGCTGGAGCGCAAGCGTCAGGAGGAGCAGGCCAAGATGGAGGGGCTGAAGACCGACGCCGCCGGCTCGTGGGGCGACCAGATGCGCTCGTACGTCCTGCACCCGTATCAGATGGTGAAGGATCTGCGTACCGAGCACGAGACGGGCAACCCGACCTCGGTCTTCGACGGTGAGCTGGACGCCTTCATCGAGGCGGGGGTCCGGTGGCGGAAGCAGCAGCAGCTCGCCGCTGACGGTGCGTGATCGATTCCGGGCGCAGCGCGTTGATCGATTGTCGCGTAACCTACTAAATCGATGACTCCGGACGTGTCGGCGGGGCGTGGGGAACGCCCCGCCCGTCACACGGCGTAGACTCCCTCTCCGTGATTCAGCTTGAGCAAGTGACGAAGACGTACCCGAAGGCGTCCCGCCCGTCGCTCGACAACGTGTCGGTCTCGATCGAGAAGGGCGAGTTCGTCTTCTTCATCGGCCCTTCCGGCTCCGGCAAGTCCACCATCATCAAGCTTCTGCTGCACGAGGTCAGCCCGAACAAGGGGCGGGTCATCGTGAACAGCAAGGACGTCACGTCGATGCGGTCCTGGAAGCGGCCCCAGTTCCGGCGCTCCATCGGCTGTGTGTTCCAGGACTTCCGGTTGCTGCCCAACCGCACGGCGTACGAGAACGTGGCGTTCGCCCTCGAGGTGATCGGCAAGACCAAGGCGGTCGCCCGCCGGGTCGTGCCCGAGGTGCTGGAACTGGTCGGCCTCGGTGGCAAGGAGCACCGGTACCCGCACGAGCTCTCCGGTGGTGAGCAGCAGCGGGTGGCGGTGGCCCGGGCGTTCGTGAACCGGCCGCTGATCCTGCTGGCGGACGAGCCGACCGGAAACCTCGACCCGGACACCTCCATCGAGATCATGCGCCTGCTGGACCGGATCAACCGCACCGGCACCACGGTCGTGATGGTCACGCACGACTCCAACATCGTCAACCAGATGCGCCGCCGGGTCGTCGAGATCGAGAGCGGGCGCATCGTGCGGGACCAGGCCCGCGGCGTCTACGGCTGAGCCTGCCGGCCCGCCGCCCCCAGGCGGGCCTGCGGCTCGCCGCCCCGGTACGGGGCCCTGCGGCCCGATCTGACGACGAACACTTGCCGGAGACCCGGAGGAATACCCGATGCGCGTTAAATACGTCCTGTCCGAGGTGCTGGTCGGACTGTGGCGCAACGTGACCATGACCATTGCCATGATCATCACGATGGCGGTGTCCCTGACCATGCTCGGCGCCAGCGGTCTGATGTACCGCCAGGTCTCCGACATGAAGGAGCTCTACTACGAGAACATCGAGGTGTCGATCTTCCTCAAGACCGACGTCCCCGCCGAGGCGCGTGACGCGCTCCAGGTCAAGCTGGACGGCGACCCGTTGGTCGAGGACGTCGTCTACGTCGACAAGGACGAGGCGTACCAGCGCTTCCAGCAGATGTTCCAGGACGCACCGGACCTGGTCGGCGCCGTCCAGGCGGACGTGCTGCCCGAGTCGTTCCGGCTCAAGCTGACCAATCCGCAGGAGTACCGGTCGATCTACGACCAGTACAAGGACGACGCGGCGGTCGACGAGATCGTCGACCAGAGCGCACTGCTCGACAAGATCTTCAACATCCTGACCGCGATCCAGAACATCGCGCTCGCCGCCGCCGCCGTGATGGCCATCGCGGCCCTGCTCCTGGTCGCCAACACGATCCAGGTCGCCGCGTACAGCAAGCGGCGTGAGGTCGCGGTCATGAAGCTGGTCGGTGCCTCCAACTGGTTCATCCAGGCGCCGTTCGTGCTGGAGGCCGTGGTCGCCGGTCTGATCGGCTCACTACTCGGCCTGCTCGCCCTGGTCGGCGCCAAACAGTTCCTCTTCGACGGGTCGTTGCAGTCCCTCCAGGGCCTGCTCTCCCCGGTCAGTTGGGGCGACATCCTGATCATGTTCCCGCTGATGGCCGGCGTGGGCGGCCTGGTCAGCGCGGTCACCGCCTGGGTCACGCTCCGCTTCTACCTGCGGGTCTAGTCACTCCTGCGGGTCACCTCCGGGCGATGAGGACCCTCCGGCACCGGGAACAAATGGTGCCGGAGGGTCCTTTCCGTTCAGGTAGCATGCGGGCTGTCCGCCGGGTCGATCACGAAAGGGGTGTGGGCCGATGCCACGGGAGAAGGGGCGGAAGGTCGTCGCCTCCAACCGCCGGGCCCGGCACGACTACAGCATCCTCGACACGTACGAGGCGGGGATGGCGCTGACCGGCACCGAGGTGAAGTCGCTGCGCGCGGGGCGGGCGTCCCTGGTGGACGCGTTCGCCCAGGAGCGTGACGGCGAGCTCTTCCTGCACGGCATGCACATTCCCGAGTACGTCCAGGGCACGTGGACCAACCACGAGCCTCGGCGGACCCGGAAGCTGCTGCTCAAGCGCCTGGAGATCGACCGGCTGATCGGCAAGAGCCGGGAGGGCGGACTGACCCTGGTGCCGTTGCAGGTCTACTTCTCCGACGGCTGGGCCAAGGTCGAGATCGGGCTGGCCAAGGGCAAGAAGGCGTACGACAAGCGCCAGGACCTGGCCAAGCGGGACGCGGACCGGGAGATCAACCGGGCGATGGGCCGGCGTGGTAAGGGGATGGCTGAGTGATTCATCCCGTTTGTCCGGTCCGCCGGCGCGGGGTGGGGCTCGGGATGAAACCCGTTGCGGGAGGCGTTAGGCTTGGTGGAGCTGCCGACAGGGGCAGCCACTCGAGGGGGTGACTGGTTTCGACTTCGTGCGTGGCGTCAGGGGAAGCGAGCCGAGGAAGCCGACGTCGTCTCGTGAATCGGTCGTCGGAAACCAATAAGCGCCAAGAACAATCGCGCTGACTTCGCTCTCGCCGCCTGAGGCGAGTAGCAAGTCTGTCGGCCTGGGAGCGCCTTCGACCCAGTTAGCCGGCATCAGCTAGGAGGCTGGCCAATCGGACCCGGTCGCGGGGTCCGTGCGGCGAGATGAATCAGCGACTGGGCCCGTCACACCGACTCGCTCGCGTGATCGGAGGGGCCGAGTAGAGGCATAGCGAGCTGCGCTCGGAGAAGCCCTGACAAGGCGGCGAAGGACCCGGGTTCGATTCCCGGCACCTCCACCGACACCGTGATGCGCCCCGGTCCCACCAGTGGACCGGGGCGCATCGCCGTCTGCGGGGAGTCGTCGGCACATCGCGGTCGGTGGGAACCGGGAGCGCCTCGGCGCACGTCGAACCGGCATGCGTCGACGAGTGACTCTGCTGCTGGGCCTGCCGATCATGCTGGCCCTGACCGGCTGCGCCCAGAACGGGGCCACGCCGGCCGAACCGGAGGACCGCTGGGACTCGTTCCAGCGGCGGGCCGCCGAGGTGGCCGAGGCATGGCAGCCCGGCCCCGCCTGGACGACCAGCTACATCCCGTTGGAAAGCCCCACCGTCCTCGCCGGTGATCCGAAGTTCACCCCGGAGACCGAGCAGGCCTTCCAGGCCGGCTGGTACCGGGAGCAGGTGCCGATCCCGACGACCCGCCCGGCGGAGGGCACCGTCCGCTTCCTGGACGGCACGCTGAAGGTGCCGCTGCTCAGCGCCGCCGAGGCGTACCGGCAGCTGGACCTGGGGGATCCGCCGCCGTGCGAGGGCCGGCCGAAGGTCCCCGGACCGACCGTCGAGCCGGGCCCGGACGGGCCGGTCGCCGGCACCTCCACGGTGGCGTCCTGCGCGCCGCTGACCGTCACCGGGGTCAAGCTCGGCACCGCCGAGCTGCGCACCAGCCGGGGTGAGGCCACCGTGCCGGCCTGGCTGTTCACCGTCGAGGAACTCGCCGTACCGGTCGCCCGGGTGGCCGTGGCGCCCAGCGCGGTCACCGCCGTACCGGACGGTGGTGGACCGAGCGGGACGCCGGCCCCCGAACTGGCCGCCGCCCAGAACGTCGTCTCCGCCGAGGGCGCCGAGCTGACCTGGCGGGTCGGCGTGGGGGCCTGCGACACCGGAATCGAGCCGCTGGTCGCCGAGTTCGACGACGTGGTGGTGGTCGGTGCCGGGGTGGTCCGGAGCACCGGGGTCTGCACGGACCAGTTGAAGCTGGAGCCGGTCAGCGCGACGCTCAAGGCGCCGCTCGGCACCCGTACCGTGCTGGACGTGGTGAACGGGGGGCCGGTGTCGCTGCTCGGCGGATGACCGCCCGCCCGGGGGTGGCCGGCGACCCATGGCCGGCGCGGGCCGCCCCCTCGGCAGGGGACGCTCAGAGCAGCGGCGGCACCTCGGTGTCGATCGGCACCGGGACGACCGTGGGGCGGTCGGCGCGCAGGCCGGCGGCGAGCGCCGTGGCGATCTCGTCCGGGGTGCCGGCCACCGCCGTGGCGCAGCCGTAGCCGCCCGCGATCGCGGCGACGTCCAGTCCGGGCAGGTCCAGTCCGGGCACGCCCGGGGTCCGCTTGTGCTCGGCGAACGCCTTCAGGATGGCGTACTGGCGGTTGACCGGGACCAGCACGACCAGTGGCAGGCGCAACTGCGCGGCGGTCCACAGGGCCTGTACGGAGTAGTGGAAGGAGCCGTCCCCGACCACCGCCACCACCGGCCGGCCGCGCCCGGTGTCCCGTTCGGCGAGCGCGATGCCCACCGCGGCGGGCAACCCGAAACCCAACCCGCCGCTGGCCATGGTGAAGTACGACGCCGGTCGGCGGATCCGCAGGTGCCGACGTAACGCGGCCAGGTTGGACGGTGACTCCTGCACGAGCACCCCGTCGGCGGGCCAGAGACCGCCCAGCGTGGCGAAGAACGCGTCCGCGCTCAGCGGCACCCCGGTCTCCGGCGACGGCGGCTCCGGACGGGGCGGCGGTGGCGTCCGGCGGGCCGGGGGCAACAGGTCGTGCAGCGCCTCGGCGGCCAGGCGGGCGTCGCCGAGCAGGCTGTCCCCGACCGGGGCGCGGGCCGCCTCCCCGGGATCGTCGGTGACGTGCAGCAGCCGGGCTCCCGGCGGCAGGTGGTCGCCCGGAACGTGGGGGTAGTAGCGGAACACCGGCGCGCCGAGCACCAGCACCGTGTCGTGCCCGCGCAGCCGTTCGGCGAGGGGACCGATGGCGAACGGGAGGACCCCCCGGAACTGGGGGTGGTCCTCGGGGAAGACGGCCCGTTCCGGGGCCGGAGCGGCCCAGACCGGGCAGGCGAGGCGCTCGGCCAGGGCGACCGCCGCGGACCATCCGTCCGCGCGGTCCACGGCCGCGCCGAGCACCAGCACCGGATCGCGGCTGCCGGCCAGGACCCCGGCGAACTCCCGCAGCCGGTCCGGGTCGGGCGCGAAGCGGGTCGCCACGGTACGCACCTGCGGTGGCGGGTCCGCCGGCTGGTGCCAGTCGTCCAGCGGCAGGGAGAGGTAGACCGGCCCGGCCGGGGGCTGCACCGCCGTGGCGTACGCCCGCATCAGCGCCGCCGGGATGTCCTGCGGGCGGGCCGGTTCGTGACTCCACTTGACGTACGGGTGGGGCAGCTCGGCGGCCCGGGGGCTGGCCAGGCGCGGCTCGGTCAGCAGCATCTGGCGGGTCTGCTGGCCGGCGGTGACGACCAGCGGGGTGCGGTTGTGCCAGGCGGTGACCAGGTTGCCCATGCCGTTGCCGGTGCCCGGCGCGGTGTGCAGGTTGACGTGCGCGGGCCGGCGGGTGGCCTGGGCGTACCCGTCGGCCATCGCCACCGCGGACGCCTCCTGGAGGGCGTGCACGTACCGGAAGTCCGCCGGGAAGTCCTGGAGGAAGGGTTGCTCGGTGGATCCGGGGTTGCCGAAGACGGTGGTCATGCCGAGGGCACGGAGCAGTTCGTAGCTGGTGTCGCGGACCGTCGCCATCGCCTCGGCCCCCCGTGCCCTCGTCCGGTGGTCGGGGCGGCCTGCGGGGCTGCCCCGACCGGACGAATCTAACCAACGCAGGAGGGGATATTCCGGCAATCCGCCAATGCCCCCCTCGGGGGCGACCCTCGTCAGGGCAGCGGGAAGGGCAGCTTGATGCCGTCCAGCGCGGCGGCGCACGTGCACTCCCGCTCGGCGGGAAGGGCGGCGACCGCGTCCAGCAGGATGCCCCGCAGCCGGTCGGTGTTCTCTCCGAAGACCCGGAACACCTCCTCGTGGGTCACCGCGTGGCCGCCCTCCACCCCGGCGTCCAGGTCGGTGACCAGGGCGATGGAGGTGTAGCAGAGCGCCAGCTCACGGGCGAGGACCGCCTCCGGGTGCCCGGTCATGTTGACCACCGAGCCACCGATCGCGGTGAACCAGCGGGACTCGGCGCGGGTGGAGAAACGCGGCCCCTCGACCACCACCACCGTGCCGCCGTCGACCGCCGCCACCCCCCGGCCGGCCGCCGCGTCGAGCAGCGTGCGCCGCCCGGCGGGGCAGTACGGATCGGCGAAGGAGACGTGCACCGCGCCCCGGTCGTAGTAGGTCTGTGTCCGGCCGCTGGTCCGGTCGATCAGCTGGTCCGGCACCACGAAGGTGCCCGGCCCCAGCTCCGGTCGCAGCCCACCGACCGCGCAGGGCGCCAGCACCCGGCGTACCCCGAGGGACCGCAGCGCCCACAGGTTGGCCCGGTAGGGGATCAGGTGCGGCGGGTGCCGGTGGTCGCGTCCGTGCCGGGGCAGGAAGGCCACCGGCCGACCGGCCACCTCGGCGACGGTGATCGCGTCCGACGGTGGCCCGTACGGCGTCTCCACCCGGTGTTCCACAGCGTTGTCGAGGAGGGCGTAGAGGCCCGATCCGCCGATGACCGCAATCTCCGCCGTAGGATCCATCGATTCTCCCCAAACTCGTTCCACTACCGGCCGGTCAGACCTTAGCCACCGTGCAAGGTGCAGGCTATGGTGCCAGGCATGGCGTTGAGAACACGGACGCTCCCGGTGCACCGGGTCGATTCGGTGCACTCGGCGACGTCCTGGCAGGAGGTTCGCAGGTGGCGTGACCGCGTCGCGGCACGCGGTTAGGGGATGGGCGGTATGCAGGGAGAGGGACAGGCAATCGGCGGTCGTTCGATGGCGTCGATGACCGGGCAGTTGCTGGTCGCGACCCCGGCTCTGAAGGATCCCAACTTCGACCGCACCGTCGTGCTGCTGGTCGCGCACGAGCCCGGCGGGGCGCTGGGTGTGGTGCTCAACCGGGCCACCGAGGTGCCCGTCTCCGACGTGCTCGGTGACTGGAGCGCGCTGGCCCGGGATCCGGCGGTGCTCTTCGAGGGCGGTCCGGTGCAACCCGACTCGGCGATCTGCCTGGCCCGGATGCGTCAACCGGTCCGCCGGCTGAAGGGTTTCCACCAGGTGCTCGGCGCGGTGGGCACGATCGACCTCTCCGTCGACCCGGATCGGATGCGGGAGAACGTCTCCGGCATCCGGGTCTTCGCCGGCTACTCCGGGTGGGGTGCCGGGCAGCTGGAACAGGAGATCGAGGAGGGCTCCTGGTTCGTCCTGGACGCCCTGCCGGGGGACGCCTTCGTCGACCGTCCCGACGACCTGTGGCCGATGGTGCTGCGCCGGCAGGGCGGGATGATGGCCGCCGTGGCCCACTTCCCGCCGGACGTGTCGCTCAACTGACCCTCGGGGGGCACCCCCGCGAGATGACCATGCGCGCCGGTGTGTGTATAGTTTCGTCCGTGCCCGGGCGACCGGGGACACCGGCAAGGGGCCGTGGCGCAGCTGGTAGCGCACCACACTGGCAGTGTGGGGGTCAGGGGTTCGAGTCCCCTCGGCTCCACCCTTGTGAAACGCCCTGGTACGGGACGGTATCCCGAACCAGGGCGTTCGTTGCGTCCGGGGCCGGATCCGCCGACCGCTTCCGGTGACCGGTCAGTCGGCGCGCACCGGCACGTGGCTCAGCCCCAGCGGCGGAGCGCGTCCGCCACCACGGCGTCGACGGAGTCGGCGGCGGCGCGGATGACCACCGAGGGCTTCGGGCGCGGTCTCGCCTACGACGGTCGGCACCTGCTGGTCGGCGCGTCGCTGTTCGCCGAGGAGTACGCCGACCGCGACCACGACGACGGTTTCGTCGACGTGTACTCCGCCGACTTCACCCTCCTCGGCCGGGTGGTCTTTCCCCGCTCCTCGATCCGGGACATCCGGCTCCTTGCCGGGGACCGGGGGTTGAGCAACCATTCCCGGAAGGTGGGGGGACCGAACGGGCGAGATCACGTCTGAGCCGCCAGCGAACCCTTCCCCTCGGGGGTCATTAAGGTTAGCCTTACCTAAGGGGGGTGGATCATGGGATTCGCGGCGGAACTGCGGGAGCGCACCAGGCCGGACCACCGGGTGGCGCAGCATCTCGGGTACTTCGACGCCCTGCTCGGCGGCCAGCTGGACCGGGGTGGCTACGCGGCCCTGCCCGAACAGCTCTTCTTCGTCTACCAGACGCTGGAGGAGGCGGCGGAGGTCATGCGGACCGACCCGGTCGCCGGCCCCTTCGTCGACGACGCGCTGCACCGGGTCCCGGCGCTCGCGGCCGACCTGGAGTTCCTGCACGGCCCGGACTGGGCCGCGCGGATCACCCCGGGAGCGGCCACCCTGGAGTACCAGGCCCGGCTGCGGGAGATCGCCTTCACCTGGCCGGCGGGATACGTCGCGCACCACTACACCCGGTACCTCGGTGACCTCTCCGGCGGGCAGGTGATGCTGCGCGCGGTGCAGCGGTCGTTCGGGCTCGCCGAGGACGGCGTCCGGTTCTTCCTCTTCCCCGGCATCGAGGCGCGGGCCTTCAAGGAGCACTACCGGAACCTCCTCGACGAGGTGCCCTGGGACGAGGTGGAGCGGCAGCGTTTCCTGGACGAGGTCGCGCTCGCCTACCGGCTGAACACCGCGATGCTGGCCGAACTCGGCCGGACCGTGCTGCCGGGAGCCGCCGCGTGACGACCTTCGGGCCGGACGTGGTCGCCGCGGTGACCCGGCACATGAACGACGACCACGCCGACGACTGCCGGCTGATCTGCCAGGGTCTCGGCGGCCAGCCCCGGGCCACCGAGGCGCGGATGTCCGGAATGGACGACGAGGCGATGGAGTTCGTCGCCACCGTCGACGGCGCGCCGGTGCCGGTCCGGATCCCGTTCCACACCCGACTCACCGAGCGACGCCAGATCCGCGCCGAGGCGGCCCGGATGTACCGGGAGGCGTGCGAGAAGCTGGGGGTCACGCCCCGCGCCGACGCCTCCTGAGGCCACCGCCCCGCCACCGCAGCGAACACCGCCGCCGGGCCGCCCCGTCGGCGGCGGGACGCGGCGCGGTCCGGACGGGCGGGTCACCGCTCGGCGGCCGGACGCTTCGGCAGCACCAGTGGCGTGCCGGTGCGCGGGTGCGGCAGGACCTCGATCTCGTGCCGGTACACCGTGCTGAGCGACTCCGGGACGAGCACCTCGGCCGGCGGCCCGTCGGCGACCAACCGACCCCCGGCGAGCAACGCGATCCGGTCCGCGTACGCGGCGGCGAGCCCCAGGTCGTGCAACACGACCACCACCGTGTCGCCGCTGCGGGCCCGGTCCCGGGCCAGGGTGAGAACCAGTTCCTGGTGGTGCAGGTCGAGCGCGGCGGTCGGCTCGTCGAGCAGGAGCATCGGGGTCCGCTGGGCGAGCACCCGGGCCAGCGCCACCCGCGCCTGCTCGCCCCCGGAGAGGGCCGAGAAGACCCGCCCCGGGAAGGACTCCACCCCGGTCAGCCGCATCGCCTCCGCGATCGCCTCGTCGTCCTGTGCCCCGTACGGCGTGCCCGTCCACGGCGCGCGGCCCATCGCCACCACCTCGGCGACCGTGAACGGGAACGAGAGGGTGGACCGCTGCGGCAGCATCGCCCGGCGGCGTGCCAGGTCGATCGGTGCCCAGCCGGACAGCGGCACGCCGTCGAACTCGATCGTGCCGGCGCTGACCGGCAGGTCTCCGCAGATCGCGCCGAGCAGCGTGCTCTTGCCGGCGCCGTTCGGCCCGACCAGCGCGAGCAGCTCGCCCGCGCGGATGTCGACGTCCACACCGGAGAGGACGGCGCGCGGGCCGCGCCGCACGTCCAGGCCGCGGACCCGCATGTGGACGCCGCCCCGGTCGGGCCGTACCGGGGGACGGAAGGACCTGCGCCGGCTCATCCCCAGCCTCCCGCCCTGGCCCGGGTGCGGCGCAGCAGCCAGAAGAAGCACGGTCCGCCGACCACGGCGGTGAGCACCCCGAGCGGCAGTTCCTGGTAGTCGACCAGGGTCCGGGCGGCGAGGTCACCGGCCACCACGACGATCGCGCCACCGAGCGCGCTGGCCGGCAGCAGTACCCGGTGCCCGGGGCCGGCGACCATCCGTACCAGGTGCGGCACCACCAGGCCGACGAAGGAGATCACGCCGGTGAAGGCGACGGCCGCCGCGCCGAGCAGGGCGGTGACACCGATCATGCCCACCCGGAGCCGTTCGACGTCGACGCCGAGGTGCCGGGCCGGCCGGTCACCGAGGGCGAGCAGGTCCAGCCGGCGGGCGGTGGCGACGGCGATCGCGATGCCGACCCCGGCGCACGGCGCGGTGACCCCCACGCTCGCCCAGTTGGCCTGGGCCAGGCTGCCGAGCTGCCAGAAGGCGATCGCCCGGACGGCGTCCGCGTCGCCGAAGAACATCAGGAGACCGATCAGGGCCCCGGCCACGGCGTTGACCGCGATGCCGGTCAGCACCAGGGTGACCACCTCGGTCCGCCCGTCGGTCCGGGACATCGCGTACACCAGCGCGGTGGCGGCGAGGCCGCCGAGGAACGCCGCCCCGGCGACGGTCCAGCCACCGAGGACGGAGAGCCCGGTGACGATGGCGGTGGCCGCGCCGACGGCCGCGCCGGAGGAGACGCCGATGACCCCCGGCTCGGCGAGCGGGTTGCCGAACACGCCCTGCATCAGCGCGCCCGCGCAGCCGAGCGACGCCCCGACGATCACGGCGAGCACCACGCGGGGGAACCGGACGACCCAGAGCGCGTCCTCGCCGTGGGCGACGCTGGGCAACGGGCCGACGTCGAGGCCGACGCGGTGCAGGATCGAACCGAGCACCTCGGCCGGGGGCACCCGGACCTGTCCGGTGCCGACGGCGACGAGACAGAGCAGGACGAGCGTGACGCCGAGTCCGGCGAGCAGGGCCGCACGCCTCATCGGCACGGTCCGTGGACGGCCGTGGCCAGTGCCTGGATGGCCCGGCCGGTACGCGCCCCGAAGGTGAGCAGCAGCCCGTCGTCCATGTCCACGATCCGCCGGTTCCGGCCGGCCGGTGTCTGCCCGATGCCGGGCAGGGCGAGCAGGCCGTCCACGCCCTTGACCGACGCCAGCCCCTCGGACATCACCAGGATCACGTCCGGGGCCGCGTTGACCAGCCCCTCGCTGGTCAGCGGCCGGAACCTGGTGAGCCCGATCTCGGTGCCGGCGTCGACCGCGCCGATGGCCCGGATCATCTCGTCCGAGCCGGCGCCCCGGCCGCCCATCAGGTACACGCCGGCGGTGCCGCGCACGTACAGGAAGGCGATCCGCAGCGGGTCGGCGTCCGTCGGGGCGCTGCGCCGGGCGGCGGTGATCTCCGCGTCGACCCGGGCGACCAGGCGTTCGCCGGGCTCCGGCACGCCGAGCGCCGCCGCGATCGCCCGGATGTGCGCCGGTACGGCGGCGAGGGTCTGCTCGTCGTCGACCAGCACCACGGCGATGCCGGAGCGGCGGAGCTGCCTGAGAGCCTCCGGCGGGCCGATGCTCTCGTCGGCCAGCACGACGGTGGGGGCCAGCCGGAGGATCGCCTCGGTGGAGAGGTCGTGCCCGGTGGGCGTGACCACCGGCAGGTGGGCGGCGGCGGGGAAGGTGGTGGAGGTGTCCCGGCCGACCACCCGGTCACCGAGGCCGAGGCTGAACACGATCTCGGCGATCGAGCCGTAGAGGTTCACCGGGAGGACCCGGCTGGCGTCGGCGACGGTGACCCGGGTCCCGTCGGCCGAGTCGACGGTGACCGGCAGGACGCTGCCCGGGTCGGGGCTGACCGGGTCGACGTCGGTGTCGGTGACCACGGCGGTGGCGGGGCCGCAGCCGGTGGCCGGTGCGGCGGTCGGGGCGTCGCCCGGACCGCAGGCGGTCACCGTGCCGCCGAGCAGGACCAGGGCGCCGAGCAGGAGGGCCGGTCGTCTCACGCCCGCTCCCGGCGACGGTTGCGGACGCGTACCGCCACGAGCGCGACGAGCAGGACGGCGAGACCGGCCGTCACGACGGTCCACCAGCGGCCGGTGCCGGCGCTGTCGGTGACCTGGGTGGCGGCCGGGTCCGTGCCGCCAGCGGTCGCGCCGGGACCGCCGGCCCCGCCGCCGTCGCCCGGCGCGGCGGCCTGGGCGGAGGCGGTCCCCCCGGTGGTGCCGCCGGTCGGCTGGGCCGTGGCGGGCCCGCCTCCGGTTGGCCGGCTGGCGGGTGCGCCGCCGGTGGGAGCGGGCGCGGACGGGGGCGCGGCGGTGGTCCTCGTCGGCGCGGCGGCGCTGGCGAAGGTGACCGGTATCCGGACGTCCTGGCTGCGGTCGGCACCCCGGGTGTGGTCGTTGCGGGTGGACACCACGCACCGGCGGACGGTGCAGTCCACGTCGCCCACCTTCGGCGAGACGCGGAGCTGGACCCGGAACGTGCCGCCCGACCCGTACGGCACGGCGAGCCCCTCGCCGTAGGCGGGCGGGTTCGAGGAGATCCAGTGCGACAGGCCCGACGTGCCGCCCATGTCGGCGCCCCCACCGCAGGGCGAGGGTGCCGCCCCGCTGCCGTTGTCGACGCAGAACGCGACGTAGATGCCCTTGGTGCTGTCGTAGCCCGATCCGGAGACGGTCACGGTGGCACCACCACGGGGCAGGTCGGCGGTGCGGCTGACGGTCAGTCGCTGGCCGTTCGGTCCACTGCCGACGGTGTCGGCGTGGGCCGGTGCGGTGGCGAGCACACCCACCGCGACCACGGCGGTGCCGACCAGCGCCGTCACCAGGCGGGCAGTCATGGCGACCTCCTCAAATTAGGTTAGGCTAACCTAAGAGGATCTTGCGCCTGGCGCAAGAGGGCGTTCGGCGGATTCTCGCTATTAGTTAGGTGAGGCTAACCTAAGTCGGCCCTCCCCTGAAAGAGAGGAACACCCGATGCCCGTACGCAGGACCGGCGGCACGCTCCGCCGGTCGATTCCCTGGGCGGCGGCGGCCGTGCTCGGTGCCGCCGCGTCGCTGACCG
Organism: Micromonospora echinospora; assembly: GCF_900091495.1. Taxonomy (NCBI): domain Bacteria; kingdom Bacillati; phylum Actinomycetota; class Actinomycetes; order Micromonosporales; family Micromonosporaceae; genus Micromonospora; species Micromonospora echinospora. The sequence continues at coordinate 1,011,185 of NZ_LT607413.1, read as the reverse complement.
TCGTCGGCACCGCCGTGGCGGCACCCGTCGACATCAGCGGAGGAAGCCTCGACTGGGGCTTCAAGAGCTCGTTCCGCAGCTACGTCTCGACCGGCAACGGCAACCCGCCGATCGCCGTCGAGGACGGGGCCACCCGCAACACCGACGGCACGTTCCGCTTCACCGCCACCGGCGGCTCGTACGACGCCGCGACCGGGGCGACCACCGTCCGGTACGGCGGGACCGTCGTCTTCTCGTACCCGGCGCACTTCTTCACCATCACGCTGGCCAACCCCACCGTGGCGGTGGACGCGGCCGGTGGCTCGCTGCGCGCCGACGTCGACCTGGAGGTCAGCGGCGGTGGCTTCGAGCCGGTCAGCCTGGACCAGGCCGAGATCGCCACCCTCGGCACCTCCGGCGTCGCCCCGGTGATCTCCGGCGACACGGTGAACTGGAGCAACCTGACCACCACGATGACCGCCACCGGGGCGACCGCCTTCAACGGCTTCTTCGCCGCCGGTACGGTCCTCGACCCGCTGTCGTTCGGCTTCCACACCGGCAGCGGCGGCGGACCGGCCACCCCCTCGGTCACCGTGACCCCGTCGTCGGCGGTCGACCCGGCCGGCGCGACGCTGACCGTGACCGGCTCCGGCTTCGACGCCGAGGCCAACGGCGGCGTGGGCTTCTACGTCGCCTTCGGACCGAAGACCGCCGAGTTCTGGACGAACGCCCGCCCCTACAAGCCGGTCAAGTGGGTGCACAAGGCGGCGTCCTCCTCCGGCGGGCAGGCCAAACTGAACGCCGACGGCACCTTCAGCACCACGCTGGACGTGCTGCCGACGTACACCGACGGGAACGGGGAACCGGTCGACTGCACGGCGACCCAGTGCTACGTGCTGACCTTCGCCGCGCACGGCTCCACCGACCGGAGCCAGGACACCGCCACGCCGATCACGTTCGCGGGCTCCGGCGGGCCGGGTGGCGGTGCCGACCAGGAGATCACCACCCAGGTGCTCCAGACCGGCCCGCTGACCCTGACCTCGGCCGGCGCGTCGGTGGCGCTCTCCGCCGCCGCTCCCGGCGCGGTGGCCGGCGGCGCGCTCAACGCCGTCACCGTCAGCGACCTGCGGGGCAGCAACGCCGGCTGGAACGTGGTCGGGCAGGTCGAGGACTTCACCGGCACCCCCGGCGGGGTCATCGCCGCCGACAACCTCGGCTGGACGCCGAGCGCGTCGGTGGTCGACGACGGCCTGGTCGGTGCGGCCGGGGCGGTCACCCCGGGCAGCCGCGCGGTGCCGGGCGCCGGCACCGGGCTGGGCGGCGCGCGCACGCTCTGCGGCGCGGCGGCCGGCACCAGCGCGGGCACCTTCCAGTGCGGCGCGGCCCTGGACCTCGGCGTGCCGGCGTCCACCGCGCCGGGCGACTACACCGCCACCCTCACCCTGACCCTGTCCTGACGAGCGGAAGGGCACCTTGTTGTGCGACCGACGATGACGAGGTGCCCTCACCCGCACCTGACGCCCGTGGTCGCGGCGCTCGCCGCGATCGTCACCGTGCTGGCCGGCGGACCGGCCGCCGCCGTCGCCGCCCCGTCGCGGGCGACGGCCCTCCGGCATGCCGCCCCGGTCCCCGCCACGCCAGTCCTCCGGCATGCCGCCCCGGCCCCCGCCACGCCGGTCCTCCGGCTCGCCGCCCCGGCCCCCAGCCCTCCGGCTCCGGCCGGCCCGTCCGGTGCCGCCGACGGCTTCACCTGGGCGGTCCAGCCGTCCAACGCGTCCGGCCCCACCGGCCGCGCCTACTTCCTGTACGACGCCGCACCCGGCCGGCGGATCGCGGACCGGGTCGCGATCACCAACCTGAGCCGCACCCCGATGACCTTCGCGGTCTACGGGGCCGACGCGTTCACCACCGGCGACGGTGGCTTCGCCCTGCAACCCGCCAGCCGGCCGGCGACCGACGTCGGCTCCTGGGTGACCCTCGCCGAACGGACCTACCGGATCCCTGCCGGGAAACGCGTGATCGTGCCGTTCCAGGTGACCGTGCCGGCCAACGCCGGTCCCGGGGACCACGCCGGCGGCATCGTCGTCTCGGCCACCGGGGCGCGGGCCGACGCCGCCGGTCGGACCGTCACCGTCGACCGCCGGGTGGCCGCCCGGATCTACCTGCGGGTGGCCGGTGCGGTCCGTCCCGCGCTGGAGGTCGAGGCCCTCCGGATCGCGTACGACAACCCGGCCAACCCGTTCGGCACCGGTCCGGTCGTGGTCAGCTACCGGCTGCGCAACACCGGCAACGTCCGGCTCACCGGCAGCGGGCAGGTGCACGTCGCCGCCCCGTTCGGCTGGCGGCTCGCCGGGACCGAGCCGGTCGCCGTGCCCGAACTGCTGCCCGGAGCCGCCTTCGTGGTGACCGAGCAGATCAACGGCATCGTCCCGACCGGCCGGCTGAGCGTCCGGGTCGCCGTGGATCCGGCCACCGTGGACGGTCCGCTGCCGACGCTGAGCCGTACCGCCTCGACCTGGGCGATGCCCTGGTTCTGGGTGGCGGTGCTGCTGGCCGGGGCAGCGTGGCTGATCGTCACGCGGGTACGCGGCACCCGCCGACGGACCCGTGCCACCGACGCCCGGACCGCACCTGCCGACGCCGGGCCCGCACCTGCTGCCGCCGCGACCACGCCGGCCGGATGAGGTCGCTCCGAACCATCGGCCGGGCCGCCGGGGCGCTCGTGGCCGTGGCAGCGACCTCGGCCGGGGCGCTGCCGACCCCGGTCGCGGCGCCGGCACCCGTGCCAGTCGTTGCGGCGGGCCCCGTCCCGGTCGTTGCGGCGGCCCCCGTCCCGGTCGTTGCGGCAGCCCTCGTCCCGGTGGTTGCGGAGGCTCCTGCCCCGGTGGCGCCGACGGTGACGCTCGACCGGGCCGAGGCGCGACCGGGCGGCCGGGTGCTCGTCCGGCTCGCGGGCTGGCCGGCCGGCACTGTGGTGATCGAGGTGTGCGGCGCCGGCCCGGCCGGGTGCGCGGTCGACTCGTCGGTGCAGACCCACCTCGCCGGCACCGGCCTCGGCGGTGCCGCGTTGACCGCCGCCGTACCGCCCGGCGGCTGTCCCTGCCAGGTGCGGGTGACCACGCTGGACCGTCGGCTCACCGCCGCCGCGCCGCTGGCGCTGACCGGCGACCCGGGCGCCCGGCCCGCCCCGGCGGCGGAGCACCGGGCCACTGTCCCGCCGGTGGTCACCGCCGTGGCCGTCGAACGTGACCCGGGTTGGTGGAGCCGGCTCGGCGGGCCGGCCCGGCACACCCTGGTGGTGCGGCTGCGCAACGACGGCACCGCGCCTGCCGCCGTCACCATGTCGGTCACCGTGGGGCGGGGCGACGACCCGAGCGGCTTCGTCCCACCCCCGGCGGTGCCCGACCTGGCGGTGGGGGAGGAGCGTGCGGTACGCGTCCCGGTGTCCCTGCCGGCCCTGGCCTTCGGCACCTGGACGGTCGAGGGTCGGGTGGTCACCGCCGGGGTGGCGGCCCCGTTCCGGGCCTCCGTCGAGAGCCGGCCGTGGGGACCGACCGCGCTGCTCGGCGTCGCCGTCGTCGTCCTGCTGGCGGTGGAGTTGCTCCGGCGTCGTCCCCGCACCGCACCGATCCGGCCGGCGGAGGGCTCCGGGGGAGCGGGGCCGTCCGTCGGGTAGGCCGCGGTGCCGGGGGAGATTCGTTTGGCGGGAAGCCCAACCATCCCAGCGGCAATGGTCTATCTTTGCAGCGGTTGTCCGGCCCGGTCCCGCGGGCCACCGTCGTCGCACGTGGGCGTCGTCGCACGTGGGTGAGGAGGGACCGCGACCGTGACGGGCAGTGACGTCGGCGCGCCGGCCTGGACCGCCGCCCCGGAACCGACCGAGCCGCCCGACCCGGAGACGGTCGCGCTGGTCGTCGCGGCACGAGCGGGTGACGCGGCGGCGCTCACCGAACTGGTCTCCGCGCACCTGCCGGTGCTCTACCGGATCGTCGGCCGTGCGCTGAACGGGCACGGCGACGTCGACGACCTGGTCCAGGAGACCATGGTCCGGGCGATCCGGGGCCTGCCCGACCTGCGGGACCCGGACCGCTTCCGTTCCTGGCTGATCTCGATCGCGTACCGGCAGGTGCAGCAGCACCTACGCGACCAGGCGCGGAGCCGGAGCCGCCGGCAGGAGACCGACGCGGACCTGCCGGACCCGGGCGGTGACCTCGCGGAACGGACGGTCGCGGAGCTGATCCTCAGCGAACAGCGCCGGGAACTGGCCGAGGCCGCCCGGTGGCTGGACGACGACGACCGGCGGCTGCTGGCCTGGTGGTGGCGGGAGGCGATCGGCGAGCTGAGCCGCGCCGACCTGGCCGACGCCCTGTCGATCAGCCCGAAGCACGCGGCGGTACGGCTGGGCCGGATGCGGACGCGACTCGACGACGCCCGGGTCGTCGTCCACGCGCTCGGGGTGTCGCCCCACTGCCCGGAACTGGGCGCGCTGACCCAGGGTTGGGACGGCACGACCGGCCCGCTGTGGCGGAAGCGGTTGAGCCGGCACGGCCGGGACTGCCCGAGGTGTGGGGCACACCGGGCCGCGTTGCTGGCCCCGGAACGGCTACTGCCCGGCATGGCGACCTTCCCGGTCGCCGCCGGCCTCACGGCGGGCGTACCGGCGGTTCCGGGGGCCGTGTCGCTCTGGGCCGCGATCCAGGGTTTCCTCAGCCACAAGATCGTGGTGGGAGCGACCGCTGCGGCGGTCGCGGCCGGTGGCATCGGATACGCGGTGTTCCGGAACCCGGATGCGGGCGGACCCGCGTCGGCCGGTCCCCCGGCGGCCGTGCGACCGTCCGTACCGGCCGGTGGCGGCGCGGCGCCGCCCACCACCACCCCGACCGTCGCGCCCGCGGCCGGGGCGACCGACATCCACGTCGCACCGGACGGCTCGGACTCCGGCACCGGCAGCGCCGGAAGCCCGTACGCCACGCTCGGCCACGCCGTCGCGGTGGTACGTCCGGGGCAGACGATCGTGCTGCGCGGCGGCACGCACCGGCTCACCGCACCCGTGGTCATCACCACCAGCGGCACCGCCGGGCAGCGCATCACCCTCAGCAGCCACCCGGGCGAGCGGGCGGTGGTCGACGCGAGCCGGGTGCCCACCGGCGAGTGGGCGATCACCCAGCGGGCGAGCCACTGGACGGTGCGGGGACTGGAGATCACCAACGCGCCCGGCCACGCGTACGTCTGCGTCTCCTGCCGCCAGAGCGTCTTCTCCCGGCTCTCGGTGCACGACAACGGCGGGATCGGCCTGCTGCTGCGCGGGCCGGGGACGGTGGCCAACCAGGTGCTGGAGAGCGACTTCCACGGCAACCACGACACCACCGACGACGGCGGCACGGCGGACGGGCTGGCCTTCAAGTACGGCTCGGGCACCGGCAACCTGGTACGCGGCTGCCGGATGTACCACAACTCGGCGGACGGGCTGGACCTCAGCGAGTTCACCGACCCGGTGACGGTCGAGCGGTCCTGGGCGTTCGGCAACGGGGTCGACCGGTGGGACACCCCCGGCTTCGACGCGGGCGGCGGCAACGGCTTCAAGCTCGGCGGCGGGGATCCGGCCCCGAGGGTGCGGCACGTGGTCACGCAGAGCGCCGCCTGGGACAACGCCGGCTACGGGTTCACCGAGTCCGGCAACCACGGGACGCTGCGGATCACCCGCAGCACCGCGTACCGCAACGGCAAGGCCGGCTTTGCGTTCGTCGGCTCGGCGGCGGTGCTGCGACAGAATCTGGCCCTGGCGAACGAGGACGAGACCTGGCTCGGGGACCGGGTCGACGACGAGGACAACTCGTGGAACCAGCGGGACTGGACGACCACGACCCTGCGCAGCGGCGACCCTGACCGGGCCGAGGGGCCACGACCGGCCGACGGGACACTGCCGCAGAGCACGTTCCTGCTCAACCGCCGCGACCAGGGCATCGGTGCCGACATGCGGTGAGGCGCGGCGCGATGTTGCCCGGTGAGGCAGTGCGGACTGCCCCGAAGACCGCCAACCGTGCGTGTCGGCGTGGGCACCGGTGCGCCAGGGTGAGCGCGTCGACTGTCGCCGAGTGAGAAGAGCGGTCATGACCTGGCGAGAGACCTACTGGCACGACGCTGCCTCCGACCCCGCGTACTTCGCCGCCGTGGAGTTCGCCACCGTCCTCGACGGTGACTACGGCACGCGGATGTTCGGCAGGTGGATCGACGAGCGGTACCCGGACTCCCAGGAGTACATCCGGGCCGTGGAGTACCTCCTGGTCACCAATGCCTACGGCGACAACGTCGCGGAGACGTTGGAGACCTTCCACCGGCAGATCGCCCGGCCGTGGGAGGAGCGGGCGATGCTCACCGCGCTGGAGCGCACGTCCGCCCGGTTCGGGAACGTCCCCACCCAGGTGCGCGACGACCTCGACTTCACGGTCCTGACCGACGCGCTGACGGCCGACCCGGACACCTTCCGGCTGTGGCGGGAGGAACTCCAGGAGTCGTCGGTTTCGGTGCTGCGCGACGGCGGGTTGCTGGACGCCTTCCTCGACGACTGCCTGCACCTCGCCCACGAGGCGAAGACGTACCAGGCGGAGCTGGAGCAGGAGGAGCAGGGCAAGGGGAAGGAGCGGGTGGACGAGCCGGACGAGTCCTCGGAGGACGAGGAGGACGGGGTCACCGTCGTCCGCAAGCGCGGGGTGCAGTTCAGCGAGCCGGCCGACGTCGCCGCGGAGCGTTACCCCTGGCTGTCCCACTCGTTCCGGCTCGGGGTCGCCTTCACCATCAACCCGGAGGCCAACGCGTTCCTGCCCGAGCAGATGAGCTGGGACGAGGCGCAGGCGCACCTGGGCAGCTGGGGGGTGGACCTGGGTGAGTTCGTCGAGCACATGGACGAGGCGATGGCGGCCCGTCCGGTGAAGGCCTACCGGGACGAGCGGATCACGATCAACGTCATGGGCACGTCCGTGCACGTGGAGGTGACCATCGACTCGGCGCTGAACGCGCACAACACCGGGATCATCGCCACCCTCGACACCGACGGCGCGTACACCCACTACGTCCAGTACAAGGACCTGGTGATGTTCTACGTCGACGAGAACGACATGAACACCCCCATCTACAACGTGCTGAAGACCTTCGGTGACCTGTGGGTCGGCGGCGACGCGGAGAGCTACGTGGTGCGGCACGGCAAGGGCCGCAAGGCGCACTTCACCGTCACCCCGGTCAGGGCGAGCCACCAGGGCAGCCTGGTGGCCGTGGTCCGTCGGTGCTCGGACGGCATGACGGTGAAGGTGTTGGACTGACCCGGTCGCGGGGCCGGGCGACGCGGGACGCGGGTGCGGTCGGCGCTGCCCGGAGGGGCAGGGAGGACTGCACCAAGGTCTGTCCGGCCACCCGCTGCGCGGCACCGGCCGGACGGACTTTACTGCCCGGCATGGCCACATTCGCCTCCCGCCCGCTGCGGACCGCGTCGGCGTTGGCCGTCGTGGCGCTCCTGGTGGCCAGCGCCGCCCCGCCGGCCGGGTACGCCGCGCTGCTGGCGGCACCGGCCAGCGGCGGCGCGGAGTTCCGGATCAGCGTCGCCGACGCCCCCGCTCCACCGATTACCTCCGACCCGCCGACCGGCGGGACGGACGGCACGACGATCGGGCTGACCCCGGGCGGCGCGGCGACGCTGACCCGTACGGTGACCACCACCACCGTGCCGCCCCGTCCGGACGTGGTGCTGCTCGCCGACACCACCGGCAGCATGGGCCTGGCGCTGGCGGACGTGAAGGCCAACGCCCGCCGGATCGTCGGGGACATCAGCGCCGTGCAGCCGGACGCCCGGTTCGCGGTCACCGAGTACCGGGACACCACCGACGGGTACGCCTTCCAGGTCAACCGGGACCTCACCGCCGACCCGGCCGCCGTGCAGGAGGCGGTGAACACCTGGACCGCCGCCGGTGGCGGCGACACCCCGGAGGCGAACCTCCACGCGCTGTCCCGGATCGCGACCGGCGCCGTCGGCTTCCGTGCCGACAGCAGCCCGATTGTGGTGATCTTCGGGGACGCCCCGTCGCACGACCCGGTCCTCGGCCACGACCTCGCCGGTACGATCGCCGCGCTCACCGCGCGGGGCATCCGGGTGGTGGCGGTCGACGTCGTCACCTCCCCGTACCACAGCCTCGACCAGGACGGGCAGTTCACCGAGATCACCACCCGGACCGGCGGGGTGCTGCTCACCGCCGCCACGGCCGGCGACGTCTCCACCGCGATCCTCGCCGGCATCCGGGCCATCCAGGCCACCGTCGCCGCCCGGATCTCCGACTGCGACCCGCAGTTGAGCGCCACGGTCGAGCCGGCGGAACGGACCGTCGACAGCGGCAGCGAGGTGGACTTCACCCTCGCCGTCCGGGTCGACCCGAAGGCCCGCAACGGCGAGTACGGCTGCCGCGTCGAGTTCACCGTGGACGGCATCCTCCAGGAGGGACCGGACCGGCTGGTGGTGCAGGTCACCGGGGCCGCCCCGGACGTGCCCGTGCTGCACTCCGACACCACCCTGCTCGACCTCGGCGAGGCGTCCCTCGGCGTCGCCACACCCACCCGTCGGGTGACCCTCAGCAACACCGGCGACTACCCGCTCAGCGTGGCCGCCACGCTCGCCGCGCCGGCCCCGCCCGGGACGGGCACGTTGCCGGACACGTCCGCCGTGGCGCTGTCGCCGGTCGCGTCGGCCCCCGGGTCGGACGTCTTCACCGTCACCGGGAACACCTGCGGCCAGGTCCTCGCCGTCGGCGCGTCCTGCACCCTGGACGTCGGCGGGACGCCCCGGGCCGTCGGGGTCGCCCAGGCGGTGCTCACCCTGGCCAGCTCGACCGACACCGGCGGGCAGGCGACGCAGGCGCTGACCGTCCAGGTCGCCGGCCGTAACCCGACGTTCCAGTTCAACCCGGGTGTGGGGCGACCCGGCCAGGTCGTCACCGGTCTCGGGCGGGACTTCCCGCCGGGCCAGCCGGTGACGGTGACCTGGGCCGGCGGCACCGGCGCGGTGACCGTGGTCGCCGACGCGGCCGGCCGGTTCGCCGTACCGATGGTGGTCTTCGCCGACGCCCCGGCTGGCCCTCGGACAGCGGTCGCGTCGGTGCCGGCGGTCGGCACGGTGACCAGCGGCGCGTTCCTGGTGCAGTCTCCGACGGCCCAGCCGGGCGTCTTCACCCGCCGCCGCTGACGACGATCCGGTCGACGGCCGTCTCGGCACGGCGGCGTGCGAGACGGTGACGTGCTGAGGTTTGTCGACCCTCAGCCAGGCGGGTGCCAGGCGTGTCCACGGCGCTGTGACCTATCGCCCACACCCCGGGGCCAGCGAATCCGACAGCCGATACCTACAGTCGGGCCATGAGCACCGACAACGGCGTGCGGGTCTGGCTCCGCCGGCATGGAGCTGAGCAGATCGCGCATCCCGGGGGCAACCTGTACGCCCACCTGTGTCGAGTCAGCGAACGACTCGCCGTGCTCGGCTGCGGCAGTGAAGTGCAGGCCGCAGGCCTTACCCACGCCGTCTACGGCACCGACGGGTTCGACCTCGCCCTGATTGATCGGACCGATCGTGCGGTGCTGCGGGATCTCGTTGGTGCCGACGCCGAGGAGCTCGTCTATCTGTACGGTGCCTGCGACCGTCGACGCAGCTGGCGGGAGCTGGCAGAGACCGGCCAGGTGTTCGACCGTTTCGTACGCGAGGTGAGAACGCCGGATGCGGCTCGACTTCGGTCGCTCATCGACCTGAGCATCGTCAACGAACTGGACGTTATCGAACACGATCCTGCGGTGGCGGAACGGCACGGTACCTACTTCCGGAAACTGTTCGCCTCGTGGGCGTCAGTGGCCTCTGAGCAGGTCATCCGCGATGCGCAGCGGGTCCTGCGGCCGTGACACCCGAACCATCGGCAGGGCCACGTCCGACAGCACGCACTCCCGGTCGCGTACGCGTGCGCGCCGTCTACCCCGGCAGCTTCGATCCCTTCACTCCCGGGCATCTGAACGTGGTGAACCGGGCACGCGACCTCTTCGACGAAGTGGTCGTGCTCGTCGCGGTCAACAGCGCCAAGCATCCGGGCACCGACGAAGAGGAGCGAGCGGCCGCTGTTCGGGCCGTTCTGCCGGTCGAGTGGACCTCCGTCACCGTTGTGGCCTGGGGCGGGTTGACCGCCGCCTACTGCCGCCACCACGAAGTCGGAGTGATCGTCCGCGGCATGCGTAACACCACCGACCTTCAGGCCGAGTACCAGCTCGCCGCGATGAACGAGTCGCTGGGTGTCCCCACGGTGTTCCTGCCCGCGCAGCCCGAGCTGGCCGCGGTGTCTTCGACTGCGGTGCGCACGCTTGGGGGAGCAGCCTTCGTCCACGCAGCCGTAGGCTGCCGGACCTTGCCGAACCCCTCGTCGGATCGCCGCCGGGCAACTTTGGGTACGCCCTGCGGTCCTGCCGGTCGACGCCGGCGGCTGCGGACAGTAGCGGACGGCGGCGTGGCGTTCAGGAGGTTGCCGCAGACATCGGCCTCAGCCGCTTCCGCTCCACAACGCTTGTTGCTGTCACCACACTCAGCGGCGGCACGTCCTTCGCGACAACGGCACCCGCACCGACGACCGAGCCTCGACCGATCGTCACTCCGGGGGTGACCGTGGCTGCGGCGCCGATCCACACGTCGTCCTCGATGACAATGGGCGCGTGCGTGATGAAGTCGTACCGTTCGTCGAGCTCGACGGGGTGTCCGGCGGTGCTCAGGGTCACGCGGGGGCCGATCATGACGCGGTCACCGATGCTGATGCCCCCGTAGTCGAGGAAGAAGCATCCCTGGTTGATGAACACGCGCTCCCCGAACGACGCGCCGAGCCCGTAGTCGCAGTAGAACGGGGGCAGGATGGTCAGGGAGTCAGGGATCGGCGCACCGAAGATCTCGGTGAGCACCGCCCGGCGTGCGTCGAGGTCGTCAAACGGCAGCGCGTTGAGGCGGGCGGTCAGGTTCATCACGAGCTGTACGCGCTCCGCGAAGGCTCGTGACTCGGGCGTCCGTGTTCGTAGGCGTTGCTCGTTGCGCACAGGGCGATGCTGGCACGGCGGTCTAGAAGCCCGGTGAGGACCCACCGTCCGGCTAGACGATCTTGTGGTGATCAGTCCCACCAAAGAGCAACCGCGAGCCGGTGCTGGGCGGCGTGCATGTAAAAGTCGCGCACCGCAGTGAGGTGGTGGTGCAGATATGCCCGCGGATGCCCATTGAACGCGGACATTCCGAGGGCCGTCAATGCAGCCGCAGCATCCAGCGGTACGGCGGCCAGTGCCGCTTCCGGGTCCATGTTGCCGAGCAACCTTGCGACGTCAGCGGCGGCGTCAGGTTCGAGTACGTAACTGACTGCTCCTCGCGGTAAGCCGGATTGATCTCCGCATCGCCCTGAAGGCGCGTCGCAGGGCGGCATGACTTGCAGAGTGAGGATCGGTAACGAAGTCGGCACGTGGAGTCACCGGTCGGGCGGTGCGGGTGTACCGTCCGAAGTGGCGGCCCGCCGGAGTGGCGGCCGGTGGAGTCGTCGCCCAGTCCGCTACCTGGGAGCACCCTATGTCGCACGTTGACCCACGCTTCGGAGCGCACCTGCGAGCGATCCGTACCGATCGTGGTCTGTCCCTACGTGCGTTCGGGCAGCTCACTCACCGGGGCAAGAGTCACCTGCACGAACTGGAGACCGGAGCGAAGGCTCCGACCTTCGACACCGCCCGTCATCTCGACCGGGTCCTCAACGCCGGTGGCACTCTGATCGCGTTCGTTACCGCACCGGTTGACCACCAGGCTGAAGCAGACGACCTGCTTGCCCGAGTCCGCGCCAGTGATGTCAGCGCTGAGACCCTCGCGCGGCTCGAAGCGGTCGTCGACGACTTGGCCAGTGCATACCCGACTACGCCACCGGCCGAACTGTTGCCGAGGGTGCGGCGTCACCTGGCATACGTCAACCGGCTGCTCGATGGCCAGGTGACCCTGGCTCAGCGCCGTCGTCTGATCGTCGCCGGTGCCTGGCTGACCGTGCTTCGCGCGACCGTGCACGTCGACCTCAATCAGCGCGGCCCGGCCGGCGCGCATCTGGCCGCCGCACACGATCTCGCCGGCCACGCAGAACACCCGGAGATCCAGGGGTGGTGCCTGGAAACCCGGGCGTGGGATGTCCTCACACACGGCGACTACCGGCAGTCCGTCGAGCTGTCGCGGCAGGCGCAGCGGGTCGCGCCCCGGGGCAGCTCGGCACACATCCAGGCCACCGCCCAGGAGGCGCGCGGCTGGGCGCGCATGGGCGACGTGCGGCGGACCCGCCGAACCCTGGACCGTCTGGAACGGTTGACCGCGAATCTGTCCGTGCCGGAACGCGCCGAGCACCACTATCGGTACGACCCGACAAAGGCCCGGGCGTATGCGGCCACCACGCTGGCGTGGGCTGGTGACCCGGCGGCTGAGCAGGTCGCCCGGTCGGTGCTGACCGAATTGGACCCGCGCGGGGATGGTGGGGAACGCCCGCGCCGGTCGGCGTCCGCCCGCCTCGATCTGGCGTTGGCATTGCTGGCCGCTGGACAGCCGGACGAGGCGAGCATGCTAGCCGTCGAGGCGATCACCTCCGGTCGGGTCGTGCCGTCGAACTGGTGGCGGGCACGGGAAGTGCTACGCCACGTTGAGCGGACTGGCCTGGCTGAGGGCGCGGTTCTGCGCGAGGCGTACGAGGCGTACCGGCCGGTCACCCAGTCGTAGCGGACAGCAACCGCCCTCAGCGGACGCGCCGGACATAGCAGGTGATCGGATGGTCACCGGATGCTGTACGCGAGGCGTGGCTGGCCAAGACCTCGTCAGCAGCAGGACGGCGGCAAGGCCGCGCTCGACAGCCTGGCGCGGCGTTGGTCGGTCTTTCCCACGCATCACCGTCGTGCCCCTTCACAGGAGGACACGGGTGGACAACACGCAGCGTAAGTCGGGGCAGAGTCACGGCGAGCAGATCCAGCAGGCGGAACGGGAAGCGGCAAAGCAGCGGCTTCTCGCGCAGACCGAGACGGATCGAATACCGGTGGAGGAGACCACCCGGGCGGTGCCGGAGCGGCGGTGGCGTCGTGGACAGGACTGAGCTGCTGCCGGTGGGTCGACGGGTGGCGTACTGGCGGGGGCGGCGGAAGCTGTCGCAGCAGGTGTTTGCCGATCGGCTGGGCAAGTCGAAGAGCTGGGTGGACAAGGTCGAGCGGGGTGTCCGCTCGCTCGACAAGGTGTCGACCCTTCAGGACATCGCCGCCGTCCTGCGGATCGACACCGCTGTCCTGCTGGGTCGGGACGCCTATCCCGCAGAGGTGACCGATCGGACCGCAGACGTCGAGCGCGTCCGGGCGGCGCTGTCCCGGTATGAGATCGCGCTCGGGAGGCCGGCGGGCCGCCGTCCGGTGCTGCCGGTTGACCGGATGGCCCGAGAGGTCGCGCACGCCTGGACGACGTTCCAGCACGCCCGCTACCCGCAGGCGACCGACCTGCTGCCGGACCTGTTGACCGACGCGCAGCGCACCCACGCCCACGATCCCGGGGCAGGCCGGGTGCCGCTGGTCGAGGCGTACCGGATCACCGCGTCGCTGCTGGTGAAGCTCGGTGACGCCGAGCTGGCGTGGCTGGCCGCCGACCGGGCCATGGCCGCTGCGACCGGTGACCGGATCCTGGTCGCCGCCGTAGCCGTGCAACTCGGTCAGGTGCTCCGCGCCTCCGGGCGGGTACGGGTGGCGAAGTCGGCGATGCTGGCTGCCGCGTACCGGATCGCCCCACCCGTGATCGAGTACGGCAGCCCGGCTGAGTTGTCCCTGTGCGGCACGCTGCTCGTCCAAGCTGCCCTGGCAACAGCCACTCACGGGGACGACGCTGCCGCCGCTGAACTGCTTGACGACGCTGCCGACATGGCCGAGCAGGTCGGCGACGGGCACGACCACCATCGGACCGGGTTCGGACCCACTGCCGTGGCCCTGGCCCGTGCCGCCGCAGCCGTAGAGCTGGGCGACGCCCGCGATGCGGTGGCGTGGCACGAGAAGGCCACCCAGCGGGACGGCTGGCGATGGCTGCCAGCCGAGCATCGCGCCGCCCACCTGCTCGTCACCGCCCATGCGTACCTTCAGGTTGGTGACCCTGTCGCCGCCGGGCGGGTGCTGGTCGACGTCGAGCGGATCGCGCCGGCCGAGGTCCGGCACCGGCCGGCGGGCCGGGACGTGCTCGCCCAGGTCGCCCGCGACCCCGACGCCCCGGCAACGGTCACCCAGCTCGCCGACACCCTCGGGGTGGGCTGAACGGTGACCGGCCCTCACCTGTCCCTGGCGCAGATCCGCAACCGACTGATCCTCACCGCCCGCATGGTCCTCCGCCAGCACCGACGCGGGCCCGACGGCCGCTGCCCAATCTGCCGTACCCCGGACTGCCAGGTGGCGACCGCGGCCCGCGACGTCCTCCGCGCGGCCGAGGAACCACCGCAGCGGAGTGCGGGAACCGAGCCGGAGGACCCTCGGCAGGACGGATGACACTCGATCCGACCACCTGGCCGCCGGTTCTCAGGCAACGAGCACCTGGCCGGTGGCGACGATGGTGCCGTTCGGCAGGGGCGCGGGGTCGTTGCAGGTGTTGACCTTGTCGCCGTGCCGGGCGGCCGGCTTGCCGTTGATCAGCACCGTCGGGCTGCCGGCGAGGACGGTGCCCTGGTTCGTCGGCGGCACCTGGAACGGCCCGCCGGTGGGCACGTGCGGGGGCGCGTTCTGCGCGCCGCTGCCCACCACGGCGGCCGGCTTCCCCTCGATCAGCACGTCGGTGCTGCACCCGGTGGTGATCGTGCCGGCGAAGGGCATCGGGGTCGGGGTCGGCACCGGCCCGCCCGGGGACGGGATCATGATGATGTGGGTGTCGGTGCCGACGACCTTGTCGCCGAGTTTCGCGGCGGGTACGCCCACGACTGGCGCTCCTCTCGTAGGCCGGGTCGGCCGTTCAGATCAGGCCCTCGCGGATGGCGTGCGCGACCGCCTGGGTCCGGTTGCGGACGCCGAGCTGGACGGTGATCTCGTGCACGATGTTCTTGATGCTCCGCTCCGAGTAGGACAGGTCCCGGGCGATCGTCGCGGTGTCCGCCCCGGCGGCGATCATGCGCAGCACGGCGAGCTGCCGTGGCGACAGAGGCAGGATGGTCAGGCCCCGGGGGGCCAGCACCTGCCGCTGCGCGCGTCCCACCCGGGTCAGCAGGGAGCTGAGCAGGTCGGTGGGGAGCCGTGCCTCGCCCCGGGCGGCGGCCCGCACCACCTCGCGCAGCAGCGGCGCGGTGCTCTCCGCACGCCGGACCATGCTCAACCCGCCCGCCTCGATGGCCTGGAGCCCGGCCGTGTCGTCGAGCTGTCCCACCACCAGCACCGGTCGGGGTGCCCCGCCGGGTGCGGCGGCCAGCGCGTCGAGCTGGGCCAGCAGCCACTCGTCCACGGTGTCCCCGACGATCACCAGTACGTCCGCCGTGGCGTCGTCCCCGGTCACCACCACGGGGCGGAACCCGGCGGGGTCCCCGTCGCCGGGGTCGGCACCGAGCTGCGCGACCACCCCGGCCTGGGAGATCGGGTCGCGGGCGCGGACCGCGGTGCGGACCGGGGTGAGGTCGTCCGGCCGGCCGCTCATCGGGCGGCGCCCGGGCTGGTGGACGGACTGGCCGCCGGCGCGACCGGCACCAACTGACCGGCGAAGTACGCCGCCGGGGTGCACGGCGTACTGCCCGGGTTGGTGCACTTCACGGCCACCGTGACCGGCTGGTCGGCGGAGAACTTCAACGGCTGCACGAAGTGGTAGTCCAGGTCGCGGAAGTTGTTCAGACCGGTCTCCAGCAGCACGGTGTCACCCCGCCGCACCTGGAGCACACCCGCGTCGCCGTGCGGGTTCTGGAGCACGATGTCGGTCACCCAGAGCACCTTCTTCGCCGCCGGCCGGTACGTGGACAGGGCGAACTCGTTCGAGGTCGGGGAGGCGCTGGTGGCCACCCGGAAGTCGGCGGCGGTCTCCGGATCGGCGTTCTCCAGCGTCCCGCCCGGACCGCCCCGGCCGTCACCCGCGCCGTCCGTCGGGTTCGCCGGTGCGCTCGGCTTCGGCGAGGCGGCGCCCCCGGTCACCGCCTGCTCGGCCTTCTCGGCGGTCTGCGCCGCCTCGCTGGCCTGCGTCTTGACCTCGGCCACCTCCTCGGTCAGCTCCTGGTTGAGCTGCTGGGTCTCCACCTGGGCGGCTTCCTTCGCGGTGGACTGCACGGTGGGCTTCAGCACCGCGAACCAGAGCGCGACCAGGGCCACCGTCACCGCGACGGCGACCAGCGCCACCCGGGGCGACCAGGCGGGCAGCAGCGCCCGTTGCACCAGCATCCCGTCCGAGGTGATCGGTTCGGTGTCGGGACGGGTGACGGCCACCTGGAACGGCAGGTTGCGGTCCGGGCCGAGCAGGAACCGCTTCTTCGGGCGTACCCGCAGCTTGACGAAGGTGGCGGTGCCCGGGCGCAGCACGGGCGCGGCCGGCCGGACCCGGAAGTCCAGCAGCCGGTCCGGGTCGGTGGGCAGCACCTCGACGGTGGTCTCGGTGTTGCCGGTGTTGTCGACGACCAGCTGGTGGGCGCCGGACCGGCGGGCGTGGGAGGTCCGGGGCACCAGCTCGGCGGCGAGCTCCACGAAGGGCTCGACGGTGACCCGGCCCTCCTCGACCACCGAGCCGTCCGGGTCCTCCCGCCCCCGGACCCGTACCCCGAAGTCGACGTCGCCGGCCGGGACGGTGGCCGAGCGGGGCGGCCGGAAGGTGACCCGGGCCTCCTCCTCGGTGCCGGGCAGCAGGTTCATCGTCGGTGGCTCGACCTCGGCCCAGTCCCCGGCGTCGCCGACCACGTCGAGGGTGAACTGGTCGACGACGGAGGCGGTGTTGCGCACCCGTACGGTGCAGCTGACCTCGCCGCCGGGCGCGACGGTCAGCTCGGTCTCGGCAAGTCCCACTGCGACGCTCATGCCGCGCAGTCTCGCCGGGCGGTGGGGGTCGGCAGTACCGCGATCGAGGAACACCAACGGGCACCCGTCGCTACCTCATCGGGCAACGGCTCAGCCGGGTTCGCTGATCCGGCCCGGACGGCGGGTGGCGCGGGAAGCGGCGGCGCTGCCGGACCGGCCGGCGC
This sequence comes from Micromonospora echinospora, assembly GCF_900091495.1. Taxonomy (NCBI): domain Bacteria; kingdom Bacillati; phylum Actinomycetota; class Actinomycetes; order Micromonosporales; family Micromonosporaceae; genus Micromonospora; species Micromonospora echinospora. Next base: position 993,996 of record NZ_LT607413.1, on the reverse strand, counting down.
TGTTGACGCTCACCTCGCGTGGCGCTGGGGCCAGCTCGGCCGTCGCCTCCGGGACGAACGGGACGAGCAGTTGCAGGTGCAGGCCGGTCCGGGCCGCCCCGCCCTGCGCCACCCACGCCGAGCCGGTGTCCCCCTCGCGGCGGGGGGCACTGCGCACCACCACCGGCTGGTTCGCCCGCGCCAGGGAACCGGCGAGGAAACGGGCGGGCAGCGCCGTGCACATCGCGCAGCCGACCAGCAGGTCGCCGAGGAGGCGGTGTTCCCGCTCGGTGTCCGGCCCCCAGGCGGTGAGCAGGTAGCTGAAGCGGTAGCGCCGTCCCGGCGGGCGGCGTCCGGTCACCTGCCCGTTGGCGTCCCGCAGGTCGTCCCAGCTGGCGGAGACCCCGCTGGAGTCCTCCTCGACGTCCAGCAGGAAGGCCGAGACCCGCTCGCCGTCGAGCTGCGCGCAGCGGTCCGGCGGGTCGAAGACGACGGGTACGCCCGCCGGCAGGTAGCTGCCCAGCCAGGCCCGGACCGACAGGTCGACATCCCAGATCACCCACCCACCCTGCCGGTCGCCGGGCGGCCCGCGCTCGGCGGGCGGGCAGGCCGGTGGGGCGGATCCGGTGCCCTTCGGGGCAGTGTGGCCTGCCTCCGTGGCGGTCCGGCGGGCAACGGTTCCGACCGCGCGCCGTTGGCATGCTCGCCGCAACACACCGTCGTACAGGAGGTTCGATGCCGACGTATCTGTCGCCGGGCGTCTACGTGGAGGAGGTGTCCTCCGGGTCGAGGCCGATCGAGGCGGTCGGGACCGCCGTCGCCGCGTTCGTCGGCTTCGCCGAGAAGGGGCCGGTCAACGAGCCCACCCTGGTCACCAACTGGTCGCAGTACACCCGCGTCTTCGGCGGGTTCGTGGCCGGCGCGTTCCTGCCCCTGTCGGTCTACGGGTACTTCCTCAACGGCGGCGGTTCCGCGTACGTCGTCCGGGTCGGACCCGGCGGCGGTGACGCCGGGCCGGCGGGCGGCGACGGGGCGTACGCCACCGCGGCGGTCCCGGCCGGTGGGGACAACGGGAAGCTCTCCTTCACCGTCCGCGCCGCCCTGCCCGGTCCGGCCGGGCAGGACCTCTCGGTCGAGGTGACCGACGCCTCCGACGGCGGCGACGACACCTTCAAACTGGTCGTGAAGCAGGCCGGCAAGCCGGTCGAGACGCTGGACAACCTGACCACCCGCCGGGGTTCCGGGAACGTGGTCACCGCCGTCAAGCAGCAGTCGAAGCTGATCCAGATCGAGGAGGTCAAGGGCGCCACGCTCGCCCCGCCGCGACGCGGGGCCGAGGTCGCCCTCGCCACCGCCGGACTGCCGGCCACCACCGGTGTCGACGGCGACCTGCGGGTGCGCGCCGAGGACTACGTCGGGGACGTCAGCGACCGGACCGGCTTCGCCGGGCTGGAGGCGATCGAGGACGTCACCATGCTCAGCGTGCCCGACCTGGCCGCCGCCTACCAGCGGGGGATCATCGACGACGAGGCGTTCAAGGCCGTCCAGCTCGCGATGATCGCGCACTGCGAGCTGATGGGCGACCGGGTGGCCATCCTCGACCCGCCGCCCGGGCTGCACCCGCAGCGCCTCAAGGAGTGGCGGCAGGACGTCGCCGGCTACGACTCGAAGTACGCCACCCTCTACTGGCCCTGGGTCAAGGTGATGGACCCGGCGCAGGGGCGGGCGGTGTTCATGCCGCCGAGCGGCCACGTCGCCGGGGTGTGGGCCCGCAACGACGACACCCGGGGCGTGCACAAGGCACCGGCCAACGAGATCATCCGGGGTGCGCTGGCCCTGGAGAGCGGCCTGACCAAGGGCGAGCACGACCAGCTCAACCCGATCGGGGTGAACTGCATCCGGGCCTTCCCCGGCCAGGGCATCCGGATCTGGGGCGCCCGGACGCTCTCCAGCGACGCCGAGTGGCGCTACCTGAACGTCCGGCGGCTGTTCAACTGGATCGAGAAGTCCATCCTGCTCGGCACCAACTGGGTGGTCTTCGAGCCCAACGACCCCCGGCTCTGGGACGCGGTGCGCCGGGTCATCACGATGTTCCTCCGTCGGGTGTGGCGCAGCGGCGCCCTGATGGGCGACACCTGGTCCGAGGCGTTCTTCGTCAAGTGCGACGCGGAGAACAACCCGCCGGAGAACCTCGACGCCGGGATCCTCACCGTCGACATCGGCATCGCACCGGTCAAGCCGGCCGAGTTCGTGGTGTTCCGCCTCTCCCAGCTCTCGCACGGCGCGGGCGACGACTGATCCGCCCTCCGACGTAACCAGGAAGGACGACCATGGCAGGTCAGGGTACCCAGGACCCCCGCCAGAACACCGAGATCATCAGCGCCGCCGTCTTCCGGCTGGAGGTGCCGGGCATGACGGCGATCAACTTCGCCGAGCTGGTCGGCATCAGCAGCGAGGTGGAGAACGCGGAGTACATGGCCGCCGGTCCCACCGGGCCGATCTTCTCCCGGCACTTCGGGCGGACCAAGCCGCCGACGGTCACCCTCAAGCGGGGACTCGACCTCAACGGCGACCTCTGGCTCTGGCACCAGAAGGTGCGCAACCTGATGTACGACGCGTACCGGGACTGCGCGCTGAAGCTCTACGGTCCCGGTGACGACCTCAACGGCGACGCCCGGCTGACGTACATCATGACCAACGCCTGGCCGGCGAAGGTGGAGGTCAGCGGGGTCAAGGCCGGCTCCACCGACATCGTCTACCAGACGGTCACGCTGATGTGCGACGACCTGTTCGACTTCAATGCGCGGATCTGACCTCGCCGAGCCCGTCGTCGGACCGGCGGCGGGCCTGCGCACCGAGTACCCGTTCGTGCTGCCCCGTGGCCTGGTCGACGACCGGGGCGGGGTGCACCGCGAGGGCGTGATGCGGCTGGCCACCGCCCGCGACGAGATCAACCCCCAGGGCGATCCCCGGGTACGGCAGAACCCGGCGTTCCTCACCGTGCTGCTGCTGGCCCAGACGGTGACCCGGATCGGCGCGGTACGGGCGGTGGACACCACGGTCATCGAACGGCTCTTCGCCTCCGACCTGGCCTTCCTTCAGGACCTGTACCGGCGGATCAACCAGCAGGGCCACACCGAGGCCGAGGTCGCCTGCCCGCACTGCGGGGGCGAGTTCGCGGTGGACGTGGCGGGGGCCGCGCCGGGGGGATCCTGACGTACGCGACAGATCGGCTCTGGGAGGAAGTCGCGTACGTCGCCCACCACCTCCACTGGTCCCTCGACAGCATCCTCGACCTCGAACACCCCGACCGGGTGCGGTTGCTCGCCGAGATCCGCAAGTTCGACCGTCCCGCCGTACCGCGACACCCGTTCCCGACCTGACCAAGGAGGTGCGTCATGGCCTGGCCGTTCCGGCTCCGCCGACCGTTCCGGTCGCGCCGCGACGTGCCGGTCGGATCGCCCGCTGCCGGGTCGTTCGCTGCCGGATCGCCCGCCGCTGGGTTGCCCGCCGCCGGGTCGGCTGTCCCTGGATCGGCCGGGCCGGGGGAGGGGGCCGCGCCCTTCGACGGAACCGTCGGGTCGGCAGCCGCGCGTCGGGACTGGACCCGGCTGGCGGCCCTGCCGCTGACGGTGGCCCCGGGACCGGCCATGGTCACCGTTGCCGTGCCCCGGGTGGCGGCGAGCGAACCGCTGCTGGCGGCGCCGGCCACACCCGACCCCGGAACGGCACCCCGGGGCCAGGTCACCGGCCTTGCCGCCGCCCGCCCGGTCACCGGCCACCCCGGCCCGCACCCGGCCGACCCCGCTGGCGAGGACCGCCAACCGGCCGTCCGGGTCGCGTCGCCGGTCACCAGCGCCCCCGATGCGGCGGGTGCGCCCCGCACCCTGCCGGTGGTGGTCGCCCCGGTCTCCGTCCGGACCCCGCTGACCGTGGCCGACGGGGAGGCCGTCGGTAAGCCCCGCGCGCCGGAGCACACCGTCCGCGACGCCAACCCGCTCGGGGCGGTCCCGCCGTCCGCCGGGCCGGCCGAAGAGGCGACCCCGGCCGGTGACCCCGGCGAGGCGGCCCGTGCGGCTGCCCAGTTCGCCGCCGCCGGCCTGCCCACCGTCGACGTCTGGCCCCCGCCCGGCTTCGAGGACGTCTACCGCGCGGCCGAGGTCACCCGGGCGGCGGAGGCGGCCCGTGCGGCGGGTGGACCCGTACCGGGTGCCGCCGCTCGGCGGGAGAACCCGCCGCCGCGCCCGATCGACCGGGTGCCCGGGGCCGGCACCGTCCCCGGCGAACCGTCGGGCCTGCCCGGCGGGTCCACGCCGCGTCCGGTCGAGGTGGTGTCCCGGTCCCGGTCCGCCCGCGCCGCCGCGTCCCGACCGGCCCCGGCGGCAGCGAACGCGCCGGTCGCCCCGGCCCCGGACGGACCGCCAGCGGGTGGTGCCGGCGTCGCCCAGCCGGACGTGCCGCCCGGCGTGCGTCCCGGCGACGCCGTCCCGGCCGATGAACGCCCCGGCGGTGCTGCTCCGGCCGGCGGACGCCCCGGTGATGCCGTCCTGACCGGTGGAGGCCCCGGCGGAGGTCCCCGCGGTGCCGTCCCGGCCGAGGTCGTCGGCGTCGGGCGGCAGCCGGCACCGCCCCACCCGACCACCGACCCGGCCGGGTTCCCGGCGGCTCCCGGTCGACCGGGTACGCCCCGGTCCGGTGCCGTTCCGACCGTGCCCGAGGCGGCTCCCGCGTGGCCGGCCGGCGGGGACCGGTCGGCGGCGTTGTCGCCGGCCCGGTTCCTGACCCGACGGGCGGACGCCCCACCGCCGGCCCGGCCGGTGTCGTCCGACCATCCCGACGCCACCGCCCCCGCATCGGCCGGCGCCGGCGCGCTGCCCGTCCGGCCCGACGCCGGACAACCGGCGACCTCGTCCGTCCGGCCCGAGGCCGGACATCCGGCGGCTCCGTCCGTCCGGTCCGATGTGAACCGTCCGGCGGTGCCGTCGTTCCGGCCGGGCGTGTCAGGCGAGGCGGTCCCGCCCGTCCAGCCGGACGTGTCAGGCGAGGCAGCCCGGCCCGTCCGGCCCGATGGGCCGCGTCCGACGATCCTGTCCGGACCGCCGGACGTGGCGTATCCGGTGGTCACGACGGACAGCGGCACGGCGGGGCCGTCCGACGATTTATCCGCAGCACCGCCGGTCGCGCCGATTGACCTGCCACCGCAGTTCCCTGGTTCGCCAGCCGGTGGCGTGGCGCAGGCGGCATCCACCGAACCGTGGTCCCGTCCCCGGTCCGCCGTCCCGCCGGCACCCCTGGCCGTCGAGCCGCCGGCCCCCGGGTTCCCGGCACCGGCCGGGTCCCGAATGGGACCGACCGACGAACCCACCCCGCCCGCGCGGCGTCCGGCACCCCCGGCCGGGCCCGCCACCGGTACACCGGTGGTCGCGGACCCGTGGCCGGTGTCGGCCTTCGTTGCCGAACCGGCACCGGCCACGGACGGCCAGGGCAGCGCCGTACCACGACCATCGCGGTCCGACGGTTTCCCCGACCCCTGCCCGGCGACGGGGGTCGGCACCTCGCCGTACCCCGTTCCATTCCGGACCGATTCGACATCGTCCGACGTACCGGCGGACGGAGCGTTATCGACCGGTTGGTCGGAGCGTCCGGCGGTGCCGTTGCGGCACCGGGCGGTCCTGCCCGACCTGCCGGCGCTGGTGCCGCCGGTGGTGTCGACGCCGCCCGCCCCGGTCGCGCCGCTCGGCGTCGAGCCGTTGACCCCGGTGCCCGCCACCCTCGTGGACGGCTTCCGTCAGCGGTACGGCGTGGACGTCTCGGACGTGCCGGTGCGCCGGGGTCCGGCGGCCACCGCCCTGGTACGGCAGGCCGGGGCGCGGGCCGCGACCCGGGGCGGCGAGGTCCTGCTGCCGGCGGAGGCCGGTCCGCTCGACGCGCCGCCGGTCCGGGCCCTGCTCGCCCACGAGCTGGCCCACGTCGTGCAGCAGCGGGTGCTCGGGGCCATGCCCCCGGCCGAGTCGACTGGGGCGGGACGGGACCTGGAGGCGCGGGCCCTGGCCGCCGAGTACGCCTTCGGCGACGGGGCGGTGCCGGCCGGCGTCGGTGCGACGGCGGCGCTGCCTCTGGTCGGCCCCGGATCCTCCAGCGGGTCTCCGGGCGCGTTCGCGCCGGGCGGCGCTGCCGGCAGCGCCGCCTTCGGCAGCGCGGCCGGGCCGGTCGGCACCTGGGGCACCACCGCCGGGGGCGGACTGACCTGGCGGGCCGACCCGGGTGGGCCGCTCGGCAGCGGACCGCCGCTCCAACGGGCCCCGGTCGGCGGTTCTGCCGACGCCCTGGCCGACCTGCGCGACCTGGTGCGGGCCGAGGTGGCCCGGCAGGAGGACGCGGACCCGGGCGAGGGGCCCGAACCGACCCCGGACGGCGCTGCCGCCCTGGCCGCGCTGCGCGCCGAGGTGGCCGCCGCGACCAGCCCACCCGCGTTCGACCGGAGCAGTGGCCGACTCGCCGAGGTGAGCGCCGCGGTGGAGCAGCTCCGTGGCGAGCTGCGGGCCGTGACCGGCCGGGAGGAGGCACTGGCGGCCCGGCTCGACCGGGACGCCACCGGACTGCGGCCCGACCGGTCCCCGGCCCGGGCGGTGGACCTGGACAACCCCGACGACCTGGAGGAACTGGCCGGCCGCCTCTACGGGCGACTGCGCGGCCGGCTCCGCCAGGAACTGCTGGTCGACCGGGAACGCAGCGGACGACTGACCCGGTTCCCGTGAATCCGACGACGACGAGGAGGACGCGACGATGGCGGGTGGTCTCTCCACCGGAGCCCGGTTCCTGGGCGGCTTCTTCGAGGTCACCGGGGTCAACCACCGCTACCTGGTGGTCATCGACGACGAGCGCTACAACCTCGGCTCCTGGTCCCGGGTCTCCGGGCTCGGGGTGACCTGGCAGGTCTGCGAGTACCGCGCGGGGGACAGCAACGACCTCTTCACCTACGTGGGGACCCCGAACTACAGCCGGATCCGGCTCAGCCGGGCGGTCTGCTTCGACTCCCAGGTGGTGCAGGAGTGGCTCTGCCAGCAGGCCAAGCGGTACCGGCCGCTCAGCGGCAGCATCCAGCTCGTCGACAGTCTCGGCCTCAAGATCGTCGGCTGGGAGCTGAAGCACTTCTTCCCGGTCGGCTGGTCGGTGTCCGAGCTGGACCCGAGCCGGTCCGGGGTGGCCGTGGAGACCCTCGAACTGGCCCACACCGGGTTCCTCGACGACGACGTCGCCTTCTCCCTCTGACCCGCATCTCTCGAACCCGAAGGACGGACACCCATGGCGCTCTCCGCAGGGCAGCTCGGCGGGATGCTGGGCGACCCGAGCCAGACCGCGCAGGGCCTGACCTCCGGCGGCCTGGCGCAGCTGTTCCGCAGTGGGCCAGGAGTCCGGCGGACCGACAAGCTCGGCCTGGCGATGCGGTTCCAGGTGACCATCGGCGACGTCCAGATCGGACTCTGGCGTTCCTGCCGGGGGCTGCGGGCCGACTTCCGGCCCGAGGTGGTCCGGGTGACCGGGGACTACGTCGCCCAGTACCACCTGCCGGGTGAGGTCAGCTACCCGCCGGTCGTGCTGGAACGGGCCGTGCACCGGGAACACTCCGCGCAGTTGCAGCAGTGGCTGGTCGGGGTGCTGCGCTCCTGGCAGGACGGCACCGGCGACGACACCCGGACCACCGCCCGGATCACCCTCCTCGACGCCGACGGCGAGCCGGTCAACAGCTGGCTGCTCTACGGCGTACGACCGGCCTCCTGGGCCGGCCCGGACCTCTCCGCCGACACCAACCAGGTGGCGGTGGAACGCCTGGAACTGGTGCACGAGGGCTTCTTCCCCGACCTCCAGGCGCGGGCGGAGACCGCCGAGCTGTCGTCGACGACGCTGGGCACGGTCGCGTTCTCCTACAACCCGGCGAAGATGACCATCACCCGATCCTCCCGGCCCAGCCAGGTGATCGGGCAGGGCAAGGGGCTGGTGCTCGCCTCCGACGACGCGCTGCGGGTGATGGCGGGGGAGGTGCTGCTGGTCGGGGCCGGCGTGGCCCAGGACGTGCAGAAACTGGTCGCGTTCTCCGGTCAGACCACGACCCGGGACGAGCAGGGCCGCGGCCAGTCCGTGCTGCCTGAGCTCACCTTCCGCTGGGGGAAGCTCTCCATGACGGTCAACCTGAGCACGCTGAACGTCAACCTCACCCGGTTCGACGGCGCGGGACAGCCGATCCGGGCCCAGGCCACCCTCGACCTGGTGGTGACCAAGGGGGAGATCTTCCCGAAACAGGGTGGCGCCCCGGCACCGCCCCGGGCGGTGCGCACCGATCCGGCGCAGTGGCGGCAGCGGGCCGCGGCCAGCGGCATCGACGACCCGATGCGGGCCCAGGCCCGGGGCGCGGCCGTCGGAGCCCGCCGGTGAGCGGGGCGGCCGGCATCGACCGGCACCAGCTCATCTGGGGTACGGCCACCCTGCGCCCCCGGGTCACCACCGGCACCGCCGACCGGGACCTGCCGGCGGCGGTCGCCGAGCAGCTCGTCCGGGTGGTGGTGGACACCCAGTTGGCGTTGCCGGACATGTTCGAGCTGACCTTCGTCGACCTGGACGGCGACCTGCTCACCCGGGCCGGTCTCCAACTCGGCACGGTGGTGCGGGTGTTCGGTCCGACCCAGGACGGCTCCGCCGAGCAGCGGCTGATCAGCGGCGAGGTGACCGCCCTGGAGGGCCGGTTCGTCGACCTCGCCGCGTACGTGGTGGTGCGCGGCTACACCCACGACCACCGGCTGCACCGGGTCCGGCGGACCCGGACCTTCCTCAACCAGTCCGACTCGGACATCGCCCGTCAGGTGGCCACCGCCGCCAAGCTGACCGTCGGCACCATCGACGCCACCGGCAGCACGCTGGCCCACCTCTCCCAGGTCGACCAGACCGACTGGGAGTTCCTCGCCGGCCGGGCCCGGGAGATCGGCTACGAGGTCGGCGCCGACGGCGACCGGTTCCACTTCCGCCGGGCCGCCACCGCGCGTGGGGCCGGCAGCCCGCTGCCGTTGACCTTCCGGGGCAACCTGCGCCGGTTCCTGCCCCGGGTCACCGCCGGCAACCTCGCCCCGGAGGTCGAGGTGCGCACCTGGGACTCGGTCGCCGCGACCGTGGTGGCCGGACGGACCGGGACCACCGCCCCCGGGGTGAGCCTGGGCGGCGGCCGGACCCCGACGGCCGCCGCCGACCCCTTCGTGCCCCGGGCCGCCCCGACGCCCCCACGCGCCGGCAACAGCGCCGTCGGCGACGTCGGTCCGGCCCCCGGCCCCCGGGGGCATGTCCTGGTCGGGCGGGGCCTGCCGGTCCCCAACGGCTCCGACGGCGCGGTACGGCAGGTGGCGGCGAGTCTCGCGGCCACCGTCGGGGGCTCGTTCGCCGAGGCCGAGGGGGAGGCGCTGGGCGACGCCCGGCTGGTCGCCGGCCGGGCGGTCCGGGTGGACGGGGTGCCCGCCCCGTTCGCCGGCACGTGGACCCTCAGCGCCGCCCGGCACGTCTTCGACGACACCGAGGAGGGGTACCGCACCGAGTTCACCGTCGGGGGCACCCAGGACCGCTCGCTGCTCGGACTGGCGACCGACCGGTCGGACGGCCCGTCCCGGATCGACGGGGTGGTCTGCGGGGTGGTCAGCAACGTCAAGGACCCGCAGAACCTGGGCCGGGTGACACTCGCCCTGCCCTGGCTGACGCCGGACCACGAGACCGACTGGGCCCCGGTGGGGCAGCTCTTCGCCGGTCCGGCCGGCGGGGCGTTCTTCGTGCCCGAACCGGGTGACCAGGTCCTGGTGGCGTTCGAGTTCGGCGACGTCCGCCGCCCGTACGTGCTGGGCAGCCTGCCCAGCCGCCACACCGGGTACGGCCTGGACGGCGCGCAGACCTCCTCGACGAAACCCGGCGCGAGTGGCGTCAAGTCGGTCGGCCAGACCAGCTCGGTGATCCGGCGGGGCCTGCTCTCGCCGTCCGGCAACCGGCTGGTGTTCCACGACGAGGTGCCGCCCGGCGGCAAGGGCCAACCCACCGCGGCCAACGTGGTGCTGGGCAGCAAGGGCGACAAGCTCTCCCTCGCCATGGACGCGGTGGCCGGCGAGGTCACCCTGCGCTGCGCCCCCGACAAACCCGGGAAGCTGGTCATCGAGTGCACCGGCCAGACCGCCGTGGAGATCAAGGCGGGCCCCGGCGGAAGCATGACCCTCGACGGCGGCACCAGCCTGAAGCTCAAGGCCAAGACGGTCGACATCGACGGTACGCAGATCACCATCAGCGGCACCGCGGCGACCGCCATCAAGGGCAAACCCATCCAGCTCAACTGAGGAGTGCCATGCAGACCGACGTCATCGGCACCGGGTGTGCCTTCCCCCTGCGCGTCCAACCCCACGGCGGGCTCGCCACGGTCAGCGGGACCGCCCTGCTGGAGCAGGCGATGTGCGTGATCCTGGCGACCTACCCGGGGGAACGCCCGATGCGGCCGGAGTTCGGCTCCCGGCTGCGCGACTTCGTCTTCGAGCCGACCACCACGCAGACCCGGCGGGCGGTCGAGGCGGAGGTCCGTACCGCGCTCGAACGCTGGGAGCCCCGGGCCGAGATAGCCGAGGTCGCGGTGACCGACGACCCGTCCGGCGGCGGCGGGCTGCTGCACATCGAGGTCCGCTACCGGGTACGCGGCACCGACGAACCGCGCAGCCTCCACCTGGACCTGCGGACCCTGCCCGGTGACGACGTCCCCGGCGGCGCGGAGGTGTCCGGCTGATGGCGCTGCCCGCCCCCGCGCTCGACGACCGCGGCTACGACGACCTGGTCTCCGACGCCCGGCAGTTGATCGCCGACCGCTGTCCGGAGTGGACGGACCTGCACCCGGCCGACCCCGGGGTGACCCTGATCGAGACGTTCGCGTCCCTGACCGACCAGCTCATCTACCGGCTCAACCGGGTGCCCGACCGGCTCTACGTGAAGTTCCTGGAACTGATCGGGGTACGCCTGGTGCCGCCCACCCCGGCCCGGACCACGCTGACGTTCTGGCTCTCCACGCCGGCCCGCGCCACCCAGGTCGTCCCGGCCGGCACCCAGGCGGTCACCGCCGCCGACGGCGACGAGCCGCTGGTCTTCACCACGCTGGACGACCTGACCGTGCCACCCTGCGCCCTGACCCACCTGCGGGTGCGCACCGCCGACGGGATCAGCGACCAGACCGCCGCGCTGGAGCTGGGCGGCCCGGTGGTCGCGTTCTCCGCCGTCCCGCAGCCCGGAGACGAACTGCTGGTCGGCCTGGACCGGGCGGTCGGCGGCTGCGCGGTGCGGCTGGAGTTCGAGGGCCGGGTCGACGGGGTCGGGGTGAACCCGCTGCACCCGCCACTGCGCTGGGAGGCGCGCGGCGCGGACGGCTGGCACGGGTGCGAGGTCAGCCTCGACGAGACCGGCGCGCTCAACCGGCCGGGGGCGATCCTGCTGCACGTGCCCGAGGGGCACCAGGCCACCCTGGTCGACGGCACGCTCGCCGGTTGGCTGCGGGCCCGGGTCGTGCCGCCGGAGGAGGGGCAGCCCGGCTACCGTGCCTCGCCGGTGATCCTCGGGCTGGCCGCCAACACGGTGGGCGGCACCACCGAGGCGGTCCACGCGGACCTGGTCGACGACGAGGAGATCGGCGACTCGGAGGGGGTGCCCGGCCAGCGGTTCCCGCTGTCCCGCCGGCCGGTGCTGGTCGGCCTCGGCGATCCGGTGCTGGAGGTCAGCTCCGAGGACGGCTGGCAGTCCTGGACCCCGGTCGACCACTTCGCCGCCAGTGGACCGGACGACCCGCACTTCCTGCTCGATGGGGTGACCGGCGAGGTGGTGCTCGGCCCGGCCGTCCGCCAGAGCGACGGCACGCTGCGCCGGCACGGCGCCGTACCGCCCCGGGGCGCCCGGCTGCGGCTGCGCCGCTACGCCGTCGGCGGTGGCAGCCGGGGCAACGTCGGCGCGGGCGCGGTCCGCGCGCTGCGCACCAGCGTCCCGTACGTCGCCGGGGTGGAGAACCGCCACCCGGCCGGCGGCGGGGTGGACGGGGAGACCCTGGACGAGGCGCGTCGCCGGGGCCCGTTGACGCTGCGCAGCCGGGACCGGGCGGTGACCGCCGAGGACCACGAGGTGCTGGCCCGCGAGGCCGCTCCGGAACTGGCCCGGGTGCGCTGTGTGCCCAGCGCCGGCGACGGGCCACCGGTGGCCCGGATCCTGGTGGTGCCGGCGGCCCCCGCCGAGCGGGGCCGGCTGCGGTTGGAGGACCTGATCCCGGCCGAGGCGAGCCTCGCCCGGGTGGCCGCGCGACTGGACGAGACCCGGCTGATCGGCACCCGGGTGGTCGTCGAGCCGCCCCGGTACCGGGGGGTGACCGTGGTGGCCCGGGTGGTGGCCCGGCCCCGGGTCCGGGTCGACCGGATCCGCGAGGAGGGGCTCGCCGCCCTGTACGGCTTCCTCAGCCCGCTGACCGGCGGCGGCCCGGACGGGCGGGGGTGGCCCTTCGGCCGTCCGGTGCAGGCCGGTGAGCTCTTCGCGGTGCTGCAACGGGTGCGGGGCGTGGAGCTGGTGGAGGACCTGCGGCTGTTCGGCGCCAACCCGGTGACCGGGGAGCGGGGCGCGGAGGCGGGCCGCATCGACCTGGAGCCGGACAGCCTCGTCTTCTCCTTCGAGCACCAACTGCGGGTGGAGGAGCACTGATGCGCGGTCTGACCGAGGTGCGGATGCCGTACCCGATCGCCGGTTTCCTGCCCGCCCTGTTGCAGGAGGACGACCTGCTGGTGCGCTGGACCGAGGGCCTCGACGAGGTGCTCGCCCCGGTGGTGTCCACCCTGGACTGCCTGGACGCGTACCTCGACCCGTGGCTGACGCCGCCGGACTTCCTGCTCTGGCTCGGCGAGTGGGTCGGCGCGCACCTCGACGAGAACTGGCCGCTGGAGCGGCAGCGTGCGATGGTCGCCGCCGCCGTGGCCACCCACCGGCTGCGCGGCACCGTGACCGGGCTCCGCACGCTGCTGGAACTGGCCACCGGCGGCGAGGTGGAGGTGGTGGACTCGGCCGGGGTCTCCTGGTCGACCAGCCCGCAGCCGCCCACCACGGCGGTGCCGCCGGCCGGGCTGCACGTCCGCGTGCGGACGCCCGAGCCCGACGGGGTGTCCCGGCACGCCCTGGCGGAGCTGATCCGCGCCGCCGTGCCGGCCCATGTCGCGACGACCCTGGAGGTGCTCGGGCCGTGATCGTCTGTCGTGAGTGCGGCAACCACAACGGGGACGCCGACACGTTCTGCGGCTCCTGCGGGAGCTTCCTGGAGTGGACCGGCGAGAAGACCACGCCGAAGATCGACGTCGAGGCGGTCGAGGAGGCGGAGCAGGAGGTCCGGCACCGGCCGACCCTGTTGCAGCGCATCGCCGGGGTGATCGCGCCGCCCCCGGGCGGGACCGCCGTCGACACCGGGGTGATCCGGGTCTCGGACGGCTCGGCCCGGGGGCCGGGAGCCCGACCCGGGCTGGGGTCGGCTCCGGGCGGCCCGAGGCTCGGCCCGCCCGGCACCGGCGGTCCGGCCTCCCCGCGTCCCGGCCCGCCTGGCACCGGACGTCCGTCGCCGCCCGGCGTGGCAGGTCCGCCCGGCACCGCGCGTCCGCTGCCTCCGGGCGTGGCAGGTCCGCCCGGCACCGGGCGCCCGTCCCCGCCCGGTGTCGGACGTCCGCCCGGCGATGGAGCCTCGTCGCCGCCCGGCGTCGGCCGTCCGTCCCCGCCCGGTGCCAGCCGTCCGTCCCCGCCCGGTGTCGGCCCCGGGCCGCTGCCCCGTACCGGTCCGCCGGGAACGGGTGGTCCGCCCGGAACCCGGCCCGGTCCCCGGTCGGGCCCGCCCGGGACGGAGGCCGTGCCGCCCCGGACCGCGCCGCCCGGCACCCGCCCGGGTCCGCCGGGGTCACCCGCCGCGCCGGGGGTCCGGTCCGGACCGCCCGGGACACGTCCGGGCGCACCGGGGGCGGCTCCGGCGGCTTCGGTACGCCGGTTGCCGCCGCCACCGCCCGGCGTGACCAACGCCCGGCTGCCCACCGTGGCGGAACGCCCGCCCGGTCCCCGTTCCCCGCTCGGCACCGTGGCACCGGCCCGGTCCACGACATCCCCGCCCGGACCCGTCGACCCGGAGTCGACCGCCCCGGCCGAGGACAGCGTGTCCGAGGGCGCGACGGCCGCGCCGGAGAAGGGCCACGGCGCGGTCGCCGTCGTCGACCCGGCGGAGGACGCGGATCCGGTGTCGTCCCCGCCGTCCCGCCGCCGGGAGGCGCTGGCCGCGCCGCACAGCCGTGCGCTGGTCGCCACGGACGCCGCGTCCACCGACCCGGTGGACCGGACGACCAGCGGCCGGACGTCCGGCCGCCTCCGGACCGGTGGGCGGGGCGACGCCGAGCCGGAGGAGGTGACGCCGCAGCCGGTCCGACCCCGTACGGTCACCACCGGGCGGCGCGCGTCCACCCGCCGGCTGCAACCGGGCGACCTGGTCTGTGGCGAGTGCGGCGAGGGCAACCCGCCGACCCGTCGGTTCTGTAGCCGCTGCGGTGACTCGCTGCGGACCGCCGAGGTGGTCCGCCGTCGCTGGTGGCAACGGCTGCTGCCGCGACGCGGCCCGAAGGTCACCGAGGCGGGCGTGCGTCCGGGCACGCCGGGCGGGGGCGCCTCGGGTGGTGCCGGCGGTGTGCTCCAGAGCATCTACCAGCGGGCGAACGCGGTCGCCGCAGTGCTGCTCTTCGCCCTCGGCATCGCGTACCTGATCTATCCGCCGCTGCGGGAGCGGGTCAACGCGGTGGTGGTGCCGCCGGTGCGAGACGCCCGCGCCTGGGTCGACCGGAAGCTCAACCCCCGGTTCGTGGCGGTCCGGCCGGTGGAGGTGACCGGCAGCGAGTCGGTTCGCGACCAGGGCCCGGATCTCACCGTCGACCAGTACCGCAACACGCACTGGCAGGTGCGCTGGGACGCCGAACGGCCGCCCACGGTGACCCTGCGCTTCGGCGAGAAGGTCGACCTGGAACGGCTCATCGTCATCGCCGGCACGGCGGAGAACTACACCGCCTCGCACCGGCCGGCGAAGCTGCACCTGGTCTGGTCCACCAACCGTTCCGACACGTTGACGGTGCAGGACACCGGCGAACCGCAGACCCTCACGCTGACCGCCGCCGAGGGTGTGACCAGCGTGCAGATCCAGGTCACCGACGTCTACCGGGCCGAGAAGGGCACCGACGTGGCCGTCAGCGAACTGGAGTTCTTCGCCCGGGAGTGACCTCGCTCCCCGGCGGCGCGGCCCGCCCGCGCCACCACTACCACCACCGTCGGTCACCCGTCCGGCGGTCCACCTGAGACGGAGGTACGTCCGTGGCAGAGGCAGCTGTCGTCCTGAACACCACCGCCGGCCTGACCGGGTTCATCACCGGCCAGGCGCGGGGGCTCACCGAAGGACTGTTCCAGGTCACCGGCTTCAACGACGCCCGCTTCGAGAAGGAGATGCCGCTGGAGATGCTGGCATCGCCGAACCCCCTCGGGGACAAGCAGGTCGTCATGGTGCGGGGCAGCCAGTCCGTGGACCATGTCTACTGGCTGCGTTACCTCCGCCGGGGCAAGGTCGGGGTGACGGACAGGAAGCGGGTCTGCGTGGAACTGCTGGTGCGGTTCACCACCTTCGACTACGTGCCCAAGGCCGGTCAGGACCTGAAGACCCGCCATCTGAACGCGCTCGCCGACTACCCGATGTGGGGCATCTCGGGGCTGAGCGTCTCGCTGATGGCCACCGGCCGGGGCCGGAACCCGTTCAACAAGTTCAACGAGGTCGGCAGCCTCGTCTTCGACACCATGCCGGTCACCGCCGGACTGCCGCACTTCCGGATCAACTACCGGGTGCAGCACCAGGCCAAGACCGTCATGGGGGCCACGCTCGCGCTGAACCACAACGACGTCGGCGCGTTCCTGGTGCACAGCAACGGCCTGCTGGAGATCGCTCCGGGTGAGGGGCGGACCGAGAAGCACTTCCGGATCACGCCGCTGAGCGGGCGGGTGCACGACCGGCCCAGCCGGATCGGCGCGGCCAGCGCCCCGACCGGCCGGGTGTCCCTGCTCACCGCCACAAAGATCGTCCGCAGCGCCGGGCAGGACGCGAATGCGCTCGCCGCCCACGAGCACGCCAACCTGCGGGTGATCGGGTTCGACCAGCTCAACGGCCCGGACACCCTCACCGTCGACAGCGCCAACGTCAACGGCGTGGTGGCCCGCGCGGACCCGAACGGCCGGCAGGGCGCGGTGCGGCTGGAGTACATCCGCAACGGTGGGGTGCTGGCCACCCAGGTCCGCACCAAGATCAGGGTCCTGCTGCTGCTCCGCTACACGCTGGTCTCCTACTTCACCGACCCGGACCAGGCCGGCAACCGGCAGGTGGTCCAGCAGAACGGCGTGCGGTACAGCAGCTTCCGGGACGTGTCGCTCACCGTGCTGGACACCGTCGCGGGTGACCCGCTCGTGGTCGGCGAGGACGGAACCAAGTACGACATCAAGGCGATCAAGAACCGCTTCCACGAGACGTCGACGCTGCGCTTCGGCGCCCGGATCGAGGAGGTCAACGGACAGGTCGGGGCCCAGGTGCGGATCAACTGGCGGGCCCAGCACGCGGGGTCGGTGGGCAAGTCCCAGTCGCACGACAACCACGGCGACTTCCGGCTCGGCATCGACCAGTCCGGCAACCCGGTGCTGCGCCTGCTCGACGAGGACAGCAACAAGTACTTCACCGTGACGAGCTGACAGGGGAGCCGTGATGAGCAACTACCCGGAGACCTTCGACCCCACCGGCCCGGCGAGTCTGGCGGACGCGTACTCGTACCTGAACTGGACGGCGGTGAGCGCCGCCCGGATCCTCGCCGAGCAACCGGGAACGAGCTGGGAGCAACTGCCCAGCCTGCTCGGCGAGAAGTGGGGCGACCTGGACTGGTACCAGAACAACGCCTGGCTGGCCGACTTCTACAACGCCGTCTACCAGTACGCCAGTTCCCTGCCGCCGGTCGAGATCTTCGCCGTCGACGAGATGGGCGAGCCGGCGACCGACATGGCGCGCCTGGTCGACTCGGTGGTGCAGACCTGGACCACCGCCGCCTACCAGGACGAGGAGTCCGACGAACAGTCCTACGACGAGCAGGACCAGTGGTCGTCGCAGGACCAGTGGACCGGCCAGGACCAGTGGGTCGAGCACGACCAGTGGACCGGGTCCGACCAGTGGACCGGCCAGGAGCAGTGGGCGGAGCAGGGCAACGGCACCGGGCACGAACCGGCCGTCGGACCCCACCCGACGGGGGCGGAGTACGACCCGGAGGCGGTCACCGCCGACGAGCCGGACATCGCGCAGCAGGAACCGCTGAGCGACATCGACCCGGACGTCGCCCGGCAGGTCCTCGCCAAGGTGCTCGACGACGAGGCGGACGACCTCTCGGAGGAGGACGAGAAGATCCTCGCGACCGTGCTCACCGTCGAGAAGTTCCAGTACCTGGCCCGGGAGTTCGAGCTGGTCTGATCGGGGTGGCGGCGGTCCGCGCTCGTCGGCCCGCCGCCGCCCACCGGACCCACCGCGCCGGCTCCGTGCCGGCCGTCTGACGTGATCCGACGCCGGAGGGTGCCCCACGTCGTCCCGCCGCCGGCCGCTCCGCGTCATCCGACGCCGGGCGGCCGGCCGGCGTCGCGCCACCGGCCGAACCCGTCGAGCCGGTCGACCTCCTGCCGGTACGCCGTCTGCTCCGTCACGGTGAGCCCGGCGGCCGGACCGATCCGGGCGAGCAGCCGCAGGCTGCGCAACCGGCCGAGCAGGTGGCCGGTCTCCTGGTGTGTCGCCAGCGCCGCCCGGGCCGTGCGCGCGGCCGTCACCGGATCCCGGTCGCACTGCGCCTCGGCCCGGGCGACCAGGGCGTGCCCCTCCCAGACCCGGTACCCGGCGGCCCGAGCCACCTCCCACGCCTGGCCGGCCAGGGTCAGCGCCTGGTCCACGTCGGTCCGCCGGTGCACCTCGGCCAGCCCGATCAACGCCTCCGCCCGCTCGCCGTGGGTGCCGCTGGCCCGGGCCAGCGCCAGGGCCAGCCGGTGCTCGGTCACCGCCGCGTCGCCGTCGCCCCGCCGCAGGTGCACCGCACCCAGCACGTTGCGGGCCGCGGCCTGCTGGGACGGGTCGCCGACCAGCTCGGCCAGGGCCAGCGCCGCGTCGGCCAGTTCGGCCGCCCGGGACAGGTCGCCCGCGTGCACGTGCAGGGCGGCCAGCCGCCGAAGGCTCTCCACCTCGGTGGGGCGGTAGCCGCTCTCCCGGCTGACCTCCAGCGCCTCCCCGAGGTGGGCCAGGGCCTGGTCGTACCGGCCGAGGGCGTGCTCCACGTCGCCGAGGTTGCTCAGACTGATGCCGGTGTTCATCCGGGTGCCGGTCCGCCGGGTCAGCACCAGCCCCTGGCGGAACACCTCCTCGGCGGCGCGCAGCCGCCCCATGTCCCGGTAGATCACTCCGAGGTTGCCGAGGCTGGTGCTCAGCCGCTCCGCGCCGCCGAGTCGCTCGTGGATCTCCACCGCCCGTCGGGTCAGGTCGGCGGCCTGGGCCAGCCGTCCGGCGCGCAGGTGCATCAACCCGCACGTGCCGTACGCCGCCGCCAGCCCCTCGGGCCAACCCGCCCGGGTCGCCGCGTCGATCATCGCCGTGGCGTGCTCCAACCCCACCCGGTACTCGCTGCGCCGCAGGTGCAGGCTGGCCAGCCCGAGCCGGCTCGCCGCCTCGCCCGCCTCGTCCCCGGCGGCCTGCGCGGCGCGCAGCGCGTGCGAGGCGGCCAGGAAACCGTCGTTGTGCGGACGGAACTGGTAGTACCCGCGCAGCGCGTCGGGGATCCGCCACGCGGCCGGATCGGCACCCTGGTCGGCGGCGTGCGCGACGACCCGGACCAGGTTGGTCCGCTCCGCCTCCAGCCAGGCCATCGCCGCCTCCGACGAGGGAAATCCGGCCACCTGCCGGTCGTCCCCGTCCGGCGGCAGGCGCACCATCTGCGGGTAGATCGTCGCCGCGGCGGCCTCGGCCCGCTGCCGGCACCAGGCGTAGAGCCGGCGGTTGGCGGCGGCCCGCTCGGGCGCCGGGTCCTCGGCGGTGGACCGCTCGACGGCGTAGATCCGCAGCAGGTCGTGGAAGGTGTACCGGCCGGGGCGGGGCTGCTGCACCAGGTGCGCGGCGGCGAGCCGGTCCAGTTCCCGCGCGGCGGTGACCTCGTCCAGCGCGGCGAGGGCCGCGGCGGCCGGCACCGTCACGTCCGCCCCGGGGGCCGGCCCGAGCAGCCGGAAGAGCCGGCGGGCCGACGCGGGCAGCGCCGCGTACGACAGGTCGAAGGCCGCCCGGACGGCGGCCTGGTCGTCCCCCTCCACCCGCAGGCCGGCGAGCTGGTTGCCGGCGCTGAGCTGGGCGGTGTGCGCGCTGATCGGCCGACCCGGATGGTCGATCAGGTCGGCGGCGGCGATGCGCAGCGCCAAGGGCAACCGGGCGCACACCTCCGCCAGTTCGGCGATCTCGGCCGGTGCGGCGGCCACCTGGTCGGCCGGGATGATCCGGGTGAGCAGGGCGCTGGCCTCGGCCCCGGTGAGCACGTCCAGCGCGATGCGACGGGCCCCGTCGACCGCGACCAGCCCGCTGAGCCGGTCCCGGCTGGTGACCAGCGCCATGCAGCCGGGGGTGCCGGGCAGCAGGGGACGGACCTGGTCGGCGCTGGCCGCGTTGTCCAGCACCAGCAGCATCCGGCGGCCGTCCAGCAGGGTCCGCAGCAGGGCGGCGGCCTGCCCGGAGTCGACCGGGATCTGCTCGGCCGCCACGCCCAGCGCGTGCAGGAACCCGGCGAGCGCCTCGCCCTCGCGGACCGGACTGGCCGTCGCGTAGCCCCGCAGGTTGACGTAGAGCTGGCCGTCCGGGAAGTGCGGCCGGACCCGGTGCGCCCAGTGCACGGCCAGGGCGGTCTTGCCCACCCCGGCCATCCCGGTGATCGTCGCGACGACGACCGGTCCGCTGCCGCCGGTCGACGCCTCCAGCAGGGCGTCGAGCGCGGCCATCTGGCTGCTCCGACCGGTGAAGTGGGCGACGTCGGCCGGCAGCTGGGCCGGCGGTCGGTGACCGGGCAGCCCGGGTGGGGCCGGCTCGGCCGGACGGGGTGGCGCCGGCGGGCGTGCCCCGATCACCGGCAGGTCCTGCCGGAGGATGCGCAACTGCGCCTCGCGCAGCTCCGGTCCGGGCTCCACCCCGAGCTGGTCGGCGAGGCGGTCCCGCAGCTTCCGGTGCAGGGCCAGCGCCCGGGCCTGCTGACCGCAGGCGGCGAGGGCGAGCATCAGCCGGGCGTGCACCTGCTCGTGCAGCGGCTCGTGACCGGCCACCGCGCTCAGCTCGCGGACCGCCCGGTCCGGCAGACCCAGCTCGACGGCGAGCGTGGCGTAGGTGACCGCGGTCGCGATGCGGCGGCGGTTCAGGGCGGTGGCGGTCGGATGCTGGGCCACGCCGGGCCCGAGGTCGACCAGCACCGGCCCCCGCCACAGGGCCAGCGCCTCGGCGAGCCGGTCCAGGCTGTTCAGGTCACCGGCGACGCTGCCCTCGGCCCGGCCGATCAGGGTGGTGAACCGGGTCAGGTCGAGCTGACCCGGCCCGACCCAGAGCTGGTAGCCGCCACCGGAGTGGACGATCGTGGTGCCGCCACCACCCGCCGCGCCGCCGCCCGTTCCACTGCCGCCCGTTCCGCCGCCGGGGCGGGCGAGTGCCCGCCGGAGCCGCGCCACATAGGTGTGCACCAGGTTCAGGCAGCTGTCCGGCGGGTCGTGTCCCCAGAGGACGTCGACGATCTCCTGCCGGGAGACGGTGGTGTCCGGGTGCAGGGCGAGCAGGCCGAGCAGCATCCGTTGTCGTCCCGAGCCCAGGGCGACCGGCTGGACGCCGGACCGGATGCTGAGCGGACCGAGCACCCCGATGTGCGGGTCCGCCGTCCGGCCGGGCGGCTCTCCGGCGGCCGGCGGAGGACCGTCGGGCAGCCCGATGGCCTCGGCGATCCGGCGCAGCGACTCCGGCCGGGGCGCACGGACCCGGCCCTGCTCGATGTCCCGTACCGCGCGGACGCTGATCCCCGCCCGGCGGGCCAACTCCTCCTGGGTCAGCCCGGCCCGCAACCGCCGGAGTCTCAACTCGGCGCCGTTGTCCGCCATCATCCCGGCTCCCCGTCCGACCCCGCGACCTACCGGTTGTCGGCACCGGCACGTGATCATGCCGGACCGGTAACCATGATCCCTCTTGTCTGCGACGGACGACAGTGGATCGTCGACCGATCAGGCCCGCCGTGACCGGCCCGGACGGGCAGCGGTTCTGCCGGTATCTGCCGGTGCCCCTCCGGCGTGTCGTTGCCCCAACAGGCAACCGGGCAGCTCGACGCCGGTCGGACCGGGCAGAACCGTCGATGGGGGAGCGTCCAGTGCGGTGCCAGTGGCCGGCCACCCGCCCTATCTACCGTTTGGGACCGGGCCGGACCGCAGACGGCCCGACCTCCCGAGGCAAGGAACTGTCATGACCGGACGTACGCAGGCCCACATCCGTACCCCCGACCCGATCTCGACCGCCGGCATCACCGCCGCCCTCCGGGGCCGGATGGAGATCGAGGTCGTCCCCGAGGCACGGATCACCGCCGACACCGTCGGAGTGGTCGCCGCCGACACCCTCGACCAGGACGCGCTGGACCTGATCCGGGCCGTCCGCCGGCTGGGCTGCCGGCGCTTCGTGCTGGTCGCCGCGGTCGAGTCCGACACGGCCCTGATCCCCGCCGTCGAGCTGGGGGTACGGGCGCTCGCCTCGCGCGCCGAGGCGACCAGCCACCGGCTCGCGCAGCTCGTCGTCAGCACCGCCTCCGGTGGGGCGGCGATGCCCCCGGAGGTGCTCGGTCGGCTGGTCAAGCAGGTGACCCGGTTGCAGCAGACGGTGCTCGCCCCGCGCGGCATCGAGTTCAACGGGCTGACCCACCGGGAGAGCCAGGTGCTGCGCCTGGTCGCCGACGGGATGGACACCCGGGAGGTGGCGACCCGGCTCAGCTACTCCGAGCGCACCGTCAAGAACGTGCTGCACGACATCACCACCCGGTTCCAGCTCCGCAACCGCACCCACGCCGTGGCGTACGCCGTCCGGGAGGGCCTGATTTGATCCGGGCGCGATCCGTGTCCCGGTGCGGCACATACCGGGACACGCAATTTCCACGCGAGATCCACCCGTACGATTCCGCTGATCAATCGAATAGTCCTCGGTAAATATTTCGACACTCGCCGATCTGTCGATCAGGAAGGTCGCCTTCCTATGCTCGGGGGGGCGGGTGGCCGGCGCGACCGGCCCCCGGACCGGCGACGCGACGAGCCGTCCGGTCATCCGCCCGTCCCCGCGTGTCACGTCGTGAGGTGTCGAATGGCCGGTTCCCGCCCGCTCCGTACGCTGTTCACCGCCTTCCTCGGTGGGGTGCTGGCCCTGCTGCCCGCCCCACCCGTGTCGGCCGGACCGGAGCGGGGCGGACCCGGACCGGTCGCACTCGACCAGGAGATGCGCAGCTACCTGGCGCGGCACCCGGGCGGCACGCCGATCAACGCCAACGAGATCAGCTACGACGGCGGCGCGTTCGTCGTCACCCTGCGCCGTCCGGTCGGGACCTACGGCGCGGACTGCCCGTCGGGTTGGTTCTGCTTCTACGAGTGGCCCTACTACGGCTACCCCCGGGGTCGCCTCTCCTCCTGCGGAAAGCAGAACCTCGCCAACTGGGGCTGGCAGTACCGCGCGGCCTCGGCGCACTACAGCCTGGCCTCGGGTTCGGTCACCTTCCAGTACCACAACATGTCGCTGTTCAGTGTCAGCGTCCAGAACCGCGTCGTCGGTGACGCCGGTCCGTATCGGGACTGGGCGAACTACGTGTACCGGCGCTGCTGAACCGGTCAGGCACAGCCCGCCTGACTGACGACGTCGGTCCGCCCCGACGTGCGCAGTGAGGTGTAGCTGGTCACCGCGTCGCCCCTGATCCTCTCGTGGCTGAGCAGTCGGCCGGTCTGCCGGTCGAAGGTCGCGGTGACCTGCCCGTCGGTGCCGTCCGGTGCGCTCACCGCGGCCCCGTGCCGGCCGTTCCAGTCGGTGTAGTCACCCTGGTACACCAGGGCGGCGGTGTCGGCGAGCTGCGCGAGCAGGGCGGCGCGTTGACCGGGCGTGAGCAGGTGGTACCGGTGGAAGTGCAGAACCCAGTCGAGGGCGGCGGCCGCCGCGCTCCGCTCGTGCGGTCGCTGGTCCACCAGCTCACGAAGCTGACGACGCAGGACGTCCGGGTCCTCGGCGGGCACCGGGTTCATCACCGTGCTGGCCCCCGGCGAGAACATGGACGTGGTCGCCGGCATCCGCCGTCCGGCGACGACGTCGACAGCGGACTGCCGGACCGAGGCGTCGGCGGCGATCCAGAACTGTTCGTCGCGGTAGTGGTCCTGGCGCAGCGTCCGCTCGTCCCGGTCCAACGCCCAGATCCGCAGGCAGAAGTACGCGTAGCGACCCTTCTCCGGTTCGTCCGCCACCCGGGCGGCGCGCAGGGCGAGGTCCATCAGTTGCTGCGGCGCGGTCGGGTCGACCGGGCCCCGTCCGCTGCCCGCGGCGCCCCGCTCCGTGCCCGGGCGCGGGGAGCCGCTCGACGCTCCCAGATGGTGCGCCACTCCCACGGTGGCGGCGAGCGTCACCACCAGCGCGGCACCGGCGGTCAGGCACCGGGTGAGAGGGCTCCAGCGACGGCCTTCCTGCCCCGGCTCGTCCACCATCGCGTCCACCGGCCGGCGCTGGTAGGGGACCTCGCGCGCCGGCGGGTAGATCTGGAGCAGCCGGTGGCCCCGGCCGAGCGGCGCGTCGACCGTGTGGAACCGGGTCCTGCCGGTCCACCCGACCGGAGGATCCTGGGCCCGGTGCCGCCCCGGGGGCGGCCGTTCGGCGAGACCGACCCCGCCCTGACTGCCGGCGGGGACCGGCGTGGTGCTCGCCCAGCCCGGCCGCCCGCCGGCCCCACCCGGGGGGCCGACGCGAGGCGGCTCCAGCGAGCCGCTGCCGCCCGCCGACCGGCCACCGTCGGTCGGTAGATCCTGCTCGAACGCTGCCGAGGCGCGGGCTGCCAGCACGAGGCACCATCGGCGGCGGCGCGGGCCGAGGTTCTGGTAAGTGGCGCAGACGAGAGCCCAGCCGACCAACGAAAGACGTGTCTGCGTCCGCAATTCACTGACCCAGTCCGGGGAGCTGTAGCGCAGGCTCTCCTCACGGACGATCCGGACCAGGTCGACCACCGGCCCCCGCAGGTTCGGCGGGCAGGGCCGGTCCGGGTGGATCAGGTACTCCATCAGGGCGTCCGACTCGGCGGGCTCGAGGTCGGGAACGAACCTGAGCACGGTGGTGAGCAGCAGACAGACCAGGTCCCGACTCAGCGGGGCGGCCTCCTCGAAGCCGTCCAGGTCGATCAGGCGGAACGCCCCGGGCAGCGGTTTGCCGAAGCCGTCCCGGGGACCCACCACGTTTCCGCCGTGCAGGTCGCCGTGAGTCAAGCCGTAGCAGTACCAGGTCTCCACATCCCCGTACGGGGCGTCGAGCAGCCGGAGCGGGTTCGGCTCCCGTCGCCAGTGGTCGACGGTCCACGGCTCGTCGGAGGTGACGGGGAACCCGAACTCGCGTACCGCCTCGTAGATCTCCGTCTGCGCGTCGGTAGCGGCCAGCTCCCGCCGGAGGTAGGTCCTCACGGGGACCGAGTCGACCGGTAGGCCGCGTTGCCCGTCGGCCGGACCTGCGCCGTTCCAGCCGTGCAGCAGGGCCGCGACCACCGCCCGGAACGTGTCGAGCAGGTCCTGCCCGGCCAACTCGTCCAGGCTCCACAGCCGGTCTCCGCCGTTCGCCACCTCGAAGAACAGGACCCATCGGCCGTCAGAGAGCCGGACCGGGTCGAGGGGCTGGCCGACCAGATGTTCCCGCGCGAACTCCCGGTTCGCACCGAGGGCCCGACGGTGCCGCCCCGGCTCCCGGGACCTCGCGCCCGCCGGCAGTACCTTGAGCAGCAGCTTCCTGGTCCGTGGCGGGTGCAGGTTGTGATCGGTGTACGTGCCGTAGTGGATCTCAGCATCCGTGTGGCTCCGCCGGGCCGGCCGACCGTCCAGCAGATGGAAGGTGGCGTTCCGGGTCGCCGCCAGCTTCTGCAGCTCCGACCGGAGCAGCTCGGACGGCGTCCGCTGGTGTAGGGGGTCGACCACGTCGTCGCCCATGCCGGTCATTCGGGCCTGCCCACAGGGGATGGAGAGCGGGACGACCCGGGCGGGTCGTCCGAGAGGTGGTGCTCGGGGGAGTCCCGCGCGGCAGAAACGCTACTCGATCCCCCGGACAATTGGTAGTTCACCTACTCGTAGTGTTGCTACCTATCTGGAAATAACAGAAACGGTCACCCAAACAGCGTCTTCGTCGCGCTCTCTGTTACATCTAGCGCACTGGATATACGCTCGGGGCCCCGGCCCGGGAGAGTGACGTGACCGAACGCGCCGAGTCCCTGCTCAGCCGCCAGAACCAACCTCGGATGATGGCCCTATTACGGGCCATGTCGGTCTGCCACTCCCGTGCACAGCGTCTCGACAACCTCCGGATGGCCGTGTCGGCGGCGCTCGGGGTGGCCGGGGCGGTGGTCGCGGTCACGGCGGCTCCCGGCACGGTGGTGACGGTGGCCGGCGCGCTCTGGGCCGTCGCCAACGCCCTCGGCCTCGGTGCGTGGTCGCGGGGGCAGCTCCGACAGGCGGCGGTCCTCCAGGAGATGTTCGACGTGGACCTGTTCGGGCTGCCGTGGAACCCGGTAGCCGCCGGTGACCGGATCGACGCCCACGAGGTCAGCCGGCTGGAGCGTGCCTTCCGGAGGGACGAGCAGTACCTGCGGGACTACTACGAGATCCCCCCGCTGCCGGCCCCGTACGACGTTCTCGCCTGCCAGCAGCAGAACCTCGGCTGGGGTTCCCGGATTCGGCTGCGGTACGCGCACACCGTCCTCGGCGGTGTGGTGCTCTGGTCGGTGCTGGGCGTGGTGTTCGGGGTGACCTCCGGAATGACCGTGGCCGAGCTGCTGCTCCAGTGGTTCGTGCCCTCGCTTGGCGGGCTCATGGTCGGCCTGGAGGTGTACCGCACCCAGCGGGACGTCGCGGTGGACCGCACCCGGGCCCTCGCCGTCCTCCGGGCCCACCTCGCGCCGGCGGCGTCGTCCGAGCCCACCGCACCGTCGGACCTGCTCGTCCTGGCCCGGCAGATCCAGGATCTGATCTTCCACAGCCGCCGCGGGCAGGCCCGCGTGCCCGACTGGTTCTTCCGCCGGTTCCACGCCGCCGACCGGGTGGACTTCCAGGTGGCGATGACCCGCTTCGTCGACGTCCTTGGTACCCGTCACCGCCCGTCCGGCCTCGACTGAGCCGCGCCGGCCGGCGGAGACGACGTCGGTCCCGGCGCGGGGTTCCGCGCCGGGACCGGTGCGCCGGGTCAGCCGCAGTGGCGGAAGGCGTCCGTGGTGCCGCCGGTGGTGACGACGCCCGAGCCCTGGTCGAGGACGACGATGATCGCCGGTTGGGTCTGCCCGCTGCGGCAACGGATGTCCGCGACGTACTGCCAGCCGGAGATGACGCCGCTGGCGTTCGCGGTCAGCGACCCGAGCGAGTACGGGCCCACCGTGTTGATCCGGACCGCGTAGAACCGCACCGGCCGGTTGGCGGAGAGGCCGCTGCCGGTGGCGTACAGGTAACCGCCGAGCTGGTGGTATGTGGTGGAGACGGAGACCCCGCCGCGCGGCGTCGCACCCGGGTCGGCCAGCCGCCACGGCGCGTTCGCGTTGTCGCTGTACGCCCGGTCCCGGCTGGACGGGAACACGCAGACGAGGTCGGAGGGGCGCGTCTCACGCCACACGAATCCCACCTTGCAGAAGCCGTTGGACTCCCGGCGCGACGGGCCCAGGGCGTTCTCGGTCTGGGTGTCGGACCGCGTCTGCGGGGTCACGCAGACCTGGTCACCCGGCACCGCCTCCCGCCACACGTAGCCGGTCGCGCAGGTGTACGGCCCCCAGGGCAGGTCCACCGCCTGCGCCGGTGAGCCGACGGTCAGCAGGCCCGCCAGCAGCGCCACCGCCGCGAGCACCCCCGCCAGCCAGCGCCGCCCGGTGCCGCGACCGGCCTCCGTGACCATGTTTCCGATGTCGTGCACGTGCCCTCCTCGGTGGTTGGTCGATCGGGCGGTTCCGTGCGGGTGGAATCCCGTCCGCCGCCAGGGACATTCGACCGCGGTCCCGGGCCCCGGAAGGCTGCTCCGGCCGCTTGTCGACACTGTCAGGACATCGAAGAAGATGTGTCGTTGATCGCGTTTCCGCGCGCGCCTGCGGCGTCGGCCGCGCGGCTACCCGTCCGCGCCCGTGTCGAGAACCACCGGCCGTCCCAACTGGACGGATGCGGCACCGGTTCGGTCGGGACGGCCGCACCGGCCGACCGGTTTCCGTTCGGACCATCGGTCACCTGGCTCCGTCCGACCGGCTGGCCCGGCCCGCCGGTCCTTAGGGACGGGTTAAGTTGTCCTTCGGACCTGGCCAATTGTGGGCCACATCGTTAGCGTGCAACTACTTTTGGTCATCGAGGGATCGGTGTCCGACCTGTCACCGGGGAGTCTGATGCTACGACGAGGCTCAGCGATCGCGCTGGTGGCCGCGGGGACGACGGTGATGCTGGCCGTGTCCGTGCTGCCGCTCTTCGCCGACGAGAACACGTCGGTCACCATGGGCGCGGTCGCGGACACCACCGCGTCGCAGGTGGTCCAGGACGGCGACAACAGCGTCAAGACGACGTTGGCGAGCTGCCCCCGGCTGTGCGACCGGAACCCGAACGGCCGACGTGACGCGCTGTTGCAGTTCGACGTGACCGCGATTCCGGTCGGCGCCCGGGACATCCAGGCGACCCTGCGGGTGCACGCCTGGGAGCCGTTCCGGGCCCGGGTCTTCGCCCACTTCGCCGACGGCGCGGCCACCTTCCCCGGTGACTGGGACGTGCGGCCCTCCCTCGGGCCGGCGTTGGACGGCGTCAACGAGGTCGACCGGGGGCACAACGAGTGGGACGTCAGCCGGGCGGTCACCGGCAACGGCTCCTACACGTTCGCGTTGACCCAGCAGAGCCACCACACCCGGATCTACTGGGCCTCCCGCGACAACTCCCGCCCCCAGATCCGTCCCGAGCTGGTGGTGACCTACAAGGGCGGCGGGACCCGGCCGGCTCCGACACCCTCCCGGACGACGACCGCGCCGAAGCCGTCCCCGAGCCGGACGCCCGTCAAGCCGACGCCGGCCCCGACCACGGTGAAACCCACCCCGTCGGCCACCCCGAGCCGCCCCTCGCCGAGCCCGACGCAGGCCCCGCCCGGCCAGGTGCCCGGCTGGCGGATGGTCTGGAACGACGAGTTCAACGGCGACTCGGTGAACCGTGCCAAGTGGAACCTGCGCACCGGTGAGGCGCGTGACATCGACAAGGGCTGCAACGTCGACAGCCCGGAGAACACCTTCGTCTCCGGCGGCGTGCTGACCCTGCGCGCGAAGCGCCAGACCGCGCAGTGCAGCTCGCAGACCCGGCAGTACACCCAGAGTTACCTGGACACCATCGGTCGCCACTCGTGGACGTACGGACGGTTCGAGATGCGGGCCGAGTCGCCCAACGGTCCGAACGACTCGCGGGGGCTCTGGCCGGCGTTCTGGCTGCGTCCGGAGGACGGCGGCCGGGGCGAGATCGACGTGGTCGAACTACCCGGCGGCAACCAGTACTACCGGGCCGCCACCCAGGCCATCTTCTACGACTACACCCCGACCAAGCAGGACCAGCGGTGGACCTTCCCGAACGACGGGTACCCCGGCGACGGGTTCCACACGTACACCACGGAGTGGGAGCCGGACGCGATCCGCTGGTACATCGACGGCCGCAAGGTGTACGAGCGCAACCGCGCCACCACGCCCTGGTTCGACGAGGTGTTCCACAAGCCGTACAACCTCCGGCTGAACTTCCAGGTCGGCGGCTGGCTCGGCGACCCGGACGGGAGCACGGTGTTCCCGGCCGACTTCCGGGTCGACTACATCCGCGTCTGGCAGCGCTAGTCGTCGTCTCCGCCCCCGGGCGGCCGGTCTCCGGCCGCCCGGTTTTCGGCTGCCTGGTCCCCGGTCCAGGCCAGCGGTCGGCTCGGCGTGCCCTCCCACGGTGGTAGCAGGGGACCCCTCCTCATCAAAATGCGGTAACAGGGGACCCCTGCTACCAACCCGGCAACCCCGGCCGCCCCGGCGGCCCTCAGCCCCGGCCGGACGCGTGTGCGGGGCGGGCGGGGCGTCACCTATCGTGTTCGCGCGGGCGTGCGGGTGCGGGCGCGGACAGGGGGCGGCACGGTGGTGGCGGAGCGGCGGGACGGCGACCCCAGGGAGCGCCAGGACGGCATCGGCTGGGTCACCCGGGCGGTCTTCCCGGATTCCCGGCTGCGGTTGTCGGTCTCTAGGGAGCAGCCGGCCGCCACCCGGCGGGACGCGGCCGGGGCGGTGACCGTGCGGTACGCGGTGGTGCCGTCGGTGGAGCGCGCCCGGTTCCTCCTGCCCCTCGCCTCGCGGCGGGTCGGGGCGGCCTCGACGTGGGCGTACAACGCCCTGCGTCCGCCCCGGGTGCGGCTCAACCGGCTCGCCGTCGGCCTGCTGGCCGGCGTGGGGGCCACCGGGGCGGCGGGTATGCCCGTGCTGACCGTCTCGGTGCCGGCCGGGGTGGACCCGGCCGAGGTGCTCCTGGTGGACCACCTGGCCAATGTGCTCGGTGGACGGCTGCACGCCGCGATCGGCATCCGTCCGCCCGATCCGCACCACAAGCCGACCCTCCAGCTCTTCGACGACCGGGGACGCCCCCGGGGGTACGCGAAGATCGGCTGGAACGACGCCACCCGGTCCATGGTCCGGGCCGAGGCGGCGGCCCTGCGTGGCCTGCCGCGCGACGGCGGTGACCTGCCCGACGCGCCCCGGCTGCTGGGCGAGGTGGGCTGGGGCGACCTCGCGGTGACCGTGGTCGAACCGATGCCGGCCGGGGTGCGTGGCCTGCGCCGCCCGGAGGAGCCCCGGACCGCCGCGATGCTGGCGGTGGCCCGGCGCGGTGGCGCGCCCAACCCGGCCCGGCCGCTGCGCGGCTCACCGTTCCTGGCCGACCTGACCGCGCGGGCGGAGGTGGCGGGTGGGCCGGTCCGGGACGCCGTGGCCGCGCTGGCGGACCGGGACGGCGAGGTGACCCTGGAGTTCGGCGACTGGCACGGCGACTGGGTGCCGTGGAACCTCGGCACCCACCGGGGCCGCCTGATCGCCTGGGACTGGGAGAACGGCGGCACCGACCGGCCGGTCGGCTTCGACCTCGCGCACCAGGGCTTCCAGACCGCGTTGTCGCTGGGTGGGCGGCCCGCCGCCGAGGCGGCGGAGCAGATGCGGGGCCTGCTCGACCGGCAGGGGTCGGATGTCGGACTGGACGCCGTCCGTCGCCGGCTGGTGGGTGATGCTTATCTCATCGAGCTCTGGCTACGGACGGCCGAACTGGCTGCGGGCGGCGGGGGTTGGAGCCCGAAGCTGCACCCGGCCCTGTTGGACCTGCTGGCCGTGCGGCTGCGGTAGGGCCGGCGGTCAAACCTCCACAATGCGAGCAATCGTCTGATCGTCCCTACCGCGATCGCGAGTATTCCTCTACTGTTTCACCGCTTGGTCGCGGTTTCGCCGTGTCCGCAAGCGGTGGCCGGAACGTCGGGTCACCCGGGGCGCGGACGGGACCGGAGCAGCACCGGCTGCCGGCCGGGCTCGACACGCGGATCCGAAGGTGGACGCCGGGTGAGCGCGTCCGGTGCTCGTGCCGTCGCTCCGCGTTCCCGGGAGTCCGGGCCGACCGAGAAGTCCGTACCGTCCAGGAAGGACGCCCGTGGCGTTGACCTACCTCCGCACCGTTCGCGCGGTGCCCGTACCGGTGCGGCCGGTCGGGCCGACGGTGACCGGCCGGGGTGGGTGTCCGTGACCACGCTTCTCGTCGCCTCCACCGGGGGCCACCTCGCCGAGCTGCACGACCTCCTGCCCCGGCTCGGCGTGCAGGACGACTGCGTCTGGGCGACCTTCGACTCCCCGCAGAGCCGTTCGCTGCTCGACGGGGCGGAGGTCATCCATGTCCCCCCGGCCACCAGCCGGGACCTGGTCGGCGCGGTACGCGACCTGGTGGCGGCCCGGCGGGTGCTGGGCGGCGGCCGGTTCAGCCGGGTGATCAGCACGGGGGCCAGTGTGGCGGCCTCGTTCTTCCTGCCCGCCCTCCGGGCCGGAGTGGCCTGCCACTACATCGAGAGCGCCACCCGCACGACGGGGCCGTCGCTCACCGGCCGGATGGTCGCCCGGCTGCCGGGGACCGGTCTCTACACCCAGTACCCCTCGTGGGCGGACGGCCGCTGGCGCTACGGCGGCTCCATCTTCGACGCGTACGTCCCCCGGGAGTCGTCCGCCACCCGGCCGGTCTCCCGGGTCGTCGTCACCCTCGGCACCCAGAAGTACGGGTTCCCCCGGCTGCTGGAACGGCTGACCCGGATCATCCCCCCGTCGGCCGAGGTGCTGTGGCAGGTCGGGTCGACGCGGATCCCCCGGATGCCCGCCGACGCCCGCCCGCAGGTGCCCTTCGCCGAGATGCAGCAGGCGATGCGGGAGGCGGACGTGGTGGTCACCCACGCCGGGGTCGGCTCCGCGCTGACCGCGTTACGGGCCGGCCAGCGCGCCATCTACGTGCCCCGTCGTCGACCGCACGGCGAACACGTCGACGACCATCAGGTCGAGATGGCCCGGGAGCTGGACCGCCGTGGTCTCGTCCTGGCCCGGGAGGCGGACCAGGTCACCGAGAACGACCTCTCCCTGGCGACCCGGTGGACGGTCTCCGCCCGTAAGGAGGTGGAGCCGTTCCGATGGACGAACCAGAACTGATCCCCGAACGGTCCGCGACGGCCGAGTTACGGCACGTCCGGACCGGTCGGGTGATGCGCGCCGGTCACCGGCGCAGCAAGCTACGCCTGTATCACTTCATCCTTGGGGGCCGCCCAGTGTCACTCAGAACGTCAACCCGACCGGGCCGGAGATCGGCCGCGGTCCGCTGGCTCGCCGCGCTCTCCGTGCCGGCACTGGTCGCCACGCTGGGAGTGGCGACCCCGGTCGGGGCCGCCGACTTCACGCCGGTGGCCAGCACCCTCACCTCGCCGAACCCGGTCGACACCACGCCGCACGCCCAGAACGGCGACGTCAAGGCGTTCGCCGAGATCGGCGACACGGTCTACGCGGGCGGCAGCTTCACCTCGGTCAAGAGCCCCGGCGCGGCGACCTGGACGTCCCGCAACTACCTCTTCGCGTACGACCGGGCGACCGGCGCGCTGAAGACCTCGTTCGCGCCGGTGCTGGACGGAGCGGTGCACGCCCTCGCGGTCAACCCGGACGGCAAGCTGATTGTCGGCGGGAACTTCAAGAACGTGAACGGGGTGTCCCGGAAGAACCTGGTCGCCCTGGACCCGGTCACCGGCGCCACGGTGGGCTCCTGGGTCGGTCGCAGTGACGGCGGTCAGGTGCGGCGCACCATCGTCCGGGGCAACCACCTGTACATCGCCGGTGCCTTCCACTGGGTCAACGGCACCGAGCACTCGCTGCTGGCCCGGCTGAACGCCACGACCGGGGCGATCGACCCGACCTTCCAGATCGACGCGTCGGTGGCCCGTACCAGCGTCGAGCTGGTCTGGGGCCTGGACGTGTCGCCGGACGGCGGCACGCTGGTCGCGGTCGGCAACTTCACCCTGGTGAACGGGCTGTCCCGCAACCAGGTGGTGATGGTCGAGCTGGACGGCACCCCGACGGTCGCCGACTGGAGCACCCAGCGTTACGTGCACCCCTGCTCCAGCGCGAGCTTCCCGTTCTACGCCCGGGACGTCGACTTCTCCGACGACAGCAGCTACTTCGTGATCGTCGCGGACGGTGGCCGGGTGAGCGGGGCGTACTGCGACACCATCGCCCGGTTCGAGACCGACACCCGGGGCAGCGCGATCGACGGCACCTGGGTGAACCACACCGGCCACGACTCGGTGACCTCGGTCGAGGTGGCCGACAACGTGGTCTACGTGGGCGGGCACTTCCGTTGGCTGAACAACACCAACGGCAACGACTCGGCCGGTCCGGGCGCGATCGACCGGTTCGGCTACGGCGCGCTCGACCCGATCAACGGCATGCCGCTGGTCTGGAACCCGCAGCGCACCGGCGCGCCGGCGGGCACCACCAACTGGGGTCCGATCGTCTGGGAGCTGTGGCGGGGCAGCACCGGCATCCACGCCGGCTTCGACAACGACGGCGCGGGCGGCGAGTACCACGGCCGGATGGCCCTCTTCCCGCTGGCCGGCGGTCGGGTCACCCCGGCGGTCAACGCGCCGCAGACCACCCCCGGGTTCCTCTACGTCGGCGGCACCGAGGGCAAGCTGACCCGGGTGCCCTTCGACGGCGACGCGACGCTCGGCACGTCGACCGTCGTCAACCAGCCGAACCTGACCGCGGCGGGCGCGGCGTTCGTCGTGCACAACAAGCTCTACTGGTCGAAGACGGACGCGACCGCACCGGGCGGCAGCTACCTCGGGATCTCGATGTTCACCGGCGGTACGGTGGGCGCGCCCTGGGTCGGCAGCGGCTACAACGACTGGTTCAACCCGGCCACCCTGAACGGGGCGTTCTACCTCGACGGGCGGATGTACTACACCAAGTCCGGCCAGAACTCGCTCTACTACCGCTACCTGGAGCCGGACGGCTACACCGTCGGCGCCTCCGAGTTCACCGTCCCCAGCCAGGGTGTGTCCTGGAGTTCGGCGCGGGGGCTGACCTGGGTGGACGGCCGGATCGTGTACGGCACCGCGCTCGGTTCCCTGTGGGCTGTGCCGTTCGACGGGGCGGCTGTGGACGGCGCCGCCGCCACCCGGCTCGACCTCGGCCTGCTCGGCACGAACTGGTCCAGCCGGACGCTGTTCTACGCCACGTCCTGACTGACGACCGCCGGTGCGTCCACGGGCGCACCGGCGGGACGATCGACCAGCACCCGGACGGCCATCCATTCGGTTGGCCGTCCGGGTGGTCGTAGGAGATCCGACTGACTTCCGGGTGACCGGGGGGAGGACCCGGGCCCGACCGTCGACGACAATAGGAGGAACGACCGTCCGCGAGTGCGGGTCGACCACCGGCACTCCGTACGCCCCCGCCGCACCCCAAGAGGACCTGTTTGATGGACGCGACCGACGTCGCCCGGCCACGCCCTGTCGGGCTGGCAGATCTCGCGCGGATCCCCCTGCGCCGCTGGCGCACCGTGCTCGCCGCGGTGGGACTGCTGCTGCTGCTGGTCGTCGCCTACCTCGTCTTCGTCCCGGCCGTCTACACCGCGACGACCGTGGTCGTGGTCCGGCCGGTGGTGACCGACCCGTTCTCGTTGCCTGCCGGGGGCGCCGACCGGGCGGTCAACATGACCGCCGAGACCGGCATCGCCACCAGTAACGACGTCGTCGACAAGGTGGCCCAGATCACCGGTCGGGACGTCGAGGGGGTGGCCAACGCGCTGAAGGTGGAGACCCCGGTCGGCGGTCAGCTCCTGCGGTTCACCTACGCGGGGGAGAGCGAGCAGGAGGCGGTCGCGGGGGCGAACGGGGCGGCCGACACGTACCTCAGCCTCCGCAAGGGGATGTACGAGGACCAGCGCGCCGCCGTGCTCAAGTCGTACGACGACACCATCTCGCTGGTCACCACGCAGCGGGCCACCACCCAGCGGCAGTTGCCGGACGAGGGCTCGAACACCGGCCCCCGGACCAGCGCCCTGCTCGACCAGATCCGGGCCCTCAACGACCAGTTGGCCCAGCTCGCCGAGCAGCGCTCCAAGATCGCGTCGGCGGACCTGAGCCCCGGTTCGGTCACCAGCGCGGCCCGTGCGCCGGTCCCCTCGAACCGGGACTCCGCCCCGCTCTTCGTCCTGGCCGGGCTGCTCGGCGGTGTGCTGGTCGGCACGCTGCTGGCCTTCGTCCGGGAGGCGATGGACCGTCGGGTGCGCTCGGCCAACGAGGCTTCCGAAATCATCGGCGCGCCGCTGCTCGGCACGGTGCAGCGGAGCAAGGGCGACGCCGCCACGTCCGAGATGCGTTACCTCGTCCTGGCGCTGAACCAGTGGGTCGAACGGCCCAAACCGGTTCCGCTGGTGGTGCTCTCCAGCGACGAGGACGAGGGCCGTGCCCAGGTGAGCGCGGGGCTCGCCGCCGCCCTGGCCGAGGCCGGGCACGAGGTGCGGCTCGGCAGCTCCCCGGAGAGCCTGGAGCAGATCCGGCCGGTCCTGCTCGCCGCCCAGCGGCGTGTCCCTCCGACGGTCGCGGCCACCCGTCCTCCGATCGCCAACACCGTTGCCACGTCGTCGGCGAAACCCGCCGTCGAGCTCGTCTCGAAGCCGCGGGTCCCCGAGGGCGTCAGCCCGCCCCGGTCGATGGACGACACCGTGCAGATCACGGCGGTGCGCTCGCCCCGACCGGCCACCGCGGCCGGCACCACCGGCGCACCCGGCACCACCGTCGGGCCCGGCACCCCCAGCCGGCCCGACGACACCGTGCAGATCACGCCGGTGCGCTCGGCCCGGCCGGCGGCCGGCGCTCCGGCGGGTGGCAGCCCCGACGACACGATGGTGATCTCTCCGGTCCGCAAGCCCCGGCCCAGCCCGGGGCCGGAGGCCAAGAACGGCGCCGTGTACCGGTCCGGCACCACGAACGAACCGCCGAAGCCGTCCACGCCGGCGGCCTCCGCCTCGGCCAGCGTCCCGGTCACCCCCGTCGCCCCGGTTGCCGACGACGACCGGACGGTCCGCATCGGCGCCGGCCTCGTCCGGCTCATCCGTGACCTCGACTCCGGTGACGACCGGGGACTGGTGCTGCTCGACGCCCCGGCCGCCAACCGCGACGACCGTGGGGTGCGGATCGCCCGGGCCGGCTTCGCGGTGCTGGTGACCGCCCGGGACCGGACCCGGACGGCCCACCTCGGCCGGGTGGTGGAGCGGCTTCGCGCCGCCGGGGTCAACCCGGTCGGCTTCGTGTTGACGAGGGATGGACGTGACTGAGCTGGCACCGACCGACCAGACGTACCCGCGGGTGACCGCGGTGATCGCCACCCGGGACCGTCCCGGCCTGCTGGAGCGGGCCGTCCAGGCGGTCCTGGACCAGGACTACCCGGGCGAGATCGAGTGCGTGGTGGTCTACGACCACTGCGACATCCGGCCGCTGGAGGTCCGGGTGCCGGAGCGTGGGCGGACACTGGGGTACGTCAACAACACCCACCGGCAGGGCCTGCCCGGCGGGCGCAACACCGGCGCGGACGTGGCCACCGGCGAGCTGATCGCCTTCTGCGACGACGACGACCTCTGGCTTCCCGCCCGGCTGAGCCGGCAGGTCGAGCTGCTGCGGGCGCGGCCCGACGCGGCGGCGGCGAGCTGCGGCATCCGGTTGCAGGGTCCGGGCATCGCCAAGGAACGCCAGCTCGACCGGAGCGAGGTCACGCTGGACGACTTCCTCGCCGACCGGGTGATGGAGGTGCACTCCAGCACGATGTTGGTCCGGCGCTCCACCTGGGACGCGATCGGCCCGGTCGACGAGGAGATCCCCGGCGGCTACGGCGAGGACTACGAGTGGCTGCTCCGGGTCGCCGCCCACGGGCCGGTGGTGATCGCCCCCGAGGTGCTGGTGGTGGTCGACTGGCACGGCGGGTCGTTCTTCTTCGGACGCTGGGCGGTCATCGTCGAGGCGTCCCGCTACCTGCTCGCCAAGCACCCCGAGCTGGCCCGTAGCCGGACCGGCCTGGCCCGGATCCACGGCCAGATCGCCTTCGCGCTGGCCTCCGGGCACCGCCGGGGGGAGGCGTTGCGCGAGCTGGTCCGGGTGGTCCGGCTCAACCCGGCCGAGAAGCGGGTCCTGGTGACCCTGCCGGTGGCGTTGGGTCTGGTCTCCGGGGAGCGGGTGCTGAGCCTGGCGCAGCGGCGGGGGCGGGGTGTCTGACCGTACCGACCGGGCCGTCGACGGGGGAGAGGTCCGGCGCGGCACCCGAAACGGGGCGGTCGGGCTGGTCGGAGCGGCCGTCAACGGCCTGCTCGGCTTCGTGTTGACCCTGGTGATCGTGCGGGGCTTCGGCCCGACCGGTTCCGGGGCGATCTTCACCGCGATCGGCGTCGTGACGATCGTGGGTGTGCTCTGCTGCGCGGGCGCGGACACCGCCCTGGTCTGGGCACTGCCCCGACGGCGGCTGGGCAGCCGGGGCGACGCCGCCCGGCTGCTCCCGGTGGCGCTGGTGCCCACCCTGCTCGGGTCGGCCGTGGTCGCCGTGGTCGGGCTGGCCCTGGTCGGGCCGCTCGCCCAGGTGCTGTTCGACCGCCCCGGCGGCGACGGGCCGGCGCTGCTGCGGCTGGCGTTCGCCACCCTGCCGCTGACCGTGGCGATGACCATGCTGGTGGCGGCGGTCCGCGCGGTCCGTCCGGTGACCGCCGTGGTCGCCGTCCAGTACGTCCTGGTGCCGCTGGCCCGGCCGCTGCTGGTGGCGGCGGCGGTGGTCGGTGGCGCCGGGGTGGTGCTGGGCTTCGGCGGCTGGCTCCTCCCGGCCGCCCTGGCCGTGCTGGCCTGCGCGCTGATGCTGGTCGGCCCGCTCGGACTGACCTCGGGGGCCGTGCTGCGTCCGGAGCGCGCCGACTGGCGGTCGTTCTGGGGTTTCGCGTTGCCCCGGGCCGCGTCGGCGACCATCGACGCGAGCAGCATGTGGCTCAGCGTGCTGCTCACCTCGGCGCTGGCCGGGCAGGCGGACGCCGGTGTGCTCGGCGGGGTCGGCCGGTACGTGCTCGCCGGGCTGCTGGTCATGCAGGGGCTGCGAGTGGCGGTCGCGCCGCAGCTGTCCCGCCTGCTCGGGCAGGGCCGGACGGTCGAGGCCGCCGAGGTCTACCGCCGGACCACCATGATGATCATCATGCTCTCCTGGCCGGCGTACCTCGTGCTCGGCTTCTTCGCCCCGGGTTTCCTGAGCCTGTTCGGGCCGGAGTTCGGCGCGGGCGCGACCGCGATGACCGTGCTGGCCGGCGCGATGATGGTCAACTCCGGGGTCGGGATCGTGCAGACCATGCTGCTGATGAGCGGCAACAGCGGCCGGCACCTGATGGCGGCGGCGACCGGCCTGGTGCTCAACGTCGGTCTCGCCCTGGTCCTGGTGCCCCGGCACGGCGTGCTGGGCGCGGCGGTCGCCTGGACGGTCGGGATCGTGGTGGAGAACCTGCTCGCGGCCCGCGCCGCCCGGGCCGCGATCGGTCAGCCGCTGCTCACCGGCGCGCTGCTGAAGGCCGGCGCGGTGGCCGGCGCGGGCACGCTGGTGCTCGCCACCCTCGGCGCGACGGTGGCCGGCCGGGGCGTCGCCGGGCTGACGCTGACCGTGGTGCTGCTGGTGGCCGGGTGCGCGCTGCTGCTGCTCGACCGGCGGGTCCGGCGGGTGGTCCGGGCGGCTGCGGCGACGCTGCGGCCGGCACCCCGGGACCGGCAGGACGAGGGTTCACCCGACCGGACGGCGGTGGCCGGGTCCGGCGGAACGAGAGGGATGCGATGACGATCCGGGACCGGGCCAAGAGTGTGCTGCCCACGGGGGTACGGACGCGGGTGCGTGGCTCGCTGGTGCGCTACGGCGAGTGGACCAGCGACCAGCGCCCGCTGCCGGATTTCCTGATCACCGGGACGAAGCGGGGCGGGACCACCTCGCTCTGGCGGTACCTGCTGGAGCATCCCCTGGTGCCCCGGCTCTTCCCGGCGTGGAACACCAAGACCTCGCACTACTTCGAGGAGAACTGGGGCCGGGGCGAGACGTGGTACCGCTCGCACTTCCCGACCGAGCGGCAGCGCCGGGCTCTGGAACGCAAGCACGGCGGGCCGACCCGGGTGGGCGAGGCCGCGCCGCTGTACATGTTCCATCCGCTCGCCCCGCAGCGGGTCGCCGACCTGCTGCCCTCGGTACGGCTGATCTTCCTGCTCCGGGATCCGGTGGAGCGGGCGTACTCGCACTGGAAGGAACGGCGCACCGAGGGGAAGGAGCCGCTGGAGTTCGCCGAGGCACTGGCCCGGGAGGAGGAGCGGACGGCCGGCGAGCGGGAGCGGCTGGTAGCCGACCCGACGTACTTCAGCGAGGCGTACG
This sequence comes from Micromonospora echinospora, assembly GCF_900091495.1. Lineage (NCBI taxonomy): Bacteria > Bacillati > Actinomycetota > Actinomycetes > Micromonosporales > Micromonosporaceae > Micromonospora > Micromonospora echinospora. The sequence goes on along the minus strand of NZ_LT607413.1, from coordinate 954,652 downwards.
ACTGGTACACCTACCGGGCCCGGGGCCGCTACCTGGAGCACCTCGAACCCTGGCTGTCCCGCTTCGACCGGGAGCAGATGCTGTTCCTGCCCAGCGAGACGCTGTACCGGGAGCCGGCCGCCACGTACGCCCGGGTGCTGGAATTCCTCGGCCTGCCGCCGCACCAGCTCGCCCGGTTCGAGGTCTTCAACGACCGCCGGAGCAGCGCGATGGACGCCGGGCTGCGGGCGGAGCTGGCCGCGCACTTCGCGCCGCACAACGACGCGCTCGCCGCGCGGCTGGGCATGGAGTTCGACTGGTCGCGCCCGTGACGGTGGGGTAGGGACAGGCGCGGCGCGTCGTCGCTGCAAAACGGACATAGCCCTCTAAATTGGGCGAATGTCTCGTCGTTTGGTCGTGGTCGTCACCGTCGTGCTGACCATGGTGCTTCCCGTCGTCCTTCCCCAACCGGCGCGGTCCGCGCCGGCCGGAGCCGGTCCGTCCACACCGTCCGGCTCCGACCGGCCCGCCTTCCGCGTGGCCGCGCCCGTGTCCGGGGCGCTGCGGTGAACGACTTCGCGCTCGCCGCCACGCCCGGCTCGGTGACCGTCACCGCCGGCCACCCGGCCCGGTTCACCGTCGCCACCACGGTCACCGCCGGCTCGTCCGAGCCGATCACCCTCCGGGTCGCCGACCTGCCCGCCGGGACCACCGCCGAGTCCACCCCGCCCGTCGTCACCGCCGGCGCGTCGGCCGAGCTGACCCTGCACACCTCGATCTCCACCCGCGCCGGCACCTTCACCCTGACCGTCGAGGGCCGGGGCGCCTCGGTGACCCGTCAGGTCGAGGTGCGGCTGGTCGTCCGGGCCGCGCCGGTCGTCCGGGCCGCCTTCTACTACCCGTGGTTCCCCGAGGCGTGGAAGCAGCAGGGGCTGGACCCGTTCACCAACTACCAGCCCGCCCGGGGGTTCTACCCGGTCGACGAGGCCACGGTCCGGGAGCAGGTCGCCGAGATGCGCCAGGGCTGGATCACCCTCGGCATCGCCTCCTGGTTCGGCCGGGGCACCACCACCGACCGGCACTGGCCGGCGATCATGGCCGGCGCGCGGAACACCGGCTTCGCCTGGGCCCCCTACTACGAGCCGGAGGGCGTCACCGAGGTGGACGTCGAGCGGATCGTCGAGGACCTGCACTACCTGCGGATCACCTACGGCGGCGCGCGGTCCCCGCTGGCCGTCCTGCCCGGCCGGGGCATGGTGGTCTTCGTCTACAACGCCAACGACCTCACCGCCGCGCGGGGCTGCGCCACGGTGGAGCGCTGGAACCAGGTCCGGGAGCTGCTGGCCCAGCGGTACGGCGAGAGCGTCTACGTCAACCTGAAGGTGTTCCCCGGATTCCGCACCTGCCCCGGCACGTCCCGCATCGACGGATGGCACCAGTACGGTCCGGCGCGTGCCGAGAGCGACTTCAGCGCGGCCCCCGGCGAGGGCACGTACACCGTCTCGCCCGGCTTCTGGAAGGCCGGACTGGCGTACGGGCAGGAGCCCTTCCTCGCCCGCGACCGGGACCGCTGGCGGGCCGGCCTGGCCCGGATGAACGCCTCCGGGGCGCGGTGGCAGCTGGTGACCACCTGGAACGAGTGGGGCGAGGGCACCGCGATCGAGGCGTCCGCCGGATGTCGCGCCCCGGCTCCGGCGGGAACCTGGTGCGACTGGCGCGGTGACGGGATCTCCGACCTCGTCGCGGACCTGCGTGACCTACCGCCCCCCGGTGCGCCCACCGCGCCACCCGCTGCCGCGCCTCCGTCGGCCCGGCGCCCCGCCGATCCGCCGCCGGAGTCGGTCCGCCCGCCCGCCGGCCCCGCCGATCCGCCGTCAGCCGATCCGCCGGGCCGGTGACCCGACCGTGACGCGGGCCGTGCTCGACTGACCGTCGTGCACCGCCGGCCGGGCGCATTTTCCCGGCTGTTCCGGCGGTCTCAGACCGTCGGTCGAACAGCCAAAAAGCCCTTGCCAACGAGAATGGAACTCGCATCTGGAAATTCCATCACATTGCCCCGACGGCTCCGATGGGGAATTGTTTCCACGAGTCGCGACAATCTGATCTTCATAGCGCTTGAGCTGGAGAAACGATCAGATGAACGTGAACGCGTCGCGACGGAAACCGCCTGCCCGCATGTCGCGTTATCGACTGTTCCGATAATGGACGCGCCCGGTTCACCGCTCGTACGCTTCCGCTGCCCGGGCCATCAACCGGCGGATGAGGCGCAGTCGCGTCGGCGGTGACGATTTCTTCGAAAGAGAATTCCTCACGTGCTGCCCGTCGGTCGGACGAATGGCTCGATCAGCGTTCGGTTCGACCGTGAGGGGTTGGCATGACCAGAGCCGTACTCGGCCCGGCCACCAGTCAGACGCCGGACGGTTCCGCGGCGGTGCCGCAGGACCTCGGGACGCCAGGGGGTGACCGGCCACCCCGGCTCAGCGTCGTGGTGCCCACCCGCGACGAGGCGGAGAACGTGTCCCTGTTGATCGACCGGCTCGTCCCGCTGGTCGCTCCGCTCGACGCGGAGATCCTCGTGGTCGACGACAGTGACGACGACACCCCCGCCGTGCTCGCCCGCGCCGCGCTCGACGCCCCACTGCCGGTCCGCCTGCTGCACCGCCCCGCGCACGCGCGGACCGGTGGCCTCAGCGGGGCGGTGCTGCTCGGGGCCGGGCACGCCCGGGGCGACTGGATCCTGGTCATGGACGCCGACCTCCAGCACCCGCCGACGACCGCCGCGATGCTCGCCGCCGTGGCCATGCGCCACGACGTGGACGTGGTGATCGGCACCCGGTACGCCGGCAACGGCTCCCGGGAGGGCCTGGACGGCCCGGCGCGGGAGGTCACCTCGTCCTGGGCGACCCGGCTGGTCAAGAGCCTCTTCCCGCGCCGGCTGGCCACCGTCAGCGACCCGATGAGTGGCCTGTTCGCCGTTCGCCGCGACGCGCTCCGGCTGGACCGGATGAACCCGGTCGGCTTCAAGGTCCTGCTGGAACTGCTGGTCCGCCACCCGGCGGCGCGGGTCGCCGAGGTCGCCTACGAGATGGCGGCCCGGCACGCCGGCCAGTCCAAGGCCTCGCTGCGGGAGGGGATGACCTTCCTGCGCCACCTGTTCCGGCTGCGGGGGCAGCGGCTGATCGGCCAGATCCGGACCGGCCCCCGTGCCCTGCGGGAGCGCCTGCGCGAACTGGGCCGGCTGGTCGCCTTCGGCCTGGTCGGGCTCTCCGGCATGGTGGTCAACACCGCCGTCCTCTGGTTCTGCTACGAACCCGCCCAACTGCACCACCTGCTCGGCGCGGCGGTCGCCACCCAGGTCTCCACCTCGTGGAACTTCCTCCTGGTGGACAACCTGATCTACCGCCGCACCCGCCGGGCCGGGCTGCCCGCCCGTGCCGTCCGCTTCTTCCTGCTCAACAACGTCCTGCTGCTGCTGCGCCTGCCGGTGCTGCAGGCACTGGTCTGGGCGGGGGTCGGGGTGCTCGCCGCGAACGCGGTCACCCTGGGCGCGCTCTTCCTGCTCCGGTTCCTGGTCAACGACCGGGTGATCTACACCGCCGACGAGCGGGGCCGTCGCGACCCGGTACGGATGCTGGTCGCCGTCGACGGGACGGAGACGGTGCCCACCCCGTCGCGCCGCCGCTACCAGTACCTCAAGTACCGCTACGACGTCGCCGGGGTGGTCACCATCGGCTCCCAGATCCGCCTGCCCGAGCTGGAGTTCTTCCGCGCGCAGTGGGTCGCCGGGGCCGACGTGGACATCGCCGTCCGGGTCGCCGACGTGGGCGGACGCGGCCCGCAGCGACGCGCGGCGATGACCCAGTACGCCGAGCAGTCGGTGCTGCGCTACGAGGAACAGCTCGGTCGGCTGGGCGCGAACTTCCGGATCCAGCTCGGGTCACCGATCGACATCCACGTCGGCCCGCTGCTGGCCCGCTCCCCGCACGTGGTCTACACCAACGTCATCGAGGCGCTGCTCCGCTTCGTGATGGTGTCCCGGGGGCACATGCTGCTGCACTCCGCCTGCGTCACCCTCGACGGCGTCGGGGTGATGCTCTCGGCGCTCACCGACACCGGCAAGACCGCCACCGTGCTGCGGCTGCTGCGCGACCACGGCGGGCTCTTCCTCTCCGACGACATGACGATCGTCCGGCCGGACGGCGTCGCGCTCTGCTTCCCCAAACCGCTGACCATCAGCGCGCACACGTTGCGCGCGGTGCAGGCCCAGGACCTCACCCCGCAGGAGTGGCGGCGACTCCAGATCCAGAGCCGGTTGCACTCCAAGGGCGGCCGGTCGCTGGCGCTGGCCCTGGCCCGCTTCAACCTGCCGATCATGGGCATCAACGCGCTCACCCAACTGCTCGTCCCGCCGCCCAAGTACAGCGTCGACCGCCTGGTGCCGTGCCGGATGGGCACCAGCACGCGGGTGGAGGAGCTCTTCGTCATCGAGCGGGGCGCGCCCGGGATCAGCGATCTCGACCCCACGGAAACCCTGGAACGGATGATCGACAACACCGACGACGCGTACGGCTTCCCGCCGTTCCGCTACCTCGCCCCCTCCATCACCATCGACGGGCAGGGCTACACCCAGCTCCGGGAACGGGAGCGGGAGATCCTCGCCGCCTTCCTCTCCACCGTGCGCGGCCGGGTCGTCTCCTCGGACTGCTTCGGGTGGGCCGACGAGATCCCCCGCCTGCTCCGCGAGGAGCGGGGCGAACTCCGCCGGGCCGCCGTACCGTCGCCGGTGTGGCCCCGGTGGGACGCCCACCTGGCCGGTGCCGGGGGCGCCGTGTGAGCGCCACCGGCACCTCTCCGACGACCCCACCCGGGCAGCGGGTCGGAACGCTGCCGGCCCCCCGCGCCGGCGCCGACCCGGCCGGCGTGGACCGACCGGCCCCCCGTCACCGGGCGCTCGCGGTCGGCCTGCTCACCGCGATCGCCGCGCTCGCCGCCGTCGTCCGGGCCTGGCAGCTCGACGCGCTCGGCTTCAACAGCGACGAGGCCGTGTACGCCGGGCAGGCCGCGTCGCTGGCCGGCAACCCCCGGTACGCCGACCTCTTCCCCGTTTTCCGCGCCCACCCGATGCTCTTCCAGGCGCTGCTGTCGCCGTTCTTCCGGGCCGGCGAGGCGGACGTCGCCGGGCGGGTGGTGGTGGTCGTCCTCGGCGTCGCCACCGTGCTCGCGGTCTACCCGCTCGGCGCGCGCCTCTACGGCCGGCGGGTCGGGCTGATCGCCGCGCTCCTGCTGGCGGTCATGCCGTACCACGTGGTGGTCACCCGGCAGGTCCTCCTCGACGGGCCGATGGTCCTCTTCGCGACGCTGACCCTCTACTGCCTGGTCCGGTTCGTGCAGACGCAGCGCCTGCCCTGGTACCTCGCGACCGCCGCGATGCTCGGCCTGACCATGCTCACCAAGGAGACCAGCGTCGTCCTCGCCGGCGGCGTCTACGCCTTCCTCGCGTTGACCCCGATGGTGCGCCGGCCGATCCGGGCCACGCTGGTCGCGCTGCCGGTGCTCGCCGCGATCTTCGCGGTCCACCCGCTCTCCCAGGCCCTCGCCGGGCGCAGCAGCACCGGCCGCAACTACCTGGTCTGGCAGCTCTTCCGTCGCCCGAACCACCCGATGGACTTCTACCTGGACAACGTCCCGACGGCGGTCGGGCCACTCGTGCTGGCGGCGGCGCTCGGCGGCCTCTGGTGGGCGCGCCGACGCCGGTCCTGGCGGGAGACCCTGCTGCTGTCCTGGATCGCGGTGCCCGTGGTGTTCTTCCAGCTCTGGCCGGTCAAGGGCTTCCAGTACCTGCTTCCCGTCGCGGTGCCGGTGGTGCTGCTCGCCGCCCGCGCCCTGGTGACCCTGCCGGTGCCCACCCGACTGCCCACGCTCCGGGCCTGGCCCCGACGCGCCCGCCCGGCGACCCCCGCCGCGCAGACGCCGGCAGAGCCGCTGCCCGCTGGTGCCGACCGGCCGGACCCACGCGCGGCCCGACTGGTCCCGGCGGTCCGGCTGGCGGCCGTCGCCGTGGTCGCGGTCAGCCTTCTCTGGCCGGCCTGGAACACGGTCAACCACGCCGGACGGACCACCTTCCTCGCCGGCTCCGGCGGGGTGCCCGGTGGCCGGGAGGCCGGCCGCTGGCTGGCGGCCCACACCCCGGAGGGCTCGGTCATCCTGACCGTCGGCCCGTCGATGGCGAACATCGTCCGCTACTACGGCAGCCGGCAGAGCTACGGGTTGTCGGTGAGCCCGAATCCCCTGCACCGCAACCCGTCCTACACGCCGTTGCAGAACCCGGACGCGTCGATGCGCGCCAACGACCTGCACTACGTCGTCTGGGACTCGTTCTCCGCCCGACGCTCGACGTACTTCTCCGAGCGGCTGCTGACCCTGGTCCGCCGGTACCACGGCCGGGTGGTGCACACCGAGTACGTCGACGGCCCCGACCGGACCCCGGTTCCCGTGATCATCATCTACGAGGTGCGCCCATGACCGACCCCATCCGTTCCCGGGCCCGCCGTGGCTGTCTCCGCCGGCCCCTCGGCGCGGCACTCGCCCTCCTGCTCGCCGCCGCCGCGCCGATCGCCGCCGCGCCGGCCGCCGCCCAGCCCGCCGGCGCTCCCGCCGGGGCCGCTCCGGCCCGGCCGGCGGTGGCCGCCCCGCCCGGCCAGCCCGCGACCAGCACGCCGATCCGGCACTTCGTCTACCTCATGCAGGAGAACCACACCTTCGACAACTACTTCGGCACCCGGCCCGGGGTGGACGGCATTCCGGAGGACGTCTGCATGCCGGTCAAGCGGGGCCAGCCCGAGCCCTGCGTCAAGCCGTTCCACATCGGTGACCGGGGCGCGATCGACCTGGACCACTCGGCCGAGGCGTTCCGCACCCAGTACAACGGCGGGAAGATGGACGGCTTCGTCGAGGGGGTGAGCAAGCAGGGCAAGGACGGCACCATGGCGATGGCCTACTACGACGACCGGGAGATGCCCTACTACTGGAACGTCGCCGACGAGTACGTCATCTTCGACCGTTTCTTCAGCTCGTCGAACTCGGGCAGCATCCGCAACCACATGTTCCGGGTCACCGGGGGGCCCGGCGCGTACGGCGAGGCGGAGACCATCCCGGCGACCGGGTGGGGGGACATCCCCACCATCTTCGACCGGCTGGAGGCCGCCGGGATCTCCTGGAAGTTCTACGTGCAGAACTACGACCCGACGATCACCTTCCGGACCCGTACCGCCGAGGAGGAGATCGACCGGGGTGCGCAGGTGATCTGGGTGCCGCTGCTGGCGTACGCCCGCTACATCGACGACCCGAACCTGTCCAGCAAGATCGTCGACCTGGACGAGTACTACGAGGACGCCGCGAAGGGCGACCTGCCGGCGGTGGCGTTCGTTGCCCCGGCCGGCAACAGCGAACACCCACCGGGCAACATCCGGGCCGGGCAGACCCTGGTCCGCTCGCTGCTGACCCAGCTCATGCGCTCCCCGGCGTGGGACTCCTCGGCGTTCTTCTGGTCGTACGACGACTGGGGCGGCTGGTACGACCACGTCACCCCGCCGCAGGTCGACAAGTACGGCTACGGCTTCCGGGTGCCCGCCCTGATGGTCAGCCCGTACGCCCGTCGGGGCCACGTCGAGTCCACCACCCTCGACTTCGCCTCGGTGCTCAAGTTCATCCAGGCCAACTGGGGGCTGGCGCCCCTGGCCGACCGGGACCGGAAAGCGGCGAACTTCCTCGGCGCGTTCGACTTCGAGTCGCCACCCCGCCCGGCGGTGCTGCTCGACGCGGAACGGAACCCGCCAGCGGTCCACCGGCCCCGGCCGGAACCGGTCTACGCCTCGTACGCCGTCGCGGTGGCCCTGGTCGGGGCGCTGGTCGCCGCAGCGGCGCTGCGGGGACGGAGGTCACGATGACCCGGCCGATCCGTCGCCTGCTCCTGCTGCTGGCCGTGGTGGCGGCCCTGCTGACGCTCACCCCGGCCGCCGCCGCGGCCGACGGTCCCGCCTCCCGCCGGCCGGGCGTCCTGCGCATGCAGACCGTGCCGCCGCTGGCCGGCGTGCAGGTCACCGTCGACGGCACCACCGTGCGTTCCGACAGCCACGGGCGGATCGCCGTGCGGGTGCGGAACTTCCTCGGCCTGGAAGACCGGATCAAGGTCGCCGCGGCGGCGGTCAGCCCCGACCGGCGGGTCGTCTTCGACCGTTTCCGGGGCAGCCCGGACGCCGGGGTGCGCCGGGTCGTCGAGGTCGGGCTGCGCACCGTCCGCCGGGTCTCGTGGAGCTTCGTCGAGCGGCTGGGCACCCCGGTCCCGGTGGAGCGGATCACCACGATGCGGCTGCGGAGCAGCACCGGGGAGATCCACGAGCTCAGCGGGGCGGACCTGAGCCGACCCCGCTGGATCGCCGAGAGCCGCACCCAACAGGGCCCGCTCGGGCTGGCGTCGAAGCAGCTCTACTACGTGGTGGACAGCGTCGTGGTGGACGGCACGTCGGTGGTCAACCGGGCCGCGCAGCGGTTCGTGCCGTGGGACCGGCAGGAGTGGGTCATCGAGCTGCTGTTCTTCAAGGTCACGTTCAGCGCGGCGGACATGATCTTCAGCCGGCAGGCCGGGGACGGCGTGGTGCTGACCCGGGCGGACGGCCGGGTCGAACGCCTCGGGTTCGCCGCCGACGGCACGGTACTCGTCCCCGACCTGCCCCGGGGCACCTACGAGGTGAAGGTCGCCGGTGGCGGCGTCTCCTTCGGACGCCCGGTCAGCATCAGCCGCGACCAGCAGGTGGTGCTCAGCGTGATCAGCCCGCTCGACCTGAGCCTGGTGGTCCTCGGCGTGCTGGCCGTGGCGCTCGGCCTGATCCTGGTCGGCCGACCGCACCTGTTCCGGCTGCTCGTCCGGCCGCGTCGCCCGTTCTGGCTCCGGCTTCCCCGTCGCCGACGTACGGCGGCCCCCGGCGCGGACACGCCCGACGCGCCGGTCCCCGCCCCGGCAGCTTCCGGTTCCACGCCCGAGCAGCCGGTCCCCGTCCCGGCGGCACCGGCGGCCCGTCCGTCGGTGGCGAACGGCGTGGCAGCCGGGGCAGCGGCGCGCGGGGCCCGGCGGACCGACGGCCGTCGCGGCGCGGCCGTCGCGGTCGCGGCGTTGCTGGCGCTGCTGGCCCCACTGCCGGTCGCCGACCGGCCGGCCTCCGCCGGCGTCCCGGCGCGGACGGCTCCCGCCGGGACGCCGGACACCGCGCTCCCGTGGGCCGCCGTCCCACCTTCGGTGGCCGCCGCCGCCCCGAACCCTCCGGCGTCGTCCGCCCCGGTGCCGGTGCTCGCCTACTACTACATCTGGTTCAACCCGACCTCCTGGAACCGGGCCAAGACCGACTACCCGCTGCTCGGGCGGTACTCCAGCGACGACACCGAGATCCTGCGCCGGCACGTCCGGATGGCCAAGGCCGCCGGCATCGACGGGTTCCTCGTCTCCTGGAAGCACACCCCGCAGCTCGACGCCCGCCTCGCCGCGCTGGTCGACGTCGCCCGGCGGGAGAACTTCAAGCTCGGCATCGTCTACCAGGGGCTCGACTTCGCCCGTGACCCGCTGCCGCTGGCGACGGTCCGCGCCGACCTGGGGCACTTCGCCGACCGGTACGCCACCGAGCCGGTGTTCGACATCTTCGACCGGCCGGTGGTGGTCTGGACGGGCAGCGAGAAGTTCACCGCCGAGCAGATCGACGACACGGTCGGGGAGGCCCGCCGTCGCCTGCTCGTGCTCGGCAACGCCAAGAACGTCGACACCGTGGCCGACACCCGGGGCGTGCTGGACGGTCAGGCCTACTACTGGTCCTCCGGCGACCCCGTCGAGGAGAAGACCGACCGGAAGCTGGCCGCCATGTCGGAGGCGGTCAAGCGCACCGGCGGACTCTGGATCGCCCCGGTCGCGCCCGGCTTCGACGCCCGCATGATCGGCGGCCGGCGGGACGTGGACCGGCGCGACGGCGACACGCTGCGCGCCTCGTTCGCCGCCGCCCGTCGCTCCGCGCCGGACGCCCTCGGGGTGATCAGCTGGAACGAGTTCAGCGAGAACACCCACATCGAGCCGAGTGAGCGGTACGGCGAGACGTACCTGGGGGTCCTCGCCGACCTGCTCGGCCGCGCCGTCGACCACGACGTGCTGTTGGAGAGCCACGCCACCACCGACGAGAAGCCGTGGGGGCTGCCCGCCTGGGCGGCGCTGCTCTCCACCGTCGCGGTGGCGGCCGTACCGCCCCTCTGGCTGGTGCACCGCCGACGCCGGGCCCGGTCCGCGGTCACCCCACCGACCCAGCGGGGCGCCGCCCCGCAGGTGGATCCAGTGGACCTCTGAGGCCTCGTCGCGGGCGGCGGTGACGCCGCCCGCGACGGGGCCGCCGGGGCCGGTGAGGAGAACAGCAATGATGCGGACGACACGTGGCCGGCTGGTCCGGCCGACGGTGGCGCTGCTGGTGGCGGTCGCCGTGGCGGTCTCCGGACCCGTCGACCCGGCAGCCGCCGCGATACCCCACGTCCCACCTCCGGCGGCCACCCCGCCCCCGGCTCCCCCCGACCCGACGTCGACCCCGGCCAGCGTGCCGGTCACGCCCGTGGCCGACGCCTGGGTGGACAGCATGGACCCGGCGACCAACCACGGCACCGGCAGCCTGAAGGTGGACGGCCTGCCCGTCGCGGTGGCGTACCTCCGCTTCGACGCGCAGGGGGTCGACCCCGAACCCTCCGCGCTGCTCCGCTTCCACGTCGAGACGTCCAGCAGCACCGGCGTGGAGGTCCGCGCGGTCGGCGACGAGCCGTGGCAGGAGACGACCCTGACGTACCACGACGCGCCGCCGCTCGGGGCCGTGGTCGGCAGCAGCGGCCCGGTCTCCGCCGGCACCTGGGTCTCGGTGGACGTCTCGGCGCTGGTCACCGGCGACGGACCCGTCACGGTGGCACTGACCAGCGCCAACGACACCGGCGTACGGATCACCAGCCGGGAGGGGACGGCGAAGCCGGAACTGCTCGTGCCGGCGCCGCCCAACCCGTCGCCGTACCGGGTCACCCGGACCGGGGCGGTCACCTACGAGGCCGTCTCCCAGGTCACCGGGCACAGCTACCGGGGCAGCCTCAAGTCGGTGGTGGAGAGCGCGGTCAGCCAGCTCGACGGTCGGGGCGGCGGCACGATCGCCTTCGGCCCCGGCACGTTCGACCTCGGCGGGGAGTTCTTCAAGCTCGTCCGGATCGACGACATCACCTTCGCCGGGGCGGGCATGGACCTGACCCTCATCCGGAACCACAGCACCGCCAGCGCCGACACCGAGCCCTTCAACACCAAGGGAGCGGTCCGGATGGTCGTCCGGGACCTCACCGTCTCCGCCGGCGGCGCACCCCGGTCCACCAGCGACGCCCTCGACTTCGACGACGGGGTGGACGTCCTGGTCGAGCGGGTCCGGGTGACCGCCGCCCGGGGCCGGGGCATCGTCTTCGACGGCAAGAACCAGGGCTGGAGCTCCACCGGGAACACCGTGCGGGACTGCGTGGTCACCGGCGCCACCAGCGACGGGATCGAACTGCTCGCGTCGAGCCGGAACACGGTCACCGGCTGCGCCATCAGCCACGTCGGCGGGCACGGGATCCAGATCAACCGCGCCTCCGCGGACGCCGACCAGCCGAACAAGACCTCCGACCGGAACCTGGTGACCGGCAACGTCGTCGACCAGGCCGGCCAGGACGGGATCAACGTCGACGGGGGCACCGCCAACCAGATCATGAACAACCGGGTCACCAACAGCGCCGACGACACGGCCGGTCGGGACGGCATCCGGCTGACCAGCCCCACCGGGGTCGGCTGCGCCGAGAACGTCGTCGCCGGCAACCTCGCCACCGACGACCAGGCGGTCCGGACCCAGCGCTTCGGGCTGCACATCGCCACCAGCCGGTGCGTCGCCACCGTGGTCGGACCGGGCAACGACTTCACCGGCAACCTCTCCGGCGGCATCCGCGACGTCGGCACCGACACCGTCTACCAGTGAGCGAACGGGAGGGCGTCCCGACGCCGGGGCGTCCTCCCGTAACCCGCCCGGTGGCCCGTGCCGTCCGGGGTAGCGTCGGATCATGCGCTACGTTCCGGTGGACACCCCCAAGCCCATCTCCAAGATCGGCCTCGGTACCTGGCAGTTCGGCTCGAAGGAGTGGGGCTACGGCCCGGAGTACGAGCAGCGGGCCGCCCAGATCGTCCGCCGGGCGCTGGACCTCGGGGTCACCCTCTTCGATACCGCCGAGGTGTACGGCTTCGGCCGCAGCGAACGGATCCTCGGCGCGGCGCTCGGCGACGACCGGCCGAAGGCCGTGGTGGCCAGCAAGGTCCTTCCGGTGCTCCCGATCGCCCCGGTGGTGCAGCAGCGGGCGGTCGCCTCGGCGGCCCGGCTCGGCGTGCACCACATCGACCTCTACCAGGTCCACCAGGCCAACCCGGTGGTCGGCGACCACACCACGATGCGCGGCATGCGCGCGTTGCAGGACGTCGGCCTGGTCGGCGAGGTGGGGGTCAGCAACTACAGCCTCCGCCGGTGGCAGTTCGCCGAGATCGCCCTCGGCCGGCGGGTGCTGAGCAACCAGGTCCGCTACAGCCTCGTCGACCGGGGCCCGGAGAGCGACCTGCTGCCGTACGCCGAGCGGACCGGCCGGATCGTGATGGCCTACAGCCCGCTCGCCCAGGGCTTCCTCTCCGGCCGGTACGACGCGGCGAACCCGCCCGCCGGAGCGGTCCGCAGGGCGAACCCGTACTTCCTGCCGGAGAACCTGGAACGGGGCGCCGCGCTCATCGGCACGCTGCGCGAGGTGGCCGACGCGCACGATGCCACGCCCAGCCAGATCGCCCTCGCCTACCTGCTGCACCACCCGAACGTGGTGGCCATCCCCGGCGCGTCCAGCGTCGAGCAGATGGAACGCAACGCCGCCGCCGCCGAGATCGACCTCACCGACGGCGAGTACGACGCCCTGCTCACCGCCGCCCGTCGCTTCCAGCCGGTCACCGGCCTGGCCGCCCTGCCCCGCCTCCTCCGCGCCCGCACCACCCGCTGAGCTGTTCGCCGGGGCGCTGAGGTGTTTGCAGGGGCCCCTTGCTACCGCTTTTTGATGAGCAGGGGACCCCTGCAACCACACCAGAGGCGGCAGTCCGGGTGATCCACTCCGTCCCGTGTCCGCCCTCCGGGTGATCCACTCCGTTTCGCCGAAACTGGCCTGTCCAGAACTTCCGAGGCCTCCGGATCGGCGAAACGGCGACGCGGTGGCTACCGAAGGCTCCGTACCGGGGCGAGTCGGAGGAAGAGGAACCGGGAGTCGTCCGGGCCGGGGCGGGATCCGCCGTCCGGTTTCCAGCCGTGCCGGGTGTAGAAGGCCAGGGCGCGGGTGTTGCGTTCCCAGACCTCGATGAGACCGAGGGACAGGTCGGTCTCCACCAGGTAGTCGAGGAAAGCGGCGTGCAGGACGCTGCCGATGCCGTGTCCCCAGCGGCCGGGGACGACGTGGATCTGGTAGAGCTGACCGGCCCGGGTGGTGTCCGGGGCGGACGTCAGCGGCGGTCCCATCGCGGCCGCGCCGACGACGTCGTCGCCGAGCGTGGCGCAGAGCACCCGCTTGTCGGGCGACTCGATCGCCTCGGTCCAGCCTTCCCGCTGCGCCTCCCGTACCGTCGGATCCTGGACGGCGTCGGCTGTCAATCCGCCGGCCTGGTAGTACGCGAGCCGGGCCCGGGTGTGGATGTCGACGATGTGCTCCAGGTCGGCGAGCGTGGCGTACCGGGTGACGACTGGATCGTTCATGCTGACACTCCCTGCGGACGGGCGACGGAGGTGTGAACGTTACCGAACGGCTTTCAGCGGACGACTGGTGCGACGGATACCTCCCCGGGGTGAGCTAGCTTTGGTCGGGTGACTGCCCCTTCCCCGGTATCTCCGGTCCCTCCGGCCGACCTGCCCGGCACGCTCGGCGAGCTGCGCGCGGCCGGACACCAGCACCGTACGGTCAAGCAGGAACTCCGTGACAACCTTCTCGCCCGGATGCGGACGGGCGGCGACCGCTTCCCCGGCATCGTCGGCTACGACGACACCGTGCTGCCCGAGGTCGAGCGGGCGCTCCTCGCCGGGCACGACCTGGTGCTGCTCGGTGAACGGGGCCAGGGCAAGACCCGGCTGATCCGGAGCCTCGCCGGGTTGCTCGACGAGTGGACGCCGGTGATCCCAGGCTCGGTGCTCAACGAGCACCCGATGCACCCGATCACCCCGGCCTCCCGGGCGGCCGTCGCCGAGGCCGGCGACGACCTGCCGATCGGCTGGCTGCACCGCTCGATGCGGTACGGCGAGAAGCTCGCCACCCCGGACACCAGCGTCGGCGACCTGATCGGCGACGTCGACCCGATCAAGATCGCCGAGGGGCGTTCGCTCGGCGACCCGGAGACCATTCACTTCGGGCTGGTGCCCCGGACGAACCGGGGCATCTTCGCCGTCAACGAGCTGCCTGACCTGGCCGAACGGATCCAGGTGGCGCTGCTCAACGTGCTGGAGGAACGGGACATCCAGGTTCGCGGTTACCAGTTGCGGCTGCCGCTGGATCTGCTCCTGGTGGCCAGCGCCAACCCGGAGGACTACACCAACCGGGGCCGGATCATCACCCCGCTGAAGGACCGGTTCGGCGCGGAGATCCGCACCCACTACCCGCTGGACCTGGACCTGGAGCTGGCCCTGATCCGGCAGGAGGCGCAACTCGTCGCCGAGGTGCCGGAGCACGTGCTGGAGGTGCTGGCCCGGTTCGCCCGTACGGTGCGGGAATCGCCCTCGGTCGACCAGCGTTCCGGGGTCTCCGCCCGGTTCGCCATCGCCGCCGCCGAGACGGTGGCCGCCGCCGCCCTGCGCCGCGCCGGCCTGCTCGCCGCCTCCGCACCGGCACCCGCACCCGGCTCCTCCGAGGTGCCTGCAGGGGACCCCTCCTCATCAAAAAGCGGTAACAGGGGGCCCCTGCTACCAACCCAGCCAACCCAGCTACCAACCGAGCCGGTGGCGCGCGTCGGTGACGCGGTGTCGGTGGTGAGCACGCTGCGGGGCAAGGTGGAGTTCGAGAGCGGCGAGGACGGCCGGGAGGCGGAGATCCTCGCCCACCTGCTGCGGACCGCCACCGCCGAGACGTTCCGCGCCCGGATGGCCGGGATCGACCTGTCCGGGTTCACCGCGCTGGTCGCCGACGACGCCGTGATCGAGACCGGTGAGCTGGTCGCCGCGACCGATCTGCTGGCCCAGGTGGGCACCATCCCGGGGCTGGCCAAGGTGCTGGATCGGCTCGGCCTGGGCGACGCGCCCACCCCGGAGGAGGCCGCCGCCGGGATCGAGTTCGTGTTGGAGGGGCTGCACCTGACCCGCCGGCTCGGCAAGGACGTCACCGACGACGGCCGGACCCGCTACGGCGGGCGGGGCTGAGCCCGTCGCGATAGGTGCCAGGTCCGCCGGGGCAGCGAACCACGAGCGAGGACGGCGGTGGAGGGCATGGCTGGTAACCGGTTCCGGTACGGGCAGTGGCGCGGCGGACCCGACCCGCTCGCGCCCCCGTACGACGTGCGGGCGGCGGTCGACCAGGTCGGCGCGGAGGTGCTGGCCGGCGGGAGCCTGCGTGAGGCGCTGCGGAACCTGCTGCGCCGGGGGCCGCAGGGGCGGCGCGGACTGGACGACCTGGCCGCCCGGGCCCGCCGGCTGCGGCGCGAGGCGCTGCGCCGGGGTGACCTGGACGGGGCGGTGACCCGGGCCCGGGCGCTGCTCGACCAGGCGCTCGCCGCCGAGCGGGACGAGCTGCGCGGGCGGGACGGTGACGACGCCCGGTTCGCCGAGGCGGTGCTGGACAACCTGCCGCGTTCCACCGCCCGCGCGGTCGAGGAACTGGCGGCGTACGACTGGGCCAGCGACGAGGCCCGGCAGACGTACCAGCGGATCCTCGACGGGCTGCGCGGCGAGGTGCTGGAGCAGCGCTTCGCCGGGCTGCGGGACGCCGCGCGGGCCGCCGCCGACCCTCGGGTGCAGCAGCAGCTCGCCGAGATGATGCGGGACCTCAACGACCTGCTGGCCCGGCACGCCCGCGCGGAGGACACCACCGACGCGTTCGCCGAGTTCATGCGCCGGCACGGCGAGTTCTTCCCGGAACAGCCGCGTGACGTCGACGAGCTGGTGGACGTGCTTGCCCGCCGGTCGGCGGCGGGGGAGCGGCTGATGCGGTCGCTGTCGGACCGGCAGCGCGAGGAACTCGCGGGACTGATGCGGCAGTCCCTCGGCGACCGACTCTCCGGTGAGCTGGCCGCGCTCGACGCCAACCTGCGGGCGCTGCGGCCGGACCTGGGCTGGTCGCGGGGGGAGCGGGTCCGGGGCGACCAGCCGTTGGGCTACGGCGAGGCCGCCGCCGCGCTCGGCGAGATCGGCGAGCTGGACGACCTGCTCGACCAGCTCGGTCAGGAGCACCCGGGGGCGACCCTGGACGACGTCGACGTGGAGACGGTCGGCCGCACGCTCGGGCGGGACGCCGCCGACGACGTACGCCGGTTGCAGGAGCTGGAGCGGGAGCTGCGCCGGCAGGGCTGGGTGAGCCGGAGCCCGGACGGCCTGACGTTCAGCCCGAAGGCGTTGCGCCGCCTTGCCGGCACCGCGTTGCGCCGGGTCTTCGCCGACCTGACCGCCGGGCCGCGCGGTCAGCACGACCTGCGGTCCGCCGGAGCGGCCGGCGAGGTGAGCGGGGCGTCGCGCCCCTGGCGGTACGGCGACGAGCAGCCGCTGGACGTGGTGCGGACCCTCACCCGGGCAGTGCGCCGGGCCGGGCCGACGGTGCCGGTGCGGCTCGCCGTCGACGACTTCGAGGTGATGGAGACCGAGCGGCGGGCCTCGGCGGCGGTGGCGCTCTGCGTCGACCTGTCCTTCTCGATGGTCTCCGAGGGCCGCTGGGGGCCGATGAAGCAGACCGCGCTGGCCCTGTCCCACCTGGTCGCCACCCGGTTCCCGCAGGACGCCCTCCAGATCGTCGGCTTCGGCCGGGCGGCGTTGCCGCTCAGCCAGCAGGAACTGGCGGCGGTCGAACCGGACATGGTGCAGGGCACCAACCTCCAGCACGCGCTGCGGCTGGCCGGACGGCACCTGCGCCGGCATCCGGGGGCGGAGCCGGTGGTGCTGGTGGTCACCGACGGCGAACCCACCGCCCACCTCGACCCGGACGACGGCGAGCCGGTCTTCCACTGGCCGCCGCTGCACGAGACGGTCGAGGCCACCATCCGCGAGGTGGACCGGTTGACCCGGTACGGCGCGACGTTGAACATCTTCATGCTCGGCGAGGACCCGGGGCTGCGCCGGTTCATGGACGCGGTGGCCCGCCGGTCGAAGGGGCGGATCTTCACCCCGGACACCGACGACCTCGGCGAGTACGTCGTCTCCGACTACCTGCGCGCCCGCCGGGGCCGCCGCTGAGGCTTCACCCCGTGGCCGTCGTACCGGCCGACCCGTCCCCGGATGTCTGTCGTGCCGGCGCCGGGCCGTCCTCGGCTGTCGTGCCGGGACGGAATCGGCCCGCCGTCGCGCGGTCGACGCCTACGCTGGGCGGATGGAGACCGCCGAGCTGCGCCGGACGTATGACGTCCTGCTCGCCGAGGTGGAGGCGGGCGGGTTCGGCCCGCCCCGGGACGGCGGGTTGAGCGCCGAGCAGATCGTGGCCCACCTTGCCGTCAACGACGAGCTGATGAGCGAGGCGACCGAGGCGGTGATCGCCGGCTCGACGTACGCCTACTACGACCTGGAGGACATCCACCGGCCGCAGCTCGACGCGGTGGTCGTCCAGCACGGCGGCATGGCCGGGCTGATCACCCTGTTCGGGGAGACCAGCCGGCGGCTCTGTGCGCTGGCCGACCAGCTCGGCCCGGCGTCCCGGACGTTGGTCGAGACCCACCTGCGGGAGGGGTTCGAGCTGCGGGTGGACGAGGCGCTGCCCTGGGGCCGCACCCTGGACCTGCACGGCCGCGTGCACCTGCCGCTGCACCTGGCCGAGCTGCGCGCCCTGCGCGCCACCGGCTGACCCGGCCGGTGCGGCCAGTCGGCCGACCCCGGCCGCCGCAACCGGTGGACCGGCCCCGGCCGCGCGGTCAGCAGGCCGCCCCGGGCGTCGCGGCCGGTCGACCGACCCCGGCCCGGCGGCCAGCCGGTTGACCGGGTCGGCCCCGTCGTCAGTCGACGACCGTGACGTCCTTCCAGAACGCCACCCGGCCGCGGACCATCTCCGCCTCGGGCTTCGGCTCCGGGTAGTACCAGACGGCGTCCGCACTGGTCCGGCCCTCGTGCTCCAGGCTGAGGTAGGAGGCGGTGCCCTTCCACGGGCAGGACGTGTGGGTGTCGGACTCCCGGACCAGGTCGTCCCGGAGCGCGGCGCGGGGGAAGTAGTGGTTGCCCTCGACCACCACCGTGTCGTCGCTCTCGGCGATCACCAAATCGTTCCAGACGGCTTTCGGCATGCGCCCAGGCTATGCCCCGTCCACCGGCGCGGCCATCTTGCGCCGTGCCCTGCCGGGTCAGCCGTGCCCTGCCCCGGTCAGGAGTCGGGCAGCGCCGGGTCGGGGTCGGTGACGTCGGCGACGGTGGCCTCCAGGCTGAGCAGGGCGGCGTCGGCGTCCACCGCGACGGCGACCCCGTGCGCGCCGGCCCCGAGCGTGACCAGACGACCGCGCATCCGCTCGTCGGCGACGACCGGCCACCCGGCGGTCGCGCCGAACGGGGTGATGGTCCCGCGTTCGTAGCCGGTGACCGCCCGCGCGGTCTCCGCGTCCGGCATGGAGAGCCGGTTGACTCCGAGCAGGGCCCGCAGCTTCGGCCAGGAGACCACCCGGTCGCCCGGGGTGAGCACGAAGACGTAGTCGTCCTCGCCGCGCCGGACCACGATGGTCTTGACCACGTCGGGAACCGGCACGCCACGTGCGGCGGCGGCCTCGGCGAGGCTGCGGACCGGGCCGTGCCGGATGACCCGGTACGGCAGTTCCAGGGCGTCCAGGGCGGCGAACGCGGGTGTCGTCATGCCCGGACGGTATCCCGGTCGGCCGCGCCCGGCCGGCGGGCCCACCCGCCTTCAGCTATCTGACCTGCGAAAAGCCATCGTGGACAACACGCATATCCGCCCGTTTCAGCGTAGGGTGATGGCGTGTGCGCGCTGCGTGTGGAGCGGGTGGGTGACCCGCACGGACCGGCAGGTGACCGGCACGGCCGGGCCGTCGAGGCACTCCGCCGGTCGTACGCGGCGGTGCCGGCCGGCGAGCCGGTCCGGCTGGCCAAGCGGACCTCCAACCTGTTCCGTCCGAGGGCGGCCACCGCGTCCCCGGGGCTGGACGTCGGTGGCCTGACCGGGGTGCTCGGGGTCGACCCGGTGGCCCGCACCGCCGACGTGCAGGGCATGTGCACCTACGAGGACCTGGTCGCGGTGACCCTGTCGTACGGGCTGATGCCGCTGGTGGTGCCGCAGCTGCGCACGATCACGCTGGGTGGGGCGGTGACCGGCCTCGGCATCGAGTCGACCTCGTTCCGTAACGGCCTGCCGCACGAGTCGGTGGTCGAGATGGACGTGCTCACCGGCGCGGGTGACCTGCTCACCATCGGCCCGGACGGCCCGCACGCCGACCTCTTCGCGGCCTTTCCGAACTCGCTGGGCAGCCTTGGCTACGCCACCCGGCTCCGGATCGAGCTGCAACCGGTCCGCCGGTACGTCGCCCTGCGCAACGTCCGCTTCACCGACCTGGACACGCTGGTCGACGCGATCGGCGCGGTGACCACCACCCGGATGTGGGCGGGTCGTCCGGTCGACGCGATGGACGGGGTGGTGTTCGCCCCGGACGAGGCGTATCTGGTGCTGGGCGCCTTCACCGACGACGCGCGCCCGGCCGACGAGGAACGCCCGGCCGATGACGCGCGCCCGGCCGGCGGCGTGTCCCCGGCCGGCGGTGGGCAACGGCCCAGTGACTACACCGGCCGGGAGATCTACTACCGGTCGCTGTCCCGGCGCGGGCACGACCTGCTGACCACCCACGACTACCTGTGGCGCTGGGACACCGACTGGTTCTGGTGCTCCCGGGCGTTCGGCGCGCAGCACCCGGTGGTGCGCCGGCTCTGGCCGTCCCGCTGGCGACGCAGCGACGTCTACCACCGCCTGGTCCGGCTGGAGCAGCGCTACGGCGTCGCCGCCCGGGTGGACCGCTGGCGGGGGCGGGCGCCCCGGGAGCGGGTGGTGCAGGACGTGGAGATCCCGCTCGCCGGCACCGCCGACTTCCTGCGTTGGTTCGCCCACGAGGTGGGCATGGCGCCGGTCTGGCTCTGCCCGCTGCGGCTGAGGGAGGTGGCCGGCCCCGGTTCGGCCCGGGTCTGGCCGCTGTACCCGCTGCGTCCCGGCGAGACCTACGTCAACGTGGGTTTCTGGGGCAGCGTGCCGATCGCCCGGGGCGCCGCCGACGGCGACGTGAACCGGGCCGTGGAGCGGGCGGTGGCCCGGACCGGCGGGCACAAGTCCCTTTACTCCGACGCCTACTACGCCCGGGCGGAGTTCGACCGGCTGTACGGCGGTGCCGCCTACCACGCCGTCAAGGACCGATACGACCCGGAACACCGGCTCACCGGACTCTACGAGAAGGCGGTGGCACGACAGTGAGCCTCACCGAACGTGACCAGCAGACGGTGCCCGTCGCGTCCACGTCGCCGAGACGCCGCCGACCACCGGGTCCGACCGTGGCCGACGTCGTCCGCGCCGTCACCACCGGGCCCCTGCCCGTGCGGATCACCGGGTACGACGGCAGCGCCGTGGGCCCGGCCGACGCCGGGATCACCCTGGCGATCCGCTCGGAGCGGGGACTGTCGTACCTGTTGACCGCTCCGGGGGATCTGGGCATGGCCCGGGCGTACGTCAGCGGTGACCTGGCCCTCTCCGGGGTGCACCCGGGCGACCCGTACGAGGCGCTCCGGGTGCTCAAGGACGAGCTGAGGCTGCGTCCGCCGTCGCTGGCCGAGGGGCTGGTCCTGGTGCGCGGGCTGGGCTGGGAGCGGCTGCGCCCGCCGCCGCCCCCGCCGCAGGAGGCCGTCCCGCGTTGGCGGCGGGTGGTGGCCGGGCTGCGGCACTCCCGGTCCCGGGACAGTTCCGCCATCTCGCATCACTACGACGTCTCCAACGCCTTCTACGAGAAGGTGCTCGGCGCGTCGATGACGTACACCTGTGCGCTGTTCCGCGACCCGGACGACACCCTGGAGCAGGCCCAGGCGGCCAAGTACGACCTGGTCGCCGGCAAGCTGGCGCTGCGGCCGGGGATGCGCCTGCTCGACGTGGGCTGCGGCTGGGGCGGCATGGTCCGGCACGCGGCCCGCGAGTACGGCGTCCGCGCGGTCGGGGTGACCCTGTCCCGGGCCCAGGCCGAGTGGGCGCGGGCGGCGATCGAGCGGGAGGGGCTGGGTTCGCTGGCCGAGGTGCGGCACCTGGACTACCGGGACGCGCCGGCCGGGCCCTTCGACGCGATCTCCTCCATCGGACTGACCGAGCACATCGGGGTGGGCAACTATCCGGCGTACTTCGGCGCGCTGCGGGACCGGCTGCGGCCCGGGGGACGGCTGCTCAACCACTGCATCACCCGGGCGGACAACCGGGCCCCGCACCGGTCCGGCGTCTTCATCGACCGGTACGTCTTTCCGGACGGCGAGCTGGCCGGTCCGGGGCGGCTGGTCGGCGAGATCCACGACGCCGGGCTGGAGGTGCACCACGAGGAGAACCTGCGCCGGCACTACGCGCTGACCCTGGCCGCCTGGTGCCGCAACCTGGTGGCGCACTGGGACGACTGCGTGGCGGAGGTCGGTGCGGGCACCGCCCGGGTCTGGGGGCTCTACATGGCCGGCTCGCGGCTGGCGTTCGAGCGCAACGGCATCCAGTTGCACCAGGTGCTGGCGACCCGGAACGGTCCCGACGGGGCGGACGACTATCCGCTGCGTCCCGACTGGACACCCTGACCGGTTCACGACGGGGCGGCTCCGGCCGTCTCCCGTCGCGCGCCCGATTGACAAAATCAGTTTTTACGTACAAGCTGGTTTTTGCCATGAGAGACGTCCTGTACCTCGAAGAGATCGCCCAGGCCGAGACCCTGCTCAAACCGCAGCGGGTCGAGGTGCTGCGGCAGCTCGCCGAGCCGCGCACCTGCACCGAGGTCGCCACCCGGCTCGGGCAGACCCCGCAACGGGTCTACTACCACGTCAAACAGCTGGTCGCGGCCGGGCTGGCCGAGCAGGTGTCCGAGCGCCGGGTGCGCGGCATCAGCGAGGGCATCTACCAGGCCGCCGCCCGGTCGTACTGGCTCTCGCCCCGGCTCGTCGGTCGGCTCGGCGGCCTCCGCCGGGCCCGCGACGAACTGAGCCTCGGCCACCTGCTCGACCTGATGGAGCAGGTCCAGGCCGACGTGGCGGCGCTCGACCGCTCCGCCCCCGAGCTGCCCAGCATCGGGGTGTCCGGGGAGATCCGGGTGCCGGCCGACCGCCGGCAGGAGTTCCTCGCCGACCTCCGCACCACCCTTCAGGACCTGTTCACCCGTTACGGCGGCGCCGAGGGCGACGCCTTCAAGCTCGCCGTCGCCTGCTATCCCAAGGGAGAAGAAGACCGTGACTGAGCCGATGACCATCCGGGCCCGTCTGGACGCGCCGCGCAAGACCGTCCACCACGCCCTCACCGACCCGGCCGAACTGCGGACCTGGCTCACCGAGCACGCCGAGGTGGAGCTGCCGGACCGGTACGCGTTCTGGGGCCGCAACACCCCCGAGGGGGACGCCCCGCACCAGCGGCTGCTGCACGTCGACGACCACGACCTGCGGTTCACCTGGCTGCTCGGCGGCGAGGAGACCACCACCACGATCAACCTGGCCGAGGACGGTCCGGACGCGACGATCCTCACCCTCACCCAGACGCACTTCGACTTCGCCGAGGCGATCAGCGGCAGCAACATCCGGGGCGTGCTCCAGACCTGGTGGTCGCTGGGCATCGCCAACCTCGCCGCCCACCTGGAGGGGCGTCCCCTGCTGCCGAAGGTCGACTTCACCTCCACCGACCTGCGCGGCGAGCTGCTCATCGACGCGCCGATGGACGCCGTCTACACCTCGCTCATCGACTCCGAGCAGGCCAGCGCCTGGTTCGGGTACCCGATCGGCATCGAGCCCTGGGTCGGCGGCCGGTACGCCATGGGCGGGTTCGAGTCCGGCTACGCGGCGAAGGTCGTCGACCTGGAGCCGGGACGGCGGATGTCGGTCGACTGGGGACCGACCGGCGTCACCACCTGGGAACTCGACGAGTCCGAGGGCCGGACCCGGCTGACCTTCGTGCAGAGCGGCTTCGACGAGCAGAACCCGCCGTACGCCGCCTGGGGTGGCTCCGTCGCCGGTCTCGCCGAGCTGCGCCGCTACCACGAGGTGCCGGACTGGCGGCCGATCTGGCTCTGACACCGTTAGCGGCCGGCCGATCGGGGTACTGCCCGGCGATGTTCCTCATCTTCGGACTCCGTACCTCGGTCAGCCGGTCGGGCGTGGTCGCCATGGTCTGCCCGAACTGCGGCAACCACGCCGCCCAGGTGATCACCAAGCGGTCGACGAGGTTCAGCGTGTTCTTCGTCCCGCTGATCCCGATCCGCACCCGCTACGTGCGGCAGTGCTCGTTCTGCGGCGCGGAGTACGTCATCGGGAAACACGAGGCGCAGCGCCTCCCGGTCGGCTGAGATGACCCGCTTCCTCTGCTGGCTGATCGGCCGCGCCCCGACCCCGCCCGACGAGCCGCCCACCCACACCGTGTCCCGGCCACCCTGCACCCCGGTGCGGCGTCGTCGACGCCGCCGTCGGCCGTCCGCCGGGGCGCGGCTGCCCCGTTCCCCCCGGAACCGCTCCACCGGCCGCTGACATGCCCGGCTGACATGCCCGGCTGAGGTGCCTGGCTGAGGTGCCTGCAGGGCCCCCTCCTCATCAAAAAGCGGTAACAGGGGACCCCTGCTACCACCAAACTGCACCCCACCCCAGCCCACCCCGCGCGCCCGGCAACCGCGACGCCCCGGGGTGCCGGTGCGGGCGGGGCGGGACTGGAGCGCCTATCGTGGCCTGTCGTGACGACCACCGAGCAGCGACTGGCCGCCATCCGGGGCGGCGTGCCGGCCCGCCGGCACAACGCCCGGACGATCGCCGCGCTGACCGGCAACCCGGGCTGCACCCGACGGGCCGTGCTGGACGGGGCCGGCGTGGACAAGCCCCGGCTGGCGGAGCGGATCGGCTTTCCCGCCCGGTTCGGGCAGTCCCGGTTCGCGATCAGCCGGGGTAACGCGTTCGAGGCGCAGGTCAAGGCCGACGGCGGCGCGGAACTGCTGCGCCTGGTCGCCGAACGGCTCGGGGTGTCGCCGGGCGGGGTGCCCACCTGGACCGACCTGAACGCCGACGGCCTGACACAGCGGCACGAGCGGTCCCGGGAACTGCTGACCGCCGCCGACGATGACGCGTCACCCGCTCTGTTCGACCATCCGTTGCTCAGCCTGGAGATCGCCGGCCAGCGGGTGTACCTGGAACCCGACCTGGTCGCCGCCCGGCTCGCCGGCCGCTACCACGTCGTGGAGATCAAGTCGTTCCCGGTGGTCGACGGCCAGGCCGACCCGGGCAAGGTGGCCGCCGCCGCGATCCAGTCCGCCGTCTACGTGCTCGCCCTGCGCGAACTGCTCGCCGCCGCCGGGCACGATCCGGAACTGGTCTCCGCCGACGTGGTGCTGATCTGCCCGCGTGACTTCGCCAACCAGCCGGTGGCGAGTCTGGTCGACGTGCGCCGGCAACTGCTGGTGCTGCGCCGGCAACTGGCCCGGATGGACCGGCTCGACGCGCTGCTGGCCCGCGTGCCGGAGGACTTCACCGCCGACCCGACCGCCGAGCCGGCGGCCCTGGTCGCGGCGCTGGGCGCCGTCGAGGCGCACTACGCCCCGGACTGCCTGGCCGCCTGCGAGCTGGCGTTCTTCTGCCGCCACGAGGCACGTGGACACACCGCCGCGCTGGGCCGGCCGGTCCGCGAGGCGCTCGGCGGGGTGGCCGACGTCGCGGAGGCGCTCGCGCTCGCCGACGGCGACCACCCCGGGGAACCGGACCAGGCGGAGGCCGCCGCGCTGCTGCGGGCCGCAGCCCGGCTGCGGGCCGAGGCGCTGGCCGGACGGCCGACGTGAGTACGCTGCGCGCGCACCGCCGGGCGGCCCACGTGAGTACGCTGCGCGTGCGCGCCACCGGGCGGCCCACGTGAGTACGCTGCGCGCGCTCGCCCGTGCCCGGGCGCTCGCCACCGGGCGGGCCGAGCCGGTCGCCACCGTCCGGCACCTGCACCTGGCCCCGCAGCCGCTGGTGCTCGTCCCGCTGGCGCTGGCCGGCGAGGCGAACGCCCCCCTCGCCGCGCTGGTCGGCACCGCCCCGGACGACGCCCGGCTGCTGATCGTGCCGCAACCCCGCAACCGGGACCAGCGCTTCGCCTTCGCCGCCGAACTGGCCGGGATCGTGCTGCCCTGGATCGACGGGCACCGGGGCGCGACCGAGGACGTCCCGGTCGACCGGGGCCGGGACGTGCGCCGGCGGTACGTCGACGCGCCGCAACTGGTGGTGCCGAACCCGGCCGGCGTGACGTTCCTGCGCCTGTTCGGGCGGGCCACCCGGTTCCGCCGTGCCGACGGCGAGTACCCGGTGCACCCGTCGGTGCCGCTGCTCGGCCGCTGGCTCACCTTTTTCGCCGACCGGGCCGAGCACCCGGGCTCGTCGGCCCTGCTCGCCCTGACCGAGGCGCTCACCCTGCACTACGCGACCGGGCAGAGCGTGCTGGAGGACCTGCACCTGCCGGCGCTGCTCGGCTGGATCGACCCCCCGCCGGGGCTGACCGGAGCGCAGGCCGCCGCCCGCGCCGAGGACCCGTCGCTCTGCCCGCCCGCCGGCCCGGCCACCGACCCGGACTTCGACAACGGCCGGCTGTACCCGGCGATCGAGGCGTACGCGGCGGCCGGCGACGACCCGGACGCCCGCCGGACGGCGTACGCGGATCTGGTGGAGCTGCTGCGCGGCCAGCTCGCGCCGACCTGGGACCTGATGTGGCGCGGACTGGCGCTGCTGTACGCCCTGCCGCCCGGGGCGCGGGTCGCCGGCCGCTGGGACGGTGACCGGGACGCGTTCACCGCGTTCGCCGAGCACGTCGACGGGGGCGGGGCGCCGCAGCCCCGCCGGGACGGGGCGGTGACCGCCGCGGCGAAGCTGCACCGGCTGGAGCGGGCCCTGACCGCGTACGCCGTCCAGCGCGCCTACGACGACCCGCTGGTGATGGCCGAGCACCGGCTGACCGGGGAGGCGTTCGTCGGTGACGTGACCCTGGCCGACCCGACCCGGATCGACGACACCGGCAAGCGTCCGGTGCTGCGTCCCCGGATCCAGGTGGTCACCGACGAGCCGGTGCCGATGCCGGTCGGCGCGACCCTCTGGTCACCGACCCGGCCCGCCCAGAAGGCGAAGGTGGTCTTCGTCAACCCGGTGGGGGAGTCGAAGACCGAGGTGGTGCTGGAGCTGTCCGGCGGCATGGGGCGCGGCCGGACCGCGCCGCCCGGGACGGTCCCCGAGGTCGGCGAACGGCTCTGCTACACCACCCTGTCGGACGCGTTCCTGCCGGCCGGGGCGTTCCCGACAGTGGAGGAGACCCCGTGGACGCACGGCGGCCCGCCACCGCCCGCCGCCGACCCGGACTCCGTGCACCCGGACTCTGTCGACCCCGCCGACGACGCGGTCGCCACCGAGGAGTGGGACTGACCGGCTCGGACCACCGTGAGGCATCCCAAACCGGTCGACAGGGCAGGTCCGGGGCGCGCCGACTGAGCAGGGGGTCAGTCGCAGGTGCTAGCGGGGGCGCGGCACGCTGGCTAGGCTTTGCTCGTTCGCCACCCGTGACCGGTACGCGCCGTCCAGCGTGGACTCAGAAGAGAGAGCCGGAGCGAATCGCCGTGCCGCCGCAGGAGGTGAACCGGGACGCCGTGGTGGCGACCGGTTCGTCCCGAGTGCCGCCTGGGCCGTCCCGCCCCGGGCGGCTCGGTCTCGCCGTCGCCGTGGCGGTCGTCCTCGTCGAGGCGTTCTGGCTCGTCGCCCGACTACCCGCCGCCGCGCTCGTTGCCGACCTCGGCGCGATCGCCGTCGCCGGCTGGGCTGCGGTCGCCTGCGCCGGGGTGTCCCGCCGCCACCCGCCGTCGCTGCGCCGATTCTGGACGCTGCTCGCGGTCACCATGGCCCTCTCCGCTGTCTCCCGGGCACTCTGGGCGCTCGGGCGCGTCAGCAGCGGCGAGACCCCGCACACCCCGCTGGTCGGGCTGGTCTTCATCACCGGCATCGTCCTCGGCACCATCGGCATCCTGTCCAGCCCCACCGCGCCGCACAGCACCGTCGGCCGGGGCCGGGTCCTGCTCGACGGGGTGATCGTCGGGCTGTCCCTGGTGCCGATCGGCTGGGTGGTGGTCTTCCGCGACGTCGCCGCCGCCCCACTCGCCGAGCCGGACCACGCCCTCGCCCTGGTCTATCCGACCTTCGACCTGGTGCAGTTGACCATCCTGGCGGCGGTGACCGGATCGTCCCGCACCATGTGGTGCCCGCTGACCGTGCTCGGCGGCAGCCTCGCCGTCCGGGCCGTCGCCGACATCGGCTACGTCTGGCTGCTCGCGCACGGCAGCTACGTCCCCGGGCACCTGGTCGACCTGGGCTGGCCGCTGACCTGCCTGCTGGTGGGCGTGGCGACCCGCTACCCGCCGCCGGCCGAGAGCGTGGACACCGACGAGACCATCGTCCCGCCGGCACCGCCCTGGTGGCGGGCGGCCCTGCCGTACCTCCCGGTGGGCGGGGCGATCGTCGCGGTGCTGCTGGCCCGCCGGCCCACCGGGCAGACCCCGCCGCTGATCCTCGTCTGTGTGCTGGGTCTGCTGGCCGTCCTGGCCCTGCGGCAGGGCCTCGCCGCCAACGAGAACCTGCGACTGGTCGCCCAACTCCGCCAGCTCGCCTACGCCGACCAGCTCACCGGCCTGCCGAACCGGTTGATGTTCACCCGCCGGCTGCGCCGGGCCATCCGGGAGGAGTCCCCGGTCTCCGTCCTGCTGCTCGACCTGGACGGCTTCAAGCAGGTCAACGACCGGTTCGGGCACGCCACCGGGGACGCGCTGCTGGTCAGCATCGCCGACCGGATGCGCGACGCGGTGGACGGCGACGGCACGGTGGCCCGCCTCGGCGGGGACGAGTTCGCCGTCCTGGTCGACGCCGACCGGCCGGTGTCCCCCGAACGGCTGGCCGAGCGGCTGCTCACCGCGCTGCGCCCGGCCGACGACGAGGAGGACGTCGGCACCCATCCGTCGGCCAGCATCGGCATCGCCGAGTACGGCCCCCAGCACGCCACCCACAGCGACCTGCTCCGCGACGCCGACATCGCGATGTACGCGGCGAAGGCGGCCGGCAAGTCCGCGTACCGGACCTGCACCCCGGCGCTGCGCGAGTCGGCGGTGAGCCGGGCCGAGCTGATCGCCGAACTGCGTCGGGCGGTCGACGAGGGACAGTTGGAGCTGGAGTTCCAACCCATCGTCGACCTGCGCAGCGGCGTCGTCCGCAGCGCCGAGGCGCTCGTACGCTGGCGGCACCCCCGGCTCGGGATGCTGTCACCGGGCCGGTTCCTGCCGCTGGCCGAGGAGACCGGCCTGATCCTCCCCATCGACCGCTGGGTGATCCACGAGGCGTGCCGGGCCGCGGCCGTCTGGCGACGGGGCGCCCCGGACGCGACGGTCGCGGTCAACATCGCCGCAGCTCACCTACGCCGTCCCGACCTGATCGCCACGGTCACCGGGGCGACCTCCGCCGCCGGGCTGGCCCCGCGCGCGTTGACCCTGGAACTGACCGAGTCGGCGCTGATCGAGGGGAGCGAGGCGGTGCTGGACCGGCTCCGCCAGCTCCGTGAGCTGGGCATCCGGATCGCCATCGACGACTTCGGCACGGGCTACTCGTCGCTGAGCTACCTGCACCGGATCCCGGCCACCGAGCTGAAGATCGACCGGTCGTTCGTGGCCCGGCTGGGTGAGGACGCGCGGGCGTACGCGACGGTCAACATGGTGAGCAGCCTCGCCGACGCGTTCGACCTGCGGGTGGTGGCGGAGGGCGTGGAGACCGACCGGCAGCACGACGCGGTCGCCGCGATCGGCTGCGCCCAGGGTCAGGGTTACCTCTACGGCCGGCCGGGCAGCCTCGCCGACCTGCGCTCGGCGTTCACCGGATTCTGATCCGCGAATCAGTTCGGGGCTTTCTCCGGCCGTCGTACCCGCCCTCGGCAGGGTCGAAGGTCCCGGTCAGGTCGGGGAGCTTCGGCCCTGTCTCCCACCGTGCGGTCGGCGCGACCATGTATTAGTAATCGATATGTAGACATCCGACAGCGGCAGCGACCTGGGGAGAACGACATGAAGCGCCGGACCCTCGACATCCTCTTCAGCATCGGTGGCCTCGGACTGGCCGCCCTCCTGCTCGTCATCGGCATCGTGCTGACCACCAACGCCAACTTCGCCAACGACTACGTACGCGACCAGTTGAGTGAGCAGAACATCCGGTTCACCCCCGCCGAGAACCTCAGCGAGGAGGAGAAGAAGGCCGACTGCCTCGTCGAGAACGCCGGCAAGCTGATGACCACCGGCAAGCAGGCCGAGTGCTACGCCAACGAGTACATCGGGCTGCACCTGAAGGGCATCGCCGGCGGCCAGACGTACGCCTCGCTCGGCGGACCGGAGCGCGAGATCCAGGGCAAGATCGAGGCGGCCCGGCAGGCCAACGACCCGGCCCTGCCCGAGTTGGAGAAGCAGCTCGCCCAGCTCCAGGGCCAGCGGGAGACCGTCTTCAAGGGCGAGACGCTGCGCGGCCTGTTGCTCACCTCGTACGGCTTCAGCGAGTTCGGCGTCAAGGCCCAGCAGGGCGCGCTGGCCATGTACCTCGGCGCCGGGCTGCTGTTCCTGCTCTCGATCGCCGGTTTCGTCCACGCGGCCCGGACCCCGAGGAACGAGACGTTCGCCGCCCCGGAGCGGGAGCGCGTCACCGCCTGACCCGCTCCTGACCCACCCGCCCCCGGTCCCGCCACCACGGCGGAGCCGGGGGTTTGGTGGTGGTAGCGGTGGGTTGAGGTGGTAGCAGGGGTCCCCTGCTAGCGCATTTTGATGAGGAAGGGCCCCCTGCAAACACCTCAACCCCCGGCACCCCACCACCCACCCACCGGTGCGTTGAATCGGGCTTGACCCTCACCTAACGGAAGGCGGGAACGTGGCTCCGGAGAAGGGAGGAACCATGGCGCACACGGTGGGAGAGGTCGCCCGGCTGGCCCGGGTGACCGTACGAACGCTGCACCACTACGACGAGATCGGACTGCTCTCGCCAAGCGGGCGCACCCCAACCGGGTACCGCCGCTACGACGATGCGGACCTGGAACGGCTCCAGCAGATCCTCTTCTACCGTGAGCTGGGGTTCCCGCTGGAAGAGATCGCCACCATCCTCGACGACCCGGGGGCCGACCCGGCGGCGCACCTGCGGCGGCAGCACGAACTGCTGACGGTACGCATCAAGCGCCTGGAGGAGATGGTCACGGCGATCGAGTTCGCGATGGAGGCGAAGAAGATGAACATCCGACTCACGCCCGAGGAACGGTTCGAGGTCTTCGGCGACTTCGACCCCGACGCGCACGCCGAGGAGGCTGAGCAGCGTTGGGGCGGCAGCGAGGCGTACCGGGAGTCGACCCGGCGCACCGCCGGCTACACCGGGGCCGACTGGCTGCGGATGAAGGAGGAGACGGAGGACTGGGCTCGGCGGATCGTGGCCGTCATGGAGTCCGGCGCATCGGCCGACAGTCCGGCGGCGATGGAGCTGGCCGAGGAGCACCGGGCGCACATCAGCCGCTGGTACTACGAGTGCAGCTACGAGATCCAGACCGGGCTGGCCGACATGTACCTCGCCGACCCCCGGTTCACCGCCCACTACGAGCAGATCAGGCCGGGACTGACCGCGTACCTGAGCGAGGCCATCCACGCCAACGCGATCACCCGGTCCTGAGGGGTGTGCGCCGGGCCTTCCGGCGTCGGACGTCAACCCGACGACGCTCGTGGTCCCGAGGATGCCCGACGGCCTTGTGCCGCCGGGCATCCGTACGGGTGCCGGTCAGTCAACAGCCGGCACCGAAGCTGACGCGGACGAGGCGGGTGGCCCAGGTCCCGCCGACGAAGTACTGCTGGGCGAGGAGCGCGGTCCGGCCGACCGGGCAGCTGGCGCTGGCGGCGACCGGGTCGACCTGGACGCTGGAGTAGTCACCGAAGCGGGTGTTGCTGACGGTGTTCGAGCCGACGATCAGGGTGACGTCGGTGTTGGTGAGGGCGGGTACGCCCGCTCCGGGTTGCACCCCGTTGAACGTCATGGACGTGTTTCTGCAGGTGGTGGCTCCGGTGTCGGTGTAGGCCCAGTTGAGCCAGACGTTGAACGCGTTCGGCGCGACTTCGGAGGCGCCGAGGGACGGGTTGAAGTCGTCGCTGGTGCTGCTGTGGAAGGCGTTGGCCACGGTGGCGGTGTTGGTGGAGGTGCCGATCGCTCCGTACCGGACGCCGGGGTACCCGGCGATGTCGATGCCATGGGTGAACCAGATGTACGGCGAGTTGGCCGCCTGTACCGGCGCCCAGGCTATGCGTCCGTCGAGGGGGTCGAGGGTGGTGGCCGTGCCACACTGGTTGACCCGTCGGCTGGGGCTGGCGTAGGCGGACGCCACGGTGGCCTGGAGGACCAGAGTGGTGCCGGGACCGGCGCTGTTGCTCATCCGGTAGAGCCGGTATCCGGTGCCGGGCACGCCGGCCACGTAGTAGGTGTTCGCGGTGGCGGCGACGGGGATGCCGACCACGGTGACCGGTGCGGTGGAGAAGTCGACGGCGAAGGCCGGGAAGCTGACCGCCGCTCCGGCGTACACCAGAGCCTTGGACACCGACCAGGCGGTGGAGTTGACGTACCCGGGATTGAAGTTGTTGGTGGAGGACAGGATCGCGACCCGGTCCTGGCCCAGGTACGGGTAGTCCAACAGCATTCCCGACGGGAACAGCGCGCCGCTGAAGGTGAGCGTGTAGACGAAGTAGCCGCCGCAGGCGTCGCCGCCGGTGCTCGCGGCCAGGAACAGTCGCGGGGCCGCGCCGGGCGTGCCGTTGGTGGTGGCGATGACGATGAACCGGTCGTTCAGGTTGTCGTACAGGGTGCGCGGGTCGAACACGTTGGTGCTGCCGAGTCCGAGCCACCCCGCCAGGGTGTTGGTGCACTGCTGCACGCCGGTCTTGTCGAACACGGTGACCCGCCGGTTCACGGTCTCCAGGATCTGCGTGGGGCCGACACTGGCGTTGACGTCGGAGGGCTGGGCGCCGCCACCGCCGGCCTGGTTGATGCCGGCGAAGTTGGAGTTGATGGTGCGCGGCGACGGAGCACGCGGCAGGCGGGATCCGCCGGTGTTCGGGCCGTCCTGGACGCGGGCACTCGTGGTCGACGGCTTGGCCGCCGTGCTGACACGGGCGGGCAGGGTGTCGCCGGTGGGCCTGCCGTCGACTCCCCGGGTCGGGTGGTCCGCAGTCGTGGCTGCTTGGCGGGCCGGCGAGTTGGTGCGCTGGTCGATGAACTTCGGCGAGGCGTAGCCGCGACCGGCGGCGGCGACCGTGACCTCCGCCGAGCCGCCGGCGGTTGGGCTCGCGGCGGCGACATCGATGCTGACGAGCAGGCTGGCCAACAGGATTCCACACCCCGCCGCGGCCATGGCATCACGTATTCTTCTCACTTTTTTCCTCATTCCGTGCATGGCAAATATGATCGCGAGTTAAAGGAGGTCTCCTGGCAGAGAAGATTGCAGATGCCGATGCCTGGCCATATGCGACTGTCGGATTCCTGCGGGCTGCCCAATTCGCGCGTGCTGTGCAACCGGGTTATTCGTACTGGCGAAAATATGTCGCGTACAGGTGGTGATTCCGCCGTCGGGGCGTCCCTGCCGGCACCACACCTTCCGGTCGGCGTCGAACTCGACGGCGACCGGAGTCGGCGGGCGACGTCACCGCGCGGTGGCCGCCAGCGGGGTGCCCTTGAAGACTTCGCGGCGGTGCCAGGTGATGTGCTCGGCGGCCGGGCCGGTGTGGCCCGGGCGACGCGGGTGCACCTCGCGCCCGTGCAACTCGTAGACCGCCCGGCCGGCCGGCGTCCGGGCGGTGAAGGTGTCCGACACCTCGATCCGCAGCGCCCGGTCCAGGCCGACCACACCGAGGTCGAAGAGCTTGTGGTGCAGCACGCACAGGGCCAGCCCGTTGTCGAGCTCGTCCGGCCCGTCGTAGGCGAACCAGCGGACGTGCGCCGCGTCGAGGCCGGCCGAGGCGGAACCGAGCTGGCCGTCGTACCCGCAGAAGGCGCACTGCCGGTCCCAGGCCGCCAGGACCGCGCCCCGCCAGCGCGGATTCCGCCGCCGGCCACGTGTGGTGCCCGCTGCCGTGCCGGCGGCCAGCACCACGTCCGGGTCCAGCCCGGCGGCGAGCAGCACGTCCGGCGCGACAGTGGCCGGGAAGTGGCTCTCCACCAGGGTGCGGGCCACCGTGTGCAGCAACGCCGGGTCCCGGCGCAGCGCCGCCTCCAGCTCCGGCGCCAACCGGCCGCTCGGGTCGCGCTCGGTGAGCGGCGTGACCAGATCCATCGGTACGTCCCGGTCGAGCAGCCACACCCCGTCGGTCCGGAGCCGGGTGAACGGGTACGCGGCGCTCTGCGTCCGTCCGGTACGCGACGCCGGGCCGAACTCGGTGAGCAGGTCGCTCAGCCGCTCGTGCGTGGTCGACCAGCTCAGCTCGCTCGACCCGTACTCGGCGAGCCGGGCCAGGGCCAGCAGCACCAGGAGAGGCTTGTGCGGTGCCCGCCGGCCCTGGTGCTGGTGAAGTCGCAGCCCGGTGAGCCGGGTCAGCACCTCGTGCCTGGTGTCCCCGCTGCCCGCCACGCAGTGATCATGCCAGCCGTCCGCATTGGACGACTCAGGCGGCGATGGTGCGGGCGGAGGTGTACACGTCGGCCGGGAGGGGATGGGTCAGCTCCCAGAGGATCCGCATCGGCCGGTCCCCGGTGTGCTCCCGGTACGTCATCGGCCCCGCGTACAGGTACGGCGGCGCGCCCAGGTCACCGTCGGCGACCCGGCTCTCCCGCAGAAAGAGGTGCACCGTCGAGCCCTGGGCGGCGTGGTGGACGTACCGCTGCCCGGTCGGTGAGGCGGTCGACGTGGTGCTCTGCGACTCCCACTGGAACAGCCGGTCGGTGACCGCACGGTCGGCGTACATGGTGGTGGGGGAGTAGTGGCGCTCCGATTTCACCAGCGTGACGAAGAACAGGTCGGCCCGCTCCGCCGCCAGCCACTTCACCCCCTCCCGCAGCGATCCCGGATTGGGCATGCCGAACGCCGCGCACGCCTCGTTGCGGCTGTACCGGGCGTGCACCCGCAACGGCACGCCGGACGACGGCGACGGCCCTGGGACCCGGTGGATCCGCTCCCGCAGCACCTCGACCACCTGCCGCAGCTCCGCGCAGCGGGCCGGCTCCGCCCAGAGCCGGGCCAGCCGTTCCTCACGCGACGACAGCGGGGCATTCGGCCCCCACAGGTCGAAGTGCAGCATGTCCCAGCGCCGCCCCGGCGCCGGGCGGTCGCCCGCCGCGACCCGGGCCAGCAGGTCCAGCCGGTTGACGTCGTCGAGGTGCAGCATCCGACCGATCGCCCGGCCAAGCTCCCGGTCGTCCGGTCCCGGTGCCGACGTCTCGACGCCGGCGAGGCGACGCAACCCGGCCCAGCCGCCGACCGACGCCGAACGGTACACGT
Source organism: Micromonospora echinospora (assembly GCF_900091495.1). Lineage (NCBI taxonomy): Bacteria > Bacillati > Actinomycetota > Actinomycetes > Micromonosporales > Micromonosporaceae > Micromonospora > Micromonospora echinospora. Next base: position 919,690 of record NZ_LT607413.1, on the reverse strand, counting down.
CCTCGACCTCCAGCCCGGTTTCCCGCAGAAACCCGGCCAGGCTGACGTCCCCGAGCTGCCGCAGCTCCGCGACCAGACCCTTGCGTGAGGTGGGCAGGGCCGCCCGCAGGTTGTCGAGCACGATGCTCTTGGCCACCCGGTCGAGCTGGATGTGGCAGCCGCTCGGCAGCGTCGGGAAGTCCTGCGCGACGGCCTCCCGGACGGCCCGCCGGCTCACCCCGGTCAGCGCCCGCCACCGCAGGTCGAAACGGAAGTTCGCGTGCTGCCCGCCGATGAAGTCCAGCACTGTCAGGCAGGGCTTGTCGTCGTCCAGCCGCAGGCCGCGGCCGAGCTGCTGGAGGAATACCGTCGCGCTCTCGGTGGGCCGCAGCATCAGGACCGTGTCGACCATCGGCAGGTCGACACCCTCGTTGAACAGGTCGACGGTGAAGAGGACACGCAGCTTCCCGGCCCGGAAGTCCCGGATCAGCCCGTGTTGCGCCTCCCGCCCGACCCCGGAGGTCACCGCCGCCGACGGTACGCCGTGCCGGGTGAACCAGTCGGCCATGAACTCGGCGTGGCCGATGCTCACGCAGAACCCGAGCGCCCGCATCCGACCCACGTCGACGGCGTCCCGCACCGCCCGCAGCACCAGCCGCGCCCGCGCGTCGTTACCGGTGTAGACACCCTCCAGATCGGCCCGGTCGTAGCCCTGGCCGCGCTTCCAGCGCAGGTGCGACAGGTCGACGTCGTCGTGCACCCCGAAGTACTGGAACGGGGCGAGCAACTGCCGCTCCAGGGCCTCCCACAGGTGCAGCTCCACGGCGACCCGGCCGTCGAACCACCGCCGTACGTCGCCGCCGTCGGCCCGGTCCGGGGTCGCCGTCAGGCCGAGCAGGACGCGCGGTCGCAGCCGTTCCAGCAGTCGGGCGTACGTCGGCGCCTCCGCGTGGTGGAACTCGTCCACGATCACCATGTCGTACGCCCCGGGGTCGACCTCCCGCCGGTGCAGCGACTGGATCGAGGCGAACACGTGCCGCCAGTCCCGTGGTCTGCCGCCGGCGACCAGCGTCTCGCCGAAGCTACCGTCGCCCATCACCTGGCGGAACGTGGCCAGGCTCTGTCGCAGGATCTGTTCCTGGTGCGCCACGAAGAGCAGCGAGTCGACCTGTCCGCTGCGGTGCAGGCGGCGGTAGTCCAGCGCGGCCACCACCGTCTTGCCGGTGCCGGTCGCCATCACCACCAGGTTGCGGTGCCGGCCGTGCACCTGCCGCTCCGCGTCCAGGTCGGCCAGGATCTCCGCCTGGTACGGGTACGGCCGCACGTCCAGGTTGGCGATCTGGGTGGACGCCGGGTCGGGACGCTCGCCGCGCAGCGCCACCCTGAGCCGGTCAGCGTCCGTGCCCGGGTGGTAGTCCTCGAACGCCGGGTCGTTCCAGTAGTCCTCGAAGGTGGCAGTGAAGGTGTCGATGACGTGGGGTTGCTCAAGGTTGGCGATCCGCACGTTCCACTCCACCCCGTCGACCAGTGCCGTCCTCGACAGGTTCGACGAGCCGACGTACGCGGTGGTGGTGCCGTTGGCCCGGCGGAACAGCCACGCCTTGGCGTGCAGCCGGGTGGTCCGCGTCTCGTAGGAGACCTTGACCTCGGCACCCAGCTCGACCAGGCGGTCCAGCGCCCGCTGGTCGGTGGCCCCCAGGTACGTCGTGGTGATCACCCGCAGCCGGCCGCCGCGTCCGATCAGCTCCCGGACGGCCGGCTCGACGATCCGCAGCCCGTGCCACTTGATGAACGCGCAGAGCAGGTCGACATGGTCGGCGGAGGCCATCTCGTGGACGACCTCGTGCCCAATCCGGGGCTGGTGCTGCCCGTTCACCAGCAGGGCGCCGGTGGAGAGTGGGGTGGCGGGACGCGGCGGGAAGCTCGGCTGTGCGGGCGGGACAGGTGGGGCCGCGATGGCGTGCAACAGGTTCTGGGCGTCGGTCACCTGGTCGCCGTGATCGGCCGCGCCGGGATCCAGCTCTGCGATCACGTCGGCGAGGCGGTTGGCCAACTCGACCTGCCGCGTGAGCCGATCGTCCCCGCCGGGGACGGCGTTCAGGGCTCGGCTGATCAGGGCGGCCAGGTGCCGGGTGAGGATCTGGTGCGCGTCGGCGGGATCGAGGCGACGGTGTTGGACCTGGGCAGGATCAAGGTGATGAAGGCGCTCGGCGAGCTCACGGGTGATCAGATGTTCGTAGATGCCCCGGGCCGGTTCGATCACCGGGGCACCGTAGCCGGCTTCGCCCGGGAACGCCGTTCCGGGTCAGGGCTGGCCGAAGTCGGGCAGGGTGAGTGAGCCGTCGGGGGCGAGCTTGAACCCAGGGTTGTAGGCGATCTCCCAGACGTGGCCGTCCGGGTCGGCGAAACAGCCGGCGTAACCGCCGTAGAAGGTCTCCCGGGCCGGTTGGGTGATCGTCGCCCCGGCATCGGCCGCCTCGGCCAGCACCTCGTCGACCTCGTCCCGGGTACGGACGTTGTGCGCCAAGGTGATCCCGCCGAAGCCACCGTCGCCCCGGTCGGTGATGCCGGCGTCCTCGGCGAGCTTCCCGCGACTCCACAGCACGACGGCGAGGCCCCCGGCCTGGAGGAAGACGGTCTCCTCGACCTCCTGACCGTGCCAACCGAGCCGCTCGTAGAAGGCGCGGGCACGGGCCAGGTCGGCGACGCCGAGGGTGATCAGACTGATCCGCTGTTCCACTCCCGCACCGTACCGCCGACGAGCCGCTCGGTGGTCAGGACGACGCGGTCACCAGGGTTGGCAAGAGTTTCGTGGACTGCAACCTCTGGTAGGCGGCTGTGATGTGGGCAGACGTGAAGAGCCTGGCCTTCCGCCCGCTCCATGCCTGAACCCGGTGAATCAACTCGCCCAGGTCGTTGGTCGCCGGGTCAACCCGGGCCCCGTAGTGGACGGTGGCGAGTAGTTCCAAGCTATACGGGGCAGCGAAGCCGTCCACAAGTTCGACGAGTCGCTCGATCGAATCGGAGGATTCCGGGCTGTGTACCTCGAACCAGGTGGAAACGGCTTCCGATGTCCCTTCTGTGACGTGGATCGGCCGCAACTCCTCCGTTCGCGCGGAGCGGTCACCGAATCCGATCAGGTAGTGCCCCTCGAGGAGGTCGAGCACGTGGTTCAGCCGTTCCGCGTATGGACCGTACTGCCCTCGCACGAACGAGAGCCGCAGCGGCTCCCCGAGCACCTGGAGGAAGTAGGCGATCTTTTGGATCTCCAGGGTGGTGATGCCGTCCCTCGGTTCCACGGCCTGAGACCGTTCCAGGTACTGGTCGATCGCGCGGAGCAGGGTGGCACGCCCTCGGGTCAGTGGTGGCTTCTCGGTGGCGACAGGCATGTCGGCTGGCTCGGGAGGCCCCTCAGGCGGGAAGAGAAGGACTCGGACCTCGGGTAATTCAGCGAAAGCCTGCTCGATCAGCGGTCGGACCTCGTCCCATTCGAGTCCGCCGTTGCCGCAGCCGAGAGCCGGCACCGCGACCGAGCTGATCTGCCGTTCGCGTACCACTCGTATCAGGTCAACGAGACCCGCGCGGATGTCAGACAGCTTGGAGCTAGCCCGCCAGTGGCCCTTGGTCGGAAAGTTGATCACATAGCGGCGGCAGCCCACAAGGCCGGAGTCGAAGACGAACATCCTGCCCAATGTGACATCTTTCGCCGCGCAAGCAGTGCGGTACGCCCTGTAGTTGGCCGGGTGGGCGCGCTTGAACTGGAGGGCGATTCCCTTTCCCATGACGCCGACCGTGTTGACCGTGTTGACCAGGGCCTCCGCTTCGGCGGTGAGCAGGTTTCCGTGGCTGATGACTATCACCCTTGCACCTCCCTTCGTCCGAAGCCGTAGTACCAGTCCGGTCTGACACCAACGTACGCGTTGATGATGCCGGCGTCGCGGAGGACCTGCCTCAACTGCTCCTCCCGAGCCTGCGTCCGAACGGCGTAGCCGAGGATCAGGTCGAGTGGGAACTCCCGGTGCACGAGTAGCTCGGCCATCCGCCTCCGCATCCGGTCCTGGTCGTCTGGGGTGTTCTTCCAGACGCCTTCCCGCATCAGCGGCCAGTCAACCAGCTCCGCCAGATCTGGCAGCGAGTTGGAGAAGGACGTAAGCGCCGCGGCGCAGTTGCCGTCGCTGGCGACCCAGCTCAGCCGGGCGGCATGGACTCGGTCGACCGAACTCACGAGGTAGACCAAGGGATCATCCCCGCCGGGGTAACAGTTGGGTTTGCCGTCGCGGTGATCACAGGCGATGCGGTACATCATCGGGGAGCGTGGCGCGTAGTAGAAGGGTACGAAGTCCGCGACGACGCCGCCGGGTGGGCAGGGCACCTGCCGGGCTCGGCGGCTCGCCTTGATGGCGGCGGAGCCGACATCGGTTGCCAGGCGCTCACCCACCGCGTTGTCGGCGACGAGCCGCCCGGCGGCCAGGATCGCCGGCAGGTTGTGGATGTGGGTGAAGTGCATGATCTGTGCCCGATGCGGCGGGACAACCTGCAGCGAAACCATCGAATCAGTCGAGCTCGCTGGGATCGATGCGGGCTTTCACCTCCGCGTGCTCGGCGAGCAGGTAAAGCAGGTTGGATCCGTCAATGAGTTCCAGCGGCTTCCCCGAGGCGAAATCGTACGACGCTGGACCATAGCCGCTGGTGGTAACCAAGATTCCCTTGGAGGCGCCCTCGTTCTGTACGGTTCCGAAGAGGTCCCGCACTGACGAGACGTCGACCGTATTGCGGTACCGCTTGGCTTGGATCACCACCTTGCCCCCGAAAATCGGGCGGGGGTCGTAGGCGACACAGTCGACGCCGCCGTCCCGCGAGGGCCGAGTCTGCTTGGTGTCCAACCCCATCCTGGTAAAGAGATTCTGGATCAAGCTTTCGAACTCCGTGGGAGTCAGCTTGAGTAGATTGGGTCGCTGGTCGAGATCCGCCAGGACATCGACCTCGTCAACGAAACGCTTGTCCACCATGTCGAACTCGAGGACCGGCCGCACCGGAGCCAGGGCCTCTGGACGCTTCGAAACGGAGGCGTTCAGATGCTGAAGGCACGCCGTGGGCTGGACTTTGCTCAGGTTCAGCTCGGCGAACACCTCGCGGGTGGTGCGGAGTGTCACCAGGCAGGGGCGGACGGCAGCGCCGGTGCGCGGGTCTGTCGTGTGAACGATGCCGTTGTAGACAACCGTTTCCACGAGCCCCGACCGATCGGCTTCGAACATCTCGTGCACCGTGCGGAGCGTCACCTGGGCGACGATGTCCGCGTACCGCTCCCTGATCTCCTTGGCAGGACGAGCGGTTGTGGTGATCTCGTCTCGTGCCTTCACGTAACGGTACTCGCGTATGGCGGGCACCACCTCCATGGTCGGAAGGTGGTATTCGACGATGAGCTGACGCGATTCCGGCACGTAGGCCAGTCGGTACTGCTGAGGAAAATCGTCGGGGTACACGGAGTTGCTCAACACCATGCCGAAGTACTCGACGACCTCAGCCGGATCACCCGCAGCGACCGCCGCTGCGAACCGCTCAACCTCCGCGTTGTGTGTGGCTACCTCTGCCTCAACCTTCTCACGATGCTGCTGGTACCGCTGGTACGCGGCGGCCAGCCGCCGCTGTCGGTCAGCCTCGGCTGTGGCATGCTGCGCTTGAGCCTGACCGAATGCGTGCTGAGCCAGGTTCACCTGTTGCTGGTACTTCGCCTGTCCGCCGAACAGCTTGCCGAGCCCACTGGGCTGCGGCGGTTCGAAATGACGCCAATCAGGGGGTGGTAACGGGTTGCCGAGGGAGCCTGGGTTGAAGGCCGGATGCTCTACCGACTTCTTCAATCTGCCAAAATCGATATGATCATCTACGGTAAGGGTAGCCGTGAGTAGATTGTCGAGCTCCTCAAGGTGGCTCAGCAGTTCTGAGTTGTTCGCGGCGACCTCGGCCAGGCGCACCTCAACGTAAAGTCGTTTGCGTTCCCGCGCGTCTGCCGCCGCTGCGCGCTCTGCAGCTTTTCGGGCGCTTTCCGCCGCCCGGACCAACTGCTGGTGATGCCGGTGGGCGGCAGCCTGAGCCTGCCGCTGTGCGCGCACCTGGCGTGCATGCGCCCGCTGCATCTCCCGGATGATGCCCACGTGCCGTCCTTGTGAAGTGAGGGTTGGGAAGCCGACACGATAACGAGGGGTCGTGTTTGAGGTTGCCCTATGCTGCGCCGGCCACCGAGGGAAGATGCGAGTTGGCTCCGCGCCGCTGAGGAAAGTGCCAGGTCCCACCGAGGATGCGCCCAAGATGTCGGATCTTGGACAGCGTCCCATTTTCCGGCGTGGCTCCCTCGGCTTCCCGGTCGGCCTGGAGGTGTCGGTTCCACTGCACGCGCGGCAAGGGCCGATCGGGAGCAGGGTGGCCGCATTGCACCAGGAATCCGGTCTATGGCCTGCTCATCGGTAAGGTCACCAGGGCCGCCTTGAGGAAAGTGGGGACGATGCGGACTGCTCTGGATCTGCCGCCGGGGGTCGAGGCGGAACGGGTGATCACCGCTGTCCTGGCCGACCTGCGTTCCGGCGACCACCGGGGCGTGGTGGTCGACTCGCCACCCGGGGCCGGTAAGTCAACCCTCGTCGTGCGCGCCGCCGTCGAGCTGGCCGAGGCCGGCGAGCCGCTGATCATCATCGCGCAGACCAACGAGCAGGTCGACGACCTGATCGACCGGCTCGCCCGCAAGGCCCCCGAGCTGCCGATCGGCCGGCTGTCGGCCGCCGACTACCGGCCGGCCGAGCGGATCCGGGCCCACGAGACGGTCCGGGTCGCCGCGAAGGTCGCCGACCTCGGCGGTCCGGCCGTCATCATCGGTACGGCCGCCAAGTGGGCCACCGTCACCGACGGCTCGTGGCCCTGGGCGATCGTGGACGAGGCGTACCAGATGCGGTCGGACGCCTTGTTGCGCGTGGCCGGCAGGTTCGAGCGGGCCCTGTTCGTGGGGGATCCCGGGCAGCTCGACCCGTTCTCGACCGTCGAGACCGCCCGCTGGACCGGGCTGACCTGGGATCCGATGCAGTCCGCGGTGGCGGTGCTGCTGCGGCACAACCCCGACCTGCCGGTGCACCGGCTGCCGGTGTCGTGGCGGCTGCCCGCCTCGGCGGCCCCGGTGGTCGCGGCGGCGTTCTACCCGTTCACCGGGTTCCGCGCCGGGACCGGGCCGGACGACCGGGTGCTGACGTTCATCGAGGCCGGACCGGGTGACGCGCTCGACGCGGCGGTGGAGCTGGCCGCGTCGTCGGGCTGGGCGCTCTACGAACTGCCGGCCCGGCACACCGTGCGGACCGACGGGGAGGCGGCAGCGGCCTGCGCTGCCCTGGCGCTGCGGGTGCTCCAGCGCGGCGCGGTGGCGTACTCGTCGGGTGAGACGTCTCCGGTCGACGCGTCCCGGATCGCCGTCGGGGCCGCGCACCGCGACCAGGTCGCGGCGATCCGCGCGCGACTCGGCGAGGCCGGGGCGGGCATCACCGTCGACACCGCCAACCGGCTCCAGGGCCGCGAGTACGACGTGACGATCGTGCTGCACCCGCTCTCCGGACGGCGGGACGCGACCGCGTTCCATCTGGAGTCGGGGCGGCTCTGCGTGCTGACGTCCCGGCACCGGCACGCCTGCATCGTGGTGGCGCGGGCCGGGATCGCGGAGCTGCTCGACGCCCACCCGTCGAGCGAACCGGTGCACCTGAACGTCCCGATCAAGTTCCCGGACGGCTGGGAGGCCAACCACTCGATGCTCGCCGTGCTCTCCCGGTCAGCCGCCGGGCGAACCCTCCCGTGACCGGGAGACTCTCGACTGTCCGGTACCGCAGGTGCCGGAACCGCAGGGCTAACCGGCGACCGGACCGTCGATCAGGCTGAGAATCGTCTCGACCAGGGCTGGCGCGACCGCGATCGTCATGGCCGAATCGCTGCGGTGCTCCGCACCATCGCGATCGCGGACGGCTGCTCCCGCCTCCCGGGCAATCGCCACCCCTGCTGTCATGTCCCACGGGTTGTTCGACAGGGTGATCGCCGCATCGAGCTTGCCCTCAGCGAGCCAGGCCAGGTCGAGGGCTGCCGATCCGGTCATCCGAACCCGCTGCACCGTCTCAGCCAAGTGGGCCGTCAGTGCGAGACGGAGGTGGTTCTTCGCTGCTGCGCCGGGGCCTACGGCGTAGTCGCCGATGGCGACGATGGCCTGACTCAGAAGGCGGGTGTCCCGCACCCGGATCGGCATGCCATCGACGTATGCGCCCTCGCCCTTGGCGGCCGTGTACCTGCTGCCCAGGAAGGGAAGTTCGATGGCACCGAGTACGGCTTCAGTGCCGTGCAGCAGGCCGAGGGAGACCGCGCAGAGCGGGATGCCACGCACGAAGTTGGCCGTGCCGTCGATGGGGTCGAGCACCCACCGCACCTCCGCTGAACCGGTGCTGCCCTCCTCCTCCCCGAGGAAACCGATGCCGGGTGTCGCGGCTCCCAGGCGAGCGCGGAGGCCACGCTCGATCTCGTAGTCCAGGTCCGAAGCGATGTCCCGGTCACCCTTGCTGGTGAGGGTGCCAGGCGGGCGGCTCCGCATGATGTCGGCTGCCCAGGCGACCGCTTCGGCGGCGATCGGAAACAGTGCCCGGTAACTCGTCACCGCCGCCCCCACAGGATCCTGAGTAGCTTCTCGGCCCCGAAGTCGGGTGGCATCAGCGGGTCGCCTCTGACAGCAGCTCGGTGACGACCTGCCATCGGTAGGTGCCGCCGTCGTTCCGGGCATACCCAGCCCCAGTAGCTCGTGCAGCACGCCGAGCGCCAGGTTGTCACTGATGCCGAGTGCCAACTTGTTGAGCAGGTTGAACGTGGCCGGGGCGACCACGACCACGTCCGCCTTCGGGTGTACCTCGGGGTCGCCCGGCATCCGCCACTGGTAGCGGACCGGGTGGCCGGTCCGGGCCGCCAGGGCGTCTCGGTCGATCCACGTCGCAGTAGTGGGTGTCGCCGTGATGGCAACGGTCCAGCCGGCTTCGACGAAAAAGTCGACCAGTTCGCCGATCCGGAGGGCAGGGGAGCGGCGGACACGACCAGGCTCACCACCCGGGGTCGTTCCGTCATGCCAGCAGCCATCTGAACCTATCAGAGCGTCGCGAGTAGTTCCTCGGACCGCACAAGCTGTCCACCCCCGATGAAACGGCGGGTCACCAGCAACCCGGCGTCGTGCGTGGCCTGGCCGGCATGGCTTGCCGCCGCATCTACCACCACCCAGGGCGTGAGGTCCCGCTCGAACGCGTCGACCGCTGACTTGAGCACACAGCTTTCCGTGTCGATGCCGCAGAAGACCAGGTCGGTCCAGCACTCCCGAGCTGCCAGCGCCGTGCCGTCCTCGTTGAAGTACGAGTAGATGGTCTTGTCGATGACGGCTCGCGCTCGGCCGGCGTGCTCCGCCAACTCGGGCACGATGTCCGTCTCGGGAGGGCCCTGAAGCTTCGCCCAGTGGATGAGTCGCTCGAACGGGCTTCCAGCGTAGTTGCGGTACCGGGTGAAGACCACGGGATGTCCCTTGGCCTCCCAACGTTCGACCAACTCCACGACCTTCGGGATGACGTGCCGGCTGTGGGCGGTGATGAAGCCGTTCTGCATGTCGATGACGATCAGGGCGGGTCGGCGGTTCGTCATACCGATGTCCCGGGCCGTGCCATCTCGGTCTCCCGAAGTGCTGCCTGAGCCTGCTCCAAGCGCTCCGGTAGCCCGCTTGTCGTCAGTATCGCCTGGCGCATCAGGCAGTGCTGCGCCGTTTCCCGAGCTCGCGCGGTGGTGAGCCGGAATGGGCGGCTCGAAGAAAACGCCAACCGAAGTCGGGCGGCATCAGCGGGTCACCTCCGTCTTCGATCTCCCGCTGAATGCGCCGGCAGTAGGTCCAGAGCATCTGAACGTCGAGCTCACAGGAGACGAGGTCATCGACGGGCAGGCTCCGTTCCTGCTCTATCGGGTAGTAGGACACGCCGGACCAGCTCGCGTAGCCCAACGAGACACCATGCGTGCCGAAGGGGATCAGGGACGGCTGTTCGAACCCCTCGGCGAGAAGCCGACGCTCGACGTGACCGTCCGCCGGCGTGGCCCCGGTGGGTACGGTCTGATTCACCAGCACCGATGGCAGCGACATGAGGCGGAGGGCGTTGTCGAGTTCATCGCCACGCCAGGCTGGTTCCTCGACCGTGTACATCGACAGTAGGTACTCGGGCCCTCCGGCGTGGTCTGCACCGGAAGCGGCAAGGAGAGCCGTGAGGCGGTCCCCGGCCCACTGTCGGTCGGGGTCGTAGGTGGTGTAACGCCAGGTGGCCAGCGCCGTCAGGTTCTTCAGCGTGAGGTGCTGCTCGACGTGCAGTACCACTACTCCGCAGGCGTAGACGTGAGCTGTGCACCGACCGTTGGCGTGAGACACCCGTCCCACCGCGACGTCCAGCCATTCGTGTGGCCGCGTAGCAAATACCGGCAGTTCAACGAGCCGGGCGGCTGCTACTGGTCCAACGTAGGCCGGGATGAACTTGTGGGACACGACTCGATAGGTGTCGCCGGTGTGCCCGCCTGGCGGAGCGTCCTGCTCCAAGGTCGTCGCGAAGCGGCTCACCGCGTCGTTTGGAGCCCGGCTCAGCGCGGTGTCGAGCGCCGATTGCATCTCCGGCCGAGGGTGGATCTCTCCCCGGCCAGCCTCCCACTTGGAGACCGTGCGTTCGCTCACGCCTAGGTGCTCGGCGAAGTCGCGGATGCTCATCCGGAGGGCGTGCCGTAGCGCGCGGGTTTCACGGCCGGTCCAGGTCTGGACGGTGGTCATGGGCTCGGCCTCCGATCTCCGCTTCGGACCGGTCACCGGGCAGCCTAGTCGCTGAGGTTCCGGACAGGTACGGCGCAGGTGCAGTACGTAGTCATCCCGTCCGTCTTTCTGTGCGACCAGGGTGGAGGCATGGCCCGGGGCGGGTGCCGGGCTCCGGCGGCGCGTCTTCCCCGATCGCGGTTCCGCCGTCCCCGCCCGCCCCGGTGCCGTTCCGATCCCGAAGACTCGGAGGGCATGACATGAACGCTGTCGACCTGGGTCCGTCCTGGACGATCGTCCTCCGGCACGCCGACCGGACCGTCCGTCACTTCCACGAGCTGGTCGAGGAACGCCTACCCGGCCTGCTCCCGGAACCGGCGGCCGGGCCGTTCCTCGCCGCTCTCGGCCGGTTGGCGGTCGAGGCCGACGACCGGGCGGGGCGGGCGGCCCTGCTGACCGTGCTCGGCCACGCCTACCGCCAGCACGGCCTACGGCCGTTCCACGAGTCGATCGTCGGAGATGCCCTGGTCGCCACCGTTGCCCGGCACTTCCGCGCGCAGTGGCGGCCACCGCTCGGGCTCTGCTGGGCGCGGGCCTACCGGCGGGCCATCCGGGCGGTGGCCCAGGCCGCCGGTCGGGCGGGGGAGGGGCCGGCGTGGTGGTCCGCCGAGGTCGTCGGCCACGACCGCCCCGCCGAGGGCGTCGCCATCCTCACCGTACGACCGCAGTCGGCGCTGCCGGTCCGGCCGGGCCAGGCGGTCCCGGTCAACGTCGACGCGTTGCCCGGCGTCTGGCGGTGGTACTCACCGGCCAACGCGCCGCGCCCGGACGGCACGATCGAGCTGCACGTCCGTGCCGTCCCCGCCGGCACCGTCTCACCCGCGCTGGTCCACGAGGTACGCCCCGGCGACCGGCTCCGGCTCGGCCCGCCGCACGGCACCGGCCTGACCCTCGACGCCGACCCGCCCCGGGAGTTGCTGCTCGTCGCCGGTGGCACCGGACTCGCCCCGCTCCGTGCGCTGGTCGAGCAGGTGGCGGCCGCTGCCCCTCGACCGGTCACCCTGATCGTCGGCTCCCGTGCCTTCGCCGACCTCTACGACGCCGTCGCCCTGGACAAGCTCCAGTGCGCGTACGACTGGCTGACCGTCCGGCCGGCCTTCTCGCACGACCTGCTCGCCGCTCCCGACGAGGAGGGTGACGCGCTGACCGTCGCCCTGCGGCACCACCGCCCCGGCCAGGAGGTGTACGTCTGCGGGCCACCGGCCATGGTCGCCGGCTGCCGACTGCGGCTGCTCGCCGCCGGCGTGCCTGCCCACCGCATCCACCTGCCCGACGCCCACTGACGCCGTGCTCGGGGCGCACAACCTTCACAGCAAAACCCTCTACACGTCGCGGGGACATGTGTAGAGACCTGCTGGTGATGAAAACGTGCGGCAGAGGGAAGGCCCGCTGGGGGAGCTACCACCCGTTTCGCCTGGCCAGCTCCTGCTGAGCGTAGCGGCGGCGCTCCCAGGGAACTGAAAAGGCGGAGAGAACCGCGCCACCGAATGACCACCAGAGGAACCACTTCGGGGCGAACACACGGGCGTCCTTCGCCCAGTTCCGTTCTTCGAGGTGAACCACAGGCACCGTCGTACCGACCTGTGGAGATCCGGTCCAGGCCCAGAGATTTGTCTCCTGTCCCGAGCTGAACCGCACCCGTACGAACTCAGAGCGACCGCCCAGATCCACCTCTACCACCTCGGCCTGGGTGGTGATGCCGTTCGCGTTCAGGTACAGCCCTTGACCGACGGTGAACAGTCCGACGGCCAGTAGCAGCGCGCTGGCGGCTGCTGCACCCCACATCCGCCATCTGCGTGGCTTGGCGGGCGGCACCATGATCGGTTCGTAGCGGGGGTGGGAGTAGGACACGGGCGGGACGCCTCCTCGCTGACCTGGACGTGACGGCGGGTTGCCGCGATCACCCGGCGGAGCGGCGTACGCGGGTGGGGCGGAGGGTGTCGACGACCGGTTGCCAGCCTTCCCGGTCCGGGTCGGGCAGGTCGGTGACGACCACGCCGGCCTGCTCCAGCAAACGGCGGTTGCCGGCGTAAGCGGGGTGGTTGCCGAGGCCGCGGCCGACGTACGGGAAGGCATGCACCGGCAGGCCGGCGCCGACCGCACCGTTGAGGACGCCGAGGGCGACATTGTCGTTGATGCCGTTCGCCCACTTGTTCATCACGTTGAAGGTAGCCGGCACGGCCGCGACGGCGTCGGCCACGGGGTGCGGCTCGGGGTCGCCGGGGAGCCGCCACTCGACGCGGACCGGGTGGCCGGTCGCCTCGGCGAGGGCTTCGCGGTCGAGCCAGGTCGCCGCAGTCGGGCTGAGGATCAGGCAGACCGTCCAGCCGTCGGCGATCAGCAGGTCGACGAGGGCGGGGATCCCCCGGGCAGGGCCGGCGGCGGAGACGACCAGGTGCAGCACGGGTGCGCGGCTCATTCCGTCCACCGTAGGGGACGCACACCGCGCGAGCTGTGCCAATTTCTGGACGGAGGACATCCCGGGTCTGCCGGATCGTGGACAGCCGGGCCGGTCCGTCCGCTGTCGTCCAGATACCGCCCCGCCAGCGGCGTGGAGCCTGGTCGGTCACGGATGGCGGCGTCGGGGTGAGTGAGCGTAGTCCCCCGGCGACACGGTGTCGTCAACCCCGGGCGTTCTCGTGGTGACGAGGTCGAACGCCGTCGGGGCGACCATGACCACGGTGGTCGCTACCAGTTCACCTCCCCGGGCGGGGGCGGCCACCCAGTGTTCCGGCTTCCGGGCCGGGTGTGCGACACGCGGGTGGTGTCGGACCAGGGTGGAGCGGTCGATTGCCTGGTGAGGGCGTGGCTCGAATGACGTCGGGTCATCCGACTGCTCGCGGTAATCGGGTCAGCCAACAAGTCCGGTTTCCGGGGCACGTGGTGCCACGAGCGGGCTGACGAAAAGGAGCAACGATGTCAGATCAGACACGGTTCCGCCGGTTTGGAGCCCGAGGGATCGTCCTCGCGCTCGGCGTTGCCCTGGCGGGGGTGGCCATCCCGGCGAGCCCGGCCTCGGCCGCCATCCCCGGTCTCATGAGGATGACCGCGGTCAGCGGCAACAGTTCTGCCAACTTCCAGACTGCCACCGCTGTCTGCCCGATCGGGAAAGTGCTGCTCGGGACGGGGTTCGAGATCGCTGGCGGAAACGGTGCGGTGACGGTGGACGACTTCCGGATCAACGGCAGCCCCACCACGCCCCCGACCGCGGTGACCGTGGGCGCGTACGAGGTGGACGATTTCGAAGAGAACTGGATGGTCAAGGCGTACGCGGTCTGCGCGGACCCGATTCCCGGGCTGGTCCGCATAGCGGTGTCGAGCCCGTACGACTCGGCCGACTTCCAGTCCGTCACCGCCACCTGCCCGACGGGCAAGGTGTTGACCAGCTCCGGCTTCGAACTGCACGAGATCGTCGGCAAGGGCATCGCGGACGACCTGCGGCCCAACGGGACGCTCGCCAACCCGCCGACCTCGGTCACGCTGGGGGTCTACGAGGCCGACCCCTTCTTCGGTGAGTGGTCGGCGACCGTGTACGCCGTCTGCGCGAACCCGATTCCTGGGCTGGTGCAGGCGACAGCGCTCAGCGTCCCCAACTCGAACAACTTCAACAACATCGTGGCGGTCTGTCTCCCCGGCAAGGTGCTGCTCGGCGGTGGGTTCGAGCTGAGAAACGCGTTCGGTGAGGTGCTGGTGGACGACTTCGTCCCCAACGGCGGCCCGGTCACCCCGCCCGTGTCCGTCATCGTCGGGGCATTCGAGCAGGGCCCCTTCGACGAAGACTGGACCATCCGGTCGTATGCCATCTGCGCGAACCTTTGACGGCTGCTCTCGGGGATCTGGTGCCGCCCTTGCGAGCAGGGGCGGCACGGTCCACGTCAGACTGGTGACGAGCTGGACGGCGCCACCGGTGCGGCCGTGGTGGACGACTTCACCGCCATGGTGCCGCTCCCGTTCGCGGGGGTGGCGCCAACCTGTCGGGGGAGTGGGCTTCACTGTCGGGAGACGAACCCGACGGGAGGAGCAGGGGTGGACCTGGTGCGGATCGAGCCGTGGCAGGAGCGGGACCTCGGCCTGCTGCGGCGGATCAACACGCCGGAGATGAAGCGACATCTGGGCGGTCCGGAAAGCGAGGAGAAGGTCCTCGCCCGCCACCGGAAGTACGTCGACTTCGGGGGCACCGGCGCGGGCTGCATGTTCCGGGTGGTCGGGCTGCCGGAGGGCGAGGCGGTCGGCAGTGTCGGCTACTGGGAGCGCGTGTGGCGCGGCGCGACGGTGTACGAGCTGGGCTGGTCGATCCTGCCGGCGTACCAGGGCAGGGGTCTGGCCACGGCGGCACTCGTCGCCGCCGTGGCCCAGGCCCGCGCCCGGCGGCGGCACCGTCACGCGCACGCCTTCCCCTCGGTCGACAACGCCGCGTCGAACGCGGTCTGCCGCAAGGCGGGGTTCACCCTGCTCGGCGAGACCGACTTCGAGTTCCCGCCGGGCCGGTTGATGCGCTCGAACGACTGGCGGCTGGACCTCACCGCCGGGGTAGGGTGACCGCAGGACCCCTGGAATCCGCCCGGTCGGCGGCGGTGACCTGGGCCCGGCCGCGCACTCGGGCCGGTGCCACTCAGGCCGGTGCCGATCAGGCCGGCATCCAGTCGAAGGTGTCGGGGTGGGCGCCCTGGCGGCCGTTCTCGCCCCGGTCGAGGCCGGTGATCCGGCCCATGTCCTCGTCGTCCAGGCTGAAGTCGAAGATGTGGGTGTTCTCCGCGATCCGCTCCCGTGTGACCGACTTGGGGAAGACGATGTCGCCACGCTGGATGTGCCAGCGGAGCACCACCTGGGCCGGGGTGCGTTGCAGCTTTCCGGCGATCTCGGTGATCACCGGGTCGCCCAGCACCTTCCCCTGGGCGATCGGCGACCACGCCTCGGTGGCGATGTCGTGCTCCCGCCCGTACGCCCGGACCTGCTCGTTGCCGAAGTACGGGTGCACCTCGACCTGGTTGACCGCCGGCGGGGTGTCGGTCTCGGCGGCGAGCCGCTCCAGATGGGGCACCTGGAAGTTGGACACGCCGATCGAGCGGGCCCGGCCGTCGGCCCGGAACTCCTCCAGCGCCTTCCAGGTGGAGACGAAGTCGCCGTCGTAGCGGGTCGGCAGCGGCCAGTGGATCAGGAACAGGTCGACGTAGTTGAACTTCAGTTCGTCGAGCGTCGACTGGATCGCCTTGCGGGCGTCGTCGGGGCGGTGGAAGGCGTTGCTCAGCTTGCTGGTGACGAAGACCTCCTCCCGTTCCAGCCCGGAGGTCCGGATCGCCTGCCCGACCTCGGCCTCGTTGCCGTACATCTGGGCGGTGTCGATGTGCCGGTAGCCGACCCGCAGCGCCTCGCGTACGGCGGCGACGGTGTCCCGGGGTTCGATCTGGAACACCCCGAAGCCGAGCTGCGGGATGGTGTTGCCGTCGTTGAGCGTGATGTCCGGAATCGTGGTGGTGGTCATGCCGCTCCCTCTGCGCCTCGTCGCGGTCTCCCGGGCTGTCCTACCCCGGTCGTCGCCCGGTTCACCTGCGACGAGGCGCGACCTCCCTAGCGGGCGACCAGGAGGAGCAGGCTGCGATCGCGCAGCAGGTAGTTGGTGCCCTGGCCGCCGATCGACGCCTCCGACCCGGGCACGGCGACCTGGTTGGGCCCCTCCGCCCAGGTGGCGGTGTCGGTGACCCGGTACCACTGCTTCCCGGCCCCGGGCGACGGGAGGGTGAAGTTCACGTCCCCGGACCAGCCGTTGTAGCCGACGTAGATCGCCGACGCCGGGTCGCCGAACTCGGTGCCGTCGATCCGCCAGCCGAGCGCGTGGTTGCCGGCGTTGCCCCAGTACGCCGCGTCGGGCGTGCTGCCGGCCGGGGTGAACCAGGCGAGCTGGGGCATTCCGTTGCCGTTGGTGTCGGCGGCGGAGTAGAAGTTCGCCGGGCGCAGCGCCGGGTGGGCGTGGCGGAAGGCGGCCAGCCGGGAGGCGAAGGTCCGGAAGGTGGTCTGGTCGGCGGTCGGGCTCCAGCCCAGCCAGTTCGCCGACGAGTCCAGGTTGTACGGGTTGTTGTTGCAGCGGATCCCGCGCAGCACCTCGTCCCCGCCGGTGATCATCGGGGTGCCGGCCGAGAGCATCAGGAAGGCGTGCCCGTTGCGCGCCGCCCGGCGCTGGTCGGCGGCGACCCCGCCATGGTCCCAGGAGATGTTGTCGTCGGTGCCGCCGTCGGAGGGGCCGTACGGCCAGGCCTGGTTGTTGTTCTTCGTGTTGCAGGCGTACAGGTCGGCCAGGGTGAACCCGTCGTGGGCGACCATGAAGTTGACCGAGTTCCACGGGCGTCGCCCGTCGTCGCCGTACAGGTCGGAGGAGCCGGCGAACCGGTCGGCGAGCTGGCCCGGGGTGACCGCGGCGACGCCGAGCTTGTTCTGGTCGCGGCGCAGCGTGTCCCGGTACTGCCCGTTCCACTCCGACCAGCCGGCGGGGAAGTTGCCGACCTGGTACGTCCCGTCGCCCAGGGCCCAGGGCTCGGCGATCCAGTCCACGCCCGCGCCACCGCCGGCCGGCCGGGGCGGCATCTCCCGGGTGATCCGGTTGAGCGCGGTGTTCGGGTCGGTCCTGTTGTAGTTGAAGCAGCCGTGCTGGCAGGTGTTGCCGAGCACGGAGGCGAGGTCGTGCCGGAACCCGTCGACGCCGAGCGTGTTCTTCCAGTACGCCAGCGAGTCGACGATCAGGTCCTGGGCGACCGGGTGGTAGGTGTTGTAGTTGCCGCCGACGCCGGTGTTGTCCCAGGAGGACTGCCGGTCGGCGGTGAGCGAGTAGTAGGTCGGGTTGTCCAGCCCGCGCCAGGAGACGATGTCGTAGACGTTCGACCCGCCGGCGCTGTAGACGCCGCCCTCGCCGGTGTGGTTGTAGACCACGTCGACCAGCACCTTGATCCCGGCGTCGTGGAACGCCTTCACCATCTGCTGGAACTCGCGGGTCGGCCCGCCAGGGGAGCGGTCGTAGGCGTAGCGGCGGTCCGGGGCGAAGTAGTTCAGGGTCATGTAACCCCAGTAGTTGTCGCCCGCGGTGCCGGTCGGGTCGACGTCGATGGTGTCGTTCTGCGTCTCCTGCAACGGCAGGAACTCCACCGCGGTCACCCCGAGCGAGGCCAGGTACGCGGCCTTCATCCCCGCGCCCCGGTAGGTGCCCCGGTAGGCGGCCGGCACCGACGGGTCGTTGCGGGTCAGCCCGCGCAGGTGCACCTCGTAGACGAGGTCGTCCTTGAGCGCCCGGGTCGGCTTGGTGCCGAAGGCGGGCGTGGTGGCGGCGAGCACGATCCCCTTGGCCGCGTGCGGGCCGCTGTCGATGGTCCGGTACGCCGGCCCGGAGGCGTACGTCGTGGAGGTGGTCATGCCGGGGCGCAGCGGGTCGTGGCTGATCTCCCGGGCGTACGGGTCGAGCAGCAGCTTGTTGGGGTTGAACCGGTTGCCGGCGGCGTCCACGTCGGCGACGAAGCCGGCCGCGGAGCCCTTGGTCCACGCGCTGCTGTACGGCCAGTTCGGTCCCCAGGCCCGGTAGCCGTAGTAGACGGTGCCGGTGACACCGGCGGCCCGCAGCGCGGCGACCTCGACGGTGGCGCTGAACACGCCCGAGGGGTCCCGGGTGAGCAGGTAGCTCGCGTTCTCGCCGGTGCCGGTGGGGGTGGCGTAGACGTTGACGGTCATCCGGGTGGCGGCGGCGGAGTGGACCCGGAAGGTGATCCGTGACCCGCTGCTGTCGTACCGCGCGCCGAGGGCGCGGGCGTCGATCGCGGCGCTGGCCGGCGGTGCGGTGACCAGGGGTGCGACCAGGGCGGCCACGGCGGTCAGCGCGGCGGCGAGTCCGGCGGCGAGAGCGGCCCGGGTACGCCGGGCGCGAGGTGCGGGCATGGGCCTTCTCCGACGTTCGAGGTCCAAGTGCCGCAAGAACTTGCAGCGATTGCCGGAAAGATAACAGTCGATTTCAGCGCGGTAAAGACTCGACTTCGTCGATGCGCTGTGGCCGGTCCCGGGAGGAGGCCGGGACCGGCCGTGTCGCCGCAGGTCAGCTCCAGATCGAGGCGGCCCACTCCGGGTGGTCGACGAACGGGTTGCGGTTGCCCTGCCAGCGCTCGTAGATCCGCTGGTTGCGGCGCTTCTCGAAGGCGTCCGGCGGGTCGGCCTGGTGCCACTGGAGCAGCACCGACATCTTCCCGTGGTACGGCGCGCTGCCGTTGTTGACCGAGTTGTTCAGCTCCAGGTTCGGCCAGCCGTCGTTCCCCTCGTACCGGATGGCCATGTACATGATCATTCGCGCGACGTCGCCCTTGACCGCGTTGCGCGGCTCGAACGAATCGGCGTCGGTGTAGCTGCCGGGGGCCTCGCCGACCGGGCTGCCGCCGTTGTCGAAGTCCTTGTTGCCCCGGGTCGAGTTGACCGTGACGTCCTCCGGGCGCAGGTGGTGCACGTCGGTGCCCGGCCCGGTCGAGGTGCCGAAGTCGCCGTGCGACTTGGCCCAGACGTGCTCGCGGTTCCAGTCGTTGGCGTCGCCGCCGTTGGTGGTCTTGCTCTGCGAGCGCCCGGAGTAGAGGAGGATGACGTTGTTCGTGTTCGCCGGGTCCTGGTCGGTGTCCTTGAGCGCCTCCCACGCCTGGTCGTAGGAGAGTTTCGTCTGCACCTTGATGATCGAGTGCAGCGCGCTGCGCAGCGCGCTGCCGGTCTTGCCGGTCGCGTCGGCGTAGTACGCGGGGTCGTAGTCGCCGCCGGGCGGGGTGCTGGTCGGGCCCGGCGTGGGGGACGACGTCGGCGACGGCGTGGTGGTGCCGCCGAGGCTCATCGCGGTCGGGCTCTTCAACCCGCCGTGGCTGAAGTACGCGGTCAGCGTGCCGGTCGTGGTGACCTGCTTCCCGCGCAGCTCCGGGTTGGTGAGCAGCCCGAACGTGGTCCGGTACGCGCTGGTGACCTGGACGTAGAGCATCCGGCTCGCGCTGGTCTCGGCGGCCGAGTCGGCGATGGCGATCGCGGTGTCGGCGGTGAAGCCGGACCGGAGCACCGTGGTGGTCGAGGTGGGCTGGCCGATGACGTACCCGGTCACGGTCGCCGAACGGCCGTCCTGGGCGGCGAGCGCCTGGGCCACGGTGAGAGCCGTCGCGGCCGAGGCGGAGGTCACCACGACGGGTACCGCCACCGCGACGGCCAGTGCGACGGCGGTGATCATCCGCCCGGTTCGCGAGCGTGCGATGCTCCTAATATTCATGCCCAGCGATGCTATCGGCATCGATGTGAACAGCGGGAGATCCACGGGGCAACATTCCATGCCGGATCTCCGGGGCAACGACCGCGCGGCGACGGTGGCGGCCCCGGCCGGTCACCGGCCGTGACGGGACGACGGGTCGCCGGTGGTTGGCGCAGACCGCTTAACCGGGCTGCGCCGTGCCGTTCACCCGCACGGGGTACGCCGGACAGACCTCTTTGCTGAGGTGCAGGTCATGACCGAGAACCACACTGGCCGCTCCGCCGCCGACGACGACTCCGGAAGTCTCACCCGCCGTAACGTCCTCGCCCTCGCCGGTGGTGCCGCCGTGGCCGCCGGCGTGGTCGGCGGCGAGGGCGCGCCGGCCGTCGCCGCGCCGCGACCCACCGAACCGTACGACACTCCCACCCCGCGCCTCGGCGGCCGGCCGCTGCTCTGCGAGCCGTACCTGCTCGACCCGCAGCCGAGCGACGTCCACGTCGTCTGGCACACCGAGGAACACGGCATCACCCAGGTGGTGCTGGTCGGCTCGGCGGTCGCCACGCTCGACGACCGGGCCGCCCTCGACGCGGCCACCGGCCGTAAGCCCGCCGGCTCCGGCTGGCGTCGGGTCGCCGCCGAGACCACCCGACTGACCCGTACCCGGGAGGACGCCTCCTCGGCGGTCCCCGGCCGGACGTACACGGCGGTGCGGGACCGGCCGGTGTACCGGCACCTGGCCCGGGTGACCGGCCTGCGGTCCGGCGAACGCACGCCGTACCGGGTGGTCTCCGTCGACCACATGGGACGGGCCACGGTGACGGACGCGTACTCGCTCGCTCCGGCGGTGCCCCGGCGCAAGCCGGTGCGACTGCTGCTCACCAGCGACCACCAGCTCAAGACGATGACCCCGGCCAACCTGGAGAAGGTCGCCGAGACCGCCGGGGTGCGCCTGGACGGCGTCCTCGTCGCCGGGGACCTGGTCAACGTGCCGGACCGGGCCAGCGAGTGGTTCGACAGCACCACCGGGTTGGCGTTCTTCGCCGGGCTGACCGGCCGGGCCGAGCGCGTCGTCGCCGGACGCACCTACCGGGGCGCGCCGCTGGTCCAGCACTCGCCGATCTTCCCGGCGATCGGCAACCACGAGGTGATGGGGCGCTGGTCCGACACGGCCGGCCTGGACAGCCAGTTCAACGACCCGCAGCCGATCGAGGTGGCCCGCCGCCGCTGGCGGGAGACCCGCCCGGCCGGCATCGACGAGGAGACCTGGCTGGCCCAGCACTCCTGGGACGTGACCACCTACGAGGAGATCTTCCCGTACCCGCGCAGCGCCGAGGGCGGGCCGCGCTGGTGGTCCCGGACCATCGGCGACGTGCACCTGGTCACCCTCTTCGCCACCCAGATCTGGCGGTCGGGGGCGGCCAACACCCGGGGCAAGTTCTCCGAGAACCCGGCGGACCTGGCCGACGAGGCGAAGTGGGGCTACGGGCAGTTCATCTTCGAGCCGGTGAAGAAGGGCTCGCGGCAGTACCGCTGGCTGGAGAAGGAGCTGGCCTCCAGCGCGGCCCGGCAGGCGAAGTACCGGGTGGTGATGTACCACCACCCCGGCCACGGTCTGGGGGACAACTCCGCGCCGCCGTTCACCGACCCGGTGCAGGAGATCACCCGGGACCCGGCCACCGGCGCGGTGACCGGAGTGCGCTACCGCTACCCGCTCGCCGACGACCACATCCTGCGTGACCTGGAGCCGCTCTTCTCGGCGGGCGGGGTGAACCTGGTCCACAACGGCCACTCGCACCTGTGGAACCGGTTCCGCAACGCCGACGGGGTGAACTGGCTGGAGACCTCGAACGTCGGCAACAGCTACGGCGCGTACGACCCGTCCAGCGGGACGTCCCGCAACCTGCCGGAGAGCCCCGACCACGTCCGGCAGGGCGACCCGGGTGGCCTGACCCCGGTGGTGCCGACCGTCGCGCCGCTGACCGACGCCGCCGGGAAGCCGCTGCCCTACGTGGCGAGCAACGACATCACGGTGTTCTCGCTGCTGGACTCGGCGGCCGGGGTGGTGCGTTCGTACCGCTTCGACACCCGTCAGCCGAGCTCGGCGGTGGTGCTCTTCGACGAGTTCCCGCTCGCCTGACCCCGCGTGGGAGCGGGGTGGCCCGGACCACGGGCCGCCCCGCTCCACTTGTACGTAAGTACGTAACTTCGTAGTATCGGTGTCATGGCATCCCTGGAGGAACGGGTCGCGGCGCTGGAAGCACAGGTCGCGGAACTCGTCGGGCGCGCGCCCACGTCGACACCGTCGAACCCACCCGGCGACGGCGACACGTTCTGGGCACTCGACGGGCTCCGGCAGCGACTGCCCGAGGGGCACCCGGGCGCGGTCCTCTACACCGGCACCGTCGACCTGGACGGCGAGCGGTACGACTGGCAGTACGGCCTCCCCGTCGACACCGTGCTCGCCGGTGACTGGTCCGAGTCGGCCACCGCGCTGACCGCGCTGGCCCACCCGGTCCGGCTGCGGCTGCTGCGCGAGATCCTCGGCGGCCGGCGCGGCACCGCCGAACTGGCCGGGATCGAGGAACTCGGCACCACCGGCCAGCTCCACCACCACCTGCGCCAGCTCACCGCCGCCGGATGGCTGCGCAGCGCCGGCCGGGGCCGGTACGCCGTTCCCGCCGAACGGGTGGTGCCGCTGCTCACCATCCTCACCGCCACCCACCGTTGAGCGGGGAAGGAGCAACCATGCGCAGGTCCACCGTCGTCACCCTCGTCGTCGGCCTGGTCGTCGGGGCGCTGGCCCTGTTCGGGGCGCCCCGCCCACCCCACCTGACGGCGCGCACGACCGGGGACGCCGACCTCGCCGCCGTCGTCCGCAAGGCCGCCGGGGACACCGAGGGCCTGCGCGGGCTCTCCGTCGCCCTCGTCGAGCCGGGCGGTGTCCGGGTCGCCGGTCTCGGCGAACGGAACGCCGACGGCGCACCGGTCGAGGCGGACACCACCTTCGAGATCGGCTCCGTCACCAAGCCACTGACCGGCATGCTCCTCGCCGACCAGGTGGCCGCCGGCGTCGTACGCCCCGACGACCGGCTGCGCGACGCCCTGCCGGTGAGCGGCCCGACCGGCGACGTCACCCTGGCCGAGTTGGCCAGTCACCGCGCCGGACTGCCCCGGGTGCCGGTCACCTCGGTCGGCGGCGCGTTCGGGCTTTGGTGGGCAAACGTCACCGCCGCCGACCCGTACGCCGGACAGGACGTCGACTGGCTCACCCGGACCGCCGGGGAGACCGAGCCGGGCGACGGCCGGGGCCGGGTCGAGTACTCCAACCTGGGCGCGGCGCTGCTCGGGCAGGCGCTCGCCGCGAAGGCCGGCACCACCTACCCGGAACTGCTGGACCGGGAACTGCTCACCCCGCTGGGCATGGACCGCACCTCCGTCCACCTCGACGGGGCCGCCCCGCCCGCCGGGCACGCCGACGGTGGGCGGGCCACCGGCCGGCCGACCGACCCGTGGACCGGCTCCGGCTGGGTGCCGGCCGGCGTCGGCACCTGGTCCACCTCCGGCGACCTCGGCAAGCTCGTCGCCGCCCTGCTCGCCGGCACCGCGCCGGGCGCGGACGCCGCCACCGCGCGCTTCGAGGAGGACGGGCGCAACCGCATCGGGTACGGCTGGTTCACCACCCGGCACGGTGACCGGGACGTCGTCTGGCACAACGGTGGCACCGGCGGCTTCCGGGCGTACGTCGGTGTGGACCGGGCCGCCGGAAAGGGCGTGGTCGTGCTCGGCAACACCGACCGGTCGGTGGACCCGATCGGGCTGCGGCTGCTCGGCGTACCGGAGGAGGACCTGCCCGACGACAGCGCCGGCCTGCCGGGTTGGGTCGGGGTGGGGCTGGCGCTGGTGTTCAGCCTCATCGGTGGGCTGTCGCTGCTGAGCACCGCGCGACGCGGTCCGGACCGGTTGAGTGTGCTCGACGCGGCGCTCTGGGTGCCGGCGTCCCTGCTCCTGGCGTACCGGCTGGGGGAGTGGACGGTGCTGCCGGGCTGGGTCTGGGCGGTCGGCTGCGGGCTGGGCGCGGCCGGGCTGGCCCTGGCCGTCCTGCGGTGGCGGGCCCTGCCCCTGGTCGCCGGTGTGCCGCCCTGGCGGCGCTGGAC
Organism: Micromonospora echinospora; assembly: GCF_900091495.1. Lineage (NCBI taxonomy): Bacteria > Bacillati > Actinomycetota > Actinomycetes > Micromonosporales > Micromonosporaceae > Micromonospora > Micromonospora echinospora. The sequence continues at coordinate 895,437 of NZ_LT607413.1, read as the reverse complement.
CGGCACCGCGTTGACCGTGTTCTTCGTCCTGGTCACCTTCGTGGCCGTCGGCTGACTCCGGGCCGAGCCGGGTGGCGGCTGACTCCGGGCCGAGCCGGGTGGCGGCTGACTCCGGGCCGAGCCGGGTGGCGGCTGGCTCCGGGCCGACGAGGGTGGCGGCTGGCCCGACCGAGCAGGACGGCGGTGCTCCGGGCGAGGAGTCCCGCCGCCCACCGTCCCACCCGGGCCGGCTCACCCGGCCCGGGTCAGCCGGAAGTACTGCCGCTTCGACTCGTCCCGGACGACCAGGCCCAGGGCGGCGAGTTCCCGGCGCAACTCCCGGGCGTCGTCGCGCCGGTCGTGCTTCAGCGCGTCCTGCCGGGCCCGGAGCAGCGCGTCCGCCCCCGGTGGCAGGTCGGGCAGGCCGGGCACCCAGCGCCGGTACCGGTCCCGGTGCGGGTCCTCGGCCAGCCACGGATAGCCGTGGGCGAGGAACGCCTCCCGCAGCCGCCGGTCGCTCAGGTCGCACGACTCCCGGAACAGTTCCTCGTCGGCCGGGCCGAGCAGCACGAGCTGCCGGCGGTCCCGGAACACCGCGCGGACCGTCGCACGGCTCCACTCCTGCTCCTCGCCCTTCTGGCGCAGGGCGACCCGGTCGGGGGCGACGGTGACGACGAGCCGTTCCCACGTCCCGATCCCGGCGATCACCAGCCCGGCGAGGGTGCCCACCGCCAGGGCCCCGACGGTGACCTGCGGCTCGGGCAGCGAAGCGACCAGTTCGAGCAGGTCCTGGGCCGGAACCCAGGACCACCCGGCGAGCCGGTCCACGAAGGTCGCCAGCAGCCAGCCGGCCCCGGCGCCGAGCGCCGGGAACCCGCCCCAGAACAGGGCCAGCTCGCCCACGCCCCCGCTGACCACGACCGGCGAGCCCGGATTCGGGCCCGCCGGTACGGCCTGTCCCGGCACGGTCAGGACACCTCGCGGCGCATCGTCCGGACCAGCCCGACGACCAGCGGAGCGACCATCCACAGCAGCAGCGACGTGCCGAGCCGGGCCCACTGCCCACCGGTCATCTCCGGGGAGATCAACGGCGTCATCGTCACCGCCGTGTCCAGCCACTCCGCCGGCGTCCGCAGCGCCTTGATCATCCCGCCGAGCACCGACCAGACGGTCGGCAGGACGAAGTACAGGACGATCGCCAGCGGGGTGTTCCCCAGCAGCAGGCCGAAGGCGATCCCGATCAGCACGTTCGCCACCTGGAAGACGACGGCGTGCCACAGCAGCGCACCCGGCACCGACCAGGTGCCGGCACCCCCGGTGAGGTCGGCGACCAGGGTGCCGACCGCGGCGACGGCGATGCTGGCCGCGACCGACAGCAGCGCGGCGACGACCACCGCCGCCAGCTTCGCGAACACCACCCGGTGCCGCGCCGGGACCAGGGCGAACGTGGTGAGCGCGGTCCGCTGCGACCACTCCGAGGTCACCGACAGGATGCCGAGCACGGGCAGCAGGATCCCGACCGGCAGCAGCGTCGACTCGAAGAAGGGGCGGAACGACTGCTCCTCGGCGGGAACCACGAAGAGCTGCACCGCGACGATCGCGGCGGCGGAGAAGCCGATCACGATCAGCAGCCACAGCCCGGCCCGGGTGTCGGCGAGCTTGCGCAGCTCGACCCCGGTGAGCCGGAGCAGCGAGGGACGGCGGTCGGCTGCCGTGGACCGTTCGTTCACGGGTGCCGGATTGGCGAGGGTACCGGCGCTCACGCGGCGACCTCCTGCTTCGACTCGGTGGCGGTCAGGGTGAGGAAGAGTTGTTCCAGGCCGCCACTGCCGGCCGGGCGTAGTTCGGTGAGGGCGACGCCGGCGTCGGCGGCGGCCTGCCCGACCGCCCCGGCCTCGGCCCGGACCAGCAACCCCCCGTCGGTGCTGCCGGTCACGGAGAGGCCGGCGGCGGCCAGGGCGTCCCGCAGGGCCTGCGCGTCCCGGGCCCGGACCAGGGTTCCGGCACCGGCGAGCAGTTCGTCCTTGCCGCCCTGGGCGACGATGCGGCCACCGCCGATCACCACCAGCCGGTCGGCCACCGCCTCCACCTCGCGCAGCAGGTGCGAGGAGAGGAGCACCGTGCCGCCCCGGTCGGCGAAGTCGCGCAGCAGGCCGCGCATCCAGAAGATCCCCTCCGGGTCCAGGCCGTTGGCCGGCTCGTCGAGGATCAGGATCCGGGGGTCGCCGAGCAGCGCGTGCGCCAGGCCGAGCCGCTGCCGCATCCCCAGGGAGTACGCCCGTACCCGGCGTTTCGCCGCGGTCGGGCCCAGCCCGACCCGCTCCAGCGTCGCCGGAACCCGCTGCGGGTCGACGCCCATGGTGCGGGCCGCGACGGTCAGGGCCTCCCGCCCGGTACGACCGGCGTGCTGCGCCGAGGCGTCGAGGAGGACGCCGATCCGCCGTCCCGGGTTCGGCAGCTGCCGGTACGCCACCCCGTCGACCGTCGCGCTGCCCGACGTCGGCGGAGTGAGACCGCAGATCATCCGCATGGTGGTGGACTTGCCTGCCCCGTTCGGGCCGAGGAAGCCGGTGACCGTCCCGGGTTCGCAGCGGAACGACACGTCGTCCACGGCGGCGTGCGGGCCGTACCGCTTGGTGAGGTTCTCGACCGTGATCATGGGACGAGCCTGCCCGTGCCACCCGGCCAGCCGCTGCGGCCGAGGGTGCACGCCGACCGCGACCTTGGTCGACGGAGAGGGTGAACTTTGGTCGGTGCCGGAGGGCAGTGACGCTCCGTAGCATGGGGCCATGTCCCGCGCGGTCCTCGTCCCCGAACACCCGTGGTTGTTGCCCGGGGCGCTGACGCCTCCGGCGGACGTGGCCCGGCGTCCCCGGCGGACCACCCGCGACTGGCTGGTGGACGTCCTCTGCTTCCTGCTCTCCCTGGGCTGGGTGGCGTTGGTGACCGCCGACGCCCGCTCCGCCGACCCACAGTTCTCCACCCCGCTGCCGTACGACTGGATGGTCGCGGCGGACGCGGTGGTCGGCCTGGTCACCACCGCCCTGCTCTGGGTGCGCCGCCGCTGGCCGGTCGGCCTGGCGGTGGCCACGCTGCCGCTGACCCTGTTCTCGATGGCCGCCGCAGTGCCGCTGGTCATCATCTACTTCACGCTGCTGGTGCACCGGCGGACCGCCGTGGCCCTGGCCTACACGGCGGCCGGCCTCGGCACCAACATGGTCTTCAGCTACCTGCGTCCGGACCCTCAGCTGTCGTACTGGGAGACCACCACCTGGGGCGTGGTGATCACGTTGCTGGTGCTCGCCTGGGGCATGTTCGTCCGGGCCCGCCGGCAACTGGTGGTGTCGCTGCGGGAGCGGGCCGAACGGGCCGAGGCCGAGCAGCAGCTCCGGGTCACGCAGGCCCGGCAAGTGGAACGCACCCGCATCGCCCGTGAGATGCACGACGTGCTGGCACACCGGATCTCCCTGCTCAGCCTGCACGCCGGCGCCCTGGAGTTCCGGCCGGATGCGTCCCCGGAGGAGGTCGCCCGCGCCGCCGGGGTGATCCGCAGCAGCGCGCACGCCGCTCTCCAGGACCTCCGCGAGGTGATCGGGGTGCTGCGCGCCGAGGCCGCCGTGGCACCGGTCGCGCCGGAACGTCCGCAGCCCACCCTCGGCGACGTGCCGGCGCTGGTCGACGAGTCCCGTACCGCCGGGGTCCGGGTCGACCTGCACGACCACGTCGACCGGGCCGAACAGGTGCCGGCGGCGGTCGGCCGCAGCGCGTACCGGATCGTGCAGGAGGGTCTGACCAACGCCCGCAAGCACGCGCCGGGGGTGGTGGTCAGCGTCGACCTGGCCGGCGGGCCGGACCGGGGGCTGAACGTGGAGATCCGCAACCGTTGGCCGGTGGGGGAGCGTGCCCCGGAGATCCCCGGCGCCGGCACCGGACTGGTCGGCATCGCCGAGCGGGTGCACATCGCCGGTGGTCGGCTGACCCACGGCCGGGACGAGTCCGGCGACTTCCGACTGGCCGCGTGGCTGCCGTGGCCGGCGTGACCCGCGGGGCCGGGGTGACCGGCGGGGCCGACGGGGCCGGCGGGACGGGCGGCGGGCCGGCCGGGACGGACGAGCCCCGTCCGGTGCGGGTGCTCGTCGTCGACGACGACCCGCTCGTCCGGGCCGGGCTGTCGATGATCCTCGGCGGGGCGCCGGACCTGCGGGTGGTGGGTGAGGCCGGCGACGGCGGCGAGGTGACCGCCGCCGTCGAGGCGTACGCCCCGGACGTCGTGCTGATGGACATCCGGATGCCCCGGGTGGACGGGCTGGCGGCCACCGAGACCCTGCGGGCCCGCCCCGACCCGCCGGAGGTGCTCGTGCTGACCACCTTCGACGCCGACGACCAGGTGCTAAGGGCCCTGCGGGCCGGAGCGGGCGGCTTCCTGCTCAAGGACACCCCGCCCGCCGAGATCGTGCAGGCGGTGCGCCGGGTCGCGGCGGGCGAGGCGACCCTCTCGCCGACCGTCACCCGCCGGCTGATCGCGCACGTCACGGCCACCGCGCCGGCCGAGGTCCGCCCGGACCCCCGCCGGGACCGGGCGCTGCGGCTGCTCGCCGGCCTGAGCGAACGGGAACGCGAGGTGGCCGTCGCGCTCGGCCGGGGACGCACCAACGCGGAGATCTCCGCCGAGCTGTTCATGAGCGTGGCGACGGTGAAGGCGTACGTCTCCCGCCTGTTGACGAAGCTGGAACTGAACAACCGGGTCCAGGTGGCGTTGCTCGTCCACGACGCCGAACTGGTCTGAACCGGCCCGGCCTCGTCCAGCGGACCGGATCGGCGGTAACGTCACGCAGCGGGTGACGTGGGAGGTGGCATGGCGCGCGGGGGGATCTTCTGCCTGGAGGGCCAGTGGCACCGTGACCTGCACGAACGCGGGTCGGTGCTGCCGACGCTGGAGCTGCTGGAGCGGCTCGGGCGGATCCGGTTCATCCACAAGGACGCCGCCACGCCCGACGAGCTGAACTACTTCCTCGACCGCTGGCTGCTCAAGCAGTACGCCGACTACCGGGTCGGCTTCTTCGCCATGCACGGCGAGCCGAGTCGGCTCTGTCTCACCGACTGGCACTCCGTGGAGCTGAGCGACGTCGCGGAGCGGATGGCCGGCCGGTGCGGCGGGAAGCGGCTCTACTTCGGCAGCTGCTCGGTGCTGCGCGCCTCCACCTCCGCGTTGCGGGAGTTCCTGACGGTCACCGGGGCGGCACTGGTCTGCGGGTTCACCCGGGAGGTCGACTGGGTGGAGTCGGCCGCGTTCGAGACGGTCCTGCTCGACGTGCTGGCCAACGGCCAGCGACACAACGCCGCCGAGCTGCGCATGGGATCGGCGCACTGGGCGCCGCTCGCGTCGTACCTGGGCTTCCGGGTGATCTACGCCAACGGCCGGGAGTGGCGGCCGGCGGCCCGTCCCCGGGTGCCCGCCCAGCCGGCCGGCGACCGCGCCGCCGCCCGCCCGCAGTGAGGGGCTGGTAGAAACGAGCGATGGCACGCAGCATCGCGACGAACACCCGGATCGACCGCCCGGAACTGGTCGAGTTCCTCACTCCCCGGCACCGCGCGGTGCTGATCACCACACGGGCCGACGGCCGCCCGCAGTCCTCCCCGGTGTCCTGTGGCGTCGACGGGGCGGGACGGTTGGTGATCTCGACGTACCCGGAGCGGGCCAAGGTGCACAACATCCGCCGGGACCCGCGCGTCTCCGCCTGCGTGCTCTCCGACGACTGGAACGGTCCGTGGGTGCAGCTCGACGGCACCGCCGAGGTGCTCGACCTGCCGGAGGCGCTGGAACCGCTGGTCGAGTACTTCCGGTGCATCTCCGGGGAGCACCCGGACTGGGACGAGTACCGGCAGGCGATGGTCCGGCAGGGCAAGTCGCTGATCCGGGTCACCATCGAGAGCTGGGGGCCGGTCGCGACCGGCGGCTTCCCGGCCCGGCTGGCGGACTGACCTGCCGGCGGGCCGACGTGCGTGGATCGTCAGTAGGCGACGGTGAATCGGGTGTTCAGGTGGCGCGGGTTCTCGATCTCGTCGACCACGGCCACCGCCAGGTCCTCGTACGACAGCACGGACCGGCCCTGCGCGTCGGTGACCGGGTGGTCGGCGCCGGTGCGGTACCGGCCGGTGCGCTCGCCCGGGTGGAACTCCAGCGGCGGGGGTGAGACGTACGTCCAGGGCACGCCGTCGGCCGAGGAGCGGTAGCAGTCCAGCGCGTCCGCCTGCCCCAGCGCCGGGTCACGGTAGCGCTCGGGAAAGTCCGGCGCGTCGAGGAACCGCGTGCCGTCCGGGGCGAGCAGGGTCGCCCCGCCGCCCAGGTGGATGATCCGGGGCGGATCGGGCAGCTCGGCCAGGGTGGTCGTCAGCGTGCGCGCCGCGTCCGCCCAGAGCGTCCGCTCGCCGCCGCCGACCGCGACCACCAGCACGTCCGCCTCCGACGCGAGTTCCCGCACGCTGCGGGCGGAGGTGACGTCACCGGTGACCACCCGGACACCCGCCGGCAGGTACGAGGTGGCCTCCGGCCGCCGTACCGCGGCGGTGACCCGGTGCCCCCGGCGGAACGCCTCGGCGGTGACCCGGGAACCCGCGGTGCCCCCGGCACCGAACACGACGATGCTGCTCATGACCGCCTCCCGGCCCGACGGACTGGTCCGCCTCCAGGCTAGGAGCGTTCCGCCGACCGGGCGGCGGAACGGCGATCCCGGTCCACCGGCCGACCCGACCGGCCCGGCACCCGCACCGCCGTGGGGCGGCTCAGTCGACCAGGGCGGAGTAGACGAGCTGGCGCAACTGCGACCGCAGCGGATAGGTGCTCGACGGCATGAGCTGCGTGAACAACAGCGCGGTGACCTCCTCGACCGGATCGACCCAGAAGGCGGTGCTGGCGACCCCACCCCAGTAGTACTCGCCGACGCTGCTCGGCACCCGCCCCGGAACCGGGTCCTGCACCACCGCGAAACCGAGGCCGAAGCCGACCCCGTCGAAGATCGACTCGGCGAAGCCACCGGTGGAGAGGGCCGCCAGGTCCCGTCCGCCGGGCAGGTGGTTGCGGGCCATGAAACGCACCGTGCGCGGACCGAGCACCCGGGCCCCGTCCAGTTCGCCCCCGCGCAGCAGCATCTGGGTGAATCGGTGGTAGTCGTACGCGCTGGAGATCAGGCCGCTGCCCCCGGCGAGCAGGGTGGGCTTGCGTCGGGCCACCGCCCCGAACTGGTCGTGCCGCAGGATCCGTCCGGTCCTCGGGTCGGGCACGTAGAGCGCGCCCAGCCGTTCGGCGTCGTCCCCGTCGACCCACCAGTGGGTGTCGGTTATGCCCAGCGGGCGCAGGATCCGGTCGGCGACGAAGTCGTCGAGGCGCTGCCCGGAGACCACCTCGACCAACCGGCCGAGCACGTCGGTGGCGACCGAGTAGCCCCACGCGCTGCCCGGCTGGAAGAGCAGCGGCAGCTCGGCCAGGGCCACCGAGGCGGCGGCCAGGTCGAGCCCGTCCGGCCAGTGCAGGTCGTAGCCGGCCGCCCGGTAGAGGCCGTCGACCACCGAGGTCTGCATGAACCCGTACGTCAGGCCGGCCGTGTGGGTGAGCAGGTGCCAGACCCGGATCGGCTCCACCGCCGGCACCGTGTACGGCTTGAGCGCCGAACCCTTGGCGTAGACCCGGACGTCGGCGAACTCGGGCAGCCACCGGCTGATCTCGTCGGTCAGCTCGAACCGACCCTCCTCCCAGAGGATCATCGCGGCGACCGAGGTGACCGGCTTGGTCATCGAGTAGATCCGCCAGAGCGTGTCCGGGGTCACCGGAGCGCCGGCCTCCGCGTCGCGCATGCCGTACGTCGAGGAGTGCGCGACGTGCCCGCGTCGGGTCACCACGATCTGCCAGCCGGCGAGCTGACCCCCGTCGACGTACCGGCCGAAGTGCTCGTCGATCCGGGCCAGCCGGGCCGGGTCGAAGCCGATCTCGTCCGGGTCGATGTTCCGTGCCACGTCCACGACACCTGAACCTACTAGCTGGTACGGACGGTTCGGAAGGGGTGGGGCTACCCTCGGGACCGTGCCGGAGTTGACTGAGGACGCGACCTACCGCCACGACGACTGGTACGGCGAGGAGATCGTCGACCGGCACTTCGTGCGCTGCTCGTTCCAGGAGATCGACCTGACCGAGGCGACCACCCGGGGCGCGGTCTTCACCGAGTGTTCCTTTGGCGGGGTGCGCCTCAACGCCTCCCGCCACGTCGACTCGGCGTTCACCCGCTGCGTCTTCACCCGCTGCGTCCTGTTCGAGGCCGAGTTCACCGGCTGCAAGCTGGTCGGCAGCACGTTCACCGAGTGCGAGCTGCGCCCGCTGCGGGTCGAGGGCGGGGACTGGTCCTTCGTCGCCCTGCCCCGGGCCGACCTGCGCGGCGTGCGCCTCACCGGCGTACGGATGCGGGAGGTCGACCTGACGGGGGCCGATCTGACCGGCGGGGTCCTGACCAACGCGGACCTCTCCGGCGGGCACTTCACCGGCACCCGCCTCACCCGCTGTGACCTGCGCGGCAGCGACCTGAGCGCGATCGACCCGACGGTCGTCCAGCGGGCCGGCGCGATCATCAACCCGGACCAGGCTCTGGTGCTGGCCCGGACGATGGGCTTCGAGATCCGCTGACCGGCGTGGGCCAGGTCACCCCGGTCGTGGGGGACGCACCGGAATTGCTGTCACCGGATGTCAGGTGCGGCTGCCACCCTCGGTGCATGGCATTTTGGTCGGATCTGATCGACGAGGAACCGGACTTCGCCGAGCGGGTGCGGGCCCGCTTCGCGGTCCGCAAGCACGGGACGATGGCGACGCTGCGCCGGGACGGCTCGCCCCGGATCAGCGGTACCGAGTTCCAGTTCGAGGACGGGGACCTGCGCGTGGGCAGCATGCCCGGCGCGCTCAAGGCACTCGACCTGCGTCGTGACCCCCGGGTCGCGCTGCACTGCCCGACCGAGGACACTCCCGAGGACGACCCGGGCTCCTGGGACGGCGACGCGAAGATCGCCGGGATCGCGCACGAACTGCCGCCGCCGGAGGACGGCTCGCACCGGTTCCGGATCGAACTGACCGAGGTGGTCCTGACCCGGGTGGGCGAGCCGGCCGACCACCTGGTGATCGAGAGCTGGCACCCCGGGCAGGGCCTGCGCCGCCGCACCCGCCGCTAGCGCGCGGTCCGCCGGGACAGTTTGTCCGTCGCGCCGCGTCGATCGGGTCGTAACTTTCCGTTGTGGAGATTCGACGATCCCGGGAGGCTTCGCTGATGGGCACGAGTACCCGTACCGTCCGGCCGGCCGCCCCGCGCGTCGCTGGCATCCCGGACGGGGAGGTGCTCCGGGAGATCCCGCTGCCCCCGTACGTCACCGGCGAGGACGCGCAGTTCGCGGTCCGGGCGGTGGTGGTGCACGCGCCGCGCCGGTGGTCCGGCGGGACGGTGTGCCGCAACGACGCCAGCCCGCACCCGTGCCGCCTGCACCGCTGGGGACGCCGGGTGCTGGCACTGCGCGGGCTCCGCCCGGCCGACATCGACGCCATCGTCGAGCAGGGCGACCCCGCCGCCACCCCGCCCCCGGTCGCCTGACGACGCGGTCGGGGTGGGGTGGGGTGGTAGCAGGGGTCCCCTGTTACCGCTTTTTGCGGAGCAGGGGACCCCTGCAGGCACCTCAGCGTCAGGCACCTCACCCGCAGGCACCTCAGCTTCAGGCACCTCGGCAGCGGCGCGTCAGCAGGTGATCGGCTTGAGCCAGGAGCACTCGATGCCTTCGGGGGTCCGGGGGATCTCCGGTGCCGCCGGGGGCGCGGTCCGCGCCGTGGCGCCGCCCTTGGCGGTGTACGACGCCAGTGCGATGGCGATCTGGTCCTCCAGGGTCTTCACCGAGGAGGCCAGGTAGTTGTTGAGCACGACGGAGAAGACGAGCCGCCGTCCGTCGGCGTCGGTGACGTAACCGGAGAGCCCGGAGACCCCGGTCAGGCTGCCGGTCTTGGCGCGCACGTTGTTCGCCGCCGGGGTGCCCGCCATCCGGCTGCGCAGGGTGCCACCGACGAACCGCTCCGCGTTGCCGGCGACCGGCAGGGCGGCGTACCAGGCGTCGAACCAGGGCTCGGCGCGCACGGCGACCAGCAGGTCGACGAACTCGTCGGGCGGGATCAGGTTGCGCCGGGAGAGCCCCGAGCCGTCGCGTTGCCGCAGGGCGCCGGTGTCCATGCCGGCGTCGGCGACGTACTCGCTGATCGCGGTGAGCCCGGCCGACCAGGTGCCGGAGCCGTTGAGCACCCGCCCGATCTCCTTGGTCAGCACCTCGGCGTGACCGTTGTTGGAGAGCTTCATGAACGGCACCAGCAGTTCGGCCAGGGGCATCGAGTCGTGCCGGGCGACTCCGGTCGCGCCGGTCGGCGTCGCCCGTCCGAGCACGGTCTGCCCGAGGACCCGTACGCCGTGCTTGCGCAGCGCCGTGCGGAACACGTCGGCGGCGTACCCGGTGGGTTCCCAGACCGTCACCCAGTCGCTGCTCGGTGCGGCGGCGAGGGCGATCTGCCCGGTCACCACGACGGTGTTGGTGCCGTGTTCACGTTCGATGGAGATGCTGGTCGCCCCGGTGGCCACGGTGGTGGCCCGGTTGTCGATCCGCAGGTACCCGGTCGACGGGGTGAGGCTGATCTTCGGACGCTGTCCGGCGTCCGCCCCGGGCGCCGCGCTGACGATCACCGTGCCCGCGTCGTAGTCGGTGTCCGGGGCGACGGTCAGCGCGGAGATCTGGGCCGCGTAGTAGTAGGGCTCGTCGTCCCAGGTCCAGTCCGGGCCGAGCCGGGTCGCGTCGTAGCGGGTGTCGTCGGCGACCAGGTCGCCGGTGACCACCCGGATGCCGGCTGCCGCGACCCGGGCGGCGAGCGCGTCGTAGTCGGCGGCGAGCATGGTGGGGTCCCCTCCGCCGCGCAGGTGGAGGTCGCCGGTGAGGACGCTGCCGCGCTTGGCGCCGCTGCGCAGGACGTCGGTGGTGAACCGGTGTCCGGGGCCGAGCAGCTCCATGGCGGCGGCCGAGGTGAGCAGCTTGGTGTTGGAGGCCGGAATCAGCCGGCGGTCCCCGTTGCGCTGGTAGATGGTGTCGCCCGTGGTCGCGTCGGCGACCACCACGCCCGCCTGCGCGCCGTCGAGGCGGGCGTCGGCGAGGATCGCGTCGAGGGTGGCGCTGAGTCGGGTCTCGGTGGGGGAGGGGGCTTCGGCGGTGGCGGTGGTAGGCGCGGCGCTGGTGGTCGCGGTGGCGACCGCGGTGGCGAGAGCGACCAGGGCGAGCGCCCGAGGATAGCGACGACGTTGCATGCGCCGATGTTGTCATGGAGATTCTTTTCAGCACAGCCGTGAGTTCGAAAATTCGTGCCACCGGTGGGGGGTGCGATTCCGCCGGGCCGGACCGCGCAGTCGGCCCAGGTGGGTACGCTGGGGACGTTGAAGCCCAGATTGCCCGGATAGCCGGACTCCACTTGACGGATCCCGCCCCAGCGGGCACCGTTGGCCGGAGAGGGCTGTACGAGTTGCCCCGTTTGTAGCAGGTGGCGGACCGTTCTCCGGCCCGCCCGCGTGCCGGCGGGCCCCCTCCGTGAGGGCCGTGTCCGGACGTCCCACCGGGTTGTGACCCGGGGCCCCGCGACCGGTGGTGGCCCAGCGGGCCGGCCGCCGGCGCCGGCGACCACCCGATCACCAGTGAGGAGATCCGCCATGCTCACCATGACCGACAACGCCGTACTCGTGATCCGTGACCTCGCCGCGCAGCAGGACGTCTCCGACGCCGGTGGGCTGCGCATCACCGCCGACCTGGATGCCGGCTCGCTCGCCGTGGAACTGGTCGGGCAGCCGGGCCGGGACGACCAGGTGGTGGACACCGAGGGCGCCCGGATCTTCCTCGACTCCGAGGCCGCCGAACTGCTCAACGACACCTCGGTCGACGCCACCGTCGACGAGGAGGGCGTGGTGCAGTTCGGTTTCACCGAGAAGCCGGCCCATTGAAGCGGCCGGTCCATTCCGCCGGCCCACTGAAGCGGCCGCTCCGTCCCGCCGGTCCACTGAAACGGCCGGCCCACCGTCCCACCAGCCGCTGACGACGATCCGCTCCGGCTGCCGGCCGGCACCGGGCGACCGACCGCCGGCTGGCGTCATCCGGTCCGTCCGGACTCGTCACCCCGCGACGGCCAGGTCCGCCCGCCGTGGCGGGGCCCCCGGGGCCGGTGGCCGTCGGGGCGCTCCCGTCCCCGGTACGGGACCGGTCGGGGCGGGGACGCTCCGGACGGCTGCCGGAGCGTGGCCAGCACGTGGGCCAAATGGTGCGAGGTGCCCCAGGCCGCCCAACTGGTCGCCGAACCGGCCCCGGCCGCACCCCGCGCACGGCGCAGGATCTCGTGGTCACCCCAGGAGAAGGCGGCCCCGGCCGTCGGCCAGTGCGGGGCGGTGACCACCGCGCGGCACAGCTCGGCGACCCGGTCGTCCCCCCGCCCGCCCCGACGGGACCAGCGGTAGATCCACCAGGTGTCGTCGGCGGTGTACCGCATGGCCGGCAGCCGCTCGGGTGGTCCCGGCGTGGCGGTGCGGATCCCGTAGTCGCCGTAGTCGACACCGAGCCCGGTGAGGTTCCGCCAGAGCCGCCAGTCCCAGCGCGCCAGCCGGACCGGCTCCCCGTCGGGGAGGGCGGGCAGCGCGGGCGGCATCGCGCCGGCCACCACCGTCACCGACCGCCAGGCGTGCCGGCGGGCCCAGTCGACCAACCGGCGCACCCGGGGCTCGGTCGCACGCAGGTCCGCCGCGCAGCAGACCTCACCCACGTCGAGCAGCAGGTCGCACTGTTCCGGCATCAGCCCGGTACGCCGCCAGATCCGTTCCGCCGCGCCGGTGGCCGCGTCGGGGCCGTACGGGTCCGTGCGCAGCCGCAGGCGGAGCACCGCCCAGCCGAGGTGGGACCGGGCCATCGCGCCCTGGGCGACCAGCCGGTCGGCGTGCTCCGCGAAACCGATGACCGGCACCAGCGGTGCGCCCCGGCGCAGCAGCCCGAGCAGCGGCCCGGTGTCGGGGAAGCCGGCCAGGTCGACGGCGGCGGTCAGTCCGGCCGGCAGCCGACCGAGCAGGTCGACGGGATCGCCGACGGCGAGGGTGAGGATCGGGACGACGAGCACGGCGCTGTCGCTGTCGAGATGGCCCAGCGCCTCCAGTTCGCTCCGCCCGGCGGTCAGTACCGGGCGGTAGACCGGCTCCGCCGTCCGTCCCGGGTGGGCGGACGCCATACTCCAATGTATCGAGAGATGACCATGTGTCACAGCGCCGTTCGGTTGATCCGTCGCCCGGTCGCCTGATCGGTCGCTCCGTCGGTGGTGTCGTCGTCCGTTCTCTCCGGACGGTTCCACCGCGCCGTCACGTGGAACCGCCCGGTTTCCCGTGCCGCGCCTACCGGGTCAGGCAGGGCAGGTCCAGCCACTCCTCGTCCCGGATCCGCTCCCGTACGGTGTCGAGTTCGCGGAGCAGGGCCGCCAGGTCCCGGGGATCGTCGAGGTGGTGCAGGACGGCCCGGTGGAACGCCGCGGTCATCGCCGCCGGCATCAGGTCCGACGCGTCCCGGCAGAGGGTGTCCCGGGTCAGGGTCTCGGCGATCCGGCGTGACACCGGGTCCGGGTAGCTCGCCGGATCGGTGCCCCGGTTCAGGGTGAAGGACAGCCCACCGCTGGCCTCCCGCCAGACCTGCCGGGCCCGGTCGCCGGCCAGGAAGCGGATCAGCTCGCGGGCCTCCGGCGTGTCCTCGAACATTCCCACCACGTCCTCGGCGATCTCGGTGGTCGTGGCGCTGCCCCCGCGCGCCGCGAAGGGCGGGAACGGGAAGAAGTCGAACCGGCCCGGGGCCTCCCGCCGGTAGTCGCGGACGATATAGGAGCCGCTGTGGTCCAGGTGGCACTCCGGCCGCTCGGCGAACATCCCGAGCCCGGCGACGTTGAATCCGGTCAGCAGGGCGTTCGGGGTGCTCCGGCCGGCCCGGGTCACCTCACCCCACGCCTGCCAGACCTCACGCATCTGCGGCGAGTCCCACGGCAGGTCGCCGGCCGTCCACGCCTGGTACGTCTGGGCACCCCACCGGTGCAGGAAGAGGTCCTCGATCCAGTCGGTGCCCGGCCAGCCGGACAGCGGCGGCGCGCCCATCCCCAGGCACCAGGGCGTACGCCGGCCGGCGCTGAACCGCACCAGCTCCTCCCAGGTGGCCGGGGGACGTCGGGTCAGGGCGGGCTGCCGGTCGGTCGCGTACCAGACGAGGCTCTTGGGGACCACGTTGACGGAAAGCCCGTAGACCCGCCCCCCGAGCGTGACCAGCTGCGGCTCCAGATCCGGCCGCCGGTCCGCGCCGAGCACGTCGTCCAGGGGGTGCAGCTTGCGGCTGTGCACGTACGTCTGGAGGTCGTTGAGGCGGGGCAGCACCGCCACGTCGGGCGGGGAGCCCCGGTCGACCCCGGAGCGGAGCACCTGACTGACGTCGCGGGTGCCCCGGTAGTCCACCGTGATGCCGGTGCGTCGCTCGAACTCGTCCAGCACCGCGACGAACGCGGCGGCCTCGGTGTCCCGGGACTCCGTCCCGTCGTTCCCCGGGGCCTCGGACCAGGAGGCGATGACGGTGACCCGCCCGGTCGGGGCGGGGTCCGCGCAGGCGGCGACCCCGCCCGCGAGCAGGGCCGGGATCAGCAGCAGTCCGATGCGGCGTCTCATCGCTCGTCGTACCGGTATTCGTCCAGGCGCGGCTGGAAGCCGAGCAGTACGGCCACCGCCGCGCAGAGCGCCGCGACGGGTAGGACGAACTCACCGCCGTGGCTGGTGGCCGCCCGGGTGGCCCGGTCGGTGGCGACGTCGCCGTTCGTCCGCGCGTCGCCCGCCGGACTGGCGGGCACCCCGGACGGGGGCGTGCCGCTGGGCCCGGCCGTGGCCCGGCCGCCCTCGGCGTCGACCAGGTCGATGGTGCGCGGACACCCGTCCCGCCCCCCGCAGGCCGCCTCGAGCCGGTCGGTGAGGCGGTCGGTGTCCTCGGCCGCCAGCCGCGTCAACTGTTCCCTCCGGTCCCCCTCGACCGCGCGGACCGACTCCCGGGTCGCGGCGAGCTGCCCCGCCGACCAGAGGGTCGAGGAGGTGGCGGCGCCCATCAGCAGCACGAAGAGGGTGGCCAGCAGCAGGGGGGCGTTCACCCGGCGGCGGAACCGTCGGCGCAGGAACCGCTGTGCCCGCACCAGCAGCCCGACGAGGACGAGCACCGGCACCAGCCAGAGCGCCGCCGCGACCGGACTGGCCCACAGCCGGCCGACCTGCTCGTCCAACGCCGCCGCCTGAGCCTGACGGAGCCGGTCCAGCCGGAGCAGGAGCTCCTCCAGGAGACTGGCGGCGTCCCAGAGCGCGGCGGTGCCGAGGGCGCTGTCCTGGTCCTGCCGGAAGTGCACGTCGGCCCGGGCGATCAGACCGGTGTAGGTGACCAGCAGCGCCTCGACCACCTGGATGTCCCCACTGCCCGTCTCGCCGGCCGCGTTCCGTTCGGCGACCTCGGCGAGATGCTGTCCGGCGGCGGCGATCCGGTTCTGGTACTCCTCGCCCGCTCCACCGAGGAGTCGGGTGCCGTCGGAGAAACCGGCCAGGGCCGCGCCGTGCGCCGCCCGGAGGGCGACCTGGGTGTCGTAGACGGCCAGGACCGACGGCACGGACTGGGTAGCGACCGCGTCGGCGGCCCGGTGCACGCCGAGGAAGACCGAGAGGCAGCCGGCCAGCGCGACCGCCGTCGCGACGAGCAGGGTCCGCCGGTGCCGGCGCAGGCTCCGCCGGGTGGTGCTGGTCAGGGTGCCGCTCACGTCGACACCGGTCCCGGGACGTCGAGTTCCGCTCCGCACCGTTCGCAGTACCGGGTGCCCGGAGGCGACTCCCGGCCGCACCGGCAGGACCGGACCTCGCCGTCGGTCACCGTCGGCGCGGGTGGCGGCGGCTCCTCCACGTCGACCAGCAGCCCCAGTTCCTCCAGCCGGCGGGTGTCTCCGGCCACGGCGGCCAGCCGGACCGCCCGTCCCAGGAGACCGTCGACGGCCGCAGGGTCGTCACTGTCGTAGCGCTCGACGTCGTCGGAGGTCGGCCCGTCCGGTTCCGCCACGCCACTGTGGTACGCGACCCGGGGATCGACCCGGCTGGAGAGGGTCAGGTCGTCCGTCCACTGCACCAGGACGGCCACCGGTGGTGTCCGGGCGGCGCCGTCCACGACCAGGTCGACCCGGGCGGCCAGCAGGTCCTCGTCCCGGGGCCGGTCCGTGCCGTCCACCGCCAGGCAGAGGTGGTACTCGCGGCGCTCCTCGCCCCACGGGCCGGTCGGATGGTCCACCGTCCGGTCGTCGACCGGTACGCCGACCAGGTCCCGCACGGTCGGGTGGACCTGCCGGCAGAACAGCACCCGGTTCGGCGCGACGGTCCGGATCCGGATCCGCACCTGCGGCACCGGTAGCGGGTCGATCGCGGCGGCGGCCGTCCCGGCCGGCGGGCGGGCCGTGGACTCCGCGCCGTCGACGACGGCGACCCCGGCGGATCGCGGTCGGTCGGGTCCGGCCGCCGGTCGCCCGGCCCCGGCGCGCACCGCGACGGTGAGGATCGCGTGCAGCTCGCGGTCGCCGGGGGAGAGGTGGCGGTCGTGGTCGAGGTGCACGTCGAAGCCGAGGGGGGTGGTCGGCACCGGATCACTCCTCACACGTCACAGCAGGGTCAGGGGACGTACCGTGTTCGCCCGGTCGAGGAGCACGCCGTGGTCGTTGCGGTTGCGGGCCTGTTGTCGGGCGAGGCCGCGGAAGGACCGGGCGAGCCGGCGTCGCAGGGCGTTCTCCGAGGGCGGGTCACCGAACATGCCGCCGCCGTCCAGTCCGTCCGGGCCGGTGGCCAGGACCCGTTCCAGTGCCGCCTCAAGGACGGTCGTGGTCAGTCGGTCCCGCGCCTCGCCGTGCGGGCTGCCACCGTCGAGCCGCAGCTCGGTGAGGCGTCGGACCGCCTCGTTCAGGGTCGCCGCGTCGGGCGGCCCGTCGCCGAGCCGAGTGGTGAGCGCCCGGACGGCGGCGATCCGGGCGGTGTCGTGGTGCCGGGAGAACCGGGGGACACCGTCGAGGGCGGCCACCGCCCCGGCCCGGTTCCGCCCGGCCAGCCGGAGCCGGGCCAGGCCGAACGCGGCGCTCGCCGTCAGCCGGTCCCGTCGCCACACCGCCTCGTAGTAGCGGGTCGCCCGGACGGTGTCACCGACGTGCTCGGCACAGTAGGCGAGGGCCAGCTTCGGCGCGACCTCGCCGGGGAGTTCCCCGTACACCGCGTCGAAGAGGTCACCGGCCCGGGGAACGTCGCCCTGGGTGAGCGCGAGCAGCGCGTGGTGCCAGGTCACCCGCCAGTCGGCCGGCACGTCGTCGAGCAGCTTCTCGGCGGCGGTGAGCGCGTCCCAGGCGCGGGGCGGGTCGCCCAGCTCCAGCCGGGCCCGGCACCGGGCGAGCTCGATCTCGACGGAGGGGGCGTCGAAGGAGGCGAGACCGTCCAGCAGGTTCTCCGGGTCGAGCGCCCCGACGGTGGTGAGGAACTCGGCGGCGGGGTCGCCGGGCACGGGACGGGGCACCGGCAGGCCGGTGGCCACGGCGGCCGGAGCGGGACGACCGTGCGCGTGTACCGCGCCGCCCTCCGGCGTGGTCCAGCGCTCCAGCGGCGGCACCGTGCCGAGCCCCGCGTCGAGCAGCGCGGGGGTCGGCGCGAAGACGGTGGACGAGGCAGGCTGCTCGTGCACCGACCGGGGCGGCAGCAGCTCGTGCAGCACCCCCTTGATCTGCTCCGACATGTCGGTGGCGGAGGCGAAACGGTGCTCCGGCCGGCCGTGCCGTGCCCGCCGGACCAACCGGAGGAACGACTCCACCCCGACGTCGACGTCGCCGGGCGGGACCTCCGGCCCGGGGACGAGCCCACGGCTCAGCTCCGCGAGCAGCACCCCGACCGCGTACAGGTCGGAGCGGACCGTGGTGCCGTACGTCTCCAGCTCCCGGTCGCTCACCCGGTACAGCGGGGTCCCCACCATCGGGCTGGACCGGTCGTCGGCCCGGCGCACCCCGCCGAGGTCGATCAGCTTGATCCGGTCGGCGACGCGGATCACGTTCCCGGGGTGCAGGTCGGTGTAGAGCAGCCCCCGACGGTGCAGGTAGTCCAACGCGGCCAGGATCTCGTGGGCGTACGCGAGGATGTGTTCCAGTGGCAGCGAGACGTCCGGCCGGGCCGGATCGCGGGCGGCCAGGCAGAGTTCCGCCAGGGACATCCCGTTGAGGTACTCCATCACGAGGTAGCTGGTCTGCCCCCCGAAGAGCCGGTCCGGGGCGGTGACGAAGTTGAAGATCCGGACGATGGCGGGGTGGTCGAGCGTGGTCAGGTAGCGCCGCTCGGAGACCTCCACCCTCAGGGCGTGCCGGTTGGTCTTGTCGATCAACCGCTTGAGGGCCACCGGGTTGTCGTCCAGGTGGGTGTCCTTGGCGAGGTACACCTGGCCGAGACCGCCCCGGGCCAGGTAGCCGACGACCTCGTACTGGTCGGCGACCCGGTCGCCGTGCCGCAGGTCGGGGACGAAGGCGAACGGGGTCTGGCACCGGCCGCAGTAGCCGTGGTCCAGGCGGTCCTCGCCGCCGCGTCCGACCGGGCCCCCACAGTGGGCGCAGAACCGCTGGTGCTCGGGGACCGCCGGGTCGCGCCGGACCCGCTGGTCGGTCGGGAACACCAGCACGGGAAGGGAGACCAGGTCGGCGACCCTCCAGGTCGGACCGGCCGGCGGCGGCGCCGGCTCCGACCCGGGGCGCGGCGACCGGTCGGCGCGCCGGGGAGCCAGCCCGCACCGGTCGCAGAAGCCGGTCTCGTCGACCGTGCCGGTGCAGTCGGGGGTGCGGGTGCAGCGCATCAGGCGGGCCCCCCGTCGGACTCCTCGTCGCCACCGGTCGTCGAGGGTACGGCGCACCTCGTCGCCGTACCCGTGGACCGTCCGGTCGCCTCGGTCGGTTCGTACGGGGCGGCCCGGAGCAGGTCGTGTGCCCGACGGTACCGGTCGCCCGGCGCGGCGTCCTCCGCCGACCGGTTGTTCGGTGCGGTGTCCTCCGCCGGCCGGTTGTTTCGCGCGGCGTCCTCCACCGCCCGGTTGTTCGGTGCGGTGTCCTCCGCCGCCCGGTTGTTTCGCGCGGCGTCCTCCACCGCCCGGGTCGGGGCGGCGTCCGTCAGGAACCGGGACCGGGCCGCCCGGAACAGCGTTGGTCGGGCGCGACGACCGGGCGGCGGGGCATCATCCAGTCCAGGGCGGTCTCCTCGACCGGCCACCCGTGCACGGTGACCACGCTGAACGGAACCCGGGCGGCCTCGGAGCAGAGGGTCTGCGTCCGGACCCGGCCGTTGGGCAGGAACCGGACGACACCGCCCCGGTCGAGCACGACCGTCGACGTGTCGGTCACCGTGATCATGTGCCCGAGCACGACACCGGTCGCCCGGCCGGTATCCGTCGACGCGACCTCGACCGCGGTCGTGGGCAGGACGGGCACCCGCAGGAACACCGCCCCCATCACCAGCGGAAGGGCGGCGGCGACGGTGTAGGCCAGGCCGTGGGTCAGGGCCGGTGCGGCCCGCCGGGGGAGCGGGCCGGTGAGCACGGCGGCGGCGGCCGGTGGCACGGCCAGCAGCGCGACGGTGCTCCACTCGTCTGCCCGGACCGCCGACCAGACGGCCGGACCCAGCACGGCGTACGCGACCACGGCCGCCGCCACCGGCAAGGCCAGGCCGACCAGCATGATCCGCAGCGGCCGGTCGGGGTGGAGGTACCGGGTGCGCAGGGCGAGCAGCCAGAGGGCGAGCATCAGCAGCGCCGGAAGGAACCGCAGTTGCCAGGTGAGCGCGGCCAGCGCCACCGCGGCGGTGAGCACCCAGCCCGGGGTACGGGCGGTGCCGGAGGCGAGCAGCGACCGCTCCGGATCGAACCGGTCCGGCGCGCTCACCCGCAACAGCCGGCCGAGCACCCCGACCACCAGCACGGCCAGCGGCACCGCCCACACCAGCGCGATGAGCAGGGCGCTGAGCAGCCCGAGTGGACTGACGTACTGCACCAGCAGCAGCATCGTGGGCATGTCCTGCCGGCTGAGCTGCCACAGCCGCAGCACCAGCAGCAGGACGGGGAACGCCGGGAGGAGCGTCAGCAGCCACTGCTGCGCCTGCCGCGCCCCGGCCGTCCGACGCGGGCGGCCGAGCGTACCGGCGGCGTCGGCGGTCCGGGGTGACCCGGCAGCGGTAGCGCGAACCTCTCCCACGGCCACTGCCGTACCTCCACCTTCCTCGGCTCGGGCTGCTGCTCCTCCGCCACCGACTGCGGCCGGTTGAACGGCTGCTGCCAGCGGAGGTTGTCGTCGTACGCCTCCTCCCAGACCTTGTTCTCGTCGTCCTTCGCGGAGGCGTGCAGCGCGAGGTCGACCAGGTCACGCAGGGCGGTGTTGGGGCCGGTGTTGACGCCCCAACGTTCCTGCGGGGACGAGCCGATGTCCCAGTGCCGCAGGGGCTTGACGTTCTTGAGGGTGGTGGGGAAGGCGTCCGGGTCCTGACTGGCGGTCACGAAGCCGGCCAGGATCGCCGCGTCGGTGGTGACCGCGTCGGTGCGCCCGTCGTGCAGTTCCTGGACGCACTCGCTGATCTTGTTCCGTCCGTACGCCTCGGCGCCCACGTCGCGCAGGCGGGCCTGCGAGGTCGAGGTGGTGAGCGTGCACACCCGCCGCCCGCGCAGGTCCTCCAGGCTGCTCACCGGGCCGGGCTCGTTTGCCCGGGTGACCACCGACTGCTCGGTGTGCAGGTACGGGGCGGAGAAGGTGGCCCCCTCGCGGGTCCGTTCGTCGGTGACGCTGTACGAGGCGATCACCATGTCGACGGTGACGAACCGGTCGTTGTAGGGGGCCTGCCGACGGGCCCGGTCCTCGCTCTCGATCGGCAGCAGCACGACCTTGCTGCGGTCGAAGTCCAGGTAGCTGGCGATCATGTAGGCGACGTCGATGTCGAAGCCCTGCCAGCCGCCCCCGGGCAGCTGCAACGCGATGCCGGGCTGGTCGTCCTTGACCCCGATGAGCAGCTCCCGCTTGCCCTTCATGCCGGCCCGCTCCATCAGCTCGTCGCGGGTCGGCGGGCCGAGGTTGAGCACGACGGGGACCAGCGCCACCGCCAGCACGGTCAGCACGACCGTCAGCGCCACGAGCCGGAGTTGCCGGGACCGTGGGCTGCTCGACGGGGCGGCTGTCGTCGCCGCGCTCGGCTCAGTCTCCTGATTCAAGCTCGTCCCTCCCGCTGCCGCACCCGTGACCGGCCCTCCATTGTGGGGTCTGCCGGCGGGGTGCGGGAGGGCCCGCGCCGTGGTCGAACGGGCAAGTATCCGACGTTCGGCCCAACGGCCGACCGGGGGTCGACGGTCTCGCGGTGTGGGCGGGGTGGTTTGGGGTGGTATCGCCGGGGCGGCGGATGAACGGCCACGGGTGCGGATGCCCCGGTCCGGCGGGCGACGGTGCCGCCACACGAGCGCGCGGCGCCGTTTCGATCCCGATGGATCGTCACGTCGCCGCGCTCTGGCCGTCTCCCACCGTCGCAGCCTGCGGCGGTACGCCAGCGGGGACCTGGCTCGACCGACCTCTCCGTGCGCGCCGGTCAGTTTGCATCATGCCCATCGCGGGCAGCCGCAAACCCGGCCGTTGTGGAAAAGTCCACCATTCGGTGGTCACGGCGTGACCGGGGCCGGTACCGGGTATGAGCGCGACATGGAGCACTACACGATCGCGACCGTCGCCGAACGGAGCCCGGACTTCCGTCGGGTGCTGTGGACCGGACAGCAGACCCAGCTGGTGATCATGACGATCCCGCCGGGTGGGGAGATCGGCGAGGAGGTCCACGAGGGCATCGACCAGATCCTGACCTTCGTCAGCGGCACCGGCGAGGCCCGGGTCGCGGGCGAGACGAAGACGGTGAACCAGGGCGACCTGGTGGTCGTCCCGGCCGGCACGAAGCACAACTTCGTCAACACCGGCCCCAACCCGCTGGTCCTGTACACCGTCTACGGCCCGCCCGAGCACGCCGACCAGGTCGTGCACCGGACCAAGGAGGAGGCCGACGAGATGGAGGCCGCTGGCAAGGACGAGCCGCCGAACGCGTGACCCGGACCGGGTCGGCGGCCTGCCGCCGGCCCCGGGCCTGAACGCGCCGGATCGGGGTACGCCGGGCGGGTGGACCGGCCGGTGATCTCCGACTACGGGTTCCTCTCCGACTGCCGTTCCGGCGCGCTGGTCGGCCGGGACGGCTCGGTCGACTGGTGGTGCCCCGACCGCTTCGACTCGCCCGCCGTGTTCGGGCGGCTCCTCGACGACGCGGCGGGGCGGTGGCGGCTCGCCCCGGTCGGCCCCGGTCGGGTGGACCGGGCGTACCTGCCCGACACGCTGGTGCTGCGGACCGTCCACCACACGTCCGAGGGGAGCGTCGCGGTCACCGACGCGCTCGCCGCCGAGCCCGGCGCGCGGGCACACGAGGTGGGAAGGAACTCCCCGGCGGTGCTGCTCCGGGTGGTCGAGGGGCTCAGCGGCCGGGTGCCGATGCAGCTGGAACTCACCCCCCGCCCCGAGTACGGGCTGCTCACGCCGTACCTGAACCGGCTGCCGGACGGTGCGGTACGGGCCGTGGCCGGTCCGGTCGCCCTGGTGCTGCGCGGCGGCGTGCCGCTGCGCGCGGAGCGGGACCGGGTCCGGGCGGACTTCACGGTGGCCGCCGGCGACCGGATCGGCTTCGACCTGGCGTACGCCCCGGTGTACGACGGGACACCCGCGCGCCTCGACCCGGTCGACGCGCTCGCCGACACGGTCCTCGCCTGGCAGGCCTTCCGGGAGGCGCACCGCTACCAGGGCCGGCACACCGCCCTGGTACGACACAGCGCGACGGTGCTCCAGGGGCTGACGTACACCCGCAGCGGTGCGGTCGCCGCCGCCCTCACCACCTCCCTGCCGGAGCGGCTCGGGGGTGACCGCAACTACGACTACCGCTACTCCTGGCTGCGCGACTTCGCGATGACCCTGCACGCGCTCTGGGTGGCGGCCTGCCCGGACGAGGCGTCCCGCCTCTTCGCCTGGGCGGCCCGGTCGATCGGCCAGCTCCGCGACGCCCCGGTGCCGGTGCTCTTCGGCCTGGAGGGGGAGCGGGGTCTCGCCGAGCACGACGTCACGCACCTGCGCGGGTACGCCGACAGCCGACCGGTGCGGCTGGGCAACGACGCCTGGCGGCAACGCCAGCTGGACGTGCCCGGTGAGATGGTCTCGGCGGTGTGGCGGCTGCACGAGTACCTCGGTGAGCAGCTCGACGACGAACTGCGGGAGATGGTGGTCGGGTTGACCGAGCAGGTGGCCGCGACCTGGCGGCTGCCGGACCGGGGGATGTGGGAGACCCGGGAGGAGGAGCGCCACCACCTCTCCTCCAAGGCGCTCTGCTGGGTGGCGATGCGGCTCGCGGTGGAGCTGGCCCCCCGGCTCGGCGACCGGGCCGATCCGGTGCGCTGGCGGGCGGTGCGCGACGAGATCCGCGCGACGGTCCTGGAGCAGGGCTGGAACGAGCGGGCCGGCGCGTACACCGGCGCGTTCGGCTCCGACGAGCTGGACGCCTCCGCGCTCTACCTGCCGGTGGTCGGGTTCCTGCCCGCCACCGACCCCCGGATGCGGGCCACCATCGCGGCGGTCGAGCGGGAACTGGCCACTCCGGACGGGCTGGTCCGGCGCTGGTCGAGCGACCCGGGCGGGTTCCTGCTCTGCTCGTTCTGGCTGGTGCAGTGCCTCGTCAAGGCCGGCGAGCGGGACCGGGCCGAGGCGCTCTTCGTCCGGGTGGCCGGGCACGCCAACGACCTCGGGCTCCTCGCCGAACAGGTCGACCCGGTCACCGGTGGAATGCTCGGCAACTTCCCGCAGGCGCTGTCCCACATCGGACTGGTCAACGCGGCCTGGGAGCTGACCGCGCCGGGCGGTGACTGAACCGCCCGCGGCGTACGACTGCAACAAGCCTGCACATGCCAGCCATTGACGGTGGTGTGCGTCACTCCCTAGCCTTGGGCGCGGATGGGAAAGCCCTTTCCTGGGCTTCCCATCCGGGTCCCCCGCACGGAGTCCGGGCCTTCGGCGGGGCCGGACGGTCCCTGGGCGCGCCGTCCCCATGTCGCCGTCCCGCGACAGGCGCGGTCCCCCGACCGTCATCACACCGCTGTCAAGGAGGACACCCCCCGTGCAGATCAGACGCACCGTTCACCGACGGGCGCTGCTCGCCGCCGTCGGTGCCGGCGCGACCGCCGTCGCCCTCGCCGCCGGCATGGGCACCTCGGCCTTCGCCGCCACCCTCTTCTCCGACAACTTCGACGACGGCAACGCCAACGGCTGGTCCAAGTCCGGTGGCAGCTGGACGGTCGCCACCGACGGCTCCGGCGTCCTGACCCAGTCCAACTCCGGCAGCGAACTGGCCCGCCAGTTCGCCGGCCAGACCGGCTGGACCGACTACCAGGTGCAGGCCCGGGTGAAGCCGCTGGCCTACGACTCGTCCACCGGGCTGGTCGGTCTGGCCGCCCGCTCCGCCAGCAGCACCAAGATGTACCGGCTGGCCCTCCTCGGTTCCGGCCAGGCCGCGCTCCAGGCGGTCAACGGCAGCCAGATCACCACGCTCGGCTCGGCCTCCGTCGGCACCGCCGCCGGTTCCTGGTACACCCTGCGGATCGAGGCCAGCGGCAGCACCATCCGTGGCTTCGTCAACGGCACCCAGGTCGGTTCGGGCAGCGACAGCCTGGTCGGCTCCGGCCGGATCGGCCTGGTCACCGCGTACGCCAGCGGCAGCTTCGACGACGTCGCGGTGGACTCCGCCGGCTCCACGCCCACCACCCCGCCCACCACGGCCCCGCCCACCAGCAACCCGCCGACCACCCCGCCACCGACCACGCCGCCGCCCACCACCCCGCCACCGACCACGCCGCCACCGGCCAGCTGGCCGACCCCGGCCGGCCAGGTGAAGGTGGACGACACCATCCCGATCTCGGGCAACCAGGACCTCGGGATGAAGCGGTACTACGGCATCGGCGACGGTGGCCAGGGCGAGAGCCAGGACCCGATGTTCGTGCTCGCCGCCGGGGCGACCCTGCGCAACGTCATCATCGGTGCCCCCGCCGGTGACGGCGTGCACTGCGAGGGCAACTGCACCCTGATCAACGTCTGGTGGGAGGACGTGGGCGAGGACGCCGCCACCTTCCGGGGCGGCACCACGTACACCGTCGACGGCGGCGGCGCGCGCTCCGCGTCGGACAAGGTGTTCCAGCACAACGGCTCGGGCACCGTCTACATCAGGAACTTCCGGGTGGAGTCCTCCGGCAAGCTCTACCGGGCGTGCGGCAACTGCTCCACGTCGTACCAGCGGCACGTGGTGATGGACAACGTGACCGCGACCTCGACCAAGGCGCTGGCCGGCATCAACACCAACTGGGGCGACACCGCCCGGTTCAGCCGGATCACGATCCTCAACGACCCCGACCGTAAGACCTCGATCTGCCAGAAGTACAAGGGCGTGCCGAAGGGCAGCGAGCCGACGCTGATCGGTGAGGGCGCGGACGGCGTCAACTGCTTCTACTCCCCGTCCGACATCACCTACCGGTAGACCGCACCAGCCGGTCCTCACCACCCCGTGGGCCGTGCCCGGCACCCGCCGCGCGCGGCCCACGGCCGTGCGAGGCGCGGCTCGGGTGGTGGCAGGTGTGGGCTGGGCTGGCGTGGTTGCAGGGGACCCCTGCTCGGCAAAAAGCGGTAACAAGGGGCCCCTGCTACCACCCCAGCCCCAGCCCCAGCCCGCCCGGCGTGGGGGTGGTCAGTGGGTGTCGATGCTGAGCCACTGTGGGCTGCGCCGGCCCGGTTCGTACGCGGCGTCCAGCCGCTTCGCCAGCACGCCCGGCAGCTCCTGCGTCCGGGCGGTGGCCAGGGTCTCCGCGCCCGCGCCGGGGAACCAGGGCGTGGTCTGCCAGTGCGGGCCGCCCAGGGCCAGCCCGTCGAGCAGCTCCCGGCGCTGGGCGTACGGCACGTCGACGCTGGACACCCCGTCGAGCCAGAGCAGGTCGACCACGAGGTACTGACCGGTGGGGTCGGTGCGTCCGGCGCGGGCCGGTCGGGGCGGGCGGACCCGACCGGCGGCGTCGATGTCGACCAGGATCCCGTCCAGCACCACCTCGGTCGGGGCCAGCGCCTCGGCCATGTCCCGCAGCCAGGGGTACGCCCCCGTGACGTCCCGCTCCCCGTCCCGGTCCGCCGGGGCGGCCAGCCGCAGCCGGCCGCCGGAGACGTACGCCAGCGCGCGTACCCCGTCCCAGCGCAGCTCGTACCCCCAGGCACCGGCGTCGGTCGGCAGCTTCGCGGCGGTCGTGGGGCGCATCGGCGCGATCCGCTCGGGCATGCTCACCCAGCCCGGCGGGGCCGGGTCGGTGCGCCGGACCATCCAGTCGCGGTCCGTGCCGCCGGTGGCGAAGAGCACGTACCGGCCGGTGGTCCGCTCACCGGACAGCCGCACGACCACCTCGTCGTCGCGCCACTTCTCACACCGGTACGTGCCCCGGTCGTGGATGGTCATCCGGCCGCCGCCGTACTCGCCGGCCGGGATGTCGCCGTGGAAGTCGAGGTACTCGATCGGATGGTCCTCGGTGTGCACGGCCAGGTGGTTGCGGCCGGGCTCGCGCGGCAGGCCACGTGGCACGGCCCAGGAGACCAGCACGCCGTCGCGTTCCAGGCGCAGGTCCCAGTGCAGGCTGCGGGCGTGGTGCTGCTGGATCACGAACCGGCCCCGTCCGTCACCCCGCTCCCGCCGCCGTGGCGACCGCTCCGGCACCGGTTCCGGGGTACGCCCGGCGTCGCGTTTGCGCCGGTACTCGCGCAGCCGGTCCGCCATGGGGACATTGTCCGCGAATCCGGACGACCCCGCAGCGGCATGGGAGCGCGGCGGGCGGGTACGCGGACCGGCATGAGTCCGTCCGACCAACCCACCGTGACCCTGCCCGAGCGGGTCCGGATGCCGCTGCTCGGCTTCGGCACCTGGCAGGCGTCCGGCCAGTCCGCCTACGACGCCGTGCGGACCGCCCTCGCCGTCGGCTACCGGCACGTCGACACCGCCACCATGTACGGCAACGAGAAGGAGGTGGGCCGGGCCATCCGGGACAGCGGGCTGCACCGGGACGACGTCTTCGTCACCACCAAGATCCCCTCGGACGGGGTCCGGCGCGAACGGCACGTCCTGGAGGCCAGCCTGGCCGCCCTGGAGACCGGTCACGTCGACCTGTGGCTGATCCACTGGCCTCCGGCCGCTCCTGGGGACAGCGTCCGGATGTGGCGGCAGGTGCTGAAGGCGCGCGACGACGGCCTGGCCCGCGCCGTCGGGGTGAGCAACTACTCGACCGCGCAGATCGACGAGCTGATCCAGGCGACGACCCAGGCGCCCGCGGTCAACCAGATCCGCTGGGGTCCGATGCTGTACGACGCCCGGCGGCAGGCCGAGCACCGGGAGCGCGGGGTCGTGCTGGAGGGGTACAGCCCGTTCAAGAGCACCGACCTGACCGATCCGGTGCTGACCCGGATCGCCGAGGCGCACGGCGTCACGCCGGCCCAGGTGGTGCTCCGCTGGCACGTCGACCACGGGGTCGTGGTCATCCCGAAGTCGGTCACGCCGGCCCGGATCCGGGCGAACGCCGACATCTTCGGTTTCGCGCTGACCCCACAGGACCGGGACATGATCGACGCCCTGGGCGGCGGGCCTCGGGGCGAAAAGCGAGATGCATCGACGGACTTCATCTTCTAGGGTCGGCTTTCCGCCTTCCATCGAGGAGACCGATGAGCCGCCTCCGCAACCTTCTGGTCGTCGCCGGTGTCGCCATGGCCGCGACGGCCGTCCTGCCCGCCGCGCCGGCCGCCGCCGACACGACCAGCCGGTACGCCCACGCCTACTTCTCCGGCGACACGAGCCTGAACATCGACGTCGTGGACGCCGAAGGAGCGACAACCATCGACGTCAGCTGGCACGACTCGGAGTGCGTGTTCGTCGGCGACGTGTACGCCTGCGAGATGACTCATCGGGACGCGGTCGGCGTCCCGGTGACCGACTTCTCCTTCTCGTTGGTGACCACGACGGTCGCCGCCCAGGTGCCGTACGAGGAGAAGCGCGAGTACTGCGAGTACGTGGACGCGGAGGAGGTGGGCTGCACCTGGTTGCCGGCCACCACCGGCACGACGGCGCTGGAACTCACCTGGACCACCTGGGGTGATCCGTGGCAGGAGGTGCGTACCGACGAGGAGGGTCGGGTCCACCAAAAGACCGCGATGAACGCCAGCGTGACCGGGAGCGCGTTCGGGTCGACGTACGGGCCGCAGGGCAGCTACGGCCAGCTCGCCGACGTCCGTACCACTGACCCCGCCCGCTGACCGGTGCACGCCGAAGGGCCCTTCCCGTCACCGGCCGAGGCGGCGGGAAGGGTCCTTCGGGTGTCTCTCAGAGGCGGGTGCAGGCGGTGCCGTTGAGGGTGAAGCCGCTGGGCGCGGCGTATCCGCTGCTCGTGGACACCTGGTGGCCGAAGGTGACCGAGGCGCCGGGGGAGATGGTGGCGTTGTAGCTGAGGTTCCGGGCGGTCGCCGTGCTGCCGTTCTGGGTCACCGTGGCGTTCCACGAACCGGTGATCTGCTGTCCGGCCGGGAGCGGGTACGCCAGCGTCCAGCCGGTGACCGGCGTCGCGCCGGTGTTGGTGACGGTGACCTCGGCGGTGTAGCCGGTGTTCCAGGTGTTCGTCGGGGCGTACCGGACCGCGCAGGTGGCCCCGCTCGGCGGCGGGGTGGTCGGGGGCGCGGTGGTGGGCGGCGGGGTGGTCGGGTTGGTGCCGCCGCCGTTGACGCCGGCCGAGAAGGAGTTCACCGCCAGGCCGACGCCGCCCTGCCACGGCTCGAAGCCGGCCTGGATGCTGGTCAGGTACCAGGAGTTGGTGATCGCGCCCCGGTTGCGGACGTCGGCGACGAAGTCGAGGACGCTGAAGCTCAGGCTGCTGATCGGCGACGGCGCGACGTACGAGATGACGTTGTTGGCGCCGTTGCTGCCCTGCCAGACCTCCCAGGTGCGGCCGACCAGGGTGGTGGTGCCGACGCGGGAGCCGATGGGCTGGATCGGGCCCTGCCGGTTGAGCCAGATCATGATCTCCATCTGGTTCACCCCGTCCCGCTTCGGGGTCGGGTCGAGCCAGATGTCGTACGAGGCGTTGTAGGTGGCCCCGCTGACGTACGTGTAGTCGATGCTGCTGGTCGCGCTGCTGATCTGGCTCACCTGCATCGGCAGCGTGGTGCCCGGTGAGCAGTTGGTGTAGTGGCAGCCGTAGAAGACCGACGGGTACGCCGTCGGCGCGCCGTTGGTCGGGTTGCTGCCGTCCTGGCGGGTGATCGAGAAGCCGGTGCCGGTGCCGGTGACGTTGACGCACTGCTGGGCGCTGGTGCCCCACCGGTTGTTCTGCACCACGTACCGGTTCTGGATGACGGTGGTGCCGTACTGCTCGCAGATCTGGGTGTCGGCGGAGGCGCTGCCGCCGAGGGCGACGCCGGTGATCGCGCCGACCGCGAGGACGCCGGCCGCCACCACGGCGCGGAGGATACGGATCATGGGGTTCGCTGCTCCTTGGCTCGGCATGGGGGCGCCGGACAGACCGCGAAGTAGGCGCGGGAGCGCTCCCAAGGACAGCAACACATTTACATGCCTGAAATTGCTGCGCAACCGGACCGGCCCGCGCGTGCACCCTGGGGCTACTCCGCCTCGGCCGAGGGGGAGATCACGCGCCATCCGATCGGATCTTCCCTGCGCCGGTTGCGGGGAGTAGTCTCTTGCCTTCAACGCGTGCCGCTCCCCTCGGAGGCGTACACCAGCATGGCTGGATCCCCCCTGCGCATTCTCGTCGTCGGCGCGGGCATCGCCGGGCTCGCCGTGGCCCGGGCCCTGCGAAGGGCGGGATTCCGCCCGGACGTCACCGAGCGACGGACCGCCTCGGACCTGCCCGACAGTGGCCTCTACCTGCCCGGCAACGCCGCCCGCGCGCTGCGCCGGCTCGACCTCGACCTGCCCGTCCGCCCGCTCGGGCAGGTGATCCACCGACAGCGGTTCCTCGACGCCACCGGCAGCGAGCTCTGCGAGGTCGACCTGACCGGGCTCTGGGCCGGCGTCGGCGAGTGCCGGGCCCTGCCCCGCAGCGACCTGCACCGCGTCCTGCTCACCGGGGCCGGCGGGGCGGTCCGGCACGGGGCCGAGGTGCGCACCCTCGACCTCGCGGCCGACACGGTCACCGTCACCTTCGCCGACGGCGCCGTCAGCGAGTACGACCTGGTGATCGGCGCGGACGGCCCCCGCTCCACGGTGCGGACCCTGGCCGCGCTCGGCGGCCCCGCCCGGCCGGCCGGGCAGATCGTCTACCGGGGGATGGTCCGGGGCGGTCCGTCGGTCGCCGAGTGGACCGCCCTGCTCGGCCAGCGCGCCGGGTTCGTGGTCATGCCGATCGGCGGCGGACGGCTCTACTGCTACGCCGACGAGGCCGGCGTCGCGCCACCGGCCGACCCGATGGCCCGGCTGCGCGAGGTGTTCGGCTCCTACGGGGGGCCGGTGCCCCGGGTGCTCGACGCACTGGACCGGGTGCACGTCGGGCTCACCGACGAGGTCGAGCTGGGTCGCTGGTCCCGGGGGCGGGTCGTGCTGGTCGGCGACGCCGCGCACGCCACCGCGCCGACGTTGGCCCAGGGCGCGGCGATGGCGCTGGAGGACGCGGTGGTGCTCGCCGAGTCGCTGGCCGTCGCCGGCAGTGTCGAGGCCGCCCTGGTGGCGTACGAGAGCCGTCGCCGGCCGCGCACCAAGTGGGTGCGGGACCGGACCCGGGACCGGGACCGGACCCGCGACGTGCCCCCGGCGTTGCGCGACCCGCTGCTGCGCGGCCGGGGCGGGCGCATCTTCCAGGAGCACTACCGGCTGTTGGTCGATCCGCTGTGACCTCCGACCAGCCGAGGTGCGCAGGGCGTGTCCGGCTACCCGGCGCGGCGTGGCGACCTGCCGGGGACTATCCTTCCTTCGGACTACGGCTCGCAATTACCAGCGCGTGCCGAGGGGGACGAACGAGAACCGGAGGCCACTCGTGACCACCGTCGCACCCAAGCCGGTTGTGACCCGGCCCTGGCCGGTCCGAGAGCCGGTGAAGGGCTCGGCCATCGCGCGGATGCTGCGTACCACGGACGCGAAGCAGATCGGGATCATGTACATGGTCACCGCGTTCGCGTTCTTCATGATCGGTGGCCTGATGGCCCTGATCCTCCGCGCCGAGTTGGCTCGTCCCGGCCTGCAGTTCCTCTCGCCGGAGCAGTACAACCAGCTCTTCACCATGCACGGCACGGTGATGCTGCTCTTCTTCGCGACGCCGATCGTGTTTGCCTTCGCGAACTACGTGGTGCCGCTGCAGATCGGCGCGCCGGACGTGTCGTTCCCCCGGCTGAACAGCTTCGCCTACTGGCTCTTCCTGTTCGGCGGGACGATGGCCGTCGCCGGCTTCCTGACCCCCGGCGGCGCGGCCGACTTCGGCTGGACGGCGTACACGCCGCTGAGCAACGAGGCGCACTCGCCGGGCATCGGCGGCAACCTGTGGGTGGTCGGCCTGGCCGTCTCCGGTCTCGGCTCGATCCTCGGCGCGGTCAACCTGATCACCACGATCCTGACCCTGCGCGCCCCGGGCATGACCATGTTCCGGATGCCGATCTTCACCTGGAACATGCTGGTCACCAGCCTCCTGGTGATCCTGGTCTTCCCGCTGCTCGCCGCCGCGCTCTTCGCGCTCGCCGCCGACCGCATCCTCGGCGCGCACGTCTTCAGCGCCGACACCGGTGGCCCGATGCTGTGGCAGCACCTCTTCTGGTTCTTCGGCCATCCCGAGGTGTACATCATCGCGCTGCCGTTCTTCGGCATCATCACCGAGATCATCCCGGTCTTCTCCCGGAAGCCGATCTTCGGCTACAAGGGCCTGGTCGCCGCGACGATCGCGATCGCCGGTCTGTCGATGAGCGTCTGGGCGCACCACATGTTCGCCACCGGCCAGGTGCTCCTGCCGTTCTTCAGCTTCCTGAGCTTCCTGATCGCCGTGCCGACCGGTATGAAGTTCTTCAACTGGATCGGCACCATGTGGCGGGGCCAGATCAGCTTCGAGACGCCGATGCTCTTCGCGCTCGGCTTCCTGGTCACCTTCCTCTTCGGTGGTCTGACCGGTGTGCTGCTGGCCAGCCCGCCGCTCGACTTCCACCTGCACGACTCGTACTTCGTCGTGGCGCACTTCCACTACGTGCTCTTCGGCACGATCGTGTTCGCCGTCTTCGCCGGCATCTACTTCTGGTTCCCGAAGATGTTCGGCCGGATGCTCGACGAGCGCCTGGGCAAGGTGCACTTCTGGCTGACGATGATCGGCTTCCACACCACGTTCCTGGTGCAGCACTGGCTGGGCAACGAGGGCATGCCCCGGCGGTACGCCGACTACCTGCCCAGCGACGGCTTCACCACGCTGAACATGATCTCCACGATCGGCGCGTTCATCACCGGTATCTCCACCCTGCCGTTCATCTACAACTGCTGGAAGTCGTACAAGACCGGTCCGGTGGTCGAGGTGAACGACCCGTGGGGGCACGGCAACTCGCTGGAGTGGGCCACCACCTGCCCGCCGCCGCTGCGCAACTTCGACCGGATGCCCCGGATCCGCTCGGAGCGGCCGGCGTTCGACGACAAGTTCCCCGAGCTGGCCGCCGGCCAGACGCTGGCCGGACCGCCCGAGGGCGGTGCCAAGCCGCTGACCAGCGAGTCCGACGGTGGGGCCACCTACCAGGAGGACACCGCGAGCGACATCGACCGGAAGAACTGACCGGCGACACACGGCGCGTACCGCGGGCGCCGCACCCCGACCAGGGGTGCGGCGCCCGTCGCGTAGCCGCCCGCCGGAACTGGCCGCGCGCCACCGGACGACGCCGGCATGACGAGGTCGTTTCGGTGGCGTACCCAGCCCGCGTGGTCCGGCGGGACGCAGGTAACACCAGGTAGACCGCCATATCCTGGCTGTGGGATAGTCGCCGCGTGGGCCACGGCATCAAAGTGACAGAGCTGTTCGGCATCGGCACGAAGTACGAGATCGCCTGTAGCCGGCAGCAACGGTTGGCGGTCGTGCATCTCAAGGACGGCCGCCGTGAGCTGTACGCCTTCGAGGCCGGCGGCAACGCGGACGAACCGAGCGCGGTGATCCACCTCGACGAGGAGGAGGCTCGCCGGGTGGCCGCCGTGCTCCTCGGCACCTACTTCCAGGACTGAGCCGACATTGAGCGCCGAACTCGTCGCCCTGGGCGCGGCCGGGGTCGCCGCGGGCCTCCTCGCCCGGGGCGGACGGCGGCTCGCGTTGCCGACGATCCCGGCGTTCATGGCCGCCGGCATCGTCCTCGGCCCGTCGGTGACCGGCGTCATCGACCACCCGGAGGACATCGAGCTGGTCGCCAAGATCGGCCTGGTCGTGCTCCTCTTCCACCTCGGCATCGAGTTCCCCGCCGAGCAGGTCCTCGCCAGCGGCAAACGGATGCTGCTGGCGGCCTTCGGCTACATCGGCCTCAACGTCGGCGGCGGCCTCGCGCTGGGCTTCACCATCGGCTGGGGTACGCCGGAGGCGCTGGTCATCGCCGGTGCGGTGGGCATCTCCTCCTCGGCGATCGTGACGAAACTGCTCGTCGAGCTGAGACGGCTGACCAACGCGGAGACCCCGGTCATCCTCGGGGTCATCGTCGTCGAGGACATCTTCCTCGCGCTGTACCTCGGCTTACTCGGGCCGGTGCTCGGCGGCGCCGACTCCCCGGCCGCGATGCTCGGCGAAGTCGGGCTGACCTTCGGCTTCATCCTCGGGCTGATGCTGCTGGCCCGCTTCGGTGCCCGCGCCGTGCACATGATCGTCCGGTCGGACGAGGACGAGTTGGTCACCGTCATCGCCATCGGACTGGCCATCCTGGTCGCCGGCTTCGCCGAACAACTCGGGGTCTCCGACGCGATCGGTGCGCTGATGATCGGTCTGGTGGTCTCCCGCACCGCGGCGAAGCACCAGATCGAGCGGCTGATCCTGCCGGTCCGGGACGCGTTCGCCGCGATCTTCTTCGTGGTCTTCGGGGCGACCATCCAGCTCGACGCCCTCGGGCCGGTCCTGCTGCCCGTCGCCGCGGCGGTGATGCTGTCCCTGGTGATGAACGTCGTCGGCGGGGTGGTGCTCGCCCGGTCGCATGGCCTCAACCAGCGGTCCGCCGCCAACGCGGCCCTCGTGCTGCTCGGTCGCGGCGAGTTCTCGCTGATCCTGGCCACCCTGGCGATCGGCGCCGGACTGGACGAGCGGATCGGCCCCTTCGTGGCGCTCTACGTGCTGGTGCTCGCCCTCGTCGGGCCGATCCTCGCCGCCCGGTCGCACCGGCTCTCCCTGGTGCTGCCCAACTGGCTGCTTGGCGGCAGCTTCCGTTACGTGGGACAGGAGCCGATGGTGCGAAGTTGCCCGCACACCGACGTGGTGGCCGCCGAGCCGGTCTCGGACGGCTGCGACGACTGCCGCACGCTCGGCGACGAGTGGGTGCACCTGCGGTCCTGCCTGACCTGCGGGTACGTCGGCTGCTGCGACGACTCGAAGAACAAGCACGCCACCCGGCACCACGAGTCGACGCAGCACCCCGCCATCGTCTCGATCGAACCGGGCGAGTCCTGGCGCTACTGCTACGTGGACAGGGTCCTGGCCCCCGGCGTGCGGACCCGGCGGTCGTCCCCACCCGAGCAGTCCCGGCCTGACCAGGCCCCACCCGAGCAGTCCCGGCCCGACCAGGCCCCACCCGAGCAGTCCCGGCCCGACCAGGCCCCACCCGAGCAGTTCCGGCCCGACCAGGCCTGACCGGCCCCGGGTTCAGCCGCTAACCGCCCCACGGCCGACGAGCGGCCGTCCCCGGGGCGCCGGGTCAGCCCCCGGCGGTCGGTCCGGTGAGCGGCAGCAGGACCCGGAAGGTGGTCGACCCCGGCGCCGACTCCACCCTGATGTCCCCATGGTGCTTGCGCACCACGATCCGGTACGAGATGTCCAGGCCCAGGCCGGTCCCCTCGCCGACCGGCTTGGTGGTGAAGAACGGCTCGAAGATCCGGGGCCGGACGTCGGCCGGGATGCCCGGTCCGGTGTCGCCGACCGCCACCACCAGACAGTCGCCGTCCCGGCCCGTCCGCACGGTGAGCGTGCCGGTGTCGCCCATCGCGTCGAGCGCGTTGACGATCAGGTTCGTCCAGACCTGGTTCAGCTCGGCGGCGTACGCCGACACCGGCGGCAGCGCCCGATCGTACTCCCGGACCAGCCGGACGCCCGGCGGGATCTTCGCGCGGAGCATCACCAGGGTCGCGTCCAGCAGCTCGTGCACGTCCACCACCTGGTACGGCGCCCGGTCCAGTTGCGAGTACTGCTTCGCCGCGCCGACCAGGCCGGAGATCCGGCCGACCGCCTCGTCGATCTCCTTCATCAGCAGTTCGGTGTCGACGGTGTAGGTGAGCCAGCGGACCGCGTTCTCCAGGTCCGCCGCCCCGACCGCCGACTCCACCCCGGTCAGCCAGGCGACGTCCAGGCCACCGGCGACCAGCGTCGGCGCGAGGTCCCAGCCGGCGGAGATGTCCCGCTCGTCCAGCCAGTCGGCCAGCTCGTCCTCGGCGTCGCTGGCGGCCAGCGGGGAGAGGGTCGGTGCGTCGGCCACCCGGCGGACCGCCTCCTCCTGCAACGCGACCAGCTGGTGTAGAGCCCGCCCGTCGAGCCGGCCGTCGGCGATCATCGCCAGCTTGTGCCGCATCGCCGCGACCCGTTCGCGTAGCACGGCGGTGGCCCGGACCGCCGCGCCGGCGGGGTTGTTCAGCTCGTGGGTGAGCCCCGCCGAGAGGGAGCCGAGCGCCAGCAGCCGTTCCCGCTCGCCGACCCGGGTGTTGGTGTCCCGCATCCCGATGAAGAGCCCCTCGAGCAGGTGCATCGCCATCGGGAACCAGGACCGGACGGCGTGCGCGAAGGTCTCGGCGGGCAGCACCAGGAAGGTGGCGTCGCCGACGGCCCGCAGCGAGTTGATGTAGACCTGCGGCACCTGGTCGCCCAGGTACGCCTGGGTCGCCCCGCCGTAGACCCCGCGCTGGGCGGTGCGGACGACCTCGACCTCGTCGCCGCGTACCCGGCGGGTCATCGTCACCATGCCGTCGAGCAGGACGTACAGGCAGGTCGCCGGTTCGCCCTCGGTGTAGACGGCGGAACGGGCGCCGCGGGTCTCCACCCGTCCGTGCTCGGCCAGCCAGGCGAGCTGTGCGTCGTCGAGCGACTCGAAGAGGAAGAGCGTGCGCAGTTGCCCGACGGTGGGGCGCTCCCCGTCCCCCGCCGCGCCACCCGGCGGCGGAGCGGGCGGACCCGCCGGCCCCACCGGCGACGGTCCGTCCGGACCCGCCGGCCCCGGTGGTGGCCCGACCCGGCCGGTCGGGTCGTCCGCCCCGCCGGCCGGTGTGGTCACCGGGACTCCAGGTAGCGGTGCACCAGTGAGACGGCCATCGCGCCCTCGCCGACCGCCGAGGCGACCCGTTTGACCGACTCGGCCCGGACGTCCCCGGCGGCGAAGACCCCGGGCATGCTGGTCTCCAGGTGGTACGGGTCCCGCGTCAGGGACCAGCCCGGCGGTCGGCGTCCCCCGGCGACCAGGTCCGGTCCGGTCACCACGAATCCGCGCTCGTCGCGGACCAGGACACCGTCCAGCCAGTCGGTACGGGGCTGCGCGCCGATGAAGATGAACAGCCAGGAGGCGTCCACCTCGCGGGTCTCGCCGCTGCGGGTGTCGGCCAGGGTGAGCCGTTCCAGGTGCTCCGTGCCGGCCCCGGCGGCGACCACGGTGTGCGGGTGCACCACCACCCGGTCGATCCGGTCGAGCTGGTCGATCAGGTACCGGGACATCGAGGCGGTCAGGTCGGCCCCCCGGATCAGCAGGTGCACCCGCTTGGCGTACCGGGAGAAGTGCACCGCCGCCTGCCCGGCGGAGTTCGCCCCGCCGACGATGTAGACCTCCTGGTCGACGCAGCTCGGCGCCTCGGTGGCGGCCGAGCCGTAGAAGACCCCCCGACCGGTCAGCTCGGCCAGGCCGGGCGCGTCCAGCACCCGGTACGACACACCGGTGGCGAGCACCACCGCGTGCGCGGCGATCGTGCTGCCGTCGCCGAAGGTGAGCAGTCGGGCCGACCCGGCCTCGGTCAGCCCGGTCACCTCCCGGGTGGTGAGCAGCTCGGCGCCGAACTTCAGCGCCTGCCGGCGGGCCCGGTCGGTGAGCTGGGCGCCGGACACGCCCTCCGGGAAGCCGAGGTAGTTCTCGATCCGGCTGCTCTGCCCGGCCTGCCCGCCGGTGGCCCGTCGCTCGACCAGCACCGTGCGCAGCCCCTCGGACGCGCCGTAGACCGCCGCGCCGAGCCCGGCCGGTCCGCCACCGACGACCACCAGGTCGTAGAACTCCTCGGTGGGGGCCACCCGGAGGCCGACGAGCGCGGCCAGCTCGGCCTCGGTGGGGCGGGCCAGGTGCGTTCCGTCCGGGGCGATCACCACCGGCACGTCGTCGACGGTCGCGTCGGCCGCCTTCAGCAGCCGGCCGCCCTCCGAGTCGTCGGCGAGCAGCCAACGGTACGGGACCAGGTTGCGGGCCAGGAAGTCCCGGATCGCGAAGGACGGCGCGGACCAGCGGTGCCCGACCACCCGCAGTTCCGCGGCGGCGGCCTCCGGGGTGGTCGCCCAGGCGTCGAGGAGCGTGTCCACCACCGGGTAGAGCTTCTCCTCCGGCGGATGCCAGGGCTTGAGCAGGTAGTGGTCGAGGTCGACCAGGTTGATGGCGTCGATCGCCGCCTCGGTGTCGGCGTACGCGGTGAGCAACACCCGGCGCGCGGCGGGGAAGAGGTCCATCGCCTCCTCGAGGAACTCGATGCCGGTCATCTCGGGCATGCGGTAGTCGGCGACCAGCACCGCCACCTGCTCCCCCCGGAGCTTGAGTTCCCGCAACGTCTCCAGGGCACTGGGGCCGGAGCCGGCGCGGACCACCCGGTAACGGTCGCCGTAACGCCGTCGCATGTCCCGGGCCACGGCACGGGAGACGGCCGGGTCGTCGTCGATGGTGAGGATCACCGGATTCGCCACGCCCCCCATCAAAGCACTCCGGCCGGCGTCGACCCAAAGTGGCGGTGGCCTGCGGATTCAGTGAGCGGAGTCGACCAGTTCGGGGGTCTTCGCGTCGTCCGTCGTCCGGCGCCGGTGGCGCAGCTCCGCCGGCAGCACGACGAGCGCGACCAGGGCGCCGATCAGGCCGATGGCGGCGAAGCCCCAGGCCGGCGTGGTGCGGTCGATGATCGCGCCGGCCAGCGGCGCGCCGATGGCGACGCCGACGGTGATCGCCGACGCGTGCAGCCCCATGGCCTCGCCCCGCACCGGGGCCGGGGCGAGCCGGCTCACCGCGTCGGCGGTGGCGGCAAGCGTCGGCGCGCAGAGCAGCCCGGCCGGAATCAGGGCCAGGGCGAGCAGCCACCACTGCCCTCCGGCCAGGCCGATCGGCACGGTGCAGACGGCCAGCCCGGCCATCAGGGCCAGCGGTGACACCGGGCGGCTGACCGCGCCATAGGCGAAGCCGCCGACCAGGGAGGACGCCGCCCAGAGGCCCAGTACCACCCCCGTCCAGCCGACCTGGCCGTCGTCGCGCAGCGCCGCCACCACCGCCACGTCGGTGCCGCCGAGCACCAGCGTGCACGCGCTGCTGACGGCGAGCACGGCGAGCAGGCGCGGCGTGAGCCACTCCCGGCGGGGGATCCGGCGGGCCGGGCCGGCGGTCTGCTCCCCGGCGGCCCGTACCGGCGGGTTCAGCACCAGCAGCGCGAGCCCGGCGGCGACGATGCCGCCGCCCACCGCCCAGAGGGTGATCCGGGGCGCGATGGCGGTGGCCAGCGCCACGCCCAGTGCCGGGCCCACCATGAACGACAGCTCCACCGACATCGAGTCCAGCGCGTACGCCGGCCGGCGGTGCTCGGGCGGCACCATCGCGGCGATGCACTGCCGGATCACCGAGGAGAGCGGCAGGGCGAGCAGCCCGGCCAGGAACGCCGCCGGCAGCAGCAGCCCGTACGTCAGGTGCGGCGCGGTCGTCCAGAACAGCGCCTCGCCGGCCGTGGTGAGGACCAGGACCAGGGTCAGGCCCCGCCGGTCGACCAGCCGGCCCAGCAGCGGGGCGCCGAGCGCCGCGCCGACGGTCAGCGCCGCGCCGACCAGGCCCGCCGCGCCGTATCCCCGGTCGAGGTCGAGCAGGACGTAGAAGGTGAGCGCGATGCCTGCCGCGGTGTGCGGGATGCGGGCCAGCACCGCCACGAGCAGCAGCGACCGGATACCGGGCACCGCGAGGGCGTCCCGGTAGGGCGTGAGATTCATGACGGCGGGCACCTCCGCCGTCCATCGTCGGTCGAGGGTCTGACAGGAGCCACCTGTTTACCGGGTCATGCGGTCGGCATCACAGGCCCGCCGTGCAGGGTGACCCCCGCGCCCTCCATGGCCCGCAACGCCACGTCGGTGGTGGCCGGCGCGACGGCGGCGGTCAGTTCCAGCAGCACGGTGGTGGCGAAGCCCTCCCGGGCGGCGTCGAGCGCGGTGGCCCGGACGCAGTGGTCGGTGGCGATGCCGACCACGTCGACCCGGTCCACGTCGTGCCGGCGCAGCCAGTCGGCCAGGCACTCGCCGTCGGCGGCGTGCCCCTCGAAGCCCGAGTACGCCGCGGCGTACTCCCCCTTGTGGAAGATCGCCTCGACCCGGGAGGTGTCCAGCCCCGGGTGGAACTCCGAGCCCGGGGTGCCGACCACGCAGTGCCGGGGCCAGCACTCCACGAAGTCCGGCGGGTCCCCGAAGTGCGCGCCCGGGTCGACGTGGTAGTCCTTCGTGGCGACCACGTGGTCCCAGCGGTCGGGTTCGGTGGCGAGCAGCCGGGAGATCCCGGCCGCGACGCCGGCCCCGCCCGCGACCGCGAGCGAGCCGCCCTCGCAGAAGTCGTTCTGCACGTCCACGATGATCAGTGCGTTGGCCATCGAAGCGTTCCTTTCCGGGGTGTGGTCAGCCGGCGGGTACGACGGTGACGGGGACCGCCGGGTCCCCGGCGGAGAGCTTCAGCCCCTCCCAGGGGATCGAGATCAGGCACTGCCGCAGGTGCTCCCGCGACTCGTCCAGCCGGGGCAGGTCGACCGGCTCGCCGTCGACCACGTACGACCGCTGGAGCAGCCGGTCGTGCGGCGCGTGGTCCGGCACCCCCTGCGGGACGACGACCTCCTCGGTGGCGGTGCCGGTCGGCTTGTGCCGGCGGACCGCGACCTTGCGTCCGCCGATGGTGGCCTTCTGCTCGGAGCGCTTGACCACCGGCCGCCCCTCCACCTCGACCAGCTTGTAGACCAGCCCGGCGGTGGGCGCGCCCGAGCCGGTGACCACGGCGGTGCCCGCGCCGTACATGTCGACCGGCTCGGCGGCGAGCGCGGCGATGGCGTACTCGTCCAGGTCACCGGAGACGATGATCTTGGTCTCGGTGGCGCCGAGCGAGTCGAGCAGCTCGCGGGACTGCTGGGCGATCACCGCCAGGTCGCCGGAGTCGATCCGGACCGCCCGCAGCTCCGTCCCGGCCACCGCGATCGCGTTGCGGATGCCCTGGCTGATGTCGTACGTGTCCACCAGCAGCGTGGTGTCCTTGCCCAGCGTCGCCACCTGCGAGGCGAACGCGGCCCGCTCGTCGTCGTGCAGCAGGGTGAAGGCGTGCGCCGCGGTGCCGGCGGTGGGTATGCCGTACCGCTGCCCGGCGGCCAGGTTCGAGGTGAACGCGAAACCGGCCAGGTACGCGGACCGGGCGGCGGCCACCGCCGCCTCCTCGTGCGCCCGCCGGGAGCCCATCTCGATCAGCGTCCGGCCCCGGGCGGCGGTCACCATCCGGGCCGCCGCGGCAGCCACCGCGCAGTCGTGGTTGAGCACCGACAGCACCAGCGTCTCCAGCACCACGCACTCGGCGAAACCGCCCGAGACGGTCAGGATCGGGGAGCCGGGGAAGAACAGGTCGCCCTCGGCGTACCCGTCGACGTCGCCGGTGAAGCGGTACCGGGACAGCCAGTCGGCCGCCGCCTCGTCGACCACCCCGGTCCGGCGGAGGAAGTCCACCTCCGCCTCGTCGAACCGGAAGTCGCGGATCAGCTCGACCAGCCGGGCGGTGCCGGCGACCACGCCGTACCGGCGGCCGGCCGGCAGTCGCCGGCTGAACACCTCGAAGACGCAGCGCCGGTCGGCGGTGCCGTCCCGCAGGGCGGCGCTGACCATGGTCAGCTCGTAGTGGTCGGTCAGCAGCGCGGGGCGAAGGGTGCTCACGACCCCAGCCTAGAGTTCAGTGCGCAACCCCGTCCTCGTGGCCCGGGATGCAGCGCAACGCGGCCCGCAGCTCGGGCCGCCCGGCGATGCCCAGCTTGCCGTAGACCCGCTGGAGATGGTTCTCCACCGTGCGCGGCGACAGGAACAGCTGCTCGGCGATCCGGCGACTCGCCACGCCGTCGGCGGCGAGCCGGGCGATCTGCCACTCCCGGTGGGTCAGCGCCGGCTGCCCGAGCCGCAGCGCCGGCGTCCGCAGCTGGTCGCAGCGGCCCAGCAGGTCACCGAGGCGGTCGTGGGCGGCCCCGGCGGTCGCCGCCCGCTGCCGCCGCAACCGGTGCAGCGCCAGGGCCGCCGCCTCGGCGGCGAAGACGTTCAGCTCGCGGTCGGCGAACCCGTCGGCGACGGCCAGCAGGTCGTCCGGGGACCCGCTGGCCACCGCCCGCGCGTGCCGGGCCAGCAGCGGTGGCAGCACGCCGTCCACCTGTTCGGTCAGCTCGGTCAACCGCTGGGCGACCGTGCGTCGTTGCCCGTCGGAACAGAGCGGGCCGACCGGGAGCGCCGCCTGGTCCAGCCGGACCAGGTCGTGCAGGGCCAGCACCTCGTGCCCGGCGAAACCGTCCTCCCGCAACCGGTCGGCCAGCTCGGCGAGGTGCTTCACCGCGCCGGCCAGGTCGCCGGTGACCGCGAGCACCGCGCCGCGCGCCTGCTCCAGCCACGGGTAGAGCACGGCCATCCCCGGCGAGTGGGTACGGTCGGCGTCCGCCATCGCCTCGGCGGCCCCGACGGCGTCACCGCGCAGCGCCGCCGCCTGGGCCCGTTCGGCGTGGGCCAGCCCGGCGTAGACACCACTGCTGGTCAACACCGCGCAGGCGCTCAGGCTGGTCTTGAGCGCCTCGGCGCTGCGCCCGCGCAGCCGGGCCGCGTACGCCTGGAGGATGCCGAGGTAACCGGTGCCGAGGCGGAAGTCGCCGGCCCCGGCCAGGTCGGCGAACTCGTCGACCACGATGGCGTCGATGCCGGCGAGTTCCCCGGCGAGCATCAGCCGGGTGCCCCGGGCCAGTTCCAGCGCCAGTTGCAGGTACGGCATGTCGCCCCGCCACTGGTCGGCCTCCGCCTCCACCGCGGCGATCGCCGCCGCGCTGAGCGCCAGCCGGCCCTGGGCGGCCTGGAGGTGGGCGATCGTGCACCGGGCCAGTTCCCGGGAGGCCACCCCGGCGGCCGGACGGTCCAGCACCGCACAGCTCAGCCGCTGGGCGGCGGCCAGGTCGAGGCGGTGCAGCCGCATGATCGCCTCGAACGCGCGGACCCGGGTCTGGTCGGCGATGTCGGTCAGCTCCGCCGCCCGCACCGCCATCTCCTCCACCGTGGACTCCTGGCGCAGCCCCCAGTAGCTGACCATGCCCCGGACGGTCAGCCACCGGCTGTACCGGTCGTCGGCGTCGAGCTGGCCGGCGACCGCGTCGAGCACGTCGAGCGCCTCCTCCGGCCGGTCGGCGAACATCAGGATGGTGGCCAGCAGCTCG
The DNA here is from genome assembly GCF_900091495.1 of Micromonospora echinospora. Lineage (NCBI taxonomy): Bacteria > Bacillati > Actinomycetota > Actinomycetes > Micromonosporales > Micromonosporaceae > Micromonospora > Micromonospora echinospora. Next base: position 852,346 of record NZ_LT607413.1, on the reverse strand, counting down.
GCGGCGGCGTACCCGCCGTCGGCCTCCACCGCCGCGCGGGCCAGCCGGGTCGCCAGCGGCACGTCGTACCGGGCAAAGGCCTGGACGGCCGCGCCGAGCAGCAGCGCCGGATCCTGCGCGGTGCCGGAGTCGAGCCGCCACACCGCCACCCGCAGCAGGTCGTCCCGGCGGCGCTTGCCCGCCGCCTCGATCAGGTCGGCGAGCTGGGCCCGCAACCGCCGGGTCCGGCTGACCGGGCATCCCCGGCGCATCACCTCGCCGTAGAGCGGGTGCGCCAGCCGGACGTCGAGCCGCCGGTCGTCGCGGACCACGGTGATCAGGCCGCGTTCCTCGGCGGTCTCCACGGCGGCCGGGTCGGCGGCCCGGTTGAGCAGCTCCAGCCCGAGCGGCTCGCCGAAGGCGGCCAGCTCGACCACCGTCCGGACGCCCGGGGTGAGCTGCCCGATCCGGACGCCGATCAGGTCGGTGAGGCTGGGCGCCAGCTCCAGCCGACCGGTCCAGCGCCAGATGCCGTACGTCTCACGCAGCTCGCCGCTGCCGAGCGCGGCGAACACCAGCTCCCGCAGCAGCAGCGGGTTGCCCTCGGAGAGCCGCCAGAGCCGGTCCGCCGAGCACGATTCCACCGGACCGCCGAGGATGGCGGTGAGCAGCCCGGTGGTGTCGGCCAGGCCGAGCGGTGCCAGCTCGGCGTGGTCCACCAGGTCGTCGGTCCAGAGCGCGCGGATCGGCAGCGGCACCTGCTCGCCGTTGCGCAGCGTGCCCAGCACGGTGGCGTTGTCCATCCGGGCGATCAGGTGCACCAGCGCGGCCGAGGGCGGGTCCAGCAGGTGCGCGTCGTCCACCGCCAGCACGATCGGCCGTCCGGCGGCCTGCTGCCGTAGCGCGCCGACCGCCCAGCGCAGGACACCGGCGGGGGAGAGCCCCCGGGGTTGCTCGGTCGGCAGGACCTGCACGAGTCCACCGAACGGGATGGTGGCGGTGGTGGCGCTGGCCGCCACCACCCAGATCGCGTACCGGTCGGTGGGCAGCGCCGCGACGCCCTCCCGCAGCAGCCGGCTCTTGCCGATGCCGGCGGTTCCACTGAGGAACAGGCCCCGTCCCCCGCCCCCGGTCACCGCGGACAGCAGACGGTCCAGGTCCTCCGTCCGGCCGATGAACTCCCACCGACTCATCGGGGCAGCATATCCATCGGATTCGCTCTGCGCGCAGCCCGTCACCGAGTGAAGTTGAGTAGCCCTCCCGTTACCCCTGAGTATCGAAACGCACAGTTCTGGGATGGTTTCCGGCCGTAGTCTTCCGGCGTTCGACTCCACCAGCCGAACGCGTTGCCGGCGCGTCCCGCCGGTTCGACTCGTCAGGGAGGCCGTCCACGATGACGCCACGTCCTCGGCGGGGCGACGGCGAGCCGGACGGGACGGGTGGTGCGGACACCGACCCCGGCGACTCCCGGCCGGCGGACGCCCCCGACGCCCCGGCTGGCCCGGACGCTCTGACTGGCCCGGACGTTCTGGCTGGCCCGGATGCTCTGGCTGGCCCGGACGCTCTGGCTGGCCCGGACGCCCCGGCCGGGCCGGTGGGCCGGCGGTGCGCCGGGCCGTCGGCGACCGCCCCACCCCGGGTGGCGGCGGACGAGCCGCTGGCCGTGATCGCCACCGGTCCGGCCGGAGCGGCCCGGCGGGACGTGCTCGCCGCGCTGCTCGACGTGACGCCGCCGACCGTGCCGATGCCGGACGACAGCTACCTGGTGGCCCGGTACGCCCCGGAGCCCACCCGGGTCGCCTTCGTGCCCGGCTACCGGCAGCCGCACGCCTACGCGACCGATGTGCTGGCCGCCGGACCGGCGTTCCCCCGGCCGCCGCGCCGGGTCGAACTGCACCTGCCCGCGCCACTGCTACGACACGTGGCGCTGGTCGGCGCGCCGGACACCGATGGGCTGGGGACCGCCGGGGCCCGGGTGCTGCGCGAGGCCGCCGGCCGGGGCGGCGCGGTGCTCGTCGTCGTCTCCGCCGACCAGGTGTTCACCGGGGCGGAGCTGGAGTTGTTGAGCGAAGCCGTCCGCGCGGGTCTCGCGGTCTTCTTCGTGGTCACCCCGGGAACGACCGGGTGGCACGGCGACGTCGCACCGGTCGCGCCGGACCCGACGACGGCTCGGGCCGACGATGCGGCTCGGGCGGAGGACACGGCTCCGGCCGACGATGCGGCTCGGGCCGACGACACGGCTCCGGCTGCCGGCGGGCGACCTGTCACCGGTATGTCACCGTCCGACCCGGTCGGGCTGGCCGTGCAGACGCAGCGTGCGGCGCTGCTCGCGGTCGTCCCCGAGCTGGCCGCCGCACCCTGGTTCCCGTTCCGGCCCGGTGACGTCCGGGCGCTCCGGCGGGCCCTGGTCGTCTGGGCGGCCGAGGAGGGACCGCGCCGGCTCGCCACCGCCGTGCCGGCCGTGCCGCACCGCACCGTGCCGGTGGCACCGGACGCGCACCGCCGTGACTGGGCCGACGGGCTCGACCGGCGGGCCCGCGCGCATACCCAGCGGATCCGTCAACGCCTCAGCCTCGAACTGGCCCACATCCACCTGCGTGCGGTGCAGGAGATCGTCTTCGGGTCCGGCTGCGTCGGGCTGCCGCGCCTGCTCGACCGGGAGGTGCACGCGCTGTCCCAGCTCGCGACCGCCGCGTGCGACCGGGCGGTGGAGCGGATGGTGCGCGACACCGGTGCCGAGGTCTTCGGCGCGCTGCCGGACGACGCGACATACCGCCGGATGTGCGCCGCCGTCCGGTCGGTCCTGGCCGGGCAGCGGTCCGACCGGAGCCTGGAGCGGGTGCTGCTGGTCACCAGTGCCGGCGACCTCACCGAGGTGACCGGAACCGGCGCGCTGGCCGCGCTCGACGGGCACCCGGGCGCGCCGCGCACCGCGGTCCTGCCGCCGGTCGCGGTGGCCGTCGCCGGTGGTTGCTACCTGCACTTCTGGGGGCCAGGCAGTACCGACCCGGGTGGCGCGCGGTCCTGGCTCCAGCACGTGCTGCGCGAACTCGACCGGGAGTTGCAGCGCGAGATCTCCCACCGGGTCGAGGCGGTCCGCCGGGCGCTGGGCGTGGTGCTCGCCGAGGCCGTCGACCACGGAATCCTGCTCACCTGACCATGCGGCGGAGCGGTTTTCCGGCCTGCGGGCGGGAGTCGGAGGAGGGCGATCCGGGTACCGATCCGGATCCCGCTGGCGTTCCGGTTCATCGCAATCGGCAATCCGGTGGCACGATGGGTGGCATGGCGGCTCCACAGGTGGCACCGGTCGAGACGCCGGGCACCGAAGAGGTGCCGGTCTCGGACCGGCCATGGGTGACGATCGTGTGGGACGACCCGGTCAACCTGATGACGTACGTGACCTGGGTCTTCCAGAAGCTCTTCGGATACAGCCGGGAGAAGGCCGAGCAACTGATGTTGGATGTGCACCACAAGGGTCGGGCCGTGGTCTCCACCGGCGCGCGGGAGCGGATGGAGCACGACGCGTCGCAGCTGCACGCGTACGGGCTCTGGGCGACGGTGGATCGTTCGTGAGCATGTTCCGTCGCCGGGGCGGCCGGTATGTCGCCACCTTCGCCGTGGACGAGGTCCGGGTGCTCCGCAAGGTCGCCTCCGAGGTGGTCGGCCTGCTCACCGACGGTTTCGACCACGACGACCCGGTGGTGGGGCGACTCTTCCCCGACGTCTACGCCGACGACCCGGCCAGTTCCGCGGAGGTCCGCCGGTACACCGAGGGCGACCTGAAGACCGCCAAGATCGACCAGGCCGGCGCGATCCTCGCCGCCCTGCCCGGCAACGAGGGCGGCGAAGTGCGCCTGGACGCCGAGGCGGCCGAGGCGTGGCTGCGGGCGCTCAACGACGCCCGGCTGGCGATGGGGGTCCGGCTCGGCGTCAAGGAGGGTACGGATCTCGGTGAGGAACTCGACGACGCCGTCGCCGCCGACCCGTCCTCGACCCGGGTGTTCCAGCTCTCGGTCTACGCGTACCTCGGCTACCTCCAGGAGTCGTTGCTCAACGCCCTGATCGACTGACCGCCCGCCCGTCCGCCCGAGGTGGTAGCAGGGGACCCTTGTTACCGCTTTCTGATGAGCAGGGGTCCCCTGCTACCACCAATCGCCTACCGCCCACCACCAATCGCCCACCGCCGCCCGCCGGCCCCCGGTAGGGAAGTGCCGGCGCGTGGCCGGGAGCGACAGCGGCGCGGTAGCCGTGGGCGGCGGCGCGGCAGCCGTGGGTTAGCCGGCGGCGTTCAGCGCGGCGATCTCCCGCTCGTCGAGGACCAGGTCCGCGGCGGCGGCCGAGTCGCGGATGGTCTCCGGCCGGCTCGCGCCGGGAATCGGCACGACCACCGGGGCGAGGGCGAGCTGCCAGGCCAGGCAGACCTGCTGCGGGCTCACTCCGCGCTCCTCGGCGATCCGGGCGAACGCGGCGAACCGGTCACCGAGCCCGCCGGCCCGTCCGATCCCGCCCAGCGGCGACCAGGGCAGGAACGCCAGGCCGAGTTCGGCGCAGAGGCGCAGCTCGGGTTCGCTGTCGCGGTAGGCCGGGGAGAACTGGTTCTGCACCGACACCAGGTGGTCGCCGAGGATCTGGCGGGCCTGACGGATCTGCTCGGGGTCGGCGTTGGAGATGCCGGCCATCCGGATCTTGCCGGCGTCGGCCAGCTCCCGCAGCGCGCCGATCGACTCCGCGTACGGCACCTGGGGGTCGGGGCGGTGGAACTGGTAGAGCCCGATCGCGTCCACCCCGAGGCGGGCCAGCGACGCCTCGCAGGCCGCCCGGAGATGCTCGGGCGAACCGTCCAGCCCCCACGCGTCGCCGCCGGGGCGGGTGTGTCCGCCCTTGGTGGCGACCAGCACCCCGGAGGTGTCCCCGCCGTACGACGCCAGCGCCCGGGCGATCAGCGACTCGTTGTGCCCGACGTCCTCCGCGCCCAGGGCGTACGCGTCGGCGGTGTCGACCAGCGTGACGCCCGCGTCGAGCGCGGCGTGGATGGTCCGGACGGCACGGTCGGTGTCCGGGCGTCCGGTCACCGACATCGGCATCGCGCCGAGCCCGATGGCGCTCACCTCGACCGGTCCGATGCGGCGGTGCTGCATGGTGGTCCTCCTCGTTCTGCTTCTGCCGGTTCCCACCGGCCGGGCGGGTCGTCCCGCTGACCGGACAGCATGCCCGGTGCAGTCCGCCCTGTCCGACAGCGTCCCCGCTCGGGCCGTGGGGGAAACCGGGCCGGTGGGCGGGGGTGAAGGTGACGGCTGCCACCTTCGGTCCGGTCCGATCAGGCGCTAGGCTGAGAGGCGTGCTGAGCATCGACCGGTCGATCGTCGACGCGATCGTCGCGCACGCCCGCCGGGACCACCCGGACGAGGCGTGCGGTGTCGTCGCCGGCCCCGCCGGCAGTGACACCCCGACCCGGCACATCCCGATGGACAACGCCGCCCGCTCGATGACGTTCTACGAGTTCGACTCGATGGAGCAGTTGCGGGTCTGGCGCGAGATGGACGACCGCGACGAGGAGCCGGTCGTCATCTACCACTCGCACACCGCGACCGAGGCGTACCCGTCCCGCACGGACGTGTCGTTCGCCGGTGAGCCGGGAGCGCACTACCTGCTCGTCTCCACCCGTGACCCCGACACGGAGGAGATCCGCTCCTTCCGCATCGTGGACGGCGTGGTCACCGAGGAGCAGGTCCGGATCGAGGATGCCACCGTGGACCCGCACGCCGTCCAGTCCTACATGTTCGGGCAGAGCCCGGCGACGGTCGACTACGAGTGTTCCGACCGCTGAGCAGTTCAGCGTCCGGCACATTCCCGCGTCCGTCACCGTAGCCACACCCGAACGAGGAGTCACGACATCATGGCCATCGAGGTTCGCATTCCCACCATCCTGCGCAGCTACACCGGCGGCGCGAAGGTCGTCGAGGGTGCCGGGGACACCCTGGCCGACCTGCTCGCCGACCTCGACGCCCGGCACGCCGGGCTGCGCGGTCGGCTGGTCACCGAGACCGGCACGCTGCACCGCTTCGTCAACGTCTACGTCAACGACGAGGACGTCCGTTTCCTCGGCGCGCTCGACGCCAAGCTCTCCGACGGCGACACGGTGACGATCCTGCCCGCCGTGGCCGGTGGCGCGCTGGGCTTCGCCGCCATGGCCGCGATCAGCGGACACGGCAGCGTGCGCCACGCCTCCGTCGCCGCTCGCTGAGGCGCGCGCCATGGCGCGGTACGACAGCCTCCTGGACGCCTGTGGCGGAACGCCCCTGGTCGGTCTGCCGCGCCTCTCGCCGACGGTGCCCGAAGGGGCACCGCCGGTGCGCCTCTGGGCGAAGCTGGAGGACCGGAACCCGACCGGCAGCATCAAGGACCGGGCGGCGCTGTTCATGGTCCAGGCGGCCGAGAGCGCCGGCCGGCTCCGCCCGGGGGACACCATCCTCGAACCGACCAGCGGCAACACCGGCATCTCGCTGGCCATGGTGGCCAAGCTGCGCGGGTACCGTCTGGTCTGTGTGATGCCGGAGAACGTCTCGACCGAGCGGGTCCAGCTCCTCCGGATGTACGGCGCGGAGATCATCTTCTCGCCGGCCGCCGGTGGCTCGAACCAGGCGGTCGCCACGGCCAAGCAGATCGCCGCCGAGCACCCCGACTGGGTGATGCTCTTCCAGTACGGCAACGAGGCCAACGCCCGGGCGCACTACGAGACCACGGGGCCGGAGCTGCTGCACGACCTGCCCACGATCACCCACTTCGTGGCAGGTCTCGGCACCACCGGCACGCTGATGGGCACCGGGCGGTACCTGCGCGAGAAGGTCGAGCGCGTCCAGATCGTCGCGGCGGAGCCCCGCTACGGCGAACTGGTCTACGGCCTGCGCAACATCGACGAGGGCTACGTCCCGGAGTTGTACGACGCGACCGTGCTCTCCCGACGCTTCTCCGTCGGCACCCGGGACGCGGTGCTGCGGACCCGGCAGCTGGTGGAGGTGGAGGGCATCTTCGCCGGCTTCTCCACCGGGGCGATCCTGCACGCCGCGCTCGCCGTGGCGCACGAGGCGGTCCGCGACGGCCGCCGTGCCGACGTGGCCTTCGTGGTCGCTGACGGTGGCTGGAAGTACCTCTCCACCGGCGCGTACGGCGGCACTCTGGCCGACGCCGAGGAGGCGCTCGAAGGGCAACTCTGGGCCTGACCGTCGGAGCGGTGTCGCGCGGCGACGGATCGAACCTCTGCGTGACCAGACCCATGTGGCCGGGTCACGGCAGGCTGACGGTGAGCCCCGCGCTCACCCCGACGGCCAGGTTCGCCAGGCCGAGGGCGACCCACCGAAGCCCCGGGCGGGCGGGGGCGTGCAGGGCGACGCCGCCCAGGGCGATCCCGCCGAGGCCCAGGGCGGCCACGGTCGGCTGATACCACTGCGGGGCGGTCCCGGCGAGCACCAGCACCAGACCGCGTATCCCCGAGGCGAGGGCCACCGCTCCCAGACCGGTGGCCCAGCCGTAGATCACCAGGAGCCGGCTGCTGCCGGCCGACAACGCCCGCCGGGGCACCCGGTGCCGCCCGGCCGGCACGGGCCGGGGTCGGGGCGTCCGGCCGCCGGCCCTCCGGCCGCCGGCCCTCCGGCCGCCGGTCAGGATGTCGCCCGGCCCGGCAGTTCGTCCCCCGGCAGCGCCGGAGACCTCCGTCGGGCTCGTCCCGGCGATCCGGTCCGGAGCCGCCACGGCCCCTGCCCCGGGCCGCCGGACCGGGTCCGTCATGGCCCACGGCGCGTGGCCGGCGTTCTCCGTCTCGGTCGACACGATCTGCCCCGCCCCGTCGTCACCCCCGCCGACGGTCGACGGGTTTCACCGTGTGCAACGGCCCGGTCCGGGAAGCGTGACGGAGGAGGTGGGAGAAGACATGGAGGGGTGTCACGTTCGCGACAACTTCCATCAGATCATTCTTGCCGCCGCCGTGTCCGGCGTAGGCTGCGCAGCGTGGCGTACGCGTCGGTAGAGATCATCGGCGGGACGAGTCTCGACGGTTCGACTACCGGCAGTGGCGACGGGGCGACCGCATGAGATTGACCGTGCTGGGCTGCGCGGGCAGCTTTCCCGGCCCCGAGTCCGCCTGTTCGGCGTACCTCGTGGAGGCCGAAGGCTTCCGGCTGCTGCTCGACTTCGGCACCGGCTCGCTCTCCGCGCTCCAACGCTACGCCGGACTCCACGCACCGGACGCGATCGTCCTGTCCCACCTGCACTGCGACCACATCCTCGACGCGGCCTCCTATGTGGTCGTCCGCCGGTACGCCCCGGACGGCCCCTACCCCCCGCTGCCGGTGTACGCCCCGGCCGGCGCCCCGGAACGGCTGCACGCCGTCTACGGGCACCAGGAGGAGGCGGGCGTGGACGACGTCTACCAGTTCTACGCCCTGGAACCGGGCACCTTCCCGATCGGCCCGTTCACCGTCACGGTCGACCGGATGAACCACCCCGTCGAGACGTACGGCATCCGGCTTGAGCACGACGGGCGGGTCCTCTGCTACTCCTCGGACACCGCGCCCTGCGAGTCGCTGCTGCGGCTCGCCCAGGACGCCGACGTCTTCCTCTGCGAGGCCAGCTACCTCGACGGCGTGGACAATCCGCCGGACCTGCACCTGACCGGCCGGGAAGCCGGCGAGGCGGCGACCAAGGCCGGGGTCGGCCGGCTCCTGCTCACCCACCTGGTGACCGCCTGGGGCAGCGAGGCGCAGACGGTCGAGGCGGCCGGTGCCGCGTACGCCGGCCCGCTGGAGGTCGTCCGCCCCGGCTGCCGCTACGACATCTGACCGGGGCCGTCGCCCGGCGGCGGGAGACCCCGGGCGAGTCCGATCAGGGCACCGCATAGAGTGCCTGCATGGCACGACCTGACGGGCGGCAGCCCGATCAACTCCGACCGGTGACCCTGACCCGGAGCTGGAGCACCCACCCGGAGGGCTCGGTCCTGGTGGAGTTCGGGAACACCCGGGTGCTCTGCACGGCCAGCGTGACCGAGGGGGTGCCCCGCTGGCGCAAGGGCTCCGGGCTCGGCTGGGTGACCGCCGAGTACGCGATGCTGCCCCGGGCCACCCACACCCGCTCGGACCGGGAGAGCGTCAAGGGACGCGTCGGTGGGCGGACCCACGAGATCTCCCGGCTGGTCGGCCGGAGCCTGCGGGCCTGCGTCGACCTGAAGGCGCTCGGCGAGAACTCGATCGTGCTCGACTGCGACGTCCTCCAGGCCGACGGCGGCACCCGCACCGCCGCGATCACCGGTGCGTACGTCGCCCTGCACGACGCCGTCACCTGGCTCTCCGGCCGCAAGGCGCTCGCCGGCAAGCCGGAGAAGGTGATGCACCGGTCGGTGGCCGCGGTGAGCGTCGGTGTCATCGACGGTGAGCCCCGCCTCGACCTCGCCTACGACGAGGACGTGACCGCCGAGGTCGACATGAACGTGGTGTGCACCGGCACCGGTGACTTCGTCGAGGTGCAGGGAACCGGCGAGTCCGGGGTCTTCGCCCGGTCCCAGCTCGACGCCCTGCTCGACCTGGCCGTCGCCGGGTGCACGCAGCTGGCCGAGGCCCAGCGCGAGGCCCTCGGCCGGTGAGCGTGCGAGGAGTGGGCCGCCGGGCCCCGCAGACGGCGACGAAAGGTGGTCCAGCGTGAACAAGGTCCTGCTCGCGACCCGTAACCAGAAGAAGCTGGTCGAACTCCAGCGGATCCTCGACGGCGCGCTCGGCGCGCACCGGATCGCGCTGCTCGGCCTCGACGACGTCGAGGACTACCCCGAGTTGCCGGAGACCGGGCTCACCTTCGGCGAGAACGCGCTGATCAAGGCACGGGAGGGCTGCCGCCGCACCGGCCTGCCCACCATCGCCGACGACTCCGGCATCGCGGTCGACGCTCTCAACGGCATGCCTGGGGTGTTCAGCGCCCGCTGGGCCGGCCGGCACGGCGACGACCAGGCCAACCTGCAACTGGTCCTCGACCAGATCGCCGACCTGCCGGACGAGCACCGGGGGGCCGCCTTCGTCTGCACCGTGGCGCTGGTGCTGCCCGGCGGCAAGGAGCACCTGGTCGACGGCCGCCAGGCCGGTCGGCTGCTGCGTGCGCCGCGCGGCGAGGGCGGGTTCGGCTACGACCCGATCTTCCTGGGGGACGGGCAGTCCCGGACCAACGCCGAGCTGACCCCGGAGGAGAAGGACGCGGTCAGCCACCGGGGCAAGGCCCTGCGGGACCTGGCCAAGCTGGTCGCCAAGGTGCTCCCACCGGCGGCCTAACCCACCGCCGTCGACGGCCCGCTCCGTCGACGACGGCCTGACCCACCGCCGTCGCCCCGACTCCCGGCGACGACCCGGTCCGCCACCGACAAACCGGCCTGCCGCCGACGACCCGGTCCGCCACCGACGGACCCGGTCCGCCGGCGGTGCGGGCCGTCGGTGGACACCGGTGCCGGGGTCCGGCTGCCGGCAGAGGAAGAGGGACGACGTGCCGGGTGTCCTGACAGGCTTCGCGGTCATCGTGGCCGTCGTCGCGGTCGGCTGGCTGCTCGGCCGGCGCGGCACCCTCGGTCCCGAGGCGTCGACCGTCCTGTCCCGGGTGGCGTTCTTCGTGGCCACCCCGGCGCTGCTGTTCCACACCGTGGCCCGTTCCGACGTGCTCGCGGTCGCCTCCTCGGCCCTGGTCGTCACGGTGGTGGGCACCGCCGTGGTGGCGGCCGTGTTCGTGGCCGTCGCCGGGCTCTGGTGGCGTCGGCCCGCGCCGGAGGTCACCATCGGAGCGCTCGCCTCGTCGTACGTCAACGCGGCGAACATCGGCATCCCGATCGCCGTGTACGTCCTCGACGACGCCTCGGTGGTCGCGCCGGTGATGATGTTCCAGCTCGTCGTGATGGCACCGATCGCGTTCGCCGTGCTGGAGACGGCGACCGGCACCAGGCGGTCACTGGCCCGGGTGGTGGTGCAGCCGCTGGCGAACCCGGTCACCGTGGCCTGCGCGCTCGGCGTGGCCTGCGCGCTGACCGGCTGGCTGCCACCGGAGCCGGTGCTGCGGCCGGTGGAACTCGTCGCGGCGATGGCGGTGCCCGCCGCGCTGCTCGCGTACGGGTTGTCGCTGCACGGCGCCCCGGCACCCGGATCTGGGGAGAACGGGCGGGACGTCCGGCTCGCCGTGTCGCTCAAGACGGTGGGCCAGCCGGTGGTGGCGTACCTGGTGGCCCGGTTCGTGCTGGGGCTGCCGCAGCCGGTGGTGCTGGCCTGCACGATCACCGCCGCCCTGCCGACGGCGCAGAACGTCTTCGTCTACGCGGTCCGCTACGGCCGGGGGGTCACGCTGGCCCGGGACGCGATCCTCCTGTCGACCGTGGGCGCGGTGCCCGTACTGATCGCCGTCGCCCTGCTCGGCACCCGCTGAGGCGGTCGCTGGGGTGGTAGCAGGGGTCCCCTGCTACCGCATTTTGATGAGGAAGGGCCCCCTGCAACCACCCCGGCGCCGAACCAACCACCCCAGCACGAAACCAGGCACCCCAGCCGCCGACCAGCCGGCCGGTACTCAGCCCCGCCGGCCGGTGCTCAGCCCAGCCGGCCCAGCTCCTGCTCGATCGCGGCGCGTAGCTGCGGGCCCCGGACGACTTCCCGGGCCGCTTCCATCACCGGGGCGAGGAAGACGTCCGGGCCGGGCTCGCCGGCGATCCCGCCCAGCGCCGCGATCGCCGCCCGACCGGCCGGGGACGGGGTGAGCGGGGCGCGCAGTTGCAGCCCGCGTACCCCGGCGAGCAGCTCCACCGCGAGCAGGCTGGTCAGGTTGTCCAGCACCGTACGCAGCTTCTTTGTCGCCGCCCAGCCCATCGAGACGTGGTCCTCCTGCATGCCGCTGGTCGGCAGCGAGTCCACCGAGGCGGGGGCGGCCAACCGGCGGTTCTCCGCGACGATGCCGGCGGCCGTGTACTGGGCGATCATCAGTCCCGAGTTCACCCCGGCGTCGGGGGAGAGGAACGCCGGCAGCTCCCGGGAGCGGGTCACGTCGAGCAGCCGGTCCACCCGGCGTTCGGCGATGGCGCCCACCTCGGACGCGGCGATGGCGAGGAAGTCGGCGGCGAAACCGAGCGGCGCACCGTGGAAGTTGCCGGTCGACTCGACCCGGCCGTCCGGCAGCACCACCGGGTTGTCCACCACGGACACGAGTTCCCGGGCGGCGACCTGTTCGACGAAGGCGAGCGTGTCCCGGGCCGCCCCGGCCACCTGCGGCGCGCAGCGCATCGAGTACGCGTCCTGCACCGCGTGCGCCAGGTCGTCCCGGTGCGAGTCCATCACCGCCGAGTCCTGGAGCAGCCGGTGGATGTTCGCCGCCGAGGTCGCCTGCCCGGGGTGCGGGCGGATGGCATGCAGTTCGGGCAGGAACGGCCGCTCCGAGCCGAGCATCGCCTCGATCGCCAGCGCGGCGGTCACGTCGGCCATGGTGAACAGGTGGGCGGCGTCGTGGATGGCCAGCAGCAGCATGCCGAGCATCCCGTCGGTGCCGTTGATCAGGGCCAGCCCCTCCTTGGCGGCCAGCGCCACCGGAGCCAGGCCGGCCCGGCGCAGCGCGTCGGCGGCGGGGATCCGCGCACCGTCCGGGCCGAGCACCCACCCCTCGCCGAGCAGCACCAGCGCGCAGTGCGCCAGCGGGGCGAGGTCACCGGAGGCGCCGAGCGAGCCGTGCTCGGGCACCCACGGCGTGACGTCGTGGTTGAGCAGGTCGACCAGACCCTCGGCGACCAGCGGCCGGACCCCGGAGCGGCCGAGGGCCAGCGAGCGTACCCGCAGCAGCATCATCGCCCGCACCACCTCGCGGGGCATCGGCGCACCGACCCCGGCGGCGTGCGAACGGATCAGCGCGTGCTGGAGTTCGGCCCGCCGCTCCGGCGCGACGAACGTGTTGGCCAGCGCGCCGAAGCCGGTCGACACGCCGTAGACCGGGCGGCCGGAGGCGACGATGCCGTCCACGATGGCCCGGCTGGTGGCCATCGCGTCCACCGTGGCCGGGTCGAGGACGACCTTCGCGGCGCCCCGGGCCACGGCGAGCACGTCGGCCGGGGACACGCCGGTGGGCTGGACGGTCACCACGCTCATGACGTCACCCGACCACGGGCCTCAGGGCGTCGGGGCTGGTGCGTGCGGTGTTGCTTGCTCATCGCGGAACTCCGTTGTGCAGGACCTGGCGGATCAGGGGAACCCCTGGCCGGTAGGCCAGGTGCAGGTGGGACGGGGCGTCGAGGATCATCAGGTCGGCCCGCGCCCCGGGGGCGAGGACGCCCACGTCGTCGCGGCGCAGCGCCCGCGCGCCACCGGCGGTCGCGGCCCAGACCGCCTCCGCCGGGGTCATCCCCATCTCGCGTACGGCGAGCGCGACGCAGAACGGCATCGACGACGTGTACGACGATCCGGGGTTGCAGTCGGTCGCCAACGCCACGGTGACCCGGGCGTCGAGCAGCCGGCGCGCGTCCGGGTACGGCGACCGGGTGGAGAACTCGGCGCCGGGCAGCAGCGTGGCCACGGTGGCCGACCCGGCCAGCGCGTCCACGTCGGCGTCGTCCAGGTGGGTGCAGTGGTCGGCGCTGGCCGCGCCGAGTTCCACCGCGAGCTGGACCCCCGGGCCGGGGCCGAGCTGGTTGGCGTGCAGCCGCACCCCGAGGCCGGCGGCCTGCCCGCAGGTGAGGATCGCGCGGGCGTGGTCGGCGTCGAACGCGCCCCGCTCGCAGAACACGTCGATCCACTTCGCGTACGGGGCGGCGGCGTGCAGCATTGGCCCGCAGACCAGCCCGACGTAGTCGTCCGGGCGGTCGGCGTACTCGGTGGGGACGACGTGCGCGCCGAGGAACGTCGTCTCCCCGGTCACCTCGGTGGCGATCCGCAGCGAGCGGGCCTCGTCGGCGACGTTCAGGCCGTACCCGCTCTTGACCTCGATGGTGGTGGTGCCCTGGCGCAGCGCCTCCGCGCGGAGCCGGCGCACGGTGCCGCGCAGCGTGTCGTCGGAGGCGGCGCGGGTGGCCGCCACGGTGGTCCGGATGCCGCCCCCGGTGTACGGCTGCCCCGCCATCCGGGCGGCGAACTCGGCGGCCCGGTCCCCGGCGAAGACCAGGTGGGCGTGGCTGTCCACGAAGCCGGGGAGCACCGCCGCGCCGTCGGCGTCGATCCGGCGGGCGGCGGCCGGGGCGTACCGGGCCGGGCCGAGCCAGGCGACGCGGTCCTCCTCGACGAGAATGGCCGCGTCGCGGCGGATGCCGAGCTTGCCGCCCTCCCCGGTGCCGGCCACGTTGGTGACCAGCTCCCCGATGTTGTCGATCAGCAGGCTGCTCACGGTGTGCCGCCCTCCGTCCGCGATGGCAGGGCTCGCGGACCCGGCGCGCTCCTCGCACGGGCGCGCGTTCGCGACCGTGGGGCTCGCGCGTCCGGCGCGCTCCTCGCACGGGCGCGCGACTGCGGGGCTCGCGGACCCGGCGCGCTCCTCGCGCTCACGAGGCGATCACCGCCCGGATGGTGTCGGCCAGCGCGGTGGGCACGTCGACGCTGGTGTGCCGACCGTCCCGGACCACGACCCGGCCGTCCACGACGACCTGGGTGACGTCGGCCGCGTTCGCCGCGAAGAACACCCCGACCAGGGGTACGCCGGCGGTCCGCGCGCTGTCCAACCGAACAGTGACCAGATCGGCCCGCCCGCCCGGGGCGATCCGCCCGGCGTCGGTCCAGCCCAGCGCGGCGTGCCCGGTCACGGTCGCCGCGTCGCGCAGCGCCGCCGGGGTGAAGTGGCCGCGCTGCCGGGTGCGCAGCCGCTCGTCCAGCTCCACCGCGCGGGCCTCCTCGAAGAGGTCGACGACGGCGTGACTGTCGCTGCCCAGGCTGAGCGGACTGCCCGCCTCGGCCATCCGGCGGGCCGGGCCGATGCCGTCGGCGAGGTCCCGCTCGGTGGTCGGGCAGAGGCAGACACCGGTGCCGCTGCCACCGAGCAGGGCGACGTCGGCGCTGGTCACATGGGTGGCGTGGACGGCCGTGGTGGCCGGGCCGAGGACCCCGTGGTCGGCGAGCAGCCGGGCCGGGGTGCGTCCGTGCACCGCCCGGCAGGCGTCGTTCTCGGCGGGCTGCTCGGAGAGGTGCACGTGCAGCGGCGCGTCGTGCCGCCGGGCCCACTCCGCGACCGTGCCGAGCCCGTCGGCGGGGACCGCCCGGACCGAGTGCACCGCCGCGCCGACGCGGGCGTGCGCGCCGGCCGGGGTGAACGCCTCGACCCGTTCCGCCCAGCGGGCCGCGTCCCCGTCGCCGAAGCGGCGCTGCGGGCCGGTCAGCGGGCGGCCGTCCACCGCCGCGGTCAGGTAGCAGGTGTCCAGCAGGGTGATCCGGACGCCGGCCTGCGCGGCGGCCTCGACCAGCGCCGCGCCCATCGCGTTCGGGTCGTCGTACCGGCCGCCGTCGGGGCGGTGGTGCAGGTAGTGGAACTCGCCGACGCAGGTGACGCCGGCCAGTGCCATCTCGGCGAAGACGGCGCGGGCCAGAGCCAGGTAAGTGTCCGGGTCGAGCCGGTCGGCGACCGTGTACATCAGGTCCCGCCAGGTCCAGAAGTCGCCCCGACCGCCGTGCGTCCGCCCGCGCAGTGCCCGGTGGAACGCGTGCGAGTGGGCGTTCGCCAGGCCCGGCAGGGTCAGGCCGGGCAGGCGTACCGCGTCGGCCAGCACCTCGACCCCGGCGGTGGGCGGGGTCCGGCTGGCCAGCGGGACGACCGTGGTGATCCGGCCGTCGACGGTCTCGACCAGCACGTCGGCGGTCGGTTCGGCCTCGCCGGGCAGCCAGGCGTACTCGGCGAGCCAGCGGGTGGTGGTCACGTCGCCGCCCCGCTCCGGTCGGCGCGGCCGGCGGGGTCGTCGGAGTCGCCGGTCGGTTCGGGCCGGGAGGTCAGCTCGGCCAGCACCCGGGCCAGGGCGGTTACCCCGGCGGCGCAGTCGGCGTCGGTGGCCGACTCGGCGGGGGAGTGCGACACCCCGGTCGGGTTGCGGACGAAGAGCATCGCGGTCGGTACGTGCCCGGCCAGCACCCCGGCGTCGTGCCCGGCCGCCGTGGGCAGCGTCGGCGCGTCCAGCAGCGCCGCCAGCCGCCGGCCCAGGTCGGCGTCGAAACCGACCAGCGGCGTCGCCGACTCCTCGGTCAGGGCGATCTCCGTGCCGTCCCGGCGGGCCCGCTCGGCCGCCTTGGCACGCACCGCCTCGACCAGCTCGGCGAGCGTGGACTCCTCGGCGGCCCGGGCGTCCAGCCAACCGGTCACCCGGGCCGGGATCGCGTTGGTGGCGTTCGGCTCGACCCGGACCCGTCCGACGGTGGCGTGTGCCCCGCGCAACCGGGCCTCCTTGTTCGCCGCCAGCACGGTGAACGCGTAGGTGAGCATCGGGTCACGGCGGTCGGCCATCCGGGTCGTACCGGCGTGGTTGCCCTCGCCGGTGACGTCGAACCGCCAGCGGCCGTGCGGCCAGATGGCCGTCGCCACCCCGACCGACGCGTCCCGGTCGACCATCGCCCGGCCCTGCTCCACGTGCAGCTCGACGAAGGCGGCGAAACCGGCGACCAGGTCCGGCCGGGCACCGGCCGGCCGGTCGCCGAGCGCCTCGGCGAAGCTGACCCCGTCGGCGTCGCGCAGCCCGGCCGCGCGCTCCGGCGTCAGCGCCCCGGTGAGCAGCCGCGACCCCAGGCACGGTACGCCGAACCGGGCCCCCTCCTCCTCGACGAACGCGCCGACGACGACCGGTCGCGCCGGCGTGACCCCGGCTGCCCGCAGTTCGTCCACGGCGAGGAAGGCGCTGACGATGCCGAGCGGCCCGTCGTACGCCCCGCCGTGCGGCACCGAGTCGAAGTGGCTGCCGGTGAGCACGGCGTCGCCGGCCTCCGGGTCGCCCCAGCGGGCGAAGAGGTTGCCGTTGCCGTCGTCGCTGACCGGCATGCCCCGCCGCTCGGCCTGCTGGCGGAACCACTCCCGCAGCTGCCGCTCCGGCTCGCCGAACGCGTACCGCAGGTAACCGCCGGTGCGCGCGTCCCGCCCGATCGGCGCGATCTCGTCCCACAGCTCGCGGAAACGGCCGGCGGTAGTGGTAGCAGGGGACCCCTGCAGGGCATTTTCGATGAACAAGGGTCCCCTCCTACCGCTCGGCCATCGGGACGCGCACCCCGGTACGGTCAGCCACCTCGTGGGCGTGGTCGTAACCGGCGTCAACGTGCCGGATGACGCCCATCGCCGGGTCGTTGGTGAGCACCCGCTCGATCTTCTGGCCGGCGAGCGCGCTGCCGTCGGCGACGCAGACCTGACCGGCGTGGATGGACCGGCCGATGCCGACCCCGCCGCCGTGGTGGATGGACACCCAGGACGCGCCGCTGGCCGTGTTGACCAGCGCGTTGAGCAGCGGCCAGTCGGCGACCGCGTCGGAGCCGTCGGCCATCGCCTCGGTCTCCCGGTACGGGCTGGCGACGCTGCCGCAGTCCAGGTGGTCCCGGCCGATCACCACCGGGGCGGAGAGTTCGCCGGAGGCGACCATCTCGTTGAAGCGGACCCCGGCCCGGTCGCGTTCGCCGTACCCGAGCCAGCAGATGCGCGCCGGCAGGCCCTGGAAGGCGACCCGCTCCCCGGCCAGCCGGATCCACCGGGCCAGGGACTCGTTCTCCGGGAACAGGTCGAGGATGGCCCGGTCGGTGGCGGCGATGTCGGCCGGGTCACCGGAGAGCGCCGCCCACCGGAACGGGCCCTTCCCCTCGCAGAACAACGGCCGGATGTACGCCGGCACGAAGCCGGGGAAATCGAACGCCCGCTCGTACCCGCCGAGCTTCGCCTCGCCCCGGATCGAGTTGCCGTAGTCGAAGACCTCCGCCCCGGCGTCCAGGAAGCCGACCATCGCCTCGACGTGCTTCGCCATCGACGCGCGGGCCCGGTCGGTGAACTCGGCCGGTTTCGCCGCCGCGTAGTCCCGGGCGTCGGCCAGCTCCACCCCCTCCGGCACGTACGACAGCGGGTCGTGCGCGCTGGTCTGGTCGGTGACCACGTCGATGTCGACGCCCCGGCGCAGCAACTCCGGGAAGACGGTGGCGGCGTTGCCGACCACCCCGACGGAGAGCGCCCGCCGGTCGCGCTTCGCGGCGAGCGCCCGCTCGACCGCGTCGTCCAGGGAGTCGGCGACCTCGTCCAGGTAGCGGTCGTGCACCCGGCGGTCCAGGCGGGACCGGTCGACGTCGACGACCAGGCACGCCCCGCCGTTCATGGTGACCGCGAGCGGCTGCGCCCCGCCCATCCCGCCGCAGCCGGCGGTGAGCGTCAGCGTCCCGGCCAGGCTGCCGCCGAACCTCTTCGCGGCGACGGCGGCGAACGTCTCGTAGGTGCCCTGGAGGATGCCCTGGGTGCCGATGTAGATCCACGAGCCGGCGGTCATCTGCCCGTACATGGTCAGGCCGAGCTGCTCCAGGCGGCGGAACTCCGGCCAGGTGGCCCAGTCGCCGACCAGGTTGGAGTTGGCCAGCAGCACCCGGGGCGCCCACTCGTGGGTGCGCAGCACACCGACCGGCCGGCCGGACTGCACCAGCATCGTCTCGTCGTCGCGCAGGTCGGTGAGGGTCCGCACCAGCGCGTGGTACGACGGCCAGTCCCGCGCGGCCTTCCCGGTGCCGCCGTAGACCACCAGGTCCTCGGGGCGCTCGGCGACCTCCGGGTCGAGGTTGTTCATCAGCATCCGCAGGGCGGCCTCCTGCGGCCACCCCCGGGCGCTGCGCTCGGTGCCGCGGGCGGCACGGACGGGCTGGTACATCGTCGGATCTCCTCTCACCCGAGGAACAACTGTCGGCGGGCGGCGGACGCCTCGAACGCCTCCAGTCGGGCCTGCGTGTCGGTCGGCGCGGCGTCACAGATCGCCTGAAGCACCACCATGGCCAGGGCCATCGGGGCGGTGTGCAGGTCGAAGACCAGGTCGGTGCCGACGGCGGCGGGCAGCACCAGGTCGGCGTACTCGGTCGCCGGGCTGACCGGCGAGTCGGTGATCGCCACGACCCGTAGCCCGGCGTCCCGGGCGGCGCGCAGCGCGTCCAGGGTCTCCCGGGGGTAGCGGGGCAGGACGAAGGCCAGCAGCGCGTCCGCGCCGGCCACGGCGGCCTGTTCGAGGCGGTCGGTGAGCAGGCTGCCGCCGGTGTCGAGCACCCGCACGTCCGGGTGCACCTTCGCGGCGAAGTACGCGAAGTACGCGGCCAGCGGAGCGGCGGCGCGCAGGCCGAGCACCGGCAGCGGACGGCTGGCGGCCAGCAGCGCGCCGGCCCCGGCGATCCGTTCCCGGTCGGCGAGCTGGCCGGCGAGCCGGTCGAGGTTGGCGATCTCGGCCCGTACCGCGCGTTGCAGTTCGTTCTCCCCGCCGGACGGGCCGGTGGTGCCGGCGCCGGTCAGCTCACGCAGCCGGCGGCGCAGCGCCGGGTAGCCGTCGTGACCGAGCGCGACCGCGAACCGGGTCACCGACGGCTGGCTGACCCCGGCCAGTTCGGCGACCTCGGCGGCGGAGAGGTAGGCCACCGAGCCGGCGTGCTGCACCAGGCAGTGCGCGATCCGGCGCTGGGTCGGGGTGAGCCGGACGCCGTGGAAGAGATCCAGCAGCCGGTCGCTCGGCCCAGCCCCGATGGTGGCTGTTTCATTCATGCCGCGACTCTATGCATAAGAACTTTCAGAAGGCAAGGGCCGCCGCCCCCGCGAGACCCCCTCCTGCCTGCGGCGACTCTCGGTCGGCCCGCCCCGATCGCCGCCGGTGGGCGGCTGCGCCCGTTCGTCCCGCTCCGGGGGTCCGGCCGACATCGCGGCACGGCGGGACTGCGCGGCTTCGTCGCGATCGGGTGCCGGCGTGCGGCCAGGTATTGACAGTCATCAAATTGATGGCCGAATATCAATATCGCCAATGGCGGCACGGGTGCCATCGCGACGGTCGCTTCGTCCGGCAATCGCGGGAGCGACCACTCCTGATGCGTACCCCACGGGCTTCGATGGGGGAATGCATGCGACACCGGACCTCCTCACCTCTCCGTCTCTTCAAGATCCTGGTTGTCGGCGCCGCACTCGTCCTGGTCGCGCCCTCGGCCACGCCGGCAGCTTCCGCAGCGCCGGTCGCGCAACCGCTGGCCAGCAACGACCTCCACGTCACCGCGTCGTCGGCCAGCCACGACGCCGGCACGTTCGCCCGCTCGGCCACCGTGGTCGAGTTCGCGGCCACGGCCAGGAGCGCCGTGTCGACGCAGGTGACGCTCTCCGTCGGCGGCAAGACGTTCACGGCCAGCAAGGACCACGCGAAGGGCACCGCCCGGTGGTCCGGTCGGGGTGCCGCGTTGGAGCCGGCGGACAAGCTCGCGCTCGACGCCTTCGCCAACTCCCTCGAGTCGGAGTGGGTCGAGCCGGCCAGCGCCACGAAGGCGCCCATCCCGCTGCACCGGGACCTGACCATCCGCCTTGCCTTGCTGCTCGCCGAGGCGCCCCCCGGCACCATGATCGGGACCCAGGACGTGCCCCGTCCGGCGGAACGATTCGGTGACCGGAAGCTCCCGGACAGCGCCGTCGCGGTGGAGTCGTGCCTGAAGGAGGCCACCTTCGCCACCGTCCCGGACAGCATGGAACGGAAAGACGTGGTCGCCGCCTGCCAGGAGGACAACGAGGACGGGATCTGGTACACCAGGTGCAACGCGAACGAGTGGGTGCTCCACGACGCGGGCGACCACTGCATGATGAGCGAGGTCGTCTACGTCGGCCCCGCCTCGTACGACTGCATGGGCAAGTGCGGTGGTGGCTGTTTCATCATCACCGGCTACACCTACGACTGTGCTGACCACGACCGCTGCGGCCGGGTCCACGGCGGATCGACGAACCCGTGGGACAGCAACTGCGGCGACGAGTACTGGGAAGCCGACGACGACTTCCTGTGGTCGACGAACCAGTGCGGTTAGAGCCCGGACACCTCGAACCATGAAGCCACTTCTTCTCGCCGTGTCGTTCCTCACGGTCGCACTGGTGGCGGCCGGCTGCGGATCCACCGACCAGTCGGTGGATCCGCAGCCGGACGTGCTGGCCACCGTGGCGGGTGAACCCGTTACCGTCGAGCAGGTTCGCGCGCTGATCCCGGACAGCCCCCTGCCGGCGGTGCTGGTGGCCGGCGGCTACTCCGGTCCGTGGCCGCAGGCGCTGGAACTGGCGATCCGGGACGAACTGCTGGGACGGGAAGCCGCCCGCCGTGGCATCACCGGGCCGACCCGGGCCCACCAGATCGCCACCCTCGTCACGCAGGAACAGCGCGGCGCTGCCGACCTCACCGCCGAGGACATCACCGACGACGAGGCCCGCGCCTGGTACCAGGAACACCGCCGCCTCTTCGGGAACGTGGCCCGGGCCGAGGTGGCGTGGGCCGAGTTCGCCGACTCCGCCCCGGCCACCACGGCCCTGGAACGTGCCGCCGGCACCGACGCGTCGACCTTCCAGCAGTTGGTGCGGGAGGGCGGCGCGACGGCCAGCGGCACGGCCACGATCGACGATCACGGCGAGGGCGCCGATCCGATGATCTCGCGTGCCGCCTTCGCGGTCGGCACCGCCGGGGGAGTCGGGTTGTCCGCGGACCCGAAGAACAAACGATGGTGGGTGGTCCGCGTCGAGCACATCTCGTTCCAGCAGACGAACTGGGACGCGGCGCTGGCCTACAAGGTGAAGTCGGCGATGGCCTCGTATCGTCAGGAGGAACATCTGAGCCGACTCGCCCGGTCGTTGCGGAAGAAGTGGCCGGTCCACGTGTACGAGAACCGGCTCACGGACATCGCCGGGAAAGAGGAGCCACCGACATGACGGTAGCCACGACCGTAGGCGCAGTTCTCGCGCTCCTCGTCGCCGTGGCGGCCGTCCTGCACCTGAGCCGGCACCGATCCGCACCCGACGCCGTCGGTCGACTGCTGAGACTGCTCGCGTTCGCCGCCACTGTGGGAACCGCCGTCGCGCTGGTGCCGTTCACGGTCGCCGACAGCGGCGCTGCCGCCGGCTACCTGCTGGGCGTACCGGTAGGAGCGGCCGTGCTCCCCCTCGTCGCGGACCTCGCCGGTCGGGCCGTGGGCATCACGACGACGGTCGGGGCGCTGGTGATGCTGCTCTGGGGCCTCCTCCTCGGCCTCGGCATCGGCGGGTGGTTCCTCCTACCCGCCCTGCTGCTGGGGGCAGCGGCGGTGGTCGGCATCTCCTCGCGGGGCACGGCGGTGGCCGGCGACCACGGCGACTAGCCTCCGCCGTCGGGTGGTGCCCGTTCCCGGCGCGGGGTGGTACAACCCTTGCGTGGACGCGACCGACCTCACCTCGCTGAGCCCGAGCCACCTCGCCTACCGGGAGACCCCGATCCACCACTGGTCCCCCGGCAACGGGACGGGTGTCGCCCGGTGAGGGTGACGTCCGTCCACACGTACCCGGTCAAGGGGTGCCACCGGCTCGACCACGACACGGTCCGGGTCGAACCGTGGGGCCTGGCCGGCGACCGCCGCTGGATGATCGTCGACGCCGACGGCATCGGGGTCACCCAGCGGCAGTACCCGGTGCTGGCCACCCTGCGTCCGGTCGTCCGCCCCGGCGGGCTGGTGCTGCGCGGCCCCGGACGTCCCGACCTGGACGTGCCGGAACCGGCCGGCGTCGCCCCGGTCGCGGTCCGCACCTTCCGGCACCGGAAACTGCCGGTCGACGCGCTCCCCGCCGGCCCGGCCGCCGACGCCTGGCTCACCGCCGCACTCGACAGGCCGGTCCGGCTGACCTGGCTCGCGCGGCCCACCCGGCACATCGCCGCCGGTGAACGCACCTACGACACCGGCGACCAGGTCAGCTTCGCCGACGCCTACCCGCTGCTGCTGACCGTCACCGCCTCGCTGAACGCGCTCAACGGCTGGCTGACCGAGGCGGACGCGGGACCCGTGCCGATGACCCGGTTCCGGCCCAACGTGGTGGTCGAGGGCGCGCCGGCCTGGGTCGAGGACAGTTGGGCCGGCCGGACCCTGCACATCGGCGCGACCACCTTCCGCGCCGCCGGGCCGTGCGACCGCTGCGTGGTCACCACCACCGACCAGGAGACCGGGGTACGCGAACACGAGCCGTTGCGCACCCTGGTCCGGCACCGCCGGGTCGACCGGAAGGTCCTGTTCGGACTTCACCTCGTCCCGGTGTCGCCCGGCGCGGTCGGCGTCGGTGATCCGGTGCGGGTCGAGCCGGCACCCTGACGCGCGATCCGGAACGCCCGATCCGGACGGCTCGTCCGCGCGCCGGCCCCACCGGGAATCCTGTGGTGGAAGCCGGCCGGGCCGCCGCTAATCGTGCGGGAGAGGGGACTCGAACCCCCACGCCCGAGGGCACAGGAACCTAAATCCTGCGTGGCTGCCAGTTACACCACTCCCGCCTGACCGGAGAGTCTAGTGCGTCGCGCCTGCACGGTGTGGAGCCCGGCGGCCCGCAGGACGTTCGACACCGTTCCGTGACTGGGGTGCTCCCGTCCGGCGGTGGCGACCCGGATCAGGTTGGCGAGCTTTCGGGGGCCCAGGCCGGGATTGGCCAGCGCATACCGAACCACGAGCGTACGGTCGACCTCCGGCGCGCGGGCCATCCGTGGTGCGATCGTCCCGGTCCGCTCCAGGCGGTCCCGTAGTCGATAGACGTGATTGCGGTGGCAGCCGATCCGGCGAGCGGCCTCCACCGCGGTGACGTCGCCGGCCGCCACCTGCCGGACCAGGGCCTCGACCTGGCGCGGATCGAGTGGGCGGCATGGCTCCGACCGGTCCGGGGCGCGGCCGACCGATTGATCTCCGCCGGATCCGGGCGCGGAAAAGGACCGGCGGTTGCGACCGGCGTACGTGGCGGTCTGGCTGTGGCAGTTCGGGCACAACAGGCGCAGGTTCGGCGGACGGTTGTCGAGGAAGTCACCGTTCACGTGGTCGACGTGCAGGGTGAGCGGCGAGCCCTGCCACGTCGTGCCTACACCGCACTCCTCGCACTGTTCCGGGATGCCGATGTCGGACAGGGCCCACTTCAGCCGGGTGCCGGCCGTCCGGCGGGACCCCTCGGGCAGTCGGACCAGCAGCATCGAGGAGGAGACCCGGCGGCGGGGAACCCGCGTTCCACCCGCCTGGCCGGTGAAGTGTGAGGTGTCGATGCCGAACCGCTTGAGCTGACGGCTGATGTGGGCGTGCGAGCCGCCGCTGATCCGGACGCCCAGCAGGCGCATCACCTCGGTGACGTTGCGGGCGCGCGCCGCCGCGTCGGCGAGCGCCTGCGGGGTGTGCCGGTAACGGGTCATGCGCGGACGGTAGTGGTCCGGTGTGACGATTTCCGTCCACGATCCGGGCGTGGTGCCCGCGTCCGCCGTGCGGCGGCCCGGGACGCCTCAGTCCAGGCCGAGGTCGCGGCGCAGCTTGGCGACGTGCCCGGTGGCCCGGACGTTGTAGAGCGCCCGTTCGATCTTCCCGTCCTCGTCGACGACGAAGGTGGACCGGATCACCCCGGTGACCGTCCGGCCGTACGACTGCTTCTCGCCGAACGCCCCGTACGCGGTGAGCACGGCCTTGTCGGTGTCGGAGACCAGGGGGAAGGTGACGGCGTCGCGCTCGCGGAACTTCGCCAGCTTCTCCGGCTTGTCCGGGGAGATGCCGACCACCTCGTACCCGGCCGCCTGGAGCGAGGCGAGCGAGTCGCGGAAGTCGCAGGCCTGCTTCGTGCAGCCCGGGGTCATCGCGGCCGGGTAGGCGTACAGGATCACCTTGCGGCCCCGCAGGTCGGTCAGGGAGAACGTGCTGCCGGTGTCGGTGGGCAGGGTGAAGTCCGGCGCGGGGTCGCCGGGGCTGAGACGGTGCGGCGCGGTCATGCCCGAGACCCTACGGCCTCCGGTCCCGGCTGCGGCGTGAGCCCACGGCCCGTGTCCCGCCCGGACGGGCCGCCCGCCGGTCCCTACCGGGCCCGCTCGGGTCGCAGGTGCGCGACGTCGACTGGCCGGCGGGTGGTCGTCTCGGCGACCGCGCGGCTCGCGGCGTGCAGCCGGAACACCCCGGCGAGGGTCGCCCCCGCCCCGGCGACCAGGATCAGCGTGACCACCAGCCGGACGGGCTGGACGGGCCAGGGCAGCGGGGGCACCGAGCGGGCGAGCACCGCCGCGTTGGTCACCCCGGCGAACAGCGCCAGGCAGGCGCCGGCCAGGGCCAGTCCGAAGTCGGCGGCGGCGTGCCGGGTGAGCGTCCAGCTGCCGGCGGCGACCGCGCCGAGGCCGGTGATGAGTGCCCACGTCTGGCCGGTCAACAGGGTGACGAGCAGCCCGCCGGCCCCTTCGGCCCCGGAGTCGAGGGCTCGGCCGACCGCCACCGCGACGGCGGCCAGTCCACCCACGGCGAGCAGCGCCCCGAGCGCGACCAGTGCCCGGCGGCCGGCCGGGGCCCCGGCCGGCACCAGCCCGAGCGCGCCCACCGCGAGCGTGGCGAGGGCCACCGCCGCCCACCACGGGTACGGGTCCGGCGGGGGCACCCAGTCCAGGGTGCCGCGCAGCTCCACGGCGGTCTCCCCGTCGCGCAGCGGCACCACCCAGTCGCGTACCCGGTGTTCCCGGTCGGGGGCGGCACCGACCTGCGGCGGCGGGCCGGCCTCCCGCCACAGGGCCCGCTGGTCGTGCCAGCGGGCCACCGGCTCGTCGTCGACCCGTTGCCAGGACGGCTCGGCGGTCGGGTCGGCGTCGGCGGGCACGGCGGTCTCACCGGCGAGGGTCCGGTTCAGGTACGTCGCCGGCGAGCGGGTGTTCTCGTACACCCCGTCGGGGCGCACCTGGAGGTACGGCTCACCGGAGTAGCCGAGCACGGTGACCGTCCGGTCGGTGCGGTTGCGCAGTTCCAGCCGTGCGCCCGCCTCCACCGTCCGGACGTCCACGCCGTCGCGGGCCGGGGCCAGCCCGGTCACCCCGACCCGGTAGTCGCTGCCGTTCGGGGCGTCCGCGCCGTGCGCCGCGGCCGGGGCGGCGGTCGCCAGCAGCGCGACGAGCGTCCCGACCAGGAGTAGTCCCGCCCGGAGCAGCAGCGACCGGATCACCGGGCGGCTGCCTCGACGGCCGCGGTGATGGCGTCCGGGGTGGGGTTCTCGACCGGCTTGCCGTCGACCAGGACGGTCGGGGTGCCGGTGATCCCGGCCCGGCTCGCCTCCTCGGTGACGTGCTCGGTCCACGGCTTGAAGGTCCCCTCCCGCAGGCAGGAGGCGAACCCGTCCCGGTCGATGCCGACTCCGGCGGCGATGTCGGTCAGCTCGTCGTCGCTGAGGCCCGCGCCGCCTTCCGGCGGCTGCCGCTCGAAGAGCGCCGCGGCGTACTCGCGGTACCGGCCGCTCTCGGCGGCGCAGCCGGACGCGGCCGACGCGCGGGTGGAGTACTGCGTGCTGGAGAAGCGGTTGAGGTACGCGACGGGGTGGTACACCACCCGGATCTTGCCCTGCTCGACGAGCGTGTTCAGGGTGGCACCGCTGAGCTGCTCGAACTGTTTGCAGGCCGGGCAGATGAAGTCCTCGTACACGTCGACGGTGACCGGGCCGGAGCCGGCCACGATCCCGGTTCCCGCGTCGTTCGCGCCGGTCGGCGCGGTGAACTCGTCGGAGCGCTGCCCGGCGTAGACGCTCCAGCCGATCAGCCCGGCGATCACCAGCACCGCCACGGCGGCCACCGAGGTCCAGAGCGTCCGGCGTCGCCGTCGTTCCCGGGCGAGTTGTTCGCGGACCACCCGGGAGGCGTCCCTACGCCCCTTGCGACTACTCATCCTCGTCCTCCGTGGCCGGTGTGCCCGTCAGCCACCCGTCCATCGACACGGGGGTGCGGGGCCAGATCAGCAGGAACCCGGCGAGCGCCAGGAAACCCAGGTCCCGGAGGATCTCCGGAAGGTAGGTGGGGCTCTGGCCGGCGGCGAGTTCCCCGCCGCCGCCGAAGCACCCGCAGTCGATGGCGAGCCCCCGCGTCCAGGCGGAGACGATGCCCGCGACGAAGACCACGAGCAGCGCCGCCGAGACGCCGGCGGCGAGCCGGGTGGCCAGCCCGACGAGCAGCAGGACGCCGAGCGCCAGCTCCACGAAGGGCAGCGCCGCGCCGACCACCATCGCCAGGTCGTACGGCATGACCTGGTAGGCGTTGACGGCGCGCCCGGAGCCGGCCAGGTCGCCGACCTTGCTGCCACCGGCGGCGAACCACACCGCGGCGAGGCCGAGCCGGGCGGCGACGGCGAGCCAGGGACGCAGGAGGGGCCAGCTGACGACCCGGGGGCGGGGTGCGGTCACGGTCATTGGTCGCTCCGATCCACCGTGAAGTTCCGTCACTTCCACTGTCCCCGCCTCCGGCTCAACTGCCCAGGGCGTCGCCGACCGCCTCGATCAGGTCGCCCCGGGCCCGGGCCACCCGGGACCGGATGGTGCCCACCGGCACGCCGCCGACCGCCGCCGCCTCCGCGTACGACAGGCCGAGGAGCTGGGTGAGGACGAACGCCTCGCGTCGGTCGGCGGGGAGCCGGCGCAGCAGGTCGGCGGCGCCGAGGTGCCCGGCCGGGTCGGGGTGCGGTCGGTCGGTGTAGGCCTGCGCGGCGAGTCGTTCGTCGAGCCGTCGCCGGCGGACCACGGTGCGCAGGTGGTCGGCGCAGGTGCGTCGGGCGATGCCGAGCAGCCAGGTACGCGCGCTGGCCCGTCCCTCGAACGCCGGCAGCGCCCGGAACGCCCGCAGGTAGGTCTCCTGGGTGAGGTCGTCGGCGTTGTCCGGGTCGATCAACGCGGCGACGAACCGCCACACTTCGGCCTGGGTGAGTCGTACGAACGCGGCCTGGGCGACCGGGTCGCCGTCGCGGGCGGTGAGCGCCCACTGGGTCGCCGGGTCGGGTCCGGCGGCGGGCTCGGCCGGGTCGTGCGGCGGCGCCCACACGGGTTTGTGCGGGGGGTCGGCGGGGCGGCCGGCCCCGCCGGCGTCCAGCGGCGCGGGGATCACGACACTCCAGGTTACGCGGAGACAACGGAACGAACAGAGCCCTTCGGCACTTCCATGGCGTGCGCCACGTCGGGAACCAACCGGGCCCGGCCACCGACTATCCCACCATGACATGCGACGACGTACGCGCGGCGCTGTCGGCGCGGCTGGATGGCGAGGATCCGGGCACGCCGCCGGCCACGCTGGACGCGCACATCTTGACGTGCTCCGGATGCCGGAGCTGGCTGGCCCGGGCCGAACAGGTGACCCGCCTGGTCCGGGTGCAGGCCGTGGACGTGCCGGACCTGACCGCCTCGGTGCTGGCGGCGGTGGCCGCCGACGAGCGGGCCGCCCGGGCCGCGGCCATGGCCGGGGTGCGGGCCCGTCGGCAGGTGCTCCGGGTGGCGGTGGCGGTGGCCGCGGCCGCCCAGCTCGCCATCGCGCTGCCGATCCTCCTCGCCGGCCTCGGGGTTGCCGTCGACCCGCACACCAGCCGGGAGATGGCCTCCTTCGACGTGGCGCTCGCGGTGGGCTTCGCGCTGGCCGCGTACCGGCCGGAACGGGCCCAGGCGTTCGTGCCGGTGGCCTTCGTGCTGGCGGTCTGCCTGGCCGGCACCAGCGCGGTGGACATCGCCAACTCGACCACCGCCCTCGTGCACGAGATCGGTCACCTGGCCGCGGTGGTCCAGGCCGGTCTGCTCTGGGCGCTGGGCCGCACCACCCGCCAGGTGGACCCCCCGCTCGCGGCTCCCGCCGTCGCGGGACCGAGGTGACTCGGGTCGTCAGCGGCCCTGTCCTTCGGCGAGCATTGCGCACATGACAGCTCCGACACCCCTGCCGCGCCGTACCCGCGCGGCCCATCCGCTCGCCCGTCTGGCCGCCGGGGCCGGCCTGCTGGTCGTCCTGGTTGCCCTGCTGCTCGTCCCGGCCGGGCCGGCGAGCGCGCACGCGGTGCTGGTGAGCAGCAGTCCGGCCTCGTCCGCCGTGGTGCAGGGCGCTCCGGCCGAGGTGGTGCTGACCTTCAGCGAGTCGGTCCGGCAGGTCACCGACAAGATCCGGGTGATCGCCCCGGACGGGTCGCGGGCCGACCGGGGCGGGCCGGTCTTCGACGGCGGCGTGGTGACCGTGCCGGTCGACCCGGAGGGCGGGCGCGGCACCTACCTGGTGAGCTACCGGGTGATCTCGGCCGACAGCCACCCGGTGTCCGGGGCGTTCACCTACTCGGTCGGCGCGCCGTCGACGGTGCCGGTCGACTCGGGGGCGGACAGCGGCGCCGACCCGGCGGTGAGCCTGACGACCAGGGTCGCCAAGTACCTCACCTACGTCGGTCTGCTGCTGCTGGTCGGGCCGGTGCTGATCTTTACCGCCTTCTGGCCCCGGCGGCTCTCCCGCACCGGGCCGGCCCGCGTCACCTGGACTGGCTTCGCGCTGGTGGTGGCCGGCACCCTGGCGGGGCTCTGGGCCCAGGTGCCGTACACCACCGGCGGCGGGCTGTTCGACGTCGACGGCGGGAGCCTGCGGGACGTGCTCGGCAGTGACTTCGGCCTGGCCCACCTGGTCCGGCTCGGGCTGTTGGCCGCGTCGGCGTTCCTGCTCCGGCCGCTGCTGGCCGGGCGGGAGGGCCGGGCGGACCGGGTGATCCTGGCCATCCTCGGCGTCGCCGCGCTGTTCACCTGGCCGCTGGCCGGGCACCCGGCGGCGTCGCCCGCCCCGCCGCTGTCGGTCTTCGCCGACGCCGTGCACCTGGGCAGCATGGCCGTGTGGCTGGGCGGACTGGTGGTGCTCGCCGGGTTCCTGCTGCGGTCGGCCGAGGAGCACGAGCTGGACGCGATCCTGCCGGTCTGGTCGCGGTGGGCGGCGATCGCCGTGGTGGCCCTCCTGCTCGCCGGCACGGTGAACGCGTTGATCGAGGTGGGCAGCCCCGGTGCCCTGGTCGACACCACCTACGGCCGGCTGCTGATCGCCAAGATCGCCCTGTTCGCGCTGGTGGTCGGGGTGGCGGCGGTCTCGCGTAACCTGGTGCGCCGGTGGCGGGAGGCGGCCCGGCCGAGGCCCCTGCGCCGGGCACTCTGGCTGGAGCTGGCGGTCGCCGCGGTGGTGCTCGGGGTCACCGCCACGCTGGTGCAGACCACACCGGCCCGCACCGCCGGGGCGAACATCGCCGGGAGCGGCAGCACCCTCTTCAGCACCACGGTGACCAGCTCGCTCTACTCCCTCCAGGTGGAGGTGGACCCGGCCGAGCCGGGCAGCAACTCCATGCACCTGTACGCGTACCAGCCGGACAACCGGCCGCAGCCGGTGGTGGAGTGGAGGGCCACCATCGCGTTGCCGTCGGCCGGGATCGAGCCGATCGAGATCCCGCTGCTGCCGCTGACCGACAACCACGCCACCGGGGAGATCAACCTGCCGGCGTCGGGGGAGTGGCAGCTCCGGGTCACCGCACGTACGTCAGAGATCGACCAGGCCACGGTGACCACCACCGTGCCCGTCCGATAAGGAAGGTTCCATCCCATGATCCGTCACCGGCGCATCGCGGCAGCCGCCGCCGCCCTCGCTCTCGGCACCGTCGGCACCGCCGTCCTCGGCTTCGCCGGGTCGGCCTCGGCGCACGTCACGGTCAACCCGCAGGAGGCCGCCCAGGGCAGCTACGGCCGGTTCGCGTTCCGGGTGCCGAACGAGAGCGACACCGCCTCGACGGTCAAGGTGGAGGTGGTGCTGCCGGAGAACGCCCCGGTCGGCTCGGTGTCCACCATGCCTGTGCCCGGCTGGACGGTGACAGTCGAGCGGCGCAAGGTCGACCCACCGGTGGAGGTGCACGGCAGCCAGCTCTCCGAGGTGGTGTCGAAGCTCACCTGGACGGCCGCTGCGGGCGGCGGGGTCAAGCCGGGCGAGTTCCAGGAGTTCCCGGTGTCGATGGGGCCGCTGCCGCAGACCGGGCAGATGGTCTTCAAGGCCCTCCAGACCTACTCGGACGGCAACGTGCAGCGCTGGATCGAGGAGCCCACCCCGGGCGGCGAGGAGCCGGAGAGCCCGGCGCCGGTGCTGGCCCTCGCCGCGGCTACCCCGTCGGCCGCGCCCGCCGCTCCGGACGCCGATGACGACGACACCGACGAGGTGTCGTCGGACGACACCGGGCTGGCCACCGGGCTCGGGGTCGCCGGGCTGGTCGCCGGCCTCGCCGGCCTGGGGCTGGGCGGTGCCGCGTTCGCGCGTACCCGACGGGGGCCGGCGCGGGACGCCTGAGCCCCACCACGTCCGCACCGGCCCCGTCGGATTTCCGGCGGGGCCGGTGTGTTGCGGCGATTGTCCGCTTGATTGCAATATCCGGGGATTGCGTCACTTGTCTGGGTAAGGTCGTCCAGGTACCTGGCTCAGGAGGAGGACGACACGAATGCGGTTCGCGCGGGCGCTTGCCGGAATGCTGTTGCTGGTCATCGGGATCCCGGCGCTCGTCGCCGGCGGTGCGCTCTGGTTCGTCGCCCACCGGGCCGACCCGGATGGCGGGTTCCGCGCCCGGTTCGAGCCGGTCACGACCACCGGCCACGCGGTGGTCGTCACCGACCTGCCCGACCTGCTGCGCCGGGACGCGCCGTTCGTCCACGTCGGGGCGAACCGGCTCCGGCTGACCGCCGACACCACCGAGGGGCCCGCGTTCCTCGGGCTGGCCCCGACGGCCGAGGTCCAGCGCTGGCTGGGCGACGCGCCCCGGGCCAGCCTGATCCGCGTCGTGGTGGCCCGGGGCGCGCTGCCGGCACGGGTGGAGCCGGCGGGCGACGCCGAACCCGTCGACCCGGCGCCCGGACCGGTCGGCCGGCCCTTCTGGACGCGCGAGGGCATCGGCGTGCTGGAGTGGACCCCGAGCGAGTTCGGCGACCAGCCGCTGAGCCTGGTGCTGATGCGCCCGGACGGCCGGGCGGGCCTGACCCTCGACGTCCGGGCCGAACTGCGGCCCGGCTGGCTCACCCCGGCCCGCTGGGCGCTGCCCGCCGGCGGAGCGCTCCTGGTGGCCCTGGCCCTGCTCCTGCTGCGCCCGCCCCGCCCCCGGGAGGTGGTCTTCGTGGTCGAACCCGACCAGGTGCCGATCCTCGCCCAGCGGCTCGGCGTGACCTCGCTCAGCGCGCTCGGCTCGTCGCCCGGCGATCCGCCCCCGACACCGTCGGAGCGGACGTTGGTGGCGGTGGGGTCGGGCGGCCGTCCCGCCATCGGGCCGGTCCCCGGTCGCCCGGCCACCCTCGCGGATCTGCCCGCCGACCGGCACGCGGAGGAGGGCCGCCGGCCGGTCCCGCCCGGCCTGCTCTGGCCGCCACTGCCGCCCGACGGGGCGGGCGGGGCGGCCCGGGGGAGTGGGGACCCGGACTGATTCCGGGCCCGGACGGCGGGCGGCCCTCCGCGCTGCCGACACGGAGGGCCACCTTCACCGGGGGATCGGTGCTACCTGAGAGAACGTCTGAGGTAGGTGATACCAGATTAGCCGGAAAACACGTTACCCGTCAGTTCTGTCCATTTGATGCAAGTTTCGTCTTGGGGCGCCAGCGGATCCACCGGGGCGGTCGCGCGCGGGGCACGTGCGGACCCGCCTCGGTGACCCGGTCCCCGGCGGCCGGCCGCACCGGCAGCACCACGAGCAGCAGCAGCGAGAGCAGCACGTAGGTGTTGCGGGTCAGCACGTCCACCGGGTCGTCGATCCGGGCCGGGCCGGCCCCCCAGTCCTGGAACGAGACCACCCCGTAGGCGATCACCAGGTAGATGGCCACGGCCGCCACCACCAACCACCGAATCCGGGCCGGCCGGACGGCAGGACCGAGGTCGTCGTCCGCCGGTCGATCTCGAGCCGGGCGCAACCCGGCGTCGAGCATGATCACCACGGCCGGGATGAACCAGTAGATGTGGTGGGTCCAGGTGATCGGACTCACCAGCCCGCCGACCAGGCCGGTCAGGGTCAGCCCGGTGAGCACGTCACCGGCCCGCGCCGCCCGCCACGCCCGCCACAGGCCGTAGACGGTGACCGCCGCCACCAGTAGCAGCCAGACCAGCCGGTCCGGCTTCTCCGGCACGGTGAAGCGGCTCAGCAGCCCGAACAGGGACTGGTTGCCGGTGTAGTCGGTGCGTCCCACCCGGTCGGTGGCCCACAGCTCGTGGGTCCAGAACCGCCACGAGTCGCGCGGTGCGACCGCCGCCGCCAGCAGCGTCGCCGCCGCCGCGGTCGCGCTCGCCACGGCCGCCGCCCGCCAGCGCCGGGTCACCAGCAGGTAGACGATGAAGATGCCCGGGAAGAGCTTGAGCGCCGTCGCCAGCCCCACCGCCACCCCGGCCCAGCGGCTTCCCCGGGGTACGGCGAAGAGCAGGTCGGTCAGGATCAGCACCACCAGCAGCATGTTGATCTGGCCGAAGGTGATGGTCTCCCGGGTGCTCTCCACCGCGAAGGCGAGCAGCACCGCCACGGTCAGCGTGAACAGGCGGGGCAGGCCGTGCCGGGCGACCAGCGGGTCGACCAGCCATCGGGTCGTCACCACCACGCCGATCGCGGTGAGCACGGTGAAGACGGTGATGGTCGCGCCGAGCGGGAGCATCGCGAACGGTCGCAGCAGCAGCGCGCTGAACGGCGGGTAGGTGAAGTAGAGGGCCCCCTGGACCCGGTCCGGCTGGCTGTAGTCGTAGAGCGGGTTGCCCGCCGCCCACCACTCCATCGCCCGCATGTAGATCTTCAGGTCGAAGAAGTCGTGCACGAGTCCCGGCAGGTAGAGGGCGGGCAGTACGGCGACGAGGGCCAGAACGGTCAGGAGCCGGCGGACCCTGCGCCCGCCCGGGTCCTCCTCGACCAGGGCGGACGGAGCGGCAGGTTCGGCTGGCACGGGGAAACCCTAACGGTCGTCCCGCCCCACGGTGCGCAGGCGCGGGCCGTCTGCGCTGCGCGTAGTCTGTTCCGGTGGCTGATCTTCTCGTCTGGATCGACTGTGAGATGACCGGGTTGGACCTCGGCAGGGATGCCCTGATCGAGGTCGCCGCGCTCGTCACCGACCCCGACCTCAACGTGCTCGGCGACGGCGTGGACGTGGTCATCCACGCCGACGAGGAGAAACTGGCCGGCATGCCGGAGATCGTCCGGACGATGCACGAGAAGTCCGGCCTCACCGAGGAGGTACGCCGCTCGGCGGTCACCCTCGCCGAGGCCGAGGACCTGGTGCTGGAGTACGTCACCAGCTTCGTGAAGGACCCGCGTACCGCCCCGCTCTGCGGCAACTCCATCGCCACCGACCGGGGCTTCCTCGCCCGGGACATGCCCCGCCTCGACGGTCACCTGCACTACCGGATGATCGACGTCTCCTCGATCAAGGAGCTCTGCCGGCGCTGGTACCCGCGTGTGTACTTCGGGCAGCCGGCCAAGGGGCTGGAGCACCGGGCGCTGGCCGACATCCGGGAGAGCATCCGGGAGTTGGAGTACTACCGCCGTACCCTGTTCGTCCCGCTGCCCGGGCCGGACGTGGAGACCGCCAAGGCGATCGCCGCGGAGCTGTAGGGCGGAATTCCGGCCCGGGGCGGAACCCGCTCGACGGGACCGGGAGGGGTGTGGCTATCATTGGTCGGCGCGCCCGCCCGGGTCGGTGATCCGGGCGCGACGGCATGGTGGCTGTAGCTCAGTTGGCAGAGCACCGGGTTGTGGTCCCGGGTGTCGTGGGTTCAAATCCCATCAGTCACCCCACCTGGCGATGAGCCCCCTCCATGGAGGGGGCTCACTGCTTTTCCGGCCCCGTCCGGTTCCCTCCGGCCCCGTCCTGCCCCCGCCGGGGAAAGCTTGTCGAAGTTGATGGATATCACCGAGGGCGATGCGTGGCGACTGGCGGTAACGTACGTAGCATGACTACTGTTACGCCTCGCCAGGCACCGATAACCGTGACCCTGGCCGCCGTGGTGTTCCTGCTCGCCGGCCTCCAGGCCGTCCTGCGCATGTACGACGGCCTCGGCGGCGCAGGCGGCGTCGTCGTCGCCCTCATCGCGGCGGTGATCTACCTCGCCATCGCCTTCGGGCTCTGGAAGGGCAACAAGATCGCCTGGATCCTCGCCATCATCGGCGGCGCGCTGGCTCTGCTGAGCGTCTTCAGTGGAGAGTGGCTGTCCTTCGTCACCGGTCTCGTCCTGCTCGTGCTCCTGCTGCTCCCGCAGTCGCGACAGTGGTTCAACCGGTCGTGAACGGGGACGGCCGGGGCGTCCCGCCTCCACTGCGGGCCACCCCGGCCGTCACACGCTGACCGTCAGCGTCCGGTCACTGCGTCGCCGACGGCGTCGCCTCCGGCGCGGAGGTGGCCCCCGGCTCGTACGGCAGGGCACTGCCCTTGACGTACTCGTCCCAGCTCATGTTCCAGTCCGTCCAGCCGTTGCCGTTCTGGAGCTTGCGCTCGGTGCCCTTGACGGTGACCGGGTCACCGATCCGGGTCTGGTTGAACAGCCACGCGCCGTCGGCCATCGAGACGTTCACGCAGCCGTGCGAGACGTTCACCCGGCCCTGCTGCCCCTCCGACCACGGAGCGGCGTGGATGAACTCCCCGCCCCAGGTGAGCCGCTGCGCGAAGTCGATGTCGGTGCGGTAACCCTCCTCCGGCCCCAGCTCGTCGAAGGTGTCGAAGACCGTCTCCTTCAGCTTCTCGATGACCACCATCGTGCCGCTGGACGACGGGGTGCTCTTCTTGCCGAGGCTGACCGGAATGGTCTTGATCACCTTGCCGTCCCGGGTGACCGTCATCCGCTTGGTCTTGTTGTCGACGGTCATCACCGTCGCCGCACCGACCTTGACGTCCACGGTCAGGTCGGACCGTCCGTACCAGCCGGCGCCCATCGGCAGGCCGCCGGCCTGCACCCGGTACTGCACCGTGCTGCCCGCCTGCCAGAACTCCTTCGGCCGGTAGCGGATCTCGGTCGGGCTGACCCAGTGCCAGATGCCCTCCTGCGGCGGGTCGGAGCGGACGGTCATCCGACTCTGCACGTCGTCGCGGTAGTCCTCCGGGATCGCCCGACCGAACTTGACGATCAACGGCATACCGACCCCGACCACCTGACCGTCACCGAGGAAACTGGTCACCCGCACCTGATTGGCCGGCTTGGCCATCGTGGTGAAGGAGTGCGTCGCGGTCGCGGCCTTCCCGTCCGAGCCGGTCGCCGTCACGGTGGCGGTGTACGTCGCGCCGTACTCCAGCGCCCCCGCCGGCAGCCAGCTCTTCCCGTCGGCGGCGAGCGTACCCTCGACCGCCGCGCCGGCCGGGTCCTTCAGCTCGACGGTCGTCTCCTGCGCCTTCTCGGCCGTGAAGGTGATCCCGGTGGAGGCCGGCACGTCCTTCGCGTTGGCCTGCGGAGCGGTGATCGCCACGGTCGCCTCGGGCGCCTTCTCGCTGGCGCCCGGTGGGGCCGCCGGCCCGTCGTCGCCCCCACCGGTGCAACCCGAGGTCAGCGTGAGCGCGACGGCGAGCACCGCGGCCGCGAACCCGCCGCGTCGCCGGCCGCGCCGGGCGCCCCCGCTCCGGAACAGCTGGTTCAGGTCAGCTCGCATGATGTCCTCACAGTCGTGGTCCCGGAAACCATCGTCCCTCTACAGACGCAGGGAACCTCGTACCCGTTTCGGAGCGTGAAGGAAAACACGCGACCCAGGTCGATCAGAGCGCCAGCGTGGCGCCCTCACCACCGTCCGGTACGGGCAGCGCGCTGCCCTTGACGAACTCCGCCCAGCTCAGGCTCCATGCCGTCCAGCCGTTACCGGCTGCGAGCTTACGCTCCGTGCCGGTGATGGTGATCGGGTCGCCGACCAGGGTCTTGGCGAACAGCCAGCGCGCGTTGTCCATGGAGACGTTCACGCAGCCGTGCGAGACGTTGCGCCGTCCCTGGTGCTGGACGGACCACGGGGCCGCGTGGATGTACTCGCCGCCCCAGGTGAGGCGCTGGGCGAAGTCGATGTCGGTGACGTAGCGGTTGGCCGGGTCGGGATCGTCGCGGGTGTCGAAGACCGTGGCCTCCTTCTTCTCCATGACGACCATCGTGCCGCTAGAGGAGGGGGTCGACTTCTTGCCGAGGCTCACCGGCAGCGTCTTGACCACCTGGCCGTTCTCGGACACCGTCATCTGCTTGGTGGCGTTCTCGACCTTCATCTCGAAGGCCCGACCGATCTTCGCGCTGGCCCGGCGGTCGATGTTGCCGTACTTCCCGTTGCTCAGCGGGATGCCCTCCAGGGCGATCCGAACGGTGAGCTTCGTGCCGGGCGTCCAGTACTCGGCGCCACGGTAGTAGGCCTGGGTGCCGTTGGCCACCCAGTGCCAC
The DNA here is from genome assembly GCF_900091495.1 of Micromonospora echinospora. Classification (NCBI taxonomy): domain Bacteria; kingdom Bacillati; phylum Actinomycetota; class Actinomycetes; order Micromonosporales; family Micromonosporaceae; genus Micromonospora; species Micromonospora echinospora. The sequence continues at coordinate 815,052 of NZ_LT607413.1, read as the reverse complement.
GCACCCGGCTGCGGCGGGTCGGTCTGGACGAACATCCGCTTCTGCACGGCCGCCCGGTCCTTCTTCGGAATGCCCGGGGAGAACTCGGTGACCACTGGCATCGCCACGCCGTAGGTCTTGTCGTCGAAGAGGTAGAGCCCCGAGCCGATCACCGACTTCGGCTTCTTCATCGTGGTGAAGGTGCTGGTGCCGGTCACCTGGCCGGCCGCGCCGGTGCCGGTGATCGTGGCGGTGTAGCGGGTGCCGTACTTCAGCGGGGCGGCCGGCACCCACGACGAGCCGTCGGTACGTGCCGCGCCCGCGACCGGCTTGCCGTCGGCCGCGGTGAGCGTGACGTCGGTGATTTTCACGTCCGGGGTCCCGGCGGCGATCTCCGTGCTCACCGGCCGGTTGGTCGCCCCGTCGGCCGGACTGACCGGAACGGTTCCCCCGTTCGGGGCCGGTGCCCCGCTCGCCCGGTCACCCACCGGTGCCGCCACGCCCGTCTCGGGTGCCCCCGAGGGGCCGCCGCCCACGAACGCCGGCTTCTGCGGGTCGGGGCCGCAGCCCGTCAGTGCCACCGACGCTGTCACAGCCAGAGCGCACACCATCGCCCCGGCCCGCGCGAACCTGCCCATCCCCACCTCAGTTTCTTGCGTGCCTGGCGGACATCGTGCCGCATCGGCGCCCGCCGTCGATCCCCGGTGACCGGAATCCTGGGTACTTTGTCCGCTTTTGGCGGTTAATCTCGTCCGAAGAGGTGAGGAGGGGATCGGATTGGAACCCGGTTCAGGGTGCGTGCTAAGGTTCTCCCCGTTGCCAACGAGCGCCGCTAGCTCAACTGGCAGAGCAGCGGACTCTTAATCCGCGGGTTCGGGGTTCGAGTCCCTGGCGGCGCACCAGCAATAAAGGCTCTGACCTGGGGTTTCACCGTGGGTCGGAGCCTTTTTCGTTTCCGTGTCGGTGGTCCGGTGCTCGGTGGGTGCTCGGGAGCGGTTGGACCGTTCCGGCTGCCGCTGGACGGGCGGCGCGGCGGTAAACGTTGGCGGTTGTCCATCGTGGTGGTGCTCATCCCCTGAACGGGTCTATGTGGTGGCCGCGATTCCCGGGGGCAACCGGCGCGGTGAGGTGACGGCGTTGACGGACTTCGTTCGGGCCTGCCGCGAGCGCGCCCGTAGGCTGGGGATCACCACCGCCGCGCTCGGTCCCTAGGAGCCCCATGTTCGTCGAGACGCGCACCCGACCGGTGCTCGCCGAGGTGTGTCGTCGACTGGGCTACCGGGAGGCTGATGCGGTCCTGCTCCGGCACCACACCAACGCCGTCTACGCCGTCGACGACGTGGTCATCAAGATCGCTCCCGGCGACCTTGGTTTTGAGCGGGTGCGCGCGGTGGTGGCCGTGGTGGGCTGGCTGGCGGACCGACGGTTCCCCACGGTCGAACTGCATCCGGGCCTGTCGCAGCCGTTGCGGGTGGGCGGCCATGCTGTCACCGTCTGGCAACGCCTGGACCCGGCGCTCCACCAGCCGATCACCGTCGCCGAACTCGGCGCACTCCTGCGTGAGCTGCACGCCCTACCTGCCCCGCCGATGCCGCTACCGGTCCTGCGACCGATCCACGGTATCGAGCGGTCCATCGCCCGCTCGGAGATCCTCAACGCCCGTGAGCGAGACCTGCTCATGGGCCGCCTGCAGGTTCTGACCGCAGGCTGGGAGGCGATGCGGTTCCCGCACCATCCGAGCCTGATTCAGTCCGACCCGCAGATCCGCAACGCGCTGCGGCGTTTCGATGGCACCCCCGTGCTGGCGGACTGGGACGGCGCTGTACTCGGGCCCCGGGAGTGGGACGTCGCCACGGTGGCTGTTCACTGCCGCCGGTTCGGCCCTCCCGGCCCGCAGCTTTTCGCTGATTTCACCGCCGCCTACGGCTGGGATGCCACCTCCTGGTCCGGCTTCGACGAGCTGTGCCAGCTCCGCGAGCTGCAGATGATCGCGACCAACGCCCGTAAGTCCCGACCCGACACCGATGCCGCCGGCGAGGTGCACCACCGCATCGCGGGCCTCACCGACGACGGGACGCGACCGCGCCGGTGGCGAATCCTCTGACCCCGGCACCGCGGTCGGCGGCGCGTTGCTTTAAGTCCGTGCGTCGTAAGCGCGCCCGGCTGCTATCCCGAATGCCGTCCCCCAAGGGAAGACCCGTTGCCGGTCGTTTCCGCTGCCCGGCGGGTGCGGTTCCCATTCGTCTTCGGGGCCGAGTAGGACGTGCACTCCCTCGTTGCGGAGAGTGGCCACGGCGCGGCGGAAGGGGAGCCGGGTAGCGAGAGCGGCGTTGACGAACGGGACGACGACGGTCGGTACGTGTCGTCCGATGAGTTCGGCGACTGAGGTCATGGCGTAGTTGTCGGCCAGGCCCAAGGCGATCTTGTTGATTGAGTTGTAGGTCGCGGGTGCGATGACGAGAGCGTCGGCGGCGGGAAGCGAGCGGCGGGCGCCAGGGGATGCCTGGTAGGTCGATCGCACGGGGACGCCGGTCAGCTCCTCGATGGCCGCCAGGTCGATGAAGCTCGTCGCGTTGGGTGTGGCGGTGACCGCCGCAGTCCAGTTCTGTTCCTGTGCGGCAGTGACCAGCTTGGCTGCGTCGGCGGCGGGGCCCGCACCGCAGACGACGATCTGCAGGTGGCCGCTGGTCATAGCGGGATGCCGGCGGTCTGGGCGAAGTCGACGACGGCCATGCGGACCGAGCCCTTGGCGAGGAGGGCGAGGTCGCTGGCGATGCGTTGGACCGCTGGACGGCAGCGGATCTCCTCGGGTGCCACCTCGTAGGCGGTGCGGAGCGCGTTGAGGCCGTGTTCGTGGCGGCCCCACTGGGTGTAGGCGCGGGCGACGTCGACGTACAGCGTGGCTCTGCGTTCGGCGAGCGCCACCTTGTTCAGGGGCACGGTGCGGGCGATCGCGATGGCCGTTCCGGCGTCGCCGAGGGTCAGTGCGATGTTGACCTGGTGCAGTAGGACGTTGGTGGCGCCGAAGCCGGTCCAGCGGTTGTTGCCGTCGTAGCCGAGTCGGGATGCGGCGCGGGTCGCCTCGTCGAGCATGGCGTGTGCGGTGTCTCGGTCGTCTCGACGGGCAGCGGCGACGGCACCCCGAAGGACGAGAGCACCGTACACGGCGACCGCGTCGGTCGACGCGAGGCGGGTAGCTCGATCGAGTACGCCGGCGGCGTTCCCGGCGAGGGTCACCGCCTGGTCGTCGTGGCCGTTGCTCATGAGGGCGTGGGTCATGATCCGTGCGCTCGCGGCGACGGCCACCGGGTCGTGACTCGCCGCCGCGGCGCGGGTGCTTCGCTCGGCTGCGACCAGGGCCATCCCTCGGTCGCCCATCTTGAGCAGGACACTTCCGGCTACGTGGTACAGGTCGGCGGCCGAGACCCTGACCTGCGTCTGATGCTTGCCTTCGGCATTGGCCTGGACTGGTTCGAGGGCCGGTAGCAGCGTGACGAGTCGGTCGAGGACGCGTTCATAGCGACAGGCCTGGTAGTCGTGCTTGACGGCGGCCACGTCGCGGGAAAGCTGCTGGACGGACAGCACCGCCGCAGGCGGATGTCGGGGCGAGACGAGCGCGTCGAGTAATGGCGCGACGTTTGGCGCAGCGGTGACGCCGACCGCAGCCCTGCGCAGAAGTTCTCTCCGTCGCACGTCACCATCCGAGCCCGAGTCGCCGTGTCCGTCACCTCCAGTATCAGCGTCCGCGCCGGTCTGCGGCGGTGCGGTACTCACAGGTGCACCGCTGCTGCCTGCTATTCGTAGGGCCTCGAAGCGTTCGCGTACGTCGGATGTGGCTCGGGCCAGCACGGTGTCCAGCGCGGCCTGCATGTCGGCGCGCGGGAGGATCCTGTCGCCCTGGCTGCTCCACTTGGCCACCGTCCGCCGGGCCGCGCCCAGGTGCTCGGCGAAGGCGGTGACGCTCATACGCAACGCCTGGCGCAGTGCGTTCGCCTCCCGGCCGGTCCAGGTCGTCACCGGAGCCATCGCACCTTCTTCCCGACACGGACAGCCACCTGCCTGGTGATCGTAGCGGCACGCCGGGTGACAGCAGGTGCACCGGCAGTGCACCAGCAGGACATTCCATCCACCCGACTGCCCGGCCAGTCTGGATGTGCCGGAGCACTGCTTCTCCCCGGGGCGCACCGGCCAGTTCAGCGGCAGTCAGGCGCAAGGAGCTTCAGATGAATGTGCCGATCGGCGACAGGTCGGAACGCGACCCTGAGCACCGGCAAGTGCTATCGCCGGGCACTCCGTCAATTGCGCAATTGACTCCCCGTCTGCGTACCGCCGAGAGGGCTGCGTGGGCGGGTGGGCGGCGGTCTGCTCCCGGCCGTCGTCCCGCTGCGGTGGGCTCGCGCCTTCGGGCGCAGGCCCACCGTCTCGCGGAACCCGCGACAGTGTCGGCTCCGCCTGAAAACTGGCTCTGGCACACATTTTGTGAGTCGTGTTCGTCGGTAGTTCGGGTTGGTTGGCCGGATGGAGATCATCTCGGCGTTGCTTCCGCATCTGGTGGGCCTGCGGTTGGAGGCGGTGGTGGTCCGGGGCGTGGGGGTCAGGATCGAGGCGGCGACACAGACGGTGCGGGCGCAGTGCGGTCCGTGCGGTACCTGGTCGGCCACGGTGCATGGCCGCTACGTGCGGCGGTTGGCCGATGTCAGGTTGGGTGGCCATGAGGTGCTGGTCGCGTTGACGGTCCGCCGATTCGCCTGTGTCAACAGCGACTGCCGGCGGCGGACGTTCGTCGAGCAGGTGCCTGGGCTGACTCGTCGGCATGCCCGTCACACGGTCCTGGCGGCGGGTGATCTGGAAGCCGTCGCGGTGGCGTTGGGTGGTCGGGCGGGCAGTCGGTTGGCGCAGCGGTTGGCGGTGGCGGTGTCGCGGATGACGTTGATCCGGATGATCCGGCGGATGCCCGACCCGCCGCCGGTGACGCCGACGGTGCTGGGCGTGGACGACTTCGCCAGACGCCGGGGGCACCGCTACGCCACTGTGCTGATCGACATGGACAGCCGCCGGCCGATCGACGTCCTGCCCGACCGCACCGCCGACACCCTCGCCGAATGGCTGCGCGAGCATCCCGGCGTCCGGGTCATCTGTCGGGATCGCGGTGGCAGTTACGCCGACGGCGCCCGCAAGGGCGCACCCGACGCGGTCCAGGTCGCCGACCGGTGGCACCTGCTAAAGAACCTCAGCGACACGGTCGAGAAGGTCGTCCGTGGGCACCGCCGGTGCCTACGAGCGCACACCGATCCGCTTCCCGCCCTGTCTGCGCCCCCTCCGGCCGAGCCGGTCAGGGCGGGACGTCGGGCGGCGAACACCCGCCGACGCCACGCGGCCGTGCACGCCCTGCGGGCCGAAGGACTGTCGATCAGCGCGACCGCCCGGCGGCTCGACATGAACGTCAGAACCGCCCGCAAGTACGCCCGGGCCGCCACCGCCGAGGCGTTGATCGGCCCGAACGCCAGCAGCCGACCCAGCGTTCTGGCCCCGTTCCACGCCTACCTGCGGCAACGCCTCACCGACGGCGTCCACGAGACCGCTGACCTGCACGCCGAGATCCTGGCCCGCAGCTACCAGGGCAGCCTGCGCGTGCTGCGGGACTGGCTCACCACCAACCGCACCCGAACCACCCCTGTGGTCGTCCGGGTGCCGTCGGCTCGGCGGATCACCGCCTGGATCATGCGCCCCGGCCACAAACTGACCGACGACGAGCGCGCTGATCTCGCCGACGCCCGCCACCGCTGCCCCGACCTCGACACCATTGCCGACCTCGCCCGCGGCTTCGCCGTGCTGGTCCGCCATAAGGGCACCGGCCAGAACCTCGACGCCTGGATCCGCCGGGCCCGGCACGCCGATTACCCCGAAATCCGCGGCTTCGCCGCCGGCCTGGCCAGCGACCGCGACGCCGTCGTCGCCGGCCTTGCCCAACCTTGGAGTTCAGGCCCGGTCGAAGGCCACGTCAACCGCATCAAAACGATCAAGCGACAGATGTACGGCCGCGCGAACCTCGACCTTCTCCGCAAACGCGTCCTCGCCACCCCGTGATCCGTTGCCAAGATCAATCACAGAATGTGTGCCAGAGCCACGATTGAGGCGGCGTTGACAGACATTGGGGGACCAGACATGACCTTGTACATCTCCCGCTCCGTGGCGACCAGCCAGCCGCAGCAATTCGGCTTGCCGGCCTCGGCGCTGGCGGCATCGGTGGCCGTAGCGGATCCTCCGTTGCTGACCCACGCGTGGCGTCGGTTCTTCGAACAGCGGATCCGGCAGGAGGTCCGCCGATGAGCATGGAGCATCCAGGACCCGGCCACGGCGTAGACGCTGGTTGCACGGTGCGAGGCGAGCATCTGCCGTCGCATCCGTGGTGGCAGTGCCGCGCCTGCGGCCTCCCATGGCCCTGTGACCAGGCAAAAAACGCTCTACTCACGGAGTACGAGGGCAACTCCATCGGGCTGTCTCTCTACCTGGCGGCGTGCCTGCACGCGGCCATCGACGATCTGCGAGGGCTCAGGAACACGGACGGTTGTGTCGATGTCTTCGACCGGTTCCTCGGCTGGACCAAGCAGCGCGCCGGCACTCAGCGGATGACCGCGACCGATCCTTCTCCGCTGCCGGAGGAGACAGGATCGTGAACGGTATCGGTGCCATCGCGGCAGCGGAACGGCCGGCCATCGCCAGCGTGTTTCATACGCTGGTGGTGCAGCCGACCAGCTTCTGCAATCTCGACTGCGCCTACTGCTACCTCCCCGACCGCCGGTCGCGTCGGCTGATGACCGGTTCGGTGGCGCAGGCCTGCGCGAGTTCGATCGAGCGGCAGGGTAGCGGTCATCCGGTGAGCGTCGTCTGGCACGGCGGCGAGCCGACTGCCACCCCGATCAGCCACTTCCAGGAACTGCTCGCCCCCTTCGAGTCGCTGCGACGCGCGGGACGGGTGCGCCACGAGATCCAGACCAACGCCACTCTGATCAACCAGCGATGGTGTGACCTGTTCGCCGCTTACGGGTTCGCGGTTGGTGTCAGTGTCGACGGTCCTGGTGCCCTGAACCGCAACCGGCTCGACCACGCGGGCCGATCCACGATCAACCGGACGTTGCGCGGCATCCAGGTTCTGGCCGACGCGGGTCTGGAGTACTCGGTCATCTGCGTCGTCACCCCGGAGACCATCGACCACGCCGACAACCTTGTCGACTTCTTTACCGGCCTGCCGGGGTGCCAGTCCGTGGGCTTCAACACCGAGGAGCAGGAAGGTGCCGCCCGACAAGCAGTGTCAGAGGAGTCGGCGTACCGGTTTTGGCGGCGGCTCGTGCAGCGCCGTACCGCCGGTGGTCGGTGGTCGGCTGCGTATCCGTGACCTGGACCGCCTGGCCGACTACCTCACGGCGGCCCGTGCCGGACGCGTCGACCACGCACCGTATGAACCGATCCCCACGGTGTCCTGGGACGGACAGGTCGTGCTCCTGTCACCGGAGCTGCTCGGTATCACCGACCCCGGCTACGGGGACTTCGTCGTCGGCAACGTGGTCGAGGAACTGATCGCCGTGATGATCGCCCGGGCCGGCGGCCTGCGCTACGTCACCGAGTTCGTCACTGCGCTGAACGACTGCGTCGACCGGTGCGGGTTCTACGACTTCTGCCGTGGCGGACAGGCCGGCAACCGCTACTTCGAACACGGCACCTTCACCGTCCGCGAGACCGGCTTCTGCCGAACCACCCGGCAGGCCCTCGTCCGCGCCACCGCGGACCACTTCACCCCGACTGGAGGACCAGCATGACCAACGCCCTCGCCGCACTCGTCAACGCCGCGCCGCACCACCTCGACCGTCTCGGTGTCGCACCGTCCCGGGCGGTAGCTTCGGTCGACGCTGCGACGTTCGACAATCGGCCTACCTGGGACAACCGGGGCAACTTCGACAGCCGCCCGGGCTGGGACAACTGGAACAAGAAGAAGTGACCCGCTGACATCGGACCCGACGCACGGCGGCGCGCCGGGCGGCCAGCCCGCCCGCGCCGCCCCCAAGAAACAGGTAGAGGACTCATGCGAACCAGCACAGTCGGCGACCTGCGGATATTGCTCCCGGAGCTCGACCCTGACGACCTCGACACCATCAGCGACCCGTCCGACGACCTCAGCGACGGCACCATCGAGAACGCCTCCTGGCATGGCCTCACCCTGGACGACGTCACCGTCCGTGGCAGCCGGCTCATCGGTGTCGACGTGAGCGAGAGCAGCTGGGAGGCTGGGTCCCTCTTCGGTTGCGAGATCACCCGTACCGACTTCTCCGGCGCCACCCTGTCCGGCCTCAGCATCGAGCGCTGTGCCGTCACCGGCTCCCGGTTCACCGGCACCCGACTGACCGACATCCGGTTGAAGGATGTCCTGTTCGAGGGATGCCGCTTCGACTACGCGACCCTCACCCGGGTCACCGCCGCCGGAGCCGTGGCCTTCGTGGACTGCGTCCTCACCGACGCCACCTGGTCGTCCTGCCGCCTATCCGACGCCGTCCTGCGGTCCTGCCAGCTCGCCCGCCTCGAACTCGACTCCTGCCACCTCCACGGCGCCGACCTCCGGGGTAACACGCTGCACGACCTGAAGACCGCTCTCGGGAATCTGCACGGGGTCACCCTCGACGAGGACCAGCTACCCGACCTCACCCACCTTGCCGTCACGGAACTCCACCTCACCGTGCGGAAGCGGTGACGAAGCCGATCTTCACCTCAGGCGGTTGCCGTGTACGAGAGCAAGCGACCACATCAGGAGAACGACGTCGTGGCCTATCGTCGAGGGCCGAACAATCTGCTTCGCGCGGCGCGGCTGGCGCTGCGGTCTCCGTCCGGGTCGGGGCGGCCGATGTCCCGGCAGGAACTGGCCGACGCGGTCAACGCCCACACCCACGCGCACACTGGCTGCCGCAGCGCCGTAAACGCCCGCTACATCGGCAAGCTCGAACGCGGGGAGCACCGATGGCCGTCCGAGCCCTATCGCACGGCCTTGCGGGAGATCTTGCACAAATCGACCAACGCCGACCTCGGGTTCTTCATCGTCAAGGGACACGCCCAGGATCCTGAGGTGAGCCCGGAGGAACCAGGTCCGGAAGGTAGCTGGACATCACCCGCTCCCGGCGCCGATCCCGGCCGCTCGGTATCGGTAGGGACGGCGGGCGGTCCGGTCAGCATGGCCCGAGCGGCGGCGGTGCGGGTGACGGTGAGCGTTCACGCCGAGACTGTCACGGCGCTGGTCCGTCACGACGACACGACGGGCGCTGTCGCGGTCCTCGCGGGGCCCGTCGAAGTGCTCATCACTCCGTCGGATGTCGCGCGGGGCCGCCTCGCGGCTGTATCCGGTGTGCCGTCGACTGCGGCTGGCCTTCGCCAGGTGTACCGGCTTCCCGATCGGCGGCGCTGATGACGAATGTGCGGGTCACGCGTCCGGCCGTGGATGGCCGGTATTCGTCGGGTCTGCGTTTCCCAGGGCTGATCACCGGGCAGCAGGTGGCCGAGGCGCGCAGGGACCTCGGTCGGCGGTTGGCCGCGTGGCGTGCCGAGCGGGGGCTGACGCAGATGCAGCTCGCCAAGAGCATCTGTTACTCCCGCAGTTCGGTCGCCAACGCGGAGATCGGCCGGGACACCAGCGTTCGCCGGTTCTGGCAGGACGCCGACCGGGCGGTCGACGCACGAGGGGCGTTGCTGGCCGCGTTCGACCAGATGGCCGCGCTGGTACGGGACTTCCACACCCAGCGGGCTCAGGCGCGGGACGAGGAACGCCAGCGGCGCGCTGGTCGGACTGCCATCCGGGCCACTCAAGCGGCGACGGGTGACTGCGGGTGCGGGATGGTGGTGGTCGGCCGGTGGACCGGACAGGAGACCCGCGCGTTACGCGAGGCCCTCCGGATGACCGTCCACGACTTCGCCCGGCACCTCGAGGTGGAGCCCGCAACGGTTTCCGGCTGGGAACACCGCCACACGTCTACACCGCCACCAGCGATGGCCACACAAGCGGCCCTGGACGAAACGCTCACACTCGCCGACAGCAACGCCATAGCCCGGTTCCTGCTGATCCTCGACACCCCGGACCACCACATGTAAGTCGGCCAGGTGAGCGGGAAGGTGTCTGCGCGGCATGCGCACCAGTCGCGTGATCGCGCAAGCCTTACCGCCACGCCCGATCGGCGGCATGAGCGCGCAACCGAACCCGTTCGCATGCGGGCAACCAGTTAGGGCGTTCGTGGCGGCTCGGCCGGGCGGCTGCTGGTGTTGTATGCGTTCTTGGCAGCGACCACGGCCGCCTGGAGATGCTCGGGGTCGACGCCCTGCACGTTGAGGGGCGGGTGCATACGCCGGACGAGTACGGCCTCGATGGTCGCCGGTTCCGCGTCCTCCGCCCAGGTCAGGCGCAGGTGCGTGTGCATCCACGCGGTCAGCCGCACCTCGTCCTCGGGGACCAGGACGACACGGTCAGTCCAGGCCGTTCGGTAGCCCTCGGCCACCAGAAGCCCGGCCAGGGTACGGCGCAGAGTCGAGCTGCCCGAACGCCTCAGATGGTTGCGCAGGATCCGCCCCCGCAGGCTGGTCGCCCGTCCGAGGTACAGCAGCCGTAGCGACGGGACGTTCTCATTCGGCAGCCCGGGGAGGTCGGGAAAGACCGAGGGAGCAGCCCACCAGGCGTAGACACCGCTACCACGGCCAAGCCGCCTGGCAGCGACACGGAGTTCAACCGGGACGCCGGAGAGCAGCCGCAGGGCCTCGTTGATCCGGGCTTCGTCCGGTCGCCGTTCGGGAATGATCATCCAGGCCATCGTAGGTCCCGGGCGGATCGCGGCCGGGACCGGACGGACCGGATGGACCGGATGCCCCACGCAACGGCACCTGCGGCAGCCTCGCGGGGTACTGCTTAGCGCGCGCCGCGCGGCAAATCCGGATGTCAGATGATGACAGTGCCAGGCATCATCATCACGTGGATGCCCGTCGAACTATCATCCTGGTCGATGACCTTCGTTCGTTCGTGGATGGCCGCGGCGCCGAGGTGGCCCGCACCAGCGCCGCCGGAGTTGAACTCCTCGATCGGTATCGCGACCGGCACCTGGATGAGCTGTGGCTGGATCACGACCTTGGTGGGGACGACACGATCTGGCCGGTTGTGGAGGTTCTGGAACGGGCTGCCTTCGACAAGTGCCCGTTTGACGTCGGCGTCATCAACGTCCACTCCGCCAATCCGGCCGGCGCCGTGAGGGTCGCCCAGGTCCTCCGGCGTTGGGGGTATCGGGTCCGCGTCGCGTCGGGCTCCACGGACGTCGGCTACCTCGACGGCCTCGTGTGAGCTGACCGACTCGAATGCGCCGCCCGACGGTTGTCACACCCGGGGCGGCAGATCCGAGCGCCGGTGAGAGGCGTCGCGCTGATGCTGCCACGACGTTGAATAATCCGCAGGTGGATGTTGCCGATCTGCTCGCCCGGGCTGCGGCCATGGTCCCCGCTGATCTCGTCAACGAGGCCGGCGTGACGGTGGTGGACGTCCGCGAGTACCTCGACCACGACGAGTGGGAGGTCGCGCTCGACCTCCTTGCGGACCTCGACACGGGTTGGCGACCGCCGACCGCTTGGTGGGATCTGCTGATCGACAGCGCCGACCTGAGGGGGCTCTCTGAGAGGCCGGTTCGTTGGGTTAGGTCCGTTTCGGGGTGAGGGTGAACACTCCGGGTTGGTTCTCGGTCAGGACGTGATGCTTGACCATGCGTTTGAGCTTCGCGCGGGCGCTCTCGACGTGTTTCGGGATGGGGTCGACGCCGAGGGCGAGGCAGATGTCCTTGGCCCGCATGCCGGTGGTCGTGGTGTCGAGGACCGTCAGGATCTGCTGGTAGGGGGCGCTGGCTATCGTCGGGTCATCGGCGGTGAACTCGGCGGCGGTGAGGATGCGCAGCGTGGTGCGGGTGACCTTCAGGTCAGCCAGCTCGCCCTCGATGCGGGCGAGGTCGGCGGTGAGGGCGGTGATCTGCTCGCGTAGCCGGTCGGCGGCCTGATCGGCGGTGGCTTCGCGTGCGGTGATCAGGTCGAGGATCACGGTGAGGTTCACCGGTGTCGCCAGGACGGTGTGCTGGTGCCGGTCAGCCGGCGCACGATGGTGACCATCGACGCCCACAACGTTCGTGACACGGCCGATTCTGGGCGGCTCTCGTACTCGCGCACGAGCCGGCGGTGCAGCATCAACGTGCCGTAGGTCTGCTCGACGATCCACCGCTTGCGTACTGGCACGAACCCGGGTCGGGTGTCGGATCGTTTGACGACCTCGACGTCGATCCCGAGGACGGCGCCGTGCAGCGCGAGGTCCTGCTTGAACCCGGCGTCGACCCACGCCCGGGTGACCGTCGGGGCGCGCTCGACGACTGTGTCGAGCAGTCGGATGCCGATGGCGTTGTCGGTGACCGAGGCGGCGGTCACCACGACCGCGATGACCAGACCGAGGGTGTCCACGGCCAGGGCGCGCTTGCGGCCGGACACCTTCTTGCCGGCGTCCTTGCCGGTCGTGGCGGCCGGGACATGGTTCGCCGCCCGGACCGACTGGCTGTCCAACACGACCGCGGTCGGATCCTCGGTCCGGCCGGCCTTCTCCCTGGCCTGGCAGCGCAGCAGATCATGGATCGCCTGGTCGGTGCCGTCGTCCCGCCACAGGGCGAAGTAGTAGTAGGTCGCGGACTTCGGCGGCAGGTCGTGCGGCAGGTACGCCCACTGACAGCCGGTCCGGTTCTGGTAGAGGATCGCGTTCACGATCTCCCGCAGGTCGTAGTCACCCTGATGCCCCGAGACCGAGACCCGCTTGGCCTTCCACGCCCGCAGGAACGGCCCGATCAACGCCCACTGCGCGTCGGTGACATCGCTGGGGTACGGCTTCCGATCACCCATGAACGGCCTAACGCCACTACCGCCCGACGGTCACGACCAGGATTCACATTCCCCGACATCGAGAGACCGCTATCCGTGGCGAACCCGCTGAAGGACCCTCAACCGGACGCAAAGCATAGATCAAATCAAAAGTCCTCGAACCGGCCTCTGACGGGGGGGCACCGGTCGACCTCAGCCACCTTTCGAGCGTCCTGTGTACCTCCGCACGGGCTGTCTCATCTGCCCAGAGCGTCCGCATTGCGTTCCCGACAGCTTCTACCACCGTGGGGTCATCACTCTTCGAAAGGTGCCCGGGTAAGGAGCGTTACCTCATCGCCGTAGAGTTTTGTCCTATTTAGACAGAAGGCCTTGTGGCTATCGGGTGGCCGGGCAGGGCTCCGGCAAAGTCGTCACGTGATGCCGAGTAGTGCCAGCGGGCGGGTGCTGTCGCGGGCGGGATGTCGCTTGGCGGGGACGATGTTGGTGACCCCCTTCAGGCGCAGGGCACCGATCGCGGCGTTGCGCAGTGCGGCCATGACTTCGGTGCCGGTGCCGGTGCCGGTGCCGGTGCGGATCTGGCTGCGGTCTTCGTCGTAGGTAACGTCGCGAACCCAGTAGTTTCTTGATGGCCCAGTAGCCGCGGACCCCGCCGGCCAGTTGTGCTGGTTTGGCCTGGTGGACGCGGAGGTCCGTGACGGCGTAGATGGTCTCGGTGGTAAAGCGTTCGGCTGGTCGAGGCGACGTCTGCGGCGGCGGATCTGGATGGCTTGGGCGACGTGTGGGAAGTCGATGCCGGTGGAGACGGTGAGGATCTTCAGGCTGCGGATCTCGCGGCGGCCGTGTCCGCGGGTCGGTGTCGCGGGTGGCGTCGGGAACGGCCCGCCAGGGCAGTGCGGTGAGCCGGGCGTGCAGGTGGGGCTGGTTGCCTTTGACCGTCAGGATCCAGTGGGCGCCGCGCTTGGCGAGGTAGGTGACGTGCTCGCGTTGGCAGTGCAGGGCGTCAGCGGTGATCACGGTGTCGCGTAGGTCGTTGATCTGGTCGAGCAGCGGTGCGAACCAGGTGATCTCGATGGTTTGCCGTCCACGTCGATGCTGGCCAGGACCACACCGGTGGCCGTGCTTGGACGCCGGCCACCCGAGGTATAATGATGGCCTTCATTGCCCGGTCAACACCCCGGGGTTCCACCGCCACGCCAACCCGCGCCCGGGACAATCGGATCCGATGATCAGCAACAGCTCCGGCGTACAGGTCGGCGACGGCAACACTCAGCACAACCACTACTACGGGCTTGCCACGCCCGGCGTGCCGCTGACGGAGTGGTGGAACGACACATGGTTGTCGTTGACCGACCCTCCCCTCGGCGCGGAGATCGTGCTGGCCGGGCGCCAGGAGCAGGCCGCCGCCCTGCGCGCCGCGCTCGACAGCGGCCCGGCCGTCGTCGAGGTCGGGGGCGAGCTAGGCGCGCTGGAGCTGAAGGCGTTCATCGCGGCGGCCCTGAACGGCACGCCGCTGGGCAATCGCACGCTGCTGATCGACGATCAGGCGGCCCTCCGCGCCCACCTGGCGGCGCAGGAGCCGGGGATCCTGGCCGTGCCGACTAGCCTGCCGCTGAACGAGATCCCGCTCCGGCGCCCGCACACCATCCTGGTGTACGGCAAGCTCGTGCCGAACCCGGCCGTGAAGGTGCCCGCGCTCGACGAGGAGCAGGTCGAGAGGCACCTGTCCGTCCCGATCGAGCCGGACCGGGCCCGGTCCCTCGGCGTCCTGGCCCGGCGTGGGCTGGGCCAGCTGTGGCGGGCTCTGGCCAAACACCGCTTGTTCGCGTTCCCGCCCTGGGCCCGGTCGGCCGATGTCCGCCTTCGCCGGCTGGCGCTGCTGGGCGGCTGGCACGGCGATCACGACGGCGATCGGGCGATCGTCAGTGAGTTCACCGGGGTGGATAACGCCGAGATGGCCGAGATGGCCGCTCAGGCGGCCGCGGACCCGGACATGGCCCTGCTCGGGCACCTGGGTCAGCGGTGGTACGTGCAGGCGCCCGAGGACAGCATCGTCCTGCTGGCGCCCAGCTTCACTGAGGAGGACCGGGCGGCATTCGCCGGCCTGGCGGTCCGCGTCCTCACCACGCACGGCGGGTCGGTGGCGATCCGGCGCGGCATCGCGGAGTCGCTGGTCGTCCTTGCGGTCCGCGATGGTTCGGCCGACCTCGTGCATCGGGTGGTGCGCGAGGTTATGAGCCAGGCGAACGTCTCCCTTGCGGACGTGCTGACGTATCTGGCCGAGGCATCCCCTACCGCGTTCCTCGACGCTGTGGGGACCGGCTGCGCCTCCTCCCGGGCGGCCCTGGAGCTCCTCGCCTGGCCGACCGAGCATTTCGGCGGTGCGGTCGAGGCTCTGGCCCGGATGGCCGCGGCCGATCCGGGCAGCAATCAGCCGGACCGGCCGGGCGCATCGCTTGCCGAGATCTTCGAGGTCACACGGCCCCAGACCAACGCACCCCGACCGGTCCGGCTGCGCGCCCTGAAGCGGATGCTCCGCGACCAGCCCGAGGTCGCCCGGACGCTGCTGCTCGACCTGCTCCAATCGGCCCGGCACGGAACCATCGGTACGCTCCACCCGACGCCGCTCCTGCGGGACTGGCCGATACCGGGGGTACCGCCGCCGGCCGAGACCTACGCCGCCTTCCGGGACGTCGCCGGCCTGGCCCTGGACGACCTCGACGACGATCCGGAACGCTTCCTCGCCCTCATCCCGTTGTCCGACAACCTGCCCGACGACCAGCGCTCCGGCTTCGTGGAGCGGCTGATGTCCCTGTCCGGTTCGGTCGACGACGAGGAGATGCGGCGGTGTCTGTCCGAGGCGCTCCGCGAACTGATCGCCCTGCACACGGACGTCGGCGACGCGCCGTGGGCGATGTCGGCCGACGAACTCGCGCCGTTCCGGCGGGCCGCCGACGCGCTCGCGCCGTCGCAACCGGCCGACCAGACGTTCTGGCTGTTCGGCGACCGGTGGCCCCAGCCGGAGGGCGTCACGAGGAGGCGGTCCAGCGCGGAGTACTTCACTGAGCTGTCCCGGCTGCGGGCCGAGGCGGTGGCGCGGATCCTGGCCTCTGGCGGTCTCGACGCGCTGGTGGCGCTGGCTGACCGGACCGGGAACGGCGACCTGATCGGGGCCGCCCTCGCCCAGTCGCCGTCCACCGAGCACGACGACGTGCTGCTGACCTGGCTGTCCGAGGACCGCCCGGCGAGCCGGCCAGACATCGCGTTCGAGTACTTCGCGCTGCGGATCCGGCGCGGCACCGACTACCTCGACCGCACCTCGGATCCGACTGCGCGGGCGAGGCTGCTGCTGGCGCGGCGCGATCCGGAGAATACCGATCCCGGCCCAGAGGAGGCCGCCGTCTACTGGCGCGAGTTTGCGGTCAACGGCCTCGGCCCGGGGTTCACCGGTGTCGCGAAGGCGGCGGCCGGCCTGATCAGCGTGGGCCGGTTCACGGCGGCCCTGGATCTGATCGCGATGTACGCCGAACAGGTCGACACGCGCGAGGTCGCCGTCGAGGCGGCCACCGCCTGCGAGGGATTCGTCCGGTCGGCGGAGGAGCCCCGCCGGCTTTCCGGATACGACCTGCAGATCGTCGTCGAACTGCTCGAACGTCACCGGGACGCGCTCGGGCCGCATCGGGTGACCGAGATCGAGCTGAACCTCGTCCCGCTCCTGCGCTACGACGCCCGTACGCCGACGATCCATGCCCGCCTCGCCGAGGACCCGGCCTTCTTCGCCGAGCTTGTCGAGACCGCCTTCCGCGCTGAGGGCTCCGACGAGACTGTCGACGACCCGGACCAAGTCGCCCGGATCCGCGCCATCTTCCGGGTCCTGCGTTCGTGGCGCCGCTGCCCGGGCACTGGCCCGGACGGGACCATCGACGCCAAGGCCCTCGCGGCCTGGGTCGAGGAGGCAAGACGACGGTTGTCGGCCTCCGGCCGGCTGCGCCTGGCCGACGGGAAGATCGGCGCCGTCCTCGCTTTCGCCGAGCCGGACGAGGACGGCTCGGTGCCACCTCTGGCCGTACGCGAGGTGCTGGAGGACGCCGACAGTGACGCGATGGACAGTGGCCTCTGGGGCGGCCTCTACAACCGGCGCGGGGTGACGATGCGTGGTCTCCGGGACGGCGGCGCTCAGGAACGGACGCTGGTCGAGCGTTTTCGGGAGTACGAACGTCAGGCCGAGGGATGGCCTCGATCGCAGCGGATCCTCCGGCAGTTGGCCGGCACGTACGAGCGGGAGAGCCGCAAGCATGACCACGACGCCGAGGTCTGGCGACGCGGAATCGAGTGGTGACGATGGAGATGACATGAACCCTGTGGACGTTCTGATCGTCGCGGCGATCCCGCTGGAGCACGAGGCCGCCAAGGCCGGCATCGAGGACTGGACACTCTGCGACGAGGACGACCCGCATCCGTACCTGCGGGGCGAGTACCGATGCTCCGACGGCCGGCGGTTGTCGGTGGCGCTCGCCCGGCCGGTCCGGATGAGCGGCCGCCCGACTGGGGTCGCGGCCACCGCGCTGGTCGACCGGCTACGTCCGGGCTGCCTGACCATGCCCGGCGTGTGCGCGGGCAATCCGGGCCAGGTCGCGCTGGGCGATGTGGTGGTGGCCGAGATGACGTACGAGTACGACGAGGGCAAGCAGACCACGGACGGCTTCGTCGGCGACCACCGGCAGTACCAGCTCGACCAGAAGTGGATCCGCGCCGCGCAGGAGCTGAATGCTCCGAGCGGGCTGCCCAGCTACGGCCCCGCAACCGAGGAGGAGGCCGCCCTCTGGCTGCTGGAGCGGCTGCTCCTCGATCAGGACCCGGTGAAGCACCCGGCGTTCGAACGCTACTTCCCACCGGGCACGTGGCCGCAACGGCCGGAGGCGATCGAGGCCAGGGGGCACATCGTCCGGCCTGGGGTGAAGTGGGTGCTGACCGAGGAGGGCCGCACGTTCATCGAGCGCGCCCGCTACGACGATGTGCACGGGCCCGCGAAGCTGCCGTTCGCGGTGGCGGTGGCGCCCATGGCCAGTGGGAGCTACGTGGCCAAGGATGGCGAGGCCTGGGCGCGGCTGTCGGCGATGGGCGTACGCACCGTCACCGGCCTGGACATGGAGGCCGCGACCATCGCCACGGTGGCCGAGACCCAGGGCGTACCGGACTGGCTGGTGGTCAAGGGCGTCATGGATCACGCCGACCCGGCCAAGGACGACCGCTACAAGCGGTTCGCGGCCCGTGCCTCGGCCGAGGTCCTCTACGCCTTGCTGGACCGGCGGGCCGTCCGATCACCGAACCCGGCCGCGCGCAACGTCCGGCTGGAGAATGTCCGGGGCGTACAGATCGGCGACCACAACGTCCAGCACAATGCCTTCAACGGCTGAGTGGTGCGGGGTGAAGGGATTCGAACCCCCTAGCTAAAAACGACGGGACTTCCTCGCCGGCACGCGGGCCGTATGTATCTGGCCACCAGATCCAGCAGAACCAACCAGGGTCAGGGTGGCTACTCGTCGTCCTTTCCGCATCGCACGACGTAGTTGTACTGCCTAAAGAGGAGGTTGGTCAACCTGGTGATGAGTGGCCGGCCACGTCGACGCTGTCGTCGCGCAGTTTCCGCTCGGCACCGCGCCTGGACCTTCGCGTCTCCCCCGATCTACGTCCTGACCACCGCGAAGAACCTGGGCACCGCCACCGAGTACGGTGCCGTGTTAGCGATGACGGATATCCTGCTACGGGCCTGAGATAGCGATCTTGTCCGAGAGCCATGCACGCAGAGTGGAGGTGGGCGCCGATGCCCGCGGATGGCCCGCTGCCGGGGAAGAATCCGCGGTTGCCCCCGACACCCAGCCTCTCAGAGTACGAGTTCGAGGACTTCACCGAGCGCCTGCTCAGTGCGAGTAGATTCTGCCAGGGGTCGGCTCGTCGGGTGATCCGGGTGGAGCGTTGGGGTCGGCGAGGCGACTCTCAGGACGGCGTCGACTTCGAAGGTGAATACAGCGATGGAAAGACCGCCGCTTGGCAGTGCAAGCGATACGACAAGCTGACGCTGGCAGACGTCCGGGAAGTCGTGCGTGTCTGCACCTTTCAGGCTGACGAGTACTACCTGGTGTTCTCCGGGGAGGCATCGCGCGACGCCAGGATGGAGATCAAGAACCACCCCAAGTGGCAGCTACTTGATCAGCGTGCCCTCGGACGCATGTTGGACGATCTTCCCTTGCATAAGCGACGGGACGTCCTTGATGCGACGTGGGACCGGCCGACTCGACAGTTCCTTCTTGGTGTTCCCGGCACCGACGCATTTCTCAGTCTCGACACCTTTGTCGCGGATCGTATGAAGGAGGACGCGCCGCTCAACGACCGTGGACCCAGCATCGGACGCGACGTCGAGCTTGCTGCGCTCCGGACTGTACTCGACCGATCAGCGGACTTCCCGACGGTTATCGTTGTTGCCGGCCCCGGAGGCCGCGGCAAGACGCGGTTGCTCACTGAAGCGTTGGCAGAGTTCGAGCAGGCCAACGCTCAGGTTCCGGTCGTCTGCCTTTCGCCGGGACGCAGCCTGGACCAAGCAGCAATCGACGAACTTCCGCACACGCCGGCCGTCGTGCTGGTGGACGACGCACACCGCGACCCAGCCGCCCTCGCAGCGCTGCTCACCTACGCGCGCCTGACGGAGGGCACGCAGGTTGTCCTCGGCTCTCGGACGTCCGGGGTTGCCGCCGTGCAGGCCGAGATTATCAACGCCCGGTTCGCGCCGGCTCAGGTCGAGACGATCCCGGTCGAGGAGCTGAGCCGCCGGGACGCACGCAAGCTGGTCACCAGCATCGCCGACGGGCTCGACCTGACCTTGGCGGCGCAGGAGTACTTCGCCGGCCAAGCCGTTGACTCGCCGCACGTGGCGGTCATCGGCGTCAACCTGATCCGTAGCGGCCGGTTGACAGCGCCCCTGAAGGCCGATAACGCCCTTCGCCAGCAGGTTCTCGCCAGGTACCAGGAGGTTGCCACCGGTGAGCTGGAGGGCGTACCGAACCGCACTGTGCGACGAACACTCGCCGTCTTCGCGGCTCTCGGCCCGATTGACGACAGCGACGACATACTGCGCACAGACATCGCTCGATTTGTCGACTTGGACATGGGTGACCTGCTGCGCCTCTGCCGGAGCTTGCAAGATCGCGGTGTCCTGGTGACGCGCGGCGGACTGACCCGCGTAGTCCCCGACGTGCTCGCGGACGAAATCTTGGAGACCGAAGCCGCGGTCGGGCGCCACGCGACCGGCTTCGCCCAACAGCTGTGGGAGACCTTCGGCAACCCTTCCGACGACCGGCTCGTGACCACGCTCGCGGAACTCGACTGGCGGCTCGTTCGACGGCACGGGCCATCGGTCATCGGGCCGATTTGGGAGTCGGTGGCGGACCGGCTCCGCAGTGCCGAACCCGTCGAGTTGCATCGAGCGCTTCGTGGGCTTCGCAACTTGGCGACCACCCTGCCAGTTCCGTTCCTGACAGTGCTCGAGGAACTCCGGGTCCGACTGCAGGAACATGACCAAACAGTCGACGATGCTGCAGCCGCGCCCCCGTTCTTCAACCGAGCTGAGAGCTCAAGGGACGTTCTCTGGCTCATGCCGGAGTTGTACGGGCAGTGCGCCGCCACCGCCCCAGAAACGCTCGAGACGGTCCTCGACGCGCTGTGGTCGCTGTACCGCGATGACTCACGGCCACCGAACCAGTACCCGGGCCATGTTATCCGGGTCATCGAGGACCGGCTCACGAGCATCGGCCACATGCCGGACCCGTCGTTCCCTCCCCGGATCGTGGCGTGGGTCGACAAGCAGCTCGCCCAGGCGACCGACCCGCAGCACGCGACGCCGATGTTCGCGCTACGTCCCCTGCTCGCGAAGGATGGCACCTGGACCGTCGCGGAGACCCGCCGACGCATTGCACTCCGTCCGTACGCCGTGTCGGCGACATGGGCACGACCGATTCGAGACGCGATCCGATCAACGCTTCTCCGGCAAGCGAGCGGGACCGACCTGCGCCGAGCCGGGGAGGCTGTTCGCCTCCTCGGCACAGCGGTCCGTCAACCGACAGGTCCGCCCAACCGGGAAGTGACCATGGAAGAAGTCCTCGATTGGGAAGAGGACGATCTCGCCACGCTGACGACTGTGGAGACGGCGGCTGTTTGCACCGGCAGCGCCGTGATCCGCCGACTGATCCGCCACGAGATCGGTTGGACAGCCGAGCACGCGCGATCGGTACGTGTTCGCCATGCTGCTCTGAGTCTCGTGACGTTGCTTGACAACCGGGACGACGACCTGGCAGAGGTCCTCCTGAGCACGTTCCGAGGCTTCCCGGCCCGGCGCGGAATGACGGTTGCAACGCTCGACGAGCTTCGGGCAGCGGAAGCAGCGCGAGCCGCCCGTGAAGCTGGCATGCCTCAGGACGAGATCGACGCAGAACACAGCGAGCAGCGCCGAGTCAGGATCGAGGAGCGGGCGGCGATGCATGAGCGCGCAGTCGCGCAGGTCGTCACGCGACTGGCGTCCGACAGCATCCCTGAGTTGGTACGAACGCTCCGCACCTCCGCGGTAGAGGTCGAGCTGGCCGCACCTAGGCCACCTACGCTGTGGGCTCTCTGGCGGGCGTTCGCCAAGCAGAGATCCGATCTCATCCCTCACGTGGTTCGGGAGATCGCCGACGGACCTGCGTCTGTCCTCGACCAGAGTCTGCATCAGCTGCTGGATGCCTGGGCCGACT
The DNA here is from genome assembly GCF_900091495.1 of Micromonospora echinospora. Taxonomy (NCBI): domain Bacteria; kingdom Bacillati; phylum Actinomycetota; class Actinomycetes; order Micromonosporales; family Micromonosporaceae; genus Micromonospora; species Micromonospora echinospora. Next base: position 793,375 of record NZ_LT607413.1, on the reverse strand, counting down.
ACGACGCGACCGGTTTACTCGCTTGGCTGGCTGACGCTTCGAGCTACCGCACGGACGTTCGTCTAGCCATCGGCAACGCCTTCGCCACGTATACCTGGACGGACCGGGGGGCACCCTTCGAGCAGATCCACCGCGAGGGCATAGCGGAAGCCGAGCCCGAGCTACGCAACCGCTTCATCATGGGCAGCCACAAGTTGCTCGCTACCGCGCCCGCCGCGACGGTCCACCTTCTGCTCAGCGAACAAGCCTCACCGCACGCGCTGACGAATGCACTGCAGAGCGCATGCGGCTACGACGGGCTCAGCTGGGGCCAGACCCAGAGCGACGAAGACGCCTCGGCGATCCTCGACCTGATCAACCACGCAGACTGGGACGACTACACCGTCCAGCAGATCGCCGCCGGCATAGCACTCACTTACCCACGCCTGGTCCTTAACCACCTCCAGAACCTGCACGGCGACGGCGGCCGCTTGCCGACAGACGCCGATGGCTTCGCGGACGCCTTCGACCGAAACGCCGAGGCGCTCGCGTACTGGGTGGTCGACCGCGCTCATCACGGCGAAGCCGCGAACGCATCGATTGTCGTCGCGATCGCTATGGGGGGTGGCATGACGACCACTCAGGCCCAACATTTCGCCGCAGCCGTCGATGAGCTCGACGGTGCCGCGCTCGAGGACACGGTGTCGGCGCTCCGAGAGGTCGGCGCGTGGCCTCTGCACCACCCCGACCTGGCCAGGACCATACTTGTCAGGGCGCGCCTGCTGAACGGCAACATGGCGACGCGAGTGCTCGCCGACATCTCGGGCGCCATGACGCTCCGCTCGTGGAGCTTCTCGAACGGCGTGTCCGACGAGCTCAACAGCGCTCGCGCGGCCGCTGCACAGGCAGCGGCCACCGAGACAGATCCGGACCTCAAAGCAGCTTTCACCGCTGCCGAGTTGTGGGCGGCTACGGGAGTGTCAAGTTAACGGCTGATCTTGGTTGAGGTGGTCAGTGGTTGGCCGGGGTGAGCCGGCCCTCGAAGGCGATCTGGAAGGCGTTCAGGGGTGCCTTCCAGCGCATGGTCCAGCGTCGGCGGCCGGTGCCGGTCGGGTCGAGGCTCATCAACGCCATATACACGCACTTGAGGGCGGCCTGTTCGTTCGGGAAGTGCCCACGAGCCCGGACGGCCTTGCGGATGCGCGCGTTGACGGACTCGATCGCGTTGGTGGAGCAGATGACCTTGCGGATCTCGACGTCGAAGGCGAGGAACGGCACGAACTCGGCCCAGGCGTTCTCCCACAGCTTCACGATCGCCGGATACTTCTTGCCCCAGGTCTCGGCGAACTCCAGGAACCGCTCGGCCGCGGCGTCCTCCGTGGCCGCGGTGTAGACCGGCTTGAGCGCTTTGGCGATCTTGTCCCAGTCCTGCCGGGCCGCGTACCGGAACGAGTTACGTAGCAGGTGCACGACACAGGTCTGCACGATGGTGCGCGGCCAGACCGTCTCCACTGCCTCGGGTAGACCCTTGAGCCCGTCGCAGATGAGCATCAGGACGTCGGCGACGCCGCGGTTCTTCAGTTCGGTGAGCACGTGCAGCCAGTGCTTCGCGCCTTCGCCGCCGTCACCGGCCCAGATCCCGAGGATGTCCCGGTGGCCGTCGACGGTGACTGCCATGACCAGGTAGATCGGCCGGTTCGCGACCTGACCGTCCCTGACCTTGACGTTGATGGCGTCGATGAACACGACCGGATACACCGGGTCGAGGGGCCGGTTCTGCCACTCGACCATGCCGTCCATCACCTTGTCGGTGATGGTGGAGATGGTCTGCTTCGACATCTCAGCCCCGTACACCTCGGCCAGATGGGCGGCGATCTCGCCGTGCGTCAAGCCTTTGGCCGACAACGACAGCGACCGTGCGGGGCAGTATCTGCAAGGGCTGATGCTGGACGGGCGGCGTAAGTCGGTGCAGCCGATGGCGGGCCGGCTGGTGGGTGTGCACGATCAGGCGTTGAACCATTTCGTGACGAACAGTCCGTGGGCGGTGGAGCCGGTGCGCCGCCGTCTGGCCCGGCGGATGGACGCGGCGATCGGGCCGGCGGCGTGGGCTTTGGACGACACCGGGTGGCTCAAGTGCGGATCGGCGTCGCCGGGGGTGGCCCGGCAGTACACCGGCACGGCGGGGAAGGTCACCAACTGCCAGATCGGGGTGAGTCTGAACCTGGTCACCGATGTTGCGTCGTGTCCGGTGGACTGGCGGCTGTTCCTGCCCGGGTCGTGGGATCCCGCCTCACCCGAGGCCACCGACGATGTCGAGCGGCGACGCGCCCGAGCGCAGATCCCCGACGATGTCGGGCACCGGGAGAAGTGGCGCCTCGGGCTGGACATGATCGATGAGGTGACCGGGTGGGGTCTGACGGCGCCGTTGATCGTGGCCGACGCCGGGTACGGCGACAGCGGCGAGTTCCGCCTCGGTCTGACCGAGCGGGGCCTGTCCTATGTGGTGCAGGTGGCCACCACGATCAGTGTGTATCCGCAGACGGCGGTGCGGACCGCACCGCCGTACCGTGGGGTGGGACAGCGACCGAAACAGCGCTACCGGGAGCCGGCCGTCTCGGTCAGGGACCTGATCGCATCCGTCGGCCCCGACGCAGCCCGGACGATCGCCTGGCGGGACGGTTCCCGCACCCGTGCGGGCAAGCCGGTGAAGATGCGTTCCCGGTTCGTGTTCCTCCGCGTCCGTCCGGCCGGTCGGGTCCTGCGGGCCGCCCACCGCGACCGCGACCTGCCCGAGGCGTGGCTGATCGCCGAATGGCCGGCCGACCGCTCGGAACCCACCAAGTACTGGCTGTCGAACCTGCCGGCCACCACGACGAAACGCACCCTCATCCGGTGGGCGAAACTCCGGTGGCGCATCGAGCACGACTACCGCGAACTGAAGACCGGACTCGGCCTGGACCACTACGAGGGCCGCACCTGGCAAGGCTGGCACCACCACGTCACCCTCGTCTCCGCCGCTCACGCCTTCTGCACCCTGCAACGCCTCGACCCAAAAGCCCCCGCGCCGGCCTGACCCTCTACGCCGTACTCCGCGAACTACAAGCCCACCTCGTCCGCCTGGCCGGCGCCTGCCCCACCTGCAAAACCCGCTTCCCCACCAGACGAAAACCCCGAGACCAACCCCGATCATGACAAAGCACTACTAAAGGACGTCTCGTAACTCGTCCGCTGGTCCATGGTGGATCATGTCGTGGTGCAGGTGATCTCGGCAGCCCGCCCGGAGTGGATCTTCCCGTTCACTGGGCTGCAGCCCGCCCAGTTCCGCCGCCTCGTCGGGCTGGTCGCCGAGCGTGGCGGTGACGCCATCGCTGACGGTCGGCCGGGCCGGCAGTGGTCTCTCGACCTCGCCGACCGGGTGTTGCTGGTGGCGGCGTACTGGCGCACGAACCTGACAATGCGGCAGATCGGCCCGCTGTTCGGGGTGTCGCACTCCGCCGCGCATCGGGTCATCGACACCGTCGGCCCCCTGCTCGCTCTGACGCCGGGGCGTCGGCGTCGGGTCGAGCAGATCACCATCGTCGACGGCACTCTCGTGCCGACCCGGGACCACCGCCTGGCCGCCCCGAGCAAGAACTACCGCTACAGCATCAACCTGCAGGTCGCCATCGACGCCCACACCCGCCTCGTCGTCGCCCTCGGTGATCCGCAACCCGGTAACCGCAACGACACGATCGTCTACCGCAGCTCGGGTATCGACCAGAAGTTGGCCGGACGGCCGGTCATGGCCGACGGCGCCCACCGCGGCAACCCCGAGGTGATCATCCCGTACCGCAAGCCCGCCGACGGCAGCGAGCTACCCGAGTGGAAGGCGGACCTGAACAACCATCACCGCACCGTCCGAGCCCAGGTCGAACACACCCTGGCCCGCATGAAGACTTTCAAGATCCTGCGCGACTACCGGCGTGCCGCCAGCACATTGACCGACACCGCATCCGGCATCGCTCATCTCCACAACATCATCGTTGCCGGCTGAACGCCGACCCGTTGCCCGGCCAGGCTTTCACCGAGTTACGAGACGTCCTTTAGGACGGTGGTTCCGGTGCCGGTACAGGCTTGATGTAAGTCTTCCCGAACGTCACATCTCGCACGTGATGGACGAGATTTTCGATGAGCCACTCGCGGCGGATTCAGTCCTGCAGGTCGGCGGGTGGCGTCGGCGGCGGGTAGCGAGATGGTGAGGTAGGCGGTATCGCGGCTGGTCTTGCCGCGGTGGTGCGGGTGCGGGTGATCCGGACGGCTTGGCGGGCGTGCGGAAAAAGAATGCCGCCGGGATGTTCATGGAGACTGCCTTGACGGTGCGGGTCTCGTGGCGGCCGTGGCCACGGTCGGGGATTGGTGGCCTACCGGGGTCTGCGCCTAGGACGGGGTCTTGAGCTGGGCGTGCAAGGTCGGCTGGTTGGCCTTGACCGGGATCAGTAGATGGCCGCCGTGCCGCGCTTGGCGATCTTGTTCACGTGGCCGGTCTGCGTGTGCAGTGCGTCCGCGACGAACTTCAGACACTTCAACCGATGCCGGGCAAGGAACTCCTGAGTATCCTCACCGTTTGTCAGGTTACGGCTATCGGAGGGGATGTCGCGTGCGGGCGATCGACCAGTATCGGAAGACCGAGCAGACGTATCGCGAAGCCCCGGAGCCCTCTACCCTCTACGAGAACATCGCTCAGGTCGACTTCGAACTACGGTTCCTGACCCTATGCGTCGCCGGTTGCCTGCGGCAGAACGACCCAGAGGCGGTGAACCTGGGCCGTGCTCCAGGCTTCGGAAGCTGGACAAGCTATCTGCGCCGCTTCCTCTCGCTCGCGCCGAACCTGCCGAGCACCCCGGCCGTGCGCATTGTCACTGGTGCCGTGAACCGAGTCCTCGGCGCGCTCGACTCCCACTGGCCCAACGACTCCGGGCTGACAAGCCTCCTGAAGCTGCGGAACCACCTGAGTCACGGGGGCCCCGTCCCCCATGAGCCGGATCGTTCGGCACTGGCAAAACATGTCAAGCGAGTTATCTCCGAGGTCACCGAGGCCGTTCACGCGATGCTGGCCGACGCGGAGATGAGGCAGGGGACGCGCACCGGCGACAGCATGTTCGGAGTGACGCTCGCCTGGCCGGACGGCTCCCTTCCGCTGTGGCCGTTCGTGCTCTCCGACAACATCGGAAGCTGGTGTCTCCTCGCCCAGTTCACCGGACTTCAGCCGGTCTATATTCGGCCCGGCGAATACGCGCCGGTCCGGTTCAATCTGGCCGACGAGGAGCTGGTGCATGCCATAGGCCAGTCCATCGAGGCGAAGAACGGCGACCGCGCGTTCGCCGCCTTCATTTCGGACGTGCGTGCCGACCTAGCCGGTTTTCGTGACCGGGACTTCGATCCCTACCACGATGAAATAGCCGGTGGTGTCGCATTTTTCTGGAAACGCGCAACCAGTGAGGGAACCGAGGATCGCATCGACAGATTCCGGTTGGGCCCGGACGAGGCGCGGCAGTGGAAAGATGGTACACAGTGGCAGCCGTACTCACACTTCCTCCGGCAGTTGGCGAACCTGACCGTGGTGGCTCGCAGGATCCGGCAGCAGCTTGTCGAGCTCTACCAGCAGTTGGTTACTGAGGAACAGACCGCGCTCGGCTGGGCTGCGATGCCGCCGAACCCAGTGGAGTCGAGAATCCGGATAAGAGATCTCTCCGGTCAACCGGCGGCCGAGAGCAGTGACATGCAGTCCTTCGACCAGCTCCTCACTCAGATCGACACCAGCGTCGAGTCACGAGGAACCCACACTCAAGTCTACTTCGTTACTGGTGAGGCCGGCATCGGCAAGACCCGGGTTCTCCTCAAAGCGGCACTCGACCGCGCCAGTCAGATCGAGGAGGGCAAGAGCCCGGAGGGCCCGCTCTTCCTCTACGTGTCGTCGGCCGGGCATGTTCTGGCTACACTACCGATGGTGGTGGACGCGGCGGTCACGGCGACCCGAAACCTCACCGAGGCCGCAGTTCGGGCGTTGTGCCGCAATGGCCTCATGGCACTCTTTGTCGACGGATTCGACGAGTTGCTCGGCGGCGTCGGTTACGACGACGCGCTGGGATCCTTGAGGCCCTGGATCGAGGATCTCGGCGGCCGCGGAGTGATCATCGTTTCTGCGCGCTCCTCTTACTACCTGAACCAGTACCGGTCCAGCATTCAGCGGGCTGACGGTTCACAGCGCCTCGCTGTCCGGCACCAGGTGGCCGAGATCCAACGCTGGGACAAGTCCCTGGCAGCGCGCTTTCTGCAGATTAATGGCGTGCCGGAACGGGAGACCGCGGTCCTGAGCGAACAGGACCGCGATCTGCTAGGTCTGCCCTTCTTCGCCAGAGTCTTCCTCGAGGATGTACGCAGGCGTGCGACCAACCGAGACGTCGAGGCCGCTACCGGCCGGCCCCTGCCGCAGCGTCTCATCGATCAGTACATCAACCGGGAGATCGCGAAACTCACTACCCCAGGCAGCAGACCACTCCTGACCAATATGGAGTTGGAGCGCATGTTCGAGTATCTGGCCCAGCTGATGGCCGACCAGCGGGAGCGCGAGGTGTCCGTCGAGGAACTTCGGTTTGCCGCCTCGCTGGCGATCAATAGCGAGGATCTCGAGGTGCGCCGCGGCCTGACGAACCGTCTATCGGTTCTTTGCGGTGTCGCGTTCGCCGGGAACAGCAGATCCACCGAGAAGCGCTTCACCTTCCAACACGAGCTCTTCTACGACCAGTTCCTCGCGAACGCAATTTTGGAGATGATTCGCAACGATAAACATGTCGAGTTCCATGACGTTCTGGCCAGCGTGGAATGGCGAGCCGCGACTGTCACGCATGTGGTCCGGTACAGCGCCGAAACCATCCCTGACCTTATGATCACCGAGATGGGTCAGATCCGGCACGTGTCGCCGGAGCGGCAGCAGACTTTCCGCAAGAACCTCGGTTCTCTCTGGGCTGAGGTGGCCCGGGTGCTTCGTCGCCTCGGTTCGGTGCGGATCCACGACGTCGAGTTCGACGTGCTGGATCTTTCGGACGTGACATGCGGGCAACTGACCTTCGCCCATTGCGCCATCAACGAACTGATTCTGCCGTTGACACCGTATATCAACTTCGACGACTGCGACATCGAGACCCTTCGGGTGAGGACCTTGATGCGGCTGGGACATGTGACCGGACTGGATCCGGAACGGATAACGCTTCTGATCACCCCGCAGTCTTTTTGCGAGGGGACGGCGGATATCTCGCGCGAGTTGACCCGGCTCGGTGTACCGCTGCAACGGGTGGCTGAGAGCCGTCCGGACAGCCAGTTCGCCAACCACGTCGACGTCTTCCTGTCCCGTGTCATCAGCCGGGCGGACTCGATCGTGGTCTACGAATCGGACTACCGCAGCGCCGAGGAGCAGTCCGGCTGGCAACATCGCCATGGCCTCGACGTATGGAGGGATTTCGTCCGGTTGCTGGTCAACGCGGGCTTGGCGGATCTCGTACCGATCACGTCGGCCGGACCAGCGAAGGCCAAGGTCCGGTTCAAGGTGCCTCCCACGACGATCCGGGCAGAAGGCCCGGACAATGACAACGTCACCGCTTTCTGGAGTCAGGTCCGCGCCAAGCCCTGAGCAGGCATCGTCGACGAATTGGCTCATGACCGGGTGCTCCGGCGCGATGGACGGACCAGCTTTCGACGGACTGGGCGGGACGCCAACCGGCCGAAGTCGAGGCGTGACCGCGAACAGGTGGACTCAGTCGGCCGGAGTGGACGTCATCGCACGTTGTCCGTCTACTCTCAATCCGCGGGTTCGGGGTTCGAGTCCCTGGCGGCGCACCAGCAGCAAGGCTCTGACCTGGTGTTTCACCCGGGTCGGAGCCTTTTTCGTTTCCCGTCGGTGGCCCGGTGCTCGGTGGGTGCTCGGGAGCGGTTGGACTGCTGCGGCTGCGCTGGACGGGTGGCGTGACGGCGGACGTTGGCGGTTGTCCATCGTGGTGGTGCTCATCGCCTCAAACAGGTAGATGTGGTGGCCGCGATTCCTGGGGGCAACCGGCGCGGTGAGGTGACGGCGTTGACGGACTACGTTCGGGCCTGCCGCGAGCGCGCTCGTAGGCTGGGGCTCACCACCACCACCACCACCACCGCGCTCGGTCCCTAGGAGCCCAAGTTGCTTACGGACGAGGGCTTCGAGGCGGGACGACTCGCGGGGCGCCGGCAAGCACTGCCGGACCGTACCGCTGACCGGCGGTACTCCGCGACACGAAAGCGTCCTGGAGACCCGTGACGCTCCGCAACGCACGACGCGTTGTCCCTCGCGCCGTACGCGCTCCGGCTTGTCAGCGCGGTGTCGCGGGCGCTTGGTGGCCTGGTCTCAGGTGTGTCCGGGACAGCTGCATCGTAGGTGCGGTTCGAGTACGTCGGCGCGTTCGTGCCGCATGGCGTGTGCCCGGTCTTCAAGTTGCCGCAGTTGGTCGGCGGTCAGGCGACGGGCGTTCCAGATCAGCGCGGCGACCTCGGCCGCGTCTGGGTGGACCGGCCGACCGGCACTCGTCAGCTCGATGCCGGTCAGCGCGCTGAGGTCGCGTGGCGAGATGTCGAGGAAGGCGGCGAACCCGGCCAGCAGGTCTGGTGTCAGAGCCTTCCTACCGTGTCCGATCATGCCGATCGTCGACGCCGACAGCATGTCGCGGCGACCTATGCCGAACAGGTACTTGGCGGAACCCAGCCAGTTCAGGTTGCGGTTGTGCAGCAGGCGCAGCACCAGGCTGCCGGCGCCGCTCGGGTACCGAGGGTACGGCGGCGGCCCCGGTGGGCGGGGCTGCTGCGGCATCGCCCGGACGAGTTGGTGCAACTCCGGTGCGGCGTTTGGCAGGTACGTCAGCTCCCAGGCCAGCCAACCGACGGCGCTGGCGGCGGCCGGGTCCAGTGGGGCGAGGTCGTCGGGTACCTCCCGGCCGGCGACAACGAACAGGTCGCTGGGGTGCAGGTCCAGGGCGGGCGCGAGCCGACGCAGCAGTGACGGCTCAGGCTCGTTTCCCCTGAGTACCGACGTGATCTCGGTGTGGGCGACGGATGCCCGGCGGGCCAACGCGCTGACGCCGATGCCACGCACCTCGGCCAGCCGCATCAACTGCACGCCGAACGCCGCTGGTTCCTCCACCAGTTCCACCCTTCGCCACCGCTGTCTCAGCTGAAGCCGTCAGCCCTCGCGGGCGATCGTGGGAAGTGGGCCTGCCTGATCATTCAGACGTCGATGACGCCGGACTCTGAGGCTTGGCCTTCTGCGGGTAGATCGTCTCGTGGCGGGCGAGCATGGCGACGAACTCGACGATCTTTCGTTCGCGGGTCTGGGCTCGCTTGACGGCGTTGAGGCGGTGGATGAGAGCGAACCGGTTGGTCTTGGTGAGGACGTCGAACATGGCCTGGGCAGCGGGGTCGGCGGCGATGGCGGTGAGGAGGTCGGCCGGCACCTCGGTCTCCGACGGTGGGGCGTAGGCGGCCGCCCATCGTCCGTCCGCCTTGGCGGCTTCCACCGCGGCGCGGCCGGAGGGCTCCATCCGCCCCTGGGCTTCCAGCCGGGCCACGTGGGTGACATTCCGTTGTGACCAGGAGCTGCGGGGCCTGCGGGGGGTGAACCGGATCCAGGAGCTTTCCTCGTCCCGTTTGCGGGCCTGCCCGTCGATCCAGCCGAAGCACAGCGCCTCGTCGACCGCCTGCTGCCAGGTCAGCGTCGTGACGGTGCCGCCCTTTCTGGTCAGGGCGAGCCAGACGCCGGGTGACGTGGCGTGGTTGGCCGACAACCACGCGCGCAGGGCGTCGGCGTCCCCGACGATCAACTCATCCAGTTCGGCGTTCGCCATGACGGCAGGTTAGCGCTGCGGCTGGGGCCGCCGCCGCTGCCGTGCTCGCCCGGCTCGCCTTCGCCGCCGCCGAAGTCCGTCACCCGACCGGAGCTTCCGGGCCGCCCGCTCAGATGCACGGTCGGGAGCTGCTGGCGGAACTCGGTCGGCGACTGGCCGTAACGGGCGCGGAACGCCTGGCTGAAATGCGCGGGGCTGGTGAATCCCCACCGGGCGGCGATCGCGTTGATGGTGCGGCCGGCGAGCCGGGGTTCGGCGAGGTCGCGTCGGCACCGATCGAGGCGCTGTTCGCGGATCCAGCCGGCGACGGTGTGCTCCTCCTGCTGGAACAGCTTGTGCAGGTACCGCACGGAGATGTGGTGCGCTGCGGCGATCACGCTCGGGGTCAGGTCCGGGTCACCGAGATGGTCGCGGATGAAAGCGTGGATACGGGCGGTCAGCGCCTGCCGGCGCGTGTCCGCAGGGACGACCTTCTGGGCGTCCAGCGCGTCGGCCAATGCCGTGATCAGCACGTCGAGCGTCAGGGTGGCCAGACGCGCGGTATCCGCCGGGGTCAGGCTGTCCATCTGGTCGGCGAGTTGCAGCAGGAAACGCGACGACAACGCGCCGATGCCATGGGTTCCGGGAATGCGGACGGCGCTCAGTTCACGCAGTTCCCGGGCCGGAAACGGTAGTAGGGCCCGGGGGAAACGCAGGAGCAGCATCCGGCTCGTCGAATCGTCCGGCCGGAGCTTGGCCACGTACGGACGCGACGTGTCGTAGAGCACGAGATCCCCGGCACCGAACTCCGCGCGTCGGCCGTCCTGTGTCAGCGTGCCGCTGCCATTGACCATGCAGCTCACTTTGAACACTTCCGGGTCGGCCTGCCGGATCAGCCGGGGCGTGCGGCGCACCGAGTGCGCCATCGTCGTCATCAGGGTCGCCTGCACCGGGCCGAACTCGCTGATGCCGACCCGCGCCTCGAATCCGGCTTCCGCCTGCCGTTCCCGGGCCAGGTCGTACGGTACCCAGAGCTTCGCGCTGACCTCGCGCCAGAAGGCGAACCGGTCGCCCGGCGAGACGTCGGCAGTGCTGACAACGTCCATCGACCAACCATAGTGACCAACCGGGGCGCTCCCGTCCGATTAAACCCGTCCAGCGGCCACCTCGTGGGTGACACCGCTGGGTGCGGAAGTGGATCGAGTTTCCGGGATGGTGTCGTATCAGGGTGCGGCCGTTCGTGGAACGAGTGCGGCGGCCGTTCGGGTCGCCGGACACGGGGAGTCGGGAACGGCCCTCGTCCCGGGAAGACCAAGAGGAGACGACCATGACGGAGTACCTGATCGCCTTCAACGACGAGTGGGTGCGGCCCCACACGGCGGAGGAGATCCGCGCGAAGGGTGTGGCCGGCCGGGCCGTGATCGAGGAGATGCGGGCCGCCGATGTCCTGATCTTCAGCAACGGCGGGCTCGACCGGTCCACCGCCGTGTGCAGTGTCGAGTTGGTCGACGGCCGGCCTGTCTTCACCGACGGCCCGTACGTCGAGACCAAGGAGCACCTCGGCGGTTTCGCCGTGGTGGACGTGCCCGACGACGAGACGGCGCGATACTGGGCCGGCAGGCTCGCGACGGCGCTCGACTGGCCGCAGGAGGTGCACCGGTTCCGGGGTCCCGGTGAGGCCCGGCGTGACGGCTCCGGGGAGAGGTGAGCGTGATGCCCAGGTACCTGTTGTCCGTCTACGGACCGGCCGAGCCCACCGAGTTCGGCCCCTACCCCTCCCGGGAGGCCATGCTGCAGGCGTTCGCCGACACCGGCGCCTTCAACGAGCGGCTCCGCAGGGACGGCCACCTCGTCTTCGCCGATGGCCTGGAGCCCGCGACGACCGCCACCACCGTCGACGGGCAGGGCGAGAGACCGACCTTCACCGACGGGCCCTACCTGGAGACGAAGGAGCACCTCGGCGGCTTCTGGGTGATCGAGGCGGCCGACCTCGACGTGGCACTGGCGCTTGCCGCCGAGGGGTCGAAAGCGTGCCGCGGCAGGGTCGAGGTGCGGCCCTTCCGGACCGGGGAATCCGTCCGGGCGCTGCTGGAGCCGTGACCGGTCCCACCGTCGAGCAGGCGATCACCCGTGTCTACCACGAGGAGTGGGCACGGGTGGTCGCCGGCCTCGCGCGCCGTTTCGGCGACCTTGACGTCGCCGAGGAGGCGACGGCCGAGGCATTCGTGGCGGCTGCGGAGCGGTGGCCGTGCGACGGCGTACCGCCCCATCCCGGCGGTTGGCTCGCCACCACCGCGACCCGTAAGGCCATCGACCGGCTCCGTCGCGAGTCGCAGCGCGACGCCAGGCACCAGGCGGCCCAGATGATCTACGACGACACCCCGCCCGAACCGACCGGCCCGGTCGAGGACGACCGGCTCCGACTGGTCTTCACCTGCTGCCACCCGGCGCTCGCGATGGAGGCCCGGGTGGCGCTCACCCTGCGTCTGCTCGGCGGCCTCACCGTCGCCGAGATCGCCCGCGCCTTTCTGGTGCAGGAGACCACGATGGCCCGACGGATCACCCGCGCCAAGGCGAAGATCAAGGCGGCGCACATCCCCTACCGGGTGCCCTCGGCCGACGACATCCGCGAGCGGCTCGCCGGCGTGCTCGCGGTCGTCTACCTCGTCTTCAACGAGGGCTATCTGGCCAGCGAGGGCGACGACCCGGTGCGCGTCGAGCTCACCGACGAGGCGATCCGCCTCGGCCGCCTGCTGCGAACCCTCCTCCCGGACGACGGTGAGGTGGCCGGTCTGCTCGCACTGATGCTCCTCACCGACGCCCGGCGGCCGGCCCGCGTGTCCCGCACCGGGGAACTGGTGACCCTCGGCGAGCAGGACCGCAGCAAATGGGACCGTACCCTCGTCGCCGAGGGCAACGCCCTGGTCCGCGAGCGGCTCGCGGCGGTGGCGGCCGGCGGCGACCCACCCGGGCGCTACCAGTTGCAGGCCGCCATCAACGCGGTCCACACGGCTGCCCCCTCCGTCCGGGAAACCGACTGGTCCGCGATCGTCGCCCTCTACGGCCGCCTGGCGCTGTTCGACCCCTCGCCGGTCGTGCGGCTCAACCGGGCGGTCGCGGTCGCCGAGGTCGACGGCCCCGGGGCCGGGCTCGCCGAGATCGACCGGCTCGCCGAGGTCCTCGACGGCTACCACGCCTTCCACGCCGCGCGCGCCGACCTGCTGCGGCGGCTGGGGCGCGGCGAGGAGTCGCGGGCGGCGTACGACCGGGCGATCCGGCTTGCCGGCAACCCGGCGGAGCGGGCCTATCTCATCCGTCGCCGCCACCAGCTCGACGGCTGACCGACACCGAAAGCCGACCCGGCTCGGAGGTCGCGGACCCCGGGTCGCCGCCCGGGTGCTGCGCGCCGGTGGCAGTTAGATCGAGAATAACCGATACGGCCGATGTCGCCCGGCCGCGCCGACCAGCACAATCCGCGAATGGACTCCTGGTTGACGACGGTCGGGTTGCCGGTCGCGCTCGGCATCGTCATGCTCGGCCTCGGGTTGGGCCTCACCACCGGCGACTTCCGGCGGGTGGCGGCGTATCCGAGGCTGGTGCTCATCGCCCTCGGCTGCCAGGTGCTGCTGCTGCCGGCGCTCTGCTTCGGTCTGGTCCTGCTCTTCGGGCTCCGGCCCGAGCTGGCCGTCGGCATGATGCTGCTCGCCGCCTCGCCCGGCGGGACCACCGCCAACCTCTACAGCCACCTCTTCGGCGGCCACGTCGCCGTCAACGTCACGCTCACCGCGGTCAATTCGGTGCTGGCCGTGGTCACCCTGCCCGTGGTGGTGAACCTGTCGGCGGACCACTTCCTCGGTGACGCGGCACCGATCGGGCTCCAGTTCGACAAGGTGCTCCAGGTCTTCGCGATCGTGCTGGTGCCGGTCGCCGTCGGGATGGCCCTACGGTCGCGGTTCCCCGGGTTCGCCGACCGGCTCGGCCGGCCGGTGAAGATCCTCTCGGTGGTCGTGCTGGTCGCGGTGATCCTCGGGGCGGTGCTCAAGGAGCGGGCCAACCTCGCCGACTACTTCCTCGCGGTCGGCGCGGTGGTGCTGGCCTTCAACGTGATCAGCCTGCTGATCGGGTACGGCGTGCCGAGGCTGGCCGGCGTCGGCCGGCGCGAGTCGATCGCCGCCGGCATGGAGATCGGCATTCACAACAGCACGTTGGCCATCACCATCGCGATCAGCCCGGCCCTGCTGGACAGCACCGAGATCGCGATCCCGGCCGCCGTCTACGGCATCGTCATGTTCTTCACCGCCGCCGTCTTCGGCTACCTGGTCAACCGGCGACGTGCCCCGGTCGAGGCCGGTCGGGGCCGGACGGCGTGAACCGGACACCGGCGAGGGTGGTCGTCGCGGCGGCGTCCGACATGGCGGCCCAGGCGTGCCGGTAGGGGGTTCGCGGCCGCTCAGTCGAGGCAGAACTCGTTGCCCTCGACGTCCTGCATCACGAGGCACGACTCGTTGAAGCCGTCGGCGCTCAGCAGGCGCACGCGCTTCGCACCGAGCGCCTCCAGCCGTGCGCACTCGGCCTCCAGGGCGGCCACGCGCTCCTCACCCACCAGCCCGGTGCCGACCCGTACGTCGAGGTGCAGCCGGTTCTTGACGACCTTGCCCTCGGGGACGCGCTGGAAGAACAGGCGCGGGCCGACTCCGGCCGGGTCGACGCAGGCGAACGACGTTCCCTGACGCTCGGCCGGCAGCGCCCGATCGAACTCCTCCCAGCTGGCGAACCCCTTCGGTGGGGGAGGTACGACGTACCCCAGCACCTCGCACCAGAAGCGGGCGACGCGCTCCGGGTCCGCGCAGTCGAAGGTGACCTGGAAGTGCTTCGCCGATGCCATCCGTCCACCATAGGGGCGGACTCGTCCTCGTCGTACGGGGCGGGCACGTTCCGGCCTGCGAGGCGGTGGGTCGACCGCTGCCCGCTCTGACCAGTGCGCTCCCGACGACGTGGTGCGGCGAGCACGCTGACCTGCGCTCGATGATCGTGCGGTGCTTCCAGGGCCGCCAGCCCTCCTGAGTGCCGTCCGGCCGGCAGGAGGTGCGAGTGGGTCGCCCGAGACATCCCGGAAACACGCTGTTGACATCAGAAAACAGCGTCACCATACTGAGCGCATTAAAACGTTTCATCGGTAAGAAACCCCTGATCCGGGAGGTCGCGGCGTGCCTGCGGAGCGGCGTGCCGGGATGTCCCGCGTCGACTCCGGCCGGCGCTGGTCGTGGGAGCGCCAGGGCGGGGATCCCCTCCCCGAACCGGGCGACCCTCGCGGAGAGCAGGAGCGACATGACGGCCGGTCGCCGGCCGACCCGGCCGGCGACGAACAGTTGGGCTGCGCAGATCCGTCCGGAGATCTCGTCGGATCGAGGCGGTCTTCTTCTTCATTGTGTGGCACAGGTGAGGAGCAGGAAATGACGCGTGAGCATTCCATCCGGACGGCACTCTGGTTCACCGACGCGACGGAGACAGGCGGCGAGCGATGACGCTTGGGCATCCTGTTCGGACGGCGCTCGGCTTCGCATCCGCAGTCGCGATGGCTGGCGGTGTGGCCGTGCTCGGGCCGGCCGCCCCGGCCTCCGCGCTCGCCGGTGAGGCCCAGATCTCGCCGATCGAGAGCAACCTCGGCGCGAAGTCGTGGGCGAGCGTCAAGGCCAGCAGCGGCGCGACCACCGCAGCGCTGGCGATCGACCAGAACGACCAGACCGCATGGGTCGCCGAGGGCACCTCGCCCAGGCAGTGGCTCACCCTCGACCTCGGCGGCGCTTACGACAACGTCAGGAAGGTCAGGGTCCTCTTCCCGGACTCCGGGGCGGTCTACCAGTACGTGGTCGAGGCGTCTGCGAAGGGCGACGCCTGGACGGTCATCGCCGACCACTCGGCCAACCACCAGCCCGCGCGGGGATCGGTCGACCTCTTCACGCAGCCCGGCACGAGGTACGTCCGGGTGACGGTGACGGGCGCATCGCCCGGCGCGACCGTGGGCATCAGTGAGCTCAGCGTCTACAACTACCTGCGCGACGACCTCGTGCTCGGCAGCGACGCCTCCTGGGTCGACAACGACGTCGCGGAAGGACGGAACTACTGGGTGAACCCGCGGTCGGAGGTCCGGGGTGCGGGACCTCACCTGCTGGACGTGTTGAAGGACCGTGGTTTCGAGTACACCCGGCTGCGTGTCTTCAACGAACCGCGCAACGAGGGCACCGGGGCCGTGCAGGCCATCCCGTACCAGGGCCCGGATCGTTCGCGCGAGGTAGCCAAGTGGATCAAGGCCGAGCGGAACATGGGGCTGGGCATCGACTTCCACTACGCGGACTCGTGGGCCGACCCGGTGAAGCAGCCGAAGCCCCGGGCCTGGGCGGAGCTGGAGTTCGACGACCTGACGCAGGCGGTCTACGACTACACCTACGACTATCTCAAGCAGCTGATCGCCCAGGGCACCACTCCGGACAAGGTGGCCATCGGCAACGAGATCCTCAACGGCTTCATGTACGGCAGCGAGAACGCCCACATCGGTGCCACCAACCCGGCCTACTTCCGGAACCAGGCTGACGTCTATCAGTCGAAGCCCGGCGGTGGCCTGCTCTGGAACTACTGGCGTTCGGACGACCCTGCCGAACAGCGACTGTACGACGAGGCGTGGGACCGGTTCACCACGCTGTCCGCCGCGGGCATCCGTGCGGTCCGGGACGTGTCTGCGGCCCACGGTAAGGACATCGACGTCGAGACGCACATCATCATCGACAACGGGCAGCTCGACAAGACGCTCGAGTTCTGGAAGCAGTACCTCACCCGGGTGAAGGCCAAGGGCGCGAACCCGGATGTCCTCGCCCACTCGTACTACCCGCAGTACCACGGGTCGCCCGACCACTACGAGTACAACGTCAACGCCGTGGCGGCGGCGAACCCGGGCTACAAGATCGATGTTGCCGAGACGTCGTACCCGGCGTCGGGTGGCGACGGAGCCCCGATGCCCAACTCGCCGTTCCCCCGGACCGTCCAGGGCCAGGCGGACGCTCTTCAGCGCGTGTTCCAGATCGCCAACGACATCCCGAACAACCAGGGGCTGGGCGTTCTGGCGTGGGAGCCCGCGAGGTGGCAGTCCCTGTTCACCGCCGTTCCCGGCATGACGCGCACCTGGGAACCGAACGCGTCGATCGACGTCTTCGGTAAGAGTCACGC
The DNA here is from genome assembly GCF_900091495.1 of Micromonospora echinospora. NCBI lineage: Bacteria > Bacillati > Actinomycetota > Actinomycetes > Micromonosporales > Micromonosporaceae > Micromonospora > Micromonospora echinospora. Next base: position 776,300 of record NZ_LT607413.1, on the reverse strand, counting down.
CACCCACGTGGTGGAGGACACCCGCTACTCGGCCGTGCCGGTCGGCGGCGACGTCGTGCTGCCTGACTCGGTCCGGGTGCTGACCATGGCGGACGGTTCGACGGCGCCGACCCCGGTCACCTGGGAGTCGGTGCCCGACGGCGCCACCGACAAGGCTGGTCGGCTCACCGTCCGCGGCTCGACCAGCTTCGGAGCGGTGACCGCAGTGGTCGACGTCGTCGAGGCGTACGCCAGTCTCGACTGTGACCGGGTGATCAACGGGCGGCACGCCGGGCCGCTGACCGTGACCGGAGGCGTGACGTGCCTGGACGGAGCGACGGTGTCGGGTCCGGTGTCGGTGAGTGTCGGTGCGTCGCTGCAGATCCGCAACGCGACCCTCTCCGGCCCGGTACGGGCGGTCGGCGCGCAGGCGGTCGTCGTCTGCGACAGCCGGATCACCGGCCCCGTGAGCCTCTCCGGCGGCTCGTCCGTGACGCTCGGCAACCCGGTGCTCGGTTGTGGCCGAAACACGATCACCGGCCCGGTGACGGTGAACGGGACAGTGGGATGGAACGTCATCGCCGGGAACGCGATCACGGGCCCGCTGGCGTGCACCAGCAACACTCCGGCGCCGGTGAACAACGGCTTCGGCAACACGGCCGCCGGTCCGAAGTCGGGGCAGTGCCGCAGCCTGTAGTGATCTGAGGCGTACCCCGAGGCGTTGCCGGGCCGGGAGACCACGGCCCGGCAACGCCGACGCTCCCGCAGAACCCCGGGCGGGGGGTGAAACGATTCATGGCCGTTGTTTCTCGACCCGGCGGCACCGTCCGGAGTTCCGGGCGACGGACACAGGGGGAGAGTCCGGCCGGGTCGCCCATCGCCGGCTACCTGGCTCCCGGCCCGGTTCCCTTCGCCTGGTTGCGCAGCTTGCGGGCGTGGTTGCGGCAGGCGTCGATGATGTCGGGGCGGAGCAGGTGGCCGAAGCCGGCGTTGTCCAGGCGTCGCACGATCCCCGGACGGTCGGTGCCGAGGGCGGTGGCGGTGGCGTCGAGGTCCCAGTCCTGAGCGGCGAGGTGGGACAGCAGGTACCCACGGCGGGTCTGGGCCGTGGACAGCCGGAACGTCTTGAGGTACGCGAGCCGACCGGTGTCGTCGGTGATCATCTCACCGATGTGGTTCTCGGTGGTGGGGTCGAAGGCCGGTAGGAAACGGGACAGGGTGAAACGCCCCATCCGATACACCGGCGTGACCGTGAGGCGTTCCGCCGCGAGGAGCCCACCGGCCATGACGGTGTGGAAGGCCGCCCAGTCGGCACGGGCCTGGGCGAGTTGTGCGCGCAGGTCGGCGACGCTGGCGACGGCGGTGTCGTCGAGACGGGCGGTGAAAGCGGGCACCGCCGGGTGCAGGTGGGCGTAGTGGAAGATCAGCTCGCCGTAGAAGTCCTGCAACAGGGTCGGGTGCAGGACGCGGTAGTCGTCGGGGTGGCTGACGACGAACACCGCCGCGAGGGCGTCGGCGACGTAGAGCACCATGCCGCACTGGTCCGGGTGGATCTCGAAGATGCGCAGCGCGTCGTCGAGGCCGGCAACGGCGGTCCCGGCGTAGCTGGCCTCGACGCGTGGGGACAGGCCGTGGGTGACGGCTTGCCGGGTCCATTCCTGCCAGGCGACGGGCGGCCCGCCGAACTGTAGGGCGAGGTAACCCTCCATGGCCAGGTGCAGCGGCAGGAAGCGGAGCCGCTGCCGGCCGTCCCGGCGGGCCATGCGCTGCCGGATCGTCAGCCGGATACCCACGGGGGCACCGGAGCCGGCGGGGTCGCGGAGCTGGGTGCCGTAGGCGGCGGCGGGGGTCTCGTCGGTGGTCCAGCTCGCGACGAATGCGTGGGGCACATAGGAGACGTACGCGGTGCGCGGCCCGGTGTGGACGATCGACAGTTCATCGGGGTCGTGCAGGTGGGCGTGCAGGCGCAGATCCGTGACCGGTACGGACCGCAGCAGCGGCACCAGGCGCACCGCGCCCCACGTCTGGGCGGGGGCGACGGTCAGCCCGGTCAGGTCGATCCCGTCCACGGTCGTGGCGTCGGTCATGGGGACCCCTCGGTGGCGGAGTCGTCGGTCAGGAACCGGTCGACCCGGTCGGCCAGGTGTCGGCGCAACTCGTCGAAGCCGGCGGCGCCGGTGGCGAAGCGGGCCAGCTCGACGAGGGCGGCGACGTCCTCGGCGTCGCGCACGCCGACGCTGGCCACGCCGGGGGCGAGACGCCGTACGTCGAAGGTGTCGGCGTCGTAGACCGGGTTGAGGTGCACGACGCTGGTGCGCTGGTCGGGGTCGAGGCGGGAACGCCAGACCCGGAGCACCTCGGCGGCCTGTCCGGGCGGGGCGTTGTCCCAGCCGTCGGAGACGACGACGAGCCGGTCGGGTCGCTGTTCGAGACCGTCGAGGATGCGGTCACCGAGCCCGGTCGCTCCGATCGGGTGCACCAGCAGCGGGTCGCCCCGGTGGTTCAGCCACAGTCCGGTGTACTCGGCGGCGAGCGCCTCCAGCAGGTAGTGGGTGGCGAGGGCGACGGCGAGGGGCCGGCGACGCTTCACTCCGGAGCCGGAGGCGGAGTAGCTGTCGTCGAGGACCGCCACGACCCGTCCCCACGATCCCGCCTGTCGACGGGCGGCGCGCCGGGCCGCCGCCCGCAGCGCCCCGGTCAACTCCTCGCGACGCTGTTTCCGCTCCGGACGGGACAGCGACAGCACGTAGACGGCGAGGCGGGTCAGGGGCGCGGTGGCGAGGTCCATGGCGACCGCGCCGACCCTGTGTCGCGTGGCGGCCGACTGCAACCGCAGCCGTTCGCCGTCGGTGAGCTTCGGCGCGATGCCGGTCAGGAAACGGGCCCGGTCGATGCCGTGCTGGGCGGCGAGCCCTTCGGCGACCGTGTACGGCAGCTCGTACAGCGCCCGCTGTTCGTAGTGGGCGCGCCGCCACGACTCCAGGATCGGCGTCTCGTACCGCCGGGGGCGACGCCAGTCGAACAGCGCGGTACCCACCTCGCCGGGCAGCGACAGGTGGGCGTGACGGGCCGCGACCGACAGCGACCGGCGGTACTTGACCGCGTCGAACGCCAGGTCGGGTCGGCCGGACACCCAGTCGCGCATTATCGCCCTGGTCCGCCGGTTGTTGACGCCCGACCGGCGGAGTTCACGGAACACGGCGTACACCCGTTGGGGCGGCAGCAGCCGCAGCCGCGCGGCGATCAGCCGTCCCTCCACCGCCCGCTGCTCGGGGCTCGCGGTCGACGCGGTACGTAGCAGGTTCGTCACGACCATCGCCGCGTTGTGGTGGTTGATGTCCAGCGCAGCCGTCGCCGCGTAGAGATCCCGGTAGTTGCCCAGTACGTACTCGTGCAGGAATTCCAGCGACATCCGCTGCGCGTCCGCGCGGCTGTGGAACTCGCGCTGAGCCGTGGAGGCGATCGCCGCGTTGACGAACATGAGCACGTCCTCGCACGCGACCCGCTCCGACTGCGACACGACAGCGACCAAGCTTCCTCGACGGGCGGCACGGACGCCGGCCGGGGAATGACGGCACGAACTGCGAAGTATCGCTTCAAATGCGGGTTCCGGAAGTCGCACCAGAGTCCCGCGGCCGGCCCGGCCACCATACAGTGATCATCACCACGGACGCCACGGACATTCGCCGCAGCGGCCGGAGCCACCCGGCGGGCAGACCGATCCGGCAGGTCGACCGGCGTGGCGGGATTACCGTTGCTCCGTATGGCCCACGTCGAGATCACTGCGGAGCTGGTCCGGGACCTGCTCCGTGACCAGCATCCCGACCTCGCCGATCGTCCCGTCCGGTTGGGCGCGCGTGGATGGGACAACCAACTGTGGCGGCTCGGTGCGGACCTGGCCGTCCGGCTTCCCTGGGCGACCGGGTCGGCGGACGCGCTGCTGCGCAAGGAGTACGCCTGGCTGCCCACGCTCGCCCCGCGTCTTCCGCTGCCGGTCCCCGTCCCGCAACGGTTCGGCGAGCCCTCCGAACGGTTCCCCCGACCCTGGCTCGTCACCACCTGGGTCCCGGGCACACCCGCCGACCGGGTCCCCGTCACGCGTGCCCGGGACGCTGCCGAAACCCTGGCCACGTTCCTGACGGCCCTGCACCGACCCGCTCCCGGCAGCGCGCCCGCAGGCCGGGGTCGTGGCGGGCCACTGGCCGACCACGCCGAGCAGTTCGCCGCCGGGCTCGCCGACGCCACCGAGCGGGGGCTGATCGACGACCCGGAGGCCGTCCGCGCCGTCTGGCACGACGCGGTCACCGCGCCCCGGTGGACGGGCCCGGCGCGGTGGCTCCACGCCGACCTGCACCCGGCGAACGTCCTCACCGCCGACGGCACCTTCTGCGGCGTGATCGACTTCGGTGACCTCTGCGCGGGCGACCCGGCGTACGACCTCGCCGCCGGGTGGCTCCTGCTACCGGACGACGACTCGACCGACCACTTCCACGCTGCCTACCGGCCGACCCCGGACACCGCCACCCTGCGCCGCGCCCGGGGCTGGGCGGCGGCACGCGCCCTCGGCGGCATCCTCATCGGCGACGCGGGCGTCCACGGCCGCCCCGGTGGCAAGCCCACCTGGGGTCCACCCGCCCACGCCGCCCTGCGACGCCTTGTCGCCACGCTCCACTGACCGACCGGGAGGCTGGCGCGGAGTCGGGCCCCACCTCGTCACGCATGATCGTCTATGTTGTCCTCCCGGTGTCGCATCGACGTCCGGCAGGATCGGGAAGAGGGCGTGGCATGACCAGGGAGACGGTGGGAAGGCGGCGGTGGGCGTTCCTGTCCCTCCTGGCCGTCCTGTGTGGACTCGTGCTCGTACCGGCGCAGCCGGTGGGCGCCGTCGCGGGCGTCATGGTCCAGCCGGTCGGCGGGCGGGTGACCGGGGTGTTGTCGAACCGCTGCGGTTCGGTGGACGCGGACCACTACGGGGTGGACGTCGCGGGCAACGGTGGGGCGGCGATCGGGGCGGCGTACCCGGGCACGGTCGCGGCGGCGGGGTACACCAGCGGTGGCGGGTACCTGGTGACCCTGAACCACGCGGCCGGCTACCAGACGCGGTACCTGCACATGGTGCGCCAGCCGTCGGTGGTGGTCGGGCAGCAGGTCGGCCAGGGCCAGCTGCTGGGGTACGTCGGCAGCACCGGCAACTCGACCGGCCCGCACCTGCACTTCGAGATCCGGCGCCACGGGGCGGTGTACGACATCGGTCCGGCCTATTCCTGCGGCGGCACGGTGACCAAGGGCGCGCCGATCAACCTGCCCTTCGCCGACCTGGCCCCGGTCAACGCGATCCCCGACCGGTTCGCGTTCGTGAACTCGGCCGGTGTGCTGTATGCCAAGGACGGGGCGTACGCGCCGTGGCAGGCGGTCAACGCCGGTGGGGCGTCGAAGGTCGTGCTGGGCGGCAACTGGATCGGTTGGTTGCAGGGCGGCAACTTCTACGTCAAGGACGGCGTGTATGCCCCGTGGCTGACGCTGGCCGAGGGTGGTCAGGTGCGGGACGTCGCAATCAGTGGCGACCGGTTCGCGTTCGTCAACTCCGCCGGTGTGGTGTACGCCAAGGACGGGGCGTATTCATCCTGGCGGGCGATCAACAGCGGCGGGGCGTCGCGGGTGGTGCTGGCCGGCAACTGGATCGGCTGGGTGGAGCGGGGCAACTTCTACGCCAAGAACGGCATCGACGCCCAGTGGCTGACGCTGGCCGGCGGCGGTCAGGTGCGGGACGTCGCGGTCAGCGGTGACCGGTTCGCGTTCGTGAACTCGGCCGGTGTGCTGTACGCCAAGGACGGGGCGTACGCGCCGTGGCAGACGGTCAACGCCGGTGGGGCGTCGAAGGTGGTGCTGGCCGGTAACTGGATCGGTTGGTTGCAGGGCGGCAACTTCTACGTCAAGGACGGCGTGTACGCCCCGTGGCTGGCCATGGCCGAGGGTGGCCAGGTGCGCGACGTCGCGTTGGGCGGCGAGGACTGGTTCGCCTTCGTCGGCAGCGGGAACTTCTTCGCCAAGCAGGGTCCGTACGCCGGCTGGTTGTCCATGGCCGGTGGCGGGCAGGTCGGCGGGATCGCCGTCACCAGCTGACCGGCGCGACCGCAGAGGCGCTCCCCGCCGGGGCGGCGGGGAGCGCGACGTGACGTGTGGCGCGACGATGCCGGGCGGGCGACGCTGGCGTGCCGGTGGTCGGGTCAGCCCGCGGGCGGCGGGGTCCAGCCGGTCGGCAGGCCCCCGATCCGGACCCGCTGCGGGTGGTCGCCGACCGCCACGCTGGTGACCTTCTGGCCGGTGGCGAAGTTGATCGCGGTGACCCGGTCGGTGTCCGATTCGGAGATCACGCAGTCCCGGCCGTCCCCGCTGACCGTCGCCCAGTACGGCTTGCCCGCCGTCACCAGCGGTCCGGGCGCGAGGGTGGCGCGGTCGACGATGGTGGCGTAGTTGTCCATGGTGCCGGCCACGCAGAGCTTCGACCCGTCCGGGCTCATCGACAGGCCGTGGTGCCGGGAGTCGTTGACCCAGGTCGTCCGGTCCTCGTTGGTGTCCGGGTTCTTCGGCAGCGTGGCGATCCGGGTGATGGTGTCGGAGGCGACGTCGTACTCCAGGAACCCGTTGAAGAACGACACCTGGAAGTAGAACTTCGTCTCGTCGGGCGTGAAGACCGCCGGGCGGACGGCGTCGGAGAGGTCGGTGCGGCCGACGGCGTTCAGTCGGGGCCGCATGTCGATGGTCCGTACGGTGGCGAAGGTGCTGGCGTCGGCGATGGTGATCTTCCGGTCGCCCTTGGTCCAGTCCTGGTCCGGGTCGTCGAGAGAGGTGGTCACCTCCCCGATCGACATGTTCCAGATGTACCGGCGGTCCTTGGTGTAGATGTTCTCGTGCGGCTTGTCCCCGGTCTTGAACGACCCGAGTTCCCGGCCGGTGTTGATGTCGAGCACGTGCACCCGGTTGGACAGGGAGGCCGAGACCGCGACCCTGGTGCCGTCGGGGGAGACCGCCATGTGGTCCGAGCGGTACCCGGAGACCGGGAACCGCCAGCGGACGGCACCGGTGGCGACGTCGATCGAGACCACGTCGGCGAAGCTGGGCCGGGAGGCGACCACAGCCGTGCCGTCCGGCGTGCTGTACATGTCGTCGACCAGTTGGTCGTGCCCCTCACCCGGCCCCTCCCGGACGCCGAGGTAGAAGGCGAGCTTGATGGGGTTCAGGTAGATCTCCCAGAGCCGTTCGCTCATGTCCGGCACGACGTTGATCCGGCCGAGTTTGGCGTAGTCGCCCCGGGCCCGGATGACGTCGACCGTGCCCTCCCGGTTGTTGCCGACGAACATCACCTCCTGGAGGCTGCTGCCGCTGACCGGGGCGGCGGCCCGGACCGGGTCGGTGGGACCGGCGGCACCGGCCGGGACGGGCGCGCCGGCGACGAGGAGGGCGAGGATGGCGGCGGTCGCGCCGTACCAGCGGCGACGGTGACCACGGGCGCGCGGGGACGGGGATGCTGCTGCTGTCATGGACCGCTCCTGACCGTTGGGCCGTGCCGGCGTTCCGTTCGGCGCGACACGGTGTTACTTTGCGGTAACAGAAGGAAATCAGTCGAACCTGGACTCCCGGTAGGAGCCGAGAGCCAACACCCGGACGAACCGTTGTACGCCGGCCACAGCGACGGCCGAGGGGAGCGGGGCTGATGGTGCCGCCGGAGCGGCTCGTGTCCCTCGGGGCGTTGCTGCGCGACATCGCCGCCGACCAGCGGATCGTGGACGAGATGGTCGAGGCGGCGCGGGCCAGCTCGGCCGAGGTCGCCCGACTCCCGTGGGCGGAGAACCGTCGACACGTGGCGGCTCTCCTCGCCGCCGGACTGGCCTCGTTCGAGCTGCTGGCCGACCCGACCGAACGCGACTTCGCCGAGGTCCGGCGGCTGGGCGCCGCCCGGGCCGCGCAGGGCGTGTCGGTGACCGGCCTGCTCCGGGGCGTCCAGGCCGGACGGCGGGTGGTGGTGGAGGCCGCCCTCGACCGGGGCCGGGCGTCCGGCATCCCGGACACCGCGCTCCTGGAGGGCCTGCTCGACCTCGACCGGTACGCGGGGGCGTTGGAACGCGCCCTGGTCGACGGCTACCACGCCGCCGAACGCGAGTTGGCCCGTACCGACCAGGACGCCCGCAACCGGATGCTGCGCGGCCTGCTCGCCGACGGATCGACCACCGGCTGCCGGGAGGACCTGACCCGCTTCGGGCTGCGGCCGGACGGGTGGTACCACTGCGTGGTCACCGACCTGACCGACCCGGCCCGGATCCGCGCGGCCGAGCGCCGCCTGTCCCGCTGCGGCGGCGTCTTCGGTACGGTCGACGACCGGCTCGCCGGGCTCTCCGCGCGCCGGCTACCGACCGACGCCCTCGACGACACCACCCTCGTGGTGGTGGCCCCCGCCCGGCCGCTGGACCGGCTGCCCGCCCTGCATGCGCTCTGTGTCGCCGCCCTGCACGTCGCCGCCGGTGCCGGACTGCACGGCCGGCACACCCTGGTCGAGTTGGCCGGGGAGACCGCCCTGGCCGCCCAGCCGGTCCTGGCCGACCTGCTCGGTACGACCCTGCTGGCGGCCCTGAACCCGGCGGACGAGTTCCACCGGCAGTTGGCCTCGACCGCGTTGGCCTACCTGGACCACGGACAGCGGCTCGACCAGACGGCGGCGGCCCTGCACCTGCACCCCAACACCGTCCGGTACCGGATGCGCCGGTTGCGGGAACTCGTCGGCATGCCGCCGCTGCTGGCCGAACCGGACGTCCGGTGGCCGGTGCTGGTCACCCTGCGCTGGTGGTGGGCGCTGCGGACCTGGCTGGCCGAATAGCGTTCCGTTCCGCCGACACACGCTGCCGGGCCGGTGGTGCTGACGAGAGGTGGCGTGGCGGCCGGAGCCGCCACGCCACGGGTTGCGGTGTCAGGGGACGGGGAAGGTCAGCCCGTCTGGCAGGTGACCGTCGGCCAGGTCCAGTTGCCGTTCGCCATGATGGTCACCCCGAAGTTGTTGCCGTTGCCGTTCGGCCGGGCGGTGACGGCTCCGGTGGTGCCGCTGACCGAGGCGTTCCAACTGTTCTGGATGCTCTGGCCACCGTTCAGGTTCAGGGTGACCACCCAGTTGTTGGTGCCGCTGACCGCGACGTTCAGGTTGAACCGGTCACCCCACTGCTGACCGGCCGACAGCACGGCGGTGCAGTTGCCGCTCGGCGGAGGGGTGGTGGGGTTGCCGCCCCCGCCCTCCCAGACGGTGATGTCGGAGCTTCCCTGGCTCTGGTAACCCTCGGTGGCCATGATCTGGTAGTAGTGGCTGCCGAGGTTCAGCCCGACACGCGCCCAGGCGTCGAAGTGGTTGGCGGTGGTGATGGTGCCGCTGCTGCGCTTCTGCTGACGCACGCTCCAGTACTGGTAGAAGGTGCAACGGTCGCCGTCGATGCAGGGCGCGTTGACCCGCTGGCTGCGCAGGATGTCGTACGTGCCGCCGTCGGTGGTGACCGTGCCCAACCGGGTGGCGCCGCTGCTCGGGTTGTAGCTGCCGAAGTTCTCCACCACGTAGTACTCGATCAGCGGGTTGCGCGTCCATCCGTACAGGGCGAGGTAGGTGTTGTTGTTGCCCGGGTTGTAGGTGCCCGAGTAACTGATCGTCCGGCGGGTGCCGGTGGCCCAGCCCTTGCCGCCGACCCAGTTGTTGGTGCTCCGGTCCCAGCTGCTGCTGTACCGGCCGTCGGCGCGCAGCGTCATGCTGGCGTTGCCACTGTCCTTCCAGAACGAGAAGTAGTAGCCGTTGTGCGTGCCGGTGGTGTTCGACGTGAGGGTCCGGTCGGCCTCGGCCTGGGCGGCGTGCGGGGCGGCAAGGACCGTGCCGCTGATGGCGAGCGCGGTGGCGCACACGGCGCCGAGGAGCAGCCGGATACGGCCGCGCTTCCTCAGTGTGGTCGGGTGGCTCATGTGCCTTTCCTCCTCGGGACAGCTGGCGGGGGCCAGCGGCGCGGTGCGACCCGGGTGGGCTCGGCGGCCAGGTGAGGGCAGCCGGACGCCCGGCGTGTGGTCGTGCGGTGGGGGTGCGCCGGTCGTCCCGCGCGCTCGCGGGTGGGTCGCGGTGGTGGCGTCGACAGTGATTTAGCGCTGTCGATGGCGACGCTATTGGCTGGCTTCTCGGCCTGTCAACGACTTTCGGAAATGTTCCGGAAACAATCCCGTGACCTCGGAGTTCTCGTCGGACGTCATTCATGCTGCCCAGTCGCCATGCGCGAGACCGGAGTCCGAAGGGGTGGCCCCTTGGTGATCGTCGCAGCGGAGCGGGTCAGGGCGATACTTTCGGAAGTTTCGGAGCCGCTCACCTTCTGGGTCCTGGGCATCGAAGTTCGCGGATTCCCCGGGCTCGGGCGGGGCGAGTGTGGCAGGTGGCGTACGCGGGACGAGGCGATCCGCCAACTAGACTGTGCCGACCACAGCGGCTCGGTCACGTTCGAGAACGGAGACGTCATGCAGACAACCGCCGCCCTCGACGTGATCGAGGCGCTGCTGACCGCCAGCGCTCATCCTGACTTTACGGGCGTCAGTCGTTACGGCACCGACGCCACCCCCGGTGGCAACTCGCCGGCAGGCGTCAAGGTCACGCACCGGTCCGGGTCGGCCACGTTGGTCTGGGCGACGGCGGCGAAGCCCAGTGCCGACACGGTGCCCCTGCCGGCCACGATGCCGCCACCGACGCAGCGGGTCCAGCGCATGGTGAGCTTCGCCGTCCAACTTCTTGACACTGCCCGGCCCGCCGCCTTCACCAGTTGGGAGGCGTGCAACTACCCGGGGGTGCACATCTCGCCCGCCGGGCTGCGGATCACCGCAGCGGACGGCACCAAGGTCTACCTGCGGGTGACCAACGCCTCCGGGGCCGGGAAGGAGCCCGCCGAGGATCCACACCCGGACTACCAGTTCCCGGAAGGAGTCCGCTCATGGCCCCAGGCAGCCGGTGCAGCGTCTGCGGTGCCCGAGTGAACCCTCCACCGGGTGGTCCCTGCCCGTCCCACCAAGCTCAGGGGAGCCGCGGGACCTGCCCCGGCTCCGGACGTCCCACCGTCTGACCGGTGCTCGTCGTCGACGTCTGTCGGGCTCTGCCTCAATCGTCACGACGTTCGGGTGTGTCGAAAACTGACCTCGTCCGGGCCGTTCACCACACGTGCGCGTGCTGCTACTTTCTGCTGACTGCTTGCCTTGGTGGCCCTCGCGAGCCCGTTGCGGGCACCGGGCGCGACGAAGGGAAGTCGGAGTGTCCGCCACGTTCCGCAAGGCCGCCCGAACGTTCCCGACCGCCCTGGCGGTCTCCGCTCTCGGCGCAGCCGGTCTGGTCGTCACCAGTGCAACTCCGGCCCATGCGCACAGCCAGCAAGGTGCCATCAGGGCCGGCTGCGGCCCGAACTACTCGCTGTTGGACGGTGGACTCCGCGAGGTGCGGATCCAGGCCGGCGAGGTCTGGGGCGAGGTGATGCTCACCTACGACGCGACGAAGGACAAGTTCTGCGTGGTGACCCGCAAGATCGCCTTCCACGGCGAGCCCACCCGGGTCATCGCGGGCATCTTCCACGAGAGCGAGGGTGTCGTGTTCACGGACCGGGCGAAGGTCAGCCACCAGGCGTCGGTGAAGCTTCCCGCAGCTGGCGAATGCGCCAAGTACTACGGCTACGTGTTCGACCCGGACGGCGATTCCGCCTTCGGGGGCGGTGCGAACCCCACGGAACCCTACGTCTGCCCCTGATCCCGGTGCCGGAGTCACCCGGAGCCGTGAACGCGCCGCACCGGCCGGCGTTGGTGAACGGAATGCCCTCCGGCAGCCGTGCTCTGTGCGAGACCCCATCCACGTAGGGCAGGTGACTCGCACGTGTTGACCTGGTACGACATATTGCAACCGGAGACCCGTGACGACGGATACGGTGCCCGGCACCGGTCCTCCCCCCTCCGGATGCAGACCCGCTTACCCGCCACGCAACGAACCAAGGCGGCGCGACGGGGTGGGGTTTTCCTCGTCGTCAGCTTCCTGGCGCCCTTGGCGACACTCGCGTGGATGCTCAGCGCCGGCGACAGCGGCGACAGCGGCGACAGCGGCGAGGGGAACCTCGGGCGCGCCGAGCGGCAGGAGCACCTATGGACCGGAGACACCGACCTTTCCTCCTGGTCGAGCGTCGACCCGGCGGATCCGGCATCACTTCCCTCCTCCGCCGTCGCCGGGTCTTCGGAGACGCCACCGGAGGCCGACGGCGGTACCACCCCCGTCGGCCCCATCCCGACGCCGACTGCCGCAACGGTCTGGGGAGGACCACCGAGTGCGGAGGGTTTGCCCGTTGCGTGGTGACCGGTGGGGGCGCTCGTGCTCAGGTACGAGGACGACGGCTGGTTCGGGAGCCACGTCGACCGCGGCCTGACCGACTACACGTACCCCTCACCCTCGCCGGCGACAGCCGGACCATCACCACCGGCTACCAGGACCTGCGCATTCCGCTGGCGGCAAACCGTATCGACCGCACCACCCCAGCTGAGCTCCAACCCGACTTCTGGCACGGCGCCAGCAGCACAGTGCACATCGAGGAAATTCGCTTTGAACAGGACGCATGCAGCCATGGCCAGGACAAGAGCCCTCTACCTCACCGGGATCGGCGTCGTGGTGCTGGCCGTCGTCCTCGGCCTGGTCGCGGCCATCCCGCTGACCTCGACTTCCGGTCAGCCGGCACCATCGGGCGGGGCCAGCTTCCCGTTCGCGTCAACTCCGCCACCCCCATCGACCCAGCCGTCCGTACCCACATCCTCGCCTACCCGGACGACGCCGACGACCGCACCGCCGTCCCCGTCTACCCGCCCCGTGGACACGACCGGCTCGGTACGGTGCCCCGACTGCTGGCGTCCGCCGCTGCAAGTCAGCTGGAACTGGGTCATCGCGGGCGTGCCCAAGCCTCCCTTCCGGGATGTCGACATCTACGACATCGACGGTTTTGAGGCGTCCTCGGCGGACGTCGCCGCCCTCCATCGGGCCGGAATTCGGGTGATCTGCTACATCAGCGTGGGCTCCTACGAGGACTGGCGCCCCGACGCGGGTCAGTTCCCGGTGAGCCTCCTCGGCCAGAACCTCGACGGTTGGGCCGGCGAACGGTGGCTCGACGTCCGTGGCATCAGTCCCACGAGCCCGCTGGGCCGCATCATGGCGGCACGAATCGACATGTGCCGGGCGAAGGGGTTCGACGCTGTCGAGTTCGACAACATGGACGGCTACGTCAACCGGACCGGGTTCCCGCTCACCGCCGCCGATCAACTCGCGTACAACCGGTTCCTCGCCGACACCGCCCACGCCCGTGGCCTCAGCACGGTGCTGAAGAACGACCTCGACCAGATCGACGATCTCGTCGACTACTTCGACATGGCGCTCAACGAGGAGTGCAGCCGGTACGACGAATGCGGCGAATACCGGCCGTTCATCGCTGCGGGCAAGCCGGTCCTCCACGCGGAATACGGCTCCTCGACCGCCTTCTGTCGGGCTGACAACGCGGCCAACATCAACGGCGTGCTCTTCTCACTCGACCTGGACGACTCCGTCTATCGCCCGTGCCGCTGAATCCCGTCATCGAAGCGCCAAGCGGGTCCATCGAGATCCGCACGCTCTGCCGTCCCGCCGTTACCCGGTCCCGCCGCGGTCGCCCGCCACGGTAGCGGTACCCGGTCGCCAGGGAGATGCCGGACCCCGCGCCGAGCAGGGTCACGTCCTCGGCCCCACGGAACCGAGACCAGCACCAGCAACGCCTGGTAAAAGCAGGTCAACGCGCGGGTGCCGCGCCGTGTCCCCCTGGCTCGGCGTTCCGGGGCGAGCAGCCGGCCGAGGTCTCGTGGTGAGAACTACCTACCGAGGGCGGCACGTCCACTTCCAGCGCCGTCCGGCCTGAGGGCCTTCGTCCGTGTCGCATCGATCAACACATTCGTGCCGCTGAGATCGGCTCGGTTGCAGTTGATCCAGCTCGTCCAACCTTCACAATCCCCAGTTTCGCCGAATACTCATCCCAGGGAGGCCGCCATTTTCCGGGTCGTCGACGTCATACGCAAAGTCTCCAGCCGCATCATCGGTTTTGGGCGGCCCCCAACTGGGCCGCCCCGCTCGCTGACCCGATTATTGGAGGTGGAGCTACCACCGCCCGTACCGCCGGTCCGGCGGATGCTCAAGAACCCCCGCGTCATGCCCTACCACCGCCTGATCGTGCTGGTCGTGGCGGCCAACGTGGCGGTGGGCTGGCACGCCGTGGCGTCGGGCGGCTGGTGGACCGGTCAGGCTACGGCCCTGACCTCGATAGAAACTGTTGCTCTGGTGAACGTGACACTGGCCGTCGTCGTCCGCCAGCAGTGGCTCATCAATGCGCTGTTCTGGCTGGCCACCCGCGCACCCACGACCTGGCCGTTGCCGGTCCGCTGGGCGCTGGCGAAAATCTATCACTTTGGCGGACTGCACGTCGGCACGGCCGTGTCAGGAACGACGTGGTATCTGGTCTTCGCCGTATCGCTGATGTACGACCGCCTTCACCATCGGGGACACGTATCGGTCCCCAATCTCGTCGTTTCCGGCGCGCTGGTGACGCTCTTCGTGGTCATGAGTGTCCTGGCCCTGCCGCCATTGCGCGCCAGGGCGCACGACATGTTCGAGGTGACGCACCGGTTCTGTGGTTGGGCTGCGCTGGCGCTCGCCTGGATCAACACCGTGCTGTTCGCCACCACCCGGCACGGCGGCGCGTACGCACTGCTGACCACACCGGCCGTATGGCTACTCACGGTGGCCACCGTCTCCGTCGCGTTGCCCTGGCTGCTACTGCGCAAGGTTCGCGTCGACACCGAGCGGCCTTCCGCCCACGTGGCGGTGGTCAACCTCGACCGCCCGACCCAGCCGCTCATCGGATCGACCCAGATGGTCAGTCGGCGACCACTGCTGGAGTGGCATTCATTCGCAAATATCGCTGCGCCTGAAGAGGCTCCCGGTAGCCACCGCATGGTTGTCTCCAGAGCCGGCGACTGGACCGCGGAATTCATCGACAACCCGCCAACGCATCTGTGGGTACGGGGGATGCCGACCGCGGGCATGGCCAATGTCGCGCCGCTCTTCAGGAAGGTGCTCTTTGTTGCCACCGGCAGCGGAATCGGCCCCGTGCTCGCCCACCTCCTGGCCGGTGAGGTGTCGTCCCATCTGGTCTGGGTGACCCGCAATCCGCGTAGGACGTACGGCGCACTGGTCGACGAGGTGCTGGCGGCGCAGCCCGACGCGATCATCTGGGACACCGACGCGTACGGCAAACCCGACATGCTCCGGCTGGCGTACGGGGCGTACTCCACCTTCGGCGCGGAAGCGGTCATCTGCATCGCAAACAAGAACGTCACCTGGCAGGTGGTGCACGGCCTGGAGCTGGTCGGGATCCCGGCCTACGGTCCGATCTGGGACGCGTAGCCTGCCGGAACCGGCGTTGCTCGGCCGGGCGGGAGTCAACCGAGTACGGTCCAGGGCCGGTTCAGGTGTGCGGTGGCCAGCACGGCACGACGGACCCGGGCCCCGTCGAGCAGCCGTCGACGGGTCTCCCGCGCGACCTCCGGGTCGGCCTCGTACCGGTAGCCCACGTCGGGGTCGGCCAGTTGGACGGCGTGCACCAGGACGTCACCGGTGACGATCACCTGGTCGTGGCCGCCGTCCACGACAACCGACTGGTGGCCCGGGGTGTGCCCCGGGGTGGGCACGACCCGGACGCAGCCGCCGCGCCCCGGAGCGGCGTGCAGCCGGCTGGCCCCGTCCACCTCGTGCAGTTGCCCGGTGGCCCGCAGCGGCTCGACCACGTACGTGCGGGCGGCGTCGCCGTCGGGCAGGGTGGCCACCTCGCGGCGCTGGACGACGTACCGGGCGTTCGGGAACACCGGCGTGCCGTCCAACCCGACGGACCAGCCGAAATGGTCCTCGTGCAGGTGGGTCAGCACCACCGTGTCAACGTCCGCCGGGTCGATGCCGGCCCGGTCCAGCTCGACCGGGAGCCGGCCCGGGGTCGGTGCCCAGCCGCCGGCCGGGCTGCCGTCGGGCCCCACCCCGGTGTCGACCAGCGTCAGCCGCCCGCGCGGCCCGCGTACGGCGTAGCACCGGAAGGCGAGCTGCCAGGCTTCCCCGGGGCCGAACGCGTCGGGGTCGACGGTCCGGGCCAGGTCCCAGTCGTCCGGGGTCGCCGCCGGGAACGCCGCCTGCCGGTCGAGGAAGAACGTGCCGGCCGCGTCCAGCAACGGGATCACGTCGTACGCGCCGACCGGCCGGGCGTCCCACGCGCGCTGTCCCGTCGTACGGCCAGGGTCGGCGCTCGCCGGGACGGCCGTGCCCGCCGTGCCGGCCACCGTGACGGCTGCGGCGGCGAGCAGGAAGGTCCGGCGTCCGATCTCGGCGGGAGTTCCCATGGGGCGGCCCCTTTCGTCCGTGGTACCGGGTGCGGCGAACCCACCCGGCCTCTCGGTGATGACGCTAGGACCGCCACCGGCCCGTGGGCCGCCCGCGCGGGATGGTCGGCCTGATCCTGTCGACACCTGGCCGGCTTTCGTCGCCGGAACCACCCGCGCGGCTTCCTAGAATCGGGTGTCGCGAGTCCGACGCCCGTCCGGCGTGGCGGGTCGAGGTGGGCGGCGTGGGAGGGCCCGATGCCGGTGGACAGGTGCGCCGTGGCCATGCTGGCGTACCCGGGTGGGGGCGGCTTCGACTTCGTGACCGTCAACGAGATCTTCGGCGTGGACTACTCCCACCGGTTCGGCTCCTGGTACCGGACGCGCACCTGCGGGCTGACGCCTGGACCGGTCGAGCTGGCCGGCGGGATCACCGTCCACGCCGGGTACGGGCTCGACGAGGCGGAGCGGGCCGATCTGCTGGTGGTGCCGGGGTGGACGCGGGAACACGAGGTGCCGCCCCGGGAGCTGCTGGCCGCCCTGCGTGGCGCGTACCGGCGCGGGGCGCGGATCATGTCGATCTGCACCGGCGCGTTCGTGCTCGGGCACGCCGGCCTGCTCGACGGTCGACGGGTCACCACGCACTGGTCGATGGCACCGCTGCTCGCCTCGTTCTTCCCGGCCGCGACCGTGGAGCCGCGCGCCCTCTTCGTCGACGACGGCCGGATCCTCACCGCCGCCGGTATGTCCGCCGGAATGGACCTCGCGCTGCACGTCGTACGTGGTGACTTCGGCGCGGACGCCGCCGCCGCGCTCGCCCGCCGGCTGGTGCTGGCCGGTTACCGCAGCGGCGGCCAGGCGCAGTTCGTCGACGCGCCGCTGGGCGTGGAGCCGGACGATCCGTTGCCGGAGCTGCTCGACTGGCTGCGGCAGCACCTGGACCAGCGGTGGTCGCTGGACTCGTTGGGCGCCCGGGTGCACATGAGCCCGCGAACCCTGTCCCGGCGGTTCCACCGACTTACCGGGATGAGCCCGCACCAGTGGCTGTTGCGGGAGCGGATCCTGGCGGCGCAGCGGCTGTTGGAGTCCGGGGACGAGCCGGTCGCCCGGATCGCCGTGCGCACCGGGATGGGTTCGGCCGGCAACCTGCGGCACAGCTTCCGCCGGGAGGTGGGTGTCTCGCCGCAGGCGTACCGGGCGAGGTTCCGGGCCGGTGGCCGCCGGGCCGGCACATCCTGACGCTGCGGAGGGTCGGAGAACCGGGTCAAGCTGTGTCCGCGACACGCCCTGCGTGGTGGCGTCCGGATCTGACTGCCGTAAGTGTGGGGCCAGGTCCGTGACGCACGGGGACCGGTGGTGTGGTCAGGGCCGGGTCAGGCCGATGGTGGCGGCGAGGCGGGTGACGTCGGCGGGGGTGGGGCCGGCGCGGAGAACGGCGGTCAGTGCGGTGTGGGCGGCGGGTCGGAGGCGGACCTCGGCGGGGGCGATCTGGTCGGCGGCGAGCAGGGCCCGGCCGGCGGCGTGGTGGTCGCCGAGGTCGAGGTAGGCGCGGGTGACGTCGATCAGGTGGGCGGCCCGGTGTTCGGCGGGTAGCCGCTGCCAGGCGTCGCCGCCGGTGGCACGCTGGTGCAGGACGACAGCCTGGTAGTTGTCGCCGAGGCGAGCGGCGGTCAACGCACGCGCCAGGTCGACCACGACCGGCCCGAACCCGTCCTCGTCGTGGTGATGTGCGGCGGCGAGGCGGGCCGCCCGCTCGGTGAGATCGTCCACAGCGGCGACGTCGCCGCAGGTGGCGGCGGCGAGAGCGGCCTCGGTGAGCAGGGTGCCGGCGAGGGCGATGTCGTCGGGCGCGAGCACGCGCTGCGGGGCCAGGTCGAGCGGGCGTACGGCTGTGGTGGCGGCGGCCATCGCCAGCCGCCCCCGGCCGAGCGTCCGGAGGGCCTGGGCCAGCGGCACGGCGGCGAGGGCGGTACGCCGGGGGTCACCGGCGGCGGTGGTCATCGCCCGGTCGGCGGCCAACCAGGCGAGGTGTGGCTCACCGAGCTTGACCAGCACCTGGGCGGCGACCCGGTACACCCGCACCAGCCGCAGGGACGCTGTCGCATCGTCGGTCCGCTGGTTCGCGTGCCGGGTGGCGGTGAGCAGGTCGGGCAGCATCCGGAGCACCTGGAGGTGGTGGGCGTGCCGGTACGCCGTGCAGGCGTACCCGATCCGGTCGTCGAGGTCCGCGACCGGTGCCGGGCCGTCGGCACCGGTCGGGAGGCCGTAGCTGGCCAGGGACGCGCGGACCCGCTCGACGGCGGCCGTGGCGTCGGTGGCCGGGGTCCGCTGGGCCTGCCGGCCGACCAACACGGCCGGGGCGACGCCGAGGGCGGCGGCCACCGTCTCGATCATGGGCAGCCGGTCGAGGGTACGCACGCCGCGTTCCACCTTGTCCACCCAGCTCTTCGACCGGCCGATCCGGTCGGCGAAGACCTGCTGACTCATGCCCCGGCGTACGCGTAGCTGGGCGACCCGCCGCCCGATGGGCAGCTCGCGGCGGTTGTGCTGGCGCGGATCGCTCATCGCCGGTCGGCGTCGTGGACGGGCTCGGTGTACGCACCGCAGCGCGGACACCAGCGCGACTTGACCCGGAACGCGAGCAGCCCGAGCAGGAACCCCGGCACCAGCCCACCGAACACCACCGACAGGATCTCGGAAACCACGAACACTCTCACCTTCCGCCGAGGCCCCTACCTGCTGCGGGTGAGAGGACAAGGCTCACGGAGACGCGCCCTGTCGAGTGCGCATCTGGCCAGCTGGTTGCGCAGCCATTTTGCGCGCGCAAATTCGTGGGGTCAACAACGCTGCGTCATCTGACACCTGCGGCGTGTGGCTGGTGGCAGGATCCGGAGGGGGCGGAAGATGTGAGCGTGGAGAGCCCAACCTTCGTCCGGTTCCAGCTCGGCGCGCAGCTCAAGCAAGCGCGCGAGAAGGCCGGAGTGACCACCGAGCAAGCGGCCGCGCTCATCGAGGTGTCGCCGAGCACCCTCCGGAGGATCGAGCAGGGCCGGGTCGGATTGAAGGGACCGGCACTGAACGCCTTGCTCGACCGGTACGGCGTGACCGATGCCGGGCAGCGCGAGACGTGGCTCTCGATGGCCCGGACGGGTAAGCAGCGGGGTTGGTGGGCGAAGTACGGTGATCTGCCCAACTCTTACCGGCAGTACATCGGACTTGAGTCCGCGGCGGCCGAGATTCAGAATTTCGAAACCCTGGTTGTGCCGGGCCTCTTGCAGACCGTCGACTACGCCCGCGCGGTCATCAGTGCCGACGCATCCCAGCCCACACCGCAAGCGACAGACGAGCGGGTGACCGTTCGGTTGGAGCGGCAGAAGCTCCTTACCGAGGCGAAGCTACGCCTGGTCGCGGTGATCGACGAGGCGGTCCTGCACCGGCAGATCGGCGGACCCGAGGTCATGCGGGATCAACTTTCGGCGCTACTCACCGCGCAGAAGCGATGGAACGTGAGCATCCAGGTCATCCCGTTCCGAGAAGGGGCTTACGCCTCGATGGTGTCGAGCTTCCACATCCTGAGCTTCAACGAGGGGCCAGGGGTGGTGTACATCGAGGGCCTGACCGGCGACCTCTACGCTGAAGGTGAGGACGTCGACAGGTGCACGCGGGTGTTCAGCAGCCTTCGGGCAGCGGCCCTGTCACCCACCGCCTCGACCGGGATGATCAAGAGGATTCGGGACAAGGAGACGCCATGAACGCGCTCGACAGCCAGTGGCGCACCAGCAGCCACAGTGGTGGCAACGGCGCGTGCCTGGAGGCCCGGTATGCCGACCACACCACCCAAGTCCGCGACACCAAAGACCGACAGGGACCGGTGCTGGTGTTCGGTCCCGCTCAATGGACCGGCTTCGTCGAGGGCATCAAGGCCAGCGCCTTCGAGGGCTGAGCGCCCTCGGAGTGCCGGATCACGCCAGCGGCGTACGACAATCTGAAGATGTTGGCCAGGTCGCCGGCCGAGTCGATCAAGTTCATCAAGGAGCTGAGCGAGCATGGAGCGTAACGTCTGGCGCACGTCGAGCCGGTCCGGCAGCAACGGCCAGTGCGTCGAGGTCCGCGACCGGGGCGTCGAGGTCGACGTCCGCGACTCCAAGGCCCCCGACGCCGGGATGCTGCGCTTCGTCCCCGCCGCCTGGACCGCCTTCACCGCCACCCTCAAGGCCGGCGGTCTCCGTCCGTAGTTCTCCGTCGGCGAGTCGTCCTGGCGAAAGCGTTCGCGTCGGGTGGGCAGCCTGACTGCGGTGACCACGGCCGGCTGGCTGGCCGCCGCCAGGCAGGCCGGCGCGGACTTCGTCGCCCGGTAGACCCGCGTACCGCAGCGCTCCCGTCCCGGGGGTCGGTCAGAACAGGGTCAGCGGCTCGACCGGGCTCGGCTCGACCGGGCTCGGCTCGACCGGGATCGGCTCGGGCAGGGGCGCCAGGCCGGGTACGCGTGCGCGTACCTCGTCGTGAAAACGGCGGGCGAGCACGGGCGCGTCGGCGTTGTCCGGGGTGTGGACGAACACCGTGGGGGAGCGGCCCTCCCGCAACCATCCGGCGACGACGTCGATCCAGTGCTGCCAGCCCTCGACCGTCCGGACGGTGTCGTCGCGGCCGAGATACCGGACGATCGGCCGCTCGGTGAGCGCGTGCGTGCGCAGCGGCATGCGTGGCTTCTTCGTCCAGGCGTTCCGTTCCGCGTCGCTGGTCGGCGGGCTGCGGAAGAACGCCGTGGTGTCGAAGGGGATCCACTCGGCGTCGGCGTCGGTGAGCACCCCTTCGAGGAGGCGTACCGCGCGGGGATCGTCGAAGAACGCCGGGTGACGGACCTCGACGGCGTACCGGTGGGTGGTGGGGAGCCGGCGCAGGAAGCGGGCGAGGGTGGGCACGTCGGCCGGGGCGAACGAGCCGGGGAGCTGGATCCAGAGGGCGTGGGCCCGTGGGCCGAGCGGTTCGATCGCGTGCAGGAAGGCGCGCAGCGGCTCGTCGGCGTCGGTGAGGCGGTGGTCGTGCGTGACGGTCCGGGGCAGTTTCAGGACGAACCGGAAGCCGGGGCCGGTCTGGTCGGCCCAGGTGGCGACGGTCTCCCGGGTCGGGGTGGCGTAGAAGGTGGTGTTCCCCTCGACCGCGTCGCACCAGCCGGCGTAGTGCCGCAGCCGCTCATTGGTCGGGAGGGGGTGCGGCAGGATCCGCCCCTGCCACGCCTTGAGCGTCCACATCGCGCACCCCACGTGTAGCCGCATGCTTCCGGATTCCTTCCCGTCGACGTGTCCGGACACGGTATCCGGCCGTCCCGCTGACCCTGGACGGGCCGGACGCGGCTGGCGTCGGTGTCGGTGGGCGCGGCGCCCGACTCGTTCTGCGGCAAGTCGGGGTTTCCGGCCGGTGGGACACCCCGAGATGCCGCAAATTGCGTCGACCAGCGGGGCGGGAGGCGCCGGGCCGGAGGGGGCGATCGAGGCCGGGTAACCCGTGGGCAGTAGTTCTGACCTCTGGTGGCAATGGTCTGACCTCTTGGGGAGTGGAGGTATGCCGGGGGTCGTCTTTTCGGGTGGGGGTGGGGTCGGGTGGATGGGGTCGTCGTGCCTCGGCCGCGGGTCGTGATTCCCCCAAAAGTCGCCCTGACCTGCGGGAATGTTGCCCATTCCAGGTAACGGTCGGGTCACGGGGTATTCCCGAGGAGTTCTTCGCTGCACTAGCGTCCGGGGAGGCATGAGGTCAGACCTCATGCCTCAGACCTCTACCTGGACGAGGTGAGTTGACGAGTGCAGGAACCCGCCCCCCGCTACGCCGGATACCGGTCCTTCGACTACCTGACGCCGCACGTCGACTACAAGGTCTTCGCGCTCGCGCCGCAGGTGGGCCGGGTGCCGGAACACGACCTCGGCCTCAGTGACGACCAGCGCGCCCGGGTCGCCCGGCTGCTCCGTGAGCACATGGCCATCTCGCTGCACGAACACCCGAAGATCCTGCCGGCCGACGTGTCGCAGTTGCGGGACTACAACCGCACCGGACGCAACTCGTTCGGATTCGAGGGCCTGGCCCGCTCCGGCATGACCGCGGTCTTCGACAACTTCATGAACGGCACCGGCTGCGTGACCAGCGAGCACGCCTGGAAGTGGGACGACGTCATCTACGACATCGGCCTGCGCTTCGCCGATGTCGCCAAGCAGGACCACGTGGTGGTGGCGACCACGCTGGACCAGATCTTCGAGGCCAAGCGGAACGGCCAGATCGCCCTGGTGGCCGGTCTGGAAGCGGCCACGATGATCGAGAACGAGCTGGACCGGATCGACATCCTCTACGGCTTCGGCGTGCGCCAGATGGGCATCGCCTACAGCCAGGCGAACATGCTCGGATCCGGCCTCTCCGAGACCCGCGACGGGGGGCTGACCCACTTCGGGCGGCGCGCGGTCGACCGGATGAACAAGCTCGGCATCGCCATCGACATCTCGCACTCCGGCGACCAGACCTCGCTGGACGTGGTCGAGGCCAGTCGGGTCCCGGTGTTCATCACCCACGCCGGTGCCCGTTCGGTCTGGAACACCCCCCGGATGAAGCCGGACGAGGTGATCCGGGCCTGCGCCGAGCGGGGTGGCGTGATCGGCATCGAGGCCGCTCCGCACACCACCCTCTCGGCGGACCACCCGCACCACTCGATCGAGTCGGTGATGGACCACTTCACGTACTGCGTGGACCTGGTCGGCATCGACCACGTGGCGTTCGGCCCGGACACCAACTTCGGTGACCACGTCGGGCTGCACGACAGCTTCACCCAGCACCTGGCGATCGGGCAGGCCCACGGCGTCGTGGACCACCCCCGGGTCGAGTACGTGAGCGGCATGGAGAACCCGGCCGAGTGCTTCAGCAACATCGTCGGGTGGTTGGTCACGCACGGTTACTCCGACGACGAGATCGCCAAGGTCATCGGCGGCAACATCATCCGGGTTCTTCAGGAGGTTTGGTGAAAAAGACAGTCAAGGGTCGGTGGCGGCTCGCTGTCGCCCTCGGCGTGGCGGCCACGTTGGGTGTCTCCGGGTGCGGCCTGAACGAGGACAACAACTCGTCCTCGGACAGCTCGTCCGGCAGTTCGGTGCTGCGCATCGGCACCACCACGGACGTCAGCAACTTCAACCCGCTCCAGTCGCTGAGCAAGACCGACTCGTGGATCCTCAACGCGATGTACCCGCACCTGCTGCGGATCGACGAGAGCGCGAAGAAGGCCCCGGAGCTGGCCAAGGAGTACCGCTACGAGGACGACGGCAAGACCGCCGTGTTCATCCTCCGGGACGACTTCAAGTGGACCGACGGCAAGCCGGTGGTCGCCGAGGACGTCAAGTTCAGCGCCGAGCAGATCATGAAGTACAAGCTCGGCAACGTCGCGGCGAAGCTGACCTGGGTCGAGTCGATCGAGGCCCCGGACGCGACCACGGTCAAGTTCCGGCTCTCCCAGCCGTACGCGCCGTTCGCCGAGGGCGTCGGCTTCTGGATGTCGATCGTCCCGAAGCACGTCTTCGAGTCCGCCGGTGACCTCTCCAAGTTCCCGAACGACTCGAACTGGGTCGGGGCCGGACCGTTCGTGCTGGAGAGCATGACCAAGGGCCAGCGCTACGTGATGAAGCGCAACGAGAACTACCCGCTCGCCCCGGGGGGCAAGGCCGCCGTCAGCCAGGTCGAGTACCGGGTCTACCCGGACGTCAACACGATGATGCTGGCGCTGCGCAACGGCGACATCGACATGATGGGCACCCCGGTGCCGGTGTCGGCGGCGAAGACCTTCGAGGGCGACTCGAAGATCAAGATGGAGAAGGTCGGCGCGCTCGGCTTCGCCCACCTGACCTACAACATGAAGAACAAGCAGCTGGCCGACCAGGCGGTCCGGCAGGCGCTGTCGATGTCCGTGGACACCAAGTCGATCATCTCGGCGGTGCTCCAGGGCGACGCCCAGCAGATGGCCGGTCCGATCTCGCCGATCTTCTCGGAGTACGACAACACCGAGATCCAGCCGTACCCGTTCGACCCGGCGGGCGCGAAGGCCAAGCTCACCGCAGCCGGCTACAAGGACGGCAACGGCGACGGCTTCTTCGACGAGCTGACCTTCGGCGTGGCCTGCGACCAGTCGAACGCGAACATCACCCGGGTGGTGCAGCTCTTCCGGGAGAGCGCCGCCAAGGCCGGCATCAAGCTGGAGAACGAGTGCGTCGAGCGGAACACGTTCCTCTCCCGCACCAAGAACGGTGAGTACGACATCGACGCCTCGCAGTGGGGTGTGTTCGACAACCCGATGGACCAGCTGCGCAGCACCTACCTGTCCAGCAACCCGGGTGGCATCAACTACAACCTGCTCGAGTCGCCCGAGATGGACCGGCTGATCAACGACGCCGCCGGCACCACCGACCCCGAGGCGTTCAAGACCAAGATCAAGAACATCGACAAGGTCGTGCACGAGCAGGCGTACCTGACCCCGCTGTACGTGGAGAACTTCCAGTTCGCCTACAACGCCAGCAAGTTCACCGGCTTCGCCCCGTCGCCGTCGGACCTGCTCGGCATGGTCACCGCGTACTCGCTGGCCCAGGTCAAGCCGGCCAGCTAGCCCCAACCAGAGGGAGAGGAGGGGTCCCCCGTGGCGCGTTTCGTGCTCAGTCGGGCACTGAAGGCCGTCCTGACCGTGTGGATTGCGATCACTTCGACGTTCTTCCTGCTCCGGCTGCTGCCGGGGGACCCCACGACCCTGATGGTCGAGGGGGACATGACGCCGGAGATGCAGGCGGCACTGCTCAAGACGTACGGCCTGGACCGTCCGCTGTGGGAGCAGTACGTGTCGTACCTGCGCGAGCTGCTCCAGGGCAACCTGGGCATCTCGTTCCGGCAGATCCAACCGGTCACCGACATCATCGTCGACCGGCTGCCGTGGACGCTGCTCCTCGCCGGCAGCGCCTTCGTCATCACCATCGCCATCGGCATCCCGATCGGCGTCTGGGCCGCCGTGCACAAGGGCAACTGGCTGGACCGTACGCTCCAGGCGCTCGGCATCGGCGGGCACGCGCTCTTCGTGCCCAGCGTCGCCATGCTGCTGCTGGTCTTCCTCGGCGCGCAGCTCGGCTGGTTCCCGATCGGCGGGGCGATCGACCCGGACACCCGGGGCGCGGCGGCCTACCTGAGCCTGCTGCACCACCTGGTGCTGCCGGTGCTGTCCCTGGTGCTGGTGCAGCTCGGCCCGTACGCGCTGACCCTGCGCACCAACATGATCGAGGTGCTCGGCGAGGACTACATCCGGGCCGCCCAGGCCCGGGGGCTCTCCGCCACCCGGCGGGTCTGGAAGCACGGCCTGCGCAACGCGATCCTGCCGGCGCTGACCCTGATGGGCCTGCAACTGGGCACCCTGGTCGGCGGCGCGGTGCTCACCGAGACGGTGTTCGCCTACCCCGGTGTCGGCCGGCTCATCTACGAGGCGGTCGGGCAGCAGGACTACCCGGTCCTCCAGGGCGCGTTCATCATGCTCGCCGTCACGGTGGTCTTCGCCAACGCGCTGACCGACATGCTCTACGCCGTCCTCAACCCCCGCATCCGCCTGTGAAGCGCGAGGAGTGCAGCGGAGCGGAGCCCCGCAGTCGCGAGCGGAAGACCAGCCCTGTGAACTCCACCCTTATCCACGAAGGGAGGACGCCGTGAGCGCCCCCGTGCTGACCGAGCAGACGGTGCCGCCGGTCGCCCCGGCTCCCGTCAAACGGTCCTGGAGCCGCTACCTGCGCCAGCCCTCGGCGGCGCTGTCCGTCCTGGTGCTGGTGGTCATGGTGGTGCTGGCGGTCTTCGCCCCATTGATCGCCGACGAGCCCACCGGGGCCGGGTCGGACGTGCTGCAACCCCCGTCCGGGGCGCACTGGTTCGGCACCGACGACCTCGGGCAGGACATCTTCGCCCAGGTCGTCTGGGGCACCCGGACCAGCCTGGTGATCGGTCTGGCCGCCTCGGTGATCGCGATCGTCCTGGGTACCGCGATCGGCCTGGCCTCGGCCTACTTCCGTCCGTTCGACGCGGTCGCCACGGTGATCACCGACGTGATGCTGGCGCTGCCCACCCTGCCGTTAATGATCATGCTGGCCGCGGTGGTCAACCCCAGCGTCTGGACGCTGACCCTGATCATCGGGTTCTTCGCCTGGCCCGAGGTGGCCCGGCTGATCCGGTCGCAGGGCCTGGTGATCAGCGCGATGCCGTACATCGACGGGGCCCGGGTGCTCGGCGCCACCGGGTGGCGGATCGTCACCCGGGAGATCCTGCCCGCCGTCGTCTCGCTGGTGATCGTCAGCGTGCTGCTCACCGCCTCCCGCGCGGTGATCTCCGAGGCCGGTCTGAGCTTCCTCGGCCTCGGCGACCCGGACGCCTGGTCCTGGGGTCGCATCCTGCTCAACGCCCAGCGCAGCGGCGTCATCGCCATCGCCTGGTGGCAGACGCTCTTCCCGTCCCTGGCGATCCTGCTGCTGGTGCTCGCGGCGACCGTCGCCGGCATGCGGTTCAACGACACCCGTGACCCCCGCGGCAACGGAGGCTGACCATGCGACTGCCCGACAGCTTCTACACCAGCGTCCGCGCCCGGCTCGCCGAGGCCCTCGGCGAACGCGGCCTGGACGGCTTCCTGGCCACGTCCCCGGCGGACGTCGCCTTCCTCAGCGGCTTCTTCTACATCGCTACCGAGCGCCCGGTCTACCTGTGGATGCCCCGGGAGGGAGACCCGCTGCTGGTCATCCCGCGTCTCGACGAGGAGTACGCCGCCCAGCAGGGCGTGACCGTGGAGACGGTCAGCTACTTCGAGTACCCGGGCGTGGTGACTGCCGAGCAGACCCTCGCCACGGCGCTGTCCCGGCGTGGCGGCCCGGCCCGCCGGATCGGGGTGGGCGGCGGGGTGTCCGTCGGCGCGTTCCGGGCCCTGTCGACGGCGCTCACCGGGGCCACCCTGGAGACCACCGACGCGGTGGCCCGGCTGCGGCTGCGCAAGTTCCCCGAGGAGGTCCCGTTCCACGAGGCCGCCGCGCGGATCTGCGACGAGATGCTCGCCGCCGGCCGGGCGCTGATCGAGGAGGCGCTGGCCACCGGGGGACCGCTGCCCCGGGAGGACGAGCTCGCCCGGCACGTCATCGGGTACGGCACCGACCGGATGTACGCCGACTACGACCTGGTCGTCTACACCACCAAGCTGGCCGGCGGGCTGGTCTACGCCGGCCCGAACTCGGCCCTGCCGCACGGCCTGCCGACCCGTCGGCGGCTCCAGCCCGGTGACACGCTGATCCTCTCCCTCGGCGCGGCGGTGGCCAGCCGGTTCGTGGAGAGCGAACGCACCTTCGTCATCGGCGAGCCCACCGCCGAGCAGGTGCGCTACTACGAGGCCGACCGCGAGGCGCAGGAGGTCGGCACCCAGGCGATGGTCGCCGGCCGGACCTGCGCCGAGGTCAACAAGATCTGCCTGGACGTGCTGCGCGGGCACGGGCTGGGGGACTTCATCCGGCACCGGCAGGGACACGGCATCGGGTTGCAGAACCACGAGGCCCCGTGGGTCGAGGACGGCGACGACACCGTGCTCGCCCCCGGGATGCTGCTCTCCAGCGAGCCCGGTGTCTACGTTCCCGGCCACGCCGGCTACCGCATCTCCGACACGGTCCTGGTCGAGGCGGACGGTCCGCGCCGGCTGACCGGCTACCCGCGCGACCTGGCATCGAACGTCATCGAGGGGGTCCGATGAAGATCAATGGAGCGGAACTGGTCGTCGAGGCGTTCGGCCCGACCGACGCGCCCGCGATGATCGTGCACCACGGCGCACCCGGCCTGGGCTCGCGCAACGAACCGAAGCGCTCCTTCGGGCCGTTCGCCGACCGGATGCGGGTCATCGTCTTCGACGCGCGGGGCTCCGGGGAGTCCAGCGACGACGAGCCGTTCACCCACGAGCAGTGGGTGGCCGACGTGGACGCCATCCGGGAGCACTTCGGCTACGAGAAGATCGTGATGGCCGGCGGCTCGTACGGCGGGTTCATCGCGATGGAGTACGCCATCGCCCACCCGGAGCGAGTCAGCGCGCTGATCCTGCGGGACACCGCCGCCGACACGGCCCACGACCACCTCGCCGTCGAGCGGGCCCGCAGCACCGACCGGTCGGTGATCCCGGAGTGGATCATCGAGCGGATCGGCACCGGCCGGTTCGAGAGCAACGAGCAGCTGCGCGAGTACTGGAAGGGCATCCTGCCGCTCTACGACCACCAGCACGACCCGGCCAAGGACGAGGCGAAGCTCGCCGCCACCCGGTTCCACTACCGGACGCACAACGCGGCGTTCGGGCAGAACATGCCCCGCTACGACCTCAAGCCGAAGCTGCCGTCGATCACCTGCCCGACCCTGGTCACGGTGGGCCGGCACGACTGGCGTACCCCGGTGGCGGCCTCGCAGGTCATCGCCGACCTGGTCCCGGACGCCCGGCTGGTGGTCTTCGAGAAGTCCGGGCACTCGCCGCAACTGGAGGAGCCCGAGCTGTTCCAGCAGGTGGTGCGGGACTTCCTCGCCGAGGCCGGAGTGCTGCGGTGACCAGCCTCCTGGAGGTCGCCGACCTGCGGGTCGAGTTCCCCGGCCCGACCGGGCCGGTGCGTGCGGTCAACGGGGTCTCCCTGGAGGTCGAGTCCGGACGGACCCTGGCCCTGCTCGGCGAGTCCGGCTCCGGCAAGAGCGTCACCGCGCAGGCGGTGATGGGCATCCTCGACACGCCGCCGGCCCGGGTCGACGGCGCGGTGCGGCTGCGCGGTCGGGAGCTGCTCACCCTGCCCCGCAAGCAGCGCGACCGGGTCAGCGGCGAGGAGATCGGCATGGTCTTCCAGGACGCCATGGCCGCGCTCAACCCGGTCTTCACCGTCGGCGACCAGATCATCGAGGTGCTGCGGGTCCGCCGGGGCATGTCCAAGGCCGACGCCCGCCGCCGGGCCGTCGAACTGGTCGACCGGGTGCACATCCCGGCCGCGAAGGACCGGATCCGCGACTACCCGCACCAGTTCTCCGGTGGGATGCGGCAGCGCATCATGATCGCGCTGGCCATCTCCCTGGAGCCGGACCTGCTGATCGCCGACGAGCCCACCACCGCCCTGGACGTCACCGTGCAGGCCCAGGTGATGGAGCTGCTCGCGGAGATCCAGCGGGACAGCGGCATGGGCCTCCTGCTGATCACCCACGACCTCGGGGTGGTCGCCGAGGTCGCCGACGACGTGGCCGTGATGTACGCCGGCCGGATCGTCGAGCGGGGCAGCGTCGGGCAGATCTTCGCCGGCCCGGCGCACCCGTACACCGAGGGGCTGCTCGCCTCGATGCCCCGGGTGGACCGGCGCGACGAGGTGCTCTACGCCATCCCCGGCGCCCCGCCCAACCCGGCCCGGCTACCCACCGGCTGCCCGTTCCACCTGCGCTGCCCCCGGGTCACCGACGAGTGCCGGGTGACCCTGCCACCACTGGAGACGCTGCCCGCCGGTCGGGCCAGCGCCTGCCACCACCACGAGGAGGTGCTCGGTGCCACCCGCTGACGACGTGGTGCTGCGGGTCGAGAACCTGGTCAAGCACTTCCCGATCAAGGGACGGGTCCCGTTCACCTCCGGCGGTGTGGTCCGCGCCGTCGACGGGGTCTCCTTCGACCTGCGCCGGGGCGAGACCCTCGGGGTGGTGGGCGAGTCCGGCTGCGGCAAGAGCACCCTGGCCCGGATGCTGGTCGGGCTGGAACAGCCCACCTCCGGCGCGGTCACCTTCGGCAACTCGGTGGTGCACAAGGCCCGCGGCCGGGACCTGCGCGCGCTGCGGCGGCGGATCCAGATCGTGCTCCAGGACCCGTACACCTCGCTGAACCCCCGGCGCACCATCCGGGAGATCCTGCTCCAGCCCTTCGAGATCCACCCGGACGTGCTGGACAAGCGCCGCCGGCTGGACCGGGTTAAGGAACTGCTCGACCTGGTCGGCCTCGACCCGCAGGTGCACCTGGACCGCTACCCGCACCAGTTCTCCGGCGGGCAGCGGCAGCGCATCGGCATCGCCCGCGCGCTCGCCCTGCAACCCGACGTGATCGTCTGCGACGAGCCGGTCTCCGCGCTGGACGTATCGGTCCAGGCCCAGGTGGTGAACCTGCTCGAACGGCTCCAGGACGAGCTGGGCGTGGCGTACGTCTTCATCGCCCACGACCTGTCCGTGGTCCGGCACATCTCCGACCGGGTGGCGGTGATGTACCTCGGCAAGCTGGTGGAGACCGGGCCGGAACACCGCCTGTACGACACGCCCCGGCACCCGTACACCACCGCCCTGCTCTCGGCCGTGCCGGTGCCCGAGCCGGCCGCCCGGGGGCAACGCCAGCGGATCCTGCTGGCCGGTGACCCGCCCAGCCCGGTGAACCCGCCCTCGGGTTGCCGGTTCCGGACCCGCTGCTGGCAGGCGACCGAGACCTGCGCCACCACCGAACCGCCGCTGGCCGCCGGCGAACATCCGGTTGCCTGCCACTACCCGCTGGCCGCGTAGCGCCCGGCGACCGTTTCCCAAGGAGAAGGTGTCTTGCTGCAAGAACCCGCCCCCCGGTACCAGGGGCACAGGTCCTACTCGTACCTGGAGCCGCACACGGACTACCGGGTGTTCGACCTGGCGCAGGAGGTCGGCCGGGTGCCCGAGCACGACCTCGGCCTGACCGACGCCCAGCGTTCGCGTGTGACCCGGCTGCTCGCCGAGCACGTCGCGATCTCCCTGCACGAGCACCCGGTGGTCCTGCCCGAGGACGTCCGGGAACTGCGCGCCTACAACCGCACCGCGCGCCAGCGCACCGGCTACGAGGGACTGGCGCGCTCCGGCCTGACCGCGGTGTTCGACAACTTCATGGCCGGCGCGTCCTGCGTGACCAGCGAGAACGGCTGGAAGTGGAACGACCTCGTCTACGCCCTCGGGATGCGGATGAGTGACCTCTACAAGCAGGACCACGTCTTCCTGGCCACCTCGCTGGCGGACATCCACGCCGCCAAGCGGGACGGCCGGCTGGCACTCGTCGCCGGCCTGGAGTGCGCCAGCCCGATCGAGAACGAGCTGGACCGGATCGACATCCTCTACGGCTTCGGCGTCCGCCAGCTCGGCATCGCCTACAGCCAGGCCAACATGCTCGGCGGCGGCCTCTCCGAGCGGCACGACGGCGGGCTGACCCACTTCGGGCGGCGCGCGGTCGACCGGATGAACAAGCTCGGCATCGCCATCGACATCTCGCACTCCGGCGACCAGACCTGCCTGGACGTGGTCGAGGCCAGCACCGTGCCCGTCTTCATCACGCACGCCGGTGCCCGCGCGGTCTGGAAGACCCCCCGGATGAAGCCGGACGAGGTGATCCGGGCCTGCGCCGAGCGGGGTGGCGTGATCGGCATCGAGGCCGCTCCGCACACCACCCTCTCGGCGGACCACCCGCACCACTCGATCGAGTCGATCATGGACCACTTCACGTACTGCGTGGACCTGGTCGGCATCGACCACGTCACGTTCGGGCCGGACACGATGTTCGGCGACCACGTCGGGGTGCACAACACCTACGCCGGGAACTACGCGCACGACGCCGGTGACCGGCCGGAGCACCCCCGGGTGGAGTACGTCTCCGGGATGGAGAACCCGGGCGAGGCGTTCGGCAACATCGTCGGCTGGCTGGTCAAGCACGACTACTCCGACGACGAGATCGCCAAGGTCATCGGCGGCAACACCCTGCGGGTGCTGGAACAGGTCTGGTAGCGCCGGATCGGCCTGTCGGTCGATCCGGCACCGACGAACTACACTCCGTACGCCGCGGCCGGCGGCGGACAGCGATGAGGTGAGGGCGGATGGGACGGCGCGAGACCGCGCTACAGGCCGCGCACAGTCGGCTACGGGAACTCATCGGCAGCGAGTTCCGGGTGGGCGACAAGCTGCCCAACGAGCGCGACTTGGCCGACCGGCTGGAGGTCAGCCGGGCCACCGTGCGGGAGGTGCTGGGGCAGCTCGCCGGTGAGGGCGTGGTGACTCGGACCTGGGGCATCGGCACGTTCGTGCACGACGGTGTGGAACGGGTGCCGGTGTCGATCGGCGACGTCACCGCGCTGCGGGACCGGATCACCGCCTCGGGGCACCGCCCGACGCTCCAGGACGCGGCGGTCAGCCGGGCCAAGTGCCCGCCCGGCTGCGCCGAGGTGCTCGGGGTCGAGCCGGACTCGCCGGTGTGGCGGGTCGACCGTCTCTTCGCCGTGGACGGGGTCCCGGCGGCCTGGATCCGCGACCACCTGCCGCTGCGCTTCGACGGCCGGGACCTCGACCCGTCCGGGCTGCTCAGCATCGACCTGGACATGTTCGAGTTCCTGGCCAGCGCGACCGGCATGCCGGTCCGGCGGGCCGAGATCGAGCTCGTCGCCGTCCTCGCCGACGAGGAGGCCACCGCGCGGCTCGACGTGCCCCTCGGGCACCCGCTGGTCACCGCCACCCAGATCGGCTACGGGGCGGGCGATGTCGCCCTGTTCCACGGGCACTTCACGGTCCGCACCGACGTGCTGACCCTGCGGATCAGCCGGGGCGGGCAACCCGAACCGGCACGGTGAGCGGCTCCGGCCGGTAGGCCAGGGGGCGGTGAGGTCCCCCCGGCCGGTAGGTCCGGTTCCGCGCACCGGTGCCCGCCGGTGGACCGGACCCCGGTCCACCGGCGGGCATCGCCGTTTCCGGGCATCGTCGTTTCCTTCTCCACGCCCACACCCGCGCCCACGCCGCGCCTCGACCCGCACCCGGAACGGCCCGGGGCTAGGTCAACGCCCGTCGGCCCGGTTCACCGGATCGCCGTACGCCGTCGCGTCCGGCGTCCCGTCCCGAAGTGCCGCCCGCACCCGCATCAGCGCGAACCCGAGCAGGTTCAGCCCGCGCCACCGGGCGGGGTCGGCGGCAGCCGGGTCGTCGGCGGCCAGGCCGATGCCCCAGATCCGGTCCAGCGGACTCGCCTCGACCAGCACCCGCTCCCCGGTGCCGAGCAGGAACGCCCGCAGGTCGGGGTGCTGGCCGAACTTGGCGAGGTTGGCGGCCACCACGATCTCGAACCGGCGTTCCCGCCAGGTCCGTTCGTCGAAGCCGGCGACCTGACGGCCGAGGGTCTTGGCCTCGTTCGGGTGCGTCACGGTGAGCACCTTGCCGGCGGTCGCCCGGTCGCCGAAGAGCATCGCCTTGGCCCACATCATGTAGTGCTCGGCGGTGGCGAACCGGGTCCCGTCCACCGTGAACGGCGCCGGCAACCACTGGCTGAGGCAACCGGGCCCGACGGTGCCGTCCGGTCGGGCCCGGTGCCCCCAGAAGAACACGAACTTCGGGGTACGGCCGGCACGCACCTCGGCGGTCAGTTCGGCGACGCTCGACACCTCTGCGGACATGCCGGCAAGTGTGGCCCACGACGCACGCTGCCGCCTCCGGATTACCGGCCGGGCCGGTGACCGGTCAGCCCCACAGCTCCGGGGTGGGCGGGCTGAGCCAGCCGTCCACGCAGGGCATCGACGGCTGCACGTCCTCGGTGAGGATCAGGTGCCCGGCGATGTCCCGGAACTCGGCGTAGTGGGCGACCTGGAAGGCGGCGGCGGAGGCGAGCGAGGTGGCCGCGAAGCAGCCGACCATGATGCGCAGGTCCCGCTGCCGGGCCTGCGCGACGATCCGCAGCGCGGCGGTGAGGCCGCCGCACTTGTCGAGCTTGATGTTCACCCCGTCGTAGAGCTCGGCGATCCGGGGCAGGTCCTCCTCGGCGTAGAACGACTCGTCCGCGATGAGGGGCACCTGCCGGGGCAGCCCTCGCAGCGCCTCCTCGTGTTCGGGCCGGACCGGTTGCTCGACCATCCGGACGTCGTGCCGGGCGAGCACCGGCAGCATCGCCACCAGACGCTCCGGCGTCCAGCCACAGTTGACGTCCACCACCAACTCGGCGTCGGGCCGGTGGGCGCGGGTGAGTTCCAGTCGTTCGACGTCCTCGGCCGACCCGAGTTTCAGCTTCAATGCCCGGCGTCCCTGGCTGTCCTTCAGTTCCTGCACGAACTGGGCCTCGTCGGCCAGCGAGACGGTGAGCATGTCCTCGACCGGCGTGGGCTCGGGCAGGCCGATCGCCTGCCACACCCGGCGGCCACTGCGCTTGGCTTCCAGGTCCCACAGGCCGGCGTCGACGGCGTTGCGCGCCGCGCCCGCCGGCAGCAGGGCGAGCAGGTCCTCCCGACCGGCGCCCTGGCCGATCGCGACCCGTGCCTGCTCCACCTGCTCGGCGGTGGCGGCCTTCGGGTCGGGGAACCGGCTCTCGAACAGGGTGGCCTCCCCGCGGCCCCGGACGTCGCCGTCGCGCAGCTCCACCCGGACCAGCCGGGTGGCCAGCAGGCTCGCTCTCGCGAAGTGGTACGGCAACGAGAAGGGGATGTCGAGAAAGGCGTAGCTCAGCTCCATCGAGTCCTCAATCCGTCCGACGACACGAGAAATCGATGGTATGCGATCTATTTGGTGGCGGGCCGTCACCGGTCGACCAAGTTGTTTCCTCGCAGCCCGAACCCGGCGGCCAGCCGACCAGGCCGGCGACTCGCCGGGTTGCCGGCGGCGCGGATCAGCGGTGGGCGGCCAGGTAGTCGGCCAGCACCTCGGTGTGGGTGGAGAAGGCCAGTTCGGTCGGCTCGGTGACCACGAGCCACTCGGTCGACTCCGCCGTGGGCGCGGACGGCGGAAGGTCCGCCAACTGCCGGGTCGGCAGCGCCCCGAAGATCATGATGGTGCCGCCGCTCGGCGCACTGTGCACGGCGACGAGGCGTACGTCCGCCGCGTCGCCGGTCAGGCCGGTCTCCTCCCACAGTTCGCGGACGAGCGCGTCCCGCCACTCCTCGCCGTGCTCGATGAAGCCGCCCGGCAGCGCGAGCAGCCCCCGGGCGGGCTCGATGTCGCGGCGCTGGACCACCACGCCGAGCCCGGTGGGGGTGAGCACCGGCTGGACGGCCACCGCCACCGGGAGTGGATTACGCCAGGTGGTGTGGCCGCAGGCCGTGCAGTTCCGGGGCCAGTCCGCGCCGTCGGGATAGACGGTGCCGCAGCCGGAGCAGTGGGAGTGGGGTATGCCGCTCACACCGCAGGACGATATACGCGCCCCATCGCCCGGCCGTCGCGCCCCACCGCCCGGCCGTCGCGTCGCGGCGGCCTCAGGCCGGGGTGGCCTGCGTCGCCGGAGTGGGCTCGCCAGCCGGGTCGGGAGTGGACACGGCGTCCGGGCTGGTCGGGGTGGGGGCGGCCGGGGTGGGGAAGCCGTACCGGGCGGCGTGCTCCGGGTCGGCGGGGTCGATCTGCCGGAGCCCGGCGTCCGCGAGCCGCTTGTTGACCTCGTCGAGCCGCTCGCGGACGAGGGTGGCCTCCTCGTCGGTGACCCGGCCCCGGTGCGGCTTGCCGGCGTGCTCGACGGTGCCGTAGTCGATCTTCTCGGCGGTCTTGCGGGCCTTCGGCGGACGGACCCGCTCGGCGGTGCGCAGGAGCTGCGCCATCGGCGTCTCGGTCGACATCGCGTCGAACTCGCTGGCGGTCAGCACCACCCGGCGGGGCTCCCCGTCACCCTGCGGGTCGTAGATCTCCACCACGGCGACGTCGAGCGCCGCGTCGTCGATGCCCTCCACCTCGGTCGGGCTGATCTCCAACTGCACCGGTCCGGTCACCAGGTCCGGGTGCTCCAGCACGACGACGCGGACCACCTCGTCGTCGGTCGGGAGGACCGTGCCGCTGAAGTCGGAGACGTGGATGGTCTTCTTGCCCATGGGTGGAGCTTCTCCTGTCGGTGGCCGTGCCGGAACGCAAAGAACCTACCCGACAGGTGTGCTAAGACCCTCGCCGCGCGGCTTTCGGGTGTGTCGCGTTCCCCGGCGTCCGCAGTGGCTGCCCGGGAGCCCCGTGCCGGGGCGGCCGGGGCGCGGTCCGCTCAGCGTGTGCCGAGGTGGCGGCGGGTGGAGAGGTTCGCCGGCAGCCGGTTCAGCTCCGCCCACGACCGGTCGCCGGCGTGCGGGGCCCGGCCGCCCACGTACCGCGACTGGGCCGGCGGCGGCACGTCGTCCCGGAGCGCCGGCCAGAGCCGTCCCGTGTCGCGTTTGTCCTGCTCGATCAGCTGTTTCGGCATGGCCGTACCATCCCAGAGAAAGTTGTCCATCTATGAAAATAGGTGTGACGCGCGGTTGGTGCGTCCGGTTCCCGGTCAGGTGACCGGATCGCGGTTCGTGAGCCATCGGTGATGTTCTCTGTCTGTACCCACGGTCGCGTGGTTCAACCAACCTCGGACCGGGGGAGGTACGGGTCCGGGATCACCCGACTCGCGGTGGCCGTGACGCGTACCGTGATCCGATGCTCGACAGGCGACTCCACCTGCATCTGGTGACCTGGCTCGGCCAGTGGCCGGCCGGGTCGGGGCTGCACGTGGTCGGCTCCCGGCGTCGCTCCCGCCCGGCCTGGGACCGCCGGCTCCGGCCGGCGGTCATGGTGGCCGCCCCCGGCGTCGCGGTGCTCTCCGTGCCGCCGGAGCGTGTCGCGGCGGTCCGGGCGCTGGCGGCCGACGGACCGACCGCACGGCTGTGGTCGGCGCTGCCCGGCGCGGTCGGACACCCCGCCCTGCCCCTGCGGGAGGGGATCTTCCGCTGGTGCACCGTCCCCGAACCACTGCCCGACGTGGGGGAGTGGACCGACCCGACCGATCCCGGGTTCCCCTCCTGGCTGCACCTGTTCGACCGGGAGGTGCTGGTGGCGCGCGACGCCGACGGGCGCTACCTGGCGGGAGTCGGCGTCAAGCGGCACGACCGGTACGGCCACGAGTTGGCCGTCGGGACGGTGCCGGCCGCCCGGGGCCGGGGACTGGCCCGTCGCCTGGTCGCACAGGCCGCCCGGCGGGTGCTCGACGAGGGGGCGGTGCCGACGTACCTGCACGACCCCGGCAACACCGCCTCGGCCCGCGTCGCCGCGGCAGCCGGCTTCCCCGACCGGGGTTGGCGCTCCCGCATCGTCCACCCCGACTGACTGCGGTGTCCGGTGTGCCCGGCTGCGGTGTCCGGCCCGCCGGCTGACACCGGCCGACCCGTCCGACGGCGCGGACCGTGGATCCCGGGCCGGATCCACGGTCCGCAGCCTCTTCCCCCAGGTCCGAGGAGGTGTCGGGCGACCGGACATCCCGGTGAGGTAACGCTATGTGTCGACCCGGTCCCCGGCAAGCCCCAAAAATCTGGATCGAGTTGTCCAAAAGTGGACTTGACCTGCGATTATTTGTCGTCATCAGCCCGGTGGTTCTCGGTGACGCAGGGTATGAGTCGCTCGTGTTCCGCCGATCCCGGGTGGGCCGGTCGATAGGGTCGGCACGAGGGCGCCGGACGCGGCTGCGGTACGGAGGTGGTGAGCGGTCATGGAGGTGCGGGTGCGCGCCACCGACCGGGGTGACGTCGTGCTGTCCCCGGCGGGCGAACTCGACATGTCCACCGTCGGCACGCTGGAGACCGCGCTGGTCGCCGCGTTGAACCGGCCCGACCTCCAGGAGTGCCTGGTCGACCTGGCCGAGGTCAGCTTCCTCGACTCGACCGGCCTGCGGGTGCTGATCGAGGGCTTCAGCCTGGCCCGGGAGCGGGGGCGGTCGCTGCGGGTGGCCAACCCGCAGCCGGCGGTCGAGCGGGTCCTGCGGATCACCTCGGTCGGGCCACTGCTGGGGTTGCCGGACGTCACCACCCCGCTGCCGCCCGACGCCCGTTGGCTGGGCTGAGCCCAGCCCCGGAATCGGCCGGCGATGCCCCCGGCCGGACCGGACCGGACGTCGGCGCTGGCCGACCGGCCGGACCGGACGTCGGCGCCGGTCGGCCCGGAGCGGGTGCCGGCGCGGGCCGGTCAGCCGGCCAGGCCGAGCACCTCCGCCGCGGCCCGGCCGTTGGCGTGGCTGGCACCGTAGGTCGCGACGAACCCGCGGACCCCGGCCGGCCGCCAGCTCCCCGGCCAGCCCATCTCCACCACGGTCACCGGATGGACGGCGGCCAGCCCCTCGACCAGCTCCGCCCCGCCGGGCAGCCGGTGCAGGTGCCGGCCGACCAGCACGACCGGCCGGTCCCCGGCGAGCGTCCGCAGGGCGGCCGGGTCGGTCTCGCCCGCCACCACCCGGACCTCCTCGGCGTCCGACAGGTGGGGACCGAGCCCCCACGGCACCCGTCCCTCGGCCATCGTGGCGGTGGCGTGCACCTGCACCACCAGTGGCCGGTCCAGCCCGGCGACGATCCCCTCGACGCGGACCGCCCGGCGCGCGGCGGCGTACCCGAGGTCGCCGTGGTCGGGCGCGGGCCCGCCACCGGGCCGGGTCCAGGCGGCGAGTTCGGCGGTACGGCCCGCCGCCTCCTCGACCCGGTCGCGGGCCAGCCGCCCGTCGCCGAGCGCGGCGACGATCTCCGTGACCACGTGCTCGACCAGCGCGGCGTCGACCTTCGCGCCGATGCAGAGGAGGTCCGCGCCGGCCGCGAGGGCGGCCACCGCGGCCGGACCGACCCCGCCGGCGGCCACCGAGGCGCCCTTCATCTCCAGCGCGTCGGTGATGACCGTACCGGTGAAGCCCAGCTCCCGGCGGAGCAGGTCGACCAGGACGGCCCGGCTGAAGGTCGCCGGCCGGTCGCCGGTCAGCGCCGGCACCCGGATGTGCGCGGTCATGACCGCCCGGGTGCCGGCGGCCACCGTCGCCGCGAAGGGCGGCAGGTCGCGTTCGCGCAGCACGCCCAGGGGGACGTCCACGGTCGGCAGCTCCAGGTGCGAGTCGGCGACGGTCGCCCCGTGTCCCGGGAAGTGCTTGGCGCAGGCCGCGACCCCGACACCCTGCAACCCGTCGACCGCGGCAGCCGAGTGCGCGGCGACCCGGAGCGGGTCGGCGCCGAACGACCGGGTACCGATCACCGGGTTCTCGTCGGCGCTGTTGACGTCCACCGTCGGAGCGAGGTTGACGGTGACACCCGACGCGGCCAGCTCCGCCCCGATCGCCGCGTAGACGCGGCGGGTGAGCGCCACGTCCCCGACCGCGCCGAGCGCGGCGTTGCCCGGGTACGGGCTGCCGGTCGCGTGCGCCAGCCGGGTGACGTCGCCGCCCTCCTCGTCGATGGCGACCAGCACGTCGGTGCGGGCGTCGCGCAGCGCGGCGGTCGCCGTGGCGACCTGGGCCGGCGTTTCGACGTTGGTCCCGAACAGGGTGTAACCGGCCAGCCCCGCGCCGACCAGGTCCAGCGCCCAGGGCGGCGGGGTCGGCCCCGGGTACGCCGCGAGCAGCGTGCCGAGGGCGAGGCGACGAAGTCCTGGATCCAGCCCCACGTGATCTCCTTCTCGACGTCGTCCGGGTCCTCCGGCGTGCCGATCGACAGCTCCGGACCGGTCGTCCGGCCGCTGACCCGTGTCGGGGCCGGCCGTTACGCTACGGTCACCCCGGATCGATTCGATCAACAAGGTTTACCAAAACCAGAGGACGTGGCATGAGTTCGACGCGGCTGCCTGGCACACCGCGCCTGTTGCGGGCGCTCAACGACCGCGCGGCCCTGGAGCTGCTCCTCGAACGTGGGCCGCTCACCCGTGCCCGGCTCGGTGAGCTGACCGGGCTGTCCAAGGTCACCGCCTCGCAGCTCGTCGAGCGGCTCGAGGAGCGGGGTCTGGTCACCCGGGTCGGCGAGCAGGCCGGCGGACGCGGGCCGAACGCGCAGCTCTACGCCGTCCGGCCGGGCAGCGCGCACGTCATCGGGGTGGACGTCGGCGCGGATCGGGTGGAGGCGGCCTGCGCCGACATCACCGGGGCGGTGGTCGGCCGGGTGGAGCAGTCGACCCGGGACACCGACGACCCGGTGGGGGTGGTGCACAACGCGGTGGTGCGGGTGGCCCAGGAGGCGGGCACGCCGATGGCGAGTGTCCGGCGGGTCGTGCTCGGCACCCCCGGCCTGGTCGACCCGACCACCGGGGACATCACCTTCGCGTTCAACCTGCCCCGCTGGCACCGCGGCCTGCTGGCTGCGCTCCGCGACGACCTGGCCACCCCGGTGGTCTTCGAGAACGACGTCAACCTGGCCGCGGTCGCCGAGGCGCAGTCCGGCGCGGCCCAGGGGATGACGGACTTCGTCCTGGTCTGGGTGGACGCCGGGGTCGGCCTGGCGATCATGCTGAACGGACGGTTGCACCACGGCAGCACCGGCGCGGCCGGTGAGATCGGTTACCTGCCGGTGCCCGGGGCGCCGATCCCCCGGGACGTCTCCCGTCGGGCCAAGCCGGCGTTCCAGCAGCTGGCCGGGGCGGAGGCGGTCCGCGCGGTGGCCCGCGAGTACGGCTTCCCGGACGACGTCGCCGCCGCCGAGGCCGTCCGGGCGGCGATCGCGGCCGGTACGGCCGGTGGCCCGATGCTCGACGAGCTGGCCCGACGGCTCGCGCTCGGGGTGGCGAGCACCTGCGTGGTGCTGGACCCGCCGCTGGTGGTGCTGGCCGGTGAGATCGGCCGGGCGGGCGGAGCGGCGTTGGCCGAGCGGGTGCAGCACGAGGTGGCCGCGATCACGCTGGTCCGGCCGAGGGTGGTGCCCACCGGGCTGAGCGAGGAGCCGATCCTGCGGGGCGCGCTGCGGACCGCCCTGGACGCCGTCCGCGACGAGGTCTTCGGTTCCACGGTCGGCTGACCCGTCGGGCCGGACCCCATTCCCCATGTGAAGGAATTCTTCACCACACACCTCTGACCTGCAAGGTCTTGCCAGTGATGCGCGTCGCCCGTCGGAGTGCCCGGGTACGGGCACGTGGTTGGATGGATGGGTGACTGCTGAGCTGATCCCTGGCGCGGATGGCGCCGCACCCGCATCTTCAGCCGTGGACGAGGATCTGGTGGTCAACCTCGACGGGGTGGGCGTGCGCCGGTCCGGCACCGCGTTGCTGCACGACCTCGACTGGCGTGTCGAGCTGGACGAGCGCTGGGTGGTGCTCGGGCCCAACGGCGCCGGCAAGACCACGCTGCTCAACCTGGCGGCAGGACGGCTGCACCCGACCACCGGCACCGCCCACGTGCTCGGCGAGCGGATCGGGCGGACCGACCTCACCGAGCTGCGTACCCGGATCGGGCTCTCCACCGCGGCCCTGGCCGAACGGATCCCGACCGAGGAGAAGGTCACCGACGTGGTCGTCACCGCCGCCTGGTCGGTGGTCGGCCGGTGGCGGGAGACCTACGACCGCACCGACGAGGTCCGCGCCCGGGCCCTGCTCGGCCAGCTCGGCGTCGCGCACCTCGCCGACCGGGGCTACGGCACCCTCTCCGAGGGCGAGCGCAAGCGGGTGCAGATCGCCCGGGCCCTGATGACCGATCCGGAGCTGCTGCTCCTCGACGAGCCCGCCGCCGGGCTCGACCTCGGTGGCCGGGAGGACCTGGTCGCCCGGCTGGCCGAGCTGGCGTACGACCCGGACGCGCCGGCGCTGGTGCTGGTCACCCACCACGTCGAGGAGATCCCGCCGGGCTTCACCCACGCGCTGCTGCTGCGTGAGGGGGGCGTGGTCGCGCAGGGTCTGCTCGGTGCCACGCTGACCAGCGACAACCTCTCCAAGACCTTCGGCCTGCCGCTGGTGGTCGAGCGTTCCGGTGAACGCTTCACCGCCCGTGCCGCCTGACCCACGGAGGCCTCCCGTGCCGCAGACCCGGGTCGTGGTGGTGGGCAGCGCGAACATGGACCTGGTCGGGACGGCCCCCGCGCTGCCCCGGGTCGGGGAGACCGTGCTCGGCACCGACTTCGTGATGGTGCCCGGCGGCAAGGGGGCCAACCAGGCCATCGCCGCCGCCCGCGCCGGCGCGTCCGGCGCCTTCCTCGGCGCGATCGGGTCGGACTCCTTCGGGGTCACCCTGCGGGCCCGGATCACCGCCGCCGGGGTGGACACCAGCCAGCTCCGGGTCACCTACGGCTCGTCCGGCGTGGCGCTGGTCATGGTCAACGCCGTGGGCGAGAACCTGATCCTGGTCACGCCCGGCGCGAACGCCTCCCTGACCGGGCTCACCGACGCCGAGCTGGCCGCCGTGCGGGACGCCGACGTCATGGTGGCGCAGCTGGAGATCCCGGTGGAGACGGTGACCGAGGCGGCCATGGCCGCCCGGTCGGCCGGCACGCGGGTCGTCCTCAACGCGGCGCCGGCCCGGCAGGTCCCGACGGAGCTGCTGGACCTCGTCGACATGCTGGTGGTCAACGAGGTGGAGGCCACGGCGCTCACCGGACGGGGCCGCGAGGCGCCGGAGGCGCTGCTGGACCTGGTGCCCCGGGCGGTCCTCACGCTCGGCGCCGACGGCGCGTGGTACGTCGACCGCGACGGGACCGCCGTGCACGTCCCGGCGGTCGAGGTCGACGTGGTCGACTCGACCGCGGCGGGCGACGCGTTCACCGCCGCCCTCGCCGTCGCCTGGGGCGAGGGGCGGGACCTGCTCGACGCGGTCCGCTGGGCGGCGGCGGCCGGTGCGGCCTGCACCCGCCGGCTCGGCGCGTCGGTGGCCCTGCCGCACCGCGCCGAGATCGACGAACTCTACGCACGCTGAGCCCGGCTGCGGCGGCCCCGTGATCGCCGGTCCCCCGGCCGGCCCGCGTTCCGCTCCCGGGATCCCGTCCGTTCGGGCCGCCAGGAACGAGCCGGAACCTAGTCGCTCTGGTCGTCGGCGAGGCGTTCGCCCCGGCGGCGGAGCATGCCCAGGCCGGGGATGCCGGCTACGGCGAGCTTCAGGTCCCGGGTCACGTCGAGCAGGTCGTGCAGGTCCGGGCCGACCCGGTCGAGAGTGGCCAGGATCGGCAGGATGTCCGTGGTGAGGTGCTCCTTGAGCTTGGGCAACTCGTCGACGAGACGGATGGCGGCGGTGACCTCCTCGTGGCTGAGTTGCTCCACGAACCGCGCGGCCATCGGGGCGGCCCGGCGCAGCGCCGGCTCGTACGCGGCGAGCAGCTCCCCGGCGGTGGCGGAGGCGCCCGACGCCGTCTCCACCGTGCCGGCCGCCCGCCGGGCGACCACCTCCGCCTCGGCGACCACCCGGCCCGCCACGGCGGAGACCTGTTCCGCCTCGGCCACCACCACGGCGGCCTTCGCGGCGACCTCGGTGGCGTTCTCGATCGCGGTGGTCGCGGCGGCGCTGATCACCGCCACCTCGCGGACGGCCGACTCGGCGTCGGTGAGCACCTGGTCGGTCCGGTCCAGGGTCTGCTCGATCCGGTCGACGACCCCGTCGATCCGAGTCACCAGCGCCTCGACGGCGTCGAGCACCGCGAAGGCGCGCGCCGGGACGGCCGCGAGCGAGACCGCCGAGCCGAGCGCCTGGTCGACCGCGGACCGGGTCAGCCCGGCGGCCCGGGAGGCGGCGCCGGTGGTCATCCCGAGGACGGCGGACGGGCGGGGGAGGGGAATCACCATGCGACCAAGTGTGCGGCGCGACCGCCAGAACCGCCGCTCAGCCCGGACCGGGGCGGGACGTGTTCGGTGGGCGGGGTCAGCCGCTCTCCTGCTGTTCGACGGCGCGTTGCACGGCCCGGTAGATCTGCCCGAACCGGAGCGCGTCCGGGCTGGTCAACAGCAGGATGTCGTGCCCCCGGTGCTGTACCCAGAGTTCGTGCGTCCGGTCGCCGCGTTCGTACGAGCGGTCCAGCCAGCCGAGCGGCAGTTCCAGGAACGGGGCGAGCAGCAGCGCGCCGACCGCGAAGGCGGCCAGGACGATCAGCGCCAGCGTCCAGTTCCCCGGTCCTGCGCCGACCAGGCCAGCGAGATGACACAGAGCAGCGCCACCAGCGGCGGCAGGGAGAGGAGCAGGACCAGGACGCCCCGGCCCAGCTTCCGGGAGTGCTGCTCGAGGGTGCTCCGTCCCCGGGCGTGCCAGACGTACGTGATCTCGGGTAGCCGCAGGGTG
This sequence comes from Micromonospora echinospora, assembly GCF_900091495.1. Taxonomy (NCBI): domain Bacteria; kingdom Bacillati; phylum Actinomycetota; class Actinomycetes; order Micromonosporales; family Micromonosporaceae; genus Micromonospora; species Micromonospora echinospora. The sequence goes on along the minus strand of NZ_LT607413.1, from coordinate 731,917 downwards.
TGCCCGTCCACCCGGATCGACTCGGAGGTCACCTGCACCGCGTCGTCCTGGTAATAGAGCGTCATCTCTCCAGTGAACCCGGCGCGGGCACGTTCGGCAGCCCCGTCCCGCCGGTGGACCGTCCGCTGTGGACGGCGGCTCAGCGGGGACGGGCCGGCTGGCCGCGTTCCATGGCCCGTTGCAGGGCGCGGTAGATCTGGCCGAAGCGCAGCGCGTCGGCGGTGCGGACCAGCCGGACCGGGCGGCCCTGCCAGCGGATCCAGATCTCCAACTGCCGGCTGCCCCGGGCGTACGAGCGGTCGAGGTGTTCGAAGAGGACGTCGGCGACCGGGCCGACGGCGAGCCCGACCAGCACCGACGCGCCGACGATCGCGATGGTGACGGTCCAGGACCGGTGCAGCCAGATCGCCAGGGCGATGCCGAGTACGGCGGCCACCAGCGGACCGGCCATCGCCGCGCCGAGCGCGCCCCGGCCGGCCAGCACCCGCCAGGACCGGCTGCCCCGCTGGTGCCAGACCTCGCTGATCTCGGTGAGCGGGAAGCGCTGCCCGTCGACCCGGACGGCGGTCGAGGTGACCTGCACCGACCTGTCGTCGTAGAACATGACCATCGCGACTCCCGGTGACGGAGCTGACACCAGACTATCTACCCCAACGACCCTCGCCGTAAGGTTGGCACGCGACTTCGACGAGGAAGTGAGGGCAGTATGGGCGAGTTCGTTCGGCTGGAGACCAAGGACGGCATCGGCACCATCCGGCTGGACCGGCCGCCGATGAACGCGCTCAACGTCCAGGTCCAGGAGGAGCTGCGCGAGGCCGCCACGGCCGCCGCCGACGACCCCGAGGTCCGCGCCGTCATCGTGTACGGCGGTGAGAAGGTCTTCGCCGCCGGCGCGGACATCAAGGAGATGGCCGACATGTCCTACGTGGACATGCTGGAGCGCTCCGCCCGCCTCTCCAGCGCGCTCACCGCGTTCACCCGGATCCCCAAGCCGGTGGTCGCCGCGATCACCGGGTACGCCCTCGGTGGCGGCTGCGAGCTGGCCCTGGCCTGCGACTGGCGGGTGGTGGCCGAGGACGCCAAGCTCGGCCAGCCGGAGATCAAGCTGGGCATCATCCCCGGTGCCGGCGGCACCCAGCGGCTGGCCCGACTGGTCGGCCCGGCCCGCGCCAAGGATCTGATCATGTCCGGCCGGATGGTCGACGCCCAGGAGGCGCTGCGGATCGGGCTGGCCGACCGGGTCGTCCCGGCCGCCGACGTCTACCTCGCCGCCGTCGCGCTGGTCCAGCCGTACCTCACCGGTCCGGTGCAGGCGCTGCGGGCGGCGAAGCTCGCCGTCGACGCCGGCCTCGACATGGACCTCACCTCCGGCCTGGCCTGGGAGAGCCAGCTCTTCGCGGGGCTGTTCGCCACCGACGACCGGCGCGAGGGCATGGCGGCGTTCGTGGAGAAGCGCAAGCCGAGGTTCACCGGTCGCTGACACGCCGCGCCGAAGCTTCTTCACGTTCCAGGTGACCGACCGGTAACCTCGGACCGGCCACGCGACGAGAGGGGCGGCGATGACGGAGCGGATCGAGGGGCACGGCGGGGAGTTGGCGCTCGCGGCGCTACGCGCGTACGGCGTACGCGAGATGTTCACCCTCTCCGGCGGGCACGTGTTCCCGCTCTACGACGCCGCCCACAAGACCGACTTCCCGGTCTACGACGTACGGCACGAGCAGTCGGCGGTCTTCGCGGCCGAGGCGGTGGCCAAGCTCCAGCGCCGCCCCGGCCTCGCCGTGCTCACCGCCGGCCCGGGAGTCACCAACGGCATCTCCGGCCTGACCAGCGCCTTCTTCAACGCCTCGCCGGTGCTGGTGCTCGGCGGCCGGGCGCCGGCCTTCCGCTGGGGCTCGGGCAGCCTCCAGGAGATGGACCATCTCCCGCTGGTGCGTCCGGTCACCAAGCACGCCGAGACGATCTTCAGCACCGACGACATCCCCGGGATGGTCGCCGCCGCGCTGGACGCCGCGCTCACCCCGCACCGGGGGCCGGCCTTCCTCGACCTGCCGCTGGAGGTGGTCTTCTCGGTCGGGGAGGCCGACCAGCCGACCGGCGCCGCGCCGGCTCCGCTGGAGGCCGACCCGGACGAGGTGGCCCGCGCCGCCGCGTTGATCGCCGGGGCCCAGCGTCCGGTGATCGTCGCCGGGTCGGACGTCTGGACCGGTGACGCGGTCGACGCGCTCCGGGCGGCGGCCGAGGCGCTCGGCGTGCCGGTCTTCACCAACGGCATGGGGCGCGGCGCGCTGCCGCCGGAGCACCCGCTCGCGTTCGCCAAGGCCCGGCGGGCCGCGCTCTCCGGGGCCGACGTGGTCGTGGTGGTCGGCACCCCGCTGGACTTCCGGCTCAGCTTCGGCGACTTCGGCGACGCGCAGGTGGTGCACGTCGTCGACGCGCCGAGCCAGCGCGCGAGCCACGTCGAGACGGCCGTCTCGCCCGCCGGTGACCTGCGGCTGATCCTCACCGCGTTGGCCGACCACACCGGCGACCGGGTCGACCACACCGACTGGGTCGCGCAGCTGCGCGACAAGGAGGACGCGGCGAAGGCGCGTGACGCCGAGGAGACGGCCGCCGAGACCGACCCGATCCGTCCCGCCCGGATCTACGGCGAGCTGCGCCGGGTGCTCGCGAAGGACGCGATCACCATCGGCGACGGCGGCGACTTCGTCTCGTACGCCGGCCGCTACCTGGAGCCGGCCCAGCCCGGCACGTGGCTCGACCCCGGCCCGTACGGCTGCCTCGGCACCGGCATGGGGTACGCGATGGGCGCCCGGATCACCCACCCGGACCGGCAGGTCTGCGTGCTGATGGGCGACGGCGCGGCCGGCTTCTCGCTGATGGACGTGGAGTCCCTGGTCCGGCAGAAGCTCCCGGTGGTGATGGTGGTCGGCAACAACGGCATCTGGGGCCTGGAGAAGCACCCGATGCGCGCCATGTACGGCTACGACATCGCCGCCGACCTCCAGCCCGAACTCCGCTACGACCAGGTGGTCGCCGCGATGGGCGGGGCCGGCGAGACGGTCACCAAGGCCGCCGACCTGGGCGCGGCCCTGGAACGGGCCTTCGACGCCGGTGTGCCGTACCTGGTCAACGTGATCACGGACCCGACCGACTCGTACCCCCGCTCGTCGACGCTCGCCTGAAACGGGAACAACCAGGATATTCCCCCGCTGTCGCCGTAGGGGCGGCCCGGGACGACCGGAAACTGTCACACCCGCCGTCCAGAGTGGCCGGATCACGACGTGCGACACGGGGGAGTTTCCGTCATGAACCATGCGATCCGGGCGGAGGGGCTGGTCCGACGCTTCGGCACCACCACCGCCCTGGCCGGAGTCGATCTCGAAGTGCCGAGCGGGACGGTGTTCGGCCTGCTCGGCCCGAACGGGGCCGGCAAGACCACCACGGTCCGGGTGCTCGCCACCCTGCTCCGGGCCGACGAGGGACACGCCACCGTCGGCGGGTACGACGTCGCCCGCGACGCCCACCGGGTCCGGCAGCTCATCGGCCTCACCGGCCAGTACGCCTCGGTCGACGAGACCCTGACCGGGGTGGAGAACCTGGTGCTCATCGGCCGGCTGCTCGGGCAGCGGCGCGCCGACGCACGGGCCCGCGCCCGGGAACTGCTCGGCGACTTCCACCTGACCGACGCCGCCGACCGACCGGCCAAGACCTACTCCGGGGGCATGCGTCGCCGCCTCGACCTGGCGGCCAGCCTGGTCGGTCGGCCGCAGGTGCTCTTCCTCGACGAACCGACCACCGGGCTCGACCCGCGCAGCCGCAACGAGTTGTGGGACATCGTCCGCGGCCTGGTCGCCGACGGGGTGACCGTGCTGCTCACCACCCAGTACCTCGAAGAGGCCGACCAGTTGGCCAGCGAGATCGCCGTGGTCGACCACGGCCGGGTGATCGCCCAGGGCACCCCGGAGGAACTGAAGTCGAAGACCGGCGGGCAGACGTTGGCCGTCCGCCCGACGCGGGCCGCCGACCTGCCGGCCGTACTGGCCCTGGCCGGTCAGGTCACCGGGCTCGTCCCCGAGGTGGCCCAGGGCACGGTGACCGTGCCGGTGAACGACTCGTCGGTGCTGCCGGCGGTGGTACGTCGCCTCGACGAGGCCGGGATCGCCGTCACCGAGTTGGCGCTGCGCGGCTCCACCCTCGACGAGGTCTTCCTCTCGCTGACCGGCCACCGGCCCGAGCCGGAGCAGACCGAGAGCGCCGAAGCCGAACTGGAAGGCACGCTGGCATGACCGCCGTCACCGCCCCCGCCCCGCTCGCCCCGGCCCGCCGGCTGGGCCCGCTCGCCGGGCTGTCGCACACGTTCACCCTGGCCTGGCGGAGTCTGGTGCAGATCAAGCACAACCCGCTGGAGTTGGCCGACCTGAGCGTCCAACCGGTGATGTTCGTGCTGCTCTTCACCTACGTCTTCGGCGGGGCGATCTCCGGTTCCCCGGGTGAGTACCTCACCTTCGCGCTGCCCGGCATCATCGTGCAGAACGCCTTCTTCGCCACTATGACCACCGGTTTCGGGCTCAACCACGACCTCACCAAGGGCGTCTTCGACCGGCTCCGGTCGCTGCCGATTGCCCGCTGGGCGCCGCTGGCCGGGCGGATCCTCGCCGACACGGTCAAGCAGGCCTGGTCGGTGTCGCTGCTGATCGGTGTCGGCGCGATCCTCGGCTTCCGGCTCCAGAACGGTCTGCTCGGCCTGCTCGGGGCGCTCGCTCTGCTGCTGGCCTTCTCGCTGGCCGCCGCATGGGTGTCGGTGCTGGTCGGGGTGCTGGTCAGCGAACCGGACAAGGTGCAGGTCTTCGGCTTCATGGTGATCTTTCCGTTGACCTTCACCAGCAACGCGTTCGTGCCGACCGAGACCATGCCCGGCTGGTTGCAGGCCTGGGTGGAGGTCAACCCGGTCACCGTGCTCGCCGACGCGTTGCGCGGACTGCTGGTGTCCGGCCCGGTGCTCGCGCCGGTGGTGCAGTCGGTGGTCTGGGGCGTCGCCATCGCGGCGGTCTTCGCCCCGCTCGCCGTCCGCGCGTTGCGCCGCCGGGTCTGAACCCACCGCCCGCACCCGACCGGGCGGTGGATGGATGGCGCGGGCCACTCGCACCGGGTGCCACCGCCCGCACCGACCGGGGCGGTCAGGCGGTCTGGTCCGGATCGGTGTGCCGGTCCGGGGTGTCCGCCCGGTCGGGGTCGTGGGGGTTCCGCTGGCCGCCGGCAGCCGGCCCGGGGTCGCGCTCCCGGCGCAGGTCCTGCTCGCGCCGCCGCAGGTCGTCCTCCCAGCGGCGGAACATCTCCTCGTCCTGTCGTCGGTTGGAGTCCGCGATCGACTTCAGGAAGTCGGGGTCGTCGTCCGGGGCGGCCGGCCGCCGGGGCGCGGGGCGCGGTCCGCCACGGGCGGGCGCGGGCCGGCCGGCGAGGAACCAGGCGATCGGGCCGATCAGGGGCACCAGCAGGAGCACCGGCACCCAGACGGCGCGGGGCATCGCGCGTACCTGGTGCTTCTCGGCGGACAGACAGTCGATCAGCGCCAGCGCGGCGAGGACCACCTGGGCCGCGACGAGGAGGAGGAAGACCCGGACCATCCACCAATCATGACGCACTCCCGGCAGGTCACCACAGCGTCCGCAGCACGAGGACGGTGCCGAGCAGGGCGTACCCTGCGGCGACCAGGGCGGCCAGGGGGACGGGGAGCCCGCCGGTGGGCGCCCGCCCGGCCCCGGTGCCCCGCCGCCAGCACAACGTCAACGCCGCACCCCAGGTGAGCACAGCGAGCCCGGCGACCAGTGTGCCGGCCACCCCGCCGTCGGCGGCCAGCCGGACGGCCAGCACGGTGACCACGGTGAGCGCCAGCGCGGTCCGCCGCCAGGCGAGCCGGGTCCGCTCGGGTTGCAGCCCGGGGTCGACGGTCATCCGCGACCGACCGCCCGGGCCAGCACCGCCACCACCAGCAGGATCGCGCCGAGCCCGACGGCCAGCGCGAGGACGGCCGGGAACCGGGAGGCGGGCAGGTCCTCGCCGAGCCGGATGGCCCGTTCGGTACGCGCCCAGTGGTCCACCGCCCGGACGGCCACCGTGCCGCCGAGCAGCAGCAGCGCCACCGCGATCACCTCGCGCAGGTGGGTCAGGGGCAGCGGGGGCAGGAACTGGGCGGCGGCGAGCCCACCGGCGATCAGGGCCAGTCCGGTCCGCAGCCAGGCCAGGAAGGTGCGTTCGTTGGCCAGCGAGAAGCGGTAGTCCGGACGGGTGCCGACTTCCCGCATCTCCTGCGGGTCGAACCACCGCATGATCGCCTGCCACACATCGCCATTATCGGGTCGACTCCGGACGTAGCCTGGACCGATGAGCGATCTTGACGCGACGATCCTGCGGACGGCGTACGACCGGCAGTTGCGACCGGACGTCCCGGACCCGGTGCCGGACGGGGTGACCGTGGAGCAGGACGGTCCGCTGGTCCGGATCGTCGGCCTGGACCACCGGGGTTTCCTGACGTACCGGGACCTGGGCGGGCTGACCGGCGCGGACCTGGACGCGCTGATCGTCCGGCAGCGGGAGCTGTTCCGGCAGCGGGGCGAGGCGGTCGAGTGGAAGCTGTACGGCCACGACGAGCCGGCGGACCTGACCGAGCGGCTCCGCGCGGCCGGGTTCGTCCCGGAGGAGCCGGAGACCGTCGTGGTCGGCCCGGTCGCGCCGCTCGCGGCCGCCGTCCCGGTCCTGCCCGAGGGCGTACGCCTGCGCGAGGTCACCGACCGGGCCGACCTGGAGCGGATCGCGGCGATGGAGGCGGAGGTCTGGGGCGACGACCGGGGACACCTGGTCGACGGGTTGGCCCGCGAGATCGCCACCGACCCCCAGTCGATCACGGTGGCGGTGGCCGAGGCGGACGGGGTGGTCGTCAGCGCCGGCTGGGTCCGCTACGTGGCGGGCACCGGGTTCGCCACCCTCTGGGGCGGCTCGACGCTGCCGGCGTGGCGGCGGCGCGGCATCTACCGGGCGCTGGTCGTCCACCGGGCCCGGCTGGCGGCGCAGCGCGACCGCACGCTGCTCCAGGTGGACGCCTCGGCCGAGAGCCGGCCGATCCTCGAGCGGCTCGGTTTCGTCCCGGTCACCACGACGACCCCGTACGTCTACACTCCGTGATCATGGACCAGTCGCTGACGGCCGAGGAGAAACTGACCCTCAAGACCGGCGCGTTCGGTGCCGTCTTCCTGGTGTCGAACGCCGATCCGGGGTTGTTCGCCCTGGTCCGGGAGAGCTTCGCCGCGTCCGGGGTGATCGCCGGCACCAGCGGGGTGGTGCGGGACGCGCTGACGTCCGGCCCGTTGCCGAGGCTGCCCGAGGGGTCCTCGGCGCAGGTGGAGCAGGCCGCGTTGGCGGCCCTGGGGCGGGCGATGGCGATCCTGCGGGAGAAGGCCCCGGGCGAGGTGGCCGCGTACCGCTCGGTGGTGCTGACCGCCGCGGACCGGGTGGCCCGGGCGCACCGGGGGGTCGACCCGGTCGAGCAGGTGGCGATCGGTCGGATCAGGGAGGTGCTGGACGCGACGGACCGAACGTCCGGGTAGCACTCGGGCCGGGACGGTGGCGCGGATCGGTCGACCGGGGGCTCAGGTCCCGGCCGGGGCGAGCCGGACGGGCGCCCAGAGCGTCCGGACGGCGAGCCGCACGCAGCGTTCCCGCAGCCGCCCGCAGGCGCACCGGTACGGCGTCGGAGGAAGCCGACGGCACGGTCGGGTCGCCGGAACAGCCGGTGCCGCGTCCGGAACAGCCGACGTGACCTGCGACGACACCCCACCACCCTGACCTGACATGTCGTAATACCTCCCGATTCATGACTGTAGCGGGTTGGTCGGGATCCGGTGAGCTGTGTCACGCTGAGCCCGTCGGAGCGCGATGCTACTGACAGGTAACATTGCCGGAGTGGGTAACTGCACAACAGCCCGCGGTTGACCGGGGTCAACGCACACGCGAGGCTGCGCCCGGGACCGGGCGAGCAAAGCCATCACCACCACAGGAGGGTCGTCGAAGCGCGATGAACATCGTCGTACTCGTCAAGCAGGTGCCCGATTCGGGCGCGGACCGCAACCTGCGCAGTGACGACAACACCGTCGACCGCGGTTCGGCGAACAACGTGATCAACGAGATGGACGAGTACGCCATCGAGGAGGCGCTGAAGATCAAGGAGGCGCACGGCGGCGAGGTCACCATCCTGACCATGGGTCCGGACCGGGCGGCCGAGTCGATCCGCAAGGCGCTCTCCATGGGGCCGGACAAGGCCGTCCACGTGGTGGACGACGCGCTGCACGGCTCCTGCGCGGTGGCCACCTCGAAGGTCCTCGCCGCCGCTCTGGCCACGCTGAACGCGGATCTGGTGATCTGTGGTGCGGAGTCGACCGACGGCCGGGTCCAGGTCCTGCCGCACATGCTCGCCGAGCGGCTCGGCGTCGCCGCGCTCACCGGGGCGCGGAAGCTGACCGTCGACGGCGGCACCCTGACCATCGAACGGCAGACCGAGGAGGGGTACGAGGTGGTCACCGCCTCGACCCCGGCCGTGGTCTCCGTGTGGGACACCATCAACGAGCCGCGCTACCCGTCCTTCAAGGGCATCATGGCGGCCAAGAAGAAGCCCGTGCAGACCCTCTCCTTGGCCGACCTGGGCGTCGTGCCGAGCGAGGTCGGCTTCGACGGCGCGACCAGCACCGTGCTGGAGCACAGCAAGCGCCCGCCGCGCTCCGGCGGCGAGAAGGTCACCGACGAGGGCGACGGCGGCGTCAAGCTGGTCGAGTTCCTCGCCACCGAGAAGTTCGTGTGAGGGGTCAGGGACATGTCTGAGGTTCTCGTCGTCGTCGAAGCCACCCGGGAATTCGGCGTCAAGAAGGTCACCCTCGAGATGCTCACCCTCGCCCGCGAGCTGGGCACCCCCGCCGCGGTGGTGCTCGGTGGCCCCGGCGCGGCCGAGGCGCTCGGCGGCAAGCTGGGCGAGTACGGCGCGGAGAAGATCTACGCCGCCGAGAGCGAGGAGATCGACGGCTACCTGGTGGCCCCGAAGGCCACCGTCCTGGCCGAGCTGGTCGGTCGGGTCCAGCCCGCGGCCGTGCTGCTCGCCTCGGCCCAGGAGGGCAAGGAGATCGCCGCCCGGCTCGCGGTCAAGCTGGACAACGGCATCCTGACCGACGTGGTCGGCCTCGCCGCCGACGGCACCGCCACCCAGGTCGCCTTCGCCGGCTCCACCATCGTCAAGTCCAAGGTCACCAGGGGCCTGCCGCTGGTCACCGTCCGGCCGAACTCGGTCAACCCGGTTCCGGCCGCCGCCACCCCGGCGGTCGAGCAGCTCACCGTCACGGTGGGCGAGACCGACAAGCTGGCGAAGGTGGTCGACCGGGTCGCCGAGCAGAAGGGCTCCCGCCCCGAGCTGACCGAGGCGTCGGTCGTCGTCTCCGGCGGTCGCGGCGTCGGCAACGCCGACAACTTCAAGCTGGTCGAGGAGCTGGCCGACCTGCTCGGCGGCGCGGTGGGCGCGTCCCGCGCGGCGGTCGACTCGGGCTACTACCCGCACCAGTTCCAGGTCGGACAGACCGGCAAGACCGTCTCCCCGCAGCTCTACGTGGCACTCGGCATCTCCGGCGCGATCCAGCACCGGGCCGGCATGCAGACCTCGAAGACCATCGTCGCGGTCAACAAGGACGGCGAGGCGCCGATCTTCGAGCTGGCCGACTTCGGTGTGGTGGGCGACCTGTTCAAGATCGTCCCGCAGGCTGCCGAGGAGATCCGCAAGCGCAAGTGAGCTGATCCGCTGGGAGCTGATCGGCGGGCCGGGGAGCTGAGCCGGCCCGCCGATCAGCTCGTCGGGGCGCCCCGCGATGGGCCGATGCCCGACCTGGGCGGTGTGTCGTCGTGAAGTTCGGCGGAGACGTCGCCCAGCGGTGACGACCGGGATCGACGCTCGCAGGCAACGGTAGCAGTGCACTTCGGCCGTCGCCGAGTACGCCGACGATCCCGGCCCCACTTTCCCGCCCGCCCTCCGCGCCAGGGCGGGGGCGGGACGGCGGATAGGCTGAACCGCGATGACATACCTGGATCACGCGGCGACGACCCCGATGCTCGGCGAGGCACTGGAGGCGTACGTCGCGACCGCTCGCGAGGTCGGCAACGCGTCGTCACTGCACGCGGCGGGGCGGCGCGCCCGTCGCCGGGTGGAGGAGTCCCGGGAGCGGGTGGCCGCCGCCCTGGGCGCCCGTCCGTCCGAAGTGATCTTCACGGGCGGGGGCACCGAGAGCGACAACCTCGCGGTCAAGGGAATCTTCTGGTCCCGACGGGAGGCCGGGCGGGACCGGGTCGTCTCCAGCGCGGTCGAGCACCACGCCGTGCTCGACGCGGTGGACTGGCTCCGTGCGCACGAGGGCGCCGGGGTGGGCTGGCTGACGGTGGACGAGGCCGGCCGGCTCAGCCCGGACGGTCTCCGCGCCGAACTGGCCGCGCACGGCGACCGGGTGGCCCTGGTGACGGCGATGTGGGCCAACAACGAGGTCGGCACCGTCCAGCCTGTCGCCGAGCTGGCCGCCGTCGCCGCCGAGCACGGCGTGCCGTTCCACACCGACGCGGTGCAGGCGGTCGGGCAGGTGCCCGTCGACTTCGCCGCCAGCGGCGTCGCCGCGCTGACCGTCACCGGGCACAAGCTCGGCGGCCCGACCGGGGTGGGCGCGCTGCTGCTCGCCCGGGACGTCGCGGCCACCCCGCTGCTGCACGGCGGCGGCCAGGAGCGCGACGTCCGCTCCGGCACCCTCGACACCGCCGGGATCGCCGCCTTCGCCGTCGCGGTCGAGAGCGCGGTCAAGAACCAGCAGGCGTACGCCGCGCGGGTCGCCGCGCTCCGCGACGACCTGGTGGAGCGGGTCCGGCGGGCGGTGCCCGAGGTGGTCCACAACGGCGACCCGGCCGACCGGCTCCCGGGCAACGCGCACTTCTCGTTCCCCGGCTGCGAGGGGGATGCGCTGCTGCTGCTCCTGGACGCCCAGGGCATCGCCTGCTCGACCGGCTCGGCCTGCTCGGCCGGAGTGGCGCAGCCGTCGCACGTGCTGCTGGCCATGGGCGCCGACAACGACCGGGCCCGCTCCTCGCTGCGCTTCTCGCTCGGGCACACCTCCACCGAGGCCGACGTGGACGCCCTGATCGCCGCGCTCCCCGCCGCCGTGGAGCGCGCCCGCCGGGCCGGCGCGATCCGCTCCGCCCGTTCCTGAGACGCCCCGTGGGGGCCGGGCGTGGCCGGTCCGTGACGTCGTGCGGGCCGGCGCGGCTGGTTCGTGACGTCGTGCGGGCCGGTTCCCGGCACGGGCTACCCTCGACGGGTGAAGGGGGTACGTCGGTGAGGGTCTTGGCAGCGATGTCCGGCGGGGTCGACTCGGCGGTCGCCGCCGCGCGGGCGGTGGAGGCGGGCCACGACGTCACCGGTGTGCACCTGGCGTTGGCCCGCAACCCGCAGACCTACCGGACCGGGGCGCGCGGCTGCTGCACCCTGGAGGACTCCCGGGACGCCCGCCGTGCCGCCGACGTGCTCGGCATCCCGTTCTACGTCTGGGACATGGCCGACCGGTTCCACGCCGACGTGGTCGACGACTTCGTCGCGGAGTACGCGGCGGGGCGTACCCCGAACCCGTGCCTGCGCTGCAACGAGAAGATCAAGTTCGCCGCGGTGCTGGACCGGGCCGTGGCCCTCGGGTTCGACGCCGTGGTCACCGGCCACCACGCCCGGCTCGGCCCGGACGGGCTGCTGCGCCGCAGCGTCGACGTGGCCAAGGACCAGTCGTACGTGCTGGCCGTGCTCACCCGCGAGCAGCTCGACCGGTCGATGTTCCCGCTCGGCGACTCGACCAAGGCACAGGTGCGGGCGGAGGCGGCCCGGCGCGGGCTGGCCGTGGCCGACAAGCCCGACTCGCACGACATCTGCTTCATCGCCGACGGCGACACCCGGGGCTTCCTGGCCGACCGGCTGGGCGAGACCCCCGGCGACGTGGTCGACGCGCTGACCGGCGCGGTGGTCGGCAGCCACAGCGGCGCGTACGCGTACACGGTGGGGCAGCGGCGGGGGCTGCACCTGGACCGCCCCGCCCCGGACGGCCGCCCCCGGTACGTGCTCTCGATCACCCCGAAGACCAACACGGTCACGGTCGGGCCGGCCGAGGCCCTGGAGGTCACCGAGGTCAGCGCCGAGCGTCCGGTCTGGACCGGCGGCCCCCGCCCCGACCACCTGGTCGAGTGCGAGGTGCAGTTGCGTGCCCACGGCGACGTCACGCCGGCCACGGTCACCGTCGACGCCCACGGGTTACGTGCCACGCTGCGCCGCCCGGTGCGCGGGGTCGCCGCCGGCCAGGCCATCGTCGCGTACCGGCCCGACCCGGCCGGCGACGTGGTGCTCGGCTCCGCGACCATCACCGTCTGAGGCGCGGGCCGGCCGCACCGGCTGAGGTGGTAGCAGGGGTCCCCTGTTACCGCTTTCTGTCGAGGAAGGGCCCCCTGCAACCACCGCCGAACCGGCGACGCCGCCGACGGGAGGGCTTCGCGGCTCTCGGCGGGGTGAGCGGGTCGGGGCCGCCCACTGACCGGGCGGCCGGGGTGACGGCCGGTTACCCTGTCGACCGTGACTGATCAGGTCTGGCCCTGGCCGCGTGGCGCGGCGACCGGCATCGGCTCCCTCCCCGGCACCGACGTCGCCGAGGCGCAGCGCGTCGTCCTCGGCGAGCTGCCGGACCTGCCCCACCTGCCCGAACTGCCGGCCCGTGGCCCCGGCGCGGACCTGGTCGGGCGCGGTGCCGGACTGCTGGTCGGACTGCCGGTCGAGCTGTACGCGGCGCGCTGGCGGATCGCCCCCCGTCCGGGACGGGACCTGCGCCGCACCCGCGACCTGATGGAACGCGACCTCGACCAGCTCGCCGAGCAGGCCGAGGAGTACACCGGCCCGATCAAGGTGCAGGTGGCCGGCCCGCTCACCCTGGCCGCTACGCTGGAGCTGCCGATCGGCGGTCGGATGCTGCGTGACCCGGGCGCGGTGCGGGACCTCACCGGCTCGCTCGCCGAGGGGCTGCGCGGTCACGTCGAGGCGGTCGCCCGCCGGGTGCCCCGGGCATCGGTGCTGGTCCAGCTCGACGAGCCGTCGCTGCCGGCCGTACTGGCCGGGCGGGTCCCCACCGAGAGCGGGCTCGGCGCGTACCGGGCGATGGAGTCGGAGGTCGCGCGGACCGCTCTGCGTACGGTCGTCGAGGCGGCCGGCGTGCCCGCCATCGTGCACTGCTGCGCCCCGGACGTGCCGCTGGAACTGGTCCGCGACGCCGGCGCGGTCGCCGTCGCGCTGGACCTCGCCCAGGTCACCGACCTCGATCCGCTCGGCGAGGCGATCGACGCCGGGCTGGGGTTGCTGGCCGGTGCCGCCCCGGCGCTGCCGCCGCCGGCCGGTCGCGCACCGACCTCCGCCCAGGTCGCCGATCGGGTACGCCAGCTCTGGGACCGGCTCGGTTTCCCTCGTGCCCGGCTGCCCGAGCAGGTGGTGGTGACCCCGGCCTGCGGCCTGGCCGGAGCAACTCCCCGTTACGTGCGTGAGGTGCTCGCCGCCTGCCGCGACGCCGGCCGGCGGCTGGCCGAGGAGTAGGCACCCGACCGGTTTCTCGGTCGTACCGCGCGGGCAGGATGACGTCATGATTGGACAGCTACGTTCCGTGGTCGTGGACTGCCCCGACCCCCGTGCCCTGGCCGACTTCTACGCCGAACTGCTCGGCCTGTCGATCGCCGAGGAGGAGTCCGAGGACGACTGGGTGGTGCTCGGCGGTCCGCCCGGGCAGCATCCCCGGATCGCCTTCCAGTCGGCTCCCGACCTGCGCCCGCCGGACTGGCCCGACCCGGAACGCCCGCAGCAGTTCCACCTGGACGTGCAGGTGGACGACGTGGACGCGGCCGAGCAGCGGGTGCTCGCACTCGGAGCGCGCCGGCTGCCCGGGGAGGGGGACGACTTTCGCGTCTACGCCGATCCGGCCGGTCACCCGTTCTGCCTGGTCTTCGAGTGAGTCGTGGTAGCAGGGGTCCCCTGTTACCGCTTTTTGCGTAGCAGGGGACCCCTGCAACCATCCCGGCCGGGCAACCACCTCAGCCGAGGCACCACCCCGGCCAGGCAACCACCCCGGCCGGGACGGGGTGCGGTTGCGGGGGGCGGGCAGGATGAGGGCCATGAGCCAGTCTTCGGTGCGGCGTGCCTCCGGTTCCTTCTTCGGTCTCGCGTACGGCGACGCCCTGGGCGCACCGACCGAGTTCCTGACCGTCGGCGAGATCGTCCGCCGGTACGGTCCGGGCGGTCCCCGCACGCTGACCGGCAACCCGGCGCTGGTCACCGACGACACCCAGATGGCCCTGGCGGTGGCCGGGGCGCTACGGGAGGCCCCGGCGCTGACCCCGGAGGCGGTCGAGCCACTGCTGCGGCAGCGTTTCGTCGCCTGGTCGGTCAGCCCGGAGAACAACCGTGCCCCCGGCATGACCTGCCTGAATTCCTGCGCCGAACTGGCTCGGGGGGTGCGCTGGCAGAAGGCGACCCAGGCCGGCTCGAAGGGGTGCGGGGCGAACATGCGGGTCACTCCGGTCGGTCTGCTCGACGTCGACCTGGACACTCTCGCCGGGCTGGCCCAGCTCCAGGCCGGCCTGACCCACGGGCATCCGACCGGGCTGGCGGCCAGCGAGCTGACCGCGTACGCGGTGCGGGCGCTGCGCGACGGGGCGACCCTGCCCGAACTGCCCGGCGTGCTCGTCGCGCACGCCCGGCGGCAACGCCGGGTCTACCGGCACGAGTGGCTGGGTGACCTCTGGCAGCGGCCCGGCGTCGCCGATCCGGCCGACTTCATCGCGCGGGGCTGGGACGAGTGCCTGGACGTGCTGGCGCGGCTGACCACGGCGCTGGCCCGCCCCGACGACGGTGGCGATCCGTGCCGGGACACCGGGGAGGGCTGGGTGGCCGAGGAGGCGCTCGCCACCGCCCTGCTCTGCGCCGTCCGGCACGCCGACGATCCGGTCGGCGCGCTGGCCCGGGGCGCGACCACCGCCGGCGACTCGGACTCGATCGCCGCGCTGGCCGGCGCGTTCGTCGGCGCCGCCCATGGCATGGCAGCCTGGCCCGCCGACTGGGCCACCCGCATCGAGTACGCCGACGAACTCCGTTCCCTCTCCGCTCCCCTCGACTGACCCGCCGCAGCCGAACCCCTCCGGTCCCCGTGCACCGGGACCGGAAGCGGGGGAGAGGTCAGGGTTGGGGGTGGAGTCGGCGCCAGAGGGCCGGGTCGCAGGTGCCGGCGCGGTTGCGGAAGGCGTCGGCCTCGACCCGGATCGTCGTACCGAGGTCGAGGAAGCTGTCGTGGTCGGCGGCGGCGTCCCAGCTGCGGGTCGGGATGCGTACGTGGTCGTCGCGGTCGCCCTTGTCCTGACTCGTGATCTTGAGCACGTCCGCGCCCCGGCGGTCGGCCCGCAGCACCAGGCAGGGGCGCACCTTCGATCCGGTGCCGTCGACGTACGGCACGTCCGCCCACCAGATCTCGCCGGGCCGGGGCGTACCGGTGGCGCTCCGCCGGTCGCGCGGACGCGGAGGCGCGGTCGGCCGGTCGGTACGACGTGGCGGCCGGGTCCGTCCCGCCGGGCGTGACGGCGGTGCGGGCCGGTGCCGCCAACTGCTCCAGGCCCAGCCGGCGGCCACCGCCAGCAGGACCGCCAGCGCCCAGGGCAGCCACTCCGGCATGCGCGTCCCGCCTCTCGCTCACCCGGACCCGCGCCGGGTGACCAGCCGATTGTCCCACCCGACCGATACGGTGCCTCAGGTAGCGTGATCAGCGAGGTCGCGGGGTGTCCGCGAGCTCAGGGCGTGGAGGGTCGCACGTGTCCGAGGAAGCCATCCCCCAGCAGGTCAGCCCGGCACAGGAGGAGGCGGCCGGAGCGGAGCCACCGGCCGGGGCCAAGGAGCGGCACGCCACCCTCAGCCAGGAGCTGACCGACCACCAGTACCGCTACTACGTGCTGGACGCCCCGACCATCAGCGACGCCGAGTTCGACACGCTGCTGCGCGAGCTGGAGGCGATGGAGGAGGAGTTCCCGGCGCTGCGCACCCCGGACTCGCCCACCCAGCGGGTCGGTGGCACCTTCTCCACCGACTTTGCCCCGGTGACCCACGCCGAGCGGATGCTCTCGCTGGACAACGCCTTCGCCGACGAGGAACTCGCCGCCTGGTCCGAGCGGGTGGTCCGGGACGCCGGCGGCGAGGTGCCGTACCTCTGCGAGCTGAAGGTCGACGGGCTGGCGATCAACCTCACCTACGAGCGCGGCCGGCTGGTCCGGGCCGCGACCCGGGGGGACGGCCGCACCGGTGAGGACGTCACCGCCAACGTCCGCAGCATCCGGGACGTGCCGTCCGAGCTGAGCGTCTCCGCCGAGTTCGGGCCGCCGCCGGAGCTGCTTGAGGTGCGCGGCGAGATCTACTTCCCGGTGGCCGGCTTCGCCGACCTCAACGCGGGCCTGGTCGAACAGGGCAAGCCGCCCTTCGCCAACCCGCGCAACGCCGCCGCCGGCAGCCTGCGGCAGAAGGATCCGCGGGTCACCGCGTCCCGTCCGCTGCGCCTGGTGGTGCACGGCATCGGTGCGCGGCGCGGGTTCCAGCCCACCGCGCAGTCCGAGGCGTACGCGGCGCTGAAGGGCTGGGGGCTGCCCACCAGCGACCGGTGGCGGGTGGTGCCCGACCTGGCCGGCGTCGCCGAGTACATCGCCCACTACGCCGCCCACCGGCACGACGTCGAGCACGAGATCGACGGCGTGGTGGTGAAGGTGGACCCGGTCTCCATCCAGGGCCGGCTCGGCTCGACCAGCCGCGCACCGCGTTGGGCGATCGCCTTCAAGTACCCCCCGGAGGAGGTCAACACCAAGCTCCTCGACATCCAGGTCAACGTCGGGCGCACCGGCCGGGTGACTCCGTTCGCGGTGCTCGAACCGGTCCGGGTGGCCGGCTCGACGGTGGCGCTGGCCACCCTGCACAACGCCCGCGAGGTGGAGCGCAAGGGGGTGAAGATCGGCGACACGGTGGTGCTGCGCAAGGCCGGGGACGTGATCCCCGAGGTGCTCGGCCCGGTGGTCGAGCTGCGGCCGGCGGACGCCCGGGACTTCGTGATGCCCACCCACTGTCCGAACTGTGGTTCGCCGCTCGCCCCGGCGAAGGAGGGCGACATCGACATCCGTTGCCCGAACTCGCGGACCTGCCCGGCGCAGCTGCGGGAACGGCTGACCCATCTCGCCGGCCGGGGCGCGCTCGACATCGAGGTGATGGGCGAGAAGGCCGCGGCGGCACTGCTCGACTCGGGGGTCATCGTCGACGAGGGGGACCTGTTCCTCCTCGACGCGAAGCGGCTGGCCGAGGTGCCGTTCTTCGTCAACAAGGACGGCAGCCTGGGCAGCAACGCGGCCCGCTTCCTGGCCAGCCTGGACGAGGCCCGGCAGCGACCGCTCTGGCGGGTGCTGGTGGCGCTCTCGATCCGGCACGTCGGCCCGACCGCCGCGCAGGCCCTCGCCCGGCACTTCGGTTCGGTCGACGCGATGCGGGCGGCCAGCGAGGAGGAACTCTCCTCGGTGGAGGGGGTCGGCCCGACCATCGCGGCGAGCCTGACCGAGTGGTTCACCGTCGACTGGCACCGCGCGGTGGTCGACAAGTGGGCCGCCGCCGGGGTGCGCATGGCGGAGGAGGCCCGCGACGAGGGGCCGCGCCCGCTGGAGGGGGTCAGCGTCGTGGTCACCGGCACCCTCGCCGGATTCTCCCGGGACCAGGCCGCCGAGGCGATCCAGTCCCGGGGCGGCAAGGTCAGCGGGTCGGTCTCCAAGAAGACCGGGTTCGTGGTGGTGGGGGAGAACCCCGGCTCCAAGGCGGAGAAGGCCAGCGCCCTCAAGCTGCCGGTCCTCGACGAGGACGGCTTCCGGGTGCTGCTCGAGTCCGGCCCGGACGCCGCGCGCGAGGTGGCCCGCCGCGAGGAGTGAGCCGGGACCGGGCCCGACCGGCGCGGCTTGCGGCAACTGGCGGCGTATACCAACTTAATTACGACTACGACCGATTCGTGGCTGTCCTACCGTGAAATCTCTCGGCAGGGGCGTTTGATGGGGAGCACGGCGTGGCACAAGGTCACGTCGTGCGAACCGGACCGCACACCTCGGGAGGTGCGATGGAGGCCGCCGACCTGCGGAATGCCGTGCCGCCTGCCCGGGTGGGGCCGTTCTTCGGGTTCGTCGGCGCGACCGTCGTCCTGGCCGTCGGGCTCACCGCCGGTCCGCTGGCCTCGCTCCCGGGTGACCTCGCCACGCTGCCCGGCGCCTTCTGGATCATGGCGGCGCTCGCCGTCGTCTGTGACGCCCGGCCCTTCGTGCCGCCCGGCCAACGGCACAGCTCGGCGGTCTTCCCGTCGATCTGCTTCACCTTCGCGATCCTGGTCGCCTGGGGACCCGGGGCGGCGGTGGCGGTGCAGACCGCCGCGGTGGTCGTCTCCGGCTGGCGGCTGCGGCACGTCGCCTGGCGGACCGCGTTCAACGCCGCCCAGTACGCCTGTGCGCTCGCCGCCGCGGACGAGGTGATCCGGCTCGGCCCCGGCTCGGCGTTCGCCGACGACCGCCTGCACTGGACCGACGCGGTGGCGCTGGCCGGGGCGGCGGTGGCCTGGTTCGTGGTCAGCTACGGCCTGGTCAGCATGGCGGTACGGCTGCGCTTCGGTGACCCGTGGTGGCCCACCGTCCGGCGCGGACTCGGTTTCGAGCTGCTCGCCACCGGTTCGTTGCTGCTGCTCGCCCCGGTGCTGGTGGCCGCGGCCCGGGCCAGCGCGGCGCTGATCCCGCTGGTGCTGGTGCCGCTCTTCGCCGTCTACCGGATGGCCCGCCTCTCCGCCGACCAGGAGCACCTCGCCGCGCTCGATCCGCTGACCGGGCTGCCCAACCGCAAGGCGTTGCTCACCGAGGTCGCCGAGCAGATCCGCCGGCACGCCGAGCGGGGCGCCCAGGGGATGCCCGACGGGCAGCTCGCGCTGCTCCTGATCGACCTGGACCGGTTCAAGAATGTCAACGACGCGCTCGGCCACGCCGTCGGTGACCGGCTGCTGGTGGCGGTGAGCGACCGGCTCACCTCGGCCCTCGGCTCCCGGGACATGGTGGCCCGGCTCGGCGGCGACGAGTTCGCCGTCGTGTCGGGCGGGCTGACCGGGGTGGACGACGCCCGCCGCGTCGCCGACCGGGTGGTGCGCGCCCTCGCCGAGCCGGTTCCGCTGGACGGGTTGCCGCTGGACGTCGGAGGATCGATCGGCATCGCGCTCTTCCCCGAGCACGGTGAGGACTTCGCCACCCTGATGCGCCACGCCGACGTGGCGATGTACGACGCCAAGCACCGCAACGACACCGTCGCCGTGTACGCCGCCGAGTCGGACCACAACTCCGCCGAGCGTCTCGGTCTCCTGGCCGACCTGCGCCGGGTGCTGGAGTCCGGGACGACCGATCCGGTGGCGTACCCGACCCCGGCCGGGACCGCGACGGCAACCCCGGCCGGGACCGCGACGGCATCCGGAGCCGCAACCGCCCGGGGCGGCGACGGGGCCGCGCTGCCCGCCGGGGACGACGACACCCCCGTACCGCAGGGTTCGCGCCGGTGGGGTGGGCGGCGCGGCCGGCCCACCACGCACCCGGACGAGCTGATCAACCAGATCATCACCGGGGCCGATCCGGTTCGCCGGCGGGCCGGACGGACCGACGACACCCCGGCCCCCCGCCCACCCGAGCCGGCGTCGGCGCCGGAGTGGACGCCGCCGGCCGGGCCGGCCGACGGCACCGGCCAGCGGGTCGAGGTGGGCGAGCCGTGCGGAATCACGATGTACTACCAACCCCAGGTCCGGATCGCCACCGGCGAGGTGGTCGGGGTGGAGGCGCTGCTGCGCTGGCGGCACCCCCGCCGGGGCATGGTCGACCCGGAGGAGCTGATCCGGGTGGCCGAACAGAGCGCGGTGATGCGGCTGCTGACCCGCCGGGTGGTCGACGACGTGGTGGGACAGCTGGCCCGCTGGTCGGCGGCGGGCAGCACCCTGCGGGCCGCGCTCAACGTCAGCGTCCGGGACCTGCACACCGGGGAGATCGCCGACCAGATCGGTGACCTGCTCACCCGCTACGCGATCCGCCCGGACCGGCTGCAATTGGAGATCACCGAGGGTGCCCTGATGGCCGACCCCCGGCGGGTGCTCGACACGATCTCCCGGCTGCACCGGATCGGGGTGGCCATCGCGCTGGACGACTTCGGCACCGGGTACTCCTCCCTCCAACACCTGCGGCGGCTGCCGCTGTCCGAGGTGAAGGTGGACCGCTCGTTCGTCCTCGGCATGGCCGACGACCCCGACGACGCCGCGATCGTCCGTTCGATGATCGAACTGGCCGGAGCGCTCGGCCTGCGGGTGGTCGCCGAGGGGGTGGAGGACGAGCGGACCTGGCGGTTGCTCCACGCCGCCGGCTGCGACCTGGCACAGGGCTGGTTCTACGCCCGACCCATGCCGGCCGACGAACTGACCGCGTGGCTGGCCCGGTACCGACCGGTCCGGCCGGTCGGCGTGACCGGCAGCCGCTCCCGGCCGAGCAGCTGACCGCCCGCCACCGTCGGTGCCGCCGACCGGCACCCGGGGGGAGTCGGGGGCGCGGCTGACGTGCCAGCCAATAGACTCGCTCGGGTCACCACGCGGGCAGTCGACCCCGCGGTCGGCGTACCGCCCGAATCAACAGCACCAGCACGAAGGGGGCACCGATGGCCGCCATCTCCCGCGAGGAGGTCGCGCATTTGGCGCGCCTGTCGCGGCTCGCCGTCACGGAGGAGGAGCTGGACACGTTCGCCGGCCAGCTCGACGTGATCCTCCAGGCCGTCGCCCAGGTCGGCGAGGTCGCCGCCGCGGACATCCCGCCGACCTCCCACTCGGTGCCGCTGACGAACGTCCTGCGGGAGGACGTCGTCCGGCCCGGCCTGACCCCGGACGAGGCGCTGTCGGGCGCACCCGACGCCGAGGAACAGCGGTTCCGCGTCCCGCGGATCCTGGACGAGGATGTGGCCTCATGAGCGAGCGCAGCGAGCGAATCAGCAGCACTGGTGTGTGTGGCGCTCAGGGCGTCGGCGAGCGGAGCGAGGCGGCGGCATGAACGACCTGACCCGGATGAGCGCCGCCGACCTGGCCGGTCTGGTGGCCAACGGCGAGACCTCCGCCGTCGAGGTGACCCGGGCCCACCTGGACCGGATCGCCGCCGTCGACGAGCGGGTGCACGCCTTCCTGCACGTCGACACCGAGGGCGCGCTGGCCGCCGCCCGTACGGTGGACGAGCGCCGGGCCGCCGGCGAGGAACTCGGCCCGCTGGCCGGCGTGCCGGTGGCGGTCAAGGACGTGCTCACCACGAAGGGCGTGCCGACCACCGTCGGCTCGAAGATCCTCGAAGGCTGGCGTCCGCCGTACGACTCGACCATCGTCGAGCGGCTCCGGGCCGCCGGCACGGTCATGCTCGGCAAGACCAACATGGACGAGTTCGCGATGGGCTCCTCCACGGAATACTCCGCGTACGGCCCGACCCGCAACCCGTGGGACCTGGACCGCATCCCGGGCGGCTCCGGTGGCGGCAGCGCCGCCGCGCTGGCCGCGTACGAGGCCCCGCTGTCGATCGGTTCGGACACCGGCGGCTCGATCCGCCAGCCGGGCGCGGTCACTGGCACGGTCGGCGCGAAGCCCACCTACGGCGGCACCTCCCGGTACGGCCTGGTCGCCTTCTCCTCCTCGCTCGACACCCCCGGCCCGTGCGCCCGTACGGTGCTCGACGCGGCGCTGCTGCACGCGGTGATCGGCGGACACGACCCGCGCGACTCCACCTCCATCCCGCAGCCGGTGCCGGACGTGGTGGCCGCCGCGCGCCTCGGCGCGACCGGCGACCTGACCGGCGTGAAGCTCGGTGTGGTCACCGAGTTCTCCGGTGACGGGGCCGAGCCGGGCGTGCTCGCCGCCTTCCGGGACGCGGTCGAGGCGCTCACCAAGCTCGGCGCGGAGATCGTCGAGGTCTCCTGCCCGCACTTCAAGTACGCGCTGCCGGCGTACTACCTGATCGCGCCGAGCGAGTGCTCGTCCAACCTGGCCCGCTTCGACGGCGTCCGGTTCGGCCTGCGGGTCGGCGACGACGGCAACCGCTCGCTGGAGGAGGTCATGTCGCTGACCCGGGACGCCGGTTTCGGCCCCGAGGTCAAGCGGCGGATCATGCTCGGCACGTACGCCCTGTCGTCCGGCTACTACGACGCCTACTACGGCCAGGCGCAGAAGGTCCGGACGCTGATCACCCGGGACTTCACCGCCGCCTTCGAGCAGGTCGACGCGCTGATCTCGCCGACCACCCCGTTCGTGGCCTTCCCGATGGGCGCACGGACCTCCGACCCGTACCAGATGTACCTGGCGGACCTCTTCACCATCCCGTCGAACCTCTACGGCGGGCCGGGCATCTCGGTGCCCTGCGGGCTCTCCGAGGGGCTGCCGGTGGGGCTCCAGGTGATGGCCCCGACCATGGCCGACGACCGGATGTACCGGGTCGCCGCCGCGCTGGAGTCGGCTGTCGGCACGTTCACCCCACCGGCACTGTGAGTCAGGAGCGTCAGATGACCACGACCCTGCCCGCGTACGACGACGTCGTCGCGCGCTACGAACCGGTGATCGGCCTGGAGACCCACGTCGAGCTGGGCACGAACACCAAGATGTTCTGCGCCTGCCCGACCGACTTCGGCGGCGAGCCGAACACCCGGGTCTGCCCGGTCTGCCTGGGCCTGCCCGGCTCGCTGCCGGTGGCGAACAAGGCGGCCATCGAGGCGACCATCCGGATCGGTCTCGCGCTGAACTGCTCCATCGCCTCCTGGTGCCGGTTCGCCCGGAAGAACTACTTCTACCCGGACATGCCGAAGAACTTCCAGATCAGCCAGTACGACGAGCCGCTCTGCGTCGACGGCTACCTGGACGTCGAGGTGAACGGCGAGCTGGTCCGGATCGGCATCGAGCGGGTGCACCTGGAGGAGGACACCGGCAAGACGCTGCACGTCGGCGGCTCCGGCCGCATCCACGGGGCCACCGAGTCGCTGGTCGACTACAACCGGGCCGGCATCCCGCTGGTGGAGATCGTCACCAAGCCGGTCGCCGGCACCGGGGCGCTCGCCCCGGAGGTGGCCCGGGCGTACGTCACCGAGCTGCGTGATGTGATCCGCTCCCTCGGCGTCTCCGACGTGCGGATGGAGGAGGGCTCGCTGCGCTGCGACGTCAACACCTCGCTGAGCCGGCCGGGCGAGGAGTGGGGCACCCGCACCGAGACCAAGAACGTCAACTCCCTGCGTTCGGTGGAGCGGGCGGTCCGTTCCGAGATGCTGCGCCAGGCCATGGTGCTCGACTCGGGCGGCCGGATCGTCCAGGAGACCCGGCACTTCCACGAGGACACCGGGGACACCACGTCGGGCCGGTCCAAGGAGACCGCCACCGACTACCGGTACTTCCCGGAGCCGGACCTCGTCCCGCTCGCCCCGGACGCGGACTGGGTGGCCGAGCTGAAGGCCGCCCTGCCGGAGCTGCCCCGCCTGCACCGCCGCCGGCTCCAGCAGGAGTGGGGCCTCTCCGACCACGACATGCAGTCGGTGCTCAACGCCGGCGCGGTCGAGCTGATCGAGGCGACGGTGGCCGCCGGGACCACCCCGGCCGCCGCCCGCAAGTGGTGGCTGGGCGAGCTGTCCCGGCGGGCCAACGAGGCCGGCGTGGAACTGGCCGACGTCGGCGCCACCCCGGCCCAGGTCGCGGAACTCCAGGGGCTGGTCGACGCGGGCAAGCTCAACGACAAGCTGGCCCGGGTGGTCCTGGAGGGCGTGGTGGCCGGCGAGGGCACCCCGACCGAGATCATGACCAACCGCAACCTGGAGGTCGTGTCGGACACCGGCGCGCTCACCGCCGCCGTCGACGAGGCGATCGCCGCCAACCCGGACATCGCGGAGAAGGTCCGCAGCGGCAAGGTCGCCGCCGCGGGCGCCCTGGTCGGCGCGGTCATGAAGACCACCCGTGGCCAGGCCGACGCCAAGACCGTCCGCGAGCTGGTGCTGGAGCGCCTCGGCGTCTCCTGATCACCGCCGGACGCCTTCGTTTCGTGCCTGCAGGGGCCCCCTGTTCGACAGAAACAGGTAACAGGGGGCCCCCTGCTCACACCCCCCACCACCCCCTCGGTAGGAGTTCAACGATGAACGTCCACCCCGTGCGTCCCGACGTCGACCTCGACGTGCTCGACGAGATCCAGCGGCGGGTGCTCTGGCTCGCCACCCGGATCGTGGACGCGGCCAACCGCGACCGGCGTACCGGGGACGGGGTGAAGGTCGGCGGGCACCAGGCGTCCAGCGCCTCCCTGGTCACCGCGATGACCGCGCTCTGGTTCGCCCACCTGGACGCCGCCGACCGGGTCGCGGTCAAGCCGCACGCCTCGCCGGTGTTCCACGCCATCCAGTACCTGCTGGGCAACCTGGACCGGTCGTACCTGCCGAAGCTGCGCGCCCGGGGTGGGCTCCAGTCGTACCCGTCGCGCACCAAGGACCCGGACGAGGTGGACTTCTCCACCGGCTCGGTCGGGCTCGGCGCGGCGGCACCGCTCTTCGCCGCAGTCACCCGGCGGTACGTCGACGCGCACTTCGGGCCGCGTCCGCATTCCCGGTTCGTCGCGCTGATCGGCGACGCCGAGCTGGACGAGGGGAACATCTGGGAGGCGGTCGCCGATCCGGCCACCACCGCCCTGGGCAACGTGACCTGGCTGGTGGACTTCAACCGCCAGTCGCTGGACCGGGTCGTGCCCGGGGTGCGGATCAACCAGTGGCGGGGCCAGTTCGAGGCGGCCGGCTGGCACGTCGTCGAGGTCAAGTACGGCCGGCGGCTCGCCGAGGCGTACGCCCGGCCCGGCGGCGCGGCGCTGCGCGACTGGATCGACGCGATGCCGAACGAGCAGTACCAGTCGCTGTTCGGGCTGACCGGGGACGCCCTGCGGACCCGCTTCCTGGACGGCGCGCCCGGGGGCATCGAGGCGCTCATCGCCGACGTCTCCGACGACGACCTCGGACCGCTCGTCACCGACCTCGGCGGGCACGACCTGGCCGCGATGCTCGACGCGTACGCCCAGTGCGACGCGGTCACCGACCGGCCCAGCGTGATCTTCGCGTACACGGTGAAGGGCTGGGGTCTGCCGATCGCCGGCAACCCGCGTAACCACTCCGCATTGCTCAGCAGCGAGCAGGTCGACGCCCTGCGCACCGCGCACGGTCTGACCCCGGACACCGAGTGGGACCGCCTCGACCCGGCCTCGCCGGCCGGGATCTGGGCCAACGCCCGCCGGGAGGCGCTGGCCCGTCCGCCGCGTGAGCGGGCGCTGCCGGTCACCGTCCCGGAGACCACCCGGGTACGCGCGAACAAGCCCATCTCCACCCAGGAGGTCTTCGGCCGGGTGCTGGTCGACCTGGCCCGGCACGAGGAGGTGGGCCGTTACCTGGTCACCACCGCGCCGGACGTGGCCACCTCGACCAACCTCGCCGGCTTCATCAACAAGACCGGGGTGTTCGCCCCGACGAAGCAGCGCTCCTGGTCGGAGGACCGGATGCTGCGCTGGGAGCAGCACCCCGCCGGGCAGCACATCGAACTGGGCATCTCCGAGATGAACCTCTTCCTGCTGCTTGGCCAGCTCGGGCTGTCCTGGGACCTCTCCGGCCAGCCGCTGCTGCCGGTCGGCACGGTCTACGACCCGTTCGTGCTGCGTGGCCTGGACGCCTTCCTCTACGGCACCTACTCCGGTTCCCGGTTCGTGGTGGCCGGCACCCCCTCCGGCATCACCCTCGCCCCGGAGGGCGGGGCGCACCAGTCGACCATCACCGCCTCGGTCGGCCTGGAGCTGCCCGGGGTCACCTTCGTCGAGCCGGCGTACGCGACCACCCTCGACTGGCTGCTCTGCGACGCCCTCGGCCAGATCGCCCGGGGCGGCGCGCCGACCACCACCGCCGCGCCGACAGAGGACGGCGCGTACTACTTCCGGCTGAGCACCCGCCCGATCGACCAGGCCCCGTTCGAGGCGGCCCGCGCCCGGCTGGGCGACGCGGTGCTGCGCCGGCAGGCGGTCGCCGGGGCGTACCGGCTCGTCGACGCGCATCAGGCGCACCCGGAACTGGCGGACGCCCCGGTGGTGCACCTGGCCGCCTCCGGCGCGGTGCTGCCGGAGGTGCTCGCCGCCGCGGCCGAACTGGCCGAGGAGGGCATCGCCGCGCACGTGGTGGACGTGACCTCGCTGGACCGGCTCTACCGGGCCTGGCAGCGCACCCTGCGGCAGGGGGTCCGGACGGCGACCGTGCCGAGCGTGCCGGGCGTGCTGCGGGCGGCGTTCGGCGACCGGGCCCCGGTGGTGACCGTGCACGACGCGGCGTCGCACGCGATGGCCTGGCTCGGCTCGGCGCTCGGGGTGCCGGCGGTGCCGCTCGGCGTGGACGAGTTCGGCCAGTCGGGCAGCGTCGCTGAGCTGTACGAGCTGCACGACCTGCTGCCCGGCAGCATCGTCAACGCCGCCTTGGCCGCCCTCTCCCTGCGCTGACCGGCCGCGCTGACCGGCCGGGACCACACCGGCCGCGCTGACCGGCCGGGACCACACCGGCCGCGCTGACCGGCCGGGACCACACCGGCCGCCGGACCGACCGGACACCCGACGGCGGACCGGACGGCCCTCCGCCTTGTTACGGCTGCCTCAGCGGGTCGGGGTGGGGGTGACCGGGACGTTCGCGCCGGCCTTCGGGTCCGGGACCACCCGTCGTTCCAGGTTCACCTGCGCCTGGCCGGTGCCGCCGACGGTGATGTCGTCGTACGCCTGGAGCAGTTTGTTCTCGTCGAAGTAGAGCACGCTCATCGACAGCGGCGTCGGCTCCTCGCCCTCCAGCCCGCGCAGCCCGGCCCCGCCGGTGGAACCCTGCACCAGCAGTTGGGTCGGCATCTTGCCGTCCTGCTGCGGCAGCTTGGAAACCTGCCGGTTGTGGGTGTGCCCGGAGAGCACCAGGGGGCAGGTGCCGGAGAGCGGACCGGCCGAGGCCGGGTCGTGCACCAGGGCGATGTTCACCGGCGTCGGCGACTCGCGCACGGTGGTGGCCAGCTTCTCGCCCGTGGTGATCACCTGGTCGGCGGTGGGCCGGTCGAGACCACCGGCGGCGGGGGCGGTGCTCTTGTCCGGGGTGAAGCGCGGGTCGCCGATGCCGGCGATGGTCAGCCCGGCCACCGTCGTGGTCGTGTTGTCCAGCACGATCGCGTTCGGCTGGCGGGCCACGGCGGCGGCGGTCCGCCCCGAGTCGTGGTTGCCCCGGATGTAGACGTACGGCTTCTTGAGCAGCCCGATCGAGCCGACGTAGTTCGCCTCCGGCTCGCTGCCCCAGTCGGTGATGTCGCCGGTGTCGATCACCACGTCGATGTCGAACTGCTCCACCACCGTGCGGATGAGCTGCCAGCCGGTCGGGTTCAGGTGCATGTCGGAGACGTGCAGCACCCGGGTGGTGTTCGGGGCCGGCTCGTACACCGGCAGCGCCGATACGGTGGTGTAGAGCTGGCTGACGTTGCCGACCAGACGCTGGAGCTGCTCGGCGTACTTCGTGTAGTCGTTGGCGATCCGCCGGGCGTCACCGACGATGGCGGGGGCGTTGACCAGCAGCCCCTCGTACCGGGGTTCCTCGATCGACTGCGGCCGGAGGGTGGACGCGGCGACACCGAGGCTGCCCGCGGTGACCACCAGCGCCAGCCCGCCGGCCCAGGCCGTACGGCGGGCGTCCCGGAAAGCCAGCCCGGCCAGGATCAGGGTGACCAGGACGGCGGCGCCGACGGTCCGCAGGCCGAGGCGGAACACGCCGTTGCGGACGTCCTCGACGGCGGACTGGCTGGCCCGGTTGATGCTCGCCGGATCGTCGATCAGCGCCTCGACCCGTCCCTGGTCGAGCGCGCCCAGCTCGACGTCGAGGTGGGCCGGCCCGTCGTGGCTGTCCAGCAGGAGGGCGCCCAGCGGTGGGATGTCGACGGTGGTGCCGCCGCTGAGCGCCGGGGTCAACGCCATCCGGGCCCGGAACGGCCCGATGTCGGTGTCGACCTGACCGCCGGCGAGGACGCCGAGCAGGGCACCGGTCAGGCTGATCGCCAGGATCGCCAGGACCACCCCGAGTCGGCGGAGGGTGCCGACCCACTTCCGCCCGGGGGGACGACCCTCCCCGGTGCGCTGCCGCGTGTTCTCGTCGTGCCCGTCCATGGTGAGATTCTGACCTGCCCCAAAGGGGATCTTGGCAAACCCGGGGGTTGCCGTTCTGCCGTGGCCCGAGGATGTTTCCCCAGGTCAGCTGCGACCGGCTCCGCCACCGGCGAAGACCAGCCGGAGCAGGCGGTCGTCCTCCGGTTCCGGATCGCCCCGGCCGTCGTGGTTGGAGGTGCTCACCCAGAGTGAGCCGTCGGGCGCGGCGGCCACCGCCCGCAGCCGACCGTACCGGCCGGTGAGCAGTTCCCGGGGCTGGCCGAGTACGGTGCCGGTGTCGGTCAGCTCGACCAGCCAGAGCCGCTCCCCGCGCAGGCAGGCGGTGGCCAACAGACGCTCCTCCACCACCGCCGCGCCGGAGCAGGACGCCTCCCCGGTGCCCCACTGCACGATCGGATCCCGGTAGCGGCGGTCGCCGGCCTTCCCCTCGACCTCCGGCCAGCCGTAGTTGCCGCCCTTGGTGATCAGGTTGACCTCGTCCCAGGTGTTCTGCCCGAACTCCACGGCGTACATCCGTTTGCCGGCGTCCCAGGTGATGCCCTGCACGTTGCGGTGGCCGATCGACCAGACCGGCGAGTTCGGGTACGGGTTGCCGGGGGCGGGCTTCCCGTCGGGGGTGATCCGGAGGATCTTGCCGCCGAGGCTCTTGACGTCCTGCGAGAGCGGCCGGTCACCGCCGTCGCCGGTGCTGGCGTAGAGGAAGCCGTCCGGACCGAAGGCGAGGCCGCCGCCGTTGTGGATGCCGGCGACCGGGATGCCGGTGAGGATCGGCGTGGGCGTCCCGCCGAGGGTGAACTTGACGATCCGGTTGTCCCGCTCGGTGGAGTGGTACGCGAAGACCGTCCGGTCGGTGGCGTAGCCGGGGGAGACGGCGATGCCGAGCAGACCGCCCTCGCCGGACGCCTCGACGTCGGCGATGGTCTGCACCGGGGTGACCTTCAGCCCGTCCGGCCCGGACTCCGGCCCCACCTGGAGGATCCGGCCGTTGTCGCGTTCGGTGACCAGGGCTCCGCCGTCCGGCAGGAAGGCGATCGCCCACGGCACCCGCAGTCCCTTGGCCAGTACCGTCGCCACCACCTCCGGCCCGCCCTCACTGCCGGCGGTCGCCGACGGCGTCGGGAAGGTCGGCGGCTCGCCGGCCGGGTCGGGTTCCGGCTCGCCGAGGCTGCATCCGGCGGTGACCAGCAGCAGCGCCGCGCAGGACGCCGCCGCGGTCGCGCGCAGGCGGCCGATGCGGGGGTACGGGAGACGAGCGCTCACCCGGACCAGACTAGCCGCTCGCCGGTCGGGGCTCCGGTACGCGATCCAAGGCCCTAACATGAAACACGCTGACAAAAATGGATATGTCAGCTGGTAAGCTCCGGACTTGCGACACTGCCAGCCGTGGTGCTCACTGACCGGCCGGTACGGCCCGTCCGGGTCGGCATGGCCGCCCGGCCCCGGATCTCGCCCGGCCGGACGGCCCTCGTGCTCGGTGCGGCCGGGGTCGCCTACCGGCTGGCGGCGCTCCTGACCGGCCTGCCCCCGACCAACAGCGACGAGGCGGTCACCGGCCTGGTCGCGTCGCACGTCGTGCAGGGCCGCGAGTTCCCGCTCTTCTTCTATGGGCAGCACTACATGGGGGCGTTGGAGGCGTACCTCGCCGCCCCGCTGTTCGCGGTCGGAGGTCCGGGCGTGGTCGCGCTGCGACTGCCGAACCTGGTGCTCTACGCCCTGTTCCTCGTCCTGGTGTGGCAGCTCACCCGCCGGCTCTACCACCCGTGGTTCGCCACCGCCGTGGTCGGTCTGCTCGCCCTCGGCTCGGACCGGATCCTCAAGAACCAGTTGATCGCCGGGGGCGGCTACCCGGAGATGAACCCGGCCGGGGCGCTGCTCGTCCTGCTCGCGGTGCTGCTGGGCCTCGGCGTCGTACGCCGCCGCGCGTCGGCCTTCGCCGTCTTCGGCCTGGTCGCCGGCCTCACCCTCTGGGACGACTGGCTGGTCCTGCCGTACGTGGCCGCCGCCGGGGCGCTGCTGCTCGCCGGTGCCGGCCGGGACCTCGCCGGGCGCGGCGGGGCGGCCCTGGCCGCCGGGCTCGCCGTCGGGCTGCTACCGATCGTGGGGCACAACCTCACCACCGCGCCGGAGCACCGCTCGCTCGCCGCCTACCGCCAGCTCGGCGGGGGTACGCCCGGCGACTGGGTCGACCGGCTGCACGGCGGTGTGCTGTTCGGGCTGCCGATGGGCACCGGCTTCTGTCCACCCGGTCGGTGCGCCGGCTGGCAGCTCTGGTGGGGGGTCGCCGCTCCGCTGCTGCTGGCTGTGGCCGGGCTGCTCGCCCTCCGGGCGCTGTGGGTCCTGCGTCCGGCGTCGCTCCGACGTGCGGGCCTGCCTACGGCGTCGCCCCGACGTGCGGGCCTGCCTCCGCCGTCGCCCCGGCCTGACGACGCGGTCCGGACGGCGCGGATCCGGCAGGGCGGACGGTTGGCGTTGGTCGGCGCGGCGGCGGTGACCCTGGCCGCGTACGCCGGCAGCGCCGCCGCCGGCGACACCCCGGTGGAGAGTTCCCGCTACCTGTCCTGCCTGCTCGTCTCCCTGCCGGCGTTGCTCTGGCCGCTGTGGGCCGCCGCCGGCAACCACCTGCTCCCCGCCGCCGCGCGGCTCACGGCGCGGGCCGGGCTGGCGGCGGTGGCCGGCAGCGCGGTGCTGGCCACCGGGGCCCTGGTCGCGGACGCGGACACCCTGACCCGGGCCGACGAGCGACGGCGGGACCTCGTCGTCGCCCTCGACCGGCTCGGCGTTCGGGACTTCTACACCGACTACTGGACCTGTTACCCGGTCGTCTTCGCCACCCGGGAACGGCTGGCCTGCGGGGTGATCCGGGACGACCTGCGCGCCGGCTGGGACCGGTATCCGGCGTACCCGGCGCGGGTGGCCCGAGCCGACCGGGTGGCGTACGTGCTGCCCACCGGCACGGCGTTGAGCCGGGCGGTCGCCGACCACCTGGCCGCCACCGGCACGCCGGTCGTCCGGACGACCGTGCCCGGTTACGACATCCACCTGCCCGCCGCCCCGGTGGGCCTGCCGCTGCGCTGACGGCTAGGGTCGGCGACCG
The DNA here is from genome assembly GCF_900091495.1 of Micromonospora echinospora. Classification (NCBI taxonomy): domain Bacteria; kingdom Bacillati; phylum Actinomycetota; class Actinomycetes; order Micromonosporales; family Micromonosporaceae; genus Micromonospora; species Micromonospora echinospora. Next base: position 700,434 of record NZ_LT607413.1, on the reverse strand, counting down.
TGAAGGTATGGATCCCGCACGAGCAGGGCCGGGCCCTGGTCGACCAGCTGCCCGGTGTCACCGTCGAGGTCGCCGAGAGCCCGGACCGGCTGCCGGGCGACCCGGCCGGGGTGCGGTTCTGGGTGCCACCGTTCCTCTCCACCGGGAACGTGGTCGAACTGGCCGGCAAGCTGCCCGACCTGGAGGTGGTGCAGCTGCTCAGCGCCGGGGCGGACGCCTGGGTCGGCCGGCTGCCGGCCGGGGTGACCCTCTGCGACGCCCGGGGCGTGCACGACTCCGCCACCGCCGAGTGGGTGGTCACCGCGATCCTGTCCCGGCTGCGCGGCTTCGACACCCTCGCCCGCGCACAGGGCCGGCGCGAGTGGGCGTACGGCGAGGTGGCCCCGACCGACGAACTGGCCGGCAAGCGGGTGCTGATCGTCGGCGCCGGTTCGATCGGCGCGGCGGTCCGGGCCCGGCTGGCGCCCTTCGAGGTGAGCTTCACCCTGGTCGCCCGGACCGCCCGCCCCGACGAGGGCGTGCACGGCGTCGACGAGCTGCCCGCGCTGCTGCCGTCGGCGGACGTCGTCGTGCTGCTGGTGCCACTGACCGGGGCGACCCGGGGCCTGGTCGACGCGGCCTTCCTCGCCGCGATGCCCGACGGGGCCCTGCTGGTGAACGCGGCCCGGGGACCGGTGGTCCGCACCCCGGCGCTGGTGGCCGAGCTGACCACCGGTCGGATCGCCGCCGCCCTGGACGTCACCGACCCGGAGCCGCTGCCGGCCGACCACCCGCTCTGGGAGATGCCCAACGTGCTGATCACCCCGCACGTCGGGGGCTCGGTACGCGGCCTGCTGCCCCGCGCCTACCGGCTCGTGACCGCGCAGCTGCGTCGGATGGTGGCGGGCCAGCCGCTGGAGAACGTCGTCACCGACGGCTACTGACGGCGGGTCAGTCCCCGGCGCGGCCCGGGGTGGCCGGGAGGGTCTGGTTGGTGACCGCGACGAGCCGGGGCAGGTCGGCGCCGCGCACCGCCGGCAGGGCCACCCGCTCGCCGTCGTCGAGCCGGGCGACCGCCCGCCCCTTCGGGTCGGCGGCCAGTTCGGCGATCCGCGCCCAGGGCAGTCGACGCTGCCCGAACAACGCGCGGACGCGGACCTCCCGGGGATCGGCGTCGGTGCCGGCCCGCCACGCCCAGACGGCGACCACCAGCGGGACGAGCAGCACCGGGAGGAAGTACCACCGGGCGTCGGCGATCGGCAGAGCGCCGATGAAGGCGACCACCGCTGCGACCAGGATGGCCTGGCTGTGCCGGAAACGGAGAGTGTCGGTGCGGCTCACCCCTCGATGATTCCACCCGCCTAAAGGAGCCCCGGCGTCGGGCGGCCGGTCACCGGCCGGCCGGTGACCGGGGTCACGGTCGGTGGGGCATAACCGGATTCCGGTCGGGGTCGTTGCTGCGGGCAGAGGTGTGCCGGTTTCACGTCCGGACGCCCCGGCCCCGCTCACGGAGGTGACCGATCCTGTCCCTCGTACCGTCACCCCGCAGCCCCGTATCGGCGCCCGAGGCCGCCGTCGTCGCGGCCGCGCTCCTGTGCGTCGTCGCCGGCCTGGTCGGCCTGCTGTCCGCCCCGGTCACGGTGACGCTCGCCGTGGCGGTGGCCGCGACCGTCGCCACCGCCCGGCTGGTCCGGCTGGCCCGCGCGGACCGGCGGGTCCGGCACACCGTCGCGCTGCTCCACGGCGGGGTGGCCGCGACCGCGCTCTGCGTCGCCGGGCTGCCCCTGGTCGCCCCGGCCAACCGGGCGGCGGTCGCCACCGTCGGGCTGTCCGCCGTCGCCCTGCTGCACACCCTCGGCCCGCTCCTGCTGCCGGGACGCGCGCCACTGCCGACCGCCGTCCGACTGCGGGAGGTCACGGACGCGGCCGGCCTCGGCCTCAGCCTGGCTTTCGCCGGTTGGATGCTGCTGCCCGCCGGGACCGCTCCGGTGCCCGTCCGGGCGGCCCTGGTGGTCGCCGCCGGCGGGATCTCGGCGGTCCTGGTCACCGCCTCGACCGGGGGGCCGCCCCGGGTCGGGCTGGCGGCCTGGCGGGGCGGCGCCGTGGCGAGCCAGCTCGGTCTGACCGCTCTGGTGCTGCTCCACGCCTACCGGGCCCCGGAGCCGGTGACCCTGCTGGTGGCCCCGCTGACGGCGGCCGGCGTGCTGCTGACCGTGGCCGGTGCCCGCCGGCTGACCCGTCCGGCCCCGCCGCACCACGCCGGTCCGTCCCCGGTCTGGCCCCGGATCACCGCCCCGGCCGTGATCGCCTCCCTGGGCGCCGGCTACCACCTCGCCCGGGTCGGGGCGTTCGACCGCCCCGCGATCGCCCTCGGTTTGGCGGTGATCCCGCCGCTGGTCGTCCGGGAGCTGCTGACCGCCGCCGACACCCGTCGGTACGCCGCCCGGCTGACCCGGCAGGAGGCCCGGTTCCGGGCGCTCGTCTCGGGTGGGCACGACCTGATCATTCTGCTCGACGACGACCTGCGGGTGCGCTGGCAGTCGCCGGTCGCCCCCCGACTGTTCGGGTTGACCGACGCCGACGTGCTCGGTCGTCCCTTCGCCGACCTGCTCCACCCCGCCGACGCGCCCCGGGCCGAAGCCGTGCTGGCGGAGGTCCGGGCCGGGCGACCGCCGGGGCTGCTCGCCGTCCGGATGCGCGACGGCCGGGGAGTCTGGCGGGAGACCGAGTCCACCGTCGGCGACCAGCGCGACGTCCCCGAGGTGGCGGCCGTCGTCCTGCACGTCCGGGATGTCGGCGAGCGGCGTCGGTTGGAGCGCACCGTGCACCACCTCGCCGTCACCGACCAGCTCACTGGGCTGGTCAACCGGCATGAGCTGCGCCGGGCGCTGACCGTTCGGCGGGCCGAACCGGGGGAGCCCGCCACGCTGCTCGTGCTGGACCTGCACGGCCTCTGCGAGGTCAACGACGGCAGCGGGCAGGCCGTGGGCGATCTGGTCCTCGTCGAGGTGGCCGAACGCCTGCGCGCCACCGCCGGCCCGGACGACCTGGTCGCCCGGCTCTCCGGGGACGAGTTCGCGGTGATCGCCGAAAGCGGTTCGGTGCCCGCGTACGGGCTCGCCGTCCGGCTGCTCACGGCGCTCACCGAGCCGTACCGGCTGCCCGGGTCGCAGGTGCGGTTGGAGGTGAGCATCGGGGTCGCCGACACCGCCGCCGGTAGCGCCGACGACGTGCTACGCCAGGCCGACCTGGCCCGACGACGGGCCAGCCAGCTCGGCCGTAACCGGATCGAGTGGTACGACGTCTTCCTTGAGGAGCAGTTGGTCCGCCGGCTGGACCTGGAACGGGAACTGGCCGGCGCGGTGACCCGGGGCGAGCTGGACCTCGTCTACCAGCCGGTGCACCGCCTGGCCGACCGGGTGCCGGTGGGCACCGAGGCGCTGCTGCGCTGGCGCAGCCCCCTGCTCGGCACCGTGCTTCCCGCCGAGCTGATCCCGGTCGCGGCCGACCTGGGCCTGCTCGACGAGGTCGGGCAGTGGGTGCTGGACCGGGCCTGCCGGCAACTCGCCGCCTGGTCGCCGATGCACCCGCTGCTCTGGATGGCGGTCAACGTGACCCCGGTCGAGCTGACCGATCCGGGCTTCGTCACCCGGGTGGCCGCCACCCTCGCCCGGCATCAGGTGGCGGCCGACCGGCTGGTGGTCGAGGTCGGCGAGGCCGGGCTCGACGTCGACCTGCCGACCGTGGTGGCCCGGCTGGCCGGACTGCGGTCCCTCGGCGTCCGGACCGCGCTGGACGACTTCCACGCCGGGCGTGCCTCCCTGCGTCGGTTGCGGGAGCTGCCGATCGACCTGGTCAAGGTCGACCCACGGGTGGTCGGCGGCGGCGAGCCGGAGCAGCCCCTGATCGACGTGGTGCTGAACCTGGGCGGGCGCCTCGGGCTGGAGGTCGTGGTGGAGGAGTTGGAGTCGTCCGGCCAGGTCGACCGGGCGTACCGCGCCGGCTGCCGGTACGGGCAGGGCTTCGCGCTCTCCCGACCGGCGACCGCCGAGCGGGTGGAGGCGTTCCTGGAGGAACACCCGTCACCGGACGCGTTCGCCTGACCGGGGCGGTGCGGTGCTGCCGCGCGGGGTCAGGTGAGCCGTCTCGTCCTGGAACGCGCCGACCGGCTCCCCGGCGATCGCCGCCAGCAGGTTCCGGGCGGCGTGCGCGCCGTACGCGGGGATGTCCCGGCCGAGCGCGGTCAACGGCGGGTGGACCAGCCGGCAGAGCGGGGAGTCGTCCCACGCCACGATGGAGAGGTCACCGGGGACGGCGAGACCCATCTCCTGGGCGACCGCGAGCCCGGCGACGGCCATCACGTCGTTGTCGTAGATGACCGCGGTGGGTCGGCCCGGGGAACTGAGCAACCGCCGGGTCGCCCGGGATCCCTCCTCCCCCGTGTAGTCGGAGGGGACCGTCACCGCGTCGACCAGGCCGAGTTCCCGGCACACCCGCTCGAACGCCTCGGTGCGCTTCCGGGTGTGCAGCAGGTCGGGCAGGCCACCGACCCGGGCGATCCGGCGGTGTCCGAGGGCGACGAGGTACTCCACCGCCTCGACCAGCGCGGCGGCGTCGTCACACCAGACGCTGGGCAGCGTGCCGGTGTGTCCCGGCCCGCCGATCACCACCGCGGGCAGGCGCAGGTCCTCCAGCACCGGCACCCGCCGGTCGTCCACGCGCAGGTCGCAGACGAGCACCCCGTCGACCCGTCGTTCCCCCCACCAGCGGCGGTAGACCGCGATCTCCGCGTCCTGGTCGGCGACGACCTGGAGGGTCAGCGCGTACGACCGGGCGGAGAGTTCGGCCTCGACGCCGCTGATCAGTTCCATGAAGAACGGTTCGATGCCGAGGATCCGGGCCGGACGGCACAGGGCCAGCCCGACCGCCGCGGCGGTGGCCCCGGAGAGGGCCCGGGCCGCGCTGCTCGGGCTGAAGCCGATCTCCTCGGCGATGGCGAGGATGCGCCGCCGGGTGGCCTCGGAGACTCCGGGCTGTCCGTTGAGCGCGTAGGACACCGCTCCCTTGGAGACTCCGGCCCGTCGGGCGACGTCGGCGATGGTCGGCCGCTTCACCGGCGCGTCCCTCCACTTCCCGGTCACCCTCGCGGGCGGTTCCCTGCGGGCCCTCGGGCTGATCATGCCCGGCCGGCCCCCGGCGCACCCACGCTACTGCACGCCGTGGGCGTCCGGCGGGAGCGACGGAACTTGTCCGGTTAAGCAGCGCCCCTTCCCGGCGGCCCGCCGCTCTCCGTGCCGGCAGTGGCAGGCTTCCAGCAGCCACTCGTTGCGCGCCTGCGGCATCCCGGGATGTCGATCATGGTCAATCGTTGACAGGTCGGAAACCGACTCGTACGGTGGCCTGACTTATCCGGTTCAGTCGACGTCTCTCGATCCCGGGAGCGTTCCCATGCGGAGGAGTGACATGGCACGGTCCTGGTCTCGATGGGCCCGGCTGGCCTCGGCGGGTGTGGTCAGCCTGGTCATGGTCGCGGCGTGCAGCGGCAACAGTGGTGGTGGCGGAGCCGACTCGGGCGGCACCGTCACCCTGAAGATCAATTTCTGGGGCGACTTCGGCCTCGACGAGCTGAAGTCGACGTACGAGTCGGCCAACCCGAACGTCAGGATCGTGCTGAACACGGGGGAGTACAACGCCCAGCACGAGGACCTCCAGAAGAAGCTGATCGCCGGCAGCGGCGCCCCCGACATCGCCGCCATCGACGAGGGCTTCGCCATCCAGTTCCGGGGCCAGGCCGACAAGTTCGTCAACCTCCTGGACAAGGGCGCCGACCAGTACGAGCAGAAGTACCTGCCCTGGAAGTGGCAGCAGACCCTCACCCCCGACGGCAAGACCCAGATCGGCCTCGGCACCGACGTCGGCGGCCTGGCCATGTGCTACCGCACCGACCTCTTCGCCGCCGCCGGTCTGCCCACCCAGCGGGAGCAGGTCTCCGCGCTCTGGCCCACCTGGGACCGGTTCGTCGAGGCCGGCCAGCGGTACACCGCCCGCAGTGGCAAGAAGTTCATCGACTCCGGCACCAACATCTTCAACCCGGTCCTCGGTCAGCAGCCGGTCGGCTTCTACGACGAGAACGAGACCCTGAAGATGGACGGCGGGCCGAAGGTCGCCTTCGACGTCGCCGCGAAGAGCATCGCCGCCGGCCTCTCCGCCAACCTCGCCGCCTTCTCGCCCGAGTGGAACAGCGGTTTCGTCAAGGGCGACTTCGCCGTGCTGGCCTGCCCGGCCTGGATGCAGGGGCACATCAGGAACACCGCGCCGCAGACCGAGGGCAAGTGGGACGTGGCCGCGATCCCCGGCGGGGGCGGCAACTGGGGCGGCTCCTTCCTGACCATCCCCAAGCAGGGGAAGAACGTCGACGAGGCGTACAGGTTCCTGGAGTGGCTGATCCAGCCGGAGCAGCAGATCGAGATCTTCAAGAAGGTCGGCAACCTGCCGTCCCAGCCGGCGCTCTACCAGGACCCGGCGATCCGGGACTTCGCCAACCCGTTCTTCAACAACGCGCCCGTCGGGCAGATCTTCTCCAGGACGGCCGAGAACCTCACCCCGCAGTACCTGGGCCGGAAGAACGGCCCGACCCGGGTCGCCGTGGAGAACGTGCTGAACCGCCTCGCTACCGGCAACCTCAGGGGCAAGCCCGACCAGGCCTGGACCGAGGCGGTCAAGGAAGCCGAGAAGGCCGCGAAGTCCTGACCGTACGCGGGCGGTCGGCCGGCGGGACGCACCCACGGGTGCGTTCCACCGTGCCGGCCGGCCGCCGGTGGCGAACCCGGAGGTCCCCGATGTCCCCCACCCGTGCCGCCGCCACGGCGCCCCGCCGTGGCCGCGACGCCCGCCCCGAGCCCGACCAACGCGGGCCGTCCCGCTGGCGCGAGCGGCTGTACCGGTTCGACGTGCGCTACCTGCCGTACCTGCTGATCGCGCCGTTCTTCCTGCTCTTCGCGGTCTTCGGGCTCTTTCCGATCGTCTTCAACGGGGTCGTGGCGCTGCGCACCTGGCGGCTCGACGACCCGACCCGGGACGGCTGGGCCGGCCTGGACAACTTCCGTCGCCTGCTCTCCGACGGCGACTTCTGGAACGCGCTCTCCAACACCTTCGGGATCTTCCTGCTCTCCACCCTGCCGCAGCTCCTGCTGGCGCTGGTCGTGGCCGCGCTGCTCAACCGGAAGCTGCGGGCGCAGACCTGGTGGCGGGTGGGCGTGCTGCTGCCGTACGTCACCCCGGTGACCGCCTCCACCCTGATCTTCTCGGTGGTGTTCGCCCGGGACACCGGCATCGCGAACTGGGCGTTGTCGCTGCTCGGCATCGGCGGCACCGAGCCGATCGACTGGCGCGCGTCGACGTGGGCCTCCTGGATCGCCATCGCCACGATGGTCAACTGGAAGTGGATCGGCTACAACGCGTTGCTCTACCTCGCCGCGATGCAGTCCGTCCCGCGTGACGTCTACGAGGCGGCGGCGGTCGACGGCGCCGGTCCGTGGCGGCAACTCTGGCGGATCACCGTACCGATGATCCGGCCCGTGGTGATCTTCACGGTGGTGCTCTCCACCATCGGCGGCCTGCAACTGTTCACCGAGCCGATGCTCTTCGACAGCAACCCCGCGCTCGGCAACGGCGGCGACGACCACCAGTGGCAGACCATCGCCCAGCTCATCTACAAGGTCGGCTGGCGCGACCTCGACCTCGGCTACGCGGCGGCGATGTCTTGGGCGCTCTTCCTGGTCATCCTGGTCGTCGCCGCCGCCAACGCCCTGATCACCAACCGCCTGGGCGGAGGGAAGCGATGAAGAACCCGCGGCGCGCGGCGCTGATGGGTCGGGCCCCGCAGCACACCCCCGGCAGCGTCTGGAGCTACCTCTTCCTCAGCATCGTCATCGCGTTCTCGGCGTTCCCGCTGTACTGGATGTTCGTCATCGCGACGAACACCGACGAGGCGCTGGCGAAGATCCCCCCGCAGGTGCTCCCCGGCGGGCAGCTCACCACCAACCTGCGCGAGGTCTTCTCGATGCAGGACGTCTTCTTCCTCCAGTCGCTCGGCAACAGCGTCATCGTCTCGTCCGTGGTCACCGCCTCGGTGCTCTTCTTCTGCTCGCTGGCCGGCTTCGCCTTCGCCAAGCTGCGCTTCCGGGGACGGAACGCGCTGATGGTGATGGTGATCCTCACCATGACCGTGCCGAACCAGCTCGGCGTGGTCGCCCTCTACATCCTGATGGGCCACATGCCCGGCGAGGGCGGCTGGAACGGCACCCTGCTCGCGGTGATCGCCCCCGGCCTGGTGACCGCGTTCGGGGTGTTCTACATGCGACAGTTCATCCTCGACGCGGTCCCCGACGAACTGGTCGAGGCGGGCCGGATCGACGGGGCGAGCACCATGCGGATCTTCTGGAGCGTGGTCGTGCCGGCGGTCCGTCCGGCGATGGCCGTACTCGGCCTGCTCACCTTCGTGGCCACCTGGAACGAGTTCCAGTGGCCGCTGATCACCCTGGGCGGCACCGACTACCCGACCTCGATGGTCGCCCTCTCCGACCTGGCCAGCGGCAACTACGTCCTGTACCGGCGGGTACTGGCCGGTGCCCTGGTCGCCACCCTGCCGCTGCTGGTGATGCTCGTCGTCGGCGGCCGGCAGATCGTCCGCGGAATCATGGAAGGTGCGGTGAAATCGTGAACGAGGCACACGGGGGCGGTCCGGCCCGGCACGATCTGCGCGACGGCTGGACCCTGCGGGCGCTGCCCGCCCCGCCGGCTCCGGCCGAGGCCGACCAGGCCGACCCGGCTGGCGCGGTGACCGTGCCGGCGGACGTCGCCGGTCGGGTGGTCCCGGCGACCGTCCCCGGCTGCGTGCACACCGACCTGCTCGCCGCCGGCCTGATCCCCGACCCCTACCTCGACGACAACGAGAAGGGGCTCGCCTGGATCGGCCGCACCGACTGGGTCTACGAGACCACCTTCGACCGGCCGCCGGGCGACGCGGACCGGACCGACCTGGTCTGCGCCGGCCTCGACACCGTCGCCACGCTCACCCTCAACGGCGTCGAGATCGGCCGCACCGAGAACATGCACCGCAGCCACCGGTTCGACGTCGGTGCGCTGCTGCGCGACCGGGACAACCACCTCGCCGTCCGGTTCGACTCCGCCTACCGGTACGCGGAGGCGCACCGGGACCGGCTCGGTGACCGGCCCAACGCCTACCCGGAGCCGTTCCCGTTCGTCCGCAAGATGGCGTGCAACTTCGGCTGGGACTGGGGTCCGACCCTGGTCACCGCCGGGATCTGGCAGGAGATCGGCCTGCACACCTGGTCGGTCGCCCGGTTCGCGGACGTCCGCCCCGTGGTGACCGTCGCCGACGGCGTCGGCGCCGTCGCGGTGCACGTCACGGTCGACCGGGCCGCCGACGTCCCGCTCGTCGTCCGCGCCACGGTCGCCGGGGCTTCCGTCGAGACGGTGGTCCCGGCCGGGGAGCGCAGGGCCGTGCTCGACCTCACCGTCCGCGACCCCCGGCTCTGGTGGCCCCGGGGGTACGGCGACCCGCACCGGTACCCGCTGACCGTCACCCTCGGCACCCTCGACGGCGTACCGCTGGACGACTGGACCCGGCAGGTCGGCTTCCGCTCGGTGCGCCTCGACACCACCCCCGACGCGCACGGCAGCGCGTTCACCCTGGTCGTCAACGGGCTGCCGGTCTTCGTCCGGGGCGTCAACTGGATCCCCGACGACGTGTTCCCCCACCGGGTGACCCGGGACCGGCTGGCCCACCGCTTCGACCAGGCGATCGGCGCGAACGTCAACCTGCTGCGTGTCTGGGGCGGCGGCCGGTACGAGTCGACCGACTTCTACGACCTCGCCGACTCGCTCGGACTCCTCGTCCAGCAGGACTTCCTCTTCGCCTGCGCGGCGTACCCGGAGGAGGAACCGTTCCGCACCGAGGTCGAGGCCGAGGCGCGGGAGCAGGTCACCCGGCTGGCCGTCCATCCGTCCCTGGTGCTCTGGACCGGCAACAACGAGAACATTTGGGGCTGGCACGACTGGGACTGGCAGGAGCCCCTCGCCGGACGGACCTGGGGACGGGGCTACTACCTTGACCTGCTGCCCCGGATCGTCGCCGAACTGGACCCGACCCGCCCGTACTGGCCGGGCAGCCCGTGGTCCGGCAGCGAGGAGATCCACCCGAACGACCCGGCGCACGGCACCACCCACATCTGGGACGTCTGGAACACCGACGACTACCTGAAGTACCGCGAGTACGTGCCCCGGTTCGTGGCCGAGTTCGGCTACCAGGCCCCGCCCGCGTACGCGACGCTGCGCCGGGCGCTCTCGGACGACCCGCTCGCCCCGGACTCGCCCGGCATGGCGCACCACCAGAAGGCCACCGACGGGAACCGGAAACTCCAGCGCGGGTTGGACGCGCACCTACCCACCCCGGCCGACTTCGACGAGTGGCACTACCTGACCCAGGTCAACCAGGCGCGGGCCATCGCCTGCGGGGTGGAGCACTTCCGGTCGCACCGGGGCGTGTGCATGGGCACCATCGTCTGGCAGCTCAACGACTGCTGGCCGGTGACCTCCTGGTCCGCCGTGGACGGCGACGGCCGCCGCAAGCCGCTCTGGTACGCCCTGCGGCACGCGTACGCCGACCGGCTGCTCACCGTCCAACCCCGCGACAGTGGCCTGGCCGGCGACGGCGATGGCGGCGGCTTGGCCGGTGACGGTGGCCTGGCCGGTGGCGGTGGCGGTGGCCTGGCCGGCGGCGGTGGGCTCGCCCTGGCGGCGGTCAACGACGGCGGGCAGCCCTGGCGGGCCTCGGCCACGGTCACCCGGCTCACCCTGGCCGGCGAACCGCGCGCCAAGACGTCGTACGAGCTGGACGTGCCGCCCGGCTCGGCGACGACCCTGGCGCTGCCGGCGGACCTGGCCCGACCCGAGGACGCCCGGCGTGAACTGCTGGTCGTCGAGGCGGGGGAGAGCGCCGAGCGGGCCCTGTGGTTCTTCGCCGAGGACCGGGACCTCCCCTGGCCGGCGGCAACGTACGACGCCACCGTCGAACCGTTCGACGGCGGGGTACAGGTCCACGTCCGAGCCCGCACCATCCTGCGCGACCTGACCCTCTACCCCGACCGCCTCGACCCGGCCGCCGAGGTCGACCGGGCGCTGGTCACGCTCCTGCCCGGCGAGTCGACCACCTTCACCGTCCACAGCCGGCTCCCGCTCGACCCCGCCGCCCTCACCGCACCCCCGGTGCTGCGCGCGGTGAACGGCTAGCCGGGGCGCCTGCGGTGAACGGCTAGCCGGGGCGCTGCCCGCAGTAAACGCAGGGGCGCTGCGCGCCCGCGTGCTGAAGGGGTAGCAGGGGACCCCTGTTACCGCTTCTTGATGAGGAAGGGTCCCCTGCAACCACCTCAGGCACCGCACCACGAGAGCCGGAGCGCTCGCCGCTCCGGCTCTTGACATCGCGCAGTCGATGGACAAAGGTCGATTGGGTTCAGGGTGCGGCGGCGCGCTCCCTCCATTCGAAGGCCCTTGCCCGAAAGGCAGCCGCCATGTCGCCTGTGCTCAATCGCCGTCACCTGCTGCGCCTCGGCGGTGCCACCCTGGTCGTCGCCGGCTCCACCGGCATCGGCCTGCCCGCCCTGGCCGCCAACACCGTCACCGCCGACCTGGTCGTGTACGGCGCCACCTCGGCCGGCATCGTGGCCGCCGTGCAGATGCGCCGGATGGGGCGTACCGCGTTGATCCTCGAACCGGGCCAGCACGTCGGCGGACTCACCACCGGCGGACTCGGTTACACCGACAGCGGCACAAGCGCCTCCATCGGCGGCATCGCCGGGGAGTTCTACCGGCGGGTGCACGCGAAGTACCACGGCAACACCGTCACCCCCGACTCGCCGATGCGGCTGGTCTTCGAACCGCACGTCGCCGCCGAGGTCTTCGACGACCTGCTCGCCGAGCACGGGGTGCCGGTCTACCTCGGCGTCCGGCTCGCCCAGGTGGTTCGCGCCGGCAACCGGATCACCGCGCTCACCACCGACAACGGTCAGACCTTCGCCGGCCCGATGTTCGTCGACGCGACGTACGAGGGCGACCTGATGGCGAAGGCCGGTGTGTCGTACGCCCTCGGGCGCGAGGCCAACACGGTGTACGGCGAGACGATCAACGGGGTGCAACTGCGTACCGGTCACCAGTTCACCCGGCCGGTCGACCCGTACGTGACACCCGGCGTCCCGGCCAGCGGTCTGCTCCCCGGCATCTCCGCCGCGCCCGTCGCGCCCAACGGCACCGGCGACGGGCTGATCCAGGCGTACAACTTCCGGATGTGCCTGACGAAGGCCGCGGACCGGATCCCGTTCCCGAAGCCCGCCGGCTACGACCCGGCCGACTACGAACTCCTGCTCCGCTACGTCCAGGCGGGCTTCACCGGGCCGTTCTTCACCACCCAGGGCGTCGGCAACGGCAAGACCGACTCCAACAACCACGGCGCGTTCTCCACCGACTTCATCGGCGCCAATTACACCTACCCGACCGCCAGCCCCGCCGTGCGGGAGAGCATCGTCGCCGAGCACCGCACCTACCAGCAGGGCCTGATGTGGTTCCTGGCCAACGACCCCCGGCTGCCGGCATCGATCCGGACCTCGACCGCCGCGTGGGGCCTGGCCGCCGACGAGTTCACCGCCACCGGTGGCTGGCCACCCCAGTTGTACGTCCGGGAGGCCCGCCGGATGGTCTCGGCGTACGTGGTGACCGAGCGGGACTGCCGGGGCCGGGTGCGGGTCGCCGACTCGGTCGGACTGGCCAGCTACACCATGGACTCGCACAACTGCCAGCGCGTCGTGGTCGACGGCGTGGTCAAGAACGAGGGCGACGTACAGGTCGGGGTGCCTGGCCCGTACCCGATCAGCTACCGCGCGATCGTGCCCACCGAGGCGCAGTGCGCCAACCTGTTCGTGCCGGTCTGCCTCTCGGCCAGCCACATCGCGTACGGCTCGGTCCGGATGGAACCGGTCTTCATGATCCTCGCCCAGTCCGCCGCCACGGCGGCGAAGCTGGCCCTCGACGCGGGTGGGCCGGTGCAGCAGGTGAACGTCACCGCCCTCCAGGCCCGACTCCGGCAGGACGGCCAGCACCTCCAGTGGCCCCCGGCCATCGACGGTGAGATTGTCGTCGACAACGCCTCCGCCTCGGTGACCCGGGCCGGCACCTGGCTGAGCAGCAGCCACGTCGGCGGGTACTGGGGCGTCGACTACGAGCACGACGACAACACCGGCAAGGGCGTCAACCGGCTGCGCTTCACCCCGTCCCTGCCGGCCGCCGGCAGCTACGCGGTCAGCCTGCGCTGGACCGCCGACCCCAACCGGGCCAGCAACGTGCCGGTGGACGTGGTGCACGGCGGCGGCGTCACCACCCGTACCGTCGACCAGCGCGGATCCGGCGGGCAGTGGGTGCCCCTCGGGACCTACGCCTTCGCGGCCGGGACGGCCGGCAGCGTCCTGATCCGCACCGAGGGCACGGACGGCTACGTCGTCGCCGACGCCGCCCGCTTCGTCCCCGCCTGACGACCCCCACGCCCGTCCCGCCCGGCGCTCGGATTCCTGTTTGCGGCAAGTCGGGGTGTCCGGATACTCGGACACCCCGACTTGCCGCATGTCGCCGACGCAGGCGTGGGCGAGGTCAGCGGGCGACGAGGCGCAGCGGGGAGTCCTGGGCGCGGGTGGGGGACGGGGTGGTGTAGGTGTAGTTCACGATCACCTGGTGCTGACCGCCGTACCGGTAGGGGCTGAGGATCTTCGTCACCGGGTCGAGGACGGCGAGCCGGAACAGCCAGGCGCGTTGCGCCGACAGGCCTGCCCAAGCGGTGGTGTTGCCGGTGGCCCAGCCGTTGGGCAGGTCGAGGCAGAGCAGTTGCCCCGGTCCGTTCGGGTTGCAGAGCTGGGCGATCACGTTCGACTGGTTGGAGATCGAGTACGACCAGTAGATCGTGCCGATGGACGACGCCGCGGGCGTGCCGGGCAGCGCGTTGACGGTGGAGCTGGAGTACCACCAGTTGGTCTGGTACAGGACGGCGCCGGTCGGGTTGACGACGTAGCCGGCGTCGGCGGCATGGGCGGCGGAGGTGGGCAGCAGGACGGCGATCGCGGCGGCGATCACGAGGCCGAGCCTTCGGACGGTGGTCACAGGTGGACCTCCATTCGCGGGAAGGCCATCAACCTAGCGTTGAGTGTCGATGCGTGTGCAGAGGGTGATCATTCACTGCTCGTCACCCGACCGCAGGATGGCGATCGAGGCTGGACGCCCGTCCGCCCGGGGCGAAGTGGCCCGGAATCCGAAGGGCTGCACGCCGCGACGGCGGATCTACGAGCTCGGCGAGTACCCGGAGAGTCGGCGCGACTTGCGCAGGGTCGAAGCCGGCTGCGGGAATCCTGCGCCTGATGTGCTTCACGTTGACCCACCGATTGGTTGAGATTAATGCCGAATCCTATTTTATCGGCAGGTCGGGTGCGTCATGTTGGGTTGATTGAGGCTTGAGAAAGATATCCCAGGCGTCCAGGCTGGCGGGCGCACCTTAGTCGGATTGTCCGATTTCCCCACTCCACCCCGAGCGCCCGCCACCAGCGGGACCGGCGTCCAGTTCGCCGCTGACCACGTCATACGAAAGCGCGGGAGATCACAAGGACCTGGCCGAACATCAATGTTATGGAGCGTTGTTATGTTCAAATAATGAGAATCTTGGATTACCTTTCGGGTAACCATTCAGGACCGGTCCCAGCCGTGGCGCCTCGCCAGTCGAGAACGGCCACAGTAAGGAGGAATCGGGAAATGTCGCTCGCCCGTACGCATCGAGGCCGACTGGCCGCCCTGGGGGTCGTCGCCGTCTCGGCGATGGTCACCGCCATGATCGGCACGCCGGCCGCCGCCGCCCCGACCACCGGCAGGATTCTCAACGCCGGCAGCGCCACCGCCGTCGCCGACAGCTACATCGTCGTCCTCAAGGACAGCGCGGTGGGCGGCTCCGCCGGCCGTGCCAAGGCCGCCGTCGCCAGCAAGGCCGCCGCCCTGGCCGAACGCTACCGCGCCACGGTCCGTGACGTCTGGGGCGACGCCCTCAACGGCTTCTCCGTGCACGCCAGCGAGAAGACCGCCAAGCGGCTCGCGGCCGACCCGGCGGTGGCCTACGTCGAGCAGGACGGCACCGTGCAGACCACGACCACCCAGTCCCCGACCCCGTCCTGGGGCCTGGACCGGATCGACCAGCACCCCCTCCCGCTGAACAACTCCTACAGCTACACCAGCACGGGCTCCGGCGTCGTCGCGTACATCATCGATACCGGCATCCGGACCACCCACACCGACTTCGGCGGACGGGCCGTCCACGGCTACGACGCGGTCGACGGCGCCCTGCCGGCCGACGACTGCAACGGCCACGGCACCCACGTCGCCGGCACCGTCGGCGGCACCAGCTACGGAGTGGCCAAGAACGTCCGGCTGGTCGCCGTCCGGGTCCTCAACTGCGCCGGCAGCGGCACCTTCGCCGGCATCATCAACGGCATCAACTGGGTCACCAGCAACCACGTCTCCGGCCCGGCCGTGGCCAACATGAGCCTCGGCGGTGGCCTGAACACCTCGGTGAACGCCGCGGTGACCAACTCGATCGCCGACGGCGTGACCTACGCGGTCGCGGCCGGCAACTCCAACGCCGACGCCTGCAACTTCTCGCCGGCCTCGACCCCCAACGCGATCACCGTCGGCGCCACCGACAGCAACGACATCCGAGCCTCCTACTCCAACTGGGGCAACTGCGTCGACATCTACGCGCCGGGCACCAACATCACCTCGGCATGGATCACCAGCACCACCGCGACCAACACCATCAGCGGCACCTCGATGGCCGCCCCGCACGTGGCCGGCGCCGCCGCCCGTGTCCTACAGGTCAACCCGGCCTGGACGCCGTTGCAGGTCCGCAACTACCTGGTGACCTGGTGCACCTGCCCGTTGCCCCCCTGGCCGCCGTGCCCGTGCCCGCCCCCCGTCCTGCTCTACATGGACCCGGCGTACTGACCTGACACCCACCCGATCGGCCCCGGGGCGTCATCGCCCCGGGGCTGATGCTCACCCATCGAGCCAGTACCCCGGTCGTCGTTGTGTGACCTGGATCTCTGCCAGCTCATCCGCATCATCCGTGCCGGCGCAGCGCTTCGACCAACCGCCAGACGGCAGTCGAGGGGCTGGTCCGTCGGTCTCCCGGACGGTGCCGGTGTGCCCCGGCCGGCGACAAGCACTGCTGACGATCTCCCGCAGGGCGCGGCGGGTCGAGCGGCCCGCCGCACCCTGGGCTGTGGTCAGCGGGTGCGCTTGAGCTGGTCGGTGAAGGCGGCCCAGGCGTCCGGGGCGAAGGTGAGTGCCGGCCCGCTCGGGTCCTTGCTGTCCCGTACGGCGACCAGGCCAGGCAGGTTGTCGGCGACCTCCACACACTCACCGCCGTTGCCAGCACTGCGAGTGCTCTTGCGCCATCGGGCACCGGTCAGGTCAGCCATGATGAACCTCCCCAAGGATCTTGCTGATCACGTTCTTCGATTGTCCTTCATCGAAGGCAAGTCGCCCGAGACTCGCCCAGACCTTCTCGTAGGCCGCGAACTCCGCCGGCCGGTCCAGATAGAGCCCGCCGGTCAGCGACTCGCTGTAGACGACAGCCGGCTCCGGAGTGCTCCGGTTGCCGGGCGGAAACTCCAACATCACGAACTCCCCGGCAACATTGCCGCTGTGTGGCCCGGCTGCCAGCGGCAGGATGCGGATGGAGACGTTGGGGAGGTCGGTCACCTCCAACAGGTGACGGAGCTGTTCGGCCATGACGGCAGCGTCGGCGACCGGACGGAGGAGCACCGATTCGCAGAGCGTGACCTGCACCCGTGGTGCGCGGGGCAGGCGACGGGTGAGCAGCGACTGTCGCTGCAAGCGCAACTCGACCGCCAGCTCCCGATCCTCGTCGGTCATCTCCGGTTGGTCGACCTGGTAGATCCCCAGGGCGTACCGCCTCGTCTGCAGCAGGCCCGGAACCAGCGTGTTCTTGTAGAACCGGAGGCGGGAAGCGGCTGACTCCAAACCCACGTACAGCTCGAACCAGTCGGGGATGGCGTCGCCGTAGGCGTGCCACCAGCCTTTCGCCTTCGTCTCGCTGGCGAGAGCGGCCAGCGCGCCGGTCAGTTCCGGGTTCGCGTCGTAGAGCTGGCACATGGCCCGAACGTCCACCGAGCGAACCGACCCGAGGCCGCTCTCGATCCGCCAGACCTTCTGCCGGCTGCATTCCAGCGCCTCGGCTGCTGCGTCGAGGGTGACGCCCGCCTCGGTGCGCAACTGCCGCAACGCCCGACCGAGTTGTCGTCGCGGCACTGTCGAGCCCATGTCCTCGGCCAACGATCACGCCTCCATCCGATTTTCGACTCCGCCCCTGAAATGCCTATCTGTTGATTGTCGTCGAGTCAAGAATCGAAATTGTGGAACGTTGCGTTATTGGTATTCCGCCCTGGGGTTGTCGTAATTGTTGCGATCGCGAGCGCGGTTGCCGATCGGTCGAAGTGGCGCGCGCGTCAACGACAGTGGATAGGCTCGGTGCGGCGTGATCGCCGTGACCGTCCGGCTGACGGCAGGCTGCGGCGTTGCCACCAACCGGCATCGAGGAAGGCGGCGATCGTGACGGCGCACCCGGTCAGGACCTCGGACGTCCGGATGCCGGCGGCCTTCTTCGGCCACGGCAGCCCGATGAACGCGCTGGAGGTCAACCGCTACACCGCAGCGTGGAAGGCGTTCGGCGAGAGCGTGCCGCGACCCCGGGCGATCCTGGTCGTCAGCGCCCACTGGTACATCAACGCCACCGCAGTGACCGCCATGCCGAGGCCGCGCACCATCCACGACTTCTACGGCTTCCCCCGGGCGCTGTTCGAGGTGCAGTACCCCGCACCCGGGTTACCCGAGCTGGCCGAGGAGGTCAGCGACGTCGTCCACCCGACGTGGGTGGGCGCGGACGTCGACAGCTGGGGCATCGACCACGGCACCTGGTCGGTGCTCGTGCACGCCTTTCCCGACGCCAGCATCCCGGTAGTCCAGCTCAGCATCAACGCCGCCAAGCCCCTGGACTACCACCTGGAACTGGGCGCGAAGCTGGCTCCCCTGCGCGACCGGGGGGTGCTCGTCGTCGCCAGTGGCAACGTGGTGCACAACCTGCGCGGGATGGACTGGAACCTCACCGACGACGGCTACGACTGGGCGCGGCGCTTCGACGAGGACGCCAAGGCCCGCATGCTCACCGACCCGACCGGGTTCGCGAGCCTCGACGCCCACCGTGACTACGCCCTCGCGGTGCCCACCCCGGACCATTTCATCCCCGCGCTGTACCTCGCCGGCCTCGCCGGAGCTGCCGAAACGCCCAACACCGAGGTCCTCGTCGACGGCTACGCCTACGGGTCGCTGTCGATGACGGCGTACGTGCTCGGCCGCACCGGCCAGAGCGTCCCCGGTGGCGTCGGCTCCCCGCAACCGCCGGCCGACCTGCCTCCCGACGCGTCCAACATCTGACCGAGCCTGCTGATCCGCCGATGTAGCGGGTCCCGCCCCGGGCGGTCGAGCACGCAGCGGCCCTGCCGCCCTCCAAATTTGCAACATCCCGAACCTCGTCTCTGGAATGCCTGACTGTTGGCCAGAAATAAGTCCGGAATCGGGGCCGGATAAAGTTGTGTTATTGCTGGTCGGGGCCGCAATATGGCCGTGGTGCGGCGGTCTTGCCCTCCCCCGGTGGGGTCGCCGTGCCTCTTCTCGCTTCCCGGTCTGACGGTTGATCCCAGGCCGGTCACCCTGAATTCGGAAAGGAGTGTTGCCCTCGTGCGCGCATTTCTTCGTTGGGCAACGACAACCGGCCGGCACGCAATTGTCGAACCACGGGAATCCCAGGTCGAGCCGGTCCGGTCGGTCGGCGGGAGGCCGCGCGGGACGGCGTACCGGAGCAGGGCGGTCGGACCGCTGCGGCCCTGGCAGGTCCGCGACCGGCTCTTCACCCCGCGCGGCCGGCACGGGGTCGACGCCGCCGAGGTGCGGGCCCTCCTCGACCGGGTCGCCGACGACCTGACCGCTCTCTACGCCGAGGTGGCCCGCACGCACGCCGAGGCCGACCGGATCAAGGCGGCCCTGCGCGAGTGGCAGACGGCGGCGGCCCGGCGTGAGCTGGCGGGTGCCCGGTGAGCGAACGGTTCGTGGCACACCTGCCGTTCACCGCCGCCGACCTGCCCGCCGCCCGCCAGTTCACCGGCACCCTGGCCCGTTCGGTGAGCTTCCTGTCCGAGGTGGACGCCGCCGAGGTCACCGTCAGCTTCGAGGACGAGCAGGGCGTACGCCACCGGGTGTTCTGTGACCTGCCGCTGCCCGACCGTCGCCGGTGTGTGCGCCGGGTCGACCACGACGGAACCTGCTCGGCCAGGCCGCCGCGATGAGCGTGGCCTCCACGGTCGCCTGCCCGGAATGCGCCGGCACCGGCTGCCCGCGCTGCCAGTGGCAGGGCCGCCGCCGCGCACAGCTCCTGCTCACCGTCGCCAACCGGGACACCGGCGCGGTCGCGTCCCGCCGGGTGACGCCCGCCGACCTCGACCCTCGCCCGGACCCGGCGGGCGGCTGGACGGCCGAGCTGACTCCCTGGGTACGCGACCTCGCCGCCACCGTCGTCGCCGTGCTCGACCCCGACCCACTGGTGGTACACCTCCCGCCGACCTGGCGGCCCGACCTGCCCACCGCCGACCGGCACCTGCTGGCGGCGGAGGCCCTCGCCGGGGCCGCCCGTCACCCGTGGCGGCTCTGGCTGGGCCGTTCGACCGCGACGGCCCCGGTCGACCCGGCCGCCCGACTCTCCCGGCTCTGCGGCCTCGCCGACCTGCTCCTGCTCGACCTGGTCGTGGCGGTCCGCCGGAACGGCGACCGGGCGCACTGGACGGTCCGGTACGACATCCCCGGCTCGCCCGTCCCGGCCGGCCCGGTCGAGGGAAGTCCTGACCTGGCGACCGCGCTGCTCCGCACCGATGTGCCGGCGGCCCTGGCCGGTCTCGCCGACCGGGGGCTGACCGCGCCGGCCCGGCTGCTCGATCCGGCCCTGCCGCTCACGCACGAGGTGCTGGACGGGCCGCTCGGGCGTGAGGTGCCGGACGTGCCGCCCACCATCCGGCGGCCCCCGCCGCAGACCGGGCCGGTGGACCGGATCGAGCGGAGCATCCTCGCCGAGCTGGTCGAGCCGGCCGAAGGTGATCCACACGATGCGCGGCATGTCGGGGTGTCCAGCCCGGCGGACACCCCGACATGCCGCGACTCGCGTCGATCACGGGACGGGGGAGGGCCCGATGGCACCGCCCGGCCGAGTGCCGAGGCGATCTGGCGGGACGGCCGCTGGTGGCGCACCGGGCTGCGGTGCACCCCCGAAGGGTCGCCGGGCCGGTCCGCGCTGCCGGTCGGCGGCCGTCCCCGGCCGTCGCTGCACCGGGTCGTCGAGCCGCCCGAACCGCTCCGGCTCCGCGAACCGGTGCCCGGCCGCCCCTGTCCGGACTGCCGCTCGCGAGAAGCGACGCGGGTCTGCCGGTGTGGAATCGGTGGCGGACCGGCCGACGACTGCGACCGCTGCGGCGGAACCGGCCGGCAGCGATCGGCACTGCGCTGCGCCACCTGCGGCGGCACCCGACGGCTGCGCCGGACCGTGCTGGTCACCCTCACCGACCTGCGGCACCGGGTGGTGCACCTGACGTGGCAGGCCGGTGCCCCGGAGGTCCCCTGCGAGGTCGCCACCGAACCCGGCGGGCGGCCGGTGGTCCAGCTTCCCGAGCGGTACCGGCTCGGTGCCTGGGCACGCGTGTTCGGCGTACGACCGGAGGACCTGGCGGAGGCCGACGGCGGCCACGCGATCCCGCGTGAGCTGCGCGACGGGTACGTCACGCTGCCCTGGCCGGGAGCGGATCCGGTGGGGGAGTACGTCCGCGAGGTCGGCCGTGGGCTGCCCGCCGGACGGCTCGTCGTCACCGCCGTACGCCCCGACGTCCCGCCGCTGGTCGAGTTGATCCGGCTCGTGGTCGGCCTGGACCTGGCGCTGCACGTCAGTCTGCTCGACCTGCGGCGGCACACCGACCACCCGCTGCGACCCGACGGCCGCTACTGGTCGGTGGAGGTACGGCACCGGTACGCCCCGGTGCACCCGGCTGACCTGCCCACCCGGCCCAGCCTGGCGACGGCGCTCGACGAGTGCCTGACCCACCTCGCCGACGACCTGGCCGGGCTGGTCCCCGCCGACCCGGACGAGTCGCTGCCGTTACCCGGCTTCCCGGCCGGGGAGCCGGTCGCCGACCCGGAGCCCGCCCTGCTCCGGCTCGCTGCCGAGCACGCCGGCCGGGCGGTGACCCTCCGCTTCACCCGCGCCGGCCGCACCGCCCACCTGCACGACGACGACGGCGGCATGCGACTGGTGGACCTGCCGTGTGTCGTTTGACTCGGCACCGGGCACGAACATATGTTCGGCAAGTGGGTTGGGGATCCGGTGTTCGCTCGGTAGTCGCGCCGGTTTGCCCTGCTCAACGGGCCGACGAATCGGATCCTGGGGCTAGGCTCCAGCGCATGGACCTGGGGACGGCAGAGCGGGCGGCGCTGGTGGCGCTGCTGCGTCAGCCCGGCCTGAGCTGGTCCGAGATCGCCCACGACGTCCAGGAAGCCGGCAGTGCGCTCGCCGTGCTTGATCGGGTGGCCGGTCAGGCGGACACGCTCTTCGCCGATGTCCGTTCCGTCGAGCCCCTGCTTGCTGCGGCTGCCGCCGAGCTTGCCGAGTGGCAGGCCGAGGGCATCACCGTGCGCGCCTTCTACGACGACGACTATCCGGCGCAGCTGCGGGACATCAGGGAGATGCCGCCACTGCTGTTCACGCGGGGAGACCTGCGGCCCGAGCCACGCGCCATCGCGGTCGTCGGAAGCCGGGAGGCGAGCGACCGGGGACTGAAGATAGCCCGGTCGGTGGCCACCTCGCTGGCCAACCAGGGTGTGACCGTGGTGAGCGGCCTGGCCAGGGGCATCGACACCGCCGCTCACGAGGCTGCGCTCGACGCCGGAGGTCGCACGGTGGCCGTCATCGGTACCGGGATCCGTCGCTGCTATCCAGCGGACAACCAGCAACTACAGGAGAGCATCGCCGAGCACGGCCTGGTGGTGAGCCAGTTCTGGCCCGACGCCACTCCGACGAAGCAGAGTTTCCCGATGCGCAACGCGGTCATGAGCGGCTATGCCGCGGCGACGGTGGTGGTCGAGGCCGGTGACCGCAGCGGAGCGCGGATCCAGGCCCGGCTCGCGCTCCAACACGGGCGGCCGGTGGTGTTGACGGCCCAGGTGTTGCAGCATGAGTGGGCTCGCGCGTTCGCCGAGCGGCCGGGCGTCCACGTCGCTCACGGCACCGTGGAACTGCTGGAGGTGGTCGACGGCATCCTCCGGAGGATGCCGACCACGGCTGACCTGGAGGGCTTTCCTGATTTCGCCAGCCTCTGACCCCTGGGTCAGAATCCGGGAGTACGTCGAGCCGCAGCGGAACTTCCTCCGCAACCCGCTGCCGGCCGCCCCCGGGATCTGCCCGACCTGTCGAGGTGTGCGTAACCCGGGCTACGCGTACTGCTATCCCTGCCAGGACCATCAGACCGAGTCCGGCGGGCTGCTCGCCGACGTGGTGGTGCCGATCTCGTACTCGCCGCGAAACGGTCAGCACCATCACCACCTGCGCTTCTACAAGGCGACCCCGCCGTCCCGGCAGGCACGGTGGAGCCTGCTCGCGTTGCTGCTGCTCTTCCTCCGCGATCACCGCGACTGTGTCGCTCGCGGGGTGGGTGGTCCACTTACCCACGCCGTGGTGGTGCCCAGCACCGGTGGCAGGTCGGGCCCGCACGCGCTCCAGGAACTGGTCGGCGACCGGCTCGGGCTGCCCTGGCTCACCGCCTCGACCAGCCCCCGGTATGGCTCCGAGGAACGGCGCTTCCACGCCGACTGGTTCACCGTCCAGCCCTTCGACCGTGCCGAGCCTGTGCGCGCACTGGTCTTGGACGACACGTGGACGACCGGCTCCCGAGCGCAGTCCCTCGCATATGCGTTGAAACAGGCCGGTGCCGGTGCTGTCGGCGATCACCGACCCGATCTTCGACACCTCCGTCTGCGTGCTTGAGCGCTGATTCCGGGCCTGACCCAGCGGAGTCGTCGGATCAGTGTCCGTCGCGGATGGCGGCGAGCCGGTTGCCGAGTTGGACGAGCATGGCCCGGTGGTACTCGGTCGCCGCGTCCCCCTCCAGCCAGCGCAGGTGGTTGAGCAGGTCGAGCATGACCAGACCGTGTAACTGCGCCCAGGCACCGAGGAACTGGGCGAGCGCGCCGGGGGAGAGGTGTGGCGCCATGGCCTGCGCCGCGCCGGTGAGCTGTGCGGTCAGCGCCGGATCCGTGGCCGGTACGGGCACTGCGCCGATCTGCTCGGTGGTCCAGCCGGCGAAGACCACCTCGGCGAAGACCTCCGCCACCCGGCGACCGGCCATCATGGTCGGTCCTCCCTCGGGGGCGGCGTAGCCGGGCACCGGGTTGCCGTAGAGGAGCAGGAACAGGGGCTTGTTGTCCAGCGCCCACTCCCGGTACGTCAGGCTCACCGCGACACAGCGGTCGACGTAGCCGGCGTCGCGGTGGGCGTCGGCGGTGGCCCGGAGGGCGTCGGCGAGCGCGTTGTGCCCGTGCGCGATCAGTGCGGTGAGCAGCGCGTCGCGGCTGTCGAAGTAGTGGTAGAGCGCCTGCACGGTCATGCCGACCTCGCGGGCCACCGCCCGCAGCGACAACTCGTGGACGCCGTGCTCGGCGAGGTGCCGGAGCGCCACGCCGACGATCTCGTCGATGGTGGCGGCCCGGCGGCGTTCGCGCAGGCTGGCGGACGGCTTTACGACTGACACTGCTCATCCTTCTTGACAGTGTTCAACAAACCCTCCTAGCCTGACGTTGTTCGTTCTACCTGACACTATCAGGTAAAGCTTCCTGGAGGACGTCATGCCCCGCCCCGCCTCCCTCTACCAGCTGCACCGACCGTTGATGGCCCTTACCGCCGCGATGGCCGCCCTGGCGGTGGTCTGCGCCGTCGGTCTGGTCGTGGACGACCGCACCCTGGTCGGCGCGCCGATCTGGGCCAAGCCGCTCAAGTTCGCCCTCAGCTTCCTGCTGTACGCGCCGACGCTGGCCTGGCTCCTCTCCCTGCTCCGCCGCCACCACACCGCCGGACGACGCGCCGGCACGGTCGTCGCCGTCACCGCCGCCGTCGAGATGGTGATCATCGTGGCGCAGGTGCTCCGGGGCCGGCAGAGCCACTACAACATGCTCACCGCGTTCGACGCGGCCCTCTGGACGGTCATGGGAGTCAGCATCGGGGTGTTGTGGGCGGCCAACCTCGTGGTCGCCGTCCTCCTGCTCCGGGAGCGGATCGCCGACCGGGCCACCTCGTCGGCCGTCCGCCTCGGGCTGGCCCTGGCGGTGGCCGGGATGGCGCTCGGCTTCCTGATGACCGGTCCCACCCCGGAGCAGGCCACCACCATGCGCGAGGGCGTGGCGACCGTGGTCGGCGCGCACAGCGTCGGCGTCCCGGACGGGGGGCCGGGTCTGCCGCTGCTCGGCTGGAGCACCACCGGTGGTGACCTGCGTATCCCGCACTTCGTCGGGATGCACGGACTCCAGGTGCTGCCCCTGGTCGGCCTGGCGCTGCTCCGGCTCGGCCGTCGCCTGCCCCGGCTGCGCGACGACGGTACCCGCCGGGGCCTGGTCCGCACCGTCGCCGCCGGGTACGCCGGGCTGGTCGTCCTGGTCACCTGGCAGGCGCTGCGCGGGCAGCCGCTGACCGCCCCGGACGCGGCCACCCTCGCCGCGGCCGGCGTACTGCTGGTGGCGACCGTCGGATCAGCCGCCGTCGTGCTCGCCACCGCGCGGACGCCGGTGTCCGCCGCCACGCCGGCTCTCGTCGGCGGTACGCAATGACCGGGCTGATCTTCGACCTGACCTTCCCGCTGGTCGTACCCTTCTGGGCCCTGATGATCCTGCTGCCCGGCTGGTCGTGGACCCGACGGATCGTCGGCTCGCCGCTGGTCGTGGTGCCGCCGCTGGTCGGCTACCTGGTTCTCGCGGTCGTGGAGTTCGACCGGCTCTGGCCGGTGGTGAGCCGACCCTCGCTGACCGGGTTGTCGGAGTTCCTCGGCACCCCGGCCGGCGCGGCGACGCTCTGGGCGCACGTGATCGCCTTCGACCTCTTCGTCGGCCGGTGGATGTACCTGGACGGGCGGGAGCGGGGGATGCATCCGCTGGTGACCGGGCCGATCCTGGCGCTGACCATCCTGCTCTCCCCGGTGGGTCTCCTCGCCCATCTGGCATTGCGGGAGGTGGCCGGGCGCAGGTCGTCGCAGTCGAGGTCGGCCGGGTCCGACCCGGCCCCGCCGGTCGGGGTGCTCCCGACCGGCGGAGCCGTCGGTCAGTCCGGGACGCGGCGGTAGGCGCCGTCGCTGGCGGAGGTGGCCATCGAGGCGTACGCGCGCAGGGCGGCGGAGACCGGCCGCTCCCGGTCCACCGGGGTGTACGGCCGGTCCCGCTTCTCCTGCGCGATCCGACGGGCCTCCAGCACGTCGGCCGGCACGTTCAGCTCGATCGACCGGTTCGGGATGTCGATGACGATCTCGTCGCCCGGCTCCACCAGGGCGATCAGCCCGCCGGAGGCGGCCTCGGGGGAGGCGTGCCCGATCGACAGGCCGGAGGTGCCGCCGGAGAACCGGCCGTCGGTGAGCAGCGCGCAGGACCGCCCGAGGCCACGCCCCTTGAGGAACGAGGTGGGGTAGAGCATCTCCTGCATGCCCGGCCCGCCCTTCGGGCCCTCGTAGCGGATCACCACCACGTCCCCGGCGACGATCTCCTTGGCGAGGATCGCCGTCACCGCGTCGTCCTGGGACTCGTAGACCTTCGCCGGGCCCCGGAAGGTCAGGCACTCCTCGGGCACCCCGGCGGTCTTCACCACGCAGCCTTCCGGGGCGAGGTTGCCGTGCAGGATGGCCAACCCGCCGTCGGCCGAGTAGGCGTGCTCGCGGTCCCGGATGCACCCACCGGCCGCGTCGGTGTCCAGGGTGGACCAGCGGTTGGTGGTGGAGAACGGCTCGGTGGTGCGCACCCCGCCGGGGGCGGCGTGGAACAGCTCGACCGCCTCCGGCGTCGCCGACCCGCCCCGGACGTCCCAGGCGGCGAGCCATTCGGCCAGCGAGGGCGAGTGGACCGACGACACGTCCCGGTGCAGCAGCCCGGCCCGGTCCAGCTCGCCGAGGATGGCCGGGATGCCGCCGGCCCGGTGCACGTCCTCCATGTGGTACTGCGGCGAGTTCGGGGCGACCTTGGCCAGGCAGGGCACCCGCCGGGAGATCGCGTCGATGTCGGCGACGTCGAAGTCCAGTTCCGCCTCGCGGGCGGCGGCGAGCAGGTGCAGGATCGTGTTGGTCGAGCCACCCATCGCCACGTCCAGCGCGACGGCGTTCTCGAAGGCGGACCGGTTCGCGATCGACCGGGGCAGCACCGAGGCGTCGTCGCGGTCGTACCAGCGCTTGGCGATCTCGACGACGGTGCGGCCGGCCTCGACGAAGAGCGACCGGCGCGCGGCGTGGGTCGCGAGGGTCGACCCGTTGCCCGGCAGGGCCAGCCCGATCGCCTCGGTGAGGCAGTTCATCGAGTTGGCGGTGAACATGCCGGAGCAGGAGCCGCAGGTCGGGCAGGCGGAGCGCTCGATGGCACCGAGCTGGTCGTCGGTGACCGCCTCGTTGGACGACGCGATCATCGCGTCGATCAGGTCGATCTTGGAGTGGACGATCCCCTCGATCGCCACCGTCTTGCCGGCCTCCATCGGGCCGCCGGAGACGAAGACGGTCGGGATGTTCAGCCGCAGGGCGGCCAGCAGCATGCCCGGGGTGATCTTGTCGCAGTTGGAGATGCAGACCAGGGCGTCCGCGCAGTGCGCGTTGACCATGTACTCGACCGCGTCGGCGATCAGCTCGCGGCTGGGCAGCGAGTAGAGCATCCCGCCGTGCCCCATGGCGATGCCGTCGTCCACGGCGATGGTGTTGAACTCCCGACCCACCCCGCCGGCTTCGGCCACCGCGTCGGCGACCAGGCCGCCGAGGTCCTTGAGGTGTACGTGACCGGGTACGAACTGGGTGAAACTGTTGGCGATGGCGACGATCGGCTTGCCGAAGTCGTCGTCGGTCATCCCGGTGGCCCGCCACAGGGCCCGGGCGCCGGCCATCGTCCGACCGTGCGTGGAGGTCTTCGACCGCAGCTCAGGCATGGGGTCAAGTGTTGCACCGCCGGGCGGGTGGACCGACGGCGATCACGCCGTGTCCCAACAGATGCACACCCGGCCCCCCGTGACCGTGCGCCGTCCGGCAGAGTTGACGCTGTGCAGTTCTCCCCGGTCATGATCGTAGTGGCGGTACTGAGCGGGCTCGGGGCGACGGTGGCCACCGGTCTCCTGGTCGCCTCGGTCCGGCACCGGAGCGGCGGATACCGTCCGGCGCACCTGCTGCTGGCCGCCGGCGCTGCGGTCGCGACACTCAGTCTGGCCACCGGGCTGGCCGCCGTCGCCGTCGCCGGACACGACCAGGGAGAGCGAACACGGTGGGCCACCGCGGTGGCGATCGGCATCGCGGTCAGCGGCTTCCTCGGGTGCGCCGGGCTGCTCCGGATGCCCGGGGTCGTCGGGTCGCCGTCCGGCGCGGTCCGGTTGCTGCTCGACGGGGTGAGCGTCGCGGCGGCGCTCTGGTTCGTCGGCTGGGTGCTGTTCTCCGAGCCCACCCGGCTGCTCGGTGAGACCTCCCACCTGTCCTGTCCGCCGCTCCTGCTCGTCACGGTCAGCGCGGCCCTCGCCGCCGGGCTGAACGCGGTCGTCGCCGCCCGGGCCCCCCGCCCCCGCACCCGACTCGCCGGGCTCTGCTGCGGCGTCACCAACATGGTCTGCGGGGGGCTGGGGGTGGCGGCCGGACTCTTCGAGGGTCTTGCGTGGCTGACCTCCGCCGGCGGGGCGGTCCTCGCCGTCGGGCTGCTCTCCGCCGGGCTCGCCGTGCACACCACCAAGCCGCCCGGCCAGGTCGACGCCGACCTGATCCGCCGGGACAGCGAGTACGCCTTCATCCCGATGGTCGCCATGGCCGCCTCGGCGGCGTACCACCTCCTCCAGGACGGCCGCTTCGACGCCTTCGCCATCACCGCCGGCAGCATCGAGGGGTTCGCGCTGGTGACCCGGCAGTACCTCACCCTGCACGACATGCGCGGGTACGCTGCCCGGCTGGCCGAGCGGGAGGCGCACTTCCGTGAGTTGGCCCACACCGACCCGCTCACCGGGCTGGCGAACCGGCGGGGGCTGCTGCGGGCGCTGGCGTCCGGCGTCGCCGGCCGTGAGCCGGTGGTGCTGCTCGGCCTCGACCTGGACGGCTTCAAGCACGTCAACGACATGCGGGGACACGACGTGGGCGATGCGGTGCTCGCCGAGGTGGGGCGGCGACTGCGCGCCCGGCAGGGCCCCGACGACCTTCCTGCCCGCCTCGGCGGAGACGAGTTCGCGGTGTTGACCCACCGTGGTCCGGAGGACGCCGAACGGCTCGCCCAGGAGTTGCTGCGCGCGCTCGGCGAGGCGTACCAGCAGCCGGACGGACCGGTCTTCCTCTCGGTGAGCGTCGGGGTCGCCGGACAGGGCGACCCCGACGGCGCGGACGTGTCCCACCCGGTGGTCCGACCGGCCGGGAGCGGCCCGGTGGGCGTCGACGAGTCGGATGTCGAGGTGCTGCTGCGCCACGCCGACCTGGCCCTGCGCCACGCCAAGCAGCAGGGCAAGAACCGGGTCGAACGGTACGACGCCGCCTACGAACGGATGCTGCGCCGCCGGACGACCGTGGAGCACGAACTGCGCGGGGCGATCGGGCGCGGCGAGCTACGGCTGGTGTTCCAGCCGGTGGCCTCCCTGCCGTCGGTGCGTCCGGTCGGGGCGGAGGCGCTCCTGCGCTGGCGTCACCCGGAGCTGGGCAACGTCCGGCCGGACGAGTTCATCCCGCTCGCCGAGGAGTGCGGCATGATCGCCGCGCTCGGCGCGTGGGTGCTCGACCAGGCCTGCCTCCAGCTCTCCCGCTGGCTGGCCGACGGCCACGACGTCTGGGTGTCGGTGAACGTCTCGCCCCGGGAACTGCACGCCGAGGAGTACGTCGGCCAGGTCGCCGAGGCGCTGCGGGCGCACCGGGTGCCGCCGCAGCGGCTGGTGCTGGAGGTGACCGAGCACACCGTGGCGACCGACGTCGACGAGCTGATCCGGCGGTTGACCGCGCTGCGCCGCACCGGGGTGCGGATCGCCCTGGACGACTTCGGGGCCGGGTACTCCTCCCTGGGGCAGCTCCGCCGGCTGCCGATCGACATCCTCAAGATCGACCACAGTCTGGTCGCCGAGCACGAGCCCGTCCGTCCGGTGGACCGGGACGGGCCGCCGTTCGCCCCGATGGTCGACATCGTGATGCGGCTGGGCCACCAGCTCGGGTTGGAGGTGATCGCCGAGGGGGTCACCTCGCCGACCGAGCTGGCCGCGGTGGTCGCCGCCGGCTGCCGGTTCGGGCAGGGGGCGCTCTTCGGCTGGGGCGTACCGGCGGAACACCTGGAGGCGATGCTCGACGCCGCGACCTCGGTGGGCCCGCGACCGGCCCTGGTCGCCGACGGCGACCCGGCGGAGGGCGGGCCGCCCGCCCCGCCCTCGGTGCCTGCGCTGCGCCCCGCCCCGGAGTCGGTGCGGGGCGAGCGGGAGGACGGGTCCGACCTGGTCGTCGAGGACGCGGTATCGACGCAGGTCAGGCCCGGTGCCGGACGGGACGTGCACGGTGGTGCGGCACGTCGTTGACCAACATGTGGGATCAGTTGACTCATCGCTTGAGATGCGTCAGGCTGTCCCCATGTCGTCGTTCCGCTTCCCGCGAGTACTTACCTGAGCGCACTCTCCTCCTCGTGAGAGTGCGCTGGCCCCGTGCGTCTGCACGAGGGCCGTTTTTATTGCCGTTGGACCCATCGGGGCGGGCCCCGCCCGCGTTGCACTGCTTGACGAGCCACTCACCCGAGCCGAAGGCCAGAACCGTCATGACGAGACCCACGCCAGAGACCCTCGCCCACTCCACCCGGCGAGCCCGGACGACCGCCGAGCCCGCCGCCGACCGTGCCGCCGTCCCGGCGGTACCCGCCCCGGCCACCCCGCTCCAGGTCTCCGGCGCCGGTTCGCTGGTGCGCTCGCTCGAGGCGCTCGGCGTCGACGTGGTCTTCGGCATCCCCGGGGGCGCGATCCTGCCGGCGTACGACCCGCTCTACGACTCCCGGGTCCGGCACATCCTGGTCCGGCACGAGCAGGGCGCGGGACACGCCGCGACCGGGTACGCGCAGGCCACCGGCCGGGTCGGGGTCTGCATGGCCACCTCCGGCCCGGGCGCGACGAACCTGGTCACCCCGATCGCCGACGCGTACATGGACTCGGTGCCGATGGTGGCGATCACCGGTCAGGTGGCGCGCCCGGCGATCGGCACGGACGCCTTCCAGGAGGCGGACATCCAGGGCATCACGCTGCCGATCACCAAGCACAACTTCCTGGTGCAGACGCCCGAGGAGATCCCGCGGGTGCTGGCCGAGGCGTTCCACCTGGCCTCCACCGGGCGTCCCGGGCCGGTGCTGGTCGACATTCCCAAGGACGTCCTCCAGGCGCAGACCACCTTCACCTGGCCGCCCACCCTCGACCTGCCCGGCTACCGGCCGACCCTGCACCCGCACGGCAAGCAGATCCGGGAGGCGGCCCGGCTGATGACCGGCGCCCGCCGGCCGGTGCTCTACGTCGGCGGCGGCGTGCTCAAGGCCGGGGCCACCGAGGGGCTGCGCCGGCTCGCCGAGCTGACCGGCATCCCGGTGGTCACCACGCTGATGGCGCGCGGGGCGTTCCCCGACTCGCACCAGCAGCACCTGGGCATG
The DNA here is from genome assembly GCF_900091495.1 of Micromonospora echinospora. Taxonomy (NCBI): domain Bacteria; kingdom Bacillati; phylum Actinomycetota; class Actinomycetes; order Micromonosporales; family Micromonosporaceae; genus Micromonospora; species Micromonospora echinospora. Next base: position 669,345 of record NZ_LT607413.1, on the reverse strand, counting down.
CCCGGCATGCACGGCACGGTCGCCGCGGTGTACGCGTTGCAGAAGTCGGACCTGATCGTGGCGCTGGGGGCGCGCTTCGACGACCGGGTGACCGGCCAGCTGGACTCCTTCGCCCCCGGCGCGGCCGTGGTGCACGCCGACATCGACCCGGCCGAGATCGGCAAGAACCGGGCGGCGGACGTGCCGATCGTCGGTGACGCCCGGCACGTGATCGACGAGCTGATCGGCGCGGTCACCGTCGAGCACGCCGCCGGCCGGACGGCCGAGCTGACCGACTGGTGGGCGCAGCTCGACGAGCTGCGTGGGCGTTACCCGCTCGGCTACGACGAGCCCGCCGACGGCACCCTCGCCCCGCAGTACGTGATCAAACGGCTCGGTGAGATCGTCGGCCCGGACGCGATCTACGTGGCCGGGGTCGGGCAGCACCAGATGTGGGCGGCGCAGTTCATCTCGTACGAGAAGCCGTACACCTGGCTGAACTCCGGCGGCGCCGGCACGATGGGCTACGCCGTCCCGGCCGCGATGGGCGCGAAGGTCGGCCAGCCGGACACGGTGGTCTGGGCGGTGGACGGCGACGGCTGCTTCCAGATGACCAACCAGGAACTGGCCACCTGTGCCCTGGAGGGCATCCCGGTCAAGATCGCCATCATCAACAACGGCAACCTGGGCATGGTCCGGCAGTGGCAGACCCTCTTCTACGGGGAGCGGTACTCCAACACCGAGCTGGGCACCCACAAGCACCGCATCCCGGACTTCGTCAAGCTGGCCGAGGCGCTCGGCTGCGTCGGGCTGCGCTGCGAGAACGCCGCCGACGTGGACAAGACCATCGAGGCCGCGATGGCGATCGACGACGCGCCGGTGGTGATCGACTTCGTGGTCGGCAAGGACGCGATGGTCTGGCCGATGGTCGCCGCCGGCACCAGCAACGACGAGATCATGTTCGCCCGCGGCGTCCGCCCGGTCTTCGACGAGGACGACGTCTGACCATGGGCGGACGGAGCGAACGAACCAGCAGGCGTAGTCCCCTGTCGCGCGTCGGCGCGACCGAACGAAGCGAGGCCGTGGCATGAACCTGCACACGCTGTCGGTTCTGGTGGAGAACAAACCGGGTGTCCTGGCCCGGGTCTCCGGACTCTTCTCCCGGCGCGGGTTCAACATCGACAGCCTCGCCGTCGGCGAGACGGAGAACCCGGACGTCTCCCGGATCACCATCGTGGTCAACGCCGAGTCGTCCCCGCTGGAGCAGGTCACCAAGCAGCTCAACAAGCTGGTCAACGTGCTCAAGATCGTCGAGCTGGACCCGCAGGTCTCGGTCGCCCGGGAACTCCTGCTGGTCAAGGTCCGCGCCGACCGGGCCGCCCGGAGCCAGGTGCTGGAGACGGTGAACCTCTTCCGCGCCCGGGTGGTCGACGTCGCCCCGGACACGCTGACCATCGAGGCGACCGGCACCCCCGACAAGCTGGACGCACTTCTGCGTGACCTGGAGCCCTTCGGCATCAAGGAGATGGTCCAGTCGGGCACCGTGGCGATCGGGCGTGGCTCGCGCTCGATCACCGCCGGCCCGTCGCTGCGGGCCGCCTGACCCCCCGACCAGACGGGCGTCGCGCGCCGCCGCAACCCGGTGGGACCGGGGCGCGCGCCGCCGGACATTCAGCCGCACCGACCACGACGGGCCGCCCGGGCCGTCGTACGAAAGGGAAGTTCTCATGAGCGTTGAGGTGTTCTACGACGACGACGCCGACCTGGGCCTGATCCAGGGCCGGAAGGTCGCGGTCATCGGGTACGGCAGCCAGGGCCACGCCCACGCGCTGTCGCTGCGCGACTCCGGCGTCGACGTGGTGATCGGTCTGCCCGAGGGATCGAAGAGCCGGGCCAAGGCCGAGGAGCAGGGGCTGCGGGTGCTGACCCCGGCCGAGGCGTCCGCCGAGGCTGACGTGATCATGATCCTGGCCCCGGACACCGCGCAGCGCAAGCTCTACGCCGAGTCGATCGCCCCGCACCTGAGCGCTGGCAAGGCGCTCTTCTTCGGGCACGGTTTCAACATCCGGTACGGGCTGATCAAGCCCCCGGCCGACGTGGACGTGGCGATGGTCGCCCCGAAGGGCCCGGGTCACCTGGTCCGTCGCCAGTACGTCGACGGCAAGGGCGTGCCCTGCCTCGTCGCCGTCGAGCAGGACCCCTCGGGCAACGCGCTCGCCCTGGCCCTGTCGTACGCGAAGGGCATCGGCGGCAGCCGGGCCGGCGTGATCAAGACCACCTTCAAGGAGGAGACCGAGACCGACCTCTTCGGTGAGCAGGCGGTCCTCTGCGGCGGCGCGTCCGCGCTGGTGCAGACCGGTTTCGAGGTGCTCACCGAGGCCGGGTACGCGCCCGAGGTGGCCTACTTCGAGTGCCTGCACGAGCTGAAGCTGATCGTCGACCTGATGTACGAGGGCGGCATCGCCCGGATGCGCTACAGCATCTCCGACACCGCCGAGTACGGCGACCTGTCCCGGGGCCCGCGCGTCGTCGACGCCCGGGTCAAGGAGGAGATGCGCAAGATCCTGTCCGAGGTCCAGTCCGGCGAGTTCGCCCGCGAGTGGATCGCCGAGGACGAGGCGGGCCGGCCGAACTACCGCAAGTGGCAGGCCGAGGGCGCGGCGCACCCGATCGAGGAGACCGGCCAGAAGCTGCGCGGCATGATGAGCTGGGTCGACCGTCCGATCACCGAGACCGCCTGACCATCCTGACGACCGGTGCCGGATCGCCCGTGACCGGGAGAGGCTGATCACCGGGAGAGACTGATCACGGCGAACGGCCGCGGCCCGCGGTCGTGTTCCGGCACGCCGGCCAGCCCCGTCGACGGCCCGTTCCGTTCGCTGGCGGTGTCGTTCCGTGCGGTGGCGTACCCCGATGCCCTTCTGTGGCGTCGGGGTACGCCACCTGCGCGTTTCCGGGGTCGGGCCGGATCTGGAGGATGGATCGAGCCCGGTCCGGTGTCCGGATGGTGTGTGAGGGCCCTCACCCCGGTCCTTGGGACAGCGGTGGTGGGCAGCGGCCTACCATCGCGGGTAGGTGTTCCCGGCACCCGCGCGCCACCGCGGTAGGTGCTTCCGGGCACCCGCACGGCCCATGGCCCGGTCAAGCACAGGGCGCAGCGTGGCGTCGGAGTCGACGCCGCCGACCCGCTCTGACGATATCTACGAGGACCGATGAATCCTGTCGTACTGATCGCCGAAGAACTCGCTCCCGCCGCCATCGAGGTGCTCGCCCACGACTTCGACGTACGCCACGTCGACGGCACCGACCGTCCGGCGCTGCTCTCCGCCCTCGCCGAGGCCGACGCGGTGATCGTGCGCAGTGCCACCCAGATCGACGCGGAGGCCGTCGCCGCCGCGCCCCGCCTCAAGGTGGTCGCCCGCGCGGGCGTCGGTCTGGACAACGTCGAGGTGCCCGCCGCCACCGCCCGGGGCGTGATGGTGGTCAACGCGCCCACCTCGAACATCGTCTCCGCCGCCGAGCAGGCCGTGGCCCTGCTCCTCGCCGTGGCGCGGAACACCGCCAGCGCCAGCGCGGCGCTCAAGGCGGGGGAGTGGAAGCGGTCGAAGTACACCGGCGTCGAGATCCAGGGCAAGACCGTCGGCGTGGTCGGCCTCGGCCGGATCGGCGTGCTCTTCGCCCAGCGGATCGCCGCCTTCGGCACCCGGCTGATCGCGTACGACCCCTACATCCAGCCGGCCCGCGCGGCCCAGCTCGGGGTCCGTCTGGTCGGGCTGGAGGAGCTGCTCCGGGAGAGCGACTTCATCTCGATCCACCTGCCGAAGACCCCGGAGACGGTCGGCCTGATCGGCGAGAAGGAACTGGCGATCGTCAAGCCGGGCGTGCGGATCGTCAACGCCGCCCGGGGCGGCCTGGTCGACGAGCAGGCGCTCGCCGACGCCATCGCCGAGGGCCGGGTCGCCGGCGCCGGTGTCGACGTGTACGCCAAGGAGCCCTGCACCTCTTCGCCGCTGTTCGCCTTCGACAACGTGGTGGCCACCCCGCACCTGGGCGCCTCCACCCACGAGGCACAGGACAAGGCCGGTCTCGCCGTGGCGAAGAGCGTCAAGCTCGCCCTCCAGGGCGAGTTCGTGCCGGACGCGGTGAACGTCCAGGCCGGCGGCGTGGTCGCCGAGGACGTCCGGCCGCTGCTGCCGCTCGCCGAGAAGCTCGGTCGGGCCTTCACCGCCGTGGCCGGCGGGGTGGCCGCCAGCGTCACCGTCGAGGTGCGCGGCGAGATCGCCAACCACGACGTCTCGGTGCTCAAGCTCGCCGCGACCAAGGGGCTGTTCAGCTCGGTCGTCGAGGAGCAGGTCACCTACGTCAACGCCCCGCACCTCGCCGCCGAGCGCGGCGTCGAGGTGACGCTGACCAGCCAGCCCGAGCCGGACCAGCCGAGCCTGGTCTCCGTCCGGGGCGCGCTGCCCGACGGCCGGACGGTCAGCGTCTCGGGCACCGTCGTCGGCGCTCCCGGCCGGGAGGTCCTGAAGCTGACCGAGGTCGACGGCTTCGACGTGGAGATCGGGGCGGAGGGCATCCTGCTCTTCCTCCGCTACGTCGACCGTCCCGGCGTGGTCGGCACCGTCGGCACGCTGCTCGGCGAGGCCGGCATCAACATCGCGGCCATGCAGGTGGCCCGTCGCGAGGCCGGTGGCGAGACGCTGATGACGCTCACCGTCGACCAGGCGCTCGGCGCGGACCTGCTCACCTCGGCCGCCGAGTCGATCGGCGCGACCGCCGCCTCCGCCGCCGACCTGCGCGACGAGTAGATCCCCGTCCCCGCACACGACGCAGGGGCCCGGCCAGTGGTGGCCGGGCCCCTGCTCGCTGTCGGGCTCGCGTTCGTCGTCCGGTGCTCGTCGTCCGGCCGTCGCCGGCACGCTGGCCCCGGGTTCGAGGCGGTCCGCCGGACGAGGGGACCGTCGCCGCTGACCGGTCCTAGCGGGCGTGGGCGGTGGAGTGGGGGACGGGAAAGGTCGCGTGGTGGGCGGGGGCGGGGGCAGCCGTCGGTGGCGGGTAGACGGAACCGTCCTGGGGGTCGAAGAGCATCAGGCCGTTCTCGGCGGCGAGCCGCTCGATGTCCAGGAGCACCTGGTCCTCACAGGTCGGATAGAGGCTCATCGCCACGTGGTCAGCGGCGGCGTGCAACGGCGTCACCTCCCACGGCGATCCCGGCCCGGGACGGTCCGGGTAGCTGGCGGTGATCGCCCGGTAGAAGGCGACCACCCGGGGGTCGGGATAGCTGTCGACGTGCTGTCCCTGTCGGCACCGTTGCACGGCCGCCCGCACGTCCGCGGGGGAGGCCCCTTCCGGTAGGGCCCACACGCTCAGATCGAAACTCACGGCGGACAGCGTGCCATCCGGTCGACCCGGCGCGTCACCGGACCCCGTGGACCGTCCGGAAAGGAACCCGCAGCGTCATACCAGGACGGTCGGTTGTGGAGACCCTTGCGGCGGCCTACGACGGTTCGCTAGCGTATCCGTGCGGTTACTGACCGAACTCACGGTGTCGACCCGTCTTCGGGTGGCGGTGTCCGGCGTCCGGCCGGTCGGTTCCGTACCCCTCGGATGCGCGAGCCACGCGCACTCGTCGCTGACCGGCTCCCACGGTCGTTGCCGCGCCCGTGGGAGCCGATCGCGGTCGTCCCCACTCGCCAGCCGGTCCGCGCCCCCTGTGGGGTCAGCGCCGGTGGGCGAAGAGCGGCCGGTAGTTCGATCCGTCGCCGAACCAGTCCAGTCCCGCCGGACCGGCGGCGTAGAGGGCGGTGGCGTAGGCGTCGGCGACGGACAGGTCCGGCCCCACCACGGTGGCCGCGGTCATCTGGCGGGCCGGTTCCCCGGTGTGCGGGTCCACCACGTGGTCACGCCGTCCGCTGACCCCGGAGGTGCCGATCGCGCCGGCCGTCATCTCCAGCACCAGCGGGGCACGGTCGCCGTCCGGGTGGAGCACGGCGACCCGCCACGGCCCGCCGTGCGGGGCGTGCCCCCGGACGACCAGGTCCGCGCCGGCGACCACGGCGTAGTCGTCCACACCGGAGGCCCGCAGCCGGGCGGCGGCCCGCTCCACCGCCCATCCGCCGAGCAGGCCCCCCGGGTCGAAGCCGCCGGGCACCGCCCAGGCGTCGAACCAGCCGTCGGTGGCCGCCCGCATCGCGGCGCAGCGGTCGACCAGGTCGGCCAGGGGGGCGTACGACTCGGGGCTGATCTCGCCCCGGCGCAGCCGGGAGACGAGGCTGTGCGGTCGGCCGGGGCCGTAGGTCAGGTCGACGGCCCGTAGTTCGGCGACGGCGTCGCGCAGCGCCTCGCCGACCCCGCGCCGTCCGAGCCACTCCGGGGCGTTCAGCACGAGGGTGTACTCGGCGGTGGAGGTGCGCACGGTGTGCGTGACGGTGAGCCGGTCGGTGGCCACCCCACCCCAGCGATCCAGCAGGCTGCGACCACCGAGCCGCAGGTCGGGACGACGGCTGACGTGGGCGGGCTGGTCCACCCACCGGCTCCGGGTCTGTTCCTCGATCCGCATGTGCCTGCTCCCTCCGGATGGTGCCGCGCCGTCGCCGACCCTCCGTCACGGGCCCCCGTGACCCGTGCGAACCCCACCCTAGGTGGTCGAGTTGACCGGATCATGAATGTCACCTGGAAAGCTGCTGTGCATCCGAGATTCCCATAATATGAGCGCAACGTACCGGGAGGCGGGACGGCGTCGTAACGTACGAGTTCAACGGTGAGCTGAGGAGTGGAACGTGGCGCGGATCGCGGTGGTGGCCGGGGACGGGATCGGACCCGAGGTGGTCGCGCAGGCCCGCAAGGTCGTCGACGCCGTCCTTCCCGGCGTCGTGGAGGCCACCGAGTACGACCTCGGCGCCGCCCGCTACCACCGCACCGGCGAGGTGCTGCCGGACTCGGTCCTGACCGAGCTGGCCGGGCACGACGCGATCCTGCTCGGCGCGGTCGGCGATCCGACCGTCCCGCCGGGCGTGCTGGAGCGCGGCCTGCTGCTCAAGCTCCGTTTCGCCTTCGACCAGTACGTCAACCTCCGCCCGTCCCGGCTCTGGCCCGGCGTGACCGGCCCGCTCGCCACCGTCAAGCCGGGCGAGGTCGACCTGGTGGTGGTCCGGGAGGGCACCGAGGGGCTCTACGCCGGCGCGGGCGGCTCGCTGCACCGGGACACCCCCGCCGAGGTGGCCACCGAGGAGAGCCTGAACACCCGGCACGGCGTGGAGCGGGTGATCCGGGACGCGTTCGCCCGGGCGGGGCGCCGGGAGCGCCGCAAGGTGACCCTGGTGCACAAGACCAACGTGCTCACCCACGCCGGGTCGCTCTGGGCCCGCGCCTTCGCGGCGGTCGCCGCCGAGCACCCCGACGTGACCACCGAGTACCAGCACGTGGACGCCGCCGCGATGTTCCTGGTCACCCAGCCGCAGCGGTACGACGTGGTGGTCACCGACAACCTCTTCGGCGACATCCTGACCGACATCGCCGCTGCCGTCACCGGCGGCATCGGGCTGGCCGCCAGCGGCTGCATCAACCCCGAGGGGCGCTACCCCTCGATGTTCGAACCGGTGCACGGCTCGGCCCCGGACATCGCCGGCAAGGGCCTCGCCGACCCGGTGGCCGCCGTGCTCTCCGCCGCGCTGCTGCTGGAGCAGCTCGGCCACTCCGACGCCGCCAACCGGGTGACCGAGGCGGTCGCCAGCGAGCTGGCGAACCGGGCGCCGGGCGTACCGCTGCGCACCGACGAGGTCGGCGACCGTCTGGCCGAGTACGCCGCGGGCTGACCGCCCGCTCAGCCCGCCACCCGGACGGCCCGGCGTCACGGTACGTAGCGCCGGCCCGTTGGCCGGCCCTCCCGCGCAACGGCCGTTCGGGGTAAGTTCCACTGCACCAGTCCTTCGGCATGCGCTCCGGCATGCCGTGCCGTCCCAGGGAGGTCAGCGCGATGAGCGGTGGTGACAAGCTCGAATTCGAGATCCGTCGGAACCCCGCGCCCGTATCCGCCGCCGACCGGGCCGCCCTGCTGGTCGACCCCGGGTTCGGCCGGGTCTTCACCGACCACATGGTCACGATCCGCTACGCGGAGGACAAGGGCTGGTACGACGCCCGCGTCGAGGCCCGCGCGCCGATCCCGATGGACCCGGCCAGTGCCGTACTGCACTACGCGCAGGAGATCTTCGAGGGGCTCAAGGCGTACCGCACCGCCGACGGTGGGGTGACGCTCTTCCGGCCGGAGGCCAACGCCGACCGGTTCGTCACCTCGGCCGAGCGGCTGGCCATGCCCCCGCTGCCGCCGGAGGCGTTCCTCGACTCGCTGCACCGGCTGATCGAGATCGACCGGGAGTGGATCCCGTCCGGTGAGGACGGCAGCCTCTACCTGCGGCCGTTCATGTTCGCCAGTGAGGTCTTCCTCGGGGTCCGGCCGGCCCGGGAATACCTCTACGTCCTGATCGCCGCCCCGGTCGGGGCGTACTTCTCCGGCGGGGTCAAGCCGGTCAAGGTCTGGATCTCCCCGGACTACACCCGGGCGGCGCCGGGTGGCACCGGCGCGGCGAAGTGCGGCGGGAACTACGCGGCCTCGCTGGCCGCGCAGGCCGAGGCGATCGAGCACGGCTGTGAGCAGGTGGTCTTCCTGGACGCCGTCGAGCGGCGCTTCGTCGACGAACTGGGCGGCATGAACGTCTTCTTCGTCTACGACGACGGCACGCTGGTCACCCCGCCGCTGACCGGCACCATACTGCCGGGCATCACCCGCGAGTCGGTGCTGACGCTGGCCACCGAGGCCGGCCTGACCGTGCAGGAGCGGTCGGTCAGCTTCGCCGACTGGCAGGCCGACGCGGCGAGCGGGCGGCTGCGCGAGGTCTTCGCCTGTGGCACGGCCGCCGTGATCACGCCGATCGGGCACGTCCGCTTCCCGGACGGCGAGTTCGTCATCGGGGCGGGGGAGCCCGGCCGGGTCACCATGGGGCTGCGCCAGCAGCTCGTCGACCTCCAGCGCGGCGTGGCCGCCGACCCGTACGGCTGGGTCCGTCGGGTGCTCTGACCCGTCGGCGGGATCGCGGTCCCGCCCGCTGTGGCGTGCCGGGGGTGATGTCCGATATCGGACATCACCCCCGGGATGTCGCTGTTTCAGCCGGTAGCAGCTCTGTTCACTTTCCGTGACCGGTGCGGCGGACTACCGGGCGTCATCCATGGTGACCTATCTTGCTGACGCAGAACCGTTTGCGTCATAGGGAGTCAGCATGTCGGCAGTTCTCGGTCACCGCGTGAGCCACCTCCGGTCCTGGGCGGGCCCCCGGGGGCGGCTCCACCCGGCGGGTCACTCCAGCAGGTGAGCCCGGAGAGCGTCGAACTGCGCGTCGGCCAGCCCGGCGTGGCGGAGGTACCCCTCGACGGACCCGTGCCGGTCGCGCAGCTCGTCGAGGAAGAGCGGCATCGCCTCGGCCGGTGAGGCGAGGAACGGCGCGGGTGGATCCGCCGCCTCGGGCATGCTGGCCGCGAGCCAGGCGCTGAACCGGGCCGACGCCTCGGTGCTCAGCGCGTAGTCGGCGGCGATGTCCGTGTCGCTCACCCCGAGCAACGCCAGGGTCAGCGCGCAGACGATGCCGGTGCGGTCCTTGCCGGCCACGCAGTGCACCACCACCGGGGCGTTCTCGGCGTCGGCGATCAGGCCGACCGCCTCGGCCAGCCCGGCCGCGCCGGTGGTGGCCAGGGCGACGTACCGGTCGACCAGGAAGCCGGCGAGGCTGGTCGCCGGGTCGTACATCTGCTCGGCCCAGGACCGGTGTTCCGGGTGGATGTTGCGGTAGGCGAGCCCGTCGTACGCCGGCACCCGGCCGTCCCGGGCCACCTCGGACGGTCGACGCAGGTCGACCACCGTCCGGACGCCGAGCGCGGCGAACGCCGCCCGATCGGTCTCGTCGACCCGGTGCAGGGAGTCGGAGCGGTAGAGCCGCCCCCACCGTACGGTGCGTCCGTCGTGGCCTCGGTAGCCGCCGACGTCACGGAAGTTGAACATCGCGGAGAACGGGATTCGTCGATTCGCTCCAGGGGTGTCCACCTCGACACGCTAACGGCCGGCGGGGCGGAACCCCACCGGCCGTCACGACGTGGTCACCTACCGGGCGGTGCCCGGTGGCACGGGCGCGTACGTGTCGTCGTAGTAGCCGCCCAGCCGGTCCCGGTACGCCGGGTCGGTGTCGGTCTCGTCGTACTCGGGAGCGGCCCGGACCTGGTCGCGGGTCCGGTCGACGAACACCGTGCGGACATCGTGGTCGACGTGGTTGACCGTGCCGGCCGGGAGCATCACCTTCCGGCCGAAGATCCAGGGGCCGGTGTCCACCACCAGGTAACTGGCGTTGACGTCGTGACTCGCCTCGTCGATCTTCCCGATCGACCCGTCGGTCGCCTTGACGTGGTAGCCGGTCAGGTCGGTGTCGGTGACCCCGGCCTCGTCCCGGTAGCGCCAGGGGTCGAAGGCACCGGCGGGCGCGCCGCCCGCGAAGGCGCCCTGCCCGTCGTCGGTCACCGGCTTCGGTGAGGCGTGCGCCGCGCCCGGATCGAGCCTGTCCATTCCACGGCCCTCCTGCCTCGACTGCGTCGTATCGGGGATGCTGTCCGGTCAGGACTCCTCGTACCCCCTGGTCGCGGTCGCACACCTGCCGGCCGGTACCGGGGGGCCGGAGTCGCCGGTCCGCGCACCGGCGGAGTCGGCTTGCCGGAGGCGTCCCGGTCGCGGGAGCCGCCGGAAACGACGCGACCGGGGCCGTCCGTCGGTGGGACGGCCCCGGTCGGAGTGCCGGTGGACGCAGGGCGTCAGCCCAGCGCGGCCTCGGCGTCCAGCGCCACCGCGGCGGCGTGCACCACGGCGGCGATCCGCAGCCCCTCGTGCACCTGCTCCCGGGTGAACCCGGCCCCGCGCAGGGTCTTCTCGTGCGACTCCAGGCACACCCCGCACCCGGTGATCGCCGACACCGCCAGGCACCAGAGCTCGAAGTCGCCCTTGTCCACGCCGGGCCTCGCGATGATCTGCATCCGCAGCCGGGCCGGGATCGAGGCGTACGACTCGTCGCCGATCAGGTGCTTGGACCGGTAGTAGACGTTGTTCATCGCCATGATCGTGGCCGCGCCCTTGGCCGCCTCGACCGCCTCCGGCTTGAGGTGGTCGGCCGCCTCGGCCGCGATCTCGCGCAGCACCACCGGGTTACGGGCGGCCACCGCGCAGGCCAGCGCGGTGCCCCAGGCCTGGAGCGGGCTCAGGGTCGAGGTGCCGACGGTGGACCCGAGGTTGAGCTTGATGTCCTTGGCGTACTCCGGCAGAGCCGCCTTGATCGCGTCGAGGCCCATCGGTCAGGCCCCGGCCATCAGCTTGGTGGCGTCCAGGGTGTCGGCGCCCTTGTTCCAGTTGCACGGGCACAGCTCGTCGGTCTGGAGGGCGTCGAGCACCCGCAGCACCTCGGAGACGTTCCGGCCGACCGAGCCGGCGGTGACCATGGCGAACTGGATCTCGTTGTTCGGGTCGACGATGAAGGTGGCCCGCTGGGCCACGCCGTCCTCGCCGAGCACGCCGCAGGCCTCGGTCAGCTCGCGCTTGATGTCGCTGAGCATCGGGAAGGGCAGCTCCCGCAGATCCGGGTGGTCCTTGCGCCAGGCGTAGTGGACGAACTCGTTGTCGACGGAGACGCCGAGGACCTGGGCGTCGCGGTCGGCGAACTCGCCGTTGAGCCGGCCGAACTCGGCGATCTCGGTGGGACAGATGAAGGTGAAGTCCTTCGGCCAGAAGAAGACGACCCGCCACTGGCCCTGGTGCGACTTGTGGTGGATCGTCTCGAACGCCTTGTCGGCCTCCAGGGAGACGCAGGCGGTGAGTTCGTACTCCGGGAAGCTGTCACCGACGGTGAGCACAGGTCCTCCTTGACGAGTGGCACGGGGCCGTAACTGGACTGGTTCCAGATATTGCCCCAACCCCGTAACGCCCAGGTGGCGGCCGGGTTACTTGTGAAGTCGATCACCGATCGCGTGTTCCGGCGACGTGTTGGCCTGCGGTCCGCCAGCGCAACCCTCCGCCACCGGTTGTCCCGAGATGTGGATTTCTCCTCCCAGATCCGGGCCGCGGGTGGCAGAGTACGGAACGTGACCAGCACCGCCCTGCTTATTGGCACCTAGCGCGCCGGCAACCCTCCGCCGAGCGCGCAGACCTCCCGCACCCCGCGGGGGGTCTTTTTGTTGGTTCCAGAAAGGTCTCCCATGACGTACCAGGTCTACGACACGACGTTGCGCGACGGTGCCCAGCGCGAGGGAATCAGCTACTCCGTGGTCGACAAGCTCGCCGTGGCCCGGCTGCTCGACGAGTTCGGCGTCGGCTTCATCGAGGGCGGCTGGCCGGGCGCGGTGCCCAAGGACACCGAGTTCTTCCGCCGGGCCCGTACCGAGCTCGACCTGCGTCATGCGCTGCTGGTCGCGTTCGGCGCCACCCGCAAGGCCGGGGTCGCGGTCGCCGACGACCCGCAGGTGCGCGCCCTGCTCGACGCCGAGACCCCGGCGATCGCGCTGGTCGCCAAGGCGGACCTGCGGCACGTCGAGCGGGCGCTGCGGACCACCCCGGCCGAGAACCTGGCCATGATCCGGGACACGGTGGCCCACCTGGTCGCGGAGGGACGCCGGGTCTTCGTCGACGGGGAGCACTTCTTCGACGGCTACCGCGCCGACCCGGCGTACGGGGCGGCGGTGGTGGAGACGGCGCTCGACGCCGGAGCCGAGGTGATGGTGCTCTGCGACACCAACGGGGGCATGCTGCCCTCCCAGGTGACCGCCGCCATCGCCGACCTGACCGCCCGCACCGGCGTCGGACCGGAGCGGCTCGGCATCCACTGCCAGAACGACACCGCCTGCGCGGTCGCCAACACCATCGCCGCCGTCGAGGCCGGGGTCCGCCACTTCCAGGGCACCGCCAACGGCTACGGCGAACGCCCCGGCAACGCCGACATCTTCGCCGTCGTCGCCAACCTCCAGCTCAAGCTCGGGATCCCGGTCCTACCGGACGGGTGCCTCGAGCAGATGGTGCGCGTCTCGCACGCCATCGCCGAGATCGCGAACATCGCCCCCGACACCCACCAGGCGTACGCCGGGGCCGCGGCCTTCGCCCACAAGGCGGGGCTGCACGCGAGCGCGATCAAGGTGGATCCGCTGCTCTACAACCACGTGGACCCCGCAGTGGTGGGGAACGACATGCGGATCCTGGTCACCGAGATGGCCGGCCGGGCCAGCATCGAGCTCAAGAGTCGTGAGCTGGGTCTGGACCTGGCCGGCCGTCCGGAGACGCTCTCCCGGGTCACCAACCGGGTCAAGGAACTGGAAGCCGGCGGCTGGTCCTTCGAGGCCGCGGACGCCTCGTTCGAGTTGCTGGTCCGCTCCGAGCTGCCGGACCGCGCCCCGGCGAAGCCGTTCACCCTGGAGTCGTACCGGGTGATCGTCGAGCACCGGGAGGACGGCGCGGTGGTCTCCGAGGCGACCGTGAAGATCCGGGTACGCGGGGAGCGGGTGATCGCCACCGCCGAGGGGAACGGTCCGGTCAACGCCCTGGACGAGGCGCTGCGCGCCGGGCTGGCCCGGCACTACCCGGAGCTGCGCGACTTCGGGCTGGCCGACTACAAGGTCCGCATCCTGGAGGGGAGCCAGGGCACCGGCGCGGTCACCCGGGTCCTGGTCGAGACCACCGGTGCCGGTCGGGACTGGACCACCGTCGGCGTGCACCCCAATGTCGTCGAGGCGAGCTGGCACGCCCTGGTCGACGCGCTCACCTACGGCCTCGACCGCGCCCACGTCTGATCCCGCTCGCCGGCCGCGCCTGGCGGCCCACCCGGCGGACCCGGTGGGCGGGGGTCGGGGTGGGGTGGGGTGGGGGTGGGCTGGGGTGGTAGCAGGGGCCCCCTGCACGTCAAAAAGCGGTAACAGGGGACCCCTGCTACCACCCGGGCCGGTGCCCCGGTTCAGGCGGCGCGGGGCAGGCGCAGTTCGGCCAGGACGGTGCGGTGGTCGCTGCCCGGCAGCGCGCGCACCGTCACCGCGTGCACCGCGATCCGCCGGTCGACCAGCACGTGGTCGATGGTGACCGGCGGGATCGGGTCGCCGTCGTACGGTCCCCAGGTGCCCGTCAGCCCGGCCCCGACCGCGTCCGCCGCGTCGACGTACCCGGTGGCGAGCAGGTCCCGCAGGAGGGCGTGGTCCAGGGTGGCGTTGAAGTCCCCGGCGAGGACGGACAACTGCCCGTCCGGCGTCGCCGGGGGCTGGGCCGCGAGGTCGGTCCGCCAGTCCGGCACCACCGACGGGGAGTGTGGGGCGGCCGGGTGCGCCGACTCGATCCGTACCGGGGGCGCGCCGGGCACGGCGAGGGTGCCGTACGCCTGGCTGAAGCCGAAGCCGACGTTGCGCCGGATCCCGGTCGCGGTGAGCGGGAAGCGCGTGTAGAGCCCGGATCCCGTGGTGCCCACCTCGGGGTTGAGCTCGCGGTACGGCAGCAGCCCGGCCATGCCGAGCCGGTCGAGTTCGGCCTGCGCGTCGGGGGTGAACTCCTGCACCGCCAGCACGTCCACATCCCCGGTCCGGACCAGGTCGACCAGTCGCCGGGCGTCGCCCGCGCCGGCCAGCAGGTTGGCGGTGAGCACCCGCAGGGCCGGTCCGTCGGCGGCCGGCTGGCCGCTGGGCAGGGCCCGGGGCGCGACCACGGCCACCAGGGCCAGCGCGGTCAGGGCCGCGACCAGGGCGGGACCCCACCGCCGCAGGGCGAGCGTCAGCACCAGGGGCAGCAGGGCGCCGGCCGCCACGTACGGCGTGAAAGCCACCGCCTGCACCAGCGCGCCCCGTTCCAGGCCGGGTAGGCGGACGGCCGCGAAGGCCAGCCCCGGTGCGACGGCGAGCCAGCAGAGTGCGGTGCCGTGGCGTCGCGCCCCGGTCGTCGGTCGGTCCTCGGCGCGTACGGTCACCCCGACACGCTAGCCGCCCCGGTTTCCCTCTCCGTCGGCACCCGGTTTGGTGAACAGCTTTCTGTTTCGCTCTCCGCTGTTCGCAGGCGCGCCGGAGAGGGTGACCGAAGTCCTGCTAGGGCATTGACTCTGCGCTTTTTGCGGTGCTACTTTCCTGTGTGGTTACAGCCGACACTCTCCGTAGTTTTACCAGTTCAGGCTGGGTGTAAATCCGAGGAATCTTGCTCGCGTGGGGTCGTCTGACGCAATTTTTCCGACCTTTTGATCCGGTAACAATCCGCCCCGTTGATGGCGGGACGGTTCCATTCACCTCGCTCGAAAATCGAAGCAAGGGAGACCTGTCATGGCCAAATTGTTCTCACGCAAGGCGGTCGCGGTGACCGTCGCCGTGTTGGGGCTGACCCTCGCCGGAGGGGGGATCGCCGTCGCCCAGCCGACCGAGAGCAACGGCGCCCAGCCGGTGGCTCAGCAGGGCCAGCAGCCGCCGCTGACGCCGGAGTCGGCCCGGAAGGCGCGGGAGGCGCTGAAACAGGACGCGGGCACGCTCGCCACCACCGTCTCCTTCGCCGTCGTCGGGTCGAACGGCGTCCTGGCCCGGGGGCTGGACGTGGTCTCGGTGACCCGGTACGGCACCGGGCAGTACGAGGTGATCTTCAACCGGGTCGTCTCCCGTGGCGCCTACGTGGCCACCATCGGCGACTCTGCCAACTGCTGCATCCCGTTTGGCGGCGAAGTCTCCGTGGCGCCCCGGCTGGGCACGCCGAACGGGGTCTTCGTCCAGACCCGCAACTCCATCGGTACCGTCGCCGACCGGCCCTTCCACCTGCACGTGGCGGGCTGACCGCGGCACGGCGTCGGGTGGCCGGGAAGCCGGCCACCCGACCGGCGTCGGCCCCCGCGCGCCACGGGGGCCGACGCCGCCGGCCGTCGGACCCGGGTGTCGGGCGACGAATGGCGTCCCGTTAGAGGGGAAAAAGGCAGGTTAGCGGCTGAAATTCCGACGTTTGTCGTAGCGGTGCCTCGGGAAGCAAGCACCGTGACGGACATCTCGGACACCCTGGCCAGCGTGCCCACCCCGGACGTTCCCGCCGCGCCCGGCGTCGAGTTGGAACAGATCCTCCACGAGGTCAAACGTGTGATCGTCGGGCAGGACCGACTCGTCGACCGCCTGCTCACCGCTCTCGTGGCGGACGGACACTGCCTGCTCGAAGGCGTACCCGGAGTGGCCAAGACCCTGGCCGCGCAAACCCTCGCCACCGTGGTCGGCGGCACCTTCTCCCGGATCCAGTTCACGCCCGACCTGGTTCCCTCGGACATCGTCGGGACCCGGATCTACCGCGCCTCCCAGGAGACCTTCGACGTCGAACTCGGCCCGGTCATGGCCAACCTGGTCCTCGCCGACGAGATCAACCGCGCGCCGGCCAAGGTGCAGTCGGCGCTGCTGGAGGCGATGGCCGAACGACAGGTCTCCATCGGCGGACGCACCTTCGGCGTACCCGAACCGTTCCTGGTGCTCGCCACCCAGAACCCGATCGAGTCCGAGGGCGTGTATCCGCTGCCCGAGGCGCAGCGGGACCGCTTCCTCATGAAGGTGGTCGTCGACTACCCGGACGACGCCGACGAACTGGCCATCCTCTACCGGATGAGCACCGACCGGCCGTGTCCCCGCCGGGTGCTCGACCCGCTGCGACTGCGTGCCCTCCAGAGCCGGGCCCGGGACGTCTTCGTGCACCACGCCCTCGCCGAGTACGTCGTCCGGCTCATCCTCGCCACCCGCGACCCGGGGCGCTTCGGCCTGCCCGGGCTCGCCCCCATGCTCGCCTACGGGGCGAGCCCCCGCGCCACCCTCGGCCTGGTCGCCGCCGCCCGCGCCCAGGCCCTGCTGCGCGGTCGCGACCACGTCCTCCCCGAGGACGTCCGGGAACTGGCGGTGGACGTGCTCGCCCACCGGCTGGTGCTCTCCTTCGACGCGGTCGCCGACGGGGTGTCCGCCGAGGCGCTGGTCCACCGGCTCGTCGAGGCCGTACCCCCGCCCCGGATCGCCCCCGGTCACCGACCGGTCACCACCGACCTGGCGGCGGCATGAGGAGGGTCCACCGCCTCCCGGACCGGGTGGCCTCCCCGCAGCGTGACCCGGGACTGGCCGAACTCACCCCGGACCAGCGACTGCGCCGGCTGGAACTGACCGTCACGCGCAGGCTGGACGGACTGCTGCACGGCCAGCACCGGGGCCTGCTCCCCGGGCCGGGCAGCGAGGCCGCCGGCAGCCGGGAGTACCGCCCCGGCGAGGACGAGGTACGCCGGATGGACTGGGCGGTCACCGCCCGCACCGCCGTGCCGCACGTCCGGCAGGTCGACGCCGACCGGGAACTGACCACCTGGCTGCTGGTGGACGCCAGTCCGAGCATGGAGTTCGGCACCGCCGACCTGGACAAGCGGGAACTGGCGGTGGCCGCCGTCGCGGCGGTCGGTTTCCTCACCGCCGGTGCCGGCAACCGACTCGGCGCCCAGGTGCTCACCCGGGACGGGGTGCGCCGGTTCCCCGCCCGGTGCGGACGCCAGCACCTGGTCAACCTGCTCCGGGCCCTGCTCACCGCCCCGCGCGGCGACCGGACCGCCGCCGGCGCGCCGGCGGACGCCACAGCGGACGCCGCATCGTCGCTGGCCGGGGCGCTGACCTCGGTGCACCGCCTCGCGTCCCGCCGGGGGCTGGTCGTGGTGGTCTCCGACTTCCTCGACACCCTTCCCGACCACCCCCAGGCCGAGGCCGGGTGGGAACCGCAGCTGCGTCGGCTCGCCGCCCGGCACCAGGTGCTCGCCGTCGAGGTGACCGACCCGCGCGAACTGGAGCTTCCGGACGTCGGACTGGTCACCCTGGTCGATCCGGAGACCGGACGGCGCCGCGAGGTGTGGACGGGCGACCCGGTGCTGCGGGCTCGGTTCGCCCAGGCGGCGGCGGCCCAACGGGAACAGGTACGTCAGGCGCTGCGCCGGAGCGGGGCGACGCACCTGGCGCTCCGGACCGACCGGGACTGGGGCGCGGACATTGTCCGGCACGTGCACGCCCAGCGTCGCCTGGCTCTCGTCCCGGCCGGTCGCGGCGCCCGGACCGGGGGAGGTGGCGCATGATCTGGCAGTCCCCGATCCGGCTCTGGTTGCTGCTCGGCGTGCTCGCGCTGCTCGTGGCGTACGTGCTGGCCCAGCGTCGGCACAGCCGGTACGCCGTACGGTTCACCAACCTGCGCCTGCTCGACCGGGTCGCGCCGCAGCGGCCGACCTGGCGGCGGCACCTGCCGGCCGGGCTCTTCCTGGCCATGCTGGCGCTGCTGGTGGTCGGGTTCGCCCGGCCGACCGACGAGGTCCGGGTGCCCCGGGAACGGGCCACCGTGATGGTGGCGGTGGACGTCTCCACCTCGATGCTCGCCACCGACGTCGACCCGGACCGGTTGACCGCCGCGAAGCAGGCGGCCCGGCGCTTCGTCGACGGCCTGCCCGAGGAGTTCAACGTCGGGCTGGTCGCCTTCGCCGGCAGCGCCGCCGTGCTGGTCCCGCCGGGCACCGACCGGGAGGCGCTGCACGAGGGGATCGAACGGCTGGTCGAGGGGGCCACCGGGGTCCAGGGCACCGCGATCGGCGAGGCGATCAACACCTCCCTCGGCGCGGTCCGGGCGCTGGACAGCCGGGCGGCGACGGATCCGCCGCCGGCCCGGATCATCCTCCTCTCCGACGGCGCGAACACCTCGGGCAAGGACCCGATCGAGGCGGCCGGGGACGCGGTGTCGGCGAAGGTGCCGGTGCACGCCATCTCGTTCGGCACCCCGAGCGGGTTCGTGGACCGGGGCGGGCGGCCGATCCAGGTGCCGGTCGACGGACAGACCCTGCGCGCGGTCGCCGAGGAGACCGGTGGCGGCTTCCACGAGGCCACCACGAGCGACGAGCTGCGCGCCGTCTACGAGGACATCGGCACCTCGGTCGGTTACCGGACGGTGCGGCAGGACGTGTCGGCCCGCTTCATCGGGCTGGGTCTGATCCTCGCCATGGGCGCGGCGGCCGGCTCGATGCGCTGGTTCTCCCGCCTGCCCTGACCGGCCAGACGACGGCAAGAGCGGACTCAACGTGAGGAGCGTACGTATGGCGGTGCAGACCGGACTCGGCGAGCCGCGCGGACCCTGGTTCGTCTCACCCGAACTGGACCCGGACGGGCGTCCCCGAGACGGCGTACCCGCGACCGGGCCGCGACCCGGTCCGCACGGTCCGGGCCGGCTGCTCGTCGCCGCGGCGGCGGTGGTGGCCCTCTCCACCGCCTCCGGCGCGGTGGCCGGCGCCTGGGCGGCCAACCTGGACGAGCTGGCCGATCCGCCGGCGGCCTCGGCCGCGCCGGTACCGGCGGAACTGGTCACCGCCGCCGAGCGGACCGTGCCCGGGGTGGTGTCGGTGCTGGCCGGCGACGGCCGGGGCCGGGGGGCGACCGGCTCCGGGTTCGCGGTGGACGACCAGCAGCACATCGTGACCAACGACCACATCCTGGTCCGGGGCGGCGGGACGGTGGCCGTGGAACTGCCCGACGGCCGGCGCGTGCCGGCGCAGGTGGTCGGCCGCGAGCCGCGCAGCGACCTGGCCGTGCTGCGGGTGCCGGCGTCCGCCGGACTGGCCCCGCTGCCGCTGGCGAAGCCGGGCTCCACCCGGGTCGGCGAGCCGGTACTGGCCGTCGGCTCCCCACTCGGCCTCTCCGGCACCGTGACCGCCGGCATCGTCAGCGCCCTGGACCGTGAGGTACGGCTCGGCGACAACCGGCACACGGCGGTGCAGACCGACGCCTCGATCAATCCCGGGAACTCGGGCGGGCCGCTGGTCAACGCCCGGGGCGAGGTGGTCGGGGTGAACACCGCGATCGCCACCATCGACGGCAACGGCTCGATCGGCATCGGTTTCGCCATCCCCATCGACCAGGTCCAGCAGACCGCCGACACGATCATCGGCCGGGGCGGCTGACCACGGCTGGACGGACCGGGCAGGGCCGAATTGGGCAGGCGCGCCCGCCGTGCCGGGCACTAGCCTCGGGACATGGACGACGGACTGCGGGTGACGGACCGACTGGTGGTGCCCGGCGCGGAACTGCGGGAGCGGTTCTCCCGGTCGTCCGGGCCGGGCGGGCAGGGCGTCAACACCACCGACTCGCGGGTCGAGTTGAGCTTCGACCTCGCCGCCTCGCCGAGTCTCCCGCCGCACCTGCGCGAGCGGGCCCTCCAGCGGCTCGCCGGACGGCTGGTCGACGGGGTCCTGACCGTGGCCGCCAGCGAACACCGGGCGCAACTGGCCAATCGGGAGGCGGCCCGCGAACGGCTGGCCGCGCTGCTGCGCGAGGCGGTCGCCGCCCCGCCACCGCCCCGCCGGCCGACCCGCCCCTCCCGGGCCGCCAAGCAGCGTCGCCTGGACGAGAAGAAGCGCCGCTCCCAGGTCAAACGCAACCGCCGGACGGACGGCGACTGACCGGGGAAATCTGGTTGGCCGGCGGTACGGCGACGGCGAGGATCGGCGGATGCCCACCGAGCCGGCGTCCAACGCGTCCCACCATGTCCCCGACTTCGCCGACAAACCCACGCTGACCGGGGAGCGGGTGCTGCTGCGTCCCTTCCGCGACGACGACCTGCCCGCGCTGCGGGCGGCCCTGGCCGATCCGGAGGTGATCCGGCTGACCGGCAGCGTCGGCGTCGCGCACGACGAGGAGCACCTGCGCCGGTGGTACGCCAGCCGCAACGCGCAGACCGACCGGCTCGACCTGGCGGTGGTGGACCGGGCGACCGGAACGTGTGTCGGTGAGGTGGTGCTCAACCAGTGGGACGCGCACAACCGCAGCTGCAACTTCCGCACCCTCATCGGCCCCGCCGGGCGGGACCGTGGGCTCGGCACCGAGGCGGTGCGCCTCGTCGTCGGCCACGGCTTCGAGCGGCTCGGCCTGCACCGGATCTCGCTGGAGGTCTACCACCTCAACCCCCGGGCGCGCCGGGTCTACGAGAAGGTCGGCTTCGTCGCCGAGGGCGTGCTGCGGGACGCGTTGCGGGACGGCGACCGCTGGGTGGACGCGACGGTCATGTCCGTCCTGGCTCCCGAGTGGGCGGTGCACCGGGGGCACCCGGAGCACTGACGAAACCGCCGCCGGACGTTGAGCGTGGGCCGGCTTTCTGGTGGAATCTCTCCGGGAGCACAGGGCCGTCACCGTACGTTCACGTCACGTGACAGGAGTCCCTCCACCATGCTCCGAAGGCCGTTTCTTCCTGCCCTGCTCGCGGCTCTCGCCGCCGTTCCGCTCGCCCTGGTGCTCGGCCTGGTCACCGGGTCGCCCGCCCGGCCGGCCGTCGCCGCGTCACCGGTGCGTGTCATGCCGCTCGGCGACTCGATCACCGGTTCGCCCGGCTGCTGGCGGTCCATCCTCTGGAACCGCCTCCAGTCCACCGGCCACACCGACGTGGACTTCGTCGGCACCCTCGGCCCGCAGGGCTGCGGTCAGCCGCACGACGGTGACAACGAGGGCCACGGCGGTTACCTGGTGACCAACGTCGCCAACCAGAACCTGTTGCCCGGCTGGCTCGCCGCCACCCGTCCCGACATCGTGCTGATGCACTTCGGCACCAACGA
Organism: Micromonospora echinospora; assembly: GCF_900091495.1. Lineage (NCBI taxonomy): Bacteria > Bacillati > Actinomycetota > Actinomycetes > Micromonosporales > Micromonosporaceae > Micromonospora > Micromonospora echinospora. The sequence goes on along the minus strand of NZ_LT607413.1, from coordinate 647,719 downwards.
CGTGTGGAGCAACATCCCGCCGGCGACCATCCTGGCCGCGTACTCCCGGCTGGTGGACCAGATGCGGGAGAGCAACCCCGGGATGCGGGTGCTGGTCGCGAAGATCATCCCGATGGCTCCGCCGACCTGCGCCGAGTGCGGGCAGCGGGTGGTGGCCCTCAACGCCGCGATCGACGGCTGGGCGGCGGGGAAGACCACCGCGCGCTCCCCGGTCGTGGTGGTCGACCAGTGGACGGGCTTCAGCACCGCCACGGACACCTACGACGGGGTGCACCCCAACGCCGCCGGTGACCAGAAGATGTCCGACCGCTGGTTCCCGCCGCTGGCCGCCGCCCTCGCCGACGTCACTCCCGGCCCGACCGCGACGCCGACGGCGAGCCCGACCGGTACCCCGACCCCGACCGTCAGTCCGACCGCCACGCCGACCCCGACCGCCACGCCGCCCCCGGGCGCCGGGTGCAGCGCGGGCTACCGGGTCGTCGGGCAGTGGCCGGGCGGGTTCCAGGGCGAGGTGACGGTCCGCAGCACCGGATCCGCCGCCACCAGCGGGTGGAGGGTGACCTTCGCCCTGCCCGACGGCCAGCGGATCAGCCAGGCGTGGAACGCCGACCTGACCCAGACCGGCGCGACGGTGACCGCCCGCGACGTGGGCTGGAACGGCGCTCTCGCCCCCGGTGCCGAGGCGACCTTCGGTTTCCTGGGCGGTGCCACCGGCACCCCGGCCGTACCCGCGGTGACCTGCACGGCGGCCTGAGCGCAGCGGGCCCCGCCACCGGTGGCGGGGCCCTCCCGCACCCGACCGGATCTCCCTACGCCGGCCCGCTCATCCCAGGGCGGCGAGCAGGCGGGCGCGGAGCACGGTGGCACGTTCGGCGAAGCCACGCTGGGCGGCGACGTACTCGGCCCGCCCCTCCGGCGTCTCGACCCGCACCGGCGGGTATCCGAGGGCGGCCAGATCGTACGGACTGGCCCGCATGTCCAGGGTGCGGATCTCCCGGGCCAGCGCGAAACAGTCCGCGACGAGTTCGGCGGGCACCAGTGGGGAGAGTTTGTACGACCACTTGTAGAGGTCCATGTTGGCGTGCAGGCAGCCCGGCTGCTCCAGGGCGTGCTGGCTCTCCCGGGTCGGGGTGAGCACGTTCAGCGGGCGGGCCGGCGCGGTGAAGAAGCGGTACGCGTCGAAGTGGCTGCACCGGACGCCCCGCTCGTCGACGACCGCGGCGGTCCGCTCCGGACCGAGCCGCAGCGGCCAGCGGTTGTGGCGCAGCTCCTCCTGGGTCTGCCGGTAGACCATCGCCCACTCGTGCATGCCGAAGCAGCCGAGGTGCGCCGGCCGCCCGGCGGTGGCGACCAGCAGGTCCCGGATCCAGTCGAGGGAGTCGGCGCGGCGGGCGCGTACCGCGTCGTGGTCGAGGGTGACCCCGGCGGCGGTGGCGCGGTAGTCCGGGCCGAACTCGGCCGGGTCGGCGTCCCGGAGCTCCACCCCGGCCCCCGGATGCCAGCGGCGCAGGTGGGCCGGGCGGTACGAGTAGTAGGTGAAGAGGAAGTCCTCCACCGGGTGCCGGACGCCGTCACGCCGCCGGGCGAGGTGCGGGGCCAGCCAGGCGTCGACCCGCTCCTCGTGTGCCTGACGGCGGGCCCGCCAGATCGGCGCGTCGAGCACGGTGGCGAGGGCGGCGGTCACGGATCCCAGGGTACGACCGCCGCCCCGCGTCGCGGTCAGGGCACGTCCACCCGCACCCCGGCGGAGAACACCCCGCTACGCAGTTCCACCTGGTTCGGCGGCTCCGGTCCACCGACGGTGAAGACCAACGGCACCAGCATCCGCTGGTCGGCCGCCACGGGCTCGGCGAAGACGTCCCGCCCCTGGTTGGCCGCCCGGGTGGCCGGCTCGTCGGCGGTGACCCACCGGCCGTCCGGCAGGTAGGCGCGCTGGAGTTCCCCATGCCAGACCTGCTGCTGCGGGGTGAGGTTGCGCACCCCGACCGTCGCCTGGCAGCGGCGCCGGGCCGTCGCCGGGTCGCAGGCCATTCCGTAGACGGTGAACTCGAACGCCGCTTCCCGCAGGGGCACCCCGAGCGGGCCGGCGTGTCCCTGTCCGGTCCACGCGCCGCTGGTGGGCTGCGCGCCGGTGTCGATCGCGGCGACCCGCGTGGTCGCGGTCCAGGCCGCCGCGCCGACCACCCCCGCCAGGATCGCCAGGGCCATCCCGACCACCAGCCAGACCGGCGGCCGGCGGCGGCGGTACGCGGGCGACGGCACCGCCGGGCGCGGGTACACCGTGCCCCGGCTGTCCGGGCGGCCGGTGCGGTCGGGATCGGTGCCGAAACGTCCGGTCGTCGCGTCGGGCATCCGGCGGCGTCGGCGCAGCAGCCACCAGCCGGTGGCGGCCAACGCCGCCAGCAGCAGCGCGCCTGCCGCCAGGACGGTGGTGGGGCGTTGCCAGAGCGGCGGCGGCTCGGCGTCGGCCCCGGGCTTGACGGCCTGTTGCCAGGTCGCCGTCGCGCAGTCGTACGGCCGGTTGCCGGAACCGTCGAAGGCGCAGGCCGGCGCGGTCAACGGCCGATCCACGGCGGCGGTCAGCGCGGTGTTCAGGGTCGTGGTGCTCCGGGCCGGCAGGGTGAGCCGCCAGGTGACCTCGGCCGAGTCGGCCCGGCCGGCGGACCGGGTCGTCCGCCCCCCGGCGCTGACCGTGGTCGCCGACGAGCCGGGCGGCAGTTCCTGGCGGACCGTGGTGGCGACCGGGGCGTTGCCGTTGTTGCGTACCTCGATCCGGTAGGCCGGCGCCGGCGTGCCGGCGGGGGCGACCCGGACCCGGACCGCCGGTGGCGCCCCCCGGTCCGCTCCGTGGTGCGTCGACGGGCTCCCGGCGCCCGGTGTGGAGCCTGCGCCCGGCGTGGCCCGGGTGCCCGGACCGGCGGTGGCCGCAGCGGCCGGCCGGGCCGGCTCCGCGAGCGCCGTGCGGGCCGGTGGTGACGCGGAGGCGACCACCGGGGCCGGTGGTGACGTGGGTGTGACCACGGCCGGTGGTGACGCGGGTGCGACCACCGGGGTCAGCGCCGCACGTGGCGGATCGGGTGTCGGCAGCGCCGGCAGCGCGGTGAGGACACCGAGGCAGTGGACGAGCACCGCGAGGGTCCGGTGGGGTCGTGTCGATGCAGGCATACGAACGCACCTCCCGGGGCCGACGCTAGGGGGACGGCCGTACCGCTCGGATGGAAAGTGCCGAACCCGGCCCGCCCGACCAGCGGCGCCGGTACGCTGCGCCGGCCGGTGGCGGGGTGCCCGTGGCCTGGGCGGCGGGGCTAGATTGGCTGCGTGCGTATCGCTCGTTTCGCTCATGCCAAGGGAATGTCGTTCGGAGCCGTCGAGGGGGAGCCGGGGGCGGGGCCGCAGGGTCTCACCATCGCCGAGATCGAGGGGCACCCGTTCGGGCAGATCCAGTTCAGCGGGGCCCGGTGGGCCCTGTCGGACGTCCGCCTGCTCTCGCCGATCCTGCCCAGCAAGGTGGTCTGCGTCGGCCGCAACTACGCCGAGCACGCCGCCGAGCACGGCAGCGAGGTGCCGAAGGAGCCGTTGCTCTTCCTCAAACCCTCCACCAGCGTCATCGGGCCGCGGGACGCGATCCGGCTGCCGATCTTCTCCACGCAGGTCGAGCACGAGGCGGAGCTGGCCGTGGTGATCGGGCCGCCCGGCGCCCGGCGGGCCGACCGGGCCGCCGCCGAGCGGGCCATCTTCGGCTACACCTGCGCCAACGACGTGACCGCGCGGGACCTGCAACGCAACGACGGGCAGTGGACCAGGGCGAAGGGCTTCGACTCGTTCTGTCCGCTCGGGCCCTGGATCACCACCGGACTGGACGTCGGTGACCTGGAGATCCGCTGTGAGGTCGGTCGCGATCCGGAGGAGATGGAGGTCCGTCAGCTGGGCCGGACCAAGGACATGGTCTTCGACGTGCCGTCCCTGGTGTCGTACGTCTCGCACGTGATGACGCTGTTGCCCGGGGACGTCGTCCTGACCGGCACCCCGGCCGGGGTTAGTCCGCTCCTGGACGGGGATACCGTCACGGTACGTATCGACGGGATCGGGGAACTCTCGAACCCGGTGGTCTCGCTCTGACCGCCGGTGCGGCGGGTGAAATCGCAGCTCAAGGGCGGTTTCGGTAACCCGATTTGGCCTGTCGGCACCGGTGGAGTAAAGTTTCTCCCCGGTGCCGGAAGGTGCCGATCCGGTGCCGCAGGGCACCAATGGGGTATGGGGTAATTGGCAGCCCGACTGATTCTGGTTCAGTTAGTCTAGGTTCGAGTCCTGGTACCCCAGCGCAACCGAGGTTCGAGAGAGCCTCGGACGCTGGATTCTGGCGGAGTTCGCCTCCCGCCTCCACACGGAGACGGGAGTTCGATCTCTGTTAGAGTGCAGCATCGCCGCCCGCGAGGGTGGCGGTGCAGGAGAAGTTCTGGCCCCGTCGTCTAGCGGCCCAGGACGCCGCCCTCTCAAGGCGGTAGCGCCGGTTCGAATCCGGTCGGGGCTACAGCGTCACCGGTCCGTCCCGTGTCATTCAGCGGGGCGGGCTGTTTCGCTTCTGCCGGGTCTACCCGGTCCCACCCGGTCGACACTCGACCCGGGGGACATGGTTAGACTACGGCGGCACCGCCCGGCAGGGTGGTGAAGCAGGAAAAGTCTTGGCCCCGTCGTCTAGCGGCCCAGGACGCCGCCCTCTCAAGGCGGTAGCGCCGGTTCGAATCCGGTCGGGGCTACCATGTCGGCCCGTCTCCCACTCCGGGGGACGGGCCGTTTCCGTTCGGGCCCTTCCGCGCCGACTCCTCCTCCGCCGGTCGTGGAGGTGACGGTGTCGATCTCCACCGTCACCTCCACGACCGCGTGCGCGAGCGGAGCGGGCCGCGCGGGCGCCGGGTGGGTCAGAGGCCGGAGAGGCGCTGGCCGGCCCGGACGACGGCCATGGCGTGACGTTCGCCGGGGCGGCGGCCGAGGCGTTCGATCGGGCCGGAGATGCTGATCGCGGCGATCACCCGGCCGGTGCGGTCGCGGATCGGGGCCGAGACGCTCGCCACACCGGCCTCCCGTTCGGCGACGCTCTGCGCCCAGCCACGGCGGCGTACCTCGGCGAGGGTGCGGCCGGTGAACTTCGACCGGGGCAGGAGCGGCATCACCGCCTCCGGCGGTTCCCAGGCGAGCAGGATCTGGGCCGCCGAGCCCGCCGTCATCGGCAGGACCGAGCCGACCGGCACGGTGTCCCGCAGGCCGCTGGCCCGCTCGGCGGCGGCCACGCAGACCCGTTCGTCGGCTCGGCGTAGGTAGAGCTGGGCGCTTTCGCCCGTGGCATCCCGCAGGGCGGCCAGCAGTGGCTCGGCCGCGGTCAGCAGGACGTCCGGCGCGGCGTTGGCCAGCTCACCGAGGCGTGGGCCGGGCCGCCACCGCCCCTGTGTGTCCCGGACGAGCATCCGGTGGATTTCCAGCGCCTGCGCCAGCCGATGGGCCGTGGCCCTCGGCAGCTTGGTGCGCTCAACGAGTTCGGCCAGGCTGGCGCCGTCGACACAGGCGGCCAGGATGACCACCGCCTTGTCGAGAACGCCGACACCGCTCATACTGTGTCCCACAAGCCGAAACTTACCTCCCAGAATTTAGGATGTCCAGATGGTGGGAGTCACTCCGAAGCCAAAGACCTTGGCCGAGAAGGTCTGGGACGCGCACGTCGTGCGATCCGCCGAGGGCGAGCCCGACCTGCTCTACATCGACCTGCACCTGCTGCACGAGGTCACCAGCCCACAGGCGTTCGACGGCCTCCGTCTGGCCGGTCGCCCCGTGCGGCGTACCGATCTGACCATCGCGACCGAGGACCACAACACCCCGACCGGGTACGCCGACCCGGCGTTCCGCCAGCGTCGGGGCGACCTGCTCACGATCGCCGACCCGACCTCCCGCACCCAGATCGAGACGTTGCGCCGCAACTGCGCCGAGTTCGGCGTCCGGCTGCACCCGCTGGGTGACGAGAACCAGGGCATCGTGCACGTCATCGGTCCCCAGCTCGGCCTGACCCAGCCCGGCATGACCATCGTCTGTGGCGACTCGCACACCGCCACCCACGGCGCGTTCGGGGCGCTCGCCTTCGGCATCGGCACCAGTGAGGTCGAACACGTCCTGGCCACCCAGACGCTGCCGCAGGCCCGTCCGAGGACCATGGCGGTGAACGTCACCGGCCAGCTCGGCCCCGGGGTGACCGCCAAGGACCTGGTTCTCGCGCTGATCACGCAGGTCGGCACCGGCGGCGGTCGCGGCCACATCGTGGAGTACCGGGGGGAGGCGATCCGGTCGCTGTCCATGGAGGGACGGATGACCATCGCCAACATGTCCATCGAGTGGGGCGCGAAGGCCGGCATGATCGCCCCGGACGAGACGACCTTCGCCTACCTGGCGGGTCGGCCGAACGCGCCGCAGGGAGCCGACTGGGACGCCGCGGTGGCGTACTGGCGGACGCTCCCCACCGACGAGGGGGCCGTCTTCGACGCCGAGGTGACCCTGGACGCCTCCCGGGTGACGCCCTTCGTCACCTGGGGCACCAACCCGGGCCAGGGCGCGCCCCTGGCCGAGCGGGTGCCCGACCCGGACGAGTTCGACCACGAGGCCGAACGGACCGCCGCGCGTCGCGCGCTGGAGTACATGGACCTGCGCCCCGGTACGCCGCTGCGCGACCTCGCCGTGGACGTGGTCTTCGTCGGCTCCTGCACCAACGGCCGGCTGGAGGACCTCCGGGCGGCGGCCGACGTGCTGCGGGACCGGCGGGTCGCCGACGGGGTGCGGATGCTGGTGGTGCCCGGCTCCGCCGCGGTCCGGCAGGCCGCCGAGGCGGAGGGACTGGACAAGGTGTTCACCGACGCCGGGGCGGAGTGGCGCTTCGCCGGCTGTTCCATGTGCCTGGGCATGAACCCGGACACCCTCTCGCCGGGGCAGCGGTCCGCCTCCACCTCCAACCGCAACTTCGAGGGCCGGCAGGGCCGGGGCGGGCGTACCCATCTGGTGTCGCCCCCGGTCGCCGCCGCCACCGCCGTGGTCGGCCGGCTGGCCGCGCCGGCCGATCTGTGAAGGGATGACTGGGACGATGGACAGGTTCACCACACACACCGGCACCGCCGTGCCATTGCGGCGCTCCAATGTGGACACCGATCAGATCATTCCTGCGGTGTACCTCAAGCGGGTGACCCGGACCGGTTTCGCCGACGGTCTCTTCAGCGCCTGGCGGGAGGACCCGGGATTCGTGCTGAACGATTCCTCGTATTCCGGAGCATCGATTCTCGTCGCTGGCCCGGAGTTCGGCACCGGGTCATCTCGGGAGCACGCGGTGTGGGCGCTCCGGGACTGGGGCTTCCGCGCGGTGATCTCGCCTCGCTTCGGTGACATCTTCCGTGGCAACGCCTTGAAGGAGGGGCTACTGCCGGTCGAGCTGGAATTGAGGACGGTCGAAGAACTCTGGGATCGACTCGACGCCGACCCGACCATCCCGGTCACCGTCGACCTGGCCGCGCGGGAGGTCCGGGTCGGGGCGGACACCTGGTCCTTCCCCATGGACGACTTCAGCCGTTGGCGGCTCATGGAAGGCTTGGACGACATTGGACTGACCCTCCGTCAGGAGGCGGAGATCAGCACCTACGAGGCGCGTCGGCTGCCGTTCCTGCCCGTCCTGAGCTAGCCGGAAGGCCCACCCGCGCCTTGGGTTTTCGCCCCCGTCTCCTCCACCGGCGGGGGCGAATCCGTTACGACACAAGGGCTTTTTTCCACCGAATGTTTGTGTCCAGGCAGCAGAGGGCATACCGTGCGCGCAGAATGGCTCGCGTCGAGTCAGTTGCACAATCGGGAGGAAGTCGTGAACAAGGCCGAGCTCATCGAGGCGCTCGCCGCTCGCCTGGGGGACAGGAAGTCGGCGACTGCGGCGCTCGACGCGGTCCTCGCTGAGGTCCAGGCGGCGGTGGCGAAGGGCGAGAAGGTGTCCATCACCGGTTTCGGAGCGTTCGAGAAGCGCGTACGCGCTGCCCGAACAGCCCGCAACCCTCGTACCGGAGAGGCGGTGAAGGTCAAGAAGACATCCGTGCCGACCTTCCGTCCGGGCGCCGGGTTCAAGGAGATGGTGGCCAGCGGCAAGGCGCCGAAGGCCACGACCGCCGCGAAGAAGACCACGACCGCCGCGAAGACCACGGCGGCGGCCAAGGCGACCGGGGCGAAGGCGACCGGAGCCAAGGCCACCGGCACCAAGGCCACCACGGCCAAGGCGGCCGGAACGAAGGCCACCACGGCGAAGGCGGCCGGCGCCAAGGCCACCGGTACGAAGAAGGCCACCGCCGCGGCCAAGGCCGCCCCGGCGACGGCCACCAAGGCCGCGACGAAGGCGACCACCAAGGCCGCCGGCACCAAGGCGGCCGGCGCGAAGGCCGCGCCGGCGAAGAAGAGCGCCACCACCAAGGCCACGGCGGCGAAGAAGACGACCACGGCCACGAAGACGGCCGCCGCGAAAAAGGCCGGCACCACGGCGGCCAAGAGCACGGCGGCCAAGAGCACGGCGGCGAAGAAGTCGCCGGCCCGTAAGGCTCCGGCGAAGAAGACCGCCACCCGCTAGATCCCGCACCGGCCGAGGGGCGTCCACCGTCGAGGTGGGCGCCCTTCGTCGTTCCCGGCCCGCTGACGGGCCGGGGCGGCGGACGGGTGTCGCGACGCCGGCCCCGGCCGGTGGACGCCCGGGCGGGGCCGGGCTCAGAGACGGTCGGGCGGGAGTAGACCGTCGGCGGTGAACGCCAGCAGCCAGCCGCCACCCTTCGCGGTGGTGAAGTCGTCCGACCGGCCGGTGAGCCGTTCCAGGGCCGGTGGGATCACCTTGCCCTGGCTGCACACCACGACCGGCCCGTCCGGAGACGCCAGCGCGGTCAACCGGGCCGCGGCGGCGAGTGCCCGCTCCACCGGCTGCTGCCCCGCCTCCGGCTCGTCGAAGTCACGGTCCACCTCGATCGGCAGGTCCACCAACTCGGCCAGCGGGTCGAGGGTCTGCACGCAGCGACGGGGCGCGGCGGAGACGAGGCGTACCGGGCGGATCGCGGCCACCAGCCGGGCGAGCGTCCGCGCCTGCGCCCACCCGATGGCGTCGAGCGGCCGGGCGGTGTCCGGGCCGGACCAGGTGCCCCGGGTGCCGGCCCGCGCGTGCCGGACCAGCACCACGGTTCCGGTCACCGGCGGCAGGGCCGCGAACGCGTGCAGCACCTGCGCGTCGTGCGGGTAGCTCACCAGTTCCAGCGCCGCCGCCACCGGCAGCCAACGCACCTCGTCGACCTCGGTGTCCGCCTGGAAGCCCCCGTCGGCGCCCGCCCGCAGCGACCAGTAGTCGACCACCTTCGGCCGGCCCTCGCTGCGGTACGAGACGCTCGGCAGGCGGGCCTGCGGCACCCCCCGGACGTCGGTCTCCTCGGCGACCTCACGAAGTGCGGCGAGCAACGGGTGTTCCCCGGGCTCCAGCTTGCCCTTCGGCAGCGACCAGTCCCCGTACCGGGGACGGTGCACCAGGCAGACCTCGATCCCGCCGCCGGTGGCGGGACGCCACGCCACCCCGCCCGCCGCCCGGATCACGCTCACCGCAGCCAGCCCTTCCGGCGACGTACCGCCCGACGCCAGGTGTCCGGGAAGTCGGCGCGGGCCCGGCGGACCTCGGCCCGTTCCCGCTCGGCCAGCCGGCCGGCGGTCACCGCCAGGACCGGGTCGTCGGGGTGCGCCAGCGCCAGCTCCGTCCAGGTCTCGGCGGCCACGGCGGCGTCCTGGTGCGCGCCGAGCAGCGTCTGGCTCTCCCGGACGGCACGGGCGAGTTTCGCCGCACCCGTACCCAGCACCGGGGCGACCGCCTCCAGCGCGTAGCGGGCCCGCTTGGCGGCCTTGCGGACGTCGTGCCACTGCTCGTCCGGCCCGACCGGGTCCAGCGCGGGCACGCCGCCGTGCCGGCCGGTGCCGTGGGCCAGCCGGCGCCACGGCTTGCGGACCAGCCGGGGCAGGACCTTCCCCGCCGGCGCGTCCGCCTTGCCCGTCAGCCCGGGAGCACGGTCCGCCGCCACCAGGGACTCGACCAGGGCGACGTAGCGGGGCGAACGCAGCGCGTCGGCCACCTCGGTGGCGGCCTGCCGTTGCCGGGCGGCGAGCGCGGCGTCCAGCCGGTCCAGCGCGCCCGCGTCGAGCGGGCTGACCGGGTCGGCCGCGGCGGTACGCCGTAGCCGGTCGCGGAGGACCTCGACGTCCCGGGCCTCGCCGAGCACCCCGCCGAGCCAGCGCAGCTCGTCGGCGAGCGGATCCGCCCAGGTGGCGTCGAGCAGCGGGGCGAAGGTGCGCAGGTCGCTGCGGAGCCGCCGGGTGCCCACCCGCATCTTCCGGACCGCGTCGACGTCACCGGCCTCCTCGCCGAGGCGGACCAGCGGGTCGTAGCGGAGGATGCGGCGCACGCCGCGCCGGACCGCCTCGGTGACCACGTCACCGGCGGTCGGCTCCGCCGGCACGTCGCCGGGCGGGACCAGGTCCGGCGCCTTCCGTGCCGCCGCGCCGAGCGCCTTGACGTGCTTGGGGACGAACTCCGCCAGCCGCGCGCCCGCCGTGGTGAGCAGTTCGTCCACCCGGTCCAGCAGATCGGCGTCCGCGCTGCCGCGTTCGACCTCCACCTCCCGGAAGCTCAGGTCGACCGTGCGGGTCGAACCCTCGGCGGCCAACGAGGTCACCCGGTCCTCCACCACCTCGGCGAGCAGTTCGCCGTCGGCGTCGCGCAGTCGACGGATGTCCCGGACCGTGCTGACCAGGGCGACCGCGGCCAGCGGCGCACCCCGGTGGTACACGGTGACCAGCTCGGCCAGCTCCGTCGGCACGGCCTCGGTCGACCCCGGACGGGAGATCTCGTGCCGGACCCCGGGGGAGCCGGTGGGCAGCTTCACCGTCCAGGGCACCTCGTCGCCCTCCCGGTGCCGCAGCGAGACGCCGGCCCGGGCCAGCCGCAGGTCGGTCGTGTCGAAGTAGGTGGCGACCAGGGTCACCGGTGCCGGACTGTCGACCCGGCCACCCGCGGGCAGGGCGGGGGACAGGTCCGGCAGCCGGAAGTCGGCCGGCACCGCGTACTTGCGCTCCTGTTCGACCATCGCCCCAGACTATGTCGGCCGTCGGGTCAGCCGGCGGTGCCACCGACCCGACGCAGCAGCAGCTCCTGGAGGTGCTCCGACGGCGCGTCCGGGGTGCTCTCCCGGCGGCTCCAGGTGCCGTCGGCGGCCAGCTCGAACGCGTCCACCTCGGGGCTCATCGCGGCGGTCAGCACGTGGTCCAGTTCGGCGCGGGCCACCGGGTCGCTCACCTGGACCAGCGCCTCCACCCGACGGTCCAGGTTGCGGTGCATCAGGTCGGCCGAGCCCATCCAGAACTCCGCCGCGCCGTCGTTGCCGAACCGGAAGATCCGGGAGTGCTCCAGGAACCGGCCGAGGATCGACCGGACCCGGATGTTCTCCGACAGCCCCGGTACGCCCGGCCGCAGCGTGCACATGCCCCGGATGATCAGGTCCACGTGCACCCCGGCCCGCGACGCCCGGTAGAGCGCGTCGGTGACCTCCTCGTCCACCAGGGAGTTCACCTTGAACTGCACCAGGCCGGGCGCACCGAGCCGGGTGTGCGCGATCTCCCGCTCGATCCGCTCGATCAGTCCCCGCCGGATGCCCTGCGGGGCGACCAGCAGTCGTCGGTAGATGGTCTGCCGGCTGTAACCGGTGAGCACGTTGAACAGGTCGGTCAGGTCCGCGCCGATCTCCGGGTCGGCGGTGAGCACGCCGAAGTCCTCGTAGAGCCGGGCGGTCTTCGGGTGGTAGTTGCCGGTGCCGATGTGGCAGTAGCGACGGATCTGGTTGCCCTCCTGCCGGACCACCAGGGCGGTCTTGCAGTGCGTCTTCAGGCCCACCAGGCCGTAGACGACGTGGCAGCCGGCCCGTTCCAGGGTGCGGGCCCAGCCGATGTTCGCCACCTCGTCGAACCGGGCCTTCAGTTCGACCAGCACCACCACCTGCTTGCCGGCCTCGGCGGCGTCGACCAGCGCGTCGACGATCGGGGAGTCGCCGCTGGTGCGGTAGAGGGTCTGCTTGATGGCCAGCACGTTCGGGTCGGCGGCGGCCTGCTCGACGAAGCGCTGCACGCTGGTCGCGAACGAGTGGTACGGGTGGTGCACCAGCACGTCCCCGTCCCGCAGCGTGGCGAAGACGCTGCGCGGCACCTCGCCCTCGGTGAGCCGGGGGTGGGTGGCCGGGACGAACGGCGGGTCCTTCAGGTCGGGGCGGTCCGCCTCGCCGTAGAGCTGCCAGAGCGCCGAGAGGTCCAGCAGGCCCCGCACCCGCAGCACGTCCGTGGCGTCCATGTCCAGTTCCCGGACGAGCAGCTCCAGCATGTGGTCGGAGATGGAGGCGGCCACCTCCAGGCGCACCGGCGGGCCGAACCGGCGTCGGGCCAGCTCCCGCTCCAGGGCCTGGAGCAGGTCCTCGTCGCGGTCCTCGTCGACCTCCAGCTCCGCGTTGCGGGTGACCCGGAACAGGTGGCACTCGACCACCTGCATGCCGGAGAAGAGCTGCCCCAGGTGCACCGAGATCAGCTCCTCGACCGGCAGGAACCGCACCCCGGGCAGGTCCCGGCAGACCCGGACGAACCGGGGGACGTTGTTCGGCACCTTCACCCGGGCGAACAGCTCCGTCCCGCCGTGCGGGTCGCGGACCGTCACCGCCAGGTTGAGCGACCGCCCCGAGATGTACGGGAACGGGTGCGCCGGGTCGACGGCCAGCGGGGTCAGCACCGGGAAGATCTGCTCGCGGAAGTAGGTGCGCAGCCGCTCCCGCTCCGGGTCGCCGAGGTCGGACCAGTCCAGCAGGTGGATGTCCTCGGCGGCCAGCCTCGGCTGGACGTCGTCGACGAAGCAGGTGGCGTGCCGGGCGGCCAGGCCGGCGGTCTTCTCCGCGATCAGGTCGAGCTGGGTGCGCAGCGGCATCCGGTCGCCGCCGCGCACCGGCAGGCCGGCCTGGAGACGTCGCTTCAGCCCGGCGACCCGGACCATGTAGAACTCGTCCAGGTTGCTGGCGAAGATGGCCAGGAACTTCGCCCGTTCCAGCAGCGGGGTGCGCGGGTCCTCGGCCAGGGTGAGCACCCGGGCGTTGAAGTCCAGCCAGGAGAGCTCCCGGTTGAGGAAGCGGTCCTCGGGCAGCGGTTCGGCCGCCGGGCCGCCGCCGGTGGGGTCGGAAACGCCCGGCCCCGCGTCGGCCGGAGCGCCCGCGTCGGCCGGCCCGACCCGGTCCGGGTCGGCGACCTCCTCCACCCCGGCGGACGCGGCGCCCCCGGCGCCCGGTTCCGGCTGTCCGTCGTTGATCCGGCCGTCGACGTCGCTCGCGGTCGTCCCGTCCCCGCCGCCCCGGGCGGCGCCGGGCAGCGGGGAAGCGGCGGTGTCGGTGGTGCCGTCCGGCGCGCCGTCGGCCGTCTCCGTGGCAGCCGGGCCGGACGGCTCGGGGGTACGGCGCGGACGGACCGGTCGGCGGCGCGGAGGGGTGCTCACCCCGCCATCATGACCTGACGAGGGTGAACACGAAATGAACTTGCGCAGGCCAGGTCAGTCCATGGTCGGCAAGGTCACCCTGACGATCTCGCCGGCGGCGTCCCGGTCGACGCGGACCCGTTGGCCGAGGCGGAGCAGGCGCAGCCCGGAGGCGTCGAAGGCGCGGGCCGGGAAGGACAGCTCGGATCCGTCGTCGAGCAGCAGCGTCCCGGTGCGCGTCGTGCCGTCGAAGGTGGCCACCGTGCCCTGCATGTCCCGCACCGTACACCCGTGCGGGTCAGCCCGGGGCGACGGCCGGGCGACGGGCGGCCAGCGCGGCCGTGTGCGGACCCAGCCCGAGCCGGGCGGCCTCCGCCAGGTCGGCCGGGGTGTCCACGTCCCGGCGCAGGCTCGGCCAGCCACCGGCCAGGGGGAGCGCCCCGCTGGCGGCGTGCGCGGCGGCCGAGCCCGCCCCGAAACGTGGGTCCAGCGGCACGCCGGCCGGCGCGGCGAGCAGCACGGTGCCGTCGCCCGGGGCGTCGGCGACGAAGTGGCGTACCCCCGGGGTGTCGGCGGTGGCCCGCAGCGCCTCGCCCAGCTCGGCCGGGAGCAGGGCGGGCAGGTCGGCGGTGAGCCCGGCCACCGGACCGTCGACGGCCCCCGCGCCGTGCCGCAGCGCGGCGTTGAGCCCGGCGTCCGGGGCGTCCGGCAGCACCCGGGCGCCCGCCGCGCGGACCGCCGCGGCGGCCCGGGGATCGTCGGTCACCACCAGCAGGGCGGCCACCGCGTCGCAGGCGAGCACCGCGCGGACCGTGTCCAGGGCGAGGGCCAGGGCCAGGGCCTCGTGCGGTACGCCCGGCAGCGCGCCGCGTAGTCTGCTCTTCGCCACGTCAAGGCGCTTCACCGGTACCACCACGGTCCAGCTCGGCTCGCTCACCGGCTCATCCTGCCCCAGCCGGGGTGCGGCACCCTCGCTGGCCCCGTCCGGGGGGAGCAGGCATGATTTCGCTGCGGGCGTCACCGGTGGACGCGGTCGCGGGGCGGGCGGAACGAGGAGGCACGGTGGCACGGCGCAGGCTGGGTTTCTGGCAGTGGTTCGCCGTGGTGGTGGTCAAGCCCGTGATGACCGTCTGGACCCGCCGCACCTGGACCGGCATGGAGCACATCCCCCGTGACGGTGGGGTGATCATCGTCCCCAACCACCTCTCGTACGCCGACCCGCTGGTCTCCGCGCACTTCGTCTACGACGCCGGCCGGTGGCCGCGTTTCCTCGGGAAGGCCAGCGTCTTCCGGGTGCCGGTGGTGGGGGCGATCCTGCGCCGCTGCCGCCAGATCCCGGTCGAGCGGGGCACCGTCGACGCGGCCCGCTCCCTCGACGCCCTGGTCGCCGCGCTCGACGAGGGCGGCGCGGTGGTCGTCTACCCGGAGGGCACGCTCACCCGGGAGCCGGACCTGTGGCCGATGCGCGGCAAGACCGGCGCGGCCCGGCTCGCGCTGGCCACCGGAGCACCGGTGGTCCCGGTGGCGATGTGGGGACCGGAGCGGATCATCGACCCCCGGCGGAACCGGGTGAGCCTGCGTCCGCGCATCCCGGTCACGGTGGCCGCCGGCCCGCCGGTCGACCTGGGCCGTTGGGCGGACGCGCCACCGACGAAAGCGACGTTGGAAGAGATGACCGACGAGATCATGCTCGGGATCCGCGACCTGCTCGCCGGGATCCGGGGCGGCACACCCCCGCCGCTGTGGGAGCGTCCGGGGCGGCCGGGCGCCGTCGAGGCGAGCCGGGACGGCGTCGAGCGACCCGGGGGTGGCGTGTGAGCACGCGGCGGGATCCGTCTGCGATGAGCGGGCACGTGGCGGTGCTCGGGGCCGGGTCCTGGGGCACGGCGTTCGCCAAGATTCTCGCCGACGCGGGCCGGGAGGTGGCGATCTGGGCACGGCGGCGACCGGTCGCCGAGGAGATCCGGCACCGGGGGCGGAACCCGGAGTACCTGCCCGACCTGCGCCTGCCCGAGCGGGTGACGGCCACCGCCGACGCGGCCGAGGCCATCTCCGGGGCCGAGGTGGTGGTGCTGGCGGTGCCGTCCCAGACGCTGCGCGGCAACCTCGCCGAGTGGGCCGGCCACCTGGAGCCGGACGCCACGCTGGTCTCCCTGATGAAGGGGATCGAGCTGGGCACCACCAAGCGGATGAGCGAGGTGATCGTGGAGACCGCCAAGGTGGCGGCGGACCGGGTGGTCGTGGTCTCCGGCCCGAACCTGGCCCCCGAGATCGCCGCCGGGCAGCCGGCCGCCACCGTCGTCGCCTGCACCGACGTCGGGCGGGCCACGCTGGTGCAGCGCTCGGTCACCACGCCGTACTTCCGGCCGTACACCAACGACGACGTGATCGGCTGCGAGCTGGGCGGCGCGGTCAAGAACGTGATCGCCCTGTCGTACGGCATCGCCACCGCGATGGGGTTCGGGGACAACACCCGCGCCATGCTGATCACCCGCGGGCTGGCCGAGACCGCCCGACTGGGCGTGGCGCTCGGCGCGGACCCGCTGACCTTCGCCGGGCTGGCCGGCATGGGCGACCTGGTCGGCACCTGCTCATCGCCGCTGTCGCGCAACCGCACCTTCGGCGAGCACCTGGGACGGGGGGAGACCCTGGAACAGGCGCAGGTGGCCACCCGGCAGACCGCCGAGGGGGTCAAGAGCTGCCTGGCGATCCGCGACCTGGCCCGCGCGCACGGGGTGGAGATGCCCATCACCGAGCAGGTCGAACGGGTCTGCCACGAGGGTGTCGACCCGCGCCTGGCGGTCCGGGCCCTGATGAGCCGGACGACCAAACCGGAGTAGGACGGGGGCGGACGTGGGGGAGCGGACGAGCGGACCGGCGGACGGGGCGGCACCGGGGCCGGGCGGGTTCCCGGAGGACTGGGCCGACGGCACCCGGTGTGTGCACGCCGGGCTGCCCGAACCGGCCCCCGGCCAGCCGTTCCTCCCCGGCCCGGTCTTCGCCGCGCCGTACCACCTCGACCCGTGGCAGGGGCCGGCGGCCAGCCCGAACGGCTACGGCCGACCCGACAACCCGACCCGTCGGCTGCTGGAGGCGGCGATCGGCGAGCTGGAGGGGGGCGACTGCCGGGTCTTCGCCAGCGGACAGGCCGCGATCACCGGGCTGCTGCTGGCCGTGCTGCGCCCCGGGGACACCGTCCTGCTCCCCGCCGACGGGTACTTCCCGGTCCGCTCGTTCGCCACGCAGACCCTGGCCGGGACGGGGGTGGACGTCCGCTTCGTGCCGACCGCCGGGCCGTACCCGGCGCTGGACGGCGTACGCCTGGTGCTGGTGGAGACCCCGGCCAACCCCGGCCTGGACGTCTGCGACATCGCCGCGCTGGCGGAGCGGGCGCACGCGGCCGGGGCGCTGCTCGCGGTGGACAACACCACCGCGACCCCGCTCGGGCAGCGTCCCCTGGACCTCGGCGCGGACCTGGTGGTCGCCTCCGGCACCAAGGCCCTGACCGGCCACTCCGACCTGCTCCTCGGCTACGTCGCCAGCCGGTCGGCGCACCTGCTGGAGACGGTGACCGCCTGGCGCACCACCACCGGCGCGGTGCCCGGCGCGTTCGACGCCTGGCTGGCCCACCGCTCGCTGGCCACCCTGGACCTGCGGCTGGCCCGGCAGTCGGCGAACGCCGAGGCGGTGGCCAGGCTGCTCGTCGGCCGCCCCGACGTGACCGGGGTGCGCTGGCCGGGGCTGCCCGACGACCCGGCCCACCCGGTGGCGTCGGTCCAGATGCGCCGGCTGCCGGGGATCGTCTCGTTCGACCTCGGCGACGCCGATCGGGTCGCCCGCTTCGTGGAGGCGTCCCGGCTGGTCGCCGCCGCCACGTCGTTCGGCGGGCTGCACACCACCGCCGACCGGCGGGCCCAGTGGGGCGACGACACCGCGCCGGGCTTCGTCCGGCTCTCCTGCGGGGTGGAGGACACCGCCGACCTGGTGGCCGACCTGACCGCCGCCCTGGACGCCGTGCGCCCGGCGTAGGGCGCCATCATGGCATCGTCCACGTCCGACCGTTCCGCTCTCGTCCGTCGGCTCCGCGCCGCCGGCTGTGTCTTCGCCGAGGACGAGGCGGACCTGCTCATCGCCGCCGCCGACTCACCCGCCGCGCTGGCGGCGCTCGCCGACCGCCGGGTGGCCGGCGATCCCCTGGAACACCTGCTCGGCTGGGCCGAGTTCGGTGGCCTGCGGGTGTCCGTCGCGCCGGGGGTGTTCGTGCCCCGGCGACGTACCGCGTTGCTGGCCGCCGCCGCCGAGGCGGTGGCCGGGCCGGAACCGGCGGTGGTGGAGCTCTGCTGCGGTTCCGGGGCCGTCTCGCTGCTGCTGGCACGGCGGCTGCGGCCCCGCTGGCAGGCCGCCGCCGACGTCGACCCGGTCGCCGTCGGATGCGCCCGGCGCAACCTGGCCGGGCTGGGCGTGCCGGTGTACGAGGGCGACCTGTTCGACCCGCTGCCGGCCCACTGGCGGGGCCGGCTGGACCTGGTCGTGGCGAACGCGCCGTACGTGCCGACGGCGGCGGTGGAGTTGATGCCGCCCGAGGCCCGCCTGCACGAGCCGACCGTGGCGCTGGACGGCGGAACGGACGGGCTCGCCGTGCTGCGCCGGTTGGCCGGGGACGCGGTACGTTGGCTCGCCCCGGGCGGGCACCTGGTGGTGGAGGTCGGTGAGAGCCAGGTCGACACGTTCTGCGCCGAGCTGACCCGGTGTGGCCTGGTGCCGACGGTCACCCGTTCGGCGGAACTCGACGCCACGGCGGTGACCGCTCGCCTGACGGGTGGGACCGCGACCGAGGGTTGAGGGGAACTGCCGTCACCTGATCTGTCGCGTGGTGCATCCCGGTCACGTCGGCGCTCCGATTCCTCGCGCCACCCGCGACAGTGTCGCCCTTCTGTCTCGCGCCTCGGATCGGAAGGTGACGTGAGGAATCAATTGATCGAGAATAATGGGTCGCATGTCGTACGCGAGGGATCTGTCTGCTGACGAAGAGGCGCTCCTCGAGGCGGAGGCGGCCACCTGGCGGGGGCACGTCGGCTCGGTCGAGCCGTGCGACCGGCCGGCGGCCGAGGCGCTGGTGGTGGAGGCGTACACCGCGATGGGCCATCCGGCTCCGGCGCGGATCGTCTGGATGGACTCGCCGCTGGGTGGCGTGCTCGCCGCCCGGATGTTCCGCGAACGGGTGCGCCCCATGCGCGTCGTGGAGCGCATCGACCCGGCGGCGCGTGCCGCCGCCGGGCGGATCGTCGCCCGACTGGCGGAGATCGCGCCGCAGGACATCCAGCCCGTCGCCTGGTTCAGGACGGTGGAGGACATGGACGTGCTGAAAGCCGACATGCACGCCTACTTCTACCGCCGACAGAAACGGCACGAGATCATTTGGCGCAACCTCGTCGATCGTCTCCGGAGCGAATTCGAGAGCCACCTCGGCAGTCCCATCCAGTACGGAATGTGGAGCGACGTGGACGACGTCTACCCGGCCGCGGACCTGTGGAAGGCGGTGAACGACAGGCTGGACACGCTGATCGACGGCGAGGAACGGGACGTCCACGACCGGGTGGACGCCGAGCACTTCCGGCTTCTCCACCGGGCCATGCCGCCCGGCGTGCAACGCGAGCTCATCAACTCGGTCATCGACTCGGTCGGGCTTCCGCCGGACCCCGAGTGGATGCTGTACGACAAGGAGCACGGCGGCGGTATCGACCCGTGGCGCCCGGTGCCGTTCCTGGCCGCCTTCCGGTGCGCGTACGAGATCGCCGGCATGCCGCCGTCGCCCGAGTTGGCCGCCGTGGCCCGGGTGGTCCGGGCGGTGGGCTGGTGGTGGCCGATGACGGACACCGCGGTGCTCACCGACCGCCCGGTCCAGTACCGCACCACCGTGCGTGCCGGCTGGCCGGCCAGCGAGGAGCCGCTGCTGCTCGCGTACGCGGACGGGTTCCAGGTCCGGCTCCGTCAGCCGACGACGGACCCGGAGCTCGGGGCCGACGTCGGCGATCCGGCCCCGCCTGCGCCTCGACCCGAACCTCGGCCGGTGTCCCCGGCGCCGTCCGCGCCCCGCGGCTGGCGGCGGCTGTTCTCCCGCCGGAGCACCCCGAACCCTGGTGACTAGTGTCCTGCGTCCGTGGGCTCCTGGCGGACCTTCGGCCGGATCCTGCGCGGGGACTCCACCGTCGTCCCCGATCGCGTCGTCCGCGAGCCCCGTGCCGGGTGGGCGGGCCCCTTCCTGTCGGGCGCAGGAAGGGGCCCGGTCCGTCACGCCCGGGCCGACGCCGGCGGGGCGCCGGCGAAGGTGATCCAGGCGGGTCGGGAGAACAGGAGCACCGGGCCGTCCGGGTCCTTGGAGTCGCGCACCGCAACGGTGCCCGTGGAGTCGCGCACCGCGATCGTGGCCGGGACGACCGCCATCTCCACGCAGGCGCCCTCGTCTCCACTGTGGCTGCTCTTGCGCCACCGGGCCGTGGCCAGCGCCGGGTGGGTCGTCGGTGTCATCGTTACCGTCCCTTCAGAAGTCGGACGAGCTGGTCGCGGCTCGCCGCCGGGCTGAGCGCGACGCTCCGCAGGTGTTCCATGATCTTGGTGCAGGTGCGCAGGTCACCGGGGCGGTCGAGGACCATCTGACCGGCGACCGTCTCCACCGAGGCGATGATCGGGTCCTCCGGGTCGGGGAACTCCAGGATGTGCAGGGAGCCCCGGGTGCCCCGGTGGTAGCCGGCGACCAGCGGGATGACCTGGACCGTGATGTTGGGCAGCTCGATCATCTTGAGCAGGTGGTCGAGCTGCGTCGCCATCACCGCCTGGTCGCCGACCGGTCGGAGCAGTGCGCCCTCGTCGATGATCGCGTCGAAGATGGGCGGTTCCGGACCGGTGAGCCGCTGCTGCCGGTCCAGCCGGGCCTTGACCCGCTGCTCGACCCCCTCGTCGGTGAGCGTGTGCGGGCCGCCCCGCATTACCGCCCGGATGTAGTCGGCGGTCTGGAGCAGGCCCGGCACCACGGACGGCTCGAAGTTGGCGATGGCGCTCGCCTCGGCCTCCAGCGCGATGAAGTCGATGGTGCGTTTGTCGAGGACGTACGAGTAGGAGACCCACCAGCCGGGTTTGCGGGCGTCCTTGGCCAGCGCGACGGCGGCGTCGATGTCCTCCGCGCCGACGCCGTAGAGCGTGAGCAGCGCCCGGACGGTGGCCGGACTGATCAGCGTCTGGGCGTTCTCGTAGCGGGACAGGGTGCTGCGGGTGCTGTTGATCTCGTCTGCGGCGGCTTCGAGGGTCAGGCCGGCCGCCTCCCGGTGACTGCGCAGCGCGATGCCGAGCCGACGGGCCCGGGCGGTCTTCGGTGCCATGCCTCGATCGTCGCACAGATCCATGGGAATGCGTGCATGAGAGAGAGGTGCATGAGAGTTGCATTCATGCTGTTCGAGGTGTCAGGCTGTGTCGGAGTCCTCACCGCCGGTGGTCGTGGCGACGGTGGCGGTGAGTGACGGAGGGGAAATGAGACGCGTGGTGGTCGGGTTCCTACTCCCCCACCCGACCACCACGTGTCTCCCACCACGGCGCACCGGAAGGGGAGCTGATGACCACCGGTTGCTGGCCTCGGGTGTCGCGTTGCCGCTGGTGCGCGTGCCCGGTGCTACGGGACAACGAGGGCGCCTGGATCCACACCAACCTCGCCTACGTCTGCCGGGACTCCTCCGGTGGCCTCGCCGCCACCACCGCCGAGCCCGAGGAGGTGCGTCGTGCCTCCTGACCCCGGGTGTCCGCGAACCCCCTGCCGGCCCGGGCCGGGGAGCGCGCGGCACGCGGGAAACGACCGGACGACGGGAGCGGCCGTCCGGTACGGCGTGCCGCGTCACGCGAGGGGTGGCGTGGCGCGGCACGCGCCGTACGACGCGAACGGGCCGGCGGCACCCCCGGCCCGGGACGCGCGGCGGCCCGGGTGGAGCGGCGGTGGTCCCCGGTGACCCGGTTCCTGGTCGTGCTCACCGACGTCCGTCCGCTCGACGACACGGTCCGCAACGAGCGGATCATGCCGGAGCGGCGGCGGCAGGTGGTCAGCGCGAGCAGCCGGGCCGCCGCCGACCGGATCGCCAGCGCCTTCATGGCGCTCGGCATGGTCCGCGCCGGCCGGCAGCGGGTCAAGGTGATCGCGGTCGGACGCCGCTACGGCAGCTGCTGATCCCGCTCCACGGCGCGCCCCCGGGCCGCCGGGAGAACCCGACTCAGAGCAGCCGCCGTTGCTTGAGGTAGGCGACCAGGTCGTCGTAGACGCCGCCCTCGTTGGCGAACATGGCGACGTTGCGGGCGGTGGCCAGCCACGGACGCGTCGAGGGCCGGACCTCCTTCAGCGCCCGGTCGAGGTCGCCCTGGCCGATCATCCGCACCTCGCCCCGGCGTACCGAGTCGGCCATCGCGAACTCGGCGGCGGTCTCGCAGAGGTGCGCCAGGTCCGCGCCGGAGAAGTCCTCGGTGGCGGCCACCACCTTCCGCAGGTCGATCCCGGCGATCGGCCGGTCCCGCAGGTGGTACTCCAGGATGGCCCGGCGGGCCGCCACGTCCGGCGGCAGCACCAGCACCATCCGGTCCAGCCGTCCCGGTCGGCGCAGCGCCGCGTCCACGTCCCACGGGGTGTTGGTGGCGGCCAGCACGAAGACGCCCTCGTTGCTGCCCTCCATACCGTCCAGCTCGGCCAGGAGCTGGTTGCCGACCGTCCGCATCGAACTGGAGGTGACCTTGGACCGCTTGTGCCCCAGCGCGTCCACCTCGTCGAGGAAAAGCACGCAGGGGGCGTTGCGCCGGGCCGCCTGGAACAGCTCGTGCAGGTTCCGCTCCGAGTTGCCCATCCACATGTCCAGCACGTCCACGATGGACAGGGAGAGGAACTTCGCCCCCATCTCCCCGGCCACCGCGCGGGCCAGGAACGTCTTGCCGCAACCGGGCGGGCCGTAGAGCATCAGGCCGCCCCGCAGGCTCTTGCCGTACATCCGGCGCAGCTCCGGGTTGCGCAGCGGGCCGAGGAAGGCCAGCTCCAGCCGCTCCTTCACCGCCTCCATGCCGCCGACGTCGGCCAGCCGCACCGTCGAGGTCTCCACGTCGTACGCCCGGTCCGCGTCGCCGGTCACCGGCTCCGGTTCGTCCCCGGACCGGACGAACCGGGGCGGTACGACGTCCGCCAGCTCCCGCTCGTACGCGGCGAGCGGATCGGCCGGGGAAGCCGGGGCGCCCGGAGACACGGTCGGCGCCGGGGTGCCCCCGCCGGTGCTGGCGTCCCCGCCCGGGGCGCCACCCACGCCTGCGGTGCCGTCCCCGCCCGGGGTGCGACCTCCGGCCGGGGGCACGCCCAGCGCGCGCTGCATCAGGGCCTGCGCCCCGGTGTTGCCCGGGTCGCGGGTCAGCGCCTGCCCGAGGTGCGCGATCGCCTCCCCGCCGCGTCCGGCGTCGAGCAGCAGCCCGGCCAGGTGCAGGCGCAGCGGCAGGTCCTCCGGACGGGCGTCGACGGCGGCGGTGAGACTGGCGATCAACGGGTCGGCATCGGTCACCAGGGCAGGGTAGTGCCCGCCGTCGCACCGCCGTCCTCGCCGGGGGTGTCACGCACCGTACATGTCGTGTTGACCGATTGCGGTGAGGGTGGCGACCGGTCCGGGTATCGCCACCGGCGTGCCGCCACGCACAGTAGGGTCGACCAGGCGAGCGCCGTCAGCGGGCTCGCGGGCCACCGCATTCGCCGAACCGGAGATGAAGCCAGTGACCACCCCAGGCAAGACCCGCGTCGCCATCGTCTTCGGTGGCCGTAGCCCCGAACACGGCATCTCCTGTGTGAGCGCGGGCAGCGTGCTCGGCGCGCTGGACCCGGACGAGTTCGACGTGGTGCCGGTCGGGATCACCCGCGCCGGGCAGTGGGTGCTGGCCGACGGGGACCCGTCCCGCCTGGCGATCACCGACCGCCGGCTGCCGGAGATCACCACGGCCACCGGGGCGGAGGTGGTGCTCCGGGCCGACCCGACCAGTGGCGGCCTCATGGTGCTCGACCCGACCGAGGGGCCCCGCGCGCTGGCCGGGGTGGACGTGGTCTTCCCGGTGCTGCACGGCGCGTACGGGGAGGACGGCACCATCCAGGGCCTGCTGGAGATGGCCGGCATCCCGTACGTCGGGGCGAACGTCTTCGCCTCCGCCGCCGCGATGGACAAGGAGTTCACCAAGAAGCTCTGTGCCGCCGAGGGCATCCCGGTCGGCCCGTACGCGGTGCTGCGCAGCGGCGCGACCCTCGCCGAGGAGGAGAAGGAGCGGCTCGGCCTGCCGGTCTTCGTCAAGCCCTCCCGGGCCGGCTCGTCCTTCGGCATCAGCAAGGTCACCGACTGGTCGCAGCTCGACGCGGCCATCGCCACGGCCCGCCAGATCGACTCGAAGGTGCTGGTCGAGGCGGCCGTCGTCGGGCGGGAGATCGAGTGCGGCGTGCTGGAGGGGGAGGCGGGCGGCGCGCCCGAGGCGTCCGTCCTGGCCGAGGTGCGCCTTGTCGCCGGCCACGACTTCTACGACTTCGAGGCGAAGTACATCGACGCCGACGAGGTCTGCGAGTACGACGTCCCGGCCGAGCTGCCCGAGCACGTCACCCGGCGGGTGCGCGAGTACGCCACCCGGGCCTTCACTGCCCTGGACTGTGCCGGTCTGGCCCGGGTCGACTTCTTCGTCACCCCGGAGCTGGACGTCTACCTCAACGAGGTGAACACGATGCCGGGCTTCACCCCGTCGTCGATGTTCCCCCGGATGTGGGCGGCCTCGGGGCTGGAGTACCCGAAGCTGGTCAACCGGCTG
This sequence comes from Micromonospora echinospora, assembly GCF_900091495.1. Lineage (NCBI taxonomy): Bacteria > Bacillati > Actinomycetota > Actinomycetes > Micromonosporales > Micromonosporaceae > Micromonospora > Micromonospora echinospora. The sequence goes on along the minus strand of NZ_LT607413.1, from coordinate 623,304 downwards.
ATCCGCACCGCGCTGCGGCGCGGCTGAGCGCCAGCGGGAGGCTGAGCGCCGGCGGGAGGCTGGGCGTTCCCGGCGACCGGGCCGGGGCCGCCGATCCCGCTGCGGCGGTGACGACTCAGCCCCGGCAGCCGGACGGGACGGGACCGGCGCTGAGGATGGAGGCGACGATCGCCTCCGATATCGGGCTCACCCACTGCAACGGCTGCTCGTACCGCTTCGGCACGGTCACCCGGACCGCGGCCTCCCGGTCGACCGTGGTGAGCACCGTGGCGTCGCCCTGCTCGCTGGCGTGCCAGCAGACCTGCTCGACCACCCAGACCGTGTCGGTCAGGGGGATGGTCGGCTCGGGCACGCCGCAGGACAGGGTGAGCGCCGGGTCGCCGTACGCCGCGTTCTGCTCCGGTCCGGCGGTGACCGGTCGCTGCGGCAGCTCCCGGACGGTCGAGGGGAGCTTCGACAGCAGCGCCCGGCAGACCGTCGCGGGGCGTTCCGCCAGCGGCTGGGCGGCCATCTCCACCGGGACGGTGGACTTCGGCCCGAGCGCCTGCACGCTCTCGCTCGGGCTCGGCGCGGCCGACTCGTCCGGCGCGAGCGCGTTGAAGGTGAGACCGGCCACAGCGACGGTGACCGGCAGGGCGACCAGCGCGGCGACCAGGGCCGCCGTCCGGGTCGACCGGTCCCAGCCGCCGCGCCGCTTCACCGGGCCGGTCGGCTCCGCGCCGGAGTCCACCGGGGCGGTGGCCGCCGTGGTCTCCTCGGGGCCAGCAGGGGGAGTCTTCTCGTCCACTTACAGTCGCACCACCGAACAGGTCAGGGTGCGGGTGATGCCGGGCACCATCTGCACCTTGCTGACAATCAGTTTGCCGAGCTCGTCGACGTTGTTCGCCTCGGTGAGCACCACCACGTCGTACGGCCCGGTGACGGCGTCGACCCGTACCACGCCGGCAAGATCCGCGATCACACCGGCCACGTCACGTGCCCGGCCGACCTCGGTCTGGATGAGGATGTACGCCTGAACCACGACTCGACCTCCGTCCGTCGCCACCAGGGGCGGCCCGAGGAGTGAAACTACCCTACCCACCAGGGCCGACCCCGATCGGTGGTCAAGGAGAAGCGGTGAGCGAGCAGAGCGGCGTGGAGCGCGGCAACGGTGACGCCGACAACGACAGGAGCGTCGTGGGCAGCGGAGAGTTCCAGCTGATCGACCGGGTGACCGCCCGGCTGTCGTACGGGTCGGCGTGCCTGCTCGGCCCCGGCGACGACGCGGCGGTGGTGGCGGCCCCGGACGGCCGGGTGGTCGCCTCCACCGACGTTCTGGTGGAGGGGCGGCACTTCCGGCGGGACTGGTCGAGCGCGGTGGACGTCGGACACCGGGCGGCCGCGGCGAACCTGGCCGACATCGCGGCCATGGGGGCCAGCCCGACCGCCCTGCTGGTCGCCCTCTGCGTGCCGCCGGACCTCGACGTGGCCTGGGCGGAGGGGCTCGCCGACGGGCTGGCCGCCGAGGCCGCCAAGGTCGGGGCGGGAGTGGTCGGCGGTGACATGTCCGCCAGCCCGACGCTGACCGTCGCGGTGACCGCCCTCGGTGACCTGGGTGGCCGGGCGCCGGTGCTCCGCTCCGGCGCCCGTCCCGGCGACGTGGTCGCCCTGGCCGGGCGGATCGGGTACGCGGCGGCCGGCTACACCGTGCTGTCCCGAGGCTTCCGGACGCCGAAACTGCTGGTCGAGGCGTACCGGCGACCGGAGGTGGCGTACCCGGCCGGGCCGTACGCCGCCCGGCTCGGCGCCACCGCCATGATCGACGTCTCGGACGGGCTGCTGGCCGACCTCGGGCACGTGGCCCGGGCCAGCGGGGTCTCCGTCGACGTCCGGCGCGACGCGTTCGAGGTGCCCCGGCAGATGGCCGACGCCGCCCAGGCGCTCGGCGTCGACCCGTACGGCTGGATCCTCGGTGGCGGCGACGACCACGCCCTGGCCGCGACCTTCCCGCCGGCGGTGGCCCTGCCCCCGCCGTGGCGGGCGATCGGCCGGGTGGCCGAGGGGGCCGGGGTGACCGTCGACGGCCAGCCCTGGGACGGCCCCGCCGGGTGGGACCACTTCCGCTGACCGTTTTCGGGCCGGGGAACATGCCGGCCGGCGGATGGCAAGAAGGGGTATGACGACGCCCACGCGCACGCCGGCCGGGGCGGATCCCGCCGACCTGGCCGGCATGTTCGAGCGGTACGCCCGCGACCTGCTGCGCTACTGCACCCGACGGGTCGGCGAGCAGTTGGCCGAGGACGTGGTGGCGGAGACCTTCCTGATCGCCTACGAACGCCGCGACCGGTACGACCGCGCCCGGGGCGAGCTGTTGCCGTGGCTCTACGGCATCGCCACCAACCTCCTGCGTCGGCACCGCCGGACCGAGATCCGCGCGCTGCGCCTCGCCGCGCGGGCCGGTCCGGAGGTCGAGGGGCCGCTGCGGCGTACCGCCGAACGGGTGGACGCCGAGCGCGCCGTCGCCCGGCTCTCCGCCGTGCTCGCCGGGCTGCCCCGACGGCAGCGGGACGTGCTGTTCCTGTACGCCGTCGCCGAGCTGGAGTACGCCGAGATCGCCACCGCCCTGGACATCCCGCTGGGCTCGGTCCAGTCCGCCCTGCACCGGGCCCGGAGCAAGGTCCGGGCCGCCCTGGCCACCGAAGGAGCCGCCCGATGAGCCGTCACGAGCCCGACCTGGTCGCCGTCCGGGAACTGCCCCCCGGACGGCGCGAGCCGACCGCCGAGTCGGTCGCCCGCACCTGGCACGCGATCAGCCGGCACCGGGTCGCCGTCCACCCGGTGCGGCGAACCCGCTGGCTCGCGCCGGTCGCCGCCGCCGCGACCGTCGTCGCGCTCGCCGTCGGCGGGGCGGTGGTGCTCGCGCCCGGCCGGCCGACGCCGGTGCCGGCGGCCCCGAACCCGCAGGAGGTGATGGCCCGGCTGATCGAGCAGGCCGGGCACGTTCCCGCCGAGCCGGTCCCGCCCGGCATGCTGCTCTACCGCCGCAGCGAGGGCCCGGAGGGCTGGCAGGAGGTCCGGGAGACCTGGTTCGACGGGCAGACCGCGCTGCCGCTGCGGCTGCGCGTCGACGGCGTCGACCGGCCGGTCGACGCGCCGTACCCGCCGGGCAGCACCGCCGAGGAGAACCGGCGGGTGGCCGCCGCGGGCGGTAGCTGGTACTTCCCGACCCCGCGCTGGCTGGCCGACCTGCCCACCGACCCGGCGGTCCTGCGGGCCCGGCTCGACGAGGAGATCGGGTCCTACACCGGGCCGGGGCCGGTGGACCCGGAGGCACACCTGACCAACCATCTCCTGACCACGTTCGCCACCGCCGAACCGCGCCTGTCGCCGCAGGCACGGGTGGCCTTCTACGAGGTGATTGCCGACCTCGACGGGCTCGTCGCCCGGGAGGTCGTCGTCGACGGCCACCGGTACCAGGCCGTCGGGCAACGTGAGCCCGCCGGGGAGCTGCTGACCGCGCTCCTCTTCGATCCGGCGAGCGGACGGGTGGTGGGCGAGTACCACGAGTACGCCGAGCGCGGGGCGAGGGTCCCGTCCACGCCGGCGCGGTTTCCGCCCGGGACGGCCGGGGCGTCGAGCTACCTGCTCTGGACCTTCGCGGTGGTGCCCGGCACCGACCAGCCGGGCTGACCTGTCCTCCCGCCGTGGGCGGGGGTGGACGTGACGTACGACCGATCGGGGGCGGCCGGCCCGGTTCCGGGCCGGCCGCGGTCGTACCCTGCCGGGGTGAGCGACATCGAGATCCGCGTGCTGCGCTTCGACTCCGAGGTGGCGCAGCGACTGGTCCGGGCGGCCCTGGCCGACCTGGCCGCCCGGTACGGCGGCAGCGGCGACGACACCCCGGTCGACGCGGCCGAGTTCGAGCCGCCGGACGGGGCGTTCCTGGTGGCCTACTCCGACGGGGAGCCGCTCGGCTGCGGCGGCTGGCGCAGTCACGGCGACACCGGTGAGGTGGCGGAGGTGAAGCGGATGTACACCGCCCCGGCGGCCCGGGGCAGGGGAGTGGCGCGGGCGGTGCTGGCGGCGGTGGAGCGCTCGGCGCGGGAGCAGGGCCGCAAGCGGATCGTCCTGGAGTGCGGGGACCGGCAACCCGAGGCGATCGCCATGTACCAGGCGGCCGGCTACGAGCGAATCCCCAACTTCGGCTACTACCGGGACGCCCCCGGCTGCGTCTCCTTCGGCCGCACGCTCTGACGGCCACGCCGGGAGGGAGTCAGGCCACCGCGAGACGGATCAGCTCGACGGCGCGCCGTGCGGTGCGGGCCGCCTCGGTCGGGTCGGCACCCCAGGCCAGCACGTGACCGCAGCGCTGCCGGGAGGACACCACCTCGGCCACCCGGTCGCCGACCGCCACGTCCAGCCGCAGGTCGAGCAGACCGGGCACCCGGCTGGCCTGGCGGACGTCCCCGATCGCGGTGATCGTGCCGGGCGGGGCGACCAGGAACTCCACCGCCGCCGCCGCGACCGCGCGGGCCGGCAGCGCCGGGCGTTCCCCGAGGAGCACCCGCAGGTACGCCTCGACGAACGACGCCTCGTACGCCACCGCGATCAGCGCGGCGATGAGGTCGCCGGGAAGCCGGGCGGCGCACTCCACCAGGGTCGGCACCCCGTCCGCGAGGATCCACTCGCTGTGCAGCACGCCGGTGCGGAACCCGGCCGCCCGGGCCAGCCGGGCGGCGACGTCGAGCAGGACGCGGCACTGTGCCCCGGGCAGTCCGGACGGGACGGTGTGCCCGGTCTCCACCGGGTGCCGGCCGGGCAGCACCCGCTTGTCCGTGACGTTGCCGAAGAGCACCTCGCCCTCGGCCACCAGCAGTTCGACGCTGTGCTCCGAACCGGTCAGCGCTGCCTCGACCAGCACCTCGGTGGGCACCCCGGCATCCTCCTCGGAGCCGGGCGGGTCCGTGGTGGCCGCCCAGACGGCAGCCACCGTGTCCGGGTCGTCGAGGAACTGCACGCCGAGGCTGCCCGCGCGCCGGGTCGGCTTGAGCACACACCGTCCGCCCACCCGCCGGACGAACGCCTCCGCCTCGGCCGGCGTCCGGACCAGTGCGTACGCCGGGTTGGGCAGGCCGTGGCCGGCGGCGAGCCGGCGCAGGCGGTGCTTGTCGGTGAAGGTCTCGGCGGCGGACACCCCGGCACCGGGCAGGCCGAGCCGTTCGGCGAGCCGGGCGGCGGCGGTGACCGCGTACTCGACGCCGGGCATGACCAGTCGGGCGGTGGCGAGCGCCGGCTCGACCGCCAGCAGCGCGTCGACGTCGAAGGTGTCCTGCTGGTACGCCGCCGGCACGACCCGGGAGACGAACGGCATCCCGGCCAGCGCCCGGTGCAGGTCGCGGCGGCGGATCAGCTCGGGATCCTCGATGATCACGGCGCAGCCGGCCGGAAGCAGCTCACCCAGCACGCCGAGTATGCCCGGCGGCACCCCGACGATGATCATGTCGTCGCGGGCGAGGCGCAGCGCCACGGGTCGGCCCTCCGGGTGGTTCGATCGCGGGGAAGGTCGGCTCCGCACGGGGCGGGGAGGGCGCCGGGCGCGCTGTTCGAGGCGCGGCGACCGGGCACGAGAGTGCCGTGGGCGTACACGACAGTGCCGGCGGACCACGGGGGTCCGCCGGCAGTGACGACGGTGGGGCGCGGTGTTACCGCGTCAGGCGCGGGTGACCTTGCCGGCCTTGATGCACGAGGTGCAGACCTTGAGCTTCTTGGTGTTGCCGCCACCGGCCGGGGTACGCACCGACTGGATGTTCGGGTTCCAGCGGCGGTTGGTCCGCCGGTGCGAGTGGGACACGTTGTGGCCGAAGCCCGGCCCCTTGCCACAGACGTCGCACACGCTAGCCACGGGATACTCCTGGGATTTGTTCGTTCACGAGGGTCGCCGGCAGGTGCTGCCCGGGCAACCTGGTCAGGTTACCCGATGCCCCCGCAGACCAGCCAACCGGCTCCCGGCCGGAGCTGTCCGGCACCGCCCGGACAGCCGTGGACCGGACCGTCGGAACGGCTGTCGGCCGTCCGACGCGGCGGGTCGGCCGCCGGCGATGTCCGGCGGCTGTCGGTGCCCGCCAGTAGGCTTTCCGCCGTGCTGGAGACCCTGGACGCCGCCGCGGTGCGCCGCTGGTGCGCCGCCGGGCTCGCGGCGCTGCGCCGCCACCAGGGCGAGATCGACGACCTGAACGTCTACCCGGTGCCCGACGGCGACACCGGCACCAACCTGGTGCTCACCCTCACCTCCGCCCAGCATGCCCTGGGGATGGACCTCGACACCTCACCGGAGGGCGGTGCCACCCCGCACGGCCACGCGTTACGCCTGGTGGCGCGCGGGGCGTTGCTCGGTGCCCGGGGCAACTCCGGGGTGATCCTCGCGCAGATCCTGCGAGGGCTGGCCGACACCTTCGTCTCCACCCCGGTCGTCCGGGGCCGGGCTCTCGCCGAGGCGCTGCGGGGCGCGTCCGCCGCGGCCCGGGGCGCGGTCGCCCACCCTGTCGAGGGGACGCTGCTCACCGTGGTGGCCGCCGCGGCGGCCGGGGCGACGGAGGCGGCCAGCGACGATCTCCGCGTGGTCGCCCGCGCGGCGGCCGGCGCGGCGAGCCGGGCGCTGGCGCGCACTCCGGAGCAGTTGCCGGCGCTGGCCCGCGCCGGAGTGGTCGACGCCGGTGGGCGTGGCCTCTGCCTGCTGCTCGACGCCCTGGTCGAGGTGGTCACCGGGGAGGCGCCCGCCCGCCCGGCCCCGGAGCGCCGTCCGGTCCGCCCGCCGGCCAGCGCCGCCCGCGAGACCGGCTCCGACGCGTACGCCTACGAGGTGCAGTTCCTGCTCGACGCCGAGGCAGCGGCGGTGGCCCGGATGCGCGCCACCCTCGACGCGCTCGGCGACTCGCTGGTGGTGGTCGGCGACGACCCGCCGCCGGGGGAGTCCGGCACCTGGAACGTCCACGTCCACGTCAACGACGTCGGCGCGGCGGTCGAGGCCGGGGTGGAGGCCGGACGGCCGTACCGGATCTCGGTGACCCGGTTCGCCGACCAGCCGCCGCCGACCCCGCCGCCGGCTCCGGACGGCGCGGCCCGGTCGGCCGTGGTGGTGGCTCCCGGCGCGGGCATCGCCGCGGTCTTCGCCCGGGAGGGCGCGGCCGTGGTCCCGGCCAACCCCTCGATCGGGGAACTGCTCGACGCGGTCCGGGGCACCGGCGCGGCCCGGGTGGTGGTGCTGCCGAACGACGCCGCCACCGCGTCGGTCGCCGGTGAGGTGGTGCGTCAGGCCCACCCGTTCGGGGTGAAGGTGAGCGTGGTGCCGACCCGTTCGCCGGTGCAGGCGCTCGCCGCCCTCGCCGTCCGTGATCCGTCGCGCTCCTTCGAGGACGACGTGATCGCGATGGCCGAGGCCGCCGGGGCCTGCCGGTACGCCGAGGTCTGCCACGCCCGCCGGGAGGCGCTCACCGTCGCCGGCCCGTGCCGTCCGGGCGACGTGCTCGCCCTGGTCGAGGGGGAGGTGCACCTGATCGGCGTCGACCTCCTCGACACCTGCACCGCCCTGCTGGACCGGATGCTCGGCGGCGGCGGGGAACTGGTCACCCTGCTCACCGGGGCGGACGCCCCGGCCGGGCTGGTCGACGCGGTCCGGGCGCACGTCACCCGGCGTTGGCCGTTCGTCGAGGTCCAGGCGTACGCCGGGGGCCAACCGCACTATCCGCTCCTGGTGGGGGTCGAATGACCGAGTCGTCCACGGTGGACACGCCGCTGAAGAAGCTGGTCGGGGAGAAGACCGCCAAGGCCCTCGCCGGCCACCTCGACCTGCACACCGCCGGCGACCTGGTCTACCACTTCCCGCGCCGGTACGACGAGCGCGGCGAGCACACCGACATCCGCTCGCTGGACGTCGGCGAGCAGGTGACCGTGCTGGCCCAGGTGCAGCGCACGGCGGTCCGTCCGATGCGGCAGCGCCGGGGCAACCTGCTGGAGGTGACCGTCGGGGACGGCTCCGGCGGCACGCTCACCCTGACCTTCTTCGGCAACCAGGCCTGGCGGGAACGGGAGCTGCGTCCCGGCCGGTGGGGGCTGTTCGCCGGCAAGGTGACCGAGTTCCGGGGCAAACGCCAGCTCAACGGCCCGGAGTACGTGCTGCTCGGGGAGGGCGGCGAGGGCGAGGCGGCGGCGAACGAGGAGGTCGAGGAGTTCGCCGGGGCGCTGATCCCGGTCTACCCGGCCGCGGCGGCGGTGCCCACCTGGGTGATCGCCAAGTGCGTGCGGATGGTGCTGGACACCCTCACCCCGCCGGCGGATCCGCTGCCGGCGACCATGCGCGCCACCCGGAACCTGGTCGGCCTGGACGTGGCGCTGCGGGAGATCCACCGGCCGTCCACCAAGGAGGCCCTCTACCGGGCCCGGCGGCGGCTCAAGTGGGACGAGGCGTTCGCCGTGCAGGTGACCCTGGTGCAGCGCAAGCTCCGCGCCGCGGACTGGCCGGCCCGCCCCCGGCCGCCCAAGCCGGACGGGCTGCTCGCCGCGTTCGACGCCCGCCTGCCGTACGAGCTGACCGGCGGCCAGCGGGACGTCGGCCGGGAGATCGCGGCCGACCTTGGCACCGCGCACCCGATGCACCGGCTGTTGCAGGGCGAGGTCGGCTCCGGCAAGACCCTCGTCGCGTTGCGGGCCATGCTCCAGGTGGTCGACGCCGGTGGGCAGGCGGCGTTGCTCGCCCCGACCGAGGTGCTCGCCGCCCAGCACCACCGGGGCATCCAGGAGCTGCTCGGCCCGCTGGCCCAGGCCGGGGAGCTGGGGGCCGCCGAGCACGCCACCCGGGTCGAGCTGGTCACCGGCTCGCTCGGCGCGGCGGCCCGCCGTCGGGCCCTCGCCGAGGTCGCCGAGGGCCGCGCCGGGATCGTGCTCGGCACCCACGCCCTGCTCTACGAGGGCGTCGACTTCGCCGACCTGGGTCTGGTGGTGGTCGACGAGCAGCACCGTTTCGGAGTGGAGCAGCGCGACGCGTTGCGCGCCAAGGCCGACCAGCCGCCGCACGTGCTGGTGATGACCGCCACACCGATCCCCCGGACGGTCGCCATGACCGTCTACGGCGACCTGGAGGTCTCCACCCTCGCCCAGCTGCCGCAGGGGCGCTCGCCGATCGCCTCGCACGTGGTGCCGGCCGCCGAGAAACCGGCCTACCTGGACCGGGCCTGGCGTCGGCTGCGCGAGGAGGTCGCCGCCGGCCACCAGGCGTACGTGGTCTGCCCCCGGATCGGCGAGGGTCCGCAGTCCGAGGAGGAGGCCCCGAAGGAGGACGACACCGGGCGGCGGCCACCCCTGGCGGTGACCGAGGTGGCTCCGCTGCTCGCCGAGGGGCCGCTGCACGGGCTGCGGATCGGGATACTGCACGGGAAGCTGCCCGCCGACGAGAAGGACGCGGTGATGCGCTCCTTCGCCGCCGGCGAGCTGGACGTGCTGGTCGCCACCACGGTCGTCGAGGTCGGCGTGAACGTGCCCAACGCCACCGTGATGATCGTCCTCGACGCGGACCGGTTCGGCGTCTCCCAGCTGCACCAGCTGCGCGGCCGGGTCGGGCGGGGCTCGGCCGCCGGGCTCTGCCTGCTGGTCACCGAGGCGACCGAGGGCACCCCGGCCCGGGAGCGGCTGGACGCCGTCGCCTCCACCACCGACGGCTTCAAGCTCGCCGAACTCGACCTGGAGCAGCGCCGGGAGGGCGACGTGCTCGGCGCGACCCAGTCCGGCCGCCGCTCGCACCTGCGGCTGCTCTCCCTGCTGCGGGACGCCGACCTGATCCGCGACGCCCGTGCCGAGGCGATCACCCTGGTCGAGGAGGACCCGGAGCTGGCCCGGCACCCCGCCCTGGCCGCCTCGGTGGCCGCCCTGGTCGACGAGGAGCGGGCCGAGTACCTGGAGAAGGGCTGAGCCGCCGGTTCCGTTCCGCCGCCGGCGAGGCGACCGTCCCGACCGGACACCCCGGGTCCCCGAACCGCTGCCCGCCTGCCGATCGTGCGTCGCGTAGCGTCTGGGCCATGCACAGGGAGCGACGGTGACCCGGATCGTGGCCGGGACGCTCGGCGGTCGGCGGATCGCCGCGCCGCCCGGCGGAGGCACCCGACCAACCTCCGACCGGGTGCGCGAGGCGCTGTTCAGCGCGGTCGAGGCGAGCCTCGACCTGACCGGGGCGCGGGTGGCCGACCTCTATGCCGGCTCCGGCGCGGTCGGGCTGGAGGCGGTGTCCCGGGGTGCGGGGCACGTGCTGCTGGTCGAGTCCGACGCGCGTGCCGCCCGGGTGGTGCGGGAGAACATCGCCCTGCTCCGGGCCGCTCCGACCGCCCGGCTGGTGAACGGGAAGGTGTCCACCGTGCTCGCCGCCGGCCCGGAGGGCGGACCGTACGACCTGGTCTTCGCCGACCCGCCGTACGCGGTGCCGGACCGGGAGGTCGCCGCGGTCCTGACCGCGCTGGTCGGCGGTGGCTGGCTGGCCCCCGACGCCCTGGTGGTGGTCGAGCGGGCGAGCCGGTCCGGGCCGGTGGAGTGGGTGGAGGGGATCACCGCCGAACGCAGCCGGCGTTACGGCGAGACCACTCTTTGGTACGGTCGCCGATCATGAGACGTGCGGTCTGTCCCGGCTCGTTCGACCCGGTCACCAACGGTCACCTCGACATCATCGGCCGGGCCAGCCGGCTTTTCGACGAGGTCATCGTCGGTGTGCTGGTCAACCAGTCGAAGAGTGGTCTGTTCACCGTCGACGAGCGGATCGCCATGCTGCGGGAGGTGACCGCCTCCTACGACAACGTCCGGGTGGCGTCCTTCCAGGGTCTGCTTGTCGACTTCTGTCGGGAACAGCAGGCGAGTGTCCTGGTCAAGGGGCTGCGAGCGGTCAGCGACTTCGACTACGAGCTCCAGATGGCCCAGATGAACATCGGCCTGGCCGGGGTGGAGACGCTCTTCATGCCGACCAACCCGCTCTACTCGTTCCTCTCCTCCAGCCTGGTCAAGGACGTCGCGAAGTGGGGCGGGGACGTCTCGCCGCACGTGCCCGACCTGGTCCGGGAGCAGCTGCGGGCCCGGTTGACCGTCGAGCGGCCCGGCTGACCCGTCCGCGCGCGCGAACGGCGTGGCGACGCGCCGGGCGGGCGGGATGGTCCGGCTCTCGCCCGTACCCCGCATGATGGGTGCAGCACGAACCCGGCCGTGGACCGCATCATGGTGGTCGGCCGACGACGACAGGAGTGAGGTACACCGGTGGACCCGCTCGACCGCATCGACGAACTGATCGCCATGGTGGAGACGGCCCGTTCCGTCCCGATGTCCCGGAACAACTGCATGGTCGACCGGGGGGAGATGATCGCCGCGCTCGACGAGTTGCGCGCCGAACTCCCCGCCGACCTGCGCCGGGCCGCGGTGCTCCTCGGGGAGCGGGACAAGATCATGGAGGCCGGTAAGCGGGAGGCCGACCGGATCATCAGTGAGGGTGAGGCCGAGCACGCGCGGCTGGTCTCGGTCAACGAGATCACCGTCTCCGCCGAGCACGAGGGCGCGCGGATCATCGCCGAGGCCCGCGCCGAGGCCCAGCGGCTGCGTGAGGAGGTCGACGACTACGTCGACACCGCGTTGGCCAACTTCGAGCAGTTCCTGACCCGGGCGCTCGCCTCGATCGAGCGTGGCCGGGACAAGATGCACGCGCTGCGGGAGATCGGGACCTTCGGGGGCGACGACTCGGAGCGCCCGCTAACCTTCTGAGCGGCACCTCAGCGGCCGGCCGGGGTGCCGCTGGCTGTCGCCCCCGGTTCGACGGTGGGGCGATGGTCCAGGTAACCTCTTGTGTCGGCCTGTCCACGGCCGGAGTCTGACTATGCCCAAGCACTCGCCATCGCACCTCGACCCCAGGTCGCCGCTGGTCCTCGACACGAGGGAGCTACCACGCCGGCCTGGCGCTCTGCGTACGGTCAAGCGGGTGGTCCCGGCGCCGTCCGACCTCGGCGTGGAGTTGATCAGCGTGCCGGAGGGCGCGGACCTCGACCTCGATCTGAGGTTGGAGTCGGTGTCCGAGGGCGTGCTCGTCTCGGGGCGGGTCTCCGGTCCCGTCCGGGGCGAGTGCGGCCGGTGTCTCCGGGAGATCAACGAATCCGTGGCCGTGACGATCCAGGAGCTGTACGCGTACGAGAACAGCACCACGGACGCCACGACCGAGGAGGACGAGGTGGGCCGGATGCAGGGCGATCTGATCGACCTGGAGCCGGCACTGCGGGACGCGGTGGTGCTCACGCTGCCGACCAACCCGCGCTGCCGGGAGGACTGCCCAGGACTGTGCCCCGAGTGCGGGGTGCATTGGGACGAGCTGCCGGCCGACCACAGTCACCAGCAGATCGACCCGCGTTGGGCGGGCCTGTCGCAACTGACCCGTAAAGAGGAGTAAGAACCGTGGCCGTCCCGAAGCGCAAGATGTCGCGCAGCAACACCCGGTCCCGCCGGGCGAACTGGAAGGCGGCCGTGGTCGCGACCGTGGCCTGCCCGCAGTGCAAGTCGGCCAAGCTGCCGCACGCCGCCTGCTCCGTCTGCGGCACCTACAACGGCCGCCAGGTCCTCGAGGTCTGACCTGGACGCCGGGTGACGCCTCCGACCTCGGGTCGGGTGGCGCGCACGTCCAGGCGATCGCCCGGTGTGCCGGCTCCCGCCGACGCCGGCCGGGTTCTCCCGGCCGGCGTTCCGGTGGAGGAGCCGGGCACCGCGCGGATCGCCGTTGACCTCCTCGGCGGGGACCGCGCACCCGCCGTCGTGGTTGACGGCGCTCTGCGGGCCCTGCGCGCCGACCCGAACCTGCATCTGCTGCTCGTCGGCCCCTCCGAGGTGGCCGGCGGGCTCGTCGACGTGCTCACCCCGGAGCAGCGCAGCCGGGTGACCGTGCGTCAGGTCCGGCACGCCGTCACCATGGCCGACCAGCCCACCCGGGCCCCCCGGGCGGTGACGACCGTCCGGGCGGCGGTCGCCGCGGTGGCCGAGGGCACGGCGGACGCGGTCGTCTCCGCCGGGTCGACCGGCGCGACGGTCACCGCCGCCGCGCTCGGCCTCGGCCGCTGGCCGGACGTACGGCGTCCGGCCCTGGTCGCCACCCTGCCGGCCCTCGCCGGTCCGGTGGTACTGCTCGACGTGGGCGGCTCCCTGGAGCCCCGGAGCACCACGCTCGCCCGGCACGCCGTGCTCGGGACGGCGTACGCCGCGGTCGCCCACACGGTCACCGGCCCCCGGGTCGGCCTCCTCTCGGTCGGCACCGAGCCCGGCAAGGGGGACCGGCTCCGCCGGGCCGCCGACCCGCTCCTGGCCGCGCTGTCGTTGCCCTGCGACGGCCGGTACGTCGGCCTGGTCGAGGGCTACGACGTCGCGCTCGGCGGGCGTGCCGATGTGGTGGTGACCGACGGCTTCACCGGTAACGTGCTGCTCAAGGCGATCGAGGGCGCGTACGCGATGGCCGGTGGACCGCCGGAGGGTGGTGGCGTGCCCCGGGCCGCGGCCCTGCTCGGCGTGGCCGGGACGGTGGTCGTGTGCCACGGCGCCGCGCGCGGGAAGGACGTCGCCTCCGGTATCGCGCTCGCCGCCCACCTGTGGCGGCGCGACGCCACGGCCCGGGTCGCCTCCCTGCTCTCCGCCGGTCGCCCCGCCGACACTCCCGACCGCACCACGCACACCGAGGTGATCCCATGAGCAACGACAAGCGCCGCCGCGCCCCGGTGGGCCATCTGGAGGCGGCCTTCGGCGTGTCGCTGGATCCGGAGCTGCTGGAACGCGCGCTGACCCACCGCTCGTTCGCGTACGAGAACGGTGGCCTGCCCACCAACGAGCGGCTGGAGTTCCTCGGCGACTCGGTGCTCGGCGTGGTCATCACGACCGCGCTCTTCCGCAACCATCCGGACCTCCCCGAGGGGCAGTTGGCGAAGCTGCGGGCCAGCGTGGTCAACATGCGCGCGTTGGCCGAGGTGGCCCGGGGGCTGGGGCCGGAGGGGCTCGGCCAGTACCTCCTCCTCGGCAAGGGCGAGGAGGCGACCGGCGGCCGGGACAAGGCCAGCATCCTGGCGGACACCCTGGAGGCGCTGCTCGGTGCGATCTACCTCCAGTACGGCCTGGACATCGCAGCGGAGGTCATCCACCGGCTCTTCGACCCGCTGATGGCCGAGTCGGCCGGCCGGGGCGCGGCGCTGGACTGGAAGACCAGCCTCCAGGAGCTGACCGCGGCGCTCGGCCTGGGGGTGCCGGAGTACCGCATCGAGGGCACCGGCCCGGACCACCTGAAGACCTTCACCGCCTGGGTGGTGGTCGCCGGCAACCGGTACGGCGGCGCGGAGGGGCGCAGCAAGAAGGAGGCCGAGCAGCGGGCGGCCGAGTCGGCCTGGCGCACCCTCACCGAGCAGGCCGAGGCCGACGCCGCGGCCCCGGAGGCGACCGCCCCGGAGGGCACTGCCCCGGAGTCCCGCACCGGGACCGCCGCGACCGGCACCGCCGCCGTCGCCGAGGTGGTCGTGGTCGACCGGCCCGACAGCCGGGTCGCCGCCGACGCCACCCTCGACGGGCGCCCGGAGTCCGGCCGTGCCTGAACTGCCCGAGGTCGAGACGGTCCGGCAGGGGCTGGCCCGCTGGGTCACCGGACGACGGGTGGACGCGGTGCAGGTGCGGCACCCCCGGGCGGTACGCCGGCACCTGCCCGGCGCGGCACACTTTGCGGACGTGCTCACCGGCCGGACCATCCGGGACGTCCGGCGGCGCGGGAAGTACCTCTGGCTGCCGCTGGACAGCGGGGACGCGCTGGTCGGGCACCTCGGTATGTCCGGTCAGCTTCTCGTCCAACCCGCCGAGGCCCCCGACGAGCTGCACCTGCGGGTCCGGTTCACCTTCGCCGACGGCGGGCCGGAGCTGCGTTTCGTCGACCAGCGCACGTTCGGCGGTCTCGCCGTCTCGGCCGGTGGGTCGGAGCTGCCCGCCGAGATCGCCCACATCGCCCGGGACCCGATGGACCCGGAGTTCTCCGACGCCGGGTTCGTCGGCGCGGTGCGGCGGCGGCGTACCGAGGTGAAACGGGCCATGCTCGACCAGACCCTGATCTCCGGGGTCGGCAACATCTACGCCGACGAGGCACTCTGGCGGTCCCGGCTGCACGGTGCCCGTCCCACCGACGCGTTGACCGGTCCGGCCGTGACGCGGCTGCTCGGCCACGTCCGGGACGTGCTGGGCGAGGCGATCACGGTCGGCGGGACGAGTTTCGACGCGCTGTACGTCAACGTCAACGGCGAGAGCGGCTACTTCGACCGGTCCCTGAACGTGTACGGCCGGGAGGGTGAGCCGTGCCGGCGGTGCGGTGCGCCGATCCGACGGGAGCCGTTCATGAACCGGTCGTCGTACAGCTGTCCCCGCTGTCAGCCCCGTCCCCGTACGGCCGCGCGCGGCTGAGCGGACGCCCCGCGACGCCCGCAGCGGCGTGCGGCACCGGCGGCGGGGAAGGTCAGCCGGGAGTGCCGAAGACCTGCGTCCAGTACGGACCGTTGCTGCGCGCCACTCCGACGCCGATCTCGGTGAACGCGCAGTTCAGGATGTTGGCCCGGTGGCCGGAGCTGTTCATCCAGGCGGACATGACCGCGGCCGGGGTCTGCTGGTTCCAGGCGACGTTCTCGCCGTAGCCGCGCCAGTCGTAGCCGACCCGGTCGAGGCGGTCGCCGACGTTGCTGCCGTCGCTGCCGGTGTGCGACATCTTCCGGGTGGCCGCCTGGTCCTCGCTATGCCGCTGTGCGGCGGTGGTGAGCTTGGCGTCGACGCTGACCGCGCCGCAGCCGGCCTTGGCCCGTTCGGCGTTGACCAGGGCGACGACCTGGGCCTGCTCGCTGCCGCCGGTGGCCGGGGCGGCGGCGGTCGTGGCCCGGGTGGTCGGGGCCGTGCTCCGCTCGACGGTGCGCCGCGAGGGGGCGGTGGTGCGGCTCGGAATCGGTGTCGGCTTGACGCTGCGACTCGGCGAGGGGGGCGGGCTCGCCGACCGGGGGGACGGGCTGGTGCTGGCCGACGCCGAGGGGGACAGGTCGGAGCCGGGCAGGGGCGGGGCCACCGGCACCTCCTCGGCGGTGACGGTGGTGGGCGGTTCGTCGTCGGGCAGCAGTACCGCGCCGACGCCGACGGCCACCACGAGCGTGGCCGCCGCAGCGGCGCCCACGACCAGGAACGGACGGGGGAAGCGGCGACGCGAGCGGTGGCGGCCGTCGCCGGCCGGTCCGCCGACGCTGCGGTGCGGGACCGTGACGTCCGGGCCGGGGCGGGTCCGGTTCCGATCGACCGGCGGGACGTGGTGCGTCTCACCGGCCCATGCGTAGCCGTCGCGCCGCTCCCCGGGCCGGTGGCCGGCAGGTGGCCCGTCGTGCCGGCCGGTGGTCGGCTCCTCCGGCTCGTCTCCGAACAGGTACGCCGATCGGGGCATCGGGCGGCCGTTGTCCCAGTACGGTGGCTCCTCCGTCGGCGGCTCGGGGCGCCGTTCGGCGCGGTCCGGTTCCATCGGGTCGGTCCAGCCGTACACTCCTGTGCCTCCACGGGTCGGGTTCACGGGCCGGGGTGACGCTACGGCGCGGGCCTGAACAGCGGCAATGCCGCTAAGGAAGAGTTAAGGCGAAACGTGTTCGCGAGGTAACCGCTTCGGAACGCTGCGGAGTTACAGTGATGCGGTCCGGACATTGGCCGTCCGTGCCTGATGGCGACCCGAGTGACATTCGGGTTGACACGGTGATGATCCACGGCCTGCGTGAACTTGACGAACGGGGGGTTGGCGGCCCAATATATAGGTGTCGCCAGTCGCGCCCGGCCATGCCCGAATTTTCCTCGGCATGGTAGCCGCGAACCAGTGGGCGCGCGTTGGCCGGCCTTTCCGGCAGCGCATATCGAGGAGTTCAAAATGGCGAAGGCCCTGTACGGCCACGTTGGTGCGGCGTCCGACCGGCGCCTGCTCGACGAGGTCACCCGGCTGCGTGCCAGGGTTCAGGCACTGGAGTTCGAGATCACGCGTCTGCGGGCCGAGAACGATCGGCTCGTGGCGGCGGCGTCGGAGGCGGACGACCTGCTCCGGCTGGCCGAGCCCGCGCTGACCTGATCTCCGGTCACCGGAAAACTGAATCGCAGCAGAAAGAAAACGCGCGCCGACACGTATGTGCCGGCGCGCAGCTCTGTGCACTGCCCGTTCACCGTCCGTCCTCCGGCCCGCCGCAGGGTGGGTCGCATGCGCCGGCCCGTCCGGCAGCGGGTTACTCTGCGGGTTGACCAGGTCCGCGCGGCCCCCGACGGCACGGCAACCGAGCCCGGCGCGGCAGCCCGCGACGGTACGGCGGCCACCGGACGAGGATCGAGAAGGTGCATCTCAAGAGCCTGACGGTGAAGGGGTTCAAGTCCTTCGCCTCCGCCACGACGCTCAAGCTGGAACCGGGCATCACCTGCGTGGTGGGGCCGAACGGCTCCGGCAAGTCGAACGTCGTCGACGCCATCGCCTGGGTGCTGGGCGAACAGGGCGCCAAGGCGCTGCGCGGCGGCAAGATGGAGGACGTCATCTTCGCCGGCACCGCCGGCCGGGCCCCGCTCGGCCGGGCCGAGGTGACCCTGACCATCGACAACACCGACGGCGCGCTGCCGATCGAGTACACCGAGGTCTCCATCACCCGCCGGATGTTCCGCTCCGGCGAGAGCGAGTACGAGATCAACGGCGACTCCTGCCGCCTGCTCGACATCCAGGAGCTGCTGTCGGACTCCGGCATCGGCCGGGAGATGCACATCATCGTCGGCCAGGGCCGACTCGACGGCATGCTGCACGCCAAGCCGGAGGACCGGCGGGCCTTCATCGAGGAGGCCGCGGGCGTCCTGAAGCACCGCAAGCGCAAGGAGAAGGCGCTGCGGAAGCTCGACGCGATGCAGACCAACCTCAACCGGCTCACCGACCTCACCGCCGAGCTGCGCCGTCAGCTCAAACCGCTGGGCCGGCAGGCCGAGGTGGCTCGCCGGGCCGCCGCCATCCAGGCCAACCTGCGCGACGCCCGGCTGCGGCTGCTCGCCGACGACCTGGCCACCCTGCGCGCCACGCTCGACCGGGAGATCGCCGACGAGGCCGCCCTGCGCGAGCGCCGCGAGCAGGTCGAGGAGGAACACACCCAGGTGCAGCAGCGCCTCGGTGAGCTGGAGAGCGCCCTGGCCGAGGATGCGCCGCTGCTCGCCGCCGCCCAGGACACCTGGTACAAGCTCTCCGCGCTCTCCGAGCGGTTCCGCTCGATCGAGCAACTCGCCCGGGAACGACTGCGGCACCTCAGCACCACGCCCGACGACGAGCGTCCCGGCCGCGACCCGGACCAGTTGGAGGCGGAGGCGGAGCGGGTCCGTGAGCAGGAGGAGGACCTGCGCGCGGCACTCACCGAGGACCAGGTCCGCCTGGCCGAGGCGGTGGAGCACCGTCAGGAGCTGGAACGGCAGCTCGCCGCCGCCGAGCGGGAACTGGTCGCCGCGGCGAAGGCCATCGCGGACCGGCGCGAGGGGCTGGCCCGGCTCACCGGCCAGGTCAACTCCGCCCGGGCCCGGACCACCAGCGCCGGGGAGGAGATCGAGCGCCTCGCCGCCGCCCACACCGACGCGATGACGCGCGCCGAGCAGGCGCAGGGCGAGCTGGACGCGGTGGCCGAGCAGTCCACCGAGGCGGACCGGGACAACGCCGAGCTGGACGCCCGGCACGCCGAGGCGGTCGCCGCCCACGAGAAGGCGCAGGCCGGCGTCCGTGCCCTGACCGACGCCGAACGGTCCGCCGAGAAGGACGCCGCCACCTGGAAGGCCCGGGAGGAGGCGCTCGCCCTCGGCCTGCGCCGCAAGGACGGCGCGGGTGCGCTGCTCGCCCGGGCCGGCGACGTGCCCGGCCTGCTCGGCAGCCTGGCCGGGCTGCTCACCGTCGCCCCCGGTCACGAGGCGGCCCTCGCCGCCGCGCTCGGCGGACTGGCCGACGCGGTCGCGGTGACCGGGGTCGACGAGGCGGTCGAGGCGATGCGGCTGCTGAAGATCTCCGACGCCGGCCGGGCCGGACTGCTGGTCGGCAGCCCGGCCGGACCCGGCATGGACGGACCCGCCGACGCGCTGCGTCCGAAACTGCCCGACAACGCCCGCTGGGCGCCCGACCTGGTCGAGTGCGCGGCGCAGCTCCGTCCGGCGGTGCACCGGGCGCTGCGGGACGTGGTACTCGTCGACGACCTCGCCGTCGCCGCCGAGGCGGTCGCCGCCAACCCGGAGCTGCGGGCGGTCACCCCGGACGGCGACGTGGTCGGGGCGTACGCGGCGGCCGGCGGCTCGGCGAAGGCGCCCAGCTTCATCGAGGTGACCGCCGCCGTCGAGGAGGCCCGGTCGAACCGGCTCGCCGCCGAGCAGGCCAGTGCCGAGCTGCGCGAGCAGCTCGTGGACGCGCGGGCCGAGGTGGCCGGCGCGAAGGAGGCGGTGCAGCACGCCGCCGCCGCCAAGCGGGAGGCGGAAAGCCACCGCAACGCCGCCGCCCGGCGGCTGGCCGAACTCGGGGCCGCCGCCCGCAGCGCCAAGGGGGAGACCGACCGGCTCGGCGAGTCCCTGGCCCGGGCCCAGGCGGCCCGCGAACGGGACCTCGCCACCCTCGCCGAACTGGAGGAACGGCTCCGGCTGGCCGAGGCCACCCCGATCGACGCCGAACCGTCGAGTGAGGAACGCGACCAGCTGGCCGCGATGGTGCCCCAGGCCCGGCAGAACGAGATGGAGGTCCGGCTCGCGGTGCGGACCGCCGAGGAGCGGGTCTCCTCGATCGCCGGTCGGGCCGACTCGCTGCGCCGGCAGGCCGGCGCCGAACGGGCCGCGCGGGAACGCGCGGCGGCCCGCCGGGCGGCGCGTACCCGGGGAGCGGCCATCGCCCGCGCGGTGGCCGGTGGCGCCCGCGAGACCCTGGCCCGGTTGGCCACCTCGATCGCCCGGGCCGAGGAGCACCGCGACGCGGTGGCGCGGGAACGCGCCGCGCGGGAGGCCGAGCTCTCCGAGGTACGCGGCGCGGCCAAGCGGCTCGGCGCGGAGCTGGAGCGGCTCACCAGCCAGGTGCACCGGGACGAGGTGGCCCGCGCCGAACAGCGGCTGCGCATCGAGCAGTTGGAGGCGAAGGCCGCCGAGGACTTCGGGCTGGACGTGGCCGCCCTGATCGGCGAGTACGGCCCGGACCAGCCCGTGCCCCCCACCCAGGCGGACGTGGCCGCCGCCGAGCGGGACGGGACGCCGGTGCCCGAGCCGGTGCGCTACGAGCGTCCGGCGCAGGAGAAGCGGGCCGCCAAGGCGGAACGCGAACTGGCCCTGCTCGGCAAGGTCAACCCGCTCGCCCTGGAGGAGTTCGCCGCCCTGGAGGAGCGGTACAAGTTCCTCTCCGAGCAGTTGGAGGACCTCAAGGCCACCCGCCGTGACCTGCTCACCGTGGTCAAGGACGTCGACGACCGCATCCTGGAGGTCTTCGCCAGCGCGTTCGAGGACACCGCCCGGGAGTTCCAGCAGGTCTTCACGGTGCTCTTTCCCGGCGGCGAGGGGCGGCTGGTGCTCACCGAGCCGGACGACCTGCTCACCACCGGCGTGGAGGTGGAGGCCCGGCCGCCCGGCAAGAAGATCAAGCGGCTCTCGCTGCTCTCCGGCGGCGAGCGGTCGCTGACCGCAGTGGCGATGCTGGTGGCGATCTTCCGGGCCCGGCCCAGTCCGTTCTACATCATGGACGAGGTGGAGGCGGCCCTCGACGACGTCAACCTGGGCCGGTTGATCACCCTGATGGCACAGTTGCGGGAGAAGAGCCAGCTGATCGTCATCACCCACCAGAAACGGACGATGGAGGTCGCCGACGCCCTGTACGGGGTGACCATGCGCAACGGCGTGACCCAGGTGATCAGCCAACGGCTCAAGGATCAGCCGCTCCGCGGCAGCGAGGAGATTCAGTAGTGGCTCGGGAACGCGCGACGGCGCTCCTGGTGGACTTCGACGGCGTCCTGCGGCGCTGGGATCCGGCGGTGGCGGCCGGGGTGGAACGACGGTACGGGCTGACCCCCGGCGTGCTCGGCGACATCGCCATGCAGTGGGGACGGCTCCAGCCGGTGCTGGTGGGGCAGGTCAGCCACGCCGACTGGATGACCAGCGTGGCCGACGCCCTGGCCAGCCAGTCGGTGGACGCCGAACGGGCCCGGGCGGCGGTGGCGGAGTGGCAGGCGTACCGGGGTGAGGTGGACCCGGACGTGCTCGCCTTCGTCCGTGAGGTGCGGGCCGCCGGGATCCCGGTCGGGTTGGCCACCAACGCCACCGACCTGCTCGACGCCGACCTCGCGGCACTCGGCCTGACCGACGAGTTGGACGCCGTGGTCAACTCCTCGGCGCTCGGCGTGCACAAGCCGGCGAAGGAGTACTTCCGGGCCGCCTGCGAGGCGTTGCGCACCCCGCCGGACCGGGTTCTCTTCGTCGACGACGACGACCGGATGATCAGCGGTGCCCGGGTCGCCGGACTGTCGGCGTACCGGTGGAGCGGGCCGGAGGGGCTGCGGTACGTCCGGGCCGCGCTCGCGTACTGACGCCGACCGCCGACCGCCGACCGCCGACCGTCTCGGGCGGCCGGACGCACGGACGGGGCAGCTCGACAGTCTCCGGACGGCGGCATCGCCGCGCGCCCGTCCCGGCGGGTCAGGGTGGGTCAGTCGCCGGTGACCCCGTCGATGCGTTCGCGGATCAGGTCGGCGTGGCCGTTGTGCCGGGCGTATTCCTCGATCATGTGGACGTACACCCAGCGTAGGTTTCGCTCCCGACCGCGCCGGTCGGAGAAGGTCTCGTCGAGGGACCGTCCCGCGGCGGCGGCCCGGGCCAGTTCGACCTGCCGATGGAAGACGGCCAGGTCGGCCTCGGCGTCCGCGTCGGTCACGTCGAAGTCGGCGTCCGGATTCGCCTCGGTGAAGTACGGGTAGTCGACCGTCTCCCCGGCGGCGTTCTCCCGGAACCACCAGGCCTCCACCTCGGCCATGTGCCGCACCAGGCCGAGCAGGGTCAACCCGGACGGCTCCACGCTGGGCGTGCGGAGCTGCTCGGCGGTCAGGTCGGCGCACTTGAGCGGCAACGTCTGCCGGTGGTAGTCGAGCCAGCCCTCCAGCATGGTGCGCTCGTCACCGACGAGAGGTTCGGGGGTACGGGTGATCTGCGGTGCTCTCCAGGTCATCCGGTCATCCTGGCCGCTCGGGGTGACAACGGGCGACCGGATTTGCCGGCGGTCAGGGCACCACCACGACCGGCCAGCGGCCGGCGCGGACCAGGCGGGTGGCGACGGAACCGACCAGGCGGTGCCCGGCCTGCTCGGAGGCACCGACCACGACCAGGTCGGCGAGGGTCTCGTCGGCGGCGGCGGAGAGTTCGGCGTACGCGTCGCCGCGCCGGGACAGGAAGGTGACCGGCAGGCCCAGGCTCTCCGCCTCGCGGCGGCACTCCTCGCGCAGGTCGGCGGCGAGGTCGTCGTGGGTACGCTGCACCACCCCGGCCACCACGCCGTCGGCCAGCGCGGTGTACAGGGTGGGGGAGTGGACGAAGACCACGACGAGGGCGGCACCCTGCCGCCGGGCGAGCCCCGCCGCGTACGACGCGGCCCGCAGCGACGTCCGGGTGCCGTCCACACCGACCAGGACCACCCGGGGCCCGTCCGTGCCACGTTCGAAGGGCAGTGGCCGGGACCGGGGGCCGTACTCCTCCCGGTCCGGCGCTCCGACGCCCACGGCCCGGCCCCTCAGTTCCGCTCGCCGGAGACGCGGACCACCGCCGCGCCGGCCCCGGTGGCCACCGTCGACTCCCGCTCGACCTCCTCGGCCAGCGGCTCGTTGTGCCGCCGCAGCGGCACCTCCCGGATGAAGCAGACCGCGATCAGCGCGATCAGGGCGAACGGGGTGGCGACCAGGAAGATGTCCCCGGCGCCGTGGCCGTAGGCGCTCTCCACCACGATGCGCACCGGGCCGGGCAGGGTGTGCACGTCCGGCAGCGTCCCGCCGCCGGCCGCGCCGCCGGTCGGGATGCCGAGCCGGGCCAGGCCGTCGGCGAGGTAGCCCTGCACCCGGTGGCCGAGCACCGCGCCGAGCGCGGAGACGCCGACCGCGCCGCCGAGGCTGCGGAAGAAGGCCACCACCGAGCTGGCCGCGCCCAGTTCGTGCGTGCCCACGGTGTTCTGCACCGCCAGCACCAGGTTCTGCATGGTCATGCCCACGCCGACACCGATGACCGCCATGTAGACGCTGAGCAGCCAGAAGTTCGTGTCGTAGCGGACCGTGCCCATCAGGGCGAAACCCAGGGTGAGCAGCGCCGAGCCGGCCACCAGGTACCGCTTCCAACGGCCGGTCCGGGTGATGATCCGGCCGGTCAGGGTGGAGGAGACCAGCAGACCGAGGATCATCGGCATGGTCATCAGGCCGGACATGGTCGGGCTCTGGCCCCGGCTGATCTGGAAGTACTGGCCGAGGAAGACCGACGCGCCGAACATGCCGACGCCGACCGCGACGCTGGCCACCGTCGCCAGGGTGATGGTGCGGTTACGGAACAGCTTCGGCGGGATGACCGGCTCGGCCGCCCGGGTCTCGACCCGGATCGCCAGCGCGCCGAGCAGCAGCGCCCCACCCACCATCGCCACGGTCTGCCAGGAGGCCCAGGCGTACCGGTCGCCGGCCAGGGAGACCCAGACCAGCAGCAGCGAGACGGCGGCGGTGATCAGGGTCGCGCCCCACCAGTCGATCTTCGCCTTGCGTCGGACCACGGGCAGGCGCAGGGTCTTCTGGAGCACCACCAGGGCGGCGATCGCGAACGGCACGCCGACGTAGAAGCACCAGCGCCAGCCGAGCCACGAGGTGTCCACGATGACGCCGCCGATGAGCGGGCCGCCGATGGTGCCGACCGCCATCACCGCGCCGAGGTAGCCGCTGTACCGGCCCCGTTCCCGGGGCGCGATCATCGTGGCCATGATCACCTGGGCCAGCGCGGTGAGGCCGCCGGCTCCGATGCCCTGGACCACCCGGCAGGCGATCAACTGTCCGGTGGACTGGGAGAGCCCGGCCAGCACCGAGCCGAAGACGTAGATCACCAGCGAGATCTGGACCAGCGCCTTCTTGCTCATCAGGTCGGCGAGCTTGCCCCAGATCGGGGTGGTCGCGGTGGTGGCGAGCAGCGTCGAGGTGACCACCCAGGTGTACGCGGACTGCCCGCCCCGCAGCTCGGTGATGATCCGGGGGAGCGCGTTCGAGACGACCGTGGAGGAGAGGATCGCGACGAACAGGCCCAGCAGCAGGCCGGAGAGGGCCTCCAGGACCTGGCGGTGGGTCATCTCGACCGGGGTCGTCCGTGGTGGCGCGGCGGCCTGGGACATGGTGATACCTCCGGGGGCGAGAAGTTGTTCAGGGCAACCGTATCGTTGGTTGCCTGAAGCAACAACTTTCGGAGGCGGGGACCTGTTCCCGGTGTGAGTCGTGCCTCAGCCCCGCTCGGGAGTCCAGCTCTCGTTGAACCGCCGCAGCAGTCGGGCGAACTCCGCCAGGTCCTCCGTCGGCCAGTCGTCCAGGGCCCGCTCCAGCTCGTCGAGCCGGGTCCCGCGCGCCGCGTCGAAGCGGCGTTGCCCCTCCTCGGTCAGGCTGAGCTGGGCGGCGCGGCGGTCCAGCGGATCCGGCTCCCGGCGGACCAGCCCGAGCGCCTCCAACCCCCGGATCTGCCGGCTGAGCGTCCCCTTGCCGACCCCGAGCCGGCTGGAGAGGTCGGTCAGCCGGGTCGACCCGCTGCGCCGCAGCCAGAGCAGGAGGCTGTAGCTGTTCGGCTCGAGGTGCGGGTGCACCTCCTTGACCAGCCCCCAGGAGACCGTCCGACCCCGGCGCAGCAGGGTGGTCAACTCGTGCTCCACCGTCCGTAGCGGCTCCGGCAGCTGATCGTCCACGCCACGAGGGTACGGTGCCCCGCTCAGCGTTCCCTCGTCAGTCGCCGGTACGCCACCGGGTGCAGCCTGCCGTCGCTGGTGGTGCCCTCGATGGTGACCTCGGCCTCCCGCTCCCGGTGCAGCAGGGTGCCGACCGCGTTGCCGAAGTACGGGCCGTTGAGCTTGCGCCACCGCACCGTCGAGCGGCGTACCCCGGCCGAGCGGGCCAGCGCGCGGACCATCGCCGAGGGCCCCGCCGACCAGCCCAGCCGCATCAACGGGCGCATCCCGGCCGGCACCTGGTTGTGGATCGGCGAGCAGGTGAGCTGGTGCACCGGGGTCACCATGCCGTCGCCGAAGCGCGCCCGCGCCACGTACGAGTGGTGCACGTCCCCGCCGAGCACGCTGATCGAGGCCGGTGGCGCGTACGCCGGCCCGGCTCCGACCCGGTCCCCGGGCGTGCCGGGGGAGCCGGTGCCGATCCGGGCGAAGAGGGCCCCGAGCGCGTCGAAGGAGCGCTGGAAGGCGGCCCAGTGCTCCAGGTCCAGCGCCCGGCGCAGCTTCTCTGAGGCGTTCGCGACCCAGGGCCGGCGGGAGGAGGCGAGCTTCTCGTTCCACGCCTCCACGTGGTGGATGCCCGGGGGCAGCAGCCAGGGCAGCGACGAGCCGACCACCAGGTGGTCGTAGACGCCGTGCGCCCGGTCGACGAACCAGGCCCACTCGCCGGGCGGGAGCATCGCCCGCTGGGCCGGTTCCAGCACCCGGCTGCACCGGTTGTCCAGCATCACCAGCCGGGTCCGGCCGAGGTCGAGCGCGTAGCTCCACTGGTACTGCACCGCGCGCCAGCGCTCGGTGTCGTGCGCCAGGTCGGACTCGGTGTCGACCCGGTGGCCGAACTCGCGCAGCACCTCGGTGGCGTCCCCGGCGGCGACGACCTTCGTGTAGAGCGGGTCGGTGGCGATCTCGTCCGGCGAGAGGTTGCCCAGGTGCTGGTAGACCCAGTACGAGGCGAGGCCACTGCCGATCCGCTCGGCCCACCAGGGTTGCTCGCGCATCTCGGCCCGCCAGGCGGCGGAGGTGTTCCAGTCGTCGATGATCTCGTGGTCGTCGAAGATCATCACGCTCGGCACGGTGGAGAGCAGCCAGCGGATCTCCGGGTCGCGCCACGACTCCAGGTAGAGCTTGGTGTACTCGTCGAAGCTGACCACCTGGTCGGTCGGCGCGCCCGCCGGCCGTCGCCGCCGTCGGCGCAGCAACCGCCGCACCGTGGGCGAGGTCTCGTCGGCGTAGACCTGGTCGCCGAGGAGCACCAGCAGGTCGGGGCGGTCCGGACCGTCCGCGTCGGCCATCAGCCGCCGGGCGTACGCGTCCAGCGCGTCCGGCGGCAGCTTCCGGGCGGTGGAGTGCTGGGTGGTCTCCCGGCACGAGCCGAAGACCAGGCGGACCGGCTGGTCCCGGTCGTCGGCGGCCCGGGTGCGGATCACGCTCGGCGGGAACGGGCTGCGTGGCTCCGGCCAGGCCACCTCGTCGTCGACCAGCACCTCGTACGTCGACGTGTGGTCCGGGGTGAGCCCCTCCACCACGACCAGCGCGTAGTGGTGGTCGTACGCGCTGAAGGTGGACGCGCTGCCCTCGGCCCCGTCGGCGGTGCGGACCCGGACCACGGCGGGGGCGCTGGTCTCCACCCAGACGGTGGCCCGCGTGCCGACGACCCGTCGTAGCAACGGGCCGATGAGCAGGCGGGGACTGGGCATGGAAGACCTCCGGGGCGAGATGGGCTCACCATTTCTACCCTGCCGCCGGCTCGGACACGCACACCTCCCGCCGGAGGTCACCGCAGCTCGGCCGGGGATCGGGCGCGGTGGCTGAGCCGACGGTGGCGGCATCTGACAGGATTTCCACATGGCGGATTACCTCGTAGTCGCACTGGTCCTGCTCGGTGTGCTGCTCCTGTCGGTCGCCGGCCTGGTCGTGCCGAAGCTGCGGCGGCGGCCGGAGCCCCGGCTGCCGGAGGCGCAGGCACCCACCCGGGTCGAGGACCGGCCCGTCGCCCCACCGGTCGAGGCGCCCACCGGGGTCGTGGTGGAGCCGCCCCTGGTGGAGGTCCCGCCGGTGGTGGAGGTGCCGCCGCTGGAGGTGCCCGAGCCGACCGCCGGGCGACTGGTCCGGCTGCGCTCCCGCCTGTCCCGCTCGCAGAACGTCTTCGGCAAGGGCCTGCTCGGCCTGCTCAGCCGGGACCACCTGGACGAGGACGCCTGGGAGGAGATCGAGGACAGCCTGATCACCGCCGACGTCGGCATCGACGCCACCCGGGAGATCGTCGACCGGCTCCGCGAGCGGACCCGGGTGCTCGGCACCCGCAGCGCCACCGAACTGCGTGCCCTGCTCGCCGCCGAGCTGGTCAACGCACTCGACCCGACGCTGGACCGCTCGCTGCGCACCGCGCCGAAGGAGGGCATGCCGGCGGTGGTGCTGGTGGTCGGGGTCAACGGCGCGGGCAAGACCACCACCTGCGGCAAGATCGCCCGGGTGCTGGTCGCGGACGGCCGCAGCGTGCTCCTCGGCGCGGCCGACACGTTCCGGGCCGCCGCCGCCGACCAACTGGAGACCTGGGGCGGCCGGGTCGGCGCGGAGACCGTACGCGGCCCGGAGGCGGCCGACCCGGCCAGCGTCGCCTTCGACGCGGTCAAGCGGGGCATCGCCACCGGGGTGGACACCGTCCTGATCGACACCGCCGGTCGGCTCCAGAACAAGATCGGCCTGATGGACGAGCTGGGCAAGGTCAAGCGGGTGGTGGAGAAGCACGGCCCGATCGACGAGACGCTCCTCATCCTGGACGCCACCACCGGCCAGAACGGCCTGGAGCAGGCCCGGGTCTTCACCGAGGTGGTCAACGTCACCGGCGTGGCGCTCACCAAGCTCGACGGCACCGCCAAGGGCGGTATCGTCATCGCCGTCCAGCGCAAACTCGGCATTCCGGTCAAGCTGGTGGGGTTGGGCGAGGGCAAGGACGACCTGGCCCCGTTCGAGCCGACGCAGTTCGTCGACGCGCTGCTCGGCACCGAGCCGCTCGCCCGGGACGCGTAACCTCGGGTGACCACCGACGAACACCCTCCCACCGGGGGGCGTGGGCACCACCAGCCGGCACCGGGCCTCGGGAGACCGTACGTGACCGCACAGGAGATCCCGCTGCACGGCGGGAACGTCAGCACCGTCGTCCGGGTGGGCGACACCGTCCGGCGCAACGCCGGACCGTGGACCCCGGCCGTGCACGCCCTCCTGCGCCACCTGGAGTACGTCGGTTTCACCGGCGCACCCCGGGCGTACGGCATGGACGAGCGCAACCGGGAGGTCCTGTCGTACCTGGAGGGGGAGTGCGGGGAGTACCCGCTCGCCCCGCACTGGGTCACCGACGAGGCGCTGGTGACGGTGGCGACGATGCTGCGGATGTTCCACGACGCCCAGTACGGTTTCGTCCCGCCGCCCGGCGCGGTCTGGCGCTCCTTCGGGCCGCCCCCGCCGGACACCGAGGTCATCTGTCACCACGACGCCGCCCCGCACAACGTGATCTGGCGGCCGGACGGCACCCTCGGGCTGATCGACTTCGACCTCGCCTCACCCGGCGCGCGGATCTACGACGTGGCGTACGCGGCCTGGACCTGGGTGCCGATCTTCTCCGACCGGGACTCCTACACCCTCGGCTGGAAACGCCCCGACCGGCCGCGCCGGCTGCGCCTCTTCGCCGACGCGTACGGGCTGATCCCCCGGGACCGGCACCGGCTGATCCGGACCATCCGCAAGCGGATCGTCGACCACGTCGAGGGCATCCGCCGGATGGCCGCCGCCGGGGATCCGGCGTTCGTCCGGATCGTGCACAAGGGTCACCTCCGTCGCCCCATGCGCGACCTGCGCCTGCTCGACTACGAACGGCACGCCCTGGAGTGGGCGCTGCGCTAGTGCCCTGAGTCCGTGGTTTCCTGTCGGTCCGGTGTCAGGCGCGCAACGTCACGGCGAAGCCGGTCTATGGCGGCGGCGACCGGGGAACGGATCGAGGACTCAGGACGCTAGCGCGCGGCCTGTTTGCCGCGGAGCCGGTCGCGCCATTCCCGCAGCATCGTCAGGTGGTACTGCCCGAGGTTCTCGTCCTCGGGATAGACCGTGACCTGCTCGGCGGCGAGCTCCTTCTCCACGTAGTGGAGGGCCCGTTCGACGTCGCCGTGACGCTCCAGCGCGTAGGCCAGGCCCACCCAGGCTCCCCGCAGTTCCTTCTCCGGGGGACGCTCCAGGGCCTCCAGGTCGGCGAGGACATCGGTGAACACCTGCACCGCCTCGGCGGTCGCCCCGCTGTCCCTCA
Source organism: Micromonospora echinospora (assembly GCF_900091495.1). Classification (NCBI taxonomy): domain Bacteria; kingdom Bacillati; phylum Actinomycetota; class Actinomycetes; order Micromonosporales; family Micromonosporaceae; genus Micromonospora; species Micromonospora echinospora. The sequence continues at coordinate 593,992 of NZ_LT607413.1, read as the reverse complement.
GGTAGTAGCCGACGAAGTGCCGCGCGCTGAGCGTGTCGCGATGGTACGGGCCGAGCACCCGGGCCCGGTCATCGGCGAGACGCCGTGTCTCGGCGATCACCGTGGGCCAGTCGAGAGTCTTCGACGCGATGGAGATCATTTCCCAGCGGGCGGCCAGGGTGTCGGGGTGGTCCGCGCCGAGTGCCGCCGTCCGGTCGTCGACCTCCGTCTGGGCGAGGCGGATCGCGGCGGCCCGGTCGCCCTCCTCCAGCAGCCAGAACCGCAGCTTCCTCCGGGCCTCCACGGTGCCGGGGTGCCAGGGGCCGAGGGTGCGGGTCAGGAGTTCGATGCCCCGTTCAGCCTTGTCGCCGGCCATCGACCTCGGCCGCGTCCAGGGTCTGAACTTCCGCAGCACCCGCCGACGCCGCACCCACGACCTCATTCCCATCTATGCAGTTTAGGGCACGGCCTGCGGCGGTCCCCGCCGTCGCCTCGGCTCGCGCTGGTCCACCGGACACGCCTGGGCGCGGACTTCTTCACACGTCCGAAACAACCCGTGACCGACCGGAAACCGGGCCGGGACCGAAGGTGAAACAGCCGGGGCGGATTCTTTCGCGCATCCGGCGTACGGGCGACGCTGCCCCGGAAGCCGTGAAGGAGGGAACCTCACCTTTAGGAGGCCAGCGTGCCTGAAGCACCGACGATCGATACCGGCAACACCGCGTGGTTGCTGATATCGAGTGCGATCGTGCTGCTCATGACACCGGGTCTGGCGCTGTTCTACGGCGGTCTGAACCGGTCCAAGGGCGTGCTCAACATGATCATGATGAGCTTCTCGGCCATGGGACTCGTCAGTGTCCTCTGGCTTTTCTACGGCTTCAGCATGGCCTTCGGTACCGACCAGGGCGGCGTCATCGGTGACGTCGGTCAGTACCTCGGCACCAAGACGTTCATGGCCGAAACCGACCTGTGGGGCGAGACCGGCATCCCGCTCTACGTCTTCATGGCCTTCCAGATGATGTTCGCCATCATCACGGTCGCCCTGATCAGCGGTGCCATCTCCGACCGGGCCAAGTTCTCCGGCTGGCTGCTCTTCGCCTTCGGGTGGGCGACCCTGGTCTACTTCCCGGTCGCGCACTGGGTGTGGGGCGGCGGCTTCATCGGGGCCGGCCTCGGCGCGCTGGACTTCGCCGGTGGCACGGCGGTGCACATCAACGCCGGTGCCGCCGCGCTGGCCCTGGTGCTGGTGCTCGGCAAGCGGCTCGGCTGGCCCAAGGAGGCCATGAAGCCGCACAACGTCCCGATGGTGGCGCTCGGCACCGGTCTGCTCTGGTTCGGCTGGTTCGGCTTCAACGCCGGTTCCGAGCTGACCGCTGACGCGACCACCGCGATCGCCTTCCTCAACACCCAGGTCGCCACCGCCGCCGCCGTCCTCGGCTGGCTGGTCGTGGAGAAGATCCGGGACGGCAGGCCGACCCTGGTGGGTGCCTCCTCCGGTGCCATCGCCGGCCTGGTCGCCATCACCCCGGCCTGTGCGTTCGTCGCCCCGTGGGCGGCGGTCCTGCTCGGCGTCGTCGCCGGTGCGGTCTGCGCCCTCGCCGTCGGCCTGAAGTACAAGCTCGGCTACGACGACTCCCTCGACGTGGTCGGCGTGCACTTCGTCGGTGGCTGGATCGGCTGCCTCTGGATCGGTCTCTTCGGCACCAGCTCGGTCAGCTCGCTCGTCACCGACGAGGGCCTCTTCTACGGCGGCGGGGTCACCCAGCTTGGCGTGCAGGCCCTCAGCGCCCTGATCGTCACGGTCTACTCCTTCGTGGTGGCCTTCGCCCTCGGCTTCGTCATCCAGAAGACCATCGGCTTCCGGATCTCCGCCGAGGACGAGGTCAACGGCATCGACATCACCGAACACGCGGAGAGCGGCTACGACCTCTCGCCCTCTGGCGGAAGCGCCGGTGGCGCGTTCGCGATGGCCGGCATCGGCACCCCGACGGCGACGACGCCGCCGAAGGCAGCCGAGCCCGCACCCACCACCGGAGTCGGCGAGAAGGTCGCGGGCTAACGTTTCTGCGATGGAAGGGTTGGACATGAAGCTGGTGACCGCGGTCATCAAGCCGTACCAGCTGGACGCGGTGAAGGAGGCCCTGCACGCCCTCGGCGTGGCCGGCCTGACCGTCAGCGAGGTCCAGGGTTACGGCCGGCAGAAGGGGCACACCGAGGTCTACCGGGGTGCCGAGTACACGGTCGAGTTCCTGCCCAAGATCCGGGTCGAGGTGCTCACCGACGAGATCGACGTCGACAAGGTCGTGGACGCCATCGTCGGCGCCGCCCGCACCGGCAAGATCGGCGACGGCAAGGTCTGGGTGACCGCCGTCGAGGAGGTCGTCCGCGTCCGTACCGGCGAGCGCGGCCTCGACGCCCTCTGATCGCCGACCCATGATGACCCCGCCGACCACACCGGATCCGACCGCCGCCCCCGGCGGCCCGGTTCCCGCAGTCGGCGGGGTCGTCGGCGTCGGCGAGGCCGCCAGGCGCGAACGGGCCGAGCGTCACGACCGCTGGCTGCGCACCCTGCTGCCCGATCGGGAGGGCGTGGCGCTGGTCGCCGTCGGTGGTCTCGGTCGCCGGCAGTGCGCACCCCACGGCGACCTCGATCTGGTGCTGGTGCACACCGGCGTGTCCGGCGTCGACGACCTGGCCGCCTCGATCTGGTATCCGGTCTGGGACGCCGGGGTACGGCTGGACCACTCGGTACGCACCGTCGGCGAGGCGCTCTCGGTGGCCCTGGACGACGTCAAGGTCTCGCTCGGTCTGCTCGACGCCCGGTACGTCGCCGGGGACCGGGGCGTCGCCGACGAACTCGTCCGCACCGCCGCCGACCAGTGGCGGCGCACCGCCCTCCGGCAGCTCCCCGCATTGCGGGAGGTCACCGAGAGCCGCTGGCAGACCCACGGCGAACTGGCCTTCCTGCTGGAGGGGGACCTGAAGGAGGCCGCCGGCGGGTTGCGCGACGTGGGCATCCTGCGGGCCATCGCCACCGCCGGGCTCACCGACGCGCTGCGCCCGGCGGTCCGGGCCGCCCACCTGCGGCTGCTGGACACCCGGGACGCCCTGCACCAGCAGGTCGGCCGGCGGGTCGACCGGCTGCTCGCGCAGGAACGCGCCGGGGTGGCCCGGCTGCTCGACCTGGACGACGGGGACGCCCTGCTGCGCCGGGTCGCCGGGGACGCCCGCACGGTCAGCCACGCGCTCGACGACGCCTGGCGGGCCGCCGACCGGCTGCGCGTCCGGCGACGACGGGACACCGACGGTCGGCCGGTGCGCCGTCCGGTCGCCCGGGACGTGGTCGAGCACGACGGTGAGCTGGTGCTCGCTCGTACCGCCATCGGACCCCGCCCCGACCCGGTTCTCTCGCTCCGGGTCGCCGCCGCCTCGGCGACCACCCGGCTGCCCATCGCCCGCGCCACCTGCGAGTGGCTCGCGGCGTACTGCCCACCGCTGCCGTCGCCCTGGCCGGCGGAGGCCCGCGCCGCGCTGGTCACCCTGCTCGGGGCCGGTCCGGGCCTGGTCGCCGCCTGGGAGACCTGCGACCGGTACGGGCTGGTCGACGCCTGGCTGCCCGAGTGGCCCCGACTGCGCAGCCTGCCGCAGCACAACCCGGTGCACCGGTACACCGTCGACCGGCATCTGGTGCAGGCCGCGGCCGAGGCGAGCCGGTTCGCCCGCGAGGTGGACCGCCCCGACCTGCTGCTCCTCGGCGCGTTCCTGCACGACATCGGCAAGGGGCTGCCCGGCGACGGCGCCGACGCCCAGGGGCACGGTCCGGCGGTCGCCGACCACAGCGTGCTCGGCGCGCCGCTGGCCGAGGCGGTGGCGACCCGGGTCGGGCTGCCCCCGGCCGAGGTGGCGCTGATCGGCACGCTGGTCCGGCTGCACCTGCTCCTGCCGGACGTGGCCACCCGGCGGGACCTGGACGACCCGGTGACCATCACCCGGGTCGCCGAGGCGGTCGGTGACGTGGCCACCCTCGACCTGCTGCACGCCCTGGTCCGGGCGGACGCCGCGGCCACCGGGCCGGCTGCCTGGTCGGAGTGGAAGGGACGCCTCGTCGCCGGCCTCGTCGGCCGGGTCCGCACCGCGCTGGACACCGGAGCCCTGCCCGCGCCACCCGCCCCGGACCCGGCGCTGCTGGCGGAGCCGCTGCCGGTCGTCCACCTGACCGCCGACACGGTGGCGGTGGCCGCGGCGGACCGGCGCGGCCTGCTCGCGACCGTGGCCGGCTGCCTGGCCCTGCACCGGCTGGAGGTGGTCGCCGCCGACGCCGCCACGGTCGACGGGCGGGCCCTGGTCACCTGCCGAGTCCAGCCCCGCTACGGGCTGCCGCCGGATCCGGTCGCGCTCGCCGCCGACCTGCGCCGCGCCGTGGTCGGCGACGTCTCGGTCATCCAGCGGCTGCGGGGTCGGGCCCTGGCCGCCCGGACCGGTGGCGCGGCCCCCCGGGTGGTCTGGCACCGGGACGCCGCGACCGACGCCGTGGTGCTGGAGTTGCGGGCGGCCGACGCGGCCGGACTGCTCTACCGGGTGACCAGCGCGCTGGACGCGGCCGGTGTCGAGGTGCGGGCGGCCCGCATCTCCACCCTCGGCGGGGACGTGGTGGACGCCTTCTACCTGGTCGGCAACGGCCCGGACGACGCCATGCGCGCCCACCTGGAAGCCACCGTCCTCGCCGCCGTGTGAGAGCGGTCGCGGTGCCGGGGGTCGCGGTGCCGGGGGCTGCGCCGTGGGTGACGTGCGGTGGTGGGTGTTTGCAGGGGCACCCTGTTACCGCATTCTGACGAGCAAGGGCCCCCTGCAACCACCTGGGCGTGGTCCGGCCGTGCCCGGCCGGAGGCGTGGGTACCGGCGGCGGGCTACCCTAACGGTGGCCGGCCCTTGTTTCCCGGCCGCGTTGTGCCCGCCGTAACACTGACAAACGGGATGTTCGCGTGTTTGACACCTTGAGTGACCGCCTCTCCGGGATCTTCACCAAGCTCCGCGGCAAGGGGCGGCTCACCGACGCCGACATCGACGCCACCGCGCGCGAGATCCGGTTGGCGCTGCTGGAGGCCGACGTCGCGCTGCCGGTGGTCAAGGGCTTCATCGCGAACGTCAAGGAGCGGGCGCGCAGCGTCGAGGTCTCCCAGGCGCTCAACCCGGCCCAGCAGATCATCAAGATCGTCAACGAGGAGCTGATCGCCGTCCTCGGTGGCGAGGGGCGGCGACTCCAGTTCGCCAAGCAGCCGCCGACCGTGATCATGTTGGCCGGGCTCCAGGGTTCCGGAAAGACCACCCTCGCCGGCAAGCTGGCCCGCTGGCTCAAGGCCCAGGGGCACCAGCCCCTGCTGGTCGCCGCCGACCTCCAGCGTCCCAACGCCGTCGGGCAGCTCCAGGTCCTCGGTGGCCGGGCCGGCGTCGAGGTCTACGCTCCGGAGCCCGGCAACGGCACCGGTGACCCGGTGCAGGTGGCGCGCGCCTCGATCGAGCACGCCCGGCGGGCGGCCCGGGACGTCGTCATCGTCGACACCGCCGGTCGACTCGGTATCGACGCCGAGATGATGCAGCAGGCCGCCGACATCCGGGAGGCGGTCGACCCCGACGAGGTCATCTTCGTCATCGACGCGATGGTCGGCCAGGACGCGGTCCGCACCGCCGAGGCGTTCCGGGACGGCGTCGGCATCACCGGTGTGGTGCTGTCGAAGCTCGACGGCGACGCCCGGGGTGGCGCCGCGCTGAGCGTCCGGGAGGTCACCGGGCAGCCGATCCTGTTCGCCTCCACCGGCGAGAAGCTGGAGGACTTCGACGTCTTCCACCCGGACCGGATGGCCAGCCGCATCCTCGGCATGGGCGACGTCCTCACTCTGATCGAGCAGGCCGAGCAGGCCTTCGACGCCGATCAGAAGGAGAAGATGACCGCCAAGCTGATGGGCGGCGAGCAGTTCACCCTGGAGGACTTCCTCGACCAGCTCATCGCGGTCCGCCGGATGGGCCCGATCGCCAACGTGCTGGCCATGATGCCCGGCATGGGGCAGATGAAGGACCAGCTCGCCGAGCTGGACGACAAGCACTTCGACCGGGTCACCGCGATCATCCGCTCGATGACCCCGGCCGAGCGCACCAACCCGAAGATCATCAACGGTTCCCGGCGGGCGCGTATCGCCAACGGCTCCGGTGTCACCGTGATGGACGTCAACCAGCTGCTCAACCGCTTCGCCGACGCGCAGAAGATGATGAAGCAGATGGGCGGCATGATGGGGCTGCCCGGCGGGGGGCGGCGCAAGGCCACCAAGAGCCCGAAGAACAAGCGCAAGGGCACCAAGGGCGGCAACCGGCCGCGTACCGGCGCCGGTGCCGGCGTCGGGATGCCCGGTGGATTCCCGGGAGGCATGCCCCAGCTCCCACCGGGGATGAACCCGAACGACCTGGGCGGGCAGGGCGGGCTGCCCCCGGGCTTCAAGCTTCCGAAGATCGACTTCAACAAGCTCGGCAAGGGCGACGGCAAGTAGGGCTGACGGGGTGTCGATGACCTAGGGTGATCGGATGGACGCGTACGGTGGCGAGGTCCCCTGGAAGGAGACCTCCATGACTTCGGTGCCGATCCTGCCCGAGCGGTCGGAGTGGACGGTCGACGACCTCGACGACCTGCCGAAGGACCTTCCGTACGAGTTGGTCAACGGAAGGTTGATCGTGCCGTCCCCCACCCCGCTACACCAGTTCATCTGTGCTCGGGTCATGTTCGCCTTGGAATTGCACTGCCCGGACGACTACTTCGTCAGCATGGACCAGTCACTGGCGGTCGACCGACGGAACGAACCGCGTCCTGATGTGGTCGTCATCCGGGTCGAGCAGGCCAACCGGTCGCCGGTGCCCGTGCAGGACGCGGTGCTCGCTGTCGAGGTCGTCTCCCCGGACTCCACCATCCGTGACCGGTACGACAAGGCCCGCCTCTACGCCGCTGCCGGCGTGCCGGCGTACTGGGTCATCGACCCGTTGCGCGAGAAGATCACGCTCACCGAACTCCTGTTGAGTCCGAAGGGCGGCTACGAACCCAGCGTGGAGACCGACGGTCTGGTCACCATCGACCGGCCGTGGAAGGTGACGATGGACCTGCCGGCGTGGACCGCCCGACGGCGGGCGGTCTTGGAGCGGGGCGCCTGATCCGCGTACGACGACGTGGGGCCCGGCCGCTCGGCCGGGCCCCACTCACCTCACCTCAGGTCAGACGCCGAGGTCCGGGCGGTTGGTCACCCGGAGGGCGTTGACGATCGGCTGGCCGTAGCCGGCGTGCGTGACGAACCGGACGTTGAGCTGCCCGTCGGTCACCTGGACGGTGTACGTGCGGCTCAGCGCGGCGTAGCTGCCGACCTCACCGGCCACGTCCAGCGACGGCAGCACCTCCTGGCCCTCCAGCAGCACGTCGAAGACGCGCTTGTCCGGCCGCTGCGTCTTGACCTCGGCGAAGTCCAGCTCGACGGTGTACCAGCCGTCGGCGAGCCCGTCGATGCGGTACTCGTACATCCCCTCGCGCTGGGTGGCGAAGCGGGCCGGGTCGTTGGTGCCGGTGATCGTCGTGCTGGTGGTCCGGCGGCTCGACGTGCCCAGGTAGCCCGCCTTGCCGGCAGAGTACGCCTGGTCGGGCGACCAGGTCTGCCCCTCGACGTCGATCCGGCCGGCGGTGCCCCCGGCGTCGACGGCCAGCGCGTAGCTCGGCACGACCAGGGTGACCGGTAGCACGATCACCGGCTTCCGGCCGCTGGCCGAGCTGATCTGCACCTTCGCCTGGTGGTGGCTGCCCGGGGCCAGCCCGGCGGTGCGGACCGTCACCCCGACGGTGTGCCGGCCGCCGGCCGCCACGGTGGCGGTGGTGCCGGACAGCTCCAGCCAGCCGAGGTCCGCCGGGAACCCGTCGGCGTCCAGCTCGGTCACCGTGACGTCGGTGCCGAGCGACCCGGTGTTGCTCAGGGCGATCGACCGGCCGCGGGTCTGCCCGGCCGGAGCGGTCACCGTGAGGCTGGTGGCGTTGGCGCCGATCCGGGCGGTGCGCAGCGCCGCCGACCGGGTCTCCAGCGCGCCGGCGGCCAGGGTGGTCGTGGCGGTGGAGGTCTCGTAGTTCGGCTGGGCCAGGCTCAGCCCGACCGTGCCGGCCGGGGCCTGGATGAGGTACCGCCCGCTGGCGTCCGAGGTGTCGCTGACCGTGGTGTCGCCGACGGTGGCGGTGACCGTCGCCCCGGCCAGCGGCAGCCCGTCGTTGGCGTCGGTGAGCACGCCGGAGAGGACGCCGGTGCGGGTGGTGCGGAACGCGATGGCGGTGCCGTCGGCGACCGCGCCGGTGTTGAAGGAGTAGAGGAAGCCGGCGGTGCCGTCGGAGTTCTCCAGGCCGATGGTGGCCCCGGTGCCGGTCTCGTCGCCGGTGCCGGCGATGTCCTTGTACCGGTAGACGACCGAGCCGTCCTCGCCGATCGTGGCGCTGAACGTCAGCCGCTGGCTGCGATTGGCGTAGATCGCCACGTTGCGCCACTCCACGGTGAAGGTCCGGCGCGGGGCACTGCCGCCGACCGTGGTGTAGATCGCCGAGTCGGTCTCGACGTAGAGGTCGTCCCAGAACGGGAAGAGGGCGAGGTTCGGGGCGACCGTGCTGGGGATCGTGGTGTTGACCCGGTTCGTGGAGGAGGTGCCGAAGCCCAGCACACCGTTGGTGCTGACCCAGGCGTCCTGGTACGACTTTCCGTACAGCGGCACCCGGAAGGGCAGGGAGACCGTCGTGGCCCGGTCGTCGCCGGTGACGTTCAGCAGTTCGGTGCCGGGGGTGAAGGTGCCGCCGGCCGCGCCGCAGGCGTACCCGAAGCTGTCCACCCGGTCGGGCAGGGTGACGTCCAGGTCGGTGTCGGCGTCGACGGTCGTCGACTGGGTGACCGCGTCCGCGCACCGGTAGGCGTGCGTGAAGCGCACCTCGTAGCTGCCCTGCGGGACGGTGACCGAGTAGTTGCCCTGTGCGTCGGCGGTGGCGGTGAGCGGGGTGCTCAGCACGCTGACGGCTGCGCCCGCCGCCGGCCCGGCCGAGGTGCTCACCGTGCCGCTGAGCGTGGCCGAGGGGGCCTGCTCGACGACGACGTCCTTGTTGACCGTCTGGTTCTCGGTGACCGTCACCTGCCCGGTGGCGGTGACGTAGCCGAACTTGCTGACCGTCACGGCATAGTCGCCGACCATGAGCCGGTCGAACCCGTACGACCCGTCGGTGGCGGTGGTGCCGGTGCGGGTCATCGGGCCGGTCACGGTCACGGTGGCCCCGGCGAGCGGCGCGCCGCCGGAGGTGACGTGGCCGTCCACGGTGCCGAGCGCGCCGCGGGGGGTGGCGTCGACCGCCGCGTACGCGTCGAGCCGGCCCTCACCGAAGACGTTGTTCTTCTCGACGGTGCCGCCGCAGGTGAGGGCGTCGACATCGATGGCGGTCTGGTCCAGGATGGCCCGGGTGGCGGCGATGTCGCCGTGGATGGCGGGGGAGGCCGACCACATCAGGGCCACCGTGGCGGCGGTGTGCGGCGAGGCCATCGAGGTGCCGCTGAACGAGCCGTAGCCGGTGCGGGTGGACGAGCGGACGTTCGCGCCCGGAGCGGCGATGTTCGGCTTGATCTCGCCGTTCTCACCGGTGCCCCGGCTGGAGAAGCTGGCGATCGCGTTGTTCACGTCGAACGCGCCGGAGCTGTAGCTGATCGAGTACATGCCGGGGCTGCCCGAGGTGTTGCAGCCGGGCCCGCTGTTGCCGTTGGAGAACGCCGGGAAGATGCCGGCGGCCACCCAGGCCGAGACGGTCTCGGCGTACCACGGGTCGTAGGTGGTGTTGCCCCACGAGTTGTTGATGACGTCCGGCGCGAGGTCCGGCCGGGGGTTCGCGCCGTTGATGTCGGTCGGGGCGAGCATCCACTGCCCGGAGGCCAGCAGCGAGGTCCGCGAGCAGGAGCTGGACTCGCAGCCCTTGGCGGCGATCCACTTCGCGTTCGGGGCGACGCCGACGACGTTCTCGCCGTCCAGGCCGACCATGCTGCCCATGGTGTGGCTACCGTGGTCGTTGTTGTCGCAGGGCTCGTCGGTGCTGCACGAGCCGGACGGGTCGAACCAGTTGTAGTTGTGGTCGTAGCTGCCGTCGGCGGCCCGGCCCCGGTAGCTCGCGTTGAGCGCGGGGTGCAGGTAGTTGACCCCGGTGTCGATACCGCCGATGACGACACCCTCGCCCCGGACGCCCAGCTCGTTCCAGACCTGCGGGGCGTTGATCCGGTCGATGTTCCACTCGATGCCGTCCACCGTCGCGACGGTCTGGCCGGGGAGCGGCGTGGGGATGCTCACCGGGTCGTCGGCGACGATCTCGCGGACGTCTCCGTGGGTGGCCAGTTCGTCGAGGAGCTTGGCGTCGCCGGTGACGTGGATGGTGTTGACCAGCCAGAAGGGCGTGAACTCGGCCCCCCGCCTGGTCAGCAGGCTACGGATTCCGGCCTGGCTGCGCTCGGCGTGGGCGGTCTTGGCCCGCAGCACGGCGGCGCCCTTCTCCGCCTTGGTGCGCAGCTTCGTCGCCGTGGTCAGGTCGGCCTGGCTGTCGAGGAAGACCCAGAAGGCCGACTTGCCGGTGTCGGCGATCCGCTTGGTGACCTTCTTGTCGACCTTGGCGGTCACCGCCCGCGCGGTGCCGGCCTGGTCCGGCGCGGCCGAGGCGGGGTGCCCGACGGCACCGACCGGGATGGTCAGACCGACCGCGAGACCGAGCGCTGCCACACGCCATCTTCGTGGTGACACGGTTGTGACGCTCCTTTGTGAGGCGAGGAGAAGAGCCCGGACAGCCCGGGATCCACCGGTGCATCCTGATCCCGCGTGCCCCCGACATCAAGACAGGCTTAAATAAATAAATCTGTCAATCAACCGTTCGTGTCGCTCTGTGTGTTGGATTGATTACGGATTGGACATGGGTGTTTCCGCCCTGTCCCGGCCCGCGACCTCCGGCGCGGCGGGGAAGAATGGCTCCGACCGCCCGCTACCGGCAAGACGGAGGACGAATGGCCTGGCACGTACGCGGTGTGGTGCTCCCCGACGACGAGGAGCGCGACCTGTGGCTGGTGGGGGACCGGGTGACCTTCGAACCGGTCGCCGGCGCGGAGACGATCGCCGACGGCGGGTGGATCCTGCCCGGCCTGGTCGACGCGCACTGCCACATCGGCATCGCCCGGGGCGGCGCGCCGGTCGGCTCGCTGGAACAGGCGCGGGAACTGGCCATCGTCGACCGGGACGCCGGGGTGCTGGCCATCCGCGACGCCGGTTCGCCGTACCCGTACCCGGAACTCGACGACGACCCCGACCTGCCGCGACTGGCCCGGGCCGGCCGGCACATCGCCCCGCCCCGGCGCTACCTGCGGGACATCGGGGTGGAGGTGCCGGCGACCGAGGTCGCCGCGACCGTGGCCGCGCAGGCCCGCGCCGGCAACGGCTGGGTCAAGCTGGTCGGTGACTGGATCGACCGGGGCGTCGGGGACCTCGCGCCGGCCTGGGACGCGGCCACCATGACCGCGGCGGTCGAGGCCGCGCACCGCGCCGGCGTCCGCGCCGCCGTGCACACCTTCTCCGAGGAGGCTGTCGCGATCATGGTGCGCGCCGGGGTCGACTCGGTGGAGCACGGCACCGGCCTCAGCCTCGACCTGGTCGACGAGATGGCCCGCCGGGGGACCGCCCTGGTGCCCACCATGATCAACATCCAGACCTTCGGCCGGATCGCCGACCAGGCCCGGGAGAAGTTCCCCGGGTACGCCGACCACATGCTCGCCCTGCGGGACGGCTTTCCCGACGTGGTCCGGGCCGCGTACGAGGCAGGTGTGCCGATCTACGTCGGCACCGACGCGGGCGGCGGCATCGACCACGGGCTGGCCGCCGACGAGATGCTGCTGTTGCACGAGCGGGCCGGGATGACCCCGCCGGACGTGCTCGCCGCCGCCTCCTGGGGCGGGCGCGCCTGGCTCGGCTTCGGCGGACTCACCGAGGGCGGCCCCGCCGACCTGGTCGTCTACCCCGAGGATCCGCGTCGCGACCTGCGTGTCGTGCGCGCCCCCAGCCGCGTCGTCCTCCGGGGCCGCCCGCTCCGCTGACCGTACGACGGAGTGCGAGTGAGCCCTCCCGGCCGGCGCTCACGGGGTCGGCGGGGCGACCCGCCGGGCACCGGTGGCCCCGTGGTCCACCGCCGGGGCGATCGGCGTCGGCGTGCCCGTCGGGGTGGGCGTGCCCCTCGGGGTGGGCGTGGCCGTCGGGGTGGGCGTGGCCGTCGGGGTGGGCGTGGCCGTCGGGGTGGGCGTGGCCATCGGGGTTGGCGTTGCGCTCGGGGCCAGCGTGGCCGCCGGGGTGGACGTGGTGGCGGAGAGCAGCTGGAGAGCCAGGGTCGTCAGGTGCCGTGCGGTCCGGTCGGGTGGTGCCTGCGGCAGCACGATGTGGCTGACCACCAGGCGGACGACCGCGTCGGCGGCGAAGGCCAGCGCCGCCGGGTCGGCCTCCGGCAGCCGGTGACCGGCCCACTCCAGCAACGCCCCCGTCGCCTCGTCGAGCACCAGCTCCGCGCGCGTCGTCAGGTAGGGCAGCAGCGCGTCCGAGCCACCCCGGGCACTGGTCAGGATCGCCTTGACCAACGGGTTGCCCGCCGCCTCGGTGAGGGTGTGCGCGATTGCCGCGTACGCCCCGGCGCGCACGTCGTCGCCGTGCTGGCGCAGCGCCGCCCGGACGTCCGCGACGAACCGGTCGACCTCGCGGCGGGCGAGCGCCTCGGCCAGCCCCGCCTTGCTGCCGAACTCGTTGTAGACGGTCTGCCGGCTCACCCCCGCCGCGCTCGCCACACCGCCCATGCGCACGCCGTCCCAGCCGACGGCGACGGCCTGTGTGCGGGCGGCGTCGACGATCGTGTCACGCAGCCGCTGCCGCGCGGCGTCCCGGATCCCGTCCATCCGGCCGAAGTCTACGGTCGCGCACCAGCGGATCGTCGCACTCGCGCGGCGGGCGAGTGCGCGGTCAGCCGAGCCAGCGGGCCATCAGCAGGGTGGCGTCGTCGGTCAGCTCGTCGTTCTGGTAGTCGAGGATGGCGTGCACGAGCCGGCGGGTGGTCTCCGGGGCGGGCAGGCCGTCGGCCAGGGCCCGGACGGCGAAGTCGACCAGCCGGTCCACGCCGAACGGCTCGCCGTCGGCCGAGCGTGCCTCGACGATGCCGTCGGTGTAGAGCAGCACGTCGTCGCCGGGTTGCAGGTCCTCCTCGGCCACCTGCGGAGGTTGCAGGTCGCCCAGGGTCATCGGCAGCGCGGTCGGCGTCGGCAGGATCCGCACCAGCCGTCCGCCGCGCAGCACCAGCCCGCTCGGGTGCCCGGCCGAGATCACCCGTAGCCGCCCGGTGCCCTGGTCCAGCTCGGCCAGGACCGCCGTGATCATCCCGGCCCGGTCGTGGGCCCGGACCGCCCGGTCGATGTGGTGGTACGTCTCGACCAGCGGCAGCGCGCCGCGCCGGGCGTTGCGGTACGCGGCCAACGCGATCGAGGCGAGTACCGCGGCCCGCAGGCCGCCCTGCGAGCCGTGGCCGACCGCGTCGAAGAGCGCCAGATGGGCCAGGTCCCCGGTGACCGAGTAGTCGAAGGCGTCCCCGCCCACCTGGTAGCAGGGCTCCAGCAGTCCACTGATCACCAGTCGTTCGGTGGCGAAGGTCAACGGTGGGAGTTGGGCCCGCAACAGCTCGGCGGGGAGCTGCATCGGGGCCCGTCGCCGGAGCAGTTCCAGGGTGTCGCCGTACAGGCCCCGGGTGACCGTCAGCTCGGCCATCAGGGTGGCGAAGATCCGTAGGTCCTCGTGGCGCGCCTCGTCGTAGCTGCCGGTGCCGACCACCTCCAGCACGCCGAGTCGCTCGGCGCCGTCGAGCAGGGGAATCCAGAGCGACACGCCGTCCGCGCCGGGGACCTCGTGGTCGGCCAGCGTGCCGAACGTCCGTCCGGCGACCGTGCCGGAGATCGGCACCGGCTGGCGGGCCGGGGAGAGCGTGCCGGTGAGCGGCACCAGCCACCGTTGCTGGTGGTCGACCAGGTAGAGCAGCACCGCGCTCGCGTCGAGCAGCGGCGCGACCCGCATCACCAGGTCCGGCAGGTCCTCCGGGCGGGTGCGGTGCGACGCACGCAGCACCTGGCGCATCGCCTCGGCGAGATCCACCGTCCGTCTCCCGTTCTCCGCGTCGCCGGCCCGGACGTTTCACCGGACCACCGGGCGGTCGGGAGGCGCGCAGGTTCGGTCCGGCGACCCGGAACAGGCTCCCCCATGATGGCAGAGCCGCCCGTCGTCCGCCCGGGACCGGCGGGACCCACCGCGTCCGGTCGTGGGCCCCGCCGACCGGGCGCATAGGATGTCCGGTCATGGCACGCGTGCTCACTCCCCGCGCGGAGGACTTCCCCCGCTGGTACCAGGACCTGATCGCCAAGGCGAAGCTCGCCGACAACGGGCCGGTGCGGGGCACCATGGTCATCCGACCGGCCGGCTACGCCATCTGGGAACGGATGCAGGCCGAGATGGACGCCCGGATCAAGGACGCCGGTGCGGAGAACGCGTACTTCCCGCTCTTCATCCCGGAGAGCTACCTCAAGCGGGAGGCCGAGCACGTCGAGGGCTTCTCGCCCGAGCTGGCCGTGGTCACCCACGGTGGCGGCAAGCAACTCGCCGAGCCGGTGGTGGTGCGGCCGACCAGCGAGACGGTCATCGGCGAGTTCATGGCCAAGTGGGTGGACTCCTACCGGGACCTGCCGCTCCTGCTCAACCAGTGGGCCAACGTGGTCCGCTGGGAGCTGCGCCCCCGGGTCTTCCTGCGCACCAGCGAGTTCCTCTGGCAGGAGGGGCACACCGCGCACGCCACCCGGTCCGACGCCCGCTCCTACGCGCGGAAGATCCTGCACGAGGCGTACGAGGACCTCATGGTCAACGTCCTGGCCATCCCGGTGCAGGTGGGCCTGAAGACCGCCCGGGAGCGGTTCGCCGGGGCGACCGCGACCTACACGCTCGAAGGCATGATGGGCGACGGCAAGGCCCTCCAGCTCGGCACCAGCCACGAGCTGGGGCAGAACTTCGCCAAGGCGTTCGACATCACCTACTCCTCCGCCGAGGGTGGCCGGGAGCACGCCTGGACGACCTCCTGGGGCACCTCGACCCGGATGCTCGGCGGCCTGATCATGTGCCACGGCGACGACAACGGCCTGCGGGTGCCGCCGAAGCTGGCGCCGGTCCAGGCGTACGTGATGGTGGTCAAGGACGGCGAGGGCGTCGGCGAGGCGGCCGGCAAGCTCCGTGACGCGCTGCGCGATGCCGGGGTCCGGGTCGCGCTCGACGACCGCACCGACACCCCGTTCGGCCGCCGGGCCGTCGACGCCGAGCTGCGCGGCTACCCGGTACGGGTCGAGGTCGGCCCCCGGGACCTGGCCGCCGGCAACGCGGTGGTGGTCCGCCGGACGGACGGCTCGAAGACCCCGGTGCCGGTGACCGACGTGGTCGACGCGGTGCTCGCCGCGCTGACCGCCGACCAGCAGGCCCTGTACGACCAGGCGCTGGCCCACCGCGAGTCCCGTACCCGTGAGGTGGCCACGCTGGCCGAGGCGATCGAGGCCGCCGCCACCGGCTGGGCCCGGGTGCCGTGGTCGGCGGTGGGGGTCGCGGGCGAGGCGGAGGCGAACGCCCAGGGCGTGACCGTGCGTTGCCTGCTGCGGGCCGACGGTTCCGTGCCCGACTCGGAGGACGAGGCCGACCTGGTCGCCATCCTCGCCCGGGCGTACTGACGTGCGGTGGTAGCAGGGGACCCCGGTTACCGCCTGGTGCGGAGCAGGGGCCCCCGGCTACCACGCGACTCGACGTGCGGGCAGATCGGCGTGCACGCGGGTCGGCGAGCGGGCGGGACGGGGAGAGAGCGGAGGCGCGGGTGCGGTTCGAGCCGGGACGACTGATCATGCACCGGAACGTGCGGCGGGGCCGGATCGGCTGGGTCCGCCCGGCCCGGGTGGTCAGCGACGACGAGCGCGGCCTGCTGCTCTGGATCGCCCGGGACTCCCCGGTGGCCAGCGAGGTCAGCGCCGACGGCCGGGGCATGCGGACGATGCCGTTCGCCGAGTGGGTGACCTCCCCGTCGTACGGGCTGGCGGTGAGCCGCTGGAACGGCCCGCCGTTGCTGAAGTTCCTGCCCGCCGGGGCCGCCCATTCGGTCTGGTGGTTCTCCGACGAAGAGGGCTGTTTCGCCAACTGGTACGTGAACCTCGAGGAACCGGGCGTCCGCTGGGACGACGGTCACCTCGCCGGGGTGGACATGGTCGACCAGGACCTCGACGTGGTCGTGCGATCGGACCTGAGCTGGCAGTGGAAGGACGAGGAGGAGTTCGCCGAGCGGCTCGCCCTGCCCGAGCACTACTGGGTCACCGACGAGGCGGCGGTCCGCGCCGAAGGGCGGCGGGTGATCGCGCTCGCCGAGGCGGGACAGTTCCCGTTCGACGGCACCTGGTGCGACTTCACCCCGCCGGCGGAGTGGGTCGCCCCGTCGGCCCTGCCGCCGGGCTGGGACCGCCCGCCCGTCCGCTGAGCCGGCGCATCTGGGACGCTGAGCCGACGCGTGCGGGCCGCCGGGTCGACGCGTGCGGGCCGCTGAGCCGACGCGTGCGGGCCGCCGGGTCGACGCGTGCGGGCCACCGAGGAGACACGTGCGGGCCGCCGAGGCGACCCGGTGCGAGGGATCGGCCTGGAATCTGGCACAATGGCTGGCTGGTATCCGGCGCGTGTCCGGCGCCCTCTAACCCGGGCATGCCGCCAGTCCACCCGAGCAGTCCCCGGCCCATCCCCACTGTGCCGGTCGGCTCTCACCCCGCCGCACCGCCCGTTCGGGCCGGTGAGAATCGCAACAGGAGCGAAAACACTGTGGCCGTAAAGATCCGGCTCCTGCGGATGGGCAAGATCCGCAACCCGCAGTACCGCATCGTCGTCGCCGACTCCCGCACCAAGCGTGACGGTCGGGCGATCGAGTTCGTCGGGATCTACCAGCCGAAGGAAGACCCTTCGGTGATCGAGGTCAAGTCGGACCGGGTCCAGTACTGGCTGTCCGTCGGCGCCCAGCCGAGCGAGGCGGTGCAGCGTCTGCTGGAGCTGACCGGCGACTGGCAGAAGTTCAAGGGCCTGCCGGCCCCGCCGCCGCTGAAGGTCGCCGCGGAGCGGGTCAACCGCCAGGAGGCGTACGAGGCCGAGGCGAAGGCCGCGGCCGGTCTGACCGACGCCCCGGCCAAGCCGGCGAAGAAGGCCGAGAAGGCCGAGGCGGCGAAGACCGAGGAGCCGGCCGGTGCGAACTCCGGTGAGCAGGCCTGACGTGGCCATCCGTCCGGCCCTGGAGCACCTGGTCAAGGGGATCGTCGACCACCCGGACGACGTGCGCGTCCGGCTGGTGGACTCCCGTCGGGGCAAGCGGCTGGAAGTCCGCGTGCACCCGGAGGACCTCGGCACGGTGATCGGGCGGTCCGGCCGGACCGCCAAGGCGCTGCGCCAGGTGATCGGCTCCATCGGCGGGCGCGGGGTACGCGTCGACATCGTCGACTCGTACTGATGCTCCTCGTCGTCGGCAGGATCGGTAAGCCGCACGGTGTCCGCGGTGAGGTCACCGTGGAAGTGCGGACCGACGAACCTGAAACGCGGTTCGCCCCCGGCTCGGTGTTGACCACCGAGTCGGGGGCGAGGCCCGCCAACCCGGCACCCGGTCCGGGCGTGCCCTACCAGGTGCCCGACCGGCTGACCGTCGAGTCCGCCCGCTGGCACCAGGGACGGCTGCTGGTCGTCTTCGAGGGCGTGCTCGACCGGGAGGTCGCCGAGGCGCTGCGGAACACGCTGCTCGCCGTGGACAGCGCCGGGATCGCGCCGCCGGAGGACCCGGAGGAGTTCCACGACCACCAGCTCGTCGGGCTGGCCGTGGTCACCCCGGCCGGTGAGCACCTGGGCGAGGTGGCCCGCATCGAGCACGCGCCCGCCTCCGAGCTGCTGGTCGTACGACGCCCGGAGGGGCGTACCGCGCTCATCCCGTTCGTCCGGGCGATCGTGCCGGAGGTCGACCTGGCCGGTGGGCGCGTCGTCGTCGACCCGCCGGGCGGGCTGCTCGACCTGTGACACCGGCGCCACCCGTGACACCCGCAGGAGCGACCCCCGCCATGCGCGTCGACGTTGTGTCGATCTTCCCGGAGTACCTCACCCCGCTCGACCTGTCGCTGATCGGCAGGGCCCGGGCGCGGGGGGTGCTCCGGCTGGCCGTACACGACCTGCGGACCTGGACCCACGACGTGCACCGCACGGTCGACGACACGCCGTACGGCGGCGGGCCGGGCATGGTGATGCGGCCGGAGCCGTGGGGTGAGGCGCTCGACGCGCTGGCCCCGGCCGACGCCCCGACGCCCCGGCTGCTGGTCCCCTCCCCGGCCGGGGCCCGGTTCACCCAGGCCATGGCACACGAGCTGGCCGCCGAGGAGCACCTCCTCTTCGCCTGCGGCCGGTATGAGGGCATCGACCAGCGGGTGCTGGACCACGCCGCCACCCGGATGCCGGTGACCGAGGTCTCCCTCGGTGACTACGTGCTCTTCGGCGGCGAGGTGGCGGTGCTGGTGATCCTGGAGGCGGTCACCCGGCTGCTGCCCGGGGTGCTCGGCAACGCCGGGTCGCTGGACGAGGAGTCGCACGCCCACGGGTTGCTGGAGGCGCCCGTCTACACCAAGCCGCCGAGCTGGCGCGGCCACGAGGTGCCGGAGATCCTCCGCTCCGGTGACCACGGCCGGATCGCCCGCTGGCGGCGGGACGAGGCGCTGCGCCGGACCGCGCGACGCCGGCCGGACATGCTCGCCGCCCTCGGTGCCGAGCTGGACAAGAAGGACCGGGCGGCGCTCGACCGGGCCGGGTTCCCGGCCCCGGAACGGGATATGGCAGAGTAGAGGGGTTGCCGTATTCGCTCACACCGTGGGCGGCTACGAGGATCCCCGACCGGGGTCGTCTCCACCGGCCACCACCCGAGGATCAGAATCACCCGTTCGCGTGCCGACCACCGGCGCGCCGTGAGCCTTACGAGGTTGCAGCGATGAACATCCTGGACGCCCTTGACGCCCAGTCGAAGCGGACCGACCTCCCCGACTTCCGCGCCGGTGACACCGTCAAGGTGCACGCGCGGGTCGTCGAGGGTAACCGGTCCCGTGTCCAGATCTTCCAGGGCGTGGTCATCCGCCGCCAGGGTGACGGCCTGCGGGAGACCTTCTCCGTCCGGAAGATCAGCTTCGGCGTCGGCGTCGAGCGGACCTACCCGGTCAACAGCCCGGCGATCGACCGCATCGAGGTCGTGACCCGTGGTGACGTCCGCCGGGCCAAGCTCTACTACCTGCGCGAGCTGCGGGGCAAGAAGGCCAAGATCAAGGAGAAGCGCGAGAAGCAGCCCAGCTGATCTCGCCGCCACACCGGCCGGCACGCCGGAGGCCCCCCGACCCGGGCACACTACTCTGGTCGGGCGGGCGCAGCAGTGCCGACGGATCGTCCACCGCCCGTGGAGCCTCGACGAGGCTCGGCGGGCGGTAGTCGTTTGGGCTGATGCGGGGAGTGGGCGTGGTGCAGTCGGTGGACGAGGACGGCGCGGTCGACCCGTGGCGGCGCCGGCCCCGGCGGCCCCGCCGGCAGATGCCGCTCTGGCAGGAACTGCCGCTGCTGCTGGTCGTCGCCTTCTGCCTCGCCGTGCTGATCCGGACGTTCCTGCTCCAGGCGTTCTTCATCCCGTCCGGCTCGATGGAGGACACCCTGCTGGTCGGGGACCGGGTGCTGGTCAACAAGGTCGTCTACGACGTCCGCGACCCGGCCCGGGGTGAGGTGGTGGTGTTCCGGGGCACCGACCGGTGGGCGCCGCAGGTGGACGGGGTGCCGGAGCCGGGGTTCCTGGGCAAGCTCGGGCAGACCCTCGGCGACCTGGTCGGGGTGAGTCGCCCCGGCGAGAAGGACTTCATCAAGCGGGTGATCGGGATCCCCGGCGACCGGGTCGCCTGCTGCGACGCGCAGGGCCGGGTGACCGTGAACGGCGTCGCGCTCGACGAGCCGTACGTGTTGCGCGACTCGCCGCTGGACCTGCCCCCCAACCCCCGGGAGTGCCGGTCCCGCCGGTTCGACGAGGTGGTCGTCCCACCCGGGCAGATCTTCGTACTGGGCGACCACCGGCTGGTCTCGCAGGACGCCCGCTGCCAGGGACCGGTGCCGATCGACAATGTGGTGGGCCGCGCGTTCCTGGTCGTCTGGCCCTCCTCCCGCTGGTCGTCGCTGCCGGTGCCGGAGACGTTCGCCGAGGTTGACGCCGTGGTGGCCGCGCCCGTGCCGGCCGGACCGGATCCGGTCGGCCAGATGCTGCCGTTCGCGCCGTTGGTCGGCGTGGGCGGGCTTGTCGCGCGTTCCGGTCGATCGATGCGCGTCGGGCGACGTAGGCTCCACTCGTGATAGACGAGCAGACCGACAAGCCCCGCAGTTCCTTCTGGAAGGAGCTGCCGGTCCTCCTGGGTGTGGCGATCCTGGTCGCGGTGCTGGTCCGCGCCTTCGTGTTGCAGACCTTCTTCATCCCCTCGCCGTCGATGGAGAACACTCTCCAGATCGACGACCGGGTGCTGGTCAACAAGCTGGTCTACGACTTCCGCTCCCCGGAACGGGGCGAGGTGATCGTCTTCAAGGCGCCGACCGAGTGGAGCGGCAACCCGGACGGCGAGGACTACATCAAGCGGGTCATCGGCGTCGGCGGCGACCGCGTGGTCTGCTGCGACGACCAGGACCGACTGATGATCAACGGCAGGTCGCTGGACGAGCCGTACGTCTACTCCGTCGACGGCCGGCGGGACAAGCCCGCGGATCAGGAGTTCGACGTCACCATCCCGAAGGGGCGACTCTGGGTGATGGGGGACCACCGGTCGGCGTCCGGCGACTCGCTGGAGCACTGGGAGCGGCTCCAGGACATCGACCAGGCCACCATCCCCGTCGACGACGTGGTGGGGCGGGCCTTCACCGTCTTCTGGCCGGTGAGCCGGGCCACCTGGCTCTCCGTGCCGAGCAGCTTCGACGGCATCCCGAATCCCTGACGCCGGAAACCCGAATCCCTGACGTCCGCCCTGCCGCGTCGCGGCCAACAGGCACACGGGGTCCAGGGTGGCCGGCGGCGGTCGCTGGCCGGTCTGGCAGGCTGGAGAGGTGACTGCCCCCACTCCCCGGCGCGCGGCGCGCGTCCTGCTGCTCGACGCGGCCGGGCGGGTCCTGCTCTTCCGCGGGGTCGACCCGGCGCGCCCCGAGCACCGGTACTGGTTCACCCCGGGCGGCGGGCTGGCGGCCGGTGAGGAGACCGCCGCCGGTGCGGCCCGGGAACTGGCCGAGGAGACCGGGCTCCGGCTGACCCCCGCCGAGCTGGGCCAGCCGGTGTGGCGGGAGACGGTCGAGTTCCCGTTCGACGGGGTGTGGTACCGCCAGGAGCAGGAGTTCTTCCTGGTCCGGGTGCCCACCTGGGAGGTGGACACCACGGGCTTCGACGACATCGAACGGGCCAGCGTCACCGGGCACCGCTGGTGGTCCCGGGACGAACTGGCGGCCACCGCCGAGCGGTACTACCCGGTGGACCTGCCGGCGCTGCTGACCCGGGTGCGGGGAGGTGAGGCGGGGTGCTGACGCCGCCACGTACGGTGGTCCGCCGCGACGGCGGCCTCTACGCCCTGGAACGGGCGCTGCAACGCCGGGGCTTCCGGCACGTCGCGGGCGCGGACGAGGCCGGCCGGGGCGCGTGCGCCGGACCGCTGGTGGCCGCCGCGGCGGTGCTGCCGGAGGGCCGGCGGGGCGAGATCGACGGGCTGGCCGACTCCAAACTGCTCACCCCGGCCAGCCGGGAGCGGGTGTACGAGGAGGTGGTCGCCCGGGCCCTGGCGTACGCGGTCGTGGTGATCCCGGCCGACGAGGTCGACGCCCGGGGCCTGCACGTGTGCAACCTGGCCGCGATGCGCAGGGCGCTCGCCTCGCTGACCACCCGGCCGGAGTACGTGCTGACCGACGGCTTCCCCGTCGACGGTCTGGACGTGCCGGGGCTGGCGGTCTGGAAGGGTGACCGGGTCGCGGCGTGCGTCGCGGCGGCGAGCGTGCTCGCCAAGGTCACCCGGGACCGGATCATGGTGGAGCTGGACGCGCGACACCCGGGGTACGGGTTCGCCGACCACAAGGGGTACATCACCGCCGAGCACACCGCCGCGCTGCGGGAGCACGGCCCCTGCGCGGAGCACCGGTTCTCGTACGTCAACGTGGCGGCGGTGTCGGGCCGGGACGGGCGTCCGCCCCGCTCCCGGCGTCCGGTCGCCGTCGGCGGCCACGAGCCGATGGAGCGTTCAGGGCGGTCAGGGGGTACCGTCGGCGTGGCGTTGGGCGAGCAGCCTCGACCGCCGGTGCCGGTGGGGGAAGATGTGGTCATGGAGGGCGGAGTGCGATGAGCGCGGAAGATCTCGAGAAGTACGAGACCGAGATGGAGCTTCAGCTCTACCGGGAGTACCGCGACATTGTCCGCCAGTTCTCCTACGTGGTGGAGACCGAGCGCCGGTTCTACCTGGCCAACCAGGTCGACCTGCACGTGCGGAACTCGGACGGCGAGGTCTACTTCGAGGTCGAGATGCACGACGCCTGGGTGTGGGACATGTACCGTCCTGCCCGTTTCGTTAAGAATGTCCGGGTAATGACGTTCAAGGACGTCAACGTCGAGGAGCTGGAGAAGCCGGACATCTCCCTCCCCGCCGACTCCGGCTTCGGCGGCTGAGGCCACCCGCCCGACCCGCAGGCTGATCCCCGACCACCCGACCACCGCCGTCGACCGGCCCGTCCGGTGAGCGCTGACCGGTCGTGCCACCGCCGGTGCCCTGACCCGGTCCCGCCCGTTCCACAGTGGTCGCGCCGTGACCGCTGCCGAGTGGTCGCCGTGACCGCTCCCGGCGCGGTCGGCCGGCCGGCGGCCCTCGCGGCCCGTCAGGTCACCGGACGAACTCGAACATGGTCACCCCGGACGGCAACGGGTGGGGCCGACCGGTGAGGCGGTGCGCTCCCACCGCGCTGGACATCGCCGGCCCGGTGAGGGAGAGCAGCGTGAAGTCCTCCTCGGCGAACCAGTCGCAGATCGTCGGCACCAGGTCCGGCGCGCCCCGGTGCCGGGTCCAGACGACGGTGCCGCCGGTCGCGCAGAGCTGCCGGCAGTGCCGGACCACCGCTCGGACGTCGGCGTCGGTCATGTTGCCGAAGAGACCGCAGACGAGCACGATGTCGGCGGGCACGAGATCCGCCCAGACGTCGGTGCGCGCAGCGTCGTCGCGTACCACCTCGACCCGGGTGAGCCCGGCGGCCCGGACGGCCTCGGCGGCCAGGTCGGCGTTGCGCGGGTCCAGCTCGACCAGCCGAGCCGTGACGTCGACGCCGCGCGGATGCTCCGCCAGTACGGGGATCAGGTCCCGGCCCTGCCCGGCGCAGAGGCTGACCGCCCGCAGCGGTCCGGTGGGCGCCTGGTCGAGCGCCGCGCCGATCAGCCGTCGTACCTCGGCGAGCCGGTGCGAGAGCGGGGAGTCCGGATCGTCGTAGTCGGCGTGCCAGGCGTACCAGTCGCTGTCCACCCGGCCAGCCTAGAGAGCCGGGACCGGTGGTGCCCGGACGGTCGGCCATAGCAGATCGTCGGCAGGCGTGGGTGTTCGTCCACAGGGCGTCGCGCCATCCACAGGTGACCACCTCGCCGGTGGCGTCGGCCAGCCGCGTCGGGCACGCTGCGGGCGTGACAGCCATGACGCGACGGCGACCGGTGCCGAACCGGGTCACGCTGGTGGCCCCGATGGCGGCGTTGGCGTTGACCGTTCTCCCGGGGTACGGACCGGCGGCCCATCCGGTCGTCCGGTCGTCGGCTCCCGTGCAACCCATACCGCTGCCGGTGCCCGACCCGGCACGACCAGCCGCCGGGCCGGTCTTCCGGTGGCCGCTGGACGCTCCGTCCCCTCCGGTCCGCGACTTCGCCCCACCGCCCCGGCCGTGGCTGCCCGGTCACCGGGGCGTCGACCTGGCCGCCCCGGCCGACGCCCGGGTCCGTGCGGCGGGCGCCGGGGTGGTGCTCTTCGCGGGCATGGTCGCCGGTCGACCGGTGGTCACCGTGGGACACACTGAGGGACTGCGCACCACCTACGAGCCGGTGCGACCGTCGGCGCGGGTCGGTACCCGGGTCGCCGCCGGCACACCGTTGGGGCAGCTGTCGCCGGGGCACGCCGGCTGCCCGGCACCGGCCTGCCTGCACTGGGGCCTGCGCCGGGGCGAGGAGTACCTCGACCCGCTCGCCCTGCTCGGGCCGGTCCCGGTGCGGCTGCTGCCCCTCGTCGGTGTGGCCGACGGGTCGCCCGGCGAATCGGACGGGGTCAGCGCTGGGCGAGCAGGGGTGGCAGGCGCACCGCGAGACGCTCGTACTCCTCGGCGCTGTTGTAGACCTGCCCGCAGAGGCGCAGCCAGCCGCGACCGCCCCACGCCGCCACGGAGACCTCGGTGGCGAGCCGGTCGGCGATCCGGTCCCGCAGCGCCTTCGCCCCCTCGAAGGTGGCGGCCGTCCCGGGCGGCAGCGGGACGAGTCGCATCGCCACCCCGGGTCCGCCGGGATCCGGCAGGTGGGTGGGCGCCACGCCGAGGGCGTCCCCGACCACCCGCTGGCCGTACGCCGCCAGGGCGGCGTTGTGCTCGCGCACCCGCTCCACGCCGAGGCCGCGCAGCGTGTAGAGCCCCGCCGGGGCGGCGAGCCACCCGGTGTAGTCCAGGGTCGCCTGCCACTCGACCCGCGCCGGGTAGCCGCTCTCCTGCTCCCAGGAGACCGTCAGGGGCTCGATCCGTTCCCGCCACGGCGGGCGTACCGCCAGCAGGGCGGTGCCGCGCGGAGCGTAGCCCCACTTGTGGAGGTTGCCGACCCAGAAGTCGGCACCGATGCTCTCCACACCGACCGGCAGCATGCCGGGCACGTGTGCGGCGTCGACCAGCACCGGCACCCCCTGCTCACGGGCGACACCGACGATGGCCGCGGCGGGGAACAGCCGGGCGGTGGCCGAGCTGATCTGGTCGACCACGAGCAACCGGGTCCGCCCCGGTCGCAGCCCGTTGCGGACGGTCTCCACGACTTCCTCGGCGGTGGCGCCGAGCGGCACCGGGAGGACCCGCGACGAGGCGCCCGTCCGCGCGCACTCCCGGTGCACCGAGAGGACGACGGCCCCGTAGCAGTGGTCGGTCGTCAGCACCTCGTCGCCGGGGCGCAGGCCGAGCGACTGGAGCGCCACGGCGACCCCGGTGGTGGTGTTGCCGACCAGCGTGCTGCCCTCCGGGTCGGCGCCGAGGAAACCGGCGAGGTGCCGCCGGGCGTGGGCGACCCGCTCGACCAGACCCCGGGAGAAGAAGCGGTGCGGATTCGCCTCCATCTCGTCCCGTAGCCGTTGCTGGGCCCGTTGCACCGGGAGCGGGACGGCACCGAACGCGCCGTGGTTGAGGTGGCTGACCGCCGGGTCGAGGGAGAACAGCAACCGGGCACCGGGCAGCGGGGCGGGAGGCTGCGGGACGGTCACCCGGTGATCGTAGCCCGCCCCCGGTCCGGGTTTCGGGGTTCGTGGTAGGGGCGAGGCCGGTCGGTGCGGTCCGTCGCTGCTCGCCGTGCCGTCGCCGCGCTGCCGTGCCGCGCTGCCGTGCCGCGCTGCTGTGCCGCCGCCGCCGCGTCGCCCCCGCCGTCGCCTCGCTGCCTTGCCGGGCCGCCCCGCCCGTGGCCGGCGTCCGGCCGGCGGTCAGGCGCGGGGGTGGGCCTGCCGGTAGGCGGCCCGCAGGCGCTCCACCGACACGTGCGTGTAGATCTGCGTGCTCGCCAACGAGGAGTGGCCCAGGATCTCCTGCACCGCACGCAGGTCCGCGCCGCCCTCCAACAGGTGTGTGGCCGCCGAGTGGCGCAGATCGTGCGGGCTGGTGTGGGGCAGCCCGGCGGCGTCGGCGTGGCCGGAGACGATCCGGCGGGCGGTGGTGGGGTGCAGCCGGCCGCCACGCGCGCCGAGCAGCAGGGCGTCCCCGCAGCCCGGACGGGCCAGGACCGGCCGCCCCCGCCGCAGCCACTCGTCGACGGCGCGTTGGGCCGGCAGCCCATACGGCACGGACCGTTCCCGGTTTCCCTTGCCGAGGACCCGGATCAGCCGCCGGCCGTGGTCGACGTCGCCGGTGTCCAGCCCGCACGCCTCGCTGATCCGCACACCGGTGGCGTAGAGGAGTTCCAGCAGGGCCCGGTCCCGCAGCAGCACGGCCTCGTCGTCCTCGTCGGGCCGCCGCCCGGCTGCTCCGGCTGCCGTCTCCACCGGCTCGGGCGCCCGGGCGGTGGGACGTGACCGTTCCGGCGCGGATGCGTCCGGCGCGGGCACGGACAGGTCCCGCCCGGGCCCGGACGCGTCCGGTGCGGCGTGGGAGGTGCCGGCCGGCTCCCGGCCGCTCCGGGTGTGCCGGGCCGCGTCGAGCAGCGCGGCGGCCTGGTCGACCCGGAGCACCGTGGGCAGCTCCCGCCGGGCCCGGGGACTGGCCAACGTGGCCGCCACGTCGGTCGGCAGCAGCCCGGACCGGTGCGCCCAGGCGCTGAACGTCCGCGCGGACGCGGCGCGGCGGGCCAACGAGCTGCGGGCCGCCCCCATCGTCCGCTGCTTCGCCAGCCAGCTGCGCAGCACCGTCAGGTCCACGTCGGCGGGGACGCGACCGCCCATCCGGACGGTGTGGTCGAGCAACGAGACCAGGTCGGCGACGTATGCCCGCACGGTGTGCGGCGAGCGGTCGCGCACCTGGGACAGGTGCCGGGCGAACTCGTCCACCACGTCGCGCAGCGGTGGGGGCAGCGCCTCGTGCAGGGCCCGGGTGCCGTCGTCGGCGCGGCTCACCGGCGGTCCGCCGACCGGCCTGGGACGCCACCGCCGTCGGCCGTGGTGAGCCGATCGGCGTGGGGCACGCGGGTGGGGCCGGTCCTCGACGGGTGGGGCCGGTCTCGGCCGGACCCGACCACCCGGCCGCCGGGGAGCCGACGCGCGCACCACGCCGGGATGTGGTTGTCCCGCTGCACCGGTTCAGCTTACGGTCGGAAGCAGGCGGGTGGCAGCGCGGCGGACCCGCCGGCCCCGACCGTCCGGTGCCGCCGACAGCGGCATCCCCGGTCGTGGGGCCGTCCCGGCTCGCCGGTGACGTGGTCGTCGTGCCTGACGTCCGCTCGTCGAGGTGGGGCCGGTCCGGTACGGGTCAGGCAGACGTCGACGGGCGGAGGCGGCCGGATGGGTTTGGATGTCGTGCTCTACCGGGTGGTCCGGTCCGCCGGTCCCGCCCGCCGTTGCTCCTATGTCCCGGTCGAGGTGGTGGACGACTCCGACGACGTGTTGCTGCGGCTGCTCACCCGCGCACGGGGTGGCGGACGCACGCCGCTGCTGGACCGGTTCGATCCCACCGGGGAACTCGTCGTGAGCGCCCCGGAGGCGCCCCGGCTCATGGCCGAGCTGCGCTGCCTCGCCGAGGTCGCCTCCTCCCCGGCGGAGATGACCCGGATCCGGAGCCTGGCGGCGCTCACCCGTCGGTGCATGCGGAGGCACGACGTGGAGATCCGGTTGGAGGGGGACTGACCCGCGATGCCGGCTCG
The DNA here is from genome assembly GCF_900091495.1 of Micromonospora echinospora. NCBI lineage: Bacteria > Bacillati > Actinomycetota > Actinomycetes > Micromonosporales > Micromonosporaceae > Micromonospora > Micromonospora echinospora. The sequence continues at coordinate 566,256 of NZ_LT607413.1, read as the reverse complement.
GGCCCGGTCGTGGCCACCGGACAGTCGGATCCGCCCCCGGCTGCCGGACCGGCCCGCTGGTCGGTGCCGGGCGGTCCCGCGCCGGTCCCCGGGACCGGCGGGTCGCCGCGTCGCGGCGGAATCGCGTAACCGCCGTCGCGGCGCACCACCAGGCCCAGCTCCTCGAGCAGGGCGAGCTTGCGCAACGCCGTCCGGACGTCCAGCCCGGCCCGGGCGGCGAGCACGTCCGGGCCCACCACACCCCGCCGGGGCAACGACTCCCGCAGCAGCGCCGCCTCGTCGTCGAGCAGGTCGCCGGGACGGTGCGGCCCCCGGGCCGGGGGAGCGAGGTCGACACCGATCCGCCCGACCTCCTCCAGCACGTGCGGCACGCCGGTGACCAGCCGGGCCGACTCGTACTCGCGGAGCAGCTCGTGCGCCCCGACCGACATGGCCGAGGTGACCGGACCGGGCACCACCATCGCCGGACGGCCGACGGCGAGCGCCCGCCGCATGGTCTGCGTGGCCCCGCTGCGTGCCGACGCCTCCACCAGCACGCTGCCCAGGGTGGCCACGGCGATGACCCGGTTACGGATCAGGAACCGGGGACGCAGCGGCTCGGCGCCCGGCATCCACTCGCTGACCAGCAGGCCGGTCTCGGCGATCCGGTCGAAGAGGGCGCTGTTGCCCATCGGGTACGGCCGGTCCACCCCGCAGGCGAGCACCGCCACCGTCACGCCTCCGGCGTTCAACGCCCCCCGGTGCGCGGCGGCGTCGATGCCGAACGCCCCACCGGAGACCACCGTCCACTCCCGATCGGCGAGCCCGTACCCGAGTTCGGTGGCCACATGCACCCCGTACGAGGTGGCGGCCCGCGCACCGACGACCGCCACCGACCGGTCCAGCGCCTCGTCGAGCGGCCAGCCGCCGCGCACCCAGAAGCACAGCGGCGGGGCCGTCTCGGTGTCCACCCATCGACTGGCGCCGGACAGCACCAGCCGGTTCAGGTCACCGACCCGGCCCGGCCACTCGGCGTCGGCCGGGGTGACCAGGCGGGCCCCCAACCGCTCGGTACGTGCCAGGGCCTGCGCCGACACCGCCCGTGGATCGGCGGACCCGGCCCGGGCGGCCACGGCCCGACGTAGTCGTTCCTCCGGTGCGCCTCCGTCGAGCAGCAGATCGAGCGCGGCGACCGCACCGAGTTCGGCGACCAGGCGGTACACCGGCCAGTTGCCGGGCTCGGCGAGCCAGGTCAGCGCGATGCGGGCCAGCCGGTCGGCGTGGTCGTGGTCGGTCATGCCTCTTCTCCCGTCCGGAGGCCGATCGCCTCCCACACGTCGTCCCGGTCCGGACGGGCCCGGCCGTCCAGGTCGGCGATGCTCCAGGCCAGTCGGATGATCCGGTCGAAGCCCCGGGCGGAGAGCGATCCGGTGTCCAGTCGTCGGCGCAGCTCGGCGGTGTCCCCGGCGGGCAGCCGGAACGGCGGGCGGCGCAGCACCGGACCGGGCAGCTCCGCGTTGAGGCGGTGACCGACCGCCGCCCACCGTTCGGCGGCCGCCGAACGGGCCGCCGCGACCCGGGCCGCCACCACCGCCGACGGCTCGGCCACCTCACCCGTCCCCATCAGCTGGGCGGCGCGCAACGGCGGCACCGTCACCTGGACGTCGATCCGGTCCCGCAGCGGGCCGGAGAGGCGGCCGAGGTAGCGACGGCGGGCCAGCGGGCTGCACTCGCAGGCGATGTCCCCCACCGGCCGCGCGCAGGGGCAGGGGTTGGCCGCCAGCACCAACTGGATCCGCGCCGGGTATTCGGCGGCGCCCCGGGCCCGGGCGAGGTGGACGTGTCCGTCCTCCAGGGGTTGCCGCAGGGCCTCCAGCGCGCTCCGGGTGAACTCCGGGGCCTCGTCGAGGAAGAGGACCCCCCGGTGGGCCAGCGAGACCGCGCCGGGCCGGGCCAGTCCCGGACCACCCCCGATGAGAGCCGGCACGGTCGCGGTGTGGTGCGGGGCCTGGAACGGCGGCCGGCGCAGCAGCTCACCGCCGGGTGGCAGCAGACCGGCGATCGAGTGCAGTGCGGTGACCTCCAGGGCGGCCTCGTCGTCCAGCGCCGGAAGGATCGACGGGAGCCGCTCGGCGAGCATGGTCTTGCCGGTACCGGGTGGCCCGAGCAGCGCCAGGTGGTGACCACCCGCCGCGGTCACCTCCAACGCCCGGCGGGCGTATCCCTGCCCGGCCACGTCGGCGAGGTCCGGACCGGTCGCGGTGGTGGTCGCGGCGGCGGGTGGTGGTTCGGCCAGCGGGGTGCCGTCCCGGACGAAGGCCACCAGCCGGTGCAGGCTGTCGGCCGCGCGGACCCGCACCCCGGGAACCACCGCGGCCTCGGCGGCGTTCTGCACCGGCACGATCGCCCGGCTCACCCCGGCGCGGGCCGCGGCGGCGACCATCGGCAGGACGCCCCGGACCGGCCGCACCGCCCCGTCGAGCCCCAACTCGCCGAGGAGCACCACCCCCTCCAGGGGCAGCAGCGGAAGCTGGCCCGCGCTGCCGAGCAGGGCCGCCGCGATGGCCAGGTCGAAGGCCGAACCGAACTTCGGCAGTGTCGCCGGCAGCAGGTTGAGGGTGATGCGGCGGTTGGGCCAGGTCTCGCCGGAGTTGACGATCGCCGCCCGGACCCGGTCCCGGGCCTCGTGCAGCGCGGTGTCCGGCAGTCCGCTGATCGCGAGGGCGGGTAGTCCCGGCGCCAGGTCGGCCTCCACCTCCACCAGGTGCCCGGTCATCCCGACCAGGCCGACGCAGAGCACCCTGGCGTAGCTCACCGGCGGCCACCCATCTCAGAACGCACCCTTGAGGTGCTCGACGCGGGCGGCCCCGGCGGCGGAGAGGCGCACCGACACCACGTCGAAGCGCAGGTCGTCCGCGCGGGTCCCGGTCTCGGCCAGCCACCGCACGGCGAGCCCCCGCAGCCGGCGGGCCTTGGTCGGGACGACGGCCTCGGCGGGACTGCCGAAGCTGCCGTCGCGGCGGGTCTTGACCTCGCAGAAGGCGAGGACGTCGCCGTCCCAGGCGATGATGTCGATCTCGCCCTCCGGGCAGCGCCAGTTACGGGCGACCGGGCGCAGCCCCGTCCCGATCAGGTGTCGGACGGCGCACCGTTCGCCGTACGCGCCGACCGCCTGGCTTCGTCTCGTCATGCCGGCACCGTGCCTCGGCCGGGTCCGCTGCCGCAGCTCCGGACCGCCCGCCTGTGGACGACGGGGGCGGCTGTGGACAGCCGGACGATCATGCCCCGGCCGTGCTATGGCCGGCTGGCGGCGATCCCGGGCGATAGCCCGTCGATCTGTACTCCGAGTAACGAACAGGGTAGGTGAAGGTGATCTCGGAGCGGCGAATGGCGCGGGATGGTCCGTGTCACATACGGTGCCGGTCGTGGACGGACGACGGAGCTTCCCTGAAGATCAGGAGTCGCGTTGGCACTCCGGTGACCGTGGCTACGGCGAGTCCGAGTGGCACGCGGGTGGCGATGACCGCTACCGGGGTGACGACTTCCGGACGCCTGAGCAGCGCGGTGACACCGGTGAGCGACGGTACGGCGACCTGACCGATCCCCCGACGAGCCGGTATGCCGAGCCGGGCCGATACCGCGAGGACGACCCACTGGGGGTGGAGCGTTCGGACGCGGAGAGTTACCGGGCGTCTCGATCCCGACGCGCCGACTCCACGGCGAGCGGAGTCACCGGGAGTGACCTACGGGGCGAGCGTGCCTCCCGCCGTTCCCGCGAGCGGTCCGCCGGGGACGAACTGGCCTTCCGGGAGGACGTCGACTCCTTCCGGGAGGAGGTCGATGCCTTCCGGGACGATGTCGAGACGCCGGATCGGGCGCGGGTTCCGGACCCCGTGCGGCAGCCCCCGTTCGGTGGCTACCCGGTCGTCGAGCCGTCCCGCACGGGCGAGGTGGGTCGGGTCGCCGAGCCGGGCCGGCCGGTCGACGTCGGCCGGAGCGTGGACCCGGTCCGGAGCGTCGAAGCCGGACTTGGTGCCGACCACGGTCGCGGGATCGACCTGGACCGTCGGGGCGCCGATCTCGACCGTGGTCTGGACGCCGGCCGGGGCGTCGACCTGGACCGTCGGGGCGCCGATCTCGACCGTGGCGTGGACGTCGGCCGGGGCGTCGACCTGGACCGTGGTGCCGACCTGGGTCGTGGCGTCGACCTCGGCCGTGGCGACGCCGGTCGTGGCGTCGACCTCGACCGTGGTGTCGAGGCGGGCCCGGCCGTCGAGCCGCCGCATCCGCTGGAGATGCCGACCGGCCCGATGCCGCCGGTCATGCCACGTGCCGACCTGCCGCCGCCGGGCGTGGATCCGCTGGGTTACCCCGGGACGGGTGCGCTCGGTCGCCCGGGTCCCGCCGTCGGGGACGGCGTCTACCGAACCCGCCGTCCGGCGCTCGCGGTCCTTATCGCCCTGGTGGTGCTGGTCTTCGAGGTTCCCGCCCTGCGGGTGCTGCTGCACGGGCTGACCGCCGATCCGGCGCCGGTCTCCCACGTCGTCGTGGGAATCTTCCTGGTCGGCGGTCTGCCGATCTTCGGTGCCGGTCTCTACGGGCTGCGTACCGGCGGGCTGGCGCTGGCCGAGGGGAGCCGTGGCTGGCTGCGCCCGCCTACCGCGTACCTGACCGTCGGACTGGTGCTCTTCCTCGCGGCCGCGCTCGCCGCCCGCTGAGCATTCCCGCCGCCCCTACACGGCACGCGCCCGCCGCCCTTCCACGGTGCCGGCGGGCGTGCCCGTTCGTCGGCACCGGCCCTGTGGCGCCCGGCCGGCCCGCGACGTCCGTACCCGGCCGGCGCTGACCACGGCCCGTCCTGGTGCACCCCGGGGGTAGGGGGTCGGGTGGGGGCGTACACTTGTCGACTGGCGACCGCCTCGCGCGGTCGACTTCGCGCGTCCTCTCCACGGTTCCCCGTGGGGCGACGGTCCCCTGGTCCCGATGCCGATCGGGCCCACCATGACCGGCGACAAGGCGCCAGGACGCCCGGCCGCCGGCCGGGCGTGACAACCAGGGATCTTTTCGAGGAGTACCCCACCATGGCCGTCGTGACCATGCGTCAGCTGCTGGAAAGCGGTGTCCACTTCGGGCACCAGACCCGGCGCTGGAACCCGAAGATGAAGCGCTTCATCATGACCGAGCGCAACGGCATCTACATCATCGACCTGCGCCAGACCCTCGACTACATCGAGAAGGCGTACGACTTCGTGCGCAACACCGTCGCCGAGGGCGGCAGCATTCTCTTCGTCGGCACCAAGAAGCAGGCCCAGGAGGCCATCGCCGAGCAGGCGACCCGGGTCGGTCAGCCGTACGTCAACCACCGCTGGCTGGGTGGCATGCTGACCAACTTCCAGACGGTGTACAAGCGGCTCCAGCGGATGAAGGAGCTGGAGGCCCTCGGCGACCTCAGCGGCACCGCCGCCGGCTACACCAAGAAGGAGACCCTCCAGCTCTCCCGCGAGAAGATCAAGCTGACCCGCACCCTCGGTGGCCTGCGGGACATGCAGAAGCTCCCGGCCGCGATCTGGGTGGTCGACACCAAGAAGGAGCACATCGCGGTCGACGAGGCGCGGAAGCTGAACATCCCGGTCATCGCGGTCCTCGACACCAACTGCGACCCGGACGAGGTCGACTTCCCGATCCCGGGCAACGACGACGCGATCCGCTCGGCCGAGCTGCTGACCAAGGTCGTGGCCGCCGCCGTCGCCGACGGCCTGATCGCCCGTTCCGGCCGGCGTCGCGGCGCCGACGAGAAGCCCGAGGCGGGCACCGTCGGCGCCGACGAGCCGCTGCCCGAGTGGGAGCGTGAGCTGCTCGAGGAGCCGAAGAAGGCCGACGAGGAGCAGCCGGCAGCGCCTGCCGCGGAGCAGCCGGCGGCCGCCGCCGCGGAGTGACCGGACCGCCGCTCCCGCCCCGGTGGGCGGGAGCGGCGGACCCGCCGGCCGCGCCGGCTCCGCGCCGCGTCCGGTCCGCTCCCGGACGACCGGCGCCCCAGACCATCCCACCGAGCCTCAACACCGAAGAGAGAGCCATGTCCAACTTCACCGCCGCGGACGTCAAGAAGCTCCGCGACCTCACCGGCGCCGGCATGATGGACTCCAAGAAGGCGCTGACCGAGGCCGAGGGCGACTTCGACAAGGCCATCGAGATCCTGCGTGTCAAGGGTGCCAAGGACGTCGGCAAGCGGGCCGGTCGGACCGCCGCCAACGGCCTGGTCGCGCACTCCGGCAAGGCACTGCTGGAGCTCAACTGCGAGACCGACTTCGTCGCCAAGAACGACGCCTTCATCGCCCTGGCCCAGCAGCTCGTCGAGCACGGCGAGCGCAGCGACGCCGCCACCGCCGAGGAGCTGCTGGCGAGCACCATCGACGGCAAGAGCGTCGCCGACCTGGTCCAGGAGCAGTCCGCCAAGATCGGTGAGAAGCTGGTGCTGAACCGCTTCGCCAAGGTCGACGGCACCACCGCCGTCTACCTGCACCGCAAGAGCCAGGACCTGCCGCCCGCCGTCGGCGTGCTGGTGGAGTACACCGGCAAGAGCGACGAGGCGGCCGACTCGGACGCCCGGGCCATCGCCATGCAGATCGCCGCGATGCGGCCGAAGTACCTCACCCGCGACGAGGTCCCGGCCGACGTGGTGGAGTCCGAGCGGCGGATCGCCGAGCAGACCGCCCGCGAGGAGAACAAGCCCGAGGCGGCGCTGCCGAAGATCGTCGAGGGTCGGGTGAACGCCTTCTTCAAGGACTACGTCCTGGTCGAGCAGGCGTCGGTCGCCGACAACAAGAAGACGGTCAAGCAGGTGCTGGCCGAGGCCGGCATCGAGGTGACCCGCTTCCTGCGGTTCGAGGTCGGCCAGGCCTGAGCCGGTCACCGGGCGCGTCCGCGTCCGGTGGGCAGGAACGTCGAGGAGGAGGTCGCAGGTGTACGTCACAGGCACCGCGGCCTCCTCGTCACATAGGGTCGACATCGGGCAGAGACGCAGGGACGCGGCGCGCGGTATGTGCGCGAGGGGAAGGGCGGTCGGATGACGCAGGTTGTGAGTGATCGGACCCGGGCGGCGGACGATCCGACGGCACCGCCACCCGGCCGGGCCCGGCGGGTCGTGCTCAAGCTCTCCGGTGAGGTCTTCGGCGGCGGCGCGATCGGCGTCGACCCGGATGTCGTGCAGGCCATCGCCCGGCAGATCGCCACCGTGGTCCGCCGCGGCGTGCAGGTCTCCGTGGTGATCGGTGGCGGTAACTTCTTCCGGGGCGCGGAGTTGCAGAAGCGTGGCATGGACCGTGCCCGCGCCGACTACATGGGCATGCTGGGCACCGTGATGAACTGCCTGGCACTGCAGGACTTCCTGGAGAAGGAGGGCATCGAGACGCGGGTGCAGTCCGCGATCACGATGGCCCAGGTCGCCGAGCCGTACATTCCGTTGCGCGCGATCCGGCACCTGGAGAAGGGCCGGGTGGTCATCTTCGGCGCCGGCGCGGGCATGCCGTACTTCTCCACCGACACGGTGGCCGCCCAGCGGGCCCTGGAGATCCGCGCCGACGTGGTGCTGATGAGCAAGAACGGCGTGGACGGCGTCTACACCGCCGACCCGAACCTCGACCCCACCGCCAGCAAGATCGACTCGATCACCTTCTCCGAGGCGCTGCGCCGCAACCTCCGGGTGGCCGACGCCGCCGCGTTCAGCCTCTGCATGGAGAACGGTCTGCCGATGCTGGTCTTCGGCGCCCAGGGTGAGGACACCATCATCCGTGCGGTGGCCGGCGACCGGATCGGCACGCTGATCACCGCCTGACCGGCCATCGACACGACAGGCCCACAACGAGCACAAGAAGGAGGCGAGGGGACAGGTGATCGACGACACCCTCCTCGAGGCCGAGGAGAAGATGGAGCGTGCGGTCGAGCACGCCAAGGAGGAGTTCGGCGCGATCCGCACCGGGCGGGCCACTCCGAACATGTTCTCCAAGGTCATCATCGACTACTACGGCACCCCCACGCCGCTGACCCAGATGGCCTCGGTCGCGGTCCCCGAGCCGCGGATGGCGATCATCAAGCCGTACGACAACTCGCAGCTCGGCGCGATGGAGAAGGCGATCCGGGACTCCGACCTGGGCGTCAACCCCAACAACGAGGGCAACCAGCTGCGCATCCTGCTCCCGCAGATGACCGAGGAGCGCCGGCGCGACATGATCAAGGTCGCCCGGCAGAAGGGTGAGGAAGCCAAGGTGGCGATCCGCAACGTGCGCCGCCGGGGCAAGGAGGAGCTGGACCGCATCGTCAAGGACGGCGAGGCCGGCGAGGACGACGGTCGCCGCGCCGAGAAGGAACTCGACGACCTCACCCAGCGGTACGTCGCCACCGTCGACGAGCTGGTCAAGCACAAGGAAACCGAGCTGCTCGAGGTCTGACCGGCGCCGGGACGGCCGCTGCTCCGTCCGCGCCGCCCGGCACCGGTGTGTCGTCCGCCCCGGCGGCGGCGGACACCGGTGCCGTCGGCTGTCCGGCCCCGGGGGCCGGTCGTGCCTGGAGTGCTCAGGCCCCGCCGGGTCGCACCCGGAGTACGGCAGGCCTCGTCTGCGGGAGTGCGCGGCCCGCAGGTGCAGTAGGCTCGGCTCGATTCGCCACTGCCGGAGCGTGAACAGTGGGAATCTCCCGGCCGTCGGGCGGGAGTACCGGACGGACAACAGTCGCGTGCAGGGGATGGTCTTGGTCTTGCGTCTTGTGGTGGAACTCGCGTCGCACCCGTTCGGTGCGTGATGTCCCACCTCGACTCCTACGGCAGCATCGAGCCCCGCGGCAGGGACCGCGCGGCCCGTCCCGCCCTTCCGTGGCCGGAGCACGACCTGGGGCCCGGTAGCCAGGTCCGGCAGGCGTACGCCGACCAGCCCGTCGTGACCTGGACCCCCGAGGAGTACGACGAGGCGCGGACGGACGACCAGCCCACCCTCGTCCCCGGCCACCCGGACTTCGACCGGGCCTGGTCGACCGGGCCGGTGCCGACGACCGGTGGCCCCGACCCGCACCACCCGGCCGGGGCGGCCGGACCCGACCCGTACCCCGGGCCGGAGGGCGACCCGTACGCGGAGCCGGCTGACCCGGGACCGGACCCGGAGCCCGGGACCGCGCCGGACCCGTCGGCGTACGACCCGGTCCGTCCTGCCGGGACGGCGGAGCCCGCGCCGGAGCGTCCCCCGGGCCGCTGGCGTGGCCGGCGACGCCCGATCCGGGGCGGTGGCTCCGCCGCCGCACACGGCCGGTCCAGCCGGGCCGGCCGAAACCTGCCCGCCGCCATCGCGGTGGGACTCGCGCTCGGCGCGCTGATCCTGGTGCCGCTCTTCACGGTCATCGAGGCGTTCCTCGGCGTGCTGGCGGTGGCGGTGGCGGTCGGCATGTGGGAGATGGGCCGGGCGGTACGCCGTGCCGACGCCCGCCCGCCGATGGTCCCGCTGATCGCCGGTGGCGTGCTCACCGTCGGACTGGCCTGGTGGTCCGGGCCGGACGCGCTGATGCTGGGACTGCTGGTCACCCTGGCGGCGACGCTGGTGTGGCGGCTCGCCGAGGGCAAGGCCGGCCTGGGCCGCGACATGACCGCGGCCACCCTGATCGCCGTCTACGTGCCGTTCCTCGCCGGGTTCGCCGCGCTGCTCGCCGCCGTTCCCGACGACGGACATCTCCGGGTCCTGGTCACCCTGGTCGCGGTGGTCCTCTCCGATACCGGTGGCTACGCCGCCGGCGCCAACTTCGGCAAGCGCAAGATGGCCCCCACGATCAGCCCGAGCAAGTCCTGGGAGGGCTTCTACGGCTCGGTTGGTGCGGCGGCGCTCGGCAGCGCCCTGCTGATCTGGCTGCTGTTCGACGTGGCGCCCTGGTGGGGAGCCCTGTTCGGGGCGGCCGTGTCGGTCGCGGCGGTCCTCGGTGACCTCGCCGAGTCGATGATCAAGCGTGATCTCGGCATCAAGGACATGAGCAACCTGCTCCCCGGTCACGGGGGCCTGATGGACCGGCTCGACTCGATCCTCTTCGCCGTGCCCACGGCGTACCTGCTGCTCGCGGTCTTCGCGCCGGTGGTGAGCTGAGGCATGGATCACGGCGGGTTGCCGTCCTGGTCAGGGGTTCCGGAGGTGGCCGGACAGCGGCGGACGGGCCGGGGGCGGCGCGGGCGTGGGAGACTGGACAGGCCATGACGAGCCTGCCCATGATCCCGGTCGATCCGGACGCCGCCGCTGCCCGACGGGCCTCGCTGCCCCCACGCCACCTCGCCGACCTCGACCTCGAAGGCCGGAAGGCCCTCGTCGCCGAGCTGGGGGAGCCCGCCTTCCGGGCGCGGCAGATCTCCACCCACTACTTCGGGCGGCTGGTTCGGGACCCGGCGCGGATGACGGACCTGCCCGCGGCCACCCGGGAGCGGCTGGCCGACGACCTGCTGCCGAAACTGCTCACCCCGGTCCGTGAGCTGGCCTGCGACGACGGGGCCACCCGCAAGGCGCTCTGGCGGCTGCACGACGGTTCCCTGGTCGAGAGCGTCCTGATGGGTTACCAGGACCGGGTCACGGTCTGCATCTCCAGCCAGGCCGGCTGCGGCATGGCCTGCCCGTTCTGCGCGACCGGCCAGGCCGGCCTCACCCGGAACCTCTCCACCGCGGAGATTGTCGACCAGGCCGTCTACCTCGCCGGGGTGGCCGCCTCCGGGGTGGTCTCCGGCTCACCGGCCCGGCTGTCGCACGTGGTGTTCATGGGCATGGGCGAGCCGCTGGCGAACTACTCCCGGGTGGTCGCGGCGATCCGCCGGCTGACCGCGCCGGCCCCGGAGGGCCTGGGACTGTCGCAACGGCACATCACCGTGTCCACGGTCGGCCTGGTGCCCGCCATCCGCCGTCTGGCCAGCGAAGACCTCTCGGTGACCCTTGCGCTCTCCCTGCACGCGCCCGATGATGAGCTTCGCGACGAGCTCGTGCCGGTCAACCAGCGCTGGAAGGTCGCCGAGGTGCTGGACGCCGCGTGGGACTACGCGGCCCGGACGGGGCGCCGGGTGTCGATCGAGTACGCGATGATCAGGGACGTCAACGACCAACCCTGGCGGGCGGATCTGCTCGGCCGGTTGCTGGCCGGCAGGTTGGCGCACGTGAACCTCATCCCGCTCAACCCGACCCCCGGCAGCCGGTGGGACGCCAGCCCCAAGCCGGTCGAGCGGGAGTTCGTCCGGAGGCTGCGCGAGGCCGGGGTCTCCACCACCGTGCGCGACACGCGTGGGCGTGAGATCGACGGCGCGTGTGGGCAGTTGGCCGCAGCCGAGGGGGAGCAGGACGGGGCGACGGCGTGACGGGGCGTAGCGAACTGAACCAGGAGACATAGTGGCGAGTCAGGGTCAGCGTTTCCGGCGAAAGGCGCTCCGCCGGGGCTACAAGGTCGACGAGGTGGACGCCTTCCTGGACCGGGTCGAGGCGACCCTCGCCGGCGAGCCGGTCGGCGCGCCCGTGGCCTCCCAGGAGGTGCACGACGTCGTCTTCCGGGTTCGCTTCAACGGGTACGACGAGTGGCAGGTCGACCTCCACCTGGACCGGGTCGAGCGGCAGCTCGCCGAGCTGGAGGAGCGCGGCGGGGCCCTCCCCGCCCGGTCCGGCGACCGCATGGGCCCCTCTGACCATTTGGGCCCCCCTGACCATTTGGGTCCGCCGGATCGGATGGGTACCCCGGAGCACCGCATGGGCCCCCCTGACCGCATGGGCCCGCCCGAGCACCGTATGGGTCCGCCGGATCGGATGGGCCCGCCCGAGCACCGCATGGCCCCCCCTGACCGGATGGGCCCGCCCGAGCACCGCATGGGCCCGCCGGACCGGATGGGTCCCCCCGACCGTCTGGGTCCGCCGGATCGCATGGGCCCGCCGGACCGGATGGGCCCGCCGGATCGCATGGGTCCCCCCGACCGTCTGGGTCCGCCGGATCGCATGGGCCCGCCGGACCGGATGGGCCCGCCGGATCGCATGGGTCCCCCCGACCGCTTGGGGCCGCCGGACCGGATGGGTCCCCCCGACCGTCTGGGCCCGCCGGACCGTATGGGGCCGCCAGACCGTCTGGGTCCGCCGGATCGCATGGGCCCGCCGGACCGGATGGGCCCGCCCGACCCGATGGGGCCGCCGGACCGGATGGGGCCGCCGATGCGTGACGAGCGCGGCCGGCCCGTTCCACCGCCGCTGCCGCCCCGGCCGATGCCCGCGCAGCCCAACCCGGGCGACCGGTACGGCCGGTACGAGGAACAGACCGGCGCCTTCCCCGGCGGCTACGACGCGCCCCGGGAGGACTATGACGCGCCGCCACGCAGTCATGCCGCGCCCCCGCCCGGCCACGGTGGTCCGCCGCCCCGTGGTCTTCCCGCCGGCCCAGGCGGCGGGTACGGGCCGGACGACCGGTTCGACGGGTTCGAGGCGGGCCGGCGTGGCCGGGCGGACATGACGGCCGAGATCCGCATGCCCGAGCGGGACCTACGACGTGGCCCGGCCGGTCCGCCGCCCGGGATGCCCCCGGCGTTGCCGGCCCAACCGGCCAGTGGCCCCCCGATGGGCGGCCCTCCGCCGATGGCCGGCCCGCCCGGGAGTGACCTCCACCGGGTGGACCAGATCCGGCGCGGATTCCAGGTGCGGCGGTTCGGCAGCGGGTACGACCCGGATCAGGTGGACCGGTTCTTCGACAGCCTGCTCGGCGGCATGTCGGGGCGGGGCCCGATGCCGGTCAACCCGAAGGACCTCGACAGCATGCGCTTCCCGCTCGTTCCGGGCGGCTACTTCGAGGCGGAGGTCGACGCGGCGCTGAAGGACGTCCAGGACATCCTGCTCGGCCGCTGACCGGGCCGAGCCGGACGCCGGAGCGGTGATCCCGGGAACGACGACCGAGGGCCCGCCCCCGAGTGGGGGCGGGCCCTCGTCACGTCGTCCGGGTCGCCCGGCCGGCGGGTCGCCAGCCGGTGGGTCAGGACCGCAGGCCGTTGCGGCGCAACACCACGTCGCCGATGACGATCAGCAGCAGCAACGCCGCACCGACGATCAGGAAGATGTCCTCGACCCTGCCCTCGTGGTTGCCGCAGATCATCGCCAGCATCGCCAGCGCGGTGAGGACCGCGCCGATCTGACCGGCCTTGCGGTACCCCGGCTTGTGCTGGTCTGGCGACGTTACCGGCTCGCTTCCTGCCACTGTCGGTCCTTCCCTCGCGATCGGATCTCCGGTTAGTCTGGCACGCCCCGGACCGGGCCCGGCGCAGGGTCCGGCGGCGGCCATCATCACCCGCCCCGCCCGGCCGGTCGGCGCGTTCCGGTCGGCCTTCCCGCCCCGGCTCGCCCGGTCGAGGCTGATGCACCCCGGCGACCGGGCCGAAGGGCACTACCGGCGTCGCGGTTCGAGGGCCACAGTCACTCCGGTAGCGTCTTGTCGTACACCTTGGTTGTCGTTTTGAGGGGGACTGTACGGTGCGAGTGACCGGTACGGGGCATGCCAGCATGCGAATCGACACGGCTGCGGGCAGCATCCTCTGCGACCCCTGGGTCAATCCGGCGTACTTCGCCTCCTGGTTCCCGTTCCCGGACAATTCCCAGCTCGACTGGGAGACCCTCGGCCAGGTCGACTACCTCTACGTCTCGCACCTGCACCGGGACCACTTCGACGCCGCGCACCTGAAGCGGTTCGTGTCGAAGAAGGCGACCGTGCTGCTGCCCGCGTTCCCCACCTCCGAGATGGAGGACGAGCTGCGTGAGCTGGGCTTCACCAGCTTCCTGCGGACCCGTAACGAGGAGGTGCACGAACTCGACGGCGGGCTGAAGATCATGATCCAGTCGCTGACCAGCCCGACCGACGGGCCGATCGGTGACTCCTCGCTCTGGGTCGAGTACGACGGCGTCCGCCTGCTCAACCAGAACGACGCCCGCCCCACCGACCTGAGCCTCTTCACCGAGCTGGGACACGTGCACGCGCACATGCTCCAGTTCTCCGGGGCGATCTGGTACCCGATGGTCTACGAGCTGCCGCAGGCCGCCAAGACCGCCTTCGGCAAGCAGAAGCGCGACCGGCAGTTCGACCGCACCTGGCGCTACATCGACGACCTGAAGGCCGACCACGTCTTCCCGATCGCCGGGCCGCCCTGCTTCCTCGACGACGAGCTGTGGCAGTTCAACGACATCCACGGCGACGAGGGGAACATCTTCCCCGACCAGTCGGTCTTCCTCTCCGAGTACGCCAAGGTCGGCGGCACCAACGGGGTGGTGCTGCTGCCGGGCAGCGTCGCCGAGGTCACCACGGAGAGCTGCGAGACGACCCACCCGGTGCCGGTCGACGAGTTCTTCGCCAACAAGGTCGCCCACCTGGAGGAGATGCGGGAGCGCAAGCGCCCGGTCATCGAGGCGGAGAAGGCGTCCTGGCGGCACCCGGAGATCGACGTCCTGAAGGAGATGAAGCGCCGCGTCGAGCCGCTGCTGGAGGAGTCGGTCTACCTGGCCAAGGGCGTCGGCGGCCCGGTCCGTTTCGACCTGGTCGGCTACGACGGCGAGTCCGTCGAGTCCATCGTGGTGGACTTCCCGGGCAAGGAGGTGCGGCCGTACGCGGACGAGAAGGTGCGGTACCGGTTCCGTACCGAGCGTGCCCTCATCGAGCACCTGCTGCACATCGGCGAGGTGGACTGGGTCAACTCGCTCTTCCTCTCCTGCCGTTTCTCGGCCGCCCGGATCGGCCAGTACAACGAGTTCGTCTACTCGTTCTTCAAGTGCCTCTCCCGGGAGCGCCAGCAGTACGCCGAGGGCTGGTACGACGAGCACGAGCGCACCAGCGACGCCGAGGACGTCACCCTCGGCGACTGGGTGGTGCAGCGCCGCTGCCCGCACCTGAAGGCGGACCTGACCCGGTTCGGCGTGGTCGAGGGCGACCAGCTCACCTGCCAGTTGCACGGCTGGAAGTTCGACCTCGCCAGCGGCCGCTGCCTGACCAGCGTCGGCCACAAGATCCGCGCCCACCGCGCGGACGCCCCGGCCACTCCCGCCTGACCCACCGGCCGCGTCCGCTCCACGCGGGTGCCGCTGCGCGCGGAGCGGACGCGGACCTGGGTCGGTTGTCCACTTCGGTGAGGACGCGGGCGTGGGTCAGGTGGCCAGGTCGGTGAGGATACGGCGGGCGGCGTTGTGGCCGGCCGCGCCGATCACGCTGCCCGCCGGGTGACAGCCGGCGCTGCCGGCGTACAGGCCGTCGACACCGGTGGCGTACGGCATGCGGTCGGTGAACGAGACCGTGTTGTCGACGTGGTGGATGTGCCCGCCGGTGATCCCGAAGTGCGCCTCGATGCCGGGTGGGGTGAGCGGCACCGCGTCGGCGATCAGGTCACCGGTGCCCGGGGCGTACCGCTCGCAGAGCGCGACCAGCTGCGCCACGTAGCCGGGAAGGGCGTCGTCCCAGGTGGTGCCGGCCAGCTCGTACGGCACGGACTGCACGAACAGCGCCGACGAGTGGTGCCCGGCCTCGTCGCGTAGCGACGGGTCGACCGTGGTGTGCAGGTACCACTCGACGGTCGGCTCGGCGGGCAGTCGCCCGGCCCGCACGTCCGCCCACATCTCGCGGAGCGCGGTCATCGGCGAGGTGGCGTCCCCGCCCACCAGGGAGGCCGAGCCGGGGAGCAGGTGGATCGTGGAGCCGAACGGGCTCGGAGCGTCCGCCGGCAGGCAGGAGAAGCGGGGCAGCCCGGTCAGCGCCAGGTTCACCTTGAGCGTGCTGCCGGTGCGGCGGACCGCCGTCATCCGCTCGGTGAGCGGGGCCGGCAACGCGCCGTCGGGCACCAGCTCCATCAGCCGGTACGGGTCGCAGGCCCCGAGCACCACGGGGGCGTCGACCGTCCGGCCGTCGGCGAGCGCCACGCCGGAGACCGCTCCGCCGTCGAGGAGGACGGCGGCGACCGGCGTACCGGCGAGGATGGTGGCCCCGGCGGCGCGGGCGGCCTCGGCGAAGGTCCGGGAGACGGTGCCCATCCCACCCTCGGCGATCATCCAGGTGCCGTCCGCGCCGGGGAGGCGGCACATGTTGTGCACCAGGAAGTTGTGCCCGGTGCCCGGGTCGTCCGGGCCGGCGTTGAGGCCGGAGAGCCCGTCGGTGACCGCGTACATGCTGACCAGCAGCTCGGAGCGGAACTCGAACCGGGCCAGGTAGTCGGCGACGGAGCCGCGCACCAGGTCGACGAAGGTCCGGCGCAGGGCCGGGCGGACGTACCGTTCGGCGGTCTCCTCCACCGGCAGCGGCTCGGCGAGCCAGGCCGGGGCGAGATCGTCGCGGAGCGCGGCCAACTCGGCCTGCATGGCGTCGTCGGCGGCCACATCGGCGGGGGAGAAGAACTCCGCGAGCTGCGCCCGGGTGGCCGCCCGGTCGCTTCCCATGAGCAGGTACGGCGAGCCGGGCCCGCCCGGGGTGGGCAGGAAGTAGTGCGGGTCGCGGCGCAGCACCGGGATGCGCACGTCGAGGGTGGCGAGCAGCTCGGGCGGCATCAGCCCGAGCAGGTACGAGCCGGTGGAGTGGCGCAGGCCGGGGACCTTCGGGAACGGGTTCTCCGTCCGGGCGGCACCGCCGATGACGTCGGCGGCCTCCAGCACCACCACGTTCAGGCCGGCGCGGGCCAGCAGGACGGCGGAGACCAGACCGTTGTGTCCGGCTCCGACGATCACGACGTCGGCGCGGGACGGCAGCTCGGATGTCATGTCCGGGCAGCCTAGTGCGATCCGGCCCGGCGCGGGGCGACGCGGACCGCGGCCCCGGTCGCCCCGTCCCGCTCGGCGGCGGGGCTGAGCTGGGCGACGAAGGTGGCCAGTTCGGTCTCGAAGAGGGCCTCCGGTTCGGTGACCGCCCAGCGCAGGTGGTCGAAGACCTCCATCGCGATCAGGCCGTAGATCCGCGTCCAGCCGCTGAGGAAGGCGTACGCGACCTCCAGCGACAGGTCACCGTGGCTGCGCCGTAGCGGGGCGAGCCGGTCGCCGAGGTGTTCCTCCAGGAACTCCCGGGGCGGGGTGCGCAGGCCGGCGCGCTCGGCGATCGCGGCCAGCGGGCGGACGAACACCGTGCCGAGCCGCGCGCCGGGGTGGTCCTCGTCGCCGCACGCGTCGGTGAACTCCTCCAGCCCGGGCACCGGGTTGCCGAAGATCAGGGTGAACTCGGCGCGGTTGCCGACTCCCCAGCGGCGGAACGCCCGGCTCATGGCGAGCAACTGGTCGAGGGGGTCGTCCCCGGCGGCGTCCCGGGCCGCCTCGACGGTCAGCCGCAGCTCGTCGTAGAAGTCCGCGGCCAGGCCGGCGACGAGCGCCTCCAGGCTGGGGAAGTAGCGGTAGATCGCGGGGGCGGTCATGCCCATGTCCCGCGCGATGGCCCGGAGCGAGACGGCGTCGAGTCCACCCGTCACCAACAGCCGCCGTGCGCCGTCCTTGATCTCGGAGACGGTGGCCGTACGGAGGCGTTCTCGCCGACTCGGTGGGGTCATTCCGGGCAGGGCTCCTTGACGGTCGAGAACGCCGTTGCGTAGGTTAACGGTGCTTACTAGTTAACGGTGTTCACTCGAGTGATCGATAGTTACATCCTACGACCTGGCGGTCGGTGAAGGGAGACGCGATGTTCGCCTGGTGGGGGCGGATGGTGGTGCGGATGCGCTGGGGAGTTCTCGCTGCCGCGCTTGCCCTGGTCGTGGTCGGGGCCACCTGGGGTGCCTCGGTCTTCGGCCAGTTGACCGGCGGGGGCTTCGACGACCCGGCCAGTGAGTCCAGCCGGGCGCTCACCCGGATCAACGAGGAACTCGGGCCGCAGGGCGCCGACGTGATCGTCCTCTTCTCCGACGACGCGACCACCGTCGACCAGCCGGCCTTCCGGGACCCGGTCACGGCGACCCTCACCCGGCTGCGCGAGCACCCCGAGGTGCGCCAGGTCACCAGTTGGTACGAAACCCAGGCGCCCACCCTGGTCAGCGACGACCGGCGGGCCACGTACGCCCTGGTGCAGCTGCGCGCCACCGACGAGGACGACAAGACCGCCGCGTACGACGATCTCGTCCCGGCCTTCGACACCCCGGGGGTGCGTACCGAGACCGGCGGCACGGTTCCGTTCCTGCACGTGGCGAACGAGCAGACCACCGAGGACATCACCAAGGCCGAGATCCTCTCCATGCCGGTGCTGCTGGTGCTGCTCATCCTGATCTTCCGGGGCCTGGTCGCCGCGATGACCCCGCTGCTCATCGGCGGGCTGGCCATCCTCGGCGCGTTCATCGCGGTACGCCTGCTGAACATGGTCACCGAGGTGTCGATCTTCGCGATCAACGTGATCACGCTGATCGGCCTCGGTATGGCGATCGACTACGCGCTCTTCGTGGTCAGCCGGTTCCGGGAGGAGTTGGACGCCGGCCGGGACGTCCGCTCGGCCATCGCGCGGACCATGGCCACCGCCGGCCGGACCGTGCTGGTCTCCGGGGTGATCATCGCCCTGGCCATGTCCAGCCTGCTGATCTTCCCGATGGCCTTCCTGCGCTCCATGGCCCTGGGCGGGATGGCCGCCGTCCTGATCGCCATGCTCGCCTCGCTGACCGTACTGCCGGCCCTGCTCGTGGTGCTCGGGCCACGGATCAACGCGTTGCGCGTACCGCTGCCGAGGAGGCGGCGGCGCGCGGAGCCGGCGGTGACCGGTGGCGCCTGGGCCCGGATCGCGCGCAGCGTGATGCGCCGCCCGGTGCCCTACCTGCTCGGGGTCCTGGTGGTGCTGGCGGTGCTCGCGGTGCCGTCGTTGCGGATGGAGTTCGGCGGGTTCGACGAGCGGGTGCTGCCGGCCGGCTCGGAGCCCCGGGTGGTCGCCGACCGGATCAGCGAGGACTTCCCGGGCGGGACGGTCGCCCCGATCGACGTGCTGGTCTCCGGCACCCCGGTCGAGCAGGTCCAGCCCTTCGCCGACCGGGTGGCCGGGGTGGACGGCGTCACCGGGGTGACCGTCGCCGCCAACCAGGGCACCTCGACCCTGCTCAGCGTCACCTACACCGGCGAGCCGACCGGTGACGTCGCCCAGGACGCGGTCCGGGCGATCCGGGACCTGCCCGTGCCGGAGGGCGCGGAGGTTCTCGTCGGCGGGCGTCCCGCCGCCGACCGTGACCTGCTCGACAGCCTCTCCGCCGGGCTGCCCTGGATGGCGCTGCTGATGGCGGTGGCCACGCTGGTGGTGCTCTTCCTCGCCTTCGGTTCGGTGGTGCTGCCGGTCAAGGCGGTGCTGATGAACCTGGTCTCGATCGGCGCGTCCTTCGGCGTGGTGGTCTGGATCTTCCAGGACGGGCACTTCGCCGACCTGCTCGGCTTCACACCGACCGGGTTCGTCGAACCGAGCAACCCGATCTTCATGTTGGCGGTCCTCTTCGGTCTCGCCACCGACTACGAGGTCTTCCTCCTGTCCCGGGTGCGCGAGGAGTGGGACCGCACCGGCGACAACACCGCCTCGGTCGCCGCCGGCCTCCAGTACACCGGGCGGATCATCACCGCCGCCGCGCTGCTGCTGATCGTGGTGGTGGCCGGTTTCGCCACCGGCGGGATGGCCTACATCAAGCTGGTCGGCGTCGGCATGATCGTCGCCATCGTGGTGGACGCCACGCTGGTCCGGGCGCTGTTGGTGCCGGCGAGCATGCGGTTGCTCGGGCGGTGGAACTGGTGGGCCCCCGGCCCGCTCGGACGGGTCTACCGCCGCTACGGCCTCCGCGAGTCGGAGTCCGGCGACGAGGAACCCGCCCCGGCCGGTGATCGTCACGCCGCGTTCACCCGATAGGGACTGCGATCAATGCCCCGGCGGCCGTAGTGTCGTCGGGGCATTGACGTTTATCTCTGGAGGTAACCGTGGAGCGTCGTACCGTCCTGCGCGCCGCCGTCCTCGGCGCGGGCACCGCCACCTTCGCCGGAGCCCTCTGGCAGCAGGCCTTCGCCGCCGTCGCCCAGCCCGGACCCAGCCCGTACGGGAACCTGCTCCCCGCCGACGCCAACGGCGTCGAACTCCCCGCCGGCTTCACCAGCCGGATCATCGGCCGCTCGGGCCGGGTCGTGGCCGGCACCGGCTACCTGTGGCACCCGGCCCCGGACGGCGGGGCCTGCTTCCCGACCGCCGACGGCTGGATCTACGTCTCCAACTCCGAGGTCCCGCTGGTCGGCGGCGCGTCGGCGGTGCGCTTCCGGGCCGACGGGTCAATCGCCTCGGCGTACCGGATCCTCTCCGGCACCAACATCAACTGTGCCGGTGGGGCCACCCCGTGGGGCACCTGGCTCTCCTGCGAGGAGGTGCCGCTCGGCGTGGTCTACGAGACCTGGCCGGACGGCAGCCGCGCCGGGGAGGAGCGCAGCCGGATGGGCCGCTTCAAGCACGAGGCCGCCGCCTGCGACCCGGACCGGCGGGTGGTGTACCTGACCGAGGACGAGGGGGACGGCTGCTTCTACCGGTTCGTCCCGGACGTCTGGGGCGACCTGCGCAACGGCCGACTCCAGGTGCTCTGCGCCCCGGCCGACCAGGTCGCCGGCCCGGTCGCCTGGGCCGACATCCCGGACCGGGACGGCATCCCCACCGCCACCCGCAAGCAGGTCGACGCGGCGAAGCACTTCGCCGGGGGCGAGGGCTGCTGGTACGACCGGGGCGTCTGCTACTTCACCACCAAGGGCGACAACCGGGTCTGGGCGTACGACGCGGTCAACCAGCGTCTCGACCTGGCGTACGACGACTCGCTGGTGCCGGCCGGCACGGCACCGCTGACCGGCGTGGACAACATCACCGGCAGCCGGGGCGGTGACCTGTACGTGGCCGAGGACGGCGGCAACATGGAGATCAACGTCATCACGCCCAGCGGGGTCGTCGCCCCGTTCCTCCGCCTGCCCGGCCAGTCCGAGTCGGAGATCACCGGCCCGGCCTTCTCCCTGGACGGCCGCCGCCTCTACTTCTCCTCCCAGCGCGGCCCCGGCGGCGGCATCGCCGGCACCGACGGCATCACCTACGAGGTCACCGGCCCCTTCCGTCCCTGACCGCTCTCCCTCCCCGGTCGTCGACCAAGGAGTTCGCGTCCGGTTGCCTGGGTGCCTGGGTGCCTGGGTGCCTGGGTGTCTGGGTGCCTGGGTGTCTGGGTACCTGGGTGCCCGGCTGCCTGGTTGCCTCGTTGTCTGGCTGTCTGGCTGTCCGGTTGCCCGGCTGCGGGCGACGTGAACTCCTTGGTCAACCACGGGTTCCGCGGCGGGCCCGCCAACGGGACAGGGCGAGGGTGGCCGAGTAGCCGGCCAGCACGATCACGTGGAAGAGGTAGAGCCAGAGCAGGACGGCGACGCCACCCCCGATCGCGTCGAAACCGCCGAACGGGACACCGAGGTCCAGGGGGAGCGAGCAGAACAGCACGAAACCGTGCAGGAACCCGGAGAGGTTCGCGGCGGTGAACGAGCCCACGCCCAGCGCAGAAAGCCAGTCCGGCGTGGCCGGCCCGACCACCCGGAACACCCAGAGCAGCACCGGGGTGAGCACCAGCCACACCGACAGGAACGACAGGACCACGCCGAGCGCCCCGACCAGCCCGCCCTGCCGGACCAGCCCGGTGGTCAGCGGCAGCGCCACCAGGATCGACAGCAGCAGCGCGGGGGCGAGGGCGAAAAGCGGCAGCAGCAGGAGCCGGCCGCGCCAGCCGACCAGGGACTCGGTCGGGTCGGGCGGGGTGGCGACCGAGACGAACGCCCGGCGGAAGCCCTCACCGTATAGCGACGCCGGCAGCAGGGAGGCGAGCGCGAAGAGCGGAGTCAACGCCAGTCCGCCGTCGACCAACGCGGCCAGCGCCCGGTCCGCACCGATCTCGGTGGGCAGGGTCTCCACCGCGTACGACGTGAGCCGGTGCACCCGGTCCGCCCCGACGGCCAACCCGGTCAACCAGACCGCCAGCAGCGCGACCGGCACCACCGCGATCGCCCCGTAGAACGTGATCGCGGCGGCGTGCAGCGACAGGTCACGGCCCCGTACCGGCCGGAAGGCGGCCCGGCTGATCCGTTTCGCGCGCTGCCATCCGCTGCCCATCGCCGGCTAATTCCCCACCGGGAGCCGGCGCACGCATTACGATCCCGCGTCATGGCGGTGATCACCGAGACGGAACGTTTGCTGGTCCGCCCCTGGACGCGGGAACCGGCCGACCTGGCGAGTCTCTACGACATGTACTCCCGGCCCGAGATGATGCGCTTCTTCAACAACGGAACGCCGCTCACCGATCCCGAGCAGGTGGTCGAGATGCTGGACCGCTGGGAACTCCGTGGCTCCCGCGACGGCTGGTACGACATCTGGGCGGTCGAACTGCGCGACAGCGGACAGGTGGTCGGCACCACCATGATCAAGCAGTTGCCCGGCCCGGACGACCCGGTGCTGAGCGACGACATCGAGGTGGGCTGGCACCTGCACCCTGACCACTGGGGCAACGGCTACGCCACCGAGGCGGCCCGGGCGCTGATCGAGCGGGAGTGGGCGCACACCTCGACCGAGCAGATCTACGCCGTGACCGACCCGGGCAACGAGGCGTCGAAGGCGGTCACCCGTCGGCTCGGCATGAGCTACCTCGGCCGGCGCACCGACTGGTACGGCGGCACCGAGGTCGACGCCTTCGTCCTGCACCGCCCGACGCTGCGCTGACCGACCGGCCGGTCGACGCGCGGCCCGCCTCTCCGGAGCCCCGGTCGGCGACGGCGTCTTCGTCCGAGCGCCGAGCGTCGAGCGAATCTTGGACAGTTACCGTCGTATTCGGACGGTAACTGTCCAAGATCTGCGTAAGGCGGTCGGGCGCATCAACCGAAGGCTCGGACGCTGTTCCAGTTGTCCCCTTCCCTCGGCGTCGAGGAGCGCCAGTGCGTCACCTTTGACCCGCTCGGCCAATTGACCGAGGCGTGGACCGCCAAGGACCAGGCCTCCTGCCTGGTTGGGCCGATCAGCGGGGACGGCACCGTGAACGCGGGCGCCGGCACCGACGGCTCGGGCTACTGGCAGGAGTACGAGTACGACCTGCTCGGCAACCGCTCCGAGCTGGTGGAGAAGGACCTCGGCGGCGACACCGCCAAGGACGCCACCACCACGCCGCGCTGGGTGCCAACATGCAGACCAACGCCGGCTTCCTCGGCGCGGCCCGCGACGACGCCTCCGGCTACACGCCGCTCGGCGCCCGTCTGTACGACCCGGTGGTGGGCCGGTTCCTCTCCGCCGACCCGGTCCTCGACCTGGCCGATCCGCTCCAGTCCAACGGGTACGCCTACGCGCACAACAACCCGGTGACGCACTCGGACCCGACCGGTCTGTCGGTGACGCTGACCGCCTCGGAGACGGCGGCGGCTCTGGCCGGCGCGGGCCTGTCGGCGGCGATGGTGGCCCAGGCGCAGGCCAACATGGGCCGCTCGCTGACCTCGGTGATCCTGGAGTCCGCCTGGTACGTGCTCAAGGAGTTCATCGGCATCAACGACGCCATGAACTGCTTCGGCGGCGACATGTGGGCATGCGGCAGCCTGATCATCGGGGCGATCCCGTGGACCAAGGTCGCCAAGATTCCGGCGGTCCTGAAGGCGGTCAACCGGACCATCTCGGCGATCCAGGCGTGGCAGGCGGCGAAGAAGGCGGCCGAGGCGGTGCTGGCCGCCGCCAAGGCGGCGGAGGCCGCGGCGCTCAACGCCAAGAAGCTGGCGATCGAACGGGCGAAGAAGGCCGCCCAGGCGGCCAAGAAGAAGGCCGCCGAGAAGGTCAACACGACCAGCAACAAGGCGGTCAACAACACCAAGAAGACCGGTAACCCGACCCAGAAACAGGCCCAGTCCAAGTCCAACCCGAAGGGCTCCTCCGCGAGTTCGTCCGGTGGGAGGTCCGGCGGGGGCGGCAAGGGCTCCGGCGGCGGTAAGGGCGACGCCAAGCCCGGCGGGTCGTCGGGCGGCTCCTCCCGCGGCAACGGCGGATCCAGCGGCGGTTCCTGCAAGATCGACAGCAACAGCTTCGTCCCCGGCACCAGGGTCGTCATGGCCGACGGGTCCACGAAGCCGATCGAGGACGTGAAGCCGGGTGACAAGGTCCTGGCCACCGATCCCGAGACGGGCCGGACCGAGATCGAGACGGTCAGCGCGACGATCAAGGGCGACGGTGTCAAGCACCTGGTGAAGGTGACCATCGACACCGACGGCAAGGAGGGCTCGGCCACGGCCGAGGTCACCGCGACCGACGGTCATCCGTTCTGGGTTCCGGAACTCGGTCAGTGGGTCGACGCGGCCGACCTGCGGTCGGGCCAGTGGCTGCGGACCAGCGCCGGCGTCCACGTCCAGATCACGGCAGTCGCACGATGGACCACCTCGCGGGCCACGGTCCACAACCTCACCGTCGCGAACGTCCATACCTACTACGTGGCGGCCGGTCACACCCCGGTACTCGCACACAACTGTGGTGGTTCGTCGCGGCCGGACCAGGCGTCTCTGCAGGGGCGGGTCGACTCCATGGCGAGCCTCATGGGGGTGGGTGCCGCATACCGGACCGTGGGGGGCCTGCACGTCGTGGAGGGGATCGACCTGTTCGCGGTCGGCGCGAGGTCGGAGATCTCCGGGCGTCAGATGGGCCTGATGGACGTCGACGACGAGGCGTTCCGGGTGTACCCCGGCCTCCCCAAGGTCCAGGGGAACGAACTTCTTCTCGGGCGCAACCACGCTGAAGGCAAGTTGATCACCGAGGCCATGAATCTGGGTGTCGAACCGAAGTTGCTGATCGCCAGCAGAATCTTCTGCGACGACTTCTGCGCGCCCCTGATCGAACGGACAGGTGGACGTATCCTGACGCCCACGGTGGCGAAGTGGGGTAAGTGATCATGCAGGAGTCAGTCCGTTCCGCTGATCGGCATCACGTCGACAGTTCTCTCTCGGTGGCAGTCGCCACCCGCGTTACCTCGGTCATTCCGGTCTTCTTCGGTCGCCTGGCCGGGGTCGCCTACTCCGACACCTTCGACATCAACCAGGGAATCGAGTCGAAGTGGCGTGAGCTCGGGGGTGCGCCGCCCTCGGGCGACCTGGAGCAGCAGGTCGTGGCAAATCTGCCACGTTTCCGGGACAGGGCGTTGGGCTCCGGTGTGGCGGGGGCGGCTGTGGTGGCCGCGGCGATCGATGTCGTGACGGCTCTGCTCGCCCCTCTTGAGGAGGGGCGGGACCGCCTGCCCCAGGTCTCGGCCGGTGCGCTGCGGGTCGCCCTCGGCATGGACGGGATCTCGCCGCCCCCGACAGGTGCCACCAGTTGGTTGGCTTTCGAGCTCAGGGGCCAGGCCGAGCTTGTGGATCTGGTGGGTCCACGAGGTGAGGGTGTGTCGCAGGACCTGCTGTTCGAGGTGCGGAACGAGTCCGGCGCGCAGTCGATGACCTACCGCAACGCGATGAAGGCGCTACTCCGTCCCTAGCGGTGCCGAGGGCAACCGTCGTGCCCAGAGTTGTCCGAGCGGGCGTGCCGGCGGCGGTGACCGCCGCCGGCACGCCTCGTGCCGGGCGTGGAGACCGCCAGGCCCGCGGGTCGCTCCCGGGCCGTACGGGCTCGGGGTTGTTGTGGTGCGCGGGTTCGTCTCTTCGTCGCATCGTCCGTTCAACGTCCGCGATCGCCCCTCCCGTTCGCCGCCGACCCGGCTGACCTCCTCGACGAGGAGGCGTCGCAGGAGGGCGGGGCGGCCCGGAGGAACCGGACGACGTGGAGGCCGAGGCTCCCGGCGGGCGGTTCGCACGGCTGGGGAAGAATGGCCGGGTGACTTCTCCCCGGAGCCTCGTCCTGCTCGGTTCCACCGGTTCCATCGGCACCCAGGCCATCGACATCGTGCGACGCAACCCAGACCGCTTCCGGGTGGTGGCGCTCGGCGCGGGTGGCGGCAACGTCGCGCTGCTCGCCGCCCAGGCGCTCGAACTGGGCGTCGAGGCGGTCGGGGTGGCCAAGGCGTCCGCCGCCCAGGATCTCCAACTCGCGTTCTACGCCGAGGCGAGCCGACGCGGGTACGCCACCGGTGACTTCCGGATCCCGAAGATCGTCGCCGGGCCGGACGCGATGACCGAGCTGGCGCAGTGGCCCTGCGACGTCGTACTCAACGGGGTGGTCGGTTCGCTCGGGCTCGCGCCGACCCTGGCCGCGCTGCGCGCCGGGCGTACGCTCGCGCTCGCCAACAAGGAGTCCCTCGTCGCCGGCGGCCCCCTGGTGAAGGCCGCCGTCACGCGGCCGGGGCAGATCGTGCCGGTGGACTCGGAGCACTCGGCGCTCGCCCAGTGCCTGCGCTCCGGGTCGCGGGGCGAGGTGCGGCGGCTGGTCGTCACCGCCAGCGGTGGTCCGTTCCGGGGCCGGCGGCGCGACGAGCTGACCCAGGTCACGCCGGATCAGGCGCTCGCCCACCCGACCTGGAACATGGGGCCGGTGGTCACCATCAACTCGGCCACGATGGTCAACAAGGCGTTGGAGGTGATCGAGGCGCACGAGCTGTTCGACGTGCCGTACGCCGACATCACCGTGATGGTGCACCCGCAGTCGGTGATCCACTCGATGGTCGAGTTCGTCGACGGCTCGACGATCGCCCAGGCCAGTCCGCCGGACATGCGGCTGCCGATCGCGCTCGGCATCGGCTGGCCGGACCGGGTGCCGGACGCCGCGTCGGCGGTCGACTGGACGACCGCGCACACCTGGGAGTTCACCCCGCTCGACGACGAGGCGTTCCCGGCGGTCCGGCTGGCCAAGGCGGCCGGCGAGACGGGTCGGTGCCGTCCGGCCGTCTACAACGCGGCGAACGAGGAGTGCGTGGCCGCCTTCGTCGCCGGTCGACTGCCCTTCCTGGGCATCGTCGACACCCTGGAGCGGGTGCTGGAGGAGGCTCCCGACTTCGACGAACCAGGTACCGTCGAGGACGTGCTCGGCGCGGAGTCCTGGGCGCGCGCGCACGCGCAGCAGATCATCGCGGCGTCGGTGGAAGGAGCTTGATGGCGTACCTGCTCGGGGTGGTCCTGTTCGCGCTGGCCATCCTCGTCTCGGTCAGCCTGCACGAAGCGGGGCACATGGCCACCGCCAAGGCGTTCGGGATGAAGGTCACCCGTTACTTCGTCGGCTTCGGCCCCACCCTCTGGTCCTTCAAGCGGGGCGAGACCGAGTACGGCATCAAGGGCATCCCGCTCGGCGGCTTCTGCAAGATCGTCGGAATGACCCCGCAGGACGACGACGTCGACCCGGCCGACGAGCCACGGGCGATGTGGCGGTACCCGGTCTGGAAGCGGACCATCGTGATGGGCGCCGGTTCGGCCACCCACTTCGCGCTCGCCGTCGTCGCCCTCTGGCTGGCCGCCGTCTTCATGGGCCTGCCGAACCCGGACTTCCCGACCACCGAGGAGCAGGCCCGGCAGGAGCCGGCGGTCATCGCGCTCGGCGAGTGCGTGGTGCCGGAGAACACCGTCCGCGAGTGCACCCCCGCCGACCCGGCCAGCCCGGCCGCACAGGCCCAGCTGCGCAGCGGCGACCGGATCACCTCGCTCAACGGTGCCCCGATCGACAACTACGGGCAGCTGCTCGTCGCGTTGCGGGCCGCCGCCCCGGGCAGCACCGCCGAGATCGGTTACGTCCGCGACGGCCAGCCGGCCACCACCCGGGCCACCCTCGCCACCACCCAGCGTCCGCCGCTCGACGACGCGAAGGGCCCGGTCGGGCCGGTCGCGGCGCTCGGCGTCGGCCTGCGTCCCAGCACCCCGAACATGGTCACCTACGGTCCGGTCGACGCGTTCGGGGCGACCGCCGAGTACACCGGCAACATGGCCGTCGGCACGTACGAGGCGATGAAGCGCATCCCGGAGAAGGTGCCCGCCCTCTGGGACGCGATCACCGGCGGCGAGCGGGACATGGACACCCCGATCAGCGTGGTCGGCGCGAGCCGGCTCGGTGGCGAGGCGGTCGCCAACGACGCCTGGGAACTGTTCGTCATGCTCTTCATCTCGCTGAACTTCTTCGTCGGCGTGTTCAACCTCCTGCCGTTGCTGCCGCTGGACGGCGGCCACATCGCCATCGCCTGGTTCGAACGC
The DNA here is from genome assembly GCF_900091495.1 of Micromonospora echinospora. Classification (NCBI taxonomy): domain Bacteria; kingdom Bacillati; phylum Actinomycetota; class Actinomycetes; order Micromonosporales; family Micromonosporaceae; genus Micromonospora; species Micromonospora echinospora. The sequence goes on along the minus strand of NZ_LT607413.1, from coordinate 538,180 downwards.
GTCCGTTCCTGGCTCTACGCCCGGTTCGGCAGGGCCGACCCCGGCCGTGTCGACTACCTCAAGCTCATGCCCGTCACGTACGCGGTGATCCTGGTCGGTGGCGTGTTCACGCTGCTGACCATCACGGCGGACGTCGTCAACCCGATCACGCTCTTCTCAAGGTGAGTGCCTGAAGTGACCGCTGTCAGTCTCGGTATGCCCGTCGTGCCGCCCCCGGCCCTGGCGCCCCGCCGCGCCAGCCGGCAGATCATGGTCGGCCCGGTGCCCGTCGGCGGTGGCGCGCCGGTGTCCGTTCAGTCGATGACCACCACCCTCACCTCCGACGTCAACGCCACGTTGCAGCAGATCGCCGAGCTGACCGCGTCCGGCTGCCAGATCGTCCGGGTGGCCGTGCCCAGCCAGGACGACGTGGAGGCGCTGCCGGCCATCGCGAAGAAGTCGCAGATCCCGGTGATCGCGGACATCCACTTCCAGCCGAAGTACGTCTTCGCGGCGATCGACGCCGGCTGCGCGGCGGTCCGGGTCAACCCGGGCAACATCCGCCAGTTCGACGACAAGGTCAAGGAGATCGCCAAGGCGGCCGGCGACGCGGGCGTGCCGATCCGGATCGGCGTGAACGCCGGCTCGCTGGACAAGCGCCTCCTCGCCAAGTACGGCAAGGCCACCGCCGAGGCGCTGGTCGAGTCGGCGCTCTGGGAGTGCTCGCTCTTCGAGGAGCACGGCTTCCGGGACATCAAGATCTCGGTCAAGCACAACGACCCGGTGGTCATGATCCGGGCGTACCGGCAGCTCGCCGAGCGGTGCGACTACCCGCTGCACCTGGGCGTGACCGAGGCCGGCCCGGCGTTCCAGGGCACCATCAAGTCGGCGGTCGCCTTCGGCGCGCTGCTCGCCGAGGGGATCGGCGACACGATCCGGGTCTCGCTCTCCGCCCCGCCGGTCGAGGAGATCAAGGTCGGTAACCAGATCCTGGAGTCGCTCGGCCTGCGTGAGCGTGGTCTGGAGATCGTCTCCTGCCCGTCCTGTGGGCGGGCCCAGGTCGACGTCTACAAGCTCGCCGAGGAGGTCACCGCCGGCCTGGAGGGGCTGCCGGTGCCGCTGCGGGTGGCCGTGATGGGCTGCGTCGTCAACGGCCCGGGGGAGGCGCGCGAGGCCGACCTCGGCGTCGCCTCCGGCAACGGCAAGGGGCAGATCTTCGTCAAGGGCAAGGTCGTCAAGACGGTGCCCGAGGCGCAGATCGTGGAGACCCTGATCGAGGAGGCCCTGCGGATCGCCGACGAGATGGGCGCGGAACTGCCGGACGACCTGCGCGACCTGGTCGGCGGCGCGACGGTCACCGTCCACTGAACCGCGCCCGAACGTGTGACGGCCCAGCGGCCCACCGCCGTCGGGCCGTCGCGCGTCCCGGCGGGCTCGCCACTCGACCGGCGCGACAGCGCTCACATCTGGCAGGCTGGTATCCGTGCTGACGGTGCCGGTGCGGCAGTTGGGCGAGTCGGAGCGCCGTGTGGTCGAGCGGCTGCTCGACCGCGACCCCTACGCGGGGGCGCAGGTGGCCGAGCGGGTCGCCGCCCGCGGGCTGGCCTGGTGGCGGGCGGAGGGACGGATCCTCGGGTACGGTCCACGCCGGCACGTCGAGTCGATCTGCTGGCTGGGCGGCAACCTGACCCCGGTGCTGGCCGACCAGTCCGCCGTCGCCGCCTTCGCCGACCTGCTCTGCGGCGAGGAACGGATCTGTTCGTCGATCGTCGGGCGGGCGGACGCCGTCCTCGGTCTGTGGGACCGGCTCTCCCCGTGCTGGGGGCCGGCCCGGGACGTCCGCCCCAACCAGCCCCTGCTCGCCACGGACGCGCTGCCCGGCGTACCGGTCGACCGGGAGGTCCGGCAGGTCCGGGCCGGTGAGATCGACGTGCTCTTCCCGGCGGCGGTGGCGATGTACACCGAGGAGGTCGGGGTGTCGCCCCTGGTCGACGACGGTGGTCGCAGCTACCGGCGGCGGGTGACCGAACTGGTCCGCGCCGGTCGGGCGTACGCCCGGTTCGTCGACGGCCAGGTGGTGTTCAAGGCCGAACTGGCCGTGGTGACCCCGCGCACCGCCCAGGTCCAGGGGGTCTGGGTCGACCCGCGGTGGCGGGGACGCGGGATCGCCACGGCGGCGATGGCGGCCGTGGTGCGCCACGCCCTGCTGCGGGTCGCGCCGACGGTGAGCCTGTACGTCAACGACTTCAACCTGCCCGCGCGCCGGGTGTACCAGCGGTGCGGCTTCCGGCCCGTCGGCACCCTCGCCACCGTGTTGTTCTGAGCCGAACCCGACCTCTGCCGGTGGCGTAAATGCGTTGAGCTGTCGCCCGTCGCCGGAGAGGCTGGACGTTCCGCCACCCGGGACCGGAGGATTTCCTTCCATGCGTCTGCTCCGCGACCTGTGGGTCACCTCGCCCCGCCGGGTGACGTTCGTGGCCGTCCTGATCGTGCTCGGCGCCGCCGGACAGGCTGCTGCCGCCGCCCTGGCCGGGCCGGTGCTGGTGCACCGTTCCGGTCTGCTCTTCGTGGTGCTGGCCGCCGCGCTGGTCGCCGTCGTCCTCGCCGACCTGGTGATCAACCTGGTGATGGCGGGGCTCACCGCCGACTGGACGGCGGACGTGCGGCGGCGGCTGTGCCGGGTCGCGTTCGGCCAGGACCTGCCGACCCTGGAGGGCACCCCGGTCGGCGAGCTGCTCGACCGGATCGACGGTGACGTCTACCAGGTCGGCGCGGAGGTGCGTCACGTCGGCGTCCGGCTGACCCAGGCGCTGGCCACCGGCGTGCTCTCCACCCTGGTCGCCCTGTTCGTCTGGTGGCCGGCCGGGATCGGCATGCTGGTGCTGACCCTCCTGCTGGTGTTCCTGCTGCGCGGTCCGACCTCGCGGATCGCCCCGGCCCGGATGGCCGAGGAGGAGGCCTGGTCCGACCTGGCCGCGGTGCTGGAGGAGGCCATCCACGGCCAGGACGACGTCCGCACCACCCTGGCCCGGCCGTACGTGCTGAAGCTCTTCGCCCAGCGGGCGTCCCAGGTGCTGCGCAAGGGCGAACGGGTGTGGAAACTCACCGCCCAGGTCAGCACCGCCGCCACCGTGGTCACCCGGTTCGGCATCGCCGCCGTGGTCCTCGCCGGCGGCTGGGCCCTGGTCACCGGTCGCGTCGACGGCGCCCGGCTGACCGCCATCTGGTTGCTCGTGCTCGGGTTCGGCGGGACCGTCGAGCAGGTCACCCGGATGGTGCCGCAACTCCAGGCCGCCCTCGGCGCGTGGGCCCGGGTACAACTGCTCGCCGACGCCCGACAGGAGCCGACCGGGGGGTCGTCCCCGGTCCCGGGCCGGCTGGAGATCCGGGGTCTGACGTTCCGCTACCCGACCAGCGAGGGCGCTCGCGGGCCGGCCCTGCGCGACGTGCACCTGACCTTCGTTCCGGGGCGGTCGTACGCGGTGGTCGGGCGCACCGGATCGGGCAAGTCGACGTTGGCCAAGGTGCTGTCCCGCGCCGTGGACCTGCCCCGGGGGACGGTCCGCCTGGCCGGTGCGGACCTGCTCGACCTGGACGTCGAGCAGCTGCGCCGGTTCGTCGCCGTGGTGCCCCAGCGCACCGAGATCCTCGCCGGGACGCTCGCCGAGAACGTCGCGCTCTTCGACCCGGACCTGCTTGACGCCGCCGGCCGGGCCCTGCACGAGCTGGGCCTGGACGGTTGGGTCGCGGAGCTGCCGGCGGGCGTGCAGACCCGGCTGGGCGAGGGCGGGTACGTCCTCTCCGCCGGCCAGGAGCAGCTCGTCGCGTTCGCCCGGATCCTGGTCCGTGACCCGCACGTGGTGATCCTCGACGAGGCGACCGCCCGGCTCGACCCGGTCACCGAGGCACGGGTGCAGCGGGCCACCGAACGCCTGCTCACCGACCGGATCGGCATCGTCATCGCGCACCGGCTCTCCTCGGTCCGACGCTGCGACGAGGTGGTGGTGCTGGCCGACGGCGCGGTGGTGGAGGCCGGGCCGCTGCACGAGTCGGAACGCTTCGCCCGGCTGCTCGCCGCGAGCCACACCAGCGCGTACGACGATCCGCCGGGCTCGACCGGCGGCGGCGAACGGGTGCTGGTGCCGGCCGGGGGTGGCCGGGACAGCCGCAGCGACGCGACGGCCGACGGGAGCGCGTCCGCCGGTCGGGAGACGTTGCCCCGGTCGGCGGTGGCCGTGGCGGAACGCCCGACGCCGGCCGACGCGGCCGTGCCGACCGCCGACGCGCCACCGGAGCCCGTGACCCCGCCGGCCCGGACCGTACGGGAGATCCTCCGCCTGGCCGTCAACGACGGCCGGTACGGCATGTTCGCGCTGGTGCTGTTCACCTTCTCCTCGATCCTCGGGCTGGACGGCGCGGTGCTGCCCTGGCTCTGGGCGGGCGTGGTGGACGACGTCGGCACGATCTGGCTGCCGGCCGCCGGTATCGTCGCCGCGCTCCTGGTCACCCTGCCGGTGCCCTACCTGACCAACCTGTGGTTCCCGCAGTGGTGGGTCCGGCAGAGCCTGCGGATCAGCGCCCGGCTGCTGTACGGGCAGACCGGCGCGCGCCGGGTCAGCGGACACACCCCCGCCGAGGTGGTGGCCCAGGGCGGCGACACCGAACGGGTGGTGCAGCTCGCCGACAACGTGATGGACAACGCCACCAGCATCGTGCTGGTGGTGGCGATGACGGCGGTCTCCGGCAGCGTCGTACCGGGGCTGTTCTTCCTCGGCACGATGGTGGTCTCGGCGCTCGCGGCCACGCTGTTCGGGCCCCGCCTGGAGCGTTCCGCGCGGGCCACCGTGGCGGCTCGGGCGGCCTTCGCCACCGCCCTGGTGTCGTCGCTGTCGGCGGCCCGGACGGTGAAGCTCGCCGGGGCCACCGGCCCGGTGCTCGACCACCTCTCCACCCTGGACACCGTCCGCAGCGACCGGCAGCGGCGGGAGATCAGGGTGCAGGTGTGGTCCCGGTCGACCCCCTCGGTGGTGAGCGGGCTGCTGCCGGTCGGCGCGTGGGCGCTCTTCCTCGCCGGTGGGCTGTCGTCGGGCGCGACCCTGGTCGCCGTCTCCACCCTGGGCGCGGCCCGCTGGTTCGCCTGGACCACCGCGTCGCTGATCGCGCAGTACCCGTCGGCCCGGGTGTGGACGAAACGGACGGTGGCGATGACCGGCATGGCGGCGTACTCGGCGGCGGTGCCCGGACTCGACCTCTCCGCCGGCACCGCGCCCGCGCCGGAGCCGGCCCCCCGGCACCCGCTGCGCGAGCTGACGCTCACCGGCTTCTCGGCGGTGCACGAGGACGGCACGGTCGCGGTCCGCGACGTCGACCTGACCGTGGAGCGCGGCCAACTCGTGCTGGTCGTCGGGCCGGTCGGCGCGGGCAAGTCGTCACTGCTGCGGGCGCTGGCCGGCATCGTGCACCACACCGGCGGCCTGGCCTGGAACGGGGACCCGGTGACCGAGCCGGAGCTGTTCCTCCGCCCCAACCAGGTCGGCTACGTCAGCCAGCTGCCCCGGGTGCTCTCCGGCACCGTGGTCGACAACATCACCCTCGGACACCGCGTGGACGCCACCAGCGCGGTCGCCACCGCGCAGCTCGACCACGACCTGGCGGCGGCCGGCGCCGGGCTCGGCCTGGTGATCGGACACAAGGGCACCCGGCTCTCCGGCGGGCAGTTGCAGCGCCTCGCGCTGGCCCGCGCGCTGGCGCCCCGTACCGAGCTGTTGATCGCCGACGACGTCTCCTCCGCCCTGGACGTCACCACCGAGCTGGCGCTCTGGTCGGCGCTGCGGGCCTCCGGGGTGACGGTGGTCGGGTCGACGTCCAAGCGGGCGGCCCTGCTTCAGGCCGACCACGTGGTGGTGCTGGTCGGCGGGGAGGTGGTCGCCCAGGGGCCCTGGCACGACCTGGCCGACCGGTGGTCCCACCTGGCCGGCTGACCCGACCGGCGCCGGCCCTAGCGGGACCGGCGCTGGTCGGGGCCGCCGCCGGGCCGACGGTCAGAAGGCGCGGGCGTAGGGATCGGGCCATTCCGGGGCGGCACCGAGCTTCGCCGCCGCCCGTCGCGGCCAGTACGGGTCACGCAGCAGTTCCCGGCCCAGCAGCACCAGGTCGGCCTCACCCTCGGCGACGATCCGCTCCGCCTGCTCCGGTTCCACGATCAGGCCGACCGCGCCGGTGGGCACGACCGCGTCCCGGCGGATGCGGGCGGCCAGCGGCACCTGGTAGCCCGGTCCGACCGGGATCCGGGCGTCCGTCGAGGCCCCACCGGAGGAACAGTCGACCAGGTCCACCCCGGCGGCGGCCAGTTCCCCGGCCAGCACCACGCTGTCGTCGACCGTCCAGCCCCCGTCGACCCAGTCGGTGGCGGAGATCCGGGCCAGGACGGGGACGTCCTCGCCGACCGCCGCACGTACCGCACGGGCCACCTCGACGGTGAGTCGCATCCGGCTGGCCCGGTCACCGCCGTACCCGTCGGTGCGGTGGTTGGTCAGCGGGGAGAGGAACTCGTGCAGCAGGTACCCGTGTGCCGCGTGGATCTCCACGGCGGCGAAGCCGGCGTCCACGGCCCGTGCCGCCGCCACGCCGAACGCCTCGACCACCGCCTCGATGCCGGCGGTGTCCAGGGCGGTGGGGGTCCGGTACCCGGGCACGAAGGGCTCCGCGCCGGGGCCGACCGGCGTCCAGCCGCCGTCGGCGTCCGGGACCCCACCGCGCCGTGCCGCCCACGGCCGGTACGTGGACGCCTTGAACCCGGCGTGCGCGAGCTGGACGGCCGGCACCGAGCCCTGCCGGGTGAGGAACTCGGTGATCGGCCGCCACGCGTCGACCTGCGCGCCGGACCAGATGCCGGTGTCCTGCGGGCTGATCCGGCCCTCCGGCACCACGGCGGTGGCCTCGGTCAGCACCAGGCCCGCGCCACCCACGGCACGGGCCCCGAGGTGCACCCGGTGCCAGTCGTTCGGCCGGCCGTCGGCGTCGGCCCGGTACTGACACATCGGGGCCAGGCCGACGCGGTTGGGCAGTGTGACCCCACGCAGCGGCAGAGGGGTGAAGAGAGCGCTCATCTCGGTTCCTCTCGGGGATGGGGTCGCCCTGCCGGCGGGCTGTGCGGTTGCTGCGGCCTGGGTGGTTGCAGGGGACCCCTGCTACGCAAGATGCGGTAGGAAGGGTCCCCTGCAACCAAGGATCACGCCGGGTTCGGCGCGAGGTCGTCGGCAGGACGGTCGACCGTCGGCTTGGCGGGAAGGACGGGGTCGGTGACGTCCCGACGACCGGCGGAGTCGTACGCCTCCCGGTCGAGGATGCCCTCCCGGGCGGCGACGACCGTGGGCACCAGCGCCTGCCCGGCCACGTTGGTGGCGGTGCGGATCATGTCCAGGATCGGGTCGATGGCGAGCAGCAGACCCACCCCGGCCAGCGGCAGGCCGAGCGTGCTCAGGGTCAGGGTGAGCATCACGATCGCGCCGGTCAGGCCGGCGGTCGCCGCCGAACCGACCACCGAGACGAAGGCGATCAGCAGGTAGTCGGTGACGGTGAGGTCCACGCCGAAGACCTGGGCCACGAAGATCGCGGCCAGTGCCGGGTAGATCGCCGCGCAGCCGTCCATCTTGGTGGTCGCGCCGAACGGTACGGCGAAGGACGCGTACTCGCGGGGCACGCCGAGGCGTTCGACGGAGCGCTGGGTCACCGGCATCGTCCCGACCGAGGACCGGGAGACGAAGGCGAGTTGCACGGCCGGCCAGGCACCGGCGTAGAAGCGCAGCGGGTTGAGCCGGCCGGCGGTGACCAGCACCAGCGGGTACACCACGAACAGGACGATCGCGGAGCCGACGTAGACGGCGGTGGTGAAGCGGGCGAGCGGGGCGAGCAGGTCCCAGCCGTACGAGGCGACCGCGTTGCCGATCAGACCGAGGGTGCCGAGCGGGGCGAGCCGGATGACCCACCAGAGGGCCTTCTGCACGATCTCCAGCAGCGCCCGGTTGACCGCGACGAACGGCTCGGCGGCCGGGCCGACCAGCATCGCCGCCGCCCCGACGACCAGGGCGAGGAAGACGATCTGGAGGACGTTGCCCTCGACGAACGCGCCGACCGGGTTGGTCGGGACGATCCCGGTGAGGAAGTCGGTCCAGGAGCCGGTCCGCTCCGGGGCGGTCGCCCCGGCGGTGTCCAGGGTGACGCCCCGGCCGGGGTTGGTGAGCAGGCCGAGCCCGATGCCGACGCCCACCGCGATCAGCGCGGTGACGCCGAACCAGAGCAGGGTCCGCAGCGCCAGCCGGGCGGCGTTGGCGACGCCGCGCAGGCTCACCACGCTGACCACGATGGCGGTGAAGACCAGCGGCGGTACGGCCAGCTTGAGCAGCTGGACGAAGAGGCCGCCGACGGTGTCGAGGGTGCTGGTCAACCAGCTCAGGTCGTTGGCGCGGGCCACGAAGCCGAGCAGTACACCGACGACGAGGCCGAGCAGGATCTGGAGCGAGAAGGGGAATTTGCGCAGGAAGGAAGGCACGGGACGTCCAAGGGGTCTGGAAGGGCGACGGCGTCAGGGGAGCAGTCGCGCCGGACAGACACCGCTGGCCTGCCGTCGAAGGTCGACGTACAGGCGGACGGTGAGGTGCCAGACGTTGGTCATCGCCTGGTGACGATACGCCGGCGGTCGCCGCATCGAAAGGAGCTGTCTCGGTGAGGCTCCTTACACACCTGGTGTGCCACCGTGCCTGGGGTGTGTGCAGGGGACCCCTGCTCGGCAAAAAGCGGTAACAGGGGACCCCTGCTACCACCCGGCTGCTACCACCCGGCTGCTACCACCCGGCGGCTACCGCCTGCCCGCTAGCGCCCGACTGCTACCGCCCGACGGCTGCCGACCAAGTCGATGGCTGTCCCGACGGCTACCGGCTGGTCGGGCGGCTGGGCAGGCTGAGCAGGATGGCGGTGGCCAGCCCCCAGCCGACGGTCTCCGCCAGCAGCAGCCGCTCCAGCACGCCGACCAGCGCGCTCCGCCCCACGATCAGCATCGCCAGCCCCACGGCGGCGGCCAGCGGCAGCGCGACCAGCGCGCCGACGGCGGCCACCCGGCGTACCCGCGTGCCGGCGGCGGAGCACAGGACGACCGCCACCATCGCGAAGACCACTGCGGCCACTCCGGCGATGCTCGCTCCGCCGTGCACCAGATCGGCCGTGGTGGCCCGTTCGAACGGGGGCAGCGGGCAGCCGTCGCTGCACGTCACGGCTCCGGAGAGCAGGGTGCAGAGGCTTCCGGTGACCAGCAGCGCGGCGGCTGGCCGGGCCGCCGCCGGCAGCGCCACGGCAAGCAGCAGCAGGCCGGCGGCCAGGGCGAACACCCCGGCCCGGTACGTCGGGGCGTATCCGCTGTCGGTGACGCCCGCCTCGCTGACGTACCCGGTGAGACCCGGACCGGGGCCGGCGACCACGGCGACCACGACCGCGATCGCGCCACCGAGCACACAGGCAGCCGCCCCGGCTGCGGCGGCCCGTCGCGTGATTCCGGTCACGCCCGGTCGGGTGCCGTGGGACGGAGGGTCCGGGAGCCGGGCGGCGCGGATCCGTCCCCGGCGGTGGTCTCGGTGCGGCCCATGCCGGCCAATCTAATCCGTCCCGGACAGTGGGTCCCGCCCGCCGCTCCCGCCTACGGCTCCCGCCCACAGCTCCTGTCCGGCGGTCTCCGGCACCGGTTCCGGTGGCCGATATCCTGGCCGGGTGCCGCCGTGACCCGTTCGGCACCGCCCCCGCCCCTTCCCACCCCCGAAGGACAGCAGCGATGAGCGTGGCATACCTGGTGGCCGGAGTCCGCACCCCGATCGGCCGGTACGCCGGCGCCCTCGCCGGGGTCCGCCCCGACGACCTCGCCGCGCATGTGATCCGCGAGCTGGTCGCCCGCCACCGGACGGTGGACTGGGAGCGGGTGGACGACGTCGTCCTCGGCTGCGCCAACCAGGCCGGGGAGGACAACCGGAACGTGGCCCGGATGGCGGCGCTCCTCGGCGGTCTGCCGGAGACCGTTCCCGGCAGCACCGTGAACCGGCTCTGCGGCTCGGGTCTCGACGCGCTCGCCACCGCCGCCCGCGCCGTGGTCGCCGGTGAGGCCGAGCTGGTGGTCGCCGGCGGGGTGGAGAGCATGAGCCGGGCGCCGTTCGTCATGCCGAAGGCGGCCACGCCGTACTCCCGGGCCGCCGAGGTGTACGACACCACGATCGGGTGGCGGCTGGTCAACCCGCTGATGGAGAAGCAGTGGGGCATCGACTCGATGCCGGAGACGGCGGAGAACGTGGCCGCCGAGTTCGGCGTCGACCGGGCCGAGCAGGACGCCTTCGCGTTCCGCTCCCAGCAGCGCGCCGCGAAGGCCCAGGCAAACGGGCGGTTCGCCGAGGAGATCGTGCCGGTGACCGTCCCGGAGGGGCGTCGGGGCACCCGGCTGGTCGACACCGACGAGCACCCCCGGGAGACGTCCCTGGAGAAGCTGGCCGCCCTGCCCACCCCGTTCCGGGAAGGTGGCACGGTGACCGCCGGGAACTCCTCCGGGGTCAACGACGGCGCGGTGGCGCTGCTGGTGGCCGGTGAAGCGGCCGTCGCCCGGTACGGGCTGACCCCGCTGGCCCGCGTCGTCGGCGCCGCGGCGGCCGGGGTGCCGCCCCGGACCATGGGCATCGGACCGGTGCCGGCCACCCACCGGCTGCTCGACCGGCTCGGCCTCCGGCTGACCGACGTGGACGTCATCGAGCTGAACGAGGCGTTCGCCGCCCAGTCCGTCGCGGTCCTGCGTGAGCTGGGCCTGCCCACCGACGCCGACCACGTCAACCCGAACGGCGGGGCGATCGCGCTCGGTCACCCGCTGGGCGCCAGCGGGGCCCGGCTCGCGCTGACCGCCGCGCTGGAGTTGCGGCACCGGGGTGCCCGGCGTGCCCTGGCCACCATGTGCGTCGGGGTCGGTCAGGGGATCTCGCTGATCCTCGAGTCAGCGGCCTAGAGTGGGCACACCACACGACCTGCGGGTCTGTCGGTGACCACCCGCGTCGTGGCCGTGGGTCGCCGGCGACCCACGGCCACGGACTGGGGTGGACGATGCAGCAGCCGGACGGAACACCCGCCGGGATCGACCTGAGCCGCCCGAGCGCGGCCCGGGTGTACGACTACTTCCTCGGCGGTGCCCACAACTTCGAGGTCGACCGGCAACTCGCCGAGCAGATCGCCGCCATGACCCCGAACCTGCCCGCCACCATGCGGGCCGGACGGGAGTTCCTGCGCCGGGCGGTGCGGGTGCTCCTCGACGCCGGCATCGACCAGTTCCTGGACATCGGCTCCGGCATCCCGACCGTGGGCAACGTGCACGAGGTGGCCCAGGCCGCGAACCCGGCGGCCCGGGTGCTCTACGTGGACATCGACCCGGTGGCGGTGGCGCACAGCCGGGAACTGCTCGCCGGCAACGAGCGGGCCGGGGTGCTCCACGCCGACCTACGCGAACCGGAGCGGATCCTCGCCGAGGCCCGCGCCTCCGGTCTGGTCGATCTGGACCGTCCGGTGGGCATCCTCCTGGCCGGGGTGGTGCACTTCGTCCCGGACGCGGACCGCCCGGCCGAGATCCTGGCCACCCTGCGGGCCGCCGCCGCGCCCGGCAGCTTCCTGGTCGTCTCGCACTCCACCTTCGAGGACCAGCCCCCGGAGATGCTGGACGCGCAGCGGCTCTCGTCGCGCACCGACACGGAGATCACCCTGCGGTCGCGGGCCGAGGTCGCCGCGTTCTTCGGCGACTGGACGATCCTCGACCCCGGCGTGGTGCACATGCCGCTGTGGCGGCCGGACTCGCCGTCGGACGTGGACGAGCACCCGGAGCGGTTCGGCGCGTTCGGCGCCGTCGCCCGGAACGACCGTACCGCCGGCTAGGCGACGGTGAGCGGCTCCGCCGGGGAACCGGACGAGGAGGGGCTGCACCACGCCGGTGCCCGGCGGTACGCCGCCGACTGGGCCCGGTCGGTGCGGCGGCTGGGGTTCGTGCCGCTGAGCGCGGACGAGACCGAGCGACTGTTGCTGCTCCACACGGTACGGCTGGCCCAGGCGATCCGGGCCGACGTCTTCACCCCGCAACCGGCCCGGGACGTCGGGCGGTCGCTGGTCGAGGCGCACCTGACCGAACCCCGGGTGCTCGACTGGTCGGTGCGCGCGCTCGGTGCCCGCTTCCTCGCCGAGGTTCTTCCCGAGCACCGGGACGTTCCGGACGCCGCCGACCGGGTCGCCGCGCTGCAGGGCGCGCTCGCCGCCGGGTTCGCCCGGGCGCTGCGCGACCGGACGTTCACCCAGCAGGAGCGGATCGCCCGGTCCGCGTGGCAGGCCCGGGACGACGTGGAGCAGGCGCTCCGGGACAGCGAGGCCCGGTTCCGGGCGGTCTTCACCGGCGCGGCGATCGGGATCGGCATCGCCGGCACCGACGGCCAGATCATCGACGTCAATCAGTCCTTTGCGGACATGCTCGGCTACACCCCGGCCGAGCTGCGCGGGACCAACGTGGCCGCGTTGTTCCACGCCGACGACGCGGCCGGGATGTGGGAGCTGTACCAGGACCTCGTCAACGGCCGGCACGACGCGGTCCGGGTGGAGAAGCGCTACCACCGCAAGGACGGCAGCGTCGTCTGGACCGACCTGGCCGTGTCCCTGATCCGGCACGACGACGGTCGGCCGAGGTTCACCGTGGCGATGATCGAGGACATCACCGACCGGTACGAGCTCCAGCAGCGGCTCCGCTTCCAGGCGCTGCACGACCCGCTGACCGGCCTGCCCAACCGGACGCTGTTCTTCGAGACCCTCGGCGGCCTGTTCGCCGAGGCCACGCCGGAGCACCGGGTGGGGGTCTGCTTCCTGGACCTGGACGGCTTCAAGGCGATCAACGACAGCCTCGGGCACGACCTCGGCGACCGGCTGCTGGTGGTGATCGCCCAGCGGCTGGCGAGCTGCGTCGCCGAGCACGGGCACCTGGTCGCCCGGATGGGCGGAGACGAGTTCGTCATCCTGGTCGACGGCGGCGTCGCCGACCGCGCGGTCGGCGTCGCCGCCACCGCCCTGACGGCGGTGGCCGCCCCGGTGCACGTCGCCGGGCAGCAGCTCGCCGTTTCGGCGAGCATCGGCATCGTCGACTGCGCGGTCGGCGAGACCAGCGTGTCGGAGCTGATGAAGGCCGCCGACACCACGCTCTACTGGGCCAAGGCGGAGGGGCGGGGCCGGTGGGCGGTCTACGACCCGGAGCGTGGTGCGCGCGACATCGCGCGGTCCGCGTTGGTCGCGAGCCTCCCGGCGGCGCTGGAGCGGGGCGAGTTCGTGGTCCACTACCAGCCGATCGTCTCGCTGCTCGACTTGACCATGGTCGCCGTCGAGGCGCTCGTCCGCTGGCAGCATCCGAAACTGGGCCTGCTCGGGCCGGACGCGTTCATCGGTCTGGCCGAGGAGACCGGTCTGATCGTGCAGCTCGGCCGCTGGGTGCTCAGCCGCTCCTGCCGGGACGCCCACGCCTGGCTGACCGAGTTTCCCGGGGCCCGACTGGTGGTCAGTGTCAATCTTGCCGCCCGGCAGGCGGAGGATCCGGAGATCGTGGCCACCGTCGCGGAGGCGCTCGCCACCAGCGGCCTCCCCGCCGACCTGCTCCAGCTGGAGCTGACCGAGAGCGCGGTGATGGGCACGGCGGGCGAGCCGTTGCGGTCCCTGCACCGCCTCGCCGGCCTCGGTGTGCGACTCGCCATCGACGACTTCGGCACCGGGTACTCCAATCTGGCGTACCTGCGGAAACTGCCGATCCACTCGCTGAAGCTGGCCGGGCCGTTCGTGGAGGGGATCCGGGCCGACGGACCGGATTCGCCCGCCGGGCACCGGGACGAGCGGATCGTCGACGCGCTGGTGCGGCTGGCACACGCGGTGGAGCTCTGGGTGACCGCCGAGGCGGTGGAGACGGCGGTGCAGGCCGAACGGCTCCGCGCGCTGCGCTGCGACACCGGGCAGGGGAGGTTCTTCGGCCCACCCGTGCCAGTCGACGAGATCACCGCCCGGCTGCGCGGCGAGCGGTGATGTCGCCCACACCGACGGTGCCGGCAGGTCGACCTGGCACCCGTGTGACGGAGGCGCGTGCCGGCCCCGGCGGTGCGGAAGCACCCCGACCGGCGGACCGACCCCGGGTGCGGCGGCGCGGGGCGGTTGTCGGGTACGGCGGATCGCCGTACCGGTGAGAGAGAGGTGACCGACGCCCCGCGCCGCCGCGGTGCCGGGGTTCCGAGTGCCCGGCGGTGGCCCGGGATCGGGCCTGGTCACGAGGTCAAGGATGCGCCCGGTGTCAATGGGCCGGCAAGGCATTTTGGGACGGCGTCGGGCACGCGTTCCGACTGGCGGGTCCGGGACACCGGCGACGACGCGCCGGTGGGACGATGGACGACATGGGCAAGGTGTACCCCGAGATCGACGGACGGCTGCGCGCGTTCATCGAGGCGCAGCCGGTCTTCTTCGTGGCGACCGCCCCCACCTCGGTCGACGGGCACGTCAACGTGTCGCCGAAGGGCATGCGGGGCACCTTCGTGGTCCTCGGCCCGCACCGGGTGGCCTACCTCGACTACCACGGCAGCGGCGCGGAGACCATCGCCCACCTGCGGGACAACGGCCGGATCACGCTGATGTTCTGTGCCTTCGCCGGCCCGCCCAAGGTCGTACGGCTGCACGGGCGGGGCGACACCGTCGCGGTGGACACGCCCGACTTCGCCACCCGGCTCGCCGACTTTCCCGACCCGCCCGACCTGCACGCCGTCCGGGCGGTCGTCACCGTCGAGGTCGACCGGGTCTCCGACTCCTGCGGGTTCTCCGTGCCGTTGATGGAGTACCAGGGCGACCGGGACATGCTGCTCACCAACCATTCCCGGCGGACGACCGAGGACCTGGTGGTGTACCGGGCGACGAAGAACGCCGCGAGCATCGACGGCCTGCCGGTGTTCTGACCGCCCCTCGCCCTTCCGGCCGCCGCCCGCTGCCCGGCGCGGCGTACCGACGAGCCCCTGTAGCGCCCGCCCGCCCGGCCGGGCGGCGATCCGGTGACCGACCGGTGGCGTCCGGACGAGGTCCGGGTAACCAGCGTCGTGCGGACGGTATGCGTTACGTTGCTGTTCCGCTTGGGTACAAGCCGGAGCACGGGCGGGCGATGGTTCAGGGGCGCGCCGGACGCGGCCGGAGCGGGAGGCAGCATGGGCTCGGCCCAGGGGGGCGTGGACGAGCGCGGCCCATCGACGGGCACCACGGGTGGGGTAGAAGTGCCCCCACAGTTGACGGCTGCCTTCGCGGCCGGCGGCGAGATGGGCGCCCGGATCCGCGATCTCGACTGGGCCGACAACCCGATCGGCCCGCCGGAGCAGTGGCCTCCGGCGCTGGTCAACGCGGTCGCCATGATGCTCACCTCCAAGGCCCAGATCGTGATGTTCTGGGGCGACGACCACCGGGCCTTCTACAACGACGCCTACCTGCCCACCATCGGCACCAAGCACCCGTACGCCCTCGGCCAGCCGGCGCGGGTGCACTGGTCCGAGACCTGGCCCGACCTCGGACCGCTGCTCGACGGCGTCCGCCGCACCGGCGAGGCGTACCGGGCCGGGGACCGTCCCTTCCTGCTGCGGCGGCACGGCTATCTGGAAGAGGTCTTCTTCGACGTCTCCTACGACCCGGTCCGGATCGACGACGGCTCGATCGGCGGGGTGTACTGCATCGTCAACGAGACCACCGGCCGGGTGCTCGGGGAGCGCCGCCTGCGTGCCCTGGCCGAACTCGGCTCCCGCCTCACCGACATCGAGGACGGGGCCGACCGGGGGCGGGCCATGGCCGCGGTGCTCGACGCACACCACGCGGACGTCCCGCTGGGGCTGCTCTACCTGACCGACGCGACCGCCGGGGTCACCCTGGCCGGGTGCAGCGGCGTCGACCCCGACCGGGTGGCGTCGGCCCAGGCGCTGCCGGAGCCGGTCCGGCGGGTGCTCGCCGGTGCCGACGCCCGGCCGGTCGACGTCGCCGACCTGGTCGACCCGGCACCGGCCGGCACGGCCGCGCGAGCGTGGACGTTTCCGGTTCTCGCCGCCAACGAGACCGTCGGGGCACTCGTCCTCGGCGTCGCCGAGCGGGTCCCGCTGACCGCCGAGTACCGCACCTTCCTCGATCTCGTCGCGGCGCAGGTGTCCCGGTCGGTGGCCCGGCAGCGGGCGTACGAGCAGGAGCGGGCCCGCGCTGCCGAACTGGCCGCGCTGGACCGGGCGAAGACCACCTTCTTCGCCAACGTCAGCCACGAGTTCCGTACCCCGCTGACCCTGGTGCTCGGTCCGCTGGAGGACATGCTCGCCGACCCGGACCTGCCGGTCGGCCACACCGAGCGGCTCACCGTGATGCACCGAAACGCGCTGCGCCTGCTCAAGCTGGTCAACACCGTCCTGGACTTCTCCCGGCTGGAGTCCGGCCGGCTCGGCGCCGACTACCGTCCCACCGACCTGGCCGACTACACGGCCCGGCTGGCCAGCACCTTCCGCTCCGCCATCGAGCGGGCCGGGCTGCGGCTGACCGTGGACTGCCCGCCGCTGCCCGCGCCGGTCTTCGTCGACCGGGACATGTGGGAGAAGGTCGTGTTCAACCTGCTCTCCAACGCGGTGAAGTTCACCTTCGACGGGGAGATCCGGGTCCGCGTCCGCTCGGTCCCGGGCGGCGCGCGGCTCGAGGTGACCGACACCGGGGTCGGCATCCCCGGCGACGAGCTGCCGCACGTCTTCGAGCGGTTCCACCGGGTGTCCGGGGCGCGTTCCCGCAGCCACGAGGGGACGGGGATCGGTCTGGCCCTGATTCGTGAGTTGGTGGGGATGCACGGCGGCGAGGTCGGCGTGACCAGCCGGGTGGGTGCGGGAAGCACGTTCACCGTCACCCTGCCGTTGGGTTCCGCGCACCTGCCGGCCGACCGGGTCGTCGACGGCCCGTCCCCGCTCCCGGAGTCCGCGCGGGCCCGGTCGTACGTCTCCGAGGTCGCCTTCTGGTCCGCCGGGCCGCCCCCAGCGGGCGGGACCGGCCGGGGCGGACCGTGGACGGGCCGGATCCTGGTCGTCGACGACAACGCCGACCTGCGGGAACACGTCACCCGGCTGCTCGCCTCGTCCTGGGAGGTCGTGGCGGTCGCGGACGGCGTCGCCGCCCTGGAGGCGGTCGAGACCGCCCCGTTCGACCTGGTGCTGACCGATGTGATGATGCCGGGGCTGGACGGGTTCGGCCTGGTCACCGCGCTGCGGGCGAATCCGCGTACCCGGCATGTGCCGATCGTGCTGCTCTCCGCCCGGGCCGGCTCGGCCGAGGCGGTGGCCGGGCTCTCCGTCGGCGCCGACGACTAC
Source organism: Micromonospora echinospora (assembly GCF_900091495.1). Taxonomy (NCBI): domain Bacteria; kingdom Bacillati; phylum Actinomycetota; class Actinomycetes; order Micromonosporales; family Micromonosporaceae; genus Micromonospora; species Micromonospora echinospora. The sequence continues at coordinate 520,772 of NZ_LT607413.1, read as the reverse complement.
CTGACCAAGCCCTTCTCCGGGCAGGAGCTGATCGCCCGGGTCCGGGCGAACGTCGAGCTCGGGCAGCTGCGCGGGCAGACCATCCGGCGACTGCGGGCCCTGGCCGACGCGGCGGTGGCGGTCAACACCGCCCGCTCCACCGCCGAGGTGGTCGCCGTCGCCGCCCGGCACGCGCTCACCCTGGTCGACGCGGCGCGGGCCGTGGTCACCGCCGCCGACGCCCGGTACGAGGCGGACGGTGGTGGTGACTCGTCCGGCGACCCGTCGGTCGTCCTGCCGTTGGCCGGCACTGCCGGCGAGCCCTTCGGCGAGCTGCGGATCTGGCGTCGGCACGGGGCCCGCGCCGACGCCGATCAGGCCGTGCTCATCGAACTGGCCCGGCTGATCGGCGTACGGCTGGAGAACGCCCAGCTCTACGAGGCGGAGCGCCGGATCGCCACCACCCTCCAGCACAGCCTGCTGCCCCGCACCCTGCCGCAGCTGCCCGGCGCGGTGGTGGCCAGCCGTTACCTGCCCGGCAGCGGTGACGTCGAGGTCAGCGGCGACTGGTACGACGTGATCGAGGTCGACGGCGAACTGGTGCTGGTCATCGGGGACGTGGTGGGCAAGGGCGTGCACGCCGCCGCGGTCATGGGGCAGCTCCGCAACGCGCTGCGCGCGTACGTGCTGGAGGGCTTCGATCCGGGTGAGTCGCTGACCCGGCTCAACCGGTTGGTCGGCTCGGTCGAGCGGCGCTCGTTCGCCACTGTCGTCTGTCTCTGTTTCAATCCCCGAACCGGGCGGCTGCGGTACGCCAGCGCAGGCCATCCGTCCCCACTGCTGATCAGAGGAGGCGACGTGGCGTTCCTGCACGACCGCGCCCTGGGCCCGCCCGTCGGCGCCATTCCCGACACGTCGTACCGGAGCGAGACGGGGGCGCTGGACCCGGGCTGCCGGCTCCTGCTCTACACCGACGGCCTGATCGAGGACCGGAACCTCGGCATCGACGTCGGGTTTGCGCAGCTCAGATCGGACGTGGCGGGCTTCGTCGGGCACGTCGCCGACCTGGTGGACTCCGTCGTCGAGCGGGTCGTCGAGAGCCCTCGCCGCGACGATGTGGCGGTGCTCGCGCTGGAGGCGACCGAGCAGGACCGTTTCGCGGTGCGGCTGCCCGCCGACCCGGCCCGGTTGAGCGTGCTGCGCAAGCGGGTGGAGGACTTCCTCGTCGCCCACGACGTCGGCGAGACGGACCTGTTCGACCTGACCGTGGCGGTCTCCGAGGCGGCGGCGAACGCGATGGAGCATCCGGTGGCGCCGGCCGAGCCGGTGATCGACGTGGAGGTGACCATCGAGGACCGGACGGTCAGCGTCACCGTCCGGGACAGCGGCCAGTGGCGGCAGTCGTCCGGGTCGGCCTTCCGGGGGCGGGGGCTCTCCCTGATCCGCGCGCTCGGCGACCTCGCGGTGAGCCGTACCGCGACGGGCACGGAGGTGACCCTGCGTCGACGGCTGGCGGACTGACCCGGACGGCCGGCGCGGTGCGGGGCGGGGCGGGGCGCGGGGAACGAGGAACTGTCCGACCTGCGGTCAGCTCCGGTCGAACCAGTCCTGGCCGGAGAGGCCGGCGATCTCGAGCACCCGGCGCACCTGGCGGGACGGCAGCACGGCCAGCGTGCCGGGGAACCGTCTGGCGAGCTGGACGACGGCGTAAATGGCGGCGGAGTCGAAGAAGGTGACCGCCCGCAGGTCCAGGGTCAACCGTCGGGCCGGCTCCCGCAGCGCGGTCTGGAGCATGGTGTCGGCCGTCGCCATGTCGACCTCACCGGTGACGACGACCCGGAGGTGATCACCGTCGACCTGCGCGGTGGCAGCGAAGACGGGAGTGCTTCCCCCTTGATCCACGCTGACACGATGGCACAGCGCCCGGGTGCGGGCAACAGCCGCCCGGGGCACGGCCCGCTGCGTGTCGGCACCCTCTGGGGCGGCGATAGGCTTGCGGGATGACCGTCCGTGCGCCGTTGACCCCAGGCACGCTCTCTCCGTGGCGACCGGTGCCGTCGCACATCCGCCGACCGGAGTACGTGGGCAAGAAGCGCCCCCAGGAGTGGCGCGGCTCGCACGTGCAGACCCCGGAGACCGTCGAGCGGATGCGTGTCGCCGGGCGGATCGCCGCGCAGGCGGTGCAGCTCGCCGGTGAGCACTGCAAGCCCGGCGTGACCACCGACGAGATCGACCGGGTGGTCCACGAGTTCCTGGTCGACCAGGACGCCTACCCGTCCACCCTGGGCTACCGGGGCTTCCCCAAGTCCTGCTGCACCAGCCTCAACGAGGTGATCTGCCACGGGATCCCGGACTCCACCGTGCTGCACGACGGCGACATCGTCAACGTCGACGTCACCGCGTACATCGGCGGGGTGCACGGGGACACCAACGCCACCTTCCGCGTCGGCGAGGTGGGCGAGGAGGCCCGGCTGCTGGTCGAGCGGACCCACGAGGCGATGATGCGCGGCATCCGCGCGGTCGCGCCCGGCCGTCAGATCAACGTCATCGGCCGGGTCATCGAGTCGTACGCCAAGCGCTTCGGCTACGGCGTCGTCCGCGACTTCACCGGGCACGGCATCGGGGAGGCCTTCCACAGCGGCCTGTACGTGCCGCACTACGACAGCCCGCGCCCCACCGACGTGATGGAGCCCGGGATGACCTTCACCATCGAGCCGATGATCACCCTCGGCACCCACCTGTACGACATGTGGGACGACGGCTGGACCGTGGTCACCAAGGACCGGAAGTGGACGGCCCAGTTCGAGCACACCGTCGTGGTCACCGAGACCGGGCACGAGATCCTCACCCTGCCGTGACCGACACACCGGCGGCACTGCGGGAGGGGCACCACGCGGACGTCTCCGGCGGCTGGCTGCGTCCGGCGGTCTTCGGCGCGATGGACGGCCTGGTCACCAACATCGCCCTGATCGCGGGCGTGGGCGGTGGCGGCGTCTCGCCCCGGGCCGTCGTGCTCACCGGCACCGCCGGGCTGGTCGCCGGGGCGATCTCCATGGGGCTCGGCGAGTACACCAGCGTCCGCTCCGCCAACGAGCAGGTCGCCGCCGAGGTCGCCAAGGAACGCCGGGAGCTGGAACGGCACCCCGAGGCGGAGGCCCAGGAACTGGCCGACGCGTGGGCGGCCCGTGGCCTCCCGTACGACCTGGCCCGGGAGGTCGCCGAGGCGCTCCGCCGTAACCCGGAGGAGGCGCTGCGGGTGCACGTCCGGGAGGAGTTGGGCGTCGACCCGGACGACCAGCCCAGCCCGTGGACGGCGGCGTTCTCGTCGTTCGTCTTCTTCTCGGTCGGTGCGCTGGTCCCGCTCCTGACCTACCTGGTCGGGTTCACCAGTCTCTGGCTGGCCCTCGCGGTGGGCGGGGCGGGGCTCTTCGCCGCCGGGGCCGTCGTCGCCCGGTTCACCGACCGGCCCTGGTGGACCAGCGGACTGCGGCAGCTCCTCCTCGGCGCGGCGGCGGCCGTCGCGACGTACCTGATCGGGTCGCTGATCGGCGTGCAGGGCGGGATCGGCTGACCCGCCGGCCGCGACGACGTCGTCACCTCCCGGGACGGCGGTCAGCCGTCGAGCAGGTCGTCGACGGTGCCGTCCACCGGCCGTCCCCGGGCGGTCAGCTCGCCGGCCTGCCGCCGCAGCACCGCGCCGACCTCGGTCATGTCCGCCCCGGCGAGGCCGGTACGCCGCACCGCGTCCCCCGCGTCCCGGAAGTACGTCCGGCTCAGCAGCCCGGACACGGTGGCTGCGGCGAGCCGCGCCTCGGCGAGCATGAGCAGCGCCTGGTCGGTCTCGTACCACTCGGCCAGCCGGGCGGCCCGGGCGTGCGCCGCCGACCCCTTGTACCAGGCCTGTCGGGCGGCGGCGCTGAACTCGGCCGGCCGGGCCCGGGCCAGCCGGCCCAGGTGCTCGTCGCGGAGCTTCGGCAGCCAGCCGGTCGGGTCGTGCAGCGGCCGGGTGGTGACGTACCGGTCGGCGGTCAGCGGCCACCGGGGTGACAGGGTCCGCGCCTCGCGTACGTACTCCTCCGACCCGGTGACGGTCAGCTCCACCAGCACCCCGTCGACCCGGCGGCTGGTCGACCGGGGACCGGAGTCGGGCCGGTAGGTCGCCACCAGCAGGCCCACCTCGCCCGTCCCGCCACCGTCGTCGTCGGCGTGCGCGAGCGGGCCGTGCACCGCCACGGCGAGCACGTCGGCGGGGAACCGGCGGGTCAGCGCCGCGGCCACCCGTTCCGCCACCCGCCACCGGGGGTCGTCGTACGGGTCCACCCGCCCATCACCTCACTGCGTGCGTCGCGGTCCCGGCCCACCCTAGTCGGCGGAGGCGGCTCCGCCGGTTCCCGCCGCGCCCGTGGGGACGAGCCGGAACACGCGGATCTCCCGGTCGCCGGCCCGCTGCGCGTACGTGCGGTAGGCCGGCCACTCGGTCACCAGGAGCCGCCAGAGCCGCTCCCGTTCCGCGCCGGTGGCCAGCTCGGCCCGCACCGGGATCCGGCGTCCGGCGAGGGTCACCTCGGCGGTCGGTTCGGCGATCAGGTTCAGCGCCCAGGCCGGTTGACTCGGCTGTCCCCAGTTCGACCCGACCACCACGTACCCGTCGCCGTCCGGCACGTACAGCAGCGGGTTGCTGCGCGGCCGGCCGGAGCGGCGTCCGGTGGTGGTGATCACCAGGGACGGGATCAGCCCGAGGGCGACCACCCGGCCCCGGGTGAGTCGTCCGACCAGCCGGTCGGCGGGGACGAGCAGGCGACCGGCCGCGGCGAACCAGCGTCGGTGCCCGAGACGACGGGCGAGGGTTCCCAGTACGGACACGCCGCCCAGTCTGCCGGCCGGCGTCGACGGTGTCAGCAGGGACACCCGACGCCGGCCGAGCCGGCCGGGCCCGTGGCGGCGACCGGGTCCGTCGGGGCCGCCGGGACGGCAGGCGCGGCCGGGTCCGCTCGGGGCCACCGGGACGGCAGGGGCGACCGGGTCCGGTCGGGGCCACCGGGTCGGGAGGGGCGACCGGGTCAGGAGGGGCGACCGGGGAACGGGACGGTCGACGGCGTGATGCCGGCGGTGCGCCGCCAGCGGGTCGCCCGCAGCGCGCAGTCGGTCAGCGCCGCCAGGGCCAGGGCGCGTTCCGCGTCGGTGGTCGCCGCCAGCGCCGCCCGCCAGTGTCCGGCGGTGCGTTCCTCCACCTCGACCGCCAGCCGCAGCGCGCTCGCGGCGTCGGTGACCGGGTAGGGCAGCGCGTAGCCGGCCCGGTCGGCCGGGACGGCGCCGCTGCCGGTGCTCAGCCGCAGCACCAGGTCGTCCCGGCGACGCCGGTGCGCGGCCTCCGCCTCCCGGGCGGCCCGCCGGGCGGCGTCGGTGAGTCGTACCCCGATCGGCCCGTACGCGAAGATCGCCGCGTACTCGGCGGTCAGCGCGGCGGCCAGCGCCTCCTCGGCGGTCACCGCAGCACCTCCGCGTGCGTGGCGCGCGCCGCGGCGATCGACCCGACCAGGGCGGCCCGGTCGGCCGGGGCCTGTGCGCAGAAGGTCGCCGCCTCCGCGCGTGCGCGCTCCTCGGCCGCGCGGAGCTCGGCGAGGACGGTGGCGGCGTCACCGGCGGGAGCGGTGGTCGACGCCACCGGGCTGGGCGAGGGGAGGGCCACGCCGATCGCCGCCGCCAGCTCGGTGGCGTGCGCGTGGTGCGCGTCGGCGATCGGGGTGAGTCGCGCGGTGAGCGTCGGGTCGGCGCCGATCGCGGCCCGGTACCGGGCCGCCAGGGCGAGCGCGCCGTCGATCAGGGGCTGGAGCGGGTCGGGTGGTGGCGGCGGGTCGTCCCGGTCGAGGAGTCCGCAGCCGGCCACCGGGACGGTGGCTCCGCCGAGGACCAGGAGGGCACCGGTCCGCAGTAACTTTCGCCGGGAATGTCCGGCCGTTCCGTCGCGCTGTGTTGCTCTGCGAATCCCCACCGGACAAGTCAACACCATCCGCTACCGTTCGCGGGCAACGGCGTCGGTGCGCCGCCCGGCCGGTCCGGCCGACGGCGCGTTACGCTCTGCGCAGCCACCGGTGGCGAATCGCGCCGGTGGCGTGTCGCCGTGGCTGCCCGACCGGGCGCCGTCGAGTTGAGAGGGGTGCGCGAGATGACGCAGCGTGGCCGTGCCACCAGGCCGACGGGGAGACCCCGTCCCACCGGTGCGCCGCGCGGGGATCTCGCCGCCCGCCGGGCCCGGCTGCGGGCCGTGATCGAGCCGGTGGTGGTCGCCGCCGGGTACGACCTGGAGGACCTCTCCGTCTCGCGGGCCGGACGCCGGCACGTGGTCCGGGTGATCGTCGACGGTGACCGGGGCGTCAGCCTGGACGCGGTGGCCGACGTCTCCCGGGCGGTCTCCTCGGCGCTGGACGCGGCGGAGGAGGCGAGCGGCGACATCGTCGCGGGGGAGTACCAGCTCGAAGTGAGCTCTCCGGGCGTGGACCGCCCGCTCACGCTGCCCCGCCACTGGCGCCGCAACGTCGGCCGGCTGGTGCGGGTGACGGCCCGGACCGCCGTGCCGGAACAGCGCGCCGGGCAGCCGGGGGACCGCCAGGTCACCGGCCGGGTGCTCGAGGCGGACGACGAGCGCGTGGTGCTCGACGTGGACGGCGAGCGCGCGGAGTGGACCTACGCCGAACTCGGCCCCGGGCGGGTGCAGGTCGAGTTCAACCGCCTCGACGAGATCGACGAGGCGGAAGAGTTCGACGCCACCGACGAGGCCGACATCGACGACATCGACGACGAAGATGATGTGGAGGACGAGGAGAGGTGAACATCGACCTCGCGGCGCTGCGCGCACTGGAGCGCGAGCGGGAGATCCCGTTCGACACGATCCTCGCGGCGATCGAGACCGCGCTGCTGACCGCGTACCGGCACACCGAGGGCGCCCAGTCGCACGCCCGGGTGGAGATCGACCGCAAGACCGGCCAGGCCCTGGTGTACGCCCAGGAGCTGGACCCTGACGGCACCGTGGTGCGGGAGGTCGACGACACCCCGCACGACTTCGGTCGGATCGCCGCGATGACCGCCAAGCAGGTGATCCTCCAGCGGCTGCGGGAGGCCACCGACGAGGTGCACTTCGGCGAGTACGTGGGGCGCGACGGTGACCTGGTCACCGGCGTGGTCCAGGCGCACGAGGCCCGTGCCGAGAAGGGCATCATCAGCGTCGACCTGGGCAAGCTGGAGGGCGTCCTGCCCCAGTCCGAGCAGGTGCCCGGTGAGCACCCTCGGCACGGCGAGCGGATCCGCTGCGTGGTGGTGCACGTGGCCAAGGGCATGCGGGGTCCGCAGATCACCCTCTCCCGCTCCCACCCGGCGCTGGTGAAGAAGCTCTTCGCCCTGGAGGTGCCGGAGATCGCCGACGGCACCGTCGAGATCAGCGCCATCGCGCGTGAGGCGGGTCACCGTACGAAGATCGCGGTCCGCTCCACCACGCCCGGGGTCAACGCCAAGGGTGCCTGCATCGGCCCGATGGGGCAGCGGGTCCGCGCGGTGATGAGCGAGCTGCACGGCGAGAAGATCGACATCATCGACTGGTCGGACGATCCGGCGACCTTCGTGGGCAACGCGTTGTCGCCGGCCAAGGCGCTCCGGGTCGAGGTGGTCGACCTGGCCACCCGGACGGCCCGGGTCACCGTGCCCGACTTCCAGCTCTCCCTGGCGATCGGCCGGGAAGGGCAGAATGCCCGGCTTGCTGCCCGCCTGACCGGTTGGCGGATCGACATCCGGTCGGACGCCGAGCAGTCGGCCCCGGCCGGGCGGCGCGGTGCTGATCACGTCCCGGAGCCGGGCGGAGCGATCTCGAGCAGCTAGGGGTAGACTTCTTCAGTGGTACGACGCGCGCAGCCGGAGCGCACCTGTGTGGGTTGCCGGAAACGGGCGCCGGCCAGCGAACTCCTGCGGATCGTCGCGGTTGGCGACGAGGCTGGTCACAGCCTCCGACCCGATCCGGCCCGCAGGCTGCCGGGTCGAGGGGCGAACCTGCACCCGGGTCCGGCCTGCTTCGCGCAGGCGGTGCGACGCCGCGCCTTCGGGCGTGCGTTGCGTGTCGCCGGGGTTCCCGATCATGGCGAACTGGCGAAGTACGTCGATGCGCCAAGCTTCACGTCCGGTCAGCCCGACCGGACGGGAGTCGCTAGCAAGGTAGGACGACCGACATGAGCACACGATGAAGTCCCTGAAATGACCAGGCTTCAAGTGCAGGAGTGAGGTCGCTGCGGGTGCTGCCCGCACGACCTCGGAGTGAGGAGTGCAGTGGCAGGTAAGGCCCGCGTACACGAGCTGGCTAAGGAGCTCGGGGTCGAGAGTAAGACAGTTCTCGCCAAGTTGAAGGAAATGGGCGAGTTCGTGAAGTCCGCGTCCAGCACCGTCGAGGCGCCCGTCGCCCGACGTCTGCGGGGCGCATTCGTCGCGTCGGCCGAGAGCTCGGCGCCGTCCGCTCCGGCGGCGGCCACCCCGAGCCCGGCCCCGAGGCCCACCCCGACCCCGCCGCCGGTCCCCGGCGAGCCCCGGATCTCGGCCAAGCCGATGCCGCCCCGGCGGCCGGCGGTGCCCGGTCCGAAGCCGAAGGGACCGGTTCCCGGCCCGCCGCCCTCGGCGACCCCGGTCGCCAAGCCGGCGAGTGCCCACGACATCGAGGTCGCCGCCGCCGAGGCGCGCGCGGCCCAGCTGAAGGCTGACCAGGAGGCCGCGGTCAAGGCCGCGCAGGCCGCCCGGCAGCAGCAGCGTGACAACGTCCGCCGGGAGCCCCCGACGGATGGCACCACCCGCCCCGGCCCGCGGCCGGGTCCGGGTCCGGGTGCGATCCCGCCCCGCCCGGGTTCGCCGGCCGCCGGTCGTACCGGCACCCCGGCTCCGGGTCGTCCCGGCCCCGGCGGTCGTCCGCCGGCCCGTGGCGCGGGCAACAACCCGTTCGGGATCTCCGGCGGCGGCCAGCCGCGTCCGCCGGCGTCCAGCGCCGGTGGTCCCCGGCCGAGTCCGGCCTCGATGCCGCCCCGGCCGAGTCCGGCCTCCATGCCGCCCCGGCCCAGCCCGGCCTCCATGCCGAGCCAGCGTCCCGGTCGTCCGGGTGGTCCCGGCGCGGGTCGCCCCGGCGGCGGCGCGGGCCGTCCCGGTGGCGGCGGCGGTGGCGGTGGCTTCCGTGGTGGCCCCGGTGGGGGCGGCGGCGGTGGCGGTGGCTTCCGTGGCGGTCCCGGTGGGGGCGGCGGCGGTGGCGGTGGCTTCCGTGGCGGTCCCGGTGGGGGCGGCGGCGGTGCCGGTGCCGGTGGCGGGTTCCGTCCCGGCGGGCCGGCCGGCGGTGGCGGTCGTCCCGGTGGTGGCGGTCGTGGCCGTGGCGGCGGTGCCGCGGGTGCCTTCGGGCGTCCGGGTGGCCGGCCGACCCGTGGCCGCAAGTCCAAGAAGCAGCGCAGACAGGAGTTCGACAACCTGTCGGCTCCGACCATGAGCTCGGGCGCGCCCCGGGGTCAGGGTCAGGTCGTCCGGCTCTCCCGTGGCGCCTCGCTGTCGGACTTCGCCGACAAGATCAACGCCAACCCGGGTTCGCTGGTCCAGGAGATGTTCAACCTGGGCGAGATGGTCACCGCGACCCAGTCCTGCTCCGACGACACCCTGCTGCTGCTGGGTGAGCACCTGGGCTTCAACGTCCAGATCGTCAGCCCGGAGGACGAGGACCGCGAGCTGCTCGCGCAGTTCAACATCGACCTCGACGCCGAGGTCGCGGAGGACCGCCTGGTCAGCCGTGCGCCGGTGGTGACCGTCATGGGTCACGTCGACCACGGTAAGACCAAGCTGCTCGACGCGATCCGCAAGGCGAACGTCGTGGCCGGCGAGGCGGGCGGCATCACCCAGCACATCGGTGCCTACCAGGTCCACGTCCCGCACGAGGGCGAGGACCGGGCGGTGACCTTCATCGACACCCCGGGTCACGAGGCGTTCACCGCCATGCGTGCCCGTGGTGCCCAGGTCACCGACATCGTGGTGCTGGTGGTCGCGGCCGACGACGGCGTGATGCCGCAGACGATCGAGGCGCTCAACCACGCCAAGGCGGCTGACGTGCCGATCGTGGTCGCGGTCAACAAGGTCGACAAGCCGGAGGCCAACCCGGACAAGGTCCGCCAGCAGCTGACCGAGTACGGCCTGGTCGCCGAGGAGTACGGCGGCGACACGATGTTCGTCAACGTCGCGGCCAAGCCCGGCATCGGCATCGACGACCTGCTCGAGGCCGTCCTGCTGACCGCCGACGCGTCGCTGTCGCTGACCGCGCCGATCGACGGGCCGGCGCAGGGTGTGGCGATCGAGGCGCACCTCGACAAGGGCCGTGGCGCGGTGGCGACCGTGCTGGTGCAGAAGGGCACCCTCCGGGCGGGCGACTCGATCGTCGCCGGTGGGGCGCACGGCCGGGTCCGGGCGATGCTCGACGAGAACGGCAACCAGGTCGTCGAGGCCGGTCCGGCGCGTCCGGTCCTGGTGCTCGGTCTGACCGCGGTGCCGGGTGCGGGTGACACCTTCCTGGCCGCCGAGGACGACCGTACGGTGCGGCAGATCGCCGAGCAGCGGCAGGCACGGCGGCGGGCGGCGTCCTTCGCCAACTCCCGTGGCCGGGCCACCCTCGAGACGCTCATGGAGCAGCTCAAGGAGGGCGAGAAGACCTCGCTCAACCTGGTGCTCAAGGGCGACGTCTCCGGTTCCGTGGAGGCGCTCGAGGACGCGCTGTTCAACCTCGACATCCCGGAGGAGGTCCAGCTTCGGATCATCCACCGGGGCGTGGGCGCGATCACCGAGAGCGACGTCATGCTCGCGAGCGCCTCGTCCGAGGCGGTCACGATCATCGGCTTCAACGTGCGGGCCGCCAACAAGGTCCGTGAGATCGCCGACCGCGAGGGCGTGGAGATCCGGTACTACACCGTCATCTACCAGGCCATCGAGGAGATCGAGGCGGCGCTCAAGGGCCTGCTCAAGCCGGAGTACGAGGAGGTCGAGCTGGGCACCGCGGAGATCCGCGACGTGTTCCGTTCGTCCAAGGTCGGCAACATCTCCGGTTGCATCGTCCGGTCGGGCATCATGCGCCGGAACGCCAAGGCGCGGCTGCTGCGCGACGGCGCGGTCGTGGCGGACAACCTCACGATCAGTTCGCTCAAGCGGTTCAAGGACGACGCGACCGAGGTGCGCGAGGGCTTCGAGTGTGGTCTGACCCTGGGTGGTTACAACAACGTCCAGGTCGGCGACATCATCGAGACCTTCGAGATGCGCGAGAAGGCCCGTAGCTGACGCTCGGGACACCTGATCAAGGGGTTTACGCCGGCTCGGCGTAAACCCCTTGATCATGGGGGCCGGTGGGCGGGTATCGTCCGAGGCGATGTTCACCGGAACCGCGGTCTTCGACCTGCTGCTGCCGGGTGATTCCCGGTCGCTCAAGAGCAAGAGATCATACGTACGGCCGATCGTGGCGGCGCTGCGCCGCTTCGAGGTGTCGGCCGCCGAGGTGGGAGCGCTCGACCTGCACGGTCGGGCGGAGATAGCCGTGGCCGTGGTGGCCGCGGAGGCGGCCCACGTCCGCGAGGTGCTCGACTCGTGCGAGCGCCTGGTGGCGGGCCGCCCGGAGGTGGAACTGCTGTCGGTCCGTCGACGCCTGCACGGCGCGGACGACTGACGGCGGATGCCGGTGGCCAAGGCCGCCGGTGCTCGGGCGTGACGCGTATGGTCGCGCGGGTAGTGTTCGAACTGTTGGCCGGTCCGGTCACCGACGGCGTCCGCGCCCCGGTCCGGACCGGGAGTCGATGCCGTGGAGGTGGCGGAGATGACGGATCCGGCCAAGGTACGCCGGCACGCCGAACGGGTGCGTGAACTGGTCGCGTCGGTGGTGCGGAGCCAGATCAAGGATCCCCGCCTCGGCATGATCACCATCACCGACGCCCGGATCACCGCCGACCTGCGGGACGCCACGGTGTTCTACACGGTGCTCGGGGACGCCGCCGAGCAGGCCGGCACCGCCGCCGCGCTGGAGAGCGCCAAGGGCATGCTGCGCAGCACGGTCGGCAAGGCGCTCGGGCTGCGGCACTCGCCGACCCTGACCTTCGTCCTGGACAACGTCCAGGACCACGTCAAGCACATCGACGACCTGCTCGCCCAGGCCCGCAGCGCCGACGCCGAGGTGCAGCGCATCGCCGCCGGGGCGGCGTATGCCGGGGACGCCCAGCCGTACCGGGTCGACGACGAGTCCGAGGAGTCCGACGCCGGGTCCGACGAGTCAGACGACGTGTCGTCGGCCGCCCGGGACCGGCGGTGACCGACGATCCGGGCTCCCCGACCGGCGGTCTGCTGGTCGGGGAGCCGTCGGTGCCGTCCGGACCGGCCGGCGCCGACTGGGCCGCCGCCGTCGACGCGGTACGGCGGCTCACCCCGGACTCCCGGGTGCTGCTGATCTGCCACGTCAACCCGGACGGGGACGCGCTGGGCAGCATGCTCGGCTTCGGACTGGGACTGCGTCGGCTCGGTCTGCGCGGGGTGCAGGCGACCTTCCCCGGCCCACCGGAGGTGCCCGAACCCTTCCGGGACCTGCCCGGCCTCGACCTGCTGGTGCCGGCCGCCGAGGCGTACCGGGACCCGGATCTGGTCCTCTGCTTCGACGCGGCCAGCGAGTCCCGCCTGGGCGACCTGGTCGACCGGCTGGCTGTCGCGGCCCCGGCGGTGGTGCTCGACCACCACGCCTCGAACACCGGTTTCGGCGACGTCCACCTGGTCGATCCGCAGGCGGCGGCGACCTCGGTGGTCGCCGAGCAGCTGCTGACCCGTCTCGACGTGCCGCTCGACGCCGAGATCGCCGAGTGTCTGTACGTCGCGCTGGCCACCGACACCGGCTCGTTCCGCTTCGACGCCACCACGCCGGACGTGCACCGGATGGCGGCCCGGCTGCTCGCCACCGGCATCAGGCCGGGGGAGATCTCCCGGCGGATCTTCGACACCCGGCCCTTCGGCGCGGTCCGTCTCTACGGTGACGTGCTCGGCCGGACCCGGTTGGAACCGGCGGCGGCCGGTGGTCACGGCTTCGTCTGGACCTACGCCACCCTGGCCGACCTGGACCGGCACGACCAGCGGCCGTACGTCCTGGAGCCGCTGATCGACTCGGTGCGGTGCACCGCCGAGGCGGACGTCAGCGGCGTGCTCAAGCAGATCGCCGAGGACGGGTGGGCGGTCTCCCTGCGTAGCAAGGGCGCGGTGGACGTCAGCCGGGTCGCGGTGGCCCTGGGCGGCGGCGGGCACCGCTTCGCGGCCGGGTTCACCGGCCAGGGCACGGCGCAGGACGTGGTGGCCCGGATCCGGGCCGAACTGGACTCGGCGTTGACGCAGGCGAAGGAGCGGGACTGACCGCGAGGAGTGTCGGCCTTTCCGCACTCCGTGACGGAGGGAGACAATCGCGGCATGGAGCAGCCCCACGAGATCGCCGCCGAGGCACCCCGGGTCTGGGACCGTCCGGTGGTCGTCGTGCCCGTACTGGCCTGCCTGTCCCTGGTAGGAGGTCAACTGCCCTCCTTCTCGACGTCGGCGAACCTCTACACCATCGGCACCGGCGGAGTGCTGGTCTGGCTCGGGCTGAGCCACCGGGTGCCGCGTCGCCCCGCGCCGGAGCGGTTGCGCTCCGGCGCGATCTGGTGGGTGCTGCCGGTGGTGGTGTTCGGGGTGTTCGAGGGAGCCACCTTCGTCATGGCGGCCGGGGACGACTTCCCCACCTTCTCCCGTCTGGCCGATCCGCTGCTGGAGGACTCGCTGGTCCGTTCGGCGGCCTGGTTCGCCTGGCTGGCGGCGTTCTGGGGGTTGGTGCGGCGATGATGCGGACCCTGGCCATCGGCGGCTTCCTGGTCTCGCTGGTGCTGTTCGCCGTCGTCGAGTGGGCGGCCCGCCGGGAGGGCTCCCGGGTGCCGTCGTTCGGCGACGTCTGCGCGTACGTGATGCAGTACGAGGTCGGTTCGGTGCCGGTCGGGCGGATCGGCCTGTTCGGCTTCTGGTGGTGGATCGGCTGGCACTTCTTCGCCCGCTGACGGTGCCCACGTGGTGGGAAGCACGGGCAACATGTGGAACTTAACGATAACTTGGGTGAGGGTCGGCGCGTTCTGCTGGCGTCGCCCGCTGGTGGTGGTTCCCACCGGACACCGCCTCCCTCCAGGGTCGAACCGACCCGGGTCCACGCTGCCCGGGCCAGCCGAGCCGGTCACCCCCGGACGCTGGCGGGGCGTGCAGCAGGGAACACCCACGTGCGCCGCGTCGCCGACGCGTGCCTGCCCTGGAAGGGAACCGCCATGCCGACCAAGCCCCAGCCCGAGACCGTCGACGAGGCTCGCGAGCAGGCCCGTCGCGCCCTCCAGACCTCGATGGACACCCGTCAGTGATCCACCCGTCCCGTCCGCGACGGGGCGGTAAGGGGCACGCGGGGTTGTAATCATTACGCGGGACGTGCCAGGATCAGGCCCGTGACCGCCTCCGCCGTGCCCTCGGCGCCGGTGGCGTCGGCGCGGCGGATCGCCGGGCTGGCCCTGCCGGCGCTGGTCGTCCTCGCCGCCGAACCCCTCTACGTCCTGGTCGACACGGCCGTGGTCGGCCACCTCGGCCGGGTGCCGTTGGCCGCCGTCGCGGTCGGCGGGACGGTGCTCACGCTGATCGCCTGGCTCGGCAGCGTCCTGGCCTACGGCACCACCGGCCGGTCGGCCCGCCGCTTCGGCGCGGGTGACCGGGCCGCCGCGGTGGCCGAGGGCGTCCAGTCGTCCTGGCTCGCCCTCGCCGGTGGGCTGGTCGTCGCGCTGGGCATGCAGGTCCTGGCCGGACCGCTGGCACGTGCCCTGGCCGGTTCGACCGGCGAGGTGGCCGACGCGGCCGCGCAGTGGCTGCGGGTCGCGGCCCTCGGCGCGCCGGGCCTGCTCCTGGCCGCTGCCGGCAACGGCTGGCTGCGCGGCATCCAGGACACCCGGCGTCCCCTGTGGTACGTGCTCGGTCCCAACCTGCTCTCCGCGCTGCTCTGCCCGCTGCTGGTCTATCCGGTCGGGATGGGTCTGGTCGGCTCGGCGGTCGCCAACGTCGTCGCGCAGACCCTCTGCGGTGGCCTCTTCGTCGCGGCGCTGGTCGCCGAGCGGGTGTCGCTGCGTCCCCGGCCGCAGGTCATCCGCCACCAGTTGGCGGTCAGCCGGGACCTGCTCATCCGGGGCGTCGCCTTCCAGGCCAGCTTCCTCTCCGCGACGGCCGTCGCCGCGCGGTTCGGGGCCGCCGCGGTCGGCGCGCACCAGATCGTCGTACAGCTCTGGTTCTTCACCGTGCTGCTGCTCGACGCCCTCGCCATCGCCGCCCAGGCGTTGGTGGGGGCGGCGCTCGGGGCGGGGGACGAGGCCGGCGCCCGCGCGCTGGCCCGCCGGGTCGCCCTGCTCGGCGGTGTCTGCGGGCTGGCGTTCGCCGCGCTCGTCGCCGTCGGCGCCAACCTGGTCCCCGCGCTGTTCAGCTCCGATCCCCAGGTACGCGAGCAGGCGGCGGCGATCTGGCCGTGGTTCGTGCTGATCCAGCCGCTCGGTGGCGTGGTGTTCGCCCTCGACGGGGTGCTGATCGGCGCGGGCGACGTCCGTTACCTGCGCAACCTCGCCGTGACCGCCGGCCTCGGCGGCTTCCTGCCGGCCATCTGGCTCACCTACGCGTTCGACCTGGGCCTCGGCGGGATCTGGGCGGGGCTGACCCTCTTCGTCGTGATCCGCCTGGTCGCGCTGGCGCTGCGGCTGCGGTCGGGACGCTGGGTGGTCGCCGGCGTCGGCTGACCGGCCCGGCCACCGGATGGCCTGGCCGTGCGGGTCTGCCTCAGCCCGCTGCCAGTGCGAACAAGCCCCACGCGGTGAGCACCAGGGTCAGGGCGATCGCCCAGGAGGCGAAGAACGCCACGATCTTGAACGAGTTCGGGAAGCGCTCGTACAGTCGTCGCCGGTCCTGCCACGCCCACCAGGACTGCCTGGCCCGGGGCGCCCCCGGCAGCCGCAGCAGCCCGGCGGCGACCCGGTCGCCGAGGGTGACCCGGGGCGGTGGCGGGTCGCGCATCCAGTCGGGCAGCAGCGACGGCTGACCGGGTGGCCGTGACCGGGCCGACCGCCCGGCCTGGCCCGGACCGCTGGTGTTCCTGTCGTGGACGGTGGACATCGATCTCCTTCATGGCCGGTCGGGTTGCTCCCCGTAACCGTGGGCCGGGTGCCTGATGATGGCACCGAACCGCGTCGCCTGCTGTCTCTTTTCGGCCTCGGCCGACCGATCTGCCGAATGGCGCGTGGTACGGGCCGCCCCGGGCCGGACGGGCGGTCCGGCGCGGACCGGCCCCGGGCGGTCTGGCAGGCTTGGCCGACGTGAGCGCAGACGGTCTGATCGTGGTCGACAAGCCCGGTGGCATGACGTCGCACGACGTGGTGGCACGGATCCGGCGACTGGCCCGCACCCGCCGGGTGGGGCACGGTGGCACGCTCGACCCGATGGCCACCGGTGTGCTGGTCATCGGGGTCAACCGGGCCACCCGGCTGCTCACGTACGTGATCGGCGCGGAGAAGAGCTACACCGCCACCATCCGGCTCGGACAGACCACCGTCACCGACGACGCCGAGGGGGAGGTCACCGCCACCACCTCGGCCGCCGGGGTGACCGACGAGGCGGTCCGTACCGCCCTGGCCGCCCTCACCGGCGAGATCGACCAGGTGCCGAGCGCGGTCAGCGCGATCAAGGTGGACGGTCAGCGGGCGTACAAGCGGGTCCGCGACGGCGAGACCGTGGCACTGGCCGCCCGGCGGGTCACCGTCTCCCGGCTGGCCGTGCTCGCCGTCCGCCGGGACACGCCGGACCTGGTCGACGTGGACGTGGACGTGACCTGCTCCTCCGGTACGTACATCCGGGCCATCGCCCGGGACGCCGGTCTCGCGCTGGGTGTCGGCGGGCACCTCACCGCGCTGCGCCGGACCGCGGTCGGCGGGTTCACCCTGGCCGAGGCGGCGACCCTGCCGGAGTTGGAGCAGCGGTCGCCCGACGTGGTCTCCCTGCCGCTCGCGGCGGCGGCCGACCGGTTCTTCGCGCGCCGGGACGCCAGTCCCGACGAGGCCCGGGTGCTCTCCCACGGCGGCCCGCTGGCCCCGGCCGGCATCGCCGGCCCCTACGCGGTCTTCGGCCCCGCCGGGAACCTGCTCGCTATCGTCAGCGAGCGGGAGGGACGGGCCCGCGCGGAGATCGTGCTCGCCCCGGCCTGACGCCGGGGAATCCGACGGACAGCGCACGGGATCGTTCGGCGACCACCGCACCGCGGGGCGGCGGTGCGGTCAGGGAGGAGAGAGATGCAGCGCTGGCGGGGGTACGACGCGGTGCCCGGCGGCTGGGGCCGGTCGGTGGTGACCATTGGCGTCTTCGACGGGGTGCACCGGGGTCACCAGGCCACCATCGGTCACGCCGTGGCCCGGGCCCGGGAACTGGGCGTCCGGTCGGTGGTGGTGACCTTCGACCCGCACCCGGCGGAGGTGGTCCGCCCCGGCTCCCACCCGGCGGTGCTCACCGAGGCGGGGCGCAAGGCCGAGCTGGTCGAGTCGCTCGGGGTGGACGTGCTCTGCGTGGTGCCCTTCACGCCCGAGTTCTCCCGGCTGCCCGCCGAGGAGTTCGTGCACGACATCCTGGTCGAGAACCTGCACGCCGCGCTGGTGGTGGTCGGCGAGAACTTCCGCTTCGGCCACCGGGCCGCCGGTGACGTGGCGCTGCTGGAGCGGCTCGGCCGGACCTTCGGCTTCGGTGTCGAGGGCGCCCCCCTGGTCGCCTCGGACGGCACGGTCTTCTCCTCGACGTACATCCGGGCCTGCGTGGACGCCGGGGACGTCACCGCCGCCGCCACGGCGCTCGGCCGTCCGCACCGGCTGGAGGGGGTGGTGGTCCGGGGCGACCAGCGCGGCCGGGAGCTGGGCTTCCCCACCGCCAACCTGCTCTGCCACCGGTACGCGGCGGTGCCGGCCGACGGCATCTACGCCGCCCGGCTGGTACGGCGGGGCGGCGCGGAGCCGCTCGCGGCGGCGGTCTCCATCGGCACCAACCCGACCTTCTCCGGTCGGGAGCGCCGGGTCGAGGCGTACGCGCTGGACTTCACCGGGGACCTCTACGGGGAACGGCTCGCCCTGGACTTCGTGGCGCACCTGCGCGAGCAGCGCCGGTACGACTCGATCGAGCCGCTGATCGCGCAGATGAACGAGGACGTGGCTCGTACCCGGGCCGCGTTGGGCTGACCGCCCGGGCGTGCCCGGCGGCCCTTCGACGGGCGCTTTCCCCGGATGCTGGTAGTCTGGCGGAGACGTCGTTCAACGACGTGGGGCCTCGCGCGCCTGCTCGACGCCGCGGGTGCGAGGTTCGCCTCCGTTCCCCTTCCCGGACGGGACGGGCGGAGCCTGACGAACAACCCATCGAAACAGGGAGAAAATGGCGCTCGACCAGGAAGCCAAGGCCAAGATCCGCGCGGAGTACGCGACCGCCGAAGGGGACACCGGTTCCCCCGAGGTCCAGGTGGCGGTGCTCACCAAGCGGATCGCGGAGCTCACCGAGCACCTGAAGGTGCACAAGCACGACCACCACAGCCGTCGTGGGCTGCTGCTGCTGGTCGGCCGTCGCCGTCGGCTGCTCAACTACGTCCAGAAGAAGGACATCAACCGCTACCGGTCGCTCATCGAGCGGCTCGGCCTGCGCCGGTGACGTGACGGGGGAGTGACCGACCAGGTCACTCCCCCGATCGGCGTCACCAACCGACAACCCAGGGCCGCGCGACCACCCGAGACGGGAGCCGGTCAGCGTACCGGTCTCCGGTAGTGGCCCCCGGGATACCCGGCGTTGAATCCGCCGGCCCCCGGGCGCTTCGATCGAAGACCGGCCGTCTGAGCAGCTTCCGCGCGTCGTGGGCCCACCGACGTGAGGAGTATGACCCACCCATGACCGAGAACCGACTCGGCACCGAATCCCGTACCGCCGTGATCGACAACGGTGCCCTGGGCACCCGCGAGGTCACCTTCTCCACCGGCCGGCTCGCCCGGCAGGCCGCCGGCTCCGTCGTCGCCCAGCTCGGCGAGACGGTCGTCCTCTCCGCCACCACGGCCAGCAAGCAGCCGAAGGAGCAGTTCGACTTCTTCCCGCTGACCGTCGACGTCGAGGAGCGGATGTACGCGGCGGGCCGGATCCCCGGCTCGTTCTTCCGCCGCGAGGGACGCCCCAGCGAGGACGCGATCCTCACCTGCCGGCTGATCGACCGGCCGCTGCGCCCGTCGTTCGTCAAGGGCCTGCGCAACGAGGTCCAGGTCGTCGAGACCATCCTCGCGCTCGACCCGCAGCACCCGTACGACGTGGTGGCGATCAACGCCGCCTCGATGTCGACCAAGCTCTCCGGGCTGCCGTTCTCCGGCCCGATCGGGGCGACCCGGATGGCGCACGTCGACGGTCAGTGGGTCGCCTTCCCGACCCGCGACGAGCTGGCCCGGGCTACCTTCGACATGGTGGTCGCCGGCCGGTCGCTGGCCGACGGCGACGTCGCGATCATGATGGTCGAGGCCGAGGCCACCGAGCACACCGTGGCGCTGGTCGCCGGCGGCGCGCCCGCCCCGACCGAGGAGGTCGTCGCCAGCGGCCTGGAGGCCGCCAAGCCGGCCATCCGTGAGCTGTGCCGGGCGCAGAGCGAGCTGGCCGAGGTGGCCGCCAAGCCGGTCGCCGAGTTCCCGGTCTTCCTGGACTACCAGGAGGACGTCTTCGGCGCGGTGGCCGACCTGGCCCGCGCCGAGGTCGCCGAGGCCCTCAAGATCGCCGGCAAGGCCGACCGCGAGGAGGCCCTGGACCGGGTCAAGGCGAAGGTCGTCGAGGAGCTCGGCCCGCGCTTCGAGGGCCGGGAGAAGGAGCTCAGCGCCGCGTTCCGGTCGCTGAGCAAGTCCGAGGTCCGCAACCGGGTGCTCCGCGAGCAGGTCCGGATGGACGGCCGGGGTCCGCGCGACATCCGTCCGCTGACCGCCGAGGTCGGGGTGCTGCCCCGGGTGCACGGCTCGGCGCTGTTCGAGCGGGGCGAGACGCAGATCCTCGGCGTCACCACGCTGAACATGCTGCGCATGGAGCAGATGCTGGACACCCTCGCTCCGGAGACCCGCAAGCGCTACATGCACAACTACAACTTCCCGCCCTACTCCACCGGTGAGACCGGTCGGGTCGGCTCGCCGAAGCGGCGGGAGATCGGCCACGGCGCGCTCGCCGAGCGGGCGCTGATCCCGGTGCTGCCGTCGCGGGAGGAGTTCCCGTACGCGATTCGGCAGGTCTCCGAGGCGCTTGGCTCGAACGGCTCGACCTCGATGGGGTCGGTCTGCGCCTCCACCCTGGGCCTGCTCTCGGCCGGTGTGCCGCTGAAGGCCCCGGTCGCCGGCATCGCCATGGGCCTCATCTCCGACGAGGTGGACGGCAAGACCGAGTACGTCACGCTCACCGACATCCTCGGTGCCGAGGACGCCTTCGGCGACATGGACTTCAAGGTCGCCGGCACCCGGGACTTCGTGACCGCGCTCCAGCTCGACACCAAGCTCGACGGCATCCCGTCGGACGTGCTGGCCGCCGCGCTCCAGCAGGCGCACGAGGCCCGGCAGACCATCCTCGACGTGATGCAGGCGGCGATCGAGGCCCCGGCCACGATGTCGGAGTACGCGCCGCGGGTCACCACCGTCAAGATCCCGGTCGACAAGATCGGCATGGTGATCGGCCCGAAGGGCCAGACCATCAACGCCATCCAGGACGAGACCGGCGCCGAGATCTCCATCGAGGACGACGGCACGATCTACGTCGGTGCCACCAACGGCCCCTCCGCCCAGGCGGCGGTCGACCGGATCAACGGCATCGCCAACCCGACCCTGCCGAAGGCGGGGGAGCGGTTCCTCGGCACGGTGGTCAAGACCGCCGCGTTCGGCGCCTTCATCTCGCTCCTGCCGGGGCGGGACGGCCTGCTGCACATCTCCAAGGTCGGCGACGGCAAGCGGGTCGAGAAGGTCGAGGACTTCCTCAACGTCGGCGACAAGGTCGAGGTGGAGATCGCGGACATCGACGCCCGCGGCAAGATCTACCTGGACAAGGTTCGCCCCGAGGGCGCCGAGGCGCCGGCCGCCGCCGAGGGTGGCGAGCGTCCGCCGGCCCGGGAGCGCACCGACCGGGCCCCGCGCGGTGACCGTGGCGAGCGGGGCGCGAGCCGGGGCGAGGGTGGCGGCGAGGGCGGCGACCGCCCGCGTCGCGGTGAGGGTGGCGAGGGCGGCGACCGCCCGCGTCGCCGGACCCGGCACAGCTGACCCGTTCCGTGCCGTCACACCGACGGCACGAACGTCCGATCTGACGGACCAGCCCGGCTCGCCGAGCCGGGCTGGTCCCGTCGGAGGGCGGATCACCACCCCTTACGTCCCTAGGAGTCAGGTACCTGTGAGTCGGGCCGACCACGCACCGTTCGTCCCGGGCCGCTGGGGTGCGGGTCACCGCGCCCGCGCCGCCGGAGCCGCCCCGTCCGGCCGGTCCACGTCGGCCCGGGCGGTGACCCGGACGCTGAGCGACGACCCGTTGGGCGGGACGGTGCGGCGTACCGTGCTCCCCAGCGGGCTGCGGGTGCTCACCGAGGCGATCCCGGCGATGCGCAGCGTCTCGTTCGGCATCTGGGTGGCGGTCGGCTCGCGAGACGAGACCGGCCCGCAGTCCGGTGCCGCGCACTTCCTGGAGCACCTGCTCTTCAAGGGCACCCACAAGCGAAGCGCGCTGGACATCTCCGCCGAGATCGAGGCGGTGGGTGGTGAGACGAACGCCTTCACCACCAAGGAGTACACCTGCTACTACGCCCGGGTGCTCGACGAGGACCTGCCGCTGGCCATCGACGTGATGTGCGACCTGGTCGCCGACTCGCTGCTGGAGCCGGCGGACGTCGAGACCGAACGCGGGGTGATCCTCGAAGAGATCGCCATGCACGACGACGAACCCGGCGACGAGGTGCACGACCTCTTCGCCCGGGCGGTCTACGGCGACCACCCGCTGGGCCGGCTGATCTCCGGCACCGAGGAGACGGTCACCCCGATGACCCGGCGGCAGATCCAGGGCTTCTACCGGAAGCGGTACGTCGCCCCGCAGATCGTGATCGCCGCCGCCGGCAACCTCGACCACGCCACCGTGGTGAAGCTGGTCCGGCAGGCGCTGGCGGGCACCCCGCTGGACACCGCCCCGGCGGCTCCGGCGGCGCACCGTCCGAACACCCCGGCGGTGCGGACGAAGCCGGCCACCACCCTGGTCGAGCCGAAGGAGACCGAGCAGGCGCACGTGATCCTCGGCTGTCCCGGCATCGACCGGCTGGACGAGCGGCGGTTCGCCCTCGGTGTGCTGAACAACGTGCTCGGCGGCGGCATGTCCAGCCGGCTGTTCCAGGAGATCCGGGAGCAGCGCGGGCTGGCCTACTCGGTCTACTCCTACGCCAGCCAGTACGCCGACGCCGGGCTGTTCGCGGTCTACGCCGGCTGCGCGCCGGGCAAGCTGGACGAGGTGCTGGAACTGACCCGCGCCGAGCTGCGCCGGGTGGCCACGGACGGACTGACCGAGGCCGAGGTGGCCCGGGGCAAGGGCATGTCCAAGGGCTCCTTCGTGCTCGGCCTGGAGGACACCGGTTCCCGGATGAGCCGACTGGCCAAGGGCGAACTGCTCTACGGCGACCTGGTGCCGGTCGACGAGCTGTTGTCCCGGGTGGACGCGGTCACCGTCGACGAGGTCAACACCCTCGCCGCCGAGCTGTTGAGCCGACCCATGTCGCTGGCCGTGGTCGGCCCGTTCGACCAGGGCGACTTCACCGGGGCGTAGTCGTGGCAGGGGCGCCGTCCGCAGGGTGGACGGCCTGCGGTTCCGGAGGCGGGACCCTGCCCGGCTTGGGATAGGTTGTGCCCCGTGACTGACGTGCAGGAGAAGCGACGCGACGAGCCGGTCCGGGTCGGCGTGCTGGGTGCCCGGGGCCGGATGGGTATCGAGGTGTGCAGGGCGGTCGACGCGGCCGGCGACCTCGACCTGGTGGCGATGATCGACCAGGGTGACGACCTGTCCGGTGCCGCCGGCGCCCAGGTGGTCGTCGACTTCACCACGCCGGACGTGGTGATGGAGAACCTGCGCTGGCTCATCGACCGGGGGATCAGCGCGGTGGTGGGCACCACCGGCTTCACCGAGCAACGGCTGGACCAGGTGCGCGGCTGGCTGGCCGGCCGGCCCGAGGTCGGCGTGCTGATCGCCCCGAACTTCGGCATCGGCGCGGTGCTGATGATGCAGTTCGCCGCTCGCGCCGCCCGGCACTTCGAGTCGGTGGAGATCATCGAGCAGCACCACCCGCGCAAGCTGGACGCGCCGAGCGGCACCGCCACGCACACCGCACGGCTGGTCGCCCAGGCCCGCGCGGACGCCGGGCTGGGTCCGTCGCCGGACGCCACCGCGAGCGAGGTGCCGGGCGCGCGCGGCGCCGACATCGACGGGGTACGCGTCCACGCGGTCCGGGCCACCGGCCTGGTCGCGCACCAGGAGGTGCTCTTCGGCACCGCCGGGGAGACCCTGACCATCCGGCACGACTCCTACGACCGGGCCTCCTTCATGCCCGGTGTGCTGCTCGCCGTCCGCGAGGTCCGGCGTCGCCCCGGCCTCACCGTCGGCCTCGACCCCCTGCTCTGATCCCACCGCGTGGTCCGGCGTCGGCGGCGACCGTGGTGATCCCGGTCGCCGCCGACGTCACGGTCAGCGGAACGGGAGCGACTCTCTGGCGGTGCGTGGGGCGGGCACGGTGGGCAGGTGCCCCGGGGCCAGGCCGGCGGGGGCGTTGGTCAGGCTGACCTCGCCGTAGCCGGTGACGGTCACGTCGACGGGGGTGCCGGCGATCCGGAGCCCGCGTGCCGCCACGGCGCCCAGCTCGGCGCCGGCGAGCGGGCGGAGCGCCACCAGCCCCCGGGGGACGTCCGGGTAGAGACCGACGGCGGCCTGGAGCAGCAGCACCGCGCTCGCCGCCGACCACGCCTGCGGGCGGCACGCCGCCGGGTACGGCACCGGGCGGCCCACCGCGTCCCGGTCGTCGCCGCCGTACAGTTCCGGCAGCCGGTAGTCGAACGCCTCGGCGGCGCGGAGCAGCCCCTCGACGAGGGTGCGCGCCGCGTCGTCGAACCCCGACCGGGCCAGCCCGCCGAGCACGATCGCGGTGTCGTGGGTCCAGATCGAACCGCAGTGGTACGACAGCGGGCTGAACCCGCCGTCGGCCCGGGACATGGTGCGCAGTCCGAACCCACCGGTCAGCGACTCGGTGGTGAGCAGCCGGGCGACCTGGGCGGACTCGTCGTCGTCCAGCAGGCCGGTGCCGAGCAGGTGACCGATGTTGCTGGTCAGCGAGTCGACCGGCCGCTTGTCCCGGTCCAGGGCGAGGGCGGGCTGCGGGCCGTGGCGGCCGTCCACCCAGAACGTGGCGCGGAACCGCTCGGCGAGCCG
This sequence comes from Micromonospora echinospora, assembly GCF_900091495.1. Lineage (NCBI taxonomy): Bacteria > Bacillati > Actinomycetota > Actinomycetes > Micromonosporales > Micromonosporaceae > Micromonospora > Micromonospora echinospora. The sequence goes on along the minus strand of NZ_LT607413.1, from coordinate 496,226 downwards.
ATGGGCGTACGCGCGCCAGGAGTCTCCGCCGGGGCGGTCGAACGCGTCGAGCAGGGCCGCCCCGTTCACCGCGGCCTCGTACGCGTACCCCTGCACCTCGGCCAGCACGATCGGCGCCTGCGCGATGGTGCCGTCGGCGAAGCGCACCGCGTCGCCGGAGTCCTTCCAGCCCTGGTTGGCAAGGCCGTGGCCGGTGGTGTCGACGTACTCGACCAGCCCGTCGCCGTCGGCGTCGGCGTGCGTGCCGAGCCACCCCAGCGCGGCCTCCAGGTGCGGCAGCAACGGCTCGACCTGTTCGGCGGGCAGCCCCCAGCGCCAGGCGTCGTGCAGCAGGTTGACCCAGAGCATGGTGGCGTCGACCGTGCCGTAGTAGGCCGGCGGCAGCCGCAGCCCCGCGTCGGAGAGGGCGAACTCGTGCCGGCGCAGCTCGTGCAGGATCTTGCCGGGCGCCTCGCCGGTGGCCGGGTCGACCCGGGTGCCCTGGCGGCGGGCGAGCACCCGCAGCGTGCTGGCGGCCAGCCCGGTGCCGAGTGGGAGCATCATCCGGGCCGCCCAGAGGCTGTCCCGGCCGAACAGGGTGAGGAACCAGGGCACGCCCGCGCCGAGGAAGACGTCCTCCGGGTGGGCCGGCTCGGCCAGGCGCAGCGCGCGCAGGTCGGCCAGGGAACGGTCGAGGAGGCGGACCAGGCGACGGTCGTCGGCGCGTACCTCGGGGTGGGCCCAGTCGGGGCCGTCCACCGGGGCGACCACGACGGCGCGGGGGTCGGTGACGGTCAGCCGCCAGCGCAGCACGGTGTCGCCGCCACCGGCGGGCAGCTCGACCGGCCAGGCGAGCCGGAGCGCGGCGTGCGCGCCGTCGACGTGCGCGGTCGCGCCCTCGCCGTGGACCGTGACGGTGATGCCACCCGCGGTCCAGGCGAACCCGCCGGCCGACCCGGGGTGGGCCGGCAGAGGCGGTCGCTCGCCACCGGACTTCACCACCTCGATCGGGGCCAGGTCGCAGTCCAGGTCGACGCTGACCGTGGCCCGGACCGGCACCGACGCGGTGGAGACCACGTGCAGCTCCTCCACCAGGCCGTCCGGGGTGACCCGGCGGGACCGGTCGATGCGGACGGTGGGATCGGGGTGCGGGTCGCCGAGCCAGCGGGCGACGGTGACGAAGCGGGCGGCGTGCGGGCCGTCCGGGCCGGCGGTCAGCCCCTCCGGCTCCCGGTCGTCGACGCGCAGCTCGGCCCGGGAGAGCACCCGGGCGTCGGCGTGGAAGACGCCCTGCACGCCGACTGGCCGGATCTGCCCGGCCTGGTCACCGAGCGCGCTGGTGGGTGCGAGGACGACTCCGACCAGCTCGTGCAGCAGGGGTTGCAGGTGCCGTTCGGTCACGGGGGAACTCCAGGTGGTCGGCGGAACGTGGTCGCGGAACGTGGATCTCTTGACAGATCGTTCCATGGGGTGCAGAGTGCGAAACATTCCAGAAACTTGAACGATCCAATCCTGCCTTATCCAGATTGGAACGTTCAAGATGGCGGGAGGGATTTTGTGGCACAAAAGGTGACCATCGCGACGGTGGCCCGGCAGGCGGGGGTCAGCCGCCAGACCGTCTCCAACGTGCTCAACTCCCCGCACGTCGTCCGCGAGGAGACCCGGCAGCGGGTGCGGGAGGCGATCGACGCCCTCGGCTACCGGACCAACCAGGCCGCCCGGCAGATGCGTACCGGCCGGTCCCGGCTGATCGCCGTCCGCATCGAACCCACCCGGGACGGCATCAACGGCTCCGTGCTCGACCGCTTCCTGCACGGCCTCTCCGAGACCGCCGGCACCGCCGGCTACCGCGTGATGCTCTACACCGCCACCGACGACGAGCAGGAGATCGGGGAGTACGACGACCTGCTCGGCACCTACGATCTCGACGCCTTCGTGCTCACCGGCACCAAGCGGCGTGACCCACGGACCGCCTGGCTCACCGCCCGGGGCGTGCCCTTCGTGACCTTCGGCCGGCCCTGGGACGATCCGACCGCCCACCCGTGGGTCGACGTGGACGGCGCCGACGGCACGGCCCAGGCCACCCGGCGGCTGCTGACCCTCGGCCACCGGCGGATCGGTTTCGTCGGCTGGCCCGTCGGCTCCGGTGTCGGCGACGACCGGCGGCTCGGCTGGGAGCACACGGTGCGCGCGGCCGGGGTCGACCCGACCGACCTGGACCGGCGGACCGAGGACGGCATCACCGAGGGCGAGCGGGCCGCCCGCGACCTGCTCGGCGCGGCCCGGCCGCCGACCGCCCTGCTCTGCGTCAGCGACTCGCTGGCTCTCGGCGCCCTCCAGGCCGTCCGCGCCGCCGAACCCGCCGTCCCGGTGATCGGCTTCGACGACACCCCGGTCGCCGCGGCGGTCGGGTTGACCAGCGTCTGCCAACCCCTGCACCAGGCCGCGGTCCGGTGCGTGGAACTGCTGACCGGCCTGCTCGACGACACCCCCCGACAGACCCGCCCCCAGGTTCTGCTGAAGCCCCGCCTGGTGCTCCGGCAGACCGCGTGAACCCCTTCCCCCACAGGAGAGTGTGAGATGGCCCCTCGAACGATCCGCCGCGCGGCGGTGGCCGGCCTCGCCGCCGTCGCCCTGTTCGGCTCGGCCGCCTGCGGCAGCGGCTTCGACGACTCCGGCGACGAGGCCCAGTCCAGCGGGCCGGCGAAGCTGGAGATCCTGATCGGATCCTCCGGCGAGGCCGAGACCAAGGCGGTCCAGGCGGCCGCGGCGAAGTGGGCCGGCGAGTCCGGCAACACCGCCACGGTCACCCCGGCCCAGGACCTCACCCAGCAGCTCGGGCAGGCCCTCGCCGGCGGCAACCCGCCGGACGTCTTCTACGTCGACGCCAGCCGCTTCGCCGACTACGCCAGCGTCGGCGCGCTCGAACCGTACGGCGACAAGATCAGCAAGCCGGACGACTTCTACGAGAGCCTGCGGCAGACGTTCACCTACGACGGCAAGTTCTACTGCGTGCCGAAGGACTTCTCCACCCTCGCCCTCCAGATCAACACCGACCTCTGGGCGAAGGCCGGCCTCACCGACGCCGACATCCCGACCACCTGGGACCAGCTCACCGCCACCGCGCGCAAGCTCAAGGCGGCCGGGCAGGTGCCGCTGGTGGTCGCCGACACCCGGGACCGGGTCGGCGCGTTCATGGTCCAGGCCGGCGGCTGGCTGACCAGCAAGGACGGCAAGCAGGCCACCGGGGACACCCCGGAGAACGTGCAGGCCCTCACGTACGTGAAGACGCTGCTCACCGAGGGGCTGGCCCGCTACCCGAAGCAGCTCGACGCCGGCTGGGGCGGCGAGGCGTTCGGCAAGGGCAAGGCGGTGATGACCATCGAGGGCAACTGGATCAAGGGGGCTCTCCAGAACGACTTCCCGAACGTCAAGTACAAGGTCGTCCCGTTGCCGGCCGGGCCGAAGGGCCAGGGCACCCTCTCCTTCACCAACTGCTGGGGCATCGCCGCCAAGAGCGCCCACAAGGAGCAGGCGATCAAGTTCGTCGAGGCGATGACCACCGGCGAGCAGCAGATGACCTTCGCCACGGCGTTCGGCGTGATGCCGTCCCGGCAGTCGGTCCGCGACCAGTACACCCAGCAGTTCCCGGCCGACAAGCCGTTCATCGACGGCGCCGAGTACGCCCAGGGCCCGGTGAACGCCCCCAAGATGGACAGCGTCCTGAAGGACCTGGACACCGGTCTGAACACCCTCGCCACCGGCGACCCGAAGGCGATCCTCGCCCGCTTCGACTAGAACGCCAAGGCGGCGCTCGGCGGCAGCTGAGGCGGGGTAGCAGGGGTCCCCTGTTACCGCATTTTGATGAGCAGGGGACCCCTGCTACCACCACAACCCGCACCGCTCAACACCGCCGCGCCGCACCGCGAACACCGCATCGCAGCGCACCGCAAACACCGCACCGCGAACACCGCATCGCAGCGCACCGCAAACACCGCACCGCGAACACCGCATCGCAGCGCACCGCAAACACCGCACCGCACCGCAGCGGCGGCGGGGCGGCACGTACCGCACCACCGCAACCACCGCCTGGGAGGGAGGGGAGATGGCGATCGACGCGTCGGCCGTGTCGGCCACCCCGTCGGCCGCGCCGTCCGGCAGCCGGCGGCGTGGCGGCGTACGCGGCAACGAGAACCTGGCGGGCTGGCTCTTCGTGGCCCCCGTGGTGGCGATCCTCGGGCTGTTCCTGTTGCTGCCGATCCTGATGGCGTTCTGGGTGAGCCTGACCGGCTGGAACGGCCAGGGCAGCCCGTTCACCTCCGGGGTGCCCTTCGTGGGCACCGACAACTACACCCGGCTGTTCACCGAGGAGGGGCTCGCCCGCCGGGACTTCATGACCAGCATCCGGAACAACCTCTACTACGTGGCGATCGTGGTGCCGGCGCAGACCGCGCTGGCGCTCGGTCTCGCGCTGGTCGTGAACAACCGGATGCTGCGCGGCAAGACGTTCTTCCGCTCGGCGTTCTACTTCCCCTCGGTCACCAGCTCGGTGGCGATCAGCGTGGTCTTCCTCTTCCTGTTCGCCAACTCGGGCGCGGTCAACGCGCTGCTCGGCGCGTTCGGCATCGACGGGCCGCAGTGGTTCGCCGATGCCCGGGGGGTGCTGCACATCCTGCTCGGCGCGGCCGGTGTCGACCAGCCGCCGGCCGCCCTCACCGACGGCGGTCCGTTCGGCCTGACCTGGTGGGACTGGCTCTCCGGCCCCAGCGTGGCGATGGTCTCGATCATCACGCTGGTGGTCTGGACCACCTCCGGGACGTTCATGCTGATGTACCTCGCCGCGTTGCAGAACGTGCCGGTGACCCTGGACGAGGCGAGCACCCTGGACGGAGCGAGCCGCTGGCAGCGGTTCCGGTACGTCACCCTGCCGCTGCTCAAGCCGACCACGTTCCTGGTGGTCACCCTCGGCCTGATCGGCACCTGGCAGGTCTTCGACCAGGTGTACGTGATGAGCCAGGGCGACCCGGCCAAGACCACGCTCACCCCGGCCTACCTGTCGTACCGGACCGCGTTCCGGGACTTCGAGTACGGCTCGGGCGCGGCCATCTCGTTCGTCCTGTTCCTGATCATCATCGTGCTGACCCTCGGCCAGCGTTGGCTGATGCGGGACCGGGACCGCACGGGGCGGCGGTCGTGGCGTCGTCGGCGCGTACCGGGGAGGTCCTGACATGGCCGTGGTGACTCCAGCAGCGGGCGCTCCGCCGGCCTCCGCCGGCCGGAACCGCCGCCCCGACGGCGCGCGGGCCCTGGCGACGACCTTCCTCGGGTACGCCACCCTGGTCTTCTTCGGACTGGTGTTCCTCTACCCGTTCGTGATCCAGATCGCCAACTCGTTCAAGACCGAGCCGGACGCGGCGGCCAACCCGCTCTCCCCGGTGCCCGACCCGGTCGCCCTGGACGGGTTCGCGCGGATCTTCGAGGGGACCGCCTTCCCGCTCTGGATGGGCAACTCGGTGCTGGTCACCGTGCTGGTCACCGCTGGTCGGGTGTTCTTCGACTCGCTCGCCGGATACGCCCTGGCCCGGTTGCGGTTCCGGGGGCGGGCCGGGCTGTTCGCGGCGGTCGTCGCGGTGATGGCGGTGCCCGGCGTGGTGCTGCTGATCCCGAAGTTCCTGGTGCTCAACCAGCTCGGCATGTACGACAGCTACGCCGCGCTGGTGGTGCCGCTGCTCGCCGACGCGGCCGGGGTCTTCATCATGAAGCAGTTCTTCGAGTCGATCCCGGTCAGCGTGGAGGAGGCGGCCCGCATCGACGGGGCCGGCCCGTTCCGGACCTTCTGGTCCGTGGTGCTGCCGATGGCGAAACCGGCCCTGATCACGCTGACCATCCTCTCCTTCCAGGGCTCCTGGAACGAGTTCCCGCACAGCCTGGTGGCCGTGCAGGACCCGGACCTGTTCACCCTGCCCCGGGGACTGGCCGACCTGGTCAGCGGCTCGCTCGGCGCGGGCACCCAGTACCCGCTCAAGCTGGGCGCGGCGCTGCTGGCCACGATCCCGGTGGCGATCGTCTTCGTGATCTTCCAGCGCTACTTCGTCCGGGACGCCAACGACGGCGCGGACAAGGGCTGACCATGGGTGGCTCCCGGCCCGGACGGCCGGGAGCCGCCACCGGACGAGCTACTGCTCGATGACGGACATGATGTTGCCGGCCGGGTCGGTGAACCAGGCGATGGTCGGCCCGTTGCCCCGCATGATCCCCTTGTCGTCCTGAGGGAACCCCGGGTAGCGGGCGAATTCCACACCCTTGGTGGTCAGCTCCTCGACCGCCCGGTCCACGTCGTCGACCGGGAAGTTGAGCACCGTGAAGGCCGCCGGGGTGTGGTCCGCCTTCGGGTAGACGATGACGTCCCGGTCACCGGCGAGGTGCAGCGTCAGCAGTCCGCCCGCGCCTCCGGCCTGCGACACCCGTAGGCCGAGGGTGTGCTCGTAGAACTCGCGGGCGCGGTCGGTGTCGTCCACCGAGAAGCCGCTGAACGCCGGGGTGTCCCTGAACATGGTCGTCTCCGTTCCAGCCGTGGTCGCGCCGTACGTGCGGTCAACGAGGCGGGGACGTCCGGGAGTCGCACGCGGGCCGGGCACATCGTGAGCCGGCGTACCCGGCGCGGTGAGCCGTCAATCCTGCGGAACCGGCTCCGTCGGCACCGCGACGTGCAGGCGCAACTGGGGAACGAGCAGGTCGTCGACGTCCAGGGCGCGGGCCGCGCCGTCGGGCTCCCAGCCGGTGCCGGTGAGGAACTTCCGGGTCGCCTCGTCGCCGTCGAACGCCCAGGCGACCGCCCGGGTGAAGCCGTCGGTGCGCCAGAGGTCGACCGTCGCCGCCAGCAGTCGGCTGCCGTGCCCGCGCCGTCCCCAGCGCGGCTCGACCAGCAGGTCGGTCACGGCCGCGACGTCCGGACCGAGCGACTCGGCGGGCTCCTCCGGGGCGAGGGCCTCCGCATCGGCCGGACCGGACGCGCCGAAGCCCACCAGATACGATGTTTCGGCCTGCTCGACGGCGACCAGCACCCGGTGGGCGGCCGATGGCGGCTCCTGCACCGCGGCGGTCCAGCGTCGGGCGAGGTACGCCTCGTCCAGGTTGTCCAACACGTGCCGTGGCAGGATCCTCCGGTAGGCGACCCGCCAGGTCGCGAGCTGGATGCGGGCGATCTCGGCGGCGTCCTCGGGACGCGCCGGGCGGACGTACCCCAGAGCCATGGGACGCAAGCCTACGCAGGGCGAGGGAGGCGACGGTGCCCCAGGGTGCCAGACGGACGGTCGGGCAGGTCGGCTTCGTCGTCGTGCTCGCCGTGGCGGTGGCGTGGTTCCTCTCCGTGGCAGCCGAACGACACGGCTTCTTCGACCTGGAGGTCTACCACGGCGCGCTGTCGTACTGGGTGCACGACGGCGGGGAGGTCTACGACTACCTCAAGCCGCGCAGCAAGTACGGTTTCACGTACCCTCCGTTCGCCGCGCTGGTCATGCTGCCGATGGCGTACCTCACCTGGAACGCGGCGATCCTGGTGAGCGTGGCGCTGAGCGTGCTGGCCAGCACGGTGGTGATCTGGTGGCTGCTCGACCCGGTCGCGGTCCGGGCCGGCTGGACCCGCTGGTTCACCCTGGCCGTGGCGCTCTGCCTGGCCGCCGCCTACGAGCCGATGCGCGAGACGGTCAACTTCGGCCAGGTCAACATGCTGCTGCTCTTCCTGGTCGCGGTGGACCTGCTCTGGCTCGCCCCGCGCGGCAGCCGTTGGCTCGGGGTGGGCATCGGCCTGGCCACCGCGATCAAGCTGACCCCCGGCATCTACCTGGTCTACCTGCTGGTCACCGGGCGCTGGCGGGCGGCGGCGACCGCCACGGCCGTGGCCGGCGGGGCGACCCTGCTGGCCGCCGCGCTCTTCCCGGACGCCTCCCGCGAGTACTGGACCCAGGCGCTGTGGAACACCGACCGGGTCGGCGAGCTGGCGTTCATCTCGAACCAGTCGTTGCAGGGCGTGGTGGCCCGGCTCGACCCGGGGCACCCGAGCACCCCGCTCTGGTTGCTGCTGGTCGTGGTCACCGTGCTGGTCTGGGCCCGCCGCTGCCGGGCGGCGGTGTCCGTCGGCGACGAGGCCACCGGGTTCGCCCTGACCGGTGTGGTGATGTGCCTGGTCAGCCCGGTGACCTGGGTGCACCACCTGGTCTGGCTGATCCCGGCGCTGATCCTGCTGGTCGACAACGCGATGGCCGCGCCGGCCGGTGGTCGCCGTCGGCGTGGCCTGCTCGCCTTCGCCGCCGTCGCGTACCTCGTGCTGATCAGCCGGCTGGTCTGGCACTGGGAACGCGGCTTCGGTGGCGTGGACGGCTTCGTGTTCAGCAACTTCTACGTCTGGATCAGCCTCGCGCTCCTGGTGGCCCTGCCGATCCGCCGGTCCGCGCCGGGCCCGGCGGCCGGCCCGCCGGCCGGCTCAGTCGCCGTCGACACGGCCGGCGTACCGCAGCTCCGCGAGGGCGAGCGGGGGGCGTCCACCGGACAGCGGTACCGGATAGGTCGACTCCTCGCCGTCCGGTGACAGCCCGGCCCGCGCGTAGAATCGGCGGGCCCGCGCGTTGCCGGCGAGCACCCAGACCCGGTACGCCGTCCACCCCCGCTCGGCGAGCCCGGCCCGCGCCGCCGCCAGCAGCGCGACCGCCGTCCCGTCACCCCAGCAGGTCGGGTCGACGTAGAGCCCGACCACCTCGCCGCAGGTCGGGTCCAGCTCCGCGCGGCTCTGGTTGATCCGGTACGGACCGAAGGTGGCGAACCCGGTCACCCGCCCGCCGGACTCGGCGAGGAGCGTGGTGAACGGGTTCTCCGGGTCGGCGGTGGCCATGTCCCGCCGCCGCTGTGCCCAGGCGGCGACGTTGAGCCGGTCGAGCACCTCCGCCGGCATGATCCCGGCATAGCCGGCCTGCCAGCCCCGTACGTGTACCCGGGCGACCACTTCGGCGTCGTCGGGTTCCTCCCGGCGGATGGTGAGCATCTGACCGTTCTATGCCGCCGAGGGCCCCGGGTCCAGCGCTTTGCCCCGTGTCGGACCGCCGGGGTTGGCCGTGCCGCCGAGGTCGGCCGTGCCGCCGGAGTCGTGTCGTACCGCTCGGCTAGGGTGCCCGGCGATGGCCGCACCGGAATCGCTCTCGCTCGCCCAGGCCCGGCGGGTGGCTCTGGCCGCCCAGGGCTTCGCCGACCCGGCGCCCGCCGGCGTGCCCACCCGCCGGCACCTGCGCCGGGTGCTCGACCGGGTCGGGCTGATCCAGATGGACTCGGTCAACGTGCTGCAACGGGCGCACTACCTGCCCCTCTACAGCCGGCTCGGGCCCTACCCGACCGAGCTGCTCGACCAGGCCGCCTACCGTCCGCCCCGGGATCTCTTCGAGTACTGGGGCCACGAGGCGTCGCTGGTGCCGGTGACCCTGCACCCGGCGTTGCGCTGGCGGATGGCGCTGGCCCGGGAGAAGGCCTGGGGCGGCATGCGGCGGATCGTCCGCGAACAGCCCGAACTGGTCGCCTGGGTCCGCGACGAGGTCGCCGCCCGGGGGCCGCTCACCGCTGCCGAGATCGAGCACGACGCACCCCGGGAGACCGGTAACTGGGGGTGGAACTGGTCGGTGGTGAAGCAGGCCCTGGAGTACCTCTTCTGGGCCGGCGAGGTCACCGCCGCCGACCGGACGACCGGCTTCGCCCGCCGGTACGACCTGCCGGAGCGGGTGCTCCCGGCCGAGGTGCTCGCCGCGCCGACCCCGGCCGACGCGGACGCCTTCCGCACCCTGGTCGCGGTCGCGGCCCGTTGCCTGGGCGTGGCCGCCGAGCCGGAGCTTCGCGACTACTTCCGCCTCCCGGCGGCCGACACCCGGCGGGCGGTCGCCGAGCTGGTCGAGGCGGGGGAGTTGACCCCGGTCACCGTCCAGGGTTGGCGGCAGCCGGCGTACCTCCACTCCCAGGCCCGCCTGCCCCGGTGGATCCGGGCGAACACCCTGGTCAGCCCCTTCGACCCGGTGGTCTGGGAGCGGGCCCGCGCCGAACGGCTGTTCGGCTTCACCTACCGCATCGAGATCTACGTGCCCGCACCGAAGCGGGTGTACGGCTACTACGTGCTGCCGTTCCTGCAGGGCGATCGGTTCACCGCCCGGGTCGACCTGAAGGCCGACCGGAAGGCGAGGGTACTGCTGGTGCCGGCGGCGTGGGCAGAGCCCGGCGTCGATCCCGGTGAGACCGCGCTCGCCCTCGCCGCCGAGCTGTACCGCCTGGCCGGCTGGCTCGGGCTCGACGCGGTCGCCCCGCCGGCCGCCGGTGACCTGGCCGGGCCACTCGCCGCCGCGCTGGCCGGCACGGCCGGTGTACCGTGAGCACGTGACCAGCGTTGACGGACCGGCCGCCCAGCCGGCCCCGCCGATCCCACCGGCCGCCCCACCACCCGGACCCCACGGGCACCCGCATCCACACCCGCACCCGGACTGGCCGGCGGGCGTGGTCCAGGTCGCCGAGCCGGACCGGTTCACCCGGTTCGTGGTCCGCCTCTACGAGCGGGCGCCCCGCTGGGCGGTGCCGTTGGCCGCCCTCGGCTGTGTCGGCCTCGGCGTGGCGTACGCCATGATCAGCGACCCGACCCGGTCCGCGCCCGACGCGCTGCCCACCTGCCTGCTGAAGCTCACCACCGGGCTGGACTGCCCGGGTTGCGGCGGCACCCGCGCCCTCTGGTACGTGCTCCACGCCGACCTGCCGGCCGCCGCCCGGCACCACTTCCTCTTCGTCTTCGCGCTGCCCTTCCTGGCGTACCTCTTCGTCGCCTGGGGGACCCAGCAGGCGTTCGGCTGGAAGCTGCCGCAGTTGCGGATCAGCCCGAAGATGATCGGTGGCTTCCTGGTGGCCTGGCTGTTCTTCTCGGTGGCCCGGAACCTGCCCTGGGCCCCGTTCACCTCGCTCTACGTCTGAGCGACCGCGAACGTGGGCACCCCGTGCCCCGTCCGTGCGGGCAGCTCGACAGCGCTGCGGCAGCCACCTCTGCCGGCGCAGGTGACCCGGCGAGACGTGGAACACGTGTGCGGCGCGGCGGGCGGCACCGGCGGTGAATCCGCAGGTGACGGCCGGTGGGCCGGCGTCGGTGGAGCCGAGCGGGGCCGCTACAGTCCGAGGAATGCCGGAGATGGTGCAACCCCAGGTCAAGCTCGTCGCGTGGACCCACTTCGAGGCTCCCGACGACGTGCCGTGGTCGACCGACGCCGACGGCGGCCAGGCGCTCGCCGAGTTCGCCGGCCGGGCCTGCTACCAGAGCTGGAAGAAGCCGAACCCGGCCACCGCCACCAACGCCGGCTACCTGGCGCACATTCTCGAGGTCGGCCACCTGTCGGTGCTGGAGCACGGCTCGGTCAGCTTCTACTTCAGCGGCGTCTCCCGCTCCTTCACCCACGAGCTGATCCGGCACCGCCACCTCTCCTACTCCCAGCTCTCCCAGCGGTACGTGCCGGAGCGGGACGCGGCGATGGTCGAGCCCCGGGTGATCGCCGAGGACCCGGAGCTGCACAAGCGCTTCGTGGAGGCGGCCGAGGCGAGCGTGCGGGCGTACACCGAGCTGCTGGAGGGCCTGGAACGGCGTTTCGCCGACGAGCCCAACCCCACGCTGCGCCGTAAGCAGGCGCGGCAGGCGGCCCGCGCGGTGCTGCCGAACGCCACCGAGACCCGGATCGTGGTGACCGGCAACTACCGGGCGTGGCGGCACTTCGTCGCGATGCGGGCCACCGAGCACGCCGACGTGGAGATCCGTGAGCTGGCCGTGGAGTGCCTGCGGCAGCTCCAGCGGGTCGCGCCGAACGTCTTCGGCGACTTCGTCGTCTCGACCCTGCCCGACGGCACCGAGGTCGCGGCGAGCCCGTACGCCGAGCGTTCCTGAGCCCTTCCCCGCCGGGGGCGTCCGGGTCGGTTGCTAGGTTGTCAGCATGACCCACGACCACCCTGCCGCCTCCGAGCGGGCGGCGTCGCGCCCCTTCGGGCGACTGCTCACCGCCATGGTGACCCCGTTCACCGCTGACGGCTCCCTCGACCTCGACGGCGCCGCTCGGCTGGCGACCCACCTGGTCGACGCCGAGGGCAACGACGCGCTGGTGGTCAACGGCACCACCGGCGAGTCGCCGACCACCACGGACGCGGAGAAGGAGCACCTGATCCGGGCCGTGGTCGAGGCGGTCGGGGACCGGGCCCAGGTGGTCGCCGGAGTCGGCACGAACGACACCCGGCACACCATCGAGCTGGCCGGCGCGGCGGAGAAGGCCGGGGCGAACGGGCTGCTCGTGGTGACCCCCTACTACAGCAAGCCGCCGCAGGGCGGACTGCTGCGCCACTTCACCGCGGTCGCGGACGCCACCGGCCTGCCGGTGATGCTCTACGACATCCCGCACCGGGCCGGGGTGGCCATCGCCACCGACACCCTGGTGCGGCTCGCCGAGCACGGCCGGATCGTGGCCGTCAAGGACGCCAAGGGCGACCTGACCGCCACGAGCTGGGTGACCAGCCGGTCCGACCTGGCGATCTACAGCGGTGACGACGCGATGACCCTGCCGACGCTGGCCATCGGCGGGGTCGGCCTGGTCGGCACCTCCACCCACTTCACGGGCGCGCTGACCAAGCAGATGATCGAGCGGTACGACGCGGGCGACGCCGCCGCCGCGCTGGCGCTGCACCGGCGGCTGCTGCCGCTGTTCACCGGGATCTTCCGCACCCAGGGCACGATCCTGGTGAAGGCGGGCCTGAAGGCGTCGGGGCTGCCGGCCGGCCCGGTCCGGTCGCCGCTGGTGGACGCGACCGCCGACGAGATCGCCCAGCTCCGCGCCGACTGCACGGCGGCGGGCCTGGACCTACCCTGATGACAACACGACACGGCGGGCGCCGGGTACCGGCCCCGCAGAATGAGGTGGCTGCGTGACCGAGGCGCACATCGAGGCGGAGCTTCCCCCGCCGCTTCCGGAGGGTGGCCTGCGGATCATCCCGCTCGGCGGGCTCGGCGCCATCGGGCGGAACATGACCGTCTTCGAGTACGACGGCAAGCTGCTCGTCGTCGACTGCGGTGTGCTCTTCCCGGACGTGGAGCAGCCCGGCGTGGACCTGATCCTTCCCGACTTCGCCCCCATCCTGGACCGGCTCGACGACGTCCAGGCGATCGTGCTCACCCACGGGCACGAGGACCACATCGGCGCGGTGCCGTACCTGCTCGCGCACAAGCAGGACATTCCGCTGGTCGGGTCGCAGTTCACCCTCAGCCTGGTCGAGGCGAAGCTCGCCGAGCGGCGGATCGAGCCGTACACCCTGACCGTGCGGGAGGGCGGCCGGGAACGGCTCGGCCCCTTCGAGTGTGAGTTCTTCGCGGTGAACCACTCCATCCCGGACGCGCTCGCGGTGGCCATCCGCACCCCGGCGGGGCTGGTCCTGCACACCGGTGACTTCAAGATGGACCAGCTCCCGCTGGACGGACGGATCACCGACCTGGCCGGCTTCGCCCGGCTCGGCGCGGAGGGGGTGGACCTGCTCCTCTCCGACTCCACCAACGCGGAGATCCCCGGTTTCGTCACGCCCGAGCGGGAGATCGGCCCGGTCCTCGACTCGATCTTCGCCAAGGCGAAGGGCCGGATCATCGTGGCCTCCTTCGCCTCGCACGTGCACCGGGTGCAGCAGGTGCTCGACTCGGCCGCCGAGCACGACCGCAAGGTCGCCCTGATCGGCCGTTCCATGGTCCGCAACATGGGCATCGCCCGGGACCTCGGCCTGCTCAACATCCCGCCCGGCCTGGTGGTCGGCCTGGACGAGGCGACCACCCTGCCGCCGGAGCGGATCGTGCTGATGTCCACCGGCTCGCAGGGCGAGCCGATGAGCGCGCTCGGCCGGATGGCCAGCGGCGACCACCGGCACATCACCATCGCCCCTGGCGACACCGTCGTGCTGGCCAGTTCCCTGGTTCCCGGCAACGAGACCTCGGTGTACCGGGTGATCAACCGACTCGCCCGGGCCGGTGCGGTCGTGGTGCACAAGGACGTCGCCAAGGTGCACGTCTCCGGCCACGCGCCCGCCGGTGAGCTGCTCTACCTGCTCAACGTCGTCCGGCCCAGCAACCTGATGCCGGTGCACGGCGAGTGGCGGCACCTGCGGGCGCACGCCCGGCTGGGCATCGAGTCCGGCGTCGACCCCGACCGGGTGGTGCTCTGCGAGGACGGCGACGTGGTCGACCTGGTCGACGGCCGGGCCAGCCTGGTCGGGCACGTGACCAGCCGCTACGTCTACGTCGACGGGCTGGCCGTCGGGGACGTCGGCGAGTCGCTGCTGACCGAGCGGCGGATCCTCGGGGACGGGGGCTTCATCGCCTGCACCGTGGTGGTCGACTCGGTCACCGGCAAGGTGGTCGGCGGGCCGACCGTCTCGGCCAAGGGTTTCTCCGAGGACCCGGCGGCGTTCAACGCGGTCGTGCCGCTGGTCACCGAGGTGCTCAACCGGGCCGCCACCGACGGGATCACCGACCCGCACCAGCTCCAGCAGATCGTCCGGCGGACGGTCGGCCGGTGGGTCAACGACGCGTACCGGCGGCGGCCGATGATCGTCCCGACCGTGGTCGAGGTCTGACCCGTCCCGGGTGGTCCGGCGCCCTGCCGGACCACCCGGGCACCCTGCGCAGCCCGGGGCGACCAGCGTGTTCAGCTCCGGGCACGAAGATGACGTCCGCCCCCGCCGGTCAGGGCAGGGCGGCCACCGCCTCGGCGTACGCGACGCCGGTGGTGACCGCCGCGTCGACCAGCACCTCCACCTGCACCGGAGCAACGCCGTGCGCCAGGTCGGTGGTGAGGTCCCCCGCCAGGACCAGCTCGTTCTCCACCTCGTGCACGTACGCCTTGGGCTGTAGCCGGTCCCGGTTCCAGGCGTTGACGAACTCGTACGCCTCGGCGCGCCGCCCGGCCGACAACCGACGGGTGGCGACCACCCGGGTGTGCAGGATCTCCGCCCGCGACCCGACCCGCTCGAACCGGATCATCGCCTCGCCCCAGCGCCCCACCACGGTGCCCGCCGGGTCGACGGCGCAGCGGTCGCCCCGGCGCTCCAGCGCGGCGACGACCATGGCGACGGTCAGCGGCACCGGCTCCCCGGGTGACCCTGGCCCGTCCGGCTCCGCGTCGTCCGGCCCGGCCCCGGCGTCGTCCGGTGCCGGCCCGGCGGGAAGCGGGGCCGGGACGCCGGCGCGGGGCCGTTCGGCCAGCCGGGCCGCCACCTGGCCGGACTGGTGACCGGTGCCGTTGCGGGCGTCGAAGCGGCCGGCGAGGTCGGCGGCGGTGGCGAGCAGTTCCGCGCCGAGCGCCGCGACGTCCCGCCCGCCGGCGCTCCCGGTCGAACGGATCAGCCCGAACACCTCGGCCAGCCGGGTCGCGTGCCCCAGCCCGAGCGCGTCGACCGGCCACGACTCGTGTCCCCGCCGCGCCGGACCCGGTTGTCCCGCCGGCCCGGTGGACCGGTGCGGCTCCGCGGCGTCCGGCTCCGTCTCGTCCGGCTGCCCGGTCGGGTCGGGCGTCCTGACCAGACCGGACTCACCGGCCAGTCGACAGAGCAGGGCCCCGGCGGCGGCGAACTCCATCACGGAGCGCTCGTCCGTCGGCCGGGCCAGCCGGGGCAACTGCTCGACGAGGATCTCCAGTCCACGCGCCGGGTGCCCGCCGAGCGCGCAGAACAGCAGGTGCGCGGGGAGGTGACCGAAGGCCGTCCACTCCCGCCGGTGCCGACCGTACGCCCGCATGTGCGCCCGCCCCGCGTCGTCGTACCGCCCCAACCGCAGGTACGGCAGGAGCAGGGCGGCCAGGGCGGCCTCCGGCTGGTCGGTGCAGTCGCCGGGATCGGTGGTCAGCGGTTCCAGCACCCGTACCGCCTCGGCCCACTCACCCCAGCCGGTGAGCAGCTCGGCCTGGCGTACCGCCACACAGGCCGCGCAGCGGTGACCGGGCCCGGCGGCCCGCCAGCGGGCGAACCACGCCCGGGCGGCCGGTTCGTCCCCCAGGTGGTCGGCGAGCCGGCAGCGCAGCTCGGCCACCGTGCCGGGCTCCGCCCCGGCCAGCCTCCGGTCGAGGTCGTCCAGGAGGAAGCGGGCCTGGTCCAGCCCGATCCGGGGACTGCCGGACAGCGCCTCCACGGCGGCGTGCTGGCCGCGCAGCAGTGCCGCCGTGTCCTCCGCGTCGAAGAGGGTGGGATGCCGGTCCACGGCGGCGAGACAGCGGTGCAGCGGTTCGACCGACCGCCACCGTTCACCCCGGAACCGGTGCGTCTCGACGAGCGCGAGCCGGGCGTCGACGCCGAGGCGGACCTCCCCGGCGGCGTCGGCGTGGGCGGCGATCCGTTCCAGCTCGGCGACTTTCGCCTCCCCGTCGGGCAGGTCCCGGGCCGCGTCGAGCGACTCGCGCCAGGTGCCGCCGCTCACGCCCGGGCCCCGTCGGTCAGCTCGGTCACGGCGGCGGCCAGCCGGCAGCCGGCGGAGATGCCCCGGTCGAGGAGCTGGTCGAGCTGGTGCGGGGTGACCCCCCGTTCCAGGTCGGTGATGACCTCGCCGCAGACCCGGGCCCGCCCGTCGTCGTCGACCTCGACGAACGCCTTCGGCCAGTACCGTCCCTGGTTCCAGTCGTTGCAGAAGGCGCGCAGCGCCGGAACATGCTCGATGCCGAACAGCGGCGCGGTGAGCGTCCGTACCTGAAGCACCTCACCGGCCCCGCCGAGCCGACGGAACCAGACCAGGCTCGTCCCCCAGCGGCCGACGAGGTTGTCGTCGGCGTCCGGGTGGCAGGCGTACCCCCGGGCGGCCAGCACCGCCGCCACCAGTTCCCCGGTCAGCGGCCGCAGGGTGTGTGGGTGTCCGCCCAACGGACCGTCCCCGAGCTCCGGCGGCACCATCCCGGCACCCTCCCTGAGGTTCCTGAGGCAAATATCACGGCCGAGTGCCGAAAGTGCGTTGCGACGCACGGACACGACGGTAAAAGCGGCGAATCCCCGGGTCGCGCCGTTACCGTGACTCTATGGCGGGCCGTACCTCTCAGGCGAGCCGGCGACGCGGCGCGTCGCCGCGCGGTACCACGAACAGTCGTGCCCGCCAGCCGGCCAAGAAGACCCGCGCACCCGCCCGGGGCCGCCGTCCGGCGGCCCGTCCCGCGCCGGCCGCCTACCTGGGTCGTGCGATCACCAGCGCCTGGATGGGCCTGGCGCACGGTGTCGGGTGGACGGTCCGGGCCGCCGGACGGCAGGCCGCCACCGCCCGCGAGGTGGGCCCGGAGCACCGGCGCGACGGCGCCGGCCTGCTCCTGTTCGGACTCGCGATCCTCAGCGCGGTGGCGATCTGGTTCTCCGGGGCGGGACCGGTCGGGGCCCGGCTGGCGGACAGCGTCCGACTCTTCCTCGGCGCGATCTCCGTCGTGGTGCCCGTGCTGCTGACCATCGGCGCGTGGCGGATGATGCGCGAACCAGCCGACCCGGCGCACCGGGGGCGCGGCCTGGTCGGCTGGGGCTCCATGATCGTCGCCACCGCCGCGATGCTGCACATCGGGCAGAACCCGGCCCGCCAGGCCGAGCGAGACTACGCCGGTGGGCTGGTCGGGATGGGCGTGGGCGGGCTGCTGGAACGCGCGGTCACCGCCTGGGTGGCCGTACCGCTGCTCATCCTGCTGCTGGTCTTCGGTCTGCTGGTGGTCACCGCCACCCCGATCAACAAGGTCCCCGAGCGGCTCGGCCTGCTCACCGGTGGGGTGCTCGGCGTGCCGCCGGCCCCGACCGGGGAGGAGGTCGAGGTGGTGGAGGTGGTCGAGAAGCCCGCCCGCCGCCGTCCGGCCCGCAAGGCCGCGCCGCCGCCGGAACCGGTCGACCCGGCCGAGATCGACGACGCGTACGCCGACGACGTCGACCTCCAGGAGACCCTGGTGCTGCCCCGCAAGCCACCGGCCCGGGTGCCCGCCGCCCGGCGCAGGTCGGAGCCGCCGGAGCACTCGACGCCGCCCACCCGGGCCGAACAGCTCGCGCTCACCGGGCTGGCGGGCGACTACACCCTGCCCCCGGCCAACCTGCTCAACACCGGGGCCGCGCCGAAGACCCGGAGCAAGGCCAACGACGAGGTGATCGCCGCCCTCACCGGGGTGTTCGACCAGTTCGGGGTGGACGCCGAGGTCACCGGCTTCACCCGGGGGCCGACGGTCACCCGGTACGAGGTCGAGTTGGGCCCCGGCGTCAAGGTCGAACGGATCACCCAGCTCTCCCGCAACATCGCCTACGCGGTGAAGTCCCCGGACGTGCGGATCCTCAGCCCGATCCCGGGCAAGAGCGCGGTCGGCGTGGAGATCCCGAACACCGACCCGGAGAACGTGGCCCTCGGCGACGTGCTGCGCTCCCGGACGGCCACCAGCGACCTCCACCCGATGCTGGTCGCCCTCGGCAAGGACATCGAGGGCGGCTACGTGGTGGCCAACCTGGCGAAGATGCCGCACATTCTCGTGGCCGGGGCAACCGGTGCCGGGAAGGCTCTGGCTGTCGACACGCCCGTACCGACCCCGGATGGCTGGTCCACCATGGGAGACCTACGGGTGGGCGATCGGGTGTTCGACGAACGAGGGCGTCCCTGCACAGTGATCGCGGCAACGCCGGTCATGCACGACCGGCCCTGCTACGAGGTGGAGTTCTCCGACGGGACGGTCATCGTCGCCGACGCCGAACACCAGTGGCGGACGGCGACGAGGGCAGGGCGTACCCAGCGTGTTCACCGTTGGAAGGACGGCGCCTACTGGAAGCCGGAGGACCGGGAACTCCTTTCGCGCCGGCTGCCCGAGGTGCTGGCCGAACCTGACCGTCCAGTACCGACGGGCGATGTCCTGGCGGATCTGGGTGGCAGCTTCCAGCACCTTCTCTACCGGCTCACTCGCGACATTCCACAGGAAGCGACCCTTGGCCGCGTGGCGTACGAGCGGGGTGGTCGCGAAATCACCCGTTGGGTACCCACCTACTCCCGGCACCGGTTGTACCACGCACTGCACGACCGGGTCGTGAGTGCGGGCCGGTCGAACGCCAGGAAGACCCACGACGAGGGCACCGTGACCACTGCGGAGATCCTCCGGACTCTCCGGACCGGGCCGGCCGGCGAGTGGGTCAACCACTCCGTCGACGTATGCGCCCCACTGGTCTGTCCCGAACGGGTGCTGCCCATCGCCCCCTACACGCTGGGTTGCTGGTTGGGCGACGGAAGCACCGGCAGCGCCTCATTGGCGTGTGCCGACGAGGAGATCCTCGACCAGATCCGGCTGGACGGGTACGCGGTGACCAAGTATCCGCGAAGCCAGATCCAGTACACGATCTCGAATCGGCCCGAGCGGGAGAAGCGCATCGCCGAGGCGCTCCAGTTGATCGCGGAAGGCGTCAGTGGGCCGGTGGCGGCACGGCGGGTAGGCATCCCCGTCACCGCCGTCTACCTGGCGCGACGGCAGGCACAACCAACCGCTGACGCCACGCCGGTGACGACGACGGACGTTCCACGGGAGCCGTTGCGGACGCTACGTGCCCTCTTCCGGGAGATCGGCCCGAAGCACATTCCTCCGGCGTACTTGCGGGCGTCCGAGGAGCAGCGGCGGGCGCTTCTGGCCGGACTCCTGGACACCGACGGTACCGTGTCGAAGCAGGGTGGCGTGGAGTTGGCGCTCACCGAAGAGCGACTGGCCCGCGATGCCCTGGAACTCATTCTCGGCCTCGGGTATCAGGCAACCATGACCACCAAGCCGGTTCGGGGCCGGAAGGTCGAGACGTCGACGTGCTATCGGATTCACTTCACTCCTGGTGACAAGGTTTTCCGGCTCACACGGAAGCTTGTCCGTCAGGTGACGAAGACGAGGCCCAGCACGTCCCGCCGGTTCATCGTCGACGTACGACCGGTGCCCTCGACGCCCGTCCGCTGTATCCAGGTGGACAGTCCGAGCCACCTCTATCTGGCCAGCAGGTCGTGCATCCCGACGCACAACTCAAGTCTGTTGAACTCCTTGCTCGTGTCCATCCTGACCCGGGCCACCCCGGACGAGGTGCGGCTGCTGCTGATCGACCCGAAGCGGGTCGAGATGACCAGCTACGAGGGCATCCCGCACCTGGTCACCCCGATCGTGACCAACGCGAAGAAGGCCGCCGACTCGCTGGAGTGGGTGGTCCGCGAGATGGACATGCGCTATGACGACCTCGCCGCCAACGGGGTCCGGCACGTCGACGACTTCAACCGCAAGGTGCGCAACGGCGAGATCAAGGCCCCGCCGGGCAGCGAGCGGGAGATGAAGCCGTACCCGTACCTGCTGGTGATCGTCGACGAGCTGGCCGACCTGATGATGGTGGCGCCACGTGACGTGGAGGACTCGGTCGTCCGGATCACCCAGCTCGCCCGGGCCGCCGGCATCCACCTGGTGCTGGCCACCCAGCGCCCCTCGGTCGACGTGGTCACCGGTCTGATCAAGGCGAACGTGCCGTCCCGGCTGGCCTTCGCCACCTCCTCGCTGGCCGACTCGCGGGTCATCCTCGACCAGCCGGGGGCGGAGAAGCTGCTCGGCCGGGGCGACGGACTCTTCCTGCCGATGGGCGCGTCGAAGCCGATTCGGATCCAGGGCGCCTGGGTCACCGAACAGGAGATCATCGACGTCGTCAAGTTCTGCAAGGACCAGCGCGAACCGGAGTTCCGTCCCGACGTGCTCACCCCGGCGCAGGACGGCAAGAAGAAGATCGACGAGGACATCGGCGACGACCTTGACCTGCTGGTGCAGGCGATCGAGCTGGTGGTCACCTCGCAGTTCGGTTCCACCTCGATGCTCCAGCGCAAGCTGCGGGTCGGGTTCGCCAAGGCGGGCCGGCTGATGGACCTGATGGAGACCCGGGGGATTGTCGGCCCGTCCGAGGGCTCCAAGGCCCGCGACGTGCTGGTCAAGCCGGACGAGCTGGAGGAGGCTCTCGCCGCCCTCCAGCCCGCCGACAGCTGACCGGCCCACCTCCGCCCCAGCCGGCGCGGGGTGTTCCGGGTCGGTACGCGCGAGGGCCCGCCGGAGACCGGCGGGCCCTCGGGTCCGAACGGGTGCGCGGGAAGCTCAGTTGAGCAGGGCGGCGACGAGCAGCGCGCCGATGACCGCGCCGACCACGCTCGCGATGGCGGCGTACCAGCCGAGCGGCTTGTCGCCGAGCACCGCGCCGACGATGCCGAGCGCCAGGCCCGCCACCCCGAACAGCAGCGGGGAGAGGAAGACGGCGAGCACGGCGAAGACGAAGGCCAGGATCGTGCAGATCCGGGCGGCGTTGCTGCGCGGGCGGGCGGTGGTGTGGATGTTCGCCATGTCGTCCTCCGGGTACGAAACCTGCCGTTGTCGACCTGTCTCTACCCATCCGGCCGGTCCGCTACGCGTGGCCGCAGACTCCCCGACCGGACGCGCCGCCGGGAACCCCGCGACGGCCTAGTGGAAGACCTTGAGCCCCACCACGCCCGCCACCACCAGCAGCAGGCAGGCCAGCCGGGGAAGGCTGGACGCCTCGCCGAGGGCCAGGATGCCGACGGTCGCGGTGCCCACCGCGCCGATGCCCACCCAGACCGCGTATCCGGTGCCGACCGGGATCTCCCGCAGCGCGTACGCGAGCCCGGCCATGCTCAGCACCAGCGTGACGGCGAAGACCACGGTGGGAACGGGGCGGCTGAATCCGGCGCTGCGGTCGAGGGAGATCGCCCACGCCGTCTCCAGAAGTCCGGACACCACCAGTGCGAGCCACGCCATGACGTCACCCCTGCCAGATATGCCCGGGACCGGCCCGGACGAGTCGAGGACCAACCACTGTCCGGGGGCGTCTTCGCGTTACCGGGTACGCCCACCACTCGTCCGGGACACCAGGGTCGGGGTGTCGAGGTCGACCGTAGCACCGTTGCGCGGGGCCGGACCGGAGCGGATGATCGATGCCACGGGTTGACCTGAAGCTGCCTTCATGTTCAAGGATTGGCGGTTATGACGCTGTTCTTCACCGACCGGGAGGTGGCCGCCGTCCTCGACGCGTCCGACACGGTCGACGCCATGCGGGCCGCCCTGTTGGCCGCGTACGAGGGACGACTGGTCGCCCCACCCCGCGCGTCGGCCCCGCTGGGCGGGGGCCGGATGGTGCTCACCGCCGGCCACCTCACCGGCGAGTGGTACGGCTTCCGCTCCTACGACACCTTCGGCCACCCCGAGGCGGAGCAACTCGTCGTCCTCCACGACGGCCGGACCGGCGCGGTCCGGGCGGTCGCCGTCGGGGCGGAGCTGGGTTCCCGGCGTACCGGTGGACTGGGCGGGGTGGCGGTGGACGCGCTGGCCCGGCCGGACGCGTCCACCGTCGGCGTGATCGGGGCGGGCGGGCAGGCGTGGACCCAGGTCTGGGCCGCCGCCGCGGTCCGTGGACTGCGCGAGGTGACCGTGTACTGCCGGACCCCGGCCGGCCGGGAGCGGTTCGCCGCGCGGGTCCGGGCCGAGCTGGGCGTGCCGGCCCGCGCGGTGACCACCGCCGCCGAGGCGGTACGCGACCGGGACGTCGTGGTGCTCGCCACCACCAGCCCGACCCCGGTGCTCGACGCCCGCGACCTCGCCCCGGGCACCCACGTCAACGCCGTGGGGTTCAAGCAGCACGGGCGCGCCGAGTTCGGCACCGACCTGCTGGACACCGCCGACGTGCTGGTCACCGACTCGACCGCCCAGGCCGGCGCGTACGAGCCGCCGATGCTCGCCGCCCGGCCGCCGTACGCGGGGCGGCTGGCCGAGCTGGGTGCGGTGCTGACCGGCGCGGCGACCGGACGGGTCGGCCCGGACGACGTCACCGTCTTCTGCTCGGTCGGCCTGGGCGGCACCGAGGTCTTCCTCCTCGACCGGCTCGTCCGGCTCGCCGCCACGGTGGTGGCGTGACGGTCCAGGTGAGGGTGTCCAGTCGTGGTCGCACCGGCCGGGAGCCCGTCCGGCCGCCGGTGGCGTGACCGACAGCAGGTGGCGTGGCGGCGTGCCGGCCCGTCGTGGTACCGGGCGTCGACGGGCGGCCCTGTTCCGCCCGGTACCCTCGGATGGTGTCTGCCACCTCCCCCACCAACGGCTCGCACCCGGCACCATCGTCCCCCGCTGACGGTCGCCGGGTCGCCCTGCTGACCCTGGGCTGTGCCCGCAACGAGGTCGACTCGGAGGAGTTGGCCGCCCGCCTGCACGCCGACGGCTGGCAGGTGACCACCGACGGCGAAGGGGCCGACGTGGTGGTGGTCAACACCTGCGGCTTCGTGGAGAAGGCCAAGCAGGACTCCATCCAGACCCTGCTGGCCGCCGCCGACACCGGCGCGAAGGTGGTCGCGGCCGGCTGCATGGCCGAGCGGTACGGGCGGGAGCTGGCCAGCAGCCTTCCCGAGGCGCAGGCGGTGCTGAGCTTCGACGACTACCCGGACATCTCCGCCCGGCTGACCTCGGTGGTCAACGGCGAGGCCGTCGACGCGCACACTCCGCGCGACCGGCGTGAGCTGTTGCCGCTCACCCCGGTGGCCCGCCGGGACAGCGCGGTGTCGCTGCCCGGACACGGCACCGGAGTCCGCACCGAGGCCCCGGAGACCGACGCGCGCACCCCGGCGCACCTGCGCCAGGTGCTCCGGCGTCGACTCGACAGTGGCCCGGTCGCCTCGCTGAAGCTCGCCAGCGGTTGCGACCGCCGCTGCGCGTTCTGCGCGATCCCCGCCTTCCGCGGCGCCTTCGTCTCGCGTACCCCGGACGAGCTGCTCGCCGAGGCGGAGTGGCTGGCCAAGACCGGCGTCCGCGAGCTGGTGCTGGTCAGCGAGAACTCCACGTCGTACGGCAAGGATCTGGGCGACCCCCGGGCCCTGGAGAAGCTGCTGCCCCAGCTCGCCGCGATCGACGGCATCGTCCGGGTGCGGGCGAGCTACCTCCAGCCCGCCGAGACCCGTCCTGGCCTCGTCGAGGCGATCGCCACCACCCCCGGTGTGGCGCCGTACTTCGACCTCTCCTTCCAGCACTCCAGCGAGCCGGTGCTGCGCCGGATGCGCCGCTTCGGCTCCACCGACCGCTTCCTGGAGCTGCTGGCCAGCGCACGCGAGCTGGCCCCGGAGGCGGGCGCCCGGAGTAACTTCATCGTCGGCTTCCCCGGCGAGACCCGGGGCGACGTCGACGAGCTGGTGCGTTTCCTCACCGCCGCCCGGCTCGATGCGATCGGCGTGTTCGACTACAGCGACGAGGACGGCACGGAGGCCGCCGACCTGCCTGGCAAGCTCTCCGCCGCCACCGTCAAACGCCGGTACGACAAGCTCAGCGCGCTTGCCGACGAGCTCTGCTCGCAGCGCGCCGAGGAACGCCTCGGCTCGACCGTCGAGGTGCTGGTCGACTCGGTCGACGGCGGGGTGGTCGAGGGGCGGGCGGCCCACCAGGCCCCCGAGGTGGACGGCTCCACCACGCTGGTCGCCCCCTCCGACGGCGGGGTCGACCTGGCGGCGCTGCGGCCGGGCGACCTGGTCCGGGCGACGGTCACCGGCACCGAAGGGGTGGACCTGATCGCGGTACCGGATGAGATGATCTCGGCGGCGCCCGGCGCGGCACGGTGACGGCGGGCCCTGACGGAGCGGGGGAGCCACGTGGTGCGATACCGGGAACGCCGGATCGGGGCGTCCGCGTGACCGGGACGGCCGACTCGACCCCGCCGGCCGTGGTGGCCCCGGTGCCGGTGCTGAACGCCGCCAACGCGCTGACCGCGCTGCGGCTGCTGCTGGTGCCGGTCTTCATGGCGCTGGTGGTCCTCTCGGAGATGACCCACGCCGACTGGCGGGTGGCGGCCTGCCTGGTCTTCGCCCTCGCCTCGGCGACCGACTTCGTGGACGGCTGGATCGCCCGCCGGTTCGCCCTGGTCACCTCGGTCGGCAAGGTCGCCGACCCGATCGCCGACAAGGCGCTGACCGGGGCCGCCCTGCTGCTGCTCTCCTGGTACGCGGTGCTCCCCTGGTGGGTGACCGTGGTGATCCTCACCCGGGAGCTGGGGGTCACCCTGATCCGGTTCTGGGTGATCCGGCACGGCGTCATCGCCGCCAGTCGGGGCGGCAAGGCCAAGACCGCGCTGCAGATCCTCGCCATCGTCTGGTACCTGTGGCCGGTGCCGGACGCCGTGGTCGGCGTCGGCCCCTGGATCATGGGCGCCGCGGTGGTGGTGACGGTGCTGACCGGCTTCGACTACGTCGCCCGCGCGGTGCGGCTGCGTACCCCGCGGTGAACCGTCGCCCTCGCCGGTTCGTCCGGGCACGTCGGGGGAAGGAATGCGGACATGGTGGTAGGCGGCGATGACACGACGGGGCACCACGGCGCGAACGGCCGGCCGGTGACCAATCCGGCGGCCGGGGTCGTACACCGGCTCTCCGAACGGGGGGAGACCCTCGCGACGGTGGAGTCGCTGACCGGCGGGTCGCTGGCCGCCTCGATCGTCGAGATCGCCGGGGTCAGCGGGATCTTCCGGGGCGGGCTGGTGGTGTACGCGACGGAGTTGAAGGCCGACCTCGCGGGCGTACCCGAGGGGCTGCTCGCCGACCGCGGACCGGTCGACCCGGACGTGGCGGTCGCGCTCGCCGAGGGCGGGCGGCAGCGGTGCGCCGCCGACTGGGGGCTGGCGACCACCGGGGTGGCCGGCCCGGAGCCCCAGGACGGCAAACCGGTGGGGCTGGTCTTCGTCGCGGTCGCCGGCCCGAACGGGACGGCGGTCCGCGAACTCGACCTCGACGGTGGCCGCGACCGGATCCGGTCGACCGCCGTCGACGAGGCGTTGCGGCTGCTCACCGAGCGGATCGTGGCCGCCGGGGAGGCCGCCGCCAGCGCTGCCTGCTGACCGCTGCGGGGCAGGAGTCCGGGCGGGGTGGTATGTCGTGGGGGCCCACAGCGGGTACGGTTGCGGGAAGGCTCCGACGGTTCGGTATCGGTGTCGGGACGGCTGACGGCGCCCGGCGTGATCCGGTCGCCGGGCAGAGGTCCTGTCAAGGAGGTGCGATGGTCCTGCTACGCCGGGTGATCGGTGACGCACTGCGGGCACGCCGGCAGGGTCAGCACCGCACCCTGCGCGAGGTCTCCTCGGCCGCGAACGTCAGCCTGGGCTACCTCTCCGAGATCGAACGTGGCCACAAGGAACCCTCCAGCGAGCTGCTGGCCGCGATCTGCGACGCGCTCGGCGCCCGCCTCTCCGAGGTGCTCCGCGAGGTCAGCGACACGGTGGCGCTGGCCGAGCAGATGCCGGGCGTGCTGGTGCCGGTCGCCGACGAGGCGGCCGAGCCGGTGGGCCGCCCGACGGTCCGCAAGGTCGCCCCGCAG
The DNA here is from genome assembly GCF_900091495.1 of Micromonospora echinospora. Classification (NCBI taxonomy): domain Bacteria; kingdom Bacillati; phylum Actinomycetota; class Actinomycetes; order Micromonosporales; family Micromonosporaceae; genus Micromonospora; species Micromonospora echinospora. Next base: position 469,848 of record NZ_LT607413.1, on the reverse strand, counting down.
GGCGTCCGGCAGGTCACCGCCGACGGCCCGGTCTCGGTCGCCGTCCGGCAGGACTCGCCGCTGAAGGCCACCCTGCGCACCACCCGGGTCCGCCCGGCCGAACGGGACGTGGTCTGCGCCGCCTGACCGGCCCGATCACCGCGTGGTCGACCTGGCGTCGGCCGCGTAGGGTTGATCAGCAGGTCGTCCGGTCCGCGCCAAGGCCGCCGCCACTGGCACCCGGCTGCGACGATGGATACGCCGCCGGCGTGCCGGGCGGTCCGTCCGGCACGAGTCACCGGGCGCAGCGACGCGACTGAGGGGATACCGCGGAGATGGCGAACCCGTTCGTCAAGGGTTGGAAGTACCTCATGGCGCTCTTCGGCGCCCGGATCGACGAGCACGCCGATCCGAAGGTGCAGATCCAACAGGCCATCGAGGAGGCGCAGCGCCAGCACCAGGCGCTGGTGCAGCAGGCCGCGGCGGTGATCGGTAACCAGCGCCAGCTGGAGATGAAGCTCTCCCGGCAGATGTCCGAGGTCGAGCGCCTCCAGGGCATGGCCCGTCAGGCCCTCGTCCTGGCCGACCAGGCGCGGGGCAAGGGCGACGAGACCGAGGCGACGAAGTACGAGCAGTCCGCGCAGACCCTCGCCACCCAGCTCGTCTCGGCCGAGCAGGCCGCCGAGGACCTGAAGACCCTGCACGACCAGGCCATCGGCGCGGCGGCCCAGGCCCGGCGGGCGGTGGAGAACAACTCGATGATCCTCCAGCAGAAGCTGGCCGAGCGCACCAAGCTGCTCAGCCAGCTCGAACAGGCCAAGATGCAGGAGAGCGTGGCCCGCTCGCTGGAGTCGATGTCCGCCCTCACCGCACCCGCCAACACGCCCAGCCTGGACGAGGTGCGCGACCGGATCGAGCGGCGGTACGCCAACGCGATGGGCCGGGCCGAACTGGCCGGGAACTCGGTTGAGGGCCGGATGCTGGAGATCCAGAAGTCCGCGCTCGACTCGGCCGGGTCGTCCCGGCTGGAGCAGATCCGGGCCAGCATGTCCGGCGAGCAGTTGGCCGGTCGGCAGCAGCGGCCCGGCGTCGAGCAGGCGGCACCGGCCGCCGACCCGGCCGCGGCGGCCCGGCTGGACGAGATCCGGGCCAGCATGGGCCGCGACCGGGGCACCGGGGACACCACCGCCGCCGGATGAGCGGCCGGGTCGAGGAGGCAGGCGTGGCAGACGAGCGAGCACGGTACTTCCGTCGGCTGCACCGGTTGCGCCGGTCCGCCCGACGGTGGAGCGTCACGGCCGGCGGGCTCGGTGGCGCGGCGGCGGTCCTCACCCCGTACGCCGGGCTCGGCCTGCCCGACGCGGCCTGGGCCGGCGCGGCGGGCAGCGCCCTGATGCTGGCCGCCTGGCGCTGGATCGACCTGCGGGCCCACGCGGCGCGGCCGGCTCCGCCCCCGCTCGACCCGGCCGAGGCCGCAGCCCGATCCCGGGCCCGACTGGTCGCCACCGTGGAGCGGCTCCCGGCCGGTCCGAACCTGCTCGCCGAGGTGCGCCGGGCCCGGGCCCGGATCGCGCTGCGCGGCACCGCCGCGGCCGAGCCGTGGGCCCGGCTGGACCGGGCCGCGTTGACCCTCGCCGGAATGGCCGGTCGGCTCACCGGGCTGGCCGACCCGGCGGTGCTCGAAGCGGCGGCGGCCGACCGTTCCCTGCGGGACCTGGCCGAGCGGGTGGCGAGCGTGGAACGGGCGGTGCGGCTCGCCCCGTCACCGGCCCGCGAGTCGCTGGCCGAGACCCACCGGATCCTGGTGGGGCAGCTCAACGACGGGGTGGACGCATACGAGCGGCTCGTCGTCGCGGCGGCCGGCTACATCGCCGAGGACGCCCGCCCGGGTGCCGGCAACCCGGCCGCGTCCCGGCTGACCGAGGCGACCGACCTGCTGCACGGGGTGGCGTCCGCGTTGGCGGAGCTGCGTGCGGTCGGTGACCCGCAACGAGCCCCGAGCCACTGACCCGCCCCCGCGCCGCCGGTCCGGCCCGAGCCACTGAACCCGTCCCCGTGCCGCCGGTCCGGCCCGAGCCACTGAACCCGCCCCCGCACCGCCGGACCGGCCCGAGCCACTAGTCCGCCCCCGTGCCGCCGGCCCGGTCGGGGGTGGTCACCGGCACCGGGCCGGTGAACGCCGAGCTGCCCACCACGTTGAACGCCCGCACCCGGTACCAGTAGGTGACCCCGCGTCCCAGGCCGGTGTTGGTGAAGCCGCGTCCGGAGACGGTGAACGTGGTCAGCTCCCGGGAGAAGGCCGGGTCGGCGGCGCGTTCGACGACGAACCCGCAGCCCGCCCCGGTGGGGGTGCCGGAGGTCCAGCGGAGGATCACCGTGGCGCTCTCCGGGGCCGTCGCGCAGGCCGTGGCGATCACCGTCGTCGGGGTCCTCGGCACCGGCGGGGTGGTCACCACACCGACCGTGGACCAGGGCGAGGCGGTGCCCAGGTAGGTGGTGCGGACCCGGTAGTAGTAGGTGGTCTCCGGGGCGACCGTCGGGTCCAGGTACCGGTCGGTGACCCCGACCGCCGTGGTGGCGGGTCCGCTGGTGAAGGTCGGGTTGGTGGCCCGCTGCACGTCGACGCCGGTGGCGAAGGAGCGGTTGGTCCAACGCACCGCGATCCGGAGCGGCGCGGCGGCGGCGACGACCGCGCCCAGACCGGTCGGCGCGGCGAGCCGGACCGCCGCGATGACCTCGTTCGACCAGGCCGAACAAGCCACCGCGTTCTCCCTCCTGATCCGGTAGTGGTAGGTGACGCCCGGGGTGACGGTGGCGTCGACGTACCGGGTCGCGGTGGCGGCCACGGCCAGGACGGTGACCGGCCCGGCGAAGGTGGCGTCGGTGGCCCGTTCCAGCCGGTGCCGGGTGGCCGGCGGGCGGTCGCCGTTGCCGGTCCAGGCCAGCGCGATCGCGGGCAGCGCGATGGCCGAGCCCGGGACCGGGGTGGCGGTCAGCCCGGTGGGCGCCCGGGGGGAGACCCGCACCACCAGTGGACGGTCCATGCCCTGGTCCCGGTGGGCGGCGAGCTGGCTGTGCCAGCGGTACTCCCAGCCCAGGTCGACCGGGCGGGCGTCGACGCCGGTCGGGTCGAGGGAACGGCGACAGTCGCCGACGGTGAACGGCAGACCGGGCGGGACGGGTCGCACCGCCACCACCACGTCCTCGTGCGGGTCGACCCGGACGGTCTCCTTCCAGCCCCGCTCGTCGGGTGCCGGGGGGCGGACGGTGCCGTCCCGGGCGACCCGGTTGACCAGTTGCACGTCACCGCCGCCGAGGTGCAACGGCTGGGTCAGCTGACCTTCGCCCCGGATCCGCCAGAGCTGGGTGCCGTCGGCGGGTGACCCGACCGGCACGGCCGGGTCGGTGGCGTACAGGACCTCGGTGGGCGGGTCGTCCGGTTCCCGGGTGACCGGGTCACCGTCGGCCGGGTCGGTCCGGGGAGGCGCGGTGCCGTCGGCCGTCGCGGAGCCGGGAGGCGGGGTGGTGGTCTCGGGACGGGGGAGCGGGGCGGCGAGCCGGCCGGTCAGCCGGCCGTGGCCCGGCTCGAAGACCTGCCGGACGGCCCGGTCGGTGACCGGCAGCGTGACCGGGTCGGTCGCGCCGACCGGGATGAAACTGACCGAGGTGGCGTGCACCGGGACGGTCGTCTCCCGCTCGGTCCGGGTGCCGAAGGCCCGGTCGTAGGCCGGCTGCGGCACGACCGGCGGGGGCTGGCTGGCGGCGTACGCGGCGGGCAGCCGGTCCCGCAGCCGGTCCAGGTCGTACCGGTCGGCCGGGGTGCCAGTCACCCGGAACTGGAGCAGGGTGCGGGTGTCCGGGCCGTACCCGGGCACCGCGCCGGGTGAGCCGGCGTGGTGGTCGTACCGGGGGTCGTTGCCGGGGAGCGGGGCCGGACAGTCGTTGTAGAGGATCAGCGTGCTGCCCGGGGGCACGGCGGCGAAGTCGACGACCACGTCGGCCCGCTCGCCGGGGGTGAGCAGCAGGGTGTGCCCGTCGACGTTGAGCACGCCCGGGTCGAGCCGGTCGTTCCGGTAGCCGACCGGACGGTTGGCCAGCACCACCGGAGCGGGCAGCAGCCCGCACTCGTTGCCGATCCGGACGATCTCCGGGCCGGCCGCCCGGGGGTCCGGGACGCCTCCGTCCCGCCCGTCGGTCGGCCAGTGCGCCGGGTGGCCGGGGCCGCGGACCGCCTCGACCATGGGCACCTCGCCCGCTCCGGCGTCGGCGAGGCTGCCGTCGACGTGCCACATCGGCTGGTCCGAGCGGGCCCGGTAGAGCTGGAGGTTCAGGCTCCGGTCCGGGCAGGCGTTGAGGATCCGGAACCGGTAGGCCCGGGGCTCCACCGTCAGGTACGGGTAGGCGACGCCGTTGACGAGTGGGGTGTCCCCGTACACCTGGGGCACCGCCGACGGGTGCGGTACGCCCGGGGTCAGCGGCGGCTGGTCGGGCGCGGCGACCGGGTCGTGGTACGGGTTCGGCGCCGGACCGTGGCGGACGGCGGCGGCCTCCGGGTGCCGGCACCACGGGCCGTAGTCCCAGCGGCCGGTCGGGTTCCGCCCGTCGGGGCGGAACGGGTTCTGCCGTGGCTGGTAGACGTGCGGGTACCAGAGGCTGCCGCAGGCGCCCCAACGGTCCCGGTCCCAGGTCGGATCCTCGGCGGCGAGTTGCGCGTCGTCCGGGACGAAGGTCCGGTCGGTGATCACCAGTGGGACCTGGTCGGCGGGGAGGACACCGTCGGCGACCAGGCGCTCCTCGGCCGGGTCGACGAGCAGGTACGGGGCGAGCTGGCCGGAGTGGGTGGTGAGCCGGGACAGGCCGAGGGTGTTGTCGTGGAACCACATCAGCCGGCCGCTCTGGTCGTTCGGGAAGTAGAGCGTGGTGGCTCCCGCCCCGGGCGGCGGCATGTCCGGCACGGGGGTCAGCCCGGGACCGGTCGGGTACGGGGTGATCTCCCCGGCCGGGGTGATCCACTGGGTGGGGTTGCCGGCGCTGATCCAGGCGGTCCGGGCACCCTGGAGGCGGAGCACCGCGCGGTTCTGCGGGTACGGCGCCGGCCCGTCCAGCGGGCCGGTCCCGGCCCCGGGCACGGTCGTGTCGACCGGCAGGAACAGCTCACCGGCCCGCCCCGTGGGCAACTGGTTGATGAACTTGATCCGGACCGGCCGGTCGCGCCGCGCCGCGATCATCGGCCCGAGGTGGTACGCCCGCGCGGGCGGGGCGACGGTGTTGTGCCCGTGCCGGTCGGTGCCGAGGTTGAGCTGGCGGTATCCGCGCAGCCGGGTCGGCGGCAGGTCCCGGTGCAGGCGTTGGACGTACTCCTGGAGGCCGATCTCGTAGTAGTCGCAGCCCGGGTAGCTGATCGTGTCGGGTACCGCCACCGGCAGGTAGCCACCCAGCGCGTTCGCCTGGTCGGGGCCCGTCCCGGGCAGCGCGTCGACGAACTTGCGCAACCCGGTGCCGGGGATCACCCGACCGGTGCCGTCGAACCGGGGGCGGGGACTGGAGGCGACGTTCGGCTCCGGGCCGAAACAGCGCGGGACGGCCTCCGGGTCCAGGGCGGCCGGTGGGTCCGGCGCGGTGTCCGGGCCCGGGTCGGTCCCGTCGACCGGCGGGACCGCCGGGCCGGGCGCGGGTGGGGTGGTGGTGTTCCGGGCCGCCGGGACCGTCCCGGGCGCCGTCCGGGCGGGGCGGGATCTGCGGAAGATGGCCATGGTGTCCCCCGGGGACGGGGGTACGACGACCGCCACCCCGGTGTGGGGGAGTCGCACCCGTGGCGCCGCGCTGACGGTGGGTGAGCGCGTAATCGCAGCATGCGACAGGTGCCCCGGGCTGGGGAATTACCCAATCGTGTCAATCTGCGGTGCCGTCGGGGGGCGTTCCGGCTGACACGAGGGACACCAGTGGGCCAGTCGGGCCGTCGGCCCGGAGCCGTGCCGGCCCTGCACGACCGCCGTCCCGCAGCGGCGGCACGGCTGCCCCTGCCGTCCGTAGACCCAGAGGTTGCGACCCCTGCGCGTGTCACCGGTCGTCGCCCGCGCGGATCGGCCCCGGTTGGCCCACAGGAGTCGTCGGGCGAGGCGCACCAGCCTGCCCGGGTCCCCGACCTGGGCCACGGTGGTCAGCGGGTTGATCCCGGTCAGGAAGAGCACCTCGGCCGTGTAGACGGTGCCCAGACCGGCCAGGTTGCGTTGGTCGAGCAGAGCCTCCCCGATCGGCCGGCCGGGCCGGCTCGCGAGTCGCTGGACCGCCTCGGCCACGTCCCAGTCCGGGTCGAGCAGGTCCGGGCCGAGGTGGCCGACGAGCGCGTCCTCCTCGACGGTGGGCACCAGCGCGACCTCGTGCAGGTGGTAGCCGACGGCGACCGCGTCGGCCGTGCGCAGCACCACCCGGATCAGGTGCGCCGGCCCGCCGGTCCACCGTTCGCCCGGCGCGTACGTCCGCCAGGCCCCGTCCATCCGCAGGTGCGAGTGCAGCGTCCAGGTCGCGTCCCGGTCGTCGCCGGAGGATCCGGTGCCCACCGGTCGCCGGCCGGCACCCTCCGCCACCGCCGGGGACGTCAACCGGAGCAGCAGGTGTTTGCCCCGACTGACGCAGCCGAGCACCGTCGCCCCGGTGAGGTCGGTGGTGGCGAGCTGCGGCACCCGGAAGTCGGACCCGGTCAGCCCGCGGCCCGCCAGCGCGCGGTCCAGCAGGCGGGCGGTGTTCCAGACGGTGTCACCCTCGGGCACCCGTCCATCCTGCCTCGACGTCGTCACCCGGGCACGGGGACCGGACAGCCGACGCGGGGCGCCGGCCGGTGGTCAGGGGTGCTCGTCCGGGCGGGGCGGACGGACCATCTCCTGGTAGCGCGGGTGACTGGCACCGTAGATGGCGAAGTTGAGGCGGGCGTGGGACAGGCTCAGGTCGCCGTTGGGGCCGCCCCGGACCACCTCGGCGTCCGCGTCACCCTGACCGTCGTCTGTCCAGAAGCAGACCGGACAGGTGCCGCCACCGGTCCGGAACCCGCAGCAGGGACAGGTCGCTGGAACCCACTGCTCGCCCACCCTCCGAGCATTCCACAGTGAGGGGTGGGGGCACAGGCGGGGACCGGCTCAGTCCGGATGCCGGACCGGCACCGGGTCGCCCGGCCGCACCCCCAGGCGTTCCGCCGCCCGTCCCCCGTTCACCGCCACCGCGACCCGGCCGGCCGAGTCGACGTAGACCACCAGTTGGCCCGGGGCCGCGTCACCGAAGGTCCGTCCGTGCACCGCCTCGTGCCCGCCCACCCGCAGCGTCGCCGGCCTGCCGGCCAGCACCGACGGGGGCGCGGCGAGCTGGACGTTGCCGAAGTGGTCGACGGTGAGCACCTCGGCGGTGAACCCTGCCGGTGTCACCTCCAGCGCCGGCTCCGGCAGCCGGACCAGGTCGGCCGGGTCGATCGCGGGACCCGCCCCGGCCAGGGACGCCCCGTCGGCCAGCCGGGCGGCGACCGGGGCGAAGACGTCCCGGCCGTGGAAAGTGCGGGACACCTCCGGGGCCAGCCACTCCGGGTTGGTCAGCTCGACCGCCGCGCGGATGCCGCCCAGCGCCTCGGCGGCCGGCACCAGCAGCCCGTTGTCCGGTCCGACCAGCAGGCCGCCGGGCGCCTCGACGGCGACGCCACGCCGACCGGTGCCGACGCCGGGGTCGACCACCGCGAGGTGCACGGCCGGTGGGAGGTACGGCACGGTCTGGGCGAGCACGGCCGCCCCGTGCCGGACGTCGGTCGGCGGCACCAGGTGGGTCACGTCGATGACGCGTACCTGTGGCGCCAGTCGGGCGAGCACGCCGTGGCAGGCCGCGACGAACCCGTCGGAGAGCCCGTAGTCCGTGGTAAACGACACCCACCCGAACCCCATGGCTCCACCCTAGATCCTCCGGTGGGGACGGTTGGTGGACGGGTGTCGGTCGACCGGCCCTCGCACAGCCGGGAACGGTTCGGCAGACTACGAGGGGTGACCTCCGCACCCCGTACTCTGACCGTCGCCGCCCTGCTCGTGCTCGCCACCGCCCTCAGCGGCTGCGGTGACGACGCCGACGACCGGCCCGACAGCGCCGCCTCGCCGAGCGCGCCCGTGTGGGCCACCCCGGCGGAGGGCACCCCGCCGGCCCCGTCGGCGACGCCGAGCGCCGGGACGGCCCCGAGCACCGGGACGACCCCGAGTGGTCCGCCCCGGGCCGGCCGGATGACCCCGCCGCCGGTCGTGCCCAGCGGGCCGGGCGGGGCCAGCACCCCACCCTTCGTCATGCCGACCCGTCCGGCCGGCGCGCCCAGCGCCCGGCAGGTGGTGGACGCCTTCCGGGCCGCGAAACTGCCGGTCGCCGGCGTCCGCGACCGCTCGGTGGACTGCGGGCCGGACGGTGCGGGGCTGGGCTGCGCCGAACTGCTCGTCACCGACGCCGTCTCGGTGTACGTCTTCCCGAACGAGGCGAACGCGATGAACCAGGCCGACATGTGGGGCACCGACGCGTACCGCAAGGGGACCGTGGTGCTCAGCTACCTGGGGACCACCACCAAGGCGGACCAGCGGAAGCGCTACGACAACGTCCTCGCCGGCCTGGGCTGAGCAGCCGGCAGCCCTGCCGTCGGTGCCGCCCCTGCGGTGCGTCAGCCGCGCAGGCGCAGGCCGCGCGGGGTGGCCCGGAAGCCGGCGGCGGTGAGCGCGTCGCGCAGCGGTGAGGTGTGCACCGCCCCGCCGTCCGCCCGCTCCACCGACATCGCGCCGAGCGCGCCGGAGTGCACCGCGTCGGCCAGCGCCTTCGCCGCCCCGGTGAGGGCCTCGCCGTCGGCGCTGAAGGACAGGATCGTCCGCCCGCCGCGCTCGACGTAGAGCACCAGTTCCCCGTCGACCAGCACGACCAGGGCACCGGCCTTGCGGCCGGCCCGGTGGCCGGTGGCCGTGGCGGCGCCGTCGCCGGAGTCGACCACCCGCTCCGGCCAGGGCAGCGCCGCGCCGTACGGGTTGGCCGGGTCGGTCGCCGCGAGCACCAGCGGGGCCCCGCCGCGATTCCGCGTGGCGTCGGCGGTGTCGGCGAGGGCGCGGAGCCGGTCCACCGCGCCGGGCACCGCGAACTGTGCCGCCCCCAGCCCCTCCACGAAGTACCCGCGTCGGGCCGTCCCGCGTTCCTCCAACGCGGACAGCACCGGGTAGACCGCGGCGAACCCGCCGGTCACCTGCTCGGCGACGACCGCGCCCCGGGTGAGCACCCCGTGCCGCTCCAGCAGCAGGTCGGCCAGGGCGGCGGCCCGCCGGGTCGGGTCGGTGTCCCGGTCCGGCAGACGGGACCAGCGTCCGGCCACCGTCGGCGGGCCACTGCGGGTGGGCAGCGCGACCCGGCCGGGGCGGCGGTACCGGGTGCGGGGGGCGGTGGGGCGGGACCGGTGCGCCCCGGCCCCGCCGAGCAGCGCGCGCAGCGGGGCGAGCGTGTCGTTGGTGAGGTGACCGGCCCAGACCAGGTCCCACAGCACGGCGGTGAGCGCCGCGTCGTCGCCTGAGGCCACCCGGTCGGCGAGCGAACGGAAGAAGAGCGCCTGGCCGTCGGCCAGCGCGTCCAGCACCGCCTGGTGCGCCGGGGTGGGGGTCAGCGCCTCGTCCGGCGGGGGGAGCAGCAGCGGCGCGGTGTCGGCGTACGCCAGGGTGACCCAGCCGTCCCCGCCGGAGATCGCCCCGGAACCGGCCCAGACCAGCTCGCCACTGGCGCAGAGCTCGTCGAGGAAAGCGGGGGAGTAGTCGGCCACCCGGGCCGGCAGCACCAGCCGTTCCAGCGCGGACGCCGGCACCGCCACGCCCTGGAGCTGTTCGAGCGCGGCGGCGAGCGCCTCCACCCCCCGGGCTGTCGCGCCGACCTGCTGCCAGCGGGGCAGGAAGGTGGCGAGCGTCCGGGGCGGCACCGGTTCGATCTCCCGGCGCAGCGCGGCCAGGGAACGGCGGCGCAGCAGCCGCAGCACCTCCGCGTCGCACCACTGGCTGCCCGCGCTCTCCGGCAGGAACTCGCCGGCGACCACCCGCCCGGTCGCGGCGAGTTGACGCAGGGTCTGCTCCACCACGGCGACGCCGAGCCCGAGGCGGGCCGCGCAGGTCGCCGCCGCGAACGGGCCGTGCGTGCGGGCGTACCGGGCGACCAGGTCGCCGAGCGGGTCGGCGACCGGGGTGAGGTACGCCTCCGGCACCCCGACCGGCAACGCCACGCCGAGCGCGTCGCGCAGCCGGGCGGCGTCCTCGACCCCGACCCAGCGCTCCTGGCCGGCGATGCGCAGCCGCAGCACCCGTCGGGCGTCGGCGAGCCCGGTCAGCCAGTCCGCCGGCACGCCTCGCTCGGCCAGCTCGTCGTCGGTCAGGTCGCCGAGCACCCGGAGCAGTTCCACCACGTCCTCGGCGTCACGGGGGCGGCGCTGGTCGGTCAGCCAGCGCAGCTGCCGGTCGGTCTCGGCGAGCACCGTCGGGTCGAGCAGCTCGCGCAGGTCGACCCGGCCGAGCAGCTCGCCGAGGAGGCCGGAGTCCAGGGCCAGGGCGGCGGCCCGCCGCTCGGCCAACGGGGCGTCCCCCTCGTAGAGGAACGCGCCGACGTACCCGAACAGCAGCGAGCGGGCGAACGGCGAGGGCTGGGCTGTCTCCACCTCGACCAGGCGGACCCGCCGGGTGGTCAGCTCCCGCATCAGCGTGGTCAGCGCGGGCAGGTCGAAGACGTCCTGGAGGCACTCCCGGGCCGCCTCCAGGGTGACCGGGAAGTCGGCGTACTCGCGGGCGACGTCGAGCAGTTGCGCGGACCGCTGCCGCTGCTGCCAGAGCGGCTGGCGGCGGCGCGGGTCCCGGCGGGGCAGCAGCAGGGACCGGGCCGCGCACTCCCGGAACCGGGCGGCGAAGAGCGCCGACGTGCCGACCGACTCCTCGACGAGTTGGGTGATCTCGTCCGGGTCGAAGGCCACCACGTCGGCGCCGGGGGGCGAGTCGGCGGTGTCCGGCAGGCGGACGACGATGCCGTCGTCGGAGGGCATCACCTGGGCGTCCACGCCGTACCGCTCGGCCAGCCGGCGGCCGATCGCCAGCGCCCACGGCCCGTTGACCCGGGCGCCGAGCACGCTGTGCACGGCGAGTCGCCAGTCGCCCAGCTCGTCGCGGAAGCGCTCGACGACCACCGTCCGGTCGTCGGGGAGGGACCGGGTGGCCGCCTGCTGCTCGCGGAGGTACGCCATCAGGTTGCCGGCGGCCCAGTCGTCCAGCCCGCCGGCCCGCAGCGCCGCCAGCGCGGCCTCGTCGTCCTGCCGCAGCAGGGCCCGCACCCGGCCGCCGATCGCCCGACCCAGCTCGACCGGGCGGCCCGCCTGGTCGCCCTTCCAGAACGGCATCCGGGCGGCCTGGCCGGGGGCGGGGGAGACCAGCACCCGGTCGGGGGTGATCTCCTCGATCCGCCAGGACGAGGAGCCGAGCAGGAAGACGTCACCCACCCGGGACTCGTAGACCATCTCCTCGTCCAGCTCGCCCACCCGGGCGGCGCGTTCCGCCCCGGCCAGGAAGACCCCGAACAGCCCCCGGTCGGGGATGGTGCCGCCGCTGGTCACCGCGAGCCGTTGCGCGCCCGGCCGGCCGGTGAGGACGTCGGTGGCGCGGTCCCAGACGAGCCGGGGACGCAGCTCGGCGAAGGCGGTGGACGGGTACCGCCCGGAGAGCATGTCCAGCACCGCGTGCAGGGCCGAGTCGGGCAGCTCGGCGAAGGGCGCGGCACGGCGGACCACGGCGGCCAGGTCGCCGACCTGCCACGGCTCCATCGCGACCATCGCGACGACCTGCTGGGCGAGCACGTCGAGCGGGTTGCGCGGATGGTGCAGCTCCTCGATCGCCCCGGCGGCCATCCGGTCCGCCACCACCGCACAGGAGAGCAGGTCGCCCCGGTGCTTGGGGAAGACGACGCCCCGGGAGACCGCGCCCACCTGGTGCCCCGCCCGGCCGACCCGTTGCAGGCCGGCGGCCACGCTCGGCGGCGCCTCGATCTGCACCACCAGGTCGACGGCGCCCATGTCGATGCCCAGCTCCAGGCTGGAGGTGGCCACCACGCAGGGCAACTGCCCGGACTTGAGCGCCTCCTCGATGTGCTTGCGCTCCTCCCGGGAGACGCTGCCGTGGTGGGCCCGGGCGATCACCGGCTTGGTCCCCTCGGCGACGCCGGACTGGGCGATGATCTCGGCGGGCAGCCGTCGGGCGGGCGGTGCGGGAACCGGCCCGACCGTCGGGTCGGACGTCGCACCGGCCGCCGCGCCGTCGCTCGGCGGGGGTTCGGCGGCCAGTTCGTTGAGGCGGGCGCAGAGCCGCTCGGCGCTGCGCCGCGAGTTGGTGAAGACGATGGTCGAGCGGTGTGCCCGGACCAGGGCGAGGACCCGTTCCTCCACGGCCGGCCAGATCGACGCGCGCCGGGGACCGGGACCGCCGAGGTCGTCCCCGGCCGGCTCGACCTCGTCGAGCCGGGCCATGTCCGCCACCGGCACCTGGACGCTGAGCTCGATGGTCTTGGCAGCCGGTGGCTGCACCACGTCGACCGGCCGGGAACCGCCCAGGAACCGGGCGCAGGCGTCGATCGGGCGGACCGTGGCGGACAGGCCGATCCGCTGCGCCGGCCGGGGGAGGAGTTCGTCGAGGCGTTCCAGGGAGAGCGCCAGGTGCGCGCCGCGCTTCGTGCCGGCCACCGCGTGCACCTCGTCGACGATCACCGTCTCGACCCCGCGCAGGGAGTCCCGCGCGGCGGAGGTGAGCAGCAGGAACAGCGACTCCGGGGTGGTGATGAGGATGTCCGGCGGGGTGCGCGCGAAGGCCCGGCGCTCGTCGGCGGGGGTGTCTCCGGTGCGCATTCCGACGGTGACGTCGGGGGGTGTGACCCCGAGTCGGGTGGCCGCCTGCCGGATCCCGGCCAGCGGGGTGCGCAGGTTCCGCTCGACGTCCACCGCCAGGGCCTTGAGCGGGCTGACGTAGAGCACCCGGCAGCGTCGCCGCCGGTCGTCCGGGGCCGGCTCCCGGGCCAGTCGGTCCAGGGACCACAGGAACGCGGCGAGCGTCTTGCCGGAACCGGTGGGGGCGACGACCAGGGCGTGCCGTCCGGCCGCGACCGACCGCCAGGCGCCCGCCTGGGCGGGTGTGGGTGCGGCGAAGGCGGCGGTGAACCACTCCCGGGTCGGCGCGCCGAACCCCGCCAGCATCTCCGTCACGTCTCCCATCCTGCCGCGTGGGTGCGACAACGACCCGCCCACGCGTCGGCCGGACCGAGTTGGTGTCCGGCTGGGCTTCGTACGGGACAAGATGGGCTTCTTGCGCGTTAAGTCTTACTTAACTGCTTGCTAGGCCACGGAAACATACAGTAACTTCTCCCGCATCGCCGGGTCGGGGAGGGGAGCCGGATGGCCGTGGAGCGAGGCTCGGAACCCGGCACCGACGTGCTCATCCGCAAGGTCGACAGTCATCTCGCCACCGTTCGGGTCGGCCTGCACGGCCCCGAGTTGGAGTTGGCCGAACGTCTCGCGCGGTGCCTGCGGGAGCTGGTCGTGCAGACCGCGCCGGCCAGCGCCGCCGACCGCGCCCAGGTGCGGGCCGCCGTGCACTACTTCGTCCTGCGACGGGAGAGCCGGGGGCAGTTGCTCAGCGTGCGTTCCCTCGCGGCGGCGCAGCGCGTGGTCAACAAGGTGGCTCTCCAGCTCGGCCGTCCGGATCTGCTGGTGGAGTCCCGCCGGGACCGTGTGCTGCGCGAGACGCCCGTCCCGGCCGGCAGTCGCCCCGCCGAGCGGCCCGGCCCGCAGTCACCGACCGGGTGGTAAAACCGGGCTTTTTTCGCAAAACACCCCATAGGTCGCGCCGTCTGACGTGTGATCCCTGGTAGCCGGAGAGTGCCCCGCCGGGTGCTGCCACCTACCGGGAGGACGCGTGTTCGTACTGCTGATCCTCCACCTCGTGGCGGCCCTGCTCGCGCCGCTGCTGGTCCGGTGGTGGGGGCCCCGGGCCTGCTATCCGCTCGCCCTGGCGCCCGCCGCCGCCTTCGCCTGGGCGCTCGCGCGGACCCCGGCGGTCCGCGACGGGGGCACGGTGGTCGAGTACCACCCCTGGATCCGCCAGCTCCAGCTCGACCTGGCACTGCGGATGACCACCCTGTCCTGGCTGATGACTCTGCTGGTCGGCGGCGTCGGCGCGCTGGTGCTGGTGTACTGCGCCGGCTACCTCGCCCCGGACGAGCCGGAGCTCGGCCGGTTCGCCGGTGTCCTCGTCGCCTTCGCCGGGGCGATGCTCGGTCTGGTCCTCGCCGACAACCTGCTCCTGCTCTACGTCTGCTGGGAACTCACCACGGTCTTCTCGTACCTGCTGATCGGGCACCATCCGGAGCGGCGGGCGAGCCGCTGGGCCGCCGCCCAGGCGCTGACCGTGACCACGCTGGGCGGACTGGCGATGCTCGTCGGGTTCGTCATGATCGGGCAGCTGGCCGGCACCTACCGCTGGTCGGAGATCGTCGCCGTGCCGCCCGGCGGGGGGCACCTGACCGTCGCCGCCCTGCTCGTGCTGGTGGGGGCGCTGACGAAGTCGGCCGTCCTGCCGTTCACCGCCTGGCTGCCCGCGGCCATGGCCGCACCCACGCCGGTCAGCGCCTACCTGCACGCGGCGGCCATGGTGAAGGCCGGTGTCTACCTCGTCGGCCTGCTGGCCCCGGTGCTGGCCCACACCCCGCCCTGGCGGCCGGTCACCACCGTGGCCGGGCTCGCGACCCTGGTCGTCGGCGCCTGGGCGGCGCTGCGTCAGACCGACCTGAAACTGCTGCTGGCGTTCGGGACCCTGAGCCAGCTCGGCCTGCTCATGGCGGTGACCGGAGCGGGCACCCGGGAGGCGGCGCTGGCCGCGCTGGCGCTGCTGCTGGCGCACGCCCTGTTCAAGGCGGCGCTGTTCCTGGTCGTCGGGGCCCTCGACCACGTCGCCGGCACCCGGGACCTGCGCGAACTGACCGGGCTGCGGCGTCGGCTGCCGCTGCTCTGGCTCGTCGCGCTCCTCGCCGCCGCGTCGATGGCCGGGGCTCCGCCGCTGGTCGGGTTCGTCGCCAAGGAAGCCGTGCTGTACGCGTTCCTCCACGACCCGCTCGCCCTCGGCGTCGTGGTGGTCGGCTCGGCCCTCACCGTCGCCTACAGCGCCCGGTTCCTGTGGGGCGCCTTCGGTGCGAAACCCGGCGTCGACCCGGTGCCGGTCGGGCGGCCGGCCGGCGCGCTCGTGCTACCCCCGGCGCTGCTGGCCCTGACCGGGCTCCTCCTGGGGCCACTCGCCGGACCGGTCGGCGCCCTGTTCACGCCGTACGCCGCGACGTTCTCCGGCAGCGACCATCCGCTGGCGCTCTGGTCCGGTCCCCAGCCCGCCCTGTGGTTGTCCCTGCTGGTGCTGGCGGCGGGTGGGCTGATCTTCCTGCTGCGCGGCCCGCTCGCCCCGGTGCTGGCCCGGGTGCGGGCCCCGATCGCCGGATCGGAGTTCTACGAACGGGCCACCCACGTCTTCGACCGCGTCGCGATCGAGCTGACCAGCCGGATCCAGCGCGGCTCGCTGCCGCAGTACCTCGGCACCATCCTCGTCGTGCTGGTGGTGCTCCCGGGCGGGGCGATGCTGCTGGTCCGGCCCTGGCCGGTGCCCACCCGCATCTGGGACAGCCCGGTGCAACCACTGGTCGGCCTGATCGTCTCGGTGGCGGCGGTGCTCGCCGTGGTCGCCCGGACCCGGCTGACCGCCATGCTGTTGGTGGGGGTGACCGGGTACGGCACCGCGATGATCTTCGTGGTGCACGGCGCGCCCGACCTGGCGCTCACCCAGATCCTCGTCGAGACCGCGACGATCACCCTCTTCGTACTGGCGCTGCGCCGGCTGCCGCCCCGCTTCTCGGTCCGTCCCCTGCGGCGCAGCCGGTGGGTCCGCCGGGGGATCGGGGTGGCCGTGGGCGTGGTCCTCGCCGGCCTGGCCGTCGCGGCGGCCGGTAGCCGCCGCCTGCCGCCGGTCTCGGTGGACTTCCCCCGACTCGCCGTCGAGGAGGCGTACGGCAACAACGTGGTCAACGTGATCCTGGTCGACATCCGCGTCTGGGACACCGTCGGCGAGATCTCGGTCCTCGTGGTGGCGGCCACCGGGGTGGCCAGTCTGATCTTCGAACGTTCCCGGACCGGACCCCGCCCGCGTCGCCGGGGCCCGTCCGCCGCCCGCAACCGGCCGGGTCAACGGGTCTGGCTCCGGGGCGGACCGACCCTGCATGAGCGTCGCCGCTCGCTGGTCTTCGAGGTGGTCACCCGGCTGATCTTCCACAGTGTCGTGCTCTTCTCCCTCTTCCTGCTCTTCTCCGGGCACAACGCGCCCGGTGGCGGCTTCGTCGGCGGGCTGGTGGCGGCGCTGGCGCTGACCCTGCGTTACCTGGCCGGCGGGCGGTACGAACTGGAGGACGCCGCCCCGGTGGGGGCCGGCTCGGTGCTCGGCGTCGGGCTGGGGACCGCCGTGGGCAGCGGGGTGGTCGCGTTGCTGACCACGGGGAACCTGCTGGAGAGCAGCCGGATCAACCTGAGCGTGCCCGGTCTCGGCGACTTCTACCTGGTCACCTCGCTCTTCTTCGACATCGGTGTGTACCTCGTCGTCATCGGCCTGGCGTTGGACGTCCTGCGCACCCTCGGCGCGGAGGTCGACCGCCAGATCCAGACCGGTGGCCAGGCGGCCCGGGGCCTGGCGGCCGACCGGCAGGGTGGGCAACGGTGACCGCCTCGGGAAACGGTCCCACGCTGGTGCTGGCGGTCATCGTCGGCGTGCTCGTCGCGACCGGCGTCACCCTGCTGCTGGAGCGCAACCTCACCCGGATCCTGCTCGGCGTGATCCTCTTCAGCAACGGGGTCAACGTGCTGATCCTGCTCAGCGGCCCGGCGGAGGAGGCCCCGCTGGCCGGCACCACCCCGGCGGACCAGATGAGCGACCCGCTGCCCCAGGCGATGATCCTCACCGCCATCGTGATCACCCTGGGGCTGTCCGCGTTCCTGCTGGCCGTGGCGTACCGGAGTTGGCTGCTCACCGCGCACGACGAGGTCCGGGACGACCCGGAGGACCGGCAGATCGTCGGACTCGCCGACCGGGACGCCCCACCCCCGCAGGACCCGGGCGGGGAGGGGCCCGGGGACGACGCCGAACAGGTGGACCGCTCGCCGAACGCACCCGACCCGTCCCACCCCGTCGGGGCGGATCCGTCCCACCCCCGTCAGGTGGCCGAAGACGATCCTCCCCGCCCCCGTCGCGCGGCCGGCGACGGCCCGTCCGACGACGGCGGCGGCGGCGGGTCCGCCGGTCCGGAAGGTCGCCGATGACCGCCCTGGTGCCGCTGCCGGTGGTGATGCCGCTGCTGGGCGCCGCGCTGACCCTGGTGCTGCCGTGGGCACGGGCGCAGCGCGCGGTCAGCGTGTTCGTCCTCACCGCCACCCTGGCCGTGTCGGCGGTGCTGCTCGTCCGGGCGTACGCCGACGGACCGCTGGTGGTCCGGATCGGCGGCTGGCCGCCACCGGCCGGCATCGTGCTGGTCGCCGACCAGCTGGCCGCCCTGATGCTGACCGTCTCGGCGGCGGTGACGCTCTGCGTGCTGCTGTACTCCATCGGCCAGGGGCAGTCCGACCTCGACGAGGGCACCCCGGTGAGCATCTTCCACCCCACCTACCTGGTGCTGACCGCCGGAGTCACCAACTCCTTCCTCGCCGGTGACCTGTTCAACCTGTTCGTCGGGTTCGAGATGCTGCTGACCGCGAGCTACGTGCTGATCACCCTGGGCGGCAGTGACGTCCGGATCCGCACCGGCTCGACGTACGTGGTGGTCAACATCCTCGCGTCGATGATCTTCCTGAGCGGGGTGGGGCTGGTGTACGCGGCGACCGGCACGCTCAACCTGGCCCAGCTCGCCGGCCGCCTCGACACCCTGCCGGCGGACCTGCGGCTGGCGCTGCAACTGATGCTGCTGCTCGCCTTCGGCATCAAGGCCGCCGTCTTCCCCCTGGCGGCGTGGCTGCCGGACAGCTACCCGACCGCGCCCGCCCCGGTCACCGCGGTCTTCGCCGGTCTGCTCACCAAGGTCGGCGTCTACGCGATCATCCGCACCGAGACGCTGCTCTTCCCCGGCGGGCGGGCCGACGCGCTGCTGATGGTGGTGGCCGGATTGACCATGCTGGTCGGCATCCTGGGCGCGGTGGCCCAGTCCGACCTGAAACGACTGCTCTCCTTCACCCTGGTCAGCCACATCGGCTACATGATCTTCGGAGTCGCGTTGAGCACCGTGGCCGGGCTCACCGGCGCGATCTTCTACGTGCTGCACCACATCACCGTCCAGACCACGCTCTTCCTCGTCGCCGGCCTGATCGAACTGCGCGCCGGCAGCACCGACCTGCGTCGCCTCGGCGGCCTGGCCCGGATCACCCCACTGATCGCGGTGCTGTTCTTCGTCCCGGCCATGAACCTCGCCGGGATCCCGCCCTTCCCGGGTTTCCTCGGCAAGCTCGGCCTCTTCCAGGCCGGAGCGGCGGTGGGCGGCGCGTTGCCCTGGACGGTGGTGGCCGCCGGGGCGGTGACCAGCCTCTGCACCCTCTACGCCGCCTCGCGGGTGTGGAACATCGCGTTCTGGCGGTCGCCCCGGCTGGTCGGCGAGGCTCCGTCGCTGCCCCGCCTGATGGTCGGCTCGACGGTGGCGCTGGTGACGCTCGGCGTGACGTTCACCCTCGCCGCCGGGCCGATCTTCGCGGTGACCGCGGACGCGGCGGACGACCTGTACCGACGCACCCCGTACGTCCGGGCCGTCTTCCCCGAGGGCACCCCGTGAACCCGGACCCGTCGGTCCCCGCGTCCGGCCCCCGCCGACCGATGATCCCCGGGGCGGCGCCCGGCCGTGCCCGCGCCGCCCGCTGGCGGGAACGGCTGATCGCCGCCGGTTGGATGGTGCTCATCTGGAACCTGCTCTGGGGGCGGTTCACCCTCGGCAACCTGGTCGGTGGGGCGGCCGTCGCGGCGGTGGTGCTGGTGTTCTTCCCGCTGCCGCCGGTCACCCTGGACAGCCGGCTCCGCCCCGGCGCGCTGCTGCGCTTCGGCGCGCGGTTCGTCGTCCAGCTGGTCGGGGCCAGCATCCACGTCGCCTGGATCGCCGTCCGCCCCGGGTACCGGCCGCGCAGCGCGATCATCGCGGTCCGGCTGAGGGTGCGCACCGACCTGAACCTGGCCCTCACCGCCGAGGTGCTCTCGCTGGTGCCGGGAAGCCTGATCGTCGACGTCGACCGGCACACCGGCCTGCTCTACGTCCACGTCTTCGACGTCCGTGGACCGGAGGACCTGTGCCGTACCCGCCGGCGGATCGAGGACGTCGAATGCCGCCTCGTCCGCGCCGTCGGCTCTCCCGCCGAGGTCCGGTTGGTGGAGGCCGCCTCCGCCGAGAAGGGAACCGCCACGTGAACCTGACCGTGATCGTCGTCCTGACCGTCCTGCTCTCCGTCACCGCCCTGCTCGCGCTGGTCCGGATCGTGCGCGGCCCGTCCCTGCTCGACCGGCTGGTCGCCACGGAACTGCTGCTGGCCACGATGATCGCCGCGGTGGGCGCCGAGGCGGCGGTGCACCGGCAGGCCACCACCCTGCCGGTGCTGGTGGTGCTGTCGCTGCTGGCGTTCCTCGGCTCGGTGGCCCTGGTCCGGTTCGCCGTCGGGGAGGAGTCGTGAGCGCCACCGACCTGGCCGACCTGCTCGCGGCCGTCTGCCTGCTGGCCGGCGCGCTGTTCAGCCTGGCCTCCGGGGTCGGGGTGCTGCGCCTGCCGAACGCCCTCGACCGGATGCACACGGTGACCAAACCGCAGGTGCTGGGGGTGCTGTTGATCCTGCTGGGCCTGGCGCTACGCCTGCGCAGCCCCACCGACCTCGGCATGATCCTGCTGGTCGGGCTCTTCCAGTTGGCCACCGCGCCGGTCACCGCGCAGATGATCAGCCGGGCCGTCTACCGGTCCGGCCGGGTCGATCGAAACCTGCTCGACGTCGACGAACTCGCCGACCGGTGAAACCGCTTCCCCGTACCTCCAGGCAGCACCCAGTCCGGGCCGATAAAATGACCCGCATGATCGACTCTTCTGCCCAGGAGGGCAGCAGTAGCCAGCCGGGTACGACCCGGCTTCCCCTGCCCGCGACGTCGGGAGCCCTGAGCCTCCCGTGTTGATCGTCGTCGGACTCATCCTGATCATCGTTCTCACCGCCGCCACCGGCTACTTCGTGGCCCAGGAGTTCGGCTACGTCGCCGTCGACCGTGGCAAGCTGCGGCAGATGGCCGACGACGGCGACCCCGCCGCCGCCCGAGCCCTGCAGGTCACCAGCCGGCTCTCCTTCATGCTCTCCGGCGCCCAGCTCGGCATCACCGTCACCGCCCTGCTCGTCGGGTACGTGGCCGAGCCGTTCCTCGGTGCCGGACTGGCCGGACTGCTCGGCGTGGCCGGCATCTCCACGGCGGTCAGCCTCCCGCTGTCGGTGGCGCTGGCCCTGGTCATCGCGACCGTCGTGCAGATGGTCCTCGGTGAACTGGCACCGAAGAACCTCGCCATCGCCCGAGCCGAGCAGCTGGCCCGGGCCCTCAGCCGCTCCACCCTGATCTACCTCGCCGTGGCCGGTCCGCTGATCAAGCTTTTCGACCGGGCCGCGGTACGACTGCTCCGGCGGGTCGGCATCGAGCCGATCGAGGAACTGCCCAGCGGGGCGACCCCGAAGGACCTGGAACAGATCATCGCCGAGTCCCGCGAGGAGGGGCACCTCGACGCGGCCATGTCCGACCTGCTCGACCGAGGGCTGGACTTCCGGGGGCTGACCGCCGGGGAGGCCATGGTCCCCCGGGTCGACGTGCACACCGTCCGGGCCGACGAACCGGTCAGACGGGTGGTCGAGCTGCTCGACACCGGTCACTCCCGGTTCCCCGTGCGGGGTGCCGAGGGCGTCGACGACCTGGTCGGCGTGGTCGGGATCGCCGACGTGCTCGGCGTACCCCCGGCGGAACGCGGGACGACGCCGGTCAGCGCGGTGGCCGTACCGCCGCTGCTGGTGCCGGAGACCCTGCCGCTGCCGACGGTGCTCGACCGGCTGCGGGTCGGACACCGGCAGCTCGCCTGCGTGGTCGACGAGTACGGCGGGTTCGCCGGCGTGATCTCGCTGGAGGACATCGCCGAGGAACTGGTCGGCCCGATCCGGGACGAGGACGACCCGCCCGAGCGGGCTCCGGCCCGGCAGGACGACGGATCCTGGGTGGTTCCGGCCCGCTGGCGGATCGACGAGGTGGCCGACAGCACCGGGATCTCGCTGCCCGAGGGGCCGGAGTACGACACCGTCTCCGGGCTGGTCATGCGGGAGCTCGGCCGGGTGCCCGAGGTGGGCGACCTGTTGGAGATCGGGTTGCCCGCCGAGGACGGCGAGCCCGCTCCCCGGGCCCTGGTCGAGGTGCTCGCGGTGGACCGGCACGTCGCCGACTCCGTCCGGCTGCGGGTCATCGGCACGAGTGAGGTGGCGGCATGAGCACCGGACTCGCGTTGATCACCTCGGTCGTGCTGCTGGTGCTGAACGCCTTCTTCGTGGCCGCCGAGTTCGCCCTGGTGGCCAGCAAGCGGTACCGGCTGGAACAGGCCGCGGCCGGTGGCGGCCGGGCGGCCCGCGCGGCGCTCGACGGCGTCCGCGAGCTGTCCCTGATGCTGGCCGGCGCGCAGCTCGGCATCACCCTCTGCACGCTGGGCCTGGGCGCGCTCGCCGAGCCGGCGATCGAGCACCTGCTCAGCCCGCTGCTGCACGCGGTCGGCCTGCCGACGGCGGCCAGCCACGTCGTCGCGTTGGTCTTCGCGCTGAGCCTGGTCACCTTCCTGCACCTGGTCGTCGGCGAGATGGCGCCGAAGTCGTGGGCGATCACCGACGCCGAGCGTTCGGCACTGCTGCTGGCGCTGCCGTTCCGGGCCTTCGCCCGGGTGGCCCGGCCGGTGCTCTCCGCGCTCAACGCGCTGGCCAACGCCATGCTCCGGCTGGTCCGGGTCAACCCGCAGGACCAGCTCGCCCAGGTGCACGGCCCGGAGGAGCTACGGATGCTGCTGGAGCAGTCCCGGGAACACGGGCTGCTCGGCGCCGAGCAGCACCAGATGCTCACCAGCATGCTGGAGTTGCAGGGCACCAAGGTGGCCGACGTGATGGAGCCCTTCGGGGAGATCGTCACGGTACGCCGGGACGACCCCGCCGAGCGGATCGAGGAGGTCTCCCGGAACAGTGGCCGGTCCCGTCTCGCGGTGGTCGACCCCGCCGGTGACGTGGTGGGACTGGTGCACGTACGGGAGGCCGTCCGGGTCACCACCACCGGTCGGTCGGCGACCGCCGGTGAGCTGATGACCGACGCGTTCACGTTGCCCGCCACGGCCTCGGTGGCCGAGGCGGTGGCCGCGATGCGCGGTGTGCAGGCGCAGCTCGCGCTGGTGCGCAACGGTGGCGGCCCGACCCGCCCGATCGGGTTCGTCGCGCTGGAGGACCTCCTGGAGGAGGTCATCGGCGAGTTCGACGACGAGACCGACCCGGTGCCCCGTGGGCGGCGGATGCGGTAGGGCACGGTGCGGTTCACGGGGGTGTCATCGGCGTCCGGCGGGACCGGGCTGACCGTGCACACCTCCGTGACCAACCCGAGCACCCGCCCCGGCCTGCGCCTGCCGGGGCGGGTGACGCTCACCGCCGGGTCGACCGACGTGCCGGTCGGGCACATCCGGCTGGGGCTCGTCGCCACGGTCGAGCCGGAGGACCCGGGTCAGCCCCGCCGTCTGGTGCAGTTCCACCAGGCGGCGGTGGCCAGCGGTTTCGTCCTGCCGGCCGGGCGGCGGCGGTCGGTGGCGTTCGCGCTGCCGTTGCCGTGGGAGACACCGGTGACCATCTTCGGCGGGGTGCCGTTGCTCAGTCTCCGCACCGGGCTGCGCACCGAGGTGGCGCTGGACGGCCTGCTGGACCAGGGCGCGATGGTGCCGGTCTTCGTGCATCCCCTCCCCACCCAGCAGCACGTGCTGGCCGCCCTCGACACCCTCGGGTTCACCCTGCGCCAGGCCGGACTCCAGGCCGGCCGGTTGCCCGGGGTCACCCAGGCCCTCCCCGTCCACCTGCGGATCAACTACTGGGTGGGGCCGCTCTACGCCGGCCCCGTCACCGAGTTGGAGCTGATCTTCGTGGCCGACTCGGCGGCCCTGGAGGTGATCCTCTGGATGGACCGCCGGCTCGCCCTGGCCGGCGTGACCCACCAGAGCATCAGCCGGTTCAAGACGTGGCACGTCGACGCCGGCCGGCAGGACTGGGCCAGCGTGGTGGACGGCTGGCTCCGGAAGGCCATCGACCGGCACGCCGAGGCGGCGGCGAACGCACACTGGTCGGCCCGGATCACCGGATCCGCCCACGTCAGCCGTCCCCCCGACCGTCCGGTGGCCCCGGGGGAGGGGCTGGGCGGCACCGCCGGTGGCCCCGGCATCGGCGGCGGGTCCGGCGACGGCACCTGACCCCGGCCGGCAGTGCCGCTCTGCCCTTCGGCCGGGCAGCGACCGCGCCGGACCTTGCCGGTGGTCACCACACCGAAGCTCCGACGGCGGTGGCCGCGCCGGACCTCAGCCGGCGGTGACCGCACCGATCTCAGCCGGCGGTGACCGCACTGATCTCAGCCGGCGGTGGCGGTGGCGAGTTTGAAGCTGAAGCCGAGGAAGAGCGCCGCGACCCCGGTGGTGGCGGTGGCGGCCAGCCGGCGGCGGGCCCGGAACTGGCTGGCCAGGAAGGTGCCGGCGAAGATCAGCGCGGTCAGGTACAGCACGCTGGTCACCTGCACGACCAGGCCGAGTGCCAGGAAGGAGAGCGCCGGCCAGGGGTACGTCGGGTCGACGAACTGGATGAAGAAGGAGACGAAGAAGAGGATCGCCTTCGGGTTGACCAGGCTGACCACCAGGGCCCGGCGGAACGGCGCGCGGATCGCCGCCGGCTCCGCCACGTCCACCAGGCGCGGTGCGGCCGGGTCGTGGCGGGTGCGCCAGCGCCGCCAGGCGCCGCGCAGCATGGTCAACCCCACGTAGCCCAGGTACGCCGCCCCGGCGTACTTGATCACCAGAAAGAGCGGTGGGTACGCGGTGAGCAGCGAGGCCACACCGGCTGCGGAGAGGACCATGAGCACGGCGTCGCCGACGAACACCCCGGCGGCGGCCCGGTAACCGGCGCCCACCCCGCGTCTCGCGGCGGCCGAGAGCACGAAGAGCGAATTGGGCCCGGGGAGCAGAACGATCGCCACGGTACCCAGCACAAACGTCCAGAAGTCGGTGATGCCCAGCACGCCGGCCATCATCACGCCACCGCTGCCCCCGCGCGAAGCCTTTCCCACAGGCGGCGCTGTGCTTCCGGCCACTCGTCGACGACCATCGAATACTGGACGGTGTCCCGCCAGGAACCGTCAGGGCGCTGCCGGTGCATCCGGAGCACACCCTCGCGGGTCGCGCCGAGCCGTTCGACGGCCCGCTGGGAACGCGCGTTCCGGCTGTCGGTGTGCCAGACCACCCGGCGCGCTCCCAGTTCCTCGAACGCCCGGGTGAGCAACAGCAGTTTCGCCTCCGTGTTGACGGCGGTGCGCCACCAGGGGCGACCGAGGAAGGTGTGGCCGATCGCCACCGCCCCACGGTCCGGGTCGATCTCGTAGTACGAGGTGGTACCGACCACCGCCCCGGTCACCGCGCAGCGCTGCACCCAGGGCACCCGCTCGCCCCGGTGGTGAGCCGACAGCGCGTCCGAGACCAGTTCGCGTACCCCGGTGGCGTCCGTCGGCCGGGGGACGGTCAGGTGCTGCCAGACCTCCGGGTCGTCGGTGGCGTCGAACAACTCGTCGGCGTGGGACACGTCGAGAGCCTCCAGCACCACGTGTGCGCCACGCATCGGTGCCGGATCGAGCCACGGCGAGCGGGACGGGCGCAGGTACGCCGGAACCGGCGCGGTGACCCCGGCGTCCGGCTCGGCGAGCCCCGGGGTCAGCCGCAGCGGCACGACCCCGGCCCAGTACGGCAGGGCCAGGTCGGCCGGGTCGTCGCGGACCCCGCCGGTGCGGGAGCGGACCGACACCTCGCGCAGCGGCAACGCCAGGACGGCGGTCTCGGCCAGCTCCTTCCGGCTCGGCGGGCGGCTCTCCGCGCTGCGGCCGGCGCCGACCTTCTCCATCAGCGCGGTCAGCATCGTGGACCTCTCCCCGGCGTCGGTGACCAGGCGGGCGACCCCGTGCGCGACCACGGAGCGGTAGTTGGCGCTGTGGTGGAACTGGGAGCGGGCGTAGACCAGCCCGTCGAGCAGGGTGACGCCGACGCAGACCGGCAGCCCGTCCGGGCCCCGGGCGGCCAGCAGGGGCCGACTGCCGGTGGAGCCGTGCAGGTAGAGGGTGTCGCCGACGCGGACGTGGAGGGTGGGCAGCAGGCGCGGCTCGCCGTCGACGACGAAGCCGAGCGTGCAGTGGTACGCCTCGTCGAGCACGGCGTGCGCGGCGGCGCGGTCGTAGCTCATCCGCTCCCGCGAGCGGTGGGGGGTGGTCCGGGCGGTCGGCGTGTACATGTGACATCCCGCCTTTGTGCTAGTACGATCTGTAAACTGTGGCAGTACGTTATCAGATCACCGGTGGCACGGCGGCCGAGATCTCGGCGAGCGTCGAGTCGGGTGTCCGCAGCGGGGCGCTTCCTCCCGACAGCGCCCTCCCCCCGGTCCGCGCCCTCGCCGCCGCCCTCGCGGTCAGCCCGGCCACCGTCGCCCGCGCCTACCAGGAGCTGCGGCAACGCGGCCTGGTCGCGACCGCCGGCCGGCACGGCACCCGGGTCCGTCCCCGCCCGCCGGTCGCCACCCGGCGGGCCGCCCGGTACCCGACCCCCGGCCCCGGTGTCCGGGACCTCTCCCGGGGCCAGCCCGACCTCCGGCTGCTGCCGCCGCTCGGCCCGCACCTGGCCCGGCTCGCCGACCGGATCGGCCCACCCACCGGATACGCGTCGGCCGGCGTCCTGCCCGAACTGGCCGAGGCCGCCCGCGAGCGGCTCACCGCCGACGGGGTCCCGGTCGACGGGCTCACCGTTACCGGCGGAGCGCTCGACGGCATCGAGCGCCTGCTCGCCGCCCACCTGCGGCCCGGCGACCCGGTGGCCGTGGAGGACCCGGGCTGGGCCAACCTGCTCGACCTGGTCGCCGCGCTGGGTCTGCGGCCGGTCGCCGTGCCGGTCGACGACGACGGCCCGACCGAGGCCGGGGTCCGGGACGCACTGGCCCTCGGTGCGCGGGCCCTGATCGTCACCAGCCGGGCGCAGAACCCCACCGGCGCGGCCGTCTCGGCCGACCGGGCCGGGGCGTTGCGTGCCCTGCTCGCCGGTCGCCCCGACGTGCTGCTCGTCGAGGACGACCACGCCGCCGAGCTGGCCCGGCTGCCGCTGCACCCCCTGGCCGGGGCGACCCCGTCCTGGGCCTTCATCCGCTCGGTGAGCAAGCCCTACGGCCCGGATCTCCGACTCGCCCTGCTCGCGGGGGACGAGACGACCGTGGCCCGGGTGGCCGGCCGGATGAGCGTCGGCCCCGGCTGGGTCTCCACCCTGCTGCAACGGCTGGTGCTGGCCCTCTGGACCGACCCGGCGACCACCGAGCTGGTCACCCGGGCGGAGGAGAGCTACCAGCGGCGGCGTGTCGCCCTGATCGCCGCGCTCGCCGGGCACGGCCTCACCGCCCACGGCCGCAGCGGTATCAACGTCTGGTTGCCGGTTCCCGACGAGACCAGCGCGGTGACCGCCCTGCGGGACGCCGGATGGGCGGTCGCACCCGGCGGGTTGTTCCGGATCGGCGCGCCCCCGGCCGTCCGGCTGACCGTCAGCCCACTCGACGACGCGGAGATCCCGGCGCTCGCCGACGCGGTCGCCCACGCGCTCCGACCCGCCCGGCCGGCCGGTTTCACCGCCTGACCGGTGGGTCGACCACCGGCGCGGCCGAGCCGCCGGGCCGTCGGGTCACCCGGATCGGCGCGGGCGCGACGCGCCGGGCCGTCGGATCACCCGGGCCGGGTCGGGCGCGACGCGCCGGGCCGACCAGGGATCGCCGCGTGACCGAGGCACGTCCGGGTACAACAGTCGCCATGTCCGAGCAGACCGAGACCGCCCCGGGCGCCCAGCGGTTCATTCCGCCCCGCGCCGACACGATCGACGAGTTGCGGACCGCCGCAGCCGCCTGCCAGGGCTGCGAGCTGTACCGGGACGCCTCGCAGACCGTCTTCGGCCGGGGCGGTGCGGACGCCCGGGTGGTCCTCGTCGGTGAGCAGCCCGGTGACCTGGAGGACCAGAAGGGTCTCCCGTTCGTCGGCCCGGCCGGGCGGGTGCTCCGCCGGGCGGTCGACGACGCCGGCCTCGATCCCACCCGGCTGTACCTCACGAACACCGTCAAGCACTTCCGCTTCGAGCTGCGCGGCAGGCGGCGCATCCACCAGACGCCCGACCGGGTGCACATCACCGCCTGTCGGCCCTGGCTGGTCGCCGAATTCGCCCGGCTCCGTCCGGAGATCGTGGTGGCGCTCGGGGCCACCGCCGCGAAGGCCCTGCTCGGTCCGGCGTTCCGGGTCACCCGCCAGCGCGGTGAACTGCTGCCCTGGCCCGCCTCGGCACAGCATCCCGAGGACTTCACCCGGGTGCCGGTCGACTCCGCGGGCCGGGTCGCCGACGCGCCGCCGGCCCGGCTCCTCGCCACCATCCACCCCTCCGCCGTGCTGCGTGCCGACAACCAGGAGATCGCCTACCAGGGACTGGTCGCCGACCTCACCGTCGCCGCCCGCGCCCTGACCGGTTGACGCACCAGCACGGCGGACGCGGTCGACGACGCACACCGTGGCGACCCGGAGTCCGGGAGGCGTTGGCGGCGGGCCGTAAGCCGCCACCGGCGACGGGCGCGGCCCTGGACTGCTCGGCCCCGACGTCGACCCCGAGTACGGCGGTGGCGGCCAGCGGGACTTCCGGTTCAACACGGTGCTCGCCGAGGAGGTCGTTGCCGCCGGCTGCTCCGGGCTCGGCTTCGGCCTGCACAACGACGTCGTCGCGCCGTACCTCATCGGTCGCAGTCTCGACCTGTAGGGGGCGGTCTCGACCTGTGGGGGACGGCGGACGCCGGACGCCACGGCGGGTAGGCCAGGATGGGTACCGCCCCCTCCCGAGGAGTCGAGGATGACCACCGACCTCACCGCCCCGGTCGCCCTGCGCCCGGACGTCGCCCCGATCCAGCGACGAACCCTCCGGCTGCTCTTCGTCACCCAGATCATCGGCGGCGTCGGGGTCACCATCGGCATCTCCGTCGGCGCGCTGCTCGCCGAGCGGATCGCGGGCGCCGCCGTGGCCGGCCTGGCGCAGAGCGCCGGAGTGGTCGGCGGCGCGTTGCTCGCCGTCCCGATCACCCGCATCATGACCGGGTACGGCCGCCGGCCCGGCCTGGTCCTGGCGTACCTGACCGGCGCGCTCGGCGGGCTGCTGGTGGTGACCGCCGCGACCACCCGCTCGGTGCCGCTGCTCTTCCTCGGCATGCTTCTTTTCGGCGGTGGCAGCGCCGCCAACCTCCAGGCCCGCTACACCGCCGTCGACCTCGCCGAACCGGCCCGCCGGGGCCGCCAACTCTCCCTGATCGTCTGGGCCACCACGATCGGAGCGGTGGCCGCGCCGAACTTCGCCGACCTCGCCGACACCACCACCAGCCGCTGGGGGCTGCCCGCGCTGGCCGGGCCGTTCGCGTTCAGCGCCGTCGCCTTCGGGTGCGCCGCCGTGGTGATCTTCGCGTTGCTCCGTCCCGACCCGCTGCTCACCGCCCGTCGGCTCGCGGCGGCCGAGGCGGCCCCGACCGCCGGCGCCGTGGCCGCGCCGCCGGAGCCGGCGGCCCGCCGCGCCGCCGGCATGTGGTCGGCCTGGCGGATCGTGCGGCAGCACCCGGCCGCCCGGCTGGGCATCGCCGCGGTCGCCATGGGCCACCTGGTCATGGTCGGGGTGATGGCGATGACCCCGGTGCACATCGGCGAGTCGCACGACGACGCCGACGTGCTGCACGTGGTGGGCATCGTGCTCAGCCTGCACATCGCCGGGATGTACGCGCTCGCCCCGCTGGTGGGCTGGCTCACCGACCGGGTCGGCCGGCGGCCGGTGATCCTCGCCGGCGCCGCCCTGCTGCTGGCCGCCTGCGCGGTGGCCGGCACCGCCGGGCACCACACCGTGCTGCTCTCCGTCGGCCTGGTCCTGCTCGGGCTGGGCTGGTCGGCCACCATGGTCGCCGGTTCCACGCTGCTGTCGGAGTCGGTGCCGGTGGCCGAACGCCCCACCGTCCAGGGCCTGTCCGACCTGACCATGGGACTGGCCGGCGCGGCGGCCGGCGCGGCCAGCGGGTTTGTCGTGCAGGTGGCCGGCTATCCGGTCCTGACCCTGCTCGCGGCGGTCGCGGTCGTGCCGTTGGTGGCGCTAGCGTTGCGGCCGGCGACGGTCTCCGCGCCCGAGGAGGACTGACATGCGGAACGGGGGAACGCGGTGCGGCTGACCGACTTCTGGAGCCGCCTCGAGGAGGCGTTCGGGCCCGGCTACGCGGGCAGCATCGCCCGGGACCAAGTCCTCGCCCAGCTCGGCGGACGGACCATCGAGGAGGCGCTCGCCTCGGGTGAGCAGACCCACGTGGTGTGGCGGGCCGTGTGCGCCGCGTACCCGGACCGGGTGCCCGCGCGACTGCGCTGAGCTGCCCTTTCGTCACGCGGGCGTGTCGCTTGTCGTCTCGTACAGGTGTTCGGCTATTGTCCACAGCGGGGTGCTCGTCCACAGGCCACGGCCGGTCGGCTGGTTCTTGTCGGACCCAGCGCCTAGCGTGTCCGCGTGACGAGAAGCTCAGGAAAGACGCCGGCGAAGGCAGGGGTAACCATGGCGGCAACGCCCGACCGGGAGAAGGCACTCGACCTTGCTCTCGCGCAGATCGACAAGCAGTTCGGCAAGGGCTCGGTGATGCGTCTGGGGGAGCGGCCGGTCATCCAGACCGCGGTCATCCCCACCGGCTCGATCGCGCTCGACGTGGCGCTCGGCGTGGGCGGTCTGCCCCGGGGCCGGGTCGTCGAGATCTACGGTCCCGAGTCCAGCGGTAAGACCACGGTCGCCCTGCACGCGGTCGCCAACGCGCAGCGGGCCGGCGGCATCGCCGCCTTCGTCGACGCCGAGCACGCGCTCGACCCGGAGTACGCCAAGGCCCTCGGCGTCGACACCGACGCGCTGCTGGTCTCCCAGCCCGACACCGGTGAGCAGGCCCTTGAGATCGCCGACATGCTGGTCCGCTCCGGCGCGCTCGACATCATCGTGATCGACTCGGTCGCCGCTCTGGTGCCGCGCGCCGAGATCGAGGGCGAGATGGGCGACAGCCACGTGGGTCTCCAGGCCCGGCTGATGAGCCAGGCGCTGCGGAAGATCACCGGTGTGCTCAACAACACCGGCACCACGGCGATCTTCATCAACCAGCTCCGCGAGAAGATCGGTGTCATGTTCGGCTCGCCGGAGACCACCACGGGTGGCCGGGCGCTGAAGTTCTACGCGTCGGTCCGGCTGGACGTCCGCCGGATCGAGAGCCTGAAGGACGGCACCGACGTGGTCGGTAACCGCACCCGGGTCAAGGTCGTGAAGAACAAGGTCGCCGCCCCGTTCAAGCAGGCCGAGTTCGACATCATGTACGGCAAGGGCATCTCCCGGGAGGGCTCGCTGATCGACGTCGGCGTCGAGCAGTCGATCATCCGCAAGTCCGGTGCCTGGTACACCTACGACGGCGACCAGCTCGGCCAGGGCAAGGAGAAGGCCCGCGAGTTCCTCCGGGAGAACCCGGACGTGGCGGCCGAGATCGAGAAGAAGATCCTGGAGAAGCTCGGCGTGGGTGTCGGGGCCGGCGACGCGGCCGGTGGCCCCGAGCTGCCGCCGGTCGACTTCTGACCGGCCGCGTGGTGGGACGACGGGCCCGTTCGGGGCGGGGCTGGGACGCCATCCCTCCCCGGACGGGTGACCTCCCCGCGCGACCCCGGCGGGGACGCCGGGGCCGTTCCGGACCGGACGCGACCGCCGAGCCGGTCGACGACGGCACCTGGCCGGCCGAACCGTCGGACGGGTCCTCCTCGTCCGACGAACCGCCCCGCGCCGAGCCTCGCGACGAGGCGGAGGTGGCCCGGGAGATCTGCCTCCGGCAGCTCGCGGTCCGGCCCCGGACCCGGGCGGAACTGGCCGGGGCGCTGGCCCGCCGGGGCATCTCCCCGGAGGCCGCCGCCGAGGTGCTCGACCGGTACGACGAGGTCGGCATCATCGACGACGCCGCGTTCGCCCGGGCCTGGGTGTCGAGTCGGCACGCCGGGCGGGGACTGGCCCGGCGGGCGCTCGCCAACGAGTTGCGTCAGCGCGGGGTGGACAGCGAGGTCGCCGGTGCGGCGCTCGGCGAACTGGACGAGGCCACCGAGGCGCAGACGGCGCGCGCCCTGGTGGACCGTAAGCTGCGGTCCGCCCGGGGCGAGCCGGACGCGATCTTCCGGCGGCTGGTCGGCATGCTCGCCCGCAAGGGCTACCCGCCGGGTCTGGCGATCCGGGCGGTGAAGGACGCCCTGGCCGCGCAGAGCGCGGAGGCGGCCGAGTTCGCCGACCAGATCGACGCCGATGCCCTCACTCCCGATCCCGACGCCGACCCGTCGCTTGACTGATCATGATGTTCGGCACCGGCGACCGCTTTCCCGGCCCACCATCGTCATGATCGTCATAGGGATGGGAAGCTGGGGGTCCCCCGCCAAAGGGGTCGAGGACGGCTGGATGGGGTGCGTGATACGGCCCGTACGGTGAGTAGCTGCCATGGCAGGTGTGGGCGAGGTCGTTGCCCGCTTTGTCGTGCCATGACCGGTAAAGTGTGAGCGCGCCGTGACCATCCGACTGCCCTCTGTCCGCCTATTTTGATCATGAGTCCTTGACCGGAAGGCCTCTCGGCACCTAGCCTCGCCTTACAGGCTCACATTGCCCGACCAGCGCAGGCTAAGCGCACAACATAGATCGTGTAACAGAACAGCATCACTTCGGCCAGCTCGTCTGGCCCTACGACGGCGTCGGACCGCCCGGTCCGACGCCGGCGAGACAACTGCACCCGGCCGTCGGCGATGACCAAGGGGGGTCACCGCCGACGGAGACCTACCCATGGCCAGTCGCTCCGGTCGGGCGTCTAGGAGCCGTAGGGGTGCGTGCCCACCGGCACGTGACCACTGCGGCGTCGACGGTTCAGGGGAGGCGGCCATGACGGGGCGGCAGAGGATCAGCGGTGGTCCCCACGGGGTGCCGGCATGAGTGCCGTCGACGTCGTCCTGCTCGGGGTGGTCGTGGTCCTGACCCTCGTGGTGGTCGGCGCGGTCGTCCTCGGTGCCCGGACCCTGCGCCGGCTCGGCGCGGCACCCGCACCCGAGGACCCGGCCTTCGCCGCCGAGAAGGACCGCCAGGAACAGTCGCTGGCGGCGCTGCGTACCGCCGCCGACGAGGCCCACTCCACCGCCGACGTGGCGAAGTCCGCCGCTGCGGCGGCCCGGGCCGAGGCCGCGGGGGCCAAGGCCGAGGCGACCGCGGCCCGGGACGAGGCCCGCCGGGTGCTGGAGGCGGCCCGGCTGGAGGCGGACACCGTCCTGGAACGCGCCCACAAGCAGGCCGAGGCCGACGCCGAGCAGTTGCGGGCGGCGGCCCGGCGCAGCGGCGAGCGGGAGGTGGCGGTGCTCGCCTCCACCACCCGGGAGCAGGCCGCCGAGGTCGAGCGGCGGGCGGCCCGGATGGACGAGCGGGAGCGGCTGCACACCGAGGAGGTGGAGCGGCTCGCCGAGCGGGAACGTCAGCTGGCCGCCGCCAGTGCCGCCCTGGCCGCCCGGGAGGCGGCGCTGGTCGACCGGGAGCAGGCCCTCGTCGAGGCGGAGGAGCAGCGGCGCCGGGAGCTGGAGCGGGTCGCCGGGCTGACCGTCGAGGCGGCCCGCGCGGAGCTGATCGAGGCGATCGAGACGCAGGCCAAGCGGGAGGCGGCGCTCCTGGTCCGGGACATCGAGTCGGACGCCCGCAACACCGCCGACCAACGCGCCCGGCACATCGTGGTGGACGCGATCCAGCGCGTCGCCAGCGAGCAGACCGCAGAGAGCGTGGTCAGCGTCCTGCACCTGCCCGGTGACGAGATGAAGGGGCGGATCATCGGCCGGGAGGGGCGCAACATCCGCGCCTTCGAGTCGGTCACCGGGGTCAACCTGATCATCGACGACACGCCCGAGGCGGTGCTGCTCTCCTGCTTCGACCCGGTCCGCCGA
Organism: Micromonospora echinospora; assembly: GCF_900091495.1. Lineage (NCBI taxonomy): Bacteria > Bacillati > Actinomycetota > Actinomycetes > Micromonosporales > Micromonosporaceae > Micromonospora > Micromonospora echinospora. The sequence continues at coordinate 436,453 of NZ_LT607413.1, read as the reverse complement.
GAGGTCGGCCGACTCACCCTGGAGAAGCTGGTCCTGGACGGGCGGATCCACCCGCACCGGATCGAGGAGGTGCACGACCTGGCCCGGCAGGAGGTGGACGAGCTCTGCCAGCGGGCCGCCGAGGACGCCCTGGTCGAGGTGGGCATCACCGACATCCACCCGGAACTGGCCACCCTCCTCGGCCGGCTCCGTTACCGGACGTCGTACGGGCAGAACGTGCTCAAGCACCTGGTGGAGACCGCGCACATCGCCGGGATCATGGCCGCCGAACTGCGACTGGACGTGCCGACCATCAAGCGGTGCGCCTTCCTGCACGACATCGGCAAGGCGCTCACCCACGAGGTGGAGGGCAGCCACGCGCTGATCGGCGCGGACGTGGCCCGCAAGTACGGCGAGAGCGAGGAGGTCGTCCACGCCATCGAGGCGCACCACAACGAGGTGCCCCCGCAGACCATCGAGGCGGTGCTGACCCAGGCGTCGGACGCCTGCTCGGGCGGCCGGCCGGGCGCCCGGCGGGAGAGCCTGGAGGCGTACGTCAAGCGGCTGGAGCGGATCGAGGAGATCGCCGCCGGCAAGCTCGGCGTGGAGAAGGTCTTCGCGATGCAGGCCGGCCGGGAGATCCGGGTGATGGTCAAGCCGGACGACGTGGACGACATCGGCGCGGCGGTGCTGGCCCGGGACGTGGCCAAGCAGATCGAGGAGGAGCTGACCTACCCGGGGCAGATCCGGGTCACCGTGGTCCGCGAGTCCCGGGTCACCGAGATCGCCCGCTGAGCGGACACGTCGAGGGACGGTGCGGAGGCCGGCCGGCGTGGTTGCCGGCCCGGAGCGAGCGCGAATGGGGCAACCGATGGTTCGGTTGCCCCATTCTGGCGTTCGGTCCACCCTCTGTCGGGTGCCGGATCAACCGCGTCAGGAGAGGTGGGTGGACGGCATCGGCGAGGGAGCGTCACCCAGCCGGCCGGTGCGCGTCGTCCGTCAGCCTGTCGGTTGGATCGCCGGCCTACCGCATCCGTCAGACCTGGTACTGGTAGGTGACGGTCACGAGCCACGTGCCGGCCTGGCAACGCGCGCTGGAGATCGAACCGGGGCCGACCCAGTTGCCGGACACGACTCCCTGGTTCCCGCCACTGTCCTGGCAGCGGATCTGCACCCGGGCGCTGGTCACGCCCGTGCAACTCGCCCAGCCCGACCCGCCGTCCTGCCCGATCTGCCCGCCGGTCTGGCAGTTCGGCGCGGCCTGGGCCGGGGTGGCCGATGCCAGCAGAGCCATGCCGGTGGCCATGGTGAGTGCCGCTGCCGTCGAGATGCCGAGTTTCCTGGTGCGGTTCATTGCTGTCCCCGTTTCTGTGGTTCCGTCGCGTGGTCGTGGATATCCGCCGAAGGACGCCAAGGCGCGCGATGCATTGACGATCCTCGCTGTCGACCGCCTCATGATGTTGGTCGGGTGGGCTGCCGGCCTAGTGGCTTGCCGTATTCGTGACATAACCGAGCGCACCTAAATAACTCGTGGTACCTCGGGTGACTCGGTAAGGCCGGATATCCAGCCACCGGGGTGACACGGCTACGGGGACGGGCAGACGGCGAACACCGCCGAGGGGGGCGGACGGCTCAGCCGTCCGCCCCCCTCGGCGGTGGTTCTCCTCCGGTTCAGACCATCCGGGCGGCGTCCGCTCCGGTGTCCTGGGCCGGCATCACCTTGGCGGCGGTCCGGGGCATCCGGCCCAACCGGCGCTGCAACCACCAGGCGAAGAAGGAGAGCAGGCCGCAGATGCTGATGTAGATCGCGGCGACCACGAGGTACGTCGGCACGTAGGGCAGGCCGAACGACAGTCGCCCACCGACCTGCTTGCCGACGAAGAGCAGCTCCGGGTACGTGATGATGAACCCGAGCGCGGTGTCCTTGAGCAGCACCACGAGCTGGCTGACGATCGCCGGCAGCATCGACCGGAACGCCTGCGGCAGCAGGATCAGCCGCAGCACCTGGTTCTTGCGCATCCCGATCGCGTAAGCGCCCTCGGACTGGCCGTACGGTACGGCGTTGATGCCGGCGCGGAAGATCTCTGCCAGCACCGAGCCGTTGTAGAGGGTCAGTCCGATGACCAGCGCCCAGAGCTTGTCGATCGACCAGCCGTACTGCAACGGCACGTAGTAGCCGAAGAAGATCAGGATCAGCAGCGGGATGGCCCGGAACAGCTCCACCACGAAGGTCGCCGGGGTCCGCAGGAGCCACTTGTCGCTGAGCCGGGCGCTGGCGAAGACCGCACCGAAGAGCAGAGCCAGTACGGTCGCGAGACCGGCCGCCTTGAGGGTGGCCCAGAGACCGGCGAGGAGCTCCCGCTGCACCGAGGCGTACTGGAGCTGTTCCCACTTGCGCGCCTCGAACTGGCCGGTCTCGTTGAACCGCCAGATCACGAACGCGACGAGCGCGACGATCCCGATCGTCGAGACGACGCCGAGGATCGCGTTGCGCCGGCGGGCCTTCGGCCCGGGCAGGTCGTAGAGCACCGACGTCATCGCGCTACCGCCCACTTGCGCTCGAGGATTCGTTGCAGGGCCACCAGCGGCAGGATCAGGATCAGGAAGCCGATGGTGATCCAGAGCAGCACGGCGAACTGCGGCTCACCGCGCTCGGACATGTACGCCGGGATGGCCCCCGCCTCCAGCACCGAGAAACCGGCGGCGATGGTGGTGTTCTTCAACATGGCGATGAAGACGCTCATCATCGGCGGCACCATCGCCCGCAGCGCCTGCGGCATCACGATCAGGGTCAGCACCTGGCCGAAGGTCATGCCCAGCGCCCGGGCCGCCTCGGCCTGGCCGGGCGCGACGGTGTTCACGCCGGAGCGGACCACCTCGCAGACGAAGGCCGCGGTGTAGACGGTCAGCGCGATGACCGCGCTGGCGAAGTAGTCGATGTTGACGTCGAGCTTCGGCACCGCGAAGACGAGGAACGCGAAGACCAGGGTCAACGGGGTGTTCCGGACCAGGTTGACGTAGGTGGCGCCGAAGGCCCGGAGCGCGGGGACCGGGGAGACCCGCATCGCGCCGAGCAGCATGCCGAGGACGAGGCTGCCCACGGCGGCTCTCAGGAACAGTTGGACGGTGTTGGTGAAGCCGTCGACGAACAGGTCCTTGTTGTCCGTCAGGACGCGGAAGAACTCGCCCATGCCTCTCGCTCTCAGTCCTCAGCGCGGGTGACGGGCGGGGAACTCCCCGCCCGTCACCGCGTCACGAACGCAGGTCAGTACCGCTCGAGGGTGGGCGGGCTGGCCGGCGAGCCGGACTTGCCCAGCGTGCCGTCGTAGATCTTCTGCCAGGTGCCGCCGGTGAACGAGGCCTCCAGCTGGTCGTTGACGTAGTCGCGGAACGCCTTGTCGTCCTTGGGCAGGCCGATGCCGTACTTCTCGGTGCTGAACGGCTGGCCGACGACCTTCAGCTCACCGCTGGCCTGCGCCGCGTACCCCTTGAGGATGGCGTCGTCGGTGGTGACCGCGTCGACCTTCTTGTCGAGCAGCTGCGAGACGCACTCGGAGTAGGTCTTGAACTCGACGATGTTCTCCGGCTCGGTCAGCCCCTCGTCCCGGACCCTCTGGATCGGGGTGGAACCGGTCGCCGAGCAGACCTTCTTGCCCTTGAGGGTGTCCTTGCCGGTGATCGCGGTCTCGTCCTTGCGGACCAGCAGGTCCTGCCCGGCGACGAAGTACGGGCCGGCGAACGAGATGTCGTTCTTGCGCTTGTCGGTGATGGAGTAGGTGCCGACGTAGTAGTCGACCTCGCCGCCCTTGATCGCGGTCTCCCGGTTGGCGGAGGCGATCTCCTTGTACTCGATCTTCGCCGGGTCGACGCCGAGCGTGCTCGCGACGTACTGGGCGATCTCGATGTCGAAGCCGCAGCGGGTGCCCTGGGCGTCCTTGTAGCCGAGGAACGGCTGGTCGAACTTGACCCCGACGACGACCTTGCCGGCGCTCTTGATCTTGTCGAACGTGGGGCTGCCGGTGACGGCGGCGTCGGTCTTCGGGGTGAAGGTCACACCCGAGGTCTCGCAGGTGTCGGCGTTGCCGGCACCGGGGGAGTTGCCGGCACCGCTCGGGGTCGGGGTGCCCTCCTTGCCGCAGGCCGCGACCGAGAGGGCGAGCGACGCCATCATGGCTGCCGCCGCCACGCGCTTGAACCGCATGATCTTCTCCTTCTTCGACTGAGCTTGCCGGGGGAACGGCGCGCTCCGGACGGACGCCTAGTGCGTGAGGATCTTGGAGAGGAAGTCCTTGGCCCGCTCGCTGCGCGGGTTGGCGAAGAACTCGTTCGGGGAGGCGTCCTCGACGAGCTGGCCGTCGGCCATGAAGATGACCCGGTTGGCCGCGTGCCGGGCGAAGCCCATCTCGTGGGTGACCACGACCATCGTCATGCCGTCGCGGGCCAGCGAGGTCATCACCTCCAGCACCTCACCGACCATCTCCGGGTCCAGCGCGCTGGTGGGCTCGTCGAAGAGCATCGCCTTGGGCTGCATGGCCAGGGCGCGGGCGATCGCCGCGCGCTGCTGCTGGCCGCCGGAGAGCTGGGCCGGGAACTTGTCCGCCTGGTTCGCGATGCCGACCCGGTCGAGCAGCGCCATCGCCCGTTCCCGGACGGCGGCCGGCTTCTCCTTGCGGACCTTGATCGGGCCGAGGGTGACGTTCTCCAGGATCGTCTTGTGCGCGAAGAGGTTGAACGACTGGAAGACCATGCCGACCTCGCTGCGCAGCTTCGCCAGTGCCTTGCCCTCGGCGGGCAGCGGCTGCCCGTCGAAGGTGATCGTGCCGGAGGTGATCGGTTCAAGCCGGTTGATCGCACGGCACAGCGTCGACTTGCCGGAGCCGGACGGGCCGATGACCACGACCACCTCGCCCCGGCCGACCGAGAGCGAGACGTCGTTCAGCACGTGCAGCGGACCGAACCACTTGTTGACCGAATCGAGCACGATGAGCGGTTCGCCCGTCGTCACCGTCGTCCACCGTCCCTCGTCATCGCCTGGGCGCGGAGGTCGGGCGACCTCCGGTGGGGCAACTCTAGGCGGGCCGGCATGGCAGAACGCAACTCAGCGGGTCACGGAGCGGTAACACCGACAGCTATCGTGGCGCGAGTCGGAGATCCGGCACCTCCGGCGTCCGGACGGACGGGCCCGAACCGGGCAAAGGGCCGCCGACCAGCGCGGTAGGCGTGCCGGCCCTGGTGGTGCCCGGTTTCGGCCGGGGGAAGGTGAGGCAGTGATGGAACCGGTCCGGTTGACCGAGTACGCCCGTGGCGGTGGCTGTGCGTGCAAGATCCCACCCGGCGAGCTGGAACGGATGGTGTCCGGGCTCGGCCCGACCGGCGGCACCGCCGAACTGCTGGTCGGCCTGGACCACGGGGACGACGCGGCCGTGGTCCGGCTCGACGAGCGGACCGGCGTGGTCAGCACCGCCGACTTCTTCACCCCGGTGGTCGACGACGCGTACGACTGGGGCCGGATCGCCGCCACCAACGCCCTCTCCGACGTCTACGCCATGGGCGGCACCCCGTTGCTCGCGCTCAACCTGCTCTGCTGGCCCCGGGAGGCGCTGCCGATCGAGCTGGCCCGGGAGGTGCTGCGCGGCGGCCAGGACGTGGCCCGGGCGGCCGGCTGCCACCTGGCCGGCGGGCACAGCGTCGACGACGACGGCCCGAAGTACGGCCTCGCGGTGACCGGCGTGGTCCGTCCCGAGGAGCTGATCACCCTGGACGCCGGGCGGGCCGGCCTGCCCCTGTCGCTGACCAAGCCGCTCGGGGTCGGGGTGCTCAACACCCGGCACAAGGCCACCGGCGAGAGCTTCCCCGAGGCGGTGGCGACGATGACCACCCTGAACCGGGACGCCGCCCGGGCCGCGGTCGCGGCGGGGGTGCGCTGCGGCACCGACGTGACCGGCTTCGGGCTGCTCGGTCACGCCAGCAAGCTCGCCCGGGCCAGCGGGCTGACCGTGGCGCTGGACGCCGCCCGGGTGCCGTACCTGCCGGGGGCGCGGGAGGCGGTGCGGGACGGCTACGTCAGCGGCGGCAGCCGCCGCAACCTGGAGTGGGTCACCCCGTGGACGGACTTCGGCCGGGTCGGCGAGGAGGACCGGCTGCTGCTGGCCGACGCCCAGACCTCCGGCGGTCTGCTGGTCGCCGGCGAGCTGCCCGGTGCCACCGTGATCGGCGAGCTCCTCCCCGGAGGCGACCACCGGATCGTCCTCCGCTGACGGCGGCACCATACCTGATGGAATGTCAGGTTTCCGTCATCTCCCGTGGTCGGGGGCGTGGAAATTTTGCCCGGAATGGTCACAGACCGGTAACTTGCCCCCGCCTCGGGCCAAATCACCTCCACCATCGTCAGTAAGGCCCGATCCGGAGGCCCCTGGGGACGAGCACAGTGAGGAGGCGGCATGACCGAGCTGTGGAGCTGGAGAATTGACCGGGTACGACCGGTGGAGGTCTACCCGGCGTTGGCGGAGGCGCTCGGTCGGGTGGTGATGCCGCTCGCCGCGGCCGACCCCAGTCGGCTCCCGGCGTACGCGGTGATCTGTGACGTGTGGCAGGCGCCGGGGGAGTTCGCCACCGTCGTGGACTGCTACGGGGTGCCCGAGGGGCTCGGCGAGCACACCAGCGTGGCGGCGCTCGCCCGCCTGTTGGACCGCCCCTGCGTGCTGCGCGACGACACCCTCGACGCCGGACGGCACCTGCTGGTCACCCCGGACGGGACGATCCGTCCGGTGCACTTCGAGGTCCGCGAGACCGACGACGGCGAGCAACTCACCGACCAGCGGCTGTGCACCCTGTCCCACCCGGGCTGCCGGGGCTGGTCCCAGTGTCACCGCTCGCGCTGGGCCCCCGACTCGGTGGTGCCCGCGCTCGCGGCGGCCTGACCGGAGGCCGCCCCGGCGTCGTCGGGGCGGATCGCCGAGGAACACCTGGAACGGGGACGGCCCGGGCACCGGGCGGCGGTGGAGGCGACCCGGGTCAGTCGGTGGCGGGGGACGGTCCGGGACGGCTGGCGCCCCGGACCACGATCTGGTCGAGCAGCGTCCGGGTGGCGGCGGCGACGGCGGTCACCGCCGCCTCGAACGCAGCGGCGTTGTGCGCGGCGGGCGCGCGGAAACCCGAGATCTTCCGGACGTACTGCAACGCCGCGGCGTGCACGTCCGCGTCGGTGACCGTCGGGACGTACGGCTCCCGCAGGGTCTTGATGCTCCGGCACATGGTTCCTCCTCGGTTCGGGCCGGTCCGTCCGGCCCGGATACGCTGTCACCGTCATGACTACCGCAGCCGTGGGCAGCCCGCGCACCTACCAGGTGCGTACGTACGGCTGCCAGATGAACGTGCACGACTCCGAACGCATTTCCGGCCTGTTGGAACAGGCGGGCTACGTGCGCGCCCCGGAGGCCGACGACCACCCCGACGTGGTCGTCTTCAACACCTGCGCGGTCCGGGAGAACGCGGACAACCGCCTCTACGGCAACCTGGGGCACCTGCGCCCGGTCAAGAACCGTAACCCGGGGATGCAGATCGCGGTCGGCGGCTGCCTGGCCCAGAAGGACCGCGGCGACATCGTCCGCCGCGCCCCCTGGGTGGACGTGGTCTTCGGCACCCACAACATCGGCTCCCTGCCGGTGCTGCTGGAGCGGGCCCGGCACAACGCCGCCGCCGAGGTGGAGATCCTGGAGTCCCTCGACGTCTTCCCCTCGACGCTGCCCACCCGGCGCGAGTCGACGTACGCCGGCTGGGTCTCCATCTCGGTCGGCTGCAACAACACCTGCACGTTCTGCATCGTGCCCTCGCTGCGGGGCCGGGAGAAGGACCGCCGCCCCGGCGACGTCCTCGCCGAGGTCCGCACCCTGGTCGACTCCGGCGTGCTGGAGGTGACCCTGCTGGGGCAGAACGTCAACTCCTACGGCGTCGAGTTCGGCGACCGGTACGCCTTCGGGAAGCTGCTGCGCGCCTGCGGTGACGTCGAGGGCCTGGAGCGGGTCCGGTTCACCAGCCCGCACCCGAAGGACTTCACCGACGACGTGATCGCCGCGATGGCCGAGACCCCGAACGTCTGCCACTCGCTGCACATGCCGTTGCAGTCCGGGTCGGACGACGTGCTGAAGGCGATGCGCCGGTCGTACCGGGCCGAGCGCTACCTCGGCATCATCGCCAAGGTGCGCGAGGCGATGCCGGACGCGGCCATCACCACCGACATCATCGTCGGCTTCCCCGGCGAGACCGAGGCCGACTTCCAGCGCACCCTCGACGTGGTCCGCGAGTCCCGGTTCGCCTCGGCGTTCACGTTCCAGTACTCCAAGCGCCCCGGCACCCCGGCCGCCACGATGGACGGGCAGCTGCCCAAGGAGGTCGTGCAGGAGCGCTACGAGCGGCTGATCGCCTGCGTCGAGGAGATCACCTGGGCGGAGAACCGCAAGCTGGTCGGGGAGACCGTCGAGGTGCTGGTCGCCGTCGGTGAGGGCCGCAAGGACGAGCGCACCGGCCGGATGTCCGGCCGGGCCCGCGACGGCCGCCTGGTGCACTTCGACGCGGGGTCGCTGGCCGGCACGATCCGGCCGGGCGACATCGTGCACACCACGGTCACCTACGCCGCCCCGCACCACCTCAACGCCGACGGCGAGCCGGTGTCGCACCGGCGCACCCGGGCCGGGGACGCCGCCGAGGCGGGGCGCGCGCCGCGTACCCCCGGGGTGTTGCTCGGCCTGCCCACGGTCGGCGCGCCGGCCGCGTCGCCCGCGCCGGCCACCGGCTGCGCCGCGCACTGACAGGGTCGAGGCCCGCCGCACGCGCGGGCCCCGACCGGTTTGCTGCGGGTCAGACCGAGATCCGGCCGGCGCCCGCGCCGGCGGTCACGATCGACTTGACGCTGCTGGCGCTGTCCAGCGTGTACGAGTACGGGATGCTGGCGACGCTGCCGCCGGCCTGCCCGCTGCCCGAGTTCACGAAGTGGTTGTTCCGGGCGACCAGGGTGCCCGGCCCGGAGCTGCCCTCACCGAGGTGGAACGGGTCGTCGACGTTCTCGAAGTAGTTGCCCTCGACGAGCACGCCGGCATCCTCGGTGGAGGCCACCCCGTAGCCGCCGTTGTTGTAGTAGTAGTTGTTGTAGACGTGCACCGGGTTGCCGAAGCGGACCCGCGGGTGGCGCTGGTTGCTGCCGTCGAACCAGTTGTGGTGGTAGGTCACCCGCAGGTGCCCCCGGTCCTGGCTGGCGTTGTCGTCGCTGTGCCCGAGCAGCATCGACTTGTCGTGGCCGTAGACCCGGTTCCAGGACACCGTGATGAAGTCCGAGCCACGCTTGATGTCGACCGCGCCGTCGTTGCCGTCGGTGAAGGTGTTGTGGTCGATCCAGAGGTTCTTCGCGGACTGTTCGACGTTGATCGCGTCGTCGCCCCAGCCCCGGAAGGTCAGGTTCCGGATGATCACGTTGCTGTTGCCGTTGACGGTGAAACCGCAGCCGGAGATGGTCGCGCCCGGGTTGCCGAGGATGGTCTTGTTCGACCGCACCCGGATCATCCCAGAGCAGGAGATGGTGCCGGAGACCCGGATCACCGCCGCGCTGCTGGAGCCGACGGCGCTGGTCAGCGCCGAGGCGTTGGTGACGGTGGTGGTCGGGGCGCTGCCGCCGCCGGTGGTGCCGCCGTTCTGGGTGGCCCAGCCGACCAGGGCGGTCGAGGCGGCCTGCGGGGCGGACTCGGCGCCGGCGGTGGGGCTGGCCTGGGCGGTGACGGAGGTGAGCATCCCGGCGGTGACCAGCGCCGCGGTGGCGCCGGCGGTGGTGGCGAGCAGCGTCAGGCGACGCCGTCCTGCGAGCATGGTTGCTTCCCTTCATGGAGCGGTGGACACCCGGCCGGCGGACCGGTGGGACGCCGTGCCCAAGGCGACGTCGGGGGTCGGCCGGTGGCCGGGGGGACGGTTTGTCCTCGTGCTGAACGTTTTCAGCTCCCGCACTACGCTTCGACCGGTCAGGTAAGCGCTTTCCTGATACAAGCACAACCTGTCCCCGATGTAAACACCGCGTCACAAGTCGATCACCGATTGGTGTCGATTCCGTCGGTCGCCGGCGCGGTGCCCCTGGCCCGGGCCCGCCGATCGGTCCCGCCGGACGTACGACGGCGGCCGTCACCGGGAGCCGGTGACGGCCGCCGCCGGAGGAACGGTCAGCAGGCGGCGCCGTTGAGCGCCACCGCGCTCGGCGTGCTGGTCGGACCGTTGGCGGTGAAGCCGATCGTCACCGAGGCGCCGACGCCCAACGACGGGGTCCACGTGGGTGCCGCCGCGGTCACCGTGCCGCCGCTCTGGGTCACCGTGGCGTTCCAGCCGCTGGCGACGGTGACCCCGCTCGGCCAGGACCAGGTGACCCGCCACGGGTTGACCGCCGCGCCACCGGTGTTGGTCACCGTCAGCTCACCCTGGAAGCCGCCCTGCCAGGTGTTGGTCGTCCGGTACACGACCGTGCACCCGCCGCCCGGCGGCGGGGACGACGGCCCGCCGGTCGGGGTGGGGGAGGGGCCGCCACCGACCGGGGCGATCAGGTACGGCTGGAGGATCGCCTGCTTGGTGGTGTTGATGGTGGTCCAGTCGTCCAGCGCGATGCCACCGGTGTCCCCGGAGTTCGGGTTCCACGACCAGTAGGTGAAGGACATCCCGTTGACCCCGGTGCCGGTGTAGGCCATCAGTCGCTCCAGCCAGACCTTGTCCCGGGGATCGGCGAGCGTGCTGCCGAACTCGCCCATCATGATCGGCGCGATGTTCTGCTTGTACAGGTAACCCCAGTACCTGTCCCAGATCCCGGGCAGGTTCGCCGGGAAGTCGGGCGCGTCGAACCAGGCCTGCTCGTAGACCGAGGTGGCGTACTCGTGCGGTGAGTAGACCAGCCGGTTCGGCACCGTCAGCCGGACCGGGAACTCGCCGGCCTTCGACAGGTTGCCGCCCCACCAGCCGCAGTCCTCGTCGTTGCTGGGGTCGCCGTCCCAGACGTTGGAGAGGCCGCCGCTCGGGCAGCTCACCCCTTCCACGAAGATCAGCCAGTTCGGCTGCACGCCGAGGATCGCGTTGCCGGCCCGCTCGGCGGCCAGCCGCCAGTCCCGGGCCGGGACGCCACAGCCCCAGCAGGCGCCGGTGGCGTTCGGGTTGGTCCCCTCGGCGTGCGGCTCGTTGTGCAGGTCGGCGCCGATGACGGTGGTGTTGCCGGCGTACCGGCGGGCGAGCATCTTCCAGTCGTCGATCCAGGTCTGCTCGGAGACCGCCGGGGTGTACCAGAGCGCCGACTGGCCGCCTGCCGACGGCCGGTGCCGGTCCAGGATGATCCGCATCCCCTTGCCGCCGGCGTACTCGATCACCCGGTCGAGGATCTGCAACGGGGAGAGCCCGACCAGGTCGGGGTTGACGAAGTCGTTGATGCCACTGGCCGTCGCGCCCGGTTTCAACGCGTCGTTCGAGTACGGCACCCGCAGCGTGTTGTAGCCGAGGCGGGCCATGGTGTCGATCTGGTTGCGCCACGGGTTAGTCGACCAGAGACCGTGGAAGGTCTTGTTGTCGGTCTCCATGCCGAACCAGTTGATGCCGGTGATCCGGACCGTGGCGCCGGTGGCGTCGACGATCCGGTTGCCGTCGGTGTGCAGGTAGCCGGTGCCGGTGCCGGCGTTCGCGGTGACGGCCGGCGCGGGGGTGGGGGCGGCGGCGACGAGCACGCCGACGGTCGCGGTCACCACGGCGGCGAGAACGCCGCCGAGCATGCCGCGACGGAGGGTACGGGACATTGCCAGAGCTCCATTCCGAGGGATCCGTGCCCGGACCTGCCGTGCGGAAGATGGCCACGTGCGCGTGGCGGGATGCCCTGGCTCCACGCTCATTCTGGTCGCCGCCGATCGCGCCCGTCAACGCCGCGCCGCCCGATTGGCGGCACCTCCGTCAACGCCGCGCCCGATCGACGGGCACCCGTCGACGGCACGGCGGACGGGCCGTACCGGCCGGTGACGGAGCCGACGGACGACGAAGCCCCCGCGCGTTCCGGACTCCGGGGCGCGCGGGGGCTGTCGACGGTCGGTCAGCCGGCCTGCTCGGCGAGCTGGAGGAACTGCCGCTTGGACGCGAGCGCCTGCTCGGCCTCCCGGATCCGCTTGGCGTCCCCGGCGGCCTGGGCGCGGGTCAGCCGCTCCTCGGCCTCGGCGACCTGCGCGCGCATCTGGGCCAGCAGCGGGTTGTCCTGCGGCGCGGTACGCCGCCACGCGGAGTCCATCGCCTCACGGATCCGGTCGTCCACCGCCCGCATCCGCCGCTCCAGGCCGGCCGCCGCGTCCCGGGGAACCCGCCCGGCCTCGTGCCACTGCGCCTGGATCTCACGCAGCTTCGCCTGGGTGCCGCGCGGGTCGGCGTCGACGTCCAGCGCCTCGGCCTCGGCCAGCAGGGCCTGCTTGCGCTCCAGGTTGGCGCGCTGCTCGTTGTCCCGGGCCGAGAAGACCTCGCTCCGCCGGGTGAAGAACTCGTCCTGAGCCGCCCGGAACCGTTCCCAGAGCTTCTGCTCGGCCTCCTTCGAGGCGCGCGGCGCGGCCTTCCACTCGGCCATCAGCTCCTTGAGCCGGTTGGCGGTGGCCGCCCACTCGGTCGAGTCCTTGACCGACTCGGCCTCGGCGACCAGTTGCTCCTTGGCGGCCTGCGCCTGCTTGCGCTGCGAGTCCAGGGAGGCGAAGTGCGCGCCCCGACGGCGGGTGAACCCGTCCCGGGCGGCGGCGAACCGCTTCCACAGCTCACCGTCGGTCTTCTTGTCGACCCCACGAATGGTCTTCCACTCGTCGAGGATCTCCTTGAGGCGGTCGCCGGCGGTCTTCCATCCGGTGGACTCGGCGGCGAGCTTCTCGGCCTCCTCCACCAGGGCGGTCTTGCGGGCCACGGCCTCGACCCGCGCGGCGTCGCGGGCCGCCCGCGCCTCGGCGGCCTTCTCCTCCGCGAGCGCGGCGAGCTTGTCCAGCCGGGCGGCGAGCGCGTCGATGTCCCCGACGACGTGCGCCTCGGCCAGCGAATCCCGGAGCCGGCGGACCGTGGTCAGTGATCCGCTGGCGTCGGCCGCCCCCGAGTTGAGTCGGGCCTCGGCCAGGTCGACCTCGGTGACCAGGTCGGCGAAGCGGCGGGCGAAGTGGGCCAGCCCCTCCTCCGGTGCTCCGGCCTGCCAGGATCCGACCACTCGCTCGCCTTCGGTGGTCTTGACGTACACGGTGCCGTCCGCGTCCACCCGTCCGAAGGCAGTCCAGTCGCTCATGTGCCCATCCTCGTTCTCCCGGCGTCGACGGGGACAGTCCCGTGATCGCCGCCACGGCGCAGCAAGTTTCTCCCCCGGCATTGTCACAGGTCCCACCGGGTCCGCGTCGAGCGCCTATCGCCGACCGTGACCATACGGTGTCCTACCCCGGACCGTCGTCTTTCGACGGTCGGCTTCTCGGTTGTTGACGTACCCCGTACGGTACGGCGTCCCGGGACGGCCCGGCGGAGAGCGGGAGCGACCAGGCCGGGCAGCCCCACCGGACCCGGGCGCGGCCGGCGCTCCCCGTGGGCCCCGGGGCGTCGGCCGCGTCCCGGCCGATACGGTTGCCCCGTGTCCCTGGTCGCCGCCGCCGTCTGCCCGCACCCGCCGTTGCTCGTGCCCGAGGTCGCCGGAGCGGCCGCCGGTGAACTCGACGACCTCCGCGCGGCCTGCGACGCGGCGGTCGCCCGGCTGCTCGACGCCCGGCCGGAGCAGCTCCTGCTGATCGGCTCCGGACCCCGGACGACCCGGTTCAGGCCCGCCGACCACGGTTCGCTCCGTCCGTACGGGGTCGACCGGTACATCCGGTTGTGGAAGGTCAACTGTGCCGGTGGCCCCCACCTCCCGCTCAGCCTGACCATCGGCGCGTGGCTGGTCGGTCGCTCCGGCACGGACCTGCCCCGGTTCGCCCACTCCGTCGCCGTCGACGCCACGCCCGACGAGTGCGCCCGGCTCGGGGCGGAGCTGGCCGACGCCGACGGGGCGCGTACCGCGCTGCTGGTGCTGGGGGACGGGTCGGCCTGCCGGGGACAGAAGGCGCCCGGCTACGACGACCCGCGTGCCCAGCCGTACGACGACGGGGTGGCTGCCGCCCTGGCCGGCGCGGACACCGCCGCCCTGGGCGGCCTGGACCCGGGGATCTCGGCGCAGCTGCGGGTCGCCGGACGGGCACCCTGGCAGGTGCTGGCCGGCGCGGTGCGCGCGGCCGGCGGCCACTGGCGGGGCGAGCTGACCCACCACACCGCCCCCTACGGCGTGGCCTACCTCGTGGCGAACTGGGAGCGGGCGTGAGGGTCGTCGCGGTGGTCGGGCCGACCGCCGCCGGGAAGTCCGGGCTGAGCATCGCCCTCGCCCACGCGCTCGACGGCGAGGTGGTCAACGCCGACTCGATGCAGCTCTACCGGGGCATGGACATCGGCACCGCCAAGCTGACCCCGGCCGAACGCGAGGGCGTGCCGCACCACCTGCTCGACATCTGGCCGGTCACCGAACCGGCGAGCGTCGCCGAGTACCAGCGGCTCGCCCGCGCGGCGGTCGACGACATCCTCGCCCGGGGAAAGGTCCCGCTGCTGGTCGGCGGCTCGGGCCTCTACGTCCGGGCGGTGCTGGAACGGTTCGAGTTCCCCGGCACCGACCCGGAGCTGCGCGGACGCCTGGAGGCCGAGTTGGCCGCCGTCGGCCCGGCCCCGCTGTACGAGCGGCTGCGCGCCGCCGACCCGGCCGCCGCCGCCGGCATCCTGCCCGGGAACGGGCGGCGCATCGTCCGGGCCCTGGAGGTCGTCGAGCTGACCGGCGCGCCGTTCGCCGCCTCGCTGCCCGAGCCGACCCCGTTCTACCCGTCCGTGCAGCTCGGTGTCGACCTGGACACCGCCGTCCTGCACGAGCGGATGGCCCGCCGGGTGGACCGGATGTGGGCCGACGGGCTGGTCGCCGAGACCCGTGAGCTGGTCGGCCACGGCCTGCGCGAGGGGCGTACGGCCAGCCGGGCGCTCGGCTACCAGCAGGTGCTGCGCTTCCTGGCCGGCGAGTCGACCGAGGCCGAGGCGCACGACGAGACGATCCGGGGGACCCGCCGGTTCGGCCGCCGGCAGCGCTCCTGGTTCCGCCGTGACCCCCGGGTGCACTGGCTGGACGCCGCCGCCCCGGACCTGGTCGGGACCGCCCTGGCCGTGGTGCGGGCCTCGACGGGGTGAGCACCCGCCGGACGCCGCGACCTGCTGCGGAATGATGGGGGCGTGGAGTTCACCAAGGGCCATGGCACCGGCAACGACTTCGTGATCCTGCCCGACCCGGACGGGCGCCTGACGCTGACCCCCGAGCGGGTCGCCGCGCTCTGCGACCGGCGACGCGGCGTCGGCGGTGACGGCGTGCTCCGGGTGGTCCGGGCCGCGAAACACCCGGACGGCGCCGGGCAGGCCGGCGAGGCCGAGTGGTTCATGGACTACTGGAACGCGGACGGCTCCTTCGCCGAGATGTGCGGCAACGGTGCCCGGGTCTTCGTCCGCTACCTCGTCGCCAGCGGGCTGGCCGCCCCGACCGGTGGCCTCCTGCCGGTGGCGACCCGGGCCGGCGTGGTCCGCGCCCGCCTGGACGGGGAGACCGTCGCCGTCGAGATGCGCCGCCCGGACCTGTACGACGCCGGGGTGGCCACCCTAGGCGGGCTGACCCTGCCGGGCACCGCCGTGGACGTCGGCAACCCGCACCTGGTCTGCGCGCTGCCGGCCGGGCTGGACCTGGCCGCCCTCGACCTCACCCGCCCGCCCGGGGTCGACCCGGCGCTCTTCCCGGCCGGCGTGAACGTCGAGTTCACCAGTCCGGGTGAGCCGGTCGACGGCGCCGACGGGCACGTGCTGATGCGGGTGTACGAGCGCGGGTCGGCCGAGACGCTCTCCTGCGGCACCGGAGCCTGCGCGGTGGCGGCCGTGGCGCTGCGGGACGCCGACCGGGAGACCGGTGTGGTGGCGGTCGACGTCCCCGGTGGCCGGCTGACCGTCACGATCGAACCGGACTCCTGCTGGCTCGCCGGCCCCGCCCTCCTGGTGGCCACCGGCACGCTCCTCTGACCCGCCGCGCGGACCGCCGGGCCGACCAGGACGTCTGCAGGGGACCCCTGCTACTCGTTTCTGACGAGGAGGGGTCCCCTGCAGGCAATCCGGAGACCGGGTGGCGGGGAGCCGGACCGGTCAGGGGGTGGCGGAGGAGGCGGCGGCGATCTCGGGGAGGTCGGCGGGGCCGGAGTCGGCCGCCGGGGGAGCCGTGGCGCCGGGGTTCTGGGCAGCGGCACGGACGGCGGCGGCCACCGCCGGGGCGACCCGGGAGTCGAACACGCTGGGAACGATCACCGTCGGGTTGATCTTGTCCTCGCCGACCACGTCCGCGATGGCGCGGGCGGCGGCGATCGCCATCTCCTCGGTGAACTCCTCGGCGTGCGCGTCCAGCATGCCCCGGAACACGCCGGGGAAGGCGAGCACGTTGTTGATCTGGTTCGGCTGGTCGGAGCGGCCGGTGGCGACCACCGCCGCGTACTTGCGCGCCTCCCGGGGGTCGACCTCCGGGTCCGGGTTCGCCAGCGCGAAGACGATCGCGTCCTTGGCCATGGTGGCGACGTCTTCGCCGGTGAGCAGGTTCGGCGCGCTCACCCCGATGAAGACGTCCGCGCCGGCCACCGCCCCGCGCAGGTCACCGGAGTAGTTCTCCCGGTTGGTGTTCTCGGCCAGCCACTGCCAGGCCGGGTTGAGCCCGGTCAGGCCACGGTGCAGCGCGCCCTGCCGGTCGTACGCGACGATGTCGCCCACGCCCTGGCGCAACAGCAGCTTCATGATCGCGGTACCGGCCGCGCCCGCGCCGGAGACCACGACCCGGACGTCCGAGAGGTTCTTGCCCACCACGCGCAGCGCGTTGGTCAGCGCGGCGAGCACGCAGATCGCGGTGCCGTGCTGGTCGTCGTGGAAGACCGGGATGTCCAGCAGGTCCCGCAGTCGGGCCTCGATCTCGAAGCAGCGCGGCGCGGCGATGTCCTCCAGGTTGATCCCGCCGTACGCCGGCGCGATCGCCCGGACGATGTTGACGATCTCGTCGGTGTCCTGGGTGTCCAGCACCACCGGCCAGGCGTCCACCCCGCCGAACCGCTTGAACAGGGCGGCCTTGCCCTCCATCACCGGCAGCGAGGCGGCCGGGCCCAGGTTGCCGAGGCCGAGCACGGCCGAGCCGTCGCTGACCACGGCCACCGTGTTGCGCTTGATGGTCAGCCGGCGGGCGTCGGCCGGGTTCTCCGCGATCGCCTGGCAGACCCGGGCCACCCCCGGCGTGTACGCGCGGGACAGCTCGTCCCGGTTGCGCAGCGCCACCTTCGGGGTGACCTCGATCTTGCCGCCCAGGTGCAGCAGGAAGGTCCGGTCGGAGACCTTGCGGACGTCCACCCCGTCCAGCTCGGTCAACGCCTGGACCACCTGGTCGGCGTGGCCGGCGTCGGCGGTGTCGCAGGTCAGGTCGACCACCACGTGGTTCGGGTCGGAGTCGACCACGTCCAGCGCGGTGACGATGGCTCCGGCCTCCCCGACGCAGGTGGTGAGCCGGCCGATCGACGACGCGTCGGCGGGCACGGCGATCCGGATGGTGATCGAGAATCCGGCGCTCGGCAGGCGGGTGATGGCCACAGGGTTCCTCCGGTCACGGCTCGGCGGCCCCGGTGCCACCGACCCCCGCATTTCTACCGGTTCGTCGGATCGGACCGACACGCGCCCCGGAGCCAGGTGACGTGGGCCGCGCGTGATCCATCGGCGAACGGGAAAATAGCAGGTGCGGCGGGGCCGTACGCGTGTCACGATTGCTTCGTACCTACCAAAACGGACAGGAGAGCGGTTTGCGAGAGCAGCAGGGCTTCGTCCCGGTCGAGGACGAGGAACTCGACGCCACCACCGGCGAGCTGGAACTGGAGGAGCGTCAGGCGCTGCGTCGGGTGCCCGGTCTCTCCACCGAACTCACCGACATCACCGAGGTCGAGTACCGCCAACTCCGCCTGGAACGGGTCGTGCTGGTCGGGGTGTGGACCGAGGGCACGGTGACCGACGCGGAGAACTCCCTCACCGAACTGGCCGCGCTCGCCGAGACCGCCGGTTCGCAGGTGCTGGAGGGGCTGATCCAGCGGCGCAGCCGCCCGGACCCGGCCACCTACATCGGTCGGGGCAAGGTCGACGACCTGGGCGCGGTGGTCCTCTCCACCGGCGCCGACACGGTGATCTGCGACGGGGAGCTCTCCCCGTCCCAGTTGCGCAACCTGGAACAGCGCACCAAGGTCAAGGTGGTCGACCGGACCGCGCTGATCCTCGACATCTTCGCCCAGCACGCCAAGAGCCGGGAGGGCCGGGCGCAGGTCGAGCTGGCCCAGCTCGAATACCTCCTGCCCCGGCTGCGCGGTTGGGGTGAGACCCTCTCCCGGCAGACCGGTGGTAGCGGTCGCGGCGGTGGCGCCGGCGGCGGTGTGGGCGTGCGTGGTCCCGGTGAGACCAAGCTGGAGACCGACCGGCGGCGCATCCGCCACCGGATCTCCCGGCTGCGCCGCGAGATCAAGGCCATGCGGACGGTACGCCAGACCAAGCGCGCCCGCCGCTCCCGCAACGCGGTGCCCGCGGTGGCCATCGCCGGCTACACCAACGCCGGCAAGTCCAGCCTGCTCAACCGGCTGACCGGTGCGGGGGTGCTGGTCGAGGACGCGCTCTTCGCCACCCTCGACCCGACCACCCGGCGGGCCACCGCCGCCGACGGTCGCCTCTACACCCTCTCCGACACGGTCGGCTTCGTCCGGCACCTGCCGCACCAGATCGTCGAGGCGTTCCGCTCGACGCTGGAGGAGGTGGCCGACGCCGACCTGGTGGTGCACGTGGTCGACGGCACCCACCCCGACCCGGAGGAGCAGGTGCGGGCGGTCCGCGAGGTGCTCGCCGAGGTCGGCGCCGACCGGCTGCCCGAACTGCTGGCGGTCAACAAGATCGACGCCGCCGACGAGGAGACGCTGCTGCGCCTCAAGCGCGCCTGGCCGGACGCCATCTTCGTCTCGGCCCACTCCGGGCGCGGGATCGAGGATCTGCGGGCCGCCGTCGAGGCGCGACTGCCCCGCCCGGCGGTCGAGGTCCGGGCGGTGCTGCCGTACGACCGGGGCGACCTGGTCGCCCGGGTGCACCGGCAGGGCGAGGTGCTCAGCACGGCCCACCTGCCCGAGGGCACGTTGCTGCACGTCCGGGTCGGTGCGGCGCTCGCCGCCGAGCTGGCGCCGTTCGAAACGGCGGAGAACGTCGTCGCCGCACGTCGTCCGTAAGGGGCCGCCGGGTCGTCCGAACGGTGAGCGGAACATGCGACACTGAGCCCATGCGGCGCGCGGTTTCCTCGATCACGGTTGCCTTCGGCCTGCTCACGGTGACCGTGGGGATTGCCGGGGCGGCGGTCGCCGCCCCGGCCCCCGACGCCTCGGGCGCCGCCCCGGCCGCGGGCGAGAAGCGTTGCTCGGTCACCGACGAGAAGCTCCGGGAACTCTCCGGGCTGGTCGCGACGAAGAGCGGCTACATCGTGGTCAACGACAGCACGGACGTCGACAGCCACAAGCGGATCTTTTTCCTGAACGCGGAGTGCGAGGTCACCAAGAACGTCCGGTACTCCGGGCAGGGGCCGCTGGACCCGGAGGACCTGGCCCTCTCCCCGGACGGCGAGACGCTCTGGATCGCCGACATCGGCGACAACGCCAAACAGCGCGAGCGGGTCGCGCTGTGGACCATGCCGGTGGACGGCTCCGAGCAGCCCGAACTGCACCGGGTCGCCTACCCGGAGCGCAAACCGCACGACGCCGAGGCGCTGCTGATCGGTGACGACGGCAAGCCGCTGATCATCACCAAGACGCTCAGCGGCAAGGCGGAGATCTTCACCCCGACGGCGGCCCTCAAGAAGAACAACGCCGAGCCGGTGCCGATGCAGAAGGTCGGCGAGATCGCCCTTCCCAAGACCACCACCCCCAACGTGTTCCACGGGCCCGGCCGGATCGCGATCACCGGGGCGGCCCGCTCACCCGACGGCAGCCGGGTGGTGCTGCGCACCTACGCCGACGCGTTCGAGTACGACGTGACCGGCGGCGACATCGTGGCCGCCCTGACCAAGGGCGAACCCCGGGTCACCCCGCTGGCCGACCCGTTCGGCGAGGCGATCTCCTACACCCCCGACGGCAAGCTCTTCGTCACCGTCTCCGATGCCGGTGAGCTGGGCGAGGACGCGAAGGTCGACATCCTGGCGTACCCACCGTCGAGCAAGGGCGCCGCGCCGGTGGCCGGAAAGTCGAAGGCCAAGGAGACGGCCGACCGTTCCTTCCTGGACGGGCTCAGCCTGGACGACATCACGTACCTGATCGCGGCGGTCGGTGTGCTCGGCGCGCTGCTGGTCGGGGCGGGCATCGTGGGTATCGTCCGGGCCCGTCGCCGTCCACCGGAGGCGACCAGGCGCAGCGGCGACGACCCGTACGTCAGTGGCGAGGTGCCGGGCCGCGACGAGGTCGACCGCCGTGGCCCCGGTCGCCCCGGTGCTCCGCCGCCGGCCGGCCGGGAGCCGCAGCGGGGCGCGGTCTACGGTGGCCCGCCGGCCGCCGGTGGGCGTCCGGCCGGCCATGGCGCAGGGAACGTCTACGGCGGTGCCGCCCCACCCGCCGGCGGCGCGGTCTACGGCGGCCAGGGCGGAGCGAACGTGTACGGCGGCCCGCCCGGTGGCGGACGTGGTGGCTACCGGGACGGCGGCCGGGGCCCTGCGGGCGGCCGGGGCGGCCACGGTGGCGATGGCGGGTACGGTGGCGGCACCTCCGGCGGCGTGTACGGCGGCAGCCGGGCCGAGCCGCCGCGCCGGGGTGGTCCGTCCGGTCGACGGCGGGGCGAGGACGAGCACCGTCGCCGGGGCGGACACGACCCGGAGGGGTACGGACCGGCCAACGGCCCCGGCCACGACTACCGGGGCACCCGGTACTGACCGCGCGGTAGGCCGACGACCGGGCCGCCGACGGTGGGCGACGGCCCGGACGGACCGGGTCAGATGCGGCGGAGGACCGCCACGACGCGCCCCATGATGGTGGCGTCGTCACCGGGGATCGGGTCGAAGGCCGGGTTCTGCGGCATCAGCCAGACGTGCCCGTCGCGGTGGCGGTACGTCTTGACGGTCGCCTCGCCGTCGAGCATCGCGGCCACGATCTCCCCGCTGTCGGCGGTGGGCTGCTGCCGGACCACGACCCAGTCTCCGTCGCAGATGGCGGCGTCGAGCATCGAGTCGCCCTTGACCTGGAGCATGAAGACCTCGCCCTCGCCCACCAGTTCGCGGGGCAGGGGGAAGATGTCCTCGACGGCCTGCTCGGCGAGGATCGGTCCACCGGCGGCGATCCGGCCGAGCATCGGCACGTACGCCGGGGCCGGTCGCTGCGAACGGGTGGCCTCGTCGTCGATCATGTCGCTGGGCGGACGGACGTCCACCGCGCGGGGACGGTTCGGGTCGCGCCGGAGGAAGCCCTTCCGCTCCAGCTCCTTGAGCTGGTAGGCGACGCTGGACGGGGAGACCAGCCCGACCGCCTCGCCGATCTCCCGCACGCTGGGCGGGTAGCCGTGACGGTCGACCCAGTCCCGGATGAACTCCAGGATCCGCCGCTGCCGGGCGGTCAGGTCGACGGTGGCCGGGTCGGGGAAGGCGCTGACCACCGGGGTGACCGGGCGCACCGCGGGCTGCCCCGTCCGGCTGCGCGCGGTCCGACGGCGGGTGGCCGGAGGCCCCGCCTCGGCGATCTGCTGCGGGGGCTTCGGCCGGCTGGCCCGGTCCTCGGTCGACACGTCCGTCCTCCCTGGTCGGCGCTGGGTGCCTTGGCGGCTCGTGGTGCGTACGGTGGAGAGCCGGGACGCCTCGACGGCGCCCGCGCCCGGTTGTTCCCGACCGTATAGGTGGGATGGGTCATTTTCAAACGTCTGTACGACCATATTCCGGCGTGTCGCCGGGAAATCCGTCCCTCGAGTGGGTGGGTTTCTGTTTAATGGTACGTCCACTCGAACTCATGTTCGATTGCCGGCTCGTCTGCCGGTAACCGGCGTCCGGTCTGGGCGTTGGACGTGGGGGGCTCGACGTGACGCGCCGGACGCGCCGCTCAACTTGACCGCCGTCGGCCGGAGGCATACGGTCGACCCCTAGATGTAGTAGTCACATGGGTGTAAGTCGCCTATAGGTTGGGTTCGACTACCGACCGCACTTCTCGTTCGCGCCCACGGCGGCCGGCCATCGACCGGTGGTTCCGCCGTGATCACGCGTGTCCGGGAACGGGGCGCGACCGCGATCGATGAAGGAGGTGCGGCGATGCGGTGCCCGTACTGCCGGCACGCCGACTCCCGGGTGGTCGACTCGCGGGAGGCCGACGACGGCCAGTTGATCCGGCGTCGCCGGGCCTGCCCGGAATGTGGCAAACGCTTCACCACGGTCGAGGAGGCGGTCCTCGCGGTGGTGAAGCGGAGCGGGGTGACCGAGCCGTTCAGCCGGACGAAGATCATCGGCGGGGTCCGCAAGGCCTGCCAGGGGCGGCCGGTCGACGAGGACTCGATCGCCCTGCTGGCGCAGAAGGTCGAGGAGACCGTGCGGGCCAAGGGCGCGGCGGAGCTTCCGAGCCACGAGGTGGGGCTGGCGATCCTGGGCCCGCTGCGGGACCTGGACGAGGTGGCCTACCTCCGCTTCGCCAGCGTCTACCGGTCGTTCGACTCGCTGGCCGACTTCGAGCGTGAGATCGAGACGCTGCGGGCGGCGGCGCGCGCCCGGGTCGGCGCCGGGAGCGACCCGGCCGGGGCCGGGGCCCCGGCCGGAGCGGCCGACCACACCAACTGAGTTTTTCTCCAACCGGTAAGTGACGACGCGCGGTCGGGTGGCCGCGCAGACGAGGGGGCGGATGAGATGGCGGGGGACGGCGTGACAGCCAGTCGGACGCGGGCGGCGAAGAACGGTGCTGCGGTCACCGGGCTGAAGGTCGAGCGGGTGTGGACCACCGAGGGGGTGCACCCGTACGACGAGGTGACCTGGGAGCGCCGGGACGTCGTGATGACGAACTGGCGGGACGGCTCGATCAACTTCGAGCAGCGCGGGGTCGAGTACCCGGAGTCCTGGAGCGTCAACGCGGCCAACATCGTGACCACGAAGTACTTCCGGGGCGCGGTGGGCACCCCGGAGCGGGAGTGGTCGCTCAAGCAGCTCATCGACCGGGTGGTCGGCACCTACCGGGCCGCCGGTGAGAAGTACGGCTACTTCGCGAGCCCGGCCGACGCCGAGGTCTTCGCCCACGAGCTGACCTGGATGCTGCTGCACCAGGTGTTTAGCTTCAACTCGCCGGTCTGGTTCAACGTCGGCACGCCGTCGCCGCAGCAGGTCAGCGCCTGCTTCATCCTGGCCGTCGACGACTCGATGGACTCGATCCTCGACTGGTACAAGGAGGAGGGGCTGATCTTCAAGGGCGGCTCCGGCTCCGGGGTGAACCTCTCCCGGATCCGCTCCTCCCGGGAGCTGCTCTCCTCCGGCGGCAACGCCTCCGGCCCGGTCAGCTTCATGCGCGGCGCGGACGCCTCGGCCGGCACCATCAAGTCCGGCGGGGCCACCCGGCGCGCGGCGAAGATGGTCATCCTCGACGTGGACCACCCGGACATCCAGGAGTTCGTGGTCACCAAGGCACGCGAGGAGGACAAGATCCGCGCGCTGCGGGACGCCGGGTTCGACATGGACCTCGGCGGCGCGGACATCGTCAGCGTGCAGTACCAGAACGCCAACAACTCGGTCCGGGTCTCCGACGAGTTCATGACGGCGGTGGAGAACGACGGCGGGTTCGACCTGCGCGGCCGGCTCGACGGGGCGACCATCGAGACGGTCGAGGCGAAGAAGCTGTTCCGGTCCATCGCCGAGGCGGCCTGGGAGTGCGCCGACCCCGGCCTCCAGTACGACGACACGATCAACGACTGGCACACCTGCCCGGAGACCGGGCGGATCACCGCCTCGAACCCGTGCTCGGAGTACCTGCACCTGGACAACTCCTCCTGCAACCTCGCCTCGCTCAACCTGATGAAGTTCCTCCGCGCCGACGGGGGCTTCGAGGTGGAGAAGTTCGTCCGCTCGGTCGAGCTGGTCATCACCGCGATGGACATCTCGATCTGCTTCGCCGACTTCCCGACCGAGAAGATCGGCGAGACCACCCGCGCCTACCGTCAGCTCGGCATCGGGTACGCCAACCTCGGCGCCCTGCTGATGGCCTCCGGCATGCCGTACGACTCGGACCAGGGGCGCTCGCTGGCCGCCGCGATCACCTCGCTGATGACCGGCACGGCGTACCGCCGCTCGGCCGAGCTGGCCGGCATCGTCGGCCCGTACGACGGCTACGCCCGCAACGCCGAGCCGCACAAGCGGGTCATGCGCAAGCACGCCGCCGCCAACGACGAGATCAAGCCGAGCGGGACCGTCGCCACCGCCATCGTCCGTGAGGCGACCCGGCAGTGGACCCAGGGCAACAAGGTGGGCGACCGGAACGGCTGGCGGAACGCGCAGGCCAGCGTGCTCGCCCCCACCGGAACCATCGGCCTGATGATGGACTGCGACACCACCGGCGTCGAGCCGGACCTGGCACTGGTCAAGTTCAAGAAGCTGGTCGGCGGCGGCTCGATGCAGATCGTCAACCAGACCGTGCCCCGCGCGCTGCGCAGCCTCGGCTACCCGGAGGAGCAGGTCGAGGCGATCGTCGAGCACATCGCCGACCACGGCCACGTGGTGGACGCCCCCGGCCTCAAGCCGGAGCACTACCCGGTCTTCGACTGCGCGATGGGCGAGCGCTCGATCGCCCCGATGGGTCACGTGCGGATGATGGCGGCCGTCCAGCCGTTCATCTCCGGCGCGATCTCCAAGACGGTGAACATGCCGGAGGCGGCCACCGTCGAGGACGTCGAGAAGATCTACTTCGAGGGCTGGAAGCTCGGCCTCAAGGCGCTGGCGATCTACCGGGACAACTGCAAGGTCGGCCAGCCCCTCTCGGCGGCGAAGCCGAACAAGGCCACCGAGACCGCCTCGACCGAGGTCGAGAAGGTCGTGGAGAAGGTCGTCGAGTACCGCCCGGTGCGCAAGCGGCTGCCGAAGAAGCGCCCGTCCCAGACGGTCAGCTTCTCCGTCGGCGGCGCCGAGGGGTACCTCACCGCCTCGTCGTACCCGGACGACGGCCTCGGCGAGGTCTTCCTCAAGATGTCCAAGCAGGGCTCGACCCTGGCCGGCGTGATGGACGCCTTCTCGGTGGCCATCTCCATCGGCCTCCAGTACGGCGTGCCGCTGGAGACGTACGTCAGCAAGTTCACCAACATGCGGTTCGAGCCGGCCGGGATGACCGACGACCCGGACGTGCGGATCGCCGCCTCGGTGATGGACTACATCTTCCGTCGTCTGGCGCTGGACTTCCTGCCCTACGACACCCGTGCCGAGCTGGGCATCTTCACCGCCGCCGAGCGGACCGCCCAGATGCGGGCCGAGGCGGAGGCGGCCGAGGGCGGCGCGGACCTCGCCGCGATGGCCGCCTCCGCCCCGGTCGAGTCGAAGCCGGAGCCGTCGGTCGAGCCGGCCGTCGAGGCGCCGGTCAGCAAGCCGGCGTCGTCGGTGGGTTCCTCCACCGAGCTGCTGGAGGCGGTCATCGGCAAGGCCGCCGACGCGCCGCTCTGCTTCACCTGCGGTACGAAGATGCGCCCCGCCGGCAGCTGCTACGTCTGCGAGGGCTGCGGCTCCACCAGCGGCTGCAGCTGAACGGGAGGCGTGTGCACGCCCCCGGTGAGTGACTCCTCAAGGAATCACTGGTTGACCCTCTGGTGAAACCCGACAGCAGGATGCCTCCCACCTCCACGAGGTGGGAGGCATCCGTTCTTGCCGCGTACGGGTGGAACAGGGTGGCGTGTCGGTTGTCGCTCGTCGTCGACCACGCTTCCGGGAGGAGCACTCCTCGGAGGCGGTAGGTACGTCACGTACTTGACGTACCTGTCGGGGTGTCGGCATGCTGGGCGGAGGAGGTGCAGCATGGCGGCCGTGCACTACGACAGTTACACCGAGGCCCGGACCCACCTGAAGGACCTGCTGGACGCGGCCGGGCGCGGGGGAGTGGCCACCGTCCGGCGGGACTCCCGACGCATCGCGCTGGTGGACCAGGAGCGGCTGCGACACTTCCTGGCCTCGGTGACCCCGGCGAACGCACAGGTCGTGCCGGAAGCCGGTGGATGGTCGATCTTCATCCCGGGTCTACCGGTGGCGGCGGACGGCGCCACCTTCGACGAGGCGGTCCGCGAGATGGTCACCGCGTTGCGGGAGTACGCCGAGGACTGGCAGGAGCGACTCGTCAACGCGCCCAACCACGCCCACAACTGGGGACTGGTGCAGCTGGTGAGCCTCAGCGACGATTCCCAGCTCCGCGACTGGCTGGTGGGGTCTGATCGATGACGTGGCCGGCACCCACCAGGCAGCACCACGATGCGTTCTGCCGGAAGGAGGGCTGGCAACAGGTACGTGACGCACGCGGACGTACCGGTACGCATCACGTGACGTACGAACTCCACCTGAAGGACGGCCGGATTCTCCGGACCCGGATCTCGCACCCGCCCGACCGCAGTACGTACGGCCCGGCGATCTGGCGTCACATCCTCCGCGACCAGCTCGACGTCGCCGAGGACGAGTTTTGGGCCTGTGTGCGCGACGGTGTGAAACCGGACCGGGGTGAGCCCTCGACGCCAGCCGAGGCGCTGCCCGGCGAGGTGGTCCACCTGCTCATCACCCGGGTCGGACTGACCGAGGACGAGGTGGCGGCGATGAGCCGGGACGAGGCCGTCGCCCGCCTCCAGCGGTACTGGACCGAAGGAGCGTGACCAGCATGGATCAGCGTCCCGACCCTCTGCTCCGCCTGTGACCGGGAAACGGCTGCCGTTGGCGGCGCGGGCGCTGACCGAACCGCACCCGTCCCGCCTGCCCCTCGACCACCCGGACCGGGAGCGGATCCTCGCCGCGCACGCCGCCGCGCTGACCGCCGGCGAGGCCGGCTACCCCGACCCGTCGACCGGGCTCTTCGTGCTCACCGCCGGGTTCCTCGCCCGCCGCGGCACCTGCTGCGGACGCGGCTGCCGGCACTGCCCGTACGTCACCGACTGAGTCGGACGGGCGCAGCCGTCCGGCTCAGGTCGGGACGATGAGCGCCGACGGCTCAGCCGGCGGCGACGAACACCCGGGAGGCGACCTCGCGGGGGAGACGGATCTTCTCGCCCGAGCGGTCGATGGTGACCGAGTCCCGTTCCTGCGCGACGGTCACCCTGGCACCCGGGTCCACCCCGGCGGCGTGCAGTTGACGCAGCACGTCCCCGTCGGTCTGGAGGCTCTCGCAGATCCGCCGCACGGTCACCGTGCCGACGAGACCGGGGAAGGCCAGGTTGCGTTCACCGTCGGCCGCCTCGGTGGTCGGCTGCTCCGGTGTGCCCAACTCCTCCAACCCCGGGATGGGGTTGCCGTACGGGGACCGGGTCGGCCGGTTGAGCAGGTCGTACACCCGCTTCTCCACCGCGTCGCTCATCACGTGCTCCCACCGGCAGGCCTCCTCGTGGGCCTCCTCGTAGGGCATCCCGATCACGTTGACCAGCAGCAGTTCGGCGAGGCGGTGCTTGCGCATCACCGAGACCGCCGTGCTGCGTCCCAACGAGGTCAGCGCGAGGTGCCGGTCGCCCTCGACGGTGAGCAGCCCGTCTCGTTCCATCCGGGCGACGGTCTGGCTGACGGTCGGACCGCTCTGCCGGAGCCGCTCGGCGATCCGGGCGCGTAGCGGCGGCACCCCCTCCTCCTCGAGTTCGAGGATGGTGCGCAGGTACATCTCGGTCGTGTCGACCAGATCATGTTTCACGTCGCAGGTCCTCCCGACCACCGATGCTACCCCGCTGACCGGCCGGCGACCGCTGGCGAACCGCCGGTCAGGACGGTGCGATGGGGTTAACTGGACGCCATGTCCGGTACTGATGATCTACTGGTCGAGGCGGCGGAACTGGCCGTCGAGATCGGTCAGGGCCACCCGCCCACCCTGCTCGACGTCCGCTGGCGGCTCGCCGGCCCACCGGGCCGGGACGACTACACCGCCGGTCACCTGCCCGGTGCGGTCTTCGTCGACTTGGACACCGAACTCTGCGGCCCACCCGGATCCGCCGGCCGGCACCCGCTGCCCGACCCGGCCACCCTCCAGGCGGCGCTGCGCCGCGCGGGCGTCCGGCAGGGGCACCCGGTGGTGGTGTACGACGGCGGCGACGGGATGGCCGCCGCACGTGCCTGGTGGACGCTGCGCTGGGCCGGACACCGTCCGGTCCGGCTGCTGCACGGGGGCTTCCCGGCCTGGGTGGCCGCCGGCCTGCCGGTCGACACCGACGTCCCCGCTCCCACGCCCGGTGACGTCACCGTCCGTCCCGGCGGGCTGCCGGTGCTCGACGCCGACGCCGCCGCCCGACTCGCCGCCGACGACCGGGCGGTGCTGCTCGACGTCCGGGCCGCGCCGCGCTACCGGGGCGAGACCGAGCCGATCGACCCGGTGGCCGGGCACATCCCCGGCGCGGCGAACCTGCCCGCCCCGGAGTACGTCACCGGGGGGCGCTTCGCCTCCGCCACCGCGCTGCGGGACCGGTTCTCCGCCGCCGGGGTCACCGACGGCCAGCCGGTCGGGGCGTACTGCGGATCCGGGGTGACCGCCGCGCAGACGGTGCTGGCGCTGCATCTCGCCGGCCGGCCCGACGCGGCCCTGTACGTCGGCTCGTGGAGCGGCTGGGTGGCCGACCCGGACCGGCCGGTCGCCACCGGCGCGCAGCGGTAACGCTGACCGGCCACCCGACCGGCCAGCCGACCCGCGACCGGCCCGCCCGACGCGGGCGGCCCGGTGCACCGGCGGCGGGGCCGCCCCGCACGGTGGGGCGGGCTCCGCCCGCGTGCGACGATGGCCGCATGGCCGACGACACGGTGGTGGTCTGGGACGAGGCGCTGCTCGCCTACGACCTCGGTGACCATCCCCTCGATCCGGTACGGGTGGAGCTGACTGTCGCCCTCGCCCGCGAACTGGGGGTGCTCGACCGGCCCGGGGTGCGCCTGGTCCGGCCCGCGCCGGCGGACGAGGCCCTGCTGACCCGGGTGCACCGGCCGGACTACCTGGACGCGGTACGGGCGGCTCCGCACGACCCGTTCTTCTCCGGGTACGGCCTGGGCACCTCGGACAATCCGGTCTTCGAGGGCATGCACGAGTCCAGCGCGTTGGTGGCCGGCGCGACCGTGGCCGCCGCCGAGGCGGTCTGGCGCGGCGAGGCCCGGCGGGCGGTCAGTGTGGCCGGCGGGCTGCACCACGCCATGGCCGGGCGGGCGGCCGGGTTCTGCGTCTACAACGACCCGGCGGTGGCCATCGCCCGCCTGCTCGACCTCGGCGCGGAGCGGATCGCCTACGTCGACGTGGACGTGCACCACGGCGACGGGGTGCAGCAGATCTTCTGGGACGAACCCCGGGTGTTGACGGTCAGCCTGCACGAGAGCCCTCTCGCGCTCTTTCCCGGCACCGGGTTCCCCGACGAGACGGGTGGCCCGGCGGCCCCGGGCAGCGCGGTGAACCTGCCGCTGCCACCGGGCACCGACGACGCGGGCTGGCAGCGGGCGTTCCACGCGGTGGTGCCGTCGGTGCTGCGCGCGTTCCGCCCCCAGGTGCTGGTCACCCAGTGCGGCGCGGACGGGCACCGGCTGGACCCCCTGGCCGACCTGCGCCTCTCCGTCGACGGGCAACGGGCCACCTACCTGGCCCTGCGGGCGCTCGCCGACGAACTGTGCGAGGGCCGCTGGGTGGCCACCGGCGGCGGTGGCTACGCCCTGGTCGAGGTGGTGCCCCGGGCCTGGACCCACCTGCTCGCGGTGGCCACCGGCGAGCCGGTCGACCCGGCCACCCTCACCCCGCCGGCCTGGCGGGCGCTGGCCGCCGCCCGCCGTCCCGGCCGGGAGGTGCCGCTACGCATGGGTGACGGCGTGGACCCGACGCACCAGCCGTGGCAGCCCACCGGCGAGCCCGACGCGGTGGACCGGGCCATCTCCGCCACCCGCCGGTCGGTCTTCCCGCTGTTCGGGCTCGACCCGCACGACCCGAGAGACTGACCGCGACCCGCGCGTGCGACCGCGAGAGGTGAACCAGCCGGGGAGGTACCGGACGTGACCACGGTGGACCCGCCGGTGGACGTGCTGCTCAGCGACGGTACGACCGTCCAGCTGCGGCCGATCCACCCGGACGACGCGCCGGGCATCGTGGCGATGCACTCCCGGTTCTCCGAGCGCACCCGCTACCTGCGCTACTTCTCCCCGTACCCGCGCATCCCGGAGCGGGACCTGCACCGTTTCGTCTACGTCGACCACCACGACCGGGAGGCGTTCGTGGTGCTGGCCGGCGACCGGATCGTTGCGGTCGGCCGGTACGAGCGGCTCGGCCCCGGCTCACCCGACGCCGAGGTGGCGTTCGTGGTGGAGGACGCCTACCAGGGCCGGGGCATCGGCTCGGTGCTGCTGGAACACCTCGCCGACGCGGCCCGGCGCGCCGGGATCACCTCCTTCGTCGCCGAGGTGCTTCCAGCCAACGGGGCGATGCTGCGGGTCTTCGCCGACTTCGGGTACCAGGTCCAGCGGCAGTTCGCCGACGGGGTGGTGCACCTGAGCTTCCCGATCGCCCCGACCGAGCAGACCCTCCAGGTGCAGCGGGGCCGCGAGCAGCGCACCGAGGCCCGGTCGATCGCCCGGCTGCTCGCCCCGCGCGGGGTGGCCCTCTACGGTGCCAGCGCCACCGGGCAGGGGGTCGGTGCGGCGGTGCTCGGGCACCTGCGGGACTTCGGGTTCGCCGGGGTGGTCGTCCCGGTGCATCCGAGCGCGACCACGGTCGCCGGGC
Source organism: Micromonospora echinospora (assembly GCF_900091495.1). Lineage (NCBI taxonomy): Bacteria > Bacillati > Actinomycetota > Actinomycetes > Micromonosporales > Micromonosporaceae > Micromonospora > Micromonospora echinospora. The sequence continues at coordinate 405,446 of NZ_LT607413.1, read as the reverse complement.
TGCCCGCGTACCCGTCGGCGGTCGCCGCCGGGGCGCCGGTGGACCTGGCGGTCGTCGCGGTCGCCCCGGAGGCGGTGCCGGCCGTGGTGGCCGACGCGGCCGCCGCCGGGGCGCACGGCCTGGTGGTGATCTCCGCCGGGTTCGCCGAGGCCGGCGCGGAGGGGGCGGCGGCGCAGCGGGCCCTGGTCCGCCAGGCGCACGCGGCGGGCATGCGGGTGGTCGGCCCGAACTGCCTGGGCATCGCCAACACCGACCCGGCGGTACGCCTCAACGCCACCGGCGCTCCGGTCCTGCCGCCCGCCGGCCGGGTCGGCTTCTTCAGCCAGTCCGGCGCGTTCGGGGTGGCCGTCCTCGCCGAGGCGGACCGGCGTGGCCTGGGGCTGTCCAGCTTCGTCTCCGCCGGCAACCGGGCCGACGTCTCCGGCAACGACCTGCTCCAGTACTGGCAGGACGACCCGGCCACCGACGTGATCATGCTCTACCTGGAGACGTTCGGGAACCCGCGTAAGTTCGCCCGGCTGACCCGGCGGATCGGCCGGGCCAAACCGGTGGTGGCGCTCGCCTCCCCGGCTCGTCCCGCCGCTCTGCCCGGCGGCCCGGACGAGGTGGCGGTCAGCGCGCTCTTCGCCCAGTCCGGCGTGATCCGGGTCGACACCGTGGCCGAACTCCTCGACGTCGGGGTGCTGCTGGCCAAGCAGCCGCTGCCCGCCGGCCGGCGCGTCGGCGTGGTCGGCAACTCCTCCGCGCTGACCGTGCTCGCCGCCACCGCCTGCGCGGCGCACGGACTCGACGTCGCCGTCGGCTACCCCCGCGACGTCGGACCGCAGGCCGGGGCGAGCGCGCTGGCCCTGGCCCTGACCCGCACCGCCGCCGACGAGCGGGTCGACGCGCTGGTCGCGGCCTTCGCCCCGCCGCTGCCGGGGCAACTGGCCGACACCGAGGCGGACCTCGCCGCCGCGCTCGTCGGCGTGCTGGACGCGGGGAAGCCGGTCGTGGCGACCTTCCTGGCCGGGGGGCTCCCCGCCGACGTGCCGGCGTACTCCGGGGTGGAGGAGGCGGTCCGGGCACTGGCCCGGGTCACCACGTACGCGGACTGGCTGCGTCGGCCACCGGGCACCCTGCCCGAACTGCCCGACGTCGACGTCGTCGCGGCCGAGGCGGCGATCCGCGCCGACGGCCCCGACCAGGCCGACCGCCTGCTCGCCGCGTACGGCGTCGAGGTGGTCGGCTCGGTTCCGGTGCGCTCCGCCGTCGAGGCCGTCGAGGCCGCCGGGCGGCTCGGCGTCCCGGTGGCGCTGAAGGCGGCGGCCGTCGGGCTGCGGCACCGCCTCGACCTCGGCGCGGTCCGCCTCGACCTGGGCGATTCGCTCGCGGTGCGCCGGGCGTACGACGAGATGGCGGCGGTCTTCGGCGCGGACGCCCTGGTCCAGGCGATGGTGCCGCCCGGGGTGGCGTGTGTGGTGGAGCTGGTGGAGGACCCGACGTTCGGGCCGGTGGTTGGGTTCGGGCTGGGCGGGGTCGCCACCGAACTGCTCGGCGACCGGGCCTGGCGCGCGGTCCCGCTGACCGACCGGGACGCCCGCGAGCTGGTCGACGAGCCGCGCGCGGCACCGCTGCTGCGCGGCTACCGGGGAGCCGAGCCGGTCGACCGGGAGGCCCTGGTCGACCTGTTGCTCCGGGTCGGCCGGCTCGCCGACGAGCAGCCCCGGGTCCGGGCGCTCACCCTGAACCCGGTGCTGGTTCGCGCCGAGGGCATCTCGGTGCTGCACGCAGGCGTCCGGATCGGCACCGCCGCGACCCGCCCGGACACCGGCCCCCGCCGGATCTGACCGGGCGAAGCCGGGGTGAGGCGCACGGCCGAGGGCCCCGGCGAACCGCCGGGGCCCTCGTGTGGTGCCGAATCAGCTGGCGTACGCCTCCAGCCGCTGCGCCCGCTCCGGGTCGCGCAGCTTGAGCAGCGTCACCTTCTCGATCTGCCGGATTCGCTCCCGGGAGAGGCCGAATTCCCGGCCGACCTCGTCGAGGGTGCGCTGCCGGCCGTCGTCGAGGCCGAACCGGAGCCGGATCACCGCCTCCTCCCGCTGGGAGAGGGTGGCCAGCACGATCCGGACCTCCTGGCGGAGCTGCCCGTTGGCGATCTCGTCGCCGGGCTCCTGACGGGGGTCGACGGCGGCGACGAAGTCACCGAGGGCGCTCTCGCCGTCCTCGCCGACCGCCTGGTCCAGGCTGACCGGCTCGCGGTCGTACGAGATCAGCTCGATGATCTGGAACTCCGGCACCCCGAGGGCGACGGCCACCTCGGCAACGGTGGGCTCCCGACCCAGCGACACCGCGAGTTCCCGGCGCGCCCGGACCATCCGGTTGACCTGCTCGACCATGTGCACCGGGATACGGATGGTGCGGGCCTGGTCGGCCATGGCGCGGGTGATGGCCTGGCGGATCCACCAGGTGGCGTAGGTGGAGAACTTGTAGCCCTTGGTGTAGTCGAACTTCTCGACGGCGCGGATCAGGCCGAGGTTGCCCTCCTGGATGAGGTCGAGGAAGGCCATGCCCCGCCCGGTGTACCGCTTGGCGATGCTCACCACCAGCCGCAGGTTCGCCTCCAGCAGGTGGTCCTTGGCGGCGCGACCCTCGGCTGCGACGACCTCCAGGTCCGCCCGGAGCTGGGCGGAGACCGGGGTGCAGGTGTTCAGCTTCTCCTCGGCGAAGAGGCCGGCCTCGATCCGCTTGGAGAGATCGACCTCCTGGGCGGCGGTGAGGAGCTTGGTCCGCCCGATGCCGTTGAGGTAGGCCCGGACCAGGTCGGTCGACGTGCCGCGTTCGTCGGTGGCGTCCAGGTCCGCCAGGGTCTCCACGGACGCGTGGTCGTCGGTGTCGGTCGTGGCCGGGGTCATCGGGTGCTCGCTCATCTGCAGAACCATCTCTGTCGCCTCCCCGCGTCAACTTCGCGCGTACCGGGCCAGTGGCGCCGGTGACACACAGCTTGCCGCCCGGGGCGTGAAACGGGAGTGAGGCGATCGGGGAACCGACAGGAACAGCCGGCGAACGTGTGGCGGTGTTTGCGCTGGGCGGTTACGTTGCCACCGGTCGGCCAGCCGGGCCGCCAGACAAGGTAATCGGAGGTCGGTGTGGTCTTCAAGAAACTCATGCAGGCGATGGGCGTGGGCGGTCCGTCGGTCGAGACGGTGCTGGCCAACCCCAACTGCCGCCCGGGCGGACACCTGGAGGGGCGGATCCAGGTGCTCGGTGGGGACCACGCGGCGGACATCGAGTACCTGGCGCTCGGCCTGGTCACCCGGGTCGAGGTGGAGAGCGGCGACAGCGAGTACGAGACCACCCAGGAGTTCCACCGCCAGCAGGTCACCGGCGCGTTCCGGCTGGAGGCCGGTCAGCGGTACGACGTGCCGTTCCGCTTCGAGGTGCCGTGGGAGACCCCGCTCACCACCCTCTACGGGCAGCACCTGCACGGCATGACGATGGGGCTGCGTACCGAGCTGGAGGTGGCCCGGGCGGTCGACAAGGGCGACCTGGACGCGGTCGCGGTGCACCCGCTGCCGGCCCAGGAGCAGATCCTCCAGGCGCTGCTGCGGCTGGGTTTCCGGTTCTCCCGCGCCGACGTGGAACGGGGCCGGATCTACGGCGTGCAGCAGCACCTGCCGTTCTACCAGGAGATCGAGTTCTACCCCGCGCCGCAGTACGCCAGCGCGATCAACCAGCTCGAACTGACCTTCGTCACGAACCCGCAGCACATCCAGGTCGTCCTGGAGATCGACAAGCGGGGTGGCCTGTTCACCGAGGGACGGGACGCGTTCGGCCGGTTCACCGTGGACCACGCCACCGCGCAGCAGACCGACTGGGCGGCCCAGCTCGACGGCTGGCTCCGTCAGTCCCTCCAGCGTCGCGGCCTCTTCTTCTGATCCTCCGCCCCGGCCCCGTCCCTCTCCGCGCCGATCAGCGGCGTCGACGGCCGTTCCGGAAGGTCAGGAACACCGTCGGCTCCGTCGACCGGCAGCTCCGGGGAGGGCGCGGGCGCCGGGGGAGGCGCTGTGGTCAGAGGTCGAGGAGGATCGTCCGGGGGCCGACGTTGACGCTGTCGACCAGCATGTGGGCGCGGAAACGGCCGGTGGCGACCGTGGCGCCCCTGCCCCGCAGCGCCTCGACGACCTCGGTGACCAGCGGTTCGGCCACCTCGGCCGGAGCGGCGGCGGTCCAGCTCGGGCGGCGTCCCTTGCGGGCGTCGCCGTAGAGGGTGAACTGACTGACCACCAGGACCGGCGCCCCGGTCTCCGCCGCGGACCGCTCCTCGTCGAGGATGCGCAGCTCGTGGATCTTGCGGGCCATCGTCCGGGCGGTCTCCGGCGTGTCCGCGTGGGTCACCCCGAGCAGCACCAGCAGACCGTCGGTGATCGCCCCGACCACCTCGCCGTCCACCGTCACGCTGGCCCGGCCGACGGTCTGCACCACCGCCCGCATCAGGCGGTCACCGGCTCGACGAAGCCCCGCTCGACCAGGTGCGCCACGATCGGACCGGCCGCCTCGGCCAGCTCGTCCGGGGCGACGTCGTGCGCGGCGGCCAGCAGGGCGAGCTGGTCGCGCAGCGGCAGCCGGCCGTTCGCGCCACCGACCAGGGCCAGCACCAGCGGGTCGATCTCCTCGCTCCACCGCAGCCCGTGCGGCGCGGCCAACACCTGCCGGTCCACGGCCCAGCCCTCGTCGCCCATGGTCGCCTCCTGCCGGAGCTGCAAGCCCTCGGCCGCCCGGAACCGGTGCGCCAGCAGTCCCTCGGTGCCCTGCGCGCGCAGCCAGTCCTGCCGGTCGAACCACGCGGCGACATGGTCACCCATCGGCGCCTCGACCCGCTGCCGCAGGTCCTCCACCCGGACCACCGGGTCGTCGTGGCCGCCGTTGCGCAGGCTGACGATGCCGAAGCCGACCGCCTCCACCTTGTGCGCGTCGAACCAGTCCAGCCAGGCCGCCATCCGGTGCGGGTCCGGGGTCTCACCGACGTCGGTCAGCCACAGGTTCACGTACGCCATCGGGTCGGCCACCTCGCGCTGGACCACCCAGGCGTCCAGCCCGGTGCCGGCGAACCAGCCGGCGACCCGTTCGCCCCAGTCCTCGCCGGTGACGTGCACCCAGTTCGCGAGGTACTGCATGGTGCCACCGTCGGTGAGCAGTCCCGGGGCGGCGGCGGCCAGTTCCGCGCCGACCGCGTCGCCGACCCGGCCGGAGTCCCGGTAGACGTGGGTGGTCGTCCCCGGCCCGACCACGAACGGGGGATTGCTCACCACCAGGTCGAACCGGCGGCCGGCGACCGGGGCGACCAGGTCACCCCGGAGCAGCTCCCACTCCTGCCCGTTGAGCGCGGCGGTGGTCGCCGCGAACCGCAACGCCCGCGCCGAGACGTCGGTGGCGGTGACCCGGCGGGCGTGGGTGGACAAGTGCAGGGCCTGGACGCCGGAACCGGTGCCGAGGTCGAGGGCGGTCTCCACCGGCCGGCGGACCGTCGCGCCGAGCAGGGTCTGCGTCGCCCCGCCCACGCCCAGCACGTGCTCGGCGGGCAGCGGGCCGGGCCGGGCGCTGGCCGGCAGGTCGGCGAGCATCCACCAGTCGTCCCCGTACGGCTCCAGGTCGATGCCGGCGCGCAGGCCGTCGCCGTGCGGCTCGACCAGCCCGGCGTCGAGGGCCTCGGCCACGGTCAGCGGGGCGAGGGCGGCGGCGACCGGCCCCGCCGGCTCGGTCTGCTCGCAGATGAACAGGCGGATCAGCGTGCCGAGTGGGTCCCGGTCCTCGGTCGCGCGCAGGGCGGCCCGGTAGTCGTTGCGGCCCATCGCCGCGGTGGCCTGCGGCCCGAGGCGGTCGGCGACGCCGGTGGCGGTGAAACCGGCGCTGGTCAGCGCGGTGCGCAACCGGTCGATCCCGGCGGGGGAGAGCAGCATGTCGTGTTCGTCCACCTCGCCATCCTGCCTGTCCGCCGGGACGGCCCCGGCACCACCCACGACATCCGGGCCGGAGGACGGGCGCGGATGACGTCCTTCCGCCCACCCACGGTCCGCGTCGAGATCCACGTCAGCCCCGGTCCGGTACGTCGCGTCGGCCGGCGCGGCCCGGCCGGGCAGGATGGGGCGTATGACGCTCTCGCTGCCCATCGACCCCGAGGCCAACCGGCTGCTCAACGACGATCCGTTGGCCCTGCTCGTCGGCATGGTCCTTGACCAGCAGATTCCGCTGGAGAAGGCGTTCACCTCGCCGTACGTGCTGGCGCAGCGGCTCGGGCACACGCCGGACGCCCGGGAGCTGGCGGCGTACGACCCGGAGGCGCTTGTCGAGGTCTTCGCCCGACCACCGGCCCTGCACCGGTTCCCGAAGGCGATGGCCGCCCGGGTGCAGGAGGTGTGCCGGGTGCTCGTCGAACGGTACGACGGGGACGCCGCCCGGATCTGGGCCGACGCCGCCGACGGTGCGCAACTGCTGCGCCGCCTCACCGAACTGCCCGGTTTCGGCCGGCAGAAGGCGCAGATCTTCCTGGCCCTGCTCGGCAAGCGGTTCGACGTCCACCCGGCCGGCTGGCGGGAGGCGGCCGGCGGGTACGGCGACGTGGACGCGTACCGGTCGGTGGCCGACATCACCGACGAGGCGTCACTGCGCCAGGTCCGGGAGTACAAGCAGCAGCAGAAGGCGGCGGCCCGGGCGGCGAAGGGCTGAGCTCGCGTCGATTGTCGCCGCCACCGGCCGCGAGGTGACAGGATGGGTCGAATCCCTCGAGGAGGTCGTGGTGAAGCGACAGGCGTACGAGCCGATACTGATCACCGACGCCCCACGCAGCCAGAATGACCAGCTCAGCAGCCGCCAGCGACGGTATCTCGTGATGATGTCCATCCGGGCGGCCTGCCTGGTCGTGGGCGCGGTCCTGGTCAGCGTGCAGGCTCCACTGCTCTGGCTCTGGCTGCCGCTCTGCGGTGTCGGCATGGTGCTCATCCCCTGGCTGGCGGTGCTGATCGCCAACGACCGGCCGCCCAAGGAGGAGCACCGGATGTTCCGCCGGGCGCCGCGGCGGGAGGCACCGCCACCGCGCAGCCTCGCCGCCACCGAGGAACGTCCGCACCGGGTCATCGACGCCGAGCTGTAGCACCCGGCATCACCGCACCGGCCGCGCCCCGATTCCGCCGACCGCGCGGGCACCCAGCTCACCGGCGCGGGCCAGCGCCACCGTCGGGGTCGCCCCGGCCAGCCACCCGGCGAGCAGCCCGGCCGCGAAGGCGTCCCCGGCCCCGGTGACGTCGACCACCGCCACCTGCCGCGCGGATGCCGTCGTCACCGCGCCGTCCGGCCCGGCCCACACCGCCCCCGCCGATCCGCACTTGACCACCACGTGCCGTGCCGTGGCGGTCAGCGTCCGGGCCCGTTGCGTCGGATCGGTGCCGCCGGCGAGCACCTCCGCCTCGTCGGAGTTGACCAGGAGCAGGTCGACGTCGCGTACCCAGTCGAGGAAGGCCGCCGCGCCGACCCGCCGCAGCGGCGCCGCGGAGGCCGCGTCGACGCTGGTGGTGAGCCCACCCGCGCGTGCGGCGGCCAGCGCCGCCAGTCCCGCGTCGCGCGACGCCGCGTCCAGCAGCGGGTACGCCGACAGGTGCAGATGCCGCGCGTCCGGCAGCGCGGCCAGGGCCTGCCGTACCTGTCCACCGGTCAACCGCTCGTTCGCCCCGCGCTCGGTGAGCATGGTCCGCTCCTCGCCGGACGCGAGCACCACCACGCTGCCGGTCGGCCGGTCGCCGTACGCGGTGACCGCGCAGTCCACCCCGCCCCGGGCCAGCTCGGCGAGGCGCGCCCGGCCCGCCTCGTCGTCACCGACCGCCCCGACCAGGGTGACCGGCACGCCGACGGCGGCCAGCCAGGCGGCGGTGTTCGCGCCCTGCCCACCCCCGCCGACCCGGATCGCGGCCGGGGTGTCCGAGCCGGTCGCCAGTGGGCCGGCGACCACCGCGACCACGTCGGTCACGACGTCACCGACCACGACCACCCGACCCGGACGGCTCATCCGGCGACGGTCCCGGCGGCGGCCACCGCGATCCGCGCGGCCAGGTCCGCGTTGCGCAGGATGATCCGGACGTTCACCGCCAGGCTCGCCCCCTCGGTGGCCGAGTGGAAGTGGGCGAGCAGGTACGGGGTCACCGCCTTGCCGGTGATCCCGTCCCGGTCGAGCAGGGCCAGCCCGTCGGCGAGGGTGCGGTCGTGCAGGTCCCGGTCGAGCTGCTCGTCGGCGGGGAGCGGGTTGGCCACCACCAGTCCACCGTCGTGCAGGCCGTGCGCGGCGCGGGCGGCCAGGACCGCCGCCACCTGCTCCGGCGAGTCGACCGACCAGTCCAGGTCGAAGCCGCCGTCGGTGACGAAGAAGCCGGGGAACCGCCGGGTGCGGTAGCCGACCACCCCGACGCCGAGCGTCTCCATCCGCTCCAGGGTCGCCCCGACGTCGAGGATCGACTTGACCCCGGCGCAGACCACCGCGATCGGGGTGCGGGCCAGGGTGGTCAGGTCGGCCGACTCGTCGAAGGACTGCGCGGCCTCCCGGTGCACCCCACCGAGCCCGCCGGTGGCGAAGACCCGGATCCCCGAGGCGGCGGCCACCGCGCTGGTCGCGGCCACCGTCGTCGCGCCGTCCACGCCGGCCGCCGCCGCCACCGCCAGATCGCGTACGGAGAGCTTCGCCACGCCGTCGGCGGAGGCCAGCCGGGTCAGCTCGGTGTCGTCGAGACCCACCACCAACCGGCCGCCCACCATGCCGATGGTCGCCGGCACCGCGCCCGCGTCCCGTACCGCCTGTTCGATCTGCCGGGCCACCCGCAGGTTGTCCGGCCGGGGCAGGCCGTGCGAGACGATGGTGCTCTCCAGGGCGACCACCGGACGCCCGGCCCGCAGCGCCTCGGCCACCTCAGCGCCGTGTTGAATGTGAAAGTCGGTCACGCCGCCACCGTACGACGTGGGCCCGGGGACTCTCCGTTGGACCATGCGGAAGTGACCTGCCAAACTGAGAAGTCGGAGGTGCGACGTGAGCACAGAGGTTCTCGAGCGTCCGGAGCTGAAGGACGCCGACACCGGTCCGGATATGTTCCACTACGTCCGGAAAGACAAGATCGCCGAAAGTGCCGTGATGGGCACGTTCGTGATCGCGCTCTGCGGCGAGACGTTCCCGGTGACCAAGGCGGCCAAGCCCGGTTCCCCGGTCTGTCCCGCGTGCAAGGAGATCTACGACTCCTGGGGCGACTGACCGTGGGCGGCCCGCCCGGCCGCCCACGTAACCTGCGGCGGTGACCACCTCCACCGCCCTGCTCCTGGCCGACCTGGTCGGCGTGGCCGTCTTCGCCGCCTCCGGGGCTTCCGCCGCGGTGGTCAAGCGGCTCGACCTCTTCGGCGTCGTCTTCGTCGGCTTCGTGGCCGCGCTCGGCGGCGGCATCCTCCGGGACCTCGTCGTCGACGAGGTCCCCCCACTCGCCTTCGCCGACTGGCGCTACGCCGCCACCGCCGTGCTCACCTCGGCGATCGTGTTCCGGTGGCACCCCCACCTCGCCCGGTTGCGGACCACGGTGCTGGTGCTGGACGCGGCCGGGCTGGCCCTGTTCACGGTCACCGGCACGCTCCGCGCCCTGGACGCGCAGGTGCCACCGGTCGGCGCGTGCCTGGTGGGCATGCTGACCGGGATCGGCGGTGGCCTCGGCCGGGACCTGCTCACCGGGGAGATCCCGGTCGTGCTGCGCCGGGAGATCTACGCCGTCGCCGCCCTGGTCGGCGCGACCGCCGTGGTGGCACTGGACGGCCTCGGCCGCACCGGCCCCGCCCCGCTGACGGCCGCCGCGGTCCTGGTCTTCGGGCTCCGCCTGGTCGCCCTGCGCCGACGGTGGTCCGCCCCGGTGCCCACCTTCCGGCCCCCACCCCACGCCGACGGCCCACCCGCCTCCTGACGACGCGTGGTGGGTGTGACCGAGGGCGCGTGGTGTCGCCGGGCACCCGTCGGGGTGTCCTGGTTATGCTGATCCGGCCTTCGCGGCATCCGGCGCGGAGGCGTTTTCATGGGCGGCGGTACCCGTGGCCCCGGGCCGGGTTCCGCCTGCGGCGGTCGGAAGAACCTACGGCGGTCGGAGAGGAGCGGTTGCGTGCCTGCCCCGTTGCCGGCGATCGAGACGTTTCCGCCACTGCGCGCCTGGCAGCGCAAGGCCCTGGTGGAGTACCTGCGCCGCCGGGACCCCGACTTCACCGCGGTCGCCACCCCCGGCGCGGGTAAGACCACCTTCGCCCTGCGGATCGCCGCGGAGCTGCTCGTCGACGGCACCGTCGACGCGGTCACGGTGGTCGCGCCGACCGAGCACCTGAAGACCCAGTGGTCGCTGGCGGCGGCCCGGATCGGCATCCAGCTCGACGCCGCCTTCCGCAACGCGGACCTGCACTCCTCCGCCGACTTCCACGGCGCGGTGGTCACCTACGCGCAGGTCGGGATGGCCCCGCACGTGCACAAACGGCGCACCCTGACGCGTCGGACCCTGGTCATCCTCGACGAGATCCACCACGCGGGGGACTCCCGTTCCTGGGGTGACGGGGTGAAGGCGGCCTTCGAGCCGGCGGTGCGTCGGTTGATGCTCACCGGTACGCCGTTCCGCTCCGACGACAATCCCATCCCGTTCGTCACCTACGAGCGGGGTGGGGACGGCCTGCTCCGTTCCCGCGCCGACTCGGTCTACGGCTACTCCGACGCGCTCCGCGACGGCGTCGTCCGGCCGGTGCTCTTTTTGGCGTACTCGGGGGAGACCCGGTGGCGTACCAACGCGGGGGACGAACTGGCCGCCCGGCTGGGCGAGCCGATGACCCAGGATCTCGTCGCGCAGGCCTGGCGGACCGCCCTCGATCCGGCCGGCGACTGGATGCCGCAGGTCCTGCGCGCCGCGGACGCCCGGCTGACCGTGCTGCGTAAGGCGGGGATGGCCGACGCCGGTGGCCTGGTGATCGCCAGTGACCAGCAGAACGCCCGCTCGTACGCCAAGCTGATCGAGCAGGTGACCGGGGAGAAGGCCGCCGTGGTCCTCTCCGACGACGTCGGCTCCTCGGCCCGGATCGCCACCTTCTCCGCGTCCGACCAGCGCTGGATGGTCGCGGTACGGATGGTGTCCGAGGGGGTCGACATTCCCCGTCTGGCGGTCGGCGTCTACGCGACCAGTGCCAGCACGCCGCTGTACTTCGCCCAGGCCATCGGACGGTTCGTCCGGGCCCGCCGACCGGGGGAGACCGCCTCGGTCTTCCTGCCGAGCGTGCCGCACCTGCTCGGGCTGGCCAGCGAGATGGAGGCCGAACGCGACCACGTGCTCGGCAAGCCCAAGGAGCAGGAGGGCTTCGACGACGACCTGCTGGAGCGGGCCCAGCGGGACGACCAGGCCAGTGGCGAGCTGGAGAAGCGCTTCACCGCGCTCTCCGCCACCGCCGAGCTGGACCAGGTGATCTTCGACGGCGCGTCGTTCGGCACCGCCGCCCAGGCGGGCACCCCCGAGGAGGAGGAGTACCTCGGCCTGCCCGGCCTGCTCACCGCCGACCAGGTTTCACTGCTGCTGAGCAAGCGGCAGGCCGAGCAACTCGCCGCCCAGCGCCGACGGGCCGCCACCCGGACCGCGGAACCGGTGGCCGCCGCACCGCCGGCGCCGCCCCCGATGAGTGCCGCCCAGCGGCGGGTGGCTCTCCGGCGACAGCTCAACGCCCTGGTGGCCGCCCGGCACCACCGCACCGGCCAGCCCCACGGCAAGATCCACGCGGAGTTGCGCCGGCTCTGCGGCGGGCCGCCGAGCGCCCAGGCCACCATCGAGCAGCTCGAAGAACGTATCGCCACCGTCCAGACCCTCTGACCCCCGCTCGCCGCGCCGGGCAGCCGTCGGGGCTCGGGCGGGTGAGGGAGCGTCGGGCGGGAGCGGAGCGTGGACCACCCTGCGCCCGGTCCTGAGGGCGGTGGACGGCTCCAGGGCCGGTGCCGGGCGCAGCAGGGCACCCGGGACGGCAGGGGCTCGCCTGAGCGCGTCAGAGGGCTGCCGGGGCGCCCTGCGGGGCCCGGAGGGACGGTCGGGCACACCGTCGGAGAAACGCCGGGCACCGGATCGGGCCCGGACCATACGAGAGGACCGGGAGCCCCGTGGGGCTCCCGGTCCGTATGTCGGGTTTGCGGTTAGTTCGCTATCAGATCGGCGCCACGCCAGGTGAACTCCGGGTCCGTCGCGTACCGCACGGTGATCTTCACGAGATCCTCCGCGTACTTGTTCGCGTGGTGCCCACAGAACACCAGCTCGCTCCCACCAGCCAGAGTGATGCGGAGCTTGCCGGCAGCATTGCAGCGGTCGCACCGTTCATCGGCAGCTGGGGGAGCCACCGTCTCGGGCGGCGGCGTGAGGGTCGGGGTCATCGCCTTCCTCCTCTGGTCGTCACCGATGAACACTCTCGTCGGTCATTGCTCACCTATCGTGCAACACCCTTGCCGGGCTTTGCCTTCCCAGTGTGCCCGCGGGGGACCGGGGTCACACATGGGAGACAGTCTGCCGTGCACCAAGGGTGCCACGTCAACGATCACAATCGTGCAACCGGCCGGTCACCGGGGCGTGTTGTACGTCTGGTGATCAAACCGACACCGTTGGTTGACGGAATTGCTCAGTCCAGGTAGTCACGCAGTACCTGGGACCGGGACGGGTGCCGGAGCTTCGACATGGTCTTGGACTCGATCTGCCGGATGCGCTCCCGGGTCACCCCGTACACCTGGCCGATCTCGTCCAGGGTCCGTGGCTGACCGTCGGTCAGGCCGAAGCGCAGCCGGACCACACCCGCCTCACGCTCGGAGAGCGTCTGGAGGACCTGCTGGAGCTGGTCCTGGAGCAACGAGAACGACACCGCGTCGACCGCGACGACGGCCTCCGAGTCCTCGATGAAGTCACCGAGCTGGCTGTCCCCCTCGTCACCGATCGTCTGGTCCAGGGAGATCGGCTCCCGAGCGTACTGCTGGATCTCCAGCACCTTCTCGGGTGTGATGTCCATCTCCTTGGCCAGCTCCTCCGGGGTGGGCTCGCGGCCCAGGTCCTGGAGCAGCTCGCGCTGGATGCGGCCGAGCTTGTTGATCACCTCGACCATGTGCACCGGGATACGGATGGTGCGGGCCTGGTCGGCCATGGCGCGGGTGATTGCCTGGCGGATCCACCAGGTGGCGTAGGTGGAGAACTTGTAGCCCTTGGTGTAGTCGAACTTCTCGACGGCGCGGATCAGGCCGAGGTTGCCCTCCTGGATGAGGTCGAGGAAGGCCATGCCCCGCCCGGTGTACCGCTTGGCGAGGGAGACCACCAGCCGCAGGTTCGCCTCCAGCAGGTGGTTCTTGGCCCGCTCGCCGTCCCGCGAGATCCAGCCCAGGTCGCGCTGCATCTCGCGGGTGAACTTCTCCTCGCCCTCCTCGGCGAGGCGCAGCCGCTCGGCGGCGTAGAGCCCCGCCTCGATCCGCTTGGCGAGCTCCACCTCCTGCTCGGCGTTGAGCAGCGGGACCTTGCCGATCTGCTTGAGGTACGCCCGGACGGAGTCGGCGGAGGCGGTGAGCTCGGCGTCCCGCCGGGCCTGCTTGAGGGCCTCGGACTCCTCGTCGTCCCACTCGAAGTCGTTGTCGGTGGCGGAACTGGCCGCGTCGGCCTCGGCGGCCTGGGCCAGCTCGACCGGCTCCTCGACGACCACGTCCTCGATCTCGGCGGCGAGTTCCTCGGGATCGATGTCGCCCTCGGGACCCTCGCCCTTGGCCTTGCCGGCGGCCTTGGCCGTGGCTCCGGGGCCACCCGCCCCGGCGGTCGCCTTGGTCGCCCGGGTCGCCTTGGCGGCCTTGGCCGGCGCCGCCTTGGCGGCTCCGTCCGCGGTCGCGCCGGCGGCCTTGCGGGGGGCTGCCTTGCGCGGGGCCGGCGCGGCCTCCTCGGCGGCGGGAGCCTGCTTCGGCGCGGGGGCGGCCGTCTTCTTGGTGGTCTTGGCGGTGGTGGCCCGGGACGCCGGTGTGGCCGACCGGGCGGCGGAGACCCGGCGGCGGGTGCTCGCCGAACCGTCGACCACCACGGTCACGCCCGCGTCGGAGAGCGCGCGCAGGATCTTCTTGGCCTGGGCCGGAGTCACCTCAGCGGACTCGACGGTGCGCGCGAGCTGGGCCGACGTCAACTGTCCGCCGGCGCTCTGCGCGTGGGCGATCAGCGTGTCGGTGAGCGAGCGTACGTCGGCGCCGGTGTGGCGGGGTTCTGTCACGAATGACCTTCCGGAGGCGATGAGCGAGCACGGCCGGGTTCGTCCGGCGCAGCATGGGGCACCGCGTCGGGCGATGTGGTTGAGGGACCCCCGTGTCCCGGGCCGGCCGGTCGTCTGGCGGTCCGTGGCGCGTGGGCAGGGGTGAATTGTAACGCCGTCTGCGGCGATCATCCTGCGCCGCACGGCGTACCGGCGGCCGGAGGCCGCGAAATTGGCGAACTTGTGGACTTTGTAAGGATGATACTCGCGGGCGACACGGACGTCCCGGACGTGTGGAAGGGGACACCATGGGCGCGGCGAGGCCGGAAGAACTGCTCGAAGTTGCCGTCGGGGTCGTCCGGGCGGCGGCCGCGACAGCCCACCGGATGTGGGGCGAGGGGGTCGCGGCGGTCGCGACCAAGAGCACCGCCACCGACGTGGTGACCGCCGCCGACCGGGCGGTGGAGGAGCAGGTCACCGCGGAACTGCGCCGGCTGCGCCCCGGGGACGCGGTGCTGGGCGAGGAGTACGGCGAGGGCCCGCCGGCCGCCGCCGGGGGTGTCCGGTGGATCGTCGACCCGATCGACGGCACGGTCAACTACCTCTACGGCCTGCCGTACCACGCGGTGTCGCTGGCGGCCGAGGTCGACGGCCGGGTGGTCGCCGGCGTGGTGCGCAACATCGCCACCGGTGACGAGTGGACCGCCACCCTCGGCGGCGGCGCGTACCGGGAGGGACGGCGGTTGCGGGGCTCCGCCGAGACCGATCTCGGTCAGGCGCTGGTCGCCACCGGATTCGGCTACGACCCGGCCCGCCGGGCGCACCAGGCGCGGGTGGTCGCCGAGCTGATCCCGCACGTCCGGGACATCCGTCGACTCGGGGCTGCCGCGCTCGACCTCTGCCTGGCCGCCGAGGGACGCGTGGACGTGTACTACGAGAAGGGGCTGGCCGCCTGGGACATGGCCGCCGGCGCCCTGGTGGCGGCTGAGGCGGGGCTCCGCGTCACCGGGCTGCGGGGGTGTGCCCCCGGCCCGGACATGCTGGTCGCGGCGCCACCCGCCCTGTACGACGCGCTGCACGACCGGCTCGCCGACCTGGACGCCTCCGGCGGGCCGTGACGGCCGCCGTCCGGACCGGAGCCGTGTGGGCCCGGTCCGGACGGCGGCGACCGGCTAGTCCTCGACCGGCGCCGGGCAGGTGTTCTCCGGCGCCTGGGGCGAACCGAGGTCGCCGAGGGACTGGTTGACCTCGGTCAGGGTGGCGAGCTGCTGGAAGCCGCTGCCGATCACGACGTCCACCACGTCGTCCTCGCGCTTTTCGTCGTACTCGTAGACGGCCTGGTTGAGGAAGTACGCGCGGAGAAGGTGCGCCGAGCCGACGCCCTTCGGCCCGTACCGCAGGGCGGCCACCTGGTCGACGGAGCGCTTCTGCGGATCGTTGCCGGCCTTCTTCACCTGGAAGTTCCGGTTGCGGAAGTCGTCGGCCACGCTGGTGGCCAGGCCCGCCTTCTCGGTGGCGTTGTAGACGTTGATCTTGACGTCCTTGGACTCGCGCAGGGTGACGTCGGCCAGCGGCCACCCCGCCGGGCAGCCCTTCGCGGTACCGGCGTCGCTCTGGCTGTCCTTGACCAGTGCCACGACCGAGAAGACCAGCGCGAAGGCCGCCAGCAGACCGACGACAACGAGTGCTCGCACTCGCGCAAAGCTCATCTGGGCGCTCCCCCGGGAGAGGTGGACGAGGACGGCCCACGACGGGGCGGCCGTACGGACGGGCCGTCGGGTACGCCGCTGAGGTTATCGGTTGTCCGGCGGACGCGTGGAAACAGCCGGACATGCCGGCGTGCCGACCGGCGAGCGGGTAGTACTACCCCTATCTTCGTGTCGCCTGAGTCACATTGGGAACATCTTTGGCGACGAGGGCGTACATCCATGCCACGAGAGCGGTATACATGCCTCGCTTAGAGGGGGGTAAGGTACCGCGCTCGCTGGGGGACGTTCCTCTGGCAAGCCCCGATCCGACGGGCCGTCGGGTCGGGTGACCGACACTGTGGTGGCCGGCCAGCGGAACCGGAACAGCGTCGTCCGGCGTGACAACCGGGTAGCGACCATATCGAAATGGGAGAGTGAAACCGATGGCCACCGACTACGACGCCCCGCGTCGCGACGAGGTCGACCTCGGCGAGGACAGCCTGGAAGAGCTCAAGGCCCGGCGGGTCGACTCACAGTCGGGCGCCGTGGACGTCGACGAGGCCGAGGTGGCCGAGAGCTTCGAGCTGCCCGGCGCTGACCTGGCCGACGAGGAGCTGACAGTCAAGGTGCTACCGATGCAGCAGGACGAGTTCCGATGTGCCCGCTGCTTCCTGGTCCACCACCGCAGTCAGCTCGCGACCGAGCGCAACGGGGAACTGATCTGCCGCGAGTGCGTCTGACCGTGTCCCGCGACGGTTCCACGGAGACGTCGCGGGGCGCGATCGTCGTGCGCCGCTGTGCGGGAGCTGCTTCACTCGGTGACGGTGTGGGTGGTTTCCCGGACGGCGCACGACACGGGAGGGCGACGGTATGAGCGGACGCGGGACGGAGCCGACCCCGGAGCCGGCGACCACGGCGGGGTCGGGCCCGTCGCCCGACGACGGAGCAGGGGGCCGGTCACCCGACGGCGGACCGGAGGACACGACGCCCGTCGACGGACCGGAGGACACGACGCCCGACGGCGGACCGGGGGGCCCGTCGGCCGGCGACGAACTGGGGGCGACCGTCGCGGCGCTGACCGCCGACGACCTCCCCGCCGGGCGGCGTCGACAGCTGCTGACCCGGCTGGTCGGTCAGGCCCGCGCCCGGGGTCTGACCGACCTGTTCAAGCCCCGGGCCGCGCTGCGCTGGATGACCGAGACGGTCGGCGAGATCGCGCCGTACGTGCCCGTGCGGGACCTGGCCACCCTGCGCCGCCACCACGGCGGTCTGGACGGCGAGGCGCTCGCCGACCGCCTGGTCCGCAACGCCTCCCGGGCGACGGCCGGGGTGGGGGCGGCCGGTGGCGGCGTCGCCGCCGTGGAGTGGGCCGTCACCCCGACCCTGCTCTCCGCGCCGGTGCTGCTGGCCGCGGAGACCGTCGCCGTCGTGGCGATCGAGCTGAAGCTGATCGGTGAGCTGCACGAGGTCTACGGCGTCCCGCTCCCCGGTGGGGGCACCCCGCGCACGGTGGCGTTGCTGCACTCCTGGGCCAGCCAGCGGGGCATCAACCCGATGGCGCCCGGCGTCGGGGTGGCGGCGGTGCTCGGCACGGCCGCCCGGAGGGAACTGCGGGACAGCCTGCTCAAACGCTTCGGACGCAACCTGACCACGCTCGGGCCGTTCCTCACCGGCGCGGCGGTGGCGAGCTACCTCAACCGGCGGGCGACCCGCTCGGTGGGCGACCAGATCCGGGCCGACCTGCGCTGGCAGCGCCGCGGACTGCCCGGCCTGCCGCCGATCGCGTCCTGACCGCCGTCCGGTCCGAGGCGGGCGGAGTCAGCCGCCGATCGGGTCGGCGGCCTCGGCGGAGACGGTCTCCCGCCGGCCGGTGGCGGCGTCCCGGGCCGCCAGCAGGGCCGCCGCGAGCCGCACCGGGTGCCGGGTGCTGACCACCCAGAACGGGGTCGGGTCGGCCGGGTCGTCGAGCAGCACCTGCACCGCCCCGGAGACCCACGGCCGTTGCACCACGAAGGCGAGCGGGTCGGCCCCGACGCCGAGCACCTCGCGCCGGCCGTCCGCGTCCAGCGGCACCACGTCCGCCACGAAACGCACCGGCAGCCGGGCGTCGTCCACCCGCAGCTCGCCGTCGCCGACCGCGACGCGGATCCGCCCCAGCCACCACAGCCCGGCGGCGGTGGCCGGCAGGAGCACCACGAAGGGCAGCCAGGCCCGCACACCGGGAGCGCCCATCCAGATCTCGACGGCGAGCAGCACCGCGACCGCGACGCCGCCCAGCCAGAGCCACCACGGCAGGGTGAGCCGCTCGGCGTGCGTGCCGGGTGGGCTGGGCGGGGAGGAAGGCGACAGGCTCACAGTCCGAGGGTACGGCGCGGCGCGGGCGTCCGAACCGGCAGGATGGCAGGGTCACCGGAGCGAACCGGAGGAAGAGGCGACGTGAACGAC
This sequence comes from Micromonospora echinospora, assembly GCF_900091495.1. Lineage (NCBI taxonomy): Bacteria > Bacillati > Actinomycetota > Actinomycetes > Micromonosporales > Micromonosporaceae > Micromonospora > Micromonospora echinospora. The sequence continues at coordinate 387,057 of NZ_LT607413.1, read as the reverse complement.
CCTGTACCCGTACCCGTGCGGCAGCTCGACCCGCAGCTGCCGCTGCCGGCGTACGCTCATCCCGGCGACGCCGGGGCCGACCTGGTGGCCGCCGTCGACGTCGACCTGGCGCCGGGCGAGCGGGCCCTGGTGCCCACCGGTGTCGCCCTGGCGCTGCCCGACGGGTACGTCGGCCTGGTGCATCCACGCTCCGGACTCGCCGCCCGGCTCGGCGTGACGGTGCTCAACGCTCCCGGTACGGTCGACGCCGGCTACCGGGGTGAGATCATGGTCAACCTGATCAACCACGATCAGGTGAGCCCGGCGAGGATCTCCCGTGGCGACCGGATCGCGCAGCTCGTCGTGCAGCGGGTGGAGCGGGTCGATTTCCATCCGGTGACCGAGCTGCCCGACTCGCGTCGCGGGGCCGGTGGACACGGGTCGACCGGCGGGCACGCCGGCCTCGTCCCACCGCCGGCCGACGGCGGGGCGGGCGGGCGACCAGACGGAAGAGGTGGCACGGTGAGTGCGAACAGCGGAGGGTGGGCGCAGTGATCTTCTCCCGAAAGCGGGCCGGTTCCGGGCGGCACGCCCGCGACGAACGGGCCGCGGAGTCCCGGGTCGGGCCGGACACCGACGAGTCGACCGCGAGCGCGCCGGCCCGCGGCCCGTACGACATCTCCGAGGTGTCCGACGACGTCCAGCGACTCGACCTGGGCAGCCTGCACATCCCGGCGGTGCCCGGGGTGGAGGTGCGGGTGCAGGCCGACCCGCAGGGCGTGGTCCAGCAGGTCGTGCTGGTGCACGGGGAGAACGCGCTTCAGCTCGGGGTCTTCGCCGCGCCGCGCAGCGACGGCATCTGGGACGAGGTCCGCGACGAGATCCGGCAGTCGCTGTTCAACGACGGGGCCGCCGCCCAGGAGGTGTCGGGGGAGTACGGCACCGAGCTGCGGGCCCGGGTGCGCACCCCGGACGGCATCACCGACCTGCGGTTCATCGGGGTGGACGGCCCGCGCTGGATGGTCCGGGGCGTCTACCAGGGCGTCGCGGCGGTCGACCCGGCGGCGGCCGGTCCGCTGGCCGAGTGCCTCGACGGGCTGGTGGTCGACCGGGGGCAGGAGGCGAAGCCGGTGCGGGAGCCGCTGCCGCTGCGCCTGCCCAAGGAGGTCGCCGCCCAGCACCAGGCGCAGGCGGCGGCGCAGGACGCCGACGGCTCCGCCGAGGCCTGACCGGTCCCCGCCGACCGGCGGCACCGGGAAGGTGGACCGTCGGCGTACGCTGACGGGTACGCCGGCCCGGTGCCGGCTCGGCCGGGTACCGGGCCGCCGGTCGGCGGGGAGAGGGTGACGCGGAGGTCATGGTGACCGACGAGGGGCGGGTGTCGCTGCGTCGCCTGCTGCGCCGGCTCACCGCCGACGAGGCCGAGATCGAGGCGCAGGAGCTGCGCCGGGAGAGCGCCGAGTGCGGTGGGGTCCCCGCCCGGCAGTGCCGACGCGGACAGGTCGTCTCGGTGTCCGGCCGGTTGCGTACCGTGGTGTACACGCCCCGGACCAACCTGCCGACGCTGGAGGCCGACCTCTACGACGGCAGCGACGTGGTGACCCTGGTCTGGCTCGGCCGCCGGCACATCGACGGCATCGAGCCGGGCCGGCACCTCACCGCACGGGGGCGGGTGGCCGTGCGGGACGACCGCAAGGTCATCTACAACCCGTACTACGAGCTCGAGCCGCCACGGTGACGGGCCCGCGAGCGGAGGACGTACCGATGACCACTGGGCAGCACCCGACCGCCCCGCCCCGGGACGACGCGTCGGACACCGAGCGCCTGCCGACCCTCGCCGAGCAGATGGCCGACCAGCTCGGCGGCTGGCGTGGGCTGGTCGAGTCCAGCGTGCCGGTGGTCGTCTTCGTGGTGGCCAACATCATCACCGACCTGCGGCCGGCGATCATCGCGTCGGCCGGGGTGGCGCTGCTGATCGCCGCGCTGCGCCTGGTCCAGCGCCGCCCGGTCCGGCACGCGGTCAACGGCCTCTTCGGCATCGCCGTCGGCGCGGCGATCGCCTGGCGCACCGGCGACGAGAAAACCTTCTACCTGCCCGGCATCCTCTACGGCATCGCGTACGGGCTGGTGCTGCTCGGCTCGGCCGCGATCCGGCAGCCGCTGGTCGGGTGGATCTGGTCGGTGCTGGCCGCCGGCGGCAAGTCCGAGTGGCGGCAGGATCCCCGGCTGGTGCGCACCTTCACCTGGCTGACCGCGCTGTGGGGCGTGGTCTGGCTGGCCAAGGTGGGCGTGCAGGCCGCGCTGTACCTCGCCGACATGGACACCGCACTGGGTATCGCCCGGCTGGCGCTCGGCTACCCGCCGTACGCGCTGCTGCTGCTGATCACCGTCTGGGTGGTGCGCCGGGTGACCCGGGAGCCGGCCGCCCCCGCGACCCCGACCGCCTGAGCCACCGCACCACCCGCGACCGGCGCCGCCCGGACCCGGCCCCGGGGCCCGACGTCCTGTCACAGGTGCTCCGGCGGGCGATTCAACCGCCGTTGCGGGTGCGTTCCACGCTGTCCGGGCCGAGGACCACCACGCGGACCGCGTCCTCGACCTCGGCGGTGCAGACGAAGACCAGTTCGTCGCCGACCTCGATCGGGTCGTCCGGGCTGGGTACCAGCACCCGTCTGCCGCGCACGATGGCCACCAGCGCGCTGTCCCGGGGCAGCGGCACGTCCCGCAGCGGCTGCCCGACGTAGGGGGCGGCCGGAGGCAAGGTGATCTCGACCAGGTTCGCCTCGCCCTGCCGGAAGGTCATCAGCCGGACCAGGTCGCCGACGGTGACCGCCTCCTCGACCAGGGCGGCCATCACCCGCGGTTTGCTCACCGCGACGTCGACCCCCCACTGCTCGGTGAAGAGCCACTCGTTCTCCGCGCGGTTGACCCGGGCGACCACCCGGGGCACCGCGAACTCGGTCTTGGCCAGCAGGGAGACCACCAGGTTGACCTTGTCGTCGCCGGTCGCCGCGACCACCACGTCGCAGCCGGCGATCTCGGCCTCCTCCAGGCTGCTCAGCTCGCACGCGTCCGCCAGCACCCAGTCGGCGCCCGGCACCCGGTCCGGGCGGAGCATCCGGGGCTGACGTTCGATGAGCATCACCTGGTGGCCGTTGTCGATGAGCTCCTGGGCGATCGAGCGGCCCACGTTGCCCGCCCCGGCGATGGCGATGCGCATGCTCAGTGCCCTCCTTCCGGCGGGGCCACGGCCACCGCCGTCACCACCGTCGCGATGTCGTCGGTGACCAGCATGAAGAGCTGGTCACCCTCCTGCACCACCGTGGAGGCGGTGGGGAGCGTGCCGATGCCGAAGCGGTTCAGGTACGCCGTACGCGCGCCGGTCGCCTCCTCCAGCGTCCGCAGCGGGCGGCCGATCCAGTCCTTGTGCGTCGGCACCTCGATGATCGACACGGTGCTGGTCGGGTCGCGGAAGATCTCCACATTCCCCTCGGGGACCAGGTGCCGCAGCATCCGGTCCGCGGTCCACCGGACGGTGGCGACGGTGGGGATCCCGAGACGCTCGTAGACCTGGGCCCGACGCTGGTCGTAGATCCGGGCGGCGACCCGGGCCACGCCGAACGTCTCCCGGGCCAGGCGGGCCGAGATGATGTTGGAGTTGTCGCCGCTGGAGACCGCCGCGAAGGCGTCCGCCCGCTCGATGCCGGCCTGGCGCAGCACGTCCCCGTCGAACCCGGCGCCGGTCACGGTGACTCCGGCGAAGTCCGGGCTGAGCCGCCGGAAGGCGTCGGCGTCCTGGTCGATGACGGCCACCGAGTGGCCCCGCGACTCCAGGTTCTGGGCGAGGGTGGAGCCGACCCGGCCGCACCCCATGATCACGACATGCACGGCGTCCCCTCCCGACGGTGCGCATCCCTCCGCCCCGACGGGCGTGGTCGTCTGCGAGCCTGCCACGTCCGCCGCCCCGGCGCGGAGGAGACGCTACCCCGCTCCGGCCCGTGGACGGGTCGGGCACCCCGGGGTGAGCCGCCCGGACCCGCCGTACGCTTATCGGTTGTGGCCAGTCCCACCTCGCTGCTGAAGCGACTCCTCGTCGGTCGTCCGTTCCGGTCCGACCGGCTCCAGCACACCCTGTTGCCGAAGCGGATCGCCCTGCCGGTCTTCGCCTCCGACGCGCTCTCCAGCGTCGCGTACGCCCCCGACGAGATCCTGCTGACCCTCTCCATCGCGGGTGCGTCGGCGTATCTCTTCTCCCCGTGGATCGCCCTCGCGGTGGTGGTGGTGATGCTCACCGTGGTCGCCAGCTACCGGCAGACCGTGCACGCCTACCCCTCCGGCGGCGGCGACTACGAGGTGGCCACGGTGAACCTCGGTCCCCGGTTTGGCATCGGGGTGGCCAGCGCGCTGCTCGTCGACTACGTGCTGACCGTCGCGGTGTCGGTCTCCTCCGGGGTGGCCAACCTGGGGTCGGTGATCCCGTTCGTCGCCACCCACAAGGTGCTCGTCGCGGTGACCGCGGTGGTGCTGCTCACCGCGATCAACCTGCGCGGCCTGCGGGAGTCGGGCACGGCCTTCGCCATCCCGACCTACGGCTTCATCATCGTCATCGTCGGCATGATCCTCACCGGTCTGGTCCGGGTCTTCGTGCTCGGCCACGACCTCCGCGCGCCCAGCGCCGGGCTGGAGATCGTCGCCGAGTGGAGCGACATGACCGGCCTGGCCATGGCCTTCCTGCTGCTGCGCAGCTTCTCCTCCGGCTGCGCCGCGCTCACCGGCGTGGAGGCGATCTCCAACGGGGTGCCGGCGTTCAAACGGCCGAAGAGCCGCAACGCGGCCACCACCCTGCTGCTGCTCGGCACGGTCTCGGTGACCATGCTGGTCGGCATCATCTGGCTGGCCCGGCTGACCGGCCTCCAGTTCGTCGAGGACCCGGAGCTGCAGATCGTCTCCGGTCCCGAGGGATACGTCCAGAAGACGGTGGCCGCCCAGCTCGGCGAGACGATCTTCGGCTCCGGGTCGGTGCTGCTCTTCGTGGTGGTCGGGGCGACCGCCCTGATCCTCTTCCTGGCCGCGAACACCGCCTTCAACGGTTTCCCGGTGCTCGGCTCGATCCTCGCCCAGGACCGGTTCCTCCCCCGGCAGCTGCACACCCGGGGCGACCGCCTGGCCTTCTCCAACGGGATCCTCTTCCTGGCCGTCTTCGCGATCGTGCTGATCGTCGGTTTCCAGGCCGAGGTGACGAAGCTCATCCAGCTCTACATCGTCGGGGTGTTCGTCTCCTTCACCCTCTCCCAGGCGGGCATGATCCGGCACTGGAACCGGCTGCTGCGCACCGAGCGGGACGACCGGGCCCGCCGCCGGATGGTCCGCTCCCGGGCGATCAACGGGTTCGGCATGGCGTTGACCGCGACCGTGCTGGTCATCGTGCTGATCACCAAGTTCCTCCTCGGCGCCTGGATCGCCATCGCCGCGATGGCGGTGATCTACGGGCTGATGGTCGCCATCCGGCGGCACTACGACCGGGTCGCCGTCGAGCTGACCCCGGACGACGGCCGGCCCGTGCTGCCCGCCCGTAACCACGCGATCGTGCTGGTCAGCAAGCTGCACCAGCCGACCCTGCGGGCGGTGGCGTACGCGCAGGCCACCCGGCCCGACACGCTGACCGCGGTGACGGTGAACGTGGACGACAAGGACACCCGGGAACTCCAGGCCGAGTGGGAACGGCGGGCGGTGCCGGTGCCGCTGACCGTGGTCGACTCGCCGTACCGGGAGATCACCCGGCCGATCCTGAACTTCGTCGCCTCCACCCGCCGGGAGTCGCCCCGCGACGTGGTCACCGTCTTCATCCCCGAGTACGTGGTCGGCCGCTGGTGGGAGAACCTGCTGCACAACCAGAGCGCGCTGCGGCTGAAGACCCGGCTGCTCTTCGAGCCGGGGGTGATGGTGACCAGCGTGCCCTGGCAGCTCGCCTCGTCCCGGGGCAAGGACCTGACCCGGTTCGACGCGACGCTGAGCCGGGGACCGGCCCGGGGCCCCCGGGTGGCCCCGCGCAGTACCCTGCCGCCGACCGTCCCGCCGGTGCCGACGGCGGCACCCGGCGAGGGCGGCGACCGGGGACGGGAGGCCGGCGGTGAGTGACGTCGACGTCGAGGTGGAGGGCGCGAGGATGGAGCCGGAGGTGGCCGGGCAGGACGTTCGGACCGGGCCGGAGGAGGCCGAACGGATCGAGCTGACCGTCGGGGCGGTCGCCCCGGGCGGGCACTGCGTGGCACGACACGACGGACAGGTGGTCTTCGTCCGGCACGCGTTGCCCGGCGAACGGGTGGTCGCCGAGGTCACCGAGGTGCACCGGGGGTTCCTCCGGGCCGACGCGGTGACCGTGCTCCAGGCCGCGCCGCAGCGGGTCGAGCCGCCCTGCCCGTACGCGGGGCCCGGCCGCTGCGGAGGCTGTGACCTGCAACACGTCGCGCCGGAGGCGCAGCGGGAGTGGAAGGTGGCGGTGGTGCGCGAGCAGCTCAGCCGGCTCGGCGGCCTCACCGACGCCGAGCTGGACGCGCTCGACCCGCAGGTCGCGGCGCTGCCCGGCGGCCCGCTGGGCTGGCGTTCCCGGGTCCGCTACGCGGTCGACGCGGCCGGTCGGGCCGGGCTGCTGAAGCACCGCTCGCACGAGGTCGTCCCGATCGACCGCTGCCTGATCGCCCACCCGGCCGTCCAGGAGCTGCCGGTGCTGGCGGCCGGATGGCCGGAGGCCGAGGCGGTGGAGACGGTCGCCTCCACCGGCGGGGACGTCACCGTCACCGCGCTCGCCGAGGGGGTCGCCACGCCGGTGCGCGGACCGGGCACCGTCCGCGAGGTGGCCGTCGGCCGGGACTGGCGGGTACCGGCCTCCGCCTTCTGGCAGGTCCACCCGGCTGCGGCGGACACCCTGGTCACGGCGGTGCTGGAGCTGCTCGCGCCGCGTCCCGGCGAGACCGCGTGGGACCTCTACGGCGGGGCTGGCCTCTTCGCCGCCGCGCTCGCCGGCCGGGTCGGGCCGACCGGCCGGGTCACCCTGGTCGAGGCAGCCGCCGACGGCGTCCGGGCGGCCCGGGAGAACCTGGCCGACCTCGACCGGGTCGAGGTGGTGCCGGCCCGGGTGGAGACCGCGCTGGCCCGCCGCCGGATCACCGGCCCGGTCGACGTGGTGGTGCTCGACCCGCCCCGCTCCGGCGCGGGCGCGCGGGTGGTGCGCGACCTGGTCGCCGCCGGGCCGCGCGCGGTGGCGTACGTCGCCTGCGACCCGGCCGCCTTCGCCCGCGACGTGCGCACCTTCGCCACCGCCGGGTGGCGGCTGGCCGCCCTGCGCGGGTTCGACCTGTTCCCGATGACCCAGCACGTGGAGCTGGTCGGGCTGCTGCTGCCACCGACCGGGGAGGGCTGAGCCGTGCTGCGGATCGTGGGGTTGATGTCGGGCACCTCGTACGACGGGGTGGACGTGGTCGCCGCCGAGTTCACCGTGGCGGGGGAGACGCTGCTGCTGCGCCCGCTCGGCCACCGGGGCATCGACTACGACGACGAACTGCGCGCCGCGATCGGTTCGCTGCTGCCGCCGAACGCCACCACCGTCGAGGCGGTCTGCCGGCTCGACAACCGCCTCGGCGAGGTGTTCGCCGACGCGGCGGCGATCGGGGTGGAGTTGGCCGGCGGCCGGGCCGACCTGGTCGTCTCGCCGGGGCAGACGGTCTTCCACTGGGTCGAGGCCGGGCGGGCCCGGGGCACCCTGCAACTCGGCAGCCCGGCACGGGTGGCCGCCCGGGTGGGCGTACCGGTGCTCAGTGACCTGCGCAGCGCGGACGTGGTCGCCGGCGGTCAGGGCGCGCCCCTGGTCCCGGCCTTCGACGCCCTCCTGCTCGCCGACGCGGCGGCCACCGGGCCCCGGGCGGCGCTGAACCTCGGTGGCATCGCCAACCTCACCGTGGTCGCGCCGGACGCTCCGCCGCTCGGCTACGACATCGGCCCGGCGAACGCCCTGCTCGACGCGGCGGCTCGCCGCCTCCTGGACGCGCCCTGCGACGTCGACGGGGCACGGGCGGCGGCCGGGCGGGTGCACGCCGACCTGCTGGATCTGCTCCTCGTCGAGCCCTACTACGCCGTGCCGCCGCCCAAGTCGACCGGGAAGGAACTCTTCCACGCCGGCTACCTGGACGACCGGCTCGCCGCGCTGGACACCCCGGTGGCCGTCGACGACGTGTTCGCCACGCTGACCGAGCTGACCGCCCGGACCGTGGCCGCCGAGTGCGACCGGCACCGGGTGGTGGAGGTGGTCGCGGCCGGGGGCGGGGTGCGCAACCCCACCCTCCTGCACCGGCTGGCGGCCCTCGGCGCGGGGCGCTGGCGGCTGCGCACCACCGACGAGTTGGGGGTGCCCGCGCAGGCCAAGGAGGCGTACGCGTTCGCGCTGCTGGGCTGGCTCTCCTGGCACGGCCTGCCCGGGGCGGTGCCCTCGGTCACCGGGGCCGGCCGGGCCGCGGTGCTGGGCTCGTGGACCCCGTCCGGGCCGCCCCGGGCCGCCGTCGCCACCCCGGCTCCGCGCCGGCTCCGGGTGGTCGACGACGGGTCCGGCCGAGGTGCGGCCCGGACTGCGGACTGTGCGGCGGCCGATAGACTCATCCCTCATGAGTGTTGAAGAGGACACGGCCAACCACGGCCGGCTACTGGCCACGGTGCACGGTCCGCAGGACGTCAAGCGGATGTCCGCCGAGGAACTGGACATCCTCGCCGCCGAGATCCGGGACTTCCTGATCGCCAAGGTCTCCCGCACGGGCGGACACGTCGGCCCCAACCTCGGTGTGGTGGAGCTGACCATCGCCATGCACCGGGTCTTCGACTCCCCCCGTGACCGGCTCCTGTTCGACACCGGCCACCAGGCGTACGTGCACAAGATCCTCACCGGCCGGCAGGCCGGCTTCGACCGGCTGCGCCAGCGCGGCGGCCTCTCCGGCTACCCGAGCCAGGCCGAGAGCGAGCACGACCTGATCGAGAACTCGCACGCCTCCACCGCCCTCTCCTACGCCGACGGCCTGGCCAAGGCGTACAAGCTCCGGGGTGAGCAGCGCAGCGTGGTCGCCGTGGTCGGTGACGGCGCGCTGACCGGCGGCATGTGCTGGGAGGCGCTGAACAACATCGCCACCGCCGGCAACCCCCTGGTGATCGTGGTCAACGACAACGGCCGGTCGTACGCGCCGACCATCGGCGGGCTCGCCGACCACCTCTCCACGCTGCGGCTCAACCCCGGCTACGAGAAGATCCTGGACACGGTCAAGGACGCCCTCGGCTCCACCCCGCTGGTCGGCAAGCCGATGTACGAGGTGCTGCACGCGGTCAAGCGGGGCATCAAGGACGCGGTCGCCCCGCAGGCCATGTTCGAGGACCTCGGCATCAAGTACGTCGGCCCGGTCGACGGGCACGACGTCGGCGCGGTCGAATCCGCGCTGCGGGCGGCGAAGAACTTCGGCGGCCCGGTGATCGTGCACGCGGTCACCCGCAAGGGCTACGGCTACCGCCCCGCCGAGGAGGACGAGGCGGACTGCCTGCACGGCCCCGGTGGCGCGTTCGACGTCGAGACCGGCAAGCTGGTCGCCGCGCCGTCGGTGAAGTGGACCCACGTCTTCGCCGAGGAGCTGGTCGCGATCGCCGACGAGCGGCCCGACGTGGTCGGCATCACCGCCGCCATGGCCGAGCCCACCGGCATCGCCAAGCTCGCCCGCAAGCACCCCGACCGGGTCTACGACGTCGGCATCGCCGAGCAGCACGCGGCCACCTCGGCGGCCGGGCTGGCGCTCGGCGGCCTGCACCCGGTGGTGGCGGTCTACGCGACCTTCCTCAACCGCGCCTTCGACCAGGTCCTCCTCGACGTGGCCATGCACAAGCTGCCGGTCACCTTCGTCCTCGACCGGGCCGGCGTCACCGGCCCGGACGGACCGAGCCACTACGGCCTGTGGGACATGTCGGTCTTCGGGGTGGTGCCCGGCCTGCGGATCGCCGCGCCCCGGGACGCCGCCACGCTCCGCGAGGAGCTGCGCGAGGCGGTCGCCGTCGACGACGGCCCGACCATCGTCCGCTTCCCGACCGGCACGGTCGCCGCCGACCTGCCCGCCGTGCGCCGGGTCGGGCCGGTGGACGTGCTGGCCGAGGCGGAGCGGACCGACGTGCTGCTGGTCGCGGTGGGTTCCTTCGGCCAGCTCGGCATGGAGGTCGCCACCCGGGTCGCCGAGCAGGGCTACGGGGTCACCGTGGTCGACCCGCGCTGGGTGCGGCCGGTCCCGGCGGAGCTCGTCGAGCTGGCCGCCGCGCACCGGCTCGTGGTCACCGTGGAGGACGGCGTGCGCACCGGCGGGGTGGGCAACGCACTGGCCCAGGCGCTGCGCGACGCCGACGTCCGGGTTCCGCTGCGCGACCTCGGCGTGCCGGCCGACTGGCATCCGCACGGCACCCGGGCGCAGATCCTCGCCGACCTGGGCCTGACCGCGCAGGACGTGGCCCGCGACGTCACCGGCTGGATCTCCGGCCTGGACGACGCGGCCGGCGAACCGGTGCGGCTGCCCGCAGACGACGCCCGTTCCCAGAACTGACCGATACCGGCCGGCCCGCACCCCCGCTCGGGGTGCGGGCCGGCCGGCGTCGTGCTGACCGGGGTACCGGTCAGCCGCAGGTGCCGCTGACGGTGAACCAGCAGGCCGTGTGTGGCGAGGTCTTGAAGAAGCGGAGCAGCAGGCTGCCCACCTTCTGGCGGCCGCTGGTGGACGGGTGGGTTCCGTCGGTGACGAAGTCGGACCGGGCCCAGGTGAGCCCGTCGGACCGGGGCTGGAGGCCGTTGGCCCACAGGTACGGCCCCCAGGCCGCCCAGGCCACGGTGCCGGTGTGGTCGAGGTCGCCGGCCCGGGGGTTGATGCCACCACCGGACATCTGGTTTATCTGCGCCTGGATCACCCACTTGACGCCGAAGCCCGTCTCGTAGGCGTACGGCTCGGGGTTCAGGGTGGTCGTGGCGTAGCCGCCGTAGATCCGGCTGGAGAAGAAGACCTGCTGCACGTTGGGGTAGCGCTTCTTCACCGTGCGCAGGATGTCGCCCTGCTGCGTCACGAGCTGGTACGCGTCCGCGTTCGGGTCGGGCAGGGACACCGTCGGGTTGGCGTTGGCGACCTTAACCCAGACCACCTGGACCTGCCGTTCGGTGAGGCCGAGCGGGGCGAGTCTGGTGTCCCGGACGCGGTCGTAGTTGGGATCGGTCGGCGCGTCCCAGGTGCCGGCGGTCTGTCCGCCCGACGCCCCGTCGACGATGGCCAGTCGGTCGTGGTCGACCTGCGGGTCGGCTGCGGCCTGACCGACGAAGGAGTACGGGGCGCAGGTTCCGCCGGACGCTCCGCCACAGAACTCCTGCGTGGTGTTGGACATGCCGATGGAGAGCAGGACGTACTTGCCGGTGGCGCTCGGTCGACCAGCGGTGTCCAGCGGGCGTACCCGCAGGGCCCGCTCGACCCCGACGGTGTGGTGGGCAGCGGGCATGGTGTTGCGGCCGGCGGGATACAACCCGCCCGGGAAGCCGAGGTAGGTCCCGTTGCCGAGGTCGTTGATGGGCACTGGCGCGGCGGCGTGGGCGGCGGGCGGACCGGTGACGGCGATCGCGGCGACGGCAACCAGCACCGCGAGCACCCGGCGAGCATGGGTAGTCATGATGCCAAGGTAGGAGCCGCATCGGCATCTATCAATTGATGGCCGTGGTGTCAGCGACCGCTGACCGAGCGGTAGTAGGTGCGTTCGGCGTTGGCCAGGCTGAAGGTCTGCGTGGACTCCGGTTGCGGCACGACCACCAGGCCGGGGCGATCCAGCAGCCGTCGGGTGCCCGGCGGGGTGGACAGGGAGGTCGTCCGGCTGGCCCGCCAGCTCAGCACCACCAGCGGCTGTCCCGGCACCGGCAGCACGTACGTCTGGAGGGTGCTGGTCCGGTCGGCGGAGGAGACCACCGTCGGGCCCCCGCCCGGGGCGCGGTGCACCAGGGCGGTCATCGGACCGGCCTCGCTCTCCCAGCTGAGCTGCTTCAACTCGGCCGGCGCGCCGCCGTCGACAGTGATCTCGCCCAGCACCCGGGCGGAGACCTGCTCCATCGGCCAGGAGCGCGGGACCGACTCCGGCGCGTCCCGGTCCCGCACCCGGCGGGGGACGCTGACGAACGGGCCGTCCTCACCGGCGAGCTGGCAGGTGTCCAGCCCGTGCAGGGCCCGCTGTCCGGCACCGGACTCGTCCCGCACCAGCGGGTAGCGGGGTGCCTTGGTGGCCGTACCCAGGTCGAGCAGGCGGTCCGTGGCCCGGCCGCGCGGCAGCGACTCGGTGGCCCGCAGCGTGGCGGTCAGCGGGACGGCCGCGCAGGCCGGCACGGCGACCGGTCCGGTCAGACCGTCGGTGACGGCCAGCGCCCGGCCGTCCGGTCCGAGTAGGCGCTCCACCCGGGCGGAGGTGAGGTAGCGGCGTTCGGCACCGAGCTGCACCGGCAGGACGTCGGCGTAGACCAGGTATCCCGGGTCGGTGTACTCGACGGCGTGGGTGACCGCGTACCGCGACCCGTCGCCGGTGAGCTGGAGCAGCCAGGAGGCGCTCTCCCCGGGAACGTCGGCGGCGACCAGCGCGAGCCGGCCACCGCCGACCTCACCGGACCAGAGGATGCCCGAGGTGGGCAGGTGGACCCGGTCGTCGACCGGTGAACGCCAGTCGCGGACCGCCTCGGTCACCGCGGCCGTCGCGTCGGCGTCGGCGGAGAGGCCACCCCGCGCCGGCCAGACCGCCAGGGCACCGTCGAGGGAGTCGTAGCCGACCGGGAGCCGGGCCTGCTGCCGCTCGGCGACCGGTCCACAGCCGGCCGTCGTCAAGGCCAGCGCCAGCAGCGCCGTGGCCGTCCTGCCGCGCCAGCGGGCTGAAGCCACGTGTACGCCCCCGATCGATCTGCCCGGTCCGGAAGCCACATGCTACGAGATGTCCGATGGCCCCCGGCCGGCACCTCGGCCCGCTGGGCGTAGGCTGGACGCGGGCTGTGTGGCGTCCGACCCGGGCGTCCCCGCCGTTTTCGTGGCTTTTCTCAGCTCCGGTAGACTCCGCCGACTGTGACGCCTGCCGTGCCCCGTGGGGTATCCACGTTGGAATCCGCCACCGCCGGCCCGGAGAGCGACCCGACAGCGTCGACCGGGCAGGTCGCCGCCGGGTCGGTCGACGAGCGGACGTCCGACGGAGGAGCGGCCGACGGGACCACGGCCGACGGGAACCCGACGGCCAGCCGGACGGACGCCGACACCCCGGACGCCCCCGGCGCCCCGGCGGGGACCACCGCCGGCCGGCGACGTTGGCCCACCTGGCGGCGCGACGTCGGCGTCTTCGGGCTCTTTCTGCTCGCCGCGATCTGGGTGACCAGTCAGATCTGGGTCGACCCGGCAGGCCGGGTCGCCTCGCTCTACAGCAGCGACCCGGCCCAGGTGCAGTTCTTCCTCGCCCACTCGGTGCGGGTGGTGCTGCACGGCGAGTTCCCGTTCTACACCGAGCAGTTCAACTACCCCGACGGGGTCAACCTGATGGCCAACACGGCCATCCTGGCGCTCGGCATCCCGATGGTGCCGATCACGCTGCTCTTCGGCCCGGCGGTGACCTTCGTGGTGCTGGTCACCCTGGCCCTGGCGGGCACCGCCTCGACCTGGTACTACGTGCTCTCGCGGCACGTCGTGCGGACCCCGCTGGCCGCCGTGGTGGGCGGCTGGTTCTGCGGGTTCTCACCGGCGATGCTCTCGCACGCCAACTGGCACCCGAACATCATCTCCCAGTGGCTGCTGCCGTTCATCGTCTGGCGGGTGCTGGTGATCACCCGCTCCCGGCGTCCGGTCCGGGACGGGGTGATCCTGGCGCTGCTGGTCACCTGGCAGGCGTTCATCAACGAGGAGATCCTGCTCTTCACCGCGATGGCCTGCGGCATCTTCCTGATCGCCGTGGTCGCCCAGCGGCGGGACCTCTGGTCGACCGCCTGGCGGCCGATGGCGGTCGCGCTCGGCGTCTGCACCCTGGTCGCCGGGTCGCTGCTGGCGTACCCGCTCTACGTCCAGTTCGGTGGCCCGATGGCGTACCACGGGCTCAGCGACGCGGTCCGCGACTACGGCAACGACATCGCGGCGTTCGTCACGCCGGGTTCGCCGACCCTCGGCGGCAACGAGCGGGCCAACGCCAACCTGGCCCCCAACTACTCCGAGGAGAACGCCTTCTTCGGCTGGAGCCTGGCGCTGATCACCGTCGGCATCGTGCTCTGGCTGCGCCGGGAGCTGGTCGTCCGGGCGCTCGCGGTCACCGGCGTCTTCTACGCCGTGCTCTCGCTCGGGGAGCGGATCTCCTGGTGGGACCGGGAACTCTTCACCGGCCCGTGGGAGTGGCTGGTCCACCTGCCGCTGCTGGACGCGGTGGTGCCCACCCGGTTCGGGATGATCACGACGGTGGTGATCGGCGTCCTGCTCGCCATCGCCGTCGAGCGGGCCTGGGCGACGCGTCCGCTGGCCCAGCACACCCGCACCCTGGTCGGCGCCGGCCTGGTCATGGCGCTGCTGCCGATCGCCCCGATGCCGCTGAAGGTGACCAGCCGCCCGCCGGTGCCGGACTTCATCACCTCCGACCAGTGGCGGCGCTACGTCGCGACGGAGCAGACCCTGGTGCCGGTGCCGATCCCCAGCATGGGCAACACCCACGGCATGCGCTGGGCCGCCTCGACCAACCTGGACTTCAAGATCCCTGGCGGGTACTTCCTCGCGCCGCGCAACGGCAACACCGGTGACCCGGGCCGGTTCGGCGGCCGACCCAGCGGGGTGGGCGAAATCCTCCAGGAGGTGGCGACCACCGGACGCGCCCCGAAGCTGGACGACCGGGAGCGTCGCCGCTCGCTGGACGAGCTGCGCTACTGGCGGGCGGCGATCATGGTGTTGCCGGTCGACCAGAAGAACGTCGAGCCGCTGCGGCAGACGGTCGAGCAGCTCGTCGGCCCGGCCCGGCGGGAACGGGACGTCTGGCTCTGGGACGTCCGTCCGATCACCACCCGCGCCGACTGACCGATCCGCCCGGGTGGTTGCAGGGGTCCCCTCCTCGGCGAATTGCGGTAGGAAGGGACCCCTGCAACCACCCCACCGGGCGGGCGGCAGATCAGATCAGACCAGGGGACGGACGTCCCAGAGCCACACGTCGTCGACCCGGCGGGGCTCGCCGAGCAGACCGGTCATCAGGTCGCGCAGCGCCGCCTCGCGGGGATGCGCGCCGAGCACCACCACCGAGGCCCGCCAGTAGCGCAGGTCCTCGACGGCCCGGCGGCGGTCCTCGTCGGTCAGCTCCGGCGCCGCACCCTTGTCCATCGTGGAGTAGATCAGGGTGCTGGTCGGGCGGTTCGGCGCGCCGAACATGCCCTCGTCGTTCGGGCCGGGGCCGATGAAGTAGCCGCCGGGCACCGGGAACTCGTGCCGGGTCAGCGCGCTCCAGCGCAGCGTGGAGAGGCCGTGCACGTTGCTCGGGACGGGCACCGGCACCAGCGTCCGGCCGTCGGGCACGTACGTCCGCCAGGCGCCGGACGTGATGAACGTGGGCGGCGGGTCGATCTGCTGGGCCGGCAGCGGCCGGGGGACCAGCGGCAGCACCGCCAGCGCGACGGCGGCGCACCCGACGGGGCGTACCCAGCGGCGGCGGGCTCTGGCGGTGGCCGTACCGGAGTCCGTGACGCCGGGTTCGGCGTCGGCCGGCTGGCCGTCGGCGTCGGCCGCCGGGACGCCCCGGCCGCTCCGGTCGGCCGCGTCCCAGGCGAGCGCGAGCAGGACGCCGACCGCGCCGGTCACCACCAGGGTGAGCCGGGTGGGCATCATCATCTCGACCAGCGGCAGGTCGTCGGGGATGTAGTGCCAGGGGCCGTAGACCTCGGTCTCCACGCCGTTCAGCCGGATCCGGGGGCCGAGCGACGCCACGGTGAAGACCGCCACCAGCACCGCCGCGATCCGCGCGGCCAGGGAACGCCGCCAGAGCAGCACGATCGCCGCCAGCGTGACGAGCACCACCGGCCAGCCGAACCAGGTGTTCTGTTCGGTCAGCCCGATGGTCTTCTCCACCGCCGGGTCCCCGGCCAGGGTGTCCCGAGCGAAGGTGACGAAGGCGGCCAGGTCCTCGCCCCAGCTGTGGAAGACGCCACCCTGGAGGCCGCGGTAGGACTGCGGGCCGTTGAACTGGAACCAGATCGGGTACGCGGTCAGCAGCAGCGCCAGCCCGCCGCCGAGGCCGAGGGCGGCCAGGAAGGTGCCGGCCTGGGCCCGCGCGGACCGCCAGCGCGACACCGCGTAGACGACCACGATCACCAGGCAGGCGAGGGCCGTGAGGAGCAGCATCTCCTCGTTGACGAAGATCTGGTACGCGACCAGCAGCCCCAGCGCCACACCGTTGCGTCGCCACCGGCCCGGCTCGCCGAGGCGGAGCACCCGGGCCACGATCAGCGGTAGCAGGAAGTTCGAGACGAAGTTGGGCTGCCCGTTGGCGTGGTGCACGATGCCCGGCGCGAACCCGAGGAACGCGCCGCCGACGAACGCCGCCGCCCGGGAACGGACGAGCCGACGCGAGAGCACCCAGTACGACGTGGCGGCGGTGGCGGCCAGCGCCCCGCCCAGGTAGAGGGCGTAGACCACCTGCGGACCGAGCAGGAGGGTCAGCGGCGCCAGCGGCAGGGTCACCCCGAGCAGCGAGGTGTTCGCCATCATGTTCACCCCGTCCGGGGCGTTCTGGCGTTCCGAGAAGAGCGGGTTCTCCAGGTGGCGCACGGAGTACGCGCCGTGCGAGAAGAGCCACTCGAACCAGCTGTGGTCGGTGGGCAGGTGCGAGGAGACCCGGTTCTCGATGTCCCCCCAGTAGTTCAGGCACACGAGAACGCCGAGGAGCACATAGGCTCCGATGGCCAACGCGTCGGCCCGGCCGAACCGACCGGTCGCCGGTCGGGTCTCCTCCGGCGGGTCGGCCGCAGCGGACACGGACGCGGACTTCAACGAGGGGTCTACCACCGGCACAGCCACGACGCGCCATCGTACGCGAGAGGTCTTGTCGCTTTTGCCGCCGCCGGTGCCGATCGCGGACAGCGGACGGCGCGCCGGGACCCCGGTGGTGATGGCGGGGCGCGGGGAGGGCACGGATGGCGCTGATCGATCTGGGTGAGGTGCGCGACGACCCGGAGCCGGCGGTACGGCCCCGCCCCGGGGTGCCCCGGCCCTGGCGGGTCGCGCTGGTGCTCGGCCTCGTCCTGGCCACCCTGGCCGGGGCGGCGCCGGCACCCGGACGGGTCTCGGTGACGGTGCCCGGTCGCGCCGGGGCCGAGGCGTTCCTCGCCGGTGACCAACTGGTGGTGGTCGGTCCCCGCTCCGGCGGCGTGCCGGGTGGCCGGGAACTGACCGTCTACGACCTGCCCGACGACGGCCGGGCCGCGCCGTCGACGCTGCGCGCCCGCTGGCGGCGGACGGTGCCGGACGCGCCGAGGATCTGGCCGATGGCCGCTGCCGCCGGGGTCCTCCTGGTGACCAGCAACGACGGCGGACGGGAAAGCGCGCTCACCGTCGCCCTGGAGACCGCGACCGGACGGGAACGCTGGCGTCAGCCCGGCTCGCCGATGCTGACCGAGGGCGGCCGGGTGCTGCTGACCGTTCGCTCGGGGGAGGACGGGCAGTCGGTCCGGGTGGTCGACCCGGCGACCGGGTCGGTGTTCTGGTCGGTGCCCGGGCGTCCCACCTGGACCGACCACCGCTTCGCGGAGCGGGGGATCGACCGGCTGGTGTGGATTCTCCCGTCGGGGCGGATCGAGGTGCGGGACGCCGACACCGGTCGGCTCCTGGCCGGCGCGCCCGTCGACCTGGGCGCCCCGGACGTCGGTGTGGGCGGTCAGGTGACCGGCGACCTGCTGCTGGCCGTCCGGATCGATCCGCCCACGCTGACCGCGTACGGGTTGGATCGGCTGGACCGGCGCTGGACGGTCGACCTGCCCTCGGTGGCGTACGTCACGTCGTGCGGCACCGCGTTGCTGTGCTCCTGGGAGCAGGCCGGTGGGGTGCGGGCGCTGGACCGGGCGACCGGCCGGACCGTGTGGCACGACCCCCGGTGGCTGGCGGGTTTCCCGGTCGGGGACCGGCTGGTGGCGACCACGTCGGTCAGTCCGGTTCGGGAGGAGGTCGTCCTGCTGGACCTCGCGACCGGCCGGGAGCTGGCCAACCTGGGCAGCTGGAACGGGTTGCAGACGCCGGTCGAGGGTGGGCCGCCGATCGTCTCCCGGGAGATCCGGGACCGGGGACTGCTGGTGGCCGAACTCGACGTCGTGCGCGGCCGACCCCGGATCCTGGACGTGCTGCCGGGCAGCCACGGCGGCTGCCGCTTCTACCCCGAGTTGCTGCTGTGCCAGCAGCTGGACGGCTCGTTCCGCCTCTGGTGGCTGCCGCACTGACCGGGTGACCGGGGCCGCTGCCCAGCCGGCATCAGGCCGACGCCCCGGCAGCGACGCCCGGCCGGGCGACGCCCGGCCGGTGTCCGCGACGTGCCGGATTGAGCCGGGCGGTCACCAGTTCGGCTGGGCGGGCGGCGGCGGCAGCGGCACCGAGGGCGGGCGGATGACGTACGCCACCCCGCCGCTGCCCTGCTGCCAGGCCACCGTGAACCGGTGGCGGTCGACGGTCCGGCGCACCCCGGCGTCGTCCGAGGCGTACGGGTCGTTGAGCACCGGGTCGCCGTCGGGCGTGAAACCGACCAGCACGATCAGGTGTCCCTTGGTGTCGTAGTCGAGGCCGGGCACGTCACCGGTACGGAACGCGGCGGAGACCACCAGCGGAACCCCGGCGGCGACGAACCGTTCCGCCTCGGCCAGCGACCGCAGCCGGGTGACGAAGGCGTCCATGCGGTAGCGGCCGGCGTAGGCGGTGTTGAAGGGCCAGTTGCCCGCGCCCCGGTAGGCGTGGTCGTAGCAGTGCCGGGCGGCGTGGTCGACCTCCGGGCGGGGGTCGGCCGGGTCCACCCACGTGTACTCGTCGGGCGTGGGGCCGACATCCCAGTAGGCCAGCACCATGGCGACGCAGGTCGGGCTGCACCAGGAGTCCCCGCCACCGCCCCAGTGGGGGTGGTGGCCGGCGTGCAGCCGCTGCGAGAACGTCGGCACCGCCAGCACCCGGCCACGCGCCGCCGGCTCACCCGTCGCCGCGTTCCGCTCCGTGCCGTCGGTGCGGGCAGGCCCGGTCGCGTCGGTTGGCGCCGGCCCGGTGCCGTCCGCCCGCACCGGGGTGGGGGCCGTGGGCGCGGGTGGGGGAGCCGTCGGGCGGGGACCGGAGGCGACCACGCCGACCGTCCGCAGGGTCGGCCCGACGGTGCTGCCGACCGGGCGGGCCAGGGTCACCCGCACCTGCCAGCCGGTCGCCGCCGCGCCGGTCACGGTCAGCGTGTCGGTGTCCACCTCGGCCCGCTGGTCCCGCTGCCCTGGTACGGAGGTGCGGCGGATCCCCTCGTCGTCGGCGGCCCACCGGGCCAGGACGTACCAGTCGGTGGCCGGGGCGTCGTCGCTCCAGCCGCACATCTCCACCTGGATCCAGCAGCCCGCCGGGGTGTCGGCGGTCCAGGAGGGGACCACCTGGTGGACCCCGAACCCGACCCGGACCGGTGGGGAGGTCCAGCGGCCCACGTCGTACCGGGTGCGGACGCCGGTGTGCGGGTCGGTGTACTCCAGCTCGGCGAGCGGTCCGCCCAGGACGAGTCCGCCGTCGCCGGGTCGTACGCCGAGCACCGCGCCGTCGTCGAGGTCCGCCGGGAACCGGAAGACCCGGTAGACGACGTCCCGGCCCTGCGTCGCTGCGGCCATCACGGTCCGATCCGTAGACATGTTTCGTGCAGCATCGCGTACCCGAAGTTTCTTTGCAATGCCCCGGCGGGGTGTGCCGGAGGCCCGCGACGACCTCGCGTTTGGCGGCCGACACTAGGTTGTGGTGGGCAGCAGCGAGGAGGCCGGGAATGCGGGTACTGGTGGTCGAGGACGAGCGCAACCTCGCCGACGCGATCGCGCGGGGACTGCGCCGCCGGGGCATGGCGGTCGACGTCGCGTACGACGGGGACGCCGGGCACGAGATGGCCTTCGTCACCCGGTACGACGTGGTCATCCTCGACCGCGACCTGCCCGGCGTGCACGGCGACCAGATCTGCGCCGAGCTGGCCGCCTCCGGCACCCTCACCCGGGTGCTGATGCTCACCGCCAGCGGCACCGTCTCCGACCGGGTGGAGGGGCTCCAGCTCGGAGCCGACGACTACCTGCCCAAACCGTTCGCCTTCGACGAGCTGGTCGCCCGGGTCCAGGCGCTCGGCCGGCGGGCCACCCCGCCCGCGCCGCCGGTGCTGGAGCTGGCCGACCTGGTGCTCGATCCGGCCCGCCGGGTGGTCACCCGGGGCGGGTCGACGGTCGACCTGACCAACAAGGAGTTCGGCGTCCTCTGCGAGCTGCTCAAGGCCCGGGGCGCGGTGGTCTCCAGCGAGGAGCTGCTGGAACGGGTCTGGGACGCCAACACCGACCCGTTCACCACCATCGTCCGGGTCACCGTGATGACCCTGCGCAAGAAGCTCGGCGACCCGCCGCTGATCGAGACGGTGGTCGGGGCCGGCTACCGGACCGCCGGAGACCCGTCATGACCCTCTACCTCACCCGCCGTCCCCGGCTGCGGCCCACGCTGCGGCTGCGGCTGACCCTGCTCAACGGCATCCTGCTGATCGGCGCGGGCGCGATCCTCGTCCTGCTCGCCTGGCTGCTGGTGCGCGACGCGCTGCGGCCCACCGACGAGCTGCTGCCCGGCACCACCGTGGTGCTCGCCGACGGGCGCACCCTCGACGCCGGGCAGTGGCAGCGGCAGCTGGTCGACGCCGCGTCCCGGGAACTGCTCGCCAAGGGCCTGGTCGCCCTGCTGGCGATCAGCGTGGTCGGGGTGGCCGGCGCGTACGCCGTGGCCGGCCGGGCGCTGCGTCCGCTGCACCAGGTCACCTCCACCGCCCGCCGGCTCGGCGAGGCCACCCTGGACCAGCGGATCGGCTACTCCGGGGCCGACGACGAGGTGGCCGAGCTGGCCAAGACCTTCGACGCGATGCTGGACCGGATCGCCGAGGCGTTCGAGGCGCAGAAACGGTTCGTCGCCAACGCCTCCCACGAGTTGCGCACACCGCTGGCGGTGATGCGGACCGAGATCGACGTGACGCTCTCCGACGACGAGGCGGACACCGCCGAGTTCCGCCGGATGGCCACCGTCGTCCGGGACGCCTCCGAGCGGGCCAACGGCCTGGTTGACGCGCTGCTGGTGCTGGCCCGCAGCGAGGCCCAGGCGGGGCGTCGGCTGGGCCGCAAGACCGAGTGCGACCTGGCCGACGGCACCGCCGGCGCGCTGTCGGCGGTCCGCCGGGAGGTGGAGCGGATCAAGCTGCGGGTGGAGACCGCGTTGGAGCCCGCTCCGGTGGTCGGCGACCCCGGCCTGCTCGGCCGGCTCGCCGGCAACCTGATCGAGAACGCGGTGCGCTACAACCACCTGCACGGCCGGCTCTGGGTGCGCACCGGCTCCGACGGGCGGGAGTCCTGGCTGGTCGTCGGCAACACCGGCTTCGAGGTGGACCAGGCCGACGTGCCGGGGCTGTTCGAGCCGTTCCGGCGTGGCGGGCGGGAGCGGACCGGGGCGCGCGGTTCGGGGCTCGGCCTCTCCATCGTCCGGGCGGTCTGCGACGCGCACGGCGGCAGCGTCCGGGTGATCGCCCAGCCGGGCGGGGGCCTGGAGGTCACGGTGACCCTGCCGGCGGCGGACGCCACCCCGGTGGTCAGCGCCTCCGCCGTGGTCACCACCGCCGCCCTGCCGGGCACCGGGACAGCCGCGACGACCGACTGACCGGCGGCGGAAAAACGTTTTGCGCGGGCCAGGGCGGGCCTGGCATGATCGTCCGGTCAGCCCGAGCAGGGAAGGGAGGTGCGGTCGATGTCCACCATTGTCATTCCCGCGCCTCGCCGCCGGCACCGCTGACAGTCGACTCACGCGGGGCGCGTCCCATCCTCGTACGGAGGAAACCGTGAGTTCAGGAATTCACAGCGTCACCGTCGACTGCCACGACACCTACGTCCTCGCCGGGTTCTGGGCCGAGGTCTACGGCTGCTCCCGCCGGCCCGACGACTTGCCCGGGGACCCGGAGGCGATGCTGCTGCCGCCGGGCGGCCCGATGATGCTCTTCGTGCAGGTGCCGGAGGGCAAGACGGTCAAGAACCGGATGCACGTCTGCCTGCAGCCGTCCGACCGGGACCGGGACGCCGAGGTGGAGCGCCTGCTCGCCCTCGGCGCCACCCAGGTCGACGACCAGCGTCGGCCGGACGGCACCGGCTGGGTCGTCCTGGCCGACCCGGAGGGTAACGAGTTCTGCGTAGAGCGCAGCGTCGCCGAGCGGGCCGTGACGGCCTGACCCGGGGAGGCGAGGGGCCCCTTCCGTCCGGGAGGGGCCCCTCGTGCCGATGCGACTCAGTCGCGCTGCTCGATGGCGGCGCGGATGGCAGCGAACTCCCTCTCGACCTCCTTGCCGGTCTTGGAGTAGCCGATGATCATGCCGAGGCTGCCCCGGTCGGCCCACATGCAGAAGCCGAGTTCGACGTCCTCGGCGGAGCCGTCGCCGCACTTGGCGATGCCGCCCAGCGGGCCCGGCGCCACGGTGACCACGACGCCGACCTCGAACTCCGCGGAGAGGCTCTTGAGCGCGCCGTCCAGCTCCTCCTCCGGTTCCTCGATCAGAGCGGCCAGCCCGAAAACCAGGATCACGTCGTCCTTCGCCAGGTCACCGTAGACGCCGACGACCGTGTCGGTCGCCTGCGGCACGTTCTTGGCGTTGTCGGCCTTGATCTCCTCCACCATGGCCATCGAGTCCGGATCGGTGAGCCTGGGCCGGCCGTTGAGCGTCTCCGGGGCGACCAACCGGGTCCCGGTGGCCTCCACGACCTCGCCGACGTCGTCCTTGACGAAGGCCCAGATGGCGATCCCGCCGCCGACGCCGAGCACCAGCACCAGCACCACGGCGAGGACGATCAGCAGGACCCGGCCGACGCCGGACTTCTTCTTCTGCGGGGGCGGCGGGAAACCAGCCGCCGGGTCGGTCCCGTACGGCGGGCCGGGCGTGCCGGACGGGGAAATGGCAGCGCCGGACTCCGGTTGGGGGGTGGCCGCGCCTGACTCCGGCTGGAGGGTGGCAGGGCCGGACTCCGTCTGGGGCATGGCAGAGCCGGACTCCGGCTGCGGGGGGTGGTGCGGCTGGGACATCGATGCTCCAGATCGGAGGAACGGACGCGTGATCCTAACCAGGTGTGCCGGGATGACCGTTGTCCAGATGGGACGCTCTCCCGTCGGGCAGCCGGGGTGACGGTGGCGACTCGCGGCGCCGTTCACCCGGGCCGCGGCACGGTCGTCCGACCAGCGGGCCGGGACGTGACCTGGCCGATCCGGAGGGCGACGGGACCAGCGCCGCCGAGCGGGCCGCGACGGCCCGACCCGGGGACGCGAAGGGGCCCCTCCCGCGCGGAAGGGGCCCCAACCGGATACCGGACGACTCAGTTGCGCTGCTCGATGGCGGCGCGGATGGTGCCGAACTCCGCCTCGGCCTCCTTGCCGGTCTTGAAGTAGATGACCACCATGCCGAGGCTGCCCCGGTCGGCCCACACGCAGATGCCGAGCTTGACGCCCTCGGAGGAACCGTCGCCGCACTTGGCGTCGCCGCCGAGCGGCCCCGGCTCCACGGCGGTCATGTTGGTGGCCCCGAGCTGCCCGGAGATGGCGCTGATCGCGTCGTTCATCTCCTTCTCCGGGTCGGCCATCACGCCGGACACCCCGACGATCATGACCAGGTCGTTCTTCTGCGGGTCGCCGTAGAAGCCGCCGACCTGGCTGGTCGCCTCCGGCACGTCCTTCTTGATCTCGGCGGCCATCTGCTCCGACGCGGCCACCAGCGCCGGTTCGGTAACCTTGGGCCGGCCGTTGAGCGTCTCCGGGGCGACCACCCGGGTCTTGGTGGCCTCCACGACCTCGCCGACGTCGTCTCCGACGGTGGCCCAGATGGCGATGCCACCACCGACGCAGAGCACCAGCACCACGGCGAGGACGATCAGCAGGACCTTGCCGACGCCGGACTTCTTCTTCGGCGGCGGCGCGAACCCGGCCGCCATCGGGTCGGCCCCGTACGGCTGGCCAGCGCCGGGGCCGGGAATGCCGGACGGCTGGGGGGTGGCAGAGCCGTACTCCGGCTGCGGGGGGTGGTGCGGCTGGGACATCGATGCTCCAGATCTCAGGAATGGACGCGTGATCCTAACCAGCCGCACCGACATGACCATTGCCCCGATGGGACGCTCCACCGTCCGGCGGCCGGGGCGTGCCGACCCGAACGAACGGGGCCGACACGCCGTCACGGCGTGCCGACCCCCGGTGGTCGTACGGCGGATCAGGCGGGCAGGCTCGCCGCCCCGCGCGGCAGGAAACGCGTCCCGGTGACCCGCTCCGAGGTGCCCGTCCGGTCCAGGTACGGCGTCACGCCGCCCAGGTGGAACGGCCAGCCCGCGCCGAGGATCATGCACAGGTCGATGTCCTGCGCCTCGGCCACCACGCCCTCGTCGAGCATCAGCCGGATCTCCTGGGCCAGCGCGTCGAGCGCGTTCTGCCGGACCTGCTCGGCGGTCAGCGGTGCGTCCCCGACCACCAGCAGCTTCGCCACCTCCGGGTTCACCTCGTCGTCCACCATGACCGGCTGCCCCGACTCGGCGATCCGCTTCAGGTTGTCGCTGACCGCGAACCGGTCCGGGAAGGCCGCGTGCAGAGTGCCGCCCACGTGGTGGGCGACCGCCGGGCCGACCAGTTGGAGCAGGGCCAGCGGACGCATCGGCAGGCCCAGCGGGTCCAGCGCGCTGTCGGCCACCTCCAGCGGGGTGCCCGCGTCAACGGCCGAGAAGATCTCCCCGAGGAAGCGGGTGAGCAGCCGGTTGACCACGAACGCCGGCGCGTCGGCGACCAGCACGCAGGACTTGCGCAGCTGCTTGCCGACGGCGAACGCGGTGGCCAGGGTGGCGTCGTCGGTCCGCTCGCCCCGGACGATCTCCAGCAGCGGCAGCACCGCGACCGGGTTGAAGAAGTGGAAGCCCACCACCCGCTCGGGGTGCTCCAGGTCGGCGGCCATCGCGGTCACCGAGAGCGAGGAGGTGTTGGTGGCCAGCACCGCCTCCGGCGAGACGATCTTCTCCAGTTCGGCCCAGACCTGCTTCTTGACGCCCAGGTCCTCGAAGACCGCCTCGATGACGAAGTCGGCGTCGGCGAAGACGCCCTTGTCGACCGAGCCGGAGACCAGGCCGTACAGCTTGGCGGCCGTGCCCTTGTCCATCCGTCCCTTGGACACCTGCTTCTCGATCTGCGCGTGCACGTAGGCGACGCCCTTGTCCACCCGGGACTGGTCCAGGTCGGTCATCACCACCGGCACCTGGAGGCGGCGGGCGAACAGCAGCGCGAGCTGGCTGGCCATCAGGCCGGCGCCGACGATGCCGACCTTGGTGACGTCGCGGGCCAGCCCCTTGTCGGGCGCGCCGACCGGTCGCTTGGCCCGCCGCTGCACCAGGTCGAAGGCGTACAGGCCGCTGCGCAGCTCCTCGGAGAAGACCAGGTCGGCCAGGGCCTCGTCCTCGGCGGCGGTGCCGGTGGCGAAGTCGGCCTCCTTGGCCAGGGCGAGCAGCTCCAGGGCCCGGTTCGCGGCCGGGACCGCGCCGTGCAGCCGCTGGTCGAGCATCTGCCGGGCGAAGAAGAGCACGCCGTCCCACATGTCCCGGTCGACCTCCGGCCGGGACACGGTCAGCTCGCCGCGCACCACGCGGGCGGCCCACTCCAGGGACCGCTCCAGGAAGTCGGCCGGCTCCAGCAGCACGTCGGCGATGCCCATCTCGGCGGCCTGCTTCGGCCGGAGCATCTTGTTCTGCATCAGCGGGTTCTGGATGACCACCTGGGTGGCGGCCGGGATTCCGATCAGGTTGGGCAGGAGCTGGGTGCCGCCCCAACCGGGGACCAGGCCCAGCGACACCTCGGGCAGGGCCAGGGCCGCCGCGCCGCCGGAGAGCGTCCGGTAGTGGCAGTGCAGCGCCAGCTCCAGGCCGCCGCCCATCGCCGCGCCGTTGACGAAGGCGAACGTCGGGACGTCGCTGTCCTTCAGTCGGGCGAAGACCCGGTGGCCGAGCCGGCCGACCTCCAGCGCCTGCTCCCGGTCGGCGATCTGCGGCAGGCTGACCAGGTCCGCGCCGACGCAGAAGACGTACGGCTTGCCGGTGACCGCGACGAACGCCGGGTTCGCGGCCAGCGCCTCGGTGATCGCCTCGTCCAGGCTGGTCAGCCCGCCCGGTCCGAGGGTGTTCGGCTTGGTGTGGTCGAAACCGTTGTCCAGGGTGATCAGGGCGGCCGGCCGGTCCAGGCCGGGCACGTTCACCCGGCGCAGCAGCGCCTTCGTGACCACCTCGTTCGCCGCGGCGATCGTGCTCACTTGTCTCCACCCTCCCAGTTCGGGTTCTCCCAGATGACCGTGCCGCCCATGCCGATGCCGATGCACATGGCGGTGAGGCCGTACCGGACCTCGGGGTGCTCGGCGAACTGCCGGGCGAGCTGGGTCATCAGCCGTACGCCCGAGGAGGCGAGCGGGTGACCGATGGCGATCGCGCCGCCCCACGGGTTGACCCGGGGGTCGTCGTCGGCGATGCCGAAGTGGTCGAGGAAGGCCAGCACCTGCACCGCGAACGCCTCGTTCAGCTCGAACAGCCCGATGTCCTCGATGCCCAGACCGGCGATCCGCAGCGCCTTCTCCGTCGACGGGATCGGGCCGACGCCCATCACCTCCGGCTCGACGCCGACGAAGCCGTACGACACCAGCCGCATGGCGACCGGCAGGCCCAGCTCGCGGGCGGTGGACTCGGCGGCGATCAGGCTGGCGGTGGCGCCGTCGTTGAGCCCGGCGGCGTTGCCGGCGGTGACCTTGCCGTGCGGGCGGAACGGGGTCTTCAGGGTGGCGAGCTTCTCCAGCGAGGTGTCCCGGGGCGCCTCGTCCACCGTGGCCAGCCCCCAGCCGCCCTCCTCGTCGCGGATCGCGACCGGGACCAGGTCCGGCTGGAGTTTGCCGTTGGCGTACGCCTTCGCGGTCTTCTGCTGCGAGGCCAGCGCGAACGCGTCGGCGCGCTCCTTGGTGACGTGCGGGACCCGGTCGTGCAGGTTCTCCGCGGTGGCCCCCATCACCAGGGCGGACGGGTCGACCAGCTTCTCGGCGAGGATGCGCGGGTTCGGGTCCACGCCCTCGCCCATCGGGTGCCGCCCCATGTGCTCGACGCCACCGGCGATGGCCACGTCGTACGCGCCCATCGCGATGCCCCCGGCCACGGTGGTCACCGCGGTCATCGCGCCCGCGCACATCCGGTCGATGGCGTAGCCGGGCACGGTCTTCGGCAGGCCGGAGAGCAGCGCGGCGGTCCGGCCGATGGTCAGGCCCTGGTCGCCGATCTGGGTGGTGGCGGCGATGGCGACCTCCTCGACCCGCTCCGGCGGCAGCTGCGGGTTGCGTCGCAGCAGTTCCCGGATGCAGCGGATGACCAGGTCGTCGGCGCGGGTGTTGGCGTACATGCCACCCGCCTTGCCGAACGGGGTGCGGACGCCGTCGACGAAGACGACATCCCGAACTTCACGGGGCACTGGAGCCTCCTTTTCGACCGTGATTCGGCCTACGCGCCGCCAGGCGGCACGCCGGACCGAACGAAGGTCGCCGGCACGGGCGTGGTTCCTCGCATGCTACTCACCGGTAACCACGCGTGCCCGTGCCCTCCGTGTGTCCCACACCACACCCACCCCGGACCTCCGGGGTGGGTGCGCGCCATCAGGGCGTGGGCAGGACGGCGGTCAGCTCCCGCACCAGCAGGCCGAGCTGCCAGTTCCGCGCGCCGAACCCGCGCAGGGTCTCGGTCACGGTCTCCTCGGTGATCTCGTCCGGCGGGGTCCAGGCCAGCCGGCGGATCGAGTCCGGGGCGATCAGGTTCTCCGGCGGCAGGCGGTGCTCGCCGGCGATCCGGACCACCACCTCGCGACACCGGGCCAGCCGCGCGGCGGCCACCGGGTCCCGTTCCGCCCACCGGTGCGGCGGAGGTGGACCCTCCACCGCCGGGGTGACCGGAAGCGCGTCCTCGGGCAGCTGCCGGGCGTCCTCCAACGCCGCCAGCCAGGTGCGGGCCAGCCGGCGCACCGACCGGCCACCGAAACCGGGCAGGGTCAGCAGCGTCTTCTCGTCCTTCGGGTCCAGCTCGGCGGCGGCGACGATCGCCGAGTCGGGGAGCACCCGCCCGGGGGCGGCGTCCCGGCGGGCGGCGATCTGGTCCCGGGCGTACCACAACGACCGGACCCGCGCCTGAGCACGCGCGCCGCGCAGCCGGTGGATGCCGGAGGTGCGTCGCCACGGCTCGGCCCGTACCCGGGGCGGTCGTGCCCCGGCGGCGACCAGCGCGGCGAACTCCTCCGCCGCCCACTCCTGTTTGCCCTGCCGTTCCAGCTCGGCGGCGAGCGCGTCGCGGAGGTCGACCAGGAGCTCCACGTCCAGGGCGGCGTAGGTCAGCCAGGACTCCGGCAGCGGCCGGCTCGACCAGTCCGCCGCCGAGTGGTGCTTCTCCAGGGTGTAACCCAGCAGGTGTTCGGTCAGCGCGGCCAGGCCGACCCGTTCGAATCCGGCCAGCCGCGCGGCCAGTTCGGTGTCGAACAGCCGACGCGGGCGCAGCCCCAACTCGGCCAGGCAGGGCAGGTCCTGGCTGGCCGCGTGGAGCACCCACTCGGCCGGGCCGATCACCGCGTCGAGGGCGGACAGGTCGGGCAGGGGCAGCGGATCGATCAGGACGGTGCCGGCCCCGGCACGGCGCAGCTGGACCAGGTAGGCGCGCTGGCTGTAGCGGTATCCGGAGGCGCGTTCCGCGTCGATGGCCACCGGTCCGGTGCCCGCCGCGAACCGGGCCACCACCTCGGCCAGCGCGGCCGATGTGGCCGCCGGCGCGGGTGTGCCCTCCCGGGGGGCGGTCAGGGGTACGGGCTGCTCGGCGGTCGCTTCGGTCCCCGCGTCCGTCGGCTCCGGCGCGGCCGGTGGCGGGTGCTGCGGTTCGTTTCCCGGTCGGCGTTCGGCGGCCCGACGGCGCAGGGGTGGTTCGTCGGTCACCTGACAACCCTAGTGCGCGCGGCGATCGGGTGCGCGCAGCCTCCTCCGGTGCGTGTCGGCGGCCGCCCCTGGTACCGCCGTGTCGGGGGAGTGGACAAGAGGGGAGACAATGTCGTTCCGGGCCGGTACGGTCCATCGGGCCCACCGCCGGCGAAGCGCCGGTGGCCGGCCGGCAGGCGCTCACCGGGGAGGACGTGGCAATCATGACGGCGGGGTACGGGCCGCAGGACAGTGGACCGGTCGGGCCGGCACCCGGATCCGGTGAGCAGGGAAGTCGACCGGGGCCGCTGCCGCCACGGATGGAACCGCCACGCACGGCGGTGGGCGGCTGGCCCGCGCCCCCGGCGGGCGCCGCCCCGATCCCCGGCCAGTCCCCGGCCGGCGGGGGACACCCGGGCGTCCCGGCCGCCGGCTACGCCGCCGCCCCGGCCGCGGTGCCCGCCCCCCGGGGCACCTGGCCGACCGCCGGTGAGGCCGGGCAACCGCCGGCACCGCCGCACCCGTCGGCCGCCGGACCGTCGGCGCCCGCCCCGACGACGTGGTCGCCCGGTCAGCCTCCGGCCGCCTCCGGCCCGGCGTTCCCGGGCACCCCCTACCCCGGCGACGCGCGCGCCGGCCGCCAGCGCTCCGGATGGCTGCCCCGCGCCGCGCTGCTGCTGGCGCTGCTGCTGGTCCTGGTGTCCGGCGTCCAGGCGTACCAGATCCACGTGCTCAACGACCGGCTCGGCGACACCCGCCGCGACCTGGCCACCGCGCAGGACCGCGACGGCGTCCGCCTCGACGGTGTGGAACAGCGCACGGACGAGCTGGAGAAGCAGGCCGGCACGGTGTTCAACCCGGAGGACATCGCCGAGACGGTGCTGCGCAGCGTCTTCCGGGTCCGGGCCGGCACCTCCACCGGCACCGCGTTCGCCGTCGGCAAGCCCAACTCCGAGGGCGGGGCGAACCTGTTCACCAACTACCACGTGGTCGAGTCGCTCTGGACCAGCGGCGAGCGCCAGGTGTTCCTGGAGCGCACCGACCAGCGGTTCCCGGCCACCATCGTCAAGGTCGACGAGGAGAACGACGTCGCCCACCTGCGGACGGCGGCCAAGTTCACCGGCCTGGTCACCGCCGCCACCCCGGTGAAGTCCGGGCAGCAGATCGTCGTCGTGGGCGCGCCGCTCGGCCTCACCGACAGCGTCACCACGGGGGTGGTGAGCGCCTTCCGCAAGGCGGAGAACGGCGGCGGCGACATGATCCAGTTCGACGCTCCGATCAACCCCGGCAACTCCGGGGGTCCGGTCATCAACAGCGCCAAGCAGGTCGTCGGCATCGCCACCGCCAAGGCCCGCAACGCCGAGGGCATCGGCCTGGCCGTGCCGATCAAGACTGCGTGCGACGGCTTCGACATCTGCTGATCCGTCCGCCCACGCGCCCCGCACCCGCCCGGTCCGCCCCGTCAGCCGGAGCCGGACCAGCCCACTCGGAGGAAGTAGCCATGACCCAGCCACCCACCGGCGGGTACCCCCCGCCGGGGTATCCGCAGCAGCCGCCGGCCGGCCCCGGCGGCGGGCTGTACGGCTCCCAGCGCGAACCGCAGGGGCACGAGCCGACCCAGCAGTTCGGTATCGACCCGACGCTGTCGGCCCAGCCGCCGGCCGGATACCCGCAGTCCGCGCCACCGGCGACCGGATACCCGCAGTCCGCGCCGCCCGCGGTGGGATACCCGCAGTCCGCGCCTCCTGCCGCCGGGTACCCGCAGCAGCCCGGCTACCCCGGTGGCTACCCGCAGTCCGCGCCGCCGGCCGAGACGCCGGCTTCGGCCGCCTACGGCCCGACCTCCGGCACGCCGGTGCCGGGTCAGTACACGCCCACCTCCGGCCAGCCCTTCGGCCCGCCGATGTCCGGCCCGCCCGGGTACCCGCCGCCGGCGACCACCTCCGGTGGCGGTGGCGGACGCGGGCGCGCCGTGCTCGTGCTGGCGATCGTGGCCGGCCTGCTCTTCGTCCTCGGTGGCGTGATGACCGGGCTGTACCTCAACACCAGCGGGGACCTGGAACGCACCGAGAAGAACCTGGTCGCCCGGACGACCGACCGGGACACCAAGGTCAAGGAGATCGAGAAGCTCAAGGGCGAGTTGCAGACCGCCAAGGACAAGCTGACCGACACCCAGCAGGACCTCACCGGCACCAAGAACGACCGCGACGAGCAGGCCCGGCAGAAGAAGGTCATCGCGAGCTGCCTGGAGAAGCTCACCACCGCGCTGGCCGCCGCCGCGGCCAACAACAAGACCGCCTATGACCAGGCCGTCAAGGGTCTCGACGCGGTCTGCGACGAGGCCGAGAAGTACCTCTGACCCACCGCGCTTCCCGTCGGTCCGCAGGTCGGTCGTCGTGTCACGGCGACGGGCCTGCGGACTGACGCGTTTTGCCCGGCCGGACGGGCCTGGTCGGGATGCCCGCAGCGGTGGGGGTGACCAGGACGAGGCCAGCGGCAGGCGATGGGAAACCGGGGCGGCCGCTGGCGCCCAGCCGGGACCGTC
Source organism: Micromonospora echinospora (assembly GCF_900091495.1). Taxonomy (NCBI): domain Bacteria; kingdom Bacillati; phylum Actinomycetota; class Actinomycetes; order Micromonosporales; family Micromonosporaceae; genus Micromonospora; species Micromonospora echinospora. Next base: position 355,265 of record NZ_LT607413.1, on the reverse strand, counting down.
GGTCGTCGTGGCGCGGTGTCGGCGTCAGCCGGTGGTGGCGGGCCGGCGGTCGGCCAGCGCGGTCACCCCCGGCGGTGGCAGGCCGGCGGTCGAGGCGAGCAGCGTGCACCAGGCGTGCAGGTGCGGGGCCAGGTTGTCGTCGAGCGGGGTCCACGAGGCCCGGATCTCGATGTCCCCCGTGGCCGGTGGGCCGGCCAGGTCGCCGAACCGGGTGGACATGGTCTGGGTGACCGTGCCGCCGAGCGCCCGGTGGCCGGCGTCCTGGGCCTCCAACGCGTCGGTCAGCCAGGTCCAGCCCACCCCGGGCAGCAGCGGATCGGCGGCGAGGTCGGACTCCAGGTCCGCGGTGACGTAACTGACCAGCCGTAGCACGCCCTGCCACGCCTCGTGCCCCGCCGGGTCGTGGAGCAGGATCAGTCGCCCGGTGGCGACCTCGTCGTCGTCGCGCAGCACGGTGGCGGAGAGGGCGAAGGCGAACGGGGCGAGGCGCTTCGGAGCGCCCACCTCCTCCATCACGATCTCGGGCCGGGTCGCCACCGACCGCAACCCGGCGACCGCGCGGGCGAAGGTCTCCGGAAGCGCGATCGGAGGGGACATGCGGGCAGCCTAAGCCGCCGCCACGTCCGGCTGGCGGACGGCGCGCCGGCACCGGGCCGCTCGTCGCCGCCCCGGCCACCGCCGAACGCGCAGCGTGATCGTCCGGTGGCTCTCGCGGGCGTGTCCTTCGCAACCCGGGCGACCGGCGGTGACGGTGGACGTGGCACGATTGCGGCGATGACCACCACCACCGCGGGCGGCGCTGCCCGAGACGGAGACACCCGCCCGAGCGTGGGCGGAGCAGCCCGCACCGTCGACTCGCCCTTCGTCCGGGCCTGTCGTCGGCGCCCCGGCCCGCACACGCCGGTCTGGTTCATGCGGCAGGCCGGGCGGTCGCTGCCGGAGTACCGCGAGATCCGGGCCAACGTGGCGATGCTGGAGTCCTGCCGCCGTCCCGAGCTGGTCGCCGAGATCACCCTCCAGCCGGTCCACCGGCACGGCGTGGACGCGGCGATCCTGTTCAGCGACATCGTGGTGCCGGTCGCGGCGGCCGGCGTCGACCTGGACATCGTGCCGGGCACCGGCCCGGTGGTCGCCGAGCCGGTCCGCAGCCGCGCCGACGTCGACCGGATCCGACCGATCACCGTCGACGACGTCTCGTACGTCGACGAGGCGGTCCGGCTGCTCGTCGCCGAGCTGGGCGACACCCCGCTGATCGGGTTCGCCGGCGCGCCGTTCACCCTGGCCAGCTACCTGGTCGAGGGCGGCCCGTCGCGGACCCACGCGAAGACCAAGGCGCTGATGTACGGCGACCCCGAGCTGTGGCACGCGCTCTGCGGCCGGCTCGCCGAGGTGACGCTGGCGTTCCTGCGGGTGCAGGTCGCCGCCGGGGTCTCGGCGGTGCAGCTCTTCGACTCGTGGGCCGGCGCGCTGTCCGAGGCCGACTACCGCCGCTACGTGCAGCCGCACTCGGCGAAGGTGCTGGCCGGGCTGGCCGACGCCGGGGTGCCCCGGATCCACTTCGGGGTGGGCACCGCCGAGCTGCTGACCGCGATGGGGGAGGCCGGCGCCGATGTGGTCGGCGTGGACTGGCGTACCCCGCTGGACGTCGCCACGCAGCGGATCGGTCCGGACCGGGCGGTCCAGGGCAACCTCGACCCGTGCGTGCTCTTCGCCCCCTGGCCGGTGGTCGAGGCCGAGGTGCGGCGCATCCTCGACGAGGGCCGGGCCGCTCCCGGTCACGTCTTCAACCTCGGTCACGGCGTCCTGCCGGAGACCGACCCCGACGTGCTGACCCGGGTGGTCGCGCTGGTGCACGAGGTGTCCGCGCGGCCCGTCGACTGACCGGAGGCGACGATGCGGCGACCGTGGCGGATCGCGGTCATCGGCGGTGGCATCACCGGGCTGGCCGCAGCCGTCCGGTTGCGCGACCGCGCGCCCGCCGGCACCGACGTCACCGTGTATGAGCAGTCCGGCGCGCTCGGCGGCAAGCTGCGCACCAGCAGTCTGGCCGGCGGACCGGTGGAGTTCGGCGCGGAGTCGTTCCTGATGCGTGACCCGGCCGGCGGCGAGTCCGGGGCGGTGGCCCTGGTCCGTCGGCTCGGACTCGACGCCGAGATCGTGCACCCGACCGTCGGGCAGGCCGCGCTCGCCGTCGACGGGGGACTGCGCCCGATCCCGGGCGGCACGCTGGTGGGCGTACCGGGGGATCTGGAGAAGGTGGCGACGGTGGCCGAGCCCACCGCGGCGGCCGACGCCGACGGCGGTGAGCCGCTGCTCGGCCCGGACGAGGACGTCGCGGTCGGCGCGCTGGTCCGGGCCCGCCTCGGCGACCAGGTGGTGGACCGGCTGGTCGATCCGATGCTCGGCGGCGTCTACGCCGGACGCGCCGACGACCTCTCCCTGGTCACCACCATGCCGGCGCTGGCCCGCGCGGCCCGGGTGGCGCACACCCTCACCGGGGCGGTCCGGGCGGCGCAGGCCGCCGCGCCCCGGGCCCCCGGGGCGCCGGTCTTCGGCGCGCTGGCCGGCGGGATGAGCCGGCTGGTCGAGGCGGCGGCGACGGCCAGTGGGGCGACGATCCGGCTCGGCGCGACGGTCCGCGACCTCACCCCGCTGGGCGGGCGGTGGCGGCTGACCGTGGGCCCGACCCGGGACCCGGAGTCCGTCGAGGTCGACGCGGTGGTGCTGGCCGTGCCGGCCCGTCCGGCGGCGCGACTGCTCGCCGAGGTGGCCCCGGCGGTGGCCACCCGGATCGGTGGGCTGGACTACGCCAGCGTCGCCCTGGTCACCCTGGCCCTGCCCGAGCCGGAGCTGCCCGCCCTCTCCGGCTTCCTGGTGCCCGGCACCGAGGGGCTGCTGATCAAGGCGGCCACCTTCTTCACCACCAAGTGGGGGCACCTGCGCCGGCCGGACGGGGTGGCGCTGGTACGCGCCTCGGTCGGCCGGTACGGCGAGGAGCGGCAGTTGCAGCTCTCCGACGCCGACCTGGTCGCCACCGTGCACCGGGAGCTGTCCGGGGTGCTCGGCACGGCGCTGCCGACGCCACTGGCCAGCCACGTGCAACGGTGGGGTGGCGCGCTGCCGCAGTACACCCCGGGACACTCCGACCGGGTGGCGGCGGCCCGGACGGCGCTGCGGGCGGATCACCCGACGCTGGCCCTGGCCGGGGCCGGGTACGACGGGGTGGGCATCCCGGTCTGCGTGCGGTCCGGCGAGACGGCGGCCGAAGAGATCATCAGTGCACTGGGAGGACCGGCGACATGACCGAGCAGACCGAGCAGACCAACGCGGCGCGGCTGCGGGAGCTGAACGACAGCATCCGCTACACGATGTGGTCGGTGTTCCGGGCCACCGGCCCGCTGCCGGCCCTGCGGGACAACGTCGTCGCCGAGGCCGACGCCCTCGTCGAGGAGCTGGCCGGCAAGGACGTCGTGGTCCGGGGCACCTACGACGTCGCCGGGCTGCGGGCCGACGCCGACCTGATGGTCTGGTGGCACTCGTCCTCCAGCGACGACCTCCAGGACGCGTACGGCCGGTTCCGGCGCACCGCCCTGGGACGGGCGATGACCCCGGTCTGGTCGCAGATGGCGCTGCACCGGCCGGCGGAGTTCAACAAGAGCCACATCCCGGCGTTCCTGGCCGGCGAGGAGGCACGGGCGTACGTCTGCGTCTACCCGTTCGTGCGGTCCTACGAGTGGTACCTGCTGCCCGACGCCGAGCGGCGGGAGCTGCTCGCCGAGCACGGCCGGATGGCCCGTGGCTACCCGGACGTCCGGGCGAACACGGTCGCCTCGTTCGCCCTCGGCGACTACGAGTGGATGCTGGCGTTCGAGGCCGACGAGCTGCACCGGATCGTGGACCTGATGCGGGACCTGCGCGCCTCCCGGGCCCGCCGGCACGTCCGCGAGGAGATCCCCTTCTACACCGGTCGTCGCCGCTCGATCGCCGACATCGTCGCCGCCCTGCCCTGATCCGCTCCGTCGCCGACCCCGGCCGACCCGTCGAGGCCGGGGGTCGGTCAGGTCGGTCAGGACGGTCAGGACGTGGCCTCCCGGCGCATCGGGGTGTGCGGGATGCCGTCCTCCACGTACTCCGGGCCGCTGGCGCTGAAGCCGTACCGCGCGTAGAAGCCGACCAGGTGCGACTGCGCCTCCAGGACGCACGGGCGGTGTCCGACCACGGCGAGCGCCTCGGTCATCAGCCGCCCGGCGTGGCCACCGCCGCGCGCCGCCGGGGCCACCACGACCCGGCCGATCCGCTCGACCCCGCCCGGGTCGGCCAGGATCCGCAGGTACGCCACCGGCACGCCGTCCTCGGCCAGCCAGAGATGCCGGGTGCCCGGTTCGACGTCCCGCCCGTCGAGTTCCGGATAGGCGCACGCCTGCTCCACCACGAACACGTCGATGCGTAGTTTCAGCAGGTCGTGGAAGGTGCGGGTGTCCAGGTCGGCGAACGGGGAGACCCGGAGGACGGGGGTGCGGGGCAGCATCCCGCCAGGCTAGTGCCACCGGTCCGTCGGGTGCCTGGAGGCCTGGCCCGGCTCGGACGCAAGCCAGTGTCGCCAGTCGGACAGCCTTCGCATGCCGTTAATAATCTACAAATATCATTGTGTGCGGAAAAGTCCGAATTGGTGGCGTCGATGGAGGTTGTATGAGCACTGCCCTGACGACCGGCAGTTGGTCGTCCCTGAGCGTCAGCCCGCCGAACCTCAACGGACTCGGTACCGAACACGTCCGGTGGGGCACTCCGGCCGGCTCCGGCCAGAGCGGATACGTCTTCCGCGGCGGCTCCGTCGAGGTGCAGACCGACGGCACCGAGTTCACCCTCGGCACGTACACGCACGAGAACTTCCCCATCGTGGGCATGCCGGCGCAGCAGTTCGACGTGGACCTCGTCGTGCGGGTCGCCTTCGAGGACGGCACCGAGTCGGACTTCAGCTTCCGCTTCCACCACAATGAGACCCCGAACAACGGGCCGACCCCGGACGACGTGGTCGACCTGCCGACGTTCGTCTCGCCGGAGACCGTGACGATCGACGGGGTTGAGTACGGCGTGGTGATCAGCGGCTTCAAGCGGGGCGGCCAGGTCGTCCGGACGTTCGTCAGCCCGGAGAACGGCGCGAACAGCGCGGACATCGTCGCGATCTTCGCCCGTGCCGGCCGACCGGACGTGGTCATCACCACCGTGCGCCACCGGGGCGACGTGAAGTACACCCAGGCGGACGAGTACGTCGAGATCGTCAACCGGGGCACCGTGGCCGCGAACATCAGCGGCTGGACGCTCGGGGCCGACGACGCCGGCCAGGACTTCGGGTTCCCGCCCGGCACCGTGCTCCAGCCGGGGCAGCGGATCAGGATCTACACCAACCAGCACCACCCCGAGTGGGGCGGCTTCTCCTACGGCAGCGGACGCCCGATCTGGAACGACAAGGGCGACCGCGCGGCCCTGCGGGGACCCGACGGCGAGGTGGTCTCCGAGTACGGGTACGGATCGCGGGCGTCGACGCCCTGACGCGTACCGCCGGACGCGGCCACCGCGACGGTCGGTGCGACACGCACGGGCCGCGGTGGTCGCGCCCGGTGCCCGTCAGCCCGGACGGGCACCGACCGTGTCGCTGATCGCGGCGGCCCGCTCACCCTCGACGGTACGGGCGCAGTGCGCCGAGCAGAAGAAACGGCCGGACACCTCGACGCCGTGCCCGACGATCTTCAGTTGGCAGTGCTCGCACACCGGTGCCAGCTTGTGCACCGCGCACTCGAACGAGTCGAAGGTGTGCGAGTCACCGCTGACCGTCCGGACCTCGAACGCCATCCAGTAGTCGTTGCCGCAGACCTCACAGGTCGCCATGACGGAACCCCCCACCGACAGTCATGCCCTGAGGGTGCGCCATCGGACGACGGCCTGGTGGCGGAACGGAGGAGAAGCGTCCGGTCGGGTGGCCCGGTGCGGGCGGCTCAGAGCCCTCGCGGCTCAGCCCTCGCGTGGCTCCAGCCGGATGGACACCGAGTTGACGCAGTGCCGGGTGTCCTTCGGGGTGAAGCCCTCGCCGTGGAAGACGTGCCCCAGGTGGCTGTCGCAGCGCGCGCAGCGGATCTCGGTGCGCCGCATGCCGAGGGTGTTGTCCGGGATCTCCTTGACCGCACCCGGCAGCGCGTCGTCGAAGCTCGGCCAGCCGCAGTGCGAGTCGAACTTGGTGTCGCTGGAGAAGAGTTCCACGCCACAGGCCCGGCAGTGGTAGACGCCGGGGGTCTTGGTGTCGACGTACTCGCCGGTCCAGGGGCGCTCGGTGCCGGCCTGGCGCAGCACCCGGAACTCCTCCGGACTGAGCCGGACGCGCCACTCGTCCTCGGTGCGGGGCAGTTCGCTCTCGGAAAGACTCACCCGGCAAGAATAGGTCCTCTGTCACCGGTGTGGCATATGGTCGCGGCATGGGTGGCACGAAGGCATCGGCGGTCGAGATCGAGGTGGCCGGGCACACCGTACGACTGAGCAGCCCGGACCGGGTGATCTACCCCGAGCGGGGCTACACCAAGGCCGACGTCTTCCACTACTACCTCGCCGTGGGCGACGGGATCATGCGGGCGCTGCGGGACCGCCCCACCACGCTGCAACGCTTCCCCGAGGGTATCGAGGGGGAGATGTTCTTCCAGAAGCGGGTGCCGGCCCGGGGCGTGCCGCCGTGGGTCCGGACAGCGCGGATCGAGTTCCCCAGCGGTCGCAGCGCCGACGAACTCTGCCCGGTCGACCTGGCGCACGTCGCCTGGGCGGCGCAGATGGGCACGATCGTCTTCCACCCATGGCCGGTGCGCGCCACCGACGTGGACCGGCCCGACGAGCTCCGCGTCGACCTGGACCCGCAACCCGGCACCGACTTCGCCGACGCGGTGACGGCGGCCGGCGAGCTGCGGGCCCTCCTCGGCGAACTCGGCGCGACGGGCTGGCCGAAGACCTCCGGTGGCCGGGGCGTCCACGTCTACCTGCGTATCGAGCCGCGCTGGACGTTCACCGAGGTGCGCCGGGCCACCATCGCCCTGGCCCGCGAGCTGGAACGCCGTCGCCCCGACCTGATCACCACGGCCTGGTGGAAGGAGGAGCGCGGGGCGCACGTCTTCGTCGACTACAACCAGATGGCCCGCGACCGGACGATCGCCTGCGCGTACTCGTTGCGGGCCAACGCCCGGGCCACCGTCTCCACCCCGGTCGACTGGGACGAGCTGCCCGACGTCGACCCGGACGACTTCCACCTCGGCAGCGTGCCGGCCCGGCTGGCCGAGCGGGGGGACCCGCACGCCGGCATCGACGACCGTCCGTGGGACATCACCCCGCTGCTGGAGTGGGCCGACCGGGACGACGCCGCCGGCTCGGGCGACCTGCCGTACCCTCCGGACCACCCGAAGATGCCGGGTGAGCCCAAACGGGTGCAGCCGTCCCGGTCCCGGCCGGAGGCCGGCTGAGGCGGCGGATCTCGCTTAGCGGGATCGGCGTCCCGCATCCAGGGAAGGGGCGGCTAGGTTCGGGGCACCCGGAACGAGGAGGTCCCCGTCATGGTCGCCGCCCGCAACGTCTACACCCACGGACACCACGAGACGGTGCTGCGGTCGCATCGCTGGCGTACCGCGGAGAACTCCGCCGGGTACCTCCTGCCCCACCTGGCGTCCGACCAGACCCTGCTCGACATCGGCTGCGGGCCCGGCACCATCACCGTCGACCTGGCCGGACGGGTGGCACGGGTGACCGCGCTGGAGGTCACCGGGGAGGCTCTCGATCTCGCGCGGGCCGAGGCGACCGCCCGGGGACGGGACAACGTCGACTTCGTGGTCGCCGACGTGCAGGCGCTGGACCTGCCCGACGCGGCGTACGACGTGGTCCACGCGCACCAGGTGCTCCAGCACGTGGCCGACCCGGTCCGGGCCCTGCGGGAGATGCGCCGGGTATGCCGACCCGGTGGGATCGTCGCCGTCCGGGACAGCGACTACGCCGCGTTCACCTGGTTCCCCCGGGTGCCCGAGCTGGACGAGTGGCTCACCCTGTACCAGCGGGCCGCCCGCGCCAACGGCGGCGAGCCCGACGCCGGCCGGCGACTGCTCTCCTGGGCCCGCGCCGCCGGGTTCACCGACGTCACCGCCACGGCCAGCACGTGGTGCTTCGCCACGCCGGAGGACCGGCAGTGGTGGGGCGGCATGTGGGCCGACCGGATCCGGTACTCGGCCATGGCCGATCAGGTGCGCGCGTCCGGCCTCGCCACGGAGGAGGATCTGGCCCGCCTGTCGACGGGGTGGCGGGAGTGGACGGCCGCCGACGACGGCTGGTTCACCATCCTGCACGGCGAGATCCTCTGCCGGGCCTGACCACCGGCTCGGACTGGCCGCCATCGGTAGTGGGCCTCAGCGGTCGCCGGCGACGGGCCTCAGCGGTCGTCGGGGAGCGCCCCGGAGACCGCGATCAACACGCAGCCGAGCAGCGCCAGGGCGGTGCCCGCGCCCGGCCGGGCCGAGGACATGCCGGCCTCCTGCCGGTACGGATCGTTCGCCACGAAGTACCAGATCGCCCCGATCGAACTGCCGCAGCCCAGCGTCGTGGCGATCGACCAGCCCCGGCTCGCCTCCCGCCACGGCCGGCGGGCCGTGCCGGTACGCAGCAGCGACGGCACCGCCAGCAGGGCACCGACCAGCGCGAAGGGCAGCGCCACGAAGACCAGGTCGAGGCTGGCGTCCACCTCGACCCGGTCCGGGTAATCGCGCCGCCAGGACGGCAGCCCGACCGCGACCGCGACCGTCGCCCAGCCGGCGGCCAGGAGCAGCACCCCGGCACGCCGCCAGCGTGACCGGGGCGGCCCCGCGACGGCCGGACGCGCGGGTGCCGACCAGATGCCCACCAGGCAGGCCAGCAGCGCTCCGGCGGCGGGGAGCAGCGCCGGCCCGGGCTGGGTGGACACCGGGCCCCGGTCGGTGTCGAACGAGGGGTCGAGGGTCCGTACCAGCGACACCGCGATCACCCCGAGCACCACCACGAGGACGACCGCCAGGGCGGTGCCGACCAGCCGGAGCAGCCGCTGCGGGCGTCCGGCCGCGACCGCCACCGCCCGGGTCACCACCAGCAGCGTGGTCGCCCCGACGAGCCAGGGGCCGGCCACCGCGCCCACCGCCGCCACCTTCTGCTCCAGCGCGGCGGCGACGACCGGGTCGCCGGTGACCGTACGCCAGCGGGTGAACGCGGCGGTGACGAGCAGCGCGGCGGCGAGAACCAGCCAGGCCACGGGAGGCAGCCGTGCCGTCCACGCCGCCGGTGCCAACCGAGCCCACCGTGCCATGCGGTGAATCTAGTGCAGCACCGCCCGTCGTGCCCTCTCCGCCGGCGTCCGGTGCCCAGCGTCCGGCGTCCGGTGCCCAGCGTCCGGCGTCCGGTGCCCAGCGTCCGGCGTCCGGTGCCCAGCGTCCGGCGTCCGGCGTCCGGTGCCCCGTGTCGTTCGGGCGCTGGCCGGGTGCGGAAGTCCCGCCGGGTGCTGGTGCCGGTCGGGTGCGGCGCGCCTGCCCGCTTCCGTTCCCGGGGAGGAAGTCATGGGTTCGGGGCACTGTAGAGCTGCCCCGCCTGTGCTACCGGTACGGTCCCCGCCCGTGGAGCAGGATCGGCGACCGGTCCCGCTCCGATCGAGTGTTGGTGCGCCGCGAGTGCGGAGCTGGTGCCTCCGACACCGCCGGGGCGAAGCCGTAAGGAGAGGGCAGCGCCAAGGCGAGGCCGCGTAGGAGGGCAGCGCCGCTGGTGGTGGCCGGGTCGAGGGAAGGAAGCACCGACTGCCCCGTCTGTGCGTGCAGCTCGACAGGGTGGGTGGAGGCATCATCCTGCCGGGAGCCGGGAGCCGGGAGCCGGGAGCCGGGAGCCGGGAGCCGGGAGCCGGGAGCCGGGAGCCGGGAGCCGGGAGCCGGGAGCCGGGAGCCGGGAGCCGGTCAGAGCGGCAGCTTCATCCCCTCGTGGCTGGCGACGAACCCGAGGCCGATGTAGAACCGGTGCGCGTCGGCCCGGCGCTTGTCCGTGGTGAGCTGCACCAGCGCGCAGCCCCGCTCCCGGGCGCGGTCGACCACCCAGGTCATCAGGGCCCGGCCGATCCCCGCCCCCCGGCGGTCCGCGCGCACCCGGACGGACTCGACCAGGGCGCGTTCCGCGCCGTGCCGGCCCAGGCCCGGAATGTAGGTGACCTGGAGGCAGCCGACCACCTCGCCGTCCTGCTCGGCGACCACGAGGTGGTTGCGGGGGTCGGCGGAGATGTCCGCGAAGGCCCGCTCGTACGCCTCGTCGACCACCGTAGCCTCCCGGCTCTGGCCGAGGACGTCGTCGGCGAGCAGGGCGACCACCGCAGGCAGATCGGCCCGGGCCGCTGTGCGGAACACCAGGTCAGACATGCCGCTGAGGATGGCACAGTCGGCTGGCCGGTGCGGGCGGTGGGGCCGGTGACGGTGACGGTGACGGGGGTGTGACGGTGACGGTGACGGGTCAGCGTGCCGGGCAGCGCAGCCCCTCCGCCGGCACGGTCAGGTCGATCAGGTAGGCGTCGACCGCCTCGGTGACACAGGTGGTCTGCGGGTAGGCGGTGTGCCCCTCGCCCTCCCAGGTGAGGACCCGCCCCACCCCGAGCATCGCGGCCAGCGCCGGGGTCTGCTCGTAGGGCGTGGCCGGGTCGCCGGTGGTGCCCACCACCAGGATCGGCGGTGCGCCGTCGGCCTTCCCGGTCGGGTACGGATCGGGCTCGGCGGGCCACTTCGCGCAGGTCAGGAGTCCCACCGCCAATGCCGGCCCGAACAGCGGGTACGCCCGGCGCCACTGCCCCTGGAGCTGGCGGATCCGTTCGAGGCTCGGCCGCTCCTCGTCGTCGGCGCAGTTCACGGCCAGGTTGGCGTCGAACAGGTTGGTGTAGGTGCCGTCCGGGTTCCGTCCGGCGTACGCGTCGGCGAGGCGGAAGACGCCGGCCGGGTCGCCCTCGGCCAACTGGTCGACCGCACGGGCCAGTTCCTGCCACCCCTGCTCGGTGTAGAGCGAGGAGATGACCGCGTAGAAGACCCAGCCGGCGGTGGCCTCCCGCCCGTCCGCGCCCCGGACCGGGGAGACCCGGGCCTTGTCGACGGCTGAGGTCACCGCAGCCCGGGCGTCCGGGGCGAGCGGGCAACGGTCGGCGTTGGCGGAGCACCAGCGGACGAAGTTGCCGAACGCCCGCTCGAAGCCCTTCGCCTGGCCCTCCGACGCCTCCACCGCGTTCTGGCGGGGATCGATGGCGCCGTCGAGCACCAGCGCGCGCACCCGCTCCGGGAAACGCTGGGCGTAGACCGCGCCGAGCAGAGTGCCGTAGGAGTACCCCAGGTAGGTTAGCTTCTCGTCGCCGACGGCGGCGCGCACCGCGTCCATGTCCAGGGCGGCCTGCTCGGTGCCGAACAGTGACAGCCGGTCGCCGTACTTCGCTCCGCAGGCCTGGCCGATCCGCTGGTTGAGGGCGACCAGACCGTCGAAGGCGGCGGTCGACTCCGGGTCGGGGTCGTAACCGAAGCTGGCGTCGAGGTCGGTGTCGGAGATGCACTCGACCGGGCTGGAGCGGGCCACTCCGCGCGGGTCGAAGCCGACGATGTCGAACCGCTCGGTCACCGAGGCCGGCAGGCCGCCGAACTGCTCCCCGAGGGAGAGGTAGACCGCCGTGTCGACGCCGGAACCACCCGGGCCGCCCGGGTTGACCAGCAGCGACCCGATCCGGTCGCGCTGCTTCGTGGAGCGGGCCCGCAGCAGCGCGATCTCGAACGTCGCGCCGCCGCCCGGGGTGGCGGTCGCCGGCCCACCGGTGGTGTTCCACCGCTGCGGTACGGCGATCCGGGCGCACTCGTACCGCATGCCCGGCGCGGCGCGGCCGGCAACCTGCTCGGCGGTCTCCGGGCAGGACCGCCACTGGGGGCTCGCACCCAGCGGGGCCACCGACGCCTCGCCCTCCACCTCGACTCGGGGCGCGAACGTCGGCAGGGTGCAGCCGGCGGCGACCAGGACCGCCGCGATGAACCCGGCCAGCGCGAAACGGGCCCGGCGGGCCGGAGACGGGTGGGTCATGCGGCGCACAGCCTGCCCTCCAGGATCGTGTCGGCGTCAGCTCGGCTCGGTCGTCGGCACCGGATCACCGCGCAGCACCTGGTCGACGTCGAAGCGGACCGGGCGTTCCAACTGGTCGTACCCGCAGGAGCGGGGGTCGCGGTCGGGCCGCCAGCGGACGAACTGGGCGGTGTGCCGGAAGCGGTCGCCCTCCATCGCGTCGTAGCCGACCTCCACCACCAGCTCCGGGCGCAGCGGCTCCCACTCCAGGTTCTTGCCGCCGGTCCAGCGGCTCACCCCGCCCGGGATGCGCTGGCCGCGCGCGTGGTCGCCGTGCGCCCACGGGTGGTCGTCGCCGACGTCCCGGTACGGTTCCAGCTCGGTCAGCAGCTCCTTGCGGCGGGCCATGGTGAACGAGGCGCAGACCCCGACGTGGTGGAGCAGGCCCTGCGTGTCGTAGAGGCCGAGCAGCAGCGAGCCGACCACCGGCCCGGACTTGTACCAGCGGAAGCCGGCCACCACCACGTCGGCGGTGCGGGCGTGCTTGACCTTGAACATGAGCCGCTTGCCCGGCTCGTACGGCAGGTCGGCCGGCTTGGCGATCAACCCGTCCAGGCCGGCGCCCTCGAAGACGTCGAACCACCGACGTGCGGTCTCCAGGTCGGTGGTGACCGGGGTGACGTGCACCGGTGGACGCACCCCGGCCAGCGCGGCCTCCAGCCGGGCCCGGCGCTGCGGGTAGGGCCGGTCGAGCAGCACCTCGTCGTCGATCGCCAGCAGGTCGAAGGCGACGAAGTCGGCGGGGGTGGTCTCGGCGAGCAGCCGCACCCGGGACGCGGCCGGGTGGATCCGCTGGGCGAGCAGTTCGAAGTCGAGCCGGGGCTGCCCGTCGGGGCCGTCGCGCCGGATCACGATCAACTCGCCGTCGACCGCGCAGCGCTCCGGCAACTGCGCACGGGCCTGCTCGACGACCTCGGGAAAATACCGGGTCATCATCTTGCCGCCCCGGCTGGCCAGCTCGACGGAGTCGCCGTCCCGGAAGACGATGCACCGGAACCCGTCCCACTTCGGCTCGTAGGTCATCTGCTCCCCGGTGGGGATCCGGGCGACGCTCTTGGCCAGCATCGGCTCGACCGGCGGGTTCAGCGGCAGCTCCACGGCGACAGTCAACCAGACGGGACCGACGACGGTGAGGCACATCACGGTCGCGTCCGGTGCCGTGTGTCCCGCGTCGGGGGTGTCCGTCACCGGTGGTCGATCCGGAAAAGCGCAGGTCAGAGCTACCGTCGCCGGGTGCGCGAGTTCGTCTGCGGCTGCTGCGGGCGCTGGCGGGTCACCGCGGAGCTGATCCGGGGCCGGTACCGCTACCGGCTGGTGCGCCGCTACCGCCCGGAGTTCGGTGGTGGCAAGGACGTCCTCGGCGAGGCCGGATCGATCCCCGAGCTGGCGGACCTGCTGACCCGGCGTACCCCGCTGACCCTGGCCGATCTGCGCGAGGCGGCCTGAGCCGGCCGGGCCGGCGGTTCGCGCGGGCCGCTCCGCGCCGCCGGCGGCGGCCGTACGCTTGCCGGGTCCGCGCCGAACCCCGGAGGTGCCCGTGCCGCTGACCTACCCGCACGTCGGGGCCACCCGCACCGGGGACCTGCCGGCGGGCTGGCGGCACGTGCGGCACCGGGTCCGGCTTCCCGACGGCTGCTTCGCGGTGGCGGGTACGGCCGTGCTCACCTGGCGGCTGCACCGCGCCGCCGGGGTCCGGATCACCGCCGACGCGCCCCGGGCCGCGCCGGGCGTCGCCGTCACCTCCGGGCTGGGCATCGGCCCGCTGCGGCTCGCCGCCCCGTGCGAGGTGGTCTGGGCCGCCGACGACGACCGCCGGGCCGGTTTCGGGTACGGCACGCTCCCCGGTCACCCGGCGGCCGGCGAGGAGGCGTTCGTGGTGGAACGCGACGACGCGGGCCGGGTCTGGTTCGAGATCCGCGCGTTCAGCCGTCCGGAACGCTGGATCATGCGGGCGGCCGGCCCCGCCGGGCGGGCCTTCCAACACGGGTACGCCCGCTGGCTGGCGGCCACCCTGCGTCGGCTCTGCCGCCGGGCCGGCGGACCGGGTCAGTAGGTCGCGAAGGAGCGCAGCGGCATCCTCGGCCCGAAGCGGGGCGCGTGCACGCCCTCGACGGCCAGCAGCAGGCAGACCCGTCCCCGGTGCCCCCGGAACGGCTCCAGCAGCGCCAGCATCCGCGCGTCGTCCCCGCGCGCCTCACCGGCCAGCGCCCAGCTCACCGTGTTCGGCACGTGGTAGTCGCCGACGCTCACCGCGTCCGGGTCGCCGTACGCGATCCGGACCACCTCGGCGACGCTCCACGGGCCGATGCCGGGGATCGCGGTCAGCCGCCGGGTCGCCTCGGCGGCGTCCGCGCACGCCTCCAGCCGGTCGGCGAGGGCGGCGACCCGGCGGAGCGTCTCGGCCCGCCGCTGTTCCACCCCGAACGGGTGGAACACCCAGTACGGCGCGGCGGCCACCGCCGCCGGGTCGGGCGGCAGCAGCAGCGGGAACGGCCCCGGCGCGGGCTCGGCGAAGTGCCGGACCGTCGCCGCGTAGGCCCGGTACGCCTCCTTGCCGGTGACCTTCTGTTCCAGAACCGTGCGCAGCAACTGCCGGAAGACCCGGCCGGTGGCCGGCATCCGCAGCCCCCGGTGGCGGGCGGCCAGCCGGGACACCACCGGGTGCCGGCCGGCCAGGTCGGCGAAACCGGTCAGGTCGTCGCGCAGGCCGGCAATGGCCCCGGCGCGCTCCACCACCCAGTCGGCGCCCGGCCCGTGCCCCTCGGCGAGCAGGTCGCCGTCGTGGCGGCGCAGGCACAGGGTGGCCGGCCCGTCCGGCGTGCGGGTCGCCCACCAGAACGCCCCGGCGGCGATCCGGGCGCACGGGTCGTACGGGCTGAAGGTCAGCGCGCGTACCGTCTCGGCGAACCGGTGCTCCGGCGGCGGACGCAGGATCCGGGTGGCGGTCACCGGCACACTCTGCCACGCCCGGCACCGACCCCCGCCACCACCGGACGGCCGTGTGACGGCCCCGGAACGGTCACCGGCGGACGGAGAAGAGCCCGGGCGGAGGCGGCGTGGACGGGGTCGCCTCGGCGTCCCGGACCACCGTCGCGCCCCCGACGAAGCGGTCCAGCTCCGCCCCGGCGAGCACCCGCCCGGGGAACCAGTCCCCGGCGGCCCGCCGGGTCAACGCCGCGACCGGCGGCTCGACCCGGCCGGCGACCAGCACCAGGTTGCCGTACCGGCGGCCCCGCAGCACCGCCGCGTCGGCGACCAGGCAGGCCCGGGGCAGGACCGTCCGGACCGTCGCCACCTGGGCGCGGGCGTACCGCAGCGGCGGACCGTCGGCCAGGTTGGCGAGGTACCAGCCGTCCGGACGCAGCACCCGGGCCACCTCGGCGGCGTACTCCGCCGAGGTCAGGTGGGCCGGGGTGCGGGCACCGGCGAAGACGTCGGCGACGATGACGTCGTACGCGGCGTCGGGCGTGGTCGCCACGACCTCGCGGGCGTCGGCGACCCGGACCCGGATCCGGGCCTGCGCCGGCCAGGGCATCCCCCGGCGGACCAGTTCGACCAGCGCCCCGTCCACCTCGACCACGCGGGACGTCGACCCGGGCCGGCTGGCCGCCAGGTAGCGCGGCAGGGTCAGCGCGCCACCGCCGAGGTGCAGCACCCGCAGCGGTACGCCGGTCGGGGCGACCAGGTCCAGCGCGGCGGCGAGCCGCCGCACGTACTCGAACTCCAGGTGGGTCGGGTCGGTCAGGTCGACGTGCGACTGCGGCGCCCCGTCGAGCAGCAGGGTCCACGACCCGGGGCGGTCCGGGTCCGGCACCAGCTCGGCCTCACCGGTGTCGACCCGCGCGACCACCCGGTCCGCGTCCCGCCTGCGCCCCATCCGGCCAGTATCCTCGCCGGTCGCCGGTCGCCGGTCGCCGGTCGCCGGTCGCCGGTCGCCGGTCGCCGGTCGCCGGTCGCCGGTCGCCGGTCGCCGGTCAGCGGCGGGCGCGGCGCGCGGCGGCGGAGAGCGCCCGGTGCAGCAGGCGGGCGTCGCCGAGCAGGGCGCGCAGCCGGCGTTCCAGGCCGGCGATCGGGACCAGGTTCTGCGGGGCGCGCGGATCCTTGTACGGGGTGGAGGCGAACCGGGGGAGGGTGACCAGGGAGAGGTCGGCCAGGGCGATCGCGTCGGTGGGCTCCAGGTCGGGCGAGCACTCCACCCGGACGATGCCGGCCCACGGCGCGCCCCGCGCCACCGGCAGCCGCAGATACCACGACCAGCCACCCCAGCCGGTGCCCACCCGGAGCCGGAACACCGGACACCGCTGCCCCGGCGCCATCCCGGTCACCACCGCCGTCAGCCGGGCGTCGAGGTACTGGCTGTGCTGGGTCTTGACGTACCCGAGGGTGCGGGGCAACTGCCGCCGGGCCCGCAGCGGCCCGTCCACCACCAGCAGGTCACCGTCGGTCCGGGCGGCGTCGGAGACCGCCACCTCCAGCGCGGTCAGCGGGCCCTGCACGGCGGCCGGCAGCTTGCTCAGCTCGCCGCTGCCGCCGACCCGGTGCACCGGGTACCGCACCGACCCGGCGACCATCTCCTGCGCCGACGGGCTGGCCGTAAAGAGCCCCCGGGCCACCCGGGCGCCGGCCATCTCCGCCGCGCCCCGCCCCAGGTCACAACGGACCACACCGGCCGCGTACGACGCCGCCACGCCCGGGTAGGAGACCCCGTCGGACTCGGCCGTCCAGACGCTGGCGTCGATCCGGCGCACCCCGTCGACCAGGAGCACCACCTCGGGGGCGTGAACCCCGTCCCGGGGACCGAGCGCCCGCCAGTCCGCCGCCGGCAGCTCCACGTCCGGGTCGACCTGGGCACTGCTCGGCGCGGCCGGGCCACCCGGGGACGCCTCGAACGACGCCCCATACGCCGGGTCCCACGCGTCCACGAAGAACTGCGGACGACCCGCCCCACTCATCGGGTCAGCCTTCCGTTCGCGACTGCGGGGCTCGCAAGCTCACTCCTCGCGCTCACAGGCCACTCCGTTCGACGCGGGCGCTGCGGGCGTCCTTGCGGACCTCGAAGCGCACCGGGATCCGCTCGGCGAGCGCCGGCACGTGGGTGACCACCCCGACCATCCGGTCGCCCCGGGCGGCCAGGCTCTCCAGGGTGGCGGCCACCGTGTCCAGGGTGGCCGCGTCGAGGGTGCCGAACCCCTCGTCCAGCACGATCGACTCCAGGCTCGCCGCCGTCGTGGAGAGGCCGGCGAGCTGCTCGGACAACGCGAGCGCCAGTGCCAGGGAAGCCTGGAAGGTCTCCCCGCCGGAGAGCGTCCGCACCCCGCGCCGCAGGCCGGCGTCGTGGTGGTCGACCACGAAGAACTCACCCTTGTCGTGGACCAGGTCGTACTGCCCGCCGGAGAGTTCCCGCAGGATCCGGGACGCCCCGTCGACCAGCACGTCCAGCGCCTCCGCCAGCAGCCACCGCTCGAAGTTGTTGGCCCGCAGGTGACCGGCGAGCGCCCGGGCCACCCGGGTCTCCCGCTCGTGTCCGGCCCGCTGCTCCCGCAGCTCGGCGGCCTGCTCGCGGCGCTCCACCAGCCGCCGGTGGGCCGCCTCGGCGCGTTCCACCGCGACCGTGGCCGCCCGGACCGGGTCGTCGTCGGGGGGTAACCCGGCGACCGCGAAGATGCCGGCGATCCGGTCCTCCACCGCCTCGGCGGCGGCCTCCGCCGCCGTCACCGACGCCACCAGGTCCACCCGGTCCGCGCGCCGCCGGTCCGCCTCCCCGCCGGCCCAGCCGGCCAGACCCGTCCAGGCGGCGGCGACGTCGTCCCGGTCGGCGGCCGGCGGACCGAACCGGGCCAGCCGGTCCCGTACCGTGTCGAACTCCCGCCACGCGGCCCGCAGCCCCTCCTCGGCGGCCTCGAACGCGCCCCGGGCCCGCCGGGCGGCGTCCCGCCCCGCGCGCACCGCGCCCGCCGCCTCGTCCAGGGCCGTCCGCAGCCGGGCGTGCTCGGCCAGGTCGTGCCGCAGCGCCTCGGCGGTGGCGGCCCCGGCGAGCTGGGCGTCCACCTCGGCCAAGCGGTCCCGCAGCTGGTCGTGCTGGGCCCGGACGCGCACCAGCGCCCGTTCCCGCTCCCGGGCGGCGGTGTCGCACTCCTGCGCCCGCCGCTTCGCCGCGTCGCTGGCGGCCCGCGCGGCCTTCCCGGCGGCCACGGCCCGGGCCACCGCCGAGCCGGCCGGGACCGCCGGCACCCGGGGCACCACCTGCTCGCACACCGGGCAGCACGCCCCGTCGGTCAGCTGCGCCCGCAGCGCCACCGCCTGGTCGGCGGTCTTCGCGTCCTCGTGCGCCCGGAACGCCGCCTCCAGCTCGGTCTCGGCCCGTTCGGTCGCCGCCCGCGCCTCGGCCAGCGCCGCCATCGTCGCCTCGTGCTCCGCCTCGGCCGCGGCCACCGTCGCGGCCACCGACTCGACCTCGCCGGTCAGCCGGTCCCGGTCGGCGTGTGCCTTCAGCAGCAGCCGCAGGGCGCTCTCGTCACCCGCCCCGGCCAGCTCGCCGCGGAGCTTCTCCTCGCGTTCCTCGGCCAGCGCCACCGCCTTCGCGGCCTGGTCGACGCCGGCCCGTGCGCCCGCGACCGCCCGGGCCACCTCGGCCACCCCGGCCGGCGCGCGCACCGCGTCCAGCACCGCCAGGTCGGCGTCGAGGGCGGCCAGCGCCGCGTGTGCCTCCCGCGTCGCCGTCCGGGCCCGCTCCCGCTCCGGTACGGCGGCGGCGACCGCCCCGGCCAGCTCGTGCGCCCGGGTGACGGTGGACTCCGCCTCGGCCAGGGCCGCGTCGTCGACGTCGGTCAGGCCAGCGAGGATCCGGTCGACCTGCTCCAACCGCGCCTCGGCCTTCCCCGCCCGCTCGGTGGCCCGCTTCTGCACCTCCTCGTAGACGCCGAGGCCGAGCAGGTTGACCAGGATCTGCTGCCGGGTGGCCGGCTTGGCGTGCAGGAAGTCCGCGAACTGCCCCTGGGGCAGCACCACGCAGCTGGTGAACTGCTCGTACGGCAGCCCGACCGCCTCCAGGACCGCCGTCTCCATCTCGGCCGGGGTGCCGGCCAGCACCTCGCCGAGATCCTCCGGGCTGAGCCCGGTGTCCAGCTTGGTGACGTCGAAGCCGGGTGGCATGAGCTGCAACCCGGCGTTGGCGGTCTTGACGGTGCCCCGGCCGTCCCGGCGGACCACCCGGGTGGCGACGTAGCGGTCCCCGGCGGACTCGAACACCAGCCGCACCCGGGCCTCGGTGGCGGACGGGGCGAGCGCGTTGGCCAGCCCGCGCGCCCCGCCCCAACGGGGCACCGTGCCGTAGAGGGCGAAGCAGATGGCGTCCAGCACCGTCGACTTGCCCGACCCGGTCGGCCCGACCAGCGCGAAGAAGTCGGCGTCGGTGAAGTCGACCGTGGTCTCCTCGCGGAAGACGGTGAAGCCCGCCATGTCCAGCCGCATCGGGCGCATCAGCGGTCGACCTCCTCGAACAGCTCGTCGAACAGCTCCCGCACCCCGTCGTCGTCGTGCCCGCGACCGGCCAGGTAGTCGGCGAAGAGCTGCTGCGGCGACCGGCCGGCCCGCTGGGCGGTGCGCGCCCCGCCGCCCGGGGCCGGCACCAGCTCCGGGTCGATCCGGATCTCCAGCGCCCGGGGGAGCAGATCCTGGACCTCCTCGCGCAGCCCGGCGCGGGGCTGCTCCCGGACGAACACCCGCAGCCACCCCTCGGGCGGCTCCAGCTCGGCGAGCTGGGCCAGGGTGCCCCGGACGGTGCGCAGCGGCACCGCGGCGGAGACCGGCACCTCGCGGACCTGCGCGGCGGTGCGGGCGCTCACCTCGACCAGCGTCACCGAGCAGACGTTCTCCTGCTCGCCGAAGTCGATGGCGATCGGACTGCCGCTGTAGCGCACCGGGCAGGGCCCGTCGACCCGCTGGGCCCGGTGCAGGTGCCCGAGCGCCACGTAGTGGGCGGTGCCCGGGAAGACCGTGGCGGGGACGGCGTATCCCATGATGGTGTGCGCGTCCCGTTCGCCGCCGCCGGTGCTCGCGCCGACCACGGTCAGGTGCGCGGTGACCAGGTGCACCCGGTCGGGTTCGGCGAAGCCCTCGGTGAGCCGGGCGAGCACCCGCCCCAGGTGGTCGGCGTACGTCTGGGTGGCCTCGGCGGCGGTCAGCTCGTACATCTCCACCGCGCGGACGGCGTACCGGTGGGAGAGGAAGGGCAGCGCGGCGAGCTGCCAGCGCTCGCCGTCCCGGGTCGTCCCGTCGATCACCAGGTCGGCCGGGTTGGTGTCCCGGACGCTGCCGCGCAGCACGATCCCGGCGGCCTCGGCCCACGGGCGCAGCGCGTCCAGGGCCGGGCCGTTGTCGTGGTTGCCGCCGATGGCGACCACGTCCGCGCCGGTGCGGCGCAGCGCCGTCAACGCCCGGGTGACCAGGCGGGTGGCCTCCGGGGTGGGGGAGCCGGTGTCGTAGAGGTCACCGGCGACCACGACCAGGTCGGGCCGCTCCTGCCGGGCGATCTCGATGACCTGGGCGAGGACCTGCTTGTGCTCCTCGGCGCGGGACTGGCCCTTGAGGACCTTGCCGACGTGCCAGTCGGAGGTGTGCAGGATCTTCACGGGTGGTCCCCCTAGAACGGGATGTCGTCGTCGGCGCCACCGGAGCCGACCACGGCGAACGGGTCGGCGGCCTGGGTGATGGACCGGAGTGTCTCCGACGGGGCGTGACCGGCCTCGGAGACCCGGGTGGCCCAGGCCGGGAAGGGGAACTCCAGGCAGAGCGGCACCGGGATGTCCGGCTGGTTGACGAACATCGTGCCCGGCTTGGCCAGCAGCGCCCGCTGCCGCTGGGCCGGTGGGAGGAAGCCGTACTCCGGGCGGGACGCCTCGGCCGGGTCGAGCCGGCCGACCACCCGGATCGCCGAGTTGGTGACGATCCGCCGTTCCACCTCGCTCGCCGTCTGCTGCGCGCCGACCAGGATCACCCCGAGCGAGCGGCCCCGCTCGGCGATGTCGAGCAGCACCTCCTTGATCGGGGAGGAGCCCTCCCGGGGGGCGTACTTGTTCAGCTCGTCGAGGACGACGAAGAGCAGCGGCCGGGCGGTGCCGGCCTTCTCCTTGCGCTCGAACTCGCCGCGCAGCGTCACCCCGACCACGAACCGTTGCGCCCGGTCCGGCAGGTTGTGCAGGTCGACCACGGTGACCTGGGCGCTCTCGGCCGTGTTGATCGAGTGCGGACGGCGGGTGGCGAGGTCGCCGCGGATCAGCCGGCCCAGGTCCTTCTTGCTGCCGATCAGCCGCCGGGCGAAGGCGTTGACGGTGCCGATGCCGACCGCGCTGCCGGTCCAGTCGCTGCGGGTCTCGTCGTCGTTGAGCTGCTCGACGATGTGGTCGACCAGGTCGGTGTAGGAGCCCAGCCGGACGCCGTCGATGCTCACCCCGCCGTCGGCGGGCTGGGCGTACCGGGCCAGGTGGGCGGTGACCGCGTGCACCACCATCGTGTACTGCTGGCGTTCGTCGTCGGCGTCGGCGAAGACGTACGGCAGGAGCCGGTCGGCGCAGAACTCGCTCAGCGTCCAGTAGAAGCTGTCCACGCCGGTGAGCCGGCTGCTGACGTCCGGCGTGCCGGAGGAGTCGCCGACCCGGGGCGGGGCGTGCACGCGCACGTCGGGGAAGGCCCCGGCGGCCAGGCCGAGCTTCGCGTACGCCGCCCGGGTGGCGTCGTCGAGCCGGGTGTTCGGGTGGTCGAGGAAGAGGAGGTCCTCGCCCTTGACGTTGAAGATCAGCGCCTTGGCGTTGACCGCGTCGCCGCCGAGCACGCCGGAGCGGAACACCGAGTAGAGCAGGAAGGTGGCGAAGCTGGTCTTGGTGGCCACCCCGGAGATGCCGGAGATCGACACGTGCGCGCCCCGGCTGCCGTCGAGGAAGTCGGCGTTCAGGTAGACCGGCACCCCGTCGCGGCCCGTCCCCATCGGGATGCGTCGTTCCATCCGGTCGAAGTGCAGCGCCCGGGCCCGGGCGTCGCCCTCGGCGCGGCGCACCACCGCGCCCGGGGTGGGTGGGACGTACAGCTCCGGGTCGACCCGGGTGGTGGTGATCTCGGCGGCCTCCTGCACCTGGGCCGGGAGGGTGCCGTCGGCGATGGCGAAGACGTCCGAGTCGAACTGGGCGCCCTCGTGCCGGGCGCGGACCTGGGTCACCACCCCGGCGATGGTCACCGGCTCCCGGTCGGGCAGTTCGCGCCGGGTCACCACCACGTCGTCGAGCTGGAGGTAGCTGCCGTCGGAGACCGCCGTCCAGAACTGGAGCGGGGTGGCGTCGGCGGTGCCGAGGACCCGCCCCACCTCCTCGCCGGAGCCGTCGAACGCGTCGTCGGTCGTCACCGGGCTGTCGTCGGTCATCGCCGGGCTCCGCTGGTCAGTCGCATTCGCTCAGGGCACACGTGCTGCATCCTGCCCCAGCGGTACGACAGGTTGCCAGTTGCGACCCGGTCAGTCCCGGGCGTGGCGCAGCATCAGCACCCCGTCGTCGGTGGCGAGGACGTGCCGCAGCGGCAGGTCGCGCGCCGGTCCGGCCGCCCCGGCGGTGATCCGGCCCGCGCCCGGGCCGGCGAGCAGCGGCGCGACCGTCAGGCAGACCTCGTCGACCAGGTCGGCGGCGGTGAGCGCGCCGAACAGCTGCGGACCGCCCTCGCAGAGCAGGTGGTCGAGACCACGTCGACGCAGCTCGGCCAGGCCGGCGGCCAGGTCGACCCGGCCGGTCCCGCAGCGGACCAGGTCGGCGACCTCGGTGAGCCCGGCGGGGGCGGTGGCGTCGTCGGTGGTCAGGACGACCGGGCGGACCGGGGCGTCGGCGAGGGCGGCCTGCGCCGGGTCGAGGCGGAGCGAGCCGGAGACCACCACCAGCGTCGGGTACGCGGCCAGCCCGTGCGCCCGCCGCCAGGCCCGCCGGGTCTCGTCGAGGCGTACCGCCCGGTAGCCCTCGTGCCGCAGGGTGCCGGCGGCCACCACGAGCGCGTCGCAGAGCATCCGGAGCAGCCCGAACACCCGCTTGTCCGGCTCTCCGGACAGGCCGGCGGAGTAGTCGTCGAGGGCGACCGCGCCGTCGATGCTGGTCACGAAGTTGACCCGGAGGCGGGGGCGGTCGCCACGACCGTAGAGGGCGGCCAGGGTCTCGTCGTCCAGCGGCCCGGCGACCGGTCCCGGCCAGGCGCGGTGGATCGGAATCCGGACGTTCATTCGCTCGCCGGACCGGTGACCGGAGGGGTCGGCGCGGGGGTACGGTGCTGACAGTCGCACCAGTTCCGGCCCGGGCAGTCACCGTGCCGTTTCGCCCGGCACGCTCGGCAGATCATGCTGGCAGCCTATGCCGAGGGAGGATGGACAGCATGCCGCGTCAGATCTTCCAGTTGCGGATCTCCCTGGCCGGGGTCCGGCCACCGGTCTGGCGGCGGGTGCTGGTGCCCGGTGGGTACACCCTGGACCGACTGCACCGCGTGGTGCAGCACGCCATGGGTTGGCGGGACTGCCACCTGCACAGTTTCGAGATCGACGGGGTGCAGTACGGCACCCCAGACCCGGACGACGGGCTGGCGTTGCGCGACGAACTGGACACCCGGCTGGACACGGCGGTGGGCAAGGGGAGCCGGTTCCACTACACCTACGACTTCGGCGACTGGTGGGAGCACGACCTGGTGGTGGAGGACGTGCTGACCGCCGACCCGGACGGTCGGTACCCGGCCTGCCTGGACGGCGAGCGCGCCTGCCCGCCGGAGGACGTCGGCGGCCCGGCGGGCTACCTGCTGCTGCTCGAAGCCCTGGCCGACCCGGAGCACCCCGAGCACGACGCGATGCGCGACTGGCTGGGCCGGCCGTTCGACGCGTCGGCCTTCGACGCCGGCCGGGCCGGCACCCTGCTGCGCCGGTTCTGCTGACCCCGGCCTGACCCACTCCCCACCCCCGCCGGCCGGCGGGGTTTCCCGGTTGACCGACGCAGGATGCGGCATCCCGGGCTGTCCTGGACCTCGGACGGCCCGGGATGCCGCATCTGGAGTCGATCACCGATTCCGGTAACGATATGGGAACGCTCCCACGATCTATTGACACGTCCGTTACCCGCCGGCAATCTCATGGGAGCGCTCCCGGGCGCCCCCACCACACTCGAAAGCCTCACCGAAAAGAGGGGTCAGGATGAGCCTCACCTTCCGCCGTCGGCGGTTCGCGGCCCTCGCGCTCGCGTCCGTCGCGGCGCTCGCCAGCGTCGCGGCCTGCGGCAGCGACGACTCGGATACCGGCAGCTCCGGCGAGAAGATCACCCTCGTGGTCGACGTCTTCGGCGACCAGGGCTTCGGCTACGACGAGCTCTACAAGCAGTACGAGGCCGCGAACCCGAACGTGAAGATCCAGGAGCGGGGCAAGGGGCTCGGCCTGGGTGACTACAACACCCGACTGACCCAGCAGATCACCGCCGGCTCCGGCGCCGGTGACGTGGTCGCCCTCGAGGAGGGCACCATCGTCCAGTTCTACGCCCAGGCCGACAAGTTCGTGAACCTGGCCGACCACGGCGCGAACGACCTCAAGGGCAACTTCCTGCCGTGGAAGTGGGAGCAGGGCACCACCCCCGACGGCAAGGTGCTGGGCCTCGGCACCGACGTCGGCTCGATGGCGCTGTGCTACCGCAAGGACCTCTTCGAGGCCGCCAAGCTGCCCAGCGACCGGGAGCAGGTCGCCCAGCTCTGGCCCACCTGGGACGCCTTCATCGAGACCGGCAAGAAGTTCGCCGCCGCCGACGCCAAGCACAAGTTCGTCGACTCGGCGACCAACTTCTACAACGTGGTGCTGATGCAGGTTGCCGGCGCCGGCACCGGTTACACCTACTACGACAAGAGCAACAAGCTGGTCATCGGCGAGAACCCGGACGTCCGGACGGCGTACGACCTCACCACCAAGATGATCGACGCCAAGCTGTCGAACAACCTCCAGTCCTTCTCGAACGAGTGGAACGCCGGCTTCAAGAACGGCACCTTCGCCACCATCGCCTGCCCGGCCTGGATGACCGGTGTGATCAAGGGACAGGCCGGCGACGCGGCGGCCGGCAAGTGGGACATCGCCAAGGCTCCGGGCAGCGGCGGCAACTGGGGCGGCTCCTTCCTCGCCGTGCCGAAGTCCAGCAAGAACGCCGCCGAGGCGGCCAAGCTGGTCAAGTTCCTGACCGACGCGAAGGGCCACGTCGAGGCCTTCAAGAAGGTCGGCAACCTGCCGTCGTCCCCGCAGGGTCTGGCCGACCCGGCGGTCGCCGACTCCACCAACCCGTACTTCAGCGACGCCCCGGTCGGCAAGATCTTCGCCGCCGGCGCCTCCGAGCTGAAGCCGGTGTACCTCGGTCCGAAGAACAACGCGGTCCGGACCGCCGTGGAGAACACCCTGCGCGCGGTCGAGCAGGGCAAGTCCGCAGGTGAGCAGTGGCAGGCAGCGCTGAAGAACGGCGCGGCCGCCGGCAAGTGACCCTGGCCGAGCTGCCCGCGGGTGGCGTCGACGGCGGCAACGCCTCGACGCCACCCGCGGTGCCGCCCGACACCGCCGGTGCACGGGCGGTGTCGCCTGACGTGAAGGACCGCTGATGAGCCTCGACCTGCACGCCGAAGCGCCCCCCGACGGACGCCGGCCCCGCCCCGCCCCCGCCGAGCGGGGACGCCTCGCCGCACTGACCCGGCTGGACCTGAAGTACTCGCCCTACCTCTACGTCCTGCCGTTCTTCGTCATCTTCGCCGTCTTCAGCGCGTACCCGATCGGATACACGGTCTGGATCGCGCTCACCGACCGCTCCCCGCTGAACGCCACGATCAGCTTCGTCGGGCTGGACAACTTCGTCGAGCTCTTCACGAACGACCCGCAGTTCTGGAACGCGGTCTACAACACCTTCGGGATGTTCGTCCTCTCCACGGTGCCGCAGCTGCTGATCGCCCTGATGCTGGCGAACGCGCTCAACCGGCGGCTCCCCGCGCAGACGTTCTTCCGGATGGCCATCGCCATGCCGATCATCACCTCGACCGCCGTGGTCGCGCTCATCTTCTCGATGATCTACGCGCGCGAGTTCGGCCTGGTCAACTGGGCGCTCGACCTGGTGGGCATCGACCCGATCGACTGGCGGGCCAACCGGTACGCCTCCTGGTTCGCCATCTCCACCATGGTCGACTGGCGGTGGATCGGCTACAACGCCCTGATCTACCTCGCCGCCATGCAGTCGATCAGCAAGGACATGTACGAGGCGGCGTCCCTGGACGGCGCGTCCCGGCGTCGGCAGTTCTGGTCGATCACCGTTCCGCAGCTCCGCCCGACGATCATCTTCACGCTGATCATCTCGACCATCGGCGGGTTGCAGCTCTTCACCGAGCCG
Organism: Micromonospora echinospora; assembly: GCF_900091495.1. NCBI lineage: Bacteria > Bacillati > Actinomycetota > Actinomycetes > Micromonosporales > Micromonosporaceae > Micromonospora > Micromonospora echinospora. The sequence goes on along the minus strand of NZ_LT607413.1, from coordinate 328,704 downwards.
CTGCTGTTCACCAGCGGGTCCGGCGGCATCTCGGGCGGCTCCGAGGGGCAGTTCCAGACCATCACCATGTACCTGCTCGACGTGATGAACACCCGCTTCCGCTGGGGGTACGCCGGCGCGGTCGCGCTCGTGCTGTTCCTGCTGATCGCTCTCATGTCGGTCGTGAACTACCTGCTGGCCCGTCGGATCAGCTCGGACAAGTGAGGGTGCGCAGATGACGACCACGACGCTCCGTCCCCCCGTACGCCAGCCGTCGCCCCGTCGCGAGCGGGCCGGGCACAAGGCCGCCCAGCTCTGGAAGGCCAGCCCGCTCACCTGGGTCGGCCTGGTCCTCGGGGTGATCCTCTCCCTCTTCCCGTTCTACTGGATGATCGTCATCGCGTCCCGCACCAACGACGCGGCGAACTCCTGGCCGCCGCCGTTCCTGCCCGGCGGCAAGCTCGGCGAGAACATCGAGCGGGTGCTCGCCAACGGCGACGCGAACGTGCTCAAGGGTCTGATGAACTCGTTCCTGGTCTCCGGGACGATCACCGTCGCCACGGTCTTCTTCGGCTCGCTCGCCGGGTTCGCCTTCGCCAAGCTGAAGTTCAAGGGCAAGAACGCGCTGCTGCTGGTCATCCTCGCCTCGATGATGGTGCCGATCCAGCTCGGCGTCCTGCCGCTGTACATCCTCATGGCGAAGCTGGAGTGGCTGAACACGATGCCGTCGGTGACGGTGCCGTTCCTGATCGGCGGCTTCGGCATCTTCATGATGCGGCAGTACGCCGAACAGGCCGTGCCGAACGAGCTGATCGAGGCGGCCCGGGTGGACGGCTGCTCCACCTGGCGGATCTACTGGCACGTGGTCGCCCCGGCGCTGCGTCCGGCCGCCGCGGTGCTCGGCCTGCTCACCTTCATGGAGCAGTGGAACCAGTTCTTCTGGCCGTTCGTGGTCCTCGCCGACCCGGCGAACCCGACCGTGCAGATCTCGCTGCGCAGCCTGAACACGGCGTACTTCGCCGACAACTCGCAGATCTTCGCGGGAACGTTGATCGCCACCCTGCCGTTGTTCGTGATGTTCATCCTGTTCGGCCGCCAGATCATCGGCGGCATCATGGAAGGTGCGGTCAAGTCGTGAGCAACCCCGCCACCCCGCCCGGTGTCGACCTGCTGGACCAACGCCCGGAGCTGACCTTCCCGCCGGACTTCCTCTGGGGCGCGGCCACCGCCGCCTACCAGATCGAGGGAGCCGCGACCGAGGGCGGCCGGACCGCCTCGATCTGGGACACCTTCAGCCACACCGAGGGGCGTACGGTCGCTGGCCACACCGGCGACGTGGCCTGCGACCACTACCACCGGATGCCGGCCGACGTGCGGCTGATGGCGGAGCTGGGGCTCAGGTCGTACCGCTTCTCGGTCTCCTGGCCCCGGGTGCAGCCGGGCGGGTCCGGGCCGGCGAACCAGGAGGGCCTGGACTTCTACCGTCGGCTCGTCGACGAGCTGCACGCCCACGGCATCGAGCCCTGGGTGACCCTCTACCACTGGGACCTGCCCCAGGAGCTGGAGGACGCCGGAGGCTGGCCGGCGCGGGACACCGCCAGCCGGTTCGCCGACTACGCCGCGCTCGTGCACGACGCCCTCGGCGACCGGGTGCGGTACTGGACGACGCTGAACGAGCCCTGGTGCTCGGCCTTCCTCGGGTACGGCTCCGGGGCGCACGCCCCGGGTCGCTCGGCCGGCGTTGAGGCGGTCCGCGCCGGGCACCACCTGATGCTCGGGCACGGCCTGGCCACGCAGGCGCTGCGCGCCGGCCGGCACGCCGCCGAGGTGGGGGTGACGCTGAACCTCTACCCGGTCACCCCGGCCAGCGACTCGCCCGACGACGCCGACGCGGCCCGTCGGATCGACGGGTTGGCCAACCGGTTCTTCCTCGACCCGATCCTGCGCGGGCGGTACCCGGACGACCTGGTCGCCGACCTGCGCCTGGTCAGCGACTTCGGGCACGTCCGGGACGAGGACCTGGAGATCATTTCCAGCCCGCTGGACCTGGTCGGCGTCAACTACTACAGCCGGCACGTGGTCGCCGCGCCGGTCGAGGGCACGGCCCCGGAGAAGTACTGGCGCGCTCCGTCCTGCTGGCCGGGAAGCGAGTCGGTGCGCTTCGTCACCCGGGGCGTCCCGGTCACCGACATGGACTGGGAGATCGACGCCCCCGGTCTGGTCGAGACGCTGCGTCGGGTGCACGAGGAGTACACCGACCTGCCGCTGTACGTCACCGAGAACGGGTCGGCCTTCGTCGACGCGGTCGTCGACGGTCGGGTCGACGACCCGGACCGGTTGGCGTACTTCGACGCCCACCTGCGGGCCGCGCACGAGGCGATCAGCGCCGGGGTGCCGCTGCGCGGGTACTTCGCCTGGTCGCTGATGGATAATTTCGAGTGGGCGTGGGGCTTCACCAAGCGCTTCGGCATGGTGTATGTCGACTACGACAGCCAGCTCCGCGTCCCGAAGTCCAGCGCCAGGTGGTACGCCGAGGTGATCCGACGCAACGGTCTGGCCGCACAATAGGCCGCACGGCCAGCCAGTAACGGGCGGCTCCGGCGGTGCCCTCTCCCCGAGGGCCCCGCCGGAGACGTCCGACGTCGGAGGAGCAGACGATGACAACCCAGCGCACCCGCTCGCTCGGGCGCCCGACCCTCGACGCGGTGGCGGCCCGCGCCGGCGTCGGGCGCGGGACGGTCTCCCGCGTGGTCAATGGCTCGCCGCAGGTGAGCCCGGAGGCTCGGGCCGCGGTGCAGCAGGCCATCGCCGAGCTGGGCTACGTGCCGAACCGGGCCGCCCGCGCCCTGGTCACCCAGCGTACCGACTCGGTTGCCCTGGTGGTCTCCGAGTCCGGCGAGCGGGTCTTCACCGAGCCGTTCTTCGCCGGCATCGTCCGGGGGATCAGCTCGGGACTGCTGGAGACCCCGATGCAGCTCTGGCTCGCCATGGCCCAGTCGCCGGTCGAGCGGGAGCGGGTCGAGCACCACCTGACCAACCAGCACGTCGACGGCGTCCTGCTGCTCTCCCTGCACGACGCCGACCCGCTGCCCACGCTGCTGGAGGAGCGCGGCCTGCCTACCGTGCTCGGCGGCCGGCCGGCGCGGATGCTGCGCCCCGGGGCCCAGCCCGCCTACTTCGTGGACGTGGACAACGTCGGCGGTGCCCGGCAGGCGGTGGAGTACCTCGCCGGCAAGGGCCGGCGGCGCATCGCCACCATCGCCGGTCCGCAGGACATGGGCGCTGGCCTGGCCCGGTTGACCGGCTACCGGGAGGCCGTCGCGGCGACCGGCGGCCAGGTCGACCCGGCGATGATCGCGTACGGCGACTTCAGCGAGGGCAGCGGGACGGCCTGCATGCGCCGGCTGCTGGAGTCCTGCCCGGACCTCGACGCCGTCTTCGCCGCCAGTGACCTGATGGCGCACGGCGCGCTGCGGGCGCTGCGGGAGGCCGGCCGACGGGTGCCCGACGACGTGGCGGTCGTCGGGTACGAGGACTCGCCGCTGGCCCGGCAGTCGGACCCGCCGCTGACCACGGTCTTCCAGCCGGTGGAGGAGATGGGGCGGCAGATGGCCCACCTGCTGGTCTCCCGTATCCGCGGCGAGGACCTGCCGGCCCCGTACGTCCTCCTCGACACCCACATGGTGCCCCGCGCCTCCGCCTGACGTGCCCCTGGCTACGCTGCGTGCCTGTTGTTCAGCGGTGGCGGGTTCTCACGCTGGGTGGGTGGTGTGGCGGCGCAGTTCGCGGCGGGCGAGGGAGGCGCGGTGGACCTCGTCCGGGCCGTCCGCGAGACGGAGGGTGCGGGCCTGCGCCCAGAGCGCGGCGAGCGGGGTGTCCTGGCTGACCCCGGCCCCGCCGTGCGCCTGGACGGCCTTGTCGATCACCCACTCCGCCATCGCCGGTGCCGCGATCTTGATGGCCTGGATCTCGGTGTGCGCGCCCTTGTTGCCGACGGTGTCCATCAGCCAGGCGGTCTTGAGCACCAGGAGCCGGGCCTGCTCGATCCGGACCCGGGCCTCGGCGATCCACTCCTGGACCACGCCCTGCTCGGCCAACGGCCGGCCGAACGCCACCCGGTCGAGAACCCGCCGGCACATCAGGTCCAGGGCCCGCTCGGCCATCCCCACCAGCCGCATGCAGTGGTGGATGCGCCCCGGCCCGAGCCGCGCCTGGGCCATGGCGAAGCCGCCCCCCTCCATCCCGACCAGGTTCGCCGCCGGCACCCGGACGTCGGTGAAGTCGATCTCGGCGTGCCCGCCGTGCGCGGCGTCGGTGTACCCGAACACCGTCATGCCCCGGCGGATCGTCACGCCGGGGGTGTCCCGGGGCACCAGGATCATGCTCTGCTGTCGGTACCGCTCGCCGTCCGGGTCGGTCTTCCCCATCACGATCAGCAGCTCGCAGCGCGGGTCCATCGCGCCGGACGACCACCACTTGCGTCCGTCGACGACGTACTCGTCGCCGTCCCGGACGATCCGGGTGGCGATGTTGGTGGCGTCGGACGAGGCGACCGCCGGTTCGGTCATGCAGAACGCCGACCGGATCTCGCCGTCCAACAGCGGACGCAGCCAGCGGTCCTGCTGCTCCCCGGTGCCGAACGCGGCGAGCAACTCCATGTTGCCGGTGTCCGGCGCGGCGCAGTTGAGCGCCTCCGGGGCCAGGTGCGGGCTGCGGCCGGTCAGCTCGGCCAGTGGAGCGTACTGGAGGTTGGTCAGGCCGGCCCCGTGACGCGGATCGGGGAGGAAGAGGTTCCACAGGCCCCGGGCCCGCGCCTCGGCCTTCAGCTCGGCCAGCACCGGCGGGCGCGCCCACGGGTCACCCGCCGCCGCGACCTGTTCCGCGTGCACCGCCTCGGCCGGGTAGATCCGTTCCTCCAGGAACCGCAGCAGCGCCTCGTGCAGCTCGGTGGTGCGGGCGTCGAAACCGAAGTCCATGTGTCCCTCCCCGAGCGGCACGCGGGCCGCCCTCGTGTCCCGTCCGGCGGCACCGGCCGGTTCCCTGCGGCGTGCCGGTCAGCCGTGGCCGCCGGTGGCGGCCAGCCCGTGCGCGACCAGCGGGGCCACCAGCTCGCCGATCTGGTCGAAACCCTCGCCGAGGGTCTGCCCGAGGGTGTGCCGGTAGTGGATCCCCTCGCAGATCACGGCGAGCTTGAAGCAGCCGAGGGCCACGTGCCAGTGCAGCGGGCCCACGTCCACGTCGGCCCGGCCGGCGTACCGCTCGATGAGTTCGGCGCCGGTGGGGAAACCGGCACGGGGCCCGAGCCCGTCGGCCACCGGGTTGCCGGCGGCGAGGTCCGAGTCGCCGAGCACGTCCCAGTAGGTCAGCAGCAGGCCCAGGTCGGCCAGCGGGTCACCGAGGGTGGCCATCTCCCAGTCGAGCACCGCGCGGACGGCGACCGGCTCGACGGTGGCGAGGAGGTTGTCCAGCCGGTAGTCGCCGTGCACGATCCGGCCGTCGTTCGCCCCCTCCGGGACGGTCGTGGCGAGCCGGTCACGCAGTTCGTCGACGCCGGGCAACGGTCGGCTGCGGGAGGACTCCAACTGACCGGCCCAGCGGCGTACCTGGCGGGCGAGGTAGCCCTCCGGCCGGCCGAAGTCGGCGAGCCCCACCTCGGCCGGCGGCACCGAGTGCAGGGTGGCGAGGGTGTCCATCATCGCCATGGCCAGGTCCCGCCGTTGCCCGGCGCTGAGCCGGTCGGTCTGCCGGCGGCTGCGGTAGACCACGCCGTCGACGCGTTCCATGAGGTAGAACGGCGCGCCGATCACCGCCGGGTCGGCGCAGAACAGCAGCGGGGCCGGCACCGGCACCCCGGTCGGGGCGAGCGCGCTGATCACCCGGTGCTCCCGGGCCATGTCGTGCGCGGTGGCCAGCACGTGGCCCAGCGGGGGCCGGCGCAGCACCACCTCCCGGTCGCCGATGGTCAGCAGGTAGGTCAGGTTGGACTTCCCGCCGGCGATCAGCCGGGCCTGCGGCGGGCCGTCGGCCAGGTCGGGTCGGTGGGCGGCCAGGTAACCGGCGAGCCGGTCGAGGTCGAGCCCGCGCGGGGGCGTCCCGGCGGGAGGGGCCGAGCCGGTCCCCGGCCGGAACGCGGCCGGATCGGTCATCCGAATAGTTGATGGCACCTCGGCTCATCGTGTCAAGACGTGTTTTTCGCCGGGGACACCGCGCGGCAACAGGGGCGAAACGCCCGTCGGACACGCTGAGGACCAGCCTGCCGGACGTGTACCGGCCCGCCTGCCGGGAACACGCGCCGGCCGCCGAGCGATGGGGGACAGACATGCTGCTGAGAGTTCGGGTGACCCTGCCGGACCGGCCCGGCACGCTCGGCCAGGTGGCCCGCACCCTGGGGGTCTCCGGCGCCGACATCGTCCAGGTGGTGGTGCTGGAACGGCTCGGTGGCCGCGCGGTCGACGACTTCACCGTGGTCTGGCCGGGCGCCGGCCGGCTGGAGCGGCTGATGGCCGGCCTCGCCGCGATCCCCGGCGTCCAGGTGGACGGGGTGTGGCGGGCGATCGGCGCGCCGACCGCCACCGGGCAGGACGCCGAACTGCTCACCCAGGTGGCGGCGAACCCGGCCGACGGGTTGGCCACCCTGGTCGACGCGGTGCCCGGCCTGCTCGCGGCGGACTGGGCGGTGGCCGCGGTGGTTCCCGTCGACTGGGCCTCCTCGGGCGGCGGCACGGCCACCGTCGGGTACGCGAGCTGGCGTACCCCGACCGGCCCCGCCCTGCCGGAGGTGACGCCGCTGCGCTCCCGCGCGCTGACCGTGCCCGACGGCGGCCACCACGCGGTCGCGCCGTTCGGCCGGGCCGGGCTGGTGCTGGTGGTGACCCGCGGTGCGACGGAGATGTTCTCCCCGGCGGCCTTCCACCGCACCGAGGTGGACCGGCTGGCCCAGTTGGTGCGGGCCAGCGCGGTGATCCTCGGCGACCGGCTCGACCTGGTGGGCGCCCCGGCGTCCCCGACACCCGGGGGGCGGCCGTGACCCTGTGGCGGATCCGGGCCACCGTGGACGACCGGCCCGGCTACCTGTCGGTGCTCACCGCCAGCCTCGCGCTGCGTGGGGTGAACATCCTCGCCGTGCAGGTGCACACCACCGAGGCCGGCGCGGTGGACGACTTCCTCGTCGACGCGCCGGAGACCCTCGGCGAGGCCGACCTGCTCGCCGCCGTCGAGAAGGGGCGGGGCCGCAACTGCTGGGTGGCCCGCAGCGAGGCGCGCGGCCTGGTCGACCAGCCGACCCGGGTGCTCGGGCTGGCCACCCGGCTGGTCCGTGACCCGGACGCGACCGGCGAGGCGCTGCGCGCCCTGCTCGGCGCGGAGACGGTGACCTGGCGGCCGGTGCCGGTCGTCGCGGCCGGTCCGGCCGGTGCCGGCGGCGCGGTGACGGCCGGCGTCGACGGCACCCGGATGCGTCTCGGCGACGGAGCCGGCGGGTCCTTCGACCTGGCCCGCGTCGCGCCGGACTTCACCCCGGCCGAGTACGCCCGGGCGCAGGCGCTGGTCGAACTGGCCGCCACCGTCGTCCAGCGCGCCGCCGAGCAGGTCACCCTGGTGCTCCCCGACGGCTCCGAGGTGGTCGTACGCCCGGCCGGTCCGGACGACCTCCCCGCCGTCCTGGCGTTGCACGAACGGTGCTCGGCGCGGAGCCTGCACCGCCGTTACCTCTCCGGGGCGGGACGACCGTCGCCGGAGCGGGTGCGGCGGCTGCTCGACCCGGCCCGGGGTACGACCCTGGTCGCCGTCGAGACCGACCCTGCCGGTTCGGCGGAGTCGGTGGTCGCGATGGCGAACCTGCTCGGCGAGGGAGACCAGGCCGAGGCGGCGCTGCTGGTCGCCGACGACCGGCAGCGCCGTGGTCTCGGCGGCGCGCTGCTGCGCCGGCTGGTCGCCCGGGCCGACCGGGCCGGGTACGCCGCGCTGGAGCTGCACGTGCACACCGGCAACACGCCGATGCTGCGGACCCTGCACCGGCTCGGCCGTCCGATGCGCCTGGACCGGGACGGCCCCGTGGTGACGGTCACCCTGCCGCTCGACCCCCGGCCCAGCCCGGCCCGCACCTGATCGCGCGGCGGGTCAGCGTCCCTCCGGCTCCCCGCTTCGGGGCACCTGGCCGGAGACGCAGAAGCGGTTGCCCTCGGTGTCGGCGAGCACGACGTACGGTGCGGCGCCCGGTTCGAGTTCCGCCGGGTAGTGCGGCCAGTCGACCCGTTGGGCGCCGCACCCGACGAGCCGCTCCACCTCGTCGTCGAGGTCACGGTCCCCGGCGATGAGGTCCAGGTGGATGCGGGGGAACTCGGCGACCGGACTCTCGCTGAGATCCATCGCGATCGGCATGCCGGGTGCGCCGGGAGGCGGCTCCAGCACGATCCACTCGTCGCCCGGGTAGCGCGGTGGCCGGCGTACGTAGCCCAGCGCGGCGGCCCAGAACCGGCCCGCCCGTTCGCAGTCGGACACCCCGAGAGAGATCTGATCGATGGCGGCCATGGGGTGACCGTACCGCCGGTGGGGTCCGGCCGCCCGGCGACCGGACCCCGCGTGCCGACCGTCAGGTCGCCGGGTAGCTGTTGTAGTCGGGGAAGTTGCCGTAGAGGCGGCCGTCGCCGCCGACCGTGACCGCCTGCACCAGCAGGTCACCACCGACGAACGCGCCCTTCCAGGAAGCGCCCCGGCCGCCGAAGGGCTCATCCCGGTCGCCCCGGGAACGCGGCTTGTTGATGCCGACCTTGAACGCCTGGAGGTCCACTGCCAGCTTCGCCGCCTCTTCCTCGTCGTCGCAGGCGAGGCTGGCGACCAGCGCGCCGTTGGAGGCGTTCATCGCGGCGAGCAGCTCGTCGGTGGTGTCCACGACCACGATCGTGTCGACCGGGCCGAAGGGCTCGGCGTGCATCAGCCGGGACCGACCGGGCGGGGCGAGCAGCACCGACGGGGCCACGTACGCCGAGGTGTCCTGTCCGGTCAGGAACGGCGCGCCGTCGAGCTTGCCCCGGTAGAGCGGGACCGCGCCGCCCCGGACCGCCTCGTCGACCTTGCGGCGCAGCTCGTCGGCCTTGGTCGAGCTGATCAGCGGGCCGAAGTCCAGCTCGGGCAGGGGGTCACCGGCGGTCCAGTCGTCGCCGACGGCGAGCGGGTGACCGAAGCGCACCGAGCGGACCACCGGCAGGTACATGTCGAGGAACTCGTCGACCAGGTCGCGCTGTACGACGAAGCGGGGGTACGCGGTGCAGCGCTGCTTGCCGTACTCGAAGCCCTTCTTCAGGTGCTTGGCGAGCATGTCCCACTGGGAGAAGTTCCAGATGCCCCAGGCGTTGAGGCCCTCCTGCTCGATGAAGTGGCGCTTGTCGGAGTCGAGCAGCGCGGCGGCGACCTTCCCGCCGTTGGAGCGCCCGCCGACGAAGGCCACCGCGCCGATCTCCGGGGCGCGGACGAGCACCTCGGAGAGTTCCTCGCCACCGCCGGAGACGAGGGTGGTGGGCAGTCCCGCGCGGCGCATCAGCGCGTGGGCGACGGTCAGGCAGACCGCGCCGCCCTGCGAGGGGGTCTTGGCGATGACCGCGTTGCCGGCGAGGAGCTGGACCAGTTCGGCGTGGACCAGCACGCTCATCGGGTAGTTCCAGCTGGCGATGTTGCTGACGGGGCCGGGGAGCGGCTCGCGCCCGTCGGCGAGCATCCGGTCGATCTCGTCGACGTACCAGCGGACGCCGTCCAGCGCCCGGTCCACGTCGGCGCAGGCCAGCCGCCAGGGCTTGCCGATCTCCCAGACCAGCAGGAGGGCCAGCAGGTCGCGGTGGGCGCCGAGCGCGTCGAGCGCCTCGTTGACCCGGGCCTTCCGCTCGGCCAGGGGGGTCTCGGCCCAGTCGCGGTGCGCGGCGGCGGCGGAGACCACGGCGGCGCGGGCCGTGGCGGCGTCCAGCCGGGGCAGGTTGACCAGGACCGTGTTGTCGACCGGGGTGCGCACCGGGCTGGGCGTGCCGGCCGAGGCCCAGTCGCCCTCGATCAGGTTGCGCAGCGTGGTGGTGCCGTCGGGGCCGGCGGGGTCGAACGCCTCGGGGGCGGTCTGGACGGCCCGGGCCAGTGTCTCGGACCAGGCGGTGCCGTCGGCGAGTCGTAGAGCCATCGCGATCTCCTCAGGGTCTTCCAGTGGAGCGGCGGCATCGACGGCACCGCTTGGCCGTACTGTCCCGTGCCCGGATCACCGGCGGCAACAGTACGTTCGTATGCCAGGACGGCCGTCCACCGTGGCGGGCCGGGGAATCCGACCCTTCTCCCGCAGCCTTCCGCGCTGAGCTGCGGTTACGGGAGACACTACATCGTTTGGCGTCGATGATGTGATTCAGACCGGCTTGACGGGAAAGGGCTTTCCTGGCAGCGCCTGGCCGCACTCGCCCGCCGGGGCACGGATTCGGGCTGGTGGTCGGCGTGGGCGGGGTGTCGGGGGTGCCCGGCGGTCCGACGCTCTTCACAAACAGGTGAGACGACCGTTACATTGTCGCGTATCCATGGGAGCGCTTCCACGTACGGATGGAAGGCGCTTCCGGACCCTTCACCACCACCACCACCGCCCGGCGGCGTCGCACCACCACCCGCCGTCCCGCCGACGTCGCCGGGCGCCCTACCGGACAGGAGCACCGGTATGCGTCTCCGCACCGCCCGCGGTCGGTCCGAACCGCCCTGGTACCGGCGTCTCGTCGCGGCCGGCGCCGCGCTGACCACCGGACTCACCCTCGCCGTCACCGGCGTCGCGCCGACCCCCGCCACGGCCGCCCCCGCCTTCAACTACGCCGAGGCCCTCCAGAAGTCCCTCTTCTTCTACGAGGCCCAGCAGTCCGGTGACCTGCCCGACTGGAACCGGGTCTCCTGGCGGGGCGACTCCGCGCTGCGCGACGGCGCGGACGTCGGCCTCGACCTGACCGGCGGCTGGTACGACGCCGGCGACCACGTGAAGTTCGGCTTCCCGATGGCGTTCAGCACCACCATGCTCGCCTGGGGAGCGGTCGAGTACCGGACCGGCTACGCCGCCTCCGGCCAACTGCCGCACCTGCTCAACAACCTGCGCTTCGTCAACGACTACTTCATCAAGGCGCACCCCGCCCCGAACGTCCTCTACGGACAGGTCGGCAAGGGCGACGACGACCACAAGTGGTGGGGCCCGGCCGAGGTGATGCCGATGGCGCGACCGGCGTACAAGATCGACGCGAGCTGTGGCGGCGCGGACCTGGCCGGTGAGACGGCGGCGGCGATGGCCGCCTCGTCGATGGTGTTCCGACCCACCGACCCAACCTACGCGAACACCCTGCTCACCCACGCCCGGCAGCTCTACACCTTCGCCGACACGGTGCGGAAGAACTACCACGAGTGCATCACCGACGCGACCAGCTTCTACCGCTCCTGGAGCGGCTACCAGGACGAGCTGGTCTGGGGCGCGATCTGGCTGCACCGGGCCACCGGTGAGGCGAGCTACCTGGCCAAGGCGGAGGCCGAGTACGACAAGCTCGGCAACGAGAACCAGTCGACCACCAAGTCCTACAAGTGGACGATCGCCTGGGACAACAAGCAGTTCGGCGCGTACGTGCTGCTCGCCGCGCTGACCGGCAAGCAGAAGTACCTCGACGACGCCAACCGGTGGCTCGACTACTGGACCGTCGGCGTCAACGGCCAGCGGGTGCCCTACTCGCCCGGCGGGATGGCGGTGCTCGACTCCTGGGGCGCGCTGCGCTACGCCGCGAACACCGCGTTCGTCGCGCTGCTGCACAGTGACAAGATCACCGACGCGACCCGCAAGGCGCGCTACCACGACTTCGGCGTCCGGCAGATCAACTACGCGCTCGGCGACAACCCCCGCAACTCCAGCTACCAGATCGGCTTCGGGGCGAACTCACCGAAGAACCCGCACCACCGCACCGCGCACGGCTCCTGGTGGGACAGCCAGACCGTGCCCACCGAGACCCGGCACGTGCTGCACGGCGCGCTGGTCGGCGGTCCGTCCGCGGCCAACGACGCGTACACCGACAGCCGCTCGGACTACGTCATGAACGAGGTCGCCACCGACTACAACGCCGGCTTCAGCTCCGCGCTGGCCGCCCTGACCGCGAAGTACGGCGGCACCCCGCTGGCCGGCTTCCCGGTCGCCGAGCAGCCGGACATCGACGAGCTGACCGTGGAGACCACGGTCATGCAGAACGAGCCACGTTCGGTCGGGCTCAAGGTCATGGTCTACAACAAGTCCGCCTTCCCGGCCCGCGCGCTCACCGACGCGAGGTACCGGTACTACTTCCGCACCGACGGCACCACGCCGGTGCAGGTCACCCCCGGCTACACCCAGGGCTGCCCGGCCCCGTCGACCGCCCGCCAGGTCGAGGGCGACCTCTGGTACGTCGAGGTCGACTGCACCGGACACACCATCGCCCCGGCCGGTCAGTCCCAGCACCGGATGGAGGTGCAGTTCAAGATCGGGGTGCCGGAGGGTGGCACCTGGGACCCGACCAACGACCCGTCCTGGCAGCCCACCGCCGGCCCGAACCCGAAGGTGCCGCTCTACTCCGGCGGCCGGCGGGTCTGGGGCGAGGAGCCGACCGGCACCACCCCGGACACCACCCCGCCGACCGTGCCCGGCACCCCGGTCGCGTCCGGGCTCACCGCCACCGGAGTCACCCTGACCTGGACCGCCTCCACCGACGCCGGCAGCGGCGTGGCCGGCTACGAGATCACCCAGGAGACGGTCGGCAGCGACGCCCTGGTCCTGCACCGGGCCAGCACCAACACGCTGACCCTCACCTCGCTCGCCCCGGCCCGCAACTACCGGTTCTGGGTGTCCGCCCGGGACCGGGCCGGCAACTCGTCGCGCTCCTCGGCGGTGGTCGCGGTGACCACCCCGGCCGGCGACGGCCCGGACACCAGCGCTCCCACCCCGCCCGGCACCCCCACCGCCTCGGCGGTCGGTCCGACCGGACTCACCCTGACCTGGGGGCCGTCCACCGACAACGTCGGCGTCACCGGCTACCGGGTGTACCGCAAGGACTGGCCGGTGGACACCCTGGTCGCCACGGTCACCGGCACCACCCACCCGGTGACCGGGCTGACCCCGGCGACCGCGTACGCGTTCTACGTGGTCGCGGTGGACGCCGCCGGCAACCCGTCCGCCCCGTCGCCCACGGTCACGGTGACCACCGCCCCGGCCACGCCGGGCGCGTCCTGCCGGGTCGGCTACACCACCAGTGACTGGAGCAACGGGTTCACCGCCACGGTGACCGTCACCAACACCGGCACCACCACGCTGACCGGGTGGAGCCTCGGCTTCAGCTTCCCGGCCGGCCAGCAACTCGTCCAGGCGTGGTCGGCGAACGCCACCCAGTCCGGGGCGGCGGTGACCGCGACGAACCTGGCGTACAACGGCACCCTCGCGCCGGGGGCGTCGACCAGCTTCGGCTTCAACGGCACCCACACCGGCAGCAACCCGAAGCCGGCCGCCTTCACCCTCAACGGCTCACCCTGCACCGTCTCCTGACCCGCCCTTCACTGATCTTGGACAGTTACCGTCGTATCCAGACGGTAACTGTCCAAGATCCGTTTCGGCGCTCGGCGCTCGGCTTTTGGCGGTGGGCGGTGGGCGGTGGGCGGGGGACGGTGGGGCGGGGGGGGGGGGTGACAGCCGGTGGCGGTTCGGGGCGTTCTACGCGGCGGGGCGCCAGCCGGCGGCGGTCAGGGCGCGGCGAAGGTCGGCGGCGACCTCCGCCGGGCGGGCGCGGACCAGCCAGGCGGGGAAGCGCAGGATCCGGTCACCCGCCGTCCACACATCGTTCTGTCGTCGCATGTCGGCCGCCCACTGGCGTACGTCCATGTGGTGCGCGCCGTCGATTTCCACGTGCAGCCGGTGCGCCGGCCAGTACGCGTCCAGCCACCGGGTTCGCCCCGCCGCGTCGGTGCGCCGTCGTTGGAGATCCGGCCGGGGCAGCCCGTACCGCCGGCCGAGGCGGACGAAGTCGATCTCCGAGAGTGCTTCCGCGCCGCCCGCGAGATCCTCGATCGTCTGCCGGATGAGCTGCCGACGGGGAGCCCGGGGCAGGGCGCTCACCATCGTCCGGAGTTCCTCGGGCAGCACCCGGCGCTGCTGGCAACCGGCGGCCAGCACCTCCTGCGCGTACGCCTCGTCGCGTGCCCAGCCGGCCGCGTCCACCAGGGCACGGGCGGTGGTGGTGCGGGGCGGCCGGCCGAGCTGGACGTGCTCCGGCGGGAGCACGGAGGTGCGGTGCACGCGTACGGCCGGCATGTCGATCGGCAGCCGGCGCAGTGTCGTCCGGGCGGCCCGGCGCGCGGCGGGAACCAGGACGTGCAGTGGTTCCCCGGGCAGCCCACGGACGCCCGCCTCGGTGGCTGCCGTGGTCCCCGCCAGCACGGCACCCTCCCCGGCGACCAGCACCGCCACCCACAACTGCTGGTCACGGGTCAGCCGGCCGTTGCCGGTCAGCAGGACGCCCCGACAGACCGACCGCCAGCGCCCGGTGCGGACCCGGCTGCGCACCAGTCCCTCGGTCAGGAGACCGGTCGCCTGTGCCGTGGTGAGGACGCCGGACTGCTCGAACGTCAACCAGTCCAGGGCCGCCGCGTCGTCGCGGGGAAACTCGGCGTACATCCCGCCGAGTCTGACTGCCCCTCACCCGACCACGCCGCCGGATCTTGGACACTTACCGTTCTATTTGGACGGTAAGTGTCCAAGATTGCCGGCGGGGTGCCGCGCGCGGGGCGGCACGCCCCGGGCGACGCGGGGCCGGGGGCGTGCGCGCGGCGCGGGGCGGGCGGGGCGACGCGGGGTGGGCTGGGACAGCGCGCGGCGTAGTGCGCCGGGTGGCGTCGGGCAGGGCGCGCGGCGTGGCCCGGGGCGCGGTGGCGCGGGGTGGCGTCGGGCAGGGCGCGCGGCGTGGCCCGGGGCGCGGTGGCGCGGGGTGGACTGGGACAGGGCGCGGCGCGGCGTGGGGCGGTGTGGTGAGGCGGTGTGGTGAGGTGGGGAGCGCCGGCCCGGGTGGGCTCAGCTCGTGAGCGCGCCGTGTTCGACGCAGGTCGCCCGCCAGCCGGTCGGCAACACTTGCACCTTCATCCGGCGCCGGCAGGACGGGCAGTACCGGGGCGGTTCGAGCGCGCGGGCGGCCCGGCACGGCTCGTGCACTCTCGCCCCGGCGGGCTCACCGCACCGGTCGCACCACCCGCCGTTCGCCGGGCCGGTCGGGGCCGTGCCGTCGGTCCGCGTCACCGCGTCCCCCACCGTCATCCTGTCGCCCACCGTCACAGCGTCACCCGCTGTCGCAGCGTCGCCCACCGTCACCGCGTCGCCCACCGTCACCGCGTCGCCCGCTGTCACAGCGTGGCGGAGAGCGCCTTGACCGGCATCTTCAGGTCCTCGAGCAGCTTGAGGTCGTCGGTGGCCGGCCGTCCCAGGGTGGTCAGGTAGTTGCCGACGATCACCGCGTTGATGCCGCCGAGGAGACCGTCCCGGGTGCCCAGGTCGCCGAGGGTGAGCTCGCGTCCGCCGGCGTACCGGAGGATGGTGCGCGGCATGGCCAGCCGGAACGCGGCGATGGCCCGCAGCGCGTCCTTCCCCTCGACCACCGGCCGGTCGCCGAGTGGCGTGCCGGGACGGGGGTTGAGGAAGTTCAGCGGGACCTCGTGCGGGTCCAGTTCGGCGAGCTGCGCGGCGAACTCGGCCCGCTGCTCGACCGTCTCGCCGAGGCCGAGGATGCCGCCGCAGCAGACCTCCATGCCCGACTCGCGGACCATCCGCAGGGTCTCCCAGCGCTCCTCCCAGGAGTGCGTGGTGACCACGTTCGGGAAGTAGGAGCGGCAGGTCTCCAGGTTGTGGTTGTACCGGTGCACACCCATGTCGACCAGTTCGTCGACCTGTTCCTGGCTGAGCATGCCCAGCGACGCGGCGACCTGGATGTCGACCGCCGCCCGGATCGCGGCCACGCCCTCACGCATCTGCTTCATCAGCTTCGCGTCCGGCCCGCGCACGGCGGCCACGATGCAGAACTCGGTCGCCCCGGTGGCCGCGGTCTGCTTCGCCGCCTCGACCAGCGACGGGATGTCCAGCCAGACCGAGCGGACCGGCGAGGCGAAGAGACCGGACTGGGAGCAGAAGTGGCAGTCCTCCGGGCAGCCGCCGGTCTTGAGCGAGACGATGCCCTCCACCTCGACCTCCGGGCCGCACCAGCGCATCCGCACCTCGTGGGCGAGCTGGAGCGCTGCGGTCAGGTGCTCGTCGGGCAGGTTCAGCACGGCGAGGACACCGGCCTCGTCGAGGCCGACGCCGTTCTCCAGCACCTGGGTCCGAGCCTGGTCGAGGATCTCTGGCATGGCTCGTACCCTACAAGGCCGCGAGGGCGGGACGTGTGCCTGCTTCTCCCGGCTCCAGCCGCCCCCGAGCCGCCCCCGGCGGGGGCCCGGGAGGCGCTCCGGCGGGGGCCGAGCCGCGCCACGCCGGTGGCTCGGGTCCGGATGGTAACTTCGCCCGGCGGAACGGTCGCCGGGCGCGGCGGCCGAGGTCGGGCGGTGAGCAGGGGAGTGACGGTGGCGGATTGGCTGGCGGCGCTCGAACGCCGTGCCGAGCTGCGGGCGAAGGCCGGGCTGACCCGGCGTCTGCGACCCCGGGGCGCGGACGACACCGTGGTCGACCTGGCCGGCAACGACTACCTCGGCCTCGCCACCCACCCCGAGGTCACCGCCGCCGCGGAGGCCGCCCTGCGGGCGTACGGGCTCGGCGCGACCGGCTCCCGGCTGGTGCGCGGCTCCACCGACGTGCACCACGACCTGGAGGACGCCCTCGCCGACTGGCTCGGCGCGGAACGCGCCCTCGTCTTCTCCTCCGGCTACCTGGCCAACCTCGGCGCGCTGCGGGCCCTCGTCCAGCCCCGCACCCTGCTGGTCTCGGACGCGCACAACCACGCCTCCCTGATCGACGGCTGCCGGATCTCCGGGGCGGAGACCGTGGTCACCCCGCATGCCGACGTGGCCGCCGTGCAGGCCGCCCTCGCCGCTGCCCCCGGTCGGCCGGCGGTGGTGGTCACCGAGTCGGTCTTCTCCGTCGACGGGGACCTTGCCCCGCTCGCCCGGCTGCACAAGGTGGCCCGTCGGTTCGGCGCGCTGCTGCTCGTCGACGACGCGCACGCGCTCGGGGTGACCGGACCGGCCGGTGCCGGCGCGGTGGTCGCCGCCGGGCTCGCCGGAGCGCCGGACGTGGTGGTCACCGCGACCCTCTCGAAGTCCCTCGGCGGTGTGGGTGGGGTGGTGGCCGGCCCCGCCCCGTTCGTCCGGCACCTGGTGGAGACCGGCCGGACCTTCATCTTCGACACCGCGCTCCCGCCGGCGGTGGCCGCCGGGGTGCGGGCCGCCGTCGACCTGGCCCGCTCCCGGGACGACCTGCGCGCCGAACTCGTCGACCGGGCCGCCCTGACGGTACGCCGGCTGCGGGCCGCCGGCCTGACCGTCTCCACGCCCACCGCCGGGGTGGTGTCGGTGACCGCACCGGGCGCGGAGGCCGCCACGGGCTGGGCCGAGGCGTGCCGGGACCGGGGGGTGGCGGTCGGTTGCTTCCGTCCGCCGTCCACCCCCGATCCCCGGTCCCGGCTGCGGCTGACCCTCAACGCGGGGGTGCCCCGGGGCGACTTCGCGCGGGCGCTGGACGTCGTCGTGGAGTGCGCGCCCGAGGGGGCGCGGGGGCTGCGGGACGGGGTGGCCGCGTGACCGCCCCGTGGCAGGGGGCGGTGCTGGTCACCGGCACCGACACCGGGGTCGGCAAGACGGTGGTGACCGCGGCCGTGACCGCCGCCGCGCAGGCCGCCGGGCTGCGGGTCGCGGTGGTCAAGCCCGGCCAGACCGGTACGGCCACCGGCGAGCCCTCCGACGTCGACAGCGTGACCCGGCTGGCCGCCCCGCTGACCGGCCGGACGCTGGCCAGCTTCCCCGATCCGCTCGCCCCGCTGACCGCCGCCCGGGTGGCGGAACTGGAACCGCTGGAGCTGTACACCGTCGTCGACGCGGTCCGCGAGGAGGCGGACAAGCACGACCTGGTGCTCGTCGAGGGGGCCGGTGGGTTGCTCGTCCCGATGGGGCTGCGCCCCTCCGGCGAGGCGTGGACCGTCGCCGACCTGGCCGTGGCGCTCGGCGCGCCGGCGGTGGTGGTGGCCCGGGCCGGGCTGGGCACCCTGAACCACACCGCGCTCACCCTGGAGGCGCTGGACCGCCGGGCGGTGCCGGCCGGGGTGGTGATCGGCGCCTGGCCGGCCGAGCCGGAGCTGGTGCACTGGGCGAACCTCGGCGAGCTGGTGCCGAAGTTGCTCGGGGCGCTGCCGACCGGGGCCGGGGCGATGGATCCGGGGGTGTTCCGCCGGTCCGCCCCGGGCTGGCTCACCCCGGCCCTGTACGGGGTGCTCGACGACTGGCGGGCCTGGGCCGAGGAGATCTGACCCCACCCACTTTCGGCAGTGTCGACCGGTCCTGCCGGTGGGTAGCCTCCGAGGGCGTGCGGATACTCGGACGGCGGATCGACGGTGGCCGGCGGCGGCTGGGGGACGTGCTGCTCGGCGTGCTGCTCGCCGCGCCGATCACGTACCCCCGGCTGACCCCGCCGTACTCCGGTCGGAGCGTGTTGTTGCTGGTCGGTGGGCTGCTGGTGCTCGGCGCGGCGGTGGTGCTGGCCTGGCGGCGTCCCCTGCCGGCGCTGGTGCTGGTGGTGCTCGGCTCGGCCGTCGACGGGAACTTCGTCTTCGCCCTGCCGGTGTTCAGCTACCTGGTCGGCCGGCGCGAGGCCCGGGCCACCCCCGCCGCAGTGGTCTTCGCGGTGCTCGCGGTCGGGGGGACCCTGCTCAACCTGGAGCTGTTCGGTGCCCGACCACGGACCTGGTTCCTGCTCGCCACCGTGCTGATCTTCGGCGGGGTGTTCCCGTGGCTGGTCGGCCGCTACCTCCGTCAGCAGCACGCGCTGTTGCTGGCCGGCTGGGAGCAGGCCGAGTCGGTGCGCCGGGAGCAGCACGGCGCGGCCGAGCGGGTCCGGCTGCGGGAGCGGGCCCGGATCGCCCGGGACATGCACGACTCGCTCGGCCACGACCTGAGCCTGATCGCCCTGCGGGCCGGTGTCCTGGAGTTGGCCGGCGACCTCGACCCCCGGCACCGGGCGGCGGTGGGGGAGCTGCGCGCCAGCGTGACCGCCGCGACCGCGCGGTTGGGTGAAATCGTCCGGGTGCTCCGCACGGACGCGGGGCCGTCCCCGCTGGACCCGGTCGACGACGTGGCCGCGCTGGTGGCCGGGGCGCGGGCGGCGGGCATGGAGGTCACGCTCCGTGGCGACCCGGCCGACGCCGACCTGCCCGCGCTGACCGGGGTGGCCGTGCGTGGACTGGTCCGGGAGGCGCTCACCAACGCCGCCCGGTACGCGCCCGGCACTCCGGTCACCGTGTCGGTGCGGCGTGACTCCGACGACGTCGAGGTGTCGGTGCGCAACGCCCCGCCGCCGGTGCCGCCGCCGGCCTCGGTGTCGGCCGGCACCGGGCTGCTGGCGCTGCGCGAACGGGTCCGGCTCGCCGGGGGCACGCTCGACGCCGGTCCCCGCGACGGCGGGTTCGTGGTGGCGGCCCGTCTTCCCGGCACCCCGGGCGCGGCCGGGGCAGCCCTCGCGGCGGAAGCAGCCACCGCACCGGAAGTAGCCACCGCACCGGAGGCAGGCACCGCGCCGGAGCCGGCCACCGGGCCGGGAGCCGTTACCGCGCCGGAGCCGACCGCACCCCCGGGCGGGGGGACCGTGCTGCCGGGGCGGCTCGGCGACGCCCGTCGGCGGGTGCGCCGCAGCCTGCTCGTCGCGGTCGGGGCGCCGATCGCCCTGGCCGGGCTGCTCGCGTTCGTCTACCACCCGTTCGTCACCGCCGACGCGGTGCTGGAGTCGGGGGCGTACGAGCGGATGCGGCCCGGTCAGCTCCGTTCCGAGCTGGTGGGGCTGCCCCGCCGGCAGGTCGAGGGTCCCGCCGACGCGCCGACCGGCTGCGAGTACTACACCGACGGGAACTTCCCGCTGGCCCAGCCGGCCTACCGGCTCTGCTTCGCGCAGGGCCGGCTGGTCGAGAAGGAACGGATGCCATGACCATCTCCGTACTGCTCGCCGACGACGAGGGCATGATCCGGGCCGGCGTCCGGGCCATCCTCGCCACCGACCCGGGGATCGAGGTGGTCGCCGAGGCCGCCGACGGCCGGGCCGCCGTGGAACTGGCCCGCGCGCACCGACCCCGGGTGGCGCTGCTGGACATCCGGATGCCCCGGCTGGACGGGCTGGCCGCCGCCGCCGAGATCCGTCGGCTGGTGCCCGGCACGGCGGTGGCCGTGCTGACCACGTTCGGCGACGACGACCACGTCGCCCGGGCGCTCGGCGACGGGGCCACCGGTTTCCTGCTGAAGGCGGGCGATCCTCGGGAACTGCTGACCGGCGTGCGGGCGGTGGCCGACGGCGGGGCGTACCTGTCGCCCCGGGTGGCCCGCCGGGTCATCGAGCTGAGCGGGACGCGGATGGCCCGCCGGCCGGCGGCCCGGGACCGCGCGGCGGTGCTCACCGACCGGGAACGCGACGTGCTCGCCCTGGTGGGAGCGGGGCTGTCCAACGCCGAGATCGCCCGTCGGCTGCACCTGGTGGAGGGCACCGTCAAGGGTTACCTGTCCAGCGTCTTCATCCGGCTGGGGGTGCGCAACCGGGTGCAGGCGGCGATCCTCGCGTACGAGGCGGGGCTGGTCGACCCGGACGACTGAGCCGGCTCCGCCGGGCGGTGCGCCCGCCCGGCGGAGGTGGGCTCAGCGGAAGGTCACCTCCGGGTACGCGGGGTCGGGACCGTCGAGCAGGGGCGCGGGACGGGCCCGCAGGTGCCGGTCGACGAAGGCCGCCACGTACTCCCGGGTGATCAGCATCTGCCGTTCCGCCGGGATCGCCCCCGGGTCCTGACCGAGCTGCGCGCCGAGCACCGGCCGGTCGGTGAAGGACATGTGCCCGCTGCCGGTCACCGTCAGCCAGCGCTTCCAGCCGCCCAGGTCCGGCCAGTCCCGCACCCAGCTGTGGTCCTGCGGCCGCTCGGCGCCGACCAGCATGACCGGCCGCACGGTCGGGCCGACCGGGGTGAACAGCGTCCCGTCCAGGTCGGCGGCGGCGTCCACCCGGGCGTCGGTGACCAGCGTCCGGACCGCCGACGCGCCCCCGATGGAGTGACCGACCATGGCGACGCGCTGCCGGTCGACGAACCCGCGCCAGACCGGTCGCGGCCCGGTGAGCCGGTCCAGCAGGAACGACACGTCGGCGGTCCGTCCGGCGATCACCTTCTGCGCCGTGCCGTCGCCCCACTCGTCGCAGGCCCGGCAGTCGACGACGCGGCCGTCAGGGAACTCGACGCCGTACGCCTCGTACGGGTGGTCGATCCCGGCGACCACGTACCCCCGGCTGGCCAGGTCCTCGGCGAGCCCGGTGAGCGACTCCCGGCTGAGCGAGAAGCCGGGGGAGAGCAGCACCAGCGGCCAGCCGTGCCGGTTCGGCCGCACCGGGGCGTCCCGGCGGGCGTGGGTGCGGACGGTGGTGAGCACGTCCGGCGGGAGCGGCAGTCCGGTGCCGGCGACGACCCGGGCGGAGACCGCCGCCGTGGTGTAGGGCGCGGGCGCGCCGACCGGGGCCGCCGCCGGGTACCACATCGACACCATCAGCTCGCGGGACTGCTCGGGCGCCCACGGGTCGGGCCGGTCGTGGTCGGTCAGGTGCAGCCAGGTGGTGCCGACCGGGTGCGGGCCGGTCGGCGCGGGCAGGGTCAGCGCGGGCGTGGCGGGTGCTCCGGCGGCGACCGCGCCGCCGGGTGCCAGCGCCGCAGCCAGGGCCAGGAGTACGGCGACCGCCCGGCCGCCGTGACGTAGCGTCATCATGACCGGACGCTATCGACGGCGGGCCGTCCGCCTCCACTGCCGACGGACCTGGTCGACCACTGATCTTCGTCAGGGTCGGCGGTCGGCCTTCGTCAGGGTCGAGGGCCGGCCCGGCGCACCAGGAAGGTGTCCGGCATCCGGAAGGTCAGGTTGTCCGGGCACCACGGTGGACGGACCACCTCCACCCCGGTCAGCAGTTCCGCCGTGCGGGCCACCACCACGGCCGCCTCCATCCGCGCCAGGTGCGCCCCGACGCAGCGGTGGGTGCCCGCGCCGAACGCCAGGTGGCGGCGGGAGCCGCGTTGACCGGGGCGGAAGCGCGACGGCTCGGCCACCACGGCCGGGTCGCGTCCGGCCCGGGCCAGCCAGAGCACCACGCTGGTGCCCCGCCGCACCGGTGTCCCGCCCAGCGTGGTGTCCGCGGTGGCGACCCGACGCCAGGTGACGATCGGTGGCTCCAGCCGCAGTCCCTCCTCCACCACGTCGGTCACCGGCACCGTGCCGGCGCGCAGTCCGGCCAGCACCGCCGGTTCGCCGGTGAGCCGGTGCAGCAGCAGGGTGAGGAACTGGGAGGTGGTCTCCTGTCCCGCCACCAGCAGGAAGAACAGCGCGCCGACCACCACGTCCGGCGGGTGGCCGGCGGCCCGCAGCCGGGCGGCCAGCCCACCGCCGGTGGCGGCGAACTGCCGCAGCACCCGGTGGAAGCGGCCCACCTCGACGGCGAGGGCCTGTTGCCGGTCGGCGTCGAGCGGAGCCCAGAAGAGTTCCAGCGCGGCCCGGGCGAAGTCCTTGACCGCGCCGACCGGGGCGTCCGGCAGCTCGACCAGGCGGGCCAGCACCAGCAGCGGCAGGTCGGCGGCGAGCCCGGCGTGGAGGTCCACGGTCGCCCCGCCGTCCAGTCCGGCGGCGAGCCGGCCGACCCGCTCGTCGACCAGCCCGGCCAGCCAGGGCCGCTGGGCGGCGACCCGCTCCGGGTGCAGCGCCTCGGCGACCAGCGCCCGGATGCCCGGGTGGCTCGGGCCGGAGTTGTTGGCCAGGGTCGGCGGCAGCCGGAACCGGTGGCCGGCGAGGACCCGCAGCGCGGCGACCGGGATCGGGGTGACCGCGTCCAGCGCGTTGTCGGGTCGCCAGGTCACCGGGTCGGCGAGCACCTGCCGGACCAGCGCGTGCCGGGTGACCAGCAGGTGCGCGACGCCGAGATGGTCGGCGACGGTCACCGTGTCGGGCGTCTCGGCGTCCAGTGCCGGGCCCCAGCCACGGAACAGCACGTCGGACACGTCAACCGTCGGCACGGGGACGACCCGGCTTCAGTTCCCAGACGGTGGTGTGCCGGACCCGGACGCTCTCCAGCGCCGGGGGCACCGGCACGTCGTACGCGGCCAGTTCGGTGAACCGCTCGCGGGGGAGGAACGCGCGGTCCGGGTCACCGACCAGCACCCGCGCCCCGGCCCGGGTGGCGCGCAGCAGGAAACGCAGCATCCGGTTGGCCATCGCCTCGCTGTAGAAGACGTCCCCGGCGAGCACCACGTCGGCCGTCCCGGCGTCGGGATCGTCGAGGACGTCGCCCAGTTCCGCGTCGACGCATACCCCGTTGGCCCCGGCGTTGAGCGCGACGGCGGCGACCGCCCGTTCGTCGATCTCCACCGCGCGGACCGTGGCGGCCCCGGCGCGGGCGGCGGCGACCGCGACCAGGCCGGAGCCGGACGCGAGGTCGAGCACCCGCCGCCCGGCGACGGTCTCCGGGTGGTCGAGCACGTACCGGGCCAGGGCCTGGCCACCGGCCCAGGCGAAGGCCCAGAACGGCGGCGGCTGCGCGCTGCGGAACTCGCCCTCGGTCAGCTCCCAGAGCCCGATCGGTTCGTCGGCCTGGTGCAGTCGCACCTCGGGGACGAAGGCGACGGGGGAGAGCCGCGCGTGCAGCCGGACGAAGGCCGCGGAGATCTCGGACACCCGGTGATTCTGCCCGGTGGGCGACGCCGGGTGTCGGCGTGGGTCGCTCCGTCCTTCGATCGATGTTTTACAAAATCTGCCATCTTGTAAAGCGGCGTGTCCCCTGTCACAGTCGGGGTAAGCGCTGATCGGAGGTTGGCATGGCCGACGGATTCGATCCGACTCCGCCGCCGACCGCCTGGCGGGACCCGCGCCGCCCGTTCTGGCCGCTGGCCCTGCTGGTGCCGGGGCTGCCGTTCCTGAGCTGGCTGGTGTGGGACGCCACCGGCGGGTGGTGGGCCTGGTGGCTCGCCCCGCTGCTGGTCTTCGGCGCGATCCCGGTGGTCGACCTGCTCGTCGGGGACGACCACGAGAACCCGCCGGAGGCGGCGGTGCCCCGGCTGGCCAACGACCGCTACTACCGCTGGTTGACCTACCTCTACCTGCCCGCCCAGTACGCCGGACTGGTGCTCGGCTGCGCGGTCTGGGTCCGCGACGAGCCCGGTGCGGTGGCCGGCGCCGGGGTGGCCCTCACCCTCGGCATCGTCAACGGCATCGCCATCAACACCGCGCACGAGCTGGGGCACAAGCGGGAGCGGACGGAACGCTGGCTGGCCAAGATCGCGCTGGCCCCGACCGGGTACGGGCACTTCCAGGTGGAGCACAACCGGGGGCACCACGTCCGGGTGGCCACCCCGCAGGACCCGGCCAGCGCACGCCTCGGGGAGAGTTTTTGGGCGTTCTGGCCGCGTACCGTCGTCGGCAGCCTGCGCTCGGCCTGGCGGCTGGAGACCGCCCGGTTCCGGCTGCGCGGACGCACCCCGTGGACGTGGCGCAACGAGGTGCTGCACGCCTGGGCCATGACGGTGCTCCTGGTCGCCCTCCTGGTGGCGGCCCTCGGCCCGGCGGTGCTTCCCCTGCTGGCGGCGCAGGCGGTGGTCGGGTTCTCGCTCCTGGAGGCGGTCAACTACCTGGAGCACTACGGGCTGGCCCGGCAGCGCACCGGCACCGGCCGCTACGAAAAGGTCGACCCCCGGCACAGCTGGAACAGCGACCGTACGGTCACCAACGTCTTCCTCTTCCAGCTCCAGCGGCACAGCGACCACCACGCCCACCCGCTGCGCCGCTACCAGACGCTGCGCAGCTTCGACTCCGCACCGCAACTGCCCGCCGGGTACGCCACCATGATCCTCGCCGCCCTGGTGCCGCCCCTGTGGCAACGGGTGATGGACCACCGGGTCCTCGCCCACTACGGCGGCGATCTGTCGCGGGCCAACGTCCACCCGCCGGCCCGCCGCCGGCTCTCCGGGCCGCCGGCAGGCGGCACGCCCCAGCCGTCGTCCCCCGGCAGGTGACCGGTCGGCGACCACCGCCGGCGGTACGCGGGCGACCGTCGTGCCGGGGGGGCGTCCCCATGGATTTCGTCAAGCGGGGACGGGTGCCGTTGGGCGGGTCGGCTGCCCGGCGTCCGTGCCCGGGAAGCGGGTCGGCCTCACGGCGTCCAGGCCGGATCACGGCCGAACAGGGCGAGCAGCCGGTCCTGTTCGTCGGCCTCGGCGGGCACGTCGACTCCGGGGCGGACCAGGTTGCCCGCCTGGTAGTCGGCGACTCGTCCGGTGAACCACCGGGCGCACTCGCGCACGGCCTCCCGGTCCAGCCGGGGGTCCGCGCCGACCGCCACGGCCAGGTCCCACCCGTGGATCAGGTGTTCGGCGACGAGTTGGTGCAGGTACTCCCGGGCCGGCGTCGGGCCGGCCGAGAGGTGGACGGTCCGTTCCGTCGTGCCCGGGGCGGTGGCGGCCCGTTCGGCCTCCCGGGCCGCGTCCCGGGCCGCCCCGACCGGATCGTCGCCGAGCTGGTCGCCGGTGAACCGGTCACCGACGGACTCGATGGTCGCGCCCTCCAGCAGGGGCACCGACCACCGGTCCTCGGTGACCACGTGGCCGACCAGGGCACGGACGTCCCACTCCGGGCAGGGCGTCGGTGCCGACCACCGTCCCGGGTCGACCCGGCCGACCCGGCCGGTGAACTCCGCCAGGCTGCGCCGGTACGTCTCCAGCAGATCCATGCCGCGATTGTCCCGTTCGGCCGTCCCGGTCGGGTGGGTTTCCCGGTGCGGACGGCGCGGACGCGGCGGCGGGCGTCGACGGATCAGTCGAGGTCGGCCGGGTCGAGTCCCAGCTCCCGCGCGGTGACCAGGCGGATCCAGTCGGCGAACTGGCGTCGGGTGATCACCCGGTGGTGCACCGCGAGCTGCACCGCGAGCCCGTCCATCACCGCGTTGATCCGCCAGGCCGCGCCGGCCGGGTCGGCGCACTCGAAGGTGCCGTCCTCGACGCCGGCCGCGATGACCGCGGCGAGATCCTGCCGCCAGCGCAGGTCGAGGCGGCGGCAGACCTTCTCCAGTTCCGGGGTGCGTAACGACTCGGACCAGCCGTCGATCCAGAGCGACCAG
This sequence comes from Micromonospora echinospora, assembly GCF_900091495.1. Taxonomy (NCBI): domain Bacteria; kingdom Bacillati; phylum Actinomycetota; class Actinomycetes; order Micromonosporales; family Micromonosporaceae; genus Micromonospora; species Micromonospora echinospora. The sequence goes on along the minus strand of NZ_LT607413.1, from coordinate 302,375 downwards.
GAGGTGGAGCGCCCGGACGGTGTGTAGAGCCGCAGGATCTTCTTGAGCTTGGCCAACGGGGTGGCGGAGGAGCGGACCACCGCGTCCAGGCGGGCCAGGTCCTGCTCGACCGCGTACGCGAACGCCTGCTCCAGCAGACGATCCTTGGTGGCGAAGTGGTAGAAGACCAGCGCCTGGCTGACCCCGGCGGCCTGCGCCACGTCGGCGGTGCGGGTGTTGGCCAGGCCACGTTCCACGATCACGTCACACGCCGTGCGCAGCAGGGCATCCAGGCGGATCTCAGCGGCACGTCTCGTCACGCGGCTACCGTAGCCCATCAGCCCGCTCACGAGGAGTTACCGCTCCGGCCTGCCGTCGATGAGCGAAGAGCGTGTTGCTGCGCCGTCCCCGGCCGGCGACTGTCGCCGCCCGGGGAGGGCCGGCCAAACCGGAGGGATGCGAGCCAGGCTCCTAGGAAGCTTGCCGGTCGTGGCCGGCGCCTCCCCCGCTATCGTCCCGCCCCCGTCCCACCTGCCCACGGAACCCGCCCAGGGCAGCCGGAACGCGCCGGATGTCCCCCCGATTTGGCAAGCGTTCCCGGCCTCGGCTAAAGTTCTCATCCGTCACCGGGAAACACCGGGGGCGTGCGGACGTAGCGCAGCTGGTAGCGCATCACCTTGCCAAGGTGAGGGTCGCGGGTTCGAATCCCGTCGTCCGCTCGGAGAGATGCCACCACGCATGCGGGGGCAACCTCGGTGGAGTGGCCGAGAGGCGAGGCAACGGCCTGCAAAGCCGTGTACACGGGTTCAAATCCCGTCTCCACCTCGGCATTAGGCGAGGGCGATTGGCGCAGTGGGAGCGCGCTTCCTTGACACGGAAGAGGTCACTGGTTCAAACCCAGTATCGCCCACCAGTGGGAGAAGCCCGGTACCGATCATCGGTGCCGGGCTTCTCCCGTTCGACCCTCTGCTCTCCGGTCAGCGGGTCACCCGGCCGGAACCTCCGCACGTCTCGCACATCGTGGGCGGGTTCTCCACGTCCGCGAAGCCGGTGCCGGTGAAGGTCAGGGTCCGTTCCCGCCGGTCGATCCACCCCCGGCCCTGGCAGGCGAGGCAGATGAGGGTGACCTCCTCCGGCACCACCGGACGCCGGGGCTCCCCGGGCCGGCGCAGCCAGCGGGCGGACCGCAGCCGCCAGCGCTCCGGCAGGGACGGCTTGTCCCGCCCCGGGCGTGCGTCCATTCCGGCCGGTTCGGACGCCTTCGCCCCGGTCCGTCGCCGCCAGCGGGAGAAGGCGGTCGAGACCCCGACCGCCAGCAGCAGCAGGAGGACGGCCACGATGGCACTCGTCATGATGCTCCTCGGGCCGGTGACGGGGACCGGACAACTCTAGGCCGCGTACCGCGCGGTTGCGGACGGTGGTCTTCTCGATTCGGCAGGTGCCTGGTTAACTGCGAATTCGATCGTGGATCGTGCCAGTGTGGAAGGCGGCTCCCTGCCCCATGACCGAGATCGCGCACCGAGACAACCCGCTGCCCCGGCTCGCCGTACCCGGTGAGCGGTTCGGCTGGATCTACCAGGACCCCAGCCTCTACCGGCGGCGGTTCCCCGAGCCGCCGCCGGTGCCCGGGGTCGTCCCGCCGGAGCTGGTCACCCGGGCCGCCGCGGCGAAAGAACGGGCGATGCGCCGGATGGGGGTGGCGCTGGGGGTCGGCCTCGGACTGGCGGTGCTGTTCGGCTGCTGCCAGCGGTTCGGTGCCGCCCTCGGTGAGCCGGTCGGCGCGCTGGTGATGTTCCTGATGATCCTCTCCGCGTTCGGCGGACTCGGTGGCGCGGCGGTCGTCTGGCTGCTCAAACGGCAGGCCGAGCGGGACCTGGCCACCGCCCAGGAGCAGGTCCGCACCACGTACGAGCAGGCCAGGGCCGGGTGGGACGCGCGCTGCGCGGCCTTCGAGCACCAGCAGCAGCAGGCGTTGGCGCAGATGTACGAGTGGGGCGCGGCGACCCCGTCCCCGGGCACCCGCCGGATCGACGTGGTCGGCGGCACCAGCTACGGCTGGGAGGCGCTGCTGACCGTCTTCGGGGGCTCGTTGCTCAGCACCCGGGGGCCGATGACGTTGGTGGACTTCACCGGTGAGGCGCTCTGCGGCGAGCTGATGACCCTGGCCGAGCAGACCGGCCGGTCGGTGCGGGTCACCGGGTTCCCGTCCGGCCTGCGCGACCTGGACCTGCTCGCCGGCCTCTCCTCGCGCGAACTGGTCGACCTGCTGGTCGAGTCGATGTACGGCGAGGGCACCGGCGGTGACCGTGCCGACCGGCACCGGGACACGATGCTGCTGGGCGAGCTCTGCGAGGTGCTCGGCGAGGACGTGAGCATCGCGCGGCTGGTCGCCGGCCTGCGGGTGCTGACCGACCGGCCGGGCCAGCCGGCGCTCAGCGAGATCGAGTGCGCGCTGGTGGCGGGGCTGATGCCGGAGGAGGCCCGCCGGCAGGCCCACCAGCACGTACGCCGGCTGGAGAGCTTCCTGCGTCCGCTGACGGGGTTGGGGCAGGCCGCCGGGGGGCCGCCCACCGCCGAGCTGTCCTGCCTGGTGGCCGACCGGGACGGCCGCAGCGCCCAGCACGACCTGCTCAAGGACCTGCTGGTGCAGTGGCTGATCCGGCGGGTGAGCCGGGAGGCGATCAGCGGCGGGTCGATCGTGCTGGTCGGCGCGGACGACCTGCACCACCGGCAGATCGAGCGGTTGGGCACGCTCTGCGAGCGGCGCGGGATCCGGCTGGTGCTCTTCTTCGCGCACCTGCGGGAGCAGTCGCTGCACGCCCTCGGCGGCGGCGAGGTGGCGTTCATGCGGTTGGGCAACCACCGGGAGGCACAGCAGGCGGCGGAGTTCATCGGCCGGCAGCACCGGTTCGTGCTCAGCGGACTGACCCGCACCCTGGGCGGGGACCAGACGCACACGTTGGCCAACTCCGAGGGCGGGTCGGAGACCGAGGGGGGCAGCGAGGGGTCCCGGGGCGAGGGGAAGTCACTGATCAAGCAGCGGAGCCGCAACTGGAGCCGGAGCCGGACCTGGAGTCAGACGCAGTCGGTGGCGAGCGGGGCGAACTGGAGCGACGCCGCCTCCGCGCAGCGGGTGTACGAGTACGCCGTCGAGCCCCGCGTGTTGCAGGACCTGCCGGACTACGCCCTGCTCCTGGTGAAGGGGGAGGGGCGTGGTTCGGTGGTGCAGGCGGTGGAGTGCAACCCGGAGATCGTCACCCTGCCCCGGATGACGATGGACCCGTTGCCGGCGGTGCCGCTGCCACCTGCCGGGGAGGCGGCGCATCCGGTCTCCGGGGTGCCGGGTCAGGTCACGCTCTCGCAGCCGGCGCCGATCGTCTCGCAGCCGACCTCGCCGGACCAGGCCGCCGCCGGTGTGCTGCCGGGGTGGGGCGCGGGCGGTCCGGTGCCGCACCAGCAACCGGTGCCCCGGCCCGGGGCGCCGTCCGGGCCGCCGCCGCAGCAACCGCCGCAGCCGCCCCGACAGCGGCAGCAGCCGGAGCCGCCGCAGGGACCGGGGTGGGGCCAGGGCTGAGTCCGTCGGGGATACCCGGTGTCGGGCTGATCTTGTGTTCGGGTAGAGTTCATCCCGTCACCGGGACACACCGGGGACGTGCGGACGTAGCGCAGCTGGTAGCGCATCACCTTGCCAAGGTGAGGGTCGCGGGTTCGAATCCCGTCGTCCGCTCGCGGCCCGCCTCTGGGGCTTGGGCGATTGGCGCAGTGGGAGCGCGCTTCCTTGACACGGAAGAGGTCACTGGTTCAAACCCAGTATCGCCCACCAGTAATTCTGTGAAACAGAGTCGGCTCGTCATCCAACGTGCGGTGGCGGGCCGATCTTGTTCGCCCCGCACCGGTGCGGCGGTGGTCGGCTACCTCTCCGCGACGCGCGCCATCGGCAGGTCGAGCACCTCGTCGACGCTCCGGCGGGCGGTGGGGCGTCCGGGTTGGCCGTACCCGATCCGCATCACCATCTGTGGGGTGCCGAACCGGCCCACGGACAGGCGCAGCCGCTCGCGTGCCCCGGGCACCTCGATCGGCTGGGAGAGCATCGACACGGCCAGGCCGGCGTCGGTGGTGGTCAGCAGCACCCGTTGCAGGGCCTGCCCGGCGACGATCTGGTCGGTGGCGGTGTTGCCGGCCGCGACGAGCACGGCCACCAGGGGCTCCGGCTCGAAGTCCCGTCCGGGCGCCCGGTGGAGGGCGCCGAAGCCGCGTTGCGGGAGCAGGTCCTGCGGTTCGCTCCGCGGGCCGCCGGCCGTGGCCGGCACGCCGTCGGGTGCCGGCTCGGCGCGGGTCCACTCGACCCGCTCGGCCCGGTAGGCCGGGTCCCGTTCCAGTACGCGGTGCGCGCTGTGGGCGAGTTCGCCGAGGGCGTTGACCGCGCTGGTGCCGATGACCAGTTCGAGCCAGCACTGCTCGGCCCGGGCCGCCTCGCCGAGCCGCCAACGGAGGTCGGCCGGCACCGGGTCCGGCCGGAACGGCCGGCGGTTGCTGAACCGGCGCGGGATGGCGGCGTGCAGGCTCTGCTCGGTCGGGGTGGGGCGGCGGGGCAGGTCCGGCACCAGCCGGGCCACCACATCCGGTTCGCCCGGGTACGGCCGCAGCCGCACCGACGCCGGCGTGCCGGCCGCCGCCAGGGAGACCCGCAGGTTGTACAGGGCCGCCCCGCAGGCGATCCGGGTTCCCCAGCCGCTGGGGTCGGTGGCGGGCAGCCGGCGGGCCGGGTCGACGACGACCTCGATGCCCCCCTCGTGCAGCCGGAACCGCCACGGCTGGGTGTTGTGCAGCGACGGTGCCCGGACGGCGTCCGCCGCCGCGGCGCGCAGCTGCTCGACGGTGTAGCCGACGTCCATGGCGTTGGTCCCTTCGGGCGGTCGTGCGGTGGCTGTTCCAGGTTCGTCTCCACGGTGCGTCGTCGACGGGGTCACCGGGCAGGGCCGGACGTCCCCACCCGTCGGGACCAGCTACCCGCCGGCGGGCTCGGTGTTCGGGACCTTCGGCCCGTGTGCGCGTCCCGCCCGACGGGGTACAAACGAGGGATGATCCGGGTGTTTCTCCTCGACGACCACGAGGTCGTCCGTCGTGGCCTCGCCGACCTGCTCACCAACAGCGGTGACATCGAGGTGGTCGGCGAGTCCGGCTCCGCCCAGGAGGCGGCCCGCCGGATTCCCGCGCTCCGTCCGGACGTGGCGATCCTCGACGCCCGGCTGCCCGACGGCAACGGCATCGACGTCTGTCGGGACGTCCGGGCCGTCGACTCGTCGATCAAGGGCCTGATCCTCACCTCGTACGAGGACGACGAGGCGCTGTTCGCGGCGATCATGGCGGGAGCCGCCGGCTACGTGCTCAAGCAGATCCGGGGCACCGACCTGGTGGACGCGGTCCGCCGGGTGGCGGCCGGGCAGTCCCTGCTCGACCCGGCGATCACCACCCGGGTGCTGGACCGCATCCGCAGCGGGGTGGAACAGCCCCGCGAGCTCCAGTCCCTCACCGAGCAGGAGCGGCGGATCCTGGAGTACGTCGCCGAGGGACTGACCAACCGGGAGATCGCCGGCAAGATGTTCCTCGCCGAGAAGACCGTGAAGAACTACGTCTCCAGCGTGCTGGCCAAGCTCGGCCTGGAACGGCGCACCCAGGCGGCGGTGCTGGCCACCCGACTGCTCGGCCAGCGGAACTGAGCGACCGGGCGGCACCGGACCGGCCGCCCCGGTGTGCCGCCGCGTCGAGCCCGAAGCGATCACGTGTGTGGTCCGGCCGGGGCAGGGACTGACCTCGGTCACACTGTCGAGCTGCCCCGCCGGTGCGCCCAGTCGTCGTCACCCGGTCATCGTCCCCCGATCGCCGTCGTCATCCGGTCGCCGTCGTCATCCGGCGGGCGTGTCTGCCCCGTCTGTGCGGGCAGCTCCACAGCGTCCGGAGGGGATGGCCCGCCGACCCGGTGGGCTCGCCAGGCCAGGCCAGGCCGGGCAAGGCAGGCCGGGCAAGGCAAGCAAGCCGGGCAAGGCAGGCCGGGTAGCGGAGGGAACCTGGGCGGGCCGTGGCCCAATGGCGGGACCGACGGTCCTGGCCCGAGCGGGACCGGCCGGGCGGAGCGGGACCGGCCAGGCGGAGCGGGACCGGCCAGGCCCAGCGGGGCCGGGCGGGCCGGGCGGGGCCGGGCGGGCCGGGCGGGCGGCGGGAACCCGGGAGGAGAGCCGGCGGGGCGGGTCAGTCGCCGAGCGGGACGCTCCAGCACAGTTCGGTGCCGTGTGGATCCACCCGACGGACGACGAACTCGCCGCCAAGCCGTTCGGCCCGCTCCCGCAGGTTGACCAGCCCGCTGCGCGCGGCGGACGGATCCGCGCCGACGCCGTCGTCGGTGACGGTCACCGTCACGCGGCCCGCGTCGACCCGTACCCGGACGCCGACGCGGTCGGCCCGCGCGTGGCGTACCGCGTTGGAGAGGCCCTCGCGCAGGACGGCCAGCAGGTCCGGGCGGACCGACTCGGGCACCGCGCTGTCGATCGGCCCGACCAGGTCCAGTCCGGGACGGAACCCGAGGGACTCGGCGGCCGCCTCGATCGCCTCGCGGATGTCGGTGCGCAGCGCTGCGCTCATCGGCGTCCGTAGCTCGAAGATGGTGCGCCGGATGTCCCGGATGGTGGCGTCGAGGTCGTCCACGGCGGCGTTGATCCGCTTGGCGACGTCCGGGCGGGAGGACATCGGCGCGGCGCTCTGCAACTGCAACCCGGTGGCGAACAACCGTTGGATCACCACGTCGTGCAGGTCCCGGGCGATCCGCTCCCGGTCCTCCAGGACCACCAGCAGTTCCCGTTCCTCCTGCCCCCGGGCACGTTCCATGGCCAGCGCGGCCTGACCGGCGAAGCTGCGCAGCAGCGCCACGTCGTCGTCGGTGGTGCCGTCCCGGTCCGGCAGGTGTGCCGTGACCAGCACACCGTGCAAGGTGTCCCCGGCGGCCAGCGGGGACACCACCGCCGGTCCGGCGGTCACCGGCGCGGGCCAGGGGGCGGCCTCGGCGAGGTTCTCCACCAGCTCGTGCCGGTGCTCGGTGACCGATCCGCGGAACGTGGTCTCCCGGGCCGGGAGGACCGCCCCGAGCAGTTCCCGCACCCGGTCGCCGGTGCCGTCGACGACCTCGACGGTGAACTGGTCGCCGTCCTCGTCGTAGAGGAGCACCAGCGCCAGTTCCGCCTCGGCGACCTCGCGGGCCCGGCGGGCCACCAGGGCCAGCGCGTCGGTCCGGCGTACCTCGCCGAGGAGCACCGAGGTGATCTCGGCGGTCGCGGCGAGCCAGCGTTCCCGACGGTGGGCCAGCGCGTAGAGGCGGGCGTTCTCGATCGCCACGCCGGCCGCCGCGGCGAGCGCCACCACGATCTCCTCGTCGTCCTCGGTGAACTCCGTCCCGCCCTGCTTCTCGGCGAGGTAGAGGTTGCCGAAGGCCTGGTCGCGGATGCGGACCGGGACGCCGAGGAAGGTGTGCATCGGCGGGTGGTTCGGCGGGAAGCCGTACGACCTCGGGTGCTGGGTGATGTCGGGCATGCGCAGCGGACGCGGGTCGTCGATGAGCAGCCCCAGCACGCCCCGGCCGTGGGGCAGGTCGCCGATCCGGGCGTGCACCTCGGGGGAGATGCCGTGCACGATGAAGTCGTGCAGCATCCGGTCCGGCCCGATCACGCCGAGCGCGCCGTAGCGGGCGCCGACCAGCTCACACGCCGACCGTACGATCCGTTCCAGGGTGCTGTGCAGGTCGAGGTCGGTGCTGATGCCGACGACCGCGTCGAGCAGCGCGCGGAGCCGTTCCCGGCTGGCGACCACGTCGCCGACCCGGTCGAGCATCTCCTGGAGCAGTTCGTCGAGGCGGACCCGGGAGAGCGGGCTCAGCCCCAACGACGGGACGCCCTGCTGCGGATCGGGAGACGGGTTCGGGACGGGTGCGGCCACCGACGGATGCTACCGCCCGGTGACCGTGGCGGACGACCCCGTGAGCGCGCCGTGACCGCCCCCACGACCGCGCCGGGACGCGACCGGCCCGGTCAGGGGCGCCCTCCGACGGCGGAAGTGTCCACCACCTGGGCGGTGGGCAGCCGGGGGGTGTGCGGCGGACCGGCGTGCGCCGGGTCGGCGAGGCCCAGTCGCAGGACCAGGTACGGGAAACCCATCCCGGCCAGCAGTTGGCGCAGGGTCTGGCGGGTGCCGGCCACCTCCACCACACCGCTCAACGGCACCACGGACACCCCGAGCCGGGTCGCGGCCAACCATGCCGCGGAGAGCGCCTCGCCGGCCCGCAGCCAGCTGTCCGGCTCGTCCTCGTCACCGTAGAGCAGCGCGTACACGGCGGCCCGGTCGTGGCCGGGACCGATCGGCAGGGTCCCGGCCCGGCCGAAGTCCCGGGCCGGGACCGTGGTCTGCGGCGCCTGCTCGGGCAGCACTTCCGGCGGCAGGCCGAGGCCGCTGTCCGCGCGGCTGGTCCAGTACGCCAGTTCCTCGCGTACCTGCGGGTCCTCCGCCTCGACGGCCTCGGCGTGCGACGCGGCGGCGGCCAGCTCCAGCACCTGGTCGCGGTCGAGGAGCTGCATCCGCCCGCCCGCCGTGTTCGCGGCCCGGGTGATCTCGCCGATCGCGGCGGTGGGCACCTGCTCCTCGCTGACCGGACGGCGGTCGGTGTGCCGGACCTGCATGCACTGCACCAACCGCATCGCCTCCGGTTCCGGCTCCGTCCGGCGGGTGCCGGTGATCCGGGCCAGCAGTTCCGGGTCGGTCGGGTCGGGCAGGTGTTCCACCGCCGGTGCCCAGCCCTCGGCGGTGAGCGCCACCCGGGCGTGGTGCAGGGCGGCGCCGCAGCTCAGGGCGAGCAGGCGTCCCTCCGGGTCGGTGGCGGCGAGCCGTCGCTCCGGTGCCACCCGCAGTTCCAACGTGTCGGGCAGCACCCGCCAGCTCCAGGGCTGGGTGTTGTGCACCGAGGGGGCGTAGCCGGCGGTGGCGGCGGCCTCCGCGTACGCGGTGGTCAGCGAGCGTGCCGGCGTCTCGTGGCTCATGTTGCGACCTTTCGTCTCCACCCCATCGTGCCGTACCCGGGTGGTGCTCCGGGTGAGCTTGCGGCTCCATCCTGCGCCACGGCGACCGGTTCCGCACGGTGCCACCGGTCCCGGGGCCGGGGGTCCTTCGGCCCGGTCGAACAGTGGCGGAACCCGGGTCCGCCACCGGCCGCGGTTGAGACGATCCACGGGTGGCGGACAGTGAGTGCGTCCCGGAGCGGCCGGTCGGCGCGGCCCGACAGCGGCGCTGGCGGGAGTGGCTGCCGCTGGCCGGTCTCACCCTCGTGGTGCTGGTCGGCGCGGGTCTCTGGCTGGCCGGGCGGCGGGAGGCCGCCGGCCTGCTGTGGGCCGCGGCGACCGTACTGACCCTGGTGCCGGCTGCCGGGTCGATGCTGCGGCAGCTGTGGCACCGGCGGTTCGGCGTCGACGTGGTCGCCGTGCTCGCGCTGGCCGGGGCGCTCGTCGTCGGGGAGTACCTGGCCGGCGCGGTGGTGGCGTTGATGCTGGCGACCGGGCGGTCGTTGGAGACGTACGCCCAGCACCGGGCGACCCGGGACCTGCGCGCGTTGCTCGCTCACGCCCCCCGGTCGGCCCGGCGCCGCCGGCCCGGTGGCGGGATCGAGCAGGTGCCGTTGGACGTGGTGGCGGCGGGTGACCGGCTGCTGGTCGGCCCGGGGGACGTGGTGCCGGTCGACGGCACGGTGGAGGAGCCGGCCACCCTCGACGAGTCGGTGGTGACCGGGGAGTCCCGGCTGGTGCAGCGGACGGCGGGGGAGCGCGTGCCCAGCGGGGTGGTCAACGCCGGGGCGGGCTTCGGGCTGCGGGCGACCCGGAACGCGGCGGGCAGCACGTACGCGGGGATCGTCCGCCTGGCCGAGCAGGCGACCGCCCGGAAGGCGCCGATGGTGCGCCTGGCCGACCGGTACGCGGCGGCGTTCGTGCCGTTCACCCTGATCCTGGCCGGGCTGGCCGGGCTCCTCGCCGGTGACCTGGTCCGCGCGGTGGCGGTGCTGGTGGTGGCGACGCCGTGTCCGCTGCTGCTGGCCACGCCGATCGCGATCGTCTCCGGACTGTCCCGGGCGGCCCGGCGCGGGGTGCTGGTCCGCGACGGCGGCTCGCTGGAACTGCTCGGCCGGGCTCGTACCCTGCTGCTGGACAAGACCGGGACGCTCACCGCCGGCCGGCCCCGGGCGGCCGAGACGGTCACCGCGCCCGGCGGTGACCCCGACGAGGTGCTGCGGCTGGCCGCCTCGGTGGAGCAGCTCTCCCCGCACGTGCTGGCGGCGGCCCTGGTCCGGCAGGCCCGGGAGCGAGGGCTGGCGTTGGCCGAGCCGACCGAGGTGACCGAGGAACCGGGGCGCGGGGTCCGGGGTCGGGTGGACGGCCGGGTGGTCCGGGTCGGCCAGCTCGCCGAGGAGCTGCCCGACTGGGCGCGTCAGGTGAGCCAGGAGGCCGAACGGACGGGCCGCTCCACGGTCTGGATCAGCGGCGAGCAGGGGCCGCTCGGCGTGGTCCTGCTGGAGGACCCGGTCCGACCGGACGCTCCGCACACCGTGCGGCGGCTGCGGCGGGCCGGGCTGACCCGGCTGGTGATGCTCACCGGTGACCGGCCGCGCACCGCCGAACAGGTCGCCCGGGTGGTCGGGGTGGACGACGTGGTCGCCCAGTGCCCGCCGGGGGAGAAGGCCGACCGGGTCCGTCAGGAGGCCCGGCGGGCGGTGACGGTGATGGTCGGCGACGGGGTGAACGACGCCCCCGCGCTGGCCGAGGCGCACGTCGGGGTGGCGATGGGCGCCACCGGGGCGCGGGCCTCCGCCGACGTCGCCGACGCGGTGCTGACCGTGGACCGGTTGGACCGGCTCGCCGACGCGGTCGAGATCGCCCGGCGCGCCCGCCGGATCGCGGTGCAGAGCGCCACCGTCGGGATGGCGCTGGCGGTGGTGGCGATGTTCGTGGCGGCGGCGGGTCGGCTGCCGCCGGTGGCGGGGGCGTTCCTCCAGGAGGGCATCGACGTGGTGGTGATCCTCAACGCGCTGCGGGCGCTCGGCGGCGGCGCGCACCCGGACCGGGACGGATCGGACGGGGACGTCCCCGCCCGATCCGACGACGGCGCTACCGGCCCGGGGTGAGCCGACCGTGGGCGCACCGGCCGGTGCGACCCGGGCACGCGGTCGCCGGTCACCGCTGGCGGATCACCGCCACCGGGCAGTGCGCGTGCTGGAGCACCTGCTGGCTGACCGACCCGAGCAGCGCCCCGCGCAGACCGCCCCGGCCCCGGGTGCCGATCACCACGAGCTGCGCGTCCCGGCTCGCCTCCACCAGCGTCGACGCGGCGTTGCCGGAGAGCACCTCGGTGGTCACCGGGACGTCCGGGAAACTCTCCCGCCACTGCCGCAGGGACTCCTCCAGGCTGGCCCGCTCGGTCGCCTGGGCCTCGTCCGGGTCGAAGCCCTGGGCCCGCCACTGCGTCGGAGCCCAGGCCCGCACCGCGTGCAGCGGGGCGTTGCGCCCGGCGGCCCGTTCCACCGCGAAGCCGAGCGCGACCAGGGACGTCTCCGAACCGTCCACCCCGACCACGACCCGCTTCCCGGTGGCGGTCGGGGTGTCCCGGCGGACCACCACGACCGGGCAGTGCGCGTGAGCGGTCACCGACACGGCGGTCGAGCCGGTCAGCAGGCCGGTGAAGCCGCCGTGGCCCCGGCTGCCCAGCACCAGCAGGGCCGCCTCGGCGGAGCGTTCCTGGAGCACCAGCGCGGGCGGCCCGTCGAACACCTCGCCGTGCACGGTCAGCCCCGGGTTGGCCGTGGCGGCGTCGGTGACCGCCTGCTGCACGAGCTGCTCCACCTGCTGCCGGGCGGCGGCGTCCGGCCACGCGCCGGGGGCGATGCCGGGGCCGATCCATCCCCCCACGGTCAACCACTCGAACACGTACGCCAGCCGCACCGGCTGCCCGGTCCGTCCGGCCTCCTCCAGCGCCCAGGCCAGGGCGGCCGCCGCGTCGGGGGAGCCGTCGTAGCCGACCACAATCTCCTCGTCGCTCATGATGCCTCCCTCTCGTTCGTGGTCACTACCGGTTCGTCGGGTCGGTCTCACGGACCCAGCGCCACTCCGCCACCCGGGGGTCGTCCTCGCCGAAGCGCCGGGTGTGGTCGCGGCACTCCTGCCGGGCGTCGACCATCTCCTGCCGCAGATGCGCGGCCCGGGCGGCCAGCCCCGGCACCCGGTCGATCACGTCGATGACCAGGTGGAAGCGGTCCAGGTCGTTGAGCATCACCATGTCGAAGGGCGTGGTGGTGGTGCCCTCCTCCTTGTAACCGCGTACGTGCAGGTTGCCGTGGTTGGTCCGGCGGTAGGTGAGCCGGTGGATCAGCCACGGGTAGCCGTGGTAGGCGAAGATGATCGGCTTGTCCCGGGTGAAGATGGTGTCGAACTCGTTGTCCGGCAGCCCGTGCGGGTGCTCCGACGGCGGCTGGAGCCGCATCAGGTCGACCACGTTGACCACCCGGACCTTCAGCTCGGGCAGCCGCTGGCGGATCAGGTCGGCGGCGGCGAGGGTCTCCAGCGTCGGCACGTCCCCGGCGCAGGCGAGCACCACGTCCGGTTCGCTGCCCTCGTCGGTGCTGGCCCAGTCCCAGATGCCCAGGCCTCGCCGGCAGTGCTGGACGGCCTCGTCGATGGTCAGCCAGTTCGGCGCGGGCTGCTTGCCGGCGACCACCACGTTGATGTAGTGCCGGCTGAGCAGGCAGTGGTCCATCGTGGAGAGCAGGGTGTTCGCGTCCGGTGGGAGGTAGACCCGGACCACCTCGGCCTTCTTGTTGACCACGTGGTCGATGAAGCCCGGGTCCTGGTGCGAGAAGCCGTTGTGGTCCTGCCGCCACACGTGGCTGGAGAGCAGGTAGTTCAGCGAGGCGAGCGGCATCCGCCAGGGGATGTTCCGGGTCACCTTCAGCCACTTGGCGTGCTGGTTGACCATCGAGTCGACGATGTGGATGAACGCCTCGTAGCTGGTGAAGACGCCGTGCCGCCCGGTGAGCAGGTAGCCCTCCAGCCAGCCCTGGCACAGGTGCTCGGAGAGGACCTCCATCACCCTTCCGTCGGCGGAGAGGTGGTCGTCGTCGGGGTCGGTGTCGGCCACGAACACCCGGTCGGTGACCTCGAAGGCCGCGCCGAGCCGGTTCGAGGCGACCTCGTCCGGGCCGAACAGGCGGAACGTCTGCGGGTTGGCGGTGATCACGTCGCGTACCCAGGGGCCGAGGGCGCCGGTCGCGCCGCCGCCGGGCGCGCCCGGTTCGGGTACGTCGACCGCGTACTTCCGGAAGTCCGGCAGGACCAGGTCCCGCAGCACCTGCCCGCCGTTGGCGACCGGGTTGGCGCTCATCCGCCGGTCCCCGGTCGGTGGCAGCGCGGTCAGCTCGGCCACCGGCGCGCCGGTGGCGTCGAAGAGCTCCTCCGGCCGGTACGACCGCAGCCAGCGCTCCAGCGCGGCCAGGTGCTCGGCGCTGTCCCGGATGTTCGACAGCGGCACCTGGTGGGCCCGGTAGGTCCCCTCGACCTGCTTGCCGTCGACCACGTCCGGGCCGGTCCAGCCCTTCGGGGTGCGCAGGACGACCATCGGCCAGCGGGGCCGGCCGACCGTCTCCCCGGAGCGGGCCCGCCGCTGGATGGCGGCGATCTCGTCGACCGCCCGGTCCAGGGTGGCGGCCAGCGCCTGGTGCACCCGCGCCGGATCGTCCCCCTCGACCACGTACGGCTCGTGGCCGAAGCCGCGCAGCATGGCGAGCAGGTCGTCGGTGGGGATCCGGGCCAGCACCGCCGGGTTGGCGATCTTGTAGCCGTTGAGGTGCAGGATCGGCAGGACCGCGCCGTCGCGGGCCGGGTTGAGGAAGACGTTGGACAGCCAGCTGCCGGCCAGCGGGCCGGTCTCCGCTTCGCCGTCGCCGATCACGCAGGCGACCAGCAGGTCGGGGTTGTCGAACGCGGCGCCGTAGGCGTGGCTGAGGGCGTACCCCAGCTCGCCGCCCTCGTGGATGGAGCCGGGCACCTCCGGGGCCACGTGGCTGGGAATGCCACCGGGGAAGGAGAACTGGCGGAACAGCCGGGCCATGCCGGCCTCGTCCCGCCCGACCGAGTGGTACCGCTCGCTGTAGGTGCCCTCCAGCCAGGTGTTCGCCACCAGGGCCGGGCCGCCGTGACCGGGGCCGGTGACGAAGACGGCGTTCAGGTCACGGTCGACGATCAACCGGTTGAGGTGCGCGTAGAGCAGGTTCAGGCCGGGGCTGGTGCCCCAGTGGCCGAGCAGCCGGGGTTTGACGTGCTCGACGCGCAGCGGCTCCCGCAGCAGGGGATTGTCCAGCAGGTAGATCTGGCCGACCGTCAGGTAGTTGGCCGCCCGCCAGTAGGCGTCCAGCCGGCGAAGCGCGTCGTCGGTCAGCGGCGCGGGCAGCTCCAGAGCGGTGTCCATCTGCGCAAGCCTCTCGCGGGTCGGGGGATCCTGCATCCGGAACGGCGGATTCGTCCGGCGGATCCAGCCTCGCCCGCCCGCCGCCGTGGAAGCAGGGTCGTTGGTCCCGGAACCACCGGGCGGGACGACCCGTCGGTCACGGCGTCTCCAGGGGGACGTCGGTGACCCCACGGATGAACACCACCGGGGCAGGCGCGTGGTACAGCAGCGACTGGCTGACCGCGCCGAGCAGGCCCCGCCACGGCTGGTCACCCCGGGCCCCGACCACCACCAGCCGGGCCGAACGGGACTGGTCGATCAGCACCTGGCCGGGATCGCCGCGCAGCACCGCCGGCTCGGCGGTGACCGCCGGGTGCCGCGATCCCCGCTGGGCGAGCAGGTCGGCGACCTCCCGCTCGGTTCGCGTCCCGTCGCCGTTCGGCTCGACCACCCGGACCGCGCGGAGCCGGCCGTCGTGCCGGGCGGCGCAGTCGAGGGCGAAGTCCAGCGCGAACCGGGAGGTGGCCGAGCCGTCCAGTCCGACCACGACCGGCCCCGTCGGAGGCGGGTCGAGGCGGGCCACCAGGGTCGGGCAGCCGGCCCGGGAGGCCACCTGCACGGCCGCCGCCTCGGGCGACACGCAGTCCCGGGTGGTCATGCCGCCGTCACCGACGACGACGAGGAAGGCCGACTCGGACTGCCGCAGCAGCACCGCCACCGCCGCGCCCTCGACGACGTGCGCGTCCACCGGCAGGTCGGCGTCCACCTCCCTGGCCGCCCCGACGGCCCGGTCGATCGCCCCTTCCGCCTCGGTCCGGGCCCCGGCGAGACTCGGCGCGGCCAGGGCCGCCTCCCAGTTGAAGGCGTGCAGCACGGAGAGCCGCCGCCCGTGCTCGGCCGCCTCCCGGGCGGCCAGCCGTACCACCGGCAGGCTCTCGTCCGACCCGCTCACCCCGACCACCACGGGCGCGTCGGCGGCTGCGCTCATGGTCGCGTCACCTCCCGGCCGTCACCGCGTCATCGCCGACAGTAGTGGCGCGGTCGCCGCCGGCAGGGCGAGTCGGCGGAACCGGAGCCACCGACCGGGGCGTATGCCGGGATGCGCTGGGGCGTGCCGGGGTGTGTGCAGGAGGGTGCCGGGGCAGTGCTGGGGTGTGTGCAGGGGTCCCCTGCTCGGCAAAAAGCGGTAACAGGGGACCCCTCCTACCACCCGGCGGGGTGGTGACTGCTCAGCCGCGGAGGCAGGGCAGGCCGTCGAGGGAGAACGCGGACGGGTGCGTGTTGGCCGTGGACCAGCTGCCGAGGAAGCCGACCTCGACCGTCCCGCCGCCCGGCAGGGTGCCGTTCCACGAGGCGGGCGAGACCGTCACGTCGGCGCCGGACTGCTGGTGGGTGCCGTTCCAGAGCTGGGTGACCCGCTGCCCGTCCGGGAAGCTCCACCGCAGCGTCCAGCCGGTGCGGGCCTGCGTGCCCGTGTTGCTGACCCGGACGGTCGCCTGGAAGCCGCCCGACCACTGGTTGGTGACGGCGTACGTGACCCGGCAGGAGTCCACCCCGCCGGTCGGGTCCGGGGTGGGCGTGCCCGTGGGGGAGGGGCTCACCGTGGGCGACGGGGTCGGGTTGATCCGGGTCGGGTCGACGATCCCCCAGTAGGCCGGTTTGGCCTGGAGTTCGGTGTCGAAGAGCAGCGGCGCGTCCTTGCGGGCCACCGGGAAGGTGTCCAGCCAGGTGTCGTCGTCGGCCAGCCCCCACAGGGTCACCGAGGTCAGCTCGTCGGCGTACCGGCGGTAAAGGGCGAACAGGTCCCGGTACTTGTACGCCTGGGTGAGCAGCCGGTCGGCCGGCGGGGTGGGGAAGGACTCGTCGTTGTTGGTGTAGATGCTGATGTCCATCTCGGTGACCTGCTGTTCCACCCCGAGGGGCACGAACGCCTGGAGCATCGCCTCGGTCTCGGCGACCGACGGCCACTGGATGTTGACGTGCATCTGGTGCCCGACCCCGTCGACCGGCACGCCCTCGGCGCGCAGTTGGCTCACCAGGTTCCGCAGCTTGTCCCGTTTGGCGGGCACGTTGGTGTTGTAGTCGTTGAGGTAGAGCTTCGCGGTCGGCGCGACCTCGCGGGCCACCCGGAAGGCGGTGCGCAGGTAGTCCAGGCCGGTGATCTCGTACCACCGGCTGCGGCGCAGGCCGTCGGCCTGGTTCTCGTCGATCACCTCGTTGGCGACGTCCCAGACGCCGATCGCGTCGCCGTACCGGCCGACGACGGTCCGGATGTGGGTCTCCAGCCGGTCCAGCAGCAGGGCCTTGTCGGCCGGGTCGGAGGTCAGCGGGGTGCCGTCGGTGTCGGTGAACACCCAGGCCGGGGTCTGCTGGTGCCAGACCAGGGTGTGTCCCCGGACGGCCAGGCCGTTGGCGGTGGCGAAGTCGACCTGCGCGTCGGCGTCGGCCCACCGGAAGGTGCCCTCCGCCGGCTGGGTGGCGTCCCACTTGAGCGCGTTGCCGGGCGTCACGGTGGAGAAGTGGCGGCGCAGCAGGGTGGCCTGGTCGCCGATGATCTGCCGGTTGCTGATCGCCGCCCCGATCGGGAAGTCGTCGGCGAGGACGTCGCGCAGCGCGGGGATGTCGGTCTGCACCGGCTTGGTGGGCTGGTACGACAGGGTGAAGTCGTCGACGTGCAGGTCGGCGGTGCCGCTGGCGGTCTCCACGTACGCGGACAGGCCGTCCACGTTGTGGGCGAGGACGTAGGTGCCGCGCAGCCGGACCCAGGCGTCGGCGGTGACCGCCGTGTTGCCGACGACCTGGTCGTAGGCGGAGGTGCCGTCGGCGTCGCGTTGCACGCTGAGCCGGACCTGGGCGGGGGACTGGCCGGCGGCGAGCCGGACCCAGACCGACAGTTCGTAGCGCCTGCCCTGTTCCATCTTGTCGATCAGGTCGAGGGTGGGGCCCTGCCAACTCGCGGTCCGCGCGGAGGTGAGCAGGCTGCGGGTGCCGCCGTGGGCGGCGGCGGTGCTGACCGCGACGGTCTCCCCGCCCCGGGCCCGGAAGCCCTGGGTGGTGCCGTCCTCGAAGGTGGCGTCGACCACCACGACAGGGTCGGCGGCGTGGGCGGGCGGACCGGTCAGCGGCACGGTGGCGAGGGCGGCGGTGGCGAGGGCGACCAGGGCCAGCAGGCCCGGCAGCGTCCGACGGTGGCGCGTCCTGACAGCGCGCATGGGGGTGTCCTTCCAGTGGTTCGCGGTGGGTGCGCGCGGGGGCGTCGGTGCGAGGTGGACGCGGGGACCGCACGCCGGTCGACCGGCATGAGCCCGCATGCCGGTGGGGTGGTCCCGCTCCGCGGCGGCACCCGTGCCGGGATGCCGCTGACGGCTTTCGATCGTACGGACTGCGCGTTCGCAGAGGAAGTGATCCGTGACGCCCGACCGACCGGGAGTGGCCCCGTCCGTGGATCACGGCAGGAGCGACGGTTCTCCCGGTCAGGAACCGTCGCGGGTGGTGCCACCGGTTCCGGACAGGAGTTGGGCGAAGGCGAGATCGGCGTCGGACACCGCCTCGGGATGGACGTCGGAGGCGGTCCGGCCGTCGGCGAGTTTCCGCCAGTTGGTCCGGGCGAGCACCCGTTGGACCGCGAGTACCTGGGCGGCCCGCAGTCGCGCCTCGATGCCCGGGCCGAGGGCGTCCGCCAGCGCCTCCTCGTCGTCGAGCATGTACCGCGTGAGCCGTCCGGCCAGGCTCGGCGTGGTGAACACCAGCCGGTGGAACGCGAGCACCTCGGGATGATCGTTGAGGCCGGTGACGGGATCGTGCCGGTCGAGACCGGCCCGGAAGTGCCGGTGCAGCGCGGTCAACGGTGGTACGCCGGGCTGGCGGTCACGGACGACCCGCGCGGCCTCGCCGTTGTGGTCCGCGAACCGGTGCAGCACCAGGTCTTCCTTGGTGGCGAAATACCGGAAGAGGGTGGGCTTGGAAACCTCGGCCGTCGCGGCGACGTCGTTGACCGAGACCTGGTCGAAGCCGTGCGCCAGGAACAGGGAGATCGCCGCGTCGGCGATCGCGTCACGGGTTCGTGCCCGCTTCCGGGCCCGTAGCCCTGTCGGCTCGGTCATCTGACCAGCGTAACGTTAGTAACCGGGTTGCTTTTTTAACTCGGTAACGTTTTGATGGGCGCATGGCCCCGGTAGACGTTCTCGTGGTGGGTGCCGGCCCGACCGGCTTGACGCTCGCGTGTGACCTTGCCCGGCGCGGCGTCGCGGTGCGCATCGTCGATCGGGCGCCGGAGTTCCCGCGCGGTTCCCGTGGCAAGGGCCTGAGCCCCCGCAGCCTGGAGGTCTTCGACGACCTCGCGGTGGTCGACCGGATCCTGGCCTCCGGGGCCACCCACATGCCGCACCGCAAGTACCGGGGGGCGGAGGTGGTCGACGAGATCGACCCCGAGGCCGGACGGGTGCCCACCCCGGACGTGCCGTACCCGGTCGGCCTGATGATCCCCCAGTGGCGGGTGGAGCAGATCCTGCGCGAGCGGCTGGACGACCTCGGCGTCGCCGTCGAACGCGACGCCGAACTGCGCGGCTTCCACCAACACGCCGACGGCGTGACGGCCACCGTCGGCGGGACCGAGATCCGGGCCCGCTACCTGGTCGGTTGCGATGGCGGCCGGAGCGCCGTCCGCAAGGCGCTCGGCCTGGGTCTGCGCGGCCGGACGCCGGACGTCCAACTGATGGCCGTCGGCGACGTCGAGGTCGACGGGCTCGGCCGTGACGCCTGGCACCAGTGGTTCACCGCCGATGGTGCGATCATGCTGTGTCCGCTCCCCGGCGCCGACGCCTTCCAGGTGCAGGCGTCCCATGAACTCGACCGGGACGGTTCGCCCCTGGAACCGACGTTGGAACGGTTCCAGCGGACCTTCGACCGGGTCGCCGGCATCCCGACCGTGCGGCTGCGCAACCTGTCGTGGCGCTCGACCTACCGGGTCAACGTCCGTATGGTCGACCAGCTCCGGGTGGGCCGGGTGTTCCTCGCCGGAGACGCCGCGCACGTCCACCCGATCGCGGGGGGCCTGGGCATGAACAGCGGCATCCAGGACGCCTACAACCTCGGCTGGAAGCTGGGCCTCGTGCTGGCGGGTACGGCGGGTGCGGAGTTGCTCGACACGTACGAGGAGGAACGGCTGCCGATCGCGAGCTGGCTGCTCGACATCACGTCGGAACGGCTCGACGCCGTACTCGCCGCAATCAGGGAGACGGGCGGTGGCGTGGACGCCGTGGCCTCGCCCGAACTCACCCAACTCATGCTCCGCTATCCGTGGAGCCGACTCTCCCGCCACGCCCCGGGCCGGACCGTCGGGCCCGTACCGGGTGACCGGGCGCCGGACGCGCCGCTGCGCGACGGCGTCACCGGCGCGTCGACCCGTCTCTTCGACCTCTTCCGTGGACCGCATTTCACCCTGCTCGGCCTCGGCGAACGCTGCGCCGGGGTGCTTGGGGAGGTCGCCACCGACACCGTCCGGTCGTACCTGGTCGGGCCGGGTGGCTTCCTGGACGACGGAGCCGTGGCAGATGCCTACGGCACCGACGCCCTGGTCCTCGTCCGCCCGGACGGACACGTCGGGCTGGTCGCCGACCCGACGCAGGCGGGAGCGGTCGCCGATTACCTCCGCTGTCTGTGAGGACGTTCGGGATGCCGCCCGAACGGGTGGCGATTGTCAACTGAGGTTGACAATCGCCGAGCTGTCAACGTAGATTGACGGCATGAGTCAGGCGACGGAACTCGCGGCCGCGGCCGGCAGCGCCGACCCCCGGGTCGGGCTGCGGGCCGTGCTCGCCCTGCGCCGGCTGCTGGAGCGGTTGGAGGTGGTCCAGGTGGACAACGCCCGACGGGCGGGCTGGTCCTGGCAGGAGATCGCCGACGCGCTCGAGGTCAGCCGGCAGGCGGTCCACAAGAAGCACGCCGGACGTCCGGCGGTCGAGCACTCCTGGGAGGCGTGATGTTCGAACGGTTCACCGTCCGGGCCCGCGAGGTGGTCCGGCGGGCCCGGGACGAGGCTGGCCCGCAGCCGGTCGACACCCAGCACCTGCTCCTGGCCCTGCTCGCCGACCCCGACGCGCTGGCCACCCAGGTGCTCGCCGACCTCGGTCTCCCGGCCGACGACCTGCGCGCGCGGATCGTCGCGCAGGTCGACCGGGGCGCGGTGCTCGGCGAGGCGGACGCCGACGCGCTGCGGGAGATCGGGATCGACCTGGCTGCCATCGAGGCGCGGATCGAGGAGACCTTCGGACCGGGCGCGCTGCGTGGCCCCACCCCGCCGTCGCGCCGCCGGGGCTGGTGGCGGCGCTCGGAGGGTGGCACCTTCTCGCCCCGGGCCAAGAAGGTGCTGGAACTGGCCCTACGCGAAGCGCTGCACCTGCGGCACCGGCACATCGGCACCGAGCACATCCTGCTCGGCCTGCGGCACGAACGTGCCGGCCTGGCCGGTCAGGTGCTCGTCGAGGCCGGTGTCGACCTGCGCGACCTGCGCCACCGCGTCGACGTGGCGGTGCGGGCGGTGGCCTGACGAGACCTGGCGGCGGCGCAGCGCCGCCGCCAGGTCTCGTCGCGGCTCCTGACCACCGGGCACCCGCCGGAAACCTTTTTGTGGTGTGCCCGACGACGGACACCGCCGGGTCGCTGCCGCCGCCGCATTGCTGCACACTGACGCCGTGGATGCTGGAAAGGGTGGACGGCGCGGGGCGGACCGGCGCGGGCTGCGGTCCGCCGTGGTGGTCAACCCGGTCAAGGTCGCCGATCTCGACGAGCTGCGGCGCGTCGTCGACGAGACCCTGACCGCCGCCGGCTGGTCCGAGCCGCTCTGGTACGAGACCACCGTCGAGGACCCGGGACGCGGCCAGACCGAGAAGGCCGTCGCGGCCGGCGTGGACGTCGTCTTCGCCTGCGGCGGTGACGGCACCGTGATGTCCTGCGTGAGCGGGTTGGTCGGCACCGAGGTGGCCCTGGCCGTGCTGCCGCAGGGCACCGGCAACCTGCTCGCGGCGAACCTCGGTCTCTCCGGCGACCTCGCCGCCGGACTGGAGGTGGCCGTCGAGCAGGGACGCCGCCGACTCGACGTGGGGGCCGTCGACGGGCACCACTTCGTGGTGATGGCCGGGATGGGCTTCGACGCCCAGATGCTCGCCGACACCTCCGAGACCACCAAGGCGCGCATCGGCTGGCCGGCGTACGTGGTGGGTGCCGCCCGCCACCTGCGGGACCGGCCGATGAAGGTCAGCATCCGGGTGGACGACCGGCCTCCGCTGCGCCGCCGTGCCAAGTCGGTGCTGGTCGCCAACGTCGGGCGGCTCCAGGGCGGGGTGACCCTGTTGACCGAGGCGGAACCGGACGACGGCTACCTCGACGTGGCTGTGCTCACCCCGCGCACGCTGCGGCAGTGGCTGGAACTCGGCTGGGCGGTGGTGCGCCGCCGCGACCGGGTGCCCCGGATGGAGGTCCTCCGGTGCCGACGCGTCGAGATCACCAGCAACCGCGCGCAGCCCCGGGAACTCGACGGCGACCTGATCGAACCCGGCCGGTCACTGCGGGCGGAGATCCGCCCCGGGGCGCTGTGGCTCTGCGTACCGCGCCCGGCGCAGGCGCCCGACCTGACCGAGGACGCGGACGCGGTGGCGGAGCGGGGTGAACGCCGGGTCGAGGAGGCACGCGGTGAGTAGCACCCGGATCGTCCCCGAGACCCGGTGCATGGCGGACGAGGAACTCTCCGCCGACGACGCCTGGCACACCCTGCGCCGCGAGGGCAGCTGGACCCTGCTGCGGGACGCCTTCGTCCGGTTCCGCTACGGCGACGGCTTTAGCCACGCCCGCGCCTTCGCCTTCCAGCTCTGCCTCGCCGTGGTGCCGTTCATGATCGCGCTCACCGGCCTGATCAGCGAACTGGGCGTGGAGGAGGGCGGCGAGGTCGTCGCGGACACCGTCCTCGCGCTCAGCCCCGGCGCGAGCGACGACATGGTCAAGGAACTGCTCAGCGACCGGGAACGCACCGAGCGGGTCGGCGAGCTGGCGCTGACCCTGGGCCTGCTGACCGGACTGGTCGCGCTGACCTCCACCATGGCCCAGATCGAGCGGGGCGCGAACCGGATCTACGGCGTCGAGCGGGACCGCCCGGCACTGTGGAAGTACCTGCGGGCCGCCGTGCTCGCCGTCACCGCCGGCCTGCCGGCGCTGCTCGGTTTCCTCATCCTCGTCGGCGGCGGCGCGATGGGCGACTCGGTACGCCGGCACTACGCCTGGGGCGACGTCGCGTACGGCGTCTGGAGCGTGCTGCGCTGGCCGCTCAGCCTCGGGCTGACCGTCCTCGCCGTCGCCGTGCTGTTCCGGCACGCGCCGCGCCGCAAGCAGCCCGGCCTGTCCTGGCTGTTCTTCGGGGCGGCCATCGCCACCGTGCTCTGGTGGCTGGCCAGCCTGCTGCTCGCCGGCTACGTCGCCTTCGGCGACAACTTCGGGCAGACGTACGGCCCGCTGACCGGAATGATGGCGTTGCTGCTCTGGGCCAACCTGACCGGCATGGCGCTCTTCGGCGGGCTGGCCTTCGCCGCCCAGTTGGAGGCGTTGCGCATCGGCGTGCAGGAGCCCGCCCAACCGGACCTCTGGGAGCCGGACTCGCACCGGGAGCAGATCCACGACACCGGGGAGATGACCGCCCTCTGACCCCCGCGCCCGGGGAGCGTGTACCGAACCGGCCGTCCGGGTACATCGCCTCGCCAGAGGCGAAAAGGGAGGCTGGGCGTGACCACGGTCAGAGAGGTTCTACGTCGACCCCTGAGACACTTCACCGAACGGAGCCTCGCCGGACTGGCGCTGGTCCTCGGTGCCGGGGTCGCCTTCGGGGTGTTGCTCGTCGGCGTCCGCAGCCGGTGGACCCCCCTCTACGACGTCGACCACGGCATCGCCGCCTGGCTCAACGAGCAGATCGCCCCGCACGGCCCGCTGGTCACCGTGCTGAACGCGGTCACCGACCTCGGCGGGTTGGCGGTGATCCTCTGGCTGGTGTCGGTCGGCGTGGTCGGCCTGCTGATCCGCAGGCAGGGCCGGCTCGCGGTCTACCTCCTGGTCACCGGGGCCGGCGCGCTCATCCTCGACCCGACGGTCAAGGCCCTGGTCGACCGGCTGCGGCCCGAGGTCGAGGTGCCCATCGGCACCTACTCGGGGGAGAGCTTCCCCAGCGGGCACGCGCTCGGCTCGATGGTGGCGTACGGCGCGCTGCTGCTGGTCTTCCTGCCCGCCATGTCCCGCCGGTGGCGCAAGCCGGCCATCGCGCTCACCGCCCTCGTCGTCGCGCTGATCGGCTTCACCCGGATCGCGCTCGGCGTCCACTTCGTCTCCGACGTGCTCGGCGCCTGGCTGCTCGGCGCGGTCTGGCTCGGCGTCACCGCGTACGCGTTCCGGCTGTGGCGGCTGGAGCGCGGCCGACCGGCCGTACCGATCGAGGAGGGGTTGGAACCGGAGGCCGCGCACGACGTCGCCCCCGCGCCCGACGAGGAGCGGCTGCTGCCCCACCCCCGGGCCGGCGTGGCCGAGCTGATCATCGGCTGGGTGCTGGTGCTCGGCGTGCTCTACGGCTTCGGCACCTTCGTCAGCTACCACGCCGACGGCACCTTCTTCGCCACCATGGACCGCGCCGTGCCGGAGTGGTTCGACGCGCAGCGCACCCCGGGCCGGGACGACCTCAGCCACTGGTGGAGCAAGGTCGGCGACACCCACGCCATCCTGCTGATCTCGTTGGTCTTCTGCCCGCTGGTGCTGGCCGTGTGGCGGCGCTGGCGGCCGGTGCTCTTCGTGGCGCTGACCATGTTCGGTGAGCTGACCCTCTTCCTGGCCAGCGCGGCGGCGGTGGACCGGCCCCGCCCGCCGATCGAGAACCTGGACGGGCCGATGCCCACCTCCTCCTTCCCGTCCGGCCACATCGCCGCGACGCTCTGCGTCTGGGTGGCCATCGCGATCGTCGTGTTCCCGCGCACCGACCGCTGGTGGCGCTGGGTGTTCGTCGGGCTCGCCGTGGTCATGCCGCTCGGGGTGGCGATCTCCCGGATGTACCGGGGCATGCACCACCCGACCGACTTCATGGGCGCGATGATGCTCACCGCGTGCTGGGTGGGCCTGCTCTACTGGGTGGTCCGCCCCAACGCCGACGTGGCCGAGGGCAACCGACCCGCGATCGAGTCGGAGGACGTGCACACCCTCGACGACGAGCTGGTCAAGGCCGGCCGGGTCGACTGAACCGTCGCCATGCTGCGGGTGATGACCTGGAACGTCCGCACCGGCGGCCGGGACCGCACCGCCGACCGCCGGGACCGGCTGGTCCGGGTCGTCGGCGAGCAGTGGCCGGACGTCCTCGCCCTCCAGGAGCTGCGCGGCTTCGACGCGCCCGGTGTGGCGGAGCGCTTCGGCGACGCGGTGGGGATGCGGGCGCACCTGGCCCGGAGCTGGTTCGGCCAGCCGGTGGCGGTGCTGGTCCGCCCGCCGTGGCGGGTGCTCACCGCCGCCCCGGTGCGCCGGCCGTTCCACCACGCCGCGCAGCGGGTCACCCTGGCCACCGCCGACGCCGGACCGTTGACCGTGGTCAGCGCCCATCTGGACCCGTACTGCGGGTGGCGACGCCGGCTGGAGGCGGGCTGGCTGGCCGCCGCGCTGCGCCGGGCGCCGGGGGAGTCCGCGCTGCTCGCCGGGGACCTGAACACCCTCGAACCGGGCGTCGACCACCGGGCGCGGATCGCCCGGCTGCCGGCGACGTACCGGCGGCGGCACCTGCGCCGCGACGGTCGGACGGTGGAGACCCGCGCGGTGGCCCGGCTGCACCGGGCCGGCCTGGTCGACCTGTTCACCCGCGCCGGGTCGGGGGAGCCGGAGACCGCCCCGACCCGGTACGGCGGGGGCGCGGAGTTCTCGGGGATGCGCCTGGACTACCTGTTCGGCACGCCCGCGCCGGCCGCCCGCGCCCGTGACTGCCGGGTGGTGCGGGGCGGCGCGACCGAGTACGCCTCCGACCACTACCCGGTCGTCGTGGACCTCGACCTCACCCCGGCCTGACCGCCGTGCCAGCAGGAACCAACCGGTCACAGAGCGAGATGCTTCTATAATTGTCAAGGGGTGGTTCCTGCCGTGTGGGCGGCGGTCAGGGTCCGGAAGAGCTGCCTGCTGATGTAGCGCTTGAGGTTGCGCATGACCTCGCGTTTGGTGCGGCCTTCGGCGGTGCGGCGGGTGACGTAGGCGCGGGTGCGGGGGTCGTGGCCCATGCGGACCAGTGCGACGGTGTAGAGGGCTCGGTTGAGGCGTCGGTCGCCGCCGCGGTTGAGTCGGTGTCGGGTGGTGTTGCCTGATGAGGCTGGTAGTGGTGATGCGCCGGCCAGGGCGGCGAACGCGGCCTCGGAGCGGATGCGTCCGGGGTGTGACCAGGCCAGTAGGACGGTCGCGGCGACGACGGCGCCGACGCCGGGCAGGTCGAGCAGTTGCGGCGCCTGCATGGTGACGGCTTCGTGCAGGGTGGTGTGGTTGGCGGCGAGTTCGGCGTCGAGGGCCCGGATGCGCCGGGCCAGGCGGATGGCCTCGGCTCGACAGACGGCCAGGGCCGGATTCTCGTCTCGGGTGCGCCAGGCCGCGATGGTGGTGATGGTCGTGGTGGTCAAGGCGCGGCGGGCGTCGATGCCGAGGTTGACGGTGCGCAGCAGGGCGGTCAACGCGTTGACGGCTCGGGTGCGTTCGCCGCTCATCTGTTCCCGAGCGACGATCAGGACCCGCAGGGCGGTGCGGGCACCGGTCGCGCGGGGCCAGCGCAGCTCGTTGATGTTCAGGCTGCGGGTTGCTTGGGCCATCGCGATGGCGTCCAGGGCGTCGCTCTTGCCGTGGCGGCGCCTGCTGATGGCCGGGACGTCGGGTGCTTCGGCAACGGTCAAACCGGCTGCGGTGAGCTGTTCGGTGAAGGTGGCGCCGTAGGATCCGGCGCCGTCGATGACGATCAGCGTTGTCGTGTCCTGGGTGTGACGCTGGATCCAGGCGGTGGCGCGGCGTAGCCCGGCCGGGCTGGTAGGGAACTGGGCCTGCTGCTGGACTGCGCCGGTGCCGGCGGTGATGAGTGCGAGGGTATGTGAAGCGGCGTGGGTGTCCACGCCGATGACGAAGTCGTAGTGGTCTGCGACGATGGCCATGGCGGCGTCCTGCCTTTCCGGGGAGACGTCGTGGCGGCGCCGGCCCGGGATGTGCTCTCGCGGCAGGACTGTGATGGGCCACGACCCGCGGCCACGGGTCGGGCAAGCTTCTGATCAAGCCACCGAGAGGGGCAGGGCCGGCGCCCCGACCTCGAGCCGGGTGGGCAGATCTCACTGAGAGCACCCCGCGGGGGCCACCCTTTTCATGAGCCACACCCAGGCCCGCGATCATGACGCCGACCCTGCCAGCCAGCCCCAGGCCAGCCAAGAGCAACCTTCACAGCCCTTCTCACCCCAGCCATCCGAGCCGGGCCCGTAACAGGGTCGGGCCCGGCGTCGTCGGGTCAGTAGCCTTCAGCTTCACTCACGGCGTCGGGGTGGGCGAAGAAGGCGCCGGGATAGCGCGGCGGATACCGCAGGGCGACGTCGCGGTCATCGGGCGGAAAGGCCCGGTTGATGCCGAGCGCCACCTCGTGGCCGCCGTGGAGGACCAGCTGTTTCGCTCCCGGGATGTACTCGTTCTCGACCTGGTACCGCAGCTCGGTGAACTTGGCCCGCACCGCGTTGCCGAGCGCCACCAGATCCAGGGCCTCGGGACCGTCGTCGACCCCTGCCTGAAGCGCTCTGGTGAGGGTGCTCGTGAACGGGTCGATCTCGCTCCCGAACAGCATCATCCGGCTCGCGCCCAGCAGCGACAGTTGTACGTCGTGCCGGTGACCGGCCGGTGGGTCCGGCCGGGTGAAGTGCCGCGCGGCGATCTGCGCGGAGCCACAGTCCAGCAGGACGACGAGTCGGGTGGCCGCACTCTCCCGCATCAGGTCGGCGACCCTCCTGAGCACGGACCGCCCGCTGCCAGGATCCTCGGTCCACTGCTCCGCGCCCTCGGGGGTCTCCCAGTGTTCCGGGCCGGTCGCGGCGTAGGAGAACAGCAGGGTGTCTGACGCCGCCGCGCCGGCCCGACGCACGGCGTCGATGACCGCGTCGGGCGACTCCCCGCGCACGAGCTGTTCGGTGTGCGCTTCGAGGAAAGGCGTACCGATGTTCGGGGAGGTGAGGGTGCGGGCCAGCGCCCTGGTCGCTTCCACCGCCGATTCGTAGCCGTGGCCGAAGCCATGGTCGGCGTCGGGGTCGGGGGTGTCCCGACCGACGAGGACGGCTCGGGAACCGGCGAGGACTGGCAGGAGCGGATGTCGTCGCGGGGTCGCGTCGGCTGTCATCTCTCCATTCTGGAGATCGAGAGTCGGCCAGTCGATGTTCCCGGCCGTGTCGGCGTCGGGGCCGCCCCTGCGAACCGGAGTCCCACACCGCGCGGACCACGTTGCCGTCCGGCCCGGTCGCCTCGACCTGGGCCCGCATCGTCCTCGGGGTGCCGGTGGTACCGACGGCCGCGGTGCACGGCCGCGCCGCGCATCACGTCCCGACGGCTCACCACCCGACGACGATGCTGTTCGTCTCGCACCGGAGTGGTTGTTCAGAGCACCGTGTTGACCAGGACGGTCAGCACGATCGAGGCGAGGACCGAGAAGAGGATCATCAGCAGGCAGCCGAGGCCGCCGCCGAGCGGCCGGATCTCCGTGTTACCGATGCGCATGGGTGTCCACCTGTCCGTCGAGGAGGTCGGGTCGGGTGAGGAAGGCGCGGACCGCGTCGGCCACCCGTGCCGGTGCCGTGGTGGCGACATTGTGCGCGGCCCCGGGCACGGTCACCGGTTCCGCCGTGGGGACCAGCCGGGCGACCGTCTCCCGCCAGGCGGGCGGCACGATCGGGTCCCGCGCGCCGGCGAGCACCAGGGTGGGCGCGATGATCCGAGCCAGGTCGGTCTCCACCGGATTGCGTACCGAGTGCGTCAGTGTGGCGTACACCCGGTGCGGGCCGGCGTCGCGGACGTCGCGGAGCAGCACCGGAAGTTGCAGCGCGCCCTCGCGGGTGGTGTCCACCAGCCAGCGGCGGACCTGCCCCCACCCGGACCGGGCGGCCGGGTCGCTGGTCGGCCCGGCCAGCACCACCGCCCGCACCCTGTCGGGGTGCCGGGCGGCGAGCGCCGCCGCCACCTCCGCGCCGAAGGAGTGCCCGAAGACGCAAACCGGCCCCAGGTCGTACGCCGCCAGCCAGGCGGCCAGGTGCGCCGCGTGCCGGACCGCGTCGTACGGCCGTGGGGGCGGGCCGCTCAACCCGAAGCCGGGCAGGTCCGGCACGTAGACCGGGTGCATGGGAGCGAGGGCGGTGGCGAGCGGGGTGAGGTACCGGTGCGAGACGGCGAGACCGTGCACCAGCAGGACGGGCAGTCGCCCGTCGGCTGGGCCGGGGGACCGCCGGCAGTGCGTGCGGATGCCGTTCACCAGCCGCCACTCGCTGGTCAGCCCGGCGGCCGGGCGCGGCGCGGCCAGCGCGACCCGTAGCTGTGTCCACCCGAACCGGTCCGGTGCCGGACCGGTCGTCCGCACCCGTCCGGTGCCCCTCGGGGCCGGGACCGACGGGGCTGTCACAGGTCGCGCAGTCGGGGCAGCAGCTCCTCGCGCGCCCAGTCCAGGAACATCGGCTGGCTGTCCCCGCCCACCTGGACGACGGCGACGTGGCTGAAGCCGGCGTCGACGAACTTCTTGAACGCCTCCACGTGCCGGTCGACGTCCGGGCCGCAGGGGATGCCCTCGGCGACGTCCTCCTCCCGGACGTACTGGCTGGCCGCCTCGAACGAGTCCGGGCCGGGCAGCTCGGCGTTGACCTTCCAGCCCAGGCCGAACCAGCGGAACTGGTCGTGCACGATCTTGCGGCACTCGGCCTCGTCCGGGCCGTAGCAGATCGCCACCTGCCCGTAGCGGGGCTGGCCCGCGCCGCCCGCGTCGTCGTACATCTGGATGATGTGCCGGTCCGGCTCGGTGGCGACGATGCCGTTGCCGTATTCGGCGGCGAGGGTGGCGGACTGCCGGCCGGAGGCGGCGATGGCCATCGGCACCGGACGCTCCGGCCGGTCCCACACGTACGCGTCGGGCACGTCGTAGTGGTTGCCGGAGAAGGTCAGCGTCTCGCCGTTGAGCAGCGGCCGGATGATCTGCAACGCCTCCTCGAACATCTCGTGCCGCTGTTGCACGTGCGGCCAGCCGCCGACCACGTGCTCGTTGAGGTTCTCCCCGGCTCCGAGGCCGAGGGTGAACCGGCCGTCGGAGAGGACGCCGACGGTGCTGGCCTTCTGCGCCACCACGGCCGGGTGGTAGCGCCGGATCGGGCAGGTCACGAAGGACATCAGCTCCGCCCGGCTGGTGGCGTGCGCGACCGCGCCGAGCACCGACCAGGCGTACGGCGAGTGGCCCTGCGAGTCCAGCCACGGGTAGTAGTGGTCGGAGATGACGAGCTGGTCGAAGCCGGCCGCCTCCGCCCGTACCGCGTAGTCGACCAGCTGCTTCGGGCCGGCCTGCTCGCACATCAGGGTGTAGCCGACGTTGACCATCGCACGCTCCTCTCGCC
Source organism: Micromonospora echinospora (assembly GCF_900091495.1). NCBI lineage: Bacteria > Bacillati > Actinomycetota > Actinomycetes > Micromonosporales > Micromonosporaceae > Micromonospora > Micromonospora echinospora. The sequence goes on along the minus strand of NZ_LT607413.1, from coordinate 272,232 downwards.
GCACCGGTCCCTCCGGCTTACCCCCGTCCCCGCCGCTCAACCCTCCGCCCGGCAACACGCGCGGGGCCGCAGGTGGGCGTTTTCTTAACCGGTTCAGGTTGCCTTCCGGGAAGGCATCGGCCTACGCTGATCCCGCGCCGTGGAGTCGGGCGCGGCTGTCGGGCTGCAGCCGCCCCTCGTCACACCCTTCACCCCCGTCGGGCCGGGGGTCATCCCTGAGGAAGGTCATGAAGACACGACTCTCCGTCGTCGCCGCCACCCTGCTCGCGTTCGTCGTGAGCCTGGTGGCTTTCGGTGGACAGCCGGCGCACGCCGCGACCGGGTTCACCGTCGCCAACGGCAAGCTCTACGACGCCAACGGCGCGGAATTCGTCATGCGCGGCGTCAACCACGCCCACACCTGGTACACCCACCAGACCAGCTCCTTCGCCAACATCAAGGCGCTCGGCGCGAACACCGTCAGGGTGGTGCTCTCCAGCGGCCAGCGCTGGACCAAGAACGAGACCGCCGACGTCGCCAACGTCATCTCGCTCTGCAAGCAGAACCGCCTGATCTGCGTGCTGGAGGTGCACGACACCACCGGCTACGGCGAGCAGGCCGGCGCGGCCACCCTGGCCCAGGCGGTCGACTACTGGATCAGCGTCCAGTCGGCCCTGACCGGCCAGGAGAAGTACGTCATCGTCAACATCGGCAACGAGCCGTACGGCAACCAGAACTACAGCGGCTGGGCGACCGACACCGCCAACGCGATCAAGCGGCTGCGCACCGCCGGGTTCGCGCACACCATCATGGTGGACGGGCCGAACTGGGGCCAGGACTGGACGTACACCATGCGGGACAACGCGGCGTCGGTCTTCGCGGCCGACCCGGCGAAGAACACCGTCTTCTCCATCCACATGTACGGCGTGTTCAACACCGCCGCGAAGATCAGCGACTACCTCGGCCGGTTCCGGACCGCCGGACTGCCCATCGTGGTCGGCGAGTTCGGCCACAACCACTCCGACGGCGACCCGGACGAGGACGCCATCCTCTCCTACAGCCAGGCCAACGGCATCGGCTACCTGGGCTGGTCGTGGAGCGGCAACGGCGGTGGCGTCGAGTACCTCGACATGGCCATCAACTTCGACCCGGCCAACCTCAGCAGCTGGGGACAGCGGATCTTCAACGGGGCCAACGGCATCAAGCAGACCGCGAAGGAGGCGACCGTCTTCGGCAGCACCCCGCCGACGACTCCGCCGCCGACCACCCCGCCGCCCACGACCCCGCCGCCCACCACCCCTCCGCCCACCACGCCGCCGCCGACCACGCCGCCGCCGGGCGGCTGCACGGCGACGTACACGGTGACCGGCTCGTGGCAGGGCGGCTTCCAGGGTGAGGTCAAGGTGACCGCCGGCTCCGCCGCCATCCGTGGCTGGACGGTGAACTGGACCTTCGCCAACGGCCAGACGGTCACCCAGTCCTGGAACGCCACGGTGACCAGCAGCGGCTCGGCCGTGACCGCCCGCAACGTCGCATACAACGGCAACCTCGGGGCCGGGGCCAGCACCACCTTCGGCTTCATCGGGGCGACGTCGGGTGGCAACACCGCCCCGACGCCCACCTGCACCGCCGCCTGACCCCGACACCCCGGAGCCGGGTGACCCCGACCGGGAAAGGTCCACGGCGCCGGCCGGCCGCAGCGTCGGCCGGCGCCCGGCCGGCGGGCGGTCCGTTGTGACCGGTGGTGTCCTCCCAGGTAGTTCCCAGTGGGAGCGGTTAGGGTGCGGAGAGTGGCGTCCGGCCCCACCTGGAGGGCCGGTGCGATTTCCCGGGAGTTTGCGACATGGTCTTCAAGAAGATGTTGAGCGCGTTCGGTGTCGGCGGGCCGACTGTGGACACCGTCCTCGCCAACCCGAACACCCGACCCGGCCTCATGCTCGACGGCCAGGTCAACCTGGTCGGCGGGGAGGCCCCGGCGAACATCGAGCAGATCAGCGTCGGGCTGGTCACCCGGGTCGAGGTCGAGACCGGTGACGGTGAGTACGCGGGCGTCATGGAGTTCCACCGGATGGGGGTCAGCGGCGCGCTCCAGCTCGCCCCGAAGCAGCAGCTCTCCATCCCGTTCCAGCTCCCCGTGCCGTGGGAGACGCCGATCACCGACGTGTACGGCCAGCGCCTGCACGGCATGACCATGGGTCTGCGCACCGAGCTGGCGATCGCCCGCGCGGTCGACAAGAGCGACCTGGACCAGGTGTCGGTGCACCCGCTGCCGGTGCACGAGCGGATCCTGGAGGCGTTCCAGCGTCTCGGCTTCCGGTTCAAGAACGCCGACCTGGAGCGGGGGCACATCTACGGCGTGCAGCAGACGCTCCCGTTCTACCAGGAGATCGAGTACTTCGCCGCGCCGCAGTACGCGCACACGGTCCGGGAGGTCGAGCTGACCTTCGTGACCAGCCAGCAGGGCGTCGACGTGATCCTGGAGTGCGACAAGCGCGGCGGGCTCTTCACCCCCGGGCAGGACACGTTCGGCCGTTACACGGTCTCCCACGCCGACGTCGACCGGGTCGACTGGGCCCAGGTGGTCGACGGGTGGCTCCAGGACACCGTCAACCGCTACGGCAGCATGCGTCCGCACGGCTACGCCCCGCAGGGCTACGGCCAGGGCTACGGCCACGGGCACGGTGGGCACAGCCGGGGGATGGGCATGGGCGGCGTGGTGGCCGGCGCGGCCCTCGGCGTGGCCGGCGGCATGATCGCCGGCGAGATGCTCGACGACGCCTTCGAGGGTGACGACGGGGGCGACTTCGAGGAGTGACCCACCCGGGTCGGCGGACCGGCCCGGACGATACGACGACGGTGGCCCCCGGGGAATCCCCGGGGGCCACCGTCGCGGTGACGCCGGTCAGTGACCGCGCGTACCGTCCGTCCGGTCAGTGCCGGGCGTTGCGCTCCTCGCCGCTGCGGAAGGCGCTCCCGGCCTTGGCCAGGCCACGGCTACCCAGGTAACCGAGGGTCAGCAGGGTGATCATGAACCAGGCGTTGTCGGCCCGGAAGATGTCCACTCCGGTCGAGTTCCGGCCCACCAGCTGCGAGGCGGCCAGAACGCCGATCACCGCGGCGACGTAGACCCAGAACTCGGTGGTACGGAAAGCGTTCTTCGTCTCCGTACCCGGTGCCTGCATGGCCTCGCGCCGGCCGTCGTGCATCATCGGCATGGGACGGGTGGGCGCCTCCGCCATCGCGCGGTTGGGCATGTCCTGTCCCGCCCGGTTCTGCATGTCCTGCGCCTGGCGGTTGACCGGCCTGGTGCTTGCAGCCTGCGTGCTCATCTTTCCTCCTCAGGATGCGATGAGTACTGCACCCACACCCCCACTCCGCGTTCCGGTCACGGGGCGGTACTCGGCGGGGCACCGCCTGGCTACCCGGCGCCGGCGGGGCACTAACGCCGACTCCCGGGCCGGATGACATCGTCGCCCGGGTCCGCCGGCCGGCTCAGCGCAGGCCGTTGCGGACCGCCACCTCGACCAGCAGTCGCGGGTCGTCGGTGATGATGCCGTCCACCCCGAGGTCGATGACCCGCTGCATCACCGCCGGGTCGTTGACCGTGTACGGGACCACCTTCAGCCCGTACCGCCGCTGGAGGGTCGGCACGTCCGGTCCGTGGTGGTAGGCCGGGTTCTCCCGCAGGTACCAGTCGGCGGACGGCACGGTGCCCTGCGCCGGGTCGTGCACCTGCCAGTTCGCCGACACCGTGGTCGCGCCGGACGCGCGGACCAGCTTGCCCAGGTCACGGTGCTGCCACCAGTCCAACCCGGCCGTCCACGGGCTCTTGACCGTCGGGTCGTCGTAGACCGCCCGCAGCGAGCACTCGTCGGCGAGGCCGGCGCACTCGGCCGGGCCGTACTGCCACACCAGGGCGACCGTCCCGATCCGCCGGTTCAGCTTCCGGACATGGGTGATGGTCCGCCAGTCGAAGGACTGGATCGTCACCCGGGACACGAACCCGGCCTGCTCGACCGCCCGCACCAGCTTCCGGGTGAACTCCCGGTACGGCGCGGTGTCCGCCACCAGCGGGCTGATCTTCGTCTCGATGTTCAGCCGTACGTCGTCCCGACCGCTGGCCCGGACCAGGTCGAGCACCTCGTCGAGGGTGGGGATGCGGGCCCCGGGCACGGGCACCTGGTGCGGCGCGTCCGGCGGGGTCAGCGTCCCGCAGTCCACGGTCCTGAGCTGGGCCAGGGTCAGGTCGTGCACCAGCTTCCCGACGTACGGGAACTCCGGGTCACCGGGGACAGCCGGGGCGGTGTCCTGGCAGTGGCTGCCGTTGACCCGCCGGTCGTGCAGCACCACGAGGTGCCCGTCGGCGGTGACCCCGGTGTCCAGTTCGAGGGTGGAGGTCGCCGGGTTCTCCAGCGCGTACGCGAACGCGGGCAGGGTGTTCTCCGGCCGGTCCGCCCGGCCACCCCGGTGCGCCTGGACGTCGAACGGGGAGGCGTACCCGCGCGGCAGTTCGTACCCACGCTCGGCGAGCAGGCCGCGCAGCCGGTCCGGGTAGTCGGTGATGATGCCGTCCACGCCGTCGTCGACGAGCTTCGCCATGGTCGGTACGTCGTTCACCGTCCACGGGATCACCTTGAGCCCGTTGCGGTGCGCGTGCGCCACCATCTCCCTGGTCACGTACGGCCGGTAGCCGGGATCGGTGACCGTGCCGTTCTGCGGGAAACCGTGCACCGGGGAGAACGCGTCCGCGCCGAAGCTGCGGACCGCGCGGACCGGGTCACCGCCGAAGTCGTCGATGTCGAGGCCGCCCAGCCAGGGCGACGCGCCGGGCTGGCCGACCTGGAGGAAGTCGTAGTTGGTCAACGCGATCAGGGGGAGCTTCGGGTCGACCTGACGCATCCGCATCAGCGCGCCCCAGTCGAAGCTCTGGATCGTCACCTGGTCGCGCAGCCCGGCCGCGCGGATCTCGGCGGCGGTGACCTGGACGAACTGTTCCCGGGGCGCGGTCTCGTGCGGCGCGCCGGCCTCCACCTTGGTCTCGACGTTGAGCGTCACGTCGTCGGCCCGGTACCGCTTCACCAGGTCGAACACCTCGCGCAGCAGCGGCATCCGGGAACCGGGCACGGCGACCTGACCCGGCCGGTCCGGCAGGGTCCTCGTGCCGCAGTCCAGGGTGCGCACCTGCGCCAGGCTGAGCGTGTTGACGTACTTCCCGACGTACGGGAACTCCGGGTCGCCCGGAGCGACCGGGGCGGTGTCCACGCACTTCGTCCCGCTCACCCGGCGGTCGTGGGTGACCACCGCCTGTCCGTCCTCGGTGATCTGCACGTCGAGCTCCAGGGTGGTCACACCCATCTGGAGCGCGTTGCCGAACGACGCGAGGGTGCTCTCCACCCGCAGGCCCAGCCCGCCCCGGTGGGCCTGCACGTCGAACGTCCGGTCCGGACGCGGTCGCGCCTGGGCAGGCACGCTGAGCCCGGTCGTCACGATCGCCACCGCCAGGACCGCGGTGGCGGTACGGCGTACTGTCCGCACGCTTGCTCCCCTCGGGGGCGGGTGGGTCCCGCCTACCCGCCGGACAGCATCGCCGAGCGCGGCCGTCGCGCGGGCGAGCGGCAGACGACGTGACGGTGAACGACCCCTGACGCCGGTCGCCCGGGACGGCCGGGTTTAGCCAAGCCGGGGTCGGGCAGGCCATGGGTTGCCGACGAATCTGCGAGGTGATCCACGTGTCCGAGAGCATGCGCGAGTCCGCCCGCCGGACCGAGGAGCGGCTCCTCGCCGGGGTCTACGGCGAGGACACCCTGAACGAGGTGAACTCGCCCCCGAGCGACGTGCAGCAGCAGCTCCAACGCGAGGACCCGGGCGACCCGGCGGACGTGCCGATCGACCCGGAGGTGCTGCGCGACGGCGGCCCGACCCGGGGTCAGGGGGCGGTCACCACCACCGGCGGCACCGCCGGACCGGCGAGCGTGCGGCGCATCGCCCGCCAACCGGAACGGCACCCCGGCACGGTCGCCCCGACCACCACCGGGGACGCCACCACCGGGGGCCTGAGCACCCCGGCCGGCAGCTCCACCAGCGACCAGTCCTCGGCCGCTAGCCAGGTCGGCGGCTTCACCGACGACTGACCCACCCGCCGCCGGTCAGAGGCAGACCAGGGTGGTCAGGCGTTGGGTGGCGCGGGTGAGGGCGACGTACAGGTCGCTCTCGCCGCGCGGGGACTCCGCGACGATCCTGTCCGGGTCGACCAGCAGGACGGAGTCGAACTCCAGGCCCTTGGCCTGGGCGACGGTCAGCACCACGACCTGGCTCTCCAACTCCGGGTGCTCGCCCACCGCCGCCTCCGGCAGCGCGCCGGTCACCGCCGCGCCCAACTCGTCGACGCGTCCGGCCGGCACGATCACGCCGAGCCGGCCGTTGTCGAGGTCGACCACCTCCCGGAGGGCCACGTCGACCACCTCGGCGGCGAGCCGCTCCGGGGCGACCGTACGCTCCACCGGCTCGACCCCGGTGCTGCGCACCGAGCGGGGTGGACGGAGTCCGGGGTCGATCCGGGCGAGCACGTCGGCGGCGACCGCCATGATCTCGGCCGGGGTGCGGTAGCTGACGGTCAGCTCCGCCAACCGCCACCGGTCGGCCACGTACGGCTCCAGCGCCTCCCGCCAGGACGGGGTGCCGGCGAGCGCGCCGGTCTGCGCGACGTCACCGACGATGGTCAGCGACCGGCTCGGGCAGCGGCGCATCAGCAGTCGCCAGGCCATCGGCGACAGTTCCTGCGCCTCGTCCACGATGACGTGCCCGAACGCCCAGTTCCGGTCGGCGGCGGCCCGCTCGGCGGTGGTCAACGCGTCACCGGTCTCCTGCCGTTCGAGGAGCCGGTCGGCGTCGAGCAGGTCGGTGACGCCGAGGATCTCACCGCCGTCCGCCTCGTCCTCCACGTCGATGGACCGGGAGCCCCGCCAGATCTCCAGCACGCCCTCGGCGTACTCCCGCGCCTGCGCGCGGATCCGGTCCCGGCGGGCCGCCGCCGCCCGGTCGTCCTCGCCGAGCAGTTCGGCGGCCTCGTCGAGCAGGGGAGCGTCGGAGGGGGCCCACCCGCCCGGTTCACGGTGCAGCAGCGCCCGCTCGTCGGCGTCGAGCATGGGCGCGGCGGCGGCGATGCGGTCCGGGGCGGCGAACAGGTCGGCCAGCAGGCGCTGCGGGGTGAGCACCGGCCAGAGGTGGTCCAGCGCCGCGCGGATCCCCGGCTCCTCCCGCAGTTCCCGGCGGATCTCCGCGATGTCGGCCTCGTCGAGCAGGTTCTCCCCGCCGAGCGGGTCCGCGCCGATGCGGTCGGCCTCCTGGTCGGCGAGGGCGTGGATGATCTCGATGTCGAACAGCGCGCGGGCCAGGTTGTGCGGCCGGCCGGAGCGGCGGGCCCGCTCCCGGGCCTCCCGGCACACCTGCGGGGTCAGGGTCAGCACGTCCCGCTGCTCCAGCTCGATCTCCAGCGGCTCGTCCGGCACCTGCTGCCGGTCCCGGACGGCGCCGGCGAGCACCTCGGTCATCACCAGTCGACCCTTCAGCGCGGCGGTCCGGGCCGACTCGGCGCGACGGGCGGTCACGCCCGGGAAGAGGTCACCCGGGGTGCGCAGCAGCACACCGGTCTCGGCCAGGGTCGGCAGCACCTGCGAGATGTAGCGCAGGAAGGTCGCGTTCGGCCCGACCAGCAGGACGCCCCGGCTGGAGAGCTCCCGACGGTGGGTGTAGAGCAGGTACGCGGCGCGGTGCAACGCGACCGCCGTCTTGCCGGTGCCCGGCCCGCCCTGCACGACCAGCACCCCGCCCAGGTCGGCCCGGATCACCCGGTCCTGTTCGGCCTGGATGGTCTCGACGATGTCCCGCATCCGGCCGGTCCGGCTGGCGTTCAGCGCCGCCAGCAGGGACGCCTCACCGGTCAGCTCCTCGTGTGCGGTGGGGGAGGCGCTGGCCAGGTCGAGGGTCTCGTCGTGCAGCCCGACCACCTTGCGGTCCCGGGTCCGCAGGTGCCGGCGGCGGCGTACGCCCTGCGGGTTGGCCGCCGTGGCCAGGTAGAAGGGCCGGGCGGCCGGGGCCCGCCAGTCCATCAGCAGCGGGTCGTAGTCGTCGCCGGTGTCGAAGATCCCGATCCGGCCGATGTAGTGGCGCGAGCCGTCGTCGGAGTCGAGCCGGCCGAAGCAGAGCCCCTGCTCCACGGCGGAGAACTGCTCCACCTGTTCGGCGTACATCCGCACGACGGTGTCCCGCTGGGAGCGGGCCTGCATCGTGCCACCGTCGCTGCGCAGCTCCTCGGCCAGCCGGTGGGCGGCCTGGTCGCGCAGCCCGTCCAGCCGGCGGTAGAGCATCGAGACGTACTCCTGCTCGTGGCCGATCTCGTCGGTGTGCTGCTGCTCGTCGGACTGCGTTGACAAGCCCTCTCCCAATTCGCTAAAATAGCTTCGAGCGACCATTTGCTAATGGTCGTTCTTTTTGTGTCTGAACTGAGAAAGATAGCCTGCCCCGGCGGCGCGGACCAAGTCCCGGGAAAGAATTCGCGTCACCGGAACGGGTTCCGGTGACGCGAATCGTGGGTGGTCGGAGAGGTCAGCCGCGGGCGACCTCGTAGAGCCGCTCCGGCGTCACCAGACCGGCGAGCACCCGGCCGTCGTCGGTGAGCAGCATGCTGAAGACCGTCCCGGAGAAGAGCCGGCCACTGCCCCAGGGGCCGCTGACCTTGGGCAGCTGGTTGAGCAGGTCCAGCCCGGCGGCGGCCTCCGACCCCTCCGGCTGGCGGGCGGGGGCGTCCTGACCCGCCGGCCGTCCGGCGGGGGCACCGGTCCGGGCGACCAGCACGGCGGCCCAGCCCGCACCGACCACGGTCGCGTCCCGGTCCTTCGCGCCGCCCGGCTTCTCCGACCCGGCCGGACGCTCCGGACGCGTCCCGGTCGACTTCTCCTCGTTCACCTTCACCCCGGGCGGCGGGTTGAAGGTGAACTGGTCGGCGTCCGGACGGCTGAAGTCGACCTGGGTGAAGGCCACCTCGATCGCCGGCGCGTCCCCCTCGTCGGCGAACAGCTCGAAGCGCAGCGGCACGTGCTCCTTAGCGTCCAGCGCGATCCGCACCTGGTCGACCAGGGAGGCGGTGTCCTTCGGCTTGAGCACCAGCTCGTACGCGTCCCGCCCGGCCACCGTCGCGGACCGGCCGACGCTGACCTCGGTGCTCGGGTCGATCGCGGCCAGCGCCCGGTCGGCGGCCTCGGCCGGGGTGACCGGCAGCTCCGTGCCGGCGTCGGGCCGCTGCCCGGCGTCGGCCGGCAGGGTCCGGTGGAACGCCTCGTTCTTCTTGCTGTTCCACACCCACAGGTCGGCACCGTTGCGGATCACGTCCCGCTCGCCGAGGGTGTCCTTGAAGGCGATCCGCGCCTTGTCCGGGCCGGAATACCAGACCCGCATGGTGTGGGTGCCGGCCACCAGGGCGGTCAGGTCCTCGCGGCGCTCCGCGACCGTGGCGACCAGCGGGGGCAGACCGAGGTCGGCGCGCTGCACCACGGTGCCGGAGAGCCCCTCCAACCGGGACGTCTGAAGATCCACCAGGAGCTGGGCGGCGCTCCTCGGCGGCAGGCTCGGCTCGGCCTCGGCGGCGAACCGGCCGACCGCCGCGCCACCGCCGATCAGGACGACCGTCGCGGCCGTCGGCACGATCCAGCGCAACGCCGGACGGCTAGTCAGAACAGACATGTGCACCTCCTGACCGCCATCCTGCCGGACGGATGCTGTGAGGGTGCTGAGGAGAACGAATCGGCGGGCGGCGCGACGGTGGCACCCTTGACCCGTGCGACTGCTGGTGGTGGAGGACGAGACCCGGCTGGCCGGGACCCTGCAACGGGGGCTCCAGGCGGAGGGCTTCGCGGTGGACGTGGCGACCAACGGTCCGGCCGGGCTGGACGCCGCGCGGCACGGCGGCTACGACGCGATGATCCTCGACGTGATGCTCCCCGGGCTCTCCGGCTACGAGCTGGTGCGCCGGCTCCGGGCCGAGGAGCACTGGCTGCCGGTGCTGATGCTCTCCGCCAAGGACGGCGAGTACGACCAGGCCGACGGGCTGGACTGCGGGGCGGACGACTACCTCACCAAACCCTTCTCGTACGTGGTGCTGCTGGCCCGGCTGCGGGCCCTGCTGCGCCGGGGCGCGCCGCAACGCCCCACCGTGCTGACCGTCGGCGACCTCAGCCTCGACCCGGCCGGTCGGCGGGTGACCCGGGGCGACGCCGAGATCGCCCTCACCGCCCGCGAGTTCGCCCTCCTGGACTACCTGATGCGCCGCCCCGGAGAGGTGGTCTCCAAGACCGAACTGCTCGACCACGTCTGGGACGCCAGCCTGGAGACCGCGCCGAACGCGGTGGAGGTGTACGTCGGCTACCTCCGCCGCAAGATCGGTCGGCACCACCTGGAGACCGTCCGGGGCGCCGGCTACCGCCTGAGCCCGTGAACCGACCGTCGGAGCCCGCGCCGGGCGAGGACCGGACGGGCGGCCGGGGACCGCGTCGGCCGCCGCCGCTCGGGCTGCGGGGCCGGCTCACCCTGGTCAGCGTCCTGGGGCTGGCGGTCGGGCTGGCGCTGGGCGGGCTGGCGCTGCTCAGCGTGCTCGGCCACGTCCTGCAACGCAGCGTCGACGCCGAGGCGTTCCAGACCGCCGACGCGGTGGCGCTGCTCGCCGCCGAGGACGCCCTGCCCGACCCGCTGCCGGTCGCCGCCGGACAGGTCCGGGTCCAGGTGGTCGACGGAGCGGGACGGGTCCGCGCCGCCTCGATCGACGCCGACCGGTTGGTGCCGATGCTGCCGGTGGACCGGATCGACCACTCCGCCCGGCAGCGCGCCTTCGTCCGCGGGGAACGGCTGGGACTGCCCGGTCCGGTCCGGGTGGTCAGCGTCCCCGCCGGTACGCCGACCGATCCGTTGACCGTGCTGGTCGGCAAGTCGATGGCGGACGTGAACCAGGGCGCCAGGGTGGTGCGCTTCGTCCTGCTGGTGGGCATTCCGCTGCTGGTCGTGATCCTCGGCGGGGTGACCTGGCGGGTGGTCGGGGCGACCCTGCGCCCGGTCGAGGCGCTGCGCAGCGGGGCCGAGGAGATCACCGGCCGGGCCAACGGCGGGCGGCTGCCGGTCCCGGCCTCCCAGGACGAGATCCACCGACTGGCGGTCACCCTGAACGACATGCTGGCCCGGCTGGAGGCGGCCCGCGCCCGGCAACGGGCGTTCCTCGCCGACGCCGCCCACGAGCTGCGCAGCCCGTTGACGAACATGCGGACCGAACTGGAGGTGGCCGGGCGGCTGGGGGAGCGGACCGACTGGCCGGTGGTGGCCCGCGACCTGCTCGCGGACACCGAACGGCTCAGTCGTCTCGTCGACGACCTGCTGCTGCTGGCCCGGCTGGACGAGGCCGGGCACGCCGGTGCCGTCGCTGTCGCCGATGCCCCGGCGCGGGCCGTACGCGGGCGGCGGGCCACCGGCCCGGTCGAGCTGACCGAACTGGTCCGGGCCGTCGCCGTGCGCTTCCCGTCCCCTCCGGTACGCATTCTGCCGGCGTCCGGCCCGCAGTGGACGGTCGGCGACCCGGACGAACTGCACCGCGTCGCCACGAACCTGATCGACAACGCGGTCCGCCACTGCCGGAGCACGGTCGTGATCGAGGTGACCGGCGACGCCGCCGCCGGCACCCATCTGGTCACCGTGACCGACGACGGGCCGGGCATCCCGGTCGCCGACCGGGAACGGGTCTTCGACCGGTTCACCCGACTCGACGACGCCCGGGACCGGGACGCCGGGGGCGCCGGCCTCGGCCTGGCCATCGTCCGGGAACTCGTCCGGCTGCACGACGGCACGGTACGGCTCTCCGACGCCGGGCCGGGACTGCGGGTCTCGGTGTGCCTGCCCGCCCTGCCCGACCCGGACGCCTGACCGCCCCGGTGGTCCGGCCCTGGGCTGCCCGGCCCTGGGCTGCCCGTCCCGGTGGTCCGGCCCTGGGCTGCCCGTCCCGGTGGTCGACCCGGACCGCCCCGGCTGCCCCGGCTCCGGTCAGCTCCGCTTCGTGCAGACCGGCTTCGCCCGGCCGACCGTGTCGGCCGAGTGGACGACCGCCACGGTGAAGCAGTAGTCGGTGCCACGGTCCAGCCCGTAGACGATGTAGTTGGTCGCGCCGGCCGGCAGCTCCTGGAAGGCACGTGCGTCCGCCCCCACCCGGCCGCCGGAGACCAGCACCGGACCCTCCGCCCCCGCCGGGTACGTCCAGCTCAGCGTGACGCTGTCCCGGTTGTCGCGCAGGGTCACCCCGGTGGGCGGGGCGCCGGGCGCCGCGGTGGCCGGTTTCGCCGTGCCGCCGGGCGTCGCGCCCGGGGACGGCGGAGTGCCGGGGGCGGGTGGCGGCTGCCCACCCGGCTCGTCGACCCGGGCCACCCCGGCGATCACCGCGCCGGTGCCGAGCAGCACCACGACCACCCCGGCGACGACCAGTGGCGCGAGCCGGCGGGACGGATCGGCCGGCGGACGGGGAACGTGCACCGGCAGCCGTGAACCGACCCGCACCGGCAGGTGGGCGACCCGGTGCACGCCCGGGGACTCCTCCGGGCGCCCTCCGCCGGTGAGGCCGACCACCGACGGCGGCAGTGCCGGAGCGGTCGGGGCACGGGTGCCGGCCGGCTCGTCGGGGCGGTCCACCTCTCCCTCCGGGGGCCACCAGTCGTCGCCGTCCGGGCCGTCGCGGTACTGCCCGGGGCCGGTGAACCGCTGGTCGTGCCGGTACGAGCGACCGTCGGGGTCGTGCCGGCGGCCGGTCGACCACCCGCCGTCCGGTCCGGCACCTCCGCCCTCCCGGGTGCGTTCGGCGGTGTATCCGGCGTCGTCCGCGTACCCGATCCCGTCGCTCGCGTATCCGACGCCCTCGTCGGCGTACCCGGCGTCGGTGTACCTGGCGTCGGTGTATCCGGCGTCGGCGTAACCGGGGTCGTGCCGCTGCCCGGGGTCGTGCTGCTGCCCGCCGCGCGTCGACCACTCGTCCGAGTGGTGGCCAGGGTACGTCCGGTACCGGTCGGGACCGGCCGGGTACGCGTCACCGGTGCCGGTGCCGGTGCCGTCGCCGGTGCGGTCGGTTGGCTCCTCCGGAACCCGTGGGCGTGGGACCGGGCCGTGACCGGCCCCCACCCCGTGGCCCGCGTATCCCGCCCCGGATCCGTACGGCCGTCGCGTGTCGTAGCCGGCGTCCGTCCGGTAGGCGTCCTCGTGGCCGGTGTCCCAGGGCTCCGGTCCGGGACCGTCGGCGTGGTCGGCTGCTTCGGGGGGCCAGGGTCCACCGGCGTCGCCCTCCTCGGCCGACGGGGTCCGTGCGGCGGGTACCACGGCGGACTCGGCGTCGCCGACCTCGTCGCAGGCGTGGTCCGGGTTGGCGGCGGCCCGGGCCAGAGCGGCCACCTGGGCGGCGAGCGGGTCGTCCGGGTCCAGGTGCTGCCGGCACAGTTCCCGGGCCAGGGCCAGGTTGTCGTGCGCGTCGGCGAACTGCCCGCAGTCGCGCTGCATCGCCCCGAGCCGGGCGAGCATCTTGATCCCGCTGACGTGCCCGTCGCCGTACACCTCGCGGTGCAACTCCCAGGCGTCCTGGAGGCGTTCCCGGGCGACCGTGCACTCACCCCGGGCGTACTCGACGGTGGCCAGGTCGGCGTGCGCGGCGAGCACCCGCAGCGACTCCGGCCCGTCGAGCGCGGTCAGCTCGATGATCACTTCTTGGTACAGCCGGGCGGCGCGGGCGTAGCTGCCGACCCGGTGCAGCACGGCGGCGAGGGTCGCGGCGGCGGCCACGGTCCGTTGGTCGGACGTGCCGTACAGCCGGGTCATCGCGGCGTACGCGAACGCCGCCCAGCCCCGGGCGGAGTGCGGTTCGCCGAGGGTGACCAGCACCCGGGCCTGGAGACCGGCGGCCTCGGCCAACTCGGGGGAGGCGTTCGCCGGGCGCGGGTCCGCGTCGGCCAGGGCGTCGGCGAGCAACTCCTGGGCGCCGGAGAGGTCGCCGGCGGCCACGAGCTGGTGCGCCCGGCCGGTCAGTTCACCGAAGGGGGAGGACACGCCTCATCGTGCGCATTCCGCGACGGTATGTACAAGACCCGTCAGGTGGCAGTTTGGTCAGGATAGTGGTCGATCGACGCCCAGATGGTCCACGAGGGACTCACTGATCCGGCGCAACTGGTCGACCTGCGCCGGACTGAGCGCGTCGAACAGGTGGCGGCGCACCCCCTCGACGTGGCCCGGCGCGGCGGCGGCGAGCGCGGCGAAGCCGGCGTCGGTGAGGACGGCGAACTGCCCCCGCCGGTCGGTCGGGCAGTCCCGGCGGCGCACCCAGCCGGCCGCCTCCAGCCGGGTCACCGCGTGTGACAGGCGGCTGCGCGAGGACCCGCTGGCCAGAGCCAGGTCGGTCATCCGCAGCTCCCGCCCGGGCGCCTCGGAGAGCCGGACCAGGATCTCGTAGTACGCGTGCGGCATGCCGGCGTCGTGTTGCAGCTCGCGGTCGAGGGTTTCCATCAGCGCCCGGGAGGCGGCCAGGAACGCCCGCCAGGTGCGCTGCTCGTCGGGGTCCAACCACCGGGTCATGCGGCCATCATACGACAACTAGTTGAACGCTCAACAAAATAGCGCTACCGTGGCGGGCATGGGAATCCACCGCCTCAACCACGCCGTCCTCTTCGTCCGCGACGTCGAACGCAGCGTCGCCTTCTACCGTGACGTGCTCGGCTTCCAGCCCGTGCCGATGACCCCGGACGGGTTCACCGGCGCCGCCTTCCTCCAGGCGCCCGGCTCGACCAACGACCACGACCTCGGCCTCTTCGAGATCGGCGCGGCCGCCGGCCCGTCCGAGGCGGGCCGCCGCACCGTCGGCCTCTACCACCTGGCCTGGGAGGTCGACACCCTCGACGAACTGGCCGTCACCGCCGAGCGGCTCACCTCGGCCGGCGCGCTGGTCGGCAGCTCCGACCACGGCACCACCAAGAGCCTCTACGGCCGCGACCCCGACGGCCTGGAGTTCGAGATCGTCTGGCTGGTCCCCGCCGACCGGCTCGACGCCGCGGCGCTCGCCGCGCGCACCCGGATCGGCCGCCTCGACCTGGCCCGCGAGCGGCAGCGCTACGGCGGGCAGACCCGGGGCGGCGTCGGCGTCTCCGTCCCGGCCTGACCCGGAGCGGCGTCTCCGCGTCCGGCCTGACCCGGAGCGGCGTCTCCGCGTCCGGCCTGACCCGGAGCGGCGTCTCCGTGTCCGGCCTGACCCGGAGCGGCGTCTCCGTGTCCGCCCTGACCCGGAGCGGCGTCTCCGTGTCCGGCCCGATCCGGGGCGGCGTCTCCGTGTCCGCCCTGACCCGGGCGGTGTCCCCGTCCCGGCCCGATCCGGAGCGGCCCGTCCGCCCCCGGGCCGCCGAGCCCACGCCGGACGCCTGGTAGAACCACAGGATGCCCCGTGACCCGTACGACGCCGTTCTCTGCGCGCTCCTCGCCCGCCAGCTCGACACCTGGCTCACCGGGGCGCTGCGCCGCTCGCGGCGGGTCACGATCGCCCTCGCGTACGCCGGCCCGGTGGGCGGGACCGTCGAGGCCGCCCTGGGCGCCCTGACCGACGCCGCCGACCGGGTACGCGGCTGTCGCGTCACCGTCGTGGTGGTCGGCGTCGACCCGGACCTGCCGGCCCGGCTCGCGGCGGTGACCTCCCTCCCCGCCGACGTGGCCGTGTACCCCGTACCCGGTGCGCCGGACCGGCTGCCGGTGGCGCTGAAGGCCGCCGGCGCAGCCGGCGCACCCACCCTCACCGTCCTCGACGACCCGGCCGGCGTCGTGTGGGGCGGACCGGCGGCACCCTTCCTCACCGCCGCTGGCGCGGGCCGCCCGGCCGACCTGCTGCTCGCCGTGCCCGCCGGCGCGGACGGCCCGGCCGCCCTCCACCGGGCCGGCTTCCCGCTGGTCACCGGGGTCGAGATCAGCCCGGCCGACGACGAACCGGCCCGGCTGCTCGCCCTCGGCACCGGCTCGGACCGCAACCTGGAGGCGGGCAAGGAGGCCATCTGGCAGGTCGGTGCGACGGCCGGGCTCCGGTACCGGGATCTCGACGGCGTGCCGCGCGACCTCACCGCCGCCCCGGACGCCGACCGGCTCGGCGCGCTGCTGGTCGCCGAGCTGACCCGCTCCGGCCCCCGCACCGTGACCGAGCTGCGCCGGCACGTGCTGACCGCCACCCCGTACCGGGCCACCGACGCGGTGCGGGCGCTGACCCTGCTGCTCGATGCCGGCACGGTGACCCGGGAACCGGCGGACGGCCGGCTCGGCGGGGACGTGCTCATCCACCCGGCGGCGGGGTCCCGGCGGGCGGCGGAGTCGCGGCCGACGGGGGAGTCTTCTGTGGCGGGATCGGCGGGGGGCGCTCGGTCAGACGCCTGAACAGGATCGACACCCCGGTGGCGACGACGCCGATGCTGAAGACCATCTGCCCGCCGACAACCGCCCGGGCGACCTGTCCCTGGGCGTGCACGTCGCCGTAGCCGATCGTGGTGAGGGTGGCGAGCGAGAAGTAGAGCGCGTCGATCCGGGTCCGCAGGCTGACGAACTGCGTCGGGTCGCTGATCGCGATGACGTAGTCGGCGAGCGCGAAGGTGAGCACCCCGGCGACCAGCCCCACCGCGAGGTGCCAGAGGACGGTGGCCTCCCCGTCGTCGGCGAGCTGCCGGCGCACCTGCCCGGTGACCAACCCGGCGACCACCAGCACCAGCACGGCGGTGCCGAGCGCCCGCAGCGCCAGCCGGACACCGTTGACGTCCGGTTCGACCGGGGCGACGAAGTACGCGACCAGGAGCAGCGCCGACGCCCACAGCGCGTGCCGGCGTTCGCGCCGGTAGGGCCGCCGCTCCCGGGTCATGGGGTGATTGTCGGCCCCGGGACGCCGCCCACCGGCCGGAACGGGGAACCCGGTGCCCGGCCGACGACCCGGACACGTCGAGCGGGGTGCGTGGTGGACCACCACGCACCCCGCTCGACGTCGGGAGCCTCCGGTCGTGCCCGTTACGCCCGCGACCGGGACTTGTCCTGCTTCCAGGAGAGCGGGCCGGGCAAATCGACCCGGTGCGCCCGCGCCTTGGAGTTCCAGGACCACCGGCCGAGCCGGACGGTCCAGGAGGAGAAGCCGTTCTCGGTGAAGTTGAGGACCAGGGGACCGTACTTCTTCCGCTTGCGGAACATCAGGCCCATGTCGGGGCCTCCCTTCATGACCAGCCGTCCGTGTTCGGTGTCGAACATGCCCGGATGGCTGATTCACGAAACCCGCGGGCGTTCCACCGTGGAACACCGACCGGGTCGGGCGGAGCGGTCACCCGTCGCCGGATTTCCTCAGCGCGGCTCCCAGGCCCCCGGCCGGGCGGTCAGCCGCCGCACGTGCGCCGGCAGCTTGCCGGTGGACAGGTCGGCCAGGCTCACCTCGTCGACGACCTGCCGGACCGCGGCCCGGACGGCCACCCAGAGGCGGGGAAGGTTCTCCGCCGCGCCGAGGTACTCGGTCTCCTCGGGGCGCATCCCCCGTACGCCGGCCAGCGGCCCGTCCACCGCCCGCAGGATCGCCCCGACGGCGATCTCCCGAGGCGGTTGGGCCAGGGTGTAGCCGCCCTCGGCCCCACGCTGGGCCCGGACGATGCCGGCCCGGCGCAGATCCGCCAGGACGGCTTCGAGAAACTTGCGCGGCATGTCCTGCTCCGCGGCGATGGACTGGGTGGAGAGCAGCGACGGGTACGCGGCGGCCAGACTCAGCGCCGCCCGGATCGCGTAGTCGCCGCGGGCCGAGATTTGCACGATGCCATCATGCCCGGTCGGTCCAATGCGGTGGCCGGGGGCGGACGATCCGCGCCGGCACGGCCACCCGGCCACCGGTCGCCCGGAACGCTCCCGGGCTCAAGCCGACCTCCCGGCTGAAGAAGCGCCCGAAGTTCGTCGGCTCGGGGAAACCGAGGTACCGACCGATCCGGGCGATCGGCTCGTCGGTCGCCGCGAGCAGCCGCCGGGCCTGCAACGCCACCCGTTCGTCGATGACCTGCTTGGCGCTGTGGCCGGTCATCGCCAGGCAGGCCCGGGTGAGGGTACGCACCGAGCAGCCCAGCCGCTCGGCGTAGTCCTCGACCCGGCGGGTGTACCGGTAGTGGTGCTCGACCTCCCGGCAGAGCCGCCGGAAGGTGCGCGGCTCGGTCCCACCGGTCGGGGCGGTGGTCAGCGTCAGGCGCAGCAGCAGGACGGCGAGCTGGTGTCGCAGCAGGCTCTCGCCGGCCGCGCCCCGGTGCCGCCGGCAGTCCACCACGAGCTGGCTGACCTCGTTGATCACCGCTTCCTCGTCCTCGCCGACGAGCTGGGTGTGGGTCGGTACGGCGTCCGGGTCGACGTCCAGCCCGTGCAGGGCGTGCGGGCTCCAGCGCACCATCACCGCGTCCAGCGCGTCGGTGCGCCGCAGCGCCTGACCGGGACGGATCCGGAACATGGTGCCCGGTCGGCAGGGGAACGGGCGGAAGTCGACCTCGAGGGTGCCGTGGCCGCCGGTGACCAGAACCAGGTGGTCCGAACCGATCAGCACCGGTCGCCACCACGCCGGGTCCGCACCGAGATCACCCAGGGTGAGGGTCTGGATCCCGGTCGGGGTCGGCGCGGGAGCGGCGTCCGTGGCCGGGGCGAGCTGACCGGAAGAGACCATCACCAGCGACGGTAGCCCGCCACGTCGTCCTCCGCATGTCGGCGGTGGCGACGTAGGGGCTCGCCGCCCCTCCGACAGGGGTCGGGACGGCTAGGCTACCGCTCGGTAACGCCCGGTCGGCCGGCGCGGGCGCGCCGACTCGCGATGGGATGGGCATGACGGATCTGTTCTCGGTCGAAGGCAAGACGGTCCTGGTCACCGGAGGCTCCCGGGGCATCGGGTTGATGATCGCCCGGGGCTTCGTCCGGGCCGGCGCAGAGGTGATCGTCTCGTCCCGCAACGCGGAGGTGTGCGAGCGCGTCGCGGCCGAGCTGTCCGCCGAGGGCCGGTGCGTGGCGATCCCGGCCGACCTGGGCACCGACGCCGGGGCCCAGGCCCTCGCCGCTGCCGTGCGGGAACACGCTCCCCGGCTCGACGTGCTGGTGAACAACGCCGGGGCCACCTGGGGCGCGCCGCTGGAGGCGTACCCGGAGAGCGCCTTCGACAAGCTCTGGGCGGTCAACGTCAAGGCGGTGTTCCGGCTCACCACCGCGCTGCTGCCCGCGCTGCGCGCGGCGGCCAGCGCCGACGACCCGGCCCGCGTGATCAACATCGGCTCGGTGGACGGCATCCGGGTACCGACGATGGAGGTGTACGCGTACTCGGCCACCAAGGCGGCCGTGCACATGCTGACCCGCACCCTCGCCCACCAGCTCGCCGGGGAGCACGTCACGGTCAACGCGATCGCGCCCGGCCCGTTCGAGAGCAAGATGATGGCGTTCGCCCTGGACGACCCGGCCACCCGGGCCGGCATCGAACAGCAGATACCGCTGGGCCGCATCGGCCGGCCCGAGGACATGGCCGGCACCGCGATCTATCTGGCCTCCCGCGCCGGGGCGTACCTGACCGGTGCGGTCATCCCGGTCGACGGCGGCCTCACGACGCACGGCTGACCACGTGACACGGCTGACCACGTGGCCGGGACGCTGGGCGTACCCGGTGGTCGGTGGCGGGGCGCCGCGCGGACTCGGCAGATCCGCGCGGCCCCGCCGTGGTGTGGCGGGTCAGCGACCGGCGAGCAGCCGGTTCACCGCCGTGTCGACGTCCAGGTGCTCGGCCTCCCGGCCGCGCGGGACGACGACGTAGGTGCGGCGCAGGAAGCGCACCAGCACACTGCGTGGTACCTCGAACAGGGCGTTGCCGTCGGGTGACGACAGCGCCAGCGCGACGAAGTCGCCGCGTGGGGTGGCCCAGGGCCACACCCGGACGTCGCCGATGCCGGCCGGTTCGTCGAGCCCGGTGACCAGTAGTTCGCGGGCGAACGACCAGCTCACGGCCTCGCCGCCGGCGGATTCGGCATGGAACAGGACATGGACCGCATACGGGTCAGCAGGGTCGTAGCGCAGACTGGCGCGCACCGGCAAGGCGGTGGCGTCAGGTGCGACGAGCCTTAGCGACGTCTCGACCTCTACGGTCGTCGGTCGGATGACACTCATGGACGTTCTCCCCCCGGCACCGCTGCGGAACGCGCGTGTTCCGCTTTTCCATACTCAGGCGCTCCTCATGGCTACGCTCCGCCATACGCTGACTTCACCCAGTGGTGGGAAGGGGTTCGGAAACGCCGCTAGAATGTGAGAATTCTTGTACGATATCCGGTTCTGCCCAGAACTTGGTCCCGCCCGGCATCGGGTGGTTCAGTCGTCGACTTACTCCGGTAACGTCCAGTCGTCGGTAGGAGTGACGGGCCGGGGCGACACTGGGGGTGAGATGGTCGCGGAGCATTCCTCAGTGGAGGCTGCGGCCGGGCGTCGGTTGCCGGGTCGGGTGACCGGAAAGACCGGAAAGCGGGGGTACGGGGTGCCGGAAGAAGGGCGTGGCCGTGACGGGCTGCGCGGGCACGGTGCCGGCGGCACAGGGGGTGTGCGGGTCGCCGAACGCCGGGTCCGCTGGCGGCGGCTGCGGACGACCCTGGAGCTGATCCGGGCCAACCCCACCGGCCGTATCGCGCTCAAGGTCTTCATCGCCGTGGCCGGGGCCCTGGTGGTCGCCATCGGCGCGGTCCTCATCCCGCTGCCCGGCCCCGGCTGGCTGCTGGTGATCGCCGGCCTCGGCATCTGGGCGGTCGAGTTCCACTGGGCCAAGCGGCTGCTCGGGTTCACCCGCCGACACGTGCAACGCTGGACCAGATGGGTCACCAGCCGCTCGTGGCCGGTGCGCCTGGCCCTCGGCACGGTCGGCCTGCTCTTCGTCTGCGCGGTCGTCTGGCTCTCCCTCAAGGTCGGCCTCGGCATCGACGTCGTCGCCCGGCTGTTGCACTACCTCGCGACGAACTGACCCCGGATTCGCGGAGTCCGGACCCGATCAGGTACAGTCATCCGCGCTGAGGGCGATTAGCTCAGCGGGAGAGCGCTTCGTTCACACCGAAGAGGTCACTGGTTCGATCCCAGTATCGCCCACGCAGGTCAAAGGCCACTTCCCATCGAGGGAAGTGGCCTTTCTGCTGCTCGTACAGCAATGGAGTACAGCAGCGGCGGTCACTACCTCCGGGAATGCGGTGCACGTGGCGGAGACGCTCAGGGTCGAGGAACTTCGTCAGGTGTGCACACTGTTGCTGGACGCGGTTCAGGAGCGGTTCGGTGCGGAGCTTGATCTGTCGTGCCTCGACGTCGACCTCTACTGGAACGTCGATCTGCGCTCCGCCTTCGAGTTGAGGGAGGACCCGGCGTCGGGAGTCGATGTCGGGCAGAGCAGTGACGACATGGCGGAGCTGCGCGCGTTGCTGCGCCGTCCGGCGGGCGACGGGCCGTGGCTCTGGCACGACCTGCAACACCTCGCCGGGGTACTGCGGCTGCTGGCCTATCTCGACCTGCCGGACGCCGAGGCAGCCGAGGACTGAGCCCGGTGCGGGCTCGTGGGTCGTCGACGTCAACCGTCGAGAAAGTCGCCGGACTTCAGGAACCGGCGGGCCTCGTCGCTCGACCAGGACGTGCCGCGTCGACGGCGGACGGTGGCGAGGGTGACCGGTACGGCCGGGTTCCTGGTGAGCGGCAGGGGCAGTCGTGGCGGTCTTTGCCGATCAGTTGGCCAGCTTCTCGAAGAGTTCGTTCGGTGTGTCGTAGTACCTGGTCGTCCGACCGAGGTGGGTCATGCCGAGCCGCCGGCAGACGGCCTGGGAGGCGTGGTTGTCCGGATCCGTGACCGCGATGACTCTCGTCTGTCCCCGGCTGAACGCGTCGTCCAGGGCCGCCGCCGCTGCTTCGGTGGCGTAGCCGTGCCCCCAGGCGTCCGGATGCAGGTGCCAGCCGATCTCGACATCGGTCGGTCCGTCGGTCGGCTCCCCAGCCGAGAGGGGAATTGGCTTGAGCAGGAGGTTTCCCACCAGCCGGCCGTCCGCCGCTGTGGTGATGGCCCAGATCCCGTTGATCGGATTGGCGATCGCGCGACGGCGTGCAATCGAAGCGAGGGCATCCTCGCGGTTGGTCATCAACGTGGGCTGCGCGCCCAGGAACCGCACGACCTCCCAGCGCGACTCCAGATCCCGAAGGAAGTCGGCGTCCTCGTCGCGCCACGGGCGCAGCAGGAGGCGGTCGCTGGGGATGGTTCGCATACGACCCAATCTAGCCAGTGCGGAGCAACGCGACTCAACCCAGCTTTCCTCGCACGCATAGGTGCTGCGGAGAACCAGCGAGATCGGACGAGTTGTCGAGGCTTCGCTGAAGATCGTCTACTTGGTTCTCCTCATAGCCGGTCACTGGCACTGAGGTTCGGTCGAGGACGCAGGCGATTCCTCTACCCGCGATGGGGGCCTTCTTTCGTCCGAGGGAGGTCCCCATCGCCTATTCGGGCAAGCTGCCGTTGGGTGCTGTCGACAGCAACGGTGACAGCAACCGGACTGGACGCGGAGAGCCGACCACAGAGGGCCCTGGAGCGCCCGACGTCAGAGGCGTGAGCAGACGCGTCCGGAGGAGCGCGCAGAGCTCATAAGCGAGAGGTCGGAGTGTCTGCCAGGACGTAGGGAGTCTCCCCGCGTGTGAGGGGTTATGGGGCGGCCTGCGGATCGGTAGCGTTGGGTGTGGTTGCGGCCGTTCAGTCGGTGGTGCGTCCCGCGCTACGCGAGGAGGTTCCGGGTGGATTCCTTGCCGGAGTTGACGTTCGGGCAGCGGTTGAAGGTCTACCGGGAGCGGTCCGGGAAGACTCGGGCGGTGCTCGGTGGCTTGGTGGGTCGTAGCGCCGAGTGGGTCAAGGCGGTGGAGACCGATCGGATTCTGCCACCGCGTATCCACATGCTGGATCGGATCGCGCGGGCTCTCAAGATCGATGTTTCTGTCTTGGCCGTGGAACTGGGTGACCGGTCTACTGCAATCAATGGGCCAGAGCATCCGGCACTGGTATCGGTCCGGGATGCCGTGAACCATGTCGCGTTCTCCGGTGACACGCCGGCGGAGTCGTTGTCCAGTCTGAGGGAGCGGCTTGCGATGGCGTGGCGGGCACGTCATCAGGCGGCTGATCACCGTACGGCGCTGGGCGGATTGTTGCCGGGGTTGCTTCGGGACGGGCAACGCGCCGTGTTGGCGTACGAGAGTGACGAACGTCGGCAGGCACAAGCCTTGTGGGCGGAGATGCTCGGGCTGGCGCAGATGTTTATCGCCTACCAGCCCGCTGCCGAGTTGCTCTGGCGGGTAACGGACCGGGCGATGGTGGCGGCTCAGGAGTCCGGTGATCCGGAGGCGATTGCACGTGCGGGGTGGTTCCTGGGCCAGGTGCATCGGGACGCCGGGGACTGGGACACCGCGATGGTGGTGACGCTCGACGTGCTGTCGGCATTGGAGACGCAAGCGGTCGACGGGAGCACGAATTTGCTGGCGCTGTGGGGTGCGCTGAACGTCGAGGCCGCGTACACAGCCGCTCGTGCCGGTGAGGAGGGGCGGGCCTGGCGGTACTGGGATCGTGCGGATCAGGTGGCGCAGCGCCTACCGGAGAGCTTCTACCAGCCGCAGACGTCGTTTTCCCGGGTCATCATGGGTCCTCATGCAGTGACCGTGGCGGTGGAGTTGCAGAAGCCAGGCGAGGCGGTGCGGCAGGCCCGTCGACATGACGCGGCAGCGATCCCGTCAAGGCCGCGTCGGGCACGTCATCTCATCGAGGTCGCGCGGGCGCATTACGGCAAGGACGACAGGGAATCGGCTGTGGCGATGCTGCGGCAGGCGTACGAATCGGCTCCGGAGACCATCCGTTACAACGGGTACGCCCGTCAGATCACCTTGGACCTACTTGAGGGGCCACGTTCTACCCGAGATGACGCGCGTGACCTCGCGGCCAGGGCCGGGCTCGTTTTCTGATTCAGGGGTAGGAACCTTACCTGTTTCGGCTTGCTACTGATCGTAGCTTTCCGCTTACGGGATGCGGCGGGTGGTGTTGGCCTTCCACGGGTACACCGCCGCGCCCCTACCAGCGGAGGTGGGGATGAGCGAGAACTCGTTGTCCGGGAGCCGGGGCGAGCAGGTCCAGACGGCGGAACGGGAAGCCGCAAAGCAGCGCATCCTGGCGTTGGCCGAGGCGGAGCGGATACCGGCGGAGGAGACGACCCGGGCGGTGCCGGCGCGGCGGTGGCGTCGTGGACAGCAGTGACGTGTTGCCGGTCGGTCGGCGGGTGGCGTACTGGCGAGGGCGGCGGAAGCTGTCGCAGCAGGTGTTGGCCGATCGACTGGGCAAATCGAAGAGTTGGGTCGACAAGGTCGAGCGGGGTGTCCGGTCGCTGGACAAGGTGTCGACGCTTCAGGACATCGCCACCGTGCTGCGGATCGATACGGCAGTGCTGTTCGGTCGGGACGTCCAGCCGGCTGCGGTGGTCGAGCGCGCCGAGGGCGTCGAGCGGATCCGGATGGCGCTGTCGACGTATGAGATCGCGTTGGAGCGGCCGGCTTCCCGCCGCCCCGTCATGCCGGCCGAGAGGCTGGCGCGAGAGGTCGCCCACGCCTGGACGACCTTCCAGTACGCCCGCTACCCGCAGGTGGTCGAACTGCTGCCGCAGTTGGTAGCCGACGCGCAACGTACCTACGCCCACGATCCGGGCAGGGGTCGGATGCCGCTGGTGGAGACGTATCGCGTGACGGCGGCGCTGCTGGTGAAGCTCGGTGCTCCCGACGTGGCGTGGCTGGCCGTTGACCGGGCCATGATTGTCGCTATCGGTGACCGGGTGTTGGTGGCTGCCGCTGCCGTGCAGCTTGGTCAGGTGTTGCGCGCCTCGGGGCGGACGAAGGTGGCGAAGTCGGTGATGCTGGCTGCCGCGTACCGGATCGCCCCGCCGGTGGTCGAGTTCGGCGACCCCGCCGAGTCGTCGCTGTGCGGGACGTTGCTGGTGCAGGCCGCCTTGGCCGCCGCCTGGGACGGGGATGACCGCACCGCTGTCGAGCTGCTCGACGAGGCCGCCGAGATGGCGGCGCGGGTGGGCGACGGCCATGACCACTACCGGACGGGGTTCGGAACCACGGCGGTGGATCTGGCCCGGATCGTCGTGGCGGTGGAACGCGGTGACGCGGAGGAAGCCGTGACCCGGCACGAGCAGGTGACCACGCGGGACGGCTGGAGTTGGCTGCCCGCCGAACACCGCGCCGCGTACCTGGTCGACGTCGCCCGTGCGTACCTGTATGCCGACGACCCGGTCAACGCCGGCAGGGTCCTGATGGAGGCCGACCGGATCGCACCGGCGGAGATCCGCCACCGACCAGCCGGCCGGGACGCACTCGCCCAGGTTGCCCGCGAACCCGCCGCTCCAGCGATGATCATCCAGCTTGCCGCCATCCTCGGGTTGGGCTGAGCGGTGACCGCACCGTTCCTGTCCCTGGCGCAGATCCGCAACCGGCTGATCCTCACCGCCCGCGCGATCCTCCGCGACCACCGACCCGCCCCCGACGGCCGCTGCCCGATCTGCCGGACCGCAGGCTGCCCGGTGGCGACCGCCGCCCGCGACGTCCTCCGTACGGCCGAAGAAGTACAGCAGCGGTGTACAGCAACCGAGCCGACCTCACCCAACTGGGACGACCCCCAGCAGGCCCGTTGACCTCGGACGACACTCGATCCGACCGCCTCGCCGACAGTTCACACCGAAGAGGTCACTGGTTCGATCGCGGTAGCGCCCACATCGCTACAGGAGGGGAAGAAGCTGATTGGGCAAGGTCCCAAGCGGGTTTGGTGAGCCGAAGGTGCCACGATACGGCGATCACGGACACCAGGTGCAAGTTGGTCCTGTGAAAGCCGTCTGAACTGGGAGGATTGCGGATGGAGCCGGCGTCCTCGGCTTCACCTGGCTGGCGAGGAGCCCCATGTCCGACGACCATCAGGCCACTGCCATCCCTGGGTGGCACGACGTGCCTGTCCTGGACGAGCCGCCGGGAGACGGCTACTACGAGCTGACCGAGAACGGGTGGGGTGCCATCATCGGATGGTTCAGCGGTGCCGGCCGGATGGTCCGATGCCCGGACCGTTTGCCCCACAGATACACCGAGGTGTGCATCGACCGATGCGGAACGCGGGAGAGGACCGTCGTGCGCTCGGCAGAGGACCAGCAGATGATCGACGACTCCATCAACGAGTACCTGGGCGACGCGGGAATACCCGCCCGCCCGGCCGGCTTCCGGTGGTTCCTGCGGCTGCCGGCGGGATACACCGGACCAGAGATCGAGTCGCGGGTGAGCAGGGGCGTGGGGCGCCTTCCGGTCGACCATGTGCACCCGGCCCAGTTCGCTCCGCGGATCCGTGAGGTCCTTCGAGATGTTTACGCCGGCAGATAGCGCCGCGCGGTGAGCGGCGAGGTCCGCAACCACTTTCCCGCGAGCCTCTGGTGTCGTCCGGTTGACATCACTGATCTGTCGCTGTCGATACGGTGCTGGTGTGAGCCGTACCCGAGCCCGCGCCCTGGCCCTGCTCCTGGTCGTCTTCCTCACCGCCTGTAGCGACAACACCGAGCCGGCAGCCGTCCCGTCGTCCAGTAGCGCGGACGACCGGTGGGCGTGCCGGGAGCTGAAGGCTGACCTACTGAAACCGCCCGGCATGCCGCGCGACAATGCTGCGATCGGCAGCGCCGCTGCGAGGTCCACGAACGCTGATGCCCGGGCTGCCGGTGATGCGCTGGTGGCCGCTGTGAAGCAGGCGGAGGGCACCGAGCCCGGCAGCGTCGCGTCGGCTGAGGCGGATCTCGCGATCGTTAAAGCCCGACAGGCATTGGTGGAAGCCTGCATCAGCCAGTTCGGTAACGGTCCCTGGTAGCCCGGAGCTGTTGTGGCGGGTGCTCGGTACTGATGCTTGGACGTCATGCATCGACTGCGGCGAGCGGGTGGTCTCGCGGCCGGCAGTTCCCCTGATGGCACCGTTCACCCGACTCCGGCGCAGGGGGCGGTCTCCGGGTTGTGGCCGGGGTACTTCGATGCCAGGGGCTGGGTTTGGGATGTCGGTCCGGACTCGCCATACATGCCTCGGCCCGTCGATCGGCGGCTACGGATGGCCCGGTTACTGCGGCGCCGCCTGGTACGACGATCTTGCCGAGGACCTGACGGCGATCTTCATGTTGCAGCGGGCGCACGCGGGCGGCCGGCGGCTGCCCCTGCGGATCAACCTCTGGACCGCTGTCTACCAGGCGACCGACGACTGATCGCGCCGGACCGGATCGCGGTCCCGGGTCACGCGGCAGTGTCCCCGCGCCCCGGACATCTCTCACTGGTTGTGTTTCGCAATCAGTCTGCCTAGGCTGATACCGGTTGCAGAGTGCAATCAGATGCGGAGGCGGAGACATGGCCAAGCTGATCACCACCGACATCGTGTCCCTCGACGGGTTCGTGAACGACGAGAACGGCAAGTTCGGCTGGAGCGAGCCGGTGGAGGAGGTGCACCGCTTCCTGAACGACCTGGACCGGGGCATCGGAACCCACCTGTACGGCCGCCGGCTGTACGACGTGATGTCCTACTGGGAGACCGCCCACGAACAGCCCGGCGACCACCCCGACTACATCCTCGACTACAGCGAGATCTGGCGATCCGCCGACAAGATCGTGTACTCGTCCACGCTGGAGGAGCCGCGCAGCGCCCGTACCCGCATTGAGCGCACCTTCGACCCGGAGGCGGTCCGCGGGCTGAAGGAGTCGGCCACGCGGGACCTGGCGATCGGCGGTGCCAATCTGGCCGGCCATGCCCACCGTGCCGGCCTGATCGACGAGGTCTGCCTGGTCATCTGCCCGGTGATCGTCGGTGGCGGCACGCGCGCCCTCCCCGACGGTGTCCGCCGCAAGCTGACTCTTCTCGACCAGCACACGTTCTCGCAGGGAACGATCTTCGTGCGTTACCGGGTGGACGGCTGACCCCGCGAAACCGGGCGGGTGTGCAGGCTGCGGATCAGTGGGCCGGGATGCCACTCCGGCGAGGCGGGCGGGGCCGCGACCGACAGGTCCGGGACGCGGGACAGCAGCCCGGCGAAGGTGGTCTGCCGACGACTGGGGCGCGACCCGGGCTGGTGATCCAGGGGCGGGAGCTGGTCGGCGGCGAAACGGCCTGTCGTGCCGACGGCAGCGTGTCGTAGCTCGCGTACGGTGGCGCCGTGGGCACTTTCTGGACCTTGGGATGCGATGCCGACGATCCCCAGCGGCTCGCTGCCTTCTGGGCACTGGCCCTGGGCTATGTGAAGGAACCCGGTTTCGACGAGCCCGACAACGCTTCCATCGTCGACCCGGATGGCCGGGGACCTGCCATCGGCTTCCTCAAGGTCCCCGAGGGCAAGTCCGCCAAGAACCGTACGCATATCGATATTCGGGTGGCCGGTCCGGGCCCCTGGGACATGGCGGAGCGCGCCCGACTGATCCGGAAGAAGGTGCCCGAGCTGGTTGCCGCCGGCGCGACGGTGGTCCGCGAGGAGTGGTACGGCGACGTCCTCGGGCATGTCGTCATGCATGACCCCGAGGGCAACGAGTTTTGCGTCGCTTGATGCCACGATCAGTGTGGTAGCCGTCCGTCATGCCGCCCATCGCACAGTGGCGGAGGGCCATCGGGTCAACGTCCGGTCATGCCGACGACCGGGGACTGCTCGGGCGGGTTCTTTTTCTGACCTCCGCACGGAACGTGTGGTCGTCACGCAACGCGCAACTGGCGACGGACGAGTTGAGGAGAAAAGGTGGCTGTTGGTGGCTTCTCGTCGAAGCGGCTGGCTCGGCTGCGGTCGTTGCTCGAGCGTCACGTCGAGTCCGGCTTCGTCCCGGGTGTGGTGGCCGTCCTGGCCCGTAAGGGCGAGGTGCACATCGAGGCAACGGGCAATCTGGCGTTCGAGGGCCCTGGGGCGCGGACGCCGATGGCCAGCGACACGATCTGCCGCCTGGGCTCGATGACGAAGCCCGTCGTCGCCGCGTGTGCGATGACGCTTGTCGAGGACTGCACCCTTCGTCTCGACGACCCGGTCGACGATTTCCTTCCGGAGCTGGCGGACATGACTGTGCTCGCCGACCCGGACGGGCCGCTGGAGGACACCGTAGCGGCGGAACGCCCGATCACGCTGCGGGATCTGCTGACCTACACCCTCGGCACCGGCATGGTCCCCGCCGAGCCCGGAACGGTCCCGATCGCCGACGCGTTGGACGCACTCGACCGGTCGTCGCCGGACGGATGGATCCGCCGGCTCGGCGCGCTGCCGCTCGTCCATCAGCCGGGGGAGCGCTGGATGTACGACACCGCCGCCAACGTGACGGGCGTGCTCGTCGCCCGGGCCACCGGCATGTCCTTCGGGGACGCCCTGCGCGAGCGGATCTGTGGGCCGCTCGGGATGAAGGACACCGCGTTCAGCGTGGGCGGCGAGAGCATCGACCGGTTGGCGACGGCGTACGAGCGCGACAACGCCGTCACCGGTGAGCCGGTCGTCGAAGACGCCCCCGACGGGCGGTGGAGCCGGCCGCCGGCGTTCGAGTCCGGTGGCGGTGGGCTCGTCTCCACTGCCGAGGACTACCTTGCTTTCGCCTCGGCGCTGCTCGCCGGCGGCAGCCACCGCGGCGAGCGGGTGCTCTCGCGGCCGTCGGTGACCCTGATGACCACCGACCACCTGACCCCCGCGCAGAGGGCGGTCTCCGGGTTCTGGCCGGGGTACTTCGATGCCATGGGCTGGGGTTTCGGGGTGTCGGTCCGGACCCGCCGCACGCACCTCGGCCCGTCGGTCGGCAGCTACGGATGGCCCGGCTACTACGGCACCGCCTGGTACAACGATCCCCCCGAGGACCTGACGGCGATCTTCTTCATGCAGCGGGCCCACGCGGGCGACCAGACGCTGCCGATGTGGCTCGATCTCTGGACCGCTGTCTACCAGGCGATCGACGACTGACAGAGATGATGTTCGTGAGCGTGCTGTCCTCCGAGACGGCGGGCCGGTGAGCTTCGTCAGCGGTGTCGAGAGACACCCGGGCGCGCGGCCCGAGGGGCCTGTGTCGAGGCAGGCGGGACGGAGCAGAGTGAACCCACCGCAGGCGTGGACACCCCGGGAAACCGAGGGAAACCGGTCACCTGGGGAGGCTCGGCTAGCATTGCTGGGTTCCGAGGCGGCTGCGGAGACGAGGCGACATGCGGTGGCTCCAACGGGTGTTGGGTAAGGAGCAGGTCCAGCACGACCCGGGCCGGCAGGAGGCGTTGCTCCAGGAGGTCCGGCACCGGTTCGGCGCGCGGGTGCAGATGCGGCCCTCCGAGCAGGTCGAGGCGGTCACCCGGCTGCTGGACGGGGACGACGGCCTGGTCGTAGCAGCCCGAATCCTGCACGAGTTCGCCGAGAACGCCCACACGGACCTCCTCACCCAGGCCTACGAACTGCACCGGCGCACCGGTCGCCGGCTGATCGTCGACCGGCGGAACTACCGGCCGTTGTGGAGGGAGGCCGCTCCGGCGCTGCGCTGGTCCCTGTTCGAGCTGCCCTCCGGCTTCCATCCGTACGTGCAGGTGGTCGCCGCGGTCACGGTCGTCGGCAGCGGAGCGTCCCGGTACGTGCAGACGACCGACCCGAAACCGCTGCTGTCCCACCTGTTCGAGATCCTCGACCTGACCATCGTCGGGTGGGAGTACCACCGGGTCCGGGTGGACACCGAGGCCGCCACCCTGGCGTACCGGCTGATCATGGCCGCTCGTGACATCCGGGCGGCCATGGACGATCCGCCGCCGCTTCCGCCCCCGGTCCGGGAGCTGATGCGCCGGAACAACACGGTTGACGTCCTCGACCCGGCCGGCAACCAGGTGGTCGGCGGGTTCAACCCGGGTGCGGAGATGCGAGCCGCGCTCCTGGCCTGAGTGGTCGGCCAGCCGTTGGCCCGCCGACCCCCGTCCGAGATCATTCAGGGATGACGACAGACGGCGCGGGGCAGGCTCGGCGCAGCGGTGACGGTTGGGGGCTCGCCACGCCGCCGTTGTTCGCCGCGTTGCACGGGGCGGAGCGCGTCCTGATCGCCGGGGCGGGGGGCGGGTTCGACGTGTGCGCCGGGATCGAGCAGTTCCGCGACGGGACCTCGACCCGCCTGTCCCGTGTCTTTCCGCACTGACCACCCTGCTCGGAGAGGATCGGCGTGGCGTCATGTCGATCACCATCCACGAAGAGGTGACCGCTGGGATTCCTGGCTCGGCGTGCCGGCTCTGGACGCGCCGGTGCCGGGAGTCGCTGTCTTGGCGGCGTCTGCCATGCTCGGAACGGTGACCACCGGCCAACCGCCCCGACCGCGTAGCCACCGCGCCCGCCGGAGCCGCCTCCTCCTCGCCGTCCTGGCGCTCGGCGCGGTCGCGGCCCTGGTCGCCGTCGCCGTGGTCGTCGTGCCGCTCGTCCGTCCGCCGGGGCCGCGACCGCTCTTCCAGCTTCCCGTCGCGTGCGGCGAGACCTGGCAGCTCGGCACCTACCCCGGACACGACGACTACGACGTCGACCTGTTCCCCACCGAGGGGGAGGCGTGGGGGAGGCCGGTGCTCGCGTCCTACAGTGGCACGGTCACCGTGGCCGGCGTCAACGGGTCGCTGGGTGGCCGTACCCCGGAGGACCCGGACGGTCCGCGCGGGCGGGGCGGCGGCTACTGGGTGAAGATCGACCATGGCGGTCGGTGGGAGACGCAGTACCTCCACCTGCTCGAACCGCCCATGGTCGAGGTCGGCCAGCGGGTCGAGCAGGGCGAGCAGATCGGCAAGGTGGGCAGCACAGGCAACTCCGGTGCGCCGCACCTGCACTACGAGCAGCGCCGGGGCTGGGAGAAGGTCGAGGCCCACTTCGACGGGCAGCCGTCCGGCATCACCCACGACGACACCGAGTACACGGTCCGGCGCACCAGCAACAACTGCGCCTAGTCGGGCAGTCTCCGCACGGCCAGCAGGGCGATGTCGTCGGCCGGGTGTTCGACGTCGAGGGTCGCCATCACGGTCGTGCACACGGTCTCGACGGGAGCCACCGGAATGGCGGCCATCAGCCGGGCGACCCCGGCGTCGTACAGTTCGCCGCGCCGCTCGACCAGCCCGTCGGTGTAGGAGACCAGGACCGCGCCGGGTGCGAAGTCGAGCGTGGTGGTGTGCCGGCGCGTTTGCCGGCGTCCGATGCCGAGCGGGGGATCGATGTGCACGGGGAGGACGGCGTTCGGCTGGTCCGGCACGGCCAGGACCGGGCGGGGGTGTCCGGCCAGGGAGACGTGCAGGGTCGCGCCGTCCGGGGAGATCATCGCGTACAGCGCCGTGGTCAGGTTGCCGGCCTCGAAGTGGACCACCTTCCGGTCCAGCAGGGTCAGTGCCTCCGCCGGGTCGTCGCAGACCAGGGCGTACGCCCGCAGGGCGCTGCGGACCCGGCCCATCACCACCGCGGACTGGAGTCCGTGGCCGGACACGTCACCCACGACCATGCCGAGCCAGCCGGAGGGGAGGGTGAAGACGTCGTACCAGTCGCCGCCGACGCCGGAAGCGTGACCCGGGACGTACCGCCCGGCCAGTTCGAGACCCGGCACCTTCGGCAGCTCGGTGGGGATCAGGCTCCGTTGCAGCGCCAGCGCGGCGGTCTGGTCCAGGCTGTTGGCCCGGGCGGGGAGGCCGAGCCGGATCCGGTCGGCGACCAGTTCCAGCAGGCGGATGTCGTCGGCGACGAAGCGGCGCGGGGTGAGGGTGCCGACGTGCACGACGCCGAGGAGTTCGTTGCGGGAGGTGATCGGTACGCCGAGCAGGGACCGGACACCGGTGTTCAGCAGGACCGGATTGACGACCCGGTCGGGAGTGACGTCCTCGATCACCACCGGTTGCCGGGTGAGGGCGATCCGGCCGGCGAACCCCCGGCCGACCGAGACGCGGAAGCCCTGCCGCACTTCCTCCTCCAGGCCCCGGGCCGCGGTGGCCACGAGCTGCTGGGCGCGTACGTCGAGCAGGAGGATGGCGGCCGTGTCGACCCGGAGCAGTTCGCGGACGCGGTCGAGGAGTTCGTCGAAGAGGTCGGCGGCGTCGAGGCGGGAGAGCGTCGCATCGGTCACCGCCTCGATGCGGTGTAACCGCTGCTCGTCTCCCACGTCTCCCTCGCGAACCACTCCCGGATCGTAGTTGCACCACCGCAACGTTCGCCCGGGCGGTCCAGTGCGACGTGGTGGGCGGGAGGGTCAGGATGCCAGGGCGGCGCTGGCACCGGCCAGGCCGAGGAGGCAGGTGAGGGCGGCGACGGCGGCCAGCCAGCCGGGCCGGGGTCGGACCGTCGTCAGGTTCGCGGCCGCCGGGGGGTGCCGCAGCGGCACCATGCGTCCGGCGACGCCGACCGCGAAGGCACCCAGCGCCGGTACCAGCACGGCGGGATAGGCCCAGCTGCCGAGCAGCGGTACGAGCAGGCGTGCGCTGACCGCGGCGGCCACCAGGAACGCCGCCGCGGTGCGCCGCCAGGCGAGCATGGTGCGTTCGAGTTGGAGGCCCGGGTCGCTGCCTCTGCCCGGTGCGGGCTGCCGTGGTGTGCCGCGTTCCAGGCGGGTCACACCAGGAGACCGATCAGGATCAGCCCGCCCGCGACGACCAGGCCCAGCCCGAGCGGCACCGCCAGCGTGGGCGGCGGCAGGCTCCGGCCGAGCCGCAGGGCCGCCTCGGTGCGGAGCCAGCCGAGGAACGCCTGGACCGGGGCGGCGGCGCCGAGCAGGATCAGGACGACGGCCGCCGCCCGACGGAGTCCGGGCGCGATGGGCAGGGTCAGCGCCTCCAGGGCGACACCGGCGGCGAAGAGGGCCAGTGAGGTGCGGATCCAGGCCAGGAAGGTGCGCTCGTTGGCGAGGCTGAACCGGGGGTCGGGGTCCACGCCCCGGTCGAAGACCCGACCGGGCCACCGGCGGGGCGCGCCGGCTGGGGAACGGTCGTCGTCGGTGTCGACTACCACAGTGCGGTCACTCCCTTTCCGGCGGCGACGACGCTGCCGATCAGTGCCAGGGCGACGACCCACCGTCGGGCCCGGTCCTCGGGCAGCCAGCGGGACAGGACCTGACCGGCGGCGAGGCCGACGGCCATCGCCGCGACGCAGGACAGCAGCAGTGGCCAGGACAGCTGCGGCGGACCCTTGGCGGCCAGCGAGAGCACGTTGGTGACCAGGCCGACGAGTTGCACGGTCGGGACGAAGCTGCGCTGTTCCCAGTTGGTGCTCAGCGCGTAGACGGCCAGGGGTGGGCCGCCGGTGCCGGCGGTGGTGTTGAAGAAGCCGGAGGTGAAGCCGGACAGCAGCGGCCCGCCCCGTCGGCGCAGGATCGGCACCGGGTTGCCGTGCGCGACCCAGGCGACGGACGCCGCGGTGACCGTGCCGACGCCGATGAGCAGCAGCGGACCGGGCAGCGCCGTCACCACCCACGCGCCCAGCGGGACCGCGACCAGGACGCCGGCGATCATCTCGGCGGCCAGCCGGCCCCGCAGGCCGCGCAGGGTGGTGCACAGGACGGCGACGTTGATCACGGCGGAGAGCAGGTTCGCCAGCACGACGCCGGAGAACGGGCCGAGGATGATGACCAGGAAGGGCGCGGCGACCAGGGCGAAGCCGAGCCCGGTGGCGCGCTGCATGGCCGCCCCGAGGGCGACCGCCGTCACCGCGAGGACAGCGCCGAGACCGGTCACCGGGTCAGCGGGACACCGCGTCGTCGACCACGTCGCAGAGGCGGCGCAACCGGTCCACCGAGATGGTCCGCAGGTCGTCGGCCATGGTCGGGCTGCCGACGACAGAGGCCCAGATCGCCCGGCCGGCGAGGAAACCCGAGGCGCCGGCCCCGCAGGCGAGGCGCACCGCGTCGGGGAAACGCTCGGCGGGCACGCCGGAGGAGAGCACCACCCAGGGGCCGGTGATCGCTTCGGTCAGCTTCGCGCAGCCGGTGCGGATCTCCTCGTCGGTGCCCTTCCCGGCGGTGGGGACCTCGGCCTTGTAGAGGTCGGCGCCGAGCGAACCGAGTTCCCGGGCGGCGGCGAAGATGCCCGCGTCGTGGTCGAAGGAGCCGCCGTCGCGGGGGCCCCGGGACACCGGCTCGATGATGCTGACCAGGCCGTTGTCGCGGCAGCGCCGGACGAAGTCGGTCACCAGCGAGA
Source organism: Micromonospora echinospora (assembly GCF_900091495.1). Lineage (NCBI taxonomy): Bacteria > Bacillati > Actinomycetota > Actinomycetes > Micromonosporales > Micromonosporaceae > Micromonospora > Micromonospora echinospora. The sequence goes on along the minus strand of NZ_LT607413.1, from coordinate 236,975 downwards.
TCCGGCCGGCGGAGTCCTCGTCGGGCCGCCAGAGGACGAGCAGCTTGAGGGCCTTGGCGCCCTGGGCGCGGACGGTGGCGGGGTCGACGTCGTCGTCGATGGCGACGTCGGCGACGAACTCGGTGGCGCTGCCGGTGAAGCGGTCGGCGGCGGCGATCAGGGCGCACCCGGGGTCGACGGCGTTCGCGGCGAGGACGGCGTCCCAGGCGAACTGCCGGTCGACCAGGATCGCCGAGGCGTACGGGCTGAGCGCGCGGGCCGCCGCGACCTTGAAGTCGGTGATCTGTTCGTCGGTCACCGGCTGGTCCTGCGTCGCGGCGAACATCGCCCGCAGGGCCTCCCGCTGGTCGACGGCGAGCATGGCGTAGCCGCCGGAGGGACGCGCCAACACGGTGGGCGACACGGTGGCGATGGTCATGGATCCTCCCCAGGATTACCAGAAGATGTTGGGAACCTACCATCGCTTGGTAACTAACGAACAGATGCTGTGGTGCTCTAAACTTCCGACGAACCCGTGTGGGCGATCGGCAGGAGGCCCGGCGTGAGCGTCGAGACGGCTCGGTACGAGGGCGCCCCCCGGCGTCGCACGCAGATCATGGCCGCGCTGCGCCGAGCGGGCTTCCTCTCCGTGGCCGAACTCAGCGCCCAGCTCGGCGTCTCGCAGATGACCGTCCGCCGGGACCTGCGCCAGCTCGCCGAGGCCAACGAGGTCACGCTCGTCCACGGTGGGGTGAGCCTGCCGCCGGGCGGCGTCGCCGGCCCCGGGTTCGCCTCCCGGGCGCAGACCCACACCCGGGCCAAGCAGGCCATCGGCGCCGCCGCCGCCCGTATGGTGCGGCCCGGCGACACCATCGGCATCGACAGTGGCACCACGGCCGCCGAGGTCGCGCACGCCCTGCCGGCGGAGTTCGACGGGTGCGTGGTCACCCACTCGGTGCCCGTGCTCGGGCACATGCTGTCGCGCCCCCGGGCCCGGGTGATCGGCATCGGCGGCGAACTGCTGCACGACAACCAGGCCCTGGTCGGCTTCGGGGTCCGGGACCTGACCCGGCGGTTACGGATCCGGACGCTGTTCCTCGGCGCCGGGGCGGTCGACGACCGTGGGGTCTACGTGCGCTCGGAGATCGAACTCAGCGCGAAGCACGCGCTGATGGAGATCGCCGACGAGATCGTCCTGCTGGTGGACGCCAGCAAGCTCACCGCGGCTGCCCCGGTGCAGGTCTGCGGGCTCGACCGGATCGACACCCTGGTCGTCGACGCGCCGCTGCCCGAGCCGGTGGCCGGGGCGGTGCGCCGCAACGGCATCCGGGTCGTCCCCGCCTGACCCGCCCACCGCCCGGCCGCTGACCGCGCGGTCCCGCCGCCCTGGTGGCCGGCCGTCCCACCCGCCCCGGCCCGCGCGGCCCCGCCACCTCCATGGCCGGGCCCGGCGTTCGCTGGCCGCGCAGGTCGCCGGTGTCGCGGTGTGCGGGCGGCTGTGTCACGCCGGTCTCGCCGAACCGGAGTCGATCAACCAGTACCGGCGACGTCGCCGGGGACGACTGTCCGGTCTGGTGTGCGGTGTCCGATCTCGCCGCCTCCGTTGCCTGATCGTGGTGCTCCGGTTTGTTTCCAGCTCTTGACCGCTCGATGAACGACGGCTAGAACTGCATGCAGTTGTTCACAGGTGTGAGAGAGGACTCATGGGCTCCAGTCGAGATCTGCACCACCTCGTGGACCGGGTGGCGGTCGAGGACGTGACCGAGTCGGCCGACGGCCACCCGGTCGACGCCGTCGCCCCCGCCGGGGCGGCCCCGCGACTGCCCGACGCCCCCGTCGCCGAGGTGCGCTGCCGGGTGTTCCGCGCCCGCCCCGACGAGCTGATCGCGATGTCCTTCGCCCCGCTCAGCCACCGGGTGATGGTCCTGGTGGAGGTGGTCCTCGCCGACGGCTCGGTCGGCGTCGGCGAGAGCTGGGCCAACTACCCGTCCTGGGCCTGGCGGGAGCGGATCTGGACGATCGACGAGGGGGTGGCGCCGCTGCTGGTCGGCACCCGGCCGGGCAGTCCCGAGGCGGCGCACCGTGCCCTGATGGCGAAGCTCGGCCCGCTGGGCCGGCAGTGGGGTGCCCCCGGCCCGATCCACCAGGCGGTGAGCGCCGTCGACATCGCGCTCTGGGACCTGGCCGCCCGGCACGCCGGGCGGAGCCTGGCGTCGCTGCTCACCGACCACCCCCGCGCCGAGCTGCCCGTCTACGGTTCGAGCCTCGGCCCGGAGGGCGTCGCCGAGACCGCGGCGCACTGCGCGGCGCTCGGCCTGACCGCCGTCAAGGTCAAGGTCGGCTTCGGCCACGACCGGGACCTCGCCAACGTCCGCACCGCCCGGCGGGTACTCGGCGACGCCACGCAGATCTTCGCCGACGCCAACCAGGCGTGGACGTTGCCGGAGGCGCTGCGGACGGTGCCGGCCCTCGCCGACCTCGGCGTCGCCTGGGTCGAGGAGCCCCTCGCCGGTGACCGACCGGCGGAACTGGACGAACTCGCCGCCCGCACCGGCATGCCCCTGGCCACCGGCGAGAACCTCTACGGCGCGGCGGCCTTCACCCCGTACCTGGCCGGCGACGGGGTCGCGATCCTCCAACCGGACCTCACCAAGGTCGGCGGCATCAGCGAGTACCTGACCGTGCTGCGGGCCGCCGAGGCGGCGGGAAAGACCGTCAACCCGCACCTCTACAACGGCGCGATCGCGACCGCCGCGACCGTGCAGGTGGCCGCGAGCAGCCCGGCGACGTCCCTCGTCGAGTGGGACGTGCGCTCCAACCCGCTGCGCCGGGCCGCCGACGCCTTCCTGACCGACCACGGCACGGTCGTCGTGCCGAACCGCCCCGGTCTCGGGATCGACCTCGATCCGGACCAGCTCGACCCGTACGAGGAGCAGCTGTGACCGACTTTTCCATCGTCGACGCGGTACTCGCGGCCCGGAGCGCGGTGCGCGTCGGGACGGAGTCCTACGCCTCCGGCCCGGTGCTGCCGGTGGTGGACCCGGCCACCGGCGACGCCTTCACCGAGGTCGCCACCGGCGGTGTCGCCGAGGCCACCGGGGCGCTCGCCGCCGCCACCGCCGTGCTGCCGACCTGGGCGGCGACCCCGGTGCCGCAGCGGGCCGCCGCCCTGCGGGCGATCGCCGACGACGTCGAGGCCCTGGCGACCCGGCCGGAGTGGGCGGCGCTGATCACCCGGGAGACCGGCAAGCGGCTGGCCGAGTCCACCGCCGAGCTGGGGCTGACCGTCACCTACTTCCGGGTCATGGCCGACCTCGTCGAGCGGCAGGAGGAGCAGCGGCTGACCGTGGTGCCGCAGCACGAGCACCGGGTCGCCGCCCGACCGGTCGGCGTCGCGGCCGTGCTCACCCCGTGGAACTTCCCGGTCTCCATCCCGGCCCGGAAGATCGCCCCGGCGCTCGCCGCCGGCTGCCCGGTGCTGTTCAAGCCGTCCGAGCTGACCCCGGTCTCGTCCCTGGTGCTCGCCGCCGTCTGCGAGCGGCACCTGCCCGTCGGGGTGCTCGGCACGGTGCTCGGCACCCCCGCCGACGTGGTCGACCCGTGGCTGTCGGACCCGGCCGTGCAGGCGGTCTCGTTCACCGGGTCGACCCGGGTCGGCCGACTGGTGGCCGCCCAGGCGGCGCCGCGGTTCCTGCGGACCGTCCTGGAGTTGGGCGGCTGCGCGCCGTTCGTCGTCCTGCCGGACGCCGACCCGCAGGCCGCCGCGGCGACCCTGGTCGTGGCGAAGTACCGCAACAACGGCCAGTCCTGCATCGCCGCCAACCAGATCCTGGTCGCCCGGGAGGTCGCCGCCGACTTCACCGAGGCGTTCGTCGCGGCCACCCGGGCGCTGACCGTCGGCGACCCCCGGGACCCCGGCACCGACCTCGGGCCGCTCGCCCCGGCCGGCGACCCGGCCCGGATGGCCGAACTGGTCGACGAGGCCGTCGCCAAGGGCGCCCGCGCGGTCACCCCGGACGCCCCGACCCCGACCGTCGGGCACTACGCCACCCCGACCGTCCTGCTCGACGCGCCCGTGGACAGCCTCGCCATGACCAGCGAGATCTTCGGGCCGGTCGCCCCGGTGCACGTCTACGACGACCTCGACGCGGCGCTGGCGCTGCACCACGCCACCGGGTACGGACTCGCCGGCTACGTCTGCGGCACCGACCTGGACGCGGCGCACGCGGTCGCCGGCCGGCTGCGCGCCGGCATCGTCGGCGTCAACACCGGCACCCCGAACACGCCGTGGATCCCGTTCGGCGGGCTCGGTGACTCCGGCCTCGGCTACGAGGGCGGCCGACCCGGGCTGGAGGCGTTCCAGACCTTCCTCAGCGTCGCGTCCCGCCCGGCGGGGGCCTGACCGCCATGCGCCTGCTCATCGGCCAGACCGGGGCCCCGACCAGCGTGGTCAACGCGAGCCTGCGCGGCTTCCTCGACGGCGCGCAGGGGCACGACGTGCTCGCCCTGCGCGGTGGCCCGGACGGGCTCGTCGACGGCCGGTTCACCCCGGCCACCCTCGCCGACGTGCCGCCGGAGTGGACCCGGCGGGGCGGATCCTGGCTCGGTGCGGGCCGCCGGGCGGTCACCGACGACGACCTCGACGCGGCGGTGGCCACGCTCGCCGCGCACCGCGTCGACGGGGTCGCGCTGATCGGCGGCAACGGCACGATGGCCCTGCTCGCGGCGCTCACCGAACGCGCGGAGCGGGCCGGGCTGCCGCTGTGCACGGTCGGCATCCCGAAGACCGTCGACAACGACCTGGTCGGTGTCGACCACTGCCCGGGGTTCGGCTCCGCCGCACGGTACCTGGCCACGGTCGTACCGGACCTGGCCCGGGACCACGCGGCCATGCGGTCGATCGAGCCGGTGCGGATCGTGGAGACCCTGGGCCGGTCGGTGGGCTGGCTGGCGCTCGCCGCGACCCGGCACCGGGACGACCCGGCGCACGCGCCGCACCTGGTGCTCCTCCCCGAGGTGCCGTTCGACTCCGCGGAGTTCCTCCACCGGGTCTCCGACACCCTCGACGCGCACGGCCGGGCGTTCGTGGTGACCAGCGAGGGTGCCGCCCGCGAGCTGACCGACGAGCCCTTCGACGCGGTCAACCACACCCGCATCCTGACCGGCGGCGTGTCCCGCCGGCTGGCCGCCCTGGTCACCGCCGAACTGGGGGTGGTCGCCCGGGGCGAGGTCCTCGGCATGGTGCAGCGCTCGGCCGCCGCCCTGGCCAGCGGGGTGGACCGCCGGGAGGCGGCGGAGGCCGGCCGGTGCGCGGCGCGGCTGCTCGCCGAGAAGGCGACCGGGCTCATGGTCGGGCTGCACCGCACCGGCACCGACCCGTACGCGGCCGGGTACGACCCGGTGCCGCTGGCCGACGTCGCCGGCCGGACCCGACCCGTACCGCCGGAGTGGCGCACCACCGACCCGGCCGAACTCGACGAATTCCACCGATGGCTCGCCCCCCTCGTCACCGAGTGACATCCCTCGAATCGGAAAGGCACACCATGCGGCACAGGTACCTGAGCACGGCGCTCGCCCTGGCCCTGATCGGCGGGCTCACCGCCGGCTGCGGTTCGGACTCCGCCGGCTCCGCCAACGAGATCAACCTGATCATGTCCAACCACCCCTGGCAGCGGGCCATCGAGCCGTTGATCGACGAGTTCGAGCAGGAGTCCGGTGTCACGGTGAAGGTGCAGACCTTCGCCGAGCAGCAGATGCGGGACAAGGTGCAGCTCAACCTCCAGTCCCGCAGCTCGTCGATGGACGTGTTCATGACGCTGCCGTCCCGGGAGGGCCCGCAGTTCGCCAAGGCCAACTACTACGAGCCGCTCGACGAGCGGGCCGGTGGGGCGACGGAGTACAAGGTCGACGACTTCCCGGAGGCGGTCCGCGCCGGGATGACCGTGAACGACAAGATGATCGCCGCGCCGATCAACGTCGAGGGCGTGGTGCTCTACTACCGCACCGACCTGTTCCAGCAGTACGGCGTCAAGCCCCCGACCACGCTCGACGAGCTGACCACCGCCGCCGAGCAGATCAAGCAGAAGTCCGGCGGCAAGGTCACCCCGATCGCGCTGCGCGGACAGTCCGCGGCGCTGCCGTTCACCTTCGGCCCGTTCCTGCACTCCGAGGGCGTGAAGTGGACCAAGGACGACGGGACCCCGAACTTCGACGACCCGAAGGCGGTCGCCGCGATCGACCGCTACGCCACCCTGGCCCGCGAGTACGGCCCGCCCGGCGTGGTCAACAACACCTTCACCCAGTCCTCCGCCCTGTTCGCCGCCGGTGACGCGGCCATGGAGCTGGAGTCCAGCAACGAGCTGAGCAGCATCGTCGACCCGAAGACCTCCAAGGTCGCCGAGAACATCGGGGTGCTCGACTTCCCCGCCGGCTCCGCCGGGTCGAAGACCACCGTGCTCTCCTGGGGCCTGGCGATCTCCTCATTCTCGAAGAACAAGGACGCCGCCTGGAAGTTCGTCCAGTGGGCCACCAGCGCCGAGACCCAGCTGGAGCTGACCAAGGCGGGCATCGCCCCGCCGCGCACCTCGGTCAGCCAGGACCCGGCCTACACCGCCACCCTGAACACCGAGACCCTCAAGCAGTGGAACACCGCGCTGACCAAGGCGCAGACCGGCGGTGAGACCGAGGTCGGCCCGGTCGGCGTCGCGGCCGCCGAGATGCGCAAGGTCATCGGCGACGCCGTGGGCAAGGTGATCCTCGGCCGGGCCAGCGCCGAGGAAGCGGCCAAGGAGATCCAGACCGGCCTCACCCCGCTGCTGGCGAAGAACACCCAGTAGGTATCCCATGAGCACCGACACGACGACGACACGCTCATCCGTCCCCCGCCCCGCTCCGGCCGGGCGGGGGCCGGGGGGCCGCCGCAGGCGGACCTCCGTCCACCCGACGGCCCGGGGGATCTGGCCCTTCGTGGTGCCGGCGGCGGCGGTCACCGCCCTGCTGGTCCTGCTGCCGATCGGGTACACGGTCTGGCTGTCGGTGACCGACCGGCAGTCCGACGGCACGAACGCCGGCTTCCTCGGCTTCGACAACTACGCGGCGATGTTCGCCGACCCGGCCTTCTACAACTCGCTGAAGGTCACGCTCTTCCTCTTCGTGGTCTGCCTGTTCGTGGAGACCCTGCTGGGACTCGCACTCGGCTACGTGATGAGCCTCGACGTCCCGGGCCGGCGGATCTTCCAGGGGATGATGCTCATCCCGGCGATCACCGCGTCGGTGGCGGTCGGCCTGCTCTGGCTGCTGATCATGGACCCGAGCCTGGGCGCGGCGAACGAACTGCTCGCCGTGATCGGGATCGACCCGGTGGTCTGGCTCGGTGACCCGGAGATCGCCCCCTGGTCGATCGCCCTGGTGGACATCTGGCAGTGGACGCCGTTCATGGCGCTGATCATCGCCGCCGGGATCCGGTCGCTGCCCGAGGAGCCGTTCGAGGCGGCCTCCATCGACGGTGCCAGCGGCTGGCGTACCGCGTGGAACATCGGGTTGCCGCTGCTGCGTCCGGTGCTGACCGTCGCGATGCTGCTGCGCACCGTCGACCTCGTCCGGTTCTTCGACACCATCTACATCATGACCCAGGGCGGTCCGGTCGACGCCACGAACACCCTCAACGTGTACGGCTACAACGAGGCGTTCGTCGACCAGGAGCCGAGCTACGCCGCCACCCTCCAGATCGCCCTGCTGGTGCTGGTCGTGCTCATCGCCGGTGTCTTCACCCTGGTACGAAGGAGGGCCGCGAAGTGAACACGGGCAAGCGGCTGGTCGGCGTCTACACCGCGTACGCCTTCTTTGCCGTGATCTTCTTCGGTCCGGTGCTGTTCATGCTCTGGTCGTCGCTGCGGCGCAACGTCGACATCACCGGCTCCCTGTTCGACGTGGGCTCGCCGTTGACGCTGGAGAACTTCACCAACCTGTTCGAGCGGTTCGAGTTCGGCCGCTACATCGTCAACAGCCTCGTCGTCGCCGGTGGGTCCACGCTGCTCGGCTTGGTGCTGGGCGCCCCCGCCGCGTACGTGGTGGTCCGGCGGCAGCTCAACACGCTGGGCTTCGTCACGCTGCTCGCCCGGATGGCGCCGGGCGTGCTCTTCGTCCTGCCGCTGTTCGTCCTCTCCATCCGCATCGACGCCCCGTCGAACACCGGGCTCAACTACGCCCTGCTCATCGTGGCGCACCTGATCATCACGTTGCCGCTCTGCATCTGGCTGCTGATCCCGTTCTTCGAGGACATCCCGATCAGCATCGAGGAGTCCACGCTCATCGACGGGGCCAGCACCTGGCAGCGGTTCCGCAGCGTCGTCCTGCCGCTGGCCATGCCGGGCGTCTCCGTCGCGCTGACGCTCAGCTTCGTCTTCTCCTGGAACTACTTCCTGTTCGCGCTGGCCCTGGCGAACGACCGGACCCTGCCGCTGACCGTCATCGCGTTCAACTTCATCGGGCAGGGCTCCAACGACTTCGGCGGGTTGATGGCCGCCAGCACGCTCATCTCAGTGCCCGCGCTGCTGCTGACGATCTTCGCGCAGCGGTGGCTGGTACGTGGAATCACCGGAGGTGCCGTCAAGTGACGACGACCACCAGCGTCCGTGCCCGGTTCCCGGGCGACGGCCGGATCGACTTCGACACGGTCACCCTCGGCCCGGTCGCCGACGGCGAGGTACGCCTGCGCGTCGACGTCTGCGCCCTGTGCGGCTCGGACAAGCGGCTGCTGCGCTCCGGTTCGCCGGTGGTGCCCGGCCACGAGATCGGCGGCACCGTCGTCGAGACCGGCGCCGGGGTCGACCTGCCCACCGGCACCCGCGCCATCGTCTACATCCCGGTCTTCTGCGGCACCTGCCGACGCTGCGCGGCCGGGCGCACCAACCAGTGCCTGCGGCTGACCCAACTGATCGGCTGGCAGCGCGACGGCGGCTTCGCCGAGCACGTCGACGTACCTGCCCGGTGCCTGCTCCCGGTCCCCGACGACGTGCCGCTGACCACGGCGGTGCTAGGCCTGGACACGGTCGGCACCGCCGCGCACGCGCTGCGGCTGTGGCAGCGCGTCCAACCCGACGGGGTGGACCGAGCCCTGGTCGTCGGCGCCGGACCGCTGGGGCTCGGGGTGATCTCCGTGGCCGGCGCGTTCGGCGTCGGCGCGGTCGACGTTGCCGACCCGCACGAGGGCCGGCTGGCCACCGCCGTCGCGCTCGGCGCGCGGGCCGCCGAAGACCTCGACTCCGAGAACCAGTACGACCTGGTGATCGAGGTCAGCGGAGCCACCGCCGCCCGGGAGACCGCGCAGCGCGTGGTCGCCCCGGGCGGCGCGGTCGTCGTGCTCGGCGAGTCCGACCAGCCGTACGCCATGCCGGCGACGCCCCGCTGGCGGCGGACCGACTGCTTCACCATCCGCTCGTTCTACTTCCCCACCAGCGAGGTCGAGGCGAACTGGGACCTGCTGCGGGACTCCGGCGCGGCCCTGCGGGACCGGCTGACCGTCCCGCTGGCCCTCGCCGACCTGCCCGACGCCTTCGCCCGCTTCGTCGCCGGTGACTACCTCAAGCCCTGCATCGTCTCGGAGGACGCCCGATGAACCAGCGGCACCTGCTCATCCTCGCCGTGGACCAGCGGCCCTGGCTCACCAAGGCGCTCTACGGCCACACCGGGACCGCCACGCCCGCGCAGCGCGCGGCCATCTGCGACGGCAAGCACATGGTGGCTGAGGGGCTGCTCGCCGCGCTGGCCGACGAGCCGCGCCTCGCCGCGCACGCCGGCATCCTCGTCGACGACACCCTCGGCGCGGGCGTCCCCGAGCGGGCCCGCGCGCACGGGGTGACCGTCAGCATGCCGGTGGAGCGGGGCGGCTGCGAGATCTACGAGACCGAACCGGCGGACCTGAAGTCCTACCTGGACCACCACCGCCCCGACCTGTCGAAGGTGCTGGTCCGCTACAACGTGGAGGGCGACGCCGACGGCAACCGGGTGCAGCGGGAACGACTGGCCGAGGTCGCCACCGCCGCCCGCGACGCCGGTGGCCGGTTCCTGTTCGAGCTGCTCGTGCCGCCCACCCCCGCCCAGCTCGACTCGGTTGGCGGCGACAGCGGACGGTTCGACCGGGAACTGCGTCCCGCCCTGGTGCACCGGGCGATGACCGAGATCCTCACCGACATGCCGGTGGACGTCTGGAAACTGGAGCACCTCGCCGCGCCGGAGCACTACCGCACCGCCGACCGGATCGCCGCCGAGACCGGCGGGGAGTGCATCCTGCTCGGCGCGAACGCCCCCGCGCCGCAGGTCGACCAGTGGCTGACCGATGCGGCCGGCGCTGGATTCACCGGCTTCGCTATCGGACGTAGCATCTGGTGGGACGCACTGCGCGGGCTGCTCGCCGGGGACCTGGCCCGGCCCCGGGCGGTGGCGACGGTCGCCGCGAACTACCGGCGGTTCGCCGCCGCCTTCCTCGCCGCGGTGCCCGACGGGCCCCAGCCACACGAGTGAGGTCACCAGTGACGACACAAGTCCCGTCGGGGTCGTCCGCCCTGACGCTGCCGGTGCTCCCGCCGGACACCGACCTCCAGACCGGCGAGCGGGTGGGTGAGCTGATCTACCGCACCCTCCGGGACCGGATCATCTCCGGGGAGCTGCGCCCCGGGGCCCGGCTCAGCGTCCCCGCCCTGGCCGAGGAGTTCCGGGTCAGCCGCAGCCCGGTCCGCGACGCGGTGATCCGGCTGGTCCAGGACGACCTGGCCCGGGAGGAGATGAACCGGGGCGCGGTCGTCGCCCGGATCGAGGGCGAGGAACTGGTCAGCCTCTACGAGGCCCGCGAGGCGCTGGAGTGGGCGGTCGCCCGGCTGGCCGCCGAACGCTACACCCCGGCGCTGCGCCGCCGCCTGCTCGCCCTGCTCACCGAGCACCGGGAGGTCGCCGAGGCCGGCGACTTCGCCCGGCACATCGAACTCGACGCGGCGTTCCACCGGGAGATCCGGCAGGCCGCGCAGAGCCCGGTGCTGATCCGGATGCTCGACGGCGTCCAGGGGCGGGTCATGATCGCGATGCGGTCGACCAGCCTCACCGGCGGCATGGTCCAGGCCGTCGCCGAACACCAGGCCATCTTCGAGGCGCTCGGCTCCGGTGACCCGGACGCCGCCGGTGAGGCGGCGCGGGCGCACATCCGACGACTCAAGGAGCTGCTGCGTGCCGCCTGCTGACACCGTCCTCGCCGTACGGTGCCACGGCCCCGGGGACGTCCGCACCGAGCGGGTGCCGACCCGTCCCCCCGGTCCCGGCGAGGTGGCCGTCGCCCCGCTGGCCGTCGGGGTCTGCGGCACCGACAGCCACATCGTCGGCGGCAGTTTCCCGGCGGCCTACCCGGTGGTGCTCGGCCACGAGGTCTGCGGCCGGGTCACGGAGGTCGGACCGGACGTCGACCGGCTCACCCCCGGTGACCTGGTCACCGTCGAGCCGCACGACTACTGCACCACCTGCGTCTACTGCCGTCTCGGCCAGGAGCACCTCTGCGACCACAAGCGGGGCTACGGGGTGCGCCTCGACGGTGGCATGACCGGACGGATGGTGCTGCCCGCCCGGATCGCCTACCGGCTGCCGCCGGACACCCCGCCCTGGATCGGGGCGCTCACCGAGCCGCTGGCGTGCTGCGTGCACGGCATGGACCAGCTCGACCCCCGCTCCGGCCTGCCCGTGCTGATCTACGGGGCCGGTCCGGCCGGGGCGATGATGGTGGCGCTGGCCCGGTCGCGCGGACTCGCCCCGATCGTGGTGATGGACCCCCGCCCGGACCGGCGGGACCTGGCGCTGCGCATGGGCGCCGACGCGGCCCTCGACCCGGGCGAACCGGGCAGCGCCGAGGCGGCCCGCGCCCACACCGACGGCCTCGGCTTCCCGTACGTGGTCGACGCGGTCGGCTCGGCCCGGATCCTCGAATCGGCGGTGGAGATGGCGAGCCGGGGCGGACGCATCCTGGTCTTCGGGGTCGCCCGACCGCAGGACGAGGCACGGATCCGCCCGAACGAGATCTTCGCCCGGGAACTGACCATCGTCGGGGCGGTGATCAACCCGTACACCCACCACCGCGCGGTGGGGCTGCTGCCGACTCTCGGGCTGGACCGGCTGCGGCCGGCGTTCTACGGCGTGGACGAGGTGACCCGCGCGTTGCGGGCGCAGGGCGGTGGCGAGGCCGACAAGGTGTTCATCGCCCCGTACGGCGAGGAGGCCGCCCGGGGTGGTGTGCGCCCGGCGCGTGTCGCCACCGGGCGGTAGCAGGGGGTGTGGGGGTGGGTGGTAGCAGGGGACCCCTGCACGACAAAAAGCGGTAACAGGGGGCCCCTGCTACCACCCGTCAGGTGTTGACCGGACGGCGGGCGACCAGGAAGACGTGGGTGACCGGCCAGTCCAGCGGTCGGCCGTCCGGGGTGGAGAGCCCGGCGACCGGGGCGAGCCGGTTGGTGACGATCCAGTCGTTGCGGCTCGGGCCGCTCGCCGGGTCGACCTCGAAGCCGACGTCGGCGAGGAGCGCCTTCCAGTCGGCGTACTCCAGGCCGCAGAACTGCTCGCGGGTCTCCGACAGCCAGTTGTCGGTGTAGTCCTTGCGGGTGAGGAAGTCCATCGCGTCGCCGAGCGTCATCTCGACGACCGCCCCGGACGCGTCGGGCGCGGGGCGGTAGGTGAACGGGAACCGGTAGTCGACGGCGAACTGGTCCAGCCGGGCCCGGGTCGACAGCCCGCCGACGTACGCGGCCACCTCCTCCGGCGGCAGGGACGCCAGGTCCGTCCGGGGCCGTGCCGGGTTGGTGCCGTCCTCGGTGGACAGGCGCAACCGCACCGTCCGGTCCCGGCCGTCCGGGCCGCACACGTCGCTGTTGATCCACACCCCGCCGGGCACGGTGTGGTCGTAGATGGCCTGCACGAACCGGCGCAGCGACGCCATCCGGTCACCGTACGACCAGATCTCGTGAGTCAGCGCGAAGGTCAACGTGGTGTCCACCGAGCGCGGCGCGAACACCGCCCCGCCGAGCACGTTACGGCGGTAGAAGAAGACGTTCGGGTTGGTGAAGAAGCCCTGCGCCTTCTTGTGCACGCACTCCTCGAACAGGTGCCGGGCCACCTCGACGCCGATCAGGTCGCTCTCCCGCAGCGCCGGCTCCCGGTCGGCCAGTTCCAGCACCGCTCCCGCGCCGCAGCCGACGTCGACGATCCGCCCCGGCCGGACGTGCTCCCGGACCGCCGACCACTTGCGCTGCGCGGCGTCGGCGAACGCCTCGGCGTACGTCCGGTAGTCCCGGGTGGCGGTGAGGCCGCCCTCGTCGCCGACGACCGGGTCGTTGACCACCGCCCGCACCAGGTCGTCCAGCCGGTAGCGGCGGTACACGTCGACGGTCGCGGGGTGGGCCAGCTCCCGCCAGGCGGGGTCCCCGGCGGCCAGCCGCAGCAGCACGTCCCACGGCCGGGCGGGGGTCGGCTCGACCTCGGCCTCCACGCCGGCGATGGTGAAGCCGAGCCGCTCGTACATCGCGGCGACCTCCGGTGTCGAGCAGGCGACCACGGTGTCGGCCGGGGTCAGCTCCCGCCCGGTGGCCGCCGCCACGTTCTTCAGGGTCACCTCGGCGAACCGGTCGGTCTCGGCGGTGTCGAAGACCGGCACCACCACCGACCGGAGCCCGGTGAGCACGCTGAACCGCTCGATCGCCGCCTCGCGCCGGTGGTAGGGGACCGGGTTGCGTCGGGTGTTCTCGTGGTTGGCCGAGGTGACCGCCCAGACCACGGTGACCCCGCCACCGCCACCGCCACCGCCGCCACCGGCCGTGGCGGTGTCACCGCTGTCGGTCGCGAGTCGGCGGAGGTACTCGGCCTGGAACCGGGTCAGCAGGTGGTGCCGACCGGGAAAGAGCAGGTAGCGGGGCATGGGACGTTCCTAGCCGATCCCCGCCGGGGCGGCCCCGCCGGGGTGTCGGCCCACCCGTCGGGTGGGATCACCGGTCCGCGAACCAGCCGAACGGGTCGGAGAGCCAACGCCAACGGCCGGTCAGCTCGCTGTCGGACGTCTGTGGTGTGATCACTCGCATGAGCCCCTCGCTGCCCCACTTCGGTGACGACTCGGTGCGGATGTGGGTCACCGCCGTGCCCCTGTCCGAGTCCGACGAGGTGAACATCGTGTTGGGCGTCGACACCCGGGGCGGTGCCGACGAACAGCTCGCCTGCGCCCTGTTCAACTACGGTCACGAGGGCGAGGAGGGTGTGTTCTACCTGCTCCCCATGGACCTGTGGGCCCGGGTCGAGGTCACCGACGACCGGCTCGTGGTCCGGCTGGTGACCTTCCCGGAGCGCGCCACCGAGGCGGTACGCCACCACGACGAGGAGTTCCGTCGGATCGTCGCAGGGCTGGGGCTGGAGGAACTCCCGGACGGCCGGGTCGTCGTGCTGCGTCGCGAGATCCGGATCGACCCGGCGGCCCTTGCCGACCAGCCGGGGCTGTTGCCGGGCCCCGGTCACCGGGCCGCGCTGAGCCCGGAGGGCGAGCCCTGCGGTGACGACCTGCGCCCCGTCCTGATCCTCGACCACGAGGGACCGGCGACGCTGGAACAGCTCGTCGCGGCCCTGGACGACGAGGAGGCCAGCGTCCTGGTGGTCGGCGCGGACTGACCGGGCCGGTCCGGCGGGGTCACGGAGACGCCGTACCGGCCGCCGGTGAGCGGGGCAGCGGGCCCTGGGAAGACGTGGTCCGTCCGTGGTCCCGGTGGGCGGTGGTGGAGCCGCAGCCGGGTGCTCGACGACGTCCGGCTACCGGCGGAACGGGTGCCCAACGGAGGCTGTGGAGCTGCCCGCACAGACGGGGCGGCTGGACAGGAAGCAACAGGGGCACAGCCGTACGGCGCGCACTGCGTCTATGGCACCGACTCGGGCGACCGGTTGCCCATGACCGGGGACCACACGCCGAGCCACTGCTCGGCGCCGTACTCCTCGAACCGCTCCACCTCGGTGAACCCCAGCTTCGCCGCGAGGCGCATCGAGCGGTCGTTGGCGGTCTGGGTGCAGAGCACCACCGGCTCGTCGGGGAACGCGCCGGCGAACCAGCCGAGTGCCGCCACACACGCCTCGGCGGCGTACCCGCGTCCCCACGCCTCCCGCAGGAACATGTAGCCCAGCGAGGCCCTGCCGGCAGCTGGCACGACGTGGTCGGGACGCTCCGCGTCGCGCCGATCGAGCGTGACCATGCCGATCATCGCTCCGTCGAGATCGACCACGAAGTGGCCGCGACGCCGCCTGGGCACCTCGGGCACGGCGCGTTCGAGCTCGTCACGCGATCGGGGGCCACCGATGTAGGTGCCGACCTCTGCCGAGGCGAACAACTCGACGAACGCCGCACGGTCCCGGGCCTCGGCCGTACGGAGCACGAGGCGCTCGGTCCTGATCGGGGCGGGCGGCCAGGCGACGGATTCCAGGTCTGCCACGTACGCAGACTAACCGGGGGACCACCCACAGCGGTCGTACCGCGTCCGTACCGTACCCGAACACGTCTCGGCTATCGTCGATCGAATGAGTGAGCGGGAAGCGGTCGCCCACCTGCTGCGGCGGGCCACGTTCGGGCCGACCGCCGGCGAGGTGGACCGGGCGGAACGGGTCGGCGTGGCGGCCACGCTCGACCGGCTGCTCGCCGTCCGCGCGGC
This sequence comes from Micromonospora echinospora, assembly GCF_900091495.1. Lineage (NCBI taxonomy): Bacteria > Bacillati > Actinomycetota > Actinomycetes > Micromonosporales > Micromonosporaceae > Micromonospora > Micromonospora echinospora. The sequence goes on along the minus strand of NZ_LT607413.1, from coordinate 221,292 downwards.
GGCGTCCCCCCTGCCGGACCTCGGGCCGGACCCGGCCGCGCAGCTCACCCGGGAGGCTGACCGCGCGCAGCGTCAGCAGGCCAACCAGGAACGCCGGGCGCAGGTGCTCCGGTTGACCGAGTGGTGGCTGGAGCGGATGGTCACCACCGACGACCAGCTCGGCGAGAAGCTGCTCTTCTTCTGGCACGGCCACTGGGCGACCAGCGTCCAGAAGGTCAGGTCCGCCCCGCTGATGCTCCGCCAGTTGGAGACGTTGCGCCGGTACGGGCGGGGGCCGCTGCCGCCGCTGGTGGACGCGATGGTCCGTGACCCGGCACTGATCCTCTGGCTCGACGGACAGCGCAACACCCGGAAGGCCCCGAACGAGAACCTGGCCCGCGAGCTGATGGAGCTGTTCACCCTCGGCCACGGCGGCGGCTACACCGAGGCGGACGTGAAGGAGGGGGCCCGGGCGTTGACCGGCTGGGTGGTGGACCGCCGTACCGGCACGGCCCGGTTCGAGGCCCGCCGACACGATCCCGGCCCGAAGACCATCCTCGGCCGGCGAGCCGCCTTCGACGCCGGCTCGTACGCGCAACTGCTGGCCGACCGGCCGGAGACCGCGCGGTTCGTGGCCGCCCGGCTCTGGTTCCGCTTCGCCGGTCCGGACCTACCGCCGCCGGCCGACCTCGCCGGCCCGGACACGATCACCACCCTGCGCCGGATCCTCACCGCGCCCGACTTCGCGCAGACCCGGGACACCCTGGTCAAACAGCCCGTCGAGTGGCTGGTCGGCGCGCTGCGGCAGCTCGGCGTCCGGCCGGCCGCCCTGCCCGAGGCGGGCCGGCGGCGGCTGACCGCCGGTCTGACCGCGCTGGACCAGGTGCCGCTGCGGCCACCGAGCGTCGGCGGCTGGCCGGCCGGCGCAGCCTGGCTGACCACCTCGTCGCTCCAGGCCCGGCTCCGTACGGCCGACGCGTTGGCGGGGATGGCGGCGTCGACGGTGCTGGCCCGGCTGTCGGCCGCGCCGCCTGACGGGCGGGTCGACGCGCTGGCCCGGCTGCTGGTGGTCGACCGGTGGAGCGACCGCACCCGGGCCGCGCTGACCCCGTTGGCCGGGCAACCCCGCAAGCTGATCGCCGCCGGCCTGGTCAGCCCCGAGTACGTGGTCTGCTGACCGGGAGGAGGAGCACCGTGGACACCGTGACGCGACGGCGGTTCCTGGTGGCCAGTGGGGTGGTCGGGGCGACCGCGCTGGCGGCCGGGGTCACCGCGTACCGCCTGGACGACCTGTTCGCCACCTCGGGCGACCGTGACCCGCAGGCCCGCACGCTGGTGCTGGTCACCCTGTACGGCGGCAACGACGGCCTGAACACCGTCGTCCCGTACGCCGACCCGGCCTATCGGGACGCCCGGCCGGAGTTGGCGTACGAGGCGGAGGAGGTGCGGCGGCTGGACGACGAGGTCGGGCTGAACCCGGCGCTGGCGGGCCTGCACCGGCTGTACGGCGAGGGGCGGCTGGCGGTGGTCCAGGGGGTCGGCTACCCGAAGCCGGACCGCAGCCACTTCCGCTCGATGGACATCTGGCAGACCGCCGAGCCGGAGCGCCCCGGCACCACCGGCTGGCTCGGCCGGTGGCTCGACCGGGCCGGGGGCGACCCCCGACTCGCGGTCTCCTTCGAGCCGGTGCTGCCGCCGCTGCTGGCCGGCGAACGGAGCGCGGGCGCGGCGGTGCCGGTGACCGAGCGGAAGGCGGGACGGGGGCTGCCGGAGTCGACGATGGCCGCGTTCGCCACCGGCTCGCCGGACGACACCCCGGCCCGCGCCCGCGCGGCGGCGTGCTTCGCCGACCTGCGCAGCGTCGACGAGATGATCCGCGAGGTGCGCGACGCCGGAGATGCCGACGCGCCGGAGCAGGAGGGCGAGGCGACGCCGGCCACCGCGACCGGCGGCGCGCGTACCCCGCTCGACGCCCAGCTGGACCTGGTCGCCCAGTGCGTCGAGGCGGGGGTCGCCACCCGGGTCTTCTCGGTCTCGTTGGGCGGCTTCGACACCCACGCCGACGAGAGGCAGTTGCAGGAGATCCTGCTCGGTCAGGTGGACCGTGCGGTCGCCGGCTTCGTCGACCGGATGGCGCGGACCGAGGCGGGCCGGAAGGTGGTGGTGGCGGTCTACTCGGAGTTCGGCCGCCGGGTGCGGGCGAACGCCTCGGACGGCACCGACCACGGCACCGCCTCGAACGTGCTGCTGCTCGGGAACGGCGTGCGTGGCGGCCTGTACGGCGAAGCGCCGAGCCTCACCGACCTCGACGACGGCGACCTGAGGTTCACCACCGACTTCCGGGACGTCTACGCCACCCTGCTGGAGCAGACCCTCGACACCGATCCGGGCGAGGTGCTCGCCGGTTGGCGGGGCCGGCTCACCGGCGTCCTCTGACCGGCCCGGCAACCTGCCGGGAACAGACGGGGGAGAACGGCAGCGTCCTCCCCCGTCACGTCCCGAGCGTTCCGGGGCTGGCCCGGACGGTCAGGGCTGGCTGGGAGTGACCAGGGTCTGGGCGGGCTGTGCGGTGATCGTTCCGGTGCCGGCGGACGTCAGGTTCGACACGAGCCACGGGGTGACCGAGGCCGCCCCGCCGACCGTCCACAGGTCCGGCGTGCCGTTTCCGTCGATGTCGGCGGCGCGTAGGTCGATAGCGGCGTTGGTGTTCCAGTTCGTGGCCAGGTGGTACGCGGTGTAGGTGAGCTGACCGGTGTCCTGGCTGAAGGTCAGGTCGGTCCACAGGTGAAGTGCGCCGGTGGTGCGGTTCCACAGGAACATGGCGGTGCCGCCGGCGAGTTGGGTGGTGGCGATGGTCCAGTTGTTCCAGTCGGTGCCGCCGGTCGGCGTCAGCGCGGTGGCCCGGGTGGCGAGGAGGTAGCCGCCGGGCGTGAAGAAGTTCGGGTAGTAGGTGAGGTGGTGTCCGTTGGTCGCGTCGCCGCTGATGCCGATCAGGTCGGGAATGTCGTTGCCGAGCCGGCGGCTGTCCCCGGCGTTGGCGAGTTGAAGGGGCGAGTTGCCGTACTCGTCCTTCAACTGGTCCGCGATGATGGCCACGTGGTTGCCGCTGAGCTGGGGGTGCAGCGGCGACCCGTCGCCGGTGCCGCGCAGGATGGCCGCACCGCCGGCGTTGTCGCCGGTCGGGTGGTAGACGAGGACGTCCTGGAACGACTCGCCGAAGAACCGTCCCGTAATGATCTGGCTGCCGGTGAAGTCGGCGGGGTCGTTGCCGTCGATGCCGTATCCCCGGAATCCGATGTTGGTGCTGACCGGGTCGATACCGGTCGCGGCGTTCCCGGTGGCGAGCCAGAGCCCGGCCGGCAGGGTGTGGGCGCCGCCGACCGTGAGCAGGTCGGCGACCCCGTCGCCGGTGAGGTCCGCGTCGGGGGCGACGGGGGCCGGATCGGAGTTGAACGTGATGGTGGAACTCTCCCCGGCGGGGCCGCCCGTGAACAGGCCGTAGACGGTGAGCGTGTTGGTGAACCAGGTCGGCTTCACGGAAATGGTGGCCGCGCCGTTGGCGTCGGCCGGCACCTGCGCCGGCGGTCCGGCGTTCAGCTGGTAGACGTACGCGTAAGGGGTTCTGCCGCCCCCTTTGGTAACGCTGAACTCGGCCGGCACGCCGATGGTGGTCGGCTCGCTGGGCGGGGTGATGACGGGGCGGGTGGTGATCTTCTCGGTGGCGCTTCCGGCCCTGGTCGCCTCGACCGCCTCGCCCGGATGGGCGGCGGCGGGTGGGACGGTCGTCAGGACGACACCGGCGACGACGCCGACGAGCGCCGAGGACGCGACGCGCCGGCTGCGCCGGAAGGGGTTGGTTTCAGGCATGGTCGAGGGCTCCCCGAGGCTCGGCTGATATTGGTAGCGCGAGTAGTGAACCAGCCGACCAGGGGGCATGGAAGATCCAAAGTAACTCATGGCTGTCCACTTGGTACCGACTGCGACCATCTTGGGAGCCCGGTACGCCGGTGATCCGGGTGGCCTGGGCTCACCCGTCGACCGTGCGGCGTCCCTGGTCGGGTAGCGCGCGGCGGAGGTTGCCGCCGTACACGTCGGCTGCCTCGGTGGGGGAGAGCCCGTCCAGGCCGACCGGATGCAGGGTCTGGGCGAACGAGACGTGGTCGAGGCTGGGGGAGAAGTCCGAACCCCAGTAGAGACGCCGTGGTCCGAAGCCGTCGAGCAGGACCTCGACGAAAGGGCGGGCGCTGTCGTGCGGCCACGCGTGCGCCGGCTCGCTGACCGCGTACAGGCCGGAGACCTTGACCCCGACGTGCGGTAGGTCGGTCAACCCGAGCAGGGGCGCGAGCGTGACGGCCGCCGCGTCCCGGTCGGGCGGCGTGGGGTGCGCGCCGGGCAGGCCGAGGTGGCTGACCAGCACGGCGCAGTCGCCCAGAGCGGCCAGTGCCGGGCCGAGGTGGGCGGTCGCGCCGGGGGTGGCGTTCAGGCTGATCACCGCACCTGCCCGGTTCAGGTCGGCGGCGGCGTCGGCCAGCCAGCCGGCGAACGTCCGGGCGGCTCCCGCGTCGGCCAGGTAGGCCGAGATCCCGGCGAAACCCGCCGACCACCAGCGGTCCAGGCCGTCCGCCGGCCCGGCGGGCGGAACGTACGCGACGGGGGCGATCCAGTCGTGGTCGGCGGCGAGGCCGGCCAGGTGGTCGTTGTTGCCGGCGAACTCGGGTGCGCCCTCGTACCCGACGACGAGTGCGCGGTCGATGCCGTGCGTCCGGCGCAGCGACTCGTAGACGGCCAGTTCGTCACCGCCGGCCGGGGACCGTCCGTAGCGGCCCGGATACCCGGCGGCGAACAGGTGCAGATGGGCGTCGGCGCGTTCCATGGCGGGACCCTAACCCACTCCGACCAGGCCATTGACGTGGGAGGACCGCTCGCTTAAGTTCTTGTCTCAATTAGGTCCGGATTATCGGCCGCAGGCGAGGAGTGGAGCCGCGTGGTGCAGGTGCACGAGGACGTTGACGATCTGGTACGGCTGCGTCGGCAGCTCCACCAGCACCCCGAGCTGCGGTTCACGGAGCACCGTACGGCGGCTGCCCTGGCCGACCGGTTGGCTCCCATCGGCGAGGTCCGGACCGGAATTGCCGGCACCGGCCTGCTGGTCGAGATCGACGGATGTGCCCCCGGACCCTCGGTGCTACTTCGGGCCGATATGGACGCCTATCCCGTCCAGGATGCCAAGGAGGCCGCCTACGCCTCCGTCAACCCCGGGGTCTGCCACGCCTGCGGGCACGACGTGCACATGACCGTCGTCTACGGTGTCGCGGCCCGGCTCGCGGCCGACCCGCCCGCCCGGGGGTCGGTGACCCTGCTCTTCCAGCCGGCCGAGGAGATCCCGTTCGGCGAGGCGTCCGGGGCCGCCGCGGCGCTCGCCGACGAGGCCCTGCGCGGGCGGCGCTACGACGCCGTCCTCGGCCTGCACTGCTGGCCCGACCTGCCGGTGGGCACGGTCGGCGTCGACCGGGAGACGGCGATGGCCGCCAAGGACGCCTTCCGGATCGAGGTGCTCGGTCGGGCCGCGCACGCGGCCACCCCCGCCCTCGGGCGGGATGCCATCCTCGGCCTGAGCGGCATCGTGAACCTGCTGCACGCCGGGGTCGCCCGGTCTTGCAACCCGCACGAACTGGTCGCCTTCAACATCGGCACGATCTCCGGTGGCGCGAGCCAGAGCCAGGTCGCGGCCCACGCGGAGGCCACCGGCACGCTGCGTACCCACGACGAGGCCACCCGCGAGCGCCTCAAGGAGGTCATCGAGCGGATCGCCCGGCAGCAGGCCGCCGCGCTCGACCTCGGCGTGCGCTTCACCTGGGCCAACGAGATGCCCCCGGTCCGCAACGCCGGGTCGCTGGTGCGGCTCGCGCACGCCGAGCTGCCCGGCTCCGTCGAGGTGGCCGACCTGGCCGAGCCGCCGCTGACCACCGACGACTTCGCCCTGCTCGGCGCGCTCGGTCCCAGCCTCTACGTCAAGCTCGGGGTGACCGGCGAGCGCGGCGGCGCGCCGTTGCACTCCGGCAGCTTCGACGTGGACGAGCGCTGTCTCGCGGCGGGCGTGACCGCCCTGGAGCGACTCACCCGGGCCGTCCTCGACGGGCGGCTCGCCAGCGGGGACGCCGCCGCCGTCGGCGGGGACCGGATCGCGGCCGGCGACGGACGGTCCACCGAGGTCGAGGCGGTCCGGGCATGACCCGCGCGGTGGCGGTGGTCGGGGCCGGGGCGTTCGGCGTACGGCACCTGGCCGCGTACCGGTCGCTCGGCGTGCCGGTGACGGCGCTGGTCGAGCCGGACGCCCCGACCCGCGCCCGGGTGGCCGCCGAGTACGGGGTGCCCCGCACCCACGCCTGTGTCGCCGACCTGCTCGCCGCCGGCCGCCCCGACGCGGCCTCGGTCTGCGTGCCCGGCCCGGCACACCGGGCGGTCGCCGTCGACCTGCTCGCCGCCGGGGTCCCCGTGCTGGTGGAGAAGCCGCTGGCCGCCACCGTCGACGACGCCGCCGCGATCGTGGCCGCGGCCGAGCGGACCGGCGTGCTCTGCCAGCCCGGCCACATCCTGCGGCACAGCGCCCCGCACCGGGCCCTGTACGAGGCGGTCCGCGCCGGCCGGCTCGGCGACGTGCTCGCCGTGTCGTCCCGCCGGGACCGGCCCCGGACGCTGAGCCGCCTCTTCCCGCGCGAACACCCCGCGCTGCTCACCGCCGTCCACGACATCGACCTGGCGCTCTGGTACGCCGGAGCGCCGGTGGTCGAGGTCCGCGCGGTGACCCGAACCCGACCCGGACCGGCCAGCCCGGTCCTGGTGTGGGCGGAGCTTCGGCACGCCAACGACGTCGTGTCGTCGATCCGCAACAGCTACCTGCTCCCCGAGCACGCCACCAACCACACCTCGGACCTGGTCGAGGTGTACGGCACCGACGGGGTCGCGCACGTCGACCTCGGCCACCCCACGCTGCTCGTCCAGGGCGAGCCGACCGAGGCGCCCGACTGGCTCCTCTCCCCGGCCGACGGCGGCGGCGCGCTCGCCGCCGAGTTGCGGCATTTCCTCGGCCAGGTCGACGGCACCGAACCGGCGGCGGTGGTCCCGCTCGCCGACGGATTGCACGTCGTCCGGGTCGCCGAGGCCGTGGTCGACAGCGCCACCGCCGGTGGCGCGGTCCGCCGGATCCCCCCGAGCCCCCCTCACGTGACAGGAGCTTCTGCCGATGTTTCGACGTAGATTGGCCGGCGTCGTCGCCGCCGGCACGGCGGTCGCCGCGCTGCTGACCGGCTGCGGTGGCGGTGACGACGCCTCCGACGGCCCGGTCACCCTCAAGGTGCTGACCTGGGAGCCGGGCGGCACCGAGTACTGGCAGCAGGTCAAGACCAGCTTCGAGGCCGCCCACCCGGACATCAAGTTGGAGATGCAGTCCGTTCCGTTCGACAAGTACCCCGAGGTGCAGGGCCCGTACATCACCTCGCAGTCCGGGCCGGACGTGATGGCGAACAACGCCGGGCTGGAGCTGTTCGACCGGCGCGGCGCGTACGTGCCGCTCGGCGACAAGGCCGCCGAGATCAACAAGGACCTGGTCACCTACAGCGGCGCGTGCGAGGGCTTCGACACCGCCAAGCCGTGTTACGGGGTGCCCTTCTCGTACCAGGGCAACGTCCTCTACTACAACAAGGACGTCCTGCGCGCCGCCGGCCTCGACCCGGAGAAGCCCCCGGCCACCTGGGCCGACTTCGGCGCGGCCTGCGACGCGGTGACGAAGTCGGGCAAGACCTGCCTGGCGCTCGGCCTCTCCGGCACCTTCCCCGCCTACTGGGACTTCCCGGAGATCGCCCGCAACTACCTGTCCGAGGAGGACATCCGGGGCCTGCTGGCCGGCACCCTGTCCTGGACGGACCCGAAGCTGGTGTCCGTCCTGGAGAAGCTGGCCGAGATCACCACCAAGGGCTGGACGAACAAGAACGCCCCGTCGATCACGATGCTGCCCGACGGCGCGGACATCTTCCAGCGCGGCGACGCCGCCTTCGCCGGCACGATCATCTCGGACGCGGTCAACTGGGACGCCTTCGGCAAGGCCCTCGGTGACGACAAGCTGGGCGTCACCCGCTGGCCGACGATCAACCCGGACGCCCCGCTGGCGCAGAAGTTCTCCGGCATCGAGGGCGCCGTCTACGGCGTCACCAAGTGGAGCGAGAAGAAGGACGCCGGCCTGGAGTTCATCACCTGGCTGGCCGGCAAGGAGAACGGCGAACTCTGGGTGAAGCACGCCAAGGGCCAGCCGCTGAACAAGAACGTCGACCCGGCGCTGCTGCCCTCCTCCCCGGCGTTCCGGAAGATCCAGGAGCTGGTGGCCGAGCCGACCCTGCACGCCGGCGTGATGCTCTCCGGTCCGGAGGCGGACGCGCTCGCCCGGGGCTGGCAGCAGGTGACCCTGGGCCAGCTCACCGTCGACAAGTGGGCCGAGCAGATGCAGCAGGCGCTGGAGCGCAGTCCCACGAAGAAGCAGGGCAAGTGACCGTACCGGTCGCAGGCGGCCGACGTGCCGCCTGCGACCGGTGAGTCCCGGGGAAGGAACCCTGATGACCGTTTCGACCGTGCCGGTCGCGAAGTCGGCGGGCGCCGACGAACCCGCCCGGCCCACCCCCGCGCCACGCGGGGCGGGCCGGGCGCGGGAGTGGTGGCTCGGGGCCGCCCTGGTGCTGCCCGCCCTGGCCCTCGTGGTCACGTTCAAGCTGGTGCCCCTGGTCCGGGGGGTGATCACCAGCCTCGAGTCGTCCAGTGGGTTCGACGGCGGGTCGTTCGCCGGGGCGGACAACTACACCCGGATGCTCGACGACCCGATGGTGCTCACCAGCTTCCGCAACGCCCTGCTGGTGGTCGCCACCCTGCCGTTCTGGGTGGTGATCCCGCTGATCCTGGCGGTCTTCATCCACCAGCGGGCACCGGGTTGGAAGTTCTTCCGGGCCGTCTACTTCGTCCCGTACACCATCGCGCCGATCGTGGTCGGCATCATGTTCCGGCAGATCCTCGCCCCGGACGGGCCGATCAACGCGTCGCTGCGCGCGGTCGGCCTGGAACCGTTGGCCATCGAGTGGCTCAACGGCCGGTGGAGCGCGATCTTCTCGCTCGTCGCGGTGGCGCTGTGGAGCTTCTTCGGTCTGGGCGTGATGACCTACCTGGCCGGGCTTTCCACCATCCCCGACGAGGTGCTGGAGGCCGCCTACCTCGACGGGGCCGGCTTCTGGCGGCGGCTGTTCTCGGTGGTGGTGCCGATGCTGCGCCCGACGGTGGCGTACTGGAGCGTGCTCTGCGCGTCCGGCGTGCTGATCTGGCTGTTCCCGCTGATCTACGCGTTGACCCAGGGCGGCCCCGGTGACGCCACGATGATGCCGGAGTACCTGGTCTTCCTGACCACCTTCCAGTTCCTCGACCGGGGCTACGGCTCGGCCATCGGCATCGCGCTCTTCGTCTTCGTCGCCCTGCTGTCCGTGTTCAGCGTGCGGCACATGTTCAAAGAGGGGACCCGCAAGCCGCGATGAACACGCACGCCGCCCGGATCGGGCGTTACCTGTTGACCTTCGCGCTGGTGGTCGTCGCGGTCGCGGCGATCTACCCGCTGCTGTTCACCGTGGTCAGTTCCCTGAAGACGCAGACCGGCTTCGCCCGCGACCCGCTCGGCCTGCCGACCAGTGGGATCACGCTGGAGAACTACGTCGAGGCGTTCCGCCGGATGGACATGCCCCGACTGCTGTTCAACTCGCTCGTCACCACGGTGGGCGGGCTGGTGCTGTCGGTGCTGGCCGCGCTGCTGGTCGCGTACGTGGTGACCAAGCTGCGGTTCCGGGGCAAGAAACTGGTCTTCCTGCTGATCATCGTCTCGCTGACCATCCCCAGTCAGGCGATCATCTACCCGCTCTACCAGACCGTGCTGGACCTCGGCATGTCCGGCGAGTACCAGGGGCTGATCCTGGCCTACGCCGCCTTCGGGCTGCCGCTGGGCACGTACCAGCTCGCCGGGTACTTCCAGCAGATCCCGGACGAGCTGATCGAGGCGGCCCGGGTGGACGGGGCCGGGCACTTCACCGTCCTGTTCCGCCTGCTCACCCCGATCGCCACCCCGGCGCTCGCGGCGCTGGCCATCTTCAACTTCGTCTGGATGTGGAACGACCTGCTGCTGCCCCTGGTGATCATGGGTGGCTCGGACAGCAAGACCCTGATGGTCGGGGTGTCCCTGCTCAGTGGGCAGTACGACGTCTCGGTGCCGCTGGTCAGCGCCGGCCTGATCGTCGCGCTGCTGCCGGTGCTCATCATCTACCTGGTGTTCCAGCGGCAACTGGTCTCCGGCGCGCTCGCCGGCTCGGGCAAGTGAGCCCGGCCGAGGCCACCCCGGACCCGGCTGCGGTCACCCCCGGCCCGGCCGACGCCGGGCCGGGGGCGCAGGTCTGTCACCTGTACCGGCTGCGGCCCGGCGCGGAGGCCGAGTACGAGCGGCGGCACGCCGAGATCTGGCCGGAGATGTCGGCGCTGCTCGACGAGGCGGGCATCTACGACTACCACATCTACCGGCACGGGCTGCTGCTCGTCTGTGTGCTGCGTACCCGGCACGGGTTCCGGTACGCGGACCGGGTCACCGGTGCGTCGGCCGTGCAGCGACGGTGGACCCAGTCGCTGGCACACCTGTTCGCCGAGATCGCCGACGCCGACGGCGAGCCGCTCTGGGCGTACCCGGTCTTCCACCACGCCGGTCGGCCCCCGGCGGACTGACGTGCCGGTCCGGCCAGCCCCGGCGGACTGGCGTGCCGCGTGACGACGTGGCCCGGCGGGATCTGCCGCCGGGCCACGTCGCTGTCGTCGGGGAGCGCGGCGCGCTCCGGCGGTCAGACCGCGTACGCGACCGAACCGTCGGCGCGCAGCGGGATGCGGGTCAGCGGGCGGCCGGTGAGATCCAGCGGGGTGTCGTCGGCCAGGTCCAGGGTGACGCCGAGCCCCGGCTCCTCGGGCACCGGCAGCCAGCCGCCCTGCCGGCGGACGCACGCCCGGGCGGGGCCGTCGGCGAGCTGGTCGTCGAGGGGGGAGTACTCCTGCGTCACGAAGTTCGGAATGGCCGCGTCGAGGTGCACCGAGGCCATGGTCAGCAGCGGCCCGAGGCAGTTGTGGCTGACCACGGCGGCGTGGTACGCCTCGGCCAGCGCGGCGATCTTGCGGGCGTGGCTGATCCCGCCGGCCAGCCCCAGGTCGGGGCGGACGTACTGGGCGCCGCCCTGGGCGAGCAGCTCCTTGAACTCCCAGATGGTGTGCAGCCGTTCCCCGTTGGCCATCGGCACCCCGAGCGCCCGCCGGGCCACGGTGGCCTGGCTGCTGATGCTGTCGATCTGCACCGGGTCCTCGACCAGCAGCGGCAGGTGCCGGGCCAACGCCGGCACCACCGCCTCGGCCTGCAACGGGGTGAGCTTGCGGTGCAGCTCGACCAGCAGGTCCACGTCGGGGCCGACGGTCTCGCGGACCGCCGCGGTGGTGGCCTCGGTGGCGGTGACCAGCCGGTGCAGCGACAGGTCGCCGTAGTCGGCGGGGAGCGGGTCGAACTTGACCGCGGTGAAGCCGTCGGCCACGGCCGCCGCCGCCTGCGCGGCCAGTGCCTCCGCTCCGGTGCCGGGCAGCAGCAGGTGCAGCCGGATCCGGTCGCGTACCCGACCGCCGAGCAACTGCCAGACCGGCACGCCGAGTCGCTTGCCGAGCAGGTCCCACAGGGCGATGTCCACCGCGGAGACGGCGGCGGTGAGCACCGAGCCCCGGAACGGACCCATCCGGTAGAGGTGGTGCCAGTGGTGCTCGATCCGGTTCGGGTCCGCGCCGAGCAGGTGCGGCCGGAACGCTTCCACCACGGCGTGCACGGCGGTGGGGTAGCCCCAGCAGGCGGACTGGCCCACGCCGACCAGACCGTCCGACGTCCGCAGCTGGACGAAGTGCGCGTCGCCCCGCACCACCGACTCGACGGCGGTGATCTCCATACCTGCCCCCAAATTAGAGACCAATAACGGCCAGAAACTTGCTCTTGCACTCTTCCATAGCCTTACGCCGCTGGTCTAGGCTCCGATGCGAACGAGCCGGAATAAGGCTCTAACTAACACTGGGGGTGTGATGGGTCTGCCGGACGACTATCGGTCGATGGCCCGGATCCGCCGGTTCGAGGAGCGGCTGGCCGCCCTCAAGGACGCCGGTGAGGTCCCGGGTTCGATCCACCTGTGCAACGGGCAGGAGGCGATCCCGGTCGGTGCCGCCCGCGCGCTGCGCGACGGCGACCACGTGACCGCGACGTACCGGGGACACGGCTGGGCCATCGCCCGGGGCGTGGACCTGGTCGGGCTCTTCGCCGAGATGATGGGACGTGACTCGGCGCTGTGCGGCGGGCGGGCCGCCTCGCCGTACCTGACCGACCCGGGGCGTTGGTTCATCGGCGAGAACTCCATCGTGGGCGCCGGTGTGCCGGTCGCCGCCGGGGCGGCGCTGACCGCCCAGCGCACCGGCAGCGGCGCGGTCTCCGTGGTCAGCATCGGCGACGGCGCGATGAACCAGGGCAACGTGCACGAGGCGATCAACCTCGCCGCCGTGCTCGACCTGCCGCTGGTGCTGGTCGTCGAGAACAACGTCTACTCCGAGATGTCCCGGATCGAGGACATGGTGCGGATCCGGCAGCTCGCCGACCGGGCCCCCGCCTACGGCGTGCCCGGCCGGGTGGTCGACGGCAACGACTGCGACGCCGTCGCCGAGGCGGTCGCCGAGGCGGTCACCCGGGCCCGCGAGGGCGGCGGGCCGTCCATCGTGGAGGCGATGACCGAGCGGCTGGTCGGCCACTACAGCGGCGACGTGCAGCACTACCGGCCGGCCGGCGAGATCGCCGCCGCCCGGGAACGCGAGCCCCTCGCGCGGATCCGGCAGGCCGCCGACGCCGACCTGACCGCCCGGCTCGACATCGTCGACGCCGAGGTGGCCGCCGAGATCGAGGCCGCCGTCACTGCCGCCCGCGCCGTGCCGTTCCCGGACCCGGCGACCGTCAAGGAGCACGTCCATGTCTGAGTCCCTGCGCTACATCCAGGCCGTCAACGCCGCGCTCACCTGGGCGCTGGACAGCCGGGAGGACACCGTCTACTTCGGCGAGGACGTCGCCCTCCCCGGCGGGCCGTTCGGCGCGACCAAGGGGCTGCACAAGCGGTTCGGCTCCGCGCGGATCTTCGACACCCCGATCTCCGAGACCGGCTTCCTCGGCATGGCGCTGGGGGCGGCGATGACCGGCCTGCGGCCGATCGCCGAGATCATGTACGCGGACTTCTCGTTCGTGGCGATGGACCAGTTCGTCAACCAGATCTCCACCATCCGGTACGCCAGCAACGGCCGCTGGAAGGCCCCGCTGGTGATCCGGATGCAGCAGGGCTACTCGCCCGGCGCCTGCGCCCAGCACTCGCACTCGCCGGAGGCGTACTTCGCGCACACCCCCGGGCTGCGGATCGCGCTGCCGGCCACGCCGGACGACGCGTACCAGATGCTGCGCACGGCCGTGGTCAGCGACGACCCGGTGGTGGTCGCCGAGGCCCGGATGCTCTACCCGACGCGCGGCCCGGTGCGCACCGACGCCCCGGTCGAGCCGGTCGGCGGGGCCCGGGTGGTCCGCCCCGGCGGCGACGTCACCGTGGTCACCTGGTCCCGGATGGTGTCCGCCTCGGTGGAGGCGGCCGGCACCCTCGCCGAGGAGGGCATCGAGGCCGAGGTGATCGACCTGCGCTGGCTCAACCCGCTGGACTTCGACACCGTGGCCGCCTCGGTGGCCCGCACCGGCCGGCTGGTGGTGGCCCACGAGGCGAACCTGACCGGCGGGTTCGGCGCGGAGATCGCCGCCCGCGCGGCGGCGGAGTGCTTCGCCGACCTGCGCGCCCCGGTGGCCCGGGTGGGCCTGCCCGACCTGCCGATGCCGGCCGCCCCCACCCTCCAGCAGGCCGTGGTGCCCGAGGCGGCCGACGTGGTGGCCGCGGTGCGGCGGACGGTCGGTCGATGACCAGCCCCACCCCCTCGGCCGGTCCGGACCCGTCGGTCGACCACACCCCGTCGGCCGGTCCGGATTCGTCGGCCAACTCCACCCCGTCGGCCGGTCTGCTGGCCGGCCGGCGGGTGGTCGTGGTCGGTGGAGCCTCCGGCATCGGCCTGGCGACCGTACGGGCCGCCGCCGACGCGGGCGCGGCGGTCGCCGTCCTGGACGCCGACGGCGACGGCGCGATCGCCGCCGCCGACGAGGCCCGCCGCGCCGGGGCGACCGCCTGTGCCCGCCGGGTGGACGTGACCGTCGAGGACGAGGTCGCCACCGCCCTCGACGACGTGGCCGCCGAACTGGGCGGTATCGACGCCGTGCTGCACGTGGCCGGGGTGATGCGCGGCCAGGGGCTGGACGTGCGGGACGTCCCGGTCGAGCTGTGGGCGCGGGTGATCGCGGTCAACCTGACCGGGCCGTTCCTGGTCGCCAAGCACGCCACCCGGCACCTCACCCCCGGCAGCGGCGTGCTGGTGCTGGTCGGATCGAAGGCCGGCGTGCTCACCGGCTCGGGCTCGGTACCCTACGGCGCGAGTAAGGGAGGGTTGCACGGGCTGGCGCTCACCCTCGACCGGCAGCTACGTCCGCAGGGGATCCGGGTGCACACGCTCTGTCCCGGCGACATCGACACGCCGCTGATGCGGCGGTCGCTGGACGAGGCGCGGGCCAACGGCACCGACGGGGGCCGGGTCGCGGCGATCGAGGCCGCGCTGGGTCGCCCGGAGGACGTGGCGTCGGCACTGGTGCTGCTGGCGTCGCCGGCCAGCGACGGTGTCGTCGGCACCGTGCACAGCGGCTGAGCACCCCACCCGAGGGCGGCGACGACGTGGAGGCAACACGATGATCGGCATCATCGGTCCGGAGGACTCGATCCGGCTCGTACAGGAGGTCGCCGAGGGCGAACAGCGCGCCGCCGACCTCACCGTACGCGCCTACACCCGGCCGGAACAGGCTCCCGAGCTGGCCCGGGAACTCGACGAGCTGTGCCAGGTGATGCTCTTCACCGGGCGCATCCCGTACGCGTTCGCCGCCGCGACCGGTGGGCTGCGCGCCGAGATCGACTTCGTGCCGCACGCCGGCATCGACCTCTACCGGACGCTGTCCCGGATGCTGCTGGCCAACGGCGGGCGGCTGCCCCGGGTGAGTGTGGACACCATCGAGGCCGACGTCGTCCGGGAGACGTACCACGACATCGAGCAGGCCCCGCCGACCGAGATCCTGCCTATCGCCGACTCCTCCGGCCTGCTCTTCTCCGGCCTCGACGAGATCACCGCGTACCACCGGGAGCGGTACGCCTCGGGCGCGGTCGAGGCCTGCCTGACCTGCCTCGGGGCGGTGCACCGGGACCTGCGGGACGCCGGGGTGCCGGTCTGGCGCGTCGAGCACACCCGCGCCTCGGTCCGGGACGCGCTGCGCCGGGCCTGGCTCGCCGCCGAGGTACGCCAGTCCCGGGGCACCCAGATCGCGGTGATGATGATCGAGCTGGCCGAGCCGGCCGGCCGTCAGGGCGACCAGTACCAGGCGGAACGGGCCCGACTGCGGCTGCGCGAGGCCCTGCTGGAGCACGCCGAGCGGATGCGCGGCCGGCTGGGCACGATCGACGACCGGACGATGCTCATCACCACCACCCGGGGCACCGTGGAGAGCGCCATCGCCCGGTACCGGGCCGGGCACGCCTCCCTGCTCACCCTGCGCGGCGTCGACGTCGAGCACACCGTCGGCTTCGGGGCCGGCACCACCATCGCCGCCGCCGAGGACAACGCCCGCAAGGCGCTGGCGCTCGGCCGGGGCAGCGGCGACACCCACGTGGTCTTCCCGGACGGGGAGATCTACTCCAGCCGGGAGAGCCCGGTCAAGCAGCGGCTCCGGGAGACCGCGCCGGGCGTCCTGCGGGTCTCCGAACAGCTCCGGCTGGGGCCGCTCTCCACCCGCCGGCTGCTGGAGGCGCTGCACCAGATGGACCCGAACCAGGTGACCGCGCGCGGGCTCGCCGACGCGTACGGGGTGGAGGCCCGCTCCGCGCGCCGGCTGCTCAAGGCGCTGCGGGCGGCGGGCTTCGCCGAGGAGGTCGGGCTGCACGTCAGCACCGGCGCGGGCCGGCCGCAGACCGTCTACCGGGTGGCCATGCAGCGCCTCGGCGAGGCGATCGGCGGTGGCACGTGAGGTTCGAGCCCACCTACCTGGTCACCGCCACCTTCGCCGCCGACGCCGGCACCCGGCGGGAGCCGTACCGCGCCGCCCACCTCGCCCACGTGGCGTCTCTGCTGGCCGACGGCACCGCCCTGGTCGCCGGGGCGCGGGCCGACCTGGCCGCCTCCGTCCTCGTCCTGCGGGCTGCCGACGCCGACGCGGCACGGGCCCGCTGTGA
Organism: Micromonospora echinospora; assembly: GCF_900091495.1. Lineage (NCBI taxonomy): Bacteria > Bacillati > Actinomycetota > Actinomycetes > Micromonosporales > Micromonosporaceae > Micromonospora > Micromonospora echinospora. Next base: position 204,841 of record NZ_LT607413.1, on the reverse strand, counting down.
ACACGATCCGTACTGGCAGCACGGGGTCTGGACGGCCATCGAGGTGGTCGAGTACCTCGCCGCCACCCCGCAGTCCCTCGGGAGGTCATGATGTCGCAGTACCGCCGGATCGCCGGGGTCCGGGTGCACGGCGCCGAGTCCGCGCCGTACGCCGCCCGGCTGGTGGAGGAGGCCCTGGGCCGGGCGTCCGAGGGGGTGTCGGTCCGGTTCACCGCCGACCCGGCCCTACCCGAGGGCGGCTACCGGATCGAGGTGCCCGAGACCGGGGAGATCCGGGTCAGCGGCGACCCCTTCGCCGGGCTGGTGTACGCCGCCCGGGAACTGGCCGACTCCGCCACCCCGGCCGGCCTGCCGGTGGGCGTGCGGACCGGGGCGCCGGGCCTGCCGCTGCGCACCCTGTGGACCTGGGACCACTCCACCAACTGGGACCTGCGCCAGCTCGGCCAGCAGGAGATCGGCGCGCTCAACCCGTACGCCAAGTCGGCCGAGGCGTTCGGCGCGGACTACCGGCGGCTGGTCGACTTCTGTAGCCGGGAGCGGATCGGCGGCATCGTCGTGTACGGGCTGCTGCGCGACGCCCACGGCGGCGTCGAGGCGGCCCGTGAGCTGTGCGAGTACGCCAACGAGCGCGGTGTGCGGATCGTCGCCGGCATCGGGATCAACGCCTACGGCGGCATCTACTTCGACGGCCGGCACCGCTACAACCTCGCCACCTGGCTGCGCCAGCGCCCCGACCTCGCCGCCGAACTGCCGAAGAAGGTCGGCTTCGACATTGACGAGTTCGGCGACCTGCACTTCCCGGCCAGCGAGTACATGATGGCCGCCTGCCCGTCCCAGCCGGACAACCTGGCCTGGCACCGCGACGCCGTGGACTGGCTGCTGGACACCCTGCCGGTGGGCGGGATCAACTTCGAGACCGGTGACTACGGCAGCTGCGCCTGCGCCCGGTGCGCCGCCCGCACCGGCGGGGAACGCACCTCGTGGTCGTACGAGGCGATGCGGTCGGTGTACCCGACCCTGCTGGACACCGCCCGGCGGACCGGCCCGGCCGGGGTCCCGCTGCGGCACCTGGTCGAGGTCTACTGGGACAACATCTTCGACCTGGACGCGCAGAAGCCCCTCGCGGACCTGCCCGACGACGTGGCGTACCAGTACTGCGTGAACCGGGGCTTCTGGTACGACAACCGGGACCGGCTCACCGCCGACCACGTCGAACGGCTCCCGCACACCACCAACGTGCTGCGCACCCACGCCGGCTCGCAGTGGAACCGGCAGCGGCACTCCTGGGTGCCGGAGATGTACGCCGACATGGCCACCCGCTCCGGGGCGGCCGGACTGCGCGGGCTGACCATCTTCGCCGAGCCGTCGGCGTACCACCCGACGAACGAGGTCAGCTACCTGGCGTACGCCCGGTTCACCTGGAACCCGGAGCTGGCCTGGGCCGACTTCTGGCGCGACGACGTCGCCCCCCGCTTCGGCGGCCCGGCGGAGGCGCAGGCGTTCGCCGACGGCGCGGCCGTGCTGGACGACGCCGCCGCCACGGCGGAGGCGCTCGACGCCGTCCGGTCGGACGCCCTGGCCATGGTCGCGGCCACCGCCGGGGACGTGCAGCGCCGCTGGCTGTGGCTGGCCGAACGCGCCGCCCGGCACGCCCACTCCGCCGCCTCCTGACGTCGCCGGGCGGCCCGGCTCGGGACCGCCCCGCCCCGGCTCACCCACCCGCGCCGCCCCGACCGTCCCGCTCACGTGATTGGCGGTCGGGGTGGCCCGGATTGCGGCGCGTCGGGGTGACGGGTCGGGGCGTCGGCTAGCGGGCCACCGGCTGCGGGTGGTCGGCCTCGAAGCGCTCGCGGGTGAGGAAGGCCAGCTGGGCGCGCTTGTCGGGCATGTCGATCTCGTCGTCGAAGGTGAAGCCCTCGCGCTCCAGCCGGCGCAGGGCCAGTTCGTTGCGCACGTCGGGCTCGACCACGATGCGCAGGTGCGCGGGATTGCGGAACAGGAACCGGGCCAGCACCGGCCCGACCGCCGTGGTCAGGCCGCGCCCGGTGCCCGTGGGCGGGGCCAGCAGCAGGTGCATGCCGATGTCGCCGGGGCGCACCTCGTACCGCTCGCCGACCGGGTCGGCTGCCGGCTCGTAGGTCTGGAACAGGCCCACCGGCACGTCGTCCAGTCGGATCAGGTAGGCGTGGTGGGTGGTCAGCCCGTCGATGAACTCGTAGATCTCGCGGACGTCGTCCGGCGTGTAGGAGCCCATACCCCAGTACACTGCCCGGGGCTGGGTGACCCATCCGTGCAACAGTCCGGCGTGGACCGCGGGGTCCACCGGTGTCAGCGACAGGGTGCCGAAGCCGGGGATCGTCTCCTCGTACATCACGTGCCTCATCTCATGGTCGTGCGGGTCGTCCGGTGCGCGGCACGACACCTCTCCCCAGAACCGATCGTTTAGGTTAGCCTTGCCTAACTGGGCAGGACTGTACGGGAGGACCGCGTGAAACGGAACTGGGAAGCCCTGGTGCTCAAGGCCATGGGAGGCAGGGACTTCCGGCTGACCGTGCTCGAGTCCGAGTCGGTGAACGCCCGCTACCAACGGCTGCTGGTCGACGGCGGCGGCCTGCTGGAAGCCTGCGGCGTGCACCCGACGATGTGGGTCCGACTGTGGTTCGACAACGCCGGCAAGGCGCACCAGCGCGCGTACACCCTGGTCGACCCGGACCCGGACACCGGGCGGTTCCACCTGGAGTTCGCCCTGCACGACGGCGTCGCCGCCCGGTGGGCCACCGGCGCCCGCCCCGGCGACACCATCGACGCCACCGTCCAGGGCACCGGGTTCGCCCTGCCTGACGACCCCGCCCCGCGCCACCTCTACCTGGTCGGCGACGCCGCCTCCCTGCCGGCGGTCAACAGCCTGCTCGACCACGCCGGGGACGTGCCCGCCACGGTCTGGCTGGAGTACGCCCACGACGACGAGCAGGCGTTGACCCCGCGTGCCCGGGGACACCACAAGGTGATGTGGGTGCCTCGTCAGGACGGTGGCCAGTACCTGGTCGACACGGTGTGCGCGGCGATCCCGCCGGACACCGAGGGGGCCTACTACTGGGTTGCCTGCGAGGCGGGCAGCAACCGGAGCATCGCCCGGCACCTCCGGCGCGGCCTCGGTGCCGGCAAGCAGCAGGTCTCCTCGCTCGCCTACTGGACCGCCCGGTGACCCCAGTCGTTCACTCCGGCCCGCCGGCGGTGGGTGCCCGGTGACCGCCGCGCCCACCACGGCCGGCCCCCCGACCCGCGACGAGACCGTCTCGAGCCGGCTGCCGACCCGCTGGCTCATCCTCGCCGTGCTCAGCCTCGCCCAGCTGGTCGTGGTGCTCGACAACACCGTGCTCACCGTGGCGGTGCCGGCGCTGACCCGGGACCTGAACGCCAGCACCGCCGACATCCAGTGGGTGATCAACGCGTACGCCCTGGTGCAGTCCGGTCTGCTGCTCACCGCCGGCAGCGTGGTCGACCGCTACGGCCGGCGGCGGATGCTGCTGGCCGGGCTCGTCCTGTTCGGGCTCGCCTCGCTCGCCGCCGCGGCCGCGCAGTCCAGCGGGCAGTTGATCGCCGCCCGGGCGGGTCTCGGCGTCGGTGGCGCGCTCCTGGTGACCGGCACCCTGGCGGTGGCCATGCAGGTCTTCGACGCCGAGGAGCGGCCCCGGGCGATCGGCATCTGGGCGGCGGTGAGCGCGCTCGGGTTCGCCGCCGGTCCACCGGTGGGCGGGCTCGTCCTCGCGCACTTCGCCTGGCCGGCGATCTTCCTGCTGAACGTGCCGATCGTGCTGCTCTGCGTGGTCGCCGTCGCGTCGCTCGTCCCCGAGTCACGTGGAGCCACCGGCGGACGCCTCGACTTGGTCGGGGCGGTGCTCTCCACCGGCGGGCTGACCGCGCTGGTCTACGCGGTCATCCGTGGTCCCGAGGACGGCTGGGGCGCCCCGTCGGTGCTCGGCGCGGCCCTGGCCGGCGTGGCGTTGGTCGGCCTCTTCGTCGGCTGGGAACGGCGTACCCCGTATCCCATGCTCGACATGGACCTGTTCCGGGACCGGCGGTTCGTCGGCGCGGTGGCCGGCGTCGTCCTGATCACCTTCGGCAGCGCGGGCGCGCTGTTCCTGCTGGCCCAGCAGTTGCAGTTCGTCCGGGGGCACACCGCCTGGGAGGCGGGACTGCGGATGGTGCCGTTCGCGTCGACCGTGGTCCTGCTCAACCTGGTCGGCGTCGTCGCCCGGCTGATCCGGGCGCTCGGCATCCCGGCGGCCATCGCCGCCGGCATGACGTCGCTCGCCGCCGGGCTCGTGGTCGCCGCGCACGCCCCGACCGACGGCTACGGTGTGCTGCTCGGCGGTCTGGTGCTGATGGGCGCTGGCTGTGCCGTGGCCAATCCGGCCATCGTGGAGGCGGTGATGAGCGCGATCCCCGTCGACCGGGCCGGTTCGGGGGCCGGGGTGGACGGCACCATGACGGAGGTCGGCACGAGCCTCGGCGTGGCCGTGCTCGGCGCGGTGATGAACACCCGGTTCACGGCGGCGCTGCCGGTCGCCCTGGCGGGCGCCGCCTCGTTCCCCGCCGCCATGGCCGCCGCCCGGAGCGAACCCGAACGCCAGTCGGTCGCCGAGGCGTTCTCCTCGGCCGTGGTCGTCGGCCAGACCGTCGGCGCGGTTGCCGTCCTGGTCGGCGGCCTGCTGGCCGCCCTGCTCCTGCACCGCGCGGCCCGCCGGGTCGACTGAGCCCGGGACCGGTCCCGGGCGGACGTCGCCGCCCGCTGCGCGCCGACCGGGACCGGCCCGTCATCCCCCGGACCTGGTCCGGGGGATGACGGGCCGGCTGCGGGCGCTGGTTCGGGCCGCTGTCAGTGCCGGACGGTGAACCGGACGTCCTGGCCCAGGTAGTCGATCTCGTAGAGCACCCGGTACGGCGCGCCGTCCGGCACGTCGGTGGCGAGGACCACCGGGCGGGAACGCGGGCCGTGGGAGCAGGCCGTGACCGGCTCGGTGGCGACCGGCTCGCTGCCGTCGGTGGGGTAGAAGATGACGAGGAAGTCCTGGCAGCGGTCCGCTGGCGCGGCCACGTCCACGATGTGCGAGACGCTGATGGTGGTGCAGGTCGGGTTCTCCGGCACGGTCAGCAGCACGGTGGCCACCCGGCCGCCGGCGTAGAAGTCGGACTCGGGCCGGAGCGGGGCGCAACCGTGCGCCGCCGGCCCGGGCGTCGCGCCCGATCCGGCCTGGGCGGTGCCCGGCGCGACCAGCCCGGCTGCGAGGAGGGCGGTCAGAGCGGTCACCGCGGCCAGCGGACGGATCCTGCGATTCATGGCCGTTTCCTTTCGGGAGAGGGTTTCTACCTGGACCGTCTCCCCGACCCGGCCAACCGTTCGGGACAGATCTACGACATATTCGCGGGCGGCCGGCCCGGTGCGTCCGGGCCGCCCCGACCATGCGCCTCACCCCGGACGATTGCCCGGCACGAGGTGGCCAGCAGCAGCCCCAGCCCGGCGGCCAGGACCGGCAGGCCGACGTCGAAGGGCAGCTGCGCCACCGGGTTCAGCGCGGTCTGCTCACCGACGACGGCGAAGCTGGCCGCCACCACGGCGAGGCTGGTGACCAGGGTGCCCACGGCAGCGACCACCCCGGTCATCGCCGCTGCCGTGCTGCCCCGGGCCAGCAGGGCAGCCCCGCCCGCCACCAGCAGCCACCCGAAGGTCAGCAGGGTCCAGCCGCCGCCGTCGCTGAGCGACGCGTAGGCCCAGCCGGAGAAGGACCAGGCGTAGCCGTCGCCCTTGCGGAACCAGGGCAGCAGGTACCCGGCGAGGGCGAGCAGGGTGGCCACGAGCATGCCGCCGTCGACCGCGAGCAGGGGCGATCCGGGCTTCTGCGCGGGTGAGGACATGCGGGCCTCCCGGTCCGTTGCGGTGCGACAGCCACGCTGCCACGACCGGTCAAGCGTCCGGATCGTCCCGCAGCTCGTCGGGAAGGCGGAACGTCCCGTCGGCGGCCCGGGGCAGCGGGGTCACGGCGACGACGGCGTCGAGGTTGAGCGGGCCGTAGACGTGCGGGAACACCACCCCCGGCGCGACCTCGTCGTCGCGGACCGGAGCGGTCAGCCGGGCCGGGTCGATGTGCAGCAGCAGGAGCGGCCCGGCATCGGCGTAGAACGCCTCGGCGACGCCGAGGATCTGGTCACGCCGCGAGGCGTGGATGAAGCCCTCCTCGGCGAGGGTGCGGCCCCGGGTGGACACCCGGTAGTCCCCGGCCTCGCGGGCCCGCTGCCAGTCCGCCACCTCGGCGATGTGGAAAAGCACAGCCGGACGGTACCGGACTCCCCGCCGTCCCGCCGGGTCACGGTACGTGTCGCTGGCTGAGGTGGCAGTGGGTTCTCACGCTGGGTGACCCTCTGCTGGTCGACATGTTTCCTGGCTTTCCCCTTTGCTCTGCACCCGGATGCGCGACACCGGTGCTGAGCAGGTGTTGTGGTGTGCCGACGTGTCCCGGTGCGAGGAGCCGCCAGTGACCGAGGGTGTCTGGTGCGTGAAAGGGTGCAGAGCAAAGGATGTACGGGGTGGGGCGGTGCCAGTGCGGTCACTCCGGGTGAGTTGTCCCGTCGTTGTCGGCGAGGAGATCGGCAGAAGGGTCGCCCGGCGACGGAAAACCTGTTGAGGGACGAGCACGGAACGGCGAGAAAGGGAACGTGACTCCTGAGACGGTGGTGCGGTTGATGGCGGAGCCGGATCGGCTGCGGGTGCTCGGCGCGGTCGCGCTCGGGGCGGTGACGCCCGACGCGGTGGTGGCGGCCTCCGGCGTCGGCGCGAAGGCGGCCCTGCTGGCGCTGCGCCGGCTGCGTGAGCAGGAACTCGTGGTCGCGGAGGGCGACGTCCTCCGGGTGGACTACGACCGGCTGCGCCAGCTGGCGCGCGCCACGTCGCCCGTCGCCGACGGGCCCGGCGGTGAGGTCGGGTTCCGGCCGTTCCTGCGCGGCGACCGGCTGGTCAGCCTCCCGGCCCAGCAGGGCCGCCGCCGGGACCTGCTGCGGCACGTCGCCGAACGGTCCTTCACGCCCGGCGTCGACTACCCCGAGGCGGCCGTCAACGAGCGGCTCCGCGCCTGGTGCGACGGGGGAGAAGTGGACCATGTGACGATCCGCCGGTACCTCGTCGACCTGCGGATCCTCTCCCGGGCGGACGGCGTCTACCGGCTCGGCCCGGAGCCGGCCGGCGAGCCCGGCCGGGCGGAACGGCACGTCCGGGCGATGGGTCTGAGCTGACGCCGTCGCGGCCCGTGGTGCCGTCGGGGCCCGCGCTGGCGACCAGCGCGACCACGGTCAGCCCGGCCGGTCAGAAGGCGTACGGCCCGAAACGGCCCCAGACCACCAGCACGAGCAGGGCGACCAGCACCAGGTTCCGCAGGACCGGGCCGACCTCTCGGCGCAGGGCGTGCGTGACGACCGCGCCGACCATGATGACGAGCAGCCCGACGGCGGCCAACGGCACGAGCACCGGGGCGATGTCGAGCAGGCCGGGCAGGATCAGCCCGAACGCGGCGAGCACCTCGGCCGCGCCGATGAACTTGATCAGACCGGGCGGCAACGGCTCCAGGGCCTCCATGCCGTTGGCGAGGAGCTTCTCTTTGGGGCGGGTCAGCTTGATGCCGCCGATGACCAGGAAGACGGCGGCGAGCAGACCTGCGATGGCCCACAGGGCGACGTTCATGTCCCGGCCCTTCGAGAGTTCATCCGAGAACGTGGATCAGCACGCGGAACCGTAGCAGATCAGGTGACCGCCGGGGGTCCGTCCATGCCGGACGGTCGACCGGCGCGTCCGGTCGGGAGAGCCACCTCCCGGTGACGACCTCCATGGGTCACGCCTCCTCTGCCACGGCGTCCGGGTCGGTCCGGGTCAGCAGGTCGGTGACCTGCTGACGGAGGTGCGGCCAACCCACCGGGTCGGCGGACCGGGCCTGGGCCAGGGCACCGGCGAGAGCCGCGCGGGGGTCGGCGAGCAACCGGTGCCGAGCGGCGGCGAGGGCGTGGCTCCGGCGCAGCGCGGCCTGGGCCGCCTCCTCGGCCGCCTGCTCGGCGGAGATCTCGGCGACCAGATCCTCGATGCCGCCGCCGGTCGGCCCGTCGTCGTCATCGTCCTCGTCGGCCCAGTACCGTCCGGCTCCCGCCCGGTAGCTCTCCCGGGCCGCCGCCATCAGGTCCGCCCGGCATTGTTGCCGTTCGGTCTCTGTCAGACTCGCCGGGTCGGACAGCGCCACGTCCGGGAGCACCTGCCGTACGGTCAGGTCGGCGGCCCGGCGGAGTAGCCGGCCCCGCCCCTCGGCGCGTCGCCGAAAGACCGCCCGGGCCGGCTCGGGCAGGTTCGGTCCACCCACGCTCCGCGACGACCAGTGGTGGTCGCGGATTCCGGGCAGCAGGGCGGCCAGTGTCGCGGGGCGATCGAACCGCTCCGGGTCGACGATCAATGAGGCCGGGTGCGGTGCGTGGAACCAGTCCGCGGTCAGCCGAGCACCGGCGACCCGTTCGAGGAAGGTCAACGCGGAGGCCCAGGCGAGCCCCGGGCCGAAGTCCAGTCCATCGAGGAACGGGACGAGCACCGGCGGCAGGTCCCGGGGTGGGCCGCCCAGGATCTCGAAAGCGGCGATCACCTCGCCGTCACACGCGTAGCTGAGCCGGCTGACCGCGTTGACGTTCCAGTACACGCTGGCGGCCGTCGTGCCCCGGGAGAGTCGCCGCAGCACCGGCGGCCGCGTGCCGTGGAAGCCGTTCGGCTCCACCAGCAGGACCCCGTCGCCGTGCCGGTCCGCCACGACGATCCGCACCGGCTCCATCCACACCTCCTCGGCAAGGTCGACCAGGGTGGCCCGCCGGTCGGGCTGGAAGGCGTCGTAACGGAGCAGCGCCTCGTCGGTGTCGCCGACGGCGACCACCGTCAGGCAGAGCGCCACGGTGGGCACGTCGGGCCGGGCGAGCAGATCGGTGTAGTGGTCGAGAGCATGCACGCCGGCATCCTCGCGGGCACGTACGACAGCCGCGCGCGGACGGACCACGGGGCTCGTCCCGTGGACCGCCCGCTCCCTACGATCGACTCATGGACACGACGTGGGAGCCGACCGCTCCGGGGGTGCTGCGCCTGCCCTCGGGCCGACTGGTCCGGGGGCGTGGGCTGCGGGCCGGACCGCCGGCCGGTCCCGCCCCGACCTTCGGCGTCTACCTGCTCGGCGCGCCGCCACCCCCGGTGGACTGGGAGAGCCGGTGGCTGCCCTGGCCCGACTTCCGGCTGCCCCGGGACCGGGCCGCCGTCGGACCGTTGCTGCGCGAGGCGTGGGAGCGGGCGGCGACCGGGCGGGTGGAGGTGGCCTGCGGCGGCGGCCGGGGCCGCACCGGCACCGCCCTGGCCTGCCTGGCGGTCATCGACGGGGTGCCACCGGCCGAGGCGGTGGCGTTCGTCCGGCGGCACTACCACCGCCGCGCGGTGGAGACGTTCTGGCAGAAGCGCTACGTGGCGAGCTTCCGTCCCACCGGCAGCGACGGCTGACCGTCCGGGCGCGCGCGCCCGGACGACCGTCGGCCGGGTCAGGAGGCCCTGTCGACCTGTTCCGGGGCGGGCGTCGGAGCGGGCGGGGTCGCCTCCGGACGACCGGCCAGCAGCGACTCGCCCACGACGACCGCCAGTGCCGCGACAGTGACCAGCGCGCCGATGCCGAACACGCCGCGCGCGCCCAGCGGCGTCAGCACCAGTCCGCCGACCGCCGCGCCGACCGCGATGCCCACGTTGAACGCCGCCGAGTTCGCCGCGAAGCCGATCTCGGTCCGCCCCGGGGCGACCACCAGGATCCGGGCCTGGGTGGCCATGAACACCGGTGCCGCCGACGCGCCGAGCAGGGCGAGCATGGCGACCACCACGACCTTCTCGGTGGCGAACAGCCAGAGGCCGAGCAGGGCGACCGCCTGGAGTCCGATGGTCAGCACCAGCGCGCCGTTGGGGAACCGGTCGAGGATCTGGCCGACCCCGCTCACCCCGGCGATGCCGGCGAGCCCGAAGACGAAGAGCAACGCGCTCACCGTCTCGTCGGTGAAGCCGGTGACGTCGGTGAGCAACCGGACGACGTAGGTGAACCCGGCGAACATGCCGGTCACCGAGACCGCGGTGGCCAGCAGGGTGACCACGAACCGGCCGGTGTGCGGGGCGGAACCGTACGCCCCGTGGCTGTCCTGCGGACGGCTGGTCGGCAACAGCACCGCGATCAGCACCAGCGCGGCGAGGGACAGCGCGGTCAGCACCAGGAACGGTGCCCGCCAGCCGCCCTGCTGCCCGAGCCAGGTGCCGGCAGGCACGCCGAGCACGGTGGCCAGCGAGCCCCCGACCGACATCACCGCGATCACCCGCCCGCGTACCTCGGGTGCGAAGAGCCCCACCGCGACGGGCGCCATCACCGCCCAGAAGAGGGCCTGGGCGACGGCGGTCGCGATCCGGGCGGTCAGCAGCACCCAGTAGCTGGCCGCCACGATCGAGATCAGGGTGGACACCACGAGCACCGCCAGTACGCCGGTGAGCACCCACCGGCGGGGCAGGTCCCGGGTCACCTGGGCGAGCGGCAGCGAGACGACGGCCACCGTCAGGCCGTAGCCGGTGACGAGATAGCCGACCGAGGAGAACGTGACGTCCAGGTCCTCGGAGATCAGCGGGAGCAGGCCGATCGGCAGGTTCTCGGTGGTGTTGAAGGTGAAGGCGGACAGGGCGAGAGCCAGCAGTACGGTCACGCGCCGCCAGGTGGCGGAGGCCATTCGTCGGCCGTTCCTTTCTGGGCGTACGGACGCCCGTGGTCGTCGGTGTCGGTGCCGGACAGGCAGCGGCGCAGGGCCCGGCCGAGCGCGACCAACCCCTCGCCCCGCCAGATCGAGTAGTGGTCGCCGGGGACGACGAGTTCCGTCACGTCGGCGGCCAGGCCGTCCCAGCGCATCAGGTCGGCGGGGGACTCGGCGGCGCGGACCACGGTGACCGGCCCGTCGTACCCGCCGGTGGGCCGGTAGTGGCTCAACGCCGTGAGGTGGGCGTCGAACAACGCGTACCGGTGCAGCAGGAAGGAGTGGTCGAGGTCCTCCGGAAGGACACCGGCCCGGACCAGGGCGGTGAACGCCGCCCCCGGGGTGCTTCCGGCGGGCAGGCCGTCGAGCACCGCCCGGGCCGGCTCGACCGGCTGGCCCGAGGTGGCGAGCAGGTCCACCACGAACCTCGTCGTCCGCTCCGCCCCCTCGGGATGCCGCATCAGGGTCGGTACGACGCTGTCGACGAGGACCAGCGCCGGCACGTCGAGACCGTCGGCCCGCAGCCGCTGCGCCAGGTGGTACGCGACCACACCCCCCATCGACCACCCGAGCAGGGCGTACGCCCGGTCGGGACGCACCCGGCGCAACGTGTCCCGGTAGCCGGCCGTGAGGTCGGGCAGCGAGCCGGCCGGCGGACGGTCGTCCTCGAAGCCGGGCGCTTCCAGGGCGAGGACGGGCTGGTCGGCGTCGAGCAGGGCGGCCAGCGGCAGGTAGGGGTAGGGGGACCCGGAGATGGCCGGTACGCAGCACAGCGCCGGCCGGCGTCCGGTGGCGCGGATGGTGAGCACCGCCCCGTCGTCGGTCATCGGTCCGCCCCCCGCCTCGTGTCGATCCGGGCGGCGAGGTCGCGGACCGTGGCGGTGCCGTAGAGCAGGCGCAGGTTCAGTCGCACCCCGAAGGCGCGGTTGATCCGGCTGACCACCCGCATGCCCTGCAACGAGCTGCCGCCCAGGGCGAAGAGGTTGGCGTCCGCGCCGACCTCCGGCACACCGAGCACCTCCCCGAAGATCGTCACCAGGGCGGCCTCGGTCGGGGTGGCCGGGGGAACGGCACCGTCCCGGCCGGTGGCCGGCTCCGGGTCGGGCAGGGCGGCCCGGTCGATCTTCTGCGAGCTGGTCAGCGGGAACTCGTCGAGCACGCACCACACGCCCGGCACCAGGTACGCGGGGAGCACCGCGTCGAGGTGGGCCCGGAGTTCCGCCGGGGTCGGCGGCGGCCCGTCCGCGCTGACGTACCCGACCAGGCGGGGCTCCCCGCGCGGGTCGGAACGGACCACCACCGCCGCCCGGCGCACGCGCGGGTGGGTCAGCAGCGCCGACTCGATCTCGCCGGGCTCGATCCGCAACCCGCGCAGCTTGACCTGGTCGTCGAGGCGGCCGAGGAATTCGAGCTCACCGGCGCCGTTCCAGCGCACCAGGTCACCGGTGCGGTAGACCCGGCTTCCGGGCCGGAACGGGTCGGGGACGAAGCGTTCGGCGGTCAGCGCGGGCTGGTTGAGGTATCCCCGGGCCACCCCGACACCCCCGACGAGCAGCTCACCGGGGGCGCCCCGGGGCGCGAGCCGTCCGTACCGGTCCACCACGTACAGCCACCGCCCCGGGTGGGGTCGGCCGATCGGCGGCGGGCAGTGCCCCTGACCGGGCGGGCAGTCGTGGTCGGTGCAGGCCACCGAGACCTCGGTCGGGCCGTACAGGTTGACCACGCGGCGGCCCGGTGCGTGCCAGGCGTCGACCAGGTCCGTGGTCAGCACCTCGCCGGCGCTCAGCACGACCCGGAGGTCGGGGTGACCGGTCGGGTCGAGGCTGCCGAGCATGGTCGGGGTCAGCCCGAGGTAGGTGACCCGCTGCGTCCGCATCAGCGCCGCCACCTCGTCCGGCGCGGACCCCTCCTCGGGGGAGACGAGCACCAGCGTGGCGCCGACCGTGAGCGCGGTGAGCACCTCGCCGAGGGCCAGGTCGAAGGTGAGCGAGCAGAACTGGAGCATCCGGTCGGCCGGACCGAGGTCGAGCACCCGGCGGTTGCGGTCGACGAAGCTGGCCAGTCCGGCGTGGTCGAGCGCCACCGGCTTGGGTCGACCGGTCGACCCGGAGGTGGTCACCACGGCGGCCAGGTTCGCGGCGGTGTGGGCCGGCAGCGGCCCCGGCGCGGTCGGCCCGGCCGCCGGATCGTCCCAGGCCAGCACGTGCCGGCCCGGCAGCGGCGGCAGGCGGTCGACCAGGGTGGACCGGGTCAGCACCACCGGCGGGTCGACCGCGTCGACCAGGCGGGCCAGCCGCCGGGCCGGATGCGTCGGGTCGAGGATGGTCACCGCGGCCCCGGCCCGCAGCACCCCGAGCACGGCGATGACCAGGTCGAGGTCCCGGTCGGCGACGACGGCGACCACCCGTTCCGGACCGCCGCCGCGCCGGACCAGCCGGTGGGCCAGCGCGTCCGCCCGGCGGAGCAGGTCGCCGTAGGTCAGCTCGCGTCCCCGGCAGACCGCCGCCACCGCGTCGGGGCGGGCGGTGGCGACCGCCGCGATCCGGACGTCCAGCGGGCGTTCGTCGGTCCGAGCTGGACCGCCGTCGCCGAGTTCGAGCAGCGCGGCCCGTTCCCGGTCGGAGAGCAGCGCGAGACGCGACAGCGGACGGGCCGGGTCGGCGCACCCGGCCGTCAGCAGGGTGGTGAGGTGGTCGAGCAGCGCCTCGATCCGCCACCGGTCGAACAGGTCGGTCGCGTAGGTGAGGTGGACGTCGACGCGGTCGGGCGTGACCGCGAAGTCGACGGAGAGGTCGAACGGGGACCGCTCCGACGGGGGCGGAACCAGCTCGACGGCGAGGCCCGGCAGGGACAGCCCGGCCCCCGTGGTATCCGCGCCGAGCAACTGCACGCAGGCCTGGAACAGCGGGTTGCGGCCCTCGGCGCGGACCGGCCGGACCCGTTCGACCACCGCGGAGAAGGGCACCTCGTCGTGGTCGTACAGACCGAGACTCGCCTCGGCGACCCGGTCCACCAGTTCGTCGAAGGTGGGGTCGCCGGAGAGGTCGAGACGGAGCACCACCATGTTGACGAAGAGCCCGACGACCTCCTCTGACTCTGCCTCGGACCGGCCCAGCAGCGGCACGCCGAGCGGCAGGTCCTCCTGGCCGGCCTCGGTGGCGAGCACCGCCCCGAGAGCGGCGGTCAACAGCATGAACGGGGACACCTGGCGGTCGCGGCAGAACGCCGCCACCCGGTGGCGCAGCGCGTCGGGCAGGGAGCGGACGACCGTCGCGCCGGGCCGCCCGGAGGCGGCCGTCCGGGGCCGGTCGGTGGGCAGTTCCACCGGCGGGACGTCGCGTAGCGCCCGCTCCCAGTGCCGGAGTCCGGACTCCAGCGTCTCCGAGGTCAGCCGGGCACGCTGGGCCAGCACGTGCGCGGCGTACGTGCGGCCGGGCGGAGGCAGTCGCGGGGCGTGGCCGGCGACCGCGGCGGCGTACCCGTCGGCCAGGTCCCGCCGGAGCACCCCGGCCGACCAGCCGTCGGTGACGATGTGGTGCAGGAGCAGCAGGAGCACGTGGTCGTCGTCGGCGAGCCGCAGCAGCAGGAAGCGGTACAGCGGGCCGACCCGCAGGTCGAACGGGGTGGTGACCTCCGCCCGTAGCGCCTGGTGCAGGGCCGCCTCCCGGTCGTCCGGGGTGTCGCCGGGCACCGGGCGTACGTCGAGCCGGACCGGGGCGGGCGGGGCGATCTCCTGGTACGGCGTGCCGTCCTCGGTGCCGAACGTGGCCCGCAGCGCGTCGTGCCGGGCCACCAGGTGGGTCAGCGCGGCCCGGAGCGCGGTGACGTCCAGCGTCCCGCGCAGGCGGTAGACGAGGGGGCTGTGGTACGTGGACTCGCCGGGACTGAGCTGGTCCACCAACCACAACTGCTCCTGCGCGAAGGAGAGTGGCAGCCGGGTGCTCACGGCCGGCGCGGCGGCTTCCGGGAGCACGCCGCCCACCGTGGGGGCAGGGGACGTCATCGTCGGCATCCTTTCACGGGTCGACCGGTCGTAGGGGGACGTCGGAGGTGTCACCGGTGTTTCTCCGGATTTCTCGTGTCCTGTTCGGACTGCTGTCCGATGGCGCGTCGAAGGTGTTCGTCCGGGTGGTGTATGCATTGACAAACCTTGCTAGATTTCCTTCGTTGTCCGAACGCGGGGAGGTTGATTTCTGGTGTTCCGGGAGCCGATCGCGGAAATCGCTGAGCTGTTCCACGTCTATCAGTCCGGACTGGTTTTCCACGCGATCTGCGCGGTGGCCAGGCTGGAGATTCCGGACCGGCTCGCGGACGGGCCCCGACCGGTGTCCGAGCTCGCGGTCGAGGTGGCCGCCGACCCGGACGCGCTGCGCCGGGTGCTGCGCCTGCTCGACGGGTACGAGATCGTGACGCACCACCGCGAGACGGACCGGGTGTGGCTCACCGACCGGGGCGAGCTGCTCCGCCGGGACCATTCGATGTCCGTCTGGGCCACCTTCGCCACGCTCGGCGTCTCCGACGTGGCACACCGGCTGGTCGACACGATCCGCACCGGCCGTCCCGCCGTCCCCGGCGCGTTGGGCGCCGGGTTCTGGGAGTACCTGGCGGACCGTCCCGACCAGCAGGCGGTGTTCAGCCAGGCGATGGCGGAGCAGGCGCGGCTGCTCTCGCTGCCCTGCGTGCCCCTGCTGGACTGGCCCGACGGCGGCACGGTGGTGGACGTCGGCGGCGGCAGCGGAGTGCTGCTGGCCGCGGTGCTCGACGCCGCGCCCGGCCTGAAGGGGATCCTGCTGGACCAGCCGCAGGTGCTGCCCCGGGCGGTGGACCGGTTCCGGGAACGCGGGCTGGCCGACCGGGCCGACGTCCGGCCGCACGACCTCTTCGCGCCGGTGCCGGCCGGCGACGTGTACCTGCTCTCCCGGGTGCTGCACGACTGGGACGACGACGCGGTGGTCGGGATCCTCGACGCCCTCGCCCGGGGCGCGTCCCCGGGCGCGCGACTGCGGATCTTCGAGGACCTGCTTCCCGAGTCGGGGCCGCTGGCGGCGACCCAGGCGTGGTCGGACGTGGTGATGATGGTGCTGTACCCGGGGGCCCGGGAACGGACCCTCGGGCAGTACCGCGAACTGCTGGAGCGGGCGGGCTGGGCGTTCCGGCGGACGGTGGCCGGTCCACCCGGGATGCACGTCATCGAGGCGTCCCGGAGCGCCGACGAGCCTCGGTGAGCGTCGGTGCCGTCGGGGTGAGCGCCAGGTCCAGGCGGCGCAGGCCGTTCAGGAAGTTCGACGCCTGACGGACCACCGCGCCGGCGACCTCGAACGCCTCGACCCGCCGGGCCAGGGTCTCCAGCAGACAGCGCAGCTCCAGCCGGGCGAGGGCCGCGCCGATGCAGTAGTGCGGCCCGCCGCCGAACCCGAGGTGGGGGTTGGGCCACCGGTCGACGAGGAACCGCTCCGGATCGGTGAAGACGGTGTCGTCGGCGTTGCAGGCCGGGAACCACACCACCACCCGGTCCCCGGCCCGGATCGAGGCGTCGCCCAGGGTGGCGTCGACGGTGGCGGTCCGCATCGCGTGCATGGGCGGTGACGTGTAGCGGAGGATCTCCTCCACCGCCCGGTCGGTCAGCTCCGGGTCCTGCCGCAGCCGCCGCCAGACCTCCGGGTGCCGGGCGAACGCGAGCATCGCGCCGGAGGCGGCGTGCGGGGTCGTCTCCAACCCCCCGTTCATCAGTCCGTCGCAGTTGAGGACGATCTCCTCGTCGGTCAGTGGCTGGCCGTCCACCACCGCCTGCGCCAGTGCGCTCACCATGTCGTCGCCCGGCTCGGCCCGGCGCCGGTCGAGCAGGTCGGCGAAGTACAGGAAGACCTCGGTGTGCGCCTCGGTCCGGGCCGCCGCCGCCTCCGGACCGCGTTCGTCGTCGTCGAAGGCCCGCAGGGTCAGCCCGACCAGGTGGTCCCAGTCGGCGGCCGGGACGCCCATCATGCCGAGCAGCGCCCACGCGGGCAGCGGCGCGGTGAGTTCGCCGACCACGTCGAACGGGGTGCCCCGGTCGAGCAGTTCGGCCAGCCGCGCGTCGAGCCGGCGGAGCAGTTCGGCGCGGAGCCCGGCCAGCGCCCGGGGCGTGAACCAGGCCGAGTGGGCGGTCCGCAGGCGACGGTGCGCGGGGCCGTCGGCGACCACGAGCATCCGTCCGGCGGCGGCGCGGACGGCCTGCGGACTGCTGCCCAGGCGCATGCCGAGGGTCGAGGTGAACTCGGCGGGCCGCCGGAGCAGCTCACTGCCCGGCCGGTGGCCGGTGACCGACCAGAAGCCGCCGTCGGCCGACTCCTGCCAGGCGACGGGGTGCCGGCGCCGGGCCTGCCGCCAGACCTGGTGGGGCCGGTCGGTGGTGAACAGGTGGGGATCGGCCGGGTCGAAGTCCGCGCCGCCGGCGGTGAACAGGGGAGTACGGGTCAGCACGGATCCCTCCGATCGAGACGCGGAATGGCCGTGGCGGTAGTGCCGTAAATGGGCAGCGCGCGTCGCACGCCGCCGGTTCCCAGCTCATTCCGGAGCGTTTTCCATCACTTATTTCCTGGCGTTCGAAAATATGGATTTGTGGGTTAGGCTCGGCTCATGTGACCACCCGTAATTGTGCGGACGAGGTCGTGCCGGGCTGGTGCGGAAATGCCGCCGCCCGATCCGATGGCAACGCGGGACCGGCCGGGTGCGTGTGGAACCACGTCGGTCCCTCGACGCGCGTCCGCCGGGCGTGGGGGAGGAAGCGACGATGTTCAAGGAAGCGACGTTGTACTCGCCGGTGATCCGTACCGAGAACGGCGCGGTCTCCGTGGTGTTCGCCGACGGACACCCGGGCCGGGACGACCCGGGCTACCAGCGGCACCGCGCGCAGATCGCGAAGGCCGCCCTGGACCACGTGCCCGGCGGCCCGGTCGCCGACGTGGAGTACACCGACGAGGAGCACGAACTGTGGCGGATCGTCGGTCCCGAGCTGCGGGAACGACACCAGCGGTACGCCTGCCGGGAGTTCCTCGACGGGGTGCGCCGGCTCGACCTGCCCACCGACCGGCTGCCGCAGCTCGGGGCGGCCTCGGCGCGCCTGACCGAGCTGACCGGGTTCCGCTTCCGGCCGGCCGCGGGCATCGTCGAGATGGGCGACTTCTACGGCTCGCTCGCCGACGGGCTGTTCCAGGCGACCCAGTACATCCGGCACTGCTCGATGCCCCGGTTCTCCCCGGAGCCGGACATGATCCACGAGGTGGTCGGGCACGGCAGCGCGTTGGCCAGCGACCGGCTCGCGGCGATCTACCGGCGGGTGGGGGAGGCCGCCCGGCGGCTGGAGAGCCACGAGGCGCTCTCCGTGCTCTCCCGGGTCTTCTGGTTCACCCTCGAGTACGGCCTGGTCCGCGAGGACGGCGAGGTGCGCGCCTGCGGGGCGAGCCTGCTCTCCTCGATCGGTGAGCTGGACCAGTTCCGGACGGCGGCGGAGATCCGACCGCTGGACGCGGCGACGATGGGCGCGCAGCGGTACCGGGTGGAGGACTACCAGCCCGTGCTCTTCTGCGCTGACTCCTTCGACCATCTGGAGGAGTTCCTCGACCGGTTCCTCGACCGGATCGTCCGGGGACAGTTCGCCGGGGCGATCGGATCCTGACCGGAGCGCGCTGACCGGGCCCGGCCCGGCCGTCACCCGCCCGCGCGGGACGGCCGGGCCGGTCACGGTCCCGCCCCGGCCCGCGCCGGCCGGGCGGCCGACGCGAGCACCCGCAGCAGGTTGCCGCCGAGCAGCAGCGCCCGGTCGCCACGGGACACCCCGGCGAAGACCTCGGACCCGTCGCACACCTCGGCGAGCAGCCGGGGCAGCCCACCGGTGAGCTGGTTCAACGGCCAGTCCGTACCAAAAATGATCTTGTGGTTGACGCCCATGCGGAACAGCCGGTTCAACCGCTGCGGCCAGCCGGTGCCGGGCGAGCCGGCGAAACCCCCGGTGTCGAGGTAGACGTTGCGCCGGTGCAGGGCCAGGTACGAGGTGACGTCGACGTGGCTGACCCCGCCGTGGCCGAGCACGAACACCAGGTCCGGGAAGTCCCGGGCCGCCTGGTCGACCAGGAGCGGGTGGGCCGGGCCGAAGCTCAGGCTGCGCCCGGTCGGCCCGGTGTGCACGAAGACCGGCATCGACCGGGCCCGGCACTCCTCGTAGTACGGGTAGAGCGCCCGGTCCGACGGTGAGTAGCCGCAGGGCGGGTAGAGCTTCATCCCCTCGAAGCCGTACCGGTCCACCAGGTCGGCGAACTCCCGCGCCCCCGCCTCGCCCCGGCGCGGGTCCGCTCCCAGGTAGACCCGGAACCGGCCGGGGTGCCGGGTCCGGATCCCGTGGTGCCGGCGGGCCATCTCCGCCAGGGACAGCGGGGTCGACATCACCAACCCGAAGTCCGGGACGAGCAGCACCGCCGTGGCCACGCCCGCGGCGTCCATCTCGGCCACCAGCCGGTCGGCATGGTGGTCCTGGTGCTGGGCCACGTACCCCTCGACCAGGGTGGACAGCGGCGGTGCGGTGGTGACCGCGCTCAGCCCCCGGTGCATCCCCGCCGCGACGTCGGTGAGGAAGGCCCGGGGGATGAAGTCGGTCGAGGCGACGTGGCAGTGGCCGTCGTGGATCATCGTCCGAGGCAGTGGTCGAGCAGGGTGCGGATCGACGCGTTCGGTCCCGGCACGAAGCTGGTGAAGTCGAACCGCAGGTCGAACCGCTCCTCCAGGAAGGACACGAAGGCGACCATGCCCATCGAGTCGAGCAGCCCCTTGGCCAGCAGGGGGGTGTCGGCGTCCAGCTCGACCGGGAGGTCGTCCTCGTTCCACTCCCGGACCCACTCGATGGCTTCCTTCTGCAACGCGGCGACGTCGACGCTCACTGGTGGTCTCCCGGGGTGGTGGCGGCGACCGGGTCGCCGGCCAGGCGGACGAGGGTCTCTCCCATGATCATTCTTTGGTGGGAGGGACGGACGCCGGAGAAGACGCCGTCCGAGGTGAAGGCGGCGAGCACCGCCGGCAGGGTCGTCGACATCCGGTACGACGGCCAGCAGGTGCCGAACACGATCTTGTGGTTGATGCCGCTGCGGAACAGTTGGTTCAGGTGTGCCACCCAGCCGTCGGCGGAGAGCATCGACGGGAACTGGCTGATGTCCAGGTGGACGTTGGGGCGGTGGGCGCACAGGTACGAGGCCTCCTCCACGTGGGTCACCCCGCCGTGGCCGAGGACGAAGTTCACCTGTGGGAAGTCCCGGGCCGCCTGGTCGACCAGCAGCGGCGGGCCGAAGGTGAAGTCCAGCGGGGCCCAGCCCGGCCCGGTGTGGGTCAGCACCGGCAGCCCGCGCGCCGCGCAGATCTCGTAGTACGGGTAGAGCCGCCGGTCGCTGGGGGAGTAGCCGGCCGGCGGGTAGAGCTTCAGCCCGGCGAAGCCGTACTCGGTCACCGTCCGCTCGAACTCCTCCGGCCCGGCCGCCCCGGCGCGCGGGTCCGCCCCCCAGAACACCCGGAACCGGCCCGGGTGCCGGCGGCAGACCCGGTCGTGCAGGCGGGCCAACTCGTCCGGCGGGGTGGCCCGGGGCGAGACGTGGGAGAAGTCGGCGGCCACCAGGAACGCCCCGGCCACCCCGGCGGCGTCCAGCTCGGCGACCAGGCGGTCACCGTCGTGGTCGGAGTGGATGGCCAGCAGCCGCTCGGTGATCGCCGCCCGGTCGACGTCCTGGCCGTGCGCGGCCAGCCGGTGGTGGACGTTCGCGGCCTGCTCCTCCAGGTACTCGCGGGGGATGACCCGGTCGCTCGCCAGCACCACGTGCCCGTCGACGATCATGCCGAGCCCGCCTGGGCGGGCGCGTCGACCGCGACGCGGGCCGGGCCGGCGGCGCCGGGACCTTGAGCCGAGGCGCCGGGGTCGGCCGGGTCGTCGGCGCCGACGTGGTCGGCGAACCAGTCCGCCGCCGCGGTGCGGCTGAGCTTCAGGTTGGCGGTCAGGAACC
Source organism: Micromonospora echinospora (assembly GCF_900091495.1). Classification (NCBI taxonomy): domain Bacteria; kingdom Bacillati; phylum Actinomycetota; class Actinomycetes; order Micromonosporales; family Micromonosporaceae; genus Micromonospora; species Micromonospora echinospora. The sequence goes on along the minus strand of NZ_LT607413.1, from coordinate 183,995 downwards.
GGGGGTCGCCGCGCAGCGGCGTGGCGCTGAAGACCACGGCGGCGAGGCGTTCGTGGCTGGCCAGGCCGGCGTTGACCCGCTCGACGCCGTCCCGTACGGCCCTCCGCTGCTCGGGGGTGTCGGCGGACGGGGTGACGATCGCGCCGAGCCGGTGGGAGCGGGTCGAAACCACGATCAGGTCCGCCACCCCGGGCACGCCGGTGAAGTGGGCCTCGATCTCGGCCGGGTGCACCTTCCGGCCGTTGCCGAGGGTGATCACGTCCTTCTTCCGGCCGACCAGGGTGAGGAAGCCGTCCGCGTCCAGCCGTCCGTAGTCGCCGGTGACGATCGTGCCGTCCGGACGGAAGGTCTCCCCGGCCACCTCCGCCGGCACGTCGAAGTAGCCGAGGCTCAGCGGGGCCGGTCGCCGGATCAGCAGCTCACCGTCGGGGAGGAACTCCACCGCGTCCGGGTCGATGAGGCGGCCGACCGTACCGACCCGGTGCGCGTCGGCGGTGTTCCAGGCGATCATGCCGCTCTCGGTCATCCCGTACGCCTCCAGCAGCGGGACCCCGCCGGCCCAGAACGCGTCCAGGGTGGCCCGGGAGATCGGGGCCATGCCGGTGATCATGAAGCGCATCCGGCCGCCCAGGAACTCGGGCAGCGGCGTGCCGGCCGCGCCCCGCGCGTGCAGTTGCCGGGCCGCGTCGTAGAAGACCGGCGGGGCGATGACGAAGGTCGGCCGCTCCTGCCGGATCGCCGCGAAGACCCGCTGGTACGGGGCGAGCACCAGGTCGGCCCCCACCCACAGGCAGCAGTAGACGGAGAGCCGCTGCTGGTAGTTGGCCAGCGGCAGGAAGATCAGGTGCCGGTCGGCGGCAGTGATCCCGAAGGCGTCGACGAACCGGTTGATCACGTACTCGGTGCCGGCCCGGCTGATCCGCAACCCCTTCAACGTGCCGGAGGTGCCCGAGGAGTAGACCAGGCTGTGCAGGTCCGGCGGGATCTCGCCGACCGGGTGCGGCCGGCGGCCGGTCGGGTACGCCCGGTCGCCGTCGACCAGCAGGGCCAGCCCGTGCCGGTCGGCGAACCCGGCGTCGACGGTGGTCTCGTCGCCGAACGCCTGGAGCACCGCCCCGCGCGCCAGCACCGCGAGGTCCCACACCACCCAGTCGATGCTGTTGCCGGCCCGGATGCCGACCACGTCGCCGGGGCCGACACCGGCGGCGCGCAGCCGGCCGACCCGCTCGTCGACGGCCCCGGCCAGCTCGGCGTGGGTCATCTCCCGCCGCTGCCCGGCGGCGTCGATCTCCACGATCCGCGCGGTACGCCGGTCGCGGTACCGGGCGGTCAGGTCTGCCAGGTTCATGATCACGTCCTCGCCATCTCGTCGGCCAGTCGGGCGAGCAGGGCGTCGAGCCGGTCGCTGACGAACGGCCCGAGCTGCCCGGCCAGCAGCGGCTCGTACGGCCCGGACCCGGTGTCCCAGTCGATCCGGACCTCCACCGCGCTGCGTCGGTCGTCGCCGTCGACCGCCCGGACCCGGACGGTGCGCTCCAGCCGCCGCCAGAGCCAGTCCGGGACGGCCGAGGCGCTCACCCCGTCCGGCGTGCGGGTGACCCGGTCGGCCCAGACCACCCGGTCGTGTCCGAGCGTCCCGCCGAATTCCGGCTCCAGCCCGTCGTCGGTCGGACCGGCCGGGTCGAGCTGGTCGTCAGTCACTCCGGCCGGGTCGAGCGCGAACGGGTCCAGCAGGCGGGGCCGCCGGTGCAGCAGCTCGCGCAGTTCCGCGTGGGGCACCGGCAGCACCGCCGTCCGGACCACGGGCGAGCAGGGCACCGCCGGTCGTCCTGCCGGGTCGTCCTGCCGGGCGTCCACCTCGGCCAGCACCCGTTCCAGCACGTCCAGCCCGTACGCCAGGTCGGTCGCCGTGATGACCATCGGCGGCTGCACCCGCAGCACCCGGCTGTGGTAGAGCGAGTAGGTCGAGGTCACGCCGTGCCGCAGCAGCCGGGCCAGCACCATCCCGCCGAGCATCTCGTCGTGGAACTCCAGGCCGTGCATCATGCCGATGCCCCGGTGCGCGGCGAGCAGCCGGGGGAAGCGGGCCACCAGGGCGGGCAGCCGGACGCCGAGCGTCTCCGCGTGCGCGGCCACCGTCCGGCCGAACGACTCCTCGGTGGCGATCTCGATGGCGGCCAGTCCCACCCGGCAGCAGAGCGGGTTGCCGCCCAGACTGGACCCGAAGGTGGACGGCAGCGCCCGCAGGCTCGCCCACACCGCCTCGGTGCCGAGCACCGCCGACAGCGGGACCACCCCGCCGCCGAACGCCTTGCCCACGCAGACCAGGTCGGGGGTGACGCCGAACCGGTCGAAGGCGAAGAAGGGACCGCACCGGCCGAAGGCGGTCTGCATCTCGTCGAGGATCAGCAGGGCCCCCCGCTCGGTGCAGATCCGGCGGACCCCGGCCAGGTAGTCCGGGTCGGGGACGATGACACCCCCCTCGGCCTGCACCGGCTCCAGCAGCACCGCCGCGGTGTCGTCGTCCACCGCCCGGTCGACGGCGGCCAGGTCGTCGAAGGGCACCTGCCGGAACCGCTCCAGGAACGGGCGGTACAGGGCGGCGTGCTCGGGCCGGTTGGCGGCGCTCAGCGCGGCGAAGGTCTTGCCGTGGAAGCAGTCGAGGGCGCTGACGAACGTGCTCCGGCCGGTGGCGGCGCGGGCCAGCTTCAACGCGTTGTCGATGCTCTCCCCGCCCCCGTTCGCCAGGTAGGCGTACGGGAGCCGGCCGCCGGTCAGCTCGGCCAACCGGGCGGTCAGCCGGATCTGCTCCTCCTCGAAGAGGATCTTCGTGCTGTTCATCCGGCCGGACGCCAACTGCTCGGCGACGGCGGCCAGGATCCGCTCGTGCGAGTACCCGAACGACTGGTTGCCGTACTGGTCGAAGAGGGCGAGCAGGTCCCGGCCGTCGCCGTCGGTCACGTGCGCGCCGGAGCCGGGACCCTGCACGCCGCAGCCCATGACGAAGGACATCGTCGAGTAGGTCGGATGGTTGTGGGCCGCCTTCGCCTCGGCCAGCTCCTGACGACGTGTTCGCACCCTCGTCTCCTCCCGCCCGGGGTCACCGGGCACTGGCGTACGCGTGGTAGTCGGCGAAGAAGTACTGCAACAGGCGACTGCGCCGCCCCTCCGGCGTGCGGGACCGGGCCACCGCGTCCGGCACGTCCAGGTAGGCCACCAGGCTCAGCGGCCCACCGGCGAACCGCTCGTCGAGGTACGGCTCCCCGAGCGCCACGAACCCGATCTCCAGGTAGAAGTCCCGCAGTTGGCCGGAGTTCTCGTCGACGAAGAAGTCCCCGACGACGTGGGTCGCGCCGAAGCGCCGGACGCTGTGCACCAGCGCCTCGCGCATCAGCGCGAGCCCGACCGAGCGGCTGCGGATCGCCGGCAGGGTCATCAGGTGGCCGAACTCGACCAGCCGGTTGCCCGGCCGCAGCGCGCTCAGGTCGACCACGTCCTCGCAGGGCAGCCCGGCCTCCTGGTCGGGGATGACCTTGACGGTGCCGACCGGCTCCCCGTCGTCGAGCGCGAGGATGTAGTGGGCGTACGGGTCGAAGCGGTCGAAGGTCTCCTCCGTGTCGGTGGCGTCGTGCAGTCGTGCCTGGTCCTGGACGTAGACCGCGTCGCGCAGCCGCAGCACCGCCGCCCGGTCCGCCGCCGACTCGGCGAGCCGGAACGTGACCCCGGCGATCGACGGGGCGCTCACCGGCGCACCAACGTCCGGAAGAAGTCCACGTATCCGGGGTGGAAGTGGCGCAGCTGGTGCCGCACCTGCTGGTGCAGCTCGGGCAGGCGTTCGATCGGCAGGTTCGGCATCAGGTGGTGCTCGACGTGGAAGTTGTTGCCGTTGGTGAACCACGTCATCAACCGGTTCGACCGGATCGTGCGGGTGTTGGCGAAGGGGTCGCGGTCCAGCGTGGCGCAGCGGAAGTGTTCCGGCAGCTCGACCAGCGCGTGCACCGGCCCGGCGACCAGCAGCAGCGGGGCCAGCCAGCACCACACCACGATGGCCTGGCCGAGCAGCACCGAGCCGAGGGACGCGGCGACGAGCACGGCGAGGATCAGCCGGTGTTCGGCGCGGATCCGGCGGGAGACGGTGGCCGTCTCCCCGGGATGGTCCGCGCCGCGCAGCGCCCGTGCGGCGTCGAACAGGAACATCGCGTAGTGGTGCAGCATGGTGAAGCGCACCGTCCAGGCCCAGGCGGTGCGCACCCGGGACCGGGGTCGGTCGGTGCCGTACTGGTCGCCGTAGTCGAAGAACTCCCGGTTGTCCGGGGTGCCCAGGTCGCGGTGGTGCCGCAGGTGGGTCGCCCGGTACGCGGAGAACGAGATCAGCATCGGCAGTCCCAGCAGGACGCCGACCAGCCGGTTCGTCCTTGCGTGGCGGAACCCCAACCCGTGCAGCGTCTGGTGCTGCAACTCGGCGGCGTGGGCGAACATGCAGCCCAGCACCACCACGCCCAGCACCCGCAGGGCGGTCTCGGGGCGGGTCGCCAGCACCCCGCCGGCAACGGTCAGCAGGGCCCAGAGCGCCAGTTTCGACGCGAAGGACCGGTCGTCGACCTCGGTGCGCAGATGTCGGGCGGCGCTGCGGACGTCGGCCCGGGTGGCGCGCGCGGTGGCCTCATCGGTGGGTTTCACGGGTCCCCGTCTCCTCCTGCGGTCGCTCGGTGGCCACGGTGTCGGGTGGCGCCTCCGCTCCGGCGCCCGCCGGTGCCGGGCCGGTCGCGTCGTCGCCGGTGTCCAGGGCCGCGACGAGCGCGGCGGCGAGAGCGGTCACCGACCCGGGGGCCAGCGGATCGTGGCCGTCGACGTCGAGCACGTGCTCGCGAACCCGACCCGTCACGTACTTGCCCCAGTCCGGCCCGACCGGCGGGTGCCCCGACCCGTCCGCGCGGGTGGCGAGGACCAGCGGATCCCCGACGAACCGGCCGGGCGTGAACTCGTGCGCCAGGTGGCCGAGCCGGGCGAGGGCGTCGGCCTGGTCGCGTACGGTCGGCTCGTCGACGCCGGTCAGCCCGCCACCCCGCTCCCGCAGCAGACCGGCCACGGTGGCGGCGTCCGGGGTGACCGACCCGGGTCGGGGCACGCCGTACAGGTCGAGGACGCCGAGCAGCGCCTCCCGGTCGGTCGGCGGTGGCGCGGGATGCGTCTCGTCCGGCGGGTAGCTCTCCAGCAGGGCCAGCAGCCCGACCCGGTCACCGGCCGCCTGCAACGCCACCGCCACCTGGTACGCCAGGTAGCCGCCGGTCCCGTAGCCGAGCAGGTGGTACGGACCCTCGGGCCGGACCTCGCGGATCCGGGCCACGTACGCGTCGACCAACTCCTCGAAGCCGGTCGACCCGGTGACGCCGCCCTGGAGGCCGTACCCGGGGACCTCGGCGGGCAACTGGGCGACCAGGCGCAGCCAGGGCCAGCTCCGGCCGTCGGGCAGCGGCAGGCAGAACAGCGGCGGGCGACTGCCGGTGCGCCGCAGCGGCACGGCGACGGCCGGACCGGAGGCGGCCACCGAGGGGGGACCGATCCGGGCGGCCAGCGCGGACACGGTCGGGTGCCGGAACAGGTCCCGCACCGACAGGCGGACGTCGAGCAGGGACCGGGCCCGGCCCAGCAGGCGGGTGGCGGAGAGCGAGTGTCCACCGAGGTCGAAGAAGTTCTCGTCGGCGCCGACCGTCGGCACGCCCAGCAGCTCGGCGAAGAGCGCGGCCAGCACCTCCTCCGCGTCGGTCCGGCCGGCCGGACCGACGCCGGTCGCGCCCGGCCGGCTGGTCGACGCGGCGAACGGGTCGGGCAGGGCGGCCCGGTCGAGCTTGCCGCTGGCGTTGCGGGGCAGGTCCTCGACCGGCACGACGATCCCGGGCACCAGGTGGGCGGGGAGCGCCTCGGCCAGCCCGGCCCGGATCCGGGCCGCCTCGACCGTGCTCCCCGGGGCCGGCACCACGTACCCGACGAGGTGCCGACCGCCGGTGCCGTCGTCGCGGACCGTGGCCGCGGCCCGGACCACCCCGGGCTGCCGGACCAGCGCGGCCTCGACCTCGCCCAGCTCGATCCGGAAACCACGGATCTTCACCTGGTCGTCGTCGCGTCCGACGAAGACCAACTCACCGTCGGCGGTCCACCGGGCCAGGTCGCCGCTGCGGTACATCCGCGCCTCGCCGTCGTCGGTGAACGGGTCCGGCAGGAAGCGTTCCTCGGTGAGTGCCCGGTTGCCCCGGTAACCCAGCGACACCCCGGCGCCACCGATGTGGAGTTCGCCGACGGTGCCGGTGGGCACCAGCCGCCGCCGCGCGTCGAGCAGGTAGACCCGGACGTTGCGCAGCGGGGTGCCGATCGGCGGGGCGGCGGCCCGGTCCGGGGTGAGTCGACCGCTCATCGCGGTCGAGATGGTCGCCTCGGTCGGCCCGTACCCGTTGATCAGCCGGCAGACCGGCGCGAACCGTTCGACCACCGTCGGCGCGGACGCCTCCCCGACGATCGACACGGTGGTGTCCGGGGGAAGGTCCTGCGGGGAGAGCACGTCGAGCACGGACGGGGCGAGGACGAGGTCGTTGACGCCGCGTTCCCGGATCAGCCGCACCAGCTCGGGACCGGGCGTCAACCGGTCGGCCGGGGCGAGGACGAGGGTGCCGCCGTTCAGCACCGACTGCGTCATCTCGCCGACGAAGGCGTCGAAGCTGGCGGAGGCGAACTGGAGCGTCCGGGTGCCCGGCCCGGAGCCGAGCCGGTCCACCATCGCCGCGGTCAGGTTGACCACGCCCCGGTGGCGCACCACCACGCCCTTCGGAGTGCCGGTCGAGCCGGAGGTGTAGATCAGGTAGGCCGGCTGCCAGGGTGAGGTGGGCAGGGTCCGTTCCCGGTCGGACAGCGGGCGAGGGTCGAGGGCGGCCAGTCGTCCGGTCAGCTCCGGGTCGTCGAGGAGCAGCCGCGGCACCGGCAGGTGGTCGCCGAGCGCCGCGGTCTCGCCGGACAGCAGGAGCAGGCTCGGCTCCGCGTCGGCGACCATGAACGACAACCGGGCGAGCGGGTAGGCGGGGTCGAGGGAGAGGAAGGCCGCCCCGGACTTCAGCACCGCCAGCGCGGCGGTGACCAGCGTGGCGGACCGGGGCAGCGCGAACGCCACCACCTGGCCCGGACCGACGCCCCGGTCGACCAGGTGCCGGGCCAGCCGGTTGGCCCGCCGGTCCAGCTCACCGAAGCTCACCGGCGTGCCGTCGTCGTCCAGGGCGGGCGCGTCCGGGGTCCGTTCCGCCCACCGTTCGACGAGCTGGTGCACGCCGACCGGCGGGATGTCCCGGGTCGGGCCCCGGCCCCAGCCGAGGAGGCGCTCCCGTTCCTCGGCGTCGACCAGGGGCAGGTCGTCCACGGCGGTGCCGGGCTGCGCCGACGTCGCCGCGTCCAGGAAGAGGAGGAACCGCCGCAGGTGCGCGTCGAGCGCGGCGGGCGGGTGGGCGACGGAGTCGGCGTCGAGGAGCAGTTCGGTGTCCCCGTCGGGCAGTTGGAAGAAGACGAGGGAGACGTCGTCGACGTCCGGCAGCGAGAGGGTGCGCACCATGGCCGGGTGGCCGGCGAAGTGCAGCGGGGCGGTCGAGCCCATGACGTTGACCACCGCGCCCCAGAAGGGGCGGCCCTGCCCGGTCCGGCCGAGGTCGCGACCGAGCATCGCGGCGGGGTAGCGGCTGTGCAGCAGGCCGGCCCGCAGTTCCGCGCCCACGCCGGTGAGGAGGTCGGCCAGGCTGGTGCCGGCCGGCATCCGGACCCGCAGCGGCATCGCGTTCGTGGTCATGCCGGGCACGTCGCGCTCCGCGCGGCTCATCCGGCCGGTGACCGGGAGCCCGAGCAGGACGTCGCTGCTGCCGGACATCCGTCCGACGTAGGCCGCCGCGACCCCGACGGCGAACTCCGACCAGCCGACCCCGAGCCGCTCGGCGGCGGTCCGCATCCGTTCGGTCCGGGCGACGCCGAGGTGGGCCCGGCGACGGATCACCGTCCCGCCGCGCTGGTCGTGCCGTCCGGCGAGCCGGGTGGGCTCCGGCCGGTCCGCCAGCCGCTCCAGCCAGTGCCGCCGGTCCCGCTCCAACCGGTTCGAGGCGAGGTACGCGGCTTCGCCGTCGCCGAGGATCCGCAGCGGCGGGGGCGGTGCCGGCGGTTCCTCGCCGGTCACCAGGGCGGTGTACGTCGCCGCGGTCCGCCGGTGCAGCTGGGCGAGACTCCAGCCGTCGACCATCAGGTGGTGCACCCGGCGGTAGAGCACGAAGTGCTCCGGTGCCAGCCGGATCAGCGCGGTGGTGCAGAGCCCGCTGCCGAGCCGGTCGACCGGGGCGGCCATGTCGGCGGCCATCCAGGCGTCGGCCGCCGCCTCCGGGTCGCTCTCCGCGCCGACGTCGACCAGGTGCAGCGGGGAGGAGGCGTCCGGGTCGACGTACTGCACGGGCCCGGCGGCGGTGACCGCGAACCGCAGGCGCAGCGCCTCGCAGTCGCGTTCGACCCGGTGGTGGGCGGCGGTCATGACGGCGGCGTCGACCGGACCGTGGATGTCGACCCGGTCGGTGATGCTCCAGGATGCCCCGGTGGGGTCCAGCGACTCGGCGTACCAGATCCCGGACTGGGCGCCCAGCAGCGGCCAGTCCGGTCTGTCGTGGTCGAACAACACTGACGCCTCCAACCGGCTCTTGTGTTCCCCCGAGTTCGCGCCGCGCAGATCCAATGAGGTAGCACGACTTTCCCGTGCCCGGCAAATACCTATTTCCTCGCGCCGTCAACTTTGATTCCACATGCTGACCCGGGCTCGCCGCAGCAGCAGGTAGCGCGTTTCGAGTCGGGTGGCCGATGGGTCGAAAGTTGCGCTTCGCAAGGAAATAACTACGTGGCGAGAGGGAGCTGCGGGCGGTGGGTCCGGTCGGGTTCCGCCCGGCCCGTGGGTGAGGGGAGGGCAGGGGGCGTGCGCCTTCTTGCCTGGTGAAGGCAGTGGGCCAGGGGGTGCCGGCGCGATCCGTCCACTGTGGTTACCGTCGAGACCCGTCGATGGGGTCCAGTCGTACGCCGATGCGCGCACGCGTCGGTGAGAATGGAAGGGTTTCTGTGTAGAAATTCACCACAAGCGATCTCGTCAGGCGGTTTTAGATGCGTATACTCGTCAAGTCATGGGGATGAACGGGGATGGCGTAAAGGGTTTTGCCGAAGAGTTCCGAATGCTCGAACCGCATCTTGACGAGCGGCAGCGCCGGTTGGTGCTGGCCGCTCGGGCCCGGTCGCTCGGACGGGGTGGGATCAGCCGGATCGCGCTCGCCGCCGGGGTGCATCCGAGCACCGTCTCGAAGGGGATCGAGGAGCTTGAGTCGCCGGAAGCACGCCCCCCACGCGTGCGGCGCCCCGGCGGCGGACGCAAGCGGCTCACCGAGACCGATCCCGGACTCATGACCGACCTGCTCGGGCTGATGGAACCTCGCCACCAGCCGCGCCCGGTGCTCCAGTGGACCACCCGCTCCACCCGGCGGCTCGCCGAGGAACTGGCCGGCCTGGGGCACCGGGTCTCGGCCTGGTCGGTCAGTCGGCTGCTGCGGGAGGCCGGGTTCCGGCTGTCGACCAGCTCCCGTCCGCTGCTCGCCGGCCAGCGACTCGACCGGGACGCCCAGTTCCACCGGGTCAACGAACACGTGCAACGGTGCATGCTCGCCGGACAACCCGTGATCGTGCTCAGTCTGCGCCGTCGGACACAGACGACGACGGCCGGCGGGACCGCAGCGGTGTCCACCGCCACCGGGGCGGGGGACACGGGCACGGCCGCCGACGACGACGGCGACTGGACCGACCAGCCGGTCGACCGGGACACCTGGGCGGTGGCGCTGGCCACCGTCTGCGGCTGGTGGGCGGAGTCCAGCCAGCAGGCCGGCCACCTGCTGATCGTCGCGGACTCCCCAGGGGCGGGCGGCCGGTCCTGGCGGTCCGAGCTGACCCGCTTCGCCGCGCGGATCGGCGTCACGATCACCGTCTGCCACCTGCCCTCGAACACCCTGCGCTGGAACCAGGGAGAGGACCGGATCCGCTCGAACGTCCTGCTCCGGCTACCCGGGTCGGTCCCCAGCCGGCACGAGGTGGAGATGCGGGTGATCGCCGAGTCGCGGGACGGTGCCGACCACGCCCTGATCCCCACGCCCCCCGGCCCGAGTTCCTGGAACTACCTGGTGACCCCCTGAGACCGGGTCCGGAGCACGCTCCCGGCCACCCGGTGGTCGCCGACGGGCGGGACTGGCGACCGGCGGCTAGGCTTCCGGCCGTGGCGGGACTGTTCAGAGGTGTGGCGGCACGGGTCGGTCGGGTCGTCCGGGGCGGTGCCGGCTCCCCGGCGCACGTCCCCGCCCAGGTGGCCCGCAGGCGTCAGGCGACGGCCCTCCGCCGCCGCCAGCTCGTCTACGCGCCCGAACCGGACGGCCAGGCCGACCCGGGTGAGATCGTCTGGACCTGGGTGGCGTACGAGGACGACCCCCGCCAGGGCAAGGACCGGCCGGTGCTGGTGGTCGGCCGGGAGAGCCGGACCCTCTTCGGACTCATGCTCTCCAGTCAGGGCGACCGCGACGGCCAGCGACACTGGTTCCCCCTCGGCCCGGGTGCGTGGGACCGGGACAACCGGCCGAGCTGGGTCCGGCTCGACCGGGTGCTCACGATGCGGGAGGACGGGATCCGGCGGGAGGGCGCGGTGCTGGACCGGGCCCGGTTCGACCGGGTCGCCGAGGTGCTGCGGGCGGAGTATGGCTGGCGCTGAGCCCGCCGTGACCGGGACCCGCGCCCCGACCGGGTGGACCGGGCCCGCCGGTCAGGCGCCCCGCGCCGCCACCACCACCGTCAGGACAGCGGGTGGGCGATGCCCCGGGCGTGGTCGGTGACCGCCGCGCCGACCACCCGGGCGTCGATCGGCAGCACCTCCAGGCAGCGGCGGACGGCGGCGGCCATCAGCGCGTTGGGCACCCGCATGGAGAGCGTGCAATGCGGCACCCAGCGTCCCGGCTGGTAGTGCTCGGAGATGCCGACGCCGGCCCGGGTGAGCCGGGCGTACACCTCGGCGTGGTGGGCGAGCAGTTCCGGCGTCGGCGTCGGACCGAGCCAGAGCACCCGTCCGACGAACTGCCCGGCGTGCTGGAACGACAACCGCAGCGGCGCGGCCACCGTCAGTCCGGCGAGTGCCCCGGCGACCTGCTCCGGGTCCAGTCGGGGTGCCACCGCCAGCGACATGTGCGGGCGGTGGCGTTGGTCGAGCAGGTACCGGAGGCTCTGCACCCCCTCCGCTTCCAACGCCTCCCAGAGCACCCGGATCCGGCGGGTGGCGTCGGTGTCGAGATACAGCTCCAGCGCGGCGACCACGGGCCCACCCTAGGGCCCGCGGTCAGGGCACGATCACCGCCCGTCCCGCCACCTCGCCCGCCTGGAGCCGACGGTAGACGTCGACCGCCTCGTCCAGCCCGAACGTGGTGATCTTCGGCCGGACCAGCCCCCGGGCACCGAGGTCGAGCACCTCGACCAGCTCCGGTCGGCTGCCCCAGTAGGTGGTCTGGATGCTCACCTCGTACGGCACCGAGAAGTAGGAGACCGGCAGGGTGCCGCCGCCGATGCCGACGATGGTCAGGTCCCCGACGGTACGGGCGCTGGCCGCGCCCATCCGGAGGGTCGCGTCGACGCCGACGAAGTCGAGCACCACGTCCGCCCCCCGGCCGCCCGGCGTGGCCGCGCGGATCTCGGCCACCGCCTCCTCGCCCGAGCGCAGGGCCAGGTCGGCCCCGCACTCCCGGGCCAGGGCGAGCGCCTCGTCCCGGGTGTCCACCGCGATCACCCGTGCCGAGGTGGTGGCCTTGAGGATCTGCACGCCCACGTGACCGAGACCACCCACCCCGATCACCAGGGCGGTGCTGCCGGGCGGCAGCTTGCCCCAGGACCGGCGGACCGCGTGGTACGGGGTGAGGCCGGCGTCGGTCAGGGGCGCGGCCTGCACCGGGTCCAGCCCCTCGGGCAGCGGGACGACGTGCCGGGCGGCCGGCACGAGCAGGTACTCGGCCATGCCCCCGTCCAGGCCCAGGCCGCCGCCCCCGCCGGGCACCGGCGCACCGGCCGGGTTCTCGCAGTACGTGTCGATACCCAACTGGCAGCGCGCGCAGGTGCCGCAGCCCCACGGGCCGTAGACGGCCACCGGCTGCCCCACCTCCAGCCCGGTGACGCCGGAACCGAGGGCGTGCACCCATCCCGCGTTCTCGTGCCCGAGGGTGAACGGCGGGTTCCACGGCACCGCCCCCGCCTCGAAGTCGTGCATCAGGTGCAGGTCGGAGTGGCAGGCGCCGGCCGCCCCGACCCTGACCACCACCTGCCCCGGCCCGGGGGTCGGTTCGTCCACCTCGACGAGTTCCGGCTCGCTCTTCCATGCCAACAGTCGCAGCGCGCGCATCGTCGTCGCCCTTCGTCGTGATCCGTGCGGTCTCCTCCGTCGCGCGGCGGAGCCGGGCCGGAGACCGTCACCGGCCGTCCGGCCGTCGGGGAGCCGACGCCGCGCGTCCGGGCGAGCCGCCCCGCCGGCCCCGTCTACCCGGCTGGGCCGGGATCTCACCCCCGCCGGGTGACGCCTCGTCACCTGCGCGGGTGCGACCGTGCGGGCATGGAGGAGTGGCGGGATGCCGGCGACCTGACCGGGCCGGCGGTGGAGTACCTGACGCACCGCGCCCCGGGCCGGCACACCGGCGTGGCCGAGACGACGGCCGGGACGGTGCGCCTAGACATCAGCGAGAACGGCTGGACCGACCACTGGTACCTGACCGTCGAGCGGCAGACCGTCCGGGTGACCCGGTCGGCGGAGGAGGCGGAGCTGGTGGTCCGGGCCGACCGGGAGGTCTTCGACCAACTCGCCACCGGCCGCACCCACATCATCGGCGCGTTGCTGCGCAACGACGTGACGGCCCGGGGACGACTGCCGCTGCTGACGGTGCTGCACCGGATCCTTCCCGGCCCGCCCGGCGCCCGGCACCCCCGGGACGTCGCCCGACAGGAGGGCCGGTGATGCGGGAGGACCGCGTCCACGTCATGACCGGCAACTCCTTCGCCATCAGCGACACCGAGGGCGACATGGAGCGCGATCCGCGTACCCCGACCGGTCTCTTCTCCTTCGACACCCGGTTCCTGTCCCGGTGGGTGCTCACCATCGACGGCCGGCGGTTCAACGCGCTGTCCCGCGACGACATGACGCACTTCGAGACCCGGTTCCTCCTCGTGCCCGGCGCCGCCAGCCACTACGTCGACGCGGACGTCTCGGTGCTGCGGCACCGGTCCCTCGACAACAGCTTCAACGAGCGGATCACCGTACTCAACCACTCCGCCGAGCCGGCCGCCTTCGTCGTCCGGCTGGACATCGGGACCGACTTCGCCGACACCGGCGAGATCGCCGCGCCGAAGCGGCGGTCGATCCAGGCCACCGTCCGGCCGGAGCAGCGGGAGCTGCGCCTGCGGTACGCGCGGCAGCGCTTCTGCCGGGAGACCGTGGTGACCACCACCCGCCCGGCCGAGATCGACGAGAGCGGCATGACCTTCCGGATCGTGGTGGAGCCGCACGGGGCGTGGGCCACCGACCTGCACGTCGTCATGTTCCTGAGCACCGAGGTCGGGCGGGACCTGCGCTTCGAGCTGGAGTCACACCGCCGGCACGTCCGTGAGGACATGCGGGCGGACCTGCGCGAGTTCCTGGACCGGGCACCCGAGCTGGTCGCCGAGAGCGAGACGCTGGGTACGGCGTACCGCCGCAGCCTGCTCGACCTGGCCGCCCTGCGGTACACCCCGCTGGCGTACACCGAGCCGCTGCCCGTGGCGGGGATGCCCTGGTCGATGACCCTCTACGGGCGGGACGCCCTGATCACCGCCTTCCAGACGCTGCCGTACGTGCCGGAGTTCGCCCCGGCCGTGCTGCGCATGCTGGCACTGGACCAGGGCAGCCGGCTCGACGACCGGTACGACGAGGAGCCGGGCAAGATCCTCGCCGGAATCCGCTACGGCGAGCGCGGCGCCTTCGGCGAGGACGCGACCACGGTCTACTACGGCGCGGCCGACACCACCCCGCTGTTCGTGATCCTCCTCGACGAGTACGAGCGCTGGTCCGGCGACGCCGACCTGGTCCGCGAGCTGCGCCACCCGGCCCGGATGGCACTCGACTGGATCGACGAGTACGGCGACTCGCTCGGCGACGGCTACGTGCGCTACCAGCGCCGCAACACCCGTGACGGCCTGATCAACCAATGCTGGAAGAACTCCGACCACGCGATCGTGGGCCGGGACGGCCGGGAACCCGGCTTCCCCCGGGCCACCTGCGAACTCCAGGGATACGCCTACGACGCGAAGCTGCGGGGCGCCCGGTTGGCCCGGGACTTCTGGGCCGACCCGGACTACGCCGACCGGCTCGAACGCGAGGCGGCGCAGCTGCGGCAGCGGTTCGACCGGGACTTCTGGCTGCCGCACCGTGGGGCGTACGCCCTCGCCCTCGGCCCGGACGGGGAACCGGTCGACGCGGTCGCCTCCAACCTGGGACACCTGCTCTGGAGCGGCATCGTCGACGCCGGGCGGGCGGACGAGGTGGCCGGGCACCTGGTCGGCCCGGAACTCTTCAGCGGCTGGGGTGTCCGCACCCTGGGCTCCGGGCAACGTCGCTACAACCCGGTCGGGTCCCACCTCGGCGCGGTCTGGCCGTTCGACACCGCGCTCGCCGTGGCGGGTCTGCGCCGCTACGGCTTCCACCGGGAGGCGGCCCGGGTCGCCCGGGGCGTCGTCGACATGGCGGCGCACTTCGCCGGCCGGCTCCCCGAGCTGGTCGCCGGGTACGACCGGCAGATGACCCGTTACCCCGTGCCCCTGCCGGCCGGCGGCTCCCCGCAGTCGTGGTCGGCGGGAGCCACGCTGATGGTGTTGAGCACCATCCTCGGGCTGGCCCCGTGCGGCGGCAACCTCCTGGTGGATCCGGCGCTGCCCGAGGGGCTCGGCCGGGTCGAACTGCTCGACATCCCGGGTCGATGGGGACACGCCGACGCGTACGGACGGGACCGGGCGGCGGCGCGGAACGGCCAACGTCCCCTGCGCTGACCGCTCAGCTCCCGGCCGTTCCCGCCGTCCCGGCTGTTTCGGTCGTCCCGGTCGAATTCGGTGGTGCCGCCCGTGGCGGCGGGGCGACCGACGCTGGCGGCCGTGCGCGCCGGGCAAGGCCCCGGTCCACCCCGACGAAGACCAGGCCGAGCAGCCAGAACGCCACGGCGAAGCCCACCGCGCTCGTCGTCACCCCGGTGTAGCCGAGCTGGCCGGCGTCCACGAACGGGTACGGGTAGGAATCCACCAGTGCCCCTCTGACCAGCGCGAACGCCAGGTAGGCCAGCGGGAAGGCAAGCCACCAGACCGCGTACCGGGGGCGCAGCCGGCCCCGGCGGTCGAAGAACGCCCAGTCGGCCACCGCGAGCAACGGGACCACGGTGTGCAGGAACTGGTTGCCGACCGCGTCGGCCAGGCTACGGTCCGGCTGCGCCATCGCGAACGGGCTCGCCGGGTTGGCCAGCACCAGGTGGTAGACCACCCCGGTGATGGTGATGTAGAGGGTGACCGCGCCCCGGAGGGCCGACGGCGGGTCGGGTCGCCCCTGCCGGGCCCGCGCGACGGCGTACCCGGCGAGCAGTCCGACCGCGATGTTGCTCTGGATGGTGAAGTACGGCAGCAGCCCGGTCACCGTGGCCGGACCGGCGGCGGTGAGCACGATCCCGGCCAGCACGCTGAGGACGACCAGCAGTCGGAGGACCATCGCCGCCGATCCACGCCGCAGAGTCATCGACAGTTTCCTTCCGTGGACACCCCGGCCGTCAGGTCAACCGCGCACGTTAACAGTCCCTACCCGGCCCGTCACCGGCCAGCGGCGTCCCGGACCGGCTCCGTGGGCTCCGGTGGGCCGACGCCCGGCTCGGGCAGGCCGACGCCTGGCTCCGTGGGCTCGGGCAGGCCGACGCCCGGCTCGGGCAGGCCGACGCCCGGGTCGGGCAGGCCGACGCCCGGGTCGGGTAGGCCGACGACGGGCTCCGACGGGCCGCCGGTGTGGTCGGGCCGGCCCGGGATGTCGCCCACCGGCGGGGTCGGTGCCGCCGGCTGCCCGGTCGGTCTCGCCGGTTGCACCGACGGTACCGCCGGCTGGCCGGTCGGCGGTGCGGGCGGAGGACTGCCGGGACCGGCGGTCGGCGCGTCGCGTGGAACGCCGGTCGGGGGCACCGGCGTCCGCCCGCCGCCCAGCACCGTGTCGCACCACGCGTCGACCCTGTCCCGCCCGGCGGCTGCCCGGACCAGCGGGGCGAAGGCCGGGTCCCGCAGAGCCCGGTCCGGGTCGACGGCGCGCGCGTCCCGCCAGGACCGGCACGCCGGAACCAGCTCCGGTGACCGTGGCCCACCGCCGGGCGGCCCGTGGGTGGGCGGCCCGGCGGTGGGTGCCGTCCGCACCCGCTCCGGGACGCCGCCGGACGGCCCGTCCACCGGCGTGGTCGTCGCCGGTGGCACCGGACGCAGCGGATTGGGCACCGCCCCCTGTACCGTGGCGAGGGCCATGCCGCCGGTCGCGGCCACGGCCAGGGCGGCGATGGTCTTCGCCGGCAGCAGGCGAGCCAGGGCGCCCCGGCGTGCTGGACGACGCGACGGTCGTCGGGCCGGTGCCGACCGTGCGGCGTGGAACGCCTGTACCGCGAGGTGTTCACCGCGCAGTTCCTCGGCCCGTGGGGCGGCGCGGGCCGCGTCGAGCAGCCGGACGAGGTCGTCGGGGACCTGTCGGCGCTCGACGGCGGCGACCCCGTCGAGCAGGCGTTCGACGGTGTCCCGGTCGATCCGGTGCTGGTGATGTGAGCTCATCTCGTGTCCATCAGCGCCGGGGCCTGCCTCGACGTCACACGGGTGCCCCGGGGCCTCCGGGATGGCCGACCGGAGGACCACCCTCCCGGTCCCCGGGACCAGTCGGGGATCATCCCTGGGGCCACCGGCAGAACGGACGGATCGACACCTCAAGGTCCAACCGGGACGGTACCCGTCGACAGACCGATGGATGAGGTGTCACAGTCAGCGACAGGAGAACATGAACGCATGAAGGTGCTCTTCCTCGGTGGTCCCTGGCACAACGAACGTCACGAGGTGACGCCCGCGCGGGCGTCCGCCGCCCTGCGGTCGCTCCCGCTGAGCTTCACCGTTCCGCTCCCGACGGAGCGCAACGGTGAAGCTGCGGAAGGGCCTCCGCCGCCGCGAGTCGGCGGCCACGTCACGTACACCCGTCGCTACGCCCGCGCTGGCGGTGAGCGCCTGCCCGTCTACGTCGCGCCGAACTACCAGGGCCCGCCCCGCGCCTGATCCCCGCCTCGTCCCGTCCCCGGGCCCGCTGCCCGGGGACGTTGCGGGGCGGTCCGGTCAGCCCATGGTCCGTTGTCCGTCGAGCGCCTCCCGGATGATGTCGGCGTGCCCGGCGTGCTGGGCCGTCTCGGCGATGACGTGCAGCAGCACCCGGCGCACCGACCAGCGGGCACCCGGAGGAAACCAGGGGGCCGACGGCAGCGGACGGGTCACGTCGAGGTCGAGGGTGGCCACCAGCTCGTCGGTGCGCTGCGCCACGTCGGCGTACCGGTCGAGGAGACCGGTCAGTGTCTCCCCGGCGGACATGCGGAACTGGTCCGTCCAGGAGTCCGGGTCGGCATGCATGGCGGCGGGCCCCTCGATCACGAAGCGCAGCCACCTCTCCTCGACCCCGGCGACGTGCTTGATCAGGCCGCCGAGGCACAGCTCGCTGACCGTGGTGCGCCGGGCTGCCTGCTCGTCGGTGAGCCCCTGCACCGTGTGCCGGAGGAACCCGCGGTGCAGGGCCAGCGACTGGAGCAGGTCGGCGCGTTCCCCGGTCGTCGGTAGGTCGGTAACGGTCACGTGTGGCGTCCTTTCACGTCGTCCGATCAGTACGCACGCTACGGACCACCCCCGACACTCCACCGGCACGCGCTTCCGCTCGAACCGCCTCCGGTTGCCGAATCCGGACACCGGGGGTCAACTGGTGACATGGGTGTGATCAGGGTGGGTACGTCGTCCTGGGCCGACCAGATGCTGCTGCGCTCCGGCTGGTACCCCCGTACGGCCCGGACCCCCGCGGCCCGGCTCGGCCATTACGCCGGACAGTTCGGTCTGGTCGAGGTGGACACCTCCTACTACGCGGTGCCGACGCCGGAGACCGCCGAGGGTTGGGCGGCGGCCACCCCGGACGGGTTCATTTTCGACGTCAAGGCGTTCAGCCTGTTCACCGGGCACCCGACACCGGTTTCCGTGCTGCCCCGGGACCTGCGTCCGGCCGGTACGCGCCGCCGGGTCCAGCGCCGTGACCTGTCCGACGAGGCGTACGACGAGCTGTGGGGGCGGTTCCACGCGGCGTTGGCCCCGCTCGCCGGGACCGACCGGCTGGGCGCGGTGCTGTTGCAGTTCCCGCCGTGGTTCGCCCACGGCGAGGCGGCGAAACGGCGGATCGTGGAACTCGCCGGCCGGTGCCGCCCGCACCGGGTCGCCGTCGAGTTGCGCCACCACTCCTGGTTCGCCGAGCCGACCGTGCTGGACACCCTCGACCTGCTCCGCGACCAGGACCTGACCTACGTCTGCGTCGACATGCCCCAGGGGTTCGTCTCGTCGGTGCCGCCCGTCCTGACCGTCACCGCCGGGTTGGCGATGGTGCGGTTCCACGGGCACAGCACCGCGTGGGAGAGCGGCGACAAGCAGGAGCGGTTCCGCTACGCGTACGCCGAGGAGGAACTCGCCCGCTGGGCGGAACTGCTGACCGAGTTGGCCGGGCAGGCCGACGAGCTACACGTGCTGATGAACAACTGTTGTGGCGACCAGGCCCAGCGGGACGCCGCCCGGCTGGCCGACCTGCTGGGCGTGCCGGCCGGCTGGGTTGACTGCAGGGGACCCCTGCTCGGCAGAAAGCGGTAACAGGGGTCCCCTGCTACCACCTCACCCGCATCCCGGACCACGGCGGGCGGAGGCACGGCGGGCGGAGGCACCGTGAGCGGCCGGCCCGCTCGGGCAGCGCCCCGTGCCGCCGGACGTGCCGCTCGTCGTAGAAGAACCGGGCCGGCCGTCGGGTCGCGGAGACCGGAGCCGGCTCTCACCCGCCCGGTGACCGGGTCTCCGGATGCATGCCCGTCGCCTCCTCCAGCGCGTTGTCCGGCAGGTCGCCGCCGGCCCGGTCGTCGGGGAAGGGGCGACGGGACGGCGCCGGGTCCGGGGGCGCTCCCGGCCCGGCCTCGACGTGGCGGCTCGGCTCGACCGGGCCGAACCCGTGCCGGCCGGCCGGGCGGGACACCCGCGCGGGCTCGCCCGCGCGCCGCTCGCCCCGTCGTCCGGGTGGCACGCCGGCCACCTCGCTGCCCTCGTCCATCGGCGAGTCCTCGCCGACTCCCCAGGGCAGCTCTCCCTCGTACTCGCCGGTGCTGCCCCACGGCCCCGGTCGCTGGGGCCCGCGTCCCTCGGCGTCCCGTTCCTTCATGGTCACCTCGCTGGTCGGCTGCGTCTGTCGAGGTGGAATCCCCGTCGGGAGCGGCTGCATGCCCGCCCCGTCCGCTCGGGTGGGCCGGACCGTTACCCGTCGGCCGGGCCGGGTAACCGCAGCGGAGGCCAGCAGCTACCGGGCCGCCGGCCGTACGCCGGGCGGCCGCGAGGACGGGAGTCGACATGAACCGCAGCGTCCAGGCCCACCTGCACGGCGGACCGCTCGACGGGACGGTGCGCCCGGCCCCGATGGAGGCCGACGGGCGACCCGCCGAACGGATCGAGTTCGACCACCGGGGGGACGGTGGGGTCTGGTACGTCGAGTACCGGCGCACCCGCGACACCGACCAGGGTTGGCACTTCGAGGCGACCGGTAACCAGGAACGCGCCGACGAGGAGTGACCGGACACGCGTCGACCCGCGACCGAACCGGTCGCGGGTCGCGCGGCCCCGCGGTCAGCGGTGGGCCATCATCCGGTGCATCCGGCCGTTGCCGTTCGCACCGAGCATGCCCACGCCCATGCCCATCCCCGGTCCCCGGGCCCCGTTCGTCCTGCCGCCCGCGCGACCGAGGATGCCCCGCAGCACCTGGCCGGGTTTCTGCTGTTCGCCGGCGTAGCTGGTGACCACGATCAGCGCCCCGGTGATGGCCGGGACGGCCCACTGGAGCACCTTCATCTGCCGTTGTGAGGAGGCGACCGCGCGCGGCGTGTCGTGCTGGGGTTCGGTGACCCCGGCGACCGGTGGCTGCCCCGCCTTCTCCAACCGCATACCGAGCATCCGGCTGTACCCGGTGACCGCCAGGGCGGCGACGGTCAGCGCGGTCTTGACCGCGCTCATCCGGCCGACCCCGGACTGGCTGAGCACTCGGGGGCTCTCGGTCACCAGTTCGCCGACCGCGCCGGCCAGGTGCGCCCCGATGGCCGCCGCGTTCACCGGTGTCCACCGGGCCCAGCCCGCCGAGGCCATCGGCAGTCGTTGGGTCCTGTCGCTGATCTGCGCCGCCGCGCCGTTGACCCCGGTGGCGCCCATCAACGAGCCGCCGAACCAGGCCGCGAGGCCGAGGTCGTGCATCGAGCGCAGGACGGTGTGCCGTTCGGACATCTGATCCCCTTCCGCCGTGTGGGCGCTGCGGCATACCCACCCCCCGGACGGCTATTCCCGCACGGTCGGTCGCCGCGCTGGTCAGGCGACCGCCGGGGCCGCCCGACCGATGCCGGCGACCGTCTCGTACACCGCCCCGAGCTGTTCCACGGCCCGCTTCCAGGAGTACCGGCTGCGGATCCGGTCCAGCGCCGCGGTGGCGTACGAGAAGCGGCGGACGTTGTCGCGCAGCAGCCGGCGGACCGCCGTCCCGAGGGCCCGGGGGTCGCGCGGCGGGACGAGGTCACCGGTGAGCCCGTCGACCACGGTGTCGGTGATCCCGCCGACGGTGGTGCCGATCACGGGCACCCCGCAGGCCATGCCCTCCAGGGGCGTGAGGCCGGACGGTCCGTACCAGGGGGCGGCGACGAGGATGTCGGCGGAGCGGTACCACCGGCCCAGCTCCGTACGGGGCACCGCGCCGACGAGGCGGACCCGCTCGGCCACGCCGCAGGCCGTGGCGAGAGCCAGCAGCCGGCGCGCCGTGCCGTCGCTGGGCAGCAGGTCGGCGGGGGGACCACCGACCACGACGCACTCCGCGTCCGGCACACCGGGCAGCGCCCGGACCACGTCCGGCAGACCCTGCGCGGCGACCAGCGGGCCGGCGGTGAGGATCCGGGGCCGGGCCGGATCCCGGGGCACGACCGGTCCCTCGGGGCCGAACAGTTCCTCGTCGACCCCGGTGGGGACCAGGGTCATCCGGGAGCGGGGCACCCCCAGCCGGAGCAGTTCGGCGACCTCGTCCTGGCACTGCACGACCACCCGGTCGACGGCCCGGCCGATGGCCCGTTCGTAGCCGATCCGCCCCGGTGGGCTGGTGTCCTGGTTGCCGAGCTGCCGCCGGGCCACCGTGCCGAGCCCGTGGTACGTCTGCACGACCGGCACCCCGGTCCGGCGGGCGGCGTGCAGGGTGGCCAGGCCGCTCATCCAGAAGTGCGCGTGGGCGACGTCGGGTGCCCAGTCACCGTCCCGCCACGCTCCGGCGAGCCAGCGCCCGAACTCGCCGAGGTAGGGGAGCAGCTCGTCCCGGGGCAGCCGCTCGGGCGGGCCGGCGGGCACGTGACAGACCAGGTAGCCGTCCCCGGTGGGCACGGCGTCGGGCATCGCGGTGGAGTCCCGGCGGGTGTAGACGCGCACGTCGTGGCCCGCGCCGACGAGGGCGGTGGCCAGCTCCGCGACGTGCGTGTGCTGGCCACCGACGTCCGGCTCGGCCGGTACGGCGAGCGGGCTGGCGTGCTCCGAGATCATCGCGATGCGCATGCTTCCTCCTCCATCAGCCGGTCCCGTCGCCCCGGGAACGGTCGACCGCCGAACCGTGCCGTTCCGCGTTCGACGCGGGCCGGTGGAGCGCGTCCCGGTCGGCGGGTGCCGACCGGGACGCGTCCGTGACGTTCCGGCTGGAGCGGACGCCCGACCCGCATGGCAGGGTCCGTACCCTGAGCCGTGCGGCCTAACCAACCGATCGGGTCACGTCCGGGCACTTCCGGTCAGACGTCGTCGCGGAGCATGCCCGGGCCGAACACCTCGTACGCGATCCGACCGGCCGGTACACCCCGGCGCACCAGCCCGCTGCGGACCAGGTTCATGAACGGCAACGGTCCACAGAGGTGGACGTGCGCGTCGGGGGTGAGCGGGATCAGCTCCGGGTCCACCCGGCCGGGTTGACCTCGGCCGACAGCCCGTCGAGCAGGTCTCCGTCCTCCTCGTACCACAGGTGCAGGCGCAGGTGGGGCAGGGCGGCACGGAGTCGGGGGAGCTGGTCGCGCAGGGCGTGCGTGCCGCCGGCCCGGTCGGCGTGCACGAGGGTCACCGGCCGGTGCGGCGCGGTGACGGCGAGGTGCTCCAGCGCGGCCATCGCCGGGGTCACCCCGATCCCGGCACTGATCAGCAGCAACGGGCCCTCCCCGGGGGCCGAGGCGACCTCGCCGAAGGGCGGGCTGAGCCGCAGCGTGTCCCCGACGGCCACCTGCTCGTGCAGGAAGGTGGAGACCGCCCCGTCCGGGGCGCCGTCGGTGCCGCGTACCCGCTTGACGGTGATCCGCCAGTGGTCCGCGCCGGGGCGGCCGGAGAGGCTGTACTGCCGGATCTGCTGGCCCCGCCCATCGCCGAGGTCGACGGCGACCGACACGTACCGGCCCGGGACGAAGTCGGGCACCGGGCCGCCGTCGGCCGGGACGAGGGTGAGGGAGACCACGTCGGCGGTTTCCGGGGTCCGCCGGTCGACCCGCCAGGGGCGCCACACCGGCTCGCCCTCGCCGATCCCGGCGCCGTGGTAGAGCCGCGCCTCGCGGGCCACCAGCTCGCAGGCGAGCAGCCAGTACGTCTCCTCCCACGCCGCCGCCACCTCGGCGGTGACCGCGTCGCCGAGCACCTCGCCGACGGCGGCCATCAGGTGCCGGCCGACGATCGTGTACTGCGCCGGGGTGATGCCCAGCGAGGCGTGTTTGTGCGCGATCCGGTCCAGGACCGGTCCCCACGGCAGGTTGCTCACCCCGATCAGGTGCTCGGCGTACGCGACCACGGCCGCGGCGAGCGCCGCCCGCTGCCGTCCGGTCGCCTGGTTGCCCTGGTTGAAGATGTCGAGCAGCTCCGGGTGGGCCTCGAACATCCGCTGGTAGAACCGGCCGGTGATCGCCTCCCCGTGCGCCTGTACGGCCGGCAGGGTCGCCTTGACCACCGCTGCTGATGTCTCCGTGAGCACGACTCACTCCTCCTGGTCACTGGTCGGTCGAGCGCGCTCAGCTAAACAGGTAGATCAAATACTTCTTCAGGGTCGAAGGTCCCGGATCCGGGGTCGTCCGGATCACACCGCCGGGGGACCTCCGGCCGTCAGCGGCGGCCCGTCCCGCTGACTAGGGTCGGGACGTGAAGCTCAACCGGTCCACCGACATGGCGCTGCGGATCGCCATGCTGACCGCCGCGTCACCGGGCCGGACGACCGTGGACGAGCTGGCCGTCCAGCTCGCCCTGCCCCGCAACCACGTGGCGAAGGTCGTCCAACGCCTCCAGCGGCTCGGTGTGCTGGTCACCATCCGGGGACGCGCCGGCGGGGTGGTCTTCGCCGAGGAGGCGACCGCGCTGACCGTCGGCGCGATGGTCCGGGCGTTCGAGGGCGACGACGAGGTGGTGGACTGCGACCGCCCGGCCTGTCCGCTGCGGCCCGCGTGTCGCCTGCGCGGCGAGCTGCGCCGCGCGCAGGACGCGTTCCTCGGCGTGCTCGACCAGGTCCGCCTCGGTGACCTGGTGGCCGGCTCGGCCGGCCCGGTGCTGCTCACCCTCGGTGGCCGGCCGCTCTGACGGGGTGTGTGTGACAAGACGGGACCCCGCCCGAGGTGGGCGGGGTCCCGGTGGTCCGTCCGAGGCGGCGACGTCCCTGGCGGCGGTGACGCCGCCTCTCAGGAGACGCTGACGCTGCCGTCCGGCGACCGTACGCAGGCCACGCTGCGGGCGGTGGCGGTGGCGGCCCCGGTCAGGCACTGCCCGAGCACCTGGTGCCCGGCGGCGTTCGGGTGCCAGGACTCCTGGCAGGTCTGGAAGTAGCTGACGCAGGTGTTCGCGATGTCCTGGATATCCAGCTTGTCGTAGCCGGAGAGGCTGGTCACGAAGACCCCCGAGGGCCCGTCCTGGAGCCGGATCGGGGTGGCCAGGGTGCCGGTGGGGCTGCTCGGCGACTCGCAGAGCCGGGCGCCGTCGAAGGCCCGCTGCACGTTCAGGTAGACCAGGTCCGCGCCGGGGAACTCGGCGGCGAGGGTGTCCCGGGTCGACCGGACCAGGGTGCCGAGGCTGGCGGAGAAGCGGTGCCCCGGGGCCAGGCTGGCCCGGTGGATCGGGCAGCCGGCCGCGTACCGCTCGGCGCCGAGGTCCCGGAACTTGTCCCGGTCGTCGGCCCGGCCGTCCTGCTCGTGGAAGGTCGGGTACAGGTCGAACGGCAGCGGGTTGGTGTAGTCCTGGAACACCACCCGGTGCTGGCCGTCGGCGTCGACCTGGGCGAGCGTGGCGAGGATCTGGCGGACCGCCGAGGTGGTCTCCCCGGTGGCGGCGGTCAGCTGCGCCGGGGTGGCCAGGTCGGCGTCGGCGCACGGCTCCTGCGGGACCGGGCCGCCCAGGTACGCCCAGAACTCCCACCAGCCGGTCCAGGCGTCGGCGATGAACCGGTTGGCGCACTTCTCCGCCACCGAGCCGAAGGTGAACGAGCTGTTGTTGGAACCGAGGCCGATCAGGACGAGGTCGATGTCGTGGGTCCGGGCGACCGCGCGGAGCTGGTCGAGCTGGGACGTCACCTGCCGGCCCTTGGCGCGGGCGGCCGAGGCGGCGCCGATGTCGTACGGCTGCCCGCCGGAGCAGGCCAGGTTGAACCGGTCCTGGATGCCCGGGAGGCTGGCCCGGTGCAGGGACGCGTTCGCCGAGCGGTGGCAGAAGTAGGCGTTGTTGTTCGGCGCGGACCAGCCCGGGAAGCCCTGGGGCACCCCGTTGACGTCGACCACCGGGGCGTACGCGCCGGCGCCTTCGCCGCTGATGAAGCTGTCGCCGAGCGCCACCGCGGCGGTGGGGAGCGCGGCGGTCGCCGGGGCGGGGGGCGCGGCCGTGGCGGTGAGCCCGGCCGCGGCCACGACCAGCGCCGCCGCGAGCGCGGTACGACGGAACAGGGACATCGGACCTCCATCCATCGATGGAAATGTGAGAAAGTCTTTGAGATCGCGATCACACCACGCCCGTCTCGCGGGCGTCAACGGTTCGCCGCCGTTTTCGATCGATGGACTTCGTGCTCCCGGGGGTCGGAGGGGCCTACCCCGACCCCGCCTCGCGGGCCCGTGGCCCTGCTCACGATCGGTGCGTGCGGACGGCCCCGGCGCGGGGCGGCGTGGGTATGTCGGCGCATCCGGCTAGGCTCGCTGCGGCGTGCCGTCCACCGGCGATCTCCGCCGGAGGTGGCCCCGCACCGCCGAGACCTGGGAGTACGACCAAGTTGACCGCAGAGCTTGAGCCCCTCTACGGGGCCGACGACCTCACCCACCTGGAGGGGCTGGACGCCGTCCGCAAACGCCCCGGCATGTACATCGGCTCGACCGACAGCCGTGGCGTGGGTCACCTCGTCAACGAGATCCTCGACAACTCCACCGACGAGGGGGTCGCCGGCCACGCCACCCGGATCGAGGTCGTGCTGCACGCCGACGGTTCGGTGCAGGTCGACGACGACGGCCGGGGCATCCCCACCGACGTGCACGCCAAGTCCGGCATCTCCGGCGTCGAACTGGTGCTGACCCGGCTGCACGCCGGCGGCAAGTTCGGCGGCTCGGGCTACAAGACCTCCGGCGGCCTGCACGGCGTCGGCGCGTCGGCGGTCAACGCGCTCTCCCGCCGCTTCGACGTGACCGTCCGGCGGGACGGCAAGGTGCACGCCATGTCGTTCCGGCACGGGGTGCCCGGCATCTTCGACGGCCCCGGCCCGGACGACCCGTTCACCCCCGGCCCCGGCCTCCAGGTGGTCGGCGCGACCAAACGCGGCCAGCGCACCGGCACCTCGATCCGGTACTGGCACGACGCGCGCTACTTCGAGACCGGCGCCCGACTGGACGTCGACGCGGTCCGGATGAAGCTGCGCAACACCGCCTTCCTGGTGCCCGGCGTCAACTACCTGCTCCGTGACGAGACCGGCGAGGAGCCGACCCGGGAGGAGTTCCACTACCCCAACGGGCTCACCGACATGGTGGAGTTCCTCGCCCCGGCCGGCGACCGGGCGGTCTCCGGCACCCTGCTGGTCACCGGCGAGGGCACCTACCGGGAGAACGCCGCCGACGCCAACGGCGTCATGCAGTCCAACGTGCAGCGTCGCGCCGAGGTGGAGGTGGCCTTCCGCTGGGGCACCGGCTACGAGCGCACCGTCGAGTGCTTCACCAACACCATCCGCAACGCGCACGGCGGCACCCACCGCAAGGGGTTCGAGCGGGCGCTGACGCGTACCCTCGCCGAGGCCGTCCGCAACACCCGGGGCCTGCTGCGGGCCAAGGAGGACCCGCCCACCCTGGACGACGTCCTGGAGGGGATGACCGCCGTGGTGCACGTGCGGATCCCCGAACCGCAGTTCACCTCGCAGACCAAGGACGAACTCTCCACCGCCGGCATCACCAAGGTCATGCAGTCCCTGGTGGAGCAGCACCTCAAGGCGTGGCTGGAGGACCGCCGGTCGAAGGCCGAGGCGCGCACCGTCCTCCAGAAGATCGTCGACGCGGCCCGGGTGCGCCTGACCCAGAAGCAGCAGAAGGACGCCGCCCGCCGCAAGACCGCCCTGGAGGGGGCGGCGATGCCGGCGAAGCTGGTCGACTGCCGCTCCGCAGGCATTGAAAGAAGTGAGTTGTTCATCGTGGAGGGGGACAGCGCCCTCGGGACCGGGCGACTTGCCCGGTCCGCCGAGTACCAGGCGCTCCTGCCGATCCGGGGCAAGATCCTCAACGTGCAGAAGGCGAACCTCCAGCAGGTGCTGGACAACGCCGAGTGCGCGGCGATCGTGCAGGTGCTCGGGGCCGGCTCGGGGCGGACGTTCGACCTCTCCACCATGCGGTACGGCCGCGTCCTGATCATGGCGGACGCCGACGTGGACGGCGCGCACATCCGGACCCTGCTGATCACCCTCTTCGCCCGCTACATGCGACCGCTGATCGAGGCCGGACGCCTCTACGCCGCGATGCCGCCCCTCCACAAGATCACCACGAGGGGGCGCAACCCGCAGACCGTCTACACCTACACCCAGGCCGAGATGGAGGCGACGGTTCGCAAGCTGGAGAAGGCCGGCAAGCAGATCGTCACCCCGATCCCCCGGTTCAAGGGCCTCGGCGAGATGGACGCCGACGAGCTGTGGGAGACCACCATGAACCCGGCCACCCGGTCGGTCCGGCGGATCACCCTGGAGGACGTCGACGCCGCCGAGCGGATCCTGGAGCTGCTCATGGGCGAGAAGGTCGAACCGCGCCGCAACTGGCTGATCGAGTCCGCCGACCGTGTCGACCGCGACGCGATCGACGCCTGACCACCCCTGTCACGGGAGAGAGCGCAACCATGGCACGCCGTAAGGAAACCCGCGACAAGGTCGACCTGTCCGCGTTCGACCGGGCCGGTGCACGGGTCTTCGACAACCCGCTGGTCACCGAGGTCTCCGACTCCTACCTGGAGTACGCGTTCTCGGTCATCCACTCCCGTGCCCTGCCAGACGCCCGGGACGGCCTGAAGCCGGTGCACCGCCGCATCCTCTACTCCATGCACGAGTCCGGGTTCCGCCCGGACCGGGCGCACGTGAAGTCCGCCCGCGTGGTCGGCGACGTGATGGGGCGCTACCACCCGCACGGCGACACCGCGATCTACGACGCGATGGTCCGGCTCGCCCAGGACTTCTCGCTCAACGTCCCGCTCATCGACGGGCACGGCAACTTCGGCTCCCCGGACGACGGCCCGGCCGCGGCGCGCTACACCGAGGCCCGGATGTCCCGGGAGGCGATGCTGCTCGTCGGCGAGCTGGGCGAGGAGACCGTCGACGTCGAGCCGAACTACGACGGCTCGCTGACCCAGCCCACCGTGCTGCCGGCCGCCTTCCCGAACCTGCTGGTCAACGGCGCGTCCGGGATCGCCGTCGGGATGGCCACCAACATGATCCCGCACAACCTCGGCGAGGTGGTCGCGGCGGCCCGCTGGCTGATCCGGCACCCGGACGCCACCCTCGACAAGCTGATGGAGTTCGTCCCCGGCCCGGACCTGCCCACCGGCGGCCTGCTGCTCGGCCTGGACGAGGTCCGCCGGGCCTACGAGACCGGCCGGGGCGTGGTGCGGATGCGCGGCCGGGTGGAGATCGGCCCGGTGGAGGGCAGTCGGGGCCGGCAGGCGATCACCGTGGTCGAGTTGCCGTACGGCGTCGGCGCGGAGAAGGTCATCGCGGCGATCACCAACGAGGTGACGAAGACCAAGCGGCTGACCGGCATCGCCGACGTCAAGGACCTCACCGACCGGGAGAGCGGCACCCGGCTGGTCGTCGAGTGCAAGGTCGGGGTCAACCCGCAGGCGCTCCTGGCCGACCTCTACCGGCTCACCCCGCTGGAGCAGTCCTTCGGCGTCAACAACCTCGTCCTGGTCGACGGGCAGCCGCGCACCCTGGGGCTCAAGGCCCTGCTGGAGGTCTTCCTCGCCCACCGGTACGACGTGGTGACCCGACGCACCTCGTACCGGCGGCGTCGGCGGGAGGAGCGGCTGCACCTGGTCGACGGCCTGCTCGTCGCGCTGCTCGACATCGACCGGGTGGTCCGGCTCATCCGGGAGAGCGAGGACGCCCAGGCCGCCAAGGACGGCCTGATGAGCCGGTTCGGCCTCTCCGAGATCCAGGCCACCTACATCCTGGACACCCCGCTGCGCCGGTTGACGAAGTACGACCGGCTGGAGCTGGAGGCCGAGCAGGAGAAGCTGCGCGGTGAGATCGCCGAGCTGTCCCGGATCCTCGACGACGAGAAGGTGCTGAAGAAGCTGGTCTCCGACGAACTGGGCGCGGTGGCGAAGCAGTTCAGCAGTCCCCGCCGGACCACCCTGGTCGACGGTGACCTGAAGGAGGTGCTGGCGGCGTCCGTGCCGGCCGGGCCGCTGGAGGTCGCCGACGACCCGTGCCAGGTGATCCTCTCCGCCACCGGGCTGATCGCCCGGACCGCGGCCGAGTCGGAGGAGGCCGCCGAGGGGCGCGGCCGGCGCGGCCGGGTCAAGCACGACGCGGTACGCGCGCTGGTGCACTCCACCGCCCGGGGCCGGGTGCTCGTGGTAACCAGCGCCGGGCGGGCGTTCAAGGTCGACGTGCTGCCGCTGCCCGTCCTGCCGCAGCAGTCCGGCACGGTGTCGCTCAGCGGCGGGATGTCCGTCACCGAGCTGGTGCCGCTGGAGCCGGGGGAGTCCGTGGTCACGCTGGCCCCGCTCGGTCCGACCGCCGAGGGGTCGCCGGGCCTGGCCCTGGGCACCCGGCAGGGCGTGGTCAAGGTCTGCGCGCCGGAGTGGCCGGTCCGCTCGGACGAGTTCGAGGTGATCTCCCTGCGCGAGGGGGACGAGGTGGTCGGGGGAACCTGGCTCACCGACGGGGCGGAGACGCTGACCTTCGTCACCTCGGAGGCGTCGTTGCTGCGCTTCGCCGCCGGCCTGGTCCGGCCGCAGGGCATCCGGGGCGGCGGCATGGCCGGCATCAACCTGCCGGACGGGGCACGGGTGGTCTTCTTCGGCGCGGTGCGCACCGACGACCCGGTGCACGGGGAGCCGATGGTGGTCACCTCGACCGGTGCCACGGTCAAGGTGACGCCGTTCGCGGCGTACCCGGCCAAGGGACGGGCGACCGGCGGGGTGCGTGCCCAGCGTCTCCTGAAGGGGGAGACGGACCTGGTCGTGGCCTGGGTCGGCGCCCGGCCGGTGGGTTCCACCGCCACCGGGGAGCCGGTCGAACTGCCGGCGGAGGATCCGCGCCGGGACGGGTCCGGCTTCGCGGTGATGCTCGGTCCCACCCTGCTGGGCCACCACCAGACCCGCGAGTGACCGTTCCTCCGGGGTCCGACCGCACGTCGGCCGGACCCGGAGGTAGCGGACGGGGTCAGGTCGGGACGCGGGGGGAGCGCAGGCGCGCGACGGCGCGCATGACGTGGTAGGTGACCAGGGCGGCGGCGGTGCCCAGGGCGATGCCGTTGAAGGACAGGTCGCCGACGGTGAGGGTGTAGTCGGCGGCTCCGATGATCAGGGCGACCGCGGCGGTGAAGAGGTTCACCGGGTCGTGGAAGTCGACCCGGTTCTCGATCCAGATCCGTGCGCCGAGGACGGCGATCAGCCCGTACAGGACGGTGGTCGCGCCGCCGAGCACCCCCGCCGGCACGGTCAGGATCAACGCCCCGAACTTCGGGCTGAGCCCGAGCAGCACCGCCGCCGCCCCGGCCACCCAGTACGCGGCGGTGGAGTAGACCCGGGTCGCCGCCATCACGCCGATGTTCTCCGCGTACGTGGTGGTGCCGGAGCCGCCGGCGGAGCCGGCGAGCACGGTGGCGATCCCGTCACCCAGGAACGCCCGGCCCATGTCCCGGTCCAGGTTGCGGCCGGTCATCGCGGCCACCGCCTTCACGTGGCCGGCGTTCTCCGCGATCAGCACCAGGACCACCGGGATGACCAGCACCGCCGCCTGGACGCTGAAGCTGGGCGCGTGGAACTCGGGCAGTCCCACCCAGGCCGCCTCGCGCAGCCGGGTGAGGGTGGCCAGGTCGAGCCCGTTCGTCGCGGCCGCGAACAGCCAACCGACCACCACGCCGAGCAGGATCGACAGCCGACCCGTGAAGCCCCGGAAGGCCACCGTGGTGAGCAGGATGGCGGCCAGGGTGACCGCCGCGACCAGCGGCTGCGCCTTGACGCCGGTGCCGCTGCCGTTGCCGTCCCAGGCCACCGGAGCGAGGTTGAGCCCGATCAGCGCGACGATCGCGCCGGTCACCGCCGGAGGCATCAGCGCGTCGATCCACCGCGTCCCGGCCACCTGGACGACCAGGCCGACCAGGGCCAGCGCCGCGCCGGCGACCACGATGCCGCCGAGCGCCGGACCGATGTCACCACCGGCCTTCGCCGCCATGACCGGTGCGATGAAGGCGAACGACGAGCCGAGGTACGACGGCAGCCGGTTGCCGGTGATCACCAGGAACAGCAGGGTGCCCAGCCCGGAGAAGAACAGCGTGGTGGCCGGCGGGAAGCCGGTGATCAGCGGCACCGTGAAGGTGGCGCCGAACATGGCCACCACGTGCTGCACGCCGACCCCGACGGTGCGCGGCCAGGAGAGGCGTTCGTCCGGGGCGACCACGTCGCCGGGGCGTACCGCCCGGCCGTCGCCGTGCAGCCGCCAGGGTGTCCGGCTCGTCGTCGTGGTGGGGGGTGGTGGTGGGGTCATGGCGGCACTGCCCTTCACGTCGGTGGGACCTGGTGGGGCAGCGGCGACCCTGGACGTTTCTAACAGAGTGCCGCTGGCGGCCGGTCCGCCGGACCGGCACCGGGCGGTGCGAACGGGTCCGCCGGTGGGGTCGGACGCGTGCCAGCCGTGGTCTCCGCGAGGGTCCGCCCGCGCGGACCCGGCTCAGGCGACGCCGGCGGGACGGAACTGCACGCTGACCCGGGGGCCGACCGGGCGGTTGGTCTTCGGGACGGCGTGTTCCCAGGTGCGCTGGCAGGAGCCGCCCATGACGACCAGGTCGCCGTGGCCGAGCGGGAAGCGCGGGCCGGTCCCGCCGCCGCGCGGGCGCAGCAGCAGCGGGCGGGGCGTGCCGAACGAGACGATCGCCACCATGGTGTCCGCGTGCGCGCCCCGACCGATGGTGTCGCCGTGCCAGGCGACGCTGTCCCGGCCGGACCGGTAGAGGCACATGCCGGCGGTGACGAACTCCTCACCGAGTTCGGCGGCGTAGTGCCGGTTGAGCGCCGCGCGGGCCTCGGTCAGCACGGGATGGGGCAGGGGGCGGCCGGCGGCGTACCAGCAGAGCAGCCGGGGTACGTCGACCTCGGCGTCGTACATCCGGCGGCGCTCGGCCCGCCAGGGCACCTCCCGCAGGAGCGTGGCGAGGACCGGGTCGGAGCCCTGCACCCAGCCGGGCAGGTGGTCGACCCAGGCGCCCCGGCCCAGCTCGTGCCGGCGCACCCGCCCGGCCAGCGGCTCCAGAGCGGGGCCGGAGTCGGTGAGGTCCAGCATCGAGGGCTGGTACGCGATGTCGGCCACCCGGCCGATCCTACCCACCTGTCGTACACACGTACGAGAGGCGGATGGTCGGGGTAGGGTGCCCGGCGGGGCGGCGGCGACCGGTTCCGCCCCATGTGACCAATCCCGGCGTACGCCGGCCGACCGACGGGAGAACCCGCATGCCGATCCGCGAGCCGTATCCGCGGGCGGTGTCATGACCAGCCTCACCCCGACGCCCGGGGCCGACCGGTCCCTGTCCCGCCTGCCGTCCCTGACCGGACTGCGGTGGATCGCGGCGATGCTGGTCTTCGGCTTCCACGTCGGGACGATGCGGATCATCGTCGAGCCGGAGTTCAAGGCCGTGGTGGACCAGTTGTTCACCCTGGGTCTCTCCGGGGTGCAGTTCTTCTTCGTGCTCAGCGGGTTCGTGCTGGTCTGGTCGGCCCGTGAGCAGGACACGAAGTGGGCGTTCTGGCGCCGCCGGCTGGCCAAGATCTACCCGAACCACCTGCTGATGTGGGCGGTGGTGCTGCTGGTCGGGCTCTGGTTCGCCGACCCGGTGAACCCCTCGGCGGCGGTGCAGAACCTCCTGCTCGTGCAGGCCTGGAACCCGACTCCCGGCTACTTCTACAGTGTCAACACGGTGAGCTGGTCGCTCTCCTGCGAACTGTTCTTCTACTTCTGTCTGCCGTTCGTGCTGCCGGCGCTGCGCCGGACGCCGTCGGTGGCGCTCTGGGCCGTGGTCGTGGCGGTGCCGCTGGTGATCCTCGCGCTCTGGCCGGGGCAGCTCCTGGTGCCGGAGGAGAGCCGGTGGTGGTTCACCCAGATCTTCCCGCTGGTGCGTTCCACCGAGTTCTGGATGGGCGTCGCCGCGGCCGAGTTGATGCGGCGCGGCCACTGGCGCGGCCCCGGCCTGCCGCTGGCCAGCCTGATCTTCGTGGTCACCTGGGCGGTGGCCGGTGAGTGGATCCGCGCCGAGTTCTGGGCGGCGCTGCTGTCGGCCGCGTACATCCTGGTGATCACCTCGGCGGCCCGGGCCGACGTGCGGGGCCTGCCCTCGCCGTGGCGCTCCCGGCCGCTGGTCTGGCTCGGCGAGGTCTCCTTCGCCTTCTACCTGGTGCACGTCTTCGTGATGGTCACCATCCTCCGGCTCACCGGCGACCACGGCGTGGGCTTCACCGGCTGGAGGGGGCCACTGGTGGCGGTCGGCTTCCTGCTGCTGAACCTCCTGCTGGCCTGGCTGCTGTACCGGTGGGTGGAGACCCCGATGATGCGGCTGCTCGCCCCCAGCCGGAAGCGCGCCCCCACCGGGAGCCCCGCGACGACGGCCGACGGGCCGTCCGCGACCGGGGGACGGCCGGCGACCGTCGCGCCCCGGCAGCGGGCCGCCGGCGTCGACCGGGAGGGACACGCCGACGTCCCGCCCGGTGACCAGGCCGGGGAATCCGACCCGGCCGGCATCGACGCGGGTGCCCGACGACCGGGGTAATCTGCTTCCCGTGCCTCCCGTCGTGCTCGGCTGCCTCCGTTGGTGGTCGGTGCGCCGGGCGTTGCGGGTGTTCACCAGCCTCGCCGTGGCGGTCGCCCTCGCGCTGAGCGGCGGCCTCGCCGGGGGCCTCCCCGCCGGGAGTCCACCCGCCCCGGCCGAGTGGTCCCCCGTCGACCGGGGCGCACCCGTCACCACGGAGCGGGTCGCCCACCGGGTGCCGGGCACGTCCCCGCTCGCCGGCCCGGTCGCCCACGACGTGCTGGCGCCGTCCTCGCCCTCCGGCCGGGTCGCCGACAGCACCACGAGCACCGTCCGCGCCGCCGGGCCGGACACCCACCACCAGACGCCGCTCGTCGCCACCGGTCCGGCCACCGCGACCGACGCCCCGCCGGCCGGGCCGGTGTCGACCGGACACCGGCCGGTCCGGCCGTTGGCCGCCACCGACGCCGGCGTGGTCGGTTCCCGGGCCCCACCACGTCGCTGATCCGTCCATCCCGGGTGTCCTGCCCCCGGGGAGAAGCTGACCCGACGAACCTCACCCCGCACCCGCCGACGGGGGTCCCGGCTCCGCCGCCAGCGGACCCGGCGCCCGAGGTGTGCGGCCCCCACCCGCTCCCGTGTCCCGTGAGGTGCCGACGTGGACGTCGTTCTCTACGAGTTCCTGGTCGACGTGCCCCGGGCGGCCGCCATCTGGTCCGCCCTGCTCGTGCTCGCCCTGACCGTGCTCACCGTCCTGGTGGCCCGCCCCGAGCGGGAGCCGACGCTCTCCCCGCCGGCTGCCGCTGCCGCCGACCCCGCCGCCCCCGACCCGGCGGACCTGCGCCGGTACGCCGAGGAGGTGGCCGTCGCGGCGGCCGGTGCCGCCCGGACCGCCCGCCGCCGCCGGGAGCGGTGGCTCACCGCGCAGGAACGGGTCGACCAGGCCTGGCGGGCGTACGACGAGGCGGAGACCGCCGCCCGTCGCTTCGCCGGGGCCGCCGCCCTGCCCGCCCCCCGGACACCCCGCACCCCGGCCGAGTACGTCGCCCGGGAACGCTTCCTGCACCGGGCCGCGATGGCCGCCTACTGGCGGGGCGACCTGTCGGTGCGGCAGCTCAGCGACGTGTTCGCCCGCCGTAACGGCTGGGATCCGCGGCTGCACCCCGTCGTGCAGGAAGCGGTCCTGCACCGGGTGGTCCGCGACCTGCGGCGGGTGGAGTACCGGACGGCGGCCGAGCGGGAACGGGTGGCCTGGCGGCAGGCGGAGGTCGCCGCGACGGCGGCGCGGTCCCTGGCGGCGGAGGCGTCCCTCGCGGCGGAACGGCTCCGGGCGAGCACCCGGACGGTCGTCGCGCCCCGGCGGCTGCCCGGTGCGGTTCGCCTCGCCGCCCGGTGGCGGCCGGCGCGGGTGGGATGACCCCGCCGGGGCAGATGTGGGATGCGCGGTCGGCCGGATCGCGCCGGCCGGCGTGCCGCGCTCGGCGCGAGCGTGACCGGATCGTGACGTGACCCGGGCCACGCCCCGGTTTCCCGCACCTTCGACCCCGGGCGTCCCGTTCCGCGTCGAGTGCGCCGAGGTGGTTGTGCCGATGCCGTCCGGAAATCGCCCGACGGTACTCGGGGAACCGGTCGTCCCATTGAGCGACGTCAGCGCGTGAACGTACCCGACTTCCGGGTGTGCTGTGCGGTTTGCCCAGCTCACGGGGGTTGGCAGTGGATTGCGGCGTCAGTAGTGTCGGCCCGTCTGGTGCGGTCGTAGGTCGCAAAGGGCGACACCGCGCCGGCCCGCCTAATCGTGCGCAACGAGCCGGGGACCCACGTACGTCCGGGGTGAATCCGCGGGGCCGACCCGTGGTAGGGCGATCTTCCCGCCCGAATCCGTCAGCTAACCCGGTAGGCGGTATCGGAAGGAGTACCTCGTGCCGTACGCCCCCGTTACCCGGCTCCTCCACGGTGCCCCGGTGCCGCCGGCCGTCCGCCCGCGCCGCCGGCACTGACTCCGGCGTCCACCCCCGGACGCCGTCCGAGCGGGCACCCCACACCGACGTCGACCCCACGCACGGTCCGCCGTGCGTCGACCGGGTGCGCCGCTCTCCACCCCTGTCTTCCGTGGAGGAACCCGTGAAGTACCCGGTCCCGCGACCGTTCAACCTGTTCCCAGCCCGCCGGTCGTACCAGGTCGCCGCCTCGGCGGCGGTGCTGGTGGCGGCGTCCACCGCCGGCGTCCTGCTCGTCGACCCCGACCCGCCGGCGCACCGCGAGGACACCGTCGCCACGGCGGCCGAGCCGGACCGGTCGACCGCCGCCTCGCGGCAGCACGGCCGTGCCACCGCGTCCCCGGCCAGCCCGTCGGCCGTCGCCACCACCCCGCCGGCCACCCCGTCCGCGTCGCCCACCGCCACCGGTTCGTCGAACCCGGACCTGACGGCCAGCCCCACCCCGCCGAAGCCGCCCGCGTCGAAGGTGCTCGACATCCAGTACCAGGAGCAGACCACCTTCTACTACTGCGGCCCGGCCGCCACCCGGATCGCGCTGACCGCCCGGGACGTCGTCCGCAGCCAGGACGACCTCGCCCAGCGGCTCAACACCACCCAGGCCGGCACCAACTCCGCCGAGGACACCACCCGCGTCCTGAACGACCTGGTCGGCCGGGACGTCTACCGGACCAGGACGATCCCCGGTAGCGCGGCCACGCCGGCCCAGATGGACCGGCTCCAGGCCGACGTGGTGCGGGCGGTCGGCAACGGGTACGCCGTCGTCGTCAACATCGCCGGCTCCGCCACCGACGTCGCCGGTGGCTGGCACTCCTACCCCGGCGGGCACTACCTGACCGTGGTCGGTTACCGGGACAACGGCCGGACCGTCAAGATCGCGGACCCGGCGAACGCCGCCGCCGGCTCGTACTGGATGACCACGATCAGCCTGGCGCACTGGGCCGCCACCCGGGGCTACTCCGCCTGAGCCCACGCCACGGTCGTAACCGCCGGCCGGGTGGTAGCAGGGGTCCCCTGTTACTCAGAAAGGAGTAACAGGGGACCCCTGCTACCAACCACCACAGACAGCTACGCGCCGACCGGCTGGTCCGCCTGGTCGGGGTGGGTGGCCGGAACGGCAGCCGGCGCGAGGTGCGCCCGGGCCGCCGCCAGGAAGCCCTCGGCGTACGACTCGATCGGGAAGTCACCCAGGTAGTGGGTGCGCATCGCCCAGCGCGCCTCGGCCAGCGGGTCGGTGCCGAGCAGCTGCTCCAGCACGCCGTCGACGTCGGCCAGGTCCCGGCGCAGCACGTAGCCGGAGCGGGCCAGCGGGAAGCGCTCGGTGAACGCGTCGCCGTCCGCGCCCATGTCGGTGACCGCGTACGGCTTGCCGGAGTAGAGGTAGTCGGAGATCACCCCGGAGACGTCCGAGATCAGCGCGTCGGAGCGGTTGACGCAGTCGACGAGGCTCATCGCCCGGCTGGCGTCGGTGCCCCAGACGTGCTGCCGGCCGGTGCGGGAGCGGTCCGCCGCGAGCAACTCCTCCACCCGGGCGAGCTGCCGTGCCGACTCCGGGTTCTGCGCGGTGTACGGGTGGGCCCGCAGGATCACCGTCGCGCCCCGGGCCAGCAGCCGCCCGACCACCGCCTCGGCCACCGGCAGCGAGCAGTAGTTCGCGTCCGCGTGGTGCCCGGTCCAGGTGGGCGTGTAGAGCACGGTCGGCTGGGCCGGCATCGGCACCGGCGGTCGGCGTACCCCGATCGCCTCCACCTGGGGGCGGCCGACGACGACGAACTTCTCCCGGGGAATGTGCACCCCGGCGCGGGCGTACCGGTCGATCGCCGCCTGCCCGGCCACGAAGTTCCGGTCGAAGATCGCCGAGACCGGGTTGGCGCTCGGGGCCTTGTCGCTGTCGCCGTGGTGGATCTGGATGTGGGTGAGCTGGGTGAACCGGATGCAGTGGGCGTTCTTCGCCCCGTGGTTGACGTAGAACGCCACCTTCAGGCTGGGGACGAGCGCCTCGTCGATCGCCTTCAGCGTCGGGCAGTACACCACCGGCGCGCGGGTGGCCGCCGCGATCGGGGCCAGGAACTCCGGTTCGCGCAGCAGCACCAGGAACGGCCGGCCGATCCGCTCCAGGTACGGCAGCCACATGGTGACCTGGTACTCCGAGCCGGGCGGGGCGGAGAAGTAGAGCAGGAACTCCGGCTGGTGCCGGGCCAGCGCGCGGGCCACCGGGCTGGCCGCGGCCGACGGGCGGAACCGCCGGCGGGCCAGGCGCATCCCGACCACTCCGGCCAGTCCGCCGACGAGCAGGCTGACCACCAGGGCGTACCAGCTGGGCAGGGCGAGCAGCGCGCCGAGCGCGACCGCGCCGAGCAGCACGGGGATCGCCGTGCCGACGTGGGTGGTGGTCAGTCCGGGCCGTACCGGCAGGTTGGCGGTGCGGATCTCCAGCCCTCCGGCGTCCCGCAGCGGGCCGTCGAGCAGCACCAGCGCGAGCAGCACCAGCGCGGTCGCCACCAAGGCGGGGTCGAAGCCGGCGTCGAGGCGGCGGGCGTACCCGACCAGGACGCCGGCGGCGACCAGGACGGACTCGGCCACCACGTCCGCACCGGGACGGACCCGGCGTTCCCACACCCCGGCGGCCAGCGCGGCGACCGCGAGCACCAGCCCGGGCAGGGTCGCCCCGGTGAGCGCGACCAGGAGGAAGGCCAGGACCGCCAGGCCCACGGTGAGGCACCGGGCGAGCAGTTTCCGGACCAGGGTGCCACGCATCTCGCTGACTCTCCTGCCTGTCGCGTGGAATGGGGGAGCGCGGGTTCAGCGGGCCGACGGCGCGGCCGACGGTGCCGGCCCGGCGGAGGGTGCGGATCCGGCGGAGGGTGCCGGCCCGGCGGAGGGTGCGGGTCCGGCGGAGGGTGCCGGCCCGGTCTGGGCCGGCACCACCGGATCGTCGGCCGAGCGGCGGACGTCGATCACCTGGCCGGTGAGGTCGGACAGCAGCACGTCCAGCGAGGCCCGGGCCACCGTCGCGGCGGCGAGCAGGGTGTGTTCCGGCTCCGCGCCGAACGCCCGGGTGCGCATCGGGGTGGCGGTGCGTTCCGGGTTGACGCAGTTGACCCGGACGCCGAACTCGGCCCACTCGTCGGCGAGGGCCTGGGTGAGGTTGACCAGCGCGGCCTTGGTCGCCGAGTAGAGCGCGTACCGGGCCCGGCCCCGGGTGTACGAGCTGGAGGTGTAGAGCAGCAGCTGCCCCCTGGTCTGGCGCAGGTACGGCAGCGCGTGCCGGGCGACGGTCACCGGCCCGACGAAGTTGACCTGGAGGAGGCGGTCCATGGTCGCCTCGTCCATCTCGGCCAGGGCGCCCTTCTCCAGGATCCCGGCGGTCACCACCACGTGGTCGATCCGGCCGGTGGCCTCGAACGCGGTGCGCAACGCCGCCTGCACGTCGGCGTCCCGCTCGACGTGGGTGCCGGTGGTGGAGCGGCTGACCGGGAAGACCTGCGCGCCGTAGCGGCGGGCCAGTTCGGCCAGCTCGTGGCCGATGCCGTAGCTGCCCCCGAAGACCACCAGCGTCCGGCCGGTCAGCTCCTCGGTGTACCGGTGTTCGTCCACCGGACGGGGTGCCCGCGCGGCGGCGAGCTGGAAGAGCTTGTCCACCAGGTGCACGTCCACCGGGTGGGTGACCTTGATGTTCTCGTCCGCGCCGTCGATCACTCTGATCGGCACCTCGGGCAGGTAGCGCAGCACCACGCCGCAGTCGTCGGTGGCGGCGAAGTGCGGGTCGTCGGCCGCCCGGCGGTACGCCTCGCGGATGGTGCCGGAGCGGAACGCCTGCGGGGTCTGCCCGCGCCGCAGCCGGGACCGCACCGGGATGCCGGTGATGCAGTCGTCCTCGCCCACCTCGACGATGGTGTCCGCCGAGGGGATCGCCACGTCCACCGCCTGGTAGGTCCAGAGCGCGTTCACGCACTCCCGGACGATCCGTCCGCTGAGCAGGGGGCGGACCGCGTCGTGGAAGAGGATGTTGCAGTCCTCCGGGCCGATGGCCTCCAGCGCGAGCCGGGTGGTGTCGCTGCGCGTCCCGCCGCCGGGGAGGACCTGGCGGACCTTGCGGAAACCGGCCGCCTCGACGATGGCGCGGGCGTCGTCGACGTAGCCGGGGGCCATCAGCACGAGGATGTCGTCGATCTCGGGAGCCGCCTCGAAGACCGCGATGGTGTGTTCGATGATCGGCTTGCCGGCGATCTTGACGAGTTGCTTCGGGATGCCCAGCCCGACCCGGGAGCCCGTCCCGCCGGCCAGCACCACCGCCACCGTCCGCGAGGGGCGCCACGGAGGCGGGGCCTCCGTACCGGTGCCGGCTCCGTTGGGGTGGTCCTGCGTCATCGTGATCCTCACTGATCCACGC
The DNA here is from genome assembly GCF_900091495.1 of Micromonospora echinospora. Classification (NCBI taxonomy): domain Bacteria; kingdom Bacillati; phylum Actinomycetota; class Actinomycetes; order Micromonosporales; family Micromonosporaceae; genus Micromonospora; species Micromonospora echinospora. Next base: position 143,712 of record NZ_LT607413.1, on the reverse strand, counting down.
GCCGTCGTCCGTGCCCGACTCCTCGGGCGGGCGCGGTACGACCTTAGCTCCGCCGCCGAACGCGCCTGCCCCCCGGTGTTCACCGGGGGGCAGGCCGCCACACGCTACTTCTTCATGAACTCGTTGTACGCCGCGACGACCTGGTCGGTCGGGCCGTCCATGCGGATCACGCCGGACTCCAGCCAGATCGACCGCTCGCAGGTGTCGCGGATGGTGCCGATGGCGTGGCTGACCAGGAACACCGTGCCCGCCTCGGCGCGCAGCTCGCGGACCCGGTCCTCGCTGCGTCGGCGGAACCGGGCGTCACCGGTGGCCAGCGCCTCGTCGATCAGCAGCACGTCGTGCTTCTTCGCGGCGGCGATGGAGAAGCGCAGCCGGGCCGACATGCCGGAGGAGTACGTCCGCATCGGCAGGGAGCCGAAGTCGCCGCGTTCGTTGATCCCGGAGAACTCGATGATCTGCGGAGTGAGTCGGCGGACCTGTGCCGGGGTCATGCCCATGGCCAGACAGCCGAGCGCCACGTTCCGCTCGCCGGAGAGGTCGTTGAGCAGGGCGGCGTTGACGCCGAGCAGGGAGGGCTGCCCCTGGGTGTAGATCGCGCCCCGGCTCACCGGCATCAGGCCGGCGATCGCCCGCAGCAGGGTCGACTTGCCGGAGCCGTTGCTGCCGATCAGCCCGATCGCCTCACCCCGGTACGCGGTGAAGCTGACCCCCTTGACCGCGTGCACCTCGCGGATGTTCGGCGCGTTGGTGCGGGTGACGATCCGCTTGAGGGCGGCCACCGGTGAACCGCTGCCCGGGGTGCCGGCACCGTAGACCCGGTAGATCAGGTGGACGTCGTCGGCGATGACGGTGGGGATGCGCTGGTCGGCGACGGTGGCGACGCCGGGGGTGACCTGGTTGTGCTCAGCCACGACCGTACTCCTTCTCGCCGCGCCAGAAGTAGACGTACCCGCCCAAGAAGGCGATCAGCGCCCAGGCGGTGCCGATCAGCCAGAGGCGCGGTGCCGCGGACGTCAGCAGGACGTCCTCCATCAGCGCGTGCCGGACCAGTTCGATGTAGATCAACAGCGGGTTCAGCTCGATCACCGTCTGAGCCCAGCCGGGCAGGTGCTTGGCGAAGTTCTCCACGCTGTAGAGCACCCCGGAGGCGTACATCCAGGTCCGCATCACGAATGGCATGAGCTGCTTCAGGTCGGTCATCTTCGAGCCGAGCCGGGCCATGCCGAGCGCCATCCCGACGTTGAACACCGACTGGAGTACCAGCGCCGGCACCACCAGCAGCCACTCCGGGCCGAACGGCTCCCCGGTGACCAGCACGATCCCGATCAGCACGAGCATGGCGGTGAGCAGGTTCTGGAACTGGGTCAGCGTCACCGCGATCGGCAGACTGGCCCGGGGGAAGTGCAGCGCCCGGATCAGGCCGAGGTTACTGGTGATCGACTGGGTGCCCTGGAGCACCACGGACTGGGTGAAGTTGAAGACGAACAACCCCACGCAGAGATAGGCGATGAAGTTGTCGATCCCGGCCTTGGTGTTGAGGATCACCCCGAAGATCAGGAAGTAGATCGCCGCGTTGGTCAGCGGCGTCAGGACCTGCCAGACCCGCCCGAGCCGGGCGGTGGCGAAGGTGGCGATCAGCTTCGCGTTCGCGTACGCCGCGATGAAGTGCCGATAGGACCACAACTGCCGGGTGTATCCGGCCAGGGTGGGCCGTTCGCCGGCGACCGTCAGACCGTACCGGGCGGCCAGTTGCGCCCGGGTCAGTCCTGAGTCGGCGTCAGCCACCGCCGTGTTGGCCATGGGAAGGCGCTCCGATCTTCCAGGTTGACGGATTGCGGGTGAGGCGGGCCTCCGGCATGTCGTCCGACCGGACCGCACGCGGTGGGAACGTCGAGCCTCATCGCTGCGTGGACCGTAGTGGAAAACACGTCGGGACGCAACCGTACCGTCGCTGCGCTACATTGTTCCACGTGACGACCGAGAAGAGGCGTGCTCCGGCGGGAGCGGCGGTGCTCCGTGGCGAGATCACCACGGCCATCCGCCGCGCCGTGATGCAGGAACTGGCCGCCGTCGGTTACGGTCGCCTCTCCATCGAGGCGGTCGCCCGCCGGGCCGGAGTGAGCAAGACCGCCATCTACCGGCGGTGGAGCTCCAAGCTCGAACTGGTGCTGGAGGTCGTCTCGGCCGCGGCCGGCAAGCGCCTGCCGTTGCCGGACACCGGCACGCTCCAGGGCGACCTGGAGATGCTCTACATGATCATGGCACGCGCCCTGGGGCACCCGCTCGCCTCCCAGATCATTCCCGACCTGCTCGCCGAGGCGGCCCGGAACCCGCAGATGGCCCAGACCCTCGAAGCGGCCCTACGACTCAACCAGCGCACCGTGGGTGGCCTGCTGATCGACCGGGCGGTGCAGCGCGGCGAACTGCCCGTCGGAGCGGACCCGGATGCCGCGATCGACTTCATCGTCGGGCCGCTGTACTGGCGGTTGGCCATCGCCCGGCTTCCGCTCGACCCGGCCGAGCTGCCCCGGATGGCGGCGGCGGTCGTCGAGGCGCTCCGAGTAGCATGTGAACCACCAATCCGGGACGAGCCGGGCGTCCAGCTCACCGTAGGACCCTGACAAACCGTGCTCGTCTCATCCGATCACCCCCATTTCGTACCGCCAGGTTCCGGGGACACCGGAACCGGCTAGCATCGCGGCCGGACGAGCTCCACACGACAGGAGGATGCCCATGACTGGGCAGAACGCCGAATTCATCCCACCCGCTCGGCCGGTGATCGGCGAAGCCGAGATCGAGGCCGCCGTTCGGGTGCTGCGCACTGGCCGGGTGGTCCAGGGCCCCGAGGTCGCCGCCTTCGAGGAGGAGTTCGCCGAGCTGGTCGCCGGGCGGCACTGCGTCGCGGTCAACTCAGGCACCTCCGCGCTCCAGCTCACCCTGATGGCCCTCGGACTCGGCCCGGGTGACGAGGTCATCGTCCCGTCCTTCTCCTTCGCCGCCAGCGCCAACTCGATCCGGCTGGTCGGCGCGGAGCCGGTCTTCGTCGACATCGAGCCGGGCTCGTTCTGTGTGGACCCGGCCGCGGTGGAGGCGGCCGTCGGCCCCCGGACCAAGGCGATCATGCCGGTGCACCTGTACGGACACCCGGCCGCGATGGACAAGCTCATGGCGATCGCCGAGAAGCACGGCCTGGCCGTCGTCGAGGACGCCGCCCAGGCGCACGGCGCCAGCCTGAACGGCCACCCGGTGGGCGCGTTCGGCACCGCTGGTTGCTTCAGCTTCTACCCCACCAAGAACATGCACTCCCTCGAGGGCGGCATGATCACCACGGCCGACCCGGCGCTCGCCCGGACGCTGCGACTGCTGCGCAACCAGGGCATGGAGCAGCGGTACGCCAACGAGGTCGTGGGCGCGAACATGCGGCTGACCGACGTCGCCGCGGCCATCGGTCGGGTGCAGCTGCGGCAGCTCGCCGACTGGACGGAGCAGCGGCGGGCAAACGCCAAGTTCCTGGACGCCCGGATCTCCGCGATGGTGACCCCGCCGGTGGCCGACAACGCCCGGCACGTCTACCACCAGTACACCGTCCGGGTCGTCGACGGTGACCGGGACGCCGCCCAGCAGCGCCTCACCGACCTGGGCATCGGCAACGCGGTCTACTACCCGACCCCGATCCACCGGCTCAAGCCGTACCTCAACGCCGACGGCGAGCCGGGCCCGTGGGACCTGCCGGAGACCGAGAAGGCCGCCGCCCAGGTGATCTCCCTGCCCGTCCACCCGTCGCTGAGCCAGTCCGACCTGGAGCGGATCGCCGACGCCGCCAACGTCGCCGGGGGTGCGGCATGAGCGAGGGCAGGAAGCTGCGCGCCGGACTGATCGGCCTCGGCGCGATGGGACGCAACCACGCCCGGATCCTCTCCGGTCTGGACGGCGTCGAGCTGGTCGGCATCGTCGACCCGGCCGGCGACGCGACCGGCACGCTGCACGCCCCGGTCGTCCCGGAGCTGGGCGAGCTGCTCGCCCTCGGCATCGACTACGCGGTGGTGGCCTGTCCGACCGCGCTGCACGAGCAGATCGGCCTGGAACTGGCCGGCAACGGCGTCTGCGCACTGATCGAGAAGCCGCTCGCCCAGTCGGTCGAGGCGGCGACCCGGCTGGTCGAGGCGTTCGAGTCGCGCGGCCTGGTGGCCGGTGTGGGGCACATCGAGCGGTACAACCCCGCCCTGCAGAACCTGCGTACCCGGCTGGAGGCCGGCGAGCTGGGTGAGGTCTACCAGGTCGTCACCCGCCGGCAGGGTCCGTTCCCGCACCGGATCGCCGACGTCGGCGTGGTCATGGACCTCGCCACCCACGACATCGACCTGACCAGCTGGGTGACCGGCCAGGAGTACACCTCGGTCTCCGCCCGGACGGTCTCCCGCAGCGGCCGACTGCACGAGGACATGGTCGCCGTCGTCGGTCAGCTCGTCGACGGCACGATGGTCAACCACCTGGTCAACTGGCTGAGCCCGCTCAAGGAACGGTCCACCGTGATCACCGGCGACAAGGGCTGTTTCGTCGCCGACACGCTCACCGCCGACCTGACCTTCTACGCCAACGGCGCCATCGACACCGAGTGGGAGGCGCTGCGCGCGTTCCGCGGCGTGGCCGAGGGCGACATGGTCCGTTACGCGATCCCCAAGCGGGAGCCGCTGCTGGTCGAGCACGAGCGCTTCCGTGACGCGGTGGAGGGCAAGGAGAGCGACATCGTGACGCTGCGCCAGGGCCTGCGGACCGTGCAGGTCGCGGCCGGTTTGCTGGAGTCGGCGTCGGTCGGGGCCACGGTCGACGTCGGCCCGACCCGCATCGACAGCGTCGACCGGACCGTCGCGCGATGACGAGGGTGGGGGTGGTCCGGCCGGGCCACCCCCACCGCCGCCCTCTCCGGTCAGGGCGAGTAGGTCCAGATCAGCATCAGGTGCCCGCCGTACCAGGCGGAGGCCAGCGCCAGGGCGACCAGCACCGTTCCCGCCTTCGCCCGGCCGGCTCGGCCCAGGACCACCGCCAGTGGCAGCAGCAGTGTGGCGGCCGGCAGCAGGAACCGCCCCTTCGAGTGGTAGTAGCCGGCACTGCCCACCGTCATCACCACCATGACCAGGCCGAACACGACCAACTGCCACGGTTGCCGGTCCAGTAGGCCCAGCACGACCAGCGTGGCGGCGGCGAACAGGAGCAGGGTGACCACGACCAGGTTCAGAGCCGACGCCTTGCCGAGCAGGTCGTGGGCGACCCGCAGGGTGTAGCGGCCACCGTCGAAGTAGCTGCCCCAACCGGCCCGTTGCAGGTGGAACCAGCCGTCGATCCGGCCGGTCTGGACGGCCACCCATCCGATGTACCCGATCCAGCCCAGCGGGGCCATGACCACCGCCGCCCAGGGCCGCCAGCCGTCCTGACGCCGGAACACGGCGATCAACCCGGCCAGCCCGACCACCCCGATCAGCGCGGTCGCCGTGGGCCGGCTCAGGCCGGCGACCAGGCACAGCACGCCGGCGGTGAGCCAGTTCCGGCGGAGCAGGGCCAGCAGCGCCCAGACCGCCAGAGCGGTGAACAGCGCCTCGGTGTACGCCATCGTCAGCACCACGGAGTGCGGTAGGCAACCCCAGAGCACCGCGAGCGCGAACCCGACCCGCCGGTCGTGCAGGTGACTGCCCAATGCGAACAGTCCGGCCGCCGCGACCAGGGCGGCCACCCAGCCGATCAGCAGCGCCGTGTTCCGTGCCCCCAGCGGCAGCAGCGGTTCCAGGCCGGCGATGAGCATCGGGTACAGCGGAAAGAACGCGAGGTCCCGTTCGCCGATCCCGGGCCCGCCGTAGCCGTCCGCGGCGATGCCCAGGTACCAGGCGCCGTCGTAGCCGGCGAGCAGCGCGAGCAGGTCGTTGAACCCGCCGCCGTTCCAGAGGGTGAGGACGACCAGGCCGGCCACCCGGGCGGCCGCGAAGGCGGCGACCGCCGGCGCGAACGTCCGGACGGCGGCGCGTAACCGGTTGTGGCCGTGCGGGACCCGGTGCGACGCCGGTGCGTGCGGGTGGGTCGGGAGCGGGCGGCTGTCGAGAGGGGCTGCGGTCATCGGTGCTCCAGCTCAGGCAGGAGGAGGGGGCGCGCGTCCGATGCCGGGTCGGGCGACCGGCCGCGGCAGCGGTGGTCCACCGGCCCGGCACGGGTCGGTGCGGTGGGGGTGCGACGGGTGGGGGAAGGTAGCCGTGGTCAGGGCTGCGGGGGTAGCCCGAACAGCGTGTCGAAGCGGCGCAGGGTGACTGTCCAGTCCCAGGTCGCCAGGGCGTGTCCGGCGGCTTCCCGCCCTGCCGTCCGCCAGCGTTCCTCGTCTGCGGTCTCCGCACGGATCCGGTCGGCGGCCTCGGCTGGCGTGTCGACCACCCATCCGGCGGGGAAGAGCGTGCGTGGACCGTGCGCCTGGCGGGCGAAGAAGGGCCAGTCGCGGACCACCGGCACCGCACCGCTCGCCGTACCCTCCACCAGCGCACAGTGGAAGCTCTCCCGCACCGACGTGCTGAGGATGACGCCGATCCGGGTGAGCACCCCGGGAACGTCGCTGACCTGTCCGACCCGGACCACGGCACCGGAGGGCTCCCACTCGGCGAGCTCTCGGGTGAGTGTCTCGTGGTACTCGCGCACCGCTCCGCTGGCGTCCGCCCGGAGCCCGTCGCCGACCAACAGGAGCCGGTACCGGGGGTCGGTCCGGCGCAGCAGGCGGAGCACCTCGACCGCCCAGAGCGGATCCTTGGCCACCGCGCCGACCCCGACCAGGCCGAGGGTGAACCGGGCGTCCGGGTCCTTGGCGCGCGGGTAGGCGTGCAGGTCCATCGCGTTGGCGATCACGTGCAGCCGGGGCGCGTCCGACGTGAGCAACTCCGGCACCACGTCGGTGACCAGTTCCCGGAGATGGTCGGAGACGAACACCACGTCGTCGACCCGGCTGAAGTCGACCAGGTGCGGCCAGAAGCTGAGCGCCTCGAAGCTGTGCAGTCGCAGTACCACCCGGGTCGTCCCGGGGTCGACCAGGGTGACCAGCGCGGCGGTCGCCACGCACCAGTCGACGAACAGGACGTCCGCCCAGTCCAACTGTGGCCGTAGCCAGGTCTCGACCTGGTCGCCGTGTGCCGAGGCCCCGGTCAGCAGGTGCTCGACCACCGGTTCGACCCGCCGGATCAGCGGCGCGGTGGTCGGGTCGTCGGACAGGTGCACGTACCGCAGCTCCACCGCCGGGTGATCGGCGTACCGCTGGCGGATCTCGCGCAGGAAGTGCGGGTTGCCGTTGGTGAGGACCAACAGTCGCAGCGGCCGGTCGCCCGGCGGCGGCGCCGCTGGCGTCGTACGTCCCCGGGGCATCCGCAGGGCCCGGCCCACGGCACTGTCGCGTAACGGGGCGAGGAAACCGGCCGGGTCCTCGGCCAGCGGGGAACCGAGCTGGTCGAAGTGCAGCGCGCGGTGGAACAGCACCCGTAGCGCCCGGTTCAGGTGCCGGGCTGCCGTCCGCCGGTCACCCCGGGCGTACCGCTCGTCGGCGACCGCCAGTTCGGCGCCGACCGCCTCGATGAGGTGGTCGGGTGTCCGGCCAGCCGCCAGGTCGTCGGTGGCCTCCCGCATCAGCAGGCCGGCCCGGGTGGGAGCGTCGGCGGTGCGGGCCAGTCCGGCCAGAGCCGCCCGCGCGTCGGCCGGGGCCCACCCGGCGCGGGTCATCCCGGACCGGAGTTGGTGGGCGAGCGCTCCCCGGGCCCGGGCCGGCAGCACCGGCGTGCCGGCGACCCCCCGCAGCAGCCGGACGGCGGCGCGGTGCCGGAGCACGGCGGGGGAGGTGGCCCGACGGAGTACGGAGGCCAGCGGGTTCCTCATGGCCGGTGGACTCGCTTCATGTCTGACCTTCCGATGGGAGCGCAGGGGTGTCCCGAGCCCGGTCAGGCTGGCGGGCGTGATCGACGCGGCTCATGTTAACGTCAGGCTGTCTGGGCCATATGGCAGGGAAGGTTTGGGTGCCGACGATTTCTCACCGGGATGTTGCTGTTATCACCCCTTGGTACCCAACCCGTGAGCTTCCGTTCCGTGGCGCCTTCGTCCGGGCGATGGTCGACGCCACCGGGCCCGGCTGTGACCGGATGACGGTCTTTCACTGCGACGCCTGGGTCGCCGCGCTCGACGAGCCCGCCGAACGGGAGGTGCTCGCCGCTCACCGGGCGCTGATGCCGCACACCATGCACCGCACCCCCACCGTGGGCGGGGCCGACCTGGTCTACATCCCGGTGCCGGTGCCCCGTGGCCAGGGCCACCCGGAGATCGCCGACCGGAACGACCGGGCGCTGCGCGCGGCGTTGGGCGGCCGGCCCCTCGACGCATCGGTGGTCCACGCCCACGTCGGGTTGCCGAGCGGGTGGGCCGCGATCCGTAACGCCCGCCCGGACGCGCGGGTGTTCGTCACCGAGCACGCGAGCTTCCTGGACAAGGTGTTGGAGACTCCCCGGGGCCGGGAGATGTACGACGAGGTGTTGCACCGCTGCACCGGATTCCTGGCGGTGGGCGAGGGGGTCCGCCGTCCGTTGGTCGAGGCGTTCCCGCACCACGCCGAGCGGATCGGCGCGATCTCCAACCCGATCTCCTTCGACCAGCCGCGTTCCGCCCCGGTGACCGCGCTGAGCCGCTGGCTGTTCGTCGGTGCGCTCTCCGATCTCAAGGGCGTCCCGCTGCTGCTGGAGGCGTTCGCCCGGTGCCGGGCGGACGACCCGTCGCTCACCCTCACCCTGGTCGGTGAGGGCGCGCTGCTGGCGTCGTTGACCGCCCGGGCCGTGGAGTTGGGGGTGGCCGACGCGGTGACCTTCACCGGTGCGATCCCGCCGGACGAGGCGCTGCGCCTGATGCGCGAGCACGATCTGCTGGTGCATCCGAGCCGTAAGGAGACGTTCGGGGTGGCCGTGGTCGAGGCGCTGGCGGCCGGGCTGCCGGTGCTGGTCACCCGGTGCGGCGGGCCGGAGCGGACGTTGGCCGGGATCGAGGACGCGGCCGGGCTGATGATCGACGTGACCGACGACCCGGAGACCATCGTCGCCGGGTACCGCGAGCTGCGCGCCCGGTACCCGCACGGGCTCGACCTGACGCTCGCGCACAAGACTCTCGCCGACCGGTACGGGTACGCCGCCGTCGCCCGGTCCCACCACGGTCTGTGGTTCGGCGACACCGAGCCCGCCCCGGCTCCCTGAGCTGTCGCGGCGACGAACGGATGGGGTGAGATGCACGTCCTGTTTCTGGCCGTCGGGGGTACCCGTCGACGTGCCGTGGTGGAGGAGTCGGCGCGGGCGGTGGCGGACGGGCACCGGGTGACCGTGGTCGTCGATCGGATCGCCCAGTGGACCCGGGACCAGTTCCCCGCCGGGGTCACGGTGGTCGAGCTGGCTCTGCTCGAACAACGCCTGCCGGCGCTGCGGATCGAACAGGCGGTGTTCTTCAAGGCGCCCCGCCGGGTGGTGCGGACGGTGGGCCGGGGGCCGCTGCGCGACGTGGCCCGCCGGGCCGGACGGTCGTACGAAACCCGGGTCGCCGCTCGGGCGCACCGGGTTTTCCTACGGGCCTGGGGTGGTGCGCGCGCACAGGCACGGCTGCGGCTGGTCGCCGAGCTGGTGGAGCGGGGGCCCGGAGTGGACCTGGTGGTGGCCAGCGACCCGGTGGCCATGCCGTTCGCGGCCCGGGTCGCCACCGGTGCCGGCCGGGTATCGTCGCAGCAGGTTTGCTTCAGTTACGACTACTCTGGCCGTACCTCAGCAACCCAGCACCGGCCCGTTCCGAACGCTGTCCAGGGGGACAACTCATGAACCGGACGCGGGAACCGCGTCAGCCACGCATTCTCTACCTGTCGTTCTATTTCCCGCCCTCCCGGGCCAGTGGCGTCTACCGCGCGCGGGCCACCGCCAACTATCTCGCCGCCCACGGCTGGGACGTGACCGCCTTCGCGGCGCCGATCAAGTTCCTGCGCGAGGTGATCGGTTCCGTCGACGAGCAGTTGGCCGAGACGGTCGACCCCCGGGTCCGGATCGAGCGCCCCCCGCTGAGCCAGTTCGCCTGGGAACGGGACCTGCGGCGGTTCAGCCGCTTCCGGGGGATGTCCCCGGTGATGGCCAGCAAGATGTACAAGCTGGGGTTGGCGAAGATCTTCCCCGAGCACTACCTCTCCTGGGCCGCCGCCTCGGTGCGTAAGGCGTTGGCGATGCATGCCCGCCGCCGGTTCGACGTGGTGCTCGCCACCGGCAACCCGTTCGCGTCGTTCGCCGCGGCCTGGATGATCCACCGACTGACCGGGGTGCCGTACGCGGTGGACTACCGCGACGCGTGGACGCTGAACATGTTCGAGGAGAAGCCCGGCTACCCGGACGGCCACCTGGCCTGGAAGTGGGAGCACCGGATCCTGCGGGACGCGTCGGCGTCCATCTTCGTGAACAACCCGTTGCGCGCCTGGCACGCCGACCGTTACCCGGAGCGGGCGGACCGGATGATGGTGGTGCCCAACGGCTGGGACCCGGACCTGTTCACGCAGGGGGAACCAGTCGACGCGGGATTCACCGACCCGGCCCGTCCGCTGCGGTTCAGCTTCCTGGGCACGGTCAACAACACCCAGCCGGTCGAGCAGTTGGCGGACGCCTTCGAGCGGGCCCGGCGGCACCCCGACCTGGCCGGCGCGGAGTTGAACATCCACGGTCACCTGGGCTACTTCAAGCAGAGCCAGTCCGAGATGATGAAACGGCTGGGGCTGTCCGGCGAGGGCTCGGCGGAGGAGGACGGTGCCATCCACTATCGGGGGCCGGTCTCCAAGACCGAGGTCGGGCGGGTCTACCAGGAGAGCGACGTGCTGGTCTTCCTGGCCGGCGGGGCGCGTTACGTCACCTCAGGCAAGATCTTCGAGTACATGGCCAGCGGCCGGCCGATCGTGTCGGTGCACGCCCCGGGCATCGCCGCGCAGGACGTGCTGACCGGCTATCCGCTGTGGTTCAACCCGAACAGCCTCGACGTGGACGAGATCGCCCAGGCGATGATCGCCGCTGGTAAGGCGGCCCGGGACATGACCCCGCAGCTGCGGGCGGACGCGCAGACCCACGCCGCCGCCTTCACCCGGGAGGCGGTGACCGCCCCCCTGGAGGCCCGGCTGCGGGCCATGGTCAAGCGGCGGATCATCGCGGGCGGAGCGGAGGCATCGTGACGACGACAGGCGAGAACGCGGAGGCCGCGACGGTGACGGCCGGGCGGCAGCCGAGAGTGCTCCTGCTCTCCTTCAACCTCCGGCCGCACGAGCGGGTCATCGCTCTGGCCGAAAACCTGATCGAGCAGGGCGCGCTGGTCGACGTCCTGGTCATGGACGACCAGGGCTGGCAGGACGTCATCGGACGGCCGAACCTGCGGGTGCACTCGCTGGACGGGGCGGAGCGACGGCACCTGGTCATGCGGGCCGAACGGGTGGCCGTCTTCCGGGGGCCCGGCGCGGTGCTCTCCGGTCTCGGCAAGCTGACCGGCCAGCGGCCGGTCCGGCCGCTGGTGCGGGGGCACGAGAAGCTCGCCGGCGCGTTCCACCGCCGGGTCTTCATGAAGAGTTACGCGGCGGTCCGGCCCATGGTGCTGTCCCGGCTCTTCGAGCGTCGGCTGCCGGATCTCGGTATCGACCGGGTCGACGCGATCATCGCGTCCGACATGCTCACCGTGACGCTCGGTTGGAAGCTCGCCAAGCGGTTCCCGAACGCGGTGGCGACCACCTCACTGGATCCGCCCGTCCTCACCGCGGAACGCTGAGCCGGGACGCCCCCGGGTCAGCCACCCGGCCCGGAGCGGACACCACTCGGGACGAACACGACGCCGCAGGCGGGCCGACGATCCGGCATCCACCTGCGGCGTCCCGTCGTCACCGGCGGACGTGCTCCGCGAGGACCCGTACCACCTGCTCGGCGGCCCGCCCGTCGCCGAACGGCTCACCGCGTGGAGCCTCCGGCGTCGGCCGGGTCGCGGTGGACACCCAGCCGGTGTGACCCAGTGCGGCCGGGTCCGGCACGAGCACGTTCCAGCCGTCGTGCAGGGTCTCCACCCACTCGGTCTCCGGACGCAGCGTGGTGCACGGCCGGTCCAGCAGGTAGGCCTCCTTCTGCAACCCCCCGGAGTCGGTGACCACGCCGACCGAGCCGAGGACCGCAGCCACCAGCGCGGCGTAGGGCAGCGGACGCCCGACGTGCAGTGACCCTCCGGCCAGCTTGAGTCCCTGCTCGTTGGCGCGGGCCAGCAGTCGGGGGTGGGCCAGCAGCGCGACCGGCACCGGCAGGTCGGCCAGGGCGGCCACCAGCGCGGCGAGTCGCTCCGGGTCGTCGGTGTTCTCCGCCCGGTGCAGGGTCGCCAGCAGGTACGGTGCCTCCGGGTCGATCCCCTCGGGAAGCTCCGGACGGGCCTGCGTGCCGGCGAGCACCGCGTCCCGCACCCGTAGGCAGACATCCACCATCACGTCACCGACCAGTACCGACCGGTTGGCGAGGCCCTCGGTGGCGAGGTGCCGCATCGCCTCCCCGGTGGGGGCGAGCAGCAGGTCCGCGCAGTGATCGGTGAGCACCCGGTTGTGCTCCTCCGGCATGCGCCGGTTGAACGAGCGCAGCCCGGCCTCCAGATGGGCGACCGGCAGGTGCTGTTTGACCGCGGACAGCGCACCGGCGAGGGTCGAGTTGGTGTCGCCGTAGACGAGCACCCAGTCCGGCTGCTGCTCGGCGAGCACCGGGTCCAGCGCGGCGAGCGTCTTGCCGGTCTGCGCCCCGTGGCTGCCGGAGCCGATCCCGAGGTGGACGTCCGGGTCCGGGATGCCCAGGCCGGAGAAGAAGACGTCGGAGAGGTCGGCGTTGTAGTGCTGCCCGGTGTGCACGATGACATGCTCGTGCTCGGTGGCGGCGAACGCCGCGGCTATCGGGGCGAGTTTGACCAGCTGCGGCCGGGCGCCGACGACGCTGAGTACCTTCATCTCCGGTTGTCTCCTCCGAGTGTGCGGTGTTGTGCGAACGGCCGCTGCGGCCGGACCCGCCGGACACCGTCGCCGGTGCGCGGGAACCCCCTGGCCAGCATCCCACCGCGTGGACGGTCGGCCGACGACCGGTGGCGTGTCGCGTCGGCCATCCGTGTCGAAGGCGGCCCAGGCTAACATCTGGGCTGTCTTCCAACGGACGGTAACCGTCCCGACCCCTGAGGATCCCCGTGGCAACGGAGCAACCGGCCGTCATCGACCACCCTGAGCAGGACGGAGTTCGTAGCGACACACCCACCGGAGCGCGGGCGTCCCGGTGGCGGGACGTCCTGCGTCGACGGTCCGTCGTGGCGGTCGCTGCGCTCCTGGCCGGGTACGTCGTGGCCCGGCTGGTGATGATGGTCAACGCGGAGGCGTTCCGGACGTTCGACTCCCGCTCCTACGCCGGCCGGCTCGACGGCCGCAACTTCACCGAGGTGCTGTCGTTCACCGGCGGGTCGCCCCGGCCCTGGGGCGCGCCGCTGCTCTACGCCCTGACCGGTGACGACCAGTCCCGCGCGTGGCTCCAGGGGCTGGTCGGGATGGTCGCCTGGGTGGTGCTGGTGGTCGCGGTCTGTCTGTGCCTGCGCGGGCTGACGGCGCGGGTGGTGGCGACGGTCGCCCTGCTCCTGTTGGCACTGACGCCGCAGGTGTACGTCTGGGACCACACCCTGTTGTCCGAGTCGCTGTCGATCAGCCTCGGCCTCCTCACCGCCGGTCTGCTGGTGATCGGACTGCGGACCGGCAGCCGAGTGGCGCTGGCCGTGGCCGCCCCGGTCGCGGTCTGGTGGATCTTCACCCGGCCGGACGTCCTGCTCTACGTGGGGCTGGTGCTGGTGGCGCTGGTCCTGGTCGTCTGGCGGCTGCCCCAGCGCCGGCGGGGTGCGGTGGCGGTGCTGGCCGTGTTGCTGGCCGGGCTGGGCTGGATGGCGGCGATCCAGGGCTCGACCGACCGTACCTTCGCGAGGTGGAGCGCCACCGGGCTGCCGCAGACCGAGGAGACCTTCCTCTACCGGCTGATGGTCCAGGTGATGGACGACCCGCAGATGCGGGCCACCTACTACACCGATCTCGGCATGCCCCGATGCGTGGCGGTGGAGACGGCCACCGACCGGGTCGCCTGGCGGATCAGCGAGGTCGCCAAGGCGTACCGGAGCTGCCCGGAGCTGATCGCCTGGACCGAGGAGCACAGCCTGCTCTCCGGCTACCGGTACGCCCTGGCCGATCCGGGGCACTACGCCACCACCACCCGCGAGGATCTGCGGTACGCGTTGGGCGGGCACCCCCTGCACACGTACGGCAAACCGGTGACGATGCTGCCCACGACGGTGCAGCGGGCCTACTTCCCGCCGGTCACCGTGGTACTGCCCGCCCTGGTGGTGGCGGGGCTGGTCGCGGTCGCCGTGGCGGTGGCCAGTGGGGCGTGGCGCCGCCGGCCGTGGCTGGTGGTGGCCGGGCTGGCCGCGGCGCTGGCCAGCGTGGCGAGTGTCCTGGTCAGCCTGATGTTCTCGGCCGGCGAGTACAGCCGGTTCGGCATCCAGGAGGCGATCTATCTACGGGTGGCGCTGATCCTGCTGGTCGTCGTCGCGCTCGACACGGCGTCGACCCGGTGGGCGGCGCGTCGGGGTCGGTAGGCGTCGGCCGGAGCGGAGGACGTCGCGGTGGGCCGGTGACCGGCCCGCCGGCCGTGCGGGTGAGGTCGAGGTCGATGCGTTCCGGCCTGCCGTAGACTCTCGTGGGCTCGTCGGTGGGTCCGGGTGATGGCCGACCCATCAACCGGTGAGATGTCTCGACGTGAACCAAGTGCCCGCAGAGAGGCGGAAACGGGCAGAATGGCGATTGACAGCGCGAATGGGCAGCCCCGTGGACGGGTTGTCATGCTGGTCGACAACGGTGTGAACGGCGACTCCCGGGTGCAGAAGACAGCCCGCTCGGCCGCTGACGCCGGCTGGGACGTCGTCCTGCTGGGCCGGTCTCCGGGCGGAGTGGCGCAGTCATGGCGGCTCGGCGAGGCCGAGGTGCGGCTGTTGGCCATGCCCGCCCCACTGGCCCGTCGGCGGCACGAGTTCCGCCGGGCCTGGCTGCGCTGGCCGCTGGCGTACCCGCCGAGCGGGATCGCCGCCCATCGTCAGCAGGCGGTCCGGGCCTGGCAGGCCGACCTCGCCGTCCGGGCCGCGAAGTTGGCCGTCGCCGACCCTTCCACCCCGCGACTGGGACTGAGCCGGCGGGTGCTCCAGGCCGAGCAGGTCGCGGCGAAGGTGACCCGTACCTGGGTCTCGGGGCGGTACTGGATGCTCACCCGGGCCCGCACCCGTCGTCGCTTCCGTAACCCCTGGGACCGCGCGTACACCAAGTTCTGGCAGACGGTGAAGGGCGACGGCGCGTGGCGGCGCCTGGAGCCGGGCCTGTGGGACTACGAGCTGGCCTACGGGCCGGTGGTCGACGAACTGCGACCTGACCTGATCCACGCCAACGACTTCCGGATGCTCGGGGTCGCCGCCCGTGCCAAGATCCGTGCCGCCGCGCAGGGACGTGAGATCAAGGTGGTCTGGGACGCGCACGAGTTCCTGCCCGGTCTGAAGCCGTGGCAGGACAACGCCCGTTGGCTGCCCGCGCACCGGGCCCACGAGCGGGAGTACGCCCCATACGCCGACGCGGTGATGACCGTCTCCGACGGCCTGGCCGAGCTGCTGCGCCGCGAACACGGGCTGACGTCCATGCCGGACGTGGTGCTCAACGCCCCGGCGGCCGACCACGGTGAGCTGGTTCCGGACGCGCCCGCGCCCGACCTGCGCGCCCTCTGTGGAGTCGGCCCGGACGTGCCGTTGCTGGTGTACAGCGGGGCGGCGGCGAAACAGCGCGGTCTGGACATCATGGTCGACGCGCTGCCGCAACTGCCCGGTGTGCACGTCGCGCTGGTGGTCAACAAGCCCGCCGGCCCGTACGTGACCGGGGTGCTCGCCCGCGCGGCTCGGCTCGGCGTCGCCGACCGGGTGCACGCCCTGCCGTACGTGGCGCACTGGCAGGTGGTGCCCTTCCTCTCCGGGGCGGACGCCGGGGCGATCCCGATCCACCACTGGCCCAACCACGAGATCGCGCTGATCACGAAGTTCTTCGAGTACTCGCACGCCCGGTTGCCGATGGTGGTCAGTGACGTGAAGACGATGGCCGGTACGGTGCGCTCCACCGGCCAGGGCGAGGTGTTCCGCGCCGAGGACGTGACCGACTACGTCCGGGCCGTCAAGGCGGTGCTCGCCGACCCGGCGCGCTACCGGGCCGCCTACGACCGCCCCGGCCTGCTGGAGAGCTGGACCTGGGAGGCGCAGGCCGAGGTGCTGGACGCCGTCTACCGCCGGCTCCTGCCGGGCCGGCCCGGCCCGACACCACCCGGCACGCACCCGGCCCCGGCCGTGGACCCGGCGGCCGACTGGCCGGCGGTGGGGGCCGGCACGTGACCGTCCCCGACGTGACCGTCATCACCGCCGTCTACAACACCATGCCGTACCTGACCCGGTGCCTGACGTCGGTGCTCGAACAGACGATCGGGCTCGACCGGCTGGAGGTCGTCGCGGTGGACGACGGGTCCACCGACGGCAGCGGCCGGGAGCTGGACCGGTTCGCCAAGGCGTACCCGGGCACGGTGAAGGTGATCCACCAACCGAACTCCGGTGGCCCGGCGAACCCGAGCAACCGCGCGCTGGAGATCGCCACCGGTCGGTACGTCTTCTTCATCGGGTCGGACGACTACCTCGGCCCGGAGGCGCTGGAACGGCTCGTCGCCGCCGCCGACCGGCAGGACGCCGACGTGGTGCTCGGGCGGATGGTCGGGGTGAACAGCCGGTACATCCACCAGGCGATCTTCGAGTCGAGCCAGTCGGACGTCGACCTGTTCACCTCGCCGCTGCCCTTCTCGCTGTCGAACACCAAGCTGTTCCGGCGTGAGCTGATCGAGCGGCACAAGTTGCGCTACCCGGAGGACATGCCGGTCGGCAGCGACCAGCCGTTCACCATCGAGGCCTGCTACCGGGCCCGGCGGATCTCCGTGCTCGCCGACTACGACTACTACTTCGCGGTGCGGCGGTTCAACGCGCGCAACATCACCTACAAGAGCCGACACCTGGAACGGCTGCACTGCGCCGAGTCGATCATGAACTTCGTGGGCGGGCTGATCGAGGCCGGTCCCCGCCGGGACGCGGTGCTGCTGCGCCACTTCGCCTGGGAGGTCGCCCGGCTGCTGGAGAACGACTTCCTGGGGTTGGACCGGCCCACCCAGGCCAGCGTCCACGCCGGGGTGCGGTCGTTGGCCGAGCGGTATCTCACCGACACCATCCGCGACCAGCTCGGCATCGAGCCCCGGGTCCGGCTCGCCCTGGCCCGGCACGGCGAGCTGGACGACCTGCTCGCGGTGATCCGACAGGACGCCGACCACGGCAACCCGCCCACGGTGGTGGAGGACGACCGGTGGTACGCCGAGTACCCCGGCTTCCGTGACCCCCGCCTCGGCATCCCGGACCACTGGTTCGAGATCACCGGCAGCGCCGCGGAGTGGATCGCCCGCCTCGACACCGTCCAGGTGACCTTCGAAGGCTCCCGCACCCTCGTGGTGACCGCCCGCAGTCCCCGTCCCGACCTGCCGCACCTCGCCTCCGCGTTGCGGGTCATGGCGGGCGACGACGTGCCGGCGGAGACCACCGAACTGGTCCCGGACATCACCGGCACCACCATCCGGGCCCGCATCCTGTTGCCCGCTCTCCTCACCGACCTGGCCCCCGGCGGTAAGCTTCGACTCATCCAGGCGCGGATCGACGCGTTCGGTACGACCGGGACGGCCCCCCTGCGCGGTCCCCGTCGGGCGGTGCCCCAGCGTGTGGTGGTCCGCCGCGGCGCGCGTCTGCACGTCCTCACCGCCACCGTCAACCACAAGGGTCAACTGATCGTCGCCGTAGCACCTGTGACGCCACGCCGGGTGATGGCCCGCCTGCGGCGCAGGCTCCCACTAGGAGGAAAGTAGTAGACATGAACATCTGCGTCGTCGCCCTCGGGAAGATCGGACTGCCGCTGGCCGTGCAGTTCGCGACGAAGGGGCACCGGGTCCTCGGTGCCGACGTCTCCGAGCGGGTGGTCAGCCTGGTCAACGACGGTGCGGTGCCGTTCCCCGGGGAAACCGATCTGGACGTCAAGCTCAAGGAGGTGGTCTCGGCCGGTCTCCTCTCGGCCACCACCGACACCGCCGCCGCGGTGGCCGACAGCGAGGCCGTCGTGGTGGTCGTACCGCTGTTCGTCGACGCCGAGGGCGTGCCGGACTTCGGCTGGATGGACGACGCGACCCGGGCCATCGCCGCCGGACTGAAGCCGGGCACCCTGGTCAGCTACGAGACCACCCTGCCGGTCGGCACCACCCGCAACCGTTGGGCGCCCATGCTGGAGCAGGGCTCCGGGCTCACCGCCGGCAAGGACTTCCACCTGGTGTTCAGCCCCGAGCGGGTGCTCACCGGCCGGGTCTTCGCCGACCTGCGCCGCTACCCGAAGCTGGTCGGTGGCATCGACGAGGCGTCCGCCGCGCACGGCGTGCGCTTCTACGAGTCGGTGCTCGACTTCGACGAGCGCCCCGACCTGGGCAAGCCGAACGGCGTGTGGGACCTCGGCTCGGCTGAGGCGTCCGAGCTGGCCAAGCTCGCCGAGACCACCTACCGGGACGTCAACATCGGCCTGGCGAACCAGTTCGCCCGGTTCGCCGACACCGTCGGCGTGGACGTCACCAAGGTCATCGAGGCCTGCAACACCCAGCCGTACAGCCACATCCACTCCCCGGGCATCGCGGTCGGCGGGCACTGCATCCCGATCTACCCGCGGATGTACCTGTGGAACGACCCGGCCGCCACCGTGGTCCGGTCCGCCCGTGAGGCGAACGCGGCGATGCCGGACTACGCCGTCGACCTGCTCGCCGCCGCGTACGGCGACCTCACCGGCGCAGAGGTGCTGGTGCTCGGCGCCGCCTACCGGGGCGGGGTCAAGGAGACCGCCTTCTCCGGGGTCTTCCCGACGGTGGAGGCGCTGCGCGCCCGGGGCGCCCGGCCGTACGTCTCGGACCCGATGTACACCGCTGAGGAGCTGACCGCGCACGGCCTGCCCCCGTACTCCGGGGAGCGGGTCACCGCCGCCGTCGTGCAGGCCGACCACGCCGAGTACCGTTCGCTGGCCGCCAGTGACCTGCCCGACGTACGGGTGCTGGTCGACGGCCGGCGGGTGACCGACCCGGCCCGCTGGGCCGACGTCCGGCGCGTCGTCATCGGCGGCTGAGCCGCACCGGCCCACCGCGCCACACCCGAGGTCGACACGGACCCCGACCGATCCGGTCGGGGTCCGTCCGCGGTAACAGGGGCCCCTGCTACCACCTCAGCCGCGGGCGGGCGGGGTGGCCGGGTCGCGGGAGACGACCTCGCCCTTCTCGTTCACCCAGCCCTTCGGCCGGGCCGGGTTGCCGGCGACGAGCTGGTACGGGGCGACGTCCCGGGTCACCACCGAGCCGGCGGCGATCATCGCGTACTCGCCGACCTCGATCCCGCAGATCAGGGTGGCGTTCGCGCCGATGGAGGCGCCCCGGCGCACCACGGTCGGGGTGATCTGCCAGTCCGGGTTCTGCGCCCGGGGCCGGAAGTCGTTGGTGAACACGGCGCACGGGCCGACGAAGACCTCGTCCTCCAGGGTCACCCCCTGGTACACCGAGACGTTGTTCTGGACCTTACAGAGGTCCCCGATCACCACGTTGCTGTCGACGTAGACGTTGCGGCCGATCACGCAGCCGCCGCCGATCCGGGCGGTGGACCGGACGTGGGCCAGGTGCCAGACCTTCGTGCCGTCCCCGATCCGGGCGCCCTCCTCGACGTCGGCGGACGGGTGCACGAAGACCTGGTCGGTTCCTTGGCTCATGAGCTCCACTCACAGTGTTCGCAGGGCGCGGGGCGCGCCGGTGTGACGCACGTCCGGCGGCCGGCGGGACGGACCCCGCCCGGCGTCGTCGCGCGTGCTCGGTCACCGCGGTCCCGGCGGGACGCCAGGGAGCACCACGGCAGCCGGAAGCATAACCGGCGGCCCCGCCCACTCCGGACGCTTACCCGGACGGCCGCCCCTGCGGAGTGTCCCTGCGGTACGCGGGCGGCTGGCCGCCCCACCGGCCGTCCCACCACCGCCGGTGCGCGCCCCGGTCGCCGACCACCTGCCCGGTGCCGTGGCGACCGGGGTGTCGCCGGGCCAGCCGGTCTGGCACCATTCGCTGACCGGGGGCTCAACGGTGGAGGGGGTGCGGGTGCGGGTCCTGCTGGTGGAGGACGACCGCCGGGTGGCGGCGGCCCTGTCGTCGGCGTTGGGCCGGCGGGGCTACCAGGTCGAGCACGCCGCGACCGTGGCGGCGGCCCTGGCCGCCGCGCCGTGCGACCTGGTGCTGCTCGACCTGACCCTGCCGGACGGGGACGGCACCGAACTGTGCCGGGAACTGCGGCGGCGCAGCGCGCAGATCGGCATCATCGCGGTCACCGCCCGGGGCGAGGAGCGGGACCGGGTGCTCGGGCTCCGCCTCGGCGCGGACGACTACGTGGTGAAGCCCTTCTCCATGGTCGAGTTGCAGGCGCGCATCGAGGCGGTGCTGCGCCGGGCCGCCCGGGCCGCCCCGGAACCGGACCGGATCACCGCCGGTGGGCTCCGGATCGACGTGGCCGCCCGTACGGTCACCGTCGACGACCGGCCGGTCACCCTGACCCGCAAGGAGTTCGACATCCTCGTCTCGCTGGCCCGCCAGCCCGGCACGGTGGTGCCACGCGAGCGGATCCTGCTCGACGTCTGGGGCACCACCTGGGCCGACCGGCACACCGTCGAGGTGCACGTCGGGTCGTTGCGGAGCAAGTTGGGCGACTCGCGCCTGGTGGAGACCGTGCGCGGGGTCGGCTACCGGCTCCGGGGCGAGTGAGGGCCCGGTGCGCCGTCGGCTGGTCATCAGTTACCTGCTGCTGATGGCGTTGGTGCTGGTGGCGCTGGAGACCCCGCTGGCGGTGACCCTGGCCAACCGGGAGACCGACCGGGTCCGCGCGGACCGGCTCGCCGACGCCACCCGGTTCGCCTCGCTCGCCGGCCCGGCCCTGCGGGGCGGCGGCACCGGGCAGCTCGACGGCGAACTCGCCAGCTACGAGAAGCTGTACGGCATCAGCGCGGCCGTGGTCGACCGGGAACAGCGGACGGTGGCGGTCTCCGCCGGCTACCGGTCGTCGCCGGACACCGAGCTGGCGTTGCGGGTCGCGCTCTCCGGTCAGCAGTTCACCGGCACCGAGTCGGTCTGGCCCTGGGTGGACGGGCCGATCGTGGTGGCGGTGCCGATCAACGACGGCGGCGAGGTGCTGGGTTCGGTGGTCACCACCAGCCCGGTCGACGCGGTCCGCCGCGCGGTCACCACCTGGTGGCTCGCGCTCGCGGTGATCGGGCTGCTCGCCGTGCTGGCCTGCGTGCTGACCGCGTTCGGGCTGGCCGGTTGGGTGCTGCGCCCGGTGATCGAGTTGGATGCGGTGACCCACGAGATCGCCGAGGGGGACCGCACCGCCCGGGTGCAGCACCGGCTCGGCCCGCCGGAGCTGCGTCGTCTCGCCGCCGGCTTCAACCACATGGCCGACGTGGTCTCCGACGTGATGGACCGCCAGCGGGCCTTCGTCGCGCACGCCAGTCACCAGCTCCGCAACCCGCTCACCGCGCTGCGGCTGCGGGTGGAGGAGCTGGGGCCGAGCCTGACCGACGCGGAGGGGCGGGCCGAGCACCGGCTCGCCCTGGAGGAGACCGACCGGCTGGCCCAGGTGCTCGACGCGTTGCTCACCCTGGCCCGCGCGGAGCGGGAGGAGAACCGGCTGGTCACCGTCGACGCGGTGGCGGTGGCCGCCTCCCGGGTGACCGCGTGGGAGCCGCTGGCCCGCCGCCGGGCGGTCACGCTGCGTCTGACCGCCGCCTCCGCCCCCCGGTACGCCCTCACCGTGCCGACCGCCATCGACCAGGCCCTGGACGCGTTGATCGACAACGCGGTGAAGTTCAGCGGTCCCGGCGGCGCGGTGACGGTGGACGTCGAGCCGGACGGGGACGGGGTGACCGTGGTGGTCCGCGACACCGGTCCGGGCATGACCGACAGCCAGCTCGAACAGGCGACCGAACGGTTCTGGCGGGCCCCGGACGCCCAGAACGTCGAGGGGGCCGGGCTCGGACTGACCATCGTGGCCGTGCTGGTGGACGCCTCCGGTGGGCATCTCACCATGCGCCGGGGCGAGCCCCGGGGCCTGGTCGCGGAACTGTGGTTCCCGGCCGCGCCGACCGGCGACGGCCACCCGACCGGCGACGGCCACCCGACGGGCGACGGCCAGCCGGCGGGGGAGGGGGCGCCGACCGGGGACGGCCTGCCGGACGTCGAGGGCCGACCGGGCCCCCGGAAACCTGCGGCTACCTGAGCCTGCCCTTCGGGCCCGGCTGGAGGCTCGGTCAGGGCTTGTTCTCGCGGTACCAGGCGGCGGCGCCCGGATGCAGGGGCAACGGGACGGTGGCGATGGCCGAACGGGCACTCATCCGGCCGGCGGCCGGATGCGCGGCGGCCAGTTCCTCCCGGCGTTCCATCAGCAGCCGGGTCACCTCCCGTACCAGCGCCTCCGGCACGTCCGCCCCGACCACCAGGTAGTTCGGGTTCGCCACCGTGGTCACCGGGTCCGCGCCGTACGCCGAGCTGGGGATGTCCCGGGAGACGTAGACCTCCCGGTGGCTGCGGCGCAGCGGCTCGGTCCACTCGCCCAGGTCGACCAGACGGATGCCGGTGGCGCCGGCGAGCTGCTCGATCGCCCGTACCGGCAGGCCGCCGGAGAAGAAGAACGCGTCGAGCCGTCCCTCCCGCAGGGCGGACACCGAGTCGTCCAGGCCGAGCCGTTCCCGCCGCACCACGCCGCCGTCCAGCCCCGCCACGTCGAGCAGCCGGCCGGCGGTGATCCCGGTGCCGGAGCCGGGGGCACCCACCGACACCCGCCGGCCGCGCAGGTCCGCCAGGGTCCGGACCGGCGACCCGGCGGTGGTGACCAGGTGCAGCAGGTCGTCGTAGACCCGGGCCACCGCCACCACGCCGGGGTGGGCGTTCGGGGCCCCGGAGAGGACGTCGGCCTGGGTGAAACCGAGCTCCGCCGAGCCGGTCGCGACCAGGTGGACGTTCTCCGCCGACGCGGCGGTCACCACCACGCTGGCCTGCACCCCGGGCAGTTCCCGGTTCAGGATTGTCGCCAGCGACTCGCCGAAGGCGTGGTAGACGGCGGTGGGGCTGCCGGTGGCGATCCGGATGCGGATCGGCTCGACGGTCTCGTCGCGGCAGGCGGCCAACGCCGGCATGGCCGCACCGACCAGCACGGCCAGTAGCGCGAGGGCGACGGCCGGCCGCCGACCGGAGGTGGAGGGCACGCCGTTCACAGGCAGCACTCTGCGCCGGGACACCCCCGGTTGGCAACCCACCGCCGCGTTCGGCACTGCCGTCAGGGCGGCTCCCGGTCGCCGGGCGCCACCTCGACGGCGGCCGGCGGGGCCAGCGCCGGGGCCGCTAGGACGCGTCCCCGGCCTGGGTGGGGTGCAGGCTGGCGCTCTCCAGGATCCGGTTGCGGTCCGCCCCGTCGGCGACGCTCACCACGAAGCAGCCGGCTCCGGGGCGGAGCGTGGCCGGAACCTCCAGCAGGGCGGCGCCCCGGACCAGGACGGCGGCCAGCTCCCGGTCGGTGAGACGCACCCCGAGGATGTGCCGGCGGACGTGCCGGCCACCGGCCAGCAGGGCGGACCGCCAGGCGGCGGTGGCCAGCCGGGACCGCCACACCCGCCGGGCCGCCGACGCGCCGGGCACCGGCCCGCCGAGCAGTTCCCGCCGGCCCTGCCGCCACCCGCTGTCGAGCAACGTCGTGTACGCGGCCTGGCCCGACGCGGGCACCCGCAGCCGGTGCAGCTCGAAGCGGCGGCGCAACCCGCCGACGGTGATCTCGTGTTCGACCGGGACGCCGAGCCGGCCGAGCAACTGCCGCATGCGCAGCGCGGCGTCCTCACGGTTGAACTCGACGGTGCTCCGGTACGGCTCACCGGGATGCCGGCCCCGGGGGCCCGCCGGCAGGGGCATGCAGCGCAGCAGGCAGGCAACCTCGAAGGCGTCGGCCACGGTCGGCCAGTCCAGCGGCGGCGGGTGCGCCGTGGTCCGGGGCCGGTCGAGCAGGGTGGTTTCCATCGGGGACCGCTCCTCCACTCGTCGGGGTATCCCTACCGTGGACGGTGCGGGGCCCGCGCGGTACCGATCGGCGCAAGCCTTGAGCAAAATTTGCGTTGCCGTGCGTCCGGACGGACCCGTCGAGGACCGGGCCGGCTCCCGGGACACCGCCGGTCAGAGCCGGGTGACCACCACGTCGACGCGGCGCGTCCGGCCAGGCGCGTCCGGCTCCTCCTCCAGCACCGTGTACTTCAGGTCGCGCAGCGCGGTCAGCAACTCGTCCGTGTCGCGCGGGCGGATCCCGGCGGTGAGCAGGTCACGGACCAGCCGGCCCTTGGTCGCCTTGTTGAAGTGGCTCACCACGGAACGGGTCACCACCCCGTCGACCTCCCGCTCGTGCAGCACCCGCACGGTCACCGTCCGTCGGGCCAGGTCGCCCCGGGGCGTCCAGGTCGCGGCGTACGCGGCGGAGCGCAGGTCGAGGATCGGGCCGTCGGCCGCCGTCGACTCCATCACCGGTGCCAGCGCCCGCTTCCAGTACGCGCCCAGCGCCCCCGGGCCGGGCAGGGTCAGCGGCATCGGGCACCGGTACGGCGGGATGCGGTCGGTGAGGCGTACCGCGCCCCAGAGCCCGGAGGCGACCAGCACCTGCCGGCGGGCCGCCCGCAGGGCCGGCGCGGGGAGCGTGGCCAGGTCCAGCGCCTCGTAGAGCACCCCGGTGTAGAGCGCCGCCGCCGGGGCGGTGGCGGCCCGGCGCAGCCGCGCGTTCCGGGCGATGTCCTCCCGCTGGGCGCTGGTGAGCACCACCTCCCGCGCGACGTCGGTGTCCGGCGTGGTGGCGACGGCGACCAGCGCGTCCAGCACCCGTTCCCGGGCCGGGTTCAGCTCGGGCAGGCTGAGGCGGGTCAGGTCGAGCCGCCGCCCGGCGCGGACGTCGGCCTTGCGCTCGGAGGGCGGCAACAGGATGAGCATCGGAAGGCACCCCTTGCGGGCCGGTGGGACGCTGGCCGGGCGAGCCTATCCGGGCGCCCACCGGCGGCGACGGACAGCGGCGCACCGGGGCGCCTGTGCGTGGCAGCGGACAACGCGGCGCACCGACGCGACGGTCACCCGGGCGCTCACCGCCAGGGACGCACCGCGGTGGCCGGGTGGTACACCCGGTAGTCGCCGACCTCGGTGACCGTGGCCGGGATGCCGTCTGCGGCGAGCAGTTCGGTCAGCCGCCGCTCGGCCGCCGAGCCGGCCCGCAGCACGTACCCGGGCCGCTCGGCGCGCGCCACCGCCCGCCAGTACGCCGGATAGCGGTTCTGCCCCGGGTGCAGCCGGTCGTCGAGCACCCCGCAGAGCACCTCCTCGGCGGTGGTGAAGGTCAGCCGGTGGCAGGTCCAGTAGTCGCCGTACACGTGGTGGGGACCGCTGCCGCGCAGCACCTCGGCGATCCGGCGGGCCTGCCGTTCCTCGGCGCGGATGTCGGCGGTGCCGACCGCGAACAGGCCGGTCGCCACCAGTGCGGTGGCGGCCAGCGCGGCCAGTACGGCGGTGGCGGTGGCCCCGGCGAGCCGTCCGACCGCCCCCGTGGTGCCCCGCCAGCAGCCCACCGCCGCCACCCACAGCGGCCAGAGCACCGCCGGCAGCGACAGTTGGAGCACCGACAGGTACCGGGCGCTGGCCAGTGGGTCGGCGGCGGCCAGCGGGCTGCGCACGTACCCGACGAGGGTCAACGCCGCCCCGGCGACCAGGGCGAGCCGCACGACCGGCCGGACCGGATGGGTGGCCCGGCGGCGCAGCGCGGCCAGCGCGAGCCCGGCGGCGAGCGCGAGCAGCACCGGGTAGAGCAGGCCGAACCACTCCTGCCAGCGGGCGCAGCCCCCGGCCGGGCAGAGCCCGCTGGCCAGCGGCACCCCCTCGGTGAACCCGCCGACGACCCGGCCGACCAGCGGGCCGGGGGGACCGCCGGTCGCGTCGACCTGGCGGAACACCGAGAGCGAGTCCTGCCCCGGCGGGGCGGTGAGGTTGTCCCAGAGCATCGGGAACACCCCGACGGCGAAACCGGCCGCCAGCAGCACCGCCGCCCACCCGAACAGCTCCCGGCGCAGCGCGTACACCAGGGCCAGGCCGGCCACCGCCAGGTACGGCACGATCAGCCAGTCCGACCAGGTGGCCACCCCGGCCAGCAGCCCGAACAGGCCCACGGCGAGCCGGCGGTGCCGGACCGTGCGCTCGGCGAGCCCGACCACGAGCAGCAGCATGGCCGCCACCGCCACCTTCACCTCGGGCCGCCCACCCACCGCGGTCATCTGGTCCCGGACCACCCGTTCCGTGCCGAGCGCCAGCAGACCGACCACCAGCACCGCGAACCAGGGCGAGAAGACCCGCCGGGTCAACCGGTACATCAGCCAGACGAACAGGGCGTAGAGCGCCAGCAGGGGCAGCCGCAGCGCCGTCCAGGACGGCCCGGCCACGGCGACCAGCGGCGCGGCCAGGTACGACTCCAGCACCCCCATGTACCGCTGCCCGTAGAGGAAGACCGGGTGCGCGCGGCCCTGTGCGACGTGCAACGCGACCAGACCGAAGGTCGCCTCGTCGCTGTTGCCGGCGGGGACGGTGTGCAGAATCAGCACCAGTCGGTAGACCACCCCGGCGGCGCCGAGCAGCAGGGCGACCAGCGCCGGCCGGTCCAGCGCCGGAACCCACCGTCGTACGCCTCGCGCCATCGCCGAACGCCCCCGTCGCCGCCCTGCGACGGAAAGTGTTTCACGCCCGCCGGGGCGGGGGAGGCGGATCGGCGCAGGTGGCAGAGTTGTTGATCGCTCGCGTGGCCGTGTCCCGGCGGGTGTGGCAGGGTGGCAGCGTGTCCACGCCACCCGCCGGCCAGCTCGCCGTACCCGCCCTGCACCGCGCCGCCCGGATCGAAGACGCCGTGCACCGGTTGGTGGAACGCCGGCTGCGCCGCACCGGCTGGCAGACCAACATCATCGCCTACACCGGGTACGGCGCCCCGGGCTGGGTGCGGGTGATGTGCCGGGTGCTGCTCGGCCGGGCGGACAACCGCAAGCGGGGGCGGCTGGAGAAGGTGCGCGGCTGGCGCAGCTTCGCCACCCTGCCGGCGAAGCGGGTGACCGTCACGATCGAGGCCGGGGGAGTCCGCCACGAGGCGTGTGCCGACCGCAGCGGCTTCATCAACACGGTGGTCGAGGCCGACCTGCCCCCGGGGTGGGGGTCGGTACGGCTGAGCATGCCGGACGCCGAGCCGGTGGAGGCGCCGGTGCGCATCCTCGACCCGCAGGTCCGGTTCGGCATCATCTCCGACATCGACGACACGGTGATGGTCACCGCGCTGCCCCGACCGCTGCTCGCCGCGTGGAACACCTTCGTCCTCGACGAGCACGCCCGCACCGCCGTGCCCGGCATGGCGGTGCTCTACGAACGCCTGGTCACCGCGCACCCCGGCGCGCCGGTCTTCTACCTCTCCACCGGCGCGTGGAACGTCGCGCCGACACTGACCCGGTTCCTCTCCCGGCACCTCTACCCGGCCGGGCCGCTGCTGCTGACCGACTGGGGGCCCACCCACGACCGGTGGTTCCGCAGCGGCATGGAGCACAAGCGGGCCACCCTGGCCCGGCTGGCGAGCGAGTTCCCCGACGTGCGGTGGCTGCTGGTCGGCGATGACGGCCAGCACGACCAGGAGATCTACCGGGAGTTCGCCGCCGGCCACCCGGCCAACGTGGCGGGCGTGGCGATCCGCCGCCTCTCGCCGACCCAGTCGGTGCTCGCGGGTACGCTCCCGGCGCCGCTGGCCGGGCACGAGTCGTCGTCCGGGCCGGTGGGGCAGAAGTGGCTCTCCGCGCCGGACGGCGCGGGGCTGTGGAAGCTGCTCCGCCAGACCGGCCTGGTCTGAGCCGAGACGGGCCGTCGGGCGAGGTTCGCTGAAGGATACTTGCGCAACCGACTCGCATAGATGAATATCTTCTTCATGGTGGCTGTGCGCATCCCGACCCTCGTCCGTACCGCGCTGGTGGCGGCGCTGCTCGTCGGCGCGGGTCTGCTCGCGCAGACGCCCCAGCCGACGTCCACGCCGACCCCCGTCGTCCCAGTGGCCGCGCAGGCGGACTGTCCCGTCGACCCGGCCACCCCGAAGCGGCAGTTCCGGGGCATGTGGATCGCCAGCGTCGCCAACGTGGACTGGCCCAGCCGCACCGGGCTCACCGTCGCCGACCAGAAGGCCGAGTACCGGTCCTGGCTCGACCTGGCCGTCCGCAACCGGATGAACGCGGTCGTCGTGCAGATCCGGCCCACCGCCGACGCGTTCTGGCCCTCGTCGTACGAGCCGTGGTCGCACTGGCTCACCGGCACCCAGGGCCGGGACCCGGGCTACGACCCCCTCGCGTTCATGGTCGCCGAGGCGCACGCCCGCAACCTGGAGTTCCACGCCTGGTTCAACCCGTACCGGGTCGCCAACCACGCCGACCTCAGCCGGCTGGTGAGCACCCACCCGGCCCGGCGCAACCCGAGCTGGGTGGAGACCTACGGGGGCCAGCTCTACTACAACCCGGGCATCCCGGCGGTACGGGCCTTCGTGCAGGACGCCATGATGGACGCGGTCAGCCGCTACGACATCGACGGCGTGCACTGGGACGACTACTTCTACCCGTACCCGGTCAGCGGGGTGAGCTTCCCCGACCAGGACACCTTCGCCCAGTACGGCGCCGGGTTCAGCAACATCAACGACTGGCGGCGCAACAACGTCAACCTGCTGGTCCAGGAGATGGGCCAGAAGATCCACGCGGCGAAGTCCTGGGTCAGCTTCGGGATCAGCCCGTTCGGCATCTGGCGCAACGCCAGCACCGACCCACTCGGCTCCCGCACCAGCGGACTCCAGTCCTACGACGCGATCTACGCCGACACCCGCCGGTGGGTCAAGCAGAACTGGGTCGACTACATCGCCCCGCAGATCTACTGGCACATCGGGCACCCCGCCGCCGACTACGCCGAACTCGTCCGCTGGTGGTCGCAGGTGACCACCGGAACGAACGTGCAACTCGTCGTCGGGCAGGCCACCTACCGCTCCGGCGCGTCCGGCCAGGACCCGGCCTGGCAGAACGCCGGCGAGCTGACCAGCCACTTCACCCTCAACCGCAGCCACCCGCAGGTGGTCGGGGACATCCACTTCAGCGCCAAGGACGTCCGCGCCAACCGGATCGGCGCGATGGCCCGGGTGGTCGCCGACCACTACAGCCGGCCGGCGCTGCTGCCCGTACCGCTGGTCCGGGGTGGGTCCGCGCCCGGCGCGCCGACCCTGAGCTCCGCGACGCGGTCCAGCGGCGGGGTCACCCTGACCTGGCAGCGTCCGACCACCGGCACCACCACCGGGTACGCGGTGTACCGCCTCCCCGGCGACGGCCCGGTGGACGCCTGCGCGCTGACCGACAGCCGGCACCTGATCGCGACCGTCCGCGCCTCCGGGGCCACCGGCACCTGGCTCGACACCACGGCGGCGGCCGGCAGCACCTACCGGTACCTGGCCACCGCGCTGCACCGGCTGCACCACGAGAGCGCGCCGAGCGCGGCCCGGACGGTGCCCGGCGACGGCTCCGGCACGTTCAGCGTGATCGTGGACAACGCCACCTCGGGCGGCTTCACCGCCAGCGCCAACTGGGGCACCTCGACGTTCCTGACCACCCGGCACGGTACGAACTACCGGTTCGCCAACCCGCAGTCGGTCAGCGACGTGGCCTGGTTCAGCGCGACGATCCCGGCGTCCGGCACCTACCGGGTGGAGGTCTGGTACCCGGCCGACCCCGGCTACAACAGCGCCACCCCGCACCTGGTGGCCACCAGCACCGGCAACGTCACGGTCACCGTCGATCAGCGCAGCGGCGGCGGCCAGTGGCGGACGTTGGGCAACTATCAGCTGGCGGCGGGCACCCGGCAGGTGGTCGGGGTGAGCCGCTGGACCGCCACCACCGGCTACGTCGTCGCCGACGCGGTACGGATCACCCGCGTCTGACCGCGACCGTGCACGCATCGTCATCGGCAATGCGCTGACCGTCAATGACTCCCTGACCGTCGGCCGGCAACCTGGTCATCACCGAGCCGCGACCCCGCTGGCCGGTTGCCTACCGTCACGGAGAAGGGATCAGGGATGTCACTGCGTATGAAGAGCGCCGCACTGGCGGCACTTCTCGTCCTCGGCAGTCTCGGCCTGTCGCCCATGCCCGCCCACGCCAGCGCGAGCGGCGGTGTCGTCCACGGCACGGGAGACTGGAGGGACGACTGGGATGACGAGGGGCCAATCTCCCAGTCGGCGTACGCCCACAGCAACGTGGCGGCGATGTGGCAGGCCATCCTCTGGGCTGACGGGAGGCTGTCGTCGACGGCGGACATCGACTGCCGGTTCGGGCCGGGTACGCACAGCGCCACGGTGGCCTGGCAGAAGGGCAACAACCTCGCAGGCGACGGCATCGTCGGCGAGAACACCCTCTTCGTCGCCAGCCTGAGCCTCTCCGGGAGTGCTGGTTCGGGCAACCGGATCACCTACGACGGCGCGTACGGCAGCCGGTACGTGACCTTCACCCGGGTCGACAACGGCCGGTGGGGGATGTACATCGGCAACGAGCTCAAGACGCTCTGGTACAACGACGCGACCTTCAGCGCGTGTAGCTGAATGCCCTGCGCGCCGAAGCTGCGGTCGATCTCCTCGTGGGTCGGCCGCAGCTCCCGTGTCCGCCCTCAGCCGGCCGTCGTGGGCGGTAGCGCGGTGTGCCGGTATTCGCCCGGCGGCGTGCCGTAGGTGGCGCGGAAGAGCCGGGCGAAGTGGGCAGTGTTGGTGAAGCCCCAGCGGCGGGCGATCGCGTGGACGGGGCGGTCGCGCAGGAACGGGTCAGCGAGGTCGCTGCGGCAGTGTTCGAGCCGAAGTTCACGGATCCGGCCGGCGACCGTCATGCCCTGGTCGTGGAAGAGCTTGTGCAGATGGCGCAGGGAAATGTGGTGCGCGGCGGCGATCATGCCGGGGGTCAGTTCGGGGTCACCGAGCCGGCGTCGGACGAAGTCGTGGATCCGGGCCTGGAGCACCCGGTGCCGACTGTCGACCGGCACGGCGGACTCGGTGTCGGTGTGGTGGGCGCAGAGGGTGGTGACCAGGTCGGCGGTGACGGTGGACAGCCGGAGGGCGTCGGCGGGCCGGTACCGGTCGGCGTGCCGGATCAGCGTGGTGAGGTAGGTGGCGAGCAGGGCCCCTACTCCGTGGTGGGCCGGCATAGGCGTGATGACGAGTTGGTCGATCAGCCTGGCGGGCAGTGGCAGCCGCGTCCGTGGAATGTTGATCAGGATGTGGGCGGCTATGTCGCCGTCATCTCCCGACACCCAGCCGCCGAGTGGCCGGGAACTGTCGTAGAGAACGAATTCGTGACCCCTGATGAGGCTTTCCCGGCCACCGGTGGCCAAGCCCAGACGACCGCTCAGGCTGAGTGACAGGTGGATCTTCTCTGGGTCGGACTGCCGGATCAGCCGCCGGTTGCGGTGGTACTTGATTGATTGGAACTCGTGGCGCATCACCTCGACCGCACCGAGGCTGACCATCCGGCATCGCGCGTGGAAATCGCTGTCGCTGTCGCGGGCGATCGCCGTGGGTATCACCGACTGTCGGGTCCATTCGCGCCACCAGTCGAAACGCTCCGCAGCGGGCACGTCCTGGCTAGTGAGATCCGAATAGATCATTTTATGAGTATAAATTGGAGGCATTGGCCAGATTGTTTTGCGAGCCTCAGCAAAATGCGGTATGTCGGAAGCTTGACAGCTGTGGAAGCTGGCGCGGTGCGTCTGAGCCGAACATGGGATTTCCGTCGTCCGACCCCATTGATCCTGCGGCAGCCGTGCGCCGCCTTCGTTGCCTCCACCCCGTCCCGCCCCTGCTACCGCGCTGATCGTGGTGGGAAACGGCCCTCAGTGGGGCCGTTTCCCACCACGGTGTGCGGGACAGCGAGGAGCAAGTCCCGAGGGCCTGCCGCGGCGTTCCGCGACCGGCCCGGGGTGTCGCCGGGCATCTTGCCGACCAGTGAGCCCTTGCCGTGTACCACCTCGTCGTGGCTGATCGGCAGTACGTAGTTCTCGCTGAAGGCGTATGCCAGGGAGAAGGTGAGCTGATGGTGGTGGTGCTGCCGGTAGACCGGGTCCTGTCACCGCCCGCTGCCGCCGCCCCTGGCGTTTGCCGTGCCCGAGAGCACGGGAGACACTCGTCCAGGTCTTAGCCGTAGACCAGGGTCCGGTCCGACCTGTCAGAAGCCGTTGATGATGATCACGGGTTCATCCTGGATCACGCTTTGTAGCTTCTTGTACTGCGGGAGATGCGCACACTCACTCGGGGGAGATCATGTTCGGGAGTCTCATCGGAGCCGTCGTTTCGCCGACGCACAGGGTCCGGGGCCGCGGCAAGCCCGGCACGTTCACCCAACGGCGGGGGAGCCGTCCGCGCACCCGCCGTCCTGCCTCGGTGGCGCTCGCCGCCGCGGCGTGCATCGCCCTGGCGGCCTGCCAGTTCTCACGGCCCGCTGAACCAGCCCTTCCATCACGTACGGTGAGCTCGTCGGAGTTCTCCGCGCTGGATGCCGCAGGCGTCGAGAGGATCCGCAGCGAGCTCCGGGCCCGGCTGGACCTGCGCAGCGGCAAGCTGACGAAGGCGGCGGTCGGGCTGACCGACAGCAGCTACGGCCCGGAGATCAACACCCGACGCGAAGGCAAGATCGCCCTGAGCATCGCCGCGCCCAAGGGAACGATCGAAGCCCGCACAGACCGCATCCGCTTCAACACCACCGACGCCCGTCCCGACTTCAGCCAGGTGACCTACTTCCTGACTGCGTCATCGGCCGACGAGTTCTTCGCGCTGATCCGCGACGGAGTGCAGAAGTACGGAATCGACAGCGACCCCGCCGAGGGCTGGATCAGTTCGGCGAGCGCCGATCCGAGAATGCGGAGCGACTTCTCCATCACCAGCGGCACCAGCACAGGACTTGAGGTGAACTACGACCTGCGCTTCGACGGCAGCAAGGACACCCAGGTGATCATCGTGCACATTCTGCCGGCGGAATAGCCGGCCAGGGGCCAGACGATGACGGTGCGAAGCCCTTCCGGGTCTCGCACCGTCATCGTTCACGCGGGTGTATTGCTGACGCTTCGACTCATCAGCCGGTCGGGCGGAGCCAGATCGCGCCGAGTGGGGGGACCTGGAGGGCGGCAGACGCGGGCAACCCGTGCCAGGGGACGGACTCCGCTCGTACCGTGCCGAGGTTGCCGACACCGGACCCGCCGTAGTGGTGGGCGTCGGTGTTGATGATCTCCGTCCAGGTGCCGCCGGCTGGCAGGCCGATCCGGTAGTCGTGCAGCGGGCGGGCGGAGAAGTTGACCACGCAGACCAGGGTGGAGCCGTCCGGGGCGATCCGGATGAAGGAGGCGGTGTTGTTGGCGACGTCGTCTCCGGCGATCCAGCGGAAGCCGGCCGGCTCGGTGTCCTGCGCCCAGAGTGCCGGGGTGTCCCGGTAGACCGTGTTCAGGTCCTTGACCAGTCGTTGCACGCCGGCCCGCGCGGGGTCGTGCAGGAGGTACCAGTCGAGGCCGCGTTCCTCGCTCCACTCCCGTTCGTCGCCCAGTTCGCAGCCCATGAAGAGGAGCTGCTTGCCGGGGTGTGCCCACATGTACGCCAGCAGCGCGCGTACGTTGGCCAGTTTCTGCCAGGTGTCGCCGGGCATCTTGCCGACCAGTGAGCCCTTGCCGTGCACCACCTCGTCGTGGCTGATCGGCAGCACGTAGTTCTCGCTGAAGGCGTACGCGAGCGAGAAGGTCAGCTGATGGTGGTGGTGCTGCCGGTAGACCGGGTCCTTCGAGGTGTAGAGCAGGGTGTCGTGCATCCAGCCCATGTTCCACTTGAACCCGTAGCCGAGCCCGTTGTCGCTGGTCGGTCGGGTCACGCCGGGCCAGGCGGTGGACTCCTCTGCGATCATCACCACCCCGGCGTGGTGCTTGTAGACGGTGGCGTTGACCTCCTGCATGAAGGCGATCGCCTCCAGGTTCTCCCGGCCGCCGTACCTGTTGGGCTCCCACTGCCCCTCGCCGCGCGAGTAGTCCAGGTAGAGCATGGACGCCACCGCGTCGACCCGCAGCCCGTCGACGTGGAACTCGTCGAGCCAGTAGAGCGCGTTGGCGACCAGGAAGTTGCGCACCTCGCGGCGGCCGAAGTCGAAGACGTACGTGCCCCAGTCGGGGTGCTCGCCGCGACGCGGGTCGGGGTGCTCGTAGAGCGGGGTGCCGTCGAACCGGGCGAGGGCCCACTCGTCCTTGGGGAAGTGGGCCGGCACCCAGTCCAGCAGCACGCCGACCCCGGCGTTGTGCAGGGTGTCGACCAGGTGGCGGAACTCGTCCGGGTCACCGAACCGGGACGTCGGGGCGTAGTAGCCGGTGACCTGGTAGCCCCAGGAACCACCGAACGGGTGCTCCATCACCGGCAGGAACTCCACGTGCGTGAAGCCCAGGTCGGTGACGTACGCCGTCAACTGCTCGGCCAGTTCCCGGTAGCCGAGGCCGGGCCGCCAGGAACCGAGGTGCACCTCGTACACGCTCATCGGCTCCTGGTGCGGCTGCCGCTTCGCCCGGCGCTCCAGCCAGGCCGCGTCGGTCCACACGTACGTCGAGCGGTGCACCACCGAGGCGGTGGCCGGCGGCACCTCGGCGTACGCGGCCATCGGGTCGGCCTTGTCCCGCCAGTGCCCGTCGGCACCGAGGATGCGGTACTTGTACCGCTGCCCGACGCCTGCCCCGGGGACGAACAGCTCCCACACGCCGCTCGACCCGAGCGAGCGCATCGGCCAGCCGTCGTCCGGGCCCCAGCCGGTGAACTCGCCGACCAGCCGGACCCCCTTGGCGTTCGGGGCCCACACCGCGAACGCCACCCCGGCGTCGGTGACCCGCGCGCCGAGCGCCTCCCAGAGCCGCTCGTGCCGGCCCTCGCCGATCAGGTGCAGGTCCAGCTCACCCAGGGTGGGGGCATGGCGGTACGGGTCGTCGTGCGCGATGCCGTCCACCTCGACCC
Source organism: Micromonospora echinospora (assembly GCF_900091495.1). Lineage (NCBI taxonomy): Bacteria > Bacillati > Actinomycetota > Actinomycetes > Micromonosporales > Micromonosporaceae > Micromonospora > Micromonospora echinospora. Next base: position 108,336 of record NZ_LT607413.1, on the reverse strand, counting down.
GGTAGTCGAGCACCGTGCCCGGGACGGTCGCCTCGAACACGCCCACGTCGTGCACCCGGCGCATCGGGTGCCGTGCCCCGTCGGCCAGCAGGGTCACCTCCGCCGCGCCCCGGCGCAGGGTCCGGATGGTGGTGCGCCCGTCGGCGGGGTGCGCGCCCAGCACGGCGTGCGGATCGTGGGCCACACCGGCGATCAACTGGTCCATTCCACATCCTTGTCAGCGGGGGCGACCGGTGCGGTGCCGCCGGAGAGATCGTCCGGAACCGCCTCGACGGTCAGCTCGGTGGGGGCGGTGGGGGAGGTCGGCGTGGGCTCGACGGGAGCGGGACGCCGCACTGTGAACACGTGCGCGGGTTGCAGGAACGGGTCGAGCCGGACGGCGTTGCGCTGCCCCCACTCGTACGTGGCCCCGGTCAGCTCGTCGTGCACGGTGAAGCGGTCGTGCCAGTCGAGGCCGAGGGCGGGCATGTCCAGGGTGGTGTTGCCCCACTGCACGCTCCGCGAGTCGAACGAGCAGACCACCAGCACGGTGTTCCCGGTGTCCGGGTCGCGTTTCGACCAGCAGAGCAGCGTCGGGTTGTCGATCTCGTGGAAGACCAGGTTGCGGAGCTGGTGCAGGGCCGGGTTCTCCTGACGGACCCGGTTGAGCGTGGCGATGAACGGCGCGAGCGACCGGCCCTGCGCCTGCGCGCCGGCCCAGTCCCGGGGCCGCAGCTCGAACTTCTCGTTGTCGAGGTACTCCTCCGCGCCGGGACGGGCCTCGTGCTCGAACAGCTCGTAGCCGGCGTACATGCCCCAGGAGGGGGAGAGCAGGCTCGCCAGCACCGCCCGGATCTTGAACATCGGCGGGCCGCCGTGCTGCAACGTCTCGTGCAGGATGTCCGGGGTGTTGGGCCAGAAGTTCGGCCGCATCCAGTCGACCGAGGCGACCAGCTCCTCGCAGTACTCCCGCATCTCGGCCGGCGTCGTCCGCCAGGTGAAGTACGTGTACGACTGGGTGAAACCGATCTTGCCGAGTCCGTGCATCATCGCCGGCCGGGTGAACGCCTCGGCGAGGAAGAGCACGTCCGGGTCGGCCTTCTTCACCTCGGCGATCAGCCAGTACCAGAAGTCGACCGGCTTGGTGTGCGGGTTGTCGACCCGGAAGATCTTCACGCCCTCGCCGACCCAGTGCAGCACCACCCGCAGGATCTCCGCCCGGATGCCCTCCGGGTCGTTGTCGAAGTTCAGCGGGTAGATGTCCTGGTACTTCTTCGGCGGGTTCTCCGCGTACGCGATCGTGCCGTCGGCCCGGGTGGTGAACCACTCCGGGTGCTCGGTCACCCACGGGTGGTCCGGCGCGCACTGCAACGCCAGGTCCATCGCCACCTCCAGGCCCACGTCGGCGGCGGCGGCGATGAAGTCGCGGAAGTCCTCCGGCGTACCCAGGTCGGGGTGGAGGGCGTCGTGGCCGCCCTCGGCCGCGCCGATCGCCCACGGCGAGCCGACGTCGTCCGGGCCGGCGACCAGGGTGTTGTTCCGACCCTTGCGGTTGACCCGGCCGATCGGGTGGATCGGCGGCAGGTAGAGCACGTCGAAGCCCATCGCGGCGACCCCGGGCAGCCGCTCCATCGCGGTCACGAAGGTGCCGGACTGGGCGGGCGCGTCGACCGTCGCCGGGATCGCCCCCTCGGAGCGGGGGAAGAACTCGTACCAGGCGGAGAAGAGCGCGCGGGGCCGGTCCACCCAGAGGGCGTACTCGTCGGCCGGGGTGACCAGCTCGCGGACCGGATGCTCCCAGAGCAGCTCGGCCAGCTCCAGGGCCGGGGCCACCCGGCGCGGCACCGGCAGCTCCTCGTCGCGCAGCGCCGCAGCGGCGGCCCGGATCCGGTCGCGCTCGTTTCGTGGTACGGCGGTCGCGGCGGCGTCGAGCACCCGGGCTCCCTCGGCCAGGTCGTTCGCCAGGTCCTCGGCCCCCTGCCCGGCGGCGATCTTCTTCGTCACCGCGTTCTGCCAGGTCAGGTACGGGTCGGCGAACGCCTCGACGGTGAACGTCCAGCGGCCGACCGCGTCCGGGCGGATGGTGGCGTGCCAGCGGTCCTGCCCCGGCTCGCCGGGACGCATCCGCACCGCCGGGCGCTCCCGCCCGTCGGGGCCCTGCCAGCGCACCGCGCAGCCCAGCGCGTCGTGCCCCTCCCGGTACGCGCGGGCGGACACCGGCACCACCTCGCCGACGACCGCCTTGGCCGGGTAGCGACCGCAGGCCACCGAGGGGGTGATGTCTTCGATCGGGAACCGTCCAGTCACCCCGTCAACCTACTGCGCGAGATCCCTTCGCGCTCGGCCGAGCGCTCCTGTCGTCGACTTGCGTGGCCACCGGTACGGCAGGACGCGCCAGGTCGTACCCCGGCGGGCTCTCTCGATCACCAGATCCGGAGCGTTCGTGACCTCGGGCTGGCCGCGTTGCGGCATCCGGTGTCGGACCCGCTCGCTAGCATCGCCGCGAGCGTCAACGGGAGGGAAGCGTCGTGGCACAGGAAGACGTCACCACGTTCGTCGACAGGGACCTGCGGGGCGCGTGGTTCAACAGGTCGACGTTGGCCGGCGCGGTGATGCGCGGCGTCGACGTGCGCGGGCTCGACATCGATGCGCCGTGGCTGGCGGACGGCCCATTGCTGATCAACGGGGTCGACGTCGTGCCGCTCGTCGAGGTCGAACTCAACCGGCGGTTTCCCGGGCGCGAGCTGCGGCACGCCGAGGATCCCGACGGCCTGCGTACGGCGTGGGCGGCGCTCGAACGGGCCTGGGAGGCTGCGGTCGACCGGGTCGAGTCCATGCCCGAGGGCGCTGCCGACGTCACGGTCGGTGGCGAGTGGTCGTTCGCGCAGACCCTGCGGCACCTCGTGTTCGCCACCGACGCATGGCTCGGAAAGGCGATCCTGCGCCTGCCGCAGCCCTTCCATCCGCTCGGGCAGCCGCACGCCGAGTACGAGACGGATGGATACGACATGTCGATTTTTGCCGCCGGGCGGCCGAGTCTCGCCGAGGTGCTCGATCTGCGTGCCGGGCGGCAGGCCATGGTCCGGGATTTCCTCGCGGGCGTCACGCCGGAGCTGCTCGCCGAGCCTCGGCCGACCGCGTGGTCACCCGACCACGAGGAGCCGGTCCTGCACTGTCTCCACGTGATCCTCGATGAGGAGTGGGAGCACCTTCGCTTCACGCTACGCGACCTCGACGCTCAGGAGCACGGCCTGGCGTGAATGTGCTCCAAGGCGGCCGTCACTCGTATCCCATGGCCGGGATGACCGTGCCGAGTGCTTCTTCGACGAACTTGCGGGTTTCGCCGTCGAACTGGTGGCTGCGGTTCGTCAGCCGGTGCGACTGGAACGTCGAAGGGGTGGCGAAGTCGTCGACGTCGAGCCGCTCGAACAGGGCACGGCGCTGCCCGGGCCAGTCGGCTGCGAGATCTTCCGCTTTCACCTCGATGTATCGCCTGCCCGTCAGGTCGACCGTGTTCTTCCAGGTCAGCCATCGGTGGTAGATCGGCTTGAGGTAGGCGAGCGCGCCGTCGACGGTGGACGGTGCCCACGGCTGGGCCAGGTGGGACGCGAGCACTGAGACCGGGTGACGCTTGATGTGCACGATGGTCGCCTCGGGGACCAGTTCCCAGAGGAAGTCCATGCACAGCAGGTTGAACGGTGTCTTCTCGCACCAGGTCGGCTTGCCCGCGTCGGCGGCTGCTCCGCCGAACAGGGTGTCGACCATGCCACGGAGGATCCCGAGCAGTTCGCCCCGGTCGCCGAAATGCCGGGGAACCACCCGCCGACGGCTCGAACGGCCCGGCCGGCCGGTCGGCGTTCCCGAAGCCCTCCGCGGGCGCAGGCTCGTCGTACGTGTACGCGATCAGCTGCGGCCAGAGCTGGTGCACCGCGTCCCGGTAGCGCTCCTCGCCGACCAGCTCGGGAACGGTCTTGCCACGATCGTCTCGCCGGCCGGGCACCCTTACGGTGAGAACGTCGCCCAGCCGGTGCAGGGCGTCCTCACCGACGGTGGGGTCGTATCGATCGGTGAGCGCGTCGGTCAGGTCCCGCAGGCCACCCGGGTCGACGAGAAACCTGGTCTCCATGGGAATCCGATGGATCAGCGGATGCTCGCCGATGATGTTGGCGATCCGTGACGTTCCCGAACGACCCGTACCCGCGACGAAGACCGGTGAGGGGGTAGGCATGGCGAGCAGTCAAACTCGCCGTCCGGCGCCTGGGCAAGCCATATCCCCTTCGTAGGCCTCTGAAGATGACAGCCTCCCCGGGCCGGACCGGCACGGTTCAGGAGCGCCCGAGGCGGTCCAGCAGCTCGCCGAGGAGCGCGTGCTCCCCGGCGGTGAGCCCGGTCGAATCCTGCTCCAGCAGGGTCCGCAGCGCCAGCGCGGTGCTGGCGCGGGTCGCCGCCGGGGACTCACCGCGCGCGGTGGTGTCGAGGACGCCGGCGAGTGCGGCCTCCCGCACCCGATTCGAGAGGCCCGGGTCGCGCGCCTCCTCGGGCTGCGTGATCAGGCTGAGGGTGACGCCGACGTTGGCTGCGAGGATCTGCTCGGCCGCGTCGTCGACCGGTACCCGTAGCAGCCCCTGGCGCGCGGCGGCGCCCAGCAGGTCCCGCAGCATGGCGTGGGCGGGCGCGGTGATGGCGCAGGGTCGGCCGGGCTCGACCCGCCCGTAGAGCAGGGCGTAGAAGGTCGGATGTTCCAGTCCGAACCGGACGTGCTCGTCCCAGCCCCGGCGGATGTCGTCCAGCGCGTCCCGGGTGTCGCCGGAGGGCCGCGGCGAGTGGACGTACTGGCTGAAGCCGTGGTTGATCACCGCGTCGATCAGGCCCTGCTTGCTGCCGAAGTGGTGGTAGAGCGTCGGCGCCTGCACCCCGGCGCGCTCGCAGACCGCCCGGGTCGACACGTCACGGTCGCCGGAGCTGTCCATCAGCTCGGCGGCGGCCAGGAGGAGACGGTCCCGGGCATTACCGCTCAGCGCACGACGAGGCATAGCGCTATGGTAACTCATGTAGCGCTACACTATGCTGTGTAGCGTGTATAGCGGCAGAGGGGGAGAGACATGGACGCGGCAGTTCCCAGCGTCATCCGGGACTACTTCGACGCGAGTGCGAGTCGCGACGTCGAGCGCGTCGTCGGCCTGTTCACCGAGGACGCGGTGGTAGTCGACGAGAACGAGACCCGGCGCGGCCGGTCGGAGATCCGGGCCTGGCAGGAGGGGCCGGCGTCGCGGTACGAGTACACGACCGAGCTGCGCCGGGTGGAGCCGGCCGGGGCGGACGCCTTCCTGGTCAGCGGCCGCATCGAGGGGAACTTCCCAGGCGGTACGGCCGACCTGATCTGGCGGTTCACGCTCTCCGGCGACCGGATCAGCCAGCTGGAGATCGCACCCTGACGCCCTCCGCTCCCCAGGACCGGCGAACCGTTTCAGGAAGGGAATCGGGAAGGAAGTCATGAGGACCTGGTTCATCACCGGAGGCACCCCGGGCGGCTTCGGTATGGCGTACGCGGACGTCGTGCTCGGCCGTGGCGACCGGGTGGTGCTGACCGCGCGGCGCCCCGACGAGTTGCGCGACTGGGCGGCGCGGCACGGCGACGACGCGCTCGTCCTGCCCCTGGACGTCACCGACGCCGAGCAGATCCGGCTGGCCGTGGCGGCGGCCGAACGGCGCTTCGGGAGCATCGACGTGCTGGTCAACAACGCCGGACGCGGCTGGTACGGCTCGGTCGAGGGAATGGACGAGGCCGCCGTACGCAACATGTTCGAACTGAACTTCTTCTCGGTGCTACGGGTGACGCGCGCCGTGCTGCCCGGGATGCGGGCCCGGCGCGCCGGCTGCATCGTCAACATGTCCTCGGTTGCCGGCCTGGTCGGTGTACCCGGATTCGGTTTCTACACGGCGGCGAAGTTCGCCGTCGAGGGGCTGACGGAGGTGCTGCGGCAGGAGGTCGCGCCGTTCGGCATCAGGGTGCTCGCGGTGGAGCCCGGCGCTTTCCGCACCCGGGCCTACGCCGGCTTCGCCGACGAGCCGGTCGAGGAGGGCGTCGAGGAGTACCGGTCGATGCTGGCGACCGTGCGGGCCAGCATGATCGAACAGAACGGCCGGCAGCCCGGCGATCCCGTGCGTGGCGTCGAGGCCGTGGTCGCGGCGGTCGACCGCGGCCAGGCCCCGAGGCGCTTGGTGCTGGGCAGCGCGGGGTACGACCGGGTGGCGGACAACCTGGAGGCCATGCTCGCCGAGCTGCGGGCGGACGAGGCGGTCAGCCGGGGCGCGGACTTCCCGGTCGCGGCGGACACCGGGACGGGCACCCGCAGGTGACCGCCCCGCCGGGGTCCGTGCTCGGGACCTTCGCTGGTGGCATGACGGTGGAGTACAGCTAGGCCGCGACGTAGCCGTTGAACACATGGACCCCGTCGTACGCGCCGCTTGAGTTCGCCCGGTTGGTGTTGAAGTACAGTCTGCCTCCGCTGATTCCCACGCCTTCGATCTCGAACTTGGACGAGTACGCCGAGGACGTGATGCGGAAGGAGAGGTCGGTGGCCGCAGGCGCGGTCCCTGTCGTAGTCGGCGACACATTCCGGTAGACAAGCACGATGCTGCGGTTGTCCTTGGTCAGTGGGTAGTAGAGAACCTTCTTGGACGCGTCGTAGAAGAACCCCTGGTTGACGAAGGTCCCCAGGTCGGGCACGGTGGCACCGTTGACGAGGGCACCCTCGACCTGCAAGGTGAACGCTTTCGTCAGGTCGATGGTCCCGGAGCTGGCGCGCAGCGGGAGACTGCCGTTGTAGATCGTCCTGCCACTCTTGAACATGAACGTGATCGCGCTGCTGCTGACCGAGACCCGATTGATCCCGGACGGTGTCGCCACAGCCCCGTTGAGACGAATTTGGTACGACCCGGCGTGGTAGTAGGTGGTGCCGTCGTAGCGGAGCCTGACGAGCTGCGCGCCGCTCGACTTCATGGTGACCACGAACATGTGGTGCTTCCCGTCGATGTCGACGATCGTCATGTCGTTCGCGTGCCCGAGCCAGGTGTTGGTCGACGTGTTGTTGGTGCCGTTCGTCATCACCACTCGCGCGCCGGTGTCCTTGTGGACACGGTAGATGACGGAGACGTCGTCGTAGTTGGTGCGCGTCTTGACCGAGTAGAGGTAGGTGGCTCCGGCGGCGAAGCCCTGTACCCCGGTGCAGCATCCTGTGTCGGGTGTGCTGGCAATGTCGCTGTACGTGTTGTAGTAGGCGGCCTGGGCCGGCTGCCCAGACAGGACCAGAAGGCTGAGAACCATCGCGACCGAAAGCGTCAGTCGTCTAGCGAACCGCATGTCGTCCTCCCCGGACTCCCGACGACCTGAGGCCGGGTGCCTCAGAGATCGCCAAGTGCAGGGTCATTGTGCGGCATCGACGGTCTTGAGATCGACATCTGTCAGGTTGTGCCTGGTGGGTGAGGGTGGCGTGGGCAGCGTGGCCGAGGGCGGGGTCACCGGCTGCGGCGCGGGTCAGGACTCCGGCCTGGCGGGCATCGTCGACATCGGTCGCGGCACCGAGAGGCACGCGGTCTTCAAGGTCAGGGCGTCGGTCTACACCTGTCCGGCGACGCGCCCTCAAGCTGCTCGCGCGGCAGGTCATTTGATCACCCCCGCGTGCGCGGGGAGCAGTCCGGCGTTTCCTCCGGACTCTGCGCCGACACCGGATCACCCCCGCGTGCGCGGGGAGCAGGGCGTCAGCTCCGAGTAGCGCGCGCCGGAGTCCGGATCACCCCCGCGTGCGCGGGGAGCAGCGACGCTCGCCGGGCGCGACCGGGTGCGAGACGGGATCACCCCCGCGTGCGCGGGGAGCAGGGGTCGTACGGCCCGAGGCTGCCGGGCGTGACCGGATCACCCCCACGTGCGCGGGGAGCAGTAGCCGCAGTGCAGGCAGTGCTGCTGGCTGGTGGGATCACCCCCGCGGTGGCGGGGAGCAGAGCGGTCATGCCCGCTGGACGTTCACCCACGAGGGATCACCCCCGCGTGCGCGGGGAGCAGGGCCGACATGATGCGGCTGACGGCGCGGCAGTACGGATCACCCCCGCGTGCGCGGGGAGCAGGAACGCGGCAGCGCCTCCAAGTACGCCGACCAGGGATCACCCCCGCGTGCGCGGGGAGCAGACCACCTCCGTGGAGGAGATCCAAAAGGAGTGGGGATCACCCCCGCGTGCGCGGGGAGCAGGGTGCGTTCGACCTGGGCCACGACCACGGCCTGGGATCACCCCCGCGTGCGCGGGGAGCAGCACCTGGTCGCCGTTGCGGTCGATGACGACGTGGGATCACCCCCGCGTGCGCGGGGAGCAGTGGTGGTGGTCGGCGACGATGCCGCCGTGGCCGGGATCACCCCCGCGTGCGCGGGGAGCAGTGGCCGCACACGGCGGCGGGCCCGACCGGTGACGGATCACCCCCGCGTGCGCGGGGAGCAGGGCACGGATCACCGGCAGCAGCGAGTGAGCGGCCGGATCACCCCCGCGTGCGCGGGGAGCAGGCTCGTGGCTCCAACCCTTCAACGTGGTCTGTAGGGATCACCCCCGCGTGCGCGGGGAGCAGAACGCATCGGTGGGCATCCTCTCCCCGGACCAGGGATCACCCCCGCGTGCGCGGGGAGCAGGTGCTCGCGTCGGTGCGCGTAGCGCGGGGGCTGGGATCACCCCCGCGTGCGCGGGGAGCAGATCGTCATATGTCACGTCGGCCCCGCCGCCTACGGATCACCCCCGCGTGCGCGGGGAGCAGACTTCTTGACCTGAGGCTCTAAAGATCAACTACTGCGTTTTCGTTCACTTTGACTCTCAAGATCAATTTCCCGAGTGGTAGTGGGTGGTTGTTCAGCCTTTAGGCTATCGGTCGTACGTCTGAGGGCTTGCCTGATCTAGGCGGGCGGGCTTGGTGCCACGTAGGACCCCTTGCCCTGCCGGGTGATGATCCAGCCGCGCTCCTCCAGGATCCGGAGGGCGTACCGGACTGGCCACGCGCTCGACTGGTACTGCTCGCGCAGTTCGGCGATAGACGGCAGTTTGTCACCCGGTTGCAGCGTGCCTTCGCGAATCGACGCTGTCACGTCGGCGATGAGCTGCTCGTATAGCGGTGCCTGCGGCATGGTCGTGCCACCTCTCGTCAGCGGCCCGATTTTCGCACCAGGAGTGACACACCGTGCATGCTCTGTTGACTGTGCAGGCACTGCCTTCTAAGTTCCTCCCTGTGAGGTCCTCTCGTCAGCAGGGGAGTGCCTCCCTACCGGGCGGGGTGGTTCCTCCCCGTGCCACCCCGCCCTCTCCTCGTCCCGACCTCGAAGGAGGCACGGATGCGTGAGCGTCCCCATGACGGGCCGCCGCCGACGGCGCGTCCGGTGCCGGGTGCCCGGCCGCCGCACCCCGACGGTGACCGGGTGCCCCATCCGGTCCGCCCGCCCCGTCCGCCGCTGAGCCGCCGGCAGTACGCCTACGGCCTGACGGTCGCGCTGATCATCCTGGTCCTGCTCGTGGTCGGGATCCTTCGGTGAGCGGGGGTCGGCGGTGAACGAGCTACCGGTGGGTCGCCGGGTCGCCCAGTGGCGGGTCCGGCGGAACATGACCCAGCAGCAGTTCGCCGACCGCCTCGGCAGGTCGAAGAGCTGGGTGGACAAGGTCGAGCGCGGGGTGCGCCGGCTGGAGCGGGTGTCCAGTCTCCGCGAGGTCGCCGACGCGCTCCGGATCGACCTGGGGGTGCTACTGACCGACCAGCCCGGCCGACCGGACCCCGCCGCCGCAGGCGTGGAAGGGGTACGCACCGCCCTGTCCCGGTACCACGTCGAGCCGCCGGCCGGGCCGGTCGGCCTGACGGAGTTGCGGGCCCGGCTCGACCATGCGGAGCAAACCTACCGGCACGCCCGCTACCCGCAACTGCTTGCCCTGCTGCCCGGCCTGCTCGACGCCGCCCGCCTCGCGCGGGCCGCACGTCCCGACCGGACGACCGCTGGATTGCTGGTCTCCGGGTATGCCCTCACTGCCCTGGTGCTGGTCAAGGTGGATCAGGGGGAGTTGGCCTGGTTGGCCGCCGACCGGGGGATGGCGCTCGCCCAGGCTACGGGCGACCCGCAGGTCGCCGCCGTGGCCACGGTGTCCCTGGTGCAGGCCCTGCGCCTCGGTGACCGGCGACGTTCGGCGATGGAGGCGGCCGTCGTCGCCGTACACCGGCTGCGGTCGACCCGGCCCGGTGTCCCGGATCCGTGCCTGCTGGGGACGCTGCTGGTCCAGGCCGCGCTCGCTGCCGCCGGCCGGGGGCTGGACCGGGACGCGGAACAGTTGCTCGACCAGGCGGCGGAGGCCGATCGGGAGGCCGGTGCGGGTGCCGTCGGGGCCGGCCGGGCGGCGGTGGAGGCGGCCCGCGTGGTGGTCGAGACGATCCTCGGGGACGCCCCGGCGGCGACGGCCCGGCACGAGCGGTTCACGGCGGGCGGCGGGTGGCGGTGGCTGCCGACCGAGCACCGGGCCGCGTACCTGCTCGACGTGGCCCGCGCGTACGTGCTCGCCGGTGACCTGCGGCGGGCGGGCCGGGCGCTGCTGGACGCCGAACGTACCGCGCGGGGCGAGGTGCACGACCGCCCGGCGGTCCGGGACCTGGTCGCCGTCGTGGCCCGGTCCGCCGCCGCCCCGGCCGACCTGGCCCGCCTCGCCGCCGCCCTGCACGTCACCTGAGCCGGACGGGTGACGGGCGTCAGGTGGTGGCGCCGACCGAGCGGTACACCTCCACGGTGCGTTCGGCGATGGCGTCCCAGGAGAAGTGTTCGACGGCCCGGCGGCGGCCGGCGCGGCCGAACCTCTCCACCCGCTCCGGGTCGGCGAGCAGCGCGTTGACCGCCCCGGCCAGGTCCGCGACGAAACGGTCCGGGTCCAGCGGGGTGCCGCTGCCGTCGGTCGCCTGCTCGATCGGGACGAGCAGCCCGGTCTCGCCGTCGGCGACCACCTCGGGGATGCCGCCGGTAGCGGTCGCCACCACCGCCGTCTCGCAGGCCATCGCCTCCAGGTTGACGATGCCCATCGGCTCGTAGACGGACGGGCAGACGAAGACGGTGGCGTGGGTGAGCACCTGGATCACCTCGTGCTTGGGCAGCATCTCGGCCACCCAGACGACCCCGGACCGCTTCGCCCGCAGCTCGTCGACGAGCCCCTCCACCTCGGCGGCGATCTCCGGGGTGTCGGGCGCGCCGGCCAGCAGCACGAGCTGCGCGTCCGCCGGCAGGTCCCGGGCCGCCCGGAGCAGGTACGGCAGGCCCTTCTGCCGGGTGATCCGCCCGACGTAGACGACGCTGGGGCGGGTCGGGTCGACGCCGAGCCGGGCCAGCACGTCGGTGCCGTGGTCCGGGGCGTACTGCGCGGTGTCGATGCCGTTGTGCACCACCCGGACCTTCGCGGGGTCGACGGCCGGGTACGCGGTCAGCACGTCGCGCATCATGCCGGCGCTCACCGCGATGACCGCGTCGGCGGCCTCGATCGCGGTCCGCTCGCACCAGGAGGAGAGCGCGTACCCGCCGCCGAGCTGTTCGGCCTTCCACGGGCGCAGCGGCTCCAGGCTGTGCACGGTCACCACGTGCGGCACCCCGTGCAGCAGCTTCGCGGTGTGCCCGGCGAGGTTGGCGTACCACGTGTGGCTGTGCACCACGTCGGTGCCGGCGCATCCGGCGGCCATCGCCAGGTCGACGCCCATGGTGCGCAGCGCCGCGTTCGCCCCGGTCAGCTCGACCGGCTCGGGGTACGCGGTGACGCCCGGCTCGGTGCGGGGCGCGCCGAAGCAGTGCACCCGTACGTCGGCCAGTCGGCGCAGCTCACGGGCCAGGTACTCGACGTGCACGCCGGCCCCGCCGTACACCTCCGGCGGGTACTCCCGGGTGAGCAGGTCGACGCGGAGCGGGGTGGTGCCGGCGGCGCGCGGCGACGCGGAGTCGGTCATGCCCGCAATGTAGTGCACGCCGGGCCGCGCCACCCGGTGTAGAACCAGCCGTGAAGTGTGCCCGTACGAGTGGTGGGATCGCACTCGGGTGGTTAGCGTCTGAACATGGCTGAGAAGGTGCTCGCGATCGTCCTGGCCGGTGGGGAGGGCAAGCGCCTGATGCCGCTCACCGCCGACCGGGCCAAGCCCGCCGTGCCGTTTGGCGGGATGTACCGGATGGTGGACTTCGTCCTGTCCAACCTGGCGAACGCCGGGTTCCTCAAGATCGTCGTGCTGACCCAGTACAAGTCCCACTCGCTGGACCGGCACATCACCAAGACCTGGCGGATGTCGACCCTGCTCGGCAACTACGTCACCCCGGTCCCGGCCCAGCAGCGGCGCGGCCCGTGGTGGTTCGCCGGCTCGGCCGACGCGATCTACCAGAGCTTCAACCTGATCTACGACGAGCAGCCGGACTACGTGATCGTCTTCGGCGCGGACCACATCTACCGGATGGACCCCCGGCAGATGGTGGACGAGCACATCGCCTCCGGGGCCGCCGTCACCGTCGCCGGGATCCGACAGCCGCTGTCGATGGCCGACCAGTTCGGCGTGATCGAGGTGGGCGAGGACGGCCGGCGGATCCGCGCGTTCCGGGAGAAGCCCACCGACGCGGTCGGGCTGCCGGACGCCCCCGACCAGATCTACGCCTCGATGGGCAACTACGTCTTCTCGACCAGAGCGCTGATCGAGGCTGTCGAGCGCGACGCGGAGGACAAGACGAGCAAGCACGACATGGGCGGCAGCATCATCCCGATGCTGGTCGAGCGGGGTGAGGCGAACGTCTACGACTTCCGCGACAACGAGGTGCCCGGCAGCACCGACCGGGACCGGGGCTACTGGCGCGACGTGGGGACGCTCGACTCGTTCTACGACGCGCACATGGATCTGATCAACGTCCACCCGATCTTCAACCTCTACAACTTCGAGTGGCCGATCTACACCGGGCAGTTGACCTACCCGCCGGCGAAGTTCGTGCACCAGTGGGGCGAGCGGGTCGGCCGGGCGGTCGCCTCGATGGTCTCGCCGGGCGCGGTGATCTCCGGTTCGTTGGTGGAGAACTCGATCGTCTCTCCGAAGGTGAAGGTGCACTCCTGGGCGCACGTGGACGGCGCGGTGCTGATGGAGGGAGTCGAGATCAGCCGGCACGCGGTCGTCCGCCGGGCCATCCTGGACAAGAACGTGTTCGTCCCCGAGGGCGCCGAGATCGGCGTCGACCTCGAGAAGGACCGGCAGCGCTACACCGTCTCGGACAACGGCATCGTCGTGATCGGCAAGGGTCAACGCGTCGAGGTCTGAGGCACCGCCGTCCCCGTTCCACCCCGTCAGCAGGAGGTTGCAGAAGTGGTCCACGCCCGTGCCGGACAGCCCGCCGAGCCCGCCGACCTGGTCGACGTGCCCCGGCTGGTCACCGCCTACTACGCCGAGCACCCCGATCCGGCCGACCCGGCGCAGCAGGTCTCCTTCGGCACGTCCGGGCACCGTGGGTCGAGCCTGCGCAACGCCTTCAACGAGCACCACATCCTCGCCGTCACCCAGGCGCTCTGCGACTACCGGCGGGCCAACGGCGTCGACGGTCCGCTCTTCCTCGCCCGGGACACCCACGCGCTCTCCGCCCCGGCGGCGGTGACCGCGCTGGAGGTGCTCGCCGCGAACGACGTGACGGTGCTGGTCGACAGCCGGGACGGCTACACCCCGACCCCGGCGCTGTCGCACGCGGTGCTCACCCACAACCGGGGCCGCACCGCGGGGCTCGCCGACGGCATCGTCATCACCCCGTCGCACAACCCACCGGACGACGGCGGGTTCAAGTACAACCCCACCAACGGCGGCCCGGCCGACACCGACGCGACCCGGTGGATCCAGGACCGGGCGAACGCGATCCTCGCCGCCGGGCTCGCCGAGGTGAAGCGGGTGCCGTACGCGCGGGCCCGCGCCGCCGACACCACCGGGGAGTACGACTTCCTCGCCGGCTACGTCGACGACCTGCCCGCCGCGCTGGACATCGCCGCGATCCGGGACGCCGGGGTACGTATCGGCGCGGACCCGCTCGGCGGGGCGAGCGTGGCGTACTGGGGCGAGATCGCCGAGCGGCACAAGCTCGACCTGACCGTGGTGAACCCGACGGTCGACCCGACCTGGCGGTTCATGACCCTCGACGGGGACGGCAAGATCCGGATGGACTGCTCCTCGCCGAACGCGATGGCCTCGCTGATCGCCGCCCGCGCCGACTACCAGGTCTCCACGGGCAACGACGCGGACGCCGACCGGCACGGCATCGTCACCCCGGACGGCGGTCTGCTCAACCCCAACCACTACCTCGCGGTGGCGATCGCCCACCTGTTCCGCACCCGTACCGAGTGGGGGCCGGACGCGGCGGTCGGCAAGACCCTGGTCTCCTCCTCAATGATCGACCGGGTCGCGGCCGACCTTGGGCGACCGTTGCTGGAGGTGCCGGTCGGCTTCAAGTGGTTCGTGCCGGGGCTGCTCGACGGCACGGTCGGCTTCGGCGGCGAGGAGAGCGCCGGGGCGTCGTTCCTGCGCCGGGACGGCAGCACCTGGACCACCGACAAGGACGGCATCCTGCTCTGCCTGCTGGCCGCCGAGATCATCGCCACCACCGGCCGGACGCCGAGCCAGCACTACGCGGACCTGACCGAGCGGTTCGGCGCGCCCGCGTACGCCCGGATCGACGCCCCGGCCAACCGCGAGCAGAAGGCGGTGCTCGGGAAGCTCTCCCCGGAGCAGGTCACCGCGACCGAGCTGGCCGGTGAGCCGATCACCGCGACGCTCACCACCGCGCCGGGCAACGGGGCGTCGATCGGCGGCCTGAAGGTGACCACCGCCTCGGGCTGGTTCGCCGCCCGCCCCTCCGGCACGGAGGACGTCTACAAGATCTACGCCGAGTCGTTCCAGGGTCCGGAGCACCTCACCCGGATCCAGGAGGAGGCGCGGGACCTGGTCTCGACGGTGCTCGGGCAGGGCTGACGCCGTCCCGGTCCCGGGTGCCGGGGACGCGTCACCGCACTGGCCGTCGGCTCGTTGGCCCCTCCGTGGCGTCGACGAGGGGAGCACGACCGTGACCAGGGTGATGACCGTGGTCGGCACCCGGCCGGAGATCATCCGGCTGGCCCGGGTGATGGACCGGCTGGACCGGACCGTGGACCACGTCCTGGTGCACACCGGGCAGAACTGGGACCACTCGCTCTCCGAGGTGTTCTTCAGCGAGCTGCGGCTGCGCCGGCCGGACCGGTTCCTCGACGTGGACACGTCGTCGCTGGGGCGCACCCTCGGCGGCGTGCTGGTCGGCATGGAGCAGGTGCTCGCCGAGGTGCGCCCGGACGCCCTGCTGGTGCTCGGCGACACGAACAGCTGCATCGCCGCGCTGATGGCCCGCCGGATGCGGGTGCCGGTCTACCACATGGAGGCGGGCAACCGCTGCTACGACCTGAACGTGCCGGAGGAGACTAACCGTCGCCTCGTCGACCACGTCGCCGACTTCAACCTGGTCTACACCGAGCACGCCCGACGGAACCTGCTCGCCGAGGGGCTGCACCCGCGCCGGATCCTGCACACCGGATCGCCGATGCGGGAGGTGCTGGAACACTACCGTCCGGACGTCGACGCCTCGACGATCCTCGACCAGCTCGGCCTGGCCCCGGGTGGGTACTTCCTGGTCAGCGCGCACCGGGAGGAGAACGTCGACGCCCCCGCCCGGCTCGGCCGGCTGCTGGACTGCCTGCGGGCGGTCCGGGACGAGTGGGGCCTGCCGGTGCTGGTCTCCACCCACCCCCGGACCCGCAAGCGGCTGGAGACGCTCGCCCCGGACGACAGCACCCTGGACGGGATCACGTTCCACGAGCCGTTCGGCCTCTTCGACTACGTCCGGCTCCAGCTCGGGGCCGGGTGCACCCTCTCGGACAGCGGGACGATCAGCGAGGAGGCGGCGATCCTCGGGTTCCCGGCGGTGACGCTGCGCGAGTCGATCGAGCGCCCCGAGGCGCTGGACGCCGGGGGCATCATCATGACCGGACTGGACCCGGCCGGCGTGGTGGAGGCGGTTTGGGTGACCGTCGACCAGGTGACGGCCGACGGGGTGCCCTGCCCGGCCGACTACCGGGTGCCGGACACCTCCCGTCGGGTGGTCGACTTCGTCCTCTCCACGGTCCGCCGGCATCACGACTGGGCCGGTGTCCGCCGCTGACCCACTTCCTGCCCGGATCCCGCCCACCCCGCCCCGTCCCGCCCGGCCCGGCCTTGTCCGCCCGACGGCCCGTCTTGCCGGGCGGTCGGGCGATGATCGACTCCGATTGCGGCATCTTGGGGTGTCGGAGGGACCGGGACACCCCAAGATGCCGCATGTCGCGTCGATCATCGGCCCGGGAAGGGCCGAGGAGGGCCGGGGAGGGCCCCGCCCCTGGTGGGGACCACCGGGGCCGGGGCCGGGCGGGAAAGGTAGGTCAGGGGCGGGGGCGGCCGAGCAGGTGGGTCAGTGAGCGGGCGACCAGGTCGTTCCGGGCGGCCGGGGCCAGCCCTTCCAGCCCGAACCCGAGGTAGACGGTGTCGGCGGTGACCACCGCCGCGCCCTCCTCGAAGGCCCGCTGGCTACGTGACCAGTCGTTCGAGGCGGGCAGCGAACCGGGCGGCGGCCCGGAAACCGTCCAGCCGCCCAGGTCGGCGGTCTCGAACGAGGTCTCCGCGACGGTGGCCCCGTCGACGATCACCCGGGCGTCGTCCAGGAAGACGCCGAGCCCCTGGGTGCCCCAGTCCGAGACGTACGAGATCGCCACCTCGACCTGCTTGCCGGCGTACGCCGACAGGTCGACCGAGAACTCCTTCCAGCCGTTGGAGGCCCCGGTGGCGGCGTGCCACTGCCCGGTGCTGCCGGTCGGCGAGCAGTCCGCGCCCTGGTAGTGCAGGAGGAACGGGTGCAGCTCGGTGGCCAGGCCGCTCTCGCAGCTGTCCCCGGTGTCGGTGCTGGTCTTGCCGTTGCGGTCCGGCAGGGTGGTCCAGTCGTCGGTGCCCACCTCGTGCGCCTCGACGATCATGAAGTCCCAGTTCGGCTCGATGTCGTACGAGGCGAAGAAGCGCAGCTCACCGCTGGTGGCCGAGGTCAGGTCGACGGTCCGGGTGAGCCGCTTGTACGCCTCGTCGGCCCGCCCGCTGTAGACGTACCAGTCGCCGGTGCGGGGGTCGAAGGGCGCGCCGCCGGGGCGGACCCAGTCCACCGTCGTGGTGGAGGAGAACTGCGGGAACTGGTCCGGCGGCAGGAAGCTCGACGTGCTGAGCAGGGACGCCGTGTGGTCCTGGTTGCCGGCCGAACCGGGGGCGTTCAGGGTGCCCTGGAAGCCGGCGAACGCCCCCTCGGAGCCCCGCACCGGGTACGGGGTGCCGTCCGCGCTGCCGCCGTCGCTGACGTAGTTGTACGCGCCCAGCCAGTACTGGAGGAAGTCGTTCGACAGCGGCAGGCAGGTGGGGTCGTCCGGATCGGCGCACTCGGCGGGCCCGGTCGGCTGGTAGGCGTACGCCCCGTCGCCTGCCTGCGCGTAGAGCGCGTACTTTCCGCTGACCAGCACCTTGCCGCCCTCGTTGAGGTAGTCCCGGACGGCCAGCTCGGTCTCGGCCGCCGCCCGGGCCGCCGTGCCGGGGACCTGGCCGGGGGAGCGGGGGATGACGTCGTCGCCGGTCTCCCAGACCACCGCCCGGTAGTGCGACAGCACGCCCAGGTGGTGCGGGGCCGTCCGGCCCATCGCGTCGAGGTCGTAGACGTCGCTGGTGCGTCCGGCGGCGGTCAGCGCGGCGGTCACCTCGTCGGCGTACTTCGCGCCGGTGCCGTCCTGCTCGGGGCTGAGGCCGGTGACGTCCTCGGCGGCCAGCACCAGCACCTCGCCGCCGATGTCGGTGTGCACCCGGTAGGTGAAGTGCTCGCTGGCGACCACGCCCCGGCCGCGCTTGGTGCCGGTGAACCAGACCTCCACCCGGTCACCCGGCCGGGCTCCGGTGACCGTGCCGCGCAGCTCGGCGTAGTAGTCGTCGTGGGTGTCGCCGTACCGTTCGCCGCCGCGCCACTCGCGGACCGCGACGGTCTTCGGTCGGCCGCCGTTGACCGTGTAGTGCATCCGCACGTTGCCCAGGGCCCGCCGGGTGATCGCGGCGACCTGCTGGGTGCGGCCGTACGAGGTGTCGAAGGCGTCGACCACGAAGTCCGGGGTGCTCCGGCCGACCACCGAGACCGGGTCGTCCGGGTCGTGGGTGGACTGTGCGACGGCGAGCGCGAACGGCAGGTTCTTCGCCACCTCGGCGGCGATCAGCTTCTCGTCGTCGGGGAAGACGAAGCCGCTCACGCAGTCCTCGGGACGCCACTGGTCGTCCGGGTCGGACGCGGCGGCGACCTGGCAGGTGGACATCTCCGGGGTGAAGCCGAGCGCGCCGTACCGCGCGACGGCGTGCGCGTCGGTGTCGCCGTTGGCGACGTACAGCTCGGCGGAGAGGTCCGGGTCGTAGCCGGGGACGGCCGGGTGGTCGTCGTCGCCGACCATCGCCTGGTAGATCACGTCGTCCGGGGTGGGGGTGGCGACCTGCCAGCCGAGGCCGTAGAGCAGCAGGTTCGCCGCCGAGTGGTAGTTGACGAAGAACTCGAAGCCGACCCGGCGGAAGAGCCGGTCCAGGGCCTGGGTCTCCGGCTCGGAGTTGGGGCCGGGACCACGGTAGGTGTCGCTGGCCGGATCCGGTGAGGAGCCCTCGTTGTCGTAGCCCCACCGGAAGGCGTAGTTGCGGTTCAGGTCGACCCCGTCGACGGCGGTGATCTTCCCGTCGCCGTCGTTGTCGCGCAGGTTCTTGCGCCACAGCCGGTTGCCGGGGGTGAAGGTGTGGTCGTAGCCGTCGGGGTTGGCCACCGGCAGGAACCACAGCTCGGTGGTGTCCACCAGCCGGGTGATCGCCCGGTCGCGGCCGTAGTTGTCCAGGACGTGGTGCATCAGCCGCCGGGTCATCTCCGGAGTGATCCACTCCCGGGCGTGCTGGGTGCTGGCGTAGAGCACCGCCGGCCGTCGGCCGTCCGGCACGGTCCGGGCGTTCTTGGTGACCTTGACGGCGAGGATCGGCTTGCCCTGGTGGGTGCGGCCGATGGTCTCCACCTTGGTCAGCTTCGGGTGGCGCGCGGCGGTGGCGGTGATCTCGTCCCGGATGCCACCCGGCGCGGAGTACGGGCGGAACACCGTCGGGCCGTCGGCGGCCTGCTCGCGCAGCGCCCGGGAGGCGTCCCGGCCGTCGACCTGCTTGACCCGGAGCGGGATGCCGCTGCTGGTCAGCCGGTCGGCCTGCCGGCGACTCAGCACGGTCTCGACCGTGGTGGTGCCGCCGGGGCCGGTGCCCCGGTGGTCGTGGCCGAGGTCGACGCCGGCCGCCCGCAGCTGTTCGAGCTGCCGCGGGTTCACCGTGCCGACGTACACCTCCAGGCTGTCGTCGCGACCGGCCGCCTCGGACGGGGGCCGCGCGCTCACCGGAGCGGTCAGCGCCACTGCGCCGACCAGGGTGAACACGCCGACGACCGCCAGTCGTGTGCGCCTCATCGCGCTCCCTTCGGTGGGGAAGGACCTCTGCTGGCGAGCCTTCCGGAATCGCTTTACGCATGTCAATGAGTCGATCGGATCGTCACTGCGCCCGGCCCGGTTCGTTGGCCGAAGCGGAGACATAGGAGCTGATCACGACATGCGCGCGACCGAGACGTACCACCCACCACCCCGGCCGGGGGTGGGGGTCGGCCGGGTTCGTGAGCTGGCCC
Organism: Micromonospora echinospora; assembly: GCF_900091495.1. Taxonomy (NCBI): domain Bacteria; kingdom Bacillati; phylum Actinomycetota; class Actinomycetes; order Micromonosporales; family Micromonosporaceae; genus Micromonospora; species Micromonospora echinospora. The sequence goes on along the minus strand of NZ_LT607413.1, from coordinate 88,546 downwards.
GCCGCCGACCGCAGCCCGGCCGCCGGTGGTTGGTGTTCCTCCTGCTGGCCGGCTACGTCGTCCTGTTGCACCACGTGTACCAGCACGAGGTCGCGCCACTGTTCGAGTACCTGAACCTGGTGTACCGCGCGCCCGACCCGTGGAACTACGGCCTGGCGCTCGGCATGCTCGGGCTGGTCGCCCTGGCGATGCCGCAGCGGATCCGCCAGCCGTCGGACTTCGTCCTCTGGATCCTGTTCGTGACGGTGGTGACGCCCAGCATCGTGGTTCCGCAGTACGCCGACATCCTGCCGGCCGCCGCGTCGCTGGAACTCGCGGCGGTGGTGGCGGCGGTCTTCCTGCTGGTGATCTGGGGCGCGAGGATCGGCCCGTCGTGGACGCTGCGGATCAGAGGGGTCCACGTTCTCGACGTCTGGTCGATCGTGGTGGTCCTCTCCCTCCTCACCTACGTCTACATGGCGGCGACCGCCGGGCTGAGCTTCCGTCTGGTGGGCCTCGGTGACGTGTGGGAGATCCGGTCGGCGTACCGCGACCAGGTCGCCGCCAGTGGCCCCGTGCTGGGGTATCTGGTCCGGCTCCAGGGCAACGTGCTCAATCCGCTGCTCATGGCCCGGGGGCTCTACGCGCGGCGGTGGACGATGGTGCTGCTGGGCGGGGTCGGCCAGATCCCGATCTTCGCGGCCACCGGGTTCAAGCTGACCCTGCTCTCGATTCCCGCGATCCTCGTCCTCGCCCTGCTCTTCCGCTGGCGGGCCCGGCCCCGGGCGTGGACGATCCTGGCCGGCGTCGTCGCGGCCATCGTGGCCGCGCTGGTGGCCGACGCGCTGCTGGACTCCCTGCTCTACACCCAGGTCTTCGTCAACCGGATGTTCCTCGCGCCGGGTGTGGCCACCGCCGCGCACGTGATGGTCTTCGACGGTCTGCCGAAGGCGCGGTGGGGGTACAGCTTCCTCCGGCCGTTCGTCGACTACCCGTACGACCAGGTGCCCGACCACATGGTCGGCGCGGTGATGTTCGGGCGGCCCGAGACCTCGGCGAACGCCAGCCTCTTCGGCGACGGCTACAGCAACCTGGGGTACGGGGGCGTGCTCATCGAGGCGGTCGTCCTCGTCCTGCTGCTCTGGGCGGTCGACGGCGCGGCCCGGCACCTGCCGCTGCGCGTGAGTGCCGCGATTCTGCTGGTGCCCAGCATCGCGCTGGCCAACGTGAGCGTCTTCACCAGCATCCTGTCGAACGGCTTCGCCTACGCGATCGTGCTGATGGCCTGTCTGCCGGCCGTGGGATGGACCCGTGGCGAGTCCGGGCGGGAAAGACACTCCGCGTCGGGCCCCGCCCGATCCGTACCTTATTGAGGCTTTTTGTCGTTGTGGGGGAGTGCGCGCCGGACAGGAGGGGAGGCGCGATGAGCGTCGGGCACGAGAGCTCGCCGCCGTTCGTGCCCGACCGCGCCGGACGCCGGCCACCCACGGTGCGGCCGGCCGCCGCCGTGGCGCCCGCGACGACCGACGTGTGCGTCGGGGCGCGTGACGTCGCGATGGTGCTGCCCGTCGTCGCCTTTCCCGCGGCCACCGCGTTGGACGCCTCGGGCGTGCCGACCGATCTGGCGAGGTCCCTGGTCGGCGGGGCCGTTCCGCTGGGGCATGTGCTCCTCTACGTCGACCTCGCCGCCGTCGCGGTGCTGATCGTGGTGACCTGGGCCGCCCGGGGCTTCCGGGCGCCGGCGGGAGCGTTGCCGTTCCTCGTGCTGTTCCTGTCGTTCCTGCCCGGCTTCGCGTTGACGTCGATCGGTGGGTACCAGTCCGGCAAGACGTTGCAGATGCTGACCACCACCCCGGCGTTCGTCGTCGCCGCGCTCCTCGTGGTGGACCGGCCGGCCCGGCGGATGGCGCTGCTCTGGGCCAGCGCGGGCATCGGGGTGCTCGTCGCGCTGCTGGCGATGGCCCGGCCGGATCCGGCCTACCAGGCTCTCGACACGGTCGTCCTGGCCGGCACCGTCTCGATCACCACGGCCCGGCTCATCGGGTACGGCGTGGTGGGCCTGCTCTGTCTGGGGGTCCTGGTGCGCCGGTTGCGGCTGGTGGCGCTGCTCGGTGCGGTGGCGCTCGCCGTGCCGCTGCTGATGACGGGCTCCCGGGGGCCGCTCGTCGCGTTGGCCCTCGCCAGCCTGGTTCTCGCCGTCACCGTCAGGGGCGCCCGGCGCTGGCGGCTGCTGCCGCCGCTGGCCGGGCTGGTCGGTGTCACCGCCCTGACCGCCGCGACGGTCCTGCCGGAGGCGTTGACGTCACGCTTCGCGGTGCTCTGGGGCGGGCCGCTGGACGCTTCCGCGGAGATCCGCGTGATGCTCTCCCGGCTGGCCGCCGAGGTCTTCCTGGAACGCCCGCTCGGACTGGGCTGGGGCGGCTTCGGCTCGGTGGTGCCGGGCGGCTCGCTGTTCGTCCTGCCCGGCCTCGAGGACGCCATCTACCCGCACAACCTGCCGCTCGAAGTGGCGGTGGAGGGCGGTCTCGTCGCGTTGGCCGGGCTGGTGCTGCTGCTGGTGACCGCCGGCCGGACGCTGTGGCGGTTCCGGACGGATCCCTCCGTGGTCGCTGCCGCCGCCCTGCTGACCTTCGCCTTCGTCAACTCGCTGTTCAGCGCGGACCTCAACGGCAACTACCTGGTGTGGGTGTTCGCCGCCGCCGTACTGGCCGCCCAAGGACAGACGTCGCGGCGTGACCGGCCGGACCGGGCGGGTGGGCCGAACTGGGCGGGTCGGGTGGCGGTGGTGCCGCCCCCGCAGGCCCGGGCCCGATGAGGCGACCCGCCGTGGCGCTGCCCGTGCCGAGCCGGGACCGCGTGCAGACGGCCGCGCTCATGATGTCGGCGCAGGCGGTGAACCTGGCCGGCATCCTGCTGGTCACCCGTCTCTACACCCCGGCCGCGTTCGGTCGCTACGCGGCGGTGGCGGCGGTGGCGGCGGTGGCCGGTGGAGCCGGGGCGCTGCGCCTCGACGTGGCCGCCGCGACCGCCGCCACCGAGCGGGACGCCACGCTGCTCCTGCGGATCGCCGCCCGGCTCAACGGCGTCGTCGGGGTCGTCGTGGCGCTCCTCGCGGTGGCCTGGGCGGCGGTCGTCGGCGACCTCGACCGTCCCGCGTTCGTCGAGGCGGTCGCGCTCGGCGCGCTGACCACGGCCCTGGGCCTGTCCGGCACGATGGTCTACGCCCGGGTCCGGGACCGCCGCTACCGTCTGGTGGCGGTGGTGAAGCTGGTCACCACGCTGGTGCAGGGCGTCGCGATGGTGGCCTTCGCGCTGCTCGGTGACCGCTCGGCGACGGTGTTGCTGGCCGCCACGGCCCTGGGCTACGCGACCGGCGCGCTGCTGCTGTTCCGCCCGCGTCCGCCGGCCGCCGGAGTCGGTGTCCGGGACGTGCTGCGGCGGCACCGGCCGTTCATGACCGCCTCCGCCCCGGCGAGCCTGATCAACGGCCTGACCCTCAACGTCCCACTGTTCGTCGCCGCGGCCGTGAGCAGTGTCGCCGCAGCGGACCTGGCCCTGGCCCTGCGGGTCGGCGCGCTGCCGTCGGCGCTCCTCGGTCAGGCCCTGATGCCCATCCTGTTCGGCGAGATCGCCCACCAGTTGCGGTCCTCGCCCCGGCGTGCCCGCGCCAGCTACGACCGTGCGCTGGCCGGACTCTCGGTCGCCGGCGTCGTGCTGTTGACGGGGCTCGCGGTCGGCACGCACCTCGCCGCGCCGCTCGTGTTCGGCGCGGAGTGGGCCGGCGCGGCGACGGTGCTGCTGCTCCTGTTGCCGTTCCTGGTCGGGCAGTTCGCCGTCGTCCCGCTCAGCCAGACGCTCGCCGGCACCGGCGGCAACCGGCAGCAACTGCTCTGGGACGTCGGACGACTGCTGACGACCGGGCTGGTCTTCCTGCCGACCCTGGCCGGCTGGATCAGCTGGTCGACGTCCCTGCTGTCGTTCTCCCTCGCGATGGCCGGGTGGTACGGCGGGCACGTCCTGTTGACCCGCGCGGCCCTGACCCGCGCCCGTCCCGTCGAGGACCGGCCGGCGTCCGGCACCACCCCCACGAACCCTTACGGAGGAGACATGATCGTTGACGCAGACGTGATCACTACCGCGCACTGGCGGCTGCGGGCGCCGACGGTGGCGTCGGCGGGCCGGACGGTGTGCGTGCCCACCGTCCACCCGGTCGGCGACCGGCGGGTGCTCCGGTGCGCCCAGGCGGTGCTGGACGCCGGCTTCGACGTCCACCTGATCTGGCTCGGGGGCGAGCCGGGCGAGTCCCGCCCCCACCCCCGGGTACGGGAGACCCGGCTGCCCGAACCGACCTCGGCGCGGCAGCGGCTGCGGCTGGTGCCGGCGGTCGCGGCGGTGGCCGAACGGACCCACGCCGACCTGTGGCACATCCACGACTACTACCTGCTGCCGCGCGCCCGGCGCTGGTCCCGCCGCACCGGGCGACCGGTGCTGTACGACGTCCACGAGTACTACCCCGAGTACTACTCGCAGCGGTTCGCCGCCCCCGCGCCGGTGCAGCACGCCGCGCGCCGGCTCGTGGCCGGGGCGGAGCGGTGGTACGCCGGCCGCCTGGGGGCCGCCAACGCGGTCAGCGAGCAGTTGGCAGACCGGTTCCGGGCGCTCGGGCTGCCCGCCGTGGCCACGCCGAACTACCCGTCGGCCGACGCCTTCGCCCGACCGGCCCGGCCACTCACCCCGGACCTGCTGCGCCGGGTCGTCCACACCGGCAGCCTGACCACCGACTACGGGGCTGACGTGCTCGTCGGCCTGGCCGTGGAGTTGGCGCGGCGGGCACCCGACGTGGAGGTGCTGGCCGTCTCCCGGTTCCCCAGCGAGGCCGCCCGGCGGCGGTTCACCGAGGCGGTGGCGCGGGCGGGCCACCCGACGAACCTGAGGATGCTGGACCCGGTGCCGGCACACGAGGTGGCGGACCTGCTGGCCACCTGCGGCATCGGCCTGTCCCTGATGCAGGACGTCGGGGAGGCCCGGCTCTCGGTCAACTCCAAGTTCTACGAGTACGCGATCATGGGGCTGGCGGTGGTCACCTCGGACCTGCCCGCCGCCCGTCACTTCGTCGAGGAGCACGCGGTGGGGCGCTGCGTGCCACCGGCCAGCCCCGACCGTTTCGCCCAGGCGATCACCGACCTCCTCGCCGACGCCGAGGCGACCTGCGCCGCCGTGGACCGGGCCGCCGCGCGGGCCCGCGACGAGTTGTCCTGGGAACGGACCTGCGCGCCGCGACTGCGGGCGATCGTCCGTCACCTGCTGGACGTGGGGGACGGGCTGCCCGGTCAGGCCGTTCCCCGGCCCACCTCGGTCGGCGTCGACCGGCCGTAGCGGGCCGGGCCTGCCCCGGCGTCGACCGGCCGTGGCGGGCCGGGGCTGCACCGGCGTGCACCGGCCCTGGCGGGGGCCTCCGGGGCGTCGACCGGCCGTAGCGGTCGGGTCCTCAGAGACGTGGTGCGGCACCGGGGGTGGGACTGACCGCGTACACCAGGTTGTTCCCGGCATTGCTGCCGACGCCCTCCGCGCCGGCCGCGACGTAGCAGTCGTGCAGGCTGTTGCCGGGAGCTTCGAGGATCCAGCCGAAGCGCACCTGAAAGGCGACGCCCGCGATCTCGTTGCCCCGGCAGGGGGCCACCGAACCGTCGGCGGTGGTGCCCTGCGTCCCGTTGCTGAGCGAGACACCGTACCCGGGGCTGGAGATGGTTCCGGTGACGAACCTGTTGTGGCAGCCCCCGACCACCGCCAGGGCGGGGGCCCGGGAGTCGGTGATCCGGACGGTGAAATCGGTGACCAGGTTGTCGTCGTTCGGGCCGTCCCAGCCCTCCTCGGCCGTGGTGGTCCGGTCGTCGAGGTAGACGGCCGTCCAGGTCGCGCCCGTGACGCAGACGCCCCGGACCCGGTTGCGCCGGCAGCCCTGGTACAACCACAGCGCGCTGCCCTTGACCGTCTCCGGGGTGCCGCAGCCGTGCAGGTGCAGGTCCACCAGCGTGCAGTCGCTGGCGCCCCGGGTGAGCGCGAAGCCGTTCTCGGCGTTGCGGACGGTCATGTTCTCCACCCGTCCCCACCGGACCTGGCGCCAGGTGACCGCGAAGAGGGAGCGGACCGCGCCGCCCCAGACCTTGTTCCCGTCGACGGTGAGGCCGTCGACGGCGGGTCGTACGCAGCCGACCGAGACGGTCACGCCGGTGGCGCCGATCAGGGCGGGTGTGTCGATGGTGACCGTCGTGCCGGTGACCGCGACCACGAGGGCGTACAACCGGCGGGCCACCCCGATGGACGCTGTGGTGGTGTGCGGGGCGGGGGTGGTTCCGTACGCGCCGCGGGTGACGCCGGTCAAGGTGGCCCCGTCGAGCCCGGTGTACCTGACCAGTTCGCTGTCCACCTGGAGGGTGCCGGCCACCGGGAACCCGGTGGTGGACGCCAGCGTGAGGCCGGTGGTCTGCGTCGCGGTGACCGGCTGGACCAGGCGGGTGAACTGGGTGTCCAGGATGCCCCCGACCGCCTGTACGGCGACCACCGCGTCCACCTGGATGCCGGCGCCGGAGGCGACGGTGAGCTGTCGACCGCCGGCCGCGATCGAGCCGGTGGTGGTGACGACGCGGGTGGTGAGCACCTCGGGCAACTGTCCGTCCGGGCTGCGCAGCGTCACCCCGGGCAGGACGAACCCCACGCCACCATCCTGGATGATCCCCTTCGCCTGGTAGGTGCCCGGCGGCGCGGTGACCTGGCCGCCCCCGGCCTTCCGGGCCGCGTCGTTGGCGGCCTGGAAGGCGTCCCGGTTCACCGTCCAGGTCGCGTCGGGGCGGGCTCCGTAGTCGGCGGCGTCGAACAACGGTCCTCCTCGGGGAAGCGGCGGATCCCAGTTGGTGCCGGGTCCATGCACGCTACGGAGCGCCTCCGGTCCGTTGAGTCAGCTCTTTGACTTTCCCGTCCGGGTAGTGCTGATTTGCCTGGTATGCGTTTCTTCGCGTCTTCGGTGGTCGTTGTTCCGGGCGTCATGACATGTGTGAACGACGAAACGGGGGCTCTGCGTGACCGTGTTGCCTGCCGGGTGCCGAGTGTTGATCACCGGTGGTACCGGCTCCTTCGGACAGACGATGGTGCGACGCCTGCTCGACCACGACGTCGCCGAGATCCGGGTGTTCAGTCGGGACGAGGCCAAACAGGACGCCATGCGCCGGGTGCTCGCCGACGACCGGATCCGCTACCACGTCGGCGACGTCCGGGACCTCGACTCGGTCCGGGCCGCCACCCGGGACGTCGACCACGTCTTCCACGCCGCCGCGCTCAAACAGGTGCCGTCCTGCGAGTTCTTCCCGCTGGAGGCGGTCCGGACCAACGTCCAGGGCAGCGCCAACGTGATCGAGGCGGCGGAACACCACGGCGTCGGGTCGGTCGTGCTGCTCAGCACGGACAAGGCGGTCCACCCGGTCAACGCCATGGGGATCAGCAAGGCGCTGATGGAGAAGGTCGCCCAGGCGTACGCCCGGAACAACCCGCGCAGCCGGACCACCGTCTCCTGCGTCCGGTACGGCAACGTCATGTACTCCCGGGGCTCGGTGATCCCGCTCTTCGTCGAGCAGATCCGGGCCGGGCGCGCGCCGACGGTCACCAACCCGGCGATGACCCGGTTCCTGATGTCGCTGGACGACTCGGTCGAGCTGGTCGAGCACGCCTTCACCCACGCCCGTCCCGGCGACGTCTTCGTCCGCAAGGCGGTGGCGTGCACCATTGGCGACCTCGCCGAGGCCGTCTGCCAGCTCTTCGACGTGCCTGCCAAGATCGAGATGATCGGTGTACGGCACGGCGAGAAGCAGGACGAGACCCTGGCCAGCCGGGAGGAACTCGCCCGCGCCGACGACTTCGGCGACTTCTTCCGGGTGCCGCTCGACGCCCGCGACCTGAACTACGCGCTCTACGTCACCGAGGGCGACCTCGGCGGCTCCCCGGCCGAGGACTTCACCTCGGCCAACGCGCCCCGGCTGGACGTACCGCAGATCGTGGACCTGCTCCGGACACTGCCCGAGATCCGCGCGGAGCTGGCGCTGCGCGACCCGGTGCTGGCATGTTGAGGGTCGCGGTCACCGGAGCGGGTGGCTTCCTCGGCTGGCACGTCCGGGTGCTCGCCCGGGCGCTCGGCTGGCCCGAGCCGGTCGTGCTCACCCGCGCCGACCTGACCGACCCGGCGACCGTGGCCGCCCGGATCGCCGGGGTGGACCGGCTGCTGCACCTGGCCGGGGTCAACCGGGGCGATCCGACCGAGGTCGCCGCCGGCAACGTCCGGCTGGCCGCCGCCCTGGCCCGGGGCCTGGAACGCTGTCCGCAGCCGCCGGGGACCGTGGTCTACGCCAACTCGACGCAGGCCGGCAACGGCACCCCGTACGGCGACGCGAAGGCCGTCGCCGCAGCCTCCCTCGCCGCCGTCCGCCCCGACCTGGTCGACCTGCGGCTGCCCAACCTGTACGGCGAGCACGGCCTGCCGTACTACAACTCGGTGGTGGCCACCTTCTGCCGGCTGCTCGCCGAGGGCGGGCGACCCGAGGTGCACCACGATCGTGAGCTGACCCTGGTGCACGTCACCGACGCGGCGGCCCGGCTGCTCGGCGCGCCCGACGGCCACCCCTGGGACGCCAGCATGCCGGGCCTGCGCATCGGGGTGCGGGACCTGGCCGCGCTGCTCACCGGCTTCGCCGCCGCCTACCGCACCGGGGAGATCCCCGACCTGCCGGACCGGCACACGGTACGGCTGTTCAACACCTACCGGTCGCACTGCTTCCCGGGGCACTACCCGGTGCCGCTGGTCCGTCGCTCCGACGCCCGGGGCGACCTGGTCGAGGCGGTGCGGGCGCACGGCGGCGGGGGACAGACCTTCTGCTCCACCACCCGCCCCGGGGCGGTCCGGGGGGAGCACTTCCACCTGGCCAAGCTGGAGCGGTTCTGCGTGCTCCAGGGCTCGGCGGAGATCCGGCTGCGTCGGATCGGCGACGACACGGTGGTCCGGTTCCCGGTCGACGGCGACGAGCCGGTGGTGGTGGACATGCCGACGATGTGGACGCACCACATCGTCAACACCGGCCGGGACGACCTGCTCACGCTCTTCTGGACCAACGAGGTCTTCGACCCGGCCCGCCCGGACACCTGGCCCGAGCCGGTCGGGCAGCCCGCCCCCGAGCCGGCCGCCGCCCTGGCCGGCTGACCGCCCACCCCCGACGCCCCGAGCCCCGCCGACCGTCACGGTCGGCGGGGCTCCCGCTCGCGGTGCTCGACTCCGGTTACGGCAGGTCGGTCCCTCCGGCCGACCGGAGGGCCCGACCTGCCGCAGGTCGTGTGGATCAACGCTGGTGGGCGGGCCGGGTCAGCGGCCGAGGACGGCCTGCACGGTGCGGGCCAGGATCAGCAGGTCACCGAGGAAGCTGCGGGTCTCGACGTACCGGACGTACAGCTCCACCTTGCGCGGCAGCACCACCGAGACGTAGTACTCCTCGGGCCGGTCCGCGCGGGCCAGCTCCGCCGACTCGTTGCGGTACGCGATCGACGCCGGATCGGTGATGCCCGGCCGGACGGACAGGATGCGCCAGCGGGCCACCGACGGCCAGTGGTCGACGTAGCAGCGGACCTCGGGACGGGGACCGACCAGGCTCATCCGGCCGAGCAGCACGTCGTAGAGCTGGGGCAGTTCGTCGAGCTTGCTGGCCCGCAGCAGACGGCCGACGCGGGTGATCCGGTCGTCGCCGTCGGAGGTGACCTCCGGCCCGGGCGCGGTGCGCATGCTGCGGAACTTGTGGATGTGGAAGGGACGGCCCCGTCGGCCGGTGCGTTCCTGCCGGAACAGCACCGGCCCGCCGTCCTCCCAGCGGATCGCCACGGCGATCACGAGCAGCAGGGGAGCGCAGAGCACCAGCCCCACCGCCGCGCAGACGATGTCGAAGAGTCGTTTGATCATTGCAGGACCTTGCTGACGGTACGGATGACGAGATCCACCTGTTCGTCGTCCATGGCCGAGAAGAGCGGCAGGCTGACCACCCGCGCGAACTCCCGGCTGGCGACGGGGAACATGTCGTCGGTCAACGCGAGCCAACGACGCCAGTGGGTGTGCTGGTGCAGTGGGATGAAGTGGACGCTGCACCCGACGCCGAGCCGGGACATCTCCACGATGAACCGGTCCCGGTCGACCGGGGCGTCCGGCCGGAGCCGGACCACGAAGAGGTGCCACGCGTGCACGTCCGCCTCCGGCGCGGGGGCCGGCAGGTCCAGCGGCAGACCGGCGAACGCGGCCCGGTACCGGCCGGCGATCTCCTCCCGTCGCTGCCGCATCGACTCGGCGCGGGCGAGCTGCACCAGCCCCATCGCCGCCGCCGGGTCGGTCAGGTTGTTCTTGAACCCGGCGTCGACCACGTCGTACCGCCAGGCGGGCCGGTCGCTGCGGTAGCGGTCGAAGCCGTCCCGGTCGAAGCCGTGCAGCCGCATCACCCGGACCCGGCGGGCGAGGTCGGGGTCCCGGGTGACCAGCATGCCCCCCTCGCCGGTGGTGATGGTCTTGGTGGCGTAGAAGCTGAAGACCGTGGCGGCGGTCGGGCCGGCACCGACCGGCACGCCCCCGCTCGCCGCGGGGAAGGCGTGCGCGGCGTCCTCCACGACGGCCACGCCGTGGCGGCGGGCGAACTCGTGCAACCGGGCGCCGTCGACCGGCTGACCGGCGAAGTGCACCGGCAGGACGGCGACGGTGCGCCCGGTGACCTTGCGGGCGGCGTCGTCGAGGTCGATGGTGAGGGTCACCGGGTCGACGTCCACCAGCACCGGGACCGCGCCGACGTGCACCACCACCTCGGCGGTGGCGGTGAAGGTCCAGGTCGGGACGAGGACCTCCGTGCCCGGCCCCACCCCCAGCGCCTCCAGCGCGAGGTGCAGGCCGGCGGTCGCCGAATTCAGCGCGACGGCGGTGAGACCCGGACCGCAGTACGTGGCGAACCGCTCCTCGAACTCGCGCACGAGCGGACCGCTGGAGAGCCAGCCGGACCGGATCGCCGACGTGACGGCGGCGATCTCCGCCTCCCCGACGTCGGGTAGCGCGAAGGGAAGAGTGCGGTCATCCATGCCGGTCCTCCTGCATATGCGTTTTACGCACCAATTGATGTGGCTGAGGATAAACTGCCGATGTCCGTTAGATGCCTGATTTCACGTATTGCAGTTGTTTGGGAATGAGGTGAGGGTGTGCGGCTCGGCCTGCTCAGCCAGTGGTTCGACCCGGAGCCCGGTCCGGCCGCGCTGCCCGGCGTTCTCGCCCGTGGCCTGGCCGCCCGTGGCCACGACGTACAGGTGCTCACCGGCTTCCCGAACTGGCCCACCGGGCGGCTCGCCCCCGGCTACCGGATGACCCGCCGCGCCGACGAGGTCGCCGACGGCGTCCACGTCCGGCGGGTGGCCCTCTACCCCAGTCACGACCGCTCGGCGGCACGCCGGCTCGCCACGTACGGCTCGTTCGCCGCGTCCGCGCTGGTCTCCGGCACGCCCGCGTTGCGCGGCCTCGACGCGCTCTGGGTGAGCAACTCACCCATCACCGTCGCGCTGCCGATGTGGTTCGTCCGGTACGCCCACCGCGTGCCGGTCGTGCTGCACGTGCTGGACCTGTGGCCGGACAGCGTCCGGGCCAGCGGCTTCCTCGACGCCGGACGCGCCGGCCGCCCGCTCGCCGAACGGGCGATGCACACCTGGTGCGCGGCGATGTACCGCGCCGCCGCCCGGGTCGCCTACATCTCGCCCGGCGTCGGCGACCTGCTCGCCCGGCGGGGCGTGCCGGAGGAGAAGCTCGTGCACATTCCGATGTGGGCGGACGAGACCCCGACGCCCCCGCCTCCCGACCTGCGCGCCGAACTCGGCATCACCGACGACCGGGTCGTTCTGGTCTACGCCGGTACGCTCGGCGAGGCCCAGGGCCTCGACACCCTGGTCGACGCCTGCGCCCAGGTCGACGACCCCCGGCTGCTCTGCCTGGTCGCCGGTTCCGGCACGGCCGAACGGCGACTGCGGGACCGGGCCGCCACGACTCGCCTGACCAACCTCCGGTTCCTCGGACGGCTGCCCCGGGAGCGGATGCCCGCCCTCATGGCGGCGGGCGACGTCCACTACGTCGGTCTCCGGCCGGGCGGCATGTCGGCGTACACCATGCCGAGCAAGGTGCAGGCCACCCTCGCCGCCGGTCGCGCCCTGCTGGTCGCCGCCGAGGGGGACGCCGCCACGGTCGCGCGGGACAGCGGAGCGGGGATCACCGCCCGACCCGGCGTCCCGGAGTCGGTCGCCGCCGCCATGCGCGAAGCCTGCCAACTCGGCCGGGAGAAACTGCACCTGCTGGGCGCGGCCGGTCGGGACTACTACCGGCGCACCTTCTCCGTCGCCTCCGGGGTCACCCGGATCGAGGCGGCGTTGCGGGAGGCCACAGCGACCGGAGGACGACGATGACCGCCGTCGACCTCGCCCCGCTGACCGGCCACGACGTGCGCGACGCGGCCGACCTGCACCTGCGGGCCTTCCCCCGGTTCTTCCTGTCCAGCCTGGGCGCGCCGTTCCTGCGCGAGTTCTACGCCGGGTTCGTCGACGACCCGGACGCGGTCACCGTCGTGTCGCGGAACGAGGACGGCCGGCTGCTCGGGGTCGTGGTCGGCACCGTCACGCCCGACGGCTTCTTCGGTCGGCTGCTGCGCCGACGCGGCCACCGGATGGCGGTGGCCGCCGTCCGCCCCGCCCTGCGCGACCCCCGCGCCGTCGGGCGTCTGCTACGCGGCATCGCGTACCGGGGGGACGTCCCGGTCGCGGCGCGGGGGGCGCTGCTCAGCTCGATCTGCGTCGACCCGGCGGCGGCCGGCGGCGGTCACGGCCGGCAGCTGATCGACACCTGGTGGCGGCGGGTACGGGAACGCGGGGTGTACGACGCCTACCTGAGCACCGACGCCGACGACAACGACCGGGTCAACGCCTTCTACCAGCGGGCCGGGTGGACGCTGGTCGGCGACTACGCCACCCGGGAGGGACGGCGGATGAACTGCTACGCAGTCTCGGTCGGTTCGACCGTCGGATCAGGGACGCGTCGGATCGATCTCTGACGGGTAGAGTGCTGCGGCCGGCGGCAGGTACGCCGCCCGACCGCAGGGAGCCCGTCCGTGCTGCACTTGAGGATCATCACGCCGGCCGACCGGTCCGAGGCGGTGGCCGACCTGCTCGCCGCCGATCCGGGAGTGGCCCATCTGGCCGTCCTCCCGGGAGCCGCCCGCCAACCGGTCGGTGACCTGATCCTCTGCGACGTGGTCCGGGAGAGCGCCGACCACGTGCTGCACCGCCTCCAGGAACTCGGCGTGGAGGCCCGGGGCGGGGTCAGCGCCGACGACGTCGAGCTGACCCTCTCCTCGGCCGCCGAGCGGGCCGCCCGGGAGGCCCCCGGGCACGCCGACGACGCCGTCGTCTGGGACGAGATCGCCGCCAAGACCGGCGAACAGACCGAACTCTCCGGCACCTACCTCGTGCTGATCATCGTCGCCACCATGCTCTCCGGCATCGCGGTGCTGCTGGACCAGCCGATCCTCATCGTCGGGGCGATGGTCGTCGGCCCCGAGTTCGGGCCGCTCGCCGCGCTCTGCGTCGCCCTGCTGCGCCGCAAGCCCCGGATCATCGTCCGGTCGGTGCAGGCCCTGGTGGTCGGCTTCCTGGCGGCGATCGTGGCCACCATCCTGAGCACCTGGGCGCTGACCGCCGCCGGCCTGGTCGACCGGGGGATGCTGCTCGCCGAACGGCCGGTGACCGACTTCATCTGGCGCCCCGACGCGCTCTCCTGGGTGGTCGGGCTGCTCGCCGGGATCGCCGGCATGCTCTCGCTCACCTCGAAGAAGTCCGGCAGCCTGGTCGGCGTGCTGATCTCGGTGACCACCGTGCCGGCCGCCGCGAACGCGGCGGTCGCCCTGGCCTACGGGGTGTGGCACGAAGCGGGCGGCTCGATGCTCCAACTCCTGATCAACGTCTGCGCGATCGTGGTCTCCGGGCTGCTCACCCTGGCCGTGCAGCAACTCTGGTGGTGGCACGTGGCCCGGCGCACCACCGGCCCGGTCACGGCCAGTCGTCCCCCGCGTCGAGTCGTCGGGTGAGCAACTCCCGCAGCGGGACGGAGTCGCCGTCCCGGCCGCCCTCCCCGACGATCAGCGGCGCGGGGTGGGGCTGCGGCGTCGCCCCGAACAGTCGGGAGCGTAGGCCACCCGGAACGGTCAGCAGGTAGAAGCGTCCCTCGACGTCCACCGCCCGGGTCGCGGCGCGGTCGACGTACCAGCCGGTCAGGCCGGTGCGGTACCGACCGCCGCCGGAGTAGGAACCGGCCACCAGCGGAGTCGTCCGCAGTCCGCGCCGGGTCGCCTCGTCGACGAACCAGGCGACCACCTGGGCGGCCTCGGCCTGCTCGACGGCGCGGCGCTGCTCGTCCGCGGCGGCGTGCGCCCGCACCGCGCGCTGCCGCTGATCCCGCCACTCCCGGCCGTCGCCCTCACCCACGCCCCCGACGGTACGCCGCCGCGCGGTCGGCGGCGGCGCGGGCTCCCGGACCGGCGTCACCGTGCCGGTCGGGGCAGGTGCGGGTCGAGGACCGCGCAGACCTCGTCCAGGTGGGCGGCACGCACCCGGCCCGGCTCTCGGCCTACCTTCGGCTCGTGCCCGGCTTTCGGCTCGTGCCCGGCTTTCGGCCGGCCCGACGGCGTCGTCACCGGGCCGATTCGGTGATGCGATTCGACACCGCGCCGTGGTCCGACCGAAGGTGCGGGCGGGGGACAGGGTGGAGGACGGCGTCCTTTGGAGCTGCCCCGTTTGTGCGCCCACTGCCAGTGCCGTCAGCGCCCCGCTGCGCGGCCGGGGCGCTCAAAGGTCTCCCCGGCGAGGACGAGCCCGACGACGGGTGCTGTCCCTGATGGACGAGTGGCTGGCCGGTGTTCCCACCACGTGCCCCACGGTGAGCGCGCCCGGCCGTCGGTGCGTTCACTGTCGGTGCGCTCGTGCGGGCGCAGAGCGGTGCCCTGATCCGACCATGGTCCGGTGTGAGGCCCGGCAGGGCCGGCTATGGTCCGGTGTGTGGCGCGGCAGGGCCGCCTACCGTCCGGCGGTGGTGCGCGTGCTGCCGATTCTCTGCCCCGTCTGTGCGGGCAGCTCCAAAGGGCATCGTGTGCCACCGCCCCGCCCCGCCCCGACGCGTCCCACGGGCCGACCCGTCGGGCGAGTTCGGTCGCCGGATCCGGATCCGGCGACCGAACTCAGCGTCCGGGTCGGTCGGCGTCGGCTCAGGCCAGGCCGGCGCGGCGGAGGGCGTCAGCCATCGCCCCGGACGGTGGCGGGGTCGAGTTGCCCCGCCCCTGGCGCTGTGGCGCGCCGCCGCTCCGCGCACCCCGGGCACCGCCCCGGTCCGCCGTCGAGGCACCCCGGTCGCCGCGTCCGCCCTGGTCCCCTCGGGCACCGCGTCCGCCCTGGTCGCCCCGGGGGCCACCGCGTTCCCGCCGGGCCCCGTCGGCCGGGCCGCGTCCGCCGGGCGTGCCCGGCTCGTCGTCCAGCCGCAGGGTCAGCGAGATCCGCTTACGCGGCACGTCCACGTCGAGGACCTTGACCCGGACCACGTCCCCGGACTTCACCACGTCCCGGGGGTCCTTCACGAAGGTGTGCGACATGGCCGAGACGTGCACCAGGCCGTCCTGGTGCACGCCGACGTCGACGAACGCGCCGAAGGCGGCCACGTTGGTGACCACGCCCTCCAGGACCATGCCCGGGGTGAGGTCGCCGATCTTCTCCACGCCCTCGACGAAGGTGGCCGTCCTGAACTCCGGTCGCGGGTCGCGGCCCGGCTTCTCCAACTCGGCCAGGATGTCGGTGACCGTGGGCAGGCCGAAGGTGTCGTCGACGAACTCGGTCGCCCTCAGTCCACGCAGGATCGCGCTCTGGCCGATGAGCGAGCGCAGGTCCTGCCCGGTCGAGGCGAGGATGCGCCGCACCACCGGGTACGCCTCCGGGTGCACGCTGGAGGAGTCCAACGGGTCGTCGCCGCCGGGGATGCGCAGGAAGCCGGCGCACTGCTCGAACGCCTTCGGCCCGAGGCGGGCCACCTTCTTCAACTCGGCCCGGGTCCGGAACGGCCCGTTGGCGTCCCGGTGCAGCACGATGTTCTCGGCCAGCCCCGCGCCGATGCCGGAGACCCGGGTCAGCAGCGGGGCGGAGGCGGTGTTGACGTCCACGCCGACCGCGTTCACGCAGTCCTCGACCACCGCGTCCAGCGAGCGGGAGAGCTTCACCTCGGACAGGTCGTGCTGGTACTGCCCGACACCGATCGACCGCGGGTCGATCTTGACCAGTTCGGCGAGCGGGTCCTGGAGCCGGCGGGCGATGGAGACCGCCCCGCGCAGCGAGACGTCCAGGCCGGGCAGCTCCTGCGAGGCGTACGCGGACGCGGAGTAGACCGACGCGCCGGCCTCGGAGACCACCACCTTGGTCAGCTTCAGCTCCGGGTGCCGCTTGATCAGGTCAGCGGCGAGCTTGTCGGTCTCCCGGCTGGCCGTGCCGTTGCCGATGGCGACCAGTTCGACGCCGTGCGCGGCGGCCAGCCTGGCCAGGGTGGCGATCGAGGCGTCCCACTGCCGGCGCGGCTCGTGCGGGTAGATCGTGTCGGTGGCGACCACCTTGCCGGTGGCGTCCACCACGGCCACCTTGACCCCGGTCCGCAGCCCCGGGTCCAGGCCCATGGTCGGGCGGGTGCCGGCCGGCGCGGCGAGCAGCAGGTCCCGCAGGTTGGTGGCGAAGACCCGGACCGCCTCGTCCTCGGCCGCCTGCCACAGCCGCATCCGCAGGTCCGCGCCGAGGTGGATGAGGATCCGGGTACGCCAGGCCCAGCGCACCGTGTCGGTCAGCCAGCGGTCCGCCGGCCGCCCCTGGTCGCTGACGCCGAACCGACCCGCGATGGCCGCCTCGTAGCGGGTCGGGCCGGTGACCGGGGCGTCGGCGTCGCCGTCCGGCTCCGGGTCCATGGTCAGGTCGAGCACGCCCTCCTTCTCGCCCCGGAGCATCGCCAGGATCCGGTGCGAGGGGAGCTTCGGGTACGGCTCGGCGAAGTCGAAGTAGTCGGCGAACTTCGCGCCGGCCGTCTCCTGACCCTCGCGTACCCGGGCGACCAGGCGGCCCCGCGACCACATCTGCTCGCGGAGCGTACCGATCAGGTCGGCGTCCTCGGCGAACCGCTCGATGAGGATGGCCCGCGCGCCCTCCAGCGCGGCGGCCTGGTCGGCGACGCCCTTCTCGGCGTCGACGTAGCCGGCGGCGACGGTCTTCGGGTCCTGCGTCGGGTCGCCCAGCAGCGTGTCGGCGAGCGGCTCCAGGCCCGCCTCCCGGGCGATCTGCGCCCGGGTCCGCCGCTTCGGCTTGTACGGCAGGTAGATGTCCTCCAGCCGGGCCTTCGAATCGGCGGCCAGGATCTGCGCTTCCAGGGCCTCGTCGAGCTTGCCCTGGCTCCGGATCGACTCCAGGATGGCGGCGCGCCGCTCGTCCAGCTCGCGCAGGTAGCGCAGCCGCTCCTCGAGGGTGCGCAGCTGCGCGTCGTCGAGCAGGCCGGTGGCCTCCTTGCGGTACCGGGCGATGAACGGCACGGTCGCGCCGCCGTCGAGCAGCTCCACGGCTGCGCGTACCTGACGTTCGGTGACGCCGAGTTCCTCGGCGATCCGCTGATGAACGGACTGGGTCACGATCTGATCCGCCTTCTCGGGTGGGGTACGCCCTGCATTGTGCCGCCCTGCCCCGACAGCACCGTCGTCCGGTACGTGGGCGCGCCGGCGGGACCGCTGCGCTAGCGTTGCGATCATGGAACAACCTGCGGACCCCCGGGCCCGGCGGCTCTTCGGCGGCAGCGCCCGCGCCCTGGGTGACCTCGCGGCGAGTCCGTTCCGCGCCGACCGGGACCGGATCGTGGGTTCGCCCTTCTTCACCCGCCTCGGCGGCGTGACCCAGGTGGTCAGCCCCGGCGGCTCCGGGCTGCTGGTGCACAACCGCCTCACCCACAGCCTGAAGGTCGCCCAGGTGGCCCGGGCCATCGCCGAGCGGCTCACCGCCGACGACCGGTACCGGGACCTGCTGGCCGCCCTCGGCGGCTGCGACCCGGACGTGGTGGAGGCCGCCGCGCTCGCCCACGACCTCGGACACCCGCCCTTCGGGCACCTGGGGGAGCGGGTGCTGGACCGGCTGGCCCGCCAGCGCCTCGGGCTGGCCGACGGATTCGAGGGCAACGCGCAGTCGTACCGGATCGTCACCTCGACCGAGATCGGCGGCGCGGCCACCATCGGTCTCGACCTGACCGCGGCGGTCCGGGCCGCGATGCTGAAGTACCCGTGGACCCGGCTGGACCACCCCGACCCGCACCCCCGGCACCTGGACCCGCCGCCCCGGGGGGCCGCCGCCCCGCCCGGCGACCCGGCCAGCGGTTCGGTGAAGTTCGGCGCCTACCGCACCGAGCTGGACGACCTGCGGCAGGCCCGGGAGCCGTTCGTCGGACGGATCGCCGACTGGCAGCAGACCGTCGAGGCGTCGGTGATGGACACCGCCGACGACATCGCGTACGCCATCCACGACGTCGAGGACTTCCACCGGGTCGGCGTGCTCCAGCAGGGCGCGGTGGCCGCCGAGCTGATCGCCTGGCAACGGGAGCACGGGCACTACCGGTCGGTCACCGACGCGGCGCTGGCCAGCACCGCCCGCCGTCCCGGCGCGGCGATCGAGCGGCTGCGCCGACAGCTCCACCGCAAGGACGACTGGATCGCCGACGACGAGGCGTTCGCCGCCGCCGTCGAGCACGTCCGCCGGGAACTGGTGGAGGGGCTGCTGGCGCTGCCGTTCGACGGCTCGATCGAGGCGGAGCAGTACGTGGCCCGGTTCTCCGCCCGCTGGACGGCCCGTTTCGTCGACGCGATCCAGGTGGTCGAGAAGCCCTCGATGCGTTCCGGGCACGTGCAGCTCGCCGCGCCGCAGTGGCACGAGGTGCAGGTGCTCAAGTTCGTCCACCACCGGTTCGTGCTGGCCCGACCGGACCTCGCCCTGCACCAGCGCGGCCAGGCCCGGCTGCTCGGCTCGCTGGTCGAGGCGCTCTGGGAGTGGCTGCTCGACCCGGAGGAGGAGTCCCGTCTGCCGCGCCGGCTGCACGACCTGGTGGAGCTGGCCGAGGCGGAACTGCACCCGCGCACCCCGGACCGGTCGGCGCGGGCCCGGGGGCGGGCCATCGTCGACTTCGTCGCGCTGCTCACCGACTCGCAGGCGGTGGCGATGCTGGACGCGCTCTCCGGCCGCTCCGGCGCGCTCTGGACCGACGCCTTCGTGCTCTGACCCGGCACCGCTCAGGCGATGTGGTCCCACCAGGCGTCCACCGGCGGCGGGGCGTCCACGGTCACCCGCTCGCCGGGGCGCGGCACGGCGAGCCGGACGCCCCGGGCCTTCGCCTCCCGCCAGAGCCGGTTCACCGGCTCGGCCCAGTCGTGCAGGGCCAGGTTGAAGGTGCACCAGTGCACCGGCACCAGCAGCCCGCCGCGTACGTCGAGATGGGCGGCGACCGCCTCCTCCGGGAACATGTGGATGTTCGGCCAGGCCCGGTCGTACGCGCCGATCTGGGTCAGCGTCACGTCGAACGGCCCGTACGTCTCGCCGATCTCGGCGTACCCGGGGAAGTAGCCGGAGTCGCCGGTGTAGAAGACCCGGCGGTGCGCCCCGGCGACCACCCACGAACCCCAGAGCGTGCCGTCGCGGCGCAGGCCCCGGCCGGAGAAGTGCTGCGCGGCGGTGGCGGTGATCGTCAGCCCGGCCACCCGGTGGCTCTCCGCCCAGTCCAGCTCGACGATCCGGTCCGCCGGCACACCCCACCGGTCCAGGTGCGCGCCGATGCCGAGCGGCACCAGGAACGGGGCGGACTGGGTGTCCCGCAGGCGACGCACCGTCGCCATGTCGAGGTGGTCGTAGTGGTCGTGGGAGATCAGGACCGCGTCCACCGGGGGCAGTTCGTCGAGGCGTACCGGCGGGGCGTGCAGCCGGCGCGGGCCGACCACCTGCGACGGGGAACAGCGGTCGCTCCACACCGGGTCGACGAGCACCCGCCGTCCCTCGATCTCGACCAGCGCGGACGCGTGGCCGTACCAGACGACGGCGAGTTCCCGCTCGTCACCGCTGCCGGGGCTCGGACGCAGCAGCGGCACCGGCCGCGTGGGCCGACGGCGCTGCTGCCCGAAGAGCAGTTCCCACACCAGGTTCCGGCCGGGGTCGGCGATCGTGGTGCGGACGTCGGCGGGATTGTGGAACGCGCCGTCGTGGAACTGCGGTGAGCGGCGGACGCGTTCGGCACGGGCACCGGCCAGCCGGCCACCCAGGGCGGCCGGCACGTCCCGGGCGGCCCAGGCCAGGGCGGCCAGCGCGGCCAGTCCCAGCACCCCGGCGACCCCGCCGCCCCGGCCCCGCCGTGTCCGCTGCGCGCGTCCCCCCATGATCGTTCCCTCCGCCCGGTGGATTCCGGGTGCCCACGGTAGCCCCCGGCGCGTCAGCCGCCGTTGCTCGGGCGCTGCCGGGTGACCCGGTGGGCCGTCCCGGTGCCGGTCAGCCCGTCCACCGCGTCGAGGAAGCTCCGTCCCATCTTCGCCCGTGCCGTGACCGCCGGGTGGGTTCCGCCGAAGTTGCCCGGGTCGGCCTGCCCGGTGGCGAAGAGGGCGTACGTCAGCACCGGCGCGCCGGCCCGGTCGAAGATCAAGCCGGCCTCGCAGCGGGCGTCGGCGTACCAGCCGCCCTTGCTGGCGATCCGGGCGCGCTCGTCGGAGGACATGGTGCGGCGGACGCCGTCGGTGTGCGCGATCGGGGAGCGCAGCTGCCGCAGCAGGAACGCCGTGGAGGCGGGCGAGAGCAGGGTGCCGGCGACCAGCGCCCGGAGCAGGTCGTGGGTCTCCCGGGGCGTGCTCGTGCCGAGGTAGAACCGGTTGGGGTTGGCCACCGGCTGGACCTGGGTGTTCGGGAAGCCCTTGGCGACCAGGATCGCGTTCAGTTCGGCGGCCGGGCAGACCAGCCCGCACAGCCGTACCGCGGTGTCGTCGGAGACGGTGAGCAGCGCGGCGAGGGCATGGCCGAGGGTGACCGAGCTGGGGTACGCCCCGTCCAGGCTGAAGATCCCGTCCCCGCCGGGGACGACGATCGCGGAGGTGACGTCGACCCGCTGGGTGAGGGTGAGCAGTCCCCGGTCGACCTTGTCCAGCACCGCCGTGGCCACGGCGATCTTGTTGACGCTGTACGCCTCCAGCCGGAGGTTCGGCTCGTCGCTGACGGCCGGCAGGGGCGCGCCCGCCGCGTCGGCCACGCTGACGTACGCCTGCCAGCTGCCGCCCGCCTCGGCGATGCGCTGCTGGTACGCGGCGGCGACCAGCGCCGCGGCCTCGGCGGGGGTGCTCGCGGTCGGTGTCACACCACGCTCCTCGGCCGACGCCGGCGTCCCGTTGCCGAGCACCGCGCCGGCGGTCGCCGCGGTGCCCAGCCCGAGAGCGGTCCTTCGGTTCATCCTGGCAGTCAAGCGCGTCTCCTCGTCGTGCGACCGGGTGTCCCCGGTCACCCTAGGCGATGAGACGGTTCCGGTGGGTGCCCTGCCCGGTGCAGTGGGTGGAGGCGGACGGGCACCGGCTCGGTGGGTGAGGCACCCACCGGGCTCACGGCGCGAGCACGACCTTGACGCAGCCGTCCTCCTTCTTCTGGAACATCTCGTACGCCTTCGGCGCGTCGCCGAGCGGCAGCCGGTGGGTGCGCAGGTCCTCCACGCCCAGCGGGTCGTCGTCGGCGGCCAGCAGCGGCAGGATCTCGTCGGTCCAGCGGCGGACGTGGCACTGTCCCATCCGCAGCTGCACGCCCCGGTCGAACATCTCCATCAGCGGCAGCGGGTCCACCTCTCCGCCGTACACCCCCGAGATGGATACGGTGCCGCCCCGGCGGACGGCCTTGAGCGCGGCCTTCAGCACCACCAGCCGGTCCACGCCCACCTTGTCGATCATCGGCTGAGCCAGTCTGTCCGGCAGCAGTCCGGCGGCGGCCTGGGCGATCCTGCCGGAGGTGGAGCCGTGCGACTCCATACCGACCGCGTCGATGACCGCGTCCGGGCCGCGCCCGTCCACCAGGTCGATCAGCGCGCCCGGGACGTCGTCCAGTTGGGCGACGTCGAGCACCTCGATGCCGTGCCGGCGGGCCATCTCCAACCGCTCCGGCACCAGGTCCAGCCCGATCACCCGGCCCGCGCCGAGGTGCCGGCCGATCCGGGCGCAGAACTGCCCGACCGGGCCGAGCCCGAAGACGGCGAGCGTGCCGCCGGGCGGGGTGTCCGCGTACTTCACCGCCTGCCACGCGGTGGGCAGGATGTCGGAGAGATAGAGGTAGCGTTCGTCCGCGCCGGTCTCGGGCACCTTGACCGGCCCGAACTGGGCGTGCGGCACCCGCAGGTACTCGGCCTGCCCGCCGGGCACCGAGCCGTAGAGCGAGGTGTAGCCGAACAGCGCCGCGCCCTTGCCCTCGGCGGTGACCTGCGTGGTCTCGCACTGCGCGTAGAGCTGCCGCTCGCACA
The DNA here is from genome assembly GCF_900091495.1 of Micromonospora echinospora. Lineage (NCBI taxonomy): Bacteria > Bacillati > Actinomycetota > Actinomycetes > Micromonosporales > Micromonosporaceae > Micromonospora > Micromonospora echinospora. The sequence continues at coordinate 65,907 of NZ_LT607413.1, read as the reverse complement.
TCCAGCAGGAGCCGCAGGCGATGTTGAACGGCACCACCACCCGGTCGCCCGGCTTCAGCCGGGTCACCCCCGAGCCGACCTCCTCGACGATCCCCATCGGCTCGTGCCCGAGGACGTCCCCCGGCTTGAGGAACGGCCCGAGCACCTCGTAGAGGTGCAGGTCGGAGCCGCAGATGGCGGTCGAGGTGATCCGGACGATCGCGTCGGTCGGCTCCTCGATCCTCGGGTCGGGCACCTCCTCCACCCGTACGTCCCGCTTCCCGTGCCAGGTCAGTGCCTTCATGCCGGTCCCTCCGCCGCGTCGGGTCGTCCTGTCCAGGACTGCTACCCGGGAAGCGACCGGTGAACCGTCCCGCCGGTCATCCCGCCCGGGGCGTGGGCAGCGAGACGGTGACGACCAGACCGCCGCCCGGCCGGGGCAGCGCCTGCACGGTGCCCCCGTGCGCCCGGGTCACCGCCCGGACGATGGACAGGCCCAGCCCGAAGCCCCGGTTGCCGGCCACCCGCTCCCGGTTCAACCGCCGGAACGGCAGGAAGATCGACTCGACCTCGTATCCGGGCACGACCGGCCCGCTGTTGCTGACGGTCAGCACGGCCCGGCCGTCGGCCGTCGTGGTGGTGACGGTCAGCCACCCGTCCTCGCCGAGGTTGTGCCGTACCGCGTTCTCCAGCAGGTTCTGGGTCAGCCGTTCCAGCAGCACCGGGTCACCGACCGTCCGGGCCGGGGCCAGCGTCCGGGAGACCGCCAGGGTCGTCCCGGCGGCGGTCTGGTCGGTCAGGTGGCCGGCCACCTCGGCGAGGTCCACCTCGGTGCGCTCGGTCAGCGTGTTCTCCGACTCGGCGAGGGTGAGCAGCCCGTCGATCAGCCGTTCGTGCCGTTCGTTCACCGTGAGCAGCGTCTCCCCGAGCTGGCGCAGCTCCGCCGGGGCGTCCGGCCGGGTGACGGCCACCTCGATCAGGGAACGGTTGATCGCCAGTGGGGTGCGCAGCTCGTGGGAGGCGTTGGCGACGAACCGCCGCTGGCCGTCGAAGGACCGGTCGAGCTTCTCCAGCATCAGGTCGAAGGTGTCGGCGAGTTCCTTCACCTCGTCGGTCGGCCCGTCCAGAGCGATCCGCTCGTGCAGGCCCCGCCCGGCGCCGTCCGCGCCGGCGATCCGGCGGGCGGTCCCGGTGATCTGGTTCAGCGGCTGCAACGCCCGCCCGGCGACCAGCCAGCCGAACGCGACGGCGGCGACCGTCACCACGGCCAACGCCACCCCGCCCTGGGTCAGCAGGGAGTCCAGCGCGTCCTGGCGGGCGTCCTCCTGCACCTGCCGCACCAGCCCGCGCAGGGTCTCCGCCTGCTCAGGGGTGATCTTGGTGCCGGACTGCGGCAGCGACACCCGGTCCGGGTCCCGGCTGCGCAGGTCGAACCCGAGACCCCGGGTGAGGCGCTGGTCGACCAGCACGTAGGTCACGGCGAGCAGCACCGTTCCGGCGAACAGGAACAGCCCACCGTAGACCAGCGTGAGCCGGGCGCGGATGGTCAGCTTCTTCATCGGATCCGGTACCCCGCGCCGGGCACCGTCTCGATCACCGGTGGCTCGCCCAGCTTGCGGCGCAGCTTCATCACGGTCACCCGCAACACGTTGGTCAGCGGGTCGATGTGCTCGTCCCAAGCCCGTTCCAGGAGTTCCTCGGCGGAGACCACCGCCCCGTCGGCGCGCAGCAGCTCGGCCAGCACCCCGAACTCCTTGCGGGACAGCGGCACGGGACGCCCGTCCCGGGTCACCTCCAGCCGGGCCGGGTCCAGCACGATGCCGGCCCGGGTGAGCCGGGGCGGCGCGGCCGGCCGGGTGCGCCGGGTCAGGGCGTGGACCCGCGCGCTCAGCTCGATGAACGCGAACGGCTTGGTCAGGTAGTCGTCGGCGCCGATGGCCAGCCCGGCGACCCGTTCCCGCACCGCGGTGGCGGCGGTCAGCATCAGCACCCGGGTCTCCCGGTCGGAGTCGACCACCGCCCGGCACACGTCGTCGCCGTGCACCACCGGCAGGTCCCGGTCGAGCACCACCACGTCGTACCCGTTGACCCCGAGCCGTTCCAGCGCGGCGTCCCCGTCGTACACGACGTCCACCGCGAACGCCTCCCGGCGCAGCCATTCGGCGATCGCGTCCGCCAGGAGCCGTTCATCCTCGACCACCAGTACCCGCACCGTTCCATCCTCGCCCACCTCGGCATAACCACGCCGTTAACGGCACTCCGACGTTTACGCCCCGGCTACGCCCCGTGACGTTGACTCGACGGTGGACGCCGGCTTCCCGCCGGTCACGAAAGATGAGGAGCACGAGACGATGCGGAGACGGCTGACGAGCGTACTGCTCGCCCTGCCCCTCGCGGCGGCCTTCGGTCTGGCCGGCTGCGGTGGGGCCGACCGAACCGACGACGGGGTGGCCACGGCCGGTGGCGGCGGTGCGAAGCCGACGGTCGACGCCGCCGCGCTGAGCGACGAGGAGCGCCGGATCAAGTTCACGAGTTGCCTGCGTGACCAGGGGCTGGACGTGGCGGACCCGGAGCCGGGCCAGAACGGACCGCGCTTCCGACAGGGCTCCGACGTGGACCGCACGAAGGTCCAGGCGGCCCTCCAGGCGTGCCGCGAGTTCGCCCCGAACGGCGGACAGCCCCGGGAGCTCAACGCCGAGCAGGTCGAACAGGTCCGCAAGCTCGCCCGCTGCATGCGGGAGAACGGCGTGCCGAACTTCCCCGACCCGGACGCCGACGGCCGGATCCAGCCCGGCAAGGCCGACATCGACCGGAAGGACCCGGTGGTCCGGGCGGCGTTCGACAAGTGCCGCGAGGTGATGCCCAACCTCGACGAGCGCCTGGGGAACTCGTGAGCGCGCCGGTGGGGGCCGCCCCGGCGGGCGACGGAGACGGCACCACGGAGGCGTCGACCCGTCGACGCCGGTGGCGACCGGTCAGCGTGCTGGCCGCCGGGGCGGTCGTCGTGCTGGCCGGCGGGGCGGTCGCGGTCGGCGTGGCCTCCGACGGCAGCGCCGGGGAGTCGGCCGGGGCCGACCCGCTTCCGCCGACCAGCACCACCGTCGCCCGGCAGACCCTCGTCGACCGCGAGACCAAGACCGGCGAGCTGGGGTACGGCACCCCGCGCGCCCTGGACACCCGGTACAACGGCACGCTGACCTGGCTGCCCGCCACCGGGACCACGGTCGCTCGGGGCAAGGCCCTGTACCGGGTCGACGACGATCCGGTGGTGCTGCTGCACGGCAGCCTGCCGGCGTACCGGCCGCTGCGTTCCGGGGTCAGCGGCCGGGACGTCAAGCAGTTCGAGCAGAACCTCGCCGACCTGGGCTACACCGGGTTCACCGTCGACGACGACTACACCTCCTCCACCGCCGACGCGGTCCGCCGCTGGCAGGAGGACCTGGGGGTGACCGAGACCGGGCAGGTCGAGCCGGGCCGGATCGTCTACGCCGCCGGCACCGTCCGGGTGGCGAGTCAGGGCGCCGAGGTGGGGGACGCCGTCGGTCCGGGCCGGACGCTGCTCTCGATCACCGGCACCGCCCGGCTGGTCACCTGCACCCTGGACGTCGACGACCAGCGGCTGGCCCGCAAGGGCGCGGAGGTGACCCTCACCCTGCCGGACGGGAAACGGACCACCGGCCGGGTCGGCGCCGTCGAGACGGTCGTCCAGACGTCGGCCGGCTCGGCCGGACAGGACCCGGTCAGCGAGACGAAGATCGAGGTCTCGGTGACCGGGAACGACCCGGCCGCCCTCACCGGCTTCGACCAGGCGGCGGTCGACGTCGGGTTCGTGGCGGCGGAGCGCGCCGACGTGCTCACCGTGCCGGTCGCCGCGCTGCTCGCCCTCGCCGAGGGCGGATACGGCCTCCAGGTGGTGGACGACGGCGGCACCCGGATCGTCGCGGTGAAGACCGGCCTCTTCGCCGCCGGCCGGGTGGAGGTCTCCGGCGACGGGGTCGTCGAGGGGCTGACGGTGGGGATGCCCGGTGACTGACCAGATCCGCGCCGGGGCCGACCACGTCGTGCGGTTGCGGGACGTGACCCGGCGGTACGGCGACACCGTCGCCGCCCTCGACCGGGTCGACCTGACCATCGGCCGGGGCGAGCTGGTCGCCATCGTCGGTCCCTCCGGCTCCGGCAAGTCCACCATGCTCAACGTCATCGGCACCCTGGACCGGCCCACCTCGGGCACCGTGTCGGTCGACGGGTACGACACGTCGCGCCTGACCGACCGGGAGCTGTCCGCGCTGCGGGCCAGCCGGATCGGTTTCGTGTTCCAGCAGTTCCACCTTGCGGTGGGGGTGCCGCTGGTGGAGAACGTCGCCGACGGGCTGCTCTACGCGGGCGTACCCCGGCGGGAGCGGCACCGGCGGGCGGAGGTCGCGCTGCGCCGGGTCGGGCTGGGCCACCGCCTCGACCACCGTCCGCACCAGCTCTCCGGCGGCGAACGGCAGCGGGCGGCGATCGCCCGGGCCGTGGTCGGCGAGCCGCCGCTGCTGCTGGCCGACGAGCCCACCGGCAACCTGGACTCCACCTCGGGGGCCGGGGTGATGGAGCTGCTGCACGGGCTGCACGCGGCCGGCACCACGGTCGTGGTGATCACCCACGACCGGGAGATCGCGGCGAGTCTGCCCCGCCAGGTGCGGATGCGCGACGGGCGGATCGTGACCGAGGACGTCCCGCTGGTCGAGGGGGTGTCCCGGTGACCGCGACGACGACCCGGGCCGCCGCCCGCCCGGAACGGCTGCGGCCCGCCCGGATGCATCCGCGCGACGTGCTGCGGGTCGGCGGGGTGGGGCTGCGTACCCGTCCGCTGCGGGCCTTCCTCTCCGCGCTGGGCATCGCCATCGGCATCGCGGCGATGATCAGTGTCGTCGGGATCTCCTCGTCGTCCCGGGCCGACCTGGACCGGACCCTGGCGGCGCTCGGCACCAACCTGCTCACCGTCGCGCCGGGCAGCACCCTCTTCGGAGCCGACGCCCAACTGCCGGTCGAGTCGGTGGAGATGATCTCCAGGATCGGGCCGGTGCAGCAGGTGGCGGCGGTCGCCCAGCTCGCCGACACCCCGGTCTACCGGTCGGACCGGATCCCGGCGGCGCAGACCGGTGGCCTGGGCACCCAGGCGGTCACCCTGGACGTCCTGGACACCGTCGGCGGCACGGTCGCCCACGGCACCTGGCTCAACGACGCGACCGCCCGGTACCCGGCCACCGTGCTCGGCGCGGTCGCCGCCGAACGGCTCGGGCTCGGCGCGGCCGGCCCGGACATCCAGGTCTACATCGACGGCCGGTGGTTCACCGTGATCGGGATCCTCCGGCCGGTGCCGCTCGCCCCGGAGATCGACTCGGCGGCGCTGGTCGGCTGGCCGGCGGCCACCACCTACCTCGGGCTGGACGGGCACCCGACCCGGATCTACACCCGTTCCGCCGAGGAACACGTCGAGGCGGTACGGGGAGTGCTGGCGGCGACCGCCAACCCGGAGCAGGCCAACGAGATCCAGGTGTCCCGGCCCTCCGACGCGCTGGCCGCCCGGCAGGCCACCGACGAGGCGTTCACCGGCCTGCTGCTGGGCCTGGGCGCGGTGGCCCTGCTGGTGGGCGGCGTCGGGGTGGCCAACACCATGGTCATCTCGGTGCTGGAGCGGCGGGCGGAGGTCGGGTTGCGTCGGGCGCTCGGTGCCACCCGGGGACAGATCCGGACCCAGTTCCTCGCCGAGTCCCTGCTGCTGTCCGCCCTCGGCGGGCTGGGTGGGGTGCTGCTGGGGGTCCTCGTCACCGCCGGTTACGCCCTCTCCCAGGGCTGGCCGACGGTGGTGCCGGCGTGGGTGATGGCGGGTGGCATCGGCGCGACGGTCGTCATCGGCGCGGTGGCCGGGCTCTACCCGGCGATCCGGGCCAGCCGGCTGTCGCCCACCGAGGCGCTGGCCACGCCCTGAGGCGATGGTCGCCCTTCCCCGGCCCGGGGGACGGGTGCGGCGCCCGACGGCCGGTGGGGACACCGGTCGTCGGGCGCCACGTGGCGTCGGGTCAGCGTCGGGTCACCTTGACGAGTTCCCAGCCGCCCAGGTGCGTGTTCGGGTCGGTCCGCAGGTTCATCGGGTTCGCCATGCCGACGTAGAGCGTGGACCCCTCCGCGACCATGGTCCGGACCCCCTGGTTGAGCGGGTTGCCGAAGCCGGTCTTGTCGACCGCGCGGGCCGGCCGCCCGGGAACGTCGAACGACCACAGGTCGGAGCCGAAGGTGGGCGGGTCGACTCCGGGCTCCGGCTCCGCCGGCATCTCGCCGTCCAGGCCGATGTAGGCGAAGTCCATGGTGCCGACGTAGAGCCGCCCGCCGGCCACGATCATCTTCCAGGCGTACAGGTTGTACGGGTCACCGAAACCGGACCCGCCGTGCGCCGGGGTCACGCCGGTCGGCGCGGTCAGCCAGGCGCCGACGCCGTTGTTCGCCGCCGGGTCGTACTTCGGGAGCTGGGACTCGCCGTAGAGCGTCTCGACCGTCTCGTCCGCGCCGCCGAAGTCCCGGCCCCGGAGGACGACGAACGCCCGCTGGGTGTTCTCCACGGTGGCCGCGAGCTGCTCCTGGTTCTTCGGCGGGTAGACCTTGACGTGCAGCGCGGTGGCCTGGAGCGGGACGTGCATGGTGCCCCAGTAGAGGTACCCGCCGTAGGAGGCGAGGCCGCCGAGCGCGTACGTCCGCCGGACCACCGGGTCCGGCTCGTACTCGGCCGGCGACCAGACCTGGGTCCAGCCGGTGGCGTCCGGCGGGTTGAGGCCCGCCTCCCCGTCGGCCAGCGGCGGGCTCATCCAGAGGCTACCCAGGTCGGCGGTGTTGTCGGCGGCGGTCGCGGCACCCTCCACGATGGCCTTCGGCCAGGTGGTGACGTAGAGCCGGCCCTTGTGCGCGGTGATGTCCGCGGCCTGGGTCGGCAGGTCGCCGACCACGGTGAAGGCGAACGGGTTGCTCCGGTCACCCGTCCAGCGCAGGACCCGGCCGGCGTCACCGCCGTTGGTGCCCATCCCGACGCCCGCGTAGAGCACCCCGTCGGCGACGGCGAAGTGCCGGATGTTCTCGTAGTCGGCGAGGTTGGTCGAGCCGAGGTAGTGGCCGGTGAGGGTGTCGAAGGCGAACAGGTTGATGCCGGCGACGAGGCTGGGCCCGGCGAGCAGCACCACGCCCCGGTGGGCGGCGCCACTGCGCAGCCCGGCCGTCGAGCGCAGCAGGGCGGCGTCCGCCGGCGACGCGTCGGTGACGTCCGCGGTCCGCTCGGTGAGCTGCTCGTCGGTCAGGTCGTAGGTGTAGACCTCCGGCGGCCGGTGGTCGCCGAGGTTGGCCGGCAGGGCGGGGTTCTGCCGGGCCGGCTGGCTGTTGGCGAACTCGCAGGCGTAGTCGTCGTTCAGGATCGGTTCCCGGACGTTGTAGCCCTCCGGCTTGAGGCAGAGGACGTTCGCCCCGGTGCCGAACCAGAGCTTGCGTCCGGCCTTGGCCAGACCCCAGACGTACGACTGGTTGACCTTCTCCTGGCCCACCGCGCAGGGCGGCCCGGCCGGGTAGTCGACGCCGACCCCGGCGAAGCACTCGTCGGCGGCGGCCTTGGCCAGCAGCCGTACGCTCTCCGGGGGCCGCCCGCCCCCGGCCTCGACCTCGGCCGCGGCCGGGACGGCCGAGGTGGTCACGAGACCCAGGGCGACGAGGACGGTCAGTAGTCGACCTGGTGGTTGGAGCCGACGCATCTGTCTTCCTTCCGAAACCGTGCGGGAGCGGCGTCGGAGCCCGGAACGGGTCACCGGATTCGCCGCCGAGTGGAGGGGTTGCCACACGACTCGCCGGGTGTGCCCGTGCGTCGGGTTACTGCATTCCGGGAGCGTGCGGGAGAGACGTTAACACGCTCATCAATGGCATTCTATCGAATGTCGCCATTAAATAATTTGGAACGACGGGTGATCCGTCGATCGATCGTCGCACCCGGTCGGAACGTGTGCCGGGAGGCGGTCGCGCGCATTGTCGATCAACCGCAAAGCTGGCCAAAGGTGCACAAGGTGCCGGTCGCCCAAGAGCCGGCGCAACCAGGGCGGGCGGGTGTGTCCACAGTGCCCCGGCACGGCGGTGGGCCGGGGGCGCGCGATTGTCGCCGGGGATTCTGGTGCGGCTATTTCCGGCCTGCGTGAAAAGCACCGTTGTTTACTCGGCATAAACCCGTGCCATGACCGTTGTCCGGGTTCACCACAAGTTCTCGATCGCCCGTGGAATTTCCACCGTCATCCGGTGCAATCTCAGGTGCCGGAGGTGTCGCCCCGCTTCGTCGTCGCCCTCAGGTAGTCGCGGTTCAGTCGGCCGATGGTGTTCAGCGGGATGCCCTTCGGGCAGACCACCGTGCACTCGCCGGCGTTGGTGCAGCCGCCGAAGCCGGCCTCGTCGTGCGCGTCGACCATGCCGAGCACCCGGGTGTACCGCTCGGGCTGGCCCTGCGGCAGCAGCGAGAGCTGGGTGACCTTGGCGGCGGTGAAGAGCATCCCGGAGCCGTTCGGGCAGGCGGCCACGCACGCGCCGCAGCCGATGCAGGCCGCCGACTCGAAGGCGGCGTCCGCGTCGGCCTTCGGGACCGGAGTGGCGTGTGCCTCCGGCGCGCTGCCGGTCGGCGCGGTGACGTATCCGCCGGCCGCGATGATCCGGTCGAAGGCGCTCCGGTCGACCACCAGGTCCTTGATCACCGGGAAGGCACGGGCCCGCCACGGCTCGATGTCGATGGTGTCGCCGTCGGAGAACTGTCGCATGTGCAGTTGGCAGGCGGTGGTGCCGCGCTGCGGCCCGTGCGCGTCGCCGTTGATCATCAGGCCGCACATGCCGCAGATGCCCTCGCGGCAGTCGTGGTCGAAGGCGATCGGCTCCTCGCCGCCGAGGATCAGCCGCTCGTTGAGCACGTCGAGCATCTCCAGGAAGGACATGTCCGGGGAGACGTCCTCGACCCGGTAGGTCACCATCCGGCCCCGGTCCCGGGGGCCGGACTGTCGCCAGATGCGCAGGGTCAGGTTCACTTGTAGCTCCGCTGCGTCGGGTGGACGTATTCGAAGGTCAGGTTTTCCTTGTGCAGCACCGGGGGCTGGTCGCCGTCGGCGAACTCCCACGCCGCGACGTACGCGAACCGCTCGTCGTCGCGCTGCGCCTCGCCGTCGGGGGTCTGGTGCTCGGCCCGGAAGTGGCCGCCGCAGGACTCCTCCCGGTGCAGGGCGTCGACGCACATCAGCTCGGCCAGCTCGAAGAAGTCGGCCACCCGGCCGGCCCTCTCCAGCGACTGGTTGAGCCCCTCGCCGTCGCCGGGCACCCGGACCCGCTGCCAGAACTGCTCGCGCAGCGCCCGGATCTCGTCGATCGCCTTGCGCAGCCCGGCCTCGGAGCGCTCCATGCCGCAGTGCTCCCACATGATCTGGCCCAGTTCGCGGTGGAACGAGTCGACGGTCCGGTCGCCATTCACCGCCAGCAGGCGCTGGATCCGGTCCTCGACGTCACGTCGCGCCTCGACCGCCGCCGGGTGGCTCGCCGTCACCGGCGCGAACGGGCCGGCGGCCAGGTAGTTGGCGATGGTGTTCGGCAGCACGAAGTACCCGTCGGCGAGGCCCTGCATCAGCGCGGACGCCCCGAGCCGGTTCGCCCCGTGGTCGGAGAAGTTCGCCTCACCGATGACGAACAGGCCGGGGATGGTGGACTGGAGGTCGTAGTCGACCCAGAGCCCGCCCATCGTGTAGTGCACCGCCGGGTAGATCCGCATCGGCACCTGGTACGGGTCCTCGCCGGTGATCCGCTCGTACATCTCGAAGAGGTTGCCGTACTTCGCCTCGATGGCCTTGCGTCCGAGCCGGTCGATCGCGTCGGCGAAGTCCAGGTAGACGCCGAGCCCGGTCGGCCCGACGCCCCGCCCCTCGTCACACACGTTTTTCGCGGCCCGCGAGGCGATGTCCCGGGGGACCAGGTTGCCGAAGGAGGGGTAGATCCGCTCCAGGTAGTAGTCCCGCTCGTTCTCGGGGATGTCCTTCGGGCCGCGTCGGTCGCCCTTGGCCTTCGGCACCCAGACCCGGCCGTCGTTGCGCAGCGACTCGCTCATCAGGGTCAGCTTCGACTGGTGGTCGCCGGAGACCGGGATGCAGGTCGGGTGGATCTGCGTGTAGCAGGGGTTGGCGAAGTACGCGCCCTTGCGGTGCGCCCGCCAGGTGGCGGTGACGTTGCAGCCCTTGGCGTTGGTGGAGAGGTAGAAGACGTTGCCGTACCCGCCGGTGGCGAGCACCACCGCGTCGGCGAACTCGGAGGTGATCTCGCCGGTGACCAGGTCCCGGACCACGATGCCCCGGGCCCGGCCGTCCACCACGATCAGCTCCAGCATCTCGTGCCGGGCGTTCATCTCCACCGTGCCCAGCCCGATCTGCCGTTCCAGGGCCTGGTACGCCCCGAGCAGCAACTGCTGGCCGGTCTGCCCCCGGGCGTAGAAGGTGCGCTGCACCTGCGCGCCGCCGAAGGAGCGGGTGTCCAGCAGGCCGCCGTACTCGCGGGCGAACGGCACGCCCTGGGCGACGCACTGGTCGATGATGTTCACCGACACCTCGGCCAGCCGGTGCACGTTCGACTCCCGGGAGCGGAAGTCGCCGCCCTTGACGGTGTCGTAGAAGAGCCGGTGCACCGAGTCGCCGTCGTTGCGGTAGTTCTTCGCCGCGTTGATGCCGCCCTGCGCGGCGATCGAGTGCGCCCGGCGCGGGCTGTCCTGGTAGCAGTAGGTCCGGACCCGGTAGCCCTGCTCGGCGAGGGTGGCGGCGGCCGACCCGCCGGCCAGCCCGGTGCCGACCACGATCACCGTCATCTTCCGGCGGTTGGCCGGGTTGACCAGCTTGGCCTCGAAGCGGCGGCGGTCCCAGCGGGTCTCGATCGGACCGTCGGGAGCCGTGGCGTCGGCGACCGGGTCGCCTTCGACGTAGAGATCCATGATCAGTCCACCAATCCGGTGAGTACGGCGAACGGGACCGCCAGGTAGCCGGCGCAGAGCGCGACGGAGAAGAGCAGGGCGACGAGCCGGGCCCGGCGCTCGCCGCGCGGGGTCTGCTGGCCGAGGCTGCGCAGCGCGCTGAAGAGGCCGTGTCGCAGGTGGAACCCGACGGTGACGATCGCCAGGGTGTAGAAGAGCGTGACGTACCACCGCGCGGGGGCGAAGTCGGCGACCACGTTGGCGTACGGGCGGCTCGGGTCGCCGACCGGGTTCAGCGTCCCGGTGGTCAGGTCGAGCAGGTGGTAGACCACGAAGAGCAGGATGATCACGCCGCCCCAGCGCATGGTCCGGGCGGCGTAACTGCCCTGCACCTTCTTGCGGTGGGCGTAGCGGACCGGGCGGGCGGCGCGGGCCCGCCGGGCGAGCGCGGTCGCTGCCGCGATGTGCCCCAGCACCGCCACGAGCAGGCCGACGCGCATGATCCAGAGGAACCAGACGCCGGGCAGGATCGGCGCGCCGATCTCCCGGAGCCAGTGGGCGTAGTGGTCGAACGAGGTCTGCCCGGCGAACGTCTTCAGGTTGCCGAGCATGTGCGCGACGAGGAACAGCACCAGGACGATGCCCGTCACCGCCATGACGGCCTTCAGGCCGACGCTGGAACGGACGGGCGATCGGGACGACGTGACTACCACGCGATCGACGCTAGGAGGAACTGCAATCAGTCGTCCAATGCATCGAACTCGCAGCTTGTATAGCTATAAGCTATGTAGATGCAGTTCCATCAGCTTCGGTACTTCGTGGCAGTGGCTGAACTACGACATTTCACGCAAGCCGCCGACCTCGTGGGGATCACCCAGCCGTCGTTGAGTAAGCAAGTTCACGCCCTGGAGACGTCACTCGGCACCCCGCTCTTCGAGCGTGTCCGAGGCAACATCGCCCTCACCGCCGCCGGTGAGGTGCTGCTCCCGTCCGCCAAGCGGATCCTCGCCGACGTGGAGACCGCGCAGCGCGAGGTGCAGGAACTGGTCGGCCTGCGCCGGGGACGGGTCCGCCTCGGTGCCACGCCCAGCCTGGTCACCTCGCTCGCCCCGCCGGTGCTGGCCCGGTTCCGGGAGGCGTACCCGACCGTGGACCTGCGGGTGGAGGAGGGCGGCTCCCAGGACCTCGTCCGGGACCTGCTCCGCGGCGACCTCGACCTGGCGCTGATCATCATGCCGGCCCAGGGCGCCGACCCGGGGCTGCGCGCCGACCCGATCCTGCGGGAGAGCCTGGTGGTCGCCTCGCTGGACCCGCTCCCGGCCGCCGGCGGCGGCGAGCTGCGCATCGCCGACCTGCGCGACCAGCCCCTGGTGATGTTCCGGCAGGGCTACGACATCCGCGACGCCACCCTGGAGGCCTGCCGGGCCGCCGGCTTCGAGCCCTCCTTCGCCGTCGAGGGCGGCGAGATGGACGCCGTGCTCAGCTTCGTCGAGGCCGGGCTCGGGGTGGCCCTGGTCCCGGGCATCGTGGTCGCCCGCCGCCCCCGCATCCGGGTCACCCCGCTCGCCCCGCCCGGGGTGCGCCGGACCATCGCGGTGGCCCGCCGGCGGGACGCCGTACCGACCCACGCCGGCCGGGAGCTGCGCCGGATCCTGCTCGACCACATCCGGGACGCCGCCGGCCGGGGGAACCTGCCGCCCGGCGTCGCACCGCTCTGACCCGCGCGCCGGCTCAGCGCCCCTCGGCCACGTCCATCGCCCGGTAGATCCGCTGCTCGGAGACCGGGTACGGGGTGCCGAGCGCCTGGGCGAAGACGTTCACCCGCAGCTCCTCGATCATCCAGCGGATCTGCCGGACCGCCTCGGCGTCGCGTCGGCCCGCCGGCAGGGCGGCCAGCATGTCCTGGTACTCCTTCTGCACCACCGCGATCCGGTCCTGCTGCTGGCGGTCCCGCTGCGGGTTGCCCGGCAGCCGGTCCAGCCGCCGCTCGATCGCCGTGAGGTAGCGCAGCAGGTCGGGCAGGCGGGCGTACCCGGTCTCGGTGACGAAGCCGGCGTGCACCAGCCCGGCGAGCTGGCCCTTGAGATCGGCCAGCGCGGCCACCAGGGTCAGGTCGGTGGTCCGGGTCAGCCGCTGCTGCACCGCGTGCGCGGCGGCGAGCACCTTCCGGACCCGGTCCATCACCTCGACCACGGTGTCCACCAGGTCGGCGCGGACCTTGTCGCGCAGCGCGGCGAAGCCCTCGGCGTCCCAGGCCGGACCGCCCGCGTCGGCCACCAGCTTGTCGATCGCCGCCCCGGTCGCGTCGGCGATGAGCTGCTGCACCCCGCCGTGCGGGTTGCGGCTCAGCGCCAGCTTCGCCTCGTTGGAGAGCCGACCCTGGAGGAACTTCGCCGGGTTCGCCACGGTCAGCCGCAGCAGCCGGCGGGTGCCCGCCCACATCGCCGCCGCCTGCTCGGCCTCCGAGTCGAAGACCTTCACCCCGACCGTCTCGCCCTCGTCCACCAGCGCTGGGTACGCGGTGACCCGGTAGCCGGCGCGGACCTGTTCGATGGTGCGCGGCAGCGTCCCGATGGTCCACTCGCGCAGCCCGGTACGGGCCACGTCCGGCGCGGCGGCGGCGACCACCTGGCGTACCTCGGCCTTGAGCTGGCGTTGCAGGGCCGGCAGGTCCTTGCCCTCGGCGACCGGCTTGTTCTCCTCGTCCAGCACCCGGAAGGTGACCCGCAGGTGCGCCGGCAGCTTGTCCAGGTCCCAGGCGTCGCGGGGCACGGTCACCCCGGTCATCCGGCGCAGCACCCGGGTCAGCGCGTCCAGCAGCGGCTCCTCGCCCGGCGTGATCGCGGCCAGGGCCGCGCGGGCGAAGTCCGGCACCGGCACGAAGTTGCGCCGGACCGCCTTGGGCAGGGAACGGATCAGCGCGACCACCAGTTCCTCGCGCAGCCCCGGCACCTGCCAGTCGAAGCTCTCCGCCGGCACCTGGTTGAGCAGCGGCAGCGGGATGTCCACGGTCACCCCGTCGGTCGGGGTGCCCGGCTCGAACCGGTACGTCAGCGGCAGCGTGACCCCGTCGGAGCGCCACTCGTCCGGGTAGTCCGCCTCGTCCACCCCGCCCCGGCCGGCGTTGACCAGCAGCTCCCGGGTGAAGGTGAGCAGGTCGGGCTGCTCCCGGCGGGTCTTCTTCCACCACGCGTCGAAGTGCCGGCCGGAGACCACGTCGGCGGGGATCCGCTGGTCGTAGAAGGCGAAGATGGTCTCGTCGTCGACCAGGATGTCCCGGCGGCGGGCCCGGTGCTCCAGCTCCTCGATCTCGGTGAGCAGCTTCTGGTTGTCCCGCCAGAACTGGTGGTGGGTGGACCAGTCGCCCTCGACCAGGGCGTGCCGGATGAACAGCTCCCGGCTCAGGCCCGGGTCGATCCGGCCGAAGTTCACCTTCCGGCCGGTGACCAGCGGGATGCCGTAGAGGGTCACCTTCTCGTACGCGAGGACCGCCGCCTGCTTCTTCTCCCAGTGCGGCTCGCTGTAGCTGCGTTTGACCAGGTGCTGGGCGAGCGGCTCGACCCACTCCGGTTCGACCCGGCCGGCAACCCGCCCCCACAGCCGGGAGGTCTCCACCAGCTCGGCCGCCATCACCCAGCGCGGCGGCTTCCTGAACAGCGCCGATCCGGGGAAGAGCGCGAACTTGGCCCCCCGCGCGCCGAGGTACTCGTGTTTCTGCGGGTCCTTCAGCCCGACGTGGGAGAGCAGCCCGACCAGCAGCGACTGGTGCACCTTCGGGGTGTCGATCTCCTCCGGCAGGTCCGCGCCCCGGTCGCGCCGGCCGCCGGTCTCCGCCGTGTCGCGTCGTCCGCCGTCCGCGCCCCGCGCGGGCTCGCGTCGGCCGCGTCCCCCATCGCCCGGTTCCGGGGTACGCAGCACCTGGCGCACCTGGCTGACGATGTCCTGCCACTCGCGTACCCGCAGGTAGTTGAGGTACTCCGCCTTGCACATCCGCCGGAACGCGCTGGAGGAGAGCGCGCGCTGCTGTTCGCGCAGGTATCGCCAGAGGTTGAGGAACGTGACGAAGTCCGACTCCTTGTCGGTGAAGCGGGCGTGCGCCTGGTCGGCCTGGGCCTGCTTCTCCGCCGGCCGTTCACGCGGGTCCTGGATGGAGAGCGCGGCGGCGATCACGACGACCTCGGTGGCGCAGCCGTTGCGTTCGCCCTCCACCACCATCCGGGCCAGCCGGGGGTCGACCGGGAGCTGGGCCAGCCGCCGGCCGAGCGGGGTGAGCCGCTTCGCCGGATCGGTCTGGGTCAGGTCGAGCGCGCCCAGCTCGTGCAGCAGGTTCACGCCGTCGGTGATGTTGCGCCGGTCCGGCGGGTCGATGAACGGGAAGGCGGCGATGTCCCCGAGCCCGATCGAGGTCATCTGGAGGATGACCGAGGCCAGGTTGGTGCGGAGGATCTCCGGATCGGTGAACTCCGGCCGGGAGAGGAAGTCCTGCTCGTCGTAGAGGCGGATGCAGATGCCGTCCGAGGTGCGCCCGCAGCGGCCCTTGCGCTGGTTGGCCGAGGCCTGCGAGACCGGCTCGATCGGCAGCCGCTGCACCTTGAGCCGGCTGGAGTAGCGGGAGATGCGGGCGGTTCCCGGGTCCACTACGTACTTGATGCCGGGGACGGTCAGCGAGGTCTCCGCGACGTTGGTGGCGAGCACCACCCGGCGTCGGCTGTGCGGGGCGAAGACCCGGTGCTGTTCGGCGGAGGAGAGCCGGGCGTACAGCGGGAGGATCTCGGTGCCGAGCAGCGAGCGCTTCTTCTCCACCAGCTTGCCGAGCGCGTCGGCGGTGTCCCGGATCTCCCGCTCACCGCTGAGGAAGACCAGGATATCGCCCGGCCCCTCGGCGGCCAGTTCCTCGACCGCGTCGCCGATCGCCTGGATCTGGTCCCGGACGTTCTCCTCGTCGTCGCCCTCGTCGTCCTCGGCCCCGGTGACCTCCACCAGCGGCCGGTACCGCACCTCCACCGGGTACGTCCGCCCGGAGACCTCCACCACCGGCGCGGGCTTCCCCTCGGCCGCGCCGTCGACCGGCGGCGCGGCGAAGTGCCGGGCGAACCGGTCGGTCTCGATGGTCGCCGAGGTGATGATCACTTTCAGGTCGGGCCGGCGGGGGAGGAGCTGCCTCAGGTACCCGAGGATGAAGTCGATGTTCAGGCTGCGCTCGTGCGCCTCGTCGATGATCAACGTGTCGTACTGGCGCAGCATGCGGTCGTTCTGGAGTTCGGCCAGCAGGATGCCGTCGGTCATCAGCTTGACCAGGGACCGGTCGCTGACCTGGTCGGTGAAACGCACCTTGTAACCGACCACGTCACCGAGTTCGGTGCCCAGTTCCTCGGCGATCCGGTCGGCGACCGTACGGGCGGCCAGTCGGCGGGGCTGGGTGTGCCCGATCAGCCCGTGGACGCCCCGCCCCAGCTCAAGGCAGATCTTCGGCAGCTGGGTGGTCTTGCCGGAGCCGGTCTCGCCGGCCACGATCACCACCTGGTGGTCGCGGATCGCGGCGGCGATGTCGTCCTTGCGCTCGCTGACCGGCAGACCCACCGGATAGGTCACCGTCGGCACGGCGGCCCGGCGGGTGGCCAGCCGCGCCTCGGCGCCGGCCACGTCGGCGGCGATCTCGGCCAGCGCGGCGTCCCGCCGGGCGGGGTCGCGCAGCCGGCGTGCCCCGTCCAACCGGCGTTGGACGCGACGCTGGTCGCGGAACATCAGCGCGGCCACCCGGCGGTGCAGCTCACCGAGGGAGGCGGAGGGCTCGCGGACGCTGTCGGGCGTGGCGGAGGCGGAAGGATTCTGCATGTCGTCGCCAAGGATAGGCAGCCCGTCGCCGGACCGCTCCCGGGTTACCGTCGGCCCCACCTCCGCCGTCCACCGGACGGGCCGGCCGGTCGGTGCGGGGAGGGTCACCCTCGGCGACGCCGAGGGTCTACAGTTGGTCGCCGATCGAGCGCGGGGGATGCGATGACGATGCGCGACACCGACCGGGCGTTGGTGCAGGCCGCCGGTGCGGTCGCCCGGCTACGCTGCCGTGGCGCCCGGCACACCGTGGCCGCCGCCGCCCGGACCCCGGAGGGCCGGGTCCTCACCGGGGTCAACGTCCACCACGCCGAGGGCGACACCTGCGCCGAGGTGGTGACCATCGGCACGGCCGCCACGCAGGCCGCCGGTGAGCTGGAGACGATCGTCGCGGTGGGGGATCGGGGGCGGGAGATCCTGACGCCCTGCCACCGGTGCCGGCGGCTGCTCCTCGACCACTTCCCGGCCATCCGGGTGATCGTCGGCCCGATGGACGAACCCCACGTGCTGCCCCTGGCCGACCTGCCGACGCCCAGCGCGACGCCGCAACGCTGACCGGGGTGGCCTGACTCCCCACGACAGCTCCGGGAACCCAGCCGGTCTCCTACCGGCGCTGCGCCGACCGGCCGGCGTCGGCACCCTCGTCCGTGGTGCTGTCCCCGGCCGGGTGGTCGACGTCGCCGTCGTCCGTGGCCGGGTGGGCGGCGACCGGGCCCGCGCCGGTGGTGCGCGCCGCGCCGGTGGGGTGGTCCGGGGCGGTGGCGTGGTCCGGGCCGGTGGTGTGCCCTGCGTCGGTGGTGTGCACCGGGTCGGCATGGTCGGCGCGTCGGCGGCGCGCCCAGAGCAGGGCCGCGCCGCCCGCGACGACGGCCAGCGCGATCTTGAAGCCGACCTTGCCGAAGGCGAGGTTGCCGAGGCCGATGCTGATCACCCCGGCCCACCAGGACGGATCGAGGTACCGGTCCCGGTCGGTGGAGAACTCCCAGTCGCGGAGCCACCAGCCGAGGGCCACCAGACCCAGGGCGAGCACCCCGACGAGGACGGACGCCGCGATCAGTCGGGCTGTGCTGTTACGTGCCGCGGACATGGCCCGAGACTATGCGCCACCTGCCAGCCGTCCATCACCCGGCGGGGCGGGCGGCGGACGGCTGGCAGTGTCGGCGCAGGTCGGGCGGTGGGGTCGGCGCGGGTTGAGCGGTGGCGTCGGGTCAGACGCCGGCGGCGACCGGGGTGGCGGCGCGGCGACGGCCGAACAGCACGTGGTCCAGGCTGAACCGGCCAGCGCCGACGGCGGCGAGTAGCAGCGCCGCCGCGCCGAGAGCGAGGACGAGTTCGTAGCCGCCCTGGTCCACGAAGATGCCGTTGCCGGCGTGCACGAAGACGTAGGCGCCGAGCATGTTCAGCGCGAGCAGCACCCCGGCGACCGGGACCGCCAGGCCGAGGACCAGCGCCGCGCCGCCGAGCAGCTCCACGGCGGTGGCGAACCAGGCGGCGAGCGTCGGCAGCGGTACGCCGGACTGGTCGAAGAAGGCGGCGGTGCCGTCGACACCGTTGGTGACCAGCTTCTGCCAGCCGTGGGCGAAGAACACGACGCCGACGCCGATCCGGGCGAGCAGCATCGCGACGTCACGAACGGAAGCAGGCAGGGACATGGGTCTTCTCCTCGGTTGGGCGACGGTGGAACGCCGGCCACTCGGGCCGGCGGAGGCGACGGCCAGCGCGTCGCTGCCGGCCCGGAGAGGACCGGGTGGCGTTGGCACGCACGGCGTCAGCTGGATGGACCGCCGGTCGGGGCGGCCCTGCCTCGTCGACCACCGTACCGAGAGATTGTTGAAAGCTCAATGATTGAAACCGGAAGCTTCGTCGTCGCTGCCGGTGGGCCGGTCGTGGCTGCGGGAACCACCCGGGCGCGCACCCGCACGCCCGATTGGCTGGTCGCGCGGACGGGAGCGCCGGCTGTCCGGTACCCCGGGGCGCGGAGTGGCCGATTGCCGCACTGGTGGCGTATGTCGGGTTCAGGGTCGTCATGGTGGGGCCGGGTTCGGTGTCCGGTTCGCGCCGGGTGCCGGTCGGGAATCGGTCCGGGGGTGGGGGCGTTGTACATGGTTCGCCTCCGGACCCGCCGCACCGAGCCCCCGACCGGGTGCCCCGCCACCCGGAATGCCGACCGGCCCGACGGCGTTGTACCAACCTGGCGCACCGAGTAGGCCAAGCCCCGGAACCGCGCCCCCCAGAACCATCCCCGTAGCGCCCCCGCGCCACGACCCCCTTTCTTCTCGCGTGTGGCGCCCCCGCGCCCGCGTACATCCCCCGTACGAACGGAAAGGCAGGACACCCCCATGACCACGCTGATCCGTAAGGCCGCCCTGACCGCCGCCGGCGCCGCCCTCACCGCAGGCGCCCTCGCCGGCCCCGCGACCGCCTTCGCCGCCCCCACCACCCACACCCCCACCACCACGGTCACCACCGACCGCGGCCACGACAAGCCCAGCAAGAACCAGCGCGAACTCAACGTCCGCTACGAAGCCCAGCCGAACTTCTTCTACTGCGGCCCCGCCGCCGCCCGTAACGCCCTGACCACCCTCGACAAGAACATCTCCCAGGACGACCTCGCCCGGGAGATGGGCACCACCGAGAACGGCACCGACAGCGCCCACCAGATCACCAAGGCCCTCAACACCAAGGCCGGCAAGAACGACTGGCGCACCATCGAAATCCCCACCCCCCAGGCCGACGACAAGCAGACCGACACCCTCCGCCACGACGTCCGCACCGCCGTCGACAACGGCCGCGCCGTCGTCGCCAACATCGCCGGCACCGCCACCGACACCAACGGCACCACCCACTCCTTCGAAGGCGGTCACTACATCAGCGTCGTCGGCTACCGCGACAACGCCAACACCGTCAAGATCGCCGACTCCGCCAACCCCGACCAGGCCTCCTACTGGATCACCACCGAAACCCTCGCCGACTGGATCGCCACCCGCGGCTACTCCGCCTGACACACACCCAGACACCACACCACGAACGGGCCGGCCCCCACCAGGGGACCGGCCCGTTCCGCGTACCCGCCGCAGCAGCGGTCGCCGGTGTGGTCAGGCGGCGGTGGACCAGATGGCCCGGAAGGCCGCGGCCTCACCGGCGAGCCACTGCTCGACCTGCTCCGCCTTGACTCCCTCGGGCATCCGGTGCGCCTCGCCCCGGCGGACGTCCACCAGGACCGGCTCGGCGTGCGGGAGCACGGCGTCGGAGTGCCGGCGCATCAGGTGCAGGGTGGCGAGGGTGGCCTCCGTGCTCGGCGCGGCCTCGTCGAAGTGCAGCCGGACCACCTCGGCGCGGCCGTCGGCGTACCGCACGCCGAAGTGGGGGTTGATCTTCACGGGGAGGTCGCCGAGCATGGCGAGCGCGTCCCGGGTCTGGGCCAGGTCGACCTGCCCCGGCTCGCCGAGGGAGTGCAGCCAGCGCGTCGCGCCCGGCGTGAGGGCCTCGTAGAGCGGGCGCCAACGGGGCTTGACCAGGTCGGCCACGCCGGCCAGGTGGGTGCCCCCGGTGTGGAAGGCGATGTCGGCCTTGAGCGCCTTGACGAACTGACCGTGCGGGTTGAAGCCGGAACGGCTCGCCCGCTGCCTGCGCAGCCCGCCGACGAAGGTCGCCTTGGTCGGGCCGGTGCGGTCGACGTAGCGGGTGAAACCGAGCAGGGTGGCGTACGGCGAAAGGGCGGTGGCGAGAGGTGCGGACACGGGGCGTCCTCCCAGGTCAGTGCCGAGATTAGTACATACATTCTAATCGACGGGTACGACATCGAACAGGGTTGGCGGGCACGGAACGTGTCCGATCGGAGCCGCTGTGACACACTGGCCGCCCGCCCGGAACAACGTCGGCCCCGACGACAGGAGCACCATGGACGAGTCGAGCCGGCGCGCCCGTGACCTCGGGATCCTCGTGGGGGCGCTGCCCACCGGGCGGCACAACGCGATCACCGACGTGCCCGGGGTCCTGGTCGGGCACACCACCGTCGACGACGGCGCCGACGTCCGTACCGGCGTCACCGCGGTCGTGCCGAGCCAACTCGGCCCCGGGCGCTGGACCCTGCCGGCCGCCGTCCACTGCGGCAACGGCTACGGCAAGCTCGTCGGCTCGACCCAGGTCGACGAGCTCGGCGTGCTGGAGTCACCGATCGTCCTGACCGCCACGCTGTCGGTGTTCCGGGTCGCCGACGCGCTACTGGGACACCTCATGGGTCAGCGACCGGACGGCGTGTCGTTCAATCCCCTGGTCGGCGAGACCAACGACGGGCACCTCTCGGACATCCGTCGCCGCCCGATCACCGAGGCCCACGTCCTGGCCGCCCTCGCCGGGGCGTCCGCCGAGCCCCCGGCCGAGGGGTGCGTCGGAGCCGGCACCGGCACCACGGCCCTGGGCTACAAGGCCGACCGCGCCACCCCACCGGGCAACTCGTGCATGATCGTGGTGGCCACCGACCTGCCTCTGGACGCCCGGCAGCTCGGTCGGGTGGCCCGGCGGGCGGTCTTCGCGATGGGCCGGGTCGGGGCGTCCTTCAGCCACGGCAGCGGCGACTACGCGATCGCGTTCAGCACGGCGGAAGCGACCGAGCCGCCGATCCGCGACGGGAACATCGACCCGGTCTTCACCGCCGTCCTGGACGCGGTCGAGGAGGCGTTGCTCAACTCGCTGCTGGCCGCCGTGACCACCACCGGCGTGAAGGGCCGCACCAGTCACGCCGTCCCGCACGACGCGGTGGTCCGGCGGCTGTCGGCGGCCGGTCGACTGGCGTCCCGATCCTGATCGGTCGGTGACGCGCGACCGGCCGCCTCCCGTCAGAGCTGGCCGACGTCGGTGACCCGGACGACGGCCGCGCCGACCTCGTCCGAGGCGGCCAGGTCGATCTCTGCGCTGATCCCCCAGTCGTGGTCGCCCTCCGGGTCGTCCAGGATCTGCCGGACCGTCCACCGCTGCGACGACGTCTGGTCGATCATCAGCAGCGCCGGCCCACGGGCGTTCGGCCCGGTGCCGATCTCCGGGTACGTGTCGAAGTACGGCTCCAGCGCGTCGGCCCAGGCGTCGGCGTGCCAGCGGTCCGCCGCGTCGAGTTCGCCGAGCAGGTCCCAGCGGCGCAGGGCGGCCAGCTCCACCCGACGGAACAGCGCGTTGCGCACCAGCACCCGGAACGCGCGGGCGTTGCGGGTCACCGCCGGCACCCGGTCGTCCAGCGCCTCGGCGGCCTCGGCCGCGTCCGACGGGTTGCGCAGCCGCTCCCACTCGTCGATCAGGCTGGAGTCGACCTGGCGGACCAGTTCGCCCAGCCACTCGATCAGGTCGACCAGTTCCTCGGTCTTGGCGTCCTCGGGGACGGTCTGCCGCAGCGTCTTGTACGCGTCGGCGAGGTAGCGCAGCACCAGCCCCTCCGAGCGGGACAGGCCGTAGAACTGCACGTACTCGGTGAAGGTCATCGCCCGCTCGTACATGTCCCGGACGACGGACTTCGGGGAGAGCTGGTGGTCGGCGACCCACGGATGCCCGCGCCGGTACATCTCGTACGCGGCGTCCAGCAGTTCGGCGAGGGGCTTGGGCCAGGTCACCTCGTCGAGCAGTTCGAGGCGGGCCTCGTACTCGATGCCCTCGGCCTTCATCGCGGCGACCGCCTCGCCGCGCGCCTTGAACTGCTGCGCGGAGAGCACCTGACGCGGGTCGTCCAGGATGGACTCGACGACGCTCAGCACGTCCAGGGCGTACGACGGAGACTCCCGGTCGAGCAGCTCGACGGTGGCCAGGGCGAGCGGGGAGAGCGGCTGGTTGAGCGCGAAGTCGAGCTGGAGGTCGACGGTGAGCCGGACCCGCCGGCCGGTCTCGTCGGGTTCGTCGAGCTGCTCGACCACGCCCCCGGCGAGCAGCGCGCGGTAGATCGCGATGGCCCGGCGGATGTGCCGGCGCTGGGCGGCGGCGTCCTCGTGGTTGTCGGTGAGCAGGTGCCGCATCGCGGCGAACGCGTCCCCGGGCCGGCCGATGACGTTGAGCAGCATCGAGTGGCTGACCTGGAAGCTGGACGTCAACGGCTCCGGCTCGGAGTCGACCAGCCGCTGGAAGGTCGGCTCGCCCCAGCCGATCGAGCCCTCCGGCGGCTTCTTCTTGACCACCTTGCGGCGCTTCTTCGGGTCGTCGCCGGCCTTGGCGAGGGCCTTCTCGTTCTCGATGACGTGCTCGGGGGCCTGCACCACCACCCGGCCGATGGTGTCGAACCCGGCCCGCCCGGCCCGGCCGGCGATCTGGTGGAACTCGCGGGCCTTGAGCAGCCGGGTACGGGTGCCGTCGTACTTGCTCAGGCCGGTGAAGAGCACGGTGCGGATCGGCACGTTGATGCCGACGCCGAGCGTGTCGGTGCCGCAGATGACCTTGAGTAGGCCAGCCTGCGCGAGGGTCTCCACCAGTCGGCGGTACTTGGGCAGCAGGCCCGCGTGGTGGACGCCGATGCCGTGCCGGACCAGCCTCGACAGGGTCTTGCCGAACCCGGAGGTGAACCGGAAGCGACCGATGGCCTGGGCGATCATGTCCTTCTCGGCGCGGGTGGCGACGTTGACGCTCATCAGCGCCTGGGCCCGCTCCAGCGCGGCGGCCTGGGTGAAGTGCACCACGTAGACCGGGGCCTGCTTCGTGGTGAGCAGTTCCTCCAGCGTCTCGTGCAACGGCGTGGTCACGTACGAGAAGAGGAGCGGGACCGGCCGCTCGGCCGAGCGCACGACGGCGGTGGGTCGCCCGGTGCGCCGGGTCAGGTCGTCGACGAAGCGGGTGGTGTCGCCGAGGGTGGCCGACATCAGCACGAACTGCGCCTGGGGCAGCTCGATCAGCGGCACCTGCCAGGCCCAGCCCCGGTCCGGCTCGGCGTAGAAGTGGAACTCGTCCATGATCACCTGGCCGACGTCGGCCTTCGTGCCCTCGCGCAGGGCGAGGTTGGCCAGGATCTCGGCGGTGCAGCAGATGATCGGGGCGTCCGCGTTGACGCTCGCGTCACCGGTCAGCATGCCGACGTTGTCCGCCCCGAAGACCTCGCAGAGCGCGAAGAACTTCTCCGACACCAGCGCCTTGATCGGGGCGGTGTAGAAGGTCGTCCGGTCGTCGGCGAGGGCGGCGAAGTGCGCCGCGATCGCGACCAGGCTCTTGCCCGAGCCGGTCGGGGTATTCATGATCACGTTGGCCCCGGAGACGATCTCGATGACCGCCTCCTCCTGGTGGGGGTAGAGGTCGAGGCCGCGCTCCTTCGCCCAACCGGCGAACGCGTCGTACAGGGCATCGGGGTCGGCGCTGTCCGGCAGCGCGGCGGTGAGCGTCATAGCCGTTCCATCCTGCCCGCCGTAACGGCCTTGGTGGTAGCAGGGGCCCCCTGCACGGCAGAAACAGGTAACAGGGGTCCCCTGCTACCACCTCGGCGGGGGCGCGGCTACCCGCCTCGGCGAGTGCTGCTGCCCGCCCGGCCGGGGCACTCAGTCAGGGCGGCGGTGGTAGATCAGGTCGGTGACCGGGCGGCCGGCGAGCAGGGCACGACGCTCGAACTTGGTGACCGGCCGGTGCGCCGGGCGGGAGGTGTCACCCGGTCGGGTGTCGACCAGCTCCGGATCGGCGTCCAGGGTCTCGCGCATCGCGGCGGCGTACTCGGCCCAGTCGGTGGCGCAGTGCAGCGTGCCCCCCGGCGCCAGCCGGGAGCGCAGCAGCGCCACGTGGGCGGGCTGGATCAGCCGGCGCTTGTGGTGCCGTGCCTTCGGCCAG
This sequence comes from Micromonospora echinospora, assembly GCF_900091495.1. Classification (NCBI taxonomy): domain Bacteria; kingdom Bacillati; phylum Actinomycetota; class Actinomycetes; order Micromonosporales; family Micromonosporaceae; genus Micromonospora; species Micromonospora echinospora. The sequence goes on along the minus strand of NZ_LT607413.1, from coordinate 41,330 downwards.
GGGTCGGGGAAGAAGACGTGCACCGCGTGAAGCGTCGCCTCCGGCAGCCGCCGGAGCAGCTCCAACGCGTCACCGTCGGCGATCCGGACGTTGCCCAGCCCGTGCCGCTCCACCAACGCGAGGAGGTTGGCGATTCCCGGGGTGTGCACCTCGACCGCGAGATAGTCTCGGTCCGGGTCGGCGGCGGCCATCGCGGCGGTCGCGTCGCCCATCCCGGAACCGATCTCGAGCACCACCGGAGCCCGGCGGCCGAACAGGTCGGCGAGGTCGACCGGGGGGCCGGCCCCGTCCGGCACCGCGAGCCCGTACACCGGCCGGAGACGGTCCAACGCGTCGAGGTGACGGCTGCCGAGCCGGCCCCGACGCGGGTGGAAGGTGCGGACGGTGGCGCGTACCCGGGACGGTGCCGGGGCAGCCGGTTCGTGGTCGATGGGGGTCACAGCGACCCGAGCCTACGCGAGGCCCCCGACGGGCCGGACGCGGCGTACACCGTCCGCAGGACAGCTCATCTCATACGGCAGGCCGGGTGTTCCCTGCCCGGTCCGGCCGACGGGCCGGGAGGGGTCATGGTGTCAGTCACGCGCCGGGGCGCGGTGGTGCTGATGGGGCTGCTCCTCGCTGCCGTCGCCGTGCTGGTCGCCGACGGGCCGGCCCGCGCCGCCGACGTGTACGTGCAGGTCACGCCGAGCCGGGTGGGCCCCGGCGAACTGGTCGGCATCCGGGCGAGCTGCCGATCCACCCGGGAGGCGGCCAGCGTCGAGTCGGACGCGTTCGGCATCGTCACCGTCCACCCGCAGCACGGGTACCTGTCCGGCACGGCGACCGTCCCCACGCACACCCGGCCGGGCACGTACCGGGTCAAGCTGCTCTGCGTGGAGGGCCCGAACGCCTCGACGATGCTGACCGTGACCGCGGGCGGTCACCAACCGCCCCGGCCGGACGGGCCGCCGCAACCGCACCCCAGCCGGGGGCCGGCGACCGGGTTCGGCGGCGCGGACGGCGGCCCCGACCTCGGTGGGCTGGTCGTGCCCGGCGGGCTGGGCATCACCGTCGCCGGACTGGTTCTGGCGATGCTGGCCGCCCGCCGCCGGGGACCACGGACCCCCCACTGACCCGCCGCCATGTCCCGCCGCCGCGCCCCGCGCCGACCCGCCGTCGAGATCCGGAGGCTGCCGTCCCGCCCGCCGGACGGCCGTCGTTGGCGGATGCCGCTGGCGGTGGTGCTCGTCCTGCTCGGGGTCTTCGTCACCGGGGTCGGCTTCGGCCGGTCGGCGGGCGGACCGTTCACCGTTCTGGCCGCCGGTGCCGGAGCGGAGCGGGCCGCGACCGATCCGTTGCCGGCGAGCCGGCCGGTGAGCCTGAGTGTGCCGGCGATCCGGGTGACCGCTCCGGTGGCCCCGGTCGGGCTCGCCCCGGACGGGACCATCGCGGTGCCCCCGCTGGAGCGGCACCGGGAGACCGGCTGGTTCGACGGCGGTCCCACGCCGGGGGAGAACGGTCCGGCGGTCATCGTCGGGCACGCGGACACCACGGCGGGCCCGTCGGTCTTCTACGACCTGCGCCGGCTCCGCCCCGGGGACCGGATCGAGGTGACCCGCCAGGACCGGTCGGTGGCCGTCTTCGAGGTGACCTCGGTGGAGCGTTTCGACAAGAACGCCCTGCCCGGCGAGCGGGTGTACGGCGACCACCGGGGCTCCGGACTGCGTCTGATCACCTGCGGCGGCCGGTTCGTCGGCGGAAGCATCGGCTACGCCGACAACGTGATCGCCTTCGCCACCCTGGTCGGCTCCCGCGACTCCTGAGCCGGTGTTCGCGGGGCAGGACCGCCGACGCGGCGGACGACCGGGTGGGTCAGCCGGGGTGACGGCGTGGCGGACGGGCCCACCGCACGAAGCGTTCGATGACGTCGGTGCCGTCGTCGGGCAGGTCCCGCACCGCCTCGGCCATCGTGACGCCGAGCCACGCCATCAGGGCGAGCCGGTCGTCCGCGTACGCGCGGAGCAGGCGCAGCTTCGCCGGCTGGCACGGCCATGGCGCGCCGCACGCCCGGCAGCGCCAGGACGGCCGGGCGGCGACGTGGTCACGAGCGGCGCGGCGGGACATCCGGCCCTGCCCCGGGCGGGACGGGCCGAGCGGCCCGGCAGGTGCCCCTCGGCAACCGCGCGCCCGCCGACCCCATCCCGGTCGACCGCATGTCGGTCTTCGGCCGGACGATCCGGGTCGTGCCGGCTGCCGGCCGGTGGCGGGCGCACGGCAGCGAGAACGGCCCGATCGGGTACGGCGGGACACCTGGGCTCGGTTCGGGCTCCGGATCTGGTCGGCGTGGTGGCTCCGGCTTCCGCTCGGGCTCCCGTCCCGGCCGGTCGGCGGAGCGGGCGAGCGGACCGGTACGTGTGGGCGAACGGCGGTCGGGGCAGCGCCACCAGGACGCCAGTCCGCACGAGCAGGCGATTCGCCATGCGCGCAGGACGGGACGGTGTCGGGGAGCGAACGGGACCGGTCGGGTGCGTCGGGTTCGTGACATGCCCCGAGCTTGCCGAGAGTCGTCGGACGATCACACTACGTAGGTGTATGGTGTGCGAACGCTCGGGACGTCCTGAAAGGACGAAGTGTGAATCGTGTGTTCGTGACGGCGATGACCGAGGCCGGGATCACCGCCGAGGCCCTCGCGGCCCAGACCGGTGTCGACCCGAAGACGGCGGCCCGCTGGGCGAACCCGGGACGGATTCCCCAGACCCGGCACCGTGCCCAGGTGGCCGCCCTCCTCGGCAAGGAGATCACCGAGCTGTGGCCGGACGTGGTGCGGCGACGCGAGCCGGTCTGGTTCCGGCCGTGGACCGAGATCGAACGCGAGGCGGTCTCCCTGCGTAGTTTCGAACTCGCCTGGGTGCCGGGGCTGCTCCAGACCGAGGCGTACGCGCGGGCCACCCTCGCTGGCGAGGCGCTGACCCCGGCCGAGGTGGACGACCTGGTCGCCGCCCGCCTCGCCCGGCAGGCCATCCTGCACCGGGCCCGCCCGCCCCTGTTCGTCGCGGTCGTCGACGAGATGGTCCTGCGCCGGACGGCCGGCGGGGACCGGGCGATGATGCGCGAGCAGTGCGACCACCTGATCCGGTGCGCCGCGCTGCCCGCCGTGCAGATCCACGTGGTGCCGGCCGACGTCGGCATCCACCCCGGTCACGGCGGACCCTTCACCATCGCCGAACTGCCCGACGGCGGGCGGGTGGCGCATGTGGACGGGCAGATCCGCGCGCAGATGGTCGAGCAGCGGCTGGACGTCGCTACCCTCGACCGCCGATGGGCGCGTATAAATGGGGAGGCACTCCCGCGAGCCCTGTCACTCTCCCTGATCACGGAAGCGGCGAAGACATGGACCTGACCGGCGCGCAGTGGCGGACCAGCACCCGTAGCGGCAACAACGGCGGCAACTGCGTCGAGGTGGCCGACAACCTGCCCGGCGTCGTCCTGGTGCGGGACACCAAGAACCGCGACGGCGGGACGCTCGCCTTCCCACCGACGGCCTGGCAGGCGTTCGTCGCCACCGTGGCCCGCCACGCCTGACTCGCTCGCCGGGCATGAACAGCGTCGGATAGCCGACGGCCCCGCAGGTCGAGCCCGTCGAGAGCGACGACAGTCCATCATGGAGTGATGTCGGGCGTGCGGAGGACCGTCGTGTGGGCCGGGCTGCTGGCCGTCGGCATGGGGCTGGTCGGGCTGGGTGTGTTCCTGGGGGTGACCCGGCTCGACGACGCGGACAAGTGGGGCAGCGTCGTCGCCGCGATGGTCGCCGTGCTCGGGCTGCCGATGACCGTGTACGGGGTGCTGCTGGCCCGCCGGCAGGGCGGCGGCACGGGCGGGCAGTCCGTGACCGGCTCCGTCGTCGGGGGCGGTGTCGCGCAGGTGCGGGGCGTGCGCGGGAACGTGCGGATCGGCACCCCCGCGTCGCCGGCACCCGCCGCTGCCGACCCGCCAGCGGCGGCAGCCGGACCGCCCACGTCGGGGACGACTGACCCGGGCGGGTCCGGTGGCCAGTCGGTCACCGGGTCGTGGACGGCCGGCGGGGTGCGGCAGGTCGACGACGTCGGCGGCGACGTGGACGTCGACCGGTGAGCTGGCGATCCCCGGCGCGGGACGCGCAGACGGTCACGGCCAGCATGGTGTTCGGCCCGGTGATCCAGATCCGTGACGTCGCCGGCAACGTCACCGTCGTGGCGGACCGGCCGCCGTACCAGATCGGTGACTTCACGCCGGGGGCCGTGCCGTTACCGGTGGGCACGGCGCGGCGGCAGCCGAGCCGACTGTTGCTGGCCCGGCACCAGGTGGTGCCGTTCACCGGCCGCGACGCCGAACTCGACGCGCTGAACACGTGGATGGGCGGCGCGGAGCCGGTCTCGGTGCGGTTGGTCCATGCCGCCGGCGGGCAGGGCAAGACCCGTCTGGCCCGGCACGTCGCCGCTCAGGCGCACGCGGCGGGCTGGCTGACGTGGCGGGTTCTGCACACTCCGGAACAGCAGTCCGCCGGCAGCCGGTGGGAGGCTCCCGGTGGCGGTGGGGCGCTGGTCGTGGTCGACTACGCCGACCGGTGGCCCGCGTCGGACCTGAACCGGCTGGTCACCGACCTGCACGCGGTGTCCCTGCGTACGGGCCTGGTGCTGCGGGTGTTGCTGCTGGCCCGCTCGGCCGGCTTCTGGTGGGCCGCGCTGCGCGACCGCCTCGACAGCGAGCACGCGATCACCGCCGAGGGTCATCTCCTGCCACCGCTCGACGAGCACACCGACCGTGCGATGCTGTTCGACCAGGCCCGCGAACGCTTCGGCACCGCGCTCGACGTGCCCGACACCGCCGGCATCACGGTGCCGGATCTGGCCGGAGACGGGTTCCGGCAGATCCTCGCGGTGCACATGGCCGCCCTGGTCGCCGTCGACGCCCACCACCACGGGCAGACCCCACCGGCGCAGCCACACGCCCTGTCGGCGTACCTGCTCAACCGGGAACGAGCCCACTGGCACCACCTGCACGCCCGCACCGAGGACCGCCGACCCACCAGCCCCGAGGTCATGGGCCGCGCCGTCTACCTGGCCACCCTGGCCGGCCCCGTCACCCGCGACGACGCCACCACCATCCTGACCCGCACCCGGGTCACCGAACCCGGCGTCGCCACCATCATCGACGACCACCGGTTCTGCTATCCCCCCGACGACCCCGGCACCGTCCTGCACGGGTTACGGCCCGACCGGCTCGGCGAAGACCTCATCGCCCTCTCCACGCCCGGACACCCGCACACCGGGGCCGACGACTGGCAACCCGACGACTGGGCCGCCACCGCCGCAGCCACCCTGCTCACCGGTGAACCCGCCACCTGGGCCCCCGGGGCGGTCACCGTCCTGGTCGAAACCGCCCACCGCTGGCCCCACATCGCCGACACCGTGCTGTACCCGCTGATCCGGCAACACCCCGAACTGGCCCTGGCCGCAGGCGGCGCCACCATCACCCGCCTCGCCGAACTTCCCCACGCCGACATCACCGCCCTGGAGGCCGTCGACGCGCTACTGCCCGCCGGCCGGCACGTCGACCTCGACACCGCAGCCGCAGCCATCAGCACCGCGCTCACCCACCATCGTCTCGGCGTCGCCACCGACCCGGCCGAGCAAGCCCGACTGCTCGGAAACCACTCAGCTCGTCTGGCCAACGCCGGCCGCAGCGATGAGGCCCTGACCCCGGCCGAAGAATCCGCCGACATGTGGCGGCGGTTGGCTGAGGAGAAGCCCGCCGCGTATCTGTCCCACCTCGCCCTGTCGTTGAGCAATCTCGGCGTGTTCCTGTCCAGGGTGGGGCGTCGTGACGAGGCTGTGGCCGTGGCTGAGGAAGCGGTCGGCATCCGCCGGCGGTTGGTCGAGGCGGATCCGGCCGCGTACCTGCCGGGTCTCGCCGCGTCGCTCGGCAATCTCGGCATATTCCTGTCCGGGGTGGGGCGTCGTGACGAGGCGTTGTTGGTGGCGGAGGAGGCGGCGGGCGTGTACCGGCGGTTGGTCGAGGCGGATCCGGCCGCGTACCTGCCCGACTTCGCCGCGTCGCTGGACAATCTCGGCATATTCCTGTCCGGGGTGGGGCGTCGTGACGAGGCGTTGTTGGTGGCGGAGGAGGCGGCGGGCGTGTACCGGCGGTTGGTCGAGGCGGATCCGGCCGCGTACCTGCCCGACTTCGCCGCGTCGCTGGACAACCTCGGCAACCTCCTGTCCGGGTTGGGGCGTCGTGATCAGGCCGTGGCCGTGGCTGAGGAGACGATCGGTATCCGTCGGCGGTTGGTCGGGGCGAATCCTGCCGCGTACCTGCCTGAACTTGCCCTGTCGTTGAGCAACTTCGGCGCGTTTCTGTCCAGGGTCGGTCGTCGCGACGAGGCGCTGTTCGCCGGGGAGGAGGCGGCGGGCGTCTACCGGCGGCTGGTCGGCGCGAATCCGGCCGCGCATCTACCCGATCTCGCTCGGGCGTTGACGAATCTCGGTCCGTTGCTGTCCGGGGTGGGGCGTCGTGACGAGGCGTTGTTGGTGGCGGAGGAGGCGGCGGGCGTGTACCGGCGGTTGGTCGAGGCGAATCCGGTCGCGTATCTACCCGGTCTCGCGGGATCGTTGATCAACCTCGGTGCGTCTCTGTCCGGGTTGGGCCGTTACGACGAGGCTGCGGCGGCGACCGAGGAAGCGGCCGGTATCAGCCGGCGGTTGGTTCAGGCGAATCCTGTCGCGTATCTTCCCGATCTTGCCCTGTCGTTGAACAACCTCGGCATGTTGCTGTCCGGGTTGGGACGTCGTCATGAGGCTCTGGCCGCAGCCGAGGAGGCCGCTGGCGTCTATCGGCGGCTGGCTGAGGTGAACCCCGCTGCCCACCTGCCCGCTCTTGCCAAGTCGTTGCGGGCGCATTCCCAGATGTGCGTCGACGTGGAAGCCAACCTGCCGCAGGCCTTGGAGACCATCGCCGAATCCATTGAAATCTATCGATTCCTGGCCGCGCAGCTACCGCAGTTGTTCAAGATCGAGCTGATCCGGGCATACCGAACTCTCGCCGACCTGCTGGAAGGGCTCGGTCGTCGAGACGAAGCAGATTCGGTCCGTCGGCAGCTCAACGAGGCCGTGGGCGGAACGCAGAAGTGAGTGCCGGTACGCCGGGCGGGCGGGGTCACGGGGTGCCGGAAACCTCCTGCACCACCTCGAACTCCAGCAGGTTCGCCCCGGTGGCGACCGGCTTGCGCTGCTGGCCGCCCTCGCCGCCGCCGTGCGCGGCCCGCGCCGGCCCGGACGCCCATGCCTGGTAGGCCTCCTCCGACTCCCACTTCGTGTACACGAAGTAGCGGGTCTCGCCGGCCACCGGGCGGAGCAGCTCGAAGCCGAGGAAGCCGGGAGAGCCCTCCACCGCGCCACGGCGGGCGGCGAACCGCCGCTCCAGCTCCTCGCCGGCACCGGGTGGGACGTCGATCGCGTTGATCTTCACGACTGCCATGGCACCCACCTTACGGCCGTCGCCGGTCAGAGGGGTTCGACGACGGGCTCCAGGTCGACGTCGACCACGATCGGGGCGTGGTCCGAAGGGCCCTTGCCCTTGCGGGCCTCCCGGTCGACGTACGCCGCGCGGACGTTCCGGGCGACCTGCGCGGAGGCGTACACCAGGTCGATCCGCATGCCCTTGTTCTGGTGGAACATCCCGGCGCGGTAGTCCCAGTAGGTGAACGGATGCGGGCCCTTCATCGGGGTGGGCACCACGTCGGCCAGCCCCAGGTCGCGCAGGGCGGCCAGGGCCTCCCGCTCGGCCGGCGTCACGTGGGTCGAGTTCACGAAGAGGGCCGGGTCCCAGACGTCGTCGTCGGTGGGGGCGACGTTGAAGTCGCCGCAGACCGCCAGCGGCGACCCGCCGCGCAGCTCGGTGTCGAGCGCGTCCCGCAGGGCGGCGAACCAGGCCAGCTTGTACGCGTAGTGCGGGTCGTCGGGGGTGCGCCCGTTCGGCACGTAGACCGACCAGACCCGCAGCCCGTCGCAGGTGGCCGAGACAGCGCGCGCCTCCGGCTCGGGAAATCCCGGCTGGCCGGGGAAGCCGACCGTGACGTCAGCGAGGCCCACCCGGGAGAGGATGGCCACCCCGTTCCACCGCCCGTCGCTGTGGCTGGCCACGGTGTAGCCCAGCTCGCCCACCTCCGCCACCGGGAACGCGCCGTCGGGGCACTTGGTCTCCTGGAGGCAGACCACGTCCGGCGCGGTGCCGGCGAGCCAGTCGAGCAGCCGGGGCAGCCGGGCCTTCACCGAGTTCACGTTCCAGGTCGCCAGGCGCATGCCCCCAGCCTGCCTGATCCGGGAGCCGCCCGCCCGCCGGCCCGCCGGCACCGCCCCGGCCGCCCCATGGCGGGAACCGGGGTCAGCTGCCCGGCTGGTCGCCCGGCCGACTCTGCTCGGCCAGGAAGCGCTCCAGCTCGGCGCCGAGTTCGTCGGCGGTGGGCAGCGGACCGCTCTCCGCGGCGAGGAGGTTCTTGCCACCCCGTCCCCGGGCGAACGCGTCGTACTGCTCCTCCAGGGCCTGGACCAGGGTGGCGGCGTCCTCGGTCTGGGCGACCTGCCGGTCGATCTCCACCCGGACCACCTCGGCGGCCGAACGGAGCCCGTCGCTGGGCAGCAGCAGCCCGGTGCTGCGGGACACCGAGGCGAGCAGCACCTCGGCGGCGGCCGGGTACTCGGTCTGCGCGACGTAGTGCGGCACGTGGGCGGCGAAGCCGAGGGCGTCCCGTCCGCGCTGGCCGAGCCGGTACTCCAGCAGGTATCCCACGCTGCCGGGCACCTGCACCCGCTGCAACCACGGCTCGTAGCCGGCGATCAGCTCACGCCGGGTGGCGTGCGCGGTCACCCCGGTCGGCCGGGTGTGCGGTACGGCCATCGGGATCGCGTTGAGCCCCACGGTGAGCCGGACGTCCAGCCGGGCGGCGAGGTCGCCGACGGCGGCCACGAAGCGTTCCCACTGGAGGTCCGGTTCGGGGCCGGTGAGCAGGAGGAACGGGGTCTCGTCGTCGTCGTGGAGCAGGTGCAGCTCCAGCTTGGGCTCGTCGTACTGTTCCCAGTGGTCCTCGACGAAGGTCATCACCGGGCGCCGGGAGCGGTAGTCGAAGACCTGGTCGACGTCGAAGGTGGCGACCGTCCGGGCCTCAAGGCTGGAGAGCAGCTGTTCCCGGGCCAGCCGGGTGGCGTTGCCGGCGTCGACGAAGCCGGTCAGCGCCTGGATGAGCACCGGTTGACCGAGGTCGGGCAGGTCGTCGGTGAGCTGGTACAGCTCCTGTGGGTCGAGCACCGGTCTGGACCTCCCTGAGTGGTGCGGACGGGCGGCCGTGGGGCAACGGCACCCGGTACGGGAAACGCATTCGCCATCTTCGTGCATTCCGTCGTGACGCGGTGGTGGGGGCGGTGCCCTCCCATTCCCGGTCGGCCGGTCGCCTCCGCGGGGCCGCCGCCGGGAGGAGTGCGCCCCGAACTCGTCCCTTCGGTTGGCGTGACCTCCACCGGACGGTGGAGCGGCTGTCCGTGCCGCCGGTCGACCGGTGGGCGGGGAGTTTCCCACCCGTCGGAGAACGGTCCGGATCGTCCGAGGGAAATGACCGCATCGCCGGCTTTGGCAATATGAGGGACAAGGCATGGTGATCTAGCGGGTTTGATGGTGAAAAATGTGGGCAGCGCCATAGATCACCACGGGTGGTGGACCCGCCTTCTCTGCTTAGCCTCGGCGGATGCGTGACGATGACAAGATCCACTATCGACCCGCTTCCACCAGCACAGATGACCGAAAGGCTGATGGTCCATCACCTGACCCGATGATTGCTGAGGGCGAACCTGCCGGGCGCCGCCGGAAGCTGCGGCACACCCTCACCCGCCGGCCCGGCCGGGCGACGATCGCCCTCGCCTCCGCCGCCGCCTGCTGCCTCGGCCTGGTCACCGTCGTCGAACTCCGGACGGCGGACGAGGGGACCCCCACCAGCAGCCCTGCCGCCAACGCCGAACTCCTCCGGCGGGCCGAGCAGGAAAGCGCCTCGCGCGGACTGGCCCGGACGCCGTCCGCCCCGCCCGCGACCCCCACGCCCAGCGCGTCGACCGCCCCCAACCCCACGCCCACCCCCAAGAAGACCACCCCGACGAAGAAGCCCACCCCGCGCAAGCCCGTCGACCCCGCCCCGGTGGCCGGCCTGACCGTCGCCCAGATGAACAACGCCAAGAAGATCGTCCGGACCGGCCACGCCATGGGCGTACCCCGACGCGCGCTGGTCATCGCGGTGGCCACCGCGATGCAGGAGAGCAACCTCTACAACCTCGCCAGCGGCGTGCTCCCCGAGTCGCAGAACCACCCGAACCAGGGCCTCGGCTGGGACCACGACTCCGTCGGTCTGTTCCAGCAGCGCGCCAGCATGGGCTGGGGGACGGTCGCGCAGCTGATGGACCCGGCGTACGCGACCCGCAAGTTTCTCACCACGCTGCTGACCGTGCCCGGCTGGCAGCAGATGCGGCTGACCGAGGCGGCCCAGGCCGTGCAGGTGTCGGGCTTCCCCGAGGCGTACGCGAAGCACGAGCCCCGGGCGACGGTGATCGTCAACGCGATCGTGGCTCCCGCGACGTAGTCGGGCGTGCCGGTTGCTCCTCCGGGGTACACATGAGTGGTACGGCCACGACAGGAGGACACCATGTCACCGCTCATGCAGAAAATCAGCCGCTTCCTTCGTTCCCCGCAGGGACAGCAGTTGGTCGACCGTGGTCGCCGGGAACTGGCCAAACCGGCCACCCAGCAGAAGCTGCGGGGCCTGGCGGCCAAGTTCGGCAAGCGGCGCTGATCCCTCCCGTCGTACCTGTCCCGCTGACCCCCGGAGCCATCCCGTGACCGACTCGACCCCCGTCGACGGCCAGCCCGTGCCCGCGCCCCGTCCACCGGCGACCCCCGCCGAGCCCGCCGAGCCGCTGGACGCCCCCGAGGCGCCCCCGGCCCGGCTCTGGGACCGGATGCGGGACGACCCGCAGTACGCACCGGAACACCTCGCCCTGGAGGCGGTCCGCCGGCTCGGGCCCGAGGCGGCCCGCTGGGCCGAGCGGGCCCGGGCCGAGCAGCCCGGGATCTCCGCCGAGGCCCTCGCCGACCAGGCGGTACGCCGCTTCGTCAACCGGGCCCGGCTCTCCGGCGCGGTCTCCGGCGCCGCCGGCCTGCCCGGCGCGGTGATCGACGTGGGGGTGCTCGCCTGGACCCAGGCCCGGATGGTGCTGCACATCGCCGCGGCCTACGGGGTCGAGCCGCAGCACACCGACCGGGCGACCGACCTGCTGGTCCTCCAGAAGGTGCACAAGGTGGCCGAGACGGCCCGGCTCGCCCTCGGCGTCGCCGCCGGCCGGGAGCGGGCCGGGGCGCTCTTCGGCGGCGGTTCCCAGCCCGCCCTCGGGCGGGTGATGCTCAAGCTCGGGGTGCGGCTGGCCCAGATGGCCGGGGTCCGTGCGGCCAAGCGGGTCTTCGCCAAGGTGGTGCCGGGCGCGGCGATCATCCTCGGCACCTGGGCCAACTCCTCGGCCACCAAGGACCTCGCCAACCGGTCCCGGGCGCTCTACGCCCAGCACCGCCCCGGCGTGGTCCCGCCCCCGCGTCACCCCTGACCGGTCGCCGCCGGTCGAGAGCCGACCTCAGTCGGCGAAGCCGGCGGCGGACCAGGTCACCTTGGCGAGCCGCTCCTGACCGGCGTTGTTCGGGTGGAAGTGGTCGATGGTGTTGACGTCGTCGAGGGTGAACCGCACCCGGTGCGCGGCCCCCCGGTCGTGCCGGCAGCGCGACCCGTACGCCCGGCACGCGGCGGCCAACTGGTCGTTGTAGTCGTCGATCCGCTCCTGGAACGTCCGGCGGCGTTCCCGGTCGGCGGCCGCCGTCGAGGTCGGGTTGGCGAGCAGGGCGGGACAGACCCCACGCTGCCAGGACCGCACGGCATCCTTGTCGGTGTGCCCGACCTCCCAGAGCCGGTACAGGTCCGGGATGCTCACCACGAGCACCCGGGCCTTGGGCCGCCCCTCGCGCAGCGTCCGCAGCGCCCGGTCGACCTGCTGGCGGAAGGTCTTGACCGGCGTCATCTGGTCGATGTCGGCGCGGCAGGCATCGTTCGCGCCGATCAGCACGGTGACGTAGTCCGCCTTGTCGCGTACCGCCCGGGTGGCCTGGTCGGGCAGGGCCGACGCGCGGGCCCCCGCCTTCGCGTGGTTGTACGCCCGTCCCCGGATCGCCGGATCGCGGTCGAGCAGCCGCCGGTAGTGGCTCTCCACCCGCCGGCCGTCCCCGGTGGACCAGGAGTTGCGCTCGCAGGACGCGAGCACCAGACAGGTGCCGAAGCCGGTGCTGATCGAGTCGCCGAGCGCGGCCATCGCCACCGGCGAGCCGGGACGCGGGGTGTCCCGGGGCGGGCGGGGCGTGCCGTCGCCGCCTCCTCCTCCGCTTCCGCTTTCGCAGGCCAGCGCCACCAGCGCCGACAGGCTGGCCACGGCGGCGACCCAACGTCGAGGCATGACCATCCCGTCCCGGAGCATGGTGCGACAGCGGGGTCACCTTACGCGTCCACCGTCCACGCCGGGTCACCCCGTGTCGGACATCCGGCACAACCGTCCGGTACCGGGCATCAGTGTGGTATGCGGCGGTCCACGACCGGTGCGGCAGGTTAACCCCGCAGAGCACCGGGTAGTTCGCCGGAATGACGCGATCGCAGCCCCGAGGTGCCCGGGGCACCGTCGGCCACGCCTACAGCGCGTTGAACCTGCGACTGGTCCTGGCCAGCTTCGGGCTCGTCACCATGGTGGTCTTCGCCGTGCTGGCCGCCCGCGCCGACCTGCCCTGGCTGGCCGTCGTCTGTGGTGTCCTCGCCGCCGTGGCGGTGGTCGACCTGATCGTCATCCAGCGCCGTCGGGCCGCCCGCCGCCGGGAGGAGCCGGGTGCGCGCCACTCGCTCTTCGAGTGACAGGAGTACGACATGCCCATCGCCACCACCGATCCCGCCACCGGTGAGGTGCTCCGGACGTACGACGAGATGCCGCCCGACCGGATCGACGCCGCCATCGCCGCCGCGCACCGGGCATTCGCGGAGCTTCGCGGCACCTCGGTCGCCCAGCGGGCCCGGTGGCTGACCGCGGCGGCCGACCTGCTCGACGCCGAGCGCGACGACATCGCCCGGGTGATGACCACGGAGATGGGCAAGACGTACGCGGCAGCGAAGGCCGAGGCGGCGAAGTGCGCCGCCGCCTGCCGCTTCTACGCCGACAACGCGGAGCGCTTCCTCGCCGACGAGCCGGCCGACGCGGCGGCGGTGGGAGCGAGGCGGGCCGTCGTCCGGTACCAGCCGATCGGGCCGGTGCTCGCGGTGATGCCATGGAACTTCCCGCTCTGGCAGGTGATCCGGTTCGCCGCGCCGGCCCTGACGGCCGGCAACACCGGGCTGCTCAAGCACGCCTCGAACGTGCCGCAGACCGCGCTCTGGCTGGGGGAGCTGTTCGGCCGGGCCGGGTTCCCCGAGGGCGCCTTCACCGCGTTGCTGGTCGGCTCGTCCGCCGTCGAACGGATCCTCACCGACCCCCGGGTCCGCGCGGCGACCCTGACCGGCAGCGAGCCGGCCGGACGGTCGATCGCCGCGATCGCCGGACGCGAGCTGAAGAAGACCGTGCTCGAACTCGGCGGCAGCGACCCGTTCGTGGTGATGCCCTCGGCCGACCTGGACCGGGCTGCCGAGGTCGCCACCACCGCGCGTTGCCAGAACAACGGCCAGTCCTGCATCGCCGCGAAACGGTTCATCGTGCACGCCGACGTCTTCGACGCGTTCACCGAGCGGTTCGTCGACCGGATGGCGGCGCTGCGCGTCGGCGACCCGATGGACGAGCGGACCGACGTCGGGCCGCTGGCCAGCGAGCGGGGCCGGAACGAGGTGGCCGCCCAGGTCCGTGACGCGGCCGAGCGGGGCGCCCGGGTGCTCTGCGGTGGCGAGGTGCCCGACCGGCCCGGCTGGTGGTACCCGCCGACCGTGGTCACCGACCTGACGCCGGAGATGCGGATGTGGGGCGAGGAGGTCTTCGGCCCGGCCGCCGGGCTCTACCGGGTGTCGTCGTACGACGAGGCGGTCGAGGTGGCCAACGGCACCAGCTTCGGCCTCGGCGCGAACGCCTGGACCCGGGACCCCGAGGAACAGGAGCGCTTCGCCACCGACCTGGACGCCGGCAGCGTCTTCGTCAACGGGATGACCACCTCCTACCCGCAGTTGCCCTTCGGCGGGGTGCGGAACTCCGGCTACGGCCGGGAACTGTCGGCGCTGGGCATGCGCGAGTTCTGCAACGTCAAGACGGTCTGGGTCGGCGAGGGCGGCCCCTCGGCGGGGGCCGGCGCCCACGCCGAGTGAGGGCGTCGGCGACCTGCGGTGGCTGAGGTGGTAGCAGGGGCTGAGGTGGTAGCAGGGGTCCCCTGCAGGGCGTTTTCGCACTGCAGGGGACCCCTGCTACCACGCGGGGCGGGTGCCGATTGCCGGACGGCCGTTCTGGGTAGGGGTGCGAGGCATGACGGTGTTCGGCGTGCACGCCTCCCACGAGCAGATCCACCCGACCGCGCTGCTAAAAGCGGTGGTCCACGCGGAGCGGGCCGGCTTCGACGCGGCCATGTGCTCGGACCACTTCGCTCCGTGGAGCGAGCGTCAGGGGCAGTCCGCGTTCGCCTGGTCCTGGCTCGGTGCCGCCCTCCAGGCCACCAGCCTGCCGTTGGGCGTGGTCAACGCTCCCGGTCAGCGTTACCACCCGGCGATCATCGCGCAGGCGATCGGCACCCTCGGCGCGATGTACCCGGGCCGGTTCTGGGCCGCGCTCGGCACCGGCGAGGCGGCCAACGAGCACATCACCGGTGACCCCTGGCCGCGTAAGGACGTCCGTAACGCGCGACTGCGGGAGTGCGTGGACGTGATCCGTGCGTTGCTGGCCGGTGAGGAGGTCAGCCACGACGGTCTGGTCCGGGTGGACCGGGCGAAGCTGTGGACCCGGCCGGAGCAGCCCCCGGCCCTGGTGGGCGCGGCGGTCAGCGTGGCCACCGCCCGCTGGTGCGCCGAGTGGGCCGACGGCCTGATCACCGTCAACGCCCCGGTGCCGCACCTCCGCGCCATGATCGACGCCTACCGGGACGCCGGTGGCCGGGGCCCGTTGAGTCTCCAGGTGCACCTCAGCTGGGCGGCGGACGAGACGGAGGCCGAGCGGATCGCGTACGACCAGTGGCGTAGCAACGTCTTCGCCCCGCCGGTCTGCTGGGACCTGGAGACGGTGGAGCACTTCGACGTGATCTCCGAGCAGGTGCCGATGGAGCGGCTGCGCCGGGTGGTCAACATCTCCGCCGACCTCGGCCGGCACACCGGATGGCTGGAGGAGTACCTCGACCTCGGCTTCGACCGGATCTTCCTGCACCACGTCGGGCAGGAGCTGGACCCGTTCGTCGACGCGTTCGGCACGGAGGTGCTGCCGAAGCTGCGGGCCCGCTGATTCCCCCAGGCCGTCGACCCGTCGAACCGGGTCGACGGCCTCCGTCGGTGTGGGACCGGTCGAGGCGGGCGTCCGTGCCTCGCGGGCGTCCGTGCCTCGCGGGCGTCCGTGCCTCGCGGGCGTCCGTGCCTCGCGGTCTCGGCGCCGGACACGTACGCCGGCGCGCAGCCGCGCCGGGATGGTGGTGGGCCACATCGGAGTGGTCCGGAACGTATGACCCAACCACTATTCGTGCCGGGCACGCGACTCCCCGTAAGATTGATTGACTTCAATAGCGGTGGTGATGCCACCGCGGACCAGGGGAGTGGTTGATGTTCCGACGGAAACTGTCCCGCGCGGCTGGTGCCGCGCTCGCGCTCGCGCTGTCCCTCGCCGGTGTCCAGGCCGTCGGCGGTGCGCCGGCCTCCGCCGACCCGGGGACCGCCGTGCGCACCGTCCTCTACGACGCCAGCCGGGCCGGTGAGTTCCGCACCAACTTCGACCAGGCTGCCGCGATCTGGAACAGCAGCGTCAGCAACGTGCGCCTCCAGGCCGGCACGCCGGCCGCCGTCACCATCCGGGTGGACAGCGGCTGGCCCCGTGCCTACGTCACCGGCCTGGGCCGGGGCACCATCTACATGGGATGGCAGGCGGTCGACCAGGGATACAACCGGACCCGGATCGCCACCCACGAGTTCGGTCACATCCTCGGCCTGCCGGACCGGCGCACCGGCCTCTGCTCGGACCTGATGTCCGGTAGCAGCGCCCCGGTCTCCTGCACCAACGCCTACCCGAACGCCACCGAGGCCGCCCAGGTGAACGCCCTCTTCGCCGGCAGCCGCACCACCGCCGGCGTGGCCGGCACCTACACCTGGCCCGAGGAGGCCCAGGACGAGATCTCGCCGCTGGTCGTCAACGGCCGGCCGGCGACCGAGAACTACCCGTGGATGGTGTACACCTCCGGCTGCACCGGCACCCTGATCAAGGCCAACTGGGTGGTCACCGCCAAGCACTGCCCCACCCCGTCCTCCGTGCGGGTGGGCAGCATCGACCGCACCAGCGGCGGGACCGTGGTCGGCGTGAGCCGGGCGGTCAACAACCCGACCATCGACGTGAAGCTGTTCCAGCTCTCCAGCTCGGTCAGCTACGCCCCGGCGGTCATCCCCACCAGCTCCGGCGCGGTCGGCACCGCCACCCGGATCATCGGTTGGGGTCAGACCTGCCCGACCCGGGGCTGTGGTTCGGCCCCGACCATCGCGCACGAGCTGGACACCTCGATCGTCGCGGACACCCGCTGCAGCGGCATCAACGCCGCCTACGAGATCTGCACCAACAACACCAACGGCAACGCGGGCGCCTGCTACGGCGACTCGGGCGGCCCGCAGGTGCGGCAGATCAACGGCGTGTGGAACCTGATCGGCGCGACCAGCCGTGCCGGCAACAACAACCCGACCTGCGCCACCGGTCCGTCCATCTACGGCGACCTGACCGCGATCCGCAGCTGGATCAACACCCAGGTCGGCGGCCTGCCGGTCTGAGGTTGGTAGCAGGGGTCCCCGGTTACCGCTTTCTGCGGAGCAGGGGGCCCCTGCAACCACACCACCGCCCAGCGCGGTGACCACCTCGGGGTCGATCGGACGACCGTCCGGAACGGACGGTGGCGTGCGTCAGCGGTGCTGGCGGAGCGCGCCGACGAAGGCGCGCCAGGCGGTGGGGCCGAAGGTGAGGGTCCCGGCGTCGCGGTGCTTGCTGTCCCGGACGGCGACCACGCCGGGCAGGTTGTCGGCGACCTCGACGCAGTCGCCGCCGTTGGAGCTGCTGCGGGTGCTGGTGCGCCAGCGGGCGCCGGTCAGGTCAGCCATTCTCGCGCCTCCATCAGCTCGATCGACTGGTCACGGGGGAGCGCCACCGCCCGCACAGTGTCCCAGGTGCGCAGCAGCGGGGCAACGTCCTCGGTGACCCGCCCGGCGGCCTGGTCGTCGAGATAGCCGACGTCGTCCCGGCCATCGAAGCTGGCAACGACGAACGCCCCGGCCAGCCCGGGATGGAACCCGGCCCGGATCGGGACGATGTGGACGATGACCGTGGCGCGGGCCACCATCGTGACCAGGTGGTCGAGCTGCGGGTGCATGATCTCCGGGTCGCCCCGGCGCAGCGCCGCCTCGTCCACTACGAAGACGGTCAGCGGCGGCCGGGGCCGGTCGAAGACGGCCGCCTGCCGGGCCAGCCGGGCCGCCACGTGCCCCTCCACCTCGTCGTCGACCAGCGGGCCGCTGGCGAGCACCGCGTGCGCGTACGCCTCGGTCTGGAGCAGGCCGGGCAGCACGGACGGCTGGAACGACCGCAGCGTGGTGGCCTTCGTCTCGATCTCGGCCCACGGCCGGAACCAGAGCGGCTGGCGGGGGCGTACCGCGTCCGGCCAGAGGTCGGCGATCTCCCGGCCCAGGGTCTGCGCGACGGCGGCCCGGTGGCGCGGTTGGGGTGTCGCGCCCCGGCTGACCCAGCGGCCGGTGGTCTTCGGGTCCACCCCGACCCGGCGGGCCAGCGACTCGATGGTCTCGCCGCGTTCCCGCATCGCCGTCCGCAGCACGTCGTTCATGCCCACCTCCCGGATCGTCGGACCTGAGGTGGAAAACCCTAGTGTGGCGGACAGTGATGGGGTGGTGACGCGCCGAGCAGGGGCCTCCCGGACGCGGGAGGCCCCTGTCGGACCGGGGATCGACGGGTCAGGAGAGCGCGCAGGCCACTCCGTTGACCGCGACCAGACCCGGTGCGGGGTTGGCCCCTCCGCCGGTGGCCGCGTTGAACCCGAAGGTCACCGTGCCACCCGGCGCGATCCTGGCGTTGTACGACTCGTTCTTCGCGGTGACGGTGGCCCCGGACTGGGTCACCGTCGCCAGCCACCCCTCGCGCACCTTCTGGTCACCGGTGAACGCGAAGCGGGCGGTCCAGCCGTCGATCGTCTTCGGGCTGGTGTTGCGGATCGTCACCTGGGCGGTGAAGCCACCGGACCAGGAGCCGTGGTTAACGTACTGGACCGCGCAGCCCGACGGGGGGATCGCCCCGGCCTCACCCTGGTCGGCCAGGAAGGACGCGATCCAGGCCAGCGCCGAGTTCCAGTTGATCGCCACCTCGTTGGTGGAGTACGACTGGATGTCGTCGACGTAGCAGAACATCGGCTTGCAGCCGGCGAGCAACTGCTCGACGAACGGGTCCTGGAGGGCGGCGTTCGGTCCGCCCGCGATCGAGCCGGCGGGCGGCTTCGGCAGGTCCGGGTTCAACTGGTTGCCGAAGATGCGGCTGTGCTGGTTCTCCGCCGCGTGGTCACCCCACCCGGTCACGTACGAGATGTTCAGCGCGTTGCGGCCGAGGATGTAGTCCATCGTCTGCACCGCCCCGTCCCGGTACTTCACGTCGCCGGTCAGGTCGAAGGCGGTGGCCAGCACGACCGCGTTGTTGATCAGGTTGCCGTTCCCGCCCCAGAAGTAGCTGCCGGGGTCGCCGGGCATCGGCAGCCCGTACGCCTGCCGGCCGACCTCGGCCAGGTAGCGGTCGGCGGCGGCGGTCACCGAGGCGCGGATCCGGGTGCGCTCGGCGGCCGGCAGCCCGCTCGGCACGGTGGCCAGGTCGAGGCGACCCAGCGCGGCCACCCCCTGCCAGCTGAAGCCGCGCGGCTCGAACACGTCGGCGGTGTGGTGCGGCGAGGCGGTCAGGTCGGTCAGGTACGCCCGCTCGCCGGTGGTCAGGTACAACTCCGCCGCCGCCCAGTAGAACTCGTCGGTGACGGTGGTGTCGTCGTACGCGCCGCCGCCGGTGGCGTCGGTCGGGCTGGCGTACCGCGTGGGGTTGGCCTTGGCCGCCGTGTAGGCGGTCTTCGCGGCGGCGCCGCAGCGGCCGGCGAAGGCCGCGTCGTACGGGGCGAACAGCCGCGCGCACTGCGCGGCGACGGCGGCCAGGTTGAGGGTGGCTGCGGTGGACGGCGGGTGCAGCTCGCGCTGTTCCGGGTCCTCGTGCGGCAGCAGCGGCAGCCCGGTCCAGTTCCGATCGTGGATCTTGTGGTGGGCCATCCCGGCGAGCGGCTTGCCGGCCGGCACCTGCATGCGCAGCAGGAACTCCAGTTCCCAGCGGGCCTCGTCGAGGACATCCGGCACGCCGTTGCCCCGTTCGGGCACCCGCAGGGTGCTGTCGCCGAGCGCCGCGCCGCCGTCGGCGGTGGCCGCGGTCTTGGTCCGCTCGAAGGTGTTCAGCAGCTGGTAGGTGGCGAGGCCGCCGTTGACCACGTACTTCCCGTGGTCGCCCGCGTCGTACCAGCCGCCGCGTACGTCGAGGGAGTAGTCGCAGACGCCGGGCTGGCAGGGCACGTTCGTGTCGCCCTTGTTCGGCGCCACGTCGAGGTGACCGGCGGGGCGCGCGTACTCGTCGCCGATCAGGTCGCCGTCGATCGCGATGCCGCTGCGCTGGGCGTAGAAGAACTGCAACGAGTCCGACCGGAGCTGGTCGTAGAGGTCGCCGGAGATGGTGAACGGGTGGCTGGTCTCACCGTCCGCGACCAGGGTCAGTCCGGTGCCCGGCGCGCGGTACGACGAGAAGGCGATGGTGTGCGTGTTCTGCCCGGAGGCCTCGTCCACGCCGCGTGGGGTGCTGGTGCCGCTGGCTACCACCGTGCCGTCGGCGGACCGCAGCTGCCAGGGCAGCGGCTCGGTGGCGGTGGTGACCACGGTGGCGTTCTTCGGCCCGGCGGGCAGGTAGCCGACCTGGTTGACCCGGACTCTCGGGCCGGTGTCCGGCTCGTACGGTGGGACCGGCTCGCCGCCGCGCAACGAGACGTTGTCCAGGCAGAAGGTCTGGTCGGCCGTGCTGCCCCCGACCTGGAAGATGATCTGCGCCCGGGAGTCGTCGGCCGGTGCGGTGAAGGTGTACTCGGTGCGCTGCGGCGTTCCGCCCGCCGTCGCGTCCACGCTGGCGTACGTGGTGTACGGCGCGCTGCCGAGCTGGAGCACCGCCTTCAGGTTCGCGCCCGGGGTGGCGCTGGCGTCGAAGGCGAGCGTGTACGAGGAGCCGGCGAGCAGCGGGACGCCGTCCTGCCCGATGCCGGCGTCCCACGGGTTGGCCAGTCCGCCGGCGACGGTGGTGCAGAGCCGCCCGTCGGGGTTGGTGAGGTCCCCCGTGCCGAAGGAGAACCAGGGGGAGATGCCGGTGCTGAAGTCGCCGTTGCGGATCTGCTCCGGGGGCTCCTCGTCGTCGGCGGCGTGCGCGGCCGGGGACAGGGTGCCGGTCAGGGCGAGGGTGGTCGCCGCAGCGAGCAGCGCGAGGCGGCGTCGGCGGCGTGGGGGTGACGTCACGACGGTTCCTTCCGGGGACGGGCGGACCTGGGAGCGCTCCCAAGTATCGGTCGATGTTTCCAGGGTGTGACCGGCCTGTCAATCGACCGGACTGGATGGCCTCGTTCCCCGGTCCCGCTCCGGGCGCGGAGAGTGAGATTCGCCGCGCCACGCCCCGCCGACGGTGATCTACTAGAGACAACCCGCCCTCCTCCTGGCAGGCTGCGTCCATGACCCTGAAGCTGCGTTCTACGGGGGCGACCGACCGTGGCCTGATCCGGAGCGGCAATCAGGACGCCTTCCACGCCGGCACCTGGCTCGTCGCCGTCGCCGACGGCATGGGCGGGATGGCGGCCGGCGACCTCGCCAGCTCCATCGCCATGCAGACCGTCGCGCCACTCGACCTGGAGACACCGGAGGACGCGTTGGTGGCGGCGCTGCGCGGCGGCATCGAGCTGGCCAGCGGGCGGATCCGCCGCGCCGTCGAGGAGGACCCGGAGCGGCAGGGCATGGGCACCACACTGACCGCGCTGCTGTTCGCGCGGACCGGAAGCTGCCTGGCCCTGGCCCACGTCGGCGACTCCCGCGCGTACCTGCTCCGCGAGGGGGTGCTCAAGCAGATCACCCGCGACGACACCTTCGTGCAGATGCTCATCGACCAGGGGCTCATCACACCGGAACAGGCCAGCAGCCACCCGCGTCGGGCGGTGGTGACCCAGGCCCTCCAGGGCGGCGAGGTCTCGCCGGCCTACGCCACCATGGTGCCCTGGGCCGGGGACCGCTGGCTGCTGTGCAGCGACGGGCTCTCCAACGTGGTCCGCGCGGACACCCTCGCCGAGGTGCTCGCCGGACACGCCGACCGCGAGGAGTGCGCCCGCCGGCTGATCGACCTGGCCCTGCGCGCGGGCGGCCCGGACAACGTCACCGTGGTGGTCGCCGACGTGGTCGCCGAGGACTGACCGCCGCCGCCCCGGCCTCCGCCGGGCGGAACGCCACCGCCGCCACGTCGGCCCTCGGCCGGCGGAACCGCACCGCCGCCGGGTCGACCTTCGGCGTGCGGAACGCTACCGCCGCTACGGGCCTCGGCGGGCGGAACGTCACCGGCGGCGCGGGGTGGTGTGCCGGGTCGGCGCTGCGGCGGTGGGATCCTCCGGCCAGGGATGGCGCGGGTAGCGGCCCCGCAGTTCCGCCCGCACCTGCGGGTAGCCGACCCGCCAGAACGAGGCCAGGTCGGCGGTGACCGCCACCGGCCGGCCGGCGGGGGAGAGCAGGTGCAGCAGCACCGGCACCCGCCCGTCGGCGATCCGGGGCGCCCGCTGCCAGCCGAAGGTCTCCTGGAGCTTCACCGCGAGCACCGGGGCGGCCGGGTCGGCGTAGTCGACGCGGGCCCGGGTGCCACTCGGCACGGTGATCCGTTCGGGAGCCAACTCGTCCAGGCGGGCCGCCTGCGGCCAGGGGAGCAGCCGGCGCAGCGCCCCGGTCACGTCGATCCGGGCCAGGTCGGCACGGCGTCTCGCCCGGGCCAGCTCCGGCCCGAGCCACTCCGGCGCGGCGACGAGCAGGGCGTCGTCGTCGACCGCCGGCCAGTCACCGCCGAGCGCCTGCCGGCAGAACGCCAACCGGTCCCGCAGCGACCGGGCCGCCGGGGTCCAGGCGAGCAGGGCGAGCCCGTCCCGGCGCAGACCGGCCAGGAGCGCCGCACCCACCGCCGCCGGGTCGGGGCGGGTCAGCGGCCGCTCGGCCAGCTCGATCGCGCCGAGCCGGGTCAGCTCCCGGGCCAGCACGTCCCCGCCCACCCAGGCGACCTGACGTTCCTCGCGCAGCAGCGCCGCGCCGACCTCGCGGGCGGTCGCCTCGTCGAGCGCGGCGGCGGCGCGGATCCGGGCGGCCGGGGCGCCGGGAGAGCGGTCGGCCACCGCTACGGCGAGCCAGTCGCAACCGGCCAGCGCCGACCCGGGCGCCAGCTCGGCGGCGGTCCCGCCGGCCATCAGGTACGCCGGACCGCCCGGCCGCCGGACCCGGGCCAGCCGTTCCGGGTGGGCCAGTCCGACCAGCAGCCCGACGGCCAGGTCGTCCGGGACGGGCGGTGCGACGGCCCGGTCGTCCCGGACCGGCGGTGCGACGGCCGGATCGTCCGGGACCGGCGCGCCGTGGCGCGTCCCCCGCCGCCGTTCCGGGTCCGGGGGCAAAGCGGCGCGCAGCCGGCGTACCTCGGTCCGCCAGCGCGCGGTGGCGGCGGGGTCGGTGCCGGCGCGCAGCCGCCGCCAGCTCGCCACCAGGTCGTCCCCCGGGCCGGTCTCCTCGCTGAGCAGGGCCACCACCTCGGCGGCGCGGTCCGCGCCGACCCGGGCCGCCCCGTCGAGCAGCGCCCGGCCCAGCCGGGGATGGACGCCGGTCGCCGTGATCGCCCGGCCCCGTCCGGTGATCCGGCCCTCCGCGTCGACCGCGCCGAGCGTGCCGAGGGTCTGCCGGGCCACCGCCATCGCCGCCGCCGGCGGGGGGTCGGGCAGCGCGAGGCCGGTGCCGTCCGGCTGTCCCCACGCCGCCAGCTCCAGGGCGAACCCGGTCAGGTCGGCGGTGGCGATCTCCGGTTCCGGCTGGGCGGCGAGCCGCTCGTGGGTGGCCGGGGACCAGCAGCGGTAGACGTGCCCCGGAGCCTCCCGGCCGGCCCGGCCGGCCCGCTGGGTCGCGGCGGCGCGGGAGACCGGCACGGTGACCAGCGCGCCCAGGCCCCGGGCCAGGTCGGTCCGGGCGACCCGGCTCAGCCCGGCGTCGACCACCGTCCGGACGCCGGGCACGGTGAGGCTGCTCTCCGCGACGGCGGTGGCCAGCACCACCCGTCGCCGGTCGGCGGGGCGCAGCGCGGCGTCCTGCTCGGTGCCCCGCTGCCGGCCGTGCAGCGGCACCAGGGCGACCCGGTCGCGCAGGTCCGCCAGTCGGGCGCTGACCCCGGCGATCTCCCCGGTGCCCGGCAGGAAGACCAGGACGTCGCCGTCCTGTTCGGACACCGCCCGGCGGACCGTCGCGGCCACGTGGTCGAGCAGTGTGGGATCCACCCGGTTGCCCCGGTACCCGGCGACGGGGCGGGGCGGGGGCGCCCAGATCCGGGCGACCGGGTGCAGCGCCGCCTCGGCCCGGACCACCGGCGCGGTCCTCGTCCCACCGAGCAGGTCGGCGAAGCGGTCCGCCTCGGCGGTCGCCGACATGGCCACGAGCCACAGGTCGGGGCGGAGCGCGGTCCGGGCCTCCACGGTGAAGGCGAGCGCCAGGTCGGCGTCGAGGTGCCGCTCGTGGCACTCGTCGAGCAGCACCGCCGATACGCCGGGCAGTTCCGGGTCGTGGTGCAGCCGCCGGACCAGCAGCCCGGTGGTGACCACCTCGATCCGGGTGGCCGGGCCGGTGCGCCGGTCGCCGCGCACGGCGTACCCGACGCGGTCGCCGACCCGCTCGCCGAGCAGCGCCGCCATCCGGTGCGCCGCCGCCCGGGCGGCCACCCGGCGCGGCTGGGCGATCAGCACCCGGCCGTCGACCTCGTCGGCGACCGCCAGTGGCGTCAGGGTGGTCTTCCCGGTGCCCGGCGGCGCGACCAGGACGGCGGCGCCCGCGGTGCGCAGGGCCGTGGTCAGCGCGGCCAGGACCGGCCGGACCGGCAGTTCGAGGGGTACGTCGCGGAGCACGCCCCAGTCTCGCACCGGCGGCCGGCGGCACCGGTCGGCGCGTCACCCGCCGCCGCAGCCGGCGTCACCCGCGTTGGGGCCGCGTGCCGGTCGGTGTGCCGGTCGGTGTGCCGGGCCGGTCAGAGCCGGTCAGGCCAGCGCGTCGATGCCGGCGACGAACTGCCGCCACGACGCGCGCGGGAAGACCAGCACCGGGCCGGGGCGGTCCTTGCTGTCCCGGACGGCCACCCGACCGTCGACGCCGGCGACCTCCACGCAGTTGCCGTTGCCGCTGCTGCGCCTGCTGGTCCGCCACTGCGCACGGGTCAGGTCGAGAACGGTCATGGTGGTGTACCCCTCGTCTGCGCAGGAGCATCTGATGATCACGCAAAGTAACGAGAAGCGTCCTCAAGTCGGGTCAGGGAGTCCGCTGGAGTGAGCGCCATCTGGCACAGCCTCTCGTGCACCAGGGTATACCCCCGGACGTGTTCGGTGCCCTCCAGTGCCAGCCCCATCGTGAGGTTGTCCAGGTAAACAACGGCGTTGTCGGCGGCGTCGGCAAAATGCAGCACGACGTACGGCGTGCTCATGGCGGGGTGTCCGCCAGCCATGAATGGAAGTATCTGAATGGTAACGTTGGGTAGTTGGGCCACTCGGCTGACATGGGCCAACTGGTCGGCCATCACGGCCGGGGTGCCGACCGGGCGCAGCAGCACCGCCTCGTTGAGCACCACCGACATCTGCACCGGTGACTCCCGGCGCAGGACGCTCTGCCGGTGCAGCCGGGCGGCGACCTTCCGCTCCAGTCCCTCCTCGCCGGCGGTCAGCCGGAAGATCTCCCGGGCGTACGCCTCGGTCTGGAGCAGGCCGGGCACCGCCTCGGCCTCGTACGTTCGCAGCGTCGCCGCCTCCGCCTCCAGTCCGACGTAGAACTCGAACCACTCCGGCAGCACGTCGCTGTAGTTCTGCCACCACCCGCGCTGCTGCGCCCCACGGGCGATCTCCACCAGCGCCTCGGCGTCCGCCCCGGTCACCTGGTACAGCGCCAGGGCGGCGCGTACGTCCCGGGGCTTGATGCCGATCTGGGCGTTCTCGATCCGGGAGAGGTTGCTCTTGGACATGTCGAGATGCCGCGCGGCGACGTCGAGGGTCATCCCGGCGCGCTCCCGCAGGTGTCGGAGTTCCCGGGCGATGCGACGGCGGCGGACGGTGGGGCTGGCGGTCACGCGGCCGAGTCTGCCACGGGCACTATCCGCAGGTGGTGGGCCCCGCGCGTGCAACAACCCGGATCCGGGAGTTGCATCGGAGCGATCATGAGGGCATCCTTTGTCCCGGTTACGAGCACAGTGGACGACCGGGAGGATTCGTTGCTCATCGCGGACGAGTTCTTCCTCATCGCCCACGGCGACAGCCGTGGCCGGGCTCGGCTGAACCCGACAGCCACCGGCCTCGGCCTCGCCGCCGCGCTCCTCGGCGAACTGGTCCTGAGTGGACGGATCACGGTGGCCGGTGGTCGGCTGTCCGTCCTGGACGGTCCCCCGCCGGCCGACGCGCTGGCCGGCGGTGTCCTGGCCCACCTGCTCGGCCAGCGGCAGCACCGGTCCGTCCGCAGGTGGCTGGGCCTGCTCGCCGGGACCGCCGCGGACGCGGTGGGGGAGCGGCTGAGCCGCTCGGGCGTGGTACGTCGGCAGGAGAAGCGTCGGTTGCTGCGCACCACGGTCGACTACGTGGCCACCGACCTCAACACGCTGGCCTGGCCGGCCACCCGGCTGCTGGCCCTACTGGACCGCCCCCATCCGCCGGCCGTCCCGGACGCCCTGCTGTGCGGGCTGGTCTCGGCCACCGGGCTCACCCGCGACGTGCTCTGGCACGCCGACGCCCGCGCCCAGCACCGTTTCGGCGTGCTCCTGCCGGCGCTGCCACTGCCGCTGCGGGAGCTGGTCGCCCACACCGAGGCCGCGGTCGGCGCGGCCGTGCTCCGCGGCTGACCCGCCTCCGCCTGCCTCCCCCTTCGACCGGAAGTGGCCATGCCCGTTGCGCCGACGCCCCCGCCCGTGACCCTGGACCACCCCGGTGGCGTTCCCGTGACGCTGACCCGGGGCGGACGGGGGGTGCCCGGGGTGCTGCTCTTCACGCTCTCCGCGGCGGCCCCGCTGACCGTGGTGGCCGCGGTGGTCCCGACCGCGTACGCGGTGACCGGGACGGGCGCGCTCGGCGCGGCCGTCCTCGTGGTCGCCGTGGTGCTCGGCCTCTTCTCGGTGGGTTACCTGGCGATGTCCCGGCGGATGACCCACGTCGGCGCGTTCCACGCGTACGTCGCCCGGGGCCTCGGCCGTCCGGCCGGGGTCGGCGCGGCCTGGGTGGCCCTGATCGCGCAGAACGCCGTCCAGGTCGGGCTCTACGGCGTGGTCGGCGCGGCCACCGCCCCCCTGGTCGCCCGCTGGTTCGGCGGCACTGGGACCTGGTGGCTGGTGGCGCTGGCCGCCTGGGCGCTGGTCGCCGTGCTGGGCGTGGCCGGGGTGACCGTCGACCGGACGGTCCTGGCCGCCCTGCTGCTGGCCGAGGTCGCGGTGCTGGTCGTGTTCGACCTCGCCCACCTGCGGCACGCCGCCGACGGCACGGTCGACGTGACCGCCCTCTCCCCGGTGCACCTGCTCACCCCCGGGGCCGGGGCGCTGCTCGTCGTGGCCGCCGTCGGCTTCGTCGGCTTCGAGTCCGCCGTGCTGCTCCGGGAGGAGAGCCGCCACTCACGGGCGGTGCCCGTCGCCACGTACCTCGCGGTGGGGCTCGTCGGCGCGGTCCTGGCGTTCTCCGCCTGGACGCTCACCGTGGCCACCGGGCCGGACCGGGTCGCGGCGGTCGCCGGGGAGCGGGGGACCGACCTGCTGTTCACCCTGGCCGGTGACCAGCTCGGGGCGAGCGCGGTCGGCATCGGCCGGGCCCTGCTGGTGACCTCCGTGCTGGCCGCCCTGGTCTCGCT
Source organism: Micromonospora echinospora (assembly GCF_900091495.1). NCBI lineage: Bacteria > Bacillati > Actinomycetota > Actinomycetes > Micromonosporales > Micromonosporaceae > Micromonospora > Micromonospora echinospora. The sequence continues at coordinate 13,864 of NZ_LT607413.1, read as the reverse complement.
GCACCACACCACCGCCCGGTACGCCTTCGCGCTGGGACGGGAACGGTTGCTTCCCGCGCCGTTCGGTGAGGCCTCGCCGCGCACCGGAGCCCCACGGCCGGCGTCGGTCGCACAGAGCGCCCTCGGCCTCCTGGTGATCGTGGCGTGCGCGTCGGCCGGGCTGGAGCCGGTGCGCCACCTCTTCTACGGGGCCACCGTGACCGGCGCCCTGGGGATGCTGCTGCTGACCGCGGCGACCTCGTTCGCGGTGCTCGCCTTCTTCGCCCGCGAGGCCACCGACGAGAACCTCTGGCGGCGGGCGGTCGCCCCCGGCCTGGCCGCCGTCGCCCTGGTGGCGGTGGTCGTGCTGGCGCTGGCCGACGTCGCCGTGCTGCTCGGGGTCGGACCGGACTCCCCGTTGCGCTGGGCGGTGGCGGCGGTCTTCCCGCTGACCGGGCTGGCGGGCACGCTCTGGGCGGTGCTGCTGCGGTCCCGTCGTCCCCGGGCGTACGCGCGGATCGGACTCGGCCCGGAGAGCGCCGCCGCCGACCTGCCGGGCCGCGGTGGTAGGAGGGGCCCCTTGTTACCGCTTTTCGATGAGGAGGGGACCCCTCCTACCACCCCGCAGGGCGGGTAGGGCCGGGCCGTCGGTGCGGGCGGCGCGGACGCGGCGGAGGCCGGACCCTGTGGGGTCCGGCCTCCGCCGCGTGTGCGTGCTGGTGCGGTGTGACTCAGTAGGTGCCGTCGAGTTGGCCGCGCAGCTTGGTCAACGCGCGGGCCAGCAGCCGGGAGACGTGCATCTGCGACACACCGATCTGCTCGGCGATCTGCGACTGGGTGAGGTTGCCGTAGAACCGGAGGGTGAGGATCTTCTGCTCCCGCTCGTCGAGCGTGGCCAGCGCCGGACCGAGGGCCACCCGCAGCTCGGCCAGCTCGAATTCGTTGTCCTCGCCGCCGAGCATGTCACCCAGCTCGGTGGCGCGGTCGCCGTCGCCGGTCGGGGTGGACAGCGACACCGCGTTGTACGCGCGGGCGCCCTCCAGACCCTCCAGCACCTCTTCCTCGGTGAGCTTGAGGTGGGCGGCGATGTCCGCGACCGTCGGCGAACGGCCCAGCGTCTGCAACAGGGAACTGTTGGCGTCGGAGATGGCCAGCCGCAGCTCCTGGAGGCGACGCGGCACCCGGATGTCCCAGGTGCGGTCGCGGAAGTGCCGCTTCAGCTCGCCGATGATGGTGGGGATGGCGTAACCGGCGAAGTCGACGCCGCGGCTGGGGTCGAACTTGTCGATCGCCTTGATCAGACCGACGGCGGCGGTCTGGGCCAGGTCGTCGGTGGGCTCGCCGCGACCGCTGTAGCGGTGGGCGAGGTGGTTGGCGAGCGGGAGCCAGGCCTCGATGGCCCGGTCGCGCAGGGCGGCCCGCGACGGGTGGTCGGCGGGCAGCGCGGCCATGGCGTTGAGCAACTCGGCGGCACTGTCGGTGAGGGCGCGCGGGTCGAGCTTCTCGGTGGCGGCGGGTGTGCTGGTGGTCGCCGGCTTCGTGATCGTTGGCGCGGTCATGGTGGTCCTCCCTGCACCTCGTCCGCTGATAAAGACGTAAGGCTTTTGGTTTAGCTTGAGATAGGCCGTTCGAGAGTTACCTTAACCTGATCGTGCCGGCAAAAGCTAGCCGAAAGTACGATGTACTTAAGCCTCATGTTCGCATGGAGGGGTGCAAAACGGGCGGCGGTGTGGCAGTCGTCGGGCGAAGGTGTTATGCCGGTCACGACCGTGTCACCGTGTGCTGCGTCGACCCCCGTTTCCTGCTACGGAAAGGCCGACGGCGATGACCCTCCGCCACGGGTGGGTGGCCGGAGGTCGTCCGGAGTGCGCCACGTCTCACCCGGGCGGCGCGGCTCACCAGGTGCCGGCGAGCCGGGCCCGCAAGGGGCGTCCGTCCGGGTCGTAGACCAGCCGGTACGCCGGCAACGCCCAGAGCCGGGTGTACCAGGGCAGCCGCTCCGGCCGGTGCGGGCGGAGCCGCCCCGGTGGCCGGGGGCCGACCCGTCCCGAGTCGTACCACCGCTGGAGCGCGTCGGCGGAGGCGGTGACCGCAGCCACCGCGTCCGCCGGGTCGAGCAGGTCGGCGTCCCCGTTGCCGTCCCCGGGGCGGTCCAGGTGCTCGCGCATCAGGCGCAGCCGCAACTCCCGGGCGAAGTGACGGGCGCCGTCACCGAGACCGGCCGGGTCGGTCGGGGCCCGTTCGTCCCGGGTCGCGTCCAGCACCGCGCAGGAGAGTTCGCTGTCGTGGGTCCAGGAGCGGCGGTTGAAGTTGTCGCTGCCCACGCTGGCCCACACGTCGTCGACCACGCACACCTTGGCGTGCACGTACACCGGGTCGCCGTCGTGGTTCTCCACGTCGAAGACGTGCACCCGGTCGGCGGCGGCCTCCTGGCAGAGGGACAGCGCCTGTTCCCGGCCGACCGTGTTGGGCGGCAGCGCGAGCCGCCCGTCCACGTCCGGGAAGCGGGGAACCACCGCGATCAGGTGGAGGTCCGGGTTGTTCCGCAGCGCGTCCGCGAAGAGTTCGGCGATCTCCCGCGACCAGAGGTACTGGTCCTCCAGGTAGATCAGCCGCCGGGCCCGGCGTACCGCCTTGGTGTAACCGCGCGCCACGGTGCGCTCCCCGTCCGGAGCGAAGGAGTAGCGGGGTCGCACCGCCGGATAGGTCCGCAGCACCTGCACGTGGTGCGGGCCGCAGGGCGCCGGGTCCGGAGGCTGAACGGGCAGCGGGTCCGGGCGCAGGTCGGCCCGGCGCAGCCGGTCGCGCAGGTAGGCCAGCGGGTTCTCCGAGTCCAGCGGCATCGGGTCGGTCCAGCGTTCGCGGAAGACGGTGTCCAGCGCGCCGACCACCGGCCCGCGTACCGCGAGCTGCACGTCGTGCCAGGGCGGACGCGGGCCGTAGCGGGGAGACATCGCGACCGCCTGCGGATCGCCGTGGTGCGTCGCGTCGTCCCGGCGGCTGTGGCACAGGTCGATCCCGCCGACGAACGCCACGTCCCGCTCGGGTCGGCCCGGGTGGCGCAGCACCACCAGTTTCTGGTGGTGCGATCCGCCCCGCCGGACCCGCTGGTCGAGCAGCACCTCACCGCCCGCGGCGGAGATCGCCTCGCTGAGGCTGCGGTTCTCCTCCTCGCTGTAGGCGAGCACGTCGAGGTGGGAACGCCAGACGAGGCCCTTCACCACCACGCCCCGCTGCGCCGCCTGGGCGAAGAGCTGGGCCACCGTGGGGCCGTCCGGCCGCATCCGCTCGTCCGGGTCGCCCCGCCAGTCCGTGAAGAAGAGGTGGTCGCCCTCGGAGAGCGCCTCCACCTCGTCGACCAGTCGATCGAAGTACGTCGCGCCGTGAATCAACGGCTCGGCAAGGTTTCCGCCGGTCCAGACGGGTAACTCTGAGACTTGGTTGGCGCGTTCCCCCGTGGTCAGGAACCACTCCCGCACGGTCACGTTCCAGCCTCCCGAGGTCGACGATGCCCTCACGGTAGGACGAGCACCGTTGGCCCGCACGGCGTGGGCGATCCTCGCCCGCCGCCAGACCCGCCCGCGAGCAAACGGACACCGAGGAGGACACGCACCATGCCGGTCGAGACACCGAACGCCCAGCCCGAGCAGAACCCCCAGGCGGTGGAGAGCGAGCGGGGCGCACTGGTCGCGGTGCTGCTCATGGTGATCCTCGGGGTCGCCGGGATCTTCGCCGTCTCCTGACGCAGGACGGTACGGGCGCCACCGGTCGTGACCGGTGGCACCCGTCGTCGGATCAGGGTCGGTCCGCAGCCGGGTCGGTGTGCGGCACCCGCTCGGTCGGGATCACCCCGAGACGACCGGCCTGGTAGTCCTCGAACGCCTGGATGAGCTCGTCGCGGCTGTTCATCACGAACGGGCCGTACTGCGCCACCGGCTCCCGGATCGGCTGCCCGCCCATGATGTACAGGTCCATCGCCGGGGTCCGGCTCTCCTGGTGCGGGTCCGCCGCGAACCGCAACGCGTCGCCCGGCCCGTGCACCGCGAGCTGGCCGGTGTGGATCGGCCGGCGGTCGGTGCCGACCGTGCCGCGCCCACCGAGCACGTAGACGAGGGCGTTGAAGTCCGGCCGCCACGGCAGGTCCACCTCCGCGCCCGGCTGCACCGTCACGTGGGTGATGGTGATCGGGGTGTGGGTCGAACCGGGGCCCTGGTGCCCGGCGATCTCACCGGCGATGACCCGCAGCAGCGCGCCGCCGTCGGGCGTGGTCAGCAGCGCCGACTCCCGACCCCGGATGTCCTGGTAGCGCGGCGGGCTCATCTTCGCCACCCGGGGCAGGTTGACCCAGAGCTGGAGGCCGTGGAAGAGGCCACCGCTGACCACGAGGTGCTCCGGCGGGGCCTCGATGTGCAACAGCCCGCTGCCCACGAAGATGCCGCCCAGAGCACATAGAGAATCGGACATAGCGGGACGGGGGCGGACAGCGAAACGCCCCGCGCCCGAGGTCCGGGGGCGGGGCGCTTGCAGGTCGGGTCAGAGCTTGCCGGCGGCCCGCAGTTCGGCGCGGATCTCGCGGGCCTTCGCGCGCACCGCCGCGACGGCGGCAATCTCGTCCGGGCGGTGGATCAGCGTCGCGCGCTCCAAATCAGTCACGATGCGGCACGCGCGGGTGAACCCGGCTGCGCCGTACTGGTCCCGCTTGTCCCGGTCGGCGAGCGCAGCGTGAGCGCTGCGCAGAGCCCAGTAAATGCGGTCCCGGCGAACTTCCTCGATCAGGCGGGCGCGGTTACCAACGCCCTTCGTGCGTCCGGTCGGGTCGAGCATGTAGCCGGCGCAGGTCGAGCCGTACCGGCCCGCCTCGCCGTTCTCGTCGCCGAGAATGACGGTCCCCCGCAGCTCGATCCGACCGCAGCGGTCGCAGGTGGTCTGCTCATCGGTCACGCCGAGGATGGTCAGGGCGGGGGCGGCTTCGGTGGCGATGGCGGTCATCGGGCTCTCCTTCGTGTGGGGCGTGTAAACGAGCCTAGCTGCGCAAAGCGTTTAGCGCAACGGCACGAAAAAGCCCGCCCCGGGGCGCTCCCAGGGCGGGCCGATCGGTCAGACGTGCACAAGCTCCAACTTCGGTGGCGTCGCCGGCTTCGGCGCGGTCGCGGCCAGCGCGTCCCGCAGGGTCCGGCGCGGGATCTCGATCAGGTCCGCGATGACCTGCTGACTGCGGGCGGGGTTCTCCTCGTTCAGCATCTCGGCGCGGCGACGGATCTCGGGGTACCGGCGCGGGTCGCCGGGCTCGGGAAGCGCCTCGGTGAAGACGATCTCCGTCACGTAGCGGGGGTCCTTCGGGGCCTCGGGCTCGGGCTCCGGCTCGGGGTCCGGGGCTGGCGCTCCGGGGGCGTCGTCGGCCCACGGCGGGACCGCAGACGGCTCGGGGGTGGCCTCGATCGGGGCCGGGGCCACCAGGGCGGCAGGGGCCGTCTCAGCGGGCAGGACGGCGTCCTCGTCGCGCAGCGCGGCAAGGTGGGGAAACAGGGTCTCGAAGGTCGGCTTCGCGCGCTCGGCCGAGGGCTCGACCCGTGCCCGCTTCGCAGCGGTCAGGATCAACGCGGCCGAGCAGATCGCCAGGAAGCCATCGACCGCCAATGGGCCGAGGTGAACGGTCGCCCAATCGAGGCCCCAATGCTCGAACAGGCCGGACATGTGCTGGTAGGACACGATGCCGGCGACCAGGGACACCCCGCCGAGACCCACGAACCGCAACGCGACGTACTGGATACCGGGCGGGAACGCGACCCGGGCGACGACCTCGATACCGACGAAGAGCAGCACCGACCAGGACGCCGAGAAGATGACCTTCAGGGCCGGCGGATCCGTCGCGATGTAGGAGTGCGCGACGTTCGCGGCGACCGACAGGGCCCCGCCGATGATCGCGCCCGCGTACGCCCAGCCACGGCCGGTCGGGGTGGTCGACACTTCAGGCTCCAATCAGGTTCAGGATCAGGGAAACGACAACGAAGGGGAGCGCGCAGAACAGCCACGCCGCAGCCGCGATACCGGCGAGCGCCAGCGCGTACACCCAGGGCCGGCGGGGCGGGTCGGGGAAGTACATCGGAACTCCTCGGGGAGCGGGCCGGGGGCGACGCGGCCCCCGGCCGGGGGAGAGGTCAGGCGGCGAGGTCGTGGCGCTGCGCCCGCAGCGTGGCGGCGTGCCGGGCGGCGACCTGGGCGACCTTCGCCGTGTCGGTGTTCAGGCCGGTCTCGCTGAACAGCTCGCCGGGCTCGATCTGGCGACCGCCGCAGGGCGACCACTCGGACGACCAGGTGCGACCGACGTAGATCCGGGAGCCCTTCCGGGCCCGCACGACCGGCACGGCGGCGGGGTAGACGTCGGCGGGGTCCGGGGTGTCCGGGGTGACCCAGACGGTCTCGCTCCCGTTGCACCGGGGCGCGTTCGCCCAGACGACGCCGGCCCGCTTGACCTCGGTCCCGTCGGGTGCGATGTGCGCCCAGGTGACGCGGGTACCGGGGGAGAGGTCCGACTTCGCCGGCTTCGAGGCGGACGGCTTCCGGGTCGCCGGGCGGGCGGACGCGGCGAGCACGTCGCGGGCGAAGCGCTCGGCGCTGCCCGGGTGCCACGAGTGGCAGTGCGTCCGGTAGTGCTCGTCCCGGTTGCGAGTCGGCCCCGGCACGGCGTGGCCGGCGGGGCGGTTGCACGGCGTGCGCTCCGGCTGGTCGTCAAGCTGGCAGTAGCACTCGGGCAGCGTGGCGCGGAAACCGCTCGGGGTGGTGATCACGAACGCGGGGCGCGGGGTCAGGTAGAACCCGACCGGGACGGTCTCGCGGGTGACGGTGACGCTGCGGCCCTTGCTGGTGATCGTGAGCGGGGACATTCGGCACTCCTTCGGCGGTCTCGCGCTTGCAGGTCAAGTAGAGCATGCGCTAAACGTTTAGCGCAAGTGTAAACGCCCCGTGCCCGGGAAATCCCAGGTCACGGGGCGGAGGGGGTCAGGTGGCGGGGAAGAGATCGGGGTAGTAGAAGTCGGCAGTCGTGTGGTTCGCCTGGGCGCTACACACCAACTTGACGACAACGACGCGGTAACCGATCGGCTTACCCTGAACGACGGTGTCCGGGCCTCGCTCGAACTCGGACCCCTGGACGACCTGCCACACCCCCGGGCAGGACTCCACGCCGTGAACCGTGCCAACCATGCGGAACCGGGTGTCGGCCATTTCTGCTCACAATCGTCTAGGGAGCGGGACGCGGTTACGGGTGAAGCGGACGGACCTGGCACTCCACATAGTTGCCCGCGCCGGGTGCCCAGCGGCCGACGGGCTCGTACCCGAGCGCCGCCAGGGCAGCGACCAACCGCACCGGGGCGATCTTGCCGGCGGGGCCGTCGACCTCCGTCGGGACCGGCGCTTTGGCACCGCCCACCCGGACGACGCTCTCGGCCGTCAGCCGGCCCGCAGCGTCGACCGTGGCCGTCGCGGTCACCAGACCAGCCGGGGCCGGGACGGCGTCCTCGGCGGGCTCAGGGGCCGTCTCCGGGGTCTGCTCGGGCTCGGCCGGGGCGAGGACGACCTTCGTCGTCGGGCCCGCCTCGATGTCGCCCAGGTCGGTCCGGATCAGCCGGCGGCGACCGACCTTCTCGGGTTCCGCCACGACCTCGGCCGCGCGGGCGGTGGCCGGGTCGCTGGCGAAGGCCGTCGGGGCATGTGGGTCCATCGTGACCAGGACCCGCGCCCCTACGGTCAGCTTGCCCACGGTCGTCGTCTCCATCGAAATCTCCTTAGGCGTGTAAACGGTGCGCCCCGCCGGGGTCGACGGGGCGCGGGGTCAGGCGCAGATTTCCATCTCGACCTTGCAGCGCGGGCAGATCGGGGCCCCAACCTCCTCCAACCACTTCCGCGTGGTCCGGGCGGTGTACTCGCAGGCGCAAAGGCACTTGATCATCCGCGTGGTCTGCTTCTTCTCGCCCTGGCCGTTGCGCCCCGGGGCGGACAGCTTCGCGTGCGGGTACTCGCCGAGGTGGCCGGCGATCTCGGCGAGCTTCGCCTTCAGCTCGTCGCCCGCGACCGTGGCCGTCATCTTCCCGGTCAGGCCAATCCGCTTTGCCAGCTTCGCGAAGTCGCCCTTGTGGCCCGACTTGCAGTCGTCCCACGCGTGGATCAGCTCGTGCACGAGGGTTTCGAGCACCTGACCGGCGTCGCCCAGGACGGGCGAGATGAAGACCTGCGGGGTCTTATCCGCCGTGACGTGGGACGCCCAGCACTGGCCGATGACCTTCGTCAGGCCCTTCCGGCTCGACACCCCCGGCCATCCGACCGACACCCGGACCGCCGGGACGGTCGCGCTGTGCTCGGCGAAGATCGGGCGAAGGGCGTCGACCGCGCCAACGAGCCAGGCTTCGCGGGTCGCGATCGTCTCGGCCGGGACCGCCGGGGCCGAGGCGGGGGCGACCTCGGCGACCAGGTTCGCCGAGTTGGGGGCGACGCACTTCGGGCAGGTGGCCTTTCGCGGCAACGCGGTAACGGGCACGTTGGCCGCAACCTCTCCGCACACCGTTCGATGCGGGACGCCCGTCTTCGTCAGGTGCCGGACCCCCGGGGCACACTTAGCCGGGTGCGGGCACAGCGGCCCGTGCGCCGCACAGTTGGCCGAGCCCGAGCCGGGCGCGGGCCGAAGCGGGTTCACATCGGCCGGGGCGGGCTCGACGGCCGGGGCCGGCTCGACGGTCTCGGTCTCCTCGATCGGGGCGGCCCAGAACTTGCCCGCCACGCCCAGGCCCTCTACCTGCTCCCCGGTCTCCAGGGAGATGAACCGGTTCCCGCACCGCCCCTTCACCACCCGGACCGGAACGCCGACGGCGTTCGGCTTCGCGTAGATACCGAAGAGGATCAGGGTTTCCGGCTTGCCGTGGCCCTTGTAGGTGGCGCGGGTCGGGGTGGCGGTCATTTCGTGCTCCTTCGGTTCGGCGAAGCGTGTAAACGGAGTCTAGGTTACGCAAAGCGTTTAGCGCAACTCCGGGTCTGCGCACCCGCGCTGACCAGGGGCGATAATGCCTCGGCGAGCGCAGGACGCAGCCGTCGGGACCAGGCATTCGCGAGCCCGGTAGGCGACATGCCGAGGTCCGCCGCGACCTCGGCGACCGGACGGTCTTCGAGGAAGCGCCCGACCACGTAGGCACGTTCCCAAGGGGCCAGGTCGGCGAGGGCCCGAGCCACCGAGACCCGCAGAGCGACAGCTTCCGCGTGGTCACCCTGCGGGGCGTCGTCGCGCTCCGTGTCCAACTCGACCAGCCGGCCCGCCCGTAACGGGTCGCGCTCGACGCCGCGACGCCCCTCCTCGCCGGTCATGGGTCGTCCCACGGCGACCGCCCGGACCGCCCGCCGGGCGACCGTCGTCAGGAGGGGCCCGAGCGGGCGGGGGTCGTCGGCGTGCGCCGTGGCGACCGTCCAGACCGCGATCCGGGCTTCCTGCTCGGCGTCGTCGCGCAGGGCGGGTGGAACCCGCTCGGCCGACATGATGCGGATCAGCGGATCAAGGCGGGTGACGTGGTCGGCCGGGGCAGTCACGGGGACTCCTCGGGGGCGGGCCGCTTCCGCTCGGCGGTGGTCTCGCGCAGGATGCGGGCAAGCGCGGCCTGACCCTCGGGGGTCTCCCAGCCGTCCGGCACCCGGCCCGCCTCGCGCCACTCGGCGAAGCGGGCCCGCAGGCGGGCGAACATCAGCGCAGCGTCCCGGGCCGGGCCGGCAGGCCGGTCACGGCGGCCCGCAGGTCGTCCGCGAAGGCGTCGTCCAGCTCGTCGCGGAACTCGAACGGAAGCGCCTCGTACTCGTCGCGGCCCTCGGGGGCGGCGGGCAGACGGACGGCGTCGGTCTCGAAGAAGTCCACGGTCGGTGCCTTTCAGGTTGGGGGTTGCTTGCCGGACCTATGCGCCGGGTGGGGGCGAGGTGTTCAGAAATTCCTCGCCCCCTTTCAGCGCTAAGCGTTTAGCGCACCCAGGGCCGAGCGCATCTTGCCCAGGGCCCGCGTCCGCGTGCGCTGAATCTTCAGCCGGGAGAACTTCCCGAGCCGGTGGCCGATCTCGGCGTCCGGCACCGGGTCAAAGTCGCTGAAGCCGTAGGCCAACCGGCAGACGTCCCGCTCGAAGTCGTCGACTGCGCGGAAGGCCAACTCGACGAGGACGCGGTCCTCGGCGTCGGCGATCTCACGCGGGGCGACCACGTTCCCGAAGACGGCGTCCCCACGGGCTTCCAGCGCGGTTTCGAGCGACGCGCCGGCCGTCACCGCGCCGAGGACGGAGTAGAAGGTGTCCGCCGTCATCTCGTACGCGGGGGCGATCTTCGCGGCCTCGGCGACGTCGTTCCCGGCCTTCGCCAGGATGCCGAAAAACCGCTCCACAGTGCGGCTCGGCACGGTGAAGCCGGTCCCGGCGGCCTGGGCGGCGGCCGACAGCTCGGCGTGCGCGTGCTGTCGGATGACGCTGACCAGGCGGTCGGACTGCGCCGGGTCGAAGGCCCGGACAGCGGAGACCAGGCCGAGGAAAGCGGCCTGACGGGCGTCGTCCAGCGGGAGCACCTTCGTGTACGCCCCGACGGCCTGGCACAGGTGCGGGACGTAGCTGGCGAACAGGCGCAGAAGGGCGTCCTCGTCGCCGGCCCCGGCGGCGGCGATCAGCTCGACCTCCTCGGCGGCGGTCGCGATGTGCTCGACCGGGGCGTCCCACATGGTGTCGATACGAGCGAAAGCGGACATAACGATGCCTCCAAAGGGCGTGAGAGGTCTGCCGGTGAGCGCCGGCCAGCAATCGAACGGGTGTGCGAGTTACCGCGCGTTAAGCACGTTAATGCGCAAAGCGTTTAGCGCAAAGAGTTGCGGGATGGCCTGAGCTGATCGAGGAAGCGTCCTGTCTGGACGGACGAGGGGGCCCCACCCGGAAGACGCGAAGAGGCCCCGAGGGGACACCCCGGGGCCTCGTTTCCGCTGGTTAGGTCAGGCTGACCTAAGAAGAGTGCATTCGACTGACGGTACGACCGGCACCCCGAGCAGCCCCGCCATCGTGTACTCCCAAAGGCTCTCGGACCCGGGAAGCGCGACGACCACGTCCGCCGAGGCGAGGGCCGACACGTCGTCGTCCACTACGGAGAGTAGGTCGTCGGCGTTCTGCGTCTCGGGGTGCGTCCACCCGGGCATAACGACGTCGAAGCCCGCGCCCGCCAGCGCGCAGGCGACGGCGCTGAAGCGCCGCGACCGCTCGGCAGGGGTGCCAGCGGCGGACCCGAGAAGGTAGACGCGGCGACCAGCCAGTCCGGCCAGTCCCGCCAACGGGACCCCTTCCCGCGAGGCTCGCTTACCGTCGCTCATCCCCGTTGCCTTCTTCCTGCCACGGCGTCAACGCCTTCTCGACGCCGGCCCGTACTTGCCTCAGCGCGGTATTCCCACCGGCAAGTATTCGGGCCGAGCGTACTACCTGCTCACGCAGCCGCAAGCGATCCGGATCGAGTGCTACGGACGCGGTCGGTTCGGACCGCTCGCCCTTCACCCGTTCGGCCGTGTCTTCCCTCGGACGGGGGACGGGCGGCGTCGTCCACTGTGCGTCAATAGCCGCAGGTAGGACAGCCGCGAGGGCGTCCAGCTCAGCACGCATCGCGTCGACAAGGTCCCCGATGCGAGTTACGTCACGATCGATGTCAAGATCAGCCGGTTTCACGGTCGCGCCCCTTCGTGAGGAGGTGAATCGTACATGTGTTCGAGATCGTCAGGCGTGTGCAACGCCGTGCTTCCTCGGATGGTCCGTGCGGACCGTGCAAGTCCGTCCTTCACGGCGCAGCCGTAGCCGTGGCCCCAGCTCGCCCGTAGACGTCCGGGTCGGACTCGATCCGGACGCCGTAGAAGGTCGACTCCATCGCCCGCCCGATCTCCCGGATAACCTCCTCGGCGTCCGCTGTCGGGGCCTGGGCGATCAGCTCGTCATGTACGGGGAGTAGCAGGTGGTCCCCGAGGCCGGCGGCGAAGATGTCCACGACCGCCTGTGCGAGCAGGTCGCGGGCGGTGCTCTGGACGACGTAGTTCGTCGCCGCGTAGAGCCGGTCCCGGTCGAGCGGCAGATGCCGCCCGGACGGGGTCACGACCTCGCGGCGGCCGAACTCGGCCCGCTCCATCAGCCGGCGGGAGTAGCGCTTGATTTCGGGGTAAACCGCGTCGTACTGCGCGATAACCCGCTTCATAGCCTCGACCGTCGAGCCGGTCTGTCGGGCCAGCGTGGTAGCCCGCCGCCGTAGACCTTCCCGAAGCCCGCGCCCTTGAAGAGCTTCCGGAAGCGCTTCTTCTCCGGCCCCGTCAGCGAGGCCCAGACCTCTTCGCCGAGCGCCAAGCGCGCTGTGAAGGTGTGAAGGTCCTCGCCGGCTAGGATCGCCTCCTTCATCTTCTTGACGTCCGCCAGCGCGGCGAGAACCCGCATTTCAACCGCCTGATAGTCGGGCCGCGATGATCGTTTGCCCCGGGTCCGCGACGAACGCCCGCCGGACCCGCCAGTCGGACGACGGAAGTTGCTGAAGCGGGGGCCGGCTGATCGACATGCGCGCCGTCCGGGCCTGAAGCGCCCCGATCATCGGATGAAGCCGGTCGTCCGCGTCGCGCAGATCGAGGAAGGCTTCCCGCGTACGCGGTCGCCCACTTCTCGGCCCGCTTGCTGCGGACCACCGCGTCGGCCAGCGGGTTCGGCGTCCGGACGTCCAGCCGTTCCCAGCCGAGCGAGAGGTCCGCCAGCGGCAACAACACCCCTTGTCGACCTTCGGGGCCCGGACGCCGTCCGCTCGTTCATCGTCTCGCCCATCGCGGCCAGCGCGGCGGCGACCTGGGCGGTGCTGTTCACGTTCTCGGACGCCGTACCGGCGGGCGACCCGTTTAAACTCCTCGGCCTCGGCGAGCAAGTCCGCGCGCAGCCGTTCCACGTAGGGCACGTCCAGCCGGAACCCGCGACGCTGAAGGATCGCGAGGAGTACCTGAAGGTGATGCTCGAACTTCGACAGGTGGTCGAGCCCGACGTCCCGGACCATCGGCCCCAGCTCGCGGAAGCCGGTGAGTCAGGATCACGTCGAGCCCCGCGTACCGGACGTAGTTTCCTGATCGATCGGGATACCCGCCCAGCCGGTCGCCTTCGTCAGGCCGAGCGAGCGGAACACCGCCGTCAAGCCGTCCTGCGTGTCCGGGGCGTCCGGGTCGACGTAGACCGCGCTGAGCGGCTTCAGGCCGAGCCCGATCCCGCCTTCCTGCGGCGAGCGCGGGTCGAGCAGGTGAGCCAGGACGCGCGTGTCGAACGTGCGCCCGCCCAGCTCTTCGAGCCGTACGCCCAGGTGCCGATCGACGGTCAGCAGGTCGAACGGCGCATTGTGCATGACGTACGGCCGGGCTGCCGCAGCGCGGCGGCGGCCTCGGCGGCGAACATGTCCGTCCGCAAGACCCACGCCTCGCGCCCGTTGCCGAACTGCGCCAAGCGCAGCCGGTGCCCGGGCTGAAGATGTCCAAGCCGGTGCCTCGTGTCAAAGGCGAGAACCTTGTCCCCGCCCGCCAGGAAGGCCCGGAAGCCGTCCATGTCCTCGGCCCGCTCGGGGAAGTGAATGCCGACGGTCGTCCCGCCGACGGAATGCGTCAGGGTCAGCACTCGGACGCCTCCTTTCGGGTACGGCTGAAGGGCCGCCGCTCCGGTGTGGAGTGACGGCCCTTCAGCGGGTCGGGTGGGTCAGTCGTCGCCCAGCAGCGCCGACATGAGCACCGCGCCGAGCGCAACGGCGGACAGTAGTAGCAGGACAGTGAGCAGGAAGTCAGCCACCGCACCCACCCCGCAGCACCCCGCGCCGTCCGGGCGGGGCTCGGCCGGGTCGACGT